>NZ_STGM01000001.1 GCF_004854025.1 Microbacterium hydrothermale
TTCACGACACCCCCATCCGTGGGGGGTGAACGGCGCCGGCACGCCCCCCATACGTTCGATGGGGGCGCGTGCCGGCGCTTCGTCGTACCCCGACCGCGATGCCTCGCGGCCCGTCGGCCCGGCGACTACGCTGACGTCCACCGACGGGAAGGACGCGCCGCGCTATGCTCTTCGCTCATCTGGGATCGGAACCACGGATCCACCCTGACGCCGTGGTCGCGCCGACGGCGGTCATCAGCGGCGACGTGACCGTGGGTCGCGGCTGTCAGATCCTCCACGGGGCGGTCATCACCGCCGAGGGGACCCCCATCAACCTGGGGGAGAACACCATCGTCATGGAGAACGCCCTCGTGCGCGCCAGTTCGACGCACGCGGTGCACATCGGCTCGCACACGCTGATCGGTCCGATGGCGAGCATCGCGGGAGCTGACGTCGGGGAGGAGGTGTTCCTCGCGACGGGCACGCGGGTGTTCAACGGCGCCGAGATCGGTGCTGGCAGCGAAGTCCGGATCAATGCCGTCGTCCACGTGCGAACCGTCCTGCCTCCGGAGACGATCGTGCTGATCTCGTGGGTGGCGGTGGGCGATCCTCTTCGGATCCTGCCGCCGGATCGCCACGAGGAGATCTGGGCGGCGCAGAAGGAGCTGGACTTCCCGGGCTACGTGTTCGGTCTCGATCGCGAGACGCCCGACCTCATGGTGCAGCTCACCGAGCGATACGGTCGCAGCCTCGCCCGCCACGCCGCCGACCGCCGCCTCGACTGATCCGCCGCCTCGACTGATCCGCCGCCTCGATCGCGCCGGCGGCGCAGCGGTGCGTGGCGATTCCGCTCCGTCGTGCGGACTCGAGGCCCGTGAGACCCCGCGCGAGGCGCAGACCCGGGCGTGTCGGAGCCCGACTCCGCACGACGGTCGCCGTCACGCCGACGAGCCACCGCGAACACGACGGAGCGCCGGCCCCCGCGGGGGAGCCGGCGCTCGGGCAATCGGACGGATGCCGCTCAGCCGGTGTTCTGCAGTCCAGCTGCGACACCGCTGACCGAGAGCAGCAGCAGGCGCTGGTGCTCGGCATCCGGAGTCGGGTTCTCGGCGTCCGCGTCGCGAAGTGCGCGCAGGGCGCGGAGCTGCAGGAGCGACAGCGCGTCGACGTAGGGGCTGCGCATCTTCACCGCGCGCTGGAGGATGGGCTTGTTGCCGAGCAGGTCTCCGCCGGTGATGCGCTGGACCCAGGAGCGGGTGAGCAGCATCTCGTCCATCACGAGCTGGGCGAGGTCATCGCGATCGCCGAGGGCGAGATACCGGCGGGCGATGCGCTCATCGGCCTTCGCCAGGCTCATCGCGACGTTGTCGATCATTGTACGGAACAGCGGCCACTGCTCATAGGCGTCGCGCAGGCGCTGCTCGTCGCCGACCGCGTCGAGAGCGGTCCCCAGGCCGAACCAACCGGCGAGGTTGATGCGGGCCTGCGTCCACGAGAACACCCACGGGATAGCGCGGAGGTCTTCGAGCGACTCGACCGAGAGGCCCCGGCGAGCGGGTCGCGACCCGAGCGCGAGGTGCCCGAGCTCCTCCATCGGCGTGACCGTGGCGAACCACGGCGCGAAGCCCGGCGCCTTCACGAGCGCGAAGAACCGCTCGCGCGAGGCCACGTCCATCTTCTGCGCGACGTCGGCGAAGGCCTCGGCGGCCCCGCGGTTGCGGCGCTCGATCGAGGGAGAGGATGCCGTGAGCACCGCAGCCGCGACCTGGTCGATGTGGCGCATCGCGATGTCGGGGTCGCCGTAGCGGGCGAAGATGACCTCACCCTGCTCGGTGAGCTTGAAGCGCCCGTCGACGGAGTGCGGGGGCTGCGCGAGGATCGCGGAGTTGGCGGGTCCGCCGCCGCGTCCCAGTGCCCCGCCGCGACCGTGGAAGAGCGTGAGTTCGATGCGCTCGTTCTGCGCCCACGTGGAGATCTTCGCCTGGGCCTCGTACAGGGCGAGGTTGGCGGCGACGGGGCCGACGTCCTTCGACGAGTCCGAGTAGCCCAGCATCACCTCGAGGCGACGGCCCGTGGCATCCAGTCGGCTGACGAACGAGGGGTGGGTGACGATCTCGGCGAGGATGCCGGGAGCGGCCTGCAGGTCGGCGAACGTCTCGAACAGCGGGATGACGTCGAGGACCGGGAGGGTCTCACCGGGGCCCATCGCGTATGCGGCGAGCTCGTGCACGTTCGCGAGGTCTTCGGCCGACTGCGTGAACGACACGATGTAGCGGCCCGCGGCGCGAGGACCGAAGCGCTCCTGCACGTAGGCGACCGAGCGGAAGACCTCGAGCACCTCTTCGGTCTGCTCGCTGCGGGCACCGCCCGCGCGCAGCTCGTCGAGGACCTTGCGGTGCACGGCGGAGTGCTGACGCACCTCGAGCTCGGTGAGGTGGAAGCCGTAGGTCTCGACCTGCCACACCAGTCGCTGCAGCGCGCCATAGGCCTGGCGCGCGGCTCCCGCCGCGACCAGCGAATCCTGCACGGTGCGCAGGTCGGCGAGCAGGTGCTCCGGGTCGCGATAGGCGAGGTCGGCGTTACGCGTCCGCGTCGCAGCGATCTTGCGGGCCAGCAGCAGCAGGATCCGGCGGTGCGGCTCGTCGGGCGAGCGCTCCGCGATCTCGGCGGCCGCGTCTTCGTCGGCCGCGCGCAGGCGGTGCCACAGCGACAGCAGAGCGTCGCTGGGCGGCGTGGTCTCGGCATCCAGGGTCAATCCGCGACCCACGCGCTGCGTGGTGCGCTCGAGGCCGAGGAGCACGTGCTCGCTGGCGATCGCGGCGGCCTTGCGGGTGACGGATGCCGTGACGAACGGGTTGCCGTCGCGGTCGCCGCCGACCCACGATCCCACGCGCACGAAGGGCTTCACGATCGGGGCGCGGGCGCCGGCGTTCTCGCCCTGCAGGATATCGTCGATGCGGCGATAGACGCGCGGAACGGCCGTGTAGAGGGTCTCGTCGAAGACAGCCATGACCGATCGCACCTCGTCGACCGGTGACGGCTTCTCACGGCGCAGGGGGGCGGTGCGCCACAGGGTGTCGATCTCTTCGAGCATGCGGCGCTCGGCGCGTCGCGCGTTCGCGTCGTTGCCGGCGGCGTCGTCGTGCTCGGCGAGGAGCTCGGACAGGCGGCGGATGCTGGTGGAGATCGCGCGGCGGCGCGCCTCGGTCGGGTGAGCGGTGAAGACGGGGTGGAACCGCAGGGCCTGCAGGCGCGCGAGAGCCGTCTCTTCGCCGACCTCGCTGGAGAGGCGCTCGTAGGCCGCGGCGATGGTGTCGGGCGTGCCCGAGTGCGAGGGACGGTCGCCGCGCTCGCGCAGGACGCGCACGCGCTGGTGCTCCTCGACGAGGTTGACGAGGTGGAAGTACGCCGTGAACGCACGGGCGACCTCGTCGGCGCGCTCGATCGAGAAGCCGTCGGCGATGGCCGCAGCCCGCTCGAACGCCTCGGGCGTCTCGTCGGTGTAAGCCTGGATCGTCGCCGAGCGCAGGCGCTCGACGTCGTCGTACAGTCCTGGGGAGCCGCTCTCTTGAAGCACACGGCCGAGGAGCGATCCGAGCAGGCGCACGTCGGCGCGCATCTGCTCGGGGAGCTCCTGGCCCGCTTCGAAGCGGCCCACGAGGTCGATGGCCTCAGTCGGGGTCAGTTCACGCACACGCCCCAGATTATCGGCGTCGCGTGTCGTGCAGATGACGCGGGAGGCGTCCCGCCGTCCTCCGGTCCCGTGCGCAGGAATTTCTCCGGCGCGCAGGCAGGGCGCGGCGAGATTCGACCGGCCCTGCCGGAGCGGCGCGGAAAAGTCCTGCGTCGTGTATCCGGGCCGTCGCGGGGGCGTGGGGTGCCGCGCCGGGAGGAGGAGCGACGGTGGCGGGCTCCGCCTCCGAGGTGAGGCGGTGCGTCGACCGCGGCGGGGGAGGGCGGCATCCGGTGTCTTCTCGGACTCGCGAGGCGCGCGGTCGCCGAGGGGGGACCCGCTGTGTCGCATTCCCGGGACCGAGCCCGCGGGGGATACTCGGGACAGCGGCGCCGCCGCCGGGGAGGGAGACACCGTGACCGAGGACGCGTTGAGGGAAGCCGCCGAGACCATGCGCGTGGTGCGGGAGCGCTGCGTCTGGACCCAGCGGATCGACCATCGCGATCTCGTCCCCTACCTCGTGGAGGAGAGCGCCGAGGTGATCGACGCCGTCGAGGCGGGCACGCGCGCCGACCTCCGCGAGGAGCTCGGCGACCTGCTCTGGCAGGTGCTGTTCCACGCCGAGATCGCGGCCGGAGACCCCGACGACCCGTTCGACATCGACGACGTCGCGCGCGGGCTCACCGAGAAGATGGTGCGGCGGCATCCGCACGTGTTCGCGGGGGCCGTGGCATCCACCCCCGAAGAGGTGCTCGTGCACTGGAACGCCGCGAAGGCCGCCGAGAAGCGCGAGCGCACGAGCGTGCTCGACGGGGTCAGCGACCACATGCCCTCGCTCGCCCTCGCGCAGAAGGTGATCGGCAAGGCGGAGCAGGTCGGGGTGCGTGCGCCCACTCATCACCTCGCGGATCCCGAGTCCGAGGCCGAGTTGGGAGACGCCCTGCTGACGCTCGTGCAGTTCGCCCGCTCGCGGGGGTGGGACGCCGAGCGCGCCCTGCGCGAGCGCCTGCGCACCCTCGGCGCCGACGTGCGCGCCGCCGAGACCGCCGCCGGCTGAGCGCTCGGCCGGCTCCGCGAGATCACACGATCGGCGCGAGGTCGCACGTTGCGCCGCTGCCGTACCGCGTGATCTCGCGCCGAACGTGTGATCTCGCGCGGGGTGGGTGCACCCGCCGCGCGGGGGCGCCGGCCGATCCTGGAAGAATGGGGACGTGGCATCCGTGAACCCGCCGCGCGGCATGCGCGACTTCCTCCCCGCTGACAAGGCCCGTCGCGAGCGCGTGCTCGCCGTCATCCGCGAGCGCTACCGCGCGCACGGGTTCGACGAGATCGAGACCCCGGTCATGGAGGAGTACGGGCGCCTGCACGCCGGTCTCGGCGGCGACAACGAGAAGCTGTCGTTCAGCATCCTGAAGCGGGGGATGGATGCCGAGGGCATCCGCGCCGCCGCGGACGACCCGGCCGCCCTCGCCGACCTCGGCCTGCGCTACGACCTCACGGTTCCCCTCGCGCGTTTCTACGCCTCGAACCGGGCGCAGCTGCCCACGGTGTTCCGTGCGATCCAGATGGCGCCGGTCTGGCGGGCCGAGCGTCCGCAGAAGGGCCGGTACCGCCAGTTCCTGCAGTGCGACATCGACATCATCGGCGATGCGACCTCCCGCGCCGAGGCGGAGTTGATGATCGCGAGCCTCGACGTGCTCGACACGCTCGGGCTCGAGGGCGGGTCGATTCGGGTGAACGACCGCCGCGTGCTCGATGCCATGCTCGACGTGTTCGGCTTCGCGTCCGACGAGCGCCCGGGGGTGCTCATCACGATCGACAAGCTCGACAAGGTCGGCCCCTCGGGTGTCGTCGCCGAGCTGCGGGACCGCGGGGCGGATGCCGCGGCGGTCGACGCCCTCGCGGCGTACCTCGACCGGCCCGCCGCCACCCCCTCCTTCGACGACGCCGGCATCCGCGCGGCCCTGCCCGCCGGCATCCCGGACGAGGTCATCTCCCACCTCGTCGCGCTCGGCGAGACCGTCGCGGCCGCGCGCGGGGCGGACGCGCCGCTCGTGTTCGACCCCTTCCTCGTGCGCGGAATGGGGTACTACACCGGCACGATCTTCGAACTCGCCCACCCGAGCGTCGACTACTCGCTCGGCGGCGGCGGACGGTACGACGGCATGATCGGACGCTTCCTCGGCCAGCAGGTTCCGGCGGTCGGATTCTCGATCGGCTTCGAGCGCATCGTCGACCTTCTGCCCGACGCGGATGCCGACGGCGAGCGGTCGGTGGTGCTCGTGCACGATCGCGACGTGCGGCTGGACCGTCTCCTCGCGCTCAAGGCGGGACTCGTCGGCGAGGGCGCGCGTGTGCGCGTGGAGCAGCGGGCGAAGAACATGAAGGCGCTGCTGGAGCGCTCGGCGGCGGACGGGTACACCTCGTTCGCGTCGGTCGGAACCGACACCACGATCGACACCCTGGAGATCAAGCCGCTCCACTGAGGTCGATCCGTCCTCGCGCGCTCGGCGCTGCTTCGCCGGCGGCACGGTCGCGCGGGACGGACCCTCAGGCGGCGGTGCTGACGGCGGACTCGGCGGGGCTCTCGGCGGCGAGACGTTCCAGGCGCGCCGCGGTGGCGGCGTCACGCGGCGAGAACCACACCACGCGTGACCCGAGGCCCTCGTCGATCCAGAGGCTGGACATCTCGAGGTGCAGCTCGCCGACGCGGGCGTGCACGAGGTGCTTGGCCGCGTTGCGCTCCCCGCCCACGTCGCCCAGGCGCCAGAGGTCGCCGAAGCGCGGCGACATCGCCTCGAGCTCGCCGATGAAGCGCTGCCACGACGGCTCCTCGTGGTGGCGGCCGTAGGCCGCGCGCAGGCGGGCCGCGATCCGCCGCTGCGCGTGGTCGAGGTCGACGTGCGCGTGCTGCCAGGCGGAATCGGTGAACAGCAGCACGGCGCAGTTGCGTCGCTCGTCGGGCATCTCGTCGAGGTCGTCGAACAGGAAGCGGTACGAGCGGTTGTAGGCGCGGATGTCGAATCTCGAGGTCTGCACGGCGGCGGGGTAGGGAAGGAGCTTCTCGAGCAGGTCGAGGTGGGTCTGCCCGACGCACATGCGCGCGGCCCGGTCGGGCAACGGGAGATCGGCGAGGGCGAAGAGGTGGTCGCGCTCGTCGTCGCTGAGCAGCAGGGCCCGGGCGATCGCCGTGACGACCTGGGCCGATGCGGCGATCGGGCGTCCCTGTTCGAGCCACGTGTACCAGGTGAGTCCGACTCCGGCGAGCTGGGCGACCTCTTCGCGCCGCAGTCCCGCGACGCGGCGCCGGGTGCCGTCGGGAAGGCCCACGTCGGCGGGACGCAGTCGCGCGCGACGGCTGCGCAGGAAGCCCGCGAACTCCGCGCGGGTGTCGTCGGACCGGGTCATGGCATCCTCCTCCGGCGATCCTAGAGCGCACCGCGGCCTCCGCTCGCCGCGGAGGGAGTGCTCTCGGTACCAGGATGAAGGGGCTCCTGGTACCAGGATCGTCGTCCCCGGATGCTGGCACCATGACCACCTCCGCACACCCCGCGACCGGGAGCGCCCCGGTACCGATCCGCCCCGATGTCGCCGACGTCCCCACGTGGCGGTACGTGGGATTCCTGCTCGGGCCCGGGGCCGGCACGTTCGCCTTCAACGCCGTCACGGTGATCCTCCCGACGCTGCGCGAACGGTTCGGGGCGGGCGACGTCGCGCTCGAACTCGTCATCGCCGGCTACGGCATCCCGTTCGCGGTCCTGCTGATCCTGGGCGGTCGACTCGGGGACCGCTTCGGCCGGCACCGCCTGTACACGCTCGGGATGGGGCTCTTCCTGGTCTCGGCGATCGCGTGCGCCCTCGCCCCCTCGATCGAGACGCTCATCGCGGCGCGCGTCGTGCAGGGCGTCGGGGCGGCGCTGTGCACCCCGCAAGTGCTCGGCACCATCCAGGCCACCTCGCGGGGAGCCGCGCGCACCCGCGCCATCGCGGCGTTCGGAGCGAGCGGCGGGATCGGCGCCGCCGTCGGCCAGGTGGCGGGAGGGGCCCTCGCCGCGCTGTCGTTCGGACCGGTCGAAGGATGGCGGGCGGTGTTCGTCGTCGTCGCCCTGATCGCGGTGGGCGCCATCGCTTTCGCCCCGCTCGCGCCGCGCTCCCGCTCGCACGAGGTGGTGGCGATCGACCTCATCGGTACCGCGGCGCTCGCCGTCGGCATCCTCGCCGCCTCCGTCGCCCTCACCTTCGGGCCCGTGTGGAACTGGTCCTGGCCCGTCGCCGTGGCCCTGGTCGTCGCGGCGGTCGCCCTGATCGCGATGTGGCGGCACCAGAACGGGATCGAGCGTTCGGGACGCGTCCCGCTGCTCCCGCCGAGCGTTCTGCGCCTGCGCCCCCTGCAGCTCGGGCTGGTGGCCGCGGCGCTCTTCTTCGCGGGGTACTCGGCGCTGCTGTACGTCTTCCCGCGTGCCGTGGAGGCCGGCGGGCTGAGCTCCCTGCAGGCGGGCCTTGCCCTGCTGCCCTTCGCCGTCGTGTTCGCGGGCATGTCGCTCGCGGTGGCGCGCGTGCAGAGTCGACTCGGCGACGCGACGCTCGTGCTCGGCGTCTCGCTGCAGATCGTCGCGCTGCTGGGGATGGCGGCGACCCTGGGCCTCGCGTGGGGGAGCGGGATCGGGCTGTGGCTGCAGCCCGCGCTCATCGTGCTGGGGATCGGGC
Source organism: Microbacterium hydrothermale (assembly GCF_004854025.1). Taxonomy (GTDB): domain Bacteria; phylum Actinomycetota; class Actinomycetes; order Actinomycetales; family Microbacteriaceae; genus Microbacterium; species Microbacterium hydrothermale. Next base: position 8,360 of record NZ_STGM01000001.1, read on the forward strand.
AGGCGCTGATCTTCTCGCCGCTCACGCAGCTCGTCGTGCGAGAGGTGCCGGTCGAGGCCGCGGGCCTGTCGGGCGGGATGTTCAGCACCGCGCAGCAGCTCGCGCTGTCGTTCGGCGTGATCGTCATCGGCGGCATCGTGACCTTCACGGGAGCAGCAGGCCGCGACGAACTCCTCGCCGGCCTCGCCCTCGACATCGGATTGGCCGTCGCCGTGCTCGTCCTCGCGGTGGTCCTGCGGGCGCGCAGTGCCCGCAGCGACAGGGTCTGAGGCGCGACGCCGGGTTCGCGGCATCCGGAGGACACAGGATGCCGGGAGGGCGCCGTCGCCGCGGCGTCACGGCACGTCCACCCGGCGTTCACCGCGGGCCGGTCTCATCGGAGCATGCGTCGTCCGGTCACCGTGACCTTCGCCTCCGCGCTCGCGCTCCTCGGCGCGGGAGCGATGGGGGCGCGGACCCTGCTCACCCGGCAGGCGGCCGTCGCGCGCCGCCGTATCGGCAAACCGCTCGGCGAGCAGGCGCTCGACGCCGACCGCGTGTGGCGGCGCAAGAAGCATCCGGGGCGGCCGGTCGATCTGCTGCTGCTGGGCGACTCGATCGCCGCGGGTCTGGGCGCGGGGCACCGCCGCGACACGCTCGGCGCGCGCCTGGCCAAGGGTGTCGCGCGCACGGCGGGACGCCCCGTGCGGCTGCGCACCGCCGCGGTGGTCGGATCGGAGACCTCCGCCCTCGCCGCGCAGCTCGAATCACTGCCCGCGGGGTACCGCGCCGACATCGCGGTGATCGTCGTCGGGGGCAACGACGTGACGCACCGCATCCCCGCCGCACGCGCCGCGGAGCAGCTCGCCGACGTCGTGCGCGCCCTCAGGGCGGACGGCATCCCGGTCGTGGTGGGCACCTGCCCCGACCTCGGCACGCTGCGGGCGATCCCGCAACCGCTCCGTGCGCTGGCCGCGCGCTCGTCCCGCCAGCTGGCCGCGGCGCAGGGGAGTGCGGTGCACCGCGCCGACGGCCGGGTCGTCGCTCTGGCCCGCGCGGTCGGGCCGGTGTTCGCGGAACGCCCGGACGAGATGTTCAGCGTCGACCGCTTCCACCCGAGCGCCCTCGGCTACCGCCGGACCGCCGAGGCCCTTCTGCCCGCGGTTCTCGCGGCGCTCGACGTGGACGCGGTCACGTCGCGGACCGAGCCGAACTCCTGAGATCTCGTCGCTTTTCGCGGTGACGCTCCCGGAATCGTGCGGCTCGCTTCAGGGAAGTCAGGAGTTCCGCTCGCGCTCGGCAGACCCATAGCCCGCGGTCGTACTCTTCCGCCACGCCTCCCATCGACTTCTTCCTCAGCACCTGGCGCGCCGATCCGATCGCCCTCGGCGCGATCTTCGTGGCATCCGTCGCCTATCTTCTCGGCGTGCGGCGCGTGCGACGCCGAGGGGAGCCCTGGCCGCTGCGCCGCACGATCGGCTTCTTCGCCCTCGGCCTGCTGCCCTACGCCGTGATCGAGCTCGGCTTCCTGGGGACCTTCTCGGCCGACCTGCGCTGGGCGTTCTCGACCCGGATCGCCCTGCTCATCTTCGCGGTACCCGCGGGCATCGCCGCGGGGCGCCCCCTCGATCTCGTCCCCGCGCGGGTGCGCGAGCGCGTCCTCGCGTCGCGCGTGACCCGGGTCTTCGGCAACGCGATGGTCGCCACCATCGTCATCGCCGCGGTGTTCTGCCTCTTCCTTACCCCGCTGGCCGGCATCCTGCGCGTCGATCCCGTCGTCGAGGCCTCGCTCGGCGTGATCGTCCCCCTCGTGGGACTCGCGATGGTGCTGCCGATGATGGCGTTGGGCGCCGTGCACACCGGGACCTTCATCGCGATCGAGTTCCTCCTCGCCTTCGTCGAGCTGCTCATCGACTCCGTGCCGGGGCTGCTCCTGCGCTTGAACGACTCCGTGCTGGATCTGATCCCGGATGCCGCCCAGGCGGCGGCCTGGTGGCCCTCGCCGCTGCACGACCAGCACCTCGCCGGCGACATGATCTGGTTCATCGCCGAGTTCGCCGACGTGCCGATCCTCGTCATCCTCATGATCCGATGGATGCGATCGGACCGCGTCGAGGCGAAGGGCTTCGACGACCTCTCCGACGAGGAGTACGACGAGATGACCCGCGCGCACCTGCGCGGCGAGCGTTGACCCGCCGGCGCCGGCCCGGCACTGTGGAAGAGTGCCCACCCACGATGACGTCGACGCCTTCCTGACCGACACCCTCGTCGGAGCCGACGCCGCCCTCGACGCCGCGCTGAGGGCGCAGCACGAGGCCGGCATGCCCGCCATCGAGGTCGCGCCGGTGAACGCGAAGTTCCTCCACCTGCTCGCGCGCATCGCCGGCGCTCGCCGCATCCTCGAGATCGGCACGCTTGCCGGGTACTCCACGATCTGGTTCGCCCGCGCGGTGGGCGAGGGCGGGCGCGTGGTCACCATCGAGGCCGAACCCGCCCACGCCGCCGTCGCGCGCGAGAACCTGGAGCGGGCAGGCGTCGCCGATCGCGTCGACATCCTGCTCGGACGCGGCACCGAGGTGCTGCCGACCCTCGACGGGGGCGCGCCCTTCGACCTCGTCTTCGTCGACGCCGACAAGGAGTCGAACGAGATCTACCTCGACTGGGCCGCGCGTCTCGGTCGCCCCGGCACGGTCGTCGTGCTCGACAACGTCGTGCGCGGGGGAGAGGTCGCCGATGCCGGGACCGCGGATGCCAAGGTGCAGGGCGCGCGCCGCGGCATCCTGATGCTCGGCGAGGATCCGCGTTTCGACGCCTCGGCGCTGCAGACGCTCGACCGCAAGGGGTGGGACGGGGTGGCCGTGGCGATCGTGACCGACGCGCCCGCCCCTGAGTCCGCCGACCCTCCGGACCGCGACGACGCCCGCGGGACGGCGTCGGCGGCATCCGTCCCCACGGTCGGCGGGCGGGGTCACTAGACTCGATGACGGACCGACGACGCTCCGCCCTCTTCCACCCAAGAACCAACGAGGAGTCCTTCGTGGCACTTATCGAGGCTGTCAACGCGCGCGAGATCCTGGATTCGCGCGGTAACCCGACCGTCGAGGTGGAGGTGCTCCTCGACGACGGAATCGTCCAGCGGGCGGCCGTCCCCTCCGGCGCGTCCACCGGCGCGTTCGAGGCCTACGAGCTGCGCGACGGTGACAAGAGCCGCTACGGCGGCAAGGGCGTGCTCAAGGCGGTCGCCGCGGTCGTCGACGAGCTCGGCCCCGCCATCGAGGGCGTCGAGGCCAGCGAGCAGCGCATCATCGACGAGATCCTCATCGAGACCGACGGCACCGACAACAAGTCGCGCACCGGTGCGAACGCGATCCTGGGCGTCTCGCTCGCCGTCGCGAAGGCCGCCGCCGACAGCGCCGACCTGCCCCTGTTCCGCTACCTCGGCGGCCCGAACGCGCACCTGCTGCCCGTTCCCCTGTTCAACGTCATCAACGGCGGCGAGCACGCCGACAACGGCATCGACTTCCAGGAGTTCTTCCTCGCCCCCATCGGCGCCGACACCTACGGCGAGTCGCTGCGATGGGGCACCGAGGTCTACCACGTCCTCAAGGGCGAGCTGAAGTCGGCCGGCTACAACACCGGTCTGGGCGACGAGGGCGGCTTCGCCCCCGACCTGCCCAGCAACCGCGAGGGCCTCGACTTCCTCATCCGCGCGATCGAGAAGGCCGGCTTCACCCCCGGCAAGGACATCGCCGTGGGCCTCGACGTCGCCGCCACCGAGTTCTACAAGGACGGCGTCTACACCGTCGAGGGCAAGGAGTGGAGCGTCGACACGCTCGTCGACTACTTCGCCGACCTCGTCGCGAACTTCCCGATCGTCACGATCGAGGACGCCCTCGCCGAGGACGACTGGGACGGCTGGAAGAAGCTGACGGATGCCATCGGTTCCAAGGTGCAGCTCGTCGGCGACGACCTGTTCGTCACCAACCCCAAGCGCCTGCAGCAGGGCATCGACCTCGGCGTCGCCAACTCGCTTCTCGTGAAGGTCAACCAGATCGGCACGCTGTCGGAGACGCTCGACGCGATCTCGCTGGCGACCCGCTCGGGCTACACCTCGATGCTGTCGCACCGCTCGGGCGAGACCGAGGACACCACGATCGCCGACCTCGCCGTCGCCGTCAACGCGGGTCAGATCAAGACCGGTGCCCCCGCGCGCAGCGAGCGCGTCGCGAAGTACAACCAGCTGCTCCGCATCGAGGAGGACCTCGGCGACGCCGCGGTCTTCGCGGGCCGCTCGGCGTTCCCCCGTTTCAAGGGCTGAGCGTCTGAGACACGAGGAGGGGGAGCCTGCGGGCTCCCCCTCCTCCGTCTTTCCCGGGCGCGGGCGGTTCCCCCGTCGACGCGGCGTGGCCCTCCCGGAACGCCGAGGTGCGCGACGTAGACTCGCCTCCGGTCCGGTGCCGGGTGCACCGGGCGGATGAGAGGGGCTGAACGTGGAACGACCGACACTGCCGCCCCGCTCGACGCCCTCCGCCCGTGCGGCGGCGACGTCGAAGCCCGCGACGTCGAAGCCCGCGAAGTCGGCGTCCGCGAAGCCGGCGTCCGCGAAGCCGGCGTCTGCGAAGGCGACGTCCGCGCGTCGGCAGGCTCCCGCGAAGGACTCGCGGTCGGCGCCTCGCGTGCCGCGGGCGAGCTCTCCCCGCGTCGACGTGCGCGAGTGGCTCGGCAAGGTGCGCGTGTCGGGCTTCGTGGTCATCATGCTGGGCCTCGTGGTGCTCGGCACCTTCGTCCTCGTTCCGACCGTGGGCACCTACATGGATCAGCGCCAGCAGATCCAGGCGCTGCGCAACGCCGTCGCCCTGAGCCAGTCGGAGGTCGCCGACCTGCAGACGCAGCGCGAGAGATGGTCCGACCCGGCCTACATCCGCACCCAGGCACGCGAGCGGCTCGGGTACACGTTCCCCGGCGAGGTCGTCTACCTCATCGACAACGACCTCCCCGCGTCGGCGACCCCGCAGGAGCAGGCCGACGTCAGCGGCGACGTGGGACAGACCCGCACCGACTGGATGGCGCAGCTCGTGCGATCGGTCGCCGCCTCGGGGGCCGCTCAGGTGGCCGTTCCCTCGCTCGAGATCGGCGTCCCCGATCCGGCACCCTCGGCGACGCCGGCCGGCTGACACGGGAGCCCGACCGGATGCCGTCCGCCCGGCGACGGGCACGCGACGTCGTCGTTCGCCGGTCCTCCGGCGCGCGGCGCTCCACGGCGTCGAGCCGCGCGCGCTCGAGCCGATCGCGCGGCGCGCGGCATCCCTCGCCCGCCCGGGGCGATGATCCGCCCGCTCCGTCCGGCGGCGTCTCGGAGAGGGCGGGTACCCTGGCAGGAATGACTACCGCACCGCTCGCCCCCGCATCCGACGCCGACCTCGCCGTTCTCCAGGCGCAGCTCGGCCGCGTCCCGCGCGGGGTCATCGGCATCGCCGCGCGCTGCGTGTGCGGCAACCCGACCGTGGTGGCGACCTCGCCCCGGCTCGACGACGGAAGCCCGTTCCCCACGTTCTACTACCTCACCCACCCCGCGGCGACCGCGGCGATGTCGGTGCTCGAGGCCGGCCACGTGATGAAGGAGTTCTCCGACGACCTCGCCGACGATGAGGACCTGCAGCAGGCCTACCTCCGCGCGCACGAGGCGTATCTCCGCGACCGCGCCGTGCACGGCGAGCCCGAGGAGATCGCGGGGATCTCCGCCGGAGGGATGCCGACGCGGGTGAAGTGCCTGCACGCCCTCGCCGGGCACGCCCTGGCGGCGGGGCCGGGCGTCAATCCGATCGGCGACCGCGCCCTGGAGCGCGGAACCTGGTCGCCCGAGCGGTGCGAGTGCGAAAGCCCCGGGGCCGGCGGATGAAGCGGGTCGTCGTCGCCCTGGCATCCGTCGTCCTCGTGGCGATGATGACGGGAGCGACGGCCGCCCCGGTGGCGACCTCGGGCCCGGTGCCCGAAGACCCCACCGACTCGGTGCGCGCCTCCGAGTACTGGCTCGACCAGTACGGGGTGCGCGAGGCCTGGAAGACCACGCGCGGCGCGGGGCAGACCATCGCCGTGATCGACACGGGGATCGGTCGCGGGCCGACGGAGTTCACCGGCGCGGTCGCCGGCGGCACCGACGTGTCGGGCGTCGGCGCCTCGGACGGACGCACGCCCGTGGGCGCGGTCGACGCCAACCACGGCAGTTGGGTGGCCTCGCTGGCCGCGGCCCGGGGCACGGGCAACGGTCGCGGCATGATCGGCGTCGCGCCCGAGGCCGAGCTGCTGTCCATCTCGGTCGGGTTCGGCGCCTCCAGCACGAAGCCCTTCACCCAGCAGATCGCCGAGGCGATGACGTGGGCGGTCGACAACGGGGCGACGGTCATCAACCTCTCGCTCACCACGAACACCCTCGACTGGGACACCAGCTGGGACACCGCGTTCGAGTACGCCTTCGAGCACGACGTCGTCGTCGTGGTGGCGGCGGGCAACAGGGGGAGCGGGACCGACCGTGTCGGCGCTCCGGCCACGATCCCGGGGGTCCTCGCCGTCGGCGGTGTCGATCCCAACGGCGTCGCGAGCAACAGCGCTTCGACCCAGGGCATCACGATCGGGCTCTCCGCACCGAGCGAGCGACTGATCGGCGTCTCGGCCGACGGGACGCTGGTGGGCTGGAACGGCACGAGCGGCGCGGCGCCGATCGTCGCCGGGATCGCCGCCCTCGTGCGCGCGGCTCACCCCGAGCTCGACGCGAACAACGTGCTGAACCGCCTGATCGCGACGGCGAAGCCCGCCGCGGGGGCGACGAGCGTTCCCGACAAGCTCTACGGATACGGCCTGGTGGATGCCGCGGGCGCGGTCTCGAACTCGAGGGTCGAGGCCGTCGCCGAGAACCCGCTCGGCAGCCTCACGGAGTGGATCCGGCTGTACCGCCGGGCCGACGCGGAACCGGCGCCGGAACCCACCGCCAGCCCCGTCGAGATCCCGCCGCTCCCGCCCGTGGAATCCGCGCCGGAAGCCGGTTCGCCTCTGCTGCCGTCACGCGATAGCGTGCTCTACGGATCGCTGCCGCTCGGGGGTGCCACGCTGGCCGCTATAATGATTGCGCTCGGCGTCAGTGCTGCTGCCCGGCGAATCCGACAGGCGCGCACCTCCCGCGAGCCGAGCCGCACCACAAACGAGGAGTCCCTCCCATCGTGACCACTACCGTGCCCAGAATCCTCATCGTCGGTGGGGGCTACGCAGGTTTCTACACCGCCTGGAAGCTCGAGAAGCTCCTCGGGCGAGGCGAGGCCGAAGTCACGCTCGTCGACCCGCTGCCCTACATGACGTACCAGCCGTTCCTCCCCGAGGTGGCCGCCGGCGAGATCGAGCCGCGCCACGTCGTGGTGGGCCTGCGTCGCCACCTCAAGCGCACCACGGTCATCGCGGGCAAGGTCACGGGCATCTCGCACGCGACCAAGACCGCCACGATCACCCCGATCGCGGGCGACGAGACCTTCGAGCAGGGCTACGACCAGATCGTCGTCACCGCCGGTGCCGTCTCGCGCACGTTCCCGATCCCCGGCATCGCCGACAACGCGATCGGCCTGAAGACGATCGAGGAGGCCGTCGCCATCCGCGACCGCCTGACGTCGAACTTCGACAAGGCCTCGGTGCTGCCCGCCGGACCCGAGCGCGACCGTCTCCTCACCGTCGTCGTCGTCGGCGGTGGCTTCGCCGGTATCGAGGTGTTCGCCGAGCTCCGCGCCTACGCGTCGTCGCTGCTGAAGCAGTACCCGACCCTGTCGTTCGACGACACGCACTTCCACCTCATCGAGGCGATGGGCCGCATCATGCCCGAGGTCTCGCAGAAGACGAGCGAGTGGGTGCTCGCCGACCTCGCGAAGAAGGGTGCGTTCGTGCACCTCGACACGCAGGTCAAGGGCGCCGTCGACGGTGTCATCGAGCTGTCGACCGGTGAGCAGCTGCCCACCGACCTCATCATCTGGACCGCCGGCGTCATGGCGAACCCCACCGTCGTCCGCGGCAGCGACCTCCCGGTTGAGGAGCGCGGTCGCATCCGCACCCGTCCCGACCTGCGCGTGGGCACCGACGAGGAGATCGTCGAGGGTGCCTGGGCCGCTGGTGACGTCTCGGCCGTGCCCGACCTCTCGGGTGGCGGCGTGGGCGGCTTCTGCGTCCCCAACGCCCAGCACGCGGTGCGTCAGGGCAAGCTCATGGCGAAGAACCTCGTCGCCGTGCTGCGGGGCGAGGAGCCCAAGCAGTACAACCACAAGAACCTCGGTGCCGTCGCGGGCCTGGGGCTGTACAACGGCGCCTTCCAGTCGGGCAACATCGCCCTGACCGGTCTGATCGCCTGGTTCGCCCACCGCGGCTACCACGGCCTGGCCATGCCGACCTGGGAGCGCAAGTTCCGCGTCATCGGCGACTGGGTGCAGAACTTCGTCCACGGCCGTGAGGTCGTCTCGCTCGAGACGGTGCAGCAGCCGCGTGCGGCCTTCGAGGAGTTCGCGGCGCGTCCGCGCCCGGCGGCTCCCGCGGCCGACGCCCCGGCCCCGGCCGAGAAGAAGGCCGAGCCCGTCGCGGCGAAGTAACCTCGTCCGTTTCGAGACCCCCGTGCCCCGTGAGGGTGCGGGGGTCTCGTCGTTCCCGGATGCCGCGGGGGGCGCGGGGTCGGGCTGTTGAGCGATCCGCCGGTACGGGGTGTCGGGTCGCGGCATCCGGATCTCCGAATCCGCGCGACCGTGCTGGTGCTGCCCGGTCGAGACGGTGCGGCGTCTCTTCGTGGCCCCGGGCGCGTTTTCGACGCCCCGGGGCGATGTCGAACGCCCCACCACGAGTCGGGGGCCCCGCGAGACGGGCGCGCGGCCACCCGCGATACGGTGGAGCACGGGCCCCCGTAGCCCAATGGCAGAGGCAGGCGACTTAAAATCGCTTCAGTGTCAGTTCGAGTCTGACCGGGGGTACGGCATCCATCGCATCCGCTGAGAGTCACCGCCCGGCTCCCTGGCGCCGTCGGGCCCGCAGTTACACTGAAGGGCAACCTCTCGAACGGAGTGTGGGGACTTATGTGGGAGTGGCTCGTACCGGTCATCGTGATCGTCGGCATCCTGGTCATCGCCGGTATCTACCTGTGGGCCACGTACAACGCCCTCGTCGCCCTCAACGTGCGCGTCGACGAGGCGTGGAGCGACATCACGGTGCAGCTGAAGCGTCGCGCCGACCTGCTGCCGAACCTCATCGAGACGGTGAAGGGCTACGCGGCGCACGAGAAGGCGGTCTTCGAGAACGTCACGCGCGCCCGCGCCGAGACCCTCAATGTCGAGAGCCCCGCCGAGGCGGGCATCGCCGAGGGGCACATGCAGCAGGCGCTCAAGTCGCTGTTCGCGGTGGCGGAGGCCTACCCGCAGCTGCAGGCGAGCCAGAACTTCCTCAAGCTGCAGCAGGCCATCGTCGACACCGAGGACAAGATCCAGGCCTCGCGCCGCTTCTACAACGGCGGCGTGCGCGAGCTCAATACCAAGATCAAGGTCTTCCCGAACAACCTGTTCGCGCGTCAGCTCGGGTTCCACGAGCGCGAGTTCTTCGAGGTCATCGACGGAGCCGCGATCTCCGAACCGCCTCGCGTGCAGTTCTGACGCACCCGTGATGCGCCCCCTCCGCCGGTCGGAGGGGTCGCTTCTCAGTTCGAGCGCCCGTCGGGGTGCTCGTGCCGCGCGGCCGAGAGCGCCCCGGCGATCGCATCGCTGGCGTCTCCCCACCGCGCCACCGTGATCCGCTCGAGGCCCTGCCACCTCGCGGCGGTTCTCAGCTCGGCAGCCACGCGCTCCGCGGCATCCGGGGGGACGCCGTGCTCCCACCACGCCGACTGCACCCGCAGGGCGGAGCCCGCCCTGTCGGCTTTGAGGTCGAGCCGCCCGACGACGTCGTCGCCCACGAGGACCGGGAGCGAGTAGTAGCCGAAGCGGCGTTGCGGGGCGGGGGTGTAGATCTCGATCCGGTAGTCGAAGTCGAACAGGCGCTCCGCCCGGTCGCGGAACCACACGAGGGGATCGAACGGCGTGAGCAGCGCGGCGGCGTCGACCCGCCGCGGACGGGCGGCGTCGCGGTGCAGCCAGGCTGTCGCCGGGCGTCCGGCGACGCTCCACCCCTGGACCTCGACCTGCTGGAGCTCGCCCGTGTCGACGAGGTCGCGGACCGCGGCGAGCACCGCGGGGCGGTCGCGGATGCGCCAGTAGTCGGCGAGGTCGGCCGCCGTCGCCACCCCGTAGGCCCGCGCGGCCCGGCGCACGAGTTCGGTGATGGCATCCTGTCGGGGAACAGCCGTCTCGAGAGCCGAGGGTGGAAGGACGTCGGATGCCAGGGCGTATCGCCGCTCGAACCCGCGGCGCCCCGCGATCGCGACCTCGCCGAACAGCCACAGGCGCTCGAGGCCGTTCTTGACGTCGTCCCACCCCCACCAGGACCCGCGCGAGCCGCTGCGCGCGTCGTGGTCGATCTCGGCCGGGCGCAGCGGTCCGCGGTCGGCGAGTTCGTCGCGGAGCCACTGCAGCAGCGGCCGGTGGGCCTGCGCCCAGTCGTCGTCGCCGTACTTGCGACGCAGGTCGTCGCGGCGGAACTGCAGCAGCGGCCAGTCGTCGGCGGGGACGAGCGACGCCACGTGCGCCCATGACTCCACCCAGCGCGGCCGACGGGAGAACGCGAGGGCATCGAGCAGGGACGTGTCGTACGCCCCGAGGCGGGCGAACAGCGGCATGTAGTGCGACCGGGAGAAGACGTTGACGGAGTCGATCTGCAGGATGCGCATGCGCGTCAGCGTCGCGGTGATTTGGCGCGTGCCGACCGTCTCGGGCCGGGGGCGCGAGAACCCCTGCGCGGCGAGGGCGATGCGGCGCGCGTCGGCGCGACGGAGCGTCGTGGTCATGCCTTTCACCGTATCCACCGCCTCCGACATCACAGCGTTCGCCGAGTGAGCGCGGCGGTAGGCTGACGGGATGAGTGGAACCGATCCCGAACCGCGCGGATCCTTCCTCGACGCCTTGAAACGGCGCACGGTTTCGAGCGATCTGCAGCCCCCCGTCCCGCCCGCCCTGCGGCAGGCCACGGCCTACGCGTGGCGGCTGCTCGTGATCGCCGCCGCCCTCGGCGTCGTGATCTTCCTCGTCATCCAGTTGAAGCTCCTCGTGGTGCCGCTGCTGGTGGCGATCCTGGTGACGGCCCTGGTCTGGCCGGGGTTCTCCTTCCTGCTGCGCCACCGCTGGCCGAAGTGGCTCGCGATCGTCGTGACGGTGCTCGGAACGATCGCGATCATCTCAGGCCTGGTGTGGCTGGCGGTGTGGCAGATCACGCGGGAGTTCGGATCGGTGCGCGAGCGCACGGTCGACGCGGTCTCGCAGTTCCGGCAGTACCTCATCGACGGACCCCTCCACCTCAGCGCCCAGCAGATCGACGACGGTCTGCGCCAGGCCGGCACCTTCCTGCAGCAGCAGGCGGAGGTGCTGTGGACCGGCGCGCTCGCGATCGGAACGACCCTGGGCCACGTCGGCACCGGAGTGCTGCTCACCCTGTTCATCCTGCTGTGCCTCCTCGCCGACGGGGGCGGGATCTGGCGGTGGACCACGCGGTTGTTCCCGCGCGTCGCGCGCCCCGCGGTCGACGGGGCCGGGCGAGCCGGATGGCGCACCGTGAAGAGCTACGCACGCACCCAGCTGCTGGTGGCCACGATCGATGCGATCGGCATCGGCCTCGGCGCGTTCCTGCTCGGCGTGCCGCTGTCGATCCCGATCGGCGTGCTGGTGTTCCTGGGAGCCTTCATCCCCTTCGTCGGGGCCGTCGCCACCGGCGCACTGGCCGTCTTCATCGCCCTCGTCTACAACGGGCCGCTCATCGCGCTCTTCATGCTCATCGTCGTCCTGGGCGTGCAGCAGATCGAGAGCCACATCCTGCAGCCGATCCTGATGGGCTCCGCCGTCAAGGTGCACCCGCTCGCCGTCGTGCTCGTGGTCGCCGGTGGAGCGATGATCGGCGGCATCGCCGGCGCCCTCTTCGCCGTGCCGCTCGCGGCGTTCGTGAACGTCGTCGCGGTGTACCTCAGCTCGAAGGCGTGGCAGCACGAGGGCCAGGCCCTGGCATCCCGAGATCTCATCTGGCAGACCGTCCCGCGTGAGCGCGGAAGGAGATCATGAACGACACTCCCACCCTGGCCGAGTTCGAGGATGCCGCGCAGGAGCTGCGCGGCATCATCACGCGCACGCCCCTCGACGAGTCGCTGCACCTGACCGACCTGCTCGGCGTGCCCGTGAACCTCAAGCTCGAGAACCTCCAGCGCACCGGCTCGTTCAAGATCCGCGGGGCGACCTACCGGCTCTCGCGGCTGACGGCCGAGGAGCGCGCGCGCGGTGTCGTGGCGGCATCCGCCGGCAACCACGCGCAGGGCGTCGCCCTGGCAGCGCAGCAGCTCGGTATCGCCGCGACGATCTTCATGCCGCTCGGGGTCCCCGTGCCCAAGCTCCTCGCGACGCGCGGCTACGGCGCCGAGGTCATCCTCGAGGGGGCGACCGTCGAGACCCCGCTCCGCCTGGCGGCCGAGTTCGCCGAGCGCACGGGCGCCGTGCTCATCCACCCCTTCGACCACCGCGACATCGTGGTCGGCCAGGGGACGCTGGGGCTCGAGCTCGTCGAAGACATGCCCGACCTCGAGACCGTGATCGTGGGCATCGGCGGCGGCGGCCTGGCCGCCGGCGTCGCCGCGGCGGTCAAGGCGCGAGCGGCCGCCGAGGGACGCGAGGTGCGCATCATCGGCGTGCAGGCGCACAACTCCGCCGCGTACCCGACGTCGCTGGCCGCGGGATACCCGATGCAGGTCGAGACGACGCCGACGATCGCCGACGGCATCGCCGTCGCCCGCCCCGGCGATCTCCCCTTCGAGCTCATCCGGCAGTACGTCGACGAGGTCGTGACCGTCACCGAGGACGACATCGCGCGTGCCCTGCTCGTGCTCCTCGAACGGGCGAAGCAGGTCGTGGAGCCCGCCGGAGCCGTCGGTGTGGCCGCGATCCTCGCCGGCAAGGTGAAGGCCAGCGGCCCGACGGTGACGATCCTCTCGGGCGGCAACATCGATCCGCTGCTGCTGCAGCGTGTCGTGGCGCACGGGCTGTCGGCATCCGGTCGATACATGTCGCTGCGCATCCCGCTTCCCGACCGCCCGGGCCAGCTGGCGCGCGTGTCGGAACTGCTCGCCCAGGTGGGGGCGAACGTGATCGAGGTGCTGCACACGCGGCACGGCCAGGGCCTCCAGATCAGCGAGGTGATCCTCCAGCTGAGCGTCGAGACGCGGGGCGCGGAGCATCGCGCGCTGGTCATCAAGACGCTTGAGGACGCCGGCTTCGTGGCCACTGTCGTACCCGACTGACGTCGGCCGCGGCGGCCCTTGCGGGAGGCCTGTGCCGTCGTCGTGTCCTCCGCGATTCGCGCAGGCTCAGTTGCGCGGCCGTGATTCGGGCTGAGGCTGTGCGGATGGCTGAGGTCGTGCGAGTGGCTGAGGGTGTGCGTGGGTCATGTCTTCAGGGATTCGCGCAGGCTCAGCTGTGGGGCCGTGGTTTGGGGAGACATTGTGCGGATCGCTGAGGGTGTGCGTGAGTCATATCCTCCGGGATTCGCGCAAGCTCAGCTGTGCGGCCGTGATTCGGGCTGAGGCTGTGCGGATCGCTGAGGTCGCGCGGGCGACCGCGACCGCGCCGGCACGAACCCAGAGACGCCGCGAGCCGCCCACCCCGCGGAACTCGGGGGAGCGGCTCGCGGACGGTGCGGGGCTTACTGGCCCGAGTACGTCTCGACCTTGACGATCTCGACCGAGATCTCCTTGCCGTTCGGGGCGGTGTACGAGCCCTTGTCGCCCTCCTTGAGGCCGAGGATCGCGGCGCCGAGCGGGGAGGCCTCGCTGTAGACGTCGAGCTCGGAGTTGGCGGCGATCTCGCGGTTGCCGAGGAGGAACTTCTCCTCGCCGCCGGCGACGATCGCGGTCACGACGGTGCCGGATTCCACGACGCCGTGGCTCTCGGGCGCCTCGCCGACCTTCGCGTCCTTGAGCAGCTGCTGCAGGGTGCGGATGCGCGCCTCCTGCTTGCCCTGCTCGTCTTTGGCCGCGTGGTAGCCGCCGTTCTCCTTAAGGTCTCCCTCTTCGCGGGCGGCCTCGATGCGCTTGGCGATCTCTTCGCGACCCGTGGTCGACAGGTGCTCGAGCTCGTTGGCCAGGCGGTCGTAGGCGTCTTGCGTGAGGAACGTCACCTGAGCGTCGTTGGACACGGTTACTCCTTCGTCGAGGCGCTGACGGCGTGCGTTGTCTGGCCGTCGGCGGGGGATATGTCGAACGCCCCGGCATCGTGCCGGGGCGCGTCGTGATTCCGCGAGTTTACGGCACCCAGCAAGCGTTGACAAAACCCGTGGTCGCCAACGACAGCGTCGGGATCTGCTCCGTGAACGCCCGCGTGTGGTCGTCGGATGCCGGGTACTCCACGACCCGCCAGCCCACGGTGCCGTGCTCCTCGTCGCGGGCTTCGAGGGCGCAGGCGACGGGGCGGCCGGTCGGCGCGGTGATCTGGAACGACGCCGTGACGGTGCGGTCGTCGACGACGGTGTATCCGGTGTCGGTCGCCGTGACGGAGTTCAGGCTGCTCGACACGGTCGTCCAGCCGAGGAAGCCGATGGCTCCGAGCGCGAGGACGCCGACGACGGACCAGCCCACGATGCGGCGCCGCGGGGAGCGCGTGCGCCCGTAACGTTCGTCGAGGTCGGCTTGCGTCGTCATGCTCTCTCCGGGCTTTAGGCTGGACTTCCAGGCTACGCGCTTCCGTCCGCCCCGAAGGACTCGACCCATGCACCCCGTGATCGTCGCCCTCGCGACAACGCCCTCCCCGGCCGTCACCCCCGACGAGTCGATCGTCACGCCCGGGCCCCTCGGATTCGCCGCGATCGCGTTCATCGGCGTGGCCGTGTTCCTGCTCGTGTGGGACATGCTGCGTCGAATCCGTCGCGGCCGGTACCGCGAAGAGGTCAACGCCGAGCTGGACGCCGAGGAGCAGGCGATCGCCGCCCAGCGCGCGTCCGACGTCGACGACGAAGACATCGACCCCGCCGCCCCTCGCCGCTGACCTGCGGCCGCGGGCGCGCGGCATCCGCTACCCGCCTCGCGTGAGTCGCCACGACGTGTCGCTTCGCAGGGGTCGGAAGCGACAAGTTCTGGCGACTCGCTCGCTCAGCCCCCGTGGTACGCCGGGGCGAGGGCGATCAGCAGGCACGCCGTCCAGTGGCACAGGAAGGCGAGGACCGTGCACACGTGGAAGATCTCGTGGAAGCCGAAGTGGCCCGGCCACGGGTTGGGCTTCTTGATCGCGTAGACGATCGCCCCCGCGGTGTAGAGCAGTCCGCCCACGACGACGAGGACCATCATCGCGACGTTCGCCGCGAGCAGATCGCCGAGGTACATCACCGCCGCCCACCCGAGGGCGAGGTACAGCGCGACGTACAGCCATCGCGGGGCGTTGATCCAGAAGACGCGGAACAGGATGCCGAGGATCGCCCCGCCCCACACGATCGACAGCAGCAGCACCGTCTTGGGCGTGGGCAGCGCGAGGACCGCGAGCGGGGTGTAGGTGCCGGCGATCAGCAGGAGGATGTTCGCGTGATCGATGCGCTTGAGCACCGCGAGGGTCTTCGGCTTCCAATGGAACCGGTGGTACAGCGCGGAGTTGCCGAAGAGGAGCATCGACGTGGCCATGAACACCGCCGCCGCCCACTTGCCCGGCGTCCCCTGCGCGAGGGCGATGAGCACGATTCCGGCGGCGATCGCGACGGGGAACGTACCGGCGTGGATCCATCCGCGCCACGTGGGCTTGAGTTCGGCCTGCGCGCCGACCGCTCCCGCTTCGAGCAGGGGCAACTGCGGCATCTCGGGGCCGTCTGTCGGGGTTCGCGGGCTCACTCCTCGACAGTACGTCCGGGCCCATGCCGCCGGGGGAACATGGGGGCAGCGCTCACCCTTCCCCCAGGAAGCACCACCCTGATCCGATGCGTTCCGCGGCTCCCGACGCGGTAGCGTAGGCGGGTGGCGCGCGTGTGGAGGAACGAGGGGCGGGGTCCGCTCTACCGTCTCTACATCTCGCGCCTGCGGCGCCGCATGCCGGCCACCGTGCCGCATCACGTCGCCATGATGATCGACGGCAACAGGCGCTGGGCCCGACAGCTCGGGTACGACAGCGCCGCGCACGGCCATCGGGCCGGTGCCGCCAAGATGCACGAGTTCCTGCGGTGGTGCGACGACCTCGGCATCGAGGTCGTGTCGCTGTACCTGCTGTCCAACGACAACCTCGTCAAGCGCGACAGCAAAGAACTGCAGGACCTGCTCGAGATCATCGCCGAGCTCGCGGGCGAACTCTCGCGCGAGCCGAACTGGCGCGTGCAGCACGTCGGGCGCGCCGAGGGGCTGCCGCCGGAGCTGGCGGAGGTGCTGCACGAGGCGACCGAGCGCACCCGCGGACACCGGGGCCTGCACGTCAACCTCGCGGTCGGCTACGGGGGGCGCAGCGAGATCGTGGATGCCGTCCGCTCGATCATCGTCAAGCACGACGAATCCGGGGGATCGCTCGAAGAGCTCGCCGACAGTCTCACCCCCGAGCAGATCGGCGAGCACCTCTACACCGGAGGCCAGGCCGATCCGGACCTCGTCATCCGCACGTCGGGGGAGCAGCGGCTCAGCGATTTCCTCCTCTGGCAGTCCGCGCACTCGGAGTTCTACTTCGTCGAGGCGCTCGGACCCGACCTGCGCGAGGTCGACTTCCTGCGCGCGATCCGCGACTTCGCAGCCCGCGACCGTCGCTTCGGTCAGTGACGCCGGCGCTCGCGATCGAGCGGAGCGCGGCATACTGAGCTGAATCATCTGCTCGACGGAATCCGCGTGTTCCCGCTGTTCACGAACTCGTCATATTCGCGGCGTGTTAACGACCCGAGGCGGTGCTCGGGGGACGTACGGTGATCTCATCGGACACGGAGTCCGGTCGAGTCGACCTTCGGATCGCGACTCGTGACCCACAGGTCGACTCGTGACAACCGGGTGGAACACCCGGGTCGGGAGTGGGTTGTGACTGCACGAGCACCGTACGACCAGCGTCACGTCGTCGAGAGCACCGAGTCCGAAGCGCGCGACGATCAGGCGCTGCGCACATACGTCCTGGACACCTCCGTCCTGCTGAGCGATCCGCGGGCGTTCTTCCGGTTCGCCGAGAATTCCGTGGTGATCCCCGTCGTGGTGATCATGGAACTCGAGGGCAAGCGTCACGACCCCGAGATCGGGTACTTCGCCCGGCAGGCCCTCCGCCACCTCGACGAACTGCGCATCGAGCACGGTCGTCTCGACTTCCCCGTCCCCGTCGGCGACGACGGCACGCTGCGCGTCGAGCTGAACAACACCGACCCCTCGGTCCTGCCGTCCGGGATGCGGACGGGCGGGAACGACAGCCGCATCCTCGCGGTGGCCATGAACATCGCCAAGGACGGCGCCGAGGTCACCGTGGTGTCGAAGGACCTGCCGATGCGCGTGAAGGCGGCATCCCTCGGGCTCGCGACCGAGGAGTACCTCGCCGAGCAGGCGATGGACTCCGGCTGGACGGGCATCGCCACGATCGACCTGTCGGGAGATGAGATCTCCGACCTGTACGAGACCGAGGTCGGGGTGAGCGCCGCGGTGGCGGGGCTGCCGGTGAACACGGGGCTCGTGATCCACTCGGAGCGGGGCTCGGCCCTGGGGCGCGTCACCGGCAAGGGGGAGTTCCGCCTCGTCCGCGGGGATCGCGACGCCTTCGGCCTGCACGGTCGCTCCGCCGAGCAGCGGATCGCCCTCGACCTCCTGCTCGACCCGGAGGTCGGGATCGTCTCTCTCGGCGGTCGCGCCGGCACCGGCAAGTCGGCGCTCGCGCTGTGCGCCGCCCTCGAGGCCGTGCTCGAGCGTCAGCAGCAGAAGAAGATCATCGTGTTCCGGCCGCTGTTCGCCGTCGGGGGTCAGGAGCTCGGTTATCTGCCCGGCGATCAGGCGGAGAAGATGGGCCCGTGGGGTCAGGCGGTGTTCGACACCCTCGGCTCGGTCGTCTCGGGCAACGTCCTCGAGGAGGTGCTCGCCCGGGGCCTTCTCGAGGTGCTGCCGCTGACGCACATCCGCGGCCGTTCGCTGCACGACGCGTTCGTGATCGTCGACGAGGCGCAGTCCCTCGAGCGCAACGTCCTGCTGACGGTCCTCAGCCGCATCGGGCAGAACTCCCGCGTGGTGCTCACCCACGACGTGGGGCAGCGCGACAACCTGCGGGTCGGACGCCACGACGGGGTCGCCTCCGTCATCGAGACGCTCAAGGGCCACGGTCTCTTCGGCCACGTCACCCTGACGCGCTCGGAGCGCTCGGCGATCGCCGCCCTCGTCACGGAGCTGCTCGAGGCCGGCGAACTGTCGTAACGAACGAATCGGAGGGCCGGGATGCCGACGCGTCCCGGCCCTCCTCGTGTGCGGGGCCGCGAGGTGCGGGATGCCGTGGCATCCCGGCCCTCGGCGTGTGCGGGGCCGCGAGGCCCGGGGCCCGGGACGGCCACCGCTTAGATGAGAGAGTTCTCATTTCGAACTCCCCGGGTTCTCACCATCGGGCGACAGGGTGGAGTCATCGGCGAGGGAGACCTCGCCGCCGCCCACGGCGGATCCCCCAAAAGAAGATCCGTCTGCGCAGGTCACCGCTCTTCGGGTGAGTCGGAAGACCACCGGCGCGATCTCTCCGAGAACCCCCGGCCGTCCCCCCGCCGGGGGTTCTCCGGGTCGGAGCTCACTCCCAGCGGTAGCCCGCTCCGCGCACGGTGACGATGTGGGCGGCGCCCACTTTCGCGCGCAGGTAGCGGACGTACACGTCGACCACGTTGCTGTTGGGGTCGAAATCCAGGCCCCAGACGCGGCTCAGCAGCTGCTCGCGCGAGAGCACCTGACCGGCGTGCCGGATGAACTCCTCGGCGAGGGCGAACTCGCGCGCGCTGAGATCGATCTCGCGGCTCCCGACCGTCGCGCGGCGGGCCAGCACGTCGAGCGACACCTCGCCGTGCGCGACCGTCATCGTGCCGAGCGACACGGGCTCGCGCAGCCGAGAGCGCACGCGGGCCAGCAGCTCGTCGAACTTGAACGGCTTCGCGACGTAGTCATTGGCGCCCGCGTCGAGGCCGTCGACCGTGTCGCGCGTGCTCGTGCGCGCGGTGAGCATGATGACCGGAAGCGTCGAGCCCTGGCCGCGGAGGCTGCGCAGCACCTCGAACCCGTCGAGGGAGGGCAGGCCCACGTCGAGCAGCACGAGGTCGACGTCTCCCGAGAGGGCGGTGTCGAGGGCTTCCGCGCCGTCGTCGACGATGAGGGTCTGGAAGCCGGCCGCCTCCAAGCCCTTCGCGACGAAGGCGGAGATGCGCTCCTCGTCCTCGGCGATGAGGATGCGTGTCATCCTGTGGCCTCTCTCTGCATGACGACGTCACCCGCGCGGACGGGCGTGGGCAGCGCCCCCGGCGACGGCGCCCCGGTCAACGGGATGTGGAGCGTGATGGTGGCCCCACCTCCCGGCGTGTCGCCGATCGAGCACCGGCCGTCGTGGGCCTTGGCGATCGCGTCGACGATCGACAGTCCGAGCCCCGATCCGTCGACGCGGCCTCGCGTCGACAGGCGGTCGAACCGCCGGAAGACGCGGTGGCGCGCGGCCGGAGGGATGCCGGGACCGTGATCGCGCACCCAGAGATGGGCGACGGTGTCGTCGGCGGAGCTGCCGATCTCGATCGGGGAGCCCTCGGGGGTGTACTTCGCGGCGTTGTCCGCCAATTGCACCCAGGCCTGGACGAGACGGTCGGCGTCGCCCTCGATACGCACCCGCGCCCGCTGCGCCACGCTCCACGAGTGACCGGGGAGGGCTCCCGCGAGACCCGCAACGCGGTCGGTGAGGGCGGCGACGTCGATCACCTCGGCCGACAGCGCGCTGGTCTCGACGTCGGCGAGTGCGTCGATGTCGTCGACGAGACGGGTGAGCCGATCGAGCTCGGACATCCCCAGCCGCCGCGTCTCGCGCACGTCGTGGGGATCGGACGGGTCCATCATCTCGAGATGGCCGCGGACGATCGTGATGGGGGTCTTCAGCTCGTGCCGCACGTCGTCGAGGAGCTGACGCTGCGCGTCGACCGACATCGCGAGACGGTCGAGCATCGAGTTGACCGAGGTGGTCAGGTCGGAGATCTCGTCGTTGCCGTGCGCGCGCAGCCGCGTTCCCAGGTCGTCGATCGTGATGGCATCCGTGGTGTCGCGCAGTCGGCGGAGGGGGGAGAAGAGCCTCCCCGTGACGAACCACCCGACCGCGCCCACCACCAGCAGCACCCCGAGCGCCGTGGCGGCGTACGTGATCGACGAGAGAGCGACCAGCTCCATGCGCTGGTCGATCGAGATCACCTGCACGGCGTAGCCGCCGGGGGCCGCGGCGGCGGCGTACATGACCGGACTGCGGGCGCTGTCGAGACGACCGGTCAGGCGCCCCTCCGCGAGGGAACTGGCGAGGGATGCCACGAGACCCGCGTCGTCGGCGAGGGAGAGGCCCGGAGGTGACGGGGTCGTCGCCAGGACGCGGTCGCCGTCGATCGCGAGCGTGCCGTCGGTGCGACCGGGGATCGCGGACGCGACGAGATCGGCCGCGGACTCGCTGCTGGTGGCGACGGTGGACACGAAGCCGTCGAGCTGCCGCTGGGCGTTCGCGAGCACGCGATCGCGCTGGACGAGGAACGTGACGCCGCCGGCCACGATCATGCCGAGAAGCACGACGCCGAGGATCGCGCCGAGGAAGCGCACCCGCGTCGAGACAGGTCTCGTCGCGGGGCTCATCCTTCGATTATGGCGCGCCTCGGCGTCGTGGATGGTCGGTGCGGACTCAGCCCGGGTGGGTCATCGACAGCAGGTCGAGCCTGGCGTCGAGCACCTCTTCGGTGATCTCACCGCGCTCGACGTAGCCGAGGTCGATGACGGCCTCGCGCACCGTGATGCCCTTGGCCACGGAGTGCTTGGCGATCTTGGCCGCCGCCTCGTAGCCGATGACCTTGTTCAGCGGCGTGACGATCGAGGGCGACATACCCGCGAACGCCTCGGCGCGGGCGACGTTGGCCTCGAGGCCGTCGATCGTCTTGTCGGCGAGGACGCGCATGGCGTTGGAGAGCAGGCGGATCGACTCCAGCAGAGCGGTGCCCATGACGGGGATCGCGACGTTCAGTTCGAACGATCCCGACGCGCCGGCCCAGGCGACGGTGGCGTCGTTGCCGATGACACGGGCGCACACCATGAGCGTCGCCTCGGGGACGACCGGGTTGACCTTGCCCGGCATGATCGAGGAGCCCGGCTGCAGGTCGGGGATGTGCAGCTCGCCGAGGCCGGTGTTCGGCCCCGAGCCCATCCAGCGGATGTCGTTGTTGATCTTGGTGAGCGACACCGCGATCGTGCGCAGGGCGCCCGAGGCCTCGACGAGACCGTCGCGGTTGGCCTGCGCCTCGAAGTGGTCCTTCGCCTCGGTGATCGGCAGCTCGGTCTCGGCGGCCAGCAGCTCGATGACCTTCTGCGGGAAGCCGAGGGGGGTGTTGATGCCCGTTCCGACGGCGGTTCCGCCGAGGGGGACCTCGCCGACGCGGGGGAGCACGGCCTGCACGCGCTCGATGCCGAGGCGCATCTGGCGGGCGTAGCCGCCGAACTCCTGGCCGAGGGTGACGGGCGTGGCATCCATGAGGTGGGTGCGCCCGGACTTCACGATGCCCTTCCACGCCTCGGCCTTGGCCTCGAGCGCGACCGAGAGGTGCTCGAGGGCGGGCACGAGGTCGGTGATCAGGGCCTGGGTCACGGCGATGTGGACCGAGGTGGGGAAGACGTCGTTCGACGACTGCGAGGCGTTGACGTGGTCGTTGGGGTGGACGGTCGAACCCAGGATGCCGGTGGCGAGGGTCGCGAGAACCTCGTTCATGTTCATGTTCGACGAGGTGCCGCTGCCGGTCTGGTAGGTGTCGACCGGGAAGTGCGCGTCGTGCTGACCGGTGACGACCTCGTCGGCGGCCTGCGCGATGGCGTCGGCGATGGCCCCGTCGAGGGTGCCGAGCTCCTTGTTGGCGAGAGCCGCCGCCTTCTTGATGCGGGCCAGTGCGGCGATCTGCGTCGACTCGAGCCCCTTGCCCGAGATCGGGAAGTTCTCGACCGCGCGCTGGGTCTGCGCCGCGTACAGGGCGTTCTTGGGTACCCGCACCTCACCCATGGTGTCGTGTTCGATGCGGTACTCGGTGTCGGTCACGTCGTCGTTCCTCCGGTCTTTTCTTCGGTTCTCGTTCGCGCGGTCATCAGATGCGCGATGGTGGGATGCGCGGTTGTGGGCTGCGCGGTCGTCAGATGCGCGGGTCGTCGACGTCGCCCACGATGACGACGGGGAAGGCCTTCCCCTCGTCGAGGCGGTAGTTGGCGCCCACGACGGCCGTGCGGCCCTCGGCGACGGCCTCGCTGATCAGCTCGGACGCGCGCAGCAGATCGGCCACGGTGTGGCGGAGGTGCTCGCGTCCCACGAGTTCGGGGTCGACGCGCGCGGGCACGGTGCCGTCGACGGCGCTCTCGCGCTGCACGCGACGGACGGCCGGCACGATCGGTGCGATCTGGCGCCAGATGTAGGCGGGGAGGGTCGGCGCGTCGACGCCGGTGCTGTCGATGGCGGCTCCCACGGCGCCGCACGCGTCGTGCGCGAGCACGACGATGAGCGGGACCTCGAGCACGCCCACGGCGTACTCGAGGCTGCCGATCACCGAGTCGGAGATGACCTGTCCGGCGTTGCGCACGACGAAGAGGTCGCCCAGGCCCTGGTCGAAGATGATCTCGGCGGCCAGGCGAGAGTCGGCGCAGCCGAACAGGGCGGCGGTGGGGTGCTGCGAGCTCGCGAGCTCGGTGCGCCGCTCCACGTCCTGCCGGGGGTGGGCGGGCTCGCCGGCGACGAAGCGCTCGTTGCCTTCCACCATCTGCTGCCACACCTGACGGGGGGTCATGCGCTCGCTCACGGGACCTCTCTCAACTGTTCGATCTGGGTGGTCACGGACGCGGCCGCCAGGGCCGCGGTCTCGGGGGACGCGTCGCCGTAGACGAGCACGTAGTCCGGGCCGGCGGGAGTGGCCAGCGCGTAGTCGATGTTGCCCGTGCCCGAGGGGTTGGCGGGGCGGTACACGTTCCAGGTGATGCCGTCGATGTCGACGGTCTCGGTGCTCCGGGTGCCGTCGAGCACCTGTCCGACCCAGGCCTCGTCGGCGTCGAAGCCCTGCGCGATACGGAGGAAGCCCGACTCGCCCGAGCGCACGTAGACCATGGTCCAGGCCTCGGTGCCCCCGACGCCCTCGGTCGTGGCCTGATTGACGCGCCAGTCGTCGCCGAGCGCCGGCGAGAGGACCGGGCGGCCCAGGTCCGCCTCGATGTCGGCGGCGAGGGCCGGCACATCGGGAGCGGGTCGCGGAGCCGGTTCGCCCCGCGGGACGGCGGCGATCACGACGAACACCAGGGCGACCGTCACCAACAGGGCGGCGATGAGGTTGCGGAAGGTCTTGCTCGAGCGGTACCGACGCGAGGACTCGGCCTTGCGGTCGGCGGTCTCCTGCGGGGTCTCGGGGCGGCCGAGGTGCGCGACGACGCGGGCCATCAGTCGTCGTCTCCGTCGCCGCGGGCCGCGTCGAGGCGGCGCTTGGCGCCCAGCAGCCACTCCTCGCACCGGGCGTAGAGCTTCTCGCCGCGCTCCCAGAGCTCCAGCGACTGCTCGAGGGTGGGAGCGCCCTGCTCCAGTTCGGCGACGACGCGCACGAGTTCGTCGCGGGCCTGCTCGAAGGAGAGGGTGGCGACGTCGGCAGCGGAGCCGGGTGTCGCGGTCATGGCATCCATTCTAGGCGGCCCCGTCGGAGGGACCGGCGCCGGGTGCCTCGCCGTCGAACGGAGCGGTGGCGGGGGAGGAGCCGTGCGGCACGGCATCAGGCACGGCGCCCTCCGAGATCGCGGCGAGCGTGCCCTGCTCGACGGTGAGACGGAGAGCGGTGCCGGCGGGGGCGTCGGCCGCGTCGCGCAGCACGGTGCCGTCGTCCAGCTGCGCGATCGCGTATCCGCGGGCGAGGGTCGCGAGGGGCGAGAGCGCGCGGAGGGCCGCGCTCAGCTCGCTCGTGCGACGGCGCTCGCTCTCGAGGCGCCGATCGACCACGTCGCGCCCACGGTTCGACAGCATCCACAATTCTTGGGCGCGGGAGGTGAGCATCGCGTGCGGGGTGCGCAGCGACGGACGCGAGCGGATCTGCTCGAGCTGCGCGATGTCGTGCACCACCCGCTGCGTCAGACGGCCGGTCAGTCGGGCGCGCAGCTGCGCCACCAGAGCGCGCTGCTCGCTCACGTCGGGCACGACGCGCTTGGCCGCGTCGGTCGGCGTCGACGCGCGGATGTCGGCGACCTCGTCCAGCAGCGGTCGGTCGTTCTCGTGGCCGATCGCGCTCACGATCGGGGTGGATGCCGCGGCCACGGCGCGCAGCAGACGTTCGTCGCTGAAGCCCAGGAGCGTCTGCGGGTCGCCGCCGCCGCGCGCGATGACGATGACGTCGACCTCGGGGTCGGCGTCGAGGGCCGTCAGAGCGGCGATGGTCTCGGGCACGCACCGATCGCCCTGCACGGCGGCGTGCCGCGTGCGGAACCGCACGCGCGGCCAGCGCAGCTCGGCGTTGCGGTGGACGTCTTTCTCGGCGTCGGAGTTCTCGCCCGTGATGAGGCCGATGCACTGGGGCAGGAAGGGCAGGCGCTTCTTGCGCGCCGGGTCGAAAAGTCCCTCGGAGCGCAGCTGCGCGCGCAGACGCTCGAGGCGCTCGAGCTGCTCCCCGAGGCCGACGTGGCGCATTGCCGAGATCGCGAACGAGAAGTCACCCGTGCGCGGGAAGTAGTCGGCTTTGACGCACGCGACGACGTGGTCGCCGACCTTCAGGTCTTTCGGCAGGCGCGCGAGCGTGCTCGACCAGATGCGGAACGACACCGTCGACTCGGTGCCGAGGTCTTTCAGCCGCCCGAACACGTTGCCGCCGCGCCGGTTGAAGGAGGTGATCTCGCCCTCGACCCACACCGACCCCCACCTCTCGATGAAGCCGCGGATGGTGTCGTTCAGGCGCGAGACCGACGTGGGGGCGTCCGTGCGCGAATCCCGGGGGTGCACGCTGTCGGCGGGAGGGGCCTGACCGGGGACGGTCTCGGGCTGGAAAGAGGTCATGTGAGCGTGCTGTCGGCGAGAGGGACCCGACCCGCGCGGGCCGGTGGAGGGGGAGGGGTCATCGTATCCCTGCGGGTGGCGGTGGGGGAGGTTCGGCCGGTGTCCAGGGGCGCCCCGATAGAATCGGGGGGTGAGCTCACCTGCCGTCCACCTGCCCGTTCCCCGCATCCCGGGTCGTCGCGGGCGGCTCCAGGATATCCCCGTCGACGGACGCAAGAAGGTGCTGCTGGCCGCACCCCGTGGATACTGCGCGGGCGTGGACCGCGCCGTGATCGCCGTCGAGAAAGCCCTCGAGCGCTACGGCGCTCCGGTGTACGTGCGCAAGCAGATCGTGCACAACATCCACGTCGTGACCGAGCTCGAGAAGAAGGGCGCGATCTTCGTCGAGGAGGTCGACGAGGTCCCCTCCGGCGCCCACGTCGTCTTCAGCGCGCACGGCGTGTCTCCGGCGGTCGTGTCGGCGGCATCCGATCGCGGTCTGCAGGCGATCGACGCGACCTGCCCCCTCGTGACCAAGGTCCACCGCGAGGCCGTGCGCTTCGCGCGCGACGACTTCGAGATCCTGCTGATCGGCCACGAGGGTCACGAAGAGGTCGAGGGGACCGCGGGAGAGGCTCCCGAGCACGTCACCGTCGTCAACTCGCCCGACCACGCCGACACCATCGAGGTGCGCGACCCCTCCAAGGTCGTGTGGCTGTCGCAGACCACGCTCTCGGTCGACGAGACGATGGAGACCGTGCGGCGCCTGCGCGAGCGCTTCCCGCAGCTGCAGGATCCGCCCTCCGACGACATCTGCTACGCCACCCAGAACCGCCAGGTGGCGATCAAGAAGGTCGCCGTCGGCGCCGACCTCGTGATCGTCGTGGGATCGGCCAACTCCTCCAACAGCGTGCGCCTGGTCGAGGTCGCCCTCGAGCACGGAGCCAAGGCCGCCTACCGCGTCGACTACGTCGACGAGGTGAAGCAGGAGTGGCTCGAGGGAGTGCAGACCGTCGGCGTGACCAGCGGGGCCTCGGTCCCCGAGGTGCTCGTGACCGAGGTGCTCGAAGAGCTCGCCGGCGCCGGGTACCGCGATGTCGAAGAGGTCCGCACCGCCGAGGAGGATCTGATCTTCTCGCTCCCCAAGGAGCTGCGTCAGGATGCCAGCGGCAAGCGCGACAGCCGTGCACTGGGCGGCCGGGGGCGCGCGTGAGCGACGACTCCCGTCCCTCGACCGAGGGGGAGGGCGCCGAGCGCCCTCGCCCGCAGTTCGGCGAGTACGCCACGGCGGAGGAGCAGCGCGCGCGCATCCAACGCCCGGAGGTGACCGAGGCTCTCGAGGCCGGGGTCGCCCCGCAACCGGCACCCGCCCCGGAGGCGCCCGCCGCGTTCTCCGTCCCCGCCACGCGCGGCGCCCGGGTGGACCGCATCGTGACGTTCGGTCTGCTTTTCTACGGGCTGTTCTCGGTGGTCACGACCATCATGCAGCTGCTGAACTTCCCCGAGTACGCCGAGCGCGGCGCGCAGATGCTCGGCGTGACGGCCACCTTCACCAACCTGTCCGCCGGCTACGTCTGGGGCGCGGCCGCGGCGTTCGTCTACGGCATCGGCTGGCTGCTGACCGCGGTCTTCACCTGGCGGCGCCTCAAGAGCGGTCGTCTCGCGTTCTGGATCCCCCTGGTCGGCTTCGTCGCGACCGCGCTGGTCGCGGGCGTCTGCATCACGATGGCCCTCGTGGGCGACCAGCAGTTCATGACCGCGATCATCGACAGCGTCCCGAACTGAACCGCACGGCCCGGCATCCCGTGTCCCCTGTGAGCGAGGGAGAGGGGATGCCGCGGTGAAGGACGAACACGCGCAGTTGACGGCGCTGTACGACGCGCACGCGACCCCCGTCTGGCGCTACGTCGTGAGCCTGACCGGCGATCACGCCGGCGCCGACGACGTCGTGCAGGAGACCCTGCTGCGCGCGTGGCGGACGCCGCGCGTCATGAGCGACGACCCGGCGTCGCTGCGCTCGTGGATGTACACGGTCGCGCGCAACATCGTGATCGACGAGGCCCGCAGCGCTCGGCGACGGCACGAGCAGCCCGTCGACGAACTCCCCGAGACGGCGCACGCCGACGACACGGATGCCATGTTCAACGCGCTCCTCGTGGAGGAGGCGCTCGCCACCCTCACCGCCGACCACCGGGCGGTGATCGTCAGCGCCTATTACGGCGGGCGCAGCGTGGCGCAGACGGCCGAGGAGCTCGGCATCCCCGCCGGCACGGTGAAGTCGCGACTGCATTACGCGGTGCGGGCATTGAGGCTCGCTCTGCAGGAGAGGGGGGTGACCCGATGAGCATCGACCACGAACGTCTCTCGAGCTGGGACGGCGCGTACGTCCTCGGCGCGCTGTCGGCCCCGGATCGCGCGGAGTACGAGGCGCACCTGGAGGAGTGCGCGTCGTGCCGCGCCGCGGTGGCCGAGATCGCGCCCACCGCGGGGCTGCTGTCGCGGCTGTCGGCCGATCGTGCGCGGGGGATCGACGCGGGTACCGGACCGGCGCCCGTGGCGGCGCCCGATCCCGCGCTGCGCGCCCGGGTCGTGGAGACCGCTCGGCGTCGTCGGCGGCGACGGGTCACGGGGTGGGCGCTCGCGGCATCCATCGCCCTGGTCGCCATCGCCGTGCCCAGCGTCGTCGCGATCGGCAGCGCCGTGCAGCCCGCGGGGACGGTGTACGCGCTGGACGACGTGGCGGGGGCGCCGCTCGAGGCTTCGGTGAAGCTGACGTCCGCCCCGTGGGGCACGCGGATCGACCTCGTCTGCCAGTACACGGGCGAGGTGCTCGACGCCCCGCCCGGCGGGTGGCCGTACGCCCTCGCGATCACCGACGACGAGGGATCGACGAGCGTGCTCTCGACCTGGCGCGCCGGACCGGGATCGACGACCGAGCTCAGCGCGGGCACGGATCTGTCGGCCGCCGACATCGGCTCGGTCGAGATCCGCACGCTCGACGGGACGACGGTCGTGATGCGTCGCGAGTTCTCGACGCCCTGAGCGAGCCGCTGGACGTTCTAGCATCGACGCATGCCCCGTCTCGTCGCCGTCTGCGCCGTCCACTCCCTGCATCCGGATGCCGGTTCGGTCGGAGTGACCGCGATCGACAAGCGCCCTCTCGACGGCGCCGTGCGCGTCGGCAAGCTCGGCGTGCGCGCCGACGTGCAGGCGAGCCGCAAGCATCACGGCGGCCCCGACAAGGCCGTCTACGCCTACGCGGCGGAGGACGCGGCGTTCTGGGAGGGCGAGCTCGACCGGGAGCTGCACGCGGGATGGTTCGGCGAGAACCTGCGCGTCGAGGGGCTCGACGTCAACGGCGCGCGCATCGGCGAGATCTGGCGCATCGGCGACACGGTGGAGGTGGAGGTGACGATGCCCCGCACGCCGTGCTCGACGTTCGCGCGCTGGGTGGGCGGCGCCGCCTCGCGCGGCTGGGTCAAGCGCTTCTCCGACGAGGGACGGCTGGGCGCGTATCTGCGCGTGCGACGCGCGGGGGATGTCCGCGCGGGCGACCCGATCGAGGTGGTGTCGTCGCCCGAGGGCGCCCCCACGGTCCTCGAGGTCTATCGCCGCTGAGGGCCGGTCGGCGGCATCCGGGAACGACGAACGCCCCGGCCGAGGCCGGGGCGTTCGAGGGATGACGCGAGGTCGTGTCAGCTCTGGGACTGGCCGTACGAACCGAGCTGCTTCGTGGCCTCGACCACGCGCACGGCCATGGCCGACTCGGCGACCTTGCCCCACGCGCGCGGGTCGTACTGCTTCTTGTTGCCGACCTCGCCGTCGAGCTTCAGCACGCCCTCGTAGTTCGAGAACATGTAGCCCGCGATCGAGCGCGTGAAGGCGTACTGCGTGTCGGTGTCGATGTTCATCTTGACGACGCCGTTGCGCACCGCGAGGGCGATCTCTTCGTCGGTCGAGCCGCTGCCGCCGTGGAAGACCAGGTCGAGGGGCTTGGGGCCGGTGCCGAAGGTCGCGGCGATGCCCTCCTGGATCTCGCCGAGCAGTTCGGGGCGGAGCTTCACGCCACCGGGCTTGTACACGCCGTGCACGTTTCCGAAGGTGAGGGCCGAGATGTAGCGGCCGTTCTCGCCGAGGCCGAGGCGCTCGACGGCCTTGGTGACGTCGGCGACGGTGGTGTAGAGCGCCTCGTTGGAGCCCTCGTGCGCCACGCCGTCCTCTTCGCCGCCGACGACGCCGACCTCGATCTCGAGGATCGCGTTGATGTTCTTCATGCGGGGGAGGAGCTCCGCGGCGATGTCGATGTTCTCGTCGAGGGGAACGGCCGAGCCGTCCCACATGTGCGACTGGAAGATCGGGTTGCGGCCGGCCTTGACCTCTTCTTCGGAGGCCTCGAGCAGCGGCAGAACGAAGCCGGGCAGCGCGTCCTTGGGGCAGTGGTCGGTGTGGAGAGCGACCGTGATGGGGTAGTTCTTGGCGACCTCGGTCACGTACTTCGCGAAGGCGAGGGCGCCGGTGGCGCGCGCCTTGACGGTGTGTCCGGCGAAGTAGTCGGCGCCACCGGTGGTGACCTGCAGGATGCCGTCGGAGCCGGCCTCGGTCAGGCCCTGGAGCACCGAGTTGATGGTCTGAGAGCTCGAGACGTTGATCGCGGGATACGCGAAGCTACCGGCCTTCGCGCGGTCCAGCATCTCGGCGTACTGCTCAGGGGAAGCGACGGGCATGGAGGTGCTCCTTGGTCGTTGTCGGGACATCGTCACTCTAGCGAAGCCGCCGGATCATGACGGTGCGGTGGCGACAGGAACCGGCCACTTCTGTCGATTCGTTAAGAAGCGCGATTCCTTCGCGCTCGCGAGGCGGAAATCCGACGGATGTGTCGACTCTGCTGGATACAGTGGGCCCATGGTGAGCCTGACTGCCGACATGAGCCCTCTGCACCCCGACCGCAACCTGGCTCTGGAGTTGGTGAGGGCGACGGAGGCGGCATCCATTCGCGCCGTTCCCTTCATCGGGCGAGGCGACAAAGAAGCGGCCGACGGCGCCGCTGTCGACGCGATGCGGGCCTTCTTCAGCACCGTCAACTTCGACGGGACGATCGTGATCGGCGAGGGCGAGAAGGACAACGCGCCCATGCTTTACAACGGTGAGCGCGTGGGCAGCGGCCGCGGTCCCCGGTGCGACGTCGCGGTGGATCCCATCGACGGCACCTCGCTCACGGCGGCGGGGCGGCAGAACGCACTCTCGGTCATCGCGGTGTCCGACCAGGGCACCATGCTCGACGCGTCCAGCGTGTTCTACATGGACAAGCTCGTCACCGGTCCCGCCGGCGTCGGCGTCGTCGACATCCGCCTCCCGATCGGTGAGAACATCCGTCTTCTGGCCAAGGCGCTGGGCAAGCCGGTCGACGAGATCGTCGTGTCGGTGCTGAACCGACCCCGCCACGAGCAGCTCATCGCCGACATCCGCGAAGCGGGGGCCGGAACCCGTCTGATGAGCGACGGCGACGTGGCCGGGGGGATCAACGCGGCTCGCCACAACGCCCGCACCGACATGTGCGTCGGCATCGGCGGCAGCCCCGAGGGGATCGTCACGGCCTGCGCGATCAAGGCGCTCGGCGGGCACATCCAGGGCGTGCTCGCTCCCCGCACCGACGACGAGAAGCAGAAGGGCCTGGATGCCGGGCTCAAGGTCGACGGCACGGTGTACGAGGCCGACGACCTGGTCACGGGCAAGAACACGATCTTCGTCGCGACCGGAGTGACCGACGGTCAGCTCGTTCAGGGCGTGCGCCGCGACGGCGACTTCATCTACACCGAGAGCGTCGTACTGCGCGGAGCCTCGGGCACGCTGCGGCGCATCTCGTCGGAGCACCTCACGTCGAAGTGGCTGTGAGCCTGAGCCGCTGAGGCGTCGGTGTCGCGGGCCCGCGGGGTGCTGCGGGCGTCGGCGCGCTGCGGGTGTGGCCGGGCGCGGTGCGGCGTGCTGCGGGCGCGGGCGTGGCCCGGGGTGGCGCCCGGGGCGGTGAGACTGCGGGTGGGTGACATCTCGGTGGCGGGGTGACGCCGTTTCGTCAGTGGCGTGCAGCCTCAGTGGTCGGGGCAGGGCGGGCTCGCTGCCGCGTGCCGCGGGCGCGGGCACGCCGCGGGGCGGCCGACGTGCAGATACAGCCGGGCGTGTCGTGACGCAAGCGTGACCGGCCCCTCGAACCTCGTCTGGCAGAATCTCTAGGAGTGTCAACGGCGACGCTGTGTTCTTCCGAGACCCGAAGGGGGATCGTCCATGGCAACAGCTCCGACGAATCAGACCGCACCTCAGACAGGTGCGCAGGCGGTCATCGCCAGCGCCGTCGACCCCGCTCGACGCCCCGATGTCCTGCTGCGCGTGCGCCGCGACGAGGGCCACGAGGTCAGCGCGTGGTGGATGATCGGCGCGTTCGTGGGCGTGTCCGCCGCCGTGGTGAGCCTGCTCAGCTGGGTGCCCGGCGGGTCCTGAGCCCTCCGCTTCTCGAACCGGGTCGATCCATCAGGGTCGGCCCGGTTCTGCGTTCGCGCGTGATGTTGCGGGCGAGTGGGCGTGGCGGGCGGGTGGGCGTGGCGGGACGGGGCCGGCCCGGCGTCTCGAATTCCCGCTCGGCGTCTCGAACGAACGCCGGTTCCCTGCGCCTCGCCGTGATCACACGTCGGAGTGAGTGGTCGGGTTCTCCGGCAGGCCCGCCCGGGCGCGGACACCGCCGAGGTCGGCGTAGCCGGGCGTGGCTGCGACCTCGTCGGGCGCGGCGGGCGCAGCGGGGGCATCGGGGACGTCGGTGATCGGCGGGGCGTCGATGTCGAGCATCTCGGGTGCCGTCCACCGACGGGGCGTGGCGTCGAGCGCCGGAGGAGCGTTCACGGAGTCGAGCTTGGTCTCGTCGATGCCGGGGAACTTCCGGGCCGTGACGAGGACACGGGACTCGAGCGAACCGGCGAACTTGTTGTAGCTGTCGACCGTCTTCTCGATCGCGCGTCGGAGATCGTTGGCGTGGGTCGCGAGGACCCCCACGCGGTCGTACAGTTCGGTCCCCAGCGCGAAGAGCGTGCGCGCTTCGTCGGAGACGTCTTGCTGGGTCCACGTGAACGCGACGGTCTTGAGCACCGCCCAGAGGTTGACCGGGGAGGCGAGAGCCACGCGTCGCGTGAAGGCGTACTCGAGCAGGGTGGGGTCTTCGTCGAGGGCGGACGCCAGGAGCGATTCGCTGGGCAGGAAGCAGACGACGAACTCGGGGCTTGTCGTGAGTCCCGCCCAATAGGCCTTCTTCGCCAGGGCATCCACGTGGGCCCGGACCGCGCGGGCGTGCTTGCTCATCAGCGCGGCACGTCGAGCCCCCTCGTCTCCGTGGGCCGTCACCGCGATCGCGCTGGCCTGCAGGTACGACTCGAGGGGGACCTTGGCATCCACCGCGAGGGCCTTGCCGCCGGGCAGGCGCACCACCATGTCGGGGCGACCCGCTCCGGCGTCGCTGGAGATCGCGGTCTGCAGATCGAAATCGACGTACCGCGTGAGTCCCGCCGCCTCGACCACCCGCCGAAGCTGCGTTTCGCCCCACACGCCGCGGGTGGTGCCCGAGCGCATGGCGGAGGCCAGCGACTCGGTGGTCGCGCGCAGCGCCTCGTCGGCTTCGCGGGACAGGCGCAGCTGCTCGCCGAGAGCGGAGTACTGCTCGACGCGGTCGCGCTCGAGCCCATCGACCTTGCGCTGCATCGCGTCGAGCGTCTCGCGGACGGGGTCGAGCGCGCGGAGCACCGTCTGCTCACGACGCTCGCGTTCTTCGCGTGCGGCCTGGTCGGCGCGCGACTGACCGACGAGCTCGCGGTACATCGCGCCCTGTCGATCGAGCTGCTGCCGGAGACCGTCGCGCTCGGTCTCGGCCGCGGCGACGCGCGCGCCGAGGTCGTTCTGCGCGGCGGCGTGCCGTGCGGCGGCACGGACGCCCCCGACGAACCACCCGCCGGCGACGCCGAGCAGGAGGGCGAGGACCACGAGGATCAGGGTGACGGCATCCATGGGGTCAGCTTGCTACAGACCTCCGACATCGCCGGAAAGACGGGCCGCGCGGGACCGGGAAGGGTGGACCGGGACGCGCTCAGGCGACGGCGCGTTCGGCCGGCTCGGCGGCGATCTGCGAGATGCGGACGCCCAGGTGGGCGGCGAGGCCCTGCACGTCGTCGACCCCGGCGCGTCGGGCGCAGTCGATGGTGATCTCGGCGCAGGCGACGGCGTCGGCGAGGGCGTCGTGGTGGGCGAAGGGGGAGCAGCCGGCCTCGGCCGCGACGAGCGGCAGCCGGTAGGAGTCGAGCGTGTAGGTCTTGCGCGACATCTGCACGCTGCAAAGATAGCGGTACGGGGGGCAGTCCTCGCCGGTCGCGGCGCAGGCGCGACGCAGCACCGACATGTCGAACCCGGCGTTGTGCGCGACGAGCACGTCCGAGCCGGCGAACTCCGTGAGCCGCTCGAGCTGGGCGCTCCACGACGGGGCGTCCGCGACGTGCGCAGGTTCGATGCCGTGGATGCCGATGTTGATCGGCGCGAAGTGGTCGTGCCCGGGCGGCGGCTTGATCAGCCAGGCCGCGGTCGCGACGACCCGACCGCCTCGCACGCGCGCCAGCCCGACTGCACACGCGGACGCACCACTGGAGTTCGCCGTTTCGAAGTCGATCGCGGTGAAATCCAGTGCCACGCCTTCACCCTGCGCCGCGAAGCGGGCATCGCCCGGGAGGCGCGCCGGGGTCCGCCCTCCCCGGCGGAGGGGGCGGCGCGCACCGTCGCGCGGAGTCCGTCCGCGACACGCCGGCGTTCGGCCTCCGGCATCGATGGATCGAGCACCGACTCCGCGCGACGGCCCCTCGCTGAGGGATACGCACCCGACGGCGGGTCCGGTCGCCCCGCGGCGGTGTCGGAGGGGCGGCGTAGGGTCGGGGGCATGGCGCGCAGTGAGAAGTCGACATCGTTCGGGCAGGCGGCATCCGCCTACGAGTCGGGGCGTCCGGGGTACCCGGCCGACGCCGTGGCCTGGCTCCTGGAGCCCGTCCGCGAAGAGGGTCGCGCCCTGCGCGTGGCCGACGTGGGGGCGGGAACGGGCAAGCTCACGCGCGCGGTCGTCGAGCTGGGTGCCGACGTGGTGGCCGTGGATCCGGATGCCGACATGCTCGCCGCCCTGCGAGAGGCGGTGCGTGGCGTGCCCACGTTCGCGGGAACCGCCGAGCACCTGCCGCTGCCCGACGCCGGTCTCGACGCGGTCGTCCTGGGGCAGGCCTGGCACTGGGTCGATGTCGAGGCCGCCTCGCGCGAAGTCGGCCGCGTGCTGCGCAGCGGCGGTTCGCTGGGCCTGATCTGGAACATCCGCGACGACGCCGTCGACTGGGTCCGACGGCTCACCGCGGCCATGGGCGGATCGAACGCCGAGGTGCTGCTCGCCACCACCGGTCCGCGCGTCGCCGAGCCGTTCGGGCCGCTCGAGCACCGCGAATGGAGGTGGGAGCGCCACCTCACCCTCCCCGTCCTGCGCGAGCTGGTGTCGTCGCGCAGCGACATCATCACGGCCGACCCCTCGACGCGCGAGCGCATCGACGCGGCCGTCGACGAGGTCGTGGCATCCGTCCCCGGACTGGCCGACGGGGGCGCCGTGGCGTTGCCGTACGTCACCCACGCGTTCCGCGCGCGCAGGCCCTGACGCAGGTGGGCGCGGCCCGAGCCGGGTAACCTGGACTCCCGTGGCTCTTACCATCGGAATCGTCGGCCTTCCCAACGTGGGAAAGTCCACCCTCTTCAACGCCCTGACCAAGAACTCGGTGCTCGCCGCGAACTACCCGTTCGCCACGATCGAGCCCAACGTCGGGGTCGTGAACCTACCCGATGCGCGCCTGCAGCAGCTCGCCGACGTGTTCCAGAGCGAGCGGCTCGTGCCCGCCGCGGTGTCGTTCGTCGACATCGCCGGCATCGTCCGCGGGGCGAGCGAGGGCGAGGGCCTCGGCAACCAGTTCCTCGCGAACATCCGTGAAGCGGATGCCATCGCCCAGGTCGTCCG
Source organism: Microbacterium hydrothermale (assembly GCF_004854025.1). Classification (GTDB taxonomy): domain Bacteria; phylum Actinomycetota; class Actinomycetes; order Actinomycetales; family Microbacteriaceae; genus Microbacterium; species Microbacterium hydrothermale. Next base: position 43,730 of record NZ_STGM01000001.1, read on the forward strand.
CGGATTCGCCGACGACGACGTGGTCCACGTCGACGGAGCGGTCAACCCCGCGAGCGACATGGAGACCATCAACGCCGAGCTGCAGCTCGCCGACCTCCAAACCCTCGAGAAGGCGATCACCCGGTACGAGAAGGAGGTCAAGGGCAAGAAGCTCGACCCCTCGGTGCTCGACGCCGCGAAGGCGGCCCAGGACGCGCTGCAGCGCGGCGTGCTGCTCTCGGCATCCGGTCTCGACCTCTCGCCGATTCGCGAGCTCGGCCTGCTGACCGCGAAGCCGTTCATCTTCGTCTTCAACGTCGACGAAGCCGTGCTCACGGATCAGGCCAAGAAGGACGAGCTCGCAGCCCTGGTTGCCCCCGCGAAGGCCGTCTTCCTGGATGCCAAGATCGAGTCCGAACTGATCGACCTCGACCCCGAGGACGCCGCCGAACTGCTGGCCTCCACCGGGCAGGACGAGTCGGGCCTCGACCAGCTCGCCCGCATCGGCTTCGACACCCTCGGTCTGCAGACCTACCTCACGGCCGGCCCCAAGGAGGCCCGCGCGTGGACGATCCCGCAGGGTGCCAAGGCGCCGCAGGCGGCCGGTGTCATCCACACCGACTTCGAGAAGGGCTTCATCAAGGCCGAGGTCATCTCGTTCGCCGACCTCGTCGAACTCGGCTCGGTCGCCGAGGCCCGCGCGAAGGGCAAGGCCCGCCTCGAGGGCAAGGACTACGTCATGCAGGACGGCGACGTGGTGGAGTTCCGCTTCAACAACTGAGGCTCGCGCGACGCACGGAATGGCACGATCGTTGACTCCCCGAGAGACCGTGATCGCGCGCTACGACCCGGCCGGGCGGGCGGCGGTGGAACGCACCCTGCGAACGCTCGTGCGCCGGCAGGGCATCGCGGCGATCGCGCTCGCCGCGCTGTGGGGACTCGTCACGCTGCTGCCGATCGTGGTCGTGGCCGCGGACGGACGAGCGGGCGCCGCACTTCTGCTCGCCCTCACGCTGGCGGTTCCCCTCGCGATCGGCGTGTTCGGGGTGCGTCAGCTGCGGCGGCGTCCGCGGATGCCGGATATCGCGGTCGCGATCACTCCCACGACGGTGGAGTTCCCCGCCCTCGAACGACCGTCGGGTCTCGCTCCGCGGGTGCGCGCCGAGGAGTGGCCCCGCGAGGGTACGCGTGCCGAGATCCGCGCGGCATCCGGTCTGCTGTCGACGTCCCTCGTCGTGTTCACGCGGCAGGACGGGCGCACGCGGCGACGTCGCACCGTCTCCGCGGAGACCCTCGACACCGATCCGCGGCTCATCGTCGAGGCGCTCGGAGGGCCCTCCGCCTAGCCGCGGTTCTCTAGGGTCGTCTCATGACTCGTCCTGACCCGGCCGGGACCCGGCCGCAGCCGGAACGGCGCGCCCGGGTGCGGGCCATCCTGGCGGGATCCGTGCCGAACCTCGTGCAGTGGTTCAACCTGTACGTCTACGCGACCTTCGCGCCGTTCTTCCGGACCGAGTTCTTCCCGGCGGACTCCCCGGATTCCCTCGTCTACGTCTACGGACTGTTCGCCCTGACGTTCGTGGTGCGACCGCTCGGCTCCTGGCTGTTCGGTCGTCTCGCCGACACGCGGGGTCGTCAGCAGGCCCTGGTGATGGCGGTGACCGTGATGTCGCTCGGATCGGTCGTGCTCGCCGTCGCCCCCACCGAGAGGAGCATCGGTGCGTGGGCGGCCGTCGTGCTCGTCGTGGTGAGCATCGTGCAGGGGATCGCGACGGGCGGTGAATACGCCGCGGCCACGGTGCTCCTGTCGGAGTCGGGATCGCGGGGGCATCGCGGCTTCTACGCGTCCTTCCAGGCCATGACGATCGTGGGCGGTCTCGTGCTGGCGCAGGCGCTGCTCCTGCTGCTGCAACTGGTCGGCGATCGTGCGGCGATCTCGCAGTGGGGCTGGCGGGTCGCGTTCGTCGCGGGCGGGGTCGCGGGGCTCGTGTCGCTGTGGTGGTCGCGGGGCGCGGGGCGGGCGGCATCCGTCACCCCACCCACGCCCACCGGACCCCGGCGCCCCGCGACGATGGCGGAGCTGCTGCGCGGGTACGGGCGCCCGCTCGTCTGGGTGATCCTGCTGACCGCGGGAGGGAGCGCCGCGTTCTACACGGCGACGGTCACCGTGCCCTATATCGTGCGGGAGGCCGCGTTCGGAGCCGGGGGAGCGGGGGCGGAGTCCGCCGCCACCGGGGTGGTCCTCGCCGCGTTCGTCGTCCTCATGGTGATGCAGCCGCTCGGCGGGGCGCTCAGCGATCGGATCGGTCGCAAGCCGCTGCTCGTCGCGTTCGGGGCGCTGGGCGTGCTGGGGGCCGGTTTCCTCGTGAACGCCGCGGCCCGGATCGTCTCGCCACCCGCGGTGTTCGGCATCCTGATCCTGGCGTTCGCGGTGCTCACCTGCTACCTGTCGGTGAACGGCATCGCGAAGGCCGAGGTCTTCCCGCCGCACATCCGGGCGCTCGGGGTCGGATTCGGCTACGCGGTGGCCAACTCGCTGTGCGGGGGCACGGCGCCGCTGGTGTACCACGCGACCGTCGGCGACGGGGGCGTCGGGTTCGTCGTGTACCTGACGGTGCTGCTCGCCGTGACGCTCATCGCGGCCATCGCGATGCGTGGCGGGGTGCCCAGTGCCCTGGACGCGCCGCGCGAGCACGCGTGAGCCCGGGGGCGCTTCCTACACTGGTGCGCATGGACACCCCCGACCCCCGAATCGCGTTCGTGCCTCCCGGGTGGGTGTGGCCGGCGGCATCCAAGAAGAGGCTGGCCCTCCTTCCCGCCGAGATCTTCAACAGCACGTTCGAGCGCGCGCCCGACGATTGGCTGCACGTCGCTCCGTTGAAGAAGCCCCCGCTCTTCCTGACCATCGTGACCGGCGTCATCACCCTGTTCCTGGGGTGGGTGGTCATCTCCGTGCTGCTGCAGGCGGGAACGACCCCGGCGATGGAGGGCCCGATCCCCTACGTGATCGCGGGCGTCTTCGGGCTGATCGGACTGTTCTTCCTCATCTCCTTCGTCAGCCTGCTCTTCGCCTCGCGCAGTCGCGCGTCGTGGGGCAACCGGCAGTGCGTGGCGGTGGGGCGCAGCGGCATCGCCGTGCGGTTCCAGGGGGTGGGCACGAACATCCCGTGGTCGGAGGTGAAGGCCGTCGTCGCGACCACGACGAACGACTCCGGGGTGCAGCAGGCCCGCCCGGTCAAGATCCCGATCCTGCGGATCGAGCGCGACGTCGACCTCACCTCGGGGGAGCTGCGGTCGTGGAAGATCGCGACCTTCGCCCTGGATGCCGCTCCGCGCGCCGTGTACGCGGCGACGCACTTCTACTGGACGCACCCCCACCTGCGTTCCGAGCTCGGCACCACGGTGGCGCAGCAGCGCATCGACGGCTTCGCCGGGTTCGCCCCGACGACGGTCGGGCCGCAGGGGGCCGCGGGTTTCTGAGCCGGCGGAGTGCCGGCGGGCAGAGCGCGCGTCGGGTGGCCGACGGGACGGGTGGAACGCCACGGAGCCCCCGGCCAGCTGACCGGGGGCTCCGCTCGTCGGCGGGGTTCAGCCGCCGATCGGGGTGGGGTTCGTCGGGTCGGGCGGGACGGGGAGCGAACCGTTGATGCGGTTCTGGGCCTGGCACTGGCTCGTGCAGTTCGTGGCACCCGCCGAGAGCTCCACGGCATCCTCACCGAGGACACCGCCCATGCGACCGCCCGAGGCGACCGTCCAGCGGGTGACGGTGGCATCCTGGTACGTCTTCGTCGCGACCTGCGGGCTGTCCTTGCCGAGCAGCATCTGGTGGGCGTTCGCGCCGGAGGCGACGGCATCCACGCCGTTTCCGAAGTTGATCTTCCCGGTGTACTGGTTCACGAAGTAGAAGAGGCCGGGCCCGAGGGTGTGCACGAGTTCGACGGGCGCGGCGAACTCCGGCTCCATCTGGAAGATGCCGCCCTGAGCGCCGTCCTTCGCCTGGATCTTCAGCTTCCCGGCGGCGGTGGTGAAGATCGCCACGAGCGCGTCGTCGCGCACCTCGAGGCTCGACAGCCGGGTGCCCGCGCGCTGCGCCGCGGTGAGGGTCGGCACCTTCGACGCGAACACCACGGTCGGGCTCGTGACCATGCGCTGCGTGTCGGGCGCGCCGGTGAGGATGTAGTCGTACACGCCGAGGGTCGCCGGGTCGATGGTGAAGCGGTTGTTCGTTCCGCTCACGGTGATGCGTCCCGAGACCGCGACGTCCTTGAGCTTCGCGTCTTTGCCGGGGGCGGGGTTGTACGTCGTGCCGTTAACGGTGACGGCGTAGTCCCCGCCCGTCGACGTCGTCTTGGCCTGGGCTGCGGTGGGGAGGAGGAGTCCGGATGCCGCGACCAGGGCGGCCGCGACGATCGCGGTGCCACGGGTCAGGCGGCGGCGGGACGGGGTGCTGATGCTCATGCTCTCTCGTTTCGTCGGTGGGCGAGCTGTGTCCACCGTCGGCCCGCGGCCTCGGACCGGGCAATGCGACCTTGGTACTACGACCATCGTCCGATGGCCGCACGGCGCCGCTTCGCGCAGGGTGGGAACAGGACAGCCCCCGGCACAGGCGACAATGCAATGCAGGGGCGGAAGGACGGATGACATGAAGAAGCGGATCCTCATCGGTGCGGGCGCTCTCGTGCTCGCCGCCGCCCCCGCGGCCGTGGGCCTCTGGGGCAATGCGTCGTTCGCGGAATCCGTTCCGGTACCCGTCCCGGCGTCGGTCCAGGTGGTCGGCGTCGCCCCCGACGCCACCCCGATCGCCGACGACCACGGCGGTGACCGCGACCGGGATCAGCGGAGCGAACCCGGCGACGATCGCGCGACCGACGGGGGCGACGCGGGTTCCGACGACCACGGCGGCTCCCGCGGCGACGACGCGACGGCGCCCTCGGGGAGCGACGACCACGGGGGCGACGCGCCCCGCGACGATCGCGTCGAGGCCGGCGACGACCGAGGAACGGCGGATGCCGGAACCACCGACGACCCGCGCACCGGCGCCGACGACTCCTCGACGGGCGGCTCGGGGGCGGGCGGCTCGACGACCGACGACTCCTCGTCGCGCGACGGCGGTCGTCACGGCGGTCGCGACGGCGGCGACCACGACGGCGACGATCGCGGGGGAGACGACTGAGTGGCATCCGACCCGCCCGCCCCGGCCTGGCAGGTACTCGTCGCGGCGCACCCGACCTCGGCGGCACCGCGACGCCTGTCGACCCGCGCGGTGCTCGTCCGCCTCGCGGCGGGCTTGGCCGCGGTGCTCGTCGCGGTCGCCGCCCTCGCCGGGTTCGGGGCGCAATGGCTGGCGGAACGCGAGGCGGTCAACGATGCCGCACAGGTCACCAACGTGCTCGCCGATGCCGTCGTGCGGCCCGTGCTCACGGACGGCCTGGCGGCGGGGGAGGCCGACGCGCTCGCCGCGTTCGACGACACGGTGCGGGCGCAGATCCTCGGCGAGGACGTCATCCGGGTGAAGATCTGGAGCACCGGAGGGCGAGTCCTCTACGCCGACGAGCCCCAGCTGATCGGTCGCACCTTCGCGCTCGACGACGCCCAGCGTGCGGCGCTGGCGGCACCGTCGACCCGTGCGGCGGTCTCCGACCTCGCGGAGGACGAGAACGAGTTCGAGACCGGGTCGCGCCTTCTGGAGGTGTACCGGCCGCTGTGGACGCCCAGCGGTCAGCAGGTGCTCTTCGAGGTGTACTACCCGTACGAGCCGGTGGCCGCGCGCTCGGCCGAGCTGTGGCGGGGGTTCGCGGGCGTGACGACGAGCAGCCTGCTGCTCCTCGTGGTGCTCACCGCCCCGATTGTCTGGACGCTGCTGCGACAGCTGCGCGGGGCCGAGGCGCGGCGGGCGGAGCTGCTGCAGCGGGCCGTCGATGCCTCGGATGCCGAACGTCGACGCATCGCCGGTTCGCTGCACGACGGTCCGGTGCAGGAGCTCGTCGCCACTAGCTACGGGGCGGAGGCCGCCGCCGTTGCCGCCGACGCGCGCGGAGAAGAGGAGGGAGCCGCCGGCATGCGCGAGGTCGCCGGCGCCGTCCGCGGCAACGTGCGGGTGCTGCGGTCGCTGCTCGTCGACATCTACCCGGCGAGCCTCACAGCATCGGGGCTCGCCTCGGCGCTGCACGACCTCGCGGCCACGGCACGCTCGCGCGGGGTGGAGGTCGTGCTCGACCTGCGCGCGCCGCTCGACGCGCTCGCCGACGCCCACGAGCGGCTGATCTACCGGATCGCCCAGGAGGCGCTGCGCAACGCCGTCGCGCACGCCGCCCCCTGCACGGTCACCGTCACCCTCACCGCGGAGCGCGGACGCCTCGAGCTGCTCGTCGCCGACGACGGCCGCGGCTTCGAGGGCGCGGAGGTTCTCGACGCGCCGGAGGAGGGGCACCTCGGCCTGCGGGTGCTCCGCGACCTCGCGACCGACGCGGGCGCCGAGCTCGCCCTGGCGACTGCCCCGGGACGCGGCACCCGCTGGCGCCTGCGCCTCACCGACACCCTCCGGGAGACCCCATGATCCGCGTCCTCGTCGTCGACGACCACTCGATGGTGCGCGAGGGGCTGGCATCCGTCCTCGCGGCCGAGGGTGACATCGCCGTCGTGGCGACCGCGGCGAACGGCGCCGAGGCCCTCGCCGCCGTCGCTTCCGCCGAGGTCGATGTGGCCGTCATGGACCTGTCGATGCCGGTCATGGACGGCGTGGAGGCCACCCGCGCGCTGCGCGCCCGGGTTCCCGGCATCCGGGTGCTCGTGCTCACGTCGTTCGGCGACCGCGCTCAGGTGCGGCGTGCCGTCGCGGCGGGCGCGACGGGATATCAGTTGAAGGATGCCGAGCCCCGCGACCTCCGTGCGGCCGTCCGGGCCGTGCACGCGGGGCACGCGCCGCTGGATCCGCGGGTCGCGGGGGCGCTGCTGCCCGAGGAGCCCGTCGCCGGCAGCGGCTTGAGCGCGCGCGAGGAGGAGGTGCTGCGGTTGGTGGCCGAGGGGCTCGCGAACAAACAGGTGGCCGCGGCGCTGGGGATCTCGGAGCGCACCGTCAAGGCGCACCTGGGCACCGTGTTCCGACAGATCGGCGTGGCCGACCGCACCAGCGCCGCCCTCTGGGCGCGCGACCACCTGCGCTAAGAGCGGGAGTCGTCGCGGGGCCGTCGTCGAGCGGGAGCGGGGCGACGATGCGGCTCAGATGTCGCTGAAGTCGTCTGCGGGGAGGTGCATCGCGGCGACGGAATCGCCCTCGAGCACGAGCATCACGTACTGCCGACCGGTCTCGCCCGCGCGCTGCAGCGAGGTCGTTCCGGGGACATCGCGGACGTCGAGGCGCAGTTCGGTCGCGTCGAAGCCCTCGACGGCCCCTGCGGCCAGGGCCTCTGCGCGCGTCGAGCCGACCCCGATGCCGCCGGTGGTGACGATCGGGTGCCCGGCCACGGTGGGGGTGGAGACGAACACGCGGGCGCCGTTCGTCGAGCCGTCATCGGGGACCGTCAGCTTCCCCGACGGCGCTCCTCAGCCGAGCTCCCCCGGGTGGGTCAGGCGCCACAGGAGGGTCGGCTCCTCGATCGCGCCGGCGATCTTCACGTCGGCCGTGGCCGTCTGCGGGCCGGCCGTCCACGTCACGGATCCGACGGTCTCGCCGTCGGCATAGGTGCGCGGCGTCACGGTGTCGAGGGTCACCGTCACGGGGGTGTCCGACCAGGTGCGCACCTCCGCGTTCTTCGCGAGCACGAGCTCCGCTTCCGACCCCCACGGCGTGGTGATCGTGCCGATCGTCTCGCCGAGGCTGCCGACCTGCAGATCGTGGAACCCGTCGCTGATGCTCTGCAGCACGCGGGCCACGTCGCCGTCGGTGCTGTCGTGCGTCGCTCCGCCCAGGCGCACGCCCGTGATCTTCAGCGGGGAGCCGATCCCGACGTCGAGGCTCGCCGTGAAGAGGAGGTTGAAGGTGCCGTCGCCGAGGTTCCCGGTCTTCAGCCCGTCCACTCCGAGCGTCCCGAGGAGGTCGTTGGTGTTGGTCACGGTGCCCGCCCCGGTCACGCTGATCGAGCGCATCGAGGTAATCGCGGCGATCGCGGGGTTCGCCGCGGCGAGGCGCCCCAGGGCGAGGAGGTCGCCGGGCGTCGAGGTGTTTCGGGAGTCGATGCCGGTGGCATCCACGATGCGGGTGTCGTTCAGGCCGTTGTCGCGGAGCCACGATCGGGCCGCGTCGACGTAGGCACCCTCGGAGCCGAAGCCCCACCGGGCGATCGCGACCGCGTAGTTGCTCGCCGAGGGCAGCAGCATCGTCGCCAGGGCGTCGTGGAGGGGCATGCGGGTGCCGTCGGGCATCTTCGCGATCGTGACGCCCTGCACGTAGAACCGGTCGTACAGGTCGGTGTCGGCCTCGGTGAACGACACCGTGGGTCCGGGATCGTCGGCGCCCTGGAGGGGGTGCGCGTCGAGCACGACCAGTGCCGTCACGAGCTTGGCGATGCTCGCGATCGGTCGAGCGTCGTCACCGCCCGACGAGGCGAACACGCCCGACGCGTCGGGCCCCAGGTACTGCTCGCCGCCGTCGACGCTGAGCCGCAGGGATCCGTCGGCGGGGACGACGAGGGATGCCGGGGCCCCGGGGCTCGCCACCGGAGCCTGCGAGGTGACGGTCGGTGCGGGCAGGGCGGCCGACGACGCCCACCACACGTATCCGCCGCCCCCGCCCAATGTGGCGAGGAGGACGACCAGGAAGACGGTGAGCGCGATCCGCCCGCCGCGTCCCGCGGGAGCGGGCTCGCGCGGCGCCTCCTCGAGCAGGTTCGAGAAATCGGCGAGCGTGTCCGGCGCGGTCATGAGACGAGACCGACCGCTGCGAATGATGCTTCCCCCCGGCGCATTCTTCGAACCTAGCCGGTCGTCTTGCCTCACGTGCACGCGAATTTCAAGCCCCCCGCCGCCCCGGTCGAGCCGACCTAGCGTTGACGCACATCGGGAGATACCCGGAAACCTAACGGGAGGTGCCGACATGGGACTCGACGACAAGATCAAGAACGCCGCTGAGAACATCGCGGGCAAGGCGAAGGAAGCCGCGGGCAAGGCCACCAACAACGAGCGCCTCGAAGCCGAGGGCCAGGCGGACCAGACCAAGGCCCACGCCAAGCAGGCCGGCGAGAACGTCAAGGACGCCTTCAAGTAAGTCGCCCTCCCCGAATGCCCCGACCGCCCTGCGGCGTCGGGGCATTCGTCGTTCGTGGACGAACGTGGTTCGGGCGGGATGCCGGGATCCCGCGTGCACGCCCTGGATAATGGCGTCATGACCGCTGCCGTTCCCACCGAGACGCCCACGCTCGTCTCGGGCACCCCCGTCGTCCTGCGCGCCCACGGCTACGAAGCCGCCATCGCCAGCGTCGGTGCGTCCCTCCGCTCCCTCACCTTCGAGGGCCGCGACCTCGTCGTGCCCTTCGACGCCGACGAACTGCGTCCCGCGTATCGCGGGACGACGCTCGCGCCCTGGCCGAACCGGGTTGTCGACGGCATCCATCGCTTCGACGGGGTCGAGCACCAGCTGCCCCTCACCGAGCCGAACCGCGGTCACGCGCTGCACGGCCTGCTGTCGTGGGTCGACTGGAACGTGCTCGACGCCTCCGACGAGGCCGTCACCCTCACCGCGACCGTGACCGCGCAGGCCGGATACCCGTGGTGGCTCGTGGTGTCGACCACCTTCCGCCTCGGCGTCGACGGGCTCACGCAGACCGTCCGCGCGACCAACCTCTCCGACACCCCCGCGCCGTGGGGGACCGGACCGCACCCCTACCTGGTGGCGGGCCCCGCGGCCCTCGACGAGTGGACCCTGTCGCTTCCGGCCGACACCGTGCTCGAGGTCACGCCGGACCGTCTCGCGCCCGTGGCCCTGGCATCCGTCGACGTCGACGCCGATCGCTTCGACTACCGCGCCCCCCGCGTGCTCGGCTCCGTCGAGATCGACCACGCCTACACCGGATTGATCCGGGATGCCGACGACCGCGCGACCGTGGTGGTCACCGATCCGTCGGGGTCGGCGGTGGCGATGAGCTGGGCGTCCGAGTGCCCGTGGGTGCAGATCCACACCGCCGACCTCCCGACGGGACCGGGGACGCCGGGTCACCGGGCCGGCCTCGCCGTCGAGCCGATGACCTGCGCACCGGACGCCTTCAACGACGACGCCTACGACTTCGCCACGGGCGTGGTCTCGCTCGATCCCGGCGCGTCGCACGAGGCCGGGTGGACGATCTCGGCTCGCTGAGAGCCCGCCCCGACGACAGAACCGCCCCGGAGTGATCCGGGGCGGTTCTGTCGTGAGGGGGGTCAGACCACCTGCGTGCCGCACATGCCGCACTCGCCGCCGGCCGAGACCTCGACGAAGCAGTCGGGGCACATCGCCCGCGTCGGACGATCGGTGATCGGCGTGGGCTTCGGGCTCGTGGTGCGCCGCTCGGCCTTCGGAGCCGCGGCGCGGGCGCGACGCATCTCGATGGTCGGGGCGGGCGGCGGCGGGGGAGCAGCCGGCTTGTGCGCCTCGCAGTAGAAGCGGACGAAGCCGCCGTGGTGCTTGGGATGGCGGTGCTTGACCGCCCACAGCTCGGTGCGCTCGTAGAGCGGACCGTCGGTTCCGCACGCGACGCACCGGGTGGCTTCGCCCGGGACGACGTCGGCGACGAGAACGGGAGCGTCGAAGCGGATGGCATCCCGCCAGTCCTGCGACGAAACGATCTTCATGGGGGACCCTTCTTCGGCGGTTCGGGCCGCCTCATTCTCAACGGTACGCTCCCGGCCGGCCCGGCGGCGACGACGATCGTGCGCTGCGGGGCTGGACAGCGCCCGCATCGCCCCGGATAGGTTGGAAGCAATTCCCCCGCGCCGCGGTTCGTGGCGCCTGTCGAAGGAGAACCATGGAATTTGCTGCTCTGGGGGCGATCGGCATCGTCGTGGTCATCGCACTCGTCGTTGTCGTCGTCGTCCTGTTGATCGTCGCGGGCTTGATACGGGGGTGGTACCGCGTCGCCAAGGCCGACGAAGCCCTGGTCATCGTCGGTAAGCGGCAGAGGGGGGCCGACGGGGAGTCCTCGCGCATCACCGTCATCACCGGCGGCGGCGCAATCGTGAACCCGCTGACGCAGCGCGGCGAGATGATCTCGCTGCGCGCCCGTCAGATCAAGATGGAGCCGACCGCGCAGTCGTCGAACGGTGTGACCGTCAACGTCAGCGGCGTGGCACTGGTCAAGATCGGTTCCGACCCCGAGTCGGTGCGCCGCGCGGCCGAGCGCTTCGCCTCGCAGGACAAGGCCATCGAGCAGTTCACGACCGAGCAGCTCGAGGGTGCGCTGCGCGGCGTCGTGGCCACGCTGACGGTCGAGGAGCTCATGCGCGACCGGCAGCGTCTGTCGGACCAGATCGCCGAGGGCATCAAGGGCGACCTGTCGTCGCAGGGTCTGATACTCGACTCGTTCCAGATCCAGGGCGTCACCGACGGCAACGGGTACATCGCGGCCCTCGGCGCCACCGAGGTCGAGCGCGTCAAGCGCGAAGCGGAGGTCGCCCGCATCAACGCGGTACGCGAGATCCGCGCCCGCCAGATCGCCACCGACGAGGCGAACCTCATCGAGCAGACGAAGCTCGACAAGAACAGCGCCGCGGCCAAGGCCGAGGTCGGTCGCGCGAACGCCGAGGCCGAGCAGGCCGAGGCCCTCACCCGGGCCGAGCGGCGCCAGGCCGTCCTGCAGCAGGAGGCGCAGAACACGCAGGCGCGCCTCGAGTCCGAGGTCTCCCGCGTCGCCGACGCCGACCTCTACCAGCGTCAGAAGGATGCCGACGCCGAGGCCTACGCCCAGATCAAGGCGGCCGAGGCGCGCGCGCAGATCGCCGAGCAGGAGGCCTCCGCCGTGCGCGTGCGCGCCGAGGCCGACGCGCAGGCCGTTCGTCTGGCCGGTGAGGCGCGCGCCGAGGCGATCCGCGCCGAGGCCGAGGCGCTCTCGCAGAACCAGGAAGCCCTGCTCGCCCAGCGCGCTCTCGAGGCGCTGGTGCCGATGATGGCCGAGTTCGCCAAGGGCTACGACCGCGTCGGCAACGTCACGGTGCTCGGCGGCGAGGGCGCGAGCGGTCACCTCGCGACGGAGTCGGCGACGGGCCTGCGGTCGTCCTTCGAGGCCGTGAAGGCGGCGACCGGCATCGACCTCACGCAGATCATCCAGGGTCGAGCCGTGGCGGACGCGTTCGCCGAATCCGCGCGTCGTCCCGCGCCGGCGGACGACTCGCGCCCGGCGCCCGCGACGGCCGTCGCCGAGACCGAGGCCTGAGCGCCTCCCGACGATGCCCGAAGCCCCCGAGGTCGAGGCGCTCGCGCTGTTCCTGCGCGAGCGCCTGACCGGTCATGAGGTGAGGGCCACCGAGCTGGTCGAGGGGCGCGCGTGGAAGACCCGCGCGCGCCCGCTCGACGGGCTCGTCGGGCGACGGGTGACCGCGGTGACGCGGTACGGCAAGCACATCGACCTCGACCTCGACGGTGCGCACCTCTCGCTCGGCTTCGGTCGGGCGGGGTGGGCGACGTGGCAGGAGGCGGACGCCCCGGACGACGACGACGCTCCGGCCGCGGCGGTGATCGCGCGCCTCGTGTTCGACGACGGCATCCTGGGCATCGTCGACGCGGGGGACTGGCTGTCGGTGCAGCTGCATCTCGTGGACGATCCGGCCGAGGTTCCCGCTGTCGCGAAGCTGGGTCCGGATGCCGCCGACCCGGGCTTCTCTCGGGAGACGCTCGAGAGAGCGCTCGGCGGTCGACGAAAGCAGCTCAAGGCGCTGCTGCAGGAGCAGGAGACGCTCGCCGGGATCGGCAACGCGTACTCGGACGAGATCCTCTTCGCAGCGCGGCTCTCGCCGACGGCGCACGCCTCGGCGCTCACGGACGCCGAGGTCACGCGGTTGTACGACGCCCTGCATGACACGCTCGACACGGCCGTGACGGAGCGCCGCGGCGTGCCGATCGCACAGCTGAAGGCCGCGAAGGTCGCCGCGATGAAGGTGCACGGCCGCACGGGTGAGCCGTGCCCCGGGTGCGGGGGAGTCGTCGAGGACATCCCCGGAACCAAGGGCGGCGGCCAGTGGTGCCCGTCGTGCCAGGGCGGGTGAGGCTCGGGTCTCGTGCGGGCGGGGTGCCGGGCGGCGGGGCTGTGGTGTGGGGGTGAGGTTGCGCGGCTGCTGGGGCTGAGGCTGCGGCGCAGGGCGGGGCTGCGCGCGTGCCTGGCCGGGGCGGCGCGCGGGCGGGGGTGCGTGGTGCCCGGTGGGGGCGGGTGGGTGCGTGGCTGCGGCGCAACCTCGGCGATTCGCGCATCCTCTGTTCGCGGGGGCGGTTCGGGGCTGAGGCTGTGCGGATCGCTGAGGATCTGCAGGGGGAGCGGACGCGAAGAGGGCCCCGGACCGTGGTCCGGGGCCCTCTGCACAGGGGTGCTCAGGCGGTCTGGCCCGAGTGCTTCCCCTCGGCGACCTCTTCGACGAGCTTGGCGTTGAAGGCCGGGAGGTCGTCGGGGTTCCGGCTCGAGACGAGCCCCTGGTCGACGTGCACCTCTTCGTCGACCCACGTCGCGCCGGCGTTGCGCAGGTCGGTCTGCAGCGTCGGGTAGCTCGTGAGCGTGCGTCCCTTCAGCACGTCGGCCTCGGTCAGGATCCACCCGCCGTGGCAGATGACCGCGACCGGCTTGTGCTGGTCGAAGAAGGCGCGGGTGAAGGACACGGCATCCTTCACGATGCGGATGTCGTCGGCGTTCTGCACGCCGCCGGGGAGGACGAGCGCGTCGAAGTCTCCCGCGGAGGCGCTCGCGACGGCGAGGTCGACGCTCTGCTCGTGGCCCTTCTCGCCGCTGATGCTGCCCTCGTTCGGAGAGACCAGGACCGCTTCCGCGCCGGCGGAGGTCACCGCCTCCCACGGGCTCGTCAGCTCGCTGTCTTCGAATCCGTCGGTGGCCAGGAATGCGATGCGCTTGCCGGTGAGATCGGTCATGGATACGCCTCTCTTCGATGTGGATGGGGTGCTTCCACGCTAGGAACGTCGCGCGCCCGGCGACCGGGGGTTGCGGATGCCGGATGCCGCGGGTACCGCGTCTCGCACGGGCCCGACGCGGTGATCCCCGGGCCCGACGCGGTGATCCCCGGGGGCGACGGCGGCGCGGCCCTCGTCCGCGCGCGCAGGCGTAGCATGGAGCGCATGTCCGGAGACACCACGACCGACAGCGGGCTCTCGCCGAAGCCCCTGCTCACGCTGCTGAATGCGCCCGACGTCGACGACTCCGACGACGACCGCCCCGCGTCGCAGTGCTGTGGCGGCGGGTCGTGCTCGCTCTGACGTCGTTCTGACGGCTCCTTGCCGACGTCCATCGCGGCGCGGCACCCCGGATCGCAGATCAGCGAGCTCGAGGTGACGCGCCGGCCCCACCCTCCGGCGGGTCGCGATCAGTGCGCGACGACGGGGGACTCGGCGTTCTCGGTCTCGGCCGGCTTGCGGACGAAGCACGAGAGCACGACGGCCGCGGTCGCGATGACCGCACCCACCAGGAACGACGCGTGCACTCCCGACGCGATCGCCGCGGGCTGTTCCGCGCCGCCCGCGACGGCGGCGCTCGAGAACACCGTCATGATCGCGACGAACCCCGCGGTGCCCGCGGCGCCGGCGACCTGCTGAGCGGTGCCCACCACGGCGCTGCCGTGGGAGTAGAGCCGGCGGGGAAGCGAGCCGAGCGCCGAGGTCATCAGGGGAGTGAACACCAGACCCAGGCCGAGGTTGAGCGCGAGGTAGACCGTGACGATCCACCAGATCGGCGTGGTCTGCCCGAAGGTGAGCGCCATCGTCCACAGGACGGCGGCGGCGATCAGCATGCCCGGGATGACGAGCGGGGTGGGGCCGAAGCGGTCGAAGAGCCGCCCCACGATCGGCGCCATCACGCCCATCAGCACGCCGCCCGGCAGCAGCATGAGCCCGACGGTGAGGCTGCTCAGGCCGAGAGCCTGCTGGAGGAAGATCGGCAGCAGGATGAGCGAGCCGAACAGCGCCGCCATCACGATCGCGACGAGCGGGACGGCCAGGCGGAACGACGGGCTCTGGAACACGCGCAGGTCGAGAAGAGCGGAGTCCGAGCGCTGCAGGCGCAGCTGGCGCAGGACGAAGACCGTGACGAACACCGCGCCCACGGCGAGGGGGATCCACACCGGCACCGAGGCGTGTCCCGACGCGGACTCGCCGATCGCGCTGAGCCCGTAGACGAGCCCTCCGAACCCGAGCGCCGATAGCACGACGGAGAGCTTGTCGAAGCGTGCGTCCGGACGCGTCTCGGTGACGTTGCGTACCCAGCGGGCGCCGAGGGCGATCGCGATCAGGGCGATCGGCAGGATCAGCCAGAAGATGGCGTGCCACGTGAGGACCGAGAGGATGAGCCCGGAGACGGTGGGGCCGACGGCCGGTGCGACGGCGATCACGATCGTGACGACGCCCATCACCCGACCGCGCTTGTCGGCGGGAACCAGGTTGAGCACCGTCGTGAACAGCAGCGGCATCATGACGCCCGTGCCCATCGCCTGGATGATGCGCCCCGCGAGGAGGACGCCGAAGACCGGCGCGACGGCGGCGATCAGGGTGCCGAGCGCGAAGACGCCCATCGCCGCGAAGAACACGACGCGGATCGGGAAGCGCTCCAGCAGGAAGCCGGTGAGGGGGATGACGACGGCCATGGTCAGCAGGAACGCGGACGTGAGCCACTGCCCCGTCGCCGCGCTCACGCCGAAGTCGGCCATGATCACGGGCAGCGCGACCGACATGGTCGTCTCGTTGAGGATCACGACGAACGCCGCGACGACGAGGAGCGCGATGACGGGGCCGGTGCGCGGCGCCGCTTCGGGAGCCGACGCGCTGCGCGTTCGGGAGACGGGGATGGTGCCGGTGGCGGCCATGACGAGGTCCTTATCGTGCGGGGGGCTTCGGTGGTGCCGCGGAGGCGACTGCGACAGGCACAACGGTGCGGGGTTCCGAGGTATTCCACCGTCGAGGAAAGTCGTCGACGGGCGGGCCGAGCCTATCGGCGACCTCCGACATCGGCCCCTCGCGAGCCGGTGTCGGTGGGCGGACGTAGGCTGGCCCGCATGAGCATGCACGGAGGTGGCGGGAGCATGTTCCGCGGTGTGGATGCCGACATGCAGCGCAAGCGCAACGCGCAGGCGCCGCGGGTGGCCGACCTCGGACGCCGTGTGGTGGAACTGTTCCGGCCGTATCGCTGGCGCATCGCCCTCACCGCGCTCCTCGTCGTCGTGGGCGCCGCGGTCGCCGTCATCCCCCCGCTGCTCGTCCAGCGCATCTTCGACGACGCCCTGTTCCCGGTCGACGGGTCGTCGCCCGACCTGCGCCTGCTCGCGATGCTCGTGAGCGTCATGATCGGTCTGTTCCTGCTGTCGGCGGGCCTGAACGTCGGACAGACCTGGCTGACCGCCACGGTGGGCAACCGCGTCACCGGCGACCTGCGCACGCGGCTGTTCGATCATCTGCAGGCGATGGAGCTCGGTTTCTTCACGCGCACGAAGACCGGTGTCATCCAGTCCCGCCTGCAGAACGACGTCGGCGGGGTGTCGGGCGTGCTGACCAACACGGTCACGAGCATCCTCGGCAACGCGGTCACGGTGATCGCCTCGCTCGTGGCGATGATCCTCATCGACTGGCGGCTGACGCTCATCGCCGTCGCGCTCATGCCCTTCCTCATCTTCGTGCAGCGCCGCGTGGGCCAGGTGCGCGCGCGCATCGCGGGCGAGACGCAGGAGTCGCTCTCGGAGCTGTCCGCGATCACGCAGGAGACCCTGAGCGTGTCCGGCATCCTGCTGTCGAAATCGTTCAACCGTCAGCGCACCGAGTCGGCGCGTTTCGACGCCGAGAACGACAATCAGGTGCGCCTGCAGGTGCGTCGTGCGATGAGCGGCCAGGGCTTCTTCGCCGTGGTGCAGGTGATCATGTCGAGCGTGCCCGCGGTCATCTACCTCGTCTCGGGCTACCTGATCGGCGGGGGAGCGGGCGCGATCACGGCCGGCACGATCGTCGCCTTCACGACGGTGCAGGCGCGGCTGCTCATGCCGCTCATGGGACTCATGCGCGTCGCGCTCGACGTGCAGACCTCGTCGGCGCTGTTCGCCCGCATCTTCGAGTACCTCGATCTGCGTCCGGCGATCGTCGACGCCCCCGACGCGCTACCGGTGTCGGCGGCTCCGGGCCCGCTCGGGCGCATCGAGTTCCGCGACGTCGAGTTCCGCTACCCCGACGCCCCCGAACAGGCTCGTCCGACTCTCGACGGTGTCTCGTTCACGGTCGAGCCCGGTCAGCACGTCGCCTTCGTGGGGCCCTCGGGTGCGGGCAAGACGACCATCCTGTACCTCACGCCGCGCATGTACGAGGCGACGGGCGGCGCGGTGATGTTCTCGGGCGCCGATGTGCGCACGCTCGACCGCGCCTCGATCATCGACGAGATCGGCATCGTCTCGCAGGAGACCTACCTCTTCCACGCCACGGTCCGCGAGAACCTGCGCTACGCCCGCCCCGATGCGACCGACGACGAGATCGAGGCCGCGTGCCGCGCCGCGAACATCCACCACGTCATCGCGGGCTTCGAAGCGGGCTACGACACGGTCGTCGGCGAGCGCGGCTACCGCCTGTCGGGCGGCGAGAAGCAGCGCATCGCGATCGCCCGCGTGCTGCTGAAAGACCCGCCGGTCCTGCTCCTCGACGAGGCGACGAGCGCGCTCGACACCGTCTCCGAGCGCATCGTGCAGGAAGCCCTCGAGACCGCGTCCCACGGCCGCACCACCCTGTCCATCGCGCACCGTCTCTCGACGGTGATCGGCGCCGACCGGATCCACGTGGTGGATGCCGGCCGCATCGTCGAATCCGGAACGCACGGTGAGCTGCTGGCCCGGGGCGGGCTGTACGCGAGCCTCGCCGCCGAGCAGTTGGCGGCGTCGTTCGTGCTCGCCGAGGAGCAGCTCGACGAAGCGGGCCTCGCTCGCGCTGCCCTCCCGGCGCGTCGCGCCGACGAGGCTCCCGCCTGACGCGCGCCCACAGCACGCCGTAACTGCCCGGGACCTGTCACGCGGCCCGAGCGCCCGCGAGCCGGCCGGGCACGACGCCCGCGGCGGGCGTCACGCGGGCAGCGACTCCACGAACGCCTCCAGCGCGATGCCGTACGCCGCGTCGGGATGCGTCTCGGCGATGGTGAGCAGTGGCGGCAGATCGAGCGTGCGGATGAGCGCCCCGCGCTCGCGCACCGCCGCATCCGCGCCGGCGGCGCGCAGCACCGCGATTCCCTCGCCGAGGGCTTCGAGGTAGTCGCGCAGCACCTCGACCTCGCCGAGCCGCTGCGTGATCGAGCCGCCGTCGCGCCGCTGGCGCCACTCCACGATCACGTCGGGGATGACGTCGAACGCGGTGGCCGCGGTGTACATCCGCTGCGCGAGCACCTGGTCCTCGTAGTACCGCCCTTCCGGGAAGCGCAGGCCCTGCTCTCCCCAGAAGTCGGTGCGGCTCATCTTCGACCACGCGACGATGTTCCCGGATGCCGCCGGGTGCTGCGCGAGCGATATCGCGGACCGGGCCGGGTCGGTGGCCGCCGCTACCCACGGCTGCACGTCGCCGGCGGTGTAGCCGGGGCCGTCGGCATCCGGTCGCAGTCGCACGTACGCACCCACGACGAAGGAGCTGCCGGTGCGGTCGAGCGTGTCGGCCAAGCGCGAGAGGGCGTCGGGGCGCATCACGTCGTCGGCGTCGAGGAAGGCGGTGTACGGGGTCTGCACGAGGGAGAGTCCGGTGTTGCGGGCGGCGCCGAGGCCGCGCTGCTCGTCGTGCCGGACGAAGCGGAACCGGGGGTCGTCGGCCTCGGCATCCGCGAAGATGCGGGCCGTGTCGTCTCTCGAGGCGTCGTCGACCAGGACGGCCGTCCAGTGCGGGTGCGACTGGGCGCGGAGGGAGTCCAGGGCCTCCTCGGCGTAGTCGGCGACGTCGAAGCCGGGGACGATGACGGTGACTCCGGTGGTGCTCACCCGCGCGATCCTACGGCGGTGACGGCGGCGACGACGGCATCTGCGACGGCGTCGAGAGATCCCGTCAGCGACCGCGGCAGCGTGAAGCGCACGGCGGTGCGCGCCTCGTCGTGGTCGACGCCGACCGCCAGCAGCACGTGCGACGCCTCGTCGCTGCCCGCCGCGCACGCCGATCCGCTCGACGAGACCACCCCGCGCCGCTCGAGCTCGAGGAGGACGGTCTCGCCGTTCGTGCCGGGGAAGACGAAGCTCGCCGTGCCGGGGAGCCGGTGCGAAGGGTGTCCGGTGAGGCGTGCGCCGGGCACGTTCGCGAGCACGCGAGCGATGAACGCGGCCGATAGGGCGCCGACGCGGGCGGCGGCCTCGCCCCTCTCGGCCTCGGCGATCTCGAGGGCGGTGGCGATCGCGACGGCACCGGCCACGTCGGGGGTTCCGGAGCGACGGCCGCGCTCCTGTCCGCCTCCGTGCAGGAGCGGTTCGAACGGCAGGCGGCCGCGCACGGCGAGAACTCCGGTGCCCTTCGGTGCTCCGACCTTGTGGCCGGCGATGGTCACGGCATCCGCTCCGGTGTCCGACAGGGGGAGCCACCCGGCGGCCTGCACCGCGTCGAGGTGCAGGGGGACCCCCCGTTCGTGTGCGACGGCGGCGAGGGCGGCGGCATCCTGGATCGTCCCGATCTCGTTGTTGGCGTACCCGATCGAGACCAGGGCGGTGTTCTCGCGCAGGGCGTCGGCGAGCGCGTCGGGCGTCAGGCTTCCGGTCGCGTCGACGGGGGCGTGGGTCACCTCGACGCCGTGCAGTCGCTGCAGATAGTCGGCCGAGGCGAGCACCGACTCGTGCTCGATCGCCGTCGTGACGAGGTGCGTCAGGGCGGAGCCGAGCACGAGCCCCTTGATCGCGGCGTTGTTCGACTCGGTGCCGCCGGAGGTGAAGACGACGTCGCCGGCGCGCATGCCGACGATCCGGGCGACGCGCCGGCGCGCGTCGTCGAGAGCGGATGCCGCGGCCTCGCCCACCTCGTGATGACTCGACGGGTTGCCGAAGACGCGCGTGAGGTACGGGGCCATCGCCTCGAGCACCTCGGGGCGCACGGGCGTCGAAGCGGCGTTGTCGAGGTAGAGGCTCACGCCGTCTCGATGCGGATGTCCAGGCCCAGGTCGAGAGCGGATGCCGAGTGGGTGAGCGCGCCGACCGAGATGACGTCGACGCCGGTCTCGGCGATCGCGCGGACGGTCTCGAGGCTCACGCCGCCCGACGCCTCGACCTGGGCCGCCCCGGCGATGCGGGCGACACCGGTGCGCAGGTCGTCGAGCGAGAAGTTGTCGAGCATGATCGTGCCGACCCCGGCGGCGAGGACCGCGTCGATCTGCTCGAGACGGTCGACCTCCACCTCGACGTGCGTGGTGTGCGGCAGACGGGCGATCGCGCTCTCGAGCGCCTGGGTGACCGAGAGGCCGTTCGCGGTGAGGACGGCGAGGTGATTGTCCTTGGCCATGACGGCATCCGACAGCGAGAACCGGTGATTGTGTCCGCCGCCGTCGCGCACGGCCTGCCTCTCGAGGGCGCGCAGGCCCGGCGTGGTCTTGCGTGTGTCGACGATGCGCGCGCCGGTGTGCGCGACCTCGGCGACGTATCGGCTGGTGAGGGTGGCGATCCCCGACATGCGCTGCACGAAGTTCAACCCGATGCGCTCGGCGGTCAGCACCGCGCGCGCGGGACCGGTGACCACGGCGAGCGTGTCGCCCGGCGCGAAGCGCGCGCCGTCGGCGACGCGCTGCTCGACCGCGATGGAGGGGTCGGTGAGGGTGAAGGCGGCGGCGAACACCGCGGCTCCGCTGAAGACGCCCTCGACCCGCGCGACGAGCTCGGCGCGGGCGACGGCGTCCTCGGGGATGAGTGTCTCGCTCGTGAGGTCGCCCCACGGGGCGTCCTCGTCGAGGGCGGCGGTGACGACGCGGTCGATGGTGGCGCGGGTCAGCATGCGAGGGCCTCCGAGGGAGAGGGGATGGATGCCGCGGCGGCGGCGGTGAGCGAGCCGGCGGCGTCGGAGCGGAAGTGCGCTCCCACCGAGGTCGTGCGCGCTCGCGCCGCGTCGACGACGCGTGTGGCGAGCAGCAGCAGGTTGTCGTCCTCGATCGAGCGGGGGACGGACTGGGCCGCCCACGCGGCGAGGGTCGAGGCCGCGCGGTCGAGCCCCGCGGCGTCGCGCTCGAGGCCCGCGTGGTCCCACATCAGCTGCTGGAGGGCTGCGCGCGAGAACGCGGGGGCGTCGTCCGCGACCGCGACCGGCGCCGGTGGCGCGACGACCGCGCGGGAGACGGGCCATGCGCGGTCGGTCGCGGCGGCGTCTCCCGCCCGTGCTCCGAACACGGCCCCTTCGAGAAGCGAATTGGATGCCAACCGGTTGGCGCCGTGCACGCCGGTGCGGGCCGTCTCGCCCACCGCGTACAGGCCCGGGACGCTGGTGCGTCCGTCGAGGTCGGTGACGACCCCACCCATCAGGTAGTGCGCCGCCGGTGTCACCGGGATGGGCGCTCGCGCCCAGTCGAGTCCGCGCTCACGCACGGCCGCGTCGATCGTGGGGAAGCGCTGGGCGAGACGCGCGGCGCCCAGAGTCGTGGCGTCGAGGCGGACCGGGCGTCCGTGCTGCGCCGCCATGGCGCGCGCGTTGGCGCGGGCCACGACGTCGCGGGGGGCGAGCTCGCCGTCGGGGTGGGCGTCGAAGGCGAAACGGCGTCCGCTGTCGTCGATGAGCACGGCCCCCTCGCCCCGGACCGCCTCGGAGACGAGGAAGGGGGCGCCGACCGCGAGGGCCGTCGGGTGGAACTGCACGAACTCGAGGTCGGCCACCGCGGCTCCCGCGCGGATCGCGGCGGCGATGCCGTCACCGGTCGCCCCGACGGGGTTGGTGGTGTGCGCGTAGAGTTGTCCGGCCCCTCCCGTGGCGAGGATGACGGCGTCGGCGGCGAGGCGCTCGCCGTCGGCGAGCTCGACCCCGCGGACCCGGTCGCCTTCGAGCAGCAGGTCGCGCAGCAGGGCGTGTTCGCGGAGGGGGATGCCGGCGCGGCGCACCGCGTCGCCGAGGGCGGCCTGGATGGCGGCTCCGGTCGCGTCGCCGCCGGCGTGCAGCACCCGGGCGACGGCGTGGGCCGCCTCGAGTCCGCGCGAGAAGTCGCCGTCCGCGGCGCGGTCGAACGCCACGCCTCGCGCCACGAGCTCGGCGATGCGGGCGGGGCCCTCGCCGACGAGGACGTCGACGGCGTCCGGGTCGTTCAGACCCGCCCCCGCGGTGAGGGTGTCGGCGGCGTGCGAGGCGATCGTGTCGGCCGGGTCGGTGACGGCGGCGATGCCGCCCTGCGCCCACCGCGTGTTCGTGTCGGGCAGGGCGCCCTTGGTCACGACGGTGACGCGGCATCCGGCTTCGTGGGCGTGCAGCGCCGCCGTGAGACCGGCGATGCCGCTCCCCACCACGACGACGGTGGTCATTTCACCGCACCGTTCGGCTTGGCGGCGAGCATGCGCTCCAGCGCCACGGTCGCGGGCTCGGCCACGTCGGCAGGGACGGTGATGCGGTTGACGACCTCACCCGCGACGAGAGATTCGAGCACCCACGCGAGGTAGCCCGGGTGGATGCGGTACATCGTCGAGCAGGGGCACACGACCGGGTCGAGGCAGAAGATCTCGTGCTGCGGATATTGCGCGGCCAGGCGCTGCACGAGGTTGATCTCGGTGCCGATCGCGAAGGTCGTGGGCTCCGTCGCGGCGGCGATCGCCTTGCGGATGATGTCGGTCGATCCTGCCTCGTCGGCGGCATCCACGACGTCCATCGGGCACTCGGGGTGCACGATCACGCGGACGCCGGGGTGCTCGGCGCGGGCCTTCTCGATCTGGTCGACGGAGAAGCGGCGGTGCACCGAGCAGAAGCCGTGCCACAGGATGACGCGGCTGTCTTCGAGCTGTTCCGCGGTCGAGCCGCCGAGGGCCTTGCGCGGGTTCCACATCGGCATCTGCTCGAGCGGCACGCCCATCGCCTTCGCGGTGTTGCGGCCGAGGTGCTGGTCGGGGAAGAACAGCACGCGGCGTCCGCGCGCGAAGGCCCACTCGAGCACGGTGCGGGCGTTCGACGAGGTGCAGACGATCCCGCCGTGGCGACCGACGAAGCCCTTGATGGCGGCGCTGGAGTTCATGTACGTCACCGGGATCACGGGCACGAGGCCCTCGGCATCCGGGGTCTCGAGGTCTCCGAGCACGTCTTCGAGCTGCTCCCAGCACTCCTCGACCTGGTCGATGTCGGCCATGTCGGCCATCGAGCAGCCCGCGGCGAGGTTCGGCAGGATCACGGCCTGCTCGGGGCGCGAGAGCAGATCCGCGGTCTCGGCCATGAAGTGCACGCCGCAGAAGATGATCGCCTCGGCCTCGGGGCGGTCCTTCGCGGCGTTGGCGAGCTGGAACGAGTCGCCCACGTAGTCGGCGTGGCGCACGACCTCTTCGCGCTGGTAGAAGTGCCCGAGCACGACGACGCGATCGCCCAGCGTCGCCTTCGCGGCGCGGATGCGGGCGTCGAGCTCGTCGTCGGACGCGTCGCGGTACTGCTGCGGAAGCTCGCCCTGGCGCGGGGCGCCGGTGGGGATGACGTCACCCATCGACGAGCCGGGACCGTAGCCCGGGCGCGTGTCGAAGTCCCAGGGGCCCACGGCGAGGTCGGTCGTGCAGGTCGCGTCGGTGGACGCGCCCGAGACGATCGCCTGGATCGCGTGGTCGACGCTGGGGTCGATCGCGGGACGCGGCTGCAGGGTGAGGGGTGTGGCGGACATGGGCGTTTCCGATCAGTGACGGGACGGGAGCGGGCCGCGGTCGGCGAGCTCCACGTCGCGGTTGTAGCGGTAGAGGCGGGCGGGGCGATGGCTTCCGGTGCGGAAGCGCTCGGTCGGGATGAGGGTCTCGCTCGTGTCGACCTGGCGGCGGAAGTTCGCCGGGTCGAGGCGTTTGCCGAGGATCGACTCGGTGACCTCGCGCAGGTCGGCGAGGGTGAACTCGTCGGGCAGCAGTCCGTGCGCGATGCGGCTGTAGCCGACCTTGTTGCGCAGCCGCCACAGCGTGTACTCGACGATGTCGTTGTGGTCGAAGGCCAGCGCCGGCAGATCGGTCGCGTCGAACCACTCGACGTTCTCGGGGGCGTCACCCTCGCGCGCGTGCGCGGCCACCTGGGCGTCGACCTCGTCGGAGCGCAGCAGGGCCCAATACACGATCGACACGACGCGGGTGGGGGAGCGGTCGACGGCGCCGAAGGCGTACAGCTGTTCGAGGTAGCTGGGGGTGAGGCCGGTCGTCTCGGCGAGGGTCCGGGATGCCGCGGTGTCGAGGCCCTCGGTGGCATCCAGCCATCCGCCGGGCAGTGCCCACAAGCCGTCGAACGGGTCGCGCGTGCGGCGGACGAGCGGGAGCGACAGCACGGGCTCGTCGTCGGCGTCGCGGCGCACGCTGAAGATCACGGTCGACACCGCGACGCGCACGTCGGCGTCGCGGGACTCGGGGCGAGGGGTTCGTGTCATGGTGACCATATCTCCGCTTCGATCTTAGTGTCACTCCGACCCGAAGGGCGAATCCGGAGATTCCGTCGCGAGAAACGCCGATCCTGGCGAGACACGGTCGGACGCCGCGTGTCTCGTCAGCGACGGCGTTTCTCGAGCCGAACGAGCGGGGGAGCGCGGGGGCGCCGCGCGTCGAAAGCGTTCTCCCAGACGCGCCGCCTAGCCTCGAGAAGGACTCAGGAGGTCGGATGCCGATCATCGACATCGTTCTGATCGCCCTTCTCGCGATCGCTCTCATCACGGGCCTGTCGCGCGGCTTCCTCGCCACGATCGGCTTCTTCGCCGGGCTCGCGGCCGGGGCCGTCGCCGCCTACTGGGTGACGCCGTTCGTCGGCCAGTGGGTGACCGCCCCCGCCTGGCGCGGACCGGCGATGATCCTCACCGGCATCCTGCTTCTGCTGATCGGGTCCGGCCTCGGCAGCGCCGTGGGCGGGTTCTTCCGCCGCGGCGCCGACCGCATCAAGCTGCGCGTACCCGAGCGCCTGCTCGGCGGGGTCGTGAACGTCGCCGCCGCCGCACTCACGGTCTCGTTCGTCGCCGGATCCCTCACCCCGGTCGGGCTCCCGGTCGTCTCGGCCGCGCTCGGCTCGTCGGCCGTGGTGCGCACGATCGACGACCTCACTCCGCCGCCGGTGCGCGGAGCGCTCGCCGACCTGCGCGGACAGGTCTTCGCCGGCGGCATCCCGAGCTTCGGCTCGCTCATCCAGATCGGCCCGGTGCCCAGCGCGCCCGCGATCGCCCTCGACGACCCGGCCCTGACGCAGGCCGCGCAGTCGGTGGCGCGCATCTCGGGAACCGCCTACGCGTGCGGCATCACCTCGAGCGGATCGGGCTTCGTCGTCGCCGACGACCGCATCGTCACCAACGCCCACGTCGTCGCCGGGGTCGACACCCCGCTCGTCGAGCTCCCCGGTCGGCCCGCGCGAGAGGGGCGCGTCACCTACTTCGATCCCACCGACGACATCGCCGTGATCTCGGTGGACCAACTGGATGCCGCGGCCCTCCCCATCGTGCCGACGCTCGCGGTGGGCGATTCCGCCGTCGTCCAGGGCTACCCCGGTGGCGGCCCCTTCACCTCCGGCAGCGCGCAGATCCTCTCCGAGGGCACGGTGCCCGTGCCCGACATCTACGACTCGTCCTCCGCCCCGCGCGACATCTACGCCATCGCGGGCATCGTGCGCCCCGGCAACTCCGGGGGGCCGCTGCTCACCACCTCGGGAGAGGTGGCCGGTATCGTCTTCGCCCGCTCCGACACGGACGACAACGTCGGATACGCGATGACGCCCGCCGAACTCGAACCGGTGATGGCTCAGATCGGCGCACTGTCGACGCCCGTGGCATCCGGGAGCTGCACGCGCGGTTGAGGCCCGTCTCGTCCGTCGGTTCGGTGCGCTCTCCGAAGGCGATGGCGAGAACGCGGAGCGCGGGGGTTCGCGAGCGCTCCCGCCTGCGGGGGTGAAGTTGTCCACAGGGTGACGGGACGACCCGCGCCGGCTCCCTACGCTCTCTGCCACGCCGCTCATCTCCCTCTCCCTCGACGAGGTGCGGCGGGCCGCGACGAAGGTGAAGGACGTCTCCGCCGGCCTCCGCCCCCTGCCGCTGCTGGACATCCCCGGCCAGTCCGATCTCTCCCTCGCGATCGCCGAGTTCATCGCCTGCATGAACGACTGCCGATCCGAGCGCGAGAGGGAGATCGAGGCGCTGTCGACGGGGCTGAGCGAGGTCGCCGATCTCTTCGAACGTGGCGAAGCGGATGCCGTCGACGAGTACCGCGCGCTCGCCGCGAGCGTCGGATGGACCCTCCGGTGACGGCCGAACTCGGGCAGTCCACGGATCCAGTGCGCCTCATCGCCGGAGACGCAGACGCCCTGCACCGCACCGTCGCGCTGTGGAGGGCTCGCGCGGAGGACGCGGAACGATCCGCCGCGGCACTACGTCCGTTGCGGACGGTGCCGGACTGGGCGGGCGAGGCCGCCGACGCCTACGCGCGACGCGTCACGGCCGGAGCGTCGCGGTGGGAGGCGATGGCCTCGGCCTTCCGCGCGGCGCACGCGGCCCTGGAGGAGTTCGCCGCCGCCCTCGCCGCCGCTCGCGCACGCGCCGGTGACGCCGTCGATCTGTGGAACCAGGCGGAAGCGATGGATGCCGCCGCGACGACGACACCGGCCTTCCCCGCACCGGATCGGCAGCCGTTGCGCGGCCTCGAACCGCGGGCCGAGGCCCGATCGATCCTCGACGACGCGCGCTCCGCGCTCGCCGCGGCGGCGGACCGGGCCGCCGCCGCCCTCCGCGCCGCGATCGCGACCCCGGGCCTCGACGCGGACGAATGGCTCGCCGTGCTGACGGGCTGCATCTCCGCCGGACAGATGCTCGACGCGATCGCCGGCGCCGACGGTCCGAGCCTCGCCGCGGTGCTGCGCGCGAAGCCCGCGCTCGCCGACGTCCTGGCCCAGGCGGAGCCTTCCGCGGTCGCTCCCTGGTGGGCGGCGCTCTCCGACGCCCAGCGCAACGCCCTCGTCTTCGCCGCGCCCGCCGTGATCGGCAACCTCGGTGGGGTCGCCTACGCCGCGCGCGACCGGGCCAACCGCCTGTGGCTCGACGCGCAGCTCGCCGAGGCGCGTGCGGCGCAGAAGGTGGTGGAGAAGGCGGAGGAGCCTGCTTACGGTTCGCGGGTCAACGCGGTTGCTGGTGCGGAGGCCTCGGAGGAGCGGCTGGAGGCTGCTCGGGCGCGGGTGGCGGGGCTGGAAAACATCGCAGCAACCCTCGAAGCGCACGACGGTAGCGCTGAGAGGCAGCTCATCTCTCTGACGTCGGACGCGCCACCGCTTGCCGCCGTCTCCATCGGCAACCTCGACGCCGCTGACAACATCACATTCACCGTGCCCGGAATGGGGACGACAACCCAACATATGGATGACTGGGCACGTGTGACGCAGAATCTGGCGACGATGCAAGCCCAGCTGGATCCCTCACGATCCCACGCGACTGTTGCGTGGCTCGGCTATCAGACGCCACCTGTGCCGACGGGGTTCGATGAACTCGATGTCCTCGGTTCCAGTCTCGCCGAGCAGGGCGGGGAAAAGTTGGCTGACGCCATTCGAGCACTCGAGTGCTCACGAGAGGGCGTAGACATCAACGTTGTGGCCCATTCATACGGGACGACTACCGCATCGTTCGCTCTCACCCAGGACGACGTTCACGTCGAAACCTTCGTCACTCTGGGATCGGCCGGGCTTCCGCCTGAGATCAACGAGGCTTCGCTCCTCCACGCGAACGAGGTTTATGCAGGGCAGGCGCAAGATGTCTTGGCCATCGATCCTGCGGGCGGCGACCCCTGGGCATGGGTCGGTCGCACATCACCAGCTCATCCAGTCGACCCGATCGCGCCGGATTTCGGCGCTCACGCGTTCAGCGTCGCTGCGGAAGGCGAATTGCTGCCTGTGACTCAGCACGAGACCAGTACTTCACAGGGCACGGGTTATCTAGACCCTAGAACCGAGTCTTTGCGCAATGTTGCGGCTGCGACCGTGGGGTTCAGCAAGAAGGTGACGGATTATGTCCCTCCGGGGCCGACGCCGTTTCAGCAGTCGTTGATCGAAGGGATGACTCATGGTGGGTGACGGTGAACGAGTGATTCGATGGATCATCAGCGCGACCGCCTTGTTGGGGCTGAACTTGGCACTCGCTGCCTGTGCATCGTCGGCAGACGTGAGTCCGCAAACAGCTCGCGAGCAGCTCACAACGACGATCGAGGAGAGCGCGGCCATTCTCGGCGGAGTGGAATGGGCGGAAGTGGCCCCCGCGGATGGGGGAAACTGTGGCGACCAGCCCGGCCAACGCGTCAATTACAACTACTGGTACAGTGCTGCGCCCCAGACGGGGCGTGATCATGCGGCTGACGCCCAAAGAATGGCGGAGCATTGGAGAGAGCTCGGGATGGACGTCAGAGTCGTGGAGAGTCCGTCATATGTGGTGTATGCCACGGGAGGTCCCGTTGAGGGGCTGTCTTTCTCTACATCGCCGGGAAATTACTACATCACCGGAACCTCCCTCTGCGTCCCCGGCGATGCCGACGAAATCCGTAAACAGGACAACGGCTGAACATCTCACGGCGGCCGTCGATGCTCCGCTAGGCTGACCCCACAAGTCCACACCGGCCCCATGATCGATGCGGGAGAGCTCCGGCGAACGCAGCCGGGCACCGAAGGAGCAAGCCTCCCCGCCAATCTCTCAGGTACGCGTACCGCGTCGATCGGGCCACTCTGGAAAGAGGTTCGGGATGCCACGTCCCCGAACCCGCCGACGGTGAAAGCCGCGCCGCCCGAAACGCTGCGCCGGTGAAACTCTCAGGCCCATGACAGAGGGGGAGTTCTTCAGGCGCCGACCGGCGTCTGTCCGTCACCGCGAACGGCAGAACTCATGACCGACACCCCCGCTCCACCGCGCACGTCGCCGCTGCACGACCGGCACGAGGCCCTCGGCGCCTCGTTCACCGACTTCGGCGGCTGGAACATGCCCGTGCGCTACACCTCCGACCTCGCCGAGCACCGCGCCGTGCGCGAAGCCGCGGGTCTGTTCGACATCTCGCACATGGCCGAGTTCCGCGTCGACGGCCCGCGATCGGCCGCGTTCCTCGACCAC
The DNA here is from genome assembly GCF_004854025.1 of Microbacterium hydrothermale. GTDB lineage: Bacteria > Actinomycetota > Actinomycetes > Actinomycetales > Microbacteriaceae > Microbacterium > Microbacterium hydrothermale. The sequence goes on from NZ_STGM01000001.1 coordinate 73,036, forward strand.
GTGCTCGCCGGTCGCCTCTCCACCATGAAGGTGGGCAAGGCGAAGTACTCCCTCGTTCTCGCCGAGTCGGGCGGGATCATCGACGACGTGATCGTCTACCGCACGGGCGACGACTCCTTCCTCGTCATCTCGAACGCGGGCAACCGGGATGCCGTGGCCGCCGCGTTCGCGACCGCGCAGGCGACGTGGCTCCCCGCCTCGGACGCCTCGACGGGCTCAGCGACCGACGCCCCCGACACCGCGACCGAGGTCGCGGAGCCCGTCGAAGGGACCGGAACCCTCACGGTCGCCGACGTCACCGACTCCTACGCGCTTATCGCCCTCCAGGGCCCCGAGGCGCGTGGCATCCTGAGCTCCACCCCGGGGGTCGAGATCACCGGCACTCCGCTGGACGAGCTCGGCTACTACGCCTGGACCGCGGGCACCTTCGACGGCGCTCCTCTGTTCGTCGCCCGCACCGGATACACCGGTGAAGACGGCTACGAGCTGATGATCCCCACCGCGCAGGCCGGCGCCCTGTGGGATGCCGCGCTCGCCGCGGGCGCCGACCGCGGGCTCGTCCCGTGCGGACTCGCAGCGCGTGACACCCTGCGCCTCGAGGCCGGCATGCCGCTGTACGGTCACGAGCTCTCGCGCGACACCGTCCCCGCTCAGGCGGGCCTCGGCCGCGTCGTCGCGGTCGACAAAGAGACGTTCGTCGGGAAGGCGGGACTGTCGTCCGGACCCGCCGACGCCCCCGTGCTCGTCGGGCTCGTGTCGGACGGCCGCCGCGCCGGACGCGCCGGCTACGCCGTGCTGCACGGCGACGACACCGTCGGCGAGATCACCAGCGGTGCCCTCAGCCCCACCCTCGGCCACCCCGTCGCGATGGCGTTCGTCGCCCCCGCGGCATCCGCCATCGGAACCGAACTGACCATCGACGTGCGCGGAACCCGCATCCCCGCGACCGTCACCGCCCTTCCCTTCTACCGGAGAAACGCATGACCGACCTCACCGCCCTCAGCTTCACCTCCGAGCACGAGTGGATCGCCCTCGAGGGCGACATCGCCACCGTGGGGATCACCGACTTCGCCGCCGACAAGCTCGGCGACGTCGTGTTCGTCGAACTCCCGGGCGCCGACTCCGCGGTCAGCGCGGGCGACGTCTGCGGTGAGATCGAGTCGACCAAGTCGGTCGGCGAGCTCTACGCGCCGCTGTCGGGAACCGTCGTCGAGGTGAACGACGCCGTCGTCGACGACCCCTCGCTCGTCAACGCAGAACCTTTCGCCGGCGGCTGGCTCATCAAGATCCGCGTCGAGGGCGAGCTCCCCGGCGACCTGCTCGACCGCGCCGCCTACGAGGACCTCACCGCATGAGCACCGTCCTTCCTTCCCGCACGGATGCCGGAACCCCGGCCGCCTTCACCGATCGCCACATCGGCATCGGACCCGACGCGCAGGCGCACATGCTCGAGGTCGTCGGGTACGACAGCGTCGAGGCTCTCGTCGAGACCGCCGTTCCGGCATCCATCCACGTCCGGCCCCGCGAGACCAGCGACATCCCCGTCGCCGCGACCGAGGCCGAGGCGCTGGCCGAGCTGCGCGAGCTGGCGACCGCGAACCGTTCCGCCCGCCCGATGATCGGCCTCGGCTACTACGACACCTTCACCCCGTCGGTGATCGCGCGCAACGTCCTCGAGAACCCCTCCTGGTACACGGCCTACACGCCGTACCAGCCCGAGATCTCGCAGGGGCGCCTCGAGGCGCTCATCAACTTCCAGACGATGGTCACCGACCTGACGGGGCTCGCCACGGCGAACGCCTCGATGCTGGACGAGTCCACCGCCGTGGTCGAGGGCATGCTCGTCGCCCGCCGCGCCTCGAAGGCCAAGACCGACGTCTTCCTCGTCGACGTCGACGCCCTGCCGCAGACCAAGGCGCTGCTGCACCACCGCGCGGCGGCGGTCGGCATCCGCATCGTCGAGACGTCGTTCGCGGGCGAGGTGCCCGACGCGTTCGGCGCGTTCGTGCAGTACCCCGGCGCGACCGGTCGCGTGTGGGACTTCTCGGCCGTCGCCGAGGCGGTGCACGCGAACGGCGGTCTCGTCGTGGCCGCGGCCGACCTGCTCGCGCTCACGCTGCTGCGCTCGCCCGGTGCCCTCGGCGCCGACGTCGCCGTCGGCACGACCCAGCGCTTCGGCGTCCCCCTCGGCTTCGGCGGACCGCACGCCGGATACATGGCCGTGCGCGCAGGCCTCGAGCGGCAGCTGCCGGGGCGTCTGGTGGGCGTGTCGCAGGATGCCGTCGGCGCCCCCGCCTACCGCCTGTCGCTGCAGACGCGCGAACAGCACATCCGCCGAGAGAAGGCGACGTCGAACATCTGCACCGCTCAGGTGCTGCTGGCCGTCATGGCCGCGATGTACGCCGTGTACCACGGGCCCGACGGGCTGCGGGCGATCGCGACCCGCGTCGCGCGCACGACCGACTCCCTGGCATCCGCTCTGCGGTCGTACGACCTCACCCTCGCGAGCGACGCGTTCTTCGACACCGTGCGCGTGCACGTCCCCGGTCGGGCGCAGGACGTCGTCGATCGCGCACGTGAGCGCGGCTATCAGCTGCTGTGGATCGATGACGCGACCGTGGGCGTCTCGGTGGACGAGACGACGACGGATGCCGACCTCGCGGCCGTGCTGGACGCGTTCGGCCTCGAGGGCTTCGGCTCCGGCGCCTTCGGCTCGGCGGCGATCGAGCTGCCGGAGGGTGAGGCCCTCCGCGGCGTCGACGGCGCGCTGCACCGCGACGACGAGTACCTCACGCACCCCGTCTTCCACGCGCACCGCAGCGAGACGGCGATGATGCGGTACCTCAAGACGCTCGCCGACCGCGACTACGCGCTCGACCGCGGCATGATCCCGCTGGGCTCGTGCACGATGAAGCTCAACGCCGCGACCGAGATGGCGGCCGTGTCGTGGCCCGAGTTCTCGCGCGTGCACCCCTTCGCCCCCGAGGCAGACGTGCGCGGCTACCTCGAGATGATCGAGCAGCTCGAACGGTGGCTCGCGGAGGTCACGGGCTACGACGCCGTCTCGCTGCAGCCGAACGCCGGATCGCAGGGCGAGCTCGCGGGCCTGCTCGCGATCCGCGGCTACCACCTCGCGAACGGCGACACCGAGCGCACCGTCTGCCTCATCCCGTCGTCGGCCCATGGCACGAACGCCGCGTCGGCGGTCCTCGCGGGCATGAAGGTCGTGGTCGTCGCGTGCGACGAGGCCGGCAACGTCGACCTCGGCGACCTGCGCGCGAAGATCGCACAGCACGCGGCCGAGCTGTCGGCCCTGATGATCACGTACCCCTCGACCCACGGGGTGTACGAGCACGACGTGCTCGAGATCACGCAGGCCGTGCACGACGCCGGCGGGCAGGTGTACGTCGACGGCGCCAACCTCAACGCGCTTCTCGGTTTCGCGCGCTTCGGCGACCTCGGCGGCGACGTCTCGCACCTCAACCTGCACAAGACGTTCGCGATCCCGCACGGCGGTGGCGGTCCGGGCGTGGGCCCGGTCGCCGCGAAGGCGCACCTGGCACCGTTCCTTCCCTCGCACCCGTTCTCGCAGCGTGCCGAGCACGCCGGCGGCGTGTTCGACGGCGGACCGGTCTCGGCGGCCCCGCACGGCTCCGCCGGCATCCTGCCGATCTCGTGGGCGTACGTGCGCATGATGGGCGCCGAGGGTCTGCGTCAGGCGACGGCCGCGGCGGTGCTCTCGGCCAACTACATCGCCACGCGCCTGCGCGAGCACTACCCGGTGCTCTACGCCGGCGAGGGCGGTCTGGTCGCGCACGAGTGCATCCTCGACCTGCGCCCGCTCAAGGAGCAGACCGGGGTGACGGTCGACGACGTGGCCAAGCGCCTCATCGACTACGGATTCCACGCGCCGACGATGTCGTTCCCGGTCGCCGGCACCCTCATGGTCGAGCCGACCGAGAGCGAAGACCTCGCCGAGCTCGACCGCTTCGTGGATGCCATGATCGCGATCAAGCACGAGGCCCTCGCGGTCGCCGCGGGGGAGTGGCCGGGCGACGACAACCCGCTCGTCAACGCCCCGCACACCGCCGAGACGGTGGTCGTGGGGGAGTGGGAGCACCCCTACTCGCGCGAGACCGCCGTCTACCCCGTGCGCTCGCTCATCCGGGGCAAGTACTGGCCGCCGGTGCGTCGCATCGACCAGGCCTACGGCGACCGCAACCTGGTGTGCTCGTGCCCGCCCCCGGAGGCGTTCGCCTGAGTCCGCGTCGCGGCGGCGGTTCCCGGCATCCGGGGCCGCCGCTCGCCCGCGGGCGGCGCTGGAGCGCGAGACTGCAGCGCGCTGACGATTCGGTTGCAGCACGCCGCCGAGTTGTCGGTGGCGTGCAGTTTCGGCGGCCGCTGGGCCCCGCCGGCCCGCACGCCCCGCACGCCCCGCACGCCCCGCCGGCCCGCAAGCCCCGCCGCCCCGCAAGCCCCGCCGCCCCGCCCCGGCGGCGCGCGCCCCGGGAATCCCCCAGGGCGGGTTTAGTACAGTTCCCCCTGTGCTGCACCGTGGGCTGAACGACGATCCTCGACCGACTCGACGACGCCGCGCAGCGGCACGGATCGCCGCCCTGCTCGCCGCGACCGGAGTGCTGCTGGCCGGATGCTCCGCGCCGGAGCCGGAGCCGGCCCCCGTCGAGCAGGCCCCCACCAGCCTCACCGTCGGGGTCGTGGGCTCGCTCACGAGCTTCAACGCCGCGAGCGCCACCGGCGACACCCCCGCGAACCGCGCGCTGTCGGCCTTGCTCGACGAGCGGCTCGGCTCGCTCGACGGCGACCTGCAGGTGGTCCCCAACAACGGTATGGGGCGTATCACACGTGTGCAGGGCGATCCGCTGAAGGTGAGCTACGAGCTCTTCCCCGACCGTGTCTGGTCGGACGGCACCCCGATCACCCTCGACGACCTCCTCTTCGGCTGGGCCGTCACCTCCCATTACTTCGACGACGCGACCTACGACGCGAGCGGACAGATCGTCTCGGGGACGCGCTACTTCGACACGGCCATGCCGGCCGACCCGAACGCGCGCACGACCCGCCCCAGCATCGACCGCGCCGACGACACGCTCACCCTCACCTACGACCAGCCGTTCGCCGACTGGAACCGCCAGTGGCTGCTCGACCGGCCCGTGCACGTCATCGCGCAGCGCGCGGGCGTGAGCGTGAAAGACCTGTTGACCGCGATCCTCACCACCCCCGCCGGAGACCCCGACGCTCCGCAGACACCCAACCCCGTGCTCCTCGCGGCGGCGCAGACGTGGAACACCGGTTTCGACATCGCTCCGGGCAGCACGCCGGATCCCGCGGGAGTGGTGTCGGCGGGCCCGTGGACGGTGACCGAGATCACCGCCGACACCGTGCAGCTCGCGCGACGGGATTCGTACCAGGGGGCGCACTTCCCGGGCCTCGAGCAGCTCACGGTCCGCTTCTTCGCGGACCGCGCCGCGCAGCTGTCCGCGATCGAGGCGGGGGTGGTCGACGTGGCGAACGTCGGCGACATCGACGTGGCCGAGAACAAGACGCTGACCGACGCGGGGTTCCAGGTGCAGGTCGGTCCGACCACGCAGACCCTGCACCTGCGGTTCGCCGAGCGCACGGCATCCGATCTGCGTCAGGCGATGACCCTCGCGATCGACCGCTCCTCCCTCGTGCAGGACGTGCTCGGGGCCGTGCGTCCCGACGCGCAGCCGCTGCAGTCGTTCCTGTCGTCACCGGCGGCGGGCTCGCTCTACGCCGACCTCGTGTCGGGCAACGGCGCCCCCGGAACCGGCAGCGACGTCGACGGGGCGCGCAGTGCTCTCGGCGACCGCGCCGCCGTGCTGCGCGTGGCCTACGACACCACCGACGACGTCTCGGCCCAGGTCTTCCCCCGGCTCGTGTCGATGGGGGCCCGCGCGGGCATCGCGGTCCGACTGGCGACCACGCCCGAGGAGGCGGATGCCACCCTCGCCTGGGTCGGCGAGGACGAGAGCCTCTACCGCTCGGCGCGCGACCGCATCGCGGAGGGCATCGAGGGCGCGAACACCAACGAGCTGTTCGACGACCTCACCGTGCACACCGACCCGGTCGACGTGCTGTCCGAGGCGAAGGAGATCGACCGGTCCCTGTTCGCGGCGTACGCAGGCGTGCCGCTCCTCGAGCGCACCGGGGCGGTCGTCACCGCGAAGGGCGTCGGGGGAGTGGCGTACACGTCGGAGCCCGACGGCATCCCGCCCGCGTTCTGGACCTGGACGCCGCCGCAGAGCTGAGCCCGATTCCCGGATGCCGGGACCCCGGCTCCGCGTCGATCGGCGGTGCGTCGCCCCGCGGCGCCGCGTCAGCTGGACGGCGACGGCGAGGGCGTCGGCGGCGCGAAGATGCCCGGCCACCACGCCGCGGCGAGGGGATAGCCGACGAAAGCGACGATGTCGATGATCGTGTGCGCCACCACCAGCGGCATGACCCGGCCCCAGCGCTTGTAGCACCACCCGAACACGAGCCCCATCACGACGTTGCCGAGGGCGGAGGGCCAGCCCTGGTAGAGGTGGTAGCTCCCGCGCAGCAGGGCGGTCGAGACGATGATCCCCGTCCACGACCACCCGAGACGGCGCAGGCGGTCGAAGAGGTAGCCGAGGAAGATGACCTCCTCGGTGAGGCCCGCCCGAAGCGCCGCCAGCACGAGCAGGGCGATGACCCACCACGACGAGTCCAGCGGCGCGGGCACCACCGTGATGCTCTGACCGATCGCGCGGCCGATCGCGTAGACGCCGATGCCGGGAGCGCCGATGAGAAGGACGAGCAGCACCCCGCGGCCAAGGTCGGAGCCGAAGCGGTGGAAATCGAGACCGATGCGCCGCAGCGCGTTGTTCGCCGGCTCCCACAGCAGGTACAGCGCCAGGGCGACCAGGGCGAGGGAGAAGAAGATGTCGAGGAACTGGTAGACCGCATCCCACAGCGGTTCCGCGCTGCGTGAGGGGTTCAGCTGCGTCTGCTGCTGCGAGATGGGCGCCCGCGTCGCCGCGCGCACGAAGGAGACCACCGAGTAGATCGCCGACTGGCCCACGCTCACGAGCAGGACGAGGACGATCTCCCAAGCGAGACGGGTGCGGGCGTATCGCTCGGTCGGGGCCAAAGTCGGAGGATACGTCCAGCCGGCGGGCGGCGTCTGGCGCGACGACTTGTCAGATTGCCACATCTAGAGCCTCTCGAGTAAATCCTCTGTAACGTTTATCCAAGAAGTTTGGGGCACCTGGGTAAACGTGCCTAATGTGTTCTCATCCTGCCCGAACGGATTTCCCCGCGCCTTGTGCTGCGTGAAAACCCTGCGCGGGCGATGATCATCCCTTCCCTGGAGGAACTGTGAAGCGCAACAAGATTGCCCTCTCCAGTCTCGCCCTGCTGGGAGCTGTCGGGCTCATGCTCGCCGGCTGCTCGGGCGGAGACAACGGCGGCAGCGGCTCGGCCTCGGGCGGCGACGCCTCGGCCATCATCCGGACCAACGGTTCGGAGCCGCAGAACCCGCTGATCCCGACCAACACCAACGAGGTCGGCGGCGGAAAGATCCTCGACTCGATCTTCGCGGGTCTGGTCTACTACGACGCCGACGGCGCCCCGGTGAACGACATGGCGGAGTCCATCGTCACCAACGACGCGCAGAACCTCACGGTCACCCTGAAGAAGGGCCAGAAGTTCACGGACGGCACCGAGGTCAAGGCCGACAACTTCATCAAGGCCTGGAACTACGGCGCGCAGCTGTCGAACAACCAGCTCAACAGCTACTTCTTCGAGGACATCGTCGGTTTCAGCTACGAGGCCGACTCGGAGCTGACCGGTCTGCAGAAGGTCGACGACTACACCTTCACGATCGCCCTGTCCAAGCCCGCCGCCGACTTCGCGCTGCGCCTGGGCTACTCGGCGTTCTTCCCGCTGCCCGACAGCGCGTTCGACGACATGGCCGCCTTCGGTGAGAACCCGGTCGGCAACGGTCCGTACAAGCTCGCCAGCGACGGCGCATGGCAGCACAACGTGCAGATCGACCTCGTCAAGAACGACGACTACCAGGGTGGTCGCACGGTCGCCAACGGCGGTCTGACGGTCGTCTTCTACGCGACGCAGGATGCCGCGTACGCCGACCTCCTCGGCGGCAACGTCGACGTGATCGACGCCATCCCCTCGGCCTCGCAGGCCACCTTCGAGTCCGACCTGGGCGACCGCGCGGTCAACCAGCCGGCCGCGGTGTTCCAGTCGTTCACCATCCCGGAGCGCCTCGCGCACTTCAGCGGCGAAGAGGGCAAGCTGCGTCGTCAGGCGCTGTCGATGGCCATCAACCGCGACGAGATCACCAAGACGATCTTCCAGGGCACCCGCACCCCGGCCAGCGACTTCACTTCGCCCGTCATCGACGGCTGGTCGGACTCGCTCACCGGCGCCGACGTGCTGAAGTACGACGAGACCAAGGCGAAGGAGCTGTGGGCCCAGGCCGACGCCATCTCGCCGTGGAGCGGCACGTTCCAGATCGCGTACAACGCCGACGGCGGACACCAGGTGTGGGTCGACGCGGTGACCAACTCGATCAAGAACACCCTCGGCATCGACGCGTCCGGCGCGCCGTACCCGACGTTCAAGGAAGCGCGTACGGCCATCACCGACCGCAGCATCCAGACCGCCTTCCGCACCGGTTGGCAGGCCGACTACCCCGGTCTGTACAACTTCCTCGGACCGCTCTACGCGACCGACGCCTCGTCGAACGACGGTGACTACTCGAACCCCGAGTTCGACAGCCTGCTCTCCGCCGGTATCGCCGAGACCGAGGTCGACGCCCAGAACGCCGACTTCCAGAAGGCGCAGGAGATCCTGCTCCAGGACCTGCCCGCCATCCCGCTCTGGTACTCCAACGTCACCGGTGGATTCGCCGAGGGCGTGAACAACGTCAAGTTCGGGTGGAACTCGGTTCCGCTGTACTACGAGATCACGAAGTAACCCTTCCGACCTCGGGCCGCGAGGCGGTGACGGATTCGTCACCGCCTCGTGGTCTGCCAGCCAGGCCTCATCACGACGTGTGATAAAACGGCACGGGCCCTTCTGCGCCCCGCCCCCCACATGAACGTCCGATGAGGCGTTTCCCACGTTCGAAAAGAGAGCGGATGCTCGGCTACATCCTCAGACGTCTGCTGCAGGTGCTCCCCGTGTTCTTCGGGGCCACGCTGCTGATCTACTTCATGGTCTTCGCCATGCCGGGAGACCCGATCCTCGGGCTCTTCGGTGACAAGACCCCCGCTCCGCAGGTCGTCGAAGCCCTGCGGGCGCAGTACCACCTCGACCAGCCCTTCATCATCCAGTACTTCCTGTACCTGGGCGGGATCTTCCAGGGCGACCTCGGGACGACCTTCTCCGGCCAGTCGGTGAACGAGGTCCTCGCACGCACCCTCCCCGTCACGGCGCGACTGGCCGTGATGGCCCTCGCAATCGAGTTCGTGCTCGCGATCATCGTCGGCACCATCTCGGCCATCCGCAAGGGCAAGCTGTTCGACAACGTCGCGCTGATCGTCGCGCTGCTATTCGTTGCCCTGCCGATCTTCGTCGCGTGCTTCCTCGCGCAGTACTTCCTCGCGATCCAACTCGGGTGGTTCCGCCCGACGGTGGGAGCCCAGAACAACTGGGGCGATCTGCTGCTCCCGGCCATCGTGCTGGGCTTCAGCCTCTTCGCGACGAGCATGCGCCTGATGCGCGGGTCGGTCATCGACACGCTCAACCAGGACTGGGTGCGCACCGCCTACTCCAAGGGCCTCTCGCGCCGTCGCGTGATCCCCGTGCACGTGCTGCGCAACTCGCTCATCCCCGTGATCACGAACTCGGCGACCAACTTCGGCGTGCTCCTGGTGGGCGCGACCGTGACCGAGGGCATCTTCAACATCCCCGGCGTCGGCAACACGCTCTACCAGGCGACCATCCGCGGCGAGGGCCCCACGGTCGTCTCGTTCGTGACCGTCTTCGTCATCATCTACGTGCTGGTCAACCTCGTCGTCGACCTCCTGTACGGCCTTCTGGACCCGAGGATCCGCTATGTCAAGTAGTCACTTCCCGGCGCCGCACTACGTCGCCCCCATCAAGACCGAGACCATCTCGGTCGACGCCGTGCGCGTCGCCGCCCGCAAGAGCAACCTGTGGCTCGACGCGTGGCGCGACCTGCGTCGTCGCCCGACGTTCTGGATCGCCCTGGCCGTCATGGCCATCGTGATCCTCATGGCCGCGTTCCCGACCCTGTTCACGCAGGTGCCGCCGAACAACGACTGCCAGCTGTCCAACAGCAACGGCGGTCCGCAGCCGGGTCACATCCTGGGCTTCACGTTCCAGGGCTGCGACACGTTCTCCCGCATCGTGTGGGGTGCGCGCACCTCGCTGTCGGTGGGTCTGCTCGCCACGGCGATCGGCACGATCATCGGCCTCATCATGGGCGCGCTGTCGGGCTTCTACGGCGGATGGCTCGACGCGGTGATCTCGCGCGTCGGCGACATCTTCTTCTCGATCCCCTACATCCTCGCGGCGATCGTCGTCATGAGCGTGTTCTCCCAGTACCGCAACGTGCTCACCCTCGCGTTCGCGATCGGCGGGTTCGCGTGGGCGTCCACGGCGCGCGTGGTGCGCGCCGAGGTGCTGCGCGTGCGCCAGGCCGACTACGTCTCCGCGTCGCAGGCGCTCGGCCAGTCGCGCTTCAAGACGCTGCTCACCCACGTCATCCCAAACGCCATCGCGCCGCTCCTGGTGGTCACGACCATCAGCCTCGCGGCGGCGATCGTGGCCGAGGCGACCCTGTCGTTCCTCGGCGTCGGTCTCGGCGGCGACACCATGTCGTGGGGTAACGACATCAGCCAGGCGCAGCAGTCGCTGCGTGTCGCGCCGGCCGCGCTCATCTGGCCGTCGGTCGCGCTGACCGTGACCGTGCTGGCGTTCATCCTGCTGGGCGAGCTCATTCGAGACGCCATCGACCCGAGAGCGAGGGCCCGCCGATGAGCGACGCCACCATGACGCCTCTGCTGTCCGTCCGCGACCTCAAGGTCGCCTTCGAGGGCGAGGGGGGCTCCCGCGAGGTGCTCCACGGCGTGAGCCTCGACGTCTACCCCGGCCAGACCGTGGCCATCGTGGGCGAGTCCGGCTCGGGCAAGTCGACCACCGCCTCCGCGGTGATCGGCCTGCTCCCCGGCACCGGTCACGTCACGGCCGGCAGTATCACCCTCGACGGGCGCGAACTGACGGGTCTCAGTTCATCGCAGTTCGAGTCGGTCCGCGGCAAGGACATCGGATACGTCCCCCAGGACCCGATGTCCAACCTCAACCCGGTGTGGAGCATCGGCTTCCAGGTCAAGGAGGCGATCCGTGCGAACGGCATCGCCACCGGTCGCAAGGAGGTCGAGAAGCGCGCGATCGAGGTGCTCAAGCAGGCCGGTCTGGCCGACGCCGAGCGTCGCCTGCACCAGTACCCGCACCAGTTCTCGGGCGGTATGCGCCAGCGCGCGCTCATCGGCATCGGCCTCGCGGCCGACCCGAAGCTCCTGATCGCCGACGAGCCGACCTCGGCCCTCGACGTCACGGTGCAGCGCGTCATCCTCGACCACATGGCATCCCTCACCCGGGAGCGGGGCACCTCGGTGCTCCTCATCACGCACGACCTGGGTCTGGCCGCAGAGCGCGCCGACACCATCGTCGTGATGAACCAGGGCGAGATCGTCGAGTCGGGCCCGAGCCGCGAGATCCTCGAGAACCCGCAGCACCCGTACACCCAGCGGCTGGTCGCCGCGGCGCCGAGCATCGCGTCGCAGCGCATCCAGGCGAAGGTGGAGGATCGCGGCATCATCCGCGAGGCCGACATCGACGCGCCGGCGACCGTGAAGGTCACCGACCTCGTCAAGGAGTACAAGATCCGCCAGGGCGGATTCCGCAGCGAGCAGTTCCGCGCCGTCGACGGGGTCTCGTTCGAGATCCCGCGCGGCAAGACGCTCGCGCTCGTGGGAGAGTCCGGTTCGGGCAAGTCGACGATCGCGAAGATGGTCCTCAAGCTCGAGGAGCCCACGTCGGGCTCGATCGAGGTCGACGGGGTCAACACCGGCAAGCTCAGCGCGAAGGACACCTTCGCCCTGCGTCGCCGCATGCAGCCCGTCTTCCAGGACCCGTACGGCTCGCTCGACCCGCTGCGCAGCATCGGCAACCTCATCGCCGAGCCGCTCAACATCCACAAGGTGGGCGACAACGCCTCGCGTCGTGCCCGCGTGGAGGAGCTGCTCGAGCAGGTCGCCCTGCCGCAGGAGCTGGCCTCGCGCTACCCGAACGAGCTGTCCGGCGGTCAGCGCCAGCGTGTCGCGATCGCGCGCGCTCTCGCGCTCAAGCCCGACATCCTCGTGCTCGACGAGGCCGTCTCGGCCCTCGACGTGCTCGTGCAGGCGCAGATCCTGCAGCTGCTCGCCGAGCTGCAGTCCGAACTCGGTCTGACCTACCTGTTCATCACGCACGACCTCGCCGTCGTCCGTGTCGCCGCCGACCTGGTGTGCGTCATGGAGCGCGGCAAGCTCGTCGAGCAGGGCACGGTCGACGAGATCTTCGCGCAGCCGTCGCAGGAGTACACCCGTCGCCTGCTCGACGCGATCCCCGGCGCCTCGCTGCAGCTGGGCGGCGCGTGACGCGCGACGAGCGCTATCGGGGCGCGGAGCACCCACGGGTGTTCCGCGCCCCCTCCTCGGTCGTCGGGCTCGTGCTCGGCGCCGTGCTCGCGGTGGTCCTCCTGGGGGATGCCGCGCTCCGCGCCGGCCTCGGCGAGATGCTCCTGCTCGCCCCCTGGGTGCTGTTGGCGCTGTGGGGCGTCTACGCCCTGCTGTTCGCGCCGCACGTGCGCATCGACGCCCGCGGCATCCGCATCCACAACCCCCTGCGCATCACGGAGATCGCCTGGGCGCGCGTGAGCGACGTCGACATGCGGTGGCAGCTCGAGGTGCGCACCGACGAGCCGCGCGTCGTGAAGGCCTTCGGAGGCCCGGTGGCCGGCCGACCGGGCCGACCCGCGCTGCGACGCGACGACGAGCGGGGGCGCCGCGAGCCCCCCGCGATCCGCGATCTCCAGGTCATCCAGGACGCGTGGGAGTCCGCGCGGGCGGGTGCGCCCGCGGACGGCACCGTTCGTCGTTTCTGGGACATTCCTTCGCTGATTTCCCTGGCGGTTCTCATCCTCTGGGTTATTATCGCTTTGTTCATTTCCGGCGGTGTCCGCTGAGCGCAGTGCTGCGCCAGCTCCCATCGCTCGTGACAAAGCGCCATGTAAGAGCTTTGTTACGGTCGTGAAAAGTGTGTTCCCCCGGCACACGTTCCGCGAAAAGCCGACGTAGGGTCTTCGAAGATCCTTAGCCAGGCGAAACAATCGGCGGGGATCTCGAAGGCGAGAGGACCAGCACCATGCAGACCACCGAGACGTTCTGGACGGAATCCGGGCGAACGGGCCTGCGCGCGTCATGACGCTGTACGTTCTGCGACGGTTCCTGAACTACGCCGTTCTGAGCCTGCTGGCGACCTGTCTCGCCTACGTGCTCGGCTCCGCGTTGCTGCGGCCCCAGGACCGCTTCTACGGCATGAACCCGCGTCCGCCGGAGGACTCGATCATCGCGAGCCTGAACGCGCTGGGCGCCAACCCCGACGTGCCGATCCTCGTGCGCCTGTGGAACTGGCTCGTGAACCTGTTCACGAAGTTCTCCCTCGGCACCACGATCGGCGGCCAGGACGTCATGACCGAGATCGCCACGCGGGCCGGCACGAGCCTGCGCCTGCTGCTGATCGGGTCGATCCTGGGCGCCGTGGTCGGCGTGCTCATCGGTGTATGGGGTGCGGTGCGGCAGTACCGCGCGAGCGACCAGGTGACGACGTACGCGTCGTACCTCGTGTTCGCGACCCCGACGTTCGTCATCGGCGTGCTGCTGATGATCGCCGCGACCGGCTTCAACAACGCGCTGGGCACGCAGGTCATCCGTTTCACCGGCGAGTACACCGCCGGGGTCGAGGGCTTCTGGCCGATGGTCGCCGACCGTGCGGTGCACCTGCTGCTGCCCACGATCGCTCTCGTGCTGATCAGCGCGGCGTCGTTCTCGCGCTACCAGCGCAGCATGATGCTCGACGTGCTCGGCGCCGATTACATCCGCACGGCCCGCTCGAAGGGCCTTCCGCGCACGCAGGCGCTCTTCCGCCACGGCGTTCGCATCGCCCTCATCCCGATGTCGACGTTCTTCGCCTACAGCTTCGGCACGCTGATCGCCGGTTCCGCGATGCTCGAGATCGTCTTCTCGTGGCGCGGCATGGGGCAATTCCAGCTCAACGCCGTGACCCAGCAGGACATCAATGCGGTGGCGGGATCGACGCTCTTCGTCGCGGTTCTCGTCCTGCTTTCTTCGACCCTGTCCGAAGTGCTCTACGCAGCCCTCGACCCGAGAGTGAGGAGCTGACATGACCATGCAGGAAGATGCCCTCGACGGCACCCTCGTCGCCACCAGCCCGGTCACCCGCGACCGCAAGCCGCTTTCCCGCGGAGCCCTGGTGCGCGCTCGTCTGCGCAAGATGCCCCGGTTCTGGGTCGGCGCGAGCGTGCTCGTCTTCATCGTGCTCTGGGCCTTCATCGGCCCCCTGCTCTCGCCGTGGGACGCCACCCAGCGCGACTTCCTCAACGTGGGCCTCGGGCCCACGCAGCTGCACTGGTTCGGCACCAACGGCATCGGCCAGGACATCTACGCCCAGACGCTGGTGGGCCTGCAGAAGTCGCTCATCATCGGCGCCCTCGCCGGCATCGGCGCGACGCTGATCGCGGCGACCGTCGGCTCGGTCGCCGGGTACCTCGGCGGCAAGATCGACGCCGTGATCGGGTGGGTCATCCACCTGCTGCTGGTCGTGCCGTCGTTCTTCGTGCTCGTCCTGCTCAGCCCGCTGACGCGCGGCCTGTCGTGGCTCGCGTTGACGTTCTTCCTGGCGGTGTTCAGCTGGATGATCCTCGCGCAGGTCGTCCGCAACCAGACCCGTTCGCTGCGCAACCGCGACTTCGTCCGTGCCGCGCGGTACATGGGGATGCCGACGCGCAAGATCCTGGCGCGCCACATCATCCCCAACATCGCTTCGCTGCTCATCATCGACGCGACCCTCGGAATCGTCGCGGCGATCATGGCCGAGACCTCGCTGAGCTACTTCGGCTTCGGCGTCCAGGCGCCCGACGTGTCTCTGGGAACCCTGCTCTCGGCGGGCACTTCGGCCGCCGTGACCCGCCCGTGGCTGTTCGTCTACCCCGCCGGCGTGCTGATCGTGCTGCTCCTGGCCATCAGCCTCATCGGCGACGCCCTGCGCGACGCCATCGACCCCACCTCGGGAGCGAACCGTGACTGACCCCCGTACCGTCTCCCCGTCGTCCGCGACGGGACGTTCGCCCCTGCTGTCGGTGCGCGACCTCAGCGTCACCTTCCCCCAGCGCGAGGGGAACGCCGTCCGCGCGGTGCGCGGGATCTCGTACGACGTGCACGAGGGCGAGTTCCTCGGCATCGTCGGAGAGTCCGGCTCCGGGAAGAGCGTCTCCTCGCTCGCGGTCATGGGGCTGCTGCCCTCGAACGCGAAGGTGGAGGGCGACATCCTCTACGACGGACGTTCGCTGCTGTCGATGAACGACGCCCAGCTGTCGAAGATCCGCGGTGCCGAACTCGCGATGGTCTTCCAGGACCCGCTGTCGGCGCTCACCCCGGTGTACACCGTCGGAGACCAGATCTCCGAGGGCCTGCGGCTGCACGATCGCGCGCTGTCGGCCCAGGCCGCGCACGCCCGATCGGTCGAGCTGCTCAAGCTCGTCGGCATCCCGGATGCCGAGCGCCGGGCCCGCGCGTATCCGCACGAGTTCTCGGGCGGAATGCGTCAGCGCGCGATGATCGCGATGGCGATCGCGAACGACCCGCGCGTGATCATCGCCGATGAGCCGACCACCGCGCTCGACGTCACGATCCAGGCGCAGATCCTCGAGGTGCTGCAGAAGGCGCGCGAGGTCACGGGCGCCGCCGTGGTGCTCATCACGCACGACCTCGGCGTCGTCGCCGGTCACGCCGACCGCGTGGCCGTCATGTACGCCGGCACGCTCGTCGAACGCGGCTCCGTCGACGAGATCTTCCACGACCCGCACATGCCCTACACGGTCGGACTTCTGCGCTCCGTGCCCAACATGCAGACGGCGGGCTCGCAGCGACTGGTCCCGCTCGAGGGGCGGCCGCCGTCCCTGGCGAACCTGCCGACGGGCTGCCCGTTCGCCGCGCGGTGCCCGATCGCGATCGACGCGTGCCGCGAGGTCGAGCCCGAGCTCGTCGTGCACGGCGTCGACCCCGAGCACGTCTCCGCCTGCATCCGCGCCGACGAGATCGCCTCGGGCTCGCTCTCGCGACCCGACATCTTCCCGCGCCCCGAGGCGCTGGGGGAGATCCCGCCGCTGCGGCCCGACGTCACTCCCGCCGTGGAGGTGACGGACCTCACGAAGCACTTCCCGCTGATGAAGGGGTCGGTCTTCCCGCGTCGCATCGGCACGGTGCGCGCCGTCGACGGCATCTCGTTCTCGATCCAGCCCGGTCGCACGATGGGTCTGGTGGGGGAGTCCGGATGCGGCAAGACCACCACGATCCTCGAGATCATGGAGATGGTCGCCCCGCAGAGCGGCAGCATCCGGATCAACGGCACGGATGTCGCGACGGTGAGCCGCAAGGACAAGGCGCAGCTGCGCAAGGGCATCCAGATCGTCTTCCAGGACCCGATGGGCGCGATCGACCCGCGCCTGCCGGTCGGCGAGGTCATCACCGAACCCCTCCTCGTGCAGGGTGTGCCGCGCGCCGAACGTGATCGCAAGGTGACCGAGCTGCTCGAGCTCGTCGGTCTCGATCCGAACATGTCGGACCGCTACCCGCACGAGTTCTCGGGTGGTCAGCGCCAGCGCATCGGCATCGCCCGTGCGCTCGCGACCGATCCCGCTGTGGTCGTCCTCGACGAGCCCGTCTCGGCGCTCGACGTGTCGATCCAGGCGGGCGTGATCAACCTGCTCGAAGACCTCAAGGAGCGCCTCGGCCTGTCGTTCCTCTTCGTCGCGCACGACCTCGCGGTGGTGCGCCAGATCGCCGACGACGTCTCGGTCATGTACCTCGGACGCATCGTGGAGCAGGGGCCGGTCGACCAGGTGTTCGACGATCCGCGGCATCCGTACACCAAGGCCCTGATCTCGGCGGCGCCCATCCCGGACCCGCGCATCGAGCGCTCGCGCACCCGTATCCTGCTGGACGGCGACCTGCCGAGCCCCACGCAGGAGATCTCCGGATGCCGTTTCCGCACGCGGTGCCCGCTCTACCGCCTGCTGCCCGACGCCGACCGGCGCCGGTGCGACTCCGACGACCCCGGTCTGCGCCCCTCGGCGCACTCCGAGGTGGCGTGCCACTACGCCGAACGGTCCGACCTCGTCCTCGAGACGGCGTCGGCCGGTTCCCCCCGAACGTCTTCGGTCGACGGCACCACGTCGTCGAAGGCCCTCCCTGATCACCAACGAGAGGATTGATCACATGCAGATCCGCAAAGCGAAGGGGCTCGGCGCGCTCGCGCTGCTGAGCGCCGCCGCCCTGGCGATCGCCGGGTGCGCGCCGGGCAACACCGCGGCGCCGTCGGCGAATCCCGACGACCAGAACTCCCTGCCCTCCACCGCGTGGGTGCGTGCCGACGCGGCCGACGTGCAGGACGGCGGCACGCTGACGCTCGCCGTGGACTCCATGCCGGTCAACTGGAACAACTTCCACATCGACGGCAACGAGGCCAACACCAACGACATCGTCTCGGCGATGCAGGGCGGCCCCATCAAGATCGACGAGTCCGGCAAGCCGGTCGTGAACTCCGACTACGCCGAGTCGGTCGAGCTGACCAACGAAGACCCCCAGACGGTCGAGATCAAGCTCAACCCGAAGGCCGTCTGGGAGGACGGTACGCCCATCACGGTCGCCGACTACCAGGCGACGTGGAAGGCGAACAACGGCTCCAACCCCGACTACGTCGTCATCTCGACGACCGGGTGGGACCAGATCTCCTCGGTCGAGCAGGGCGAGAACGAGTACGACGTCATCATCACGTTCTCGTCGATCTACGCCGACTGGCAGGGTCTGCTCGGCCAGATCCTCCCGGCATCCGTGGCGAACGACCCGACCACCTTCAACACCGGCTACCTGACCAAGGCGCTGCCGTCGTCGGGCCCGTTCCTGCTCGGGAGCTTCGACTCGACCGCCGGCATCGCGACCCTCGAGCGCAATCCCAAGTGGTGGGGCCAGGCGCCCAAGCTCGAGACGATCGTCTACCGCGCGGTGAGCCAGGACCAGCAGGGCACCTCGTTCAGCAACGGTGAGATCGACGCGCTCAACATCAGCGCCAACGCCGACCTCTACCAGACCGCTCAGAACGTGCAGGGCGCGCAGATCCAGGCGTCGAACGGTCTGACCTGGACGCACATCACGATGCGCGCCTCCGACGGCCCGCTCGCCGACGTCAACGTGCGCAAGGCCGTGGCATCCATCGTCAACCGCGAGCAGATCGCCAACACGGCGAACTCCCCGGTCGGCGTCCCCGCCATCACGCAGGGCAGCTACGTCTTCATGCCCGGCCAGGACGGCTACACCGACGAGTCGCTGCCGTACGACACCGACGCCGGCGCGAAGTACCTCGAAGACGCCGGCTACACCAAGGACGGCGACTCCTGGGTCAAGGACGGCACCCCGCTGAAGTTCTCGGTGACGGTCCCCGCCGACACCGCGACCAACATCCAGCGCGCCGAGCAGATCCAGGCCGACCTCAGCGAGTTCGGCATCCCGGTCGACCTGAACACCGTCCCCGTCGGCGGCTACTTCAGCGACTACATCATCCCGGGTGACTTCCAGATGGTGACGTTCTCGTGGCGCGGCACCGCGTACCCGATCTCGTCGAGCGAGTCGCTGTTCTCGCCCGTCGACTCGGCGCAGAACTACACCGGCATCACCGACCCGCAGCTGGCGGACCTGTGGCAGAAGGCCAACACCGACCTCGACCCCGACTCGCGCCTGCAGACGGCCGAGGAGATCGACAAGGTGCTGTGGTCGTACGTGCCGATCATTCCGATCGCGCCGCTGCCCAACGTCTACGCGGTCAAGCAGGGCCTGGTGAACTGGGGTGCGACCCAGTTCGAGACCGTCGACTGGACGATCGTCGGCTTCCAGAACAGCTGAGTCCGGCATCGAGCGAGGGGGCGGGGTCCTACGGGATCCCGCCCCTTTTCGCGTGCCGTCACGCTTCCTGAACGTGCGCTGCCGGGAGTGTCGTGGGCGCCCGGTAGACTGGGACGGCCCGATTCCGGGCGCCACCCCTAAATTTCCTGGAGACCCTCCATGGCGCACGCCCTTCGTCCTGACCTCCGCAACGTCGCGATCGTCGCGCACGTCGACCACGGAAAGACGACCCTCGTCGACGCCATGCTCCGCCAGACCGGCTCGTTCGGCGACCACGCGCACGTCGAAGAGCGCGCGATGGACTCGAACGACCTCGAGCGCGAGAAGGGAATCACGATCCTCGCCAAGAACACGGCGATCGAGTACAACGGCGTCCACACCGACGTTCCGGTGACGATCAACGTCATCGACACCCCCGGCCACGCCGACTTCGGTGGCGAGGTCGAGCGCGGTCTGTCGATGGTCGACGGCGTCGTGCTGCTCGTCGACGCGTCCGAGGGTCCGCTGCCCCAGACCCGCTTCGTGCTGCGCAAGGCGCTCGAGGCGAAGCTCCCCGTCATCCTCCTGGTCAACAAGACCGACCGCCCCGACGCGCGCATCGCCGAGGTCGAAGAAGAGGCGCACGACCTGCTGCTCGGTCTCGCGTCCGACCTCGTCGACGACGTGCCCGACCTCGACGTCGACGCTCTCCTCGACGTTCCGGTGGTCTACGCCTCGGGTCGTGCCGGCGCGGCCTCGCTCACCCGTCCCGACAACGGCGCCCTCCCCGACAACGACGACCTCGAGCCCCTCTTCGGCGCGATCCTCGAGCACGTGCCCGCTCCCTCGTACGACGACGAGGCGCCGCTGCAGGCGTGGGTCACCAACCTGGACTCCTCGCCGTTCCTCGGTCGTCTCGCGCTGCTGCGCGTGTTCAACGGCACGCTCAAGAAGGGTCAGACGGTCGCGTGGGTGCGCGCCGACGGCACCACCAGCAACGCCCGTGTCACCGAGCTGCTCAAGACGCGCGCCCTCGAGCGCTTCCCCGCCGAAGACGCCGGCCCCGGCGACATCGTCGCGATCGCCGGTTTCCCCGACATCACGATCGGCGAGACCATCGCCGACCCCGAAGACGTGCGCCCGCTCAAGGCGATCACGGTCGACGACCCGGCGATCTCGATGACGATCGGCACCAACACCTCACCGCTGATGGGCAAGGTCAAGGGGCACAAGCTCACCGCCCGCATGGTCAAGGACCGCCTCGACCGCGAGCTCATCGGCAACGTCTCGCTCAAGGTCGTCGACATCGGGCGTCCGGATGCCTGGGAAGTCCAGGGCCGTGGCGAGCTCGCCCTGGCGATCCTCGTCGAGAACATGCGCCGCGAGGGCTTCGAGCTCACCGTCGGCAAGCCCCAGGTGGTCACCAAGCGCGGCGACGACGGCAAGCTCAAGGAGCCCTACGAGCACCTCACGATCGACGCCCCCGAGGAGCACCTCGGCGCGATCACGCAGCTCATGGCCGCCCGCAAGGGCCGCATGGACAACATGACGAACCACGGCACCGGCTGGGTGCGCATGGAGTTCGTCGTGCCCTCGCGCGGTCTCATCGGCTTCCGCAGCGAGTTCCTCACCATCACGCGCGGCACCGGTATCGCCAACGCCATCTCGCACGGCTACGACGACTGGGCCGGTTCGATCACCACGCGTCAGAACGGCTCGATCGTCGCCGACCGCATGGGCGTCGTGACCCCCTTCGCGATGATCGCCCTGCAGGAGCGCATGAGCTTCTTCGTGCAGCCCACCGAAGAGGTCTACGAGGGCATGGTCATCGGCGAGAACTCGCGCGCCGACGACATGGACGTCAACATCACCAAGGAGAAGAAGCTCACGAACATGCGTTCGTCGACCTCCGACTCCTTCGAGTCGATGACGCCCCCGCGCGTGCTCACGCTCGAGGAGTCGCTCGAGTTCGCGCGCGACGACGAATGCGTCGAGGTCACGCCCGAGAAGGTGCGCATCCGCAAGGTCGTGCTCGACGCGACCGAGCGCGGCCGTGCCGCCTCGCGCGCCAAGCGCCAGGATGCCAACGCGTAAGCGTTCTCGTCACCGGACGGCCCCGTGGAGCTCTGCTCGGCGGGGCCGTCTCGCGTTTCCCCCGCGCGTGGTAGCTCAGCCTGTCGATGCCGTCGGCGTCGCCCCGGTGTCCTCCGGGCGGGAGGTGGCTGGGCCTGTCGAAACCGCCGACAACTGACGCCGATCCAGGCCCGTGCCGGGCGATGTCTCCGCAGGAGCGGTGCACCGACCGGCGGACACAACGCAGGAATCCGGCGGCGGGGTACACCGCCCGGCCCGTCGGCCGGGGCCGGCTACCGGCGTTCCTCCTGCGTCATGTCCGTTCCGGTCGGAACGCCCGCCGGCGTCAGTGCGACTCGACCACGCACACCGCGCTCATGCCGGGGGTGAGCGCCTCGAAGACGTGCGGCGCGTCGCCGGGGTACGACAGGTAGTCGCCGGGCGAGAGCTCGTACGGGTCGTCGGCCGGGCCGACGCGGCCGCGACCCGTCACCATCACGAGGTGCTCGACCGTCCCGCGCGGGTGAGGGTCCGACAGCCGTGGCGAGCCCGGCTCGGCGCTCAGCAGGTAGATGTCGCGCCGTGCGTGGGGCGGGCTCGCCGACAGCAGCACGGCGAGATAATCGGATGCCGACGACGGCACCGCCGTGGCCGCTTCGCCCGCGCGGACCAGGATGGGGGAGCGCACGCCCTCGTCGACCAGGACGGCGAAGGGGAGCTCGAGCGCGGTCGCCAGAGCCCAGAGGGTTTCGACGCTCGGGTTGCCGCCACCGTTCTCGAGCTGGGAGACGGTCGCCTTGGCCACCCCGGCTCTCCGTGCGAGTTCCGAGATGCTGAGATCTCGCCGCTCGCGCTCGCGTCGCAGGGCCGCGGCGATCCGATTGCCGAGATCCGTCATGTGTTCATTATGCTCACCGTCCGTTCGACTTGACGAACACCGCTCCCTCGTTCACTATGATGTCCATGCGTTCGTTCTACCGAACACCCGAGGGTGTCGCCTCCCGACAGGGCCTCGCCGTCGCCCTCGCGACCAGCGCCTACGGGATCTCGTTCGGCGCGCTGGCGGTGGCATCCGGTCTCGACGTCTGGCAGGCCTGCGTGCTGAGTCTGCTGATGTTCACCGGCGGCTCGCAGTTCGCTTTCGTCGGCGTCATCGCGGCGGGCGGTCTTGCCGCGGCGCCCGCGGCGATCGCGTCGGCGGCACTGCTCGGCGTGCGCAACGCCGCCTACGCGATGCGGATGGCGCCGGTGATCGCGGGCGGATTCTGGCGGAAGGCCGCGGCGACGCAGTTCACCATCGACGAGTCGGTCGCCGTGGGCCTTTCGCAAGACACCGCGCGCGCCCGACGAGCCGGCTTCTGGGTCACCGGCATCGCCATCTGGGTCGGGTGGAATCTGTCGACGCTCATCGGCGCGTTGCTGGGTGACGTGCTCGGCGACCCGCGAGCCTACGGCCTCGACGCCGCCGCAGCCGCGGCGTTCTTGGCGTTGCTCTGGCCCCGCTTGCGCGGCCGTCAGCCGCTCGCGGTCGCGGCCGGCGCCGCCGTCGTCGCGGCGCTTCTCACTCCCGTGCTCATGCCCGGCATCCCGGTGATCGCCGCGGCCGGTGTCGCCGTCGCCGTGGGGCTGTTCGACCCGCGTCGGCCCACGCCCGCCGCGCCGGGCACGCTCGAAGAGAGGGGGATGCCGTGACCCTGTGGAACGCGGTGCTGCTGGCATCCGTCATCTGCGTCGCCCTGAAGGCGGTGGGGTACCTGCTCCCCGCGCAGTGGCTCGAGGCCCCGCGCCCCGCGCGGATCGCCGACCTGCTCACGGTCGCTCTTCTGGCGGCGCTCGTGGTGGTGCAGACGCTGGCCGCCGGTCCCACGATCGTGGTCGACGCGCGGGTGCCGGCGGTGGGCGTCGCCGCGCTGCTGCTCTGGGCGCGGGCGCCGTTCCTCGTCGTCGTCGCGGCTGCGGCCGTGACGGCTGCGCTGCTGCGGTTGTGGGGCTGGGCGGCGTGAGCGGGACCGCCCACAGCCCGCCATCGCCGCCGCCGGTGCACTGAAGTGGTGGGCTCTGGCAACCTGCGCGTGGTCGGTTGGGTCGTCGCCCTCTCGATCGGTGTGTCCCCCGGCACGGCGGGCAGAGTTCGTCGGGCATTTCTTCCGGGGCCTGTCCGGTCGGGCTCATCCTCGCCGCCGTCGGTTGCGAGGCGCTCCTCGTCGCGCTGAGGACGCCGTTCTTCCGATTGGCAGGAGTGGCGGCCTGACGCGACCGTGTCGCGAAACGACAGCGGCCGGGTGTCGCGCAGGATCTGCGCGACACCCGGCCGCCGTCGTTTCGTGCCCGGGGGTCAGATGGACGGTTTGATGATCGCGAAGCCGCGCTTGGAGGTGCTGTTCACCCCGAAGGAGCGAATGGGAGGGAGGTTGCCGCCGCTCTGCGGGAACGCCACGGGCGTCGTCTGCGCCACGCCGGTGTTGTCACCGAGTTGGCCCTGGTCGTTCGCGCCCCACCCGACCGATCTCCCGTTCTCGAGGACGGCGTATGCGGTTGCGAAGGAGGTGCCGAGTGCCGTCGCGCTGGAGATGCCCGCCACCGCGGCGGGGGTGCCGCGCGTCGTGGTCGTCCCGTCACCGAGTTGACCTTGACCGTTGTCGCCCCACGCGCGGATGGTGCCGTCCGTGAGCATCGCGAAGGTGCTGTACCCGCCGGCGGCGATCGCAGTGGCCGTCGAGATCCCCGTCACCGTGACCGGCGAGAACGCGAAAGTCGTGCTCCCGTTGCCGAGGTTCGAGCCCGTGGAGCTCCCCCATGAGCGGATCGTGCCGTCGGAGAGGAGCGCGAAAGCCGTCGCCGTTCCGCCCGCAATCGCGATCGCGGTGGAGATGCCGGTGACCGGGCTCGGCGTCGTCCGGTACGCGCGCGTGCCGTCGCCCAACGCTCCGCCGCCCCAGGTGAGAACGCGCCCATCGGAGAGCAGTGCTATGAGCGTGCTGCCGGTCGGGCTGGCATTGCAGACAAGAGCAACCTGTATAGCTGTTGTGATGCCGGCCACGAGCTGGGGGGTGCTGTTTATCGAATTGTTCTGTCCGTTCAGATCCTGTCCCCATCGGTAGACCGCCCCCGAGGACGTGACCGCCAAGACGAGCCTCTCGGCCACCGCGATCCCCGTGACGTTCGTCAGGCCGCTGACGAGAGCCCACCTGGTGCGACTCGTCGTTGTTCCGTCGCCGAGCTGGCCGGACTCGTTGTTCCCGACGCCCCAGACGGTGCCGTCCTCGAGGAGGGCGATCGAGAAACCGTTGCCGGACCCCACGGTGAGAATGGGCGAGGGGAAGACCTTGGAGAGCTGGGTGGGAGATGTGAGGGTCGGGCTCGTCGAGTCTGTGCCGGCGCCACCCGCGGTTCCGACGTTGCCGGTGTCGTTGGAGCCGACCGCGAAGGCGTTCGCCCCCACGAGCGGAGCAGACGTCGTCGTGACGACCCCGCCGCTCCCCGCGCGAACGGTGATGGTCGTCTGCGGAAAGAGATACGGATCGCCTGCGACGAGGGTGGTGGTGGCCCGTCCCGACGAGTCGGTCACCACCGTCACCGGAGACACCCACCCCAGGTCGGTGTCGAACGTCACTGACTGCCCGCTCAACGCAGCGCCCGTTTTCGAGTCGGTCATCGTGGCGAAGATCCCGGTGGTGATCCCGGTGGGCAGCGGACTCGGGAGCGAGGCGAGCGTGATCGTGCGCGGACCGACCACGAGGAATCGCGCGTTGCCCAGGCTGGTGTTCGGCAGCGAGGTCACGTCCGACGCGCCGGTCAGATCCACCGGCACCGTGCGGTTGGTGGTGGTGCCGTCGCCGAGCTGACCGCCGGTGTTGGATCCCCACGCCTTGATGGATCCGTCGCCGAGCAAGGCGAACACGGAGGAGTTCGTGGCCGCCACCTGTGTGGCCGTGGTGATCCCGCTCACCACGACGGCGTTCGTGCTGCGGTCGAGGACGTTGGTGTTCCCCGTGCCGTTGCCCATCTGGCCGGAGCTATTGCTGCCCCACGAAACGACCTTTCCATTGTTGAGAAGGGCGTGGCCGCTGTAGTTCGTCGAGGTGACCTGCGTCACACCGGCGACATTCGCGACCGTGATCGGGGTCGGACGATTGGTCGTGGTGCCGTCTCCCAGCTCCCCGTCTTCGTTGAAGCCCCAGGCGGCGACGGTGCCGCCTCCCAAGAGGGCGTAGACGTGGTGGTTGCCGCACGCGATCTGCTTCGCGTCGCCGAACGTCAGCACCTGCACCGGGGTCGTGCTGGCGGTCGTTCCGCCGTTCCCGAGTTGGCCGTAGTTGTTGGCCCCCCATGCGCGGACCGTGCCGTCGGACAGGAGGGCGTAGCCGGAGCGGAACCCGCAACCGATCTGCTTCGGCGACGAGATCCCGTTCACCGCCACCGGTGTCGATCGGTCGGTGATCGATCCGTCGCCGAGCTGTCCGCTGGAGTTCGACCCCCACGCCATCACGGATCCCGACCCCAGGAGAGCCATCGCCCAGAACCCGCTGGCCGCGATCTGGGTGACACCGGAAAGCGAGGGGATCTTCGCCCATGTCGAGCGATCCGTCGTGGTCCCGTCGCCCAGCTGACCATTTCCGTTTCCGCCGACACTCCAGACCGTCCCGTCTTGGAGAAGGGCGAGGGCGTAATCGGTACCGGATGCTGTCGAGACAACGGGGGAGGGAAAAACCAGTTCCAGCTGAGTCGCGGTGGTCACGTTGGATTCCGGCGAGCCCGTACCCGTGCTGTTCGGGCCGAAATTCTGTCCCGTCGCGTACACGTTCGCGCCGGTCATCGTAAGAGATGCCGTTCCCGACACTCCATTGCTCAGAGCCGTGACAGTGACGCTTGTCCCGGGAGGGGTCCAGGGTCCGTTGGTCGTGAGGGTCGACGTGGCGACACCGGAGCCGTCGGTCGTCGCGGTCGTCGGCGAGAACCTCGTTCCGTCCGAGCCTGTGAACGAAACGGCTTCTCCCGCGACGGGGGCGCCCGATGCATTCGTCAGGACAGCGGTGACGGTGACGGTACCGGCGGCCGGAGCCTGCATGTTGGGTGTCGTGGTGACGATCGTGGTCTGTCCCGAGGCGGCAGCGAAGGCCGGAGTGGTCGTGACCGCCACGACCACCGGTACGGACCACGCTGCGCCCGCAAGGACCGTTCGGCGAGAGAGCGAGGGGGCGGACGATGCGTCCGTGGGCGCAATCGATGTCATGGCGATCAGTTCCTCTGCGTGAGATGTGAGACCAAGGGTGAGGAGAGGTCAGAGCGATGCTGTCTCGTTTCCGTCCGTGTTCGGGGCTGCTCGATTCCTCCGTGGATGGGGTGAGGCGCCACGTACGTGCGGACTGTCGATGGGAGCCGAAGCGAGAACGGACGTCGGCCGTTGACGCAGATCACCCCTTTCGGTCGAGATCCTCACCTGCGGGCGGAGGCGCTAATTCCCTCACAGGTCACCAAGGCGAACCCGTCTAAGCTGAGCCGGTGAAAGCTGGCATCCTGCGCGTCATCGGGTGGATCGTCGCGCTGCTCGTCGGAGCCTTCTACGGTGCGGCCGGCACCGTGGCGCAGGCGTTCCTCGTCGGTCCCGTCCCCGTCGGGCTGCTGCTGGCGACGGTCGGCAGTGCGGCCCTGTTGATCGCCCTGCGCACCCTCACCGGTGACCGTGTGAACGCGCTGGCCGGCGGGCTCGGCATCACCCTCGCGACCTACGTGTTCTCGCAGATCGGACCGGGCGGCTCGGCGATCGTCGCGGCTCCGACCGCCGGCACCGAGTGGGTCCCGCTCGTGTGGACGGTCGTCGGCCCCGCGCTGATGGTGCTCGTCGCGCTCTGGCCCGACTTCTCGAAGCTGCCGGCGCCCGCGCGTCCGAGCGGATCATAAGCCCGCGGGTCGGCGCGGGGCCCGCCGTCCGGTCGCGATTAGACTGAACCCGTGACTTACGTGATCGCTCTCCCGTGCGTCGATGTCAAAGACCGCGCCTGCATCGACGAGTGTCCGGTCGACTGCATCTACGAAGGCGAGCGGTCGCTCTACATCCACCCCGACGAATGCGTCGACTGCGGTGCGTGCGAGCCGGTGTGCCCCGTCGAGGCCATCTACTACGAAGACGACCTGCCCGAAGAGTGGTCCGACTACTACAAGGCCAATGTCGAGTTCTTCGACGACATCGGATCGCCTGGCGGCGCGGCCAAGGTCGGTGTGATCGCGAAGGATCACCCGGTCGTCTCGTCGTTGCCCCCGCAGAGCCACTGAGCCGTGGGCGTCGCCGACCTCGCCGACTACCCGTGGGACGCCGTCGCCCCGTACGCGGAGCGCGCGCGGCGGCATCCTGACGGGATCGTCGACCTCTCGATCGGCTCACCCGTCGATCCGACGCCGGCGGTCATCGCCGCGGCCCTCGCCGACGCGACCGACGCCCACGCCTACCCGCAGACCGCGGGAACGCCCGCCCTGCGCGAGGCGATAGCCGAGTGGTACCACCGTCGGCGCGGAGTGCCGGGGCTGAACGCGTCGCACGTGCTCCCCACGGTCGGCTCGAAAGAACTCGTCGCCCTCCTGCCGCTGCTGCTCGACCTCGGGCCCGGCGATGCGGTGGTGCACCCCCGAGCCGCGTATCCGACCTACGAGGTCGGAGCTCGCCTCGTCGGTGCCGAGGCCGTCGCCTCCGACGACCCCGCCGAGTGGCCGGCGCACACGAAACTGGTCTGGATCAACTCTCCCGGCAATCCCGACGGCCGCGTGCTGACCACGCAGGAGCTGCAGGATGCCGTGACCCGGGCGCGCGAGATCGGTGCCGTCCTGGCCTCCGACGAGTGCTACGCCGAACTCGGCTGGGACGCTCCGTGGGATGCGCAGCCGGTGCCCAGCGTGCTCGATCCGGCCGCGGTGGGCGAAGACCTCAGCGGTGTGGTGTCGGTGTACTCCCTCAGCAAGCAGTCGAATCTCGCGGGGTACCGCGCCGCGTTCCTCGCGGGCGACCCCGCTCTCGTGGCGCGCCTGCTGACCGGGCGCAAGCACCTCGGGCTCATACCTCCCGCGCCCGTGCAGCGCGCGATGACCGTCGCCCTCGGAGATGACGCCCACGTCGCGGCCCAGCGCGAGCTGTACGCGCGTCGTCGCGCGGTGCTGAAGCCCGCGGTCGAGGCCGCCGGCTTCACGATCGACCACAGCGAGGGCGGTCTGTACCTGTGGGCAACCGAGGGACGGGACGCGTGGGAGAGCGTGGGGCGGCTCGCCGATCTCGGCATCCTGGTCGGCCCCGGGCACTTCTACGGGGCGCACTTCCCGAATCACGTGCGGTTCTCGCTGACCGCGACCGACGAGCGGATCGCGGCGGCGGCGGAGCGCCTGATCTCCTGAGGCTCTTCCCCTCGACGGAGCAAGTGGAGCGACCCGCCCGGGCGGTCACGGAGCGCGAAGCGGCATCCGGCCCGCTGATCAGGAGGATCCCTCCATTCGATGGGGCGATCCTTTGGCGATGTCATCTGTACGTCGGCGTGCCTACTAGGCTGTAAAAGCACTGTGTCCGGGTACCTTCCGTGCGCGTGCCGACCCGGAGGCCATACCCGTGGCATCCATCGGTCGAGAAGACCGCGGGTGCCGCAGCTCCCGCGATCGACCACATGGGCGACCAGAAATCGCAAGGAGGCGCGGTGAGCGACGCGGGCACGCAGCAGGACAAGGCCACTCTGACGGTAGGGGGCTCCACCGCCGAATTCCCGGTCCTGCGAGGCACCGACGGCGTCCCCAGCATCGACATCGCGTCGCTGACGAAGCAGACGGGGCACACCACCCTCGACTACGGCTTCGTCAACACGGCGTCGACGAAATCGGACATCACCTTCATCGACGGCGACCAGGGCATCCTGCGCTATCGCGGGTACCCGATCGAGCAGCTGGCGAAGAACAGCACCTACCTCGAGGTCGCGTGGCTGCTCATCTACGGCGAGCTGCCCTCGGCATCCGAGCTGGCGTCGTTCGACGAGCGCATCCGCCGTCACACCCTGCTGCACGAAGACCTGAAGCGCTTCTTCTCGGCGCTGCCGCCGACCGCGCACCCGATGTCGGTGCTGTCGGCCGCCACCGCAGCCCTGTCGACCTACTACGAGGCCGAGTCCGACCCGCACAACCCCGAGCACGTCGAGCTCAACACCGTGCGCATGCTCGCAAAGCTCCCCGTGATCGCGGCCTACGCGCACAAGAAGAGCATCGGCCAGGCGTTCCTGTACCCCGACAACTCCCTCGGCTTCGTCGACAACTTCCTCAAGCTGAACTTCGGCGTGCTGAGCGAGATCTACCAGGTCAACCCGGTCATGACGAAGGCGCTCGACCTGCTGCTCATGCTGCACGCCGACCACGAGCAGAACGCTTCGACCTCGACGGTGCGTCTGGTCGGCTCGACCGGGGCGAACCAGTTCGCGTCGATCTCCGCCGGCATCCAGGCCCTCTCCGGCCCGCTGCACGGCGGTGCGAACGAAGCCGTGCTGCAGATGCTCGGCCGCATCCGCGACTCCGGCGAGAGCGTCGAGCGCTTCGTCGAGCGGGTGAAGAACAAAGAAGAGGGCGTCAAGCTCATGGGCTTCGGCCACCGGGTCTACAAGAACTACGACCCGCGCGCCAAGCTCGTCAAGGGTGCCGCCGACGAGGTGCTCGAGGCGCTCGGCGTCAGCGACCCGCTGCTCGACCTCGCCAAGGAGCTCGAGCAGATCGCGCTCGAGGACGACTACTTCAAGGAGCGTCGCCTCTACCCGAACGTCGACTTCTACACCGGCGTCATCTACAAGGCGATGGGCTTCCCCACGCGCATGTTCACTGTGCTGTTCGCGATCGGTCGCCTGCCCGGCTGGCTCGCCCAGTGGCGCGAGGCCATCACCGACCCGCAGACCAAGATCGGCCGCCCGCAGCAGCTGTACACGGGTGCCGCCGAGCGCGACTACCCCGGGGTCTGACCCGGCCTGAAGCGCCCCGTCCCTCTCTTGAGGGGCGGGGCGCTTTGCTGTGCGCGCGGGGTGGGACCTCGTCCCCCTTGTGGCCGGGGGTGGAACGTCGTCCCACTGATGGCCGGGGGTGGAACCTCGTCCCACTTATGGCGGGTTGGAGGCGCCTGGACCAGCCATAAGTGGGACGAGCACCGTCATAAGTGGGACGAGGGGGGGGCAATGGTGCGGCAGGGAGGCCCCAGGGCCGCACCGCTCGCGCCCCACCCGCTAGGGTCGGGGCATGCCGCGTCTGTTCGTCCGCCGTCCGTCGTCGCGACTCGCCGAGGGCGAGCTCACCCATCTCGACCGCGTTCCCGTCGACGCGGCCCTCGCGCTCGCCCAGTGGCGTGCCTACGTCGAGGTGTTCGCCTCGCGCGGGTGGGAGGTCATCGAGATCGATCCGGCCGACGACCAGCCCGACGGGGTGTTCGTCGAGGATGCCGTGATGATGTTCGATCGTCTCGCGGTGCTGTGCCGCGCGGGCGCCGTCTCGCGCCGCGGCGAGACCGAGAGCGTGCGGGTCGCGGTGGCGGCATCCGGGATCGAGATCGCCGAGATCGACGAGCCGGGCACCCTCGACGGGGGCGACGCGCTGAAGGTCGGGCGCACCGTCTACGTGGGAGCTTCGTCGCGGACGAACGCCGCGGGCATCGAGCAACTGCGCGGGCTGCTGGTCCCGCGCGGCTGGGAGGTGCGCGAGATCCCGGTCACGAAGGTCCTGCACCTGAAGTCGGGGGTGACGGCTCTTCCCGACGGGACGGTCGTGGGATTCGAGCCGTTGATCGACGACGCCTCGCTGTTCCCGGTGTTCGCGGGCGTCCCCGAGGAGCACGGCACGGCCGTGGTGGTCCTCGACGACGAGACAGTGCTGATGTCGGCGGACGCCCCCGCCACCGCCGCGGAGCACCGATCGCGCGGCCTCGAGGTCGTCACCGTCGACGTGAGCGAGTTCGAGAAGCTCGAGGGGTGCGTCACGTGCCTGTCGGTGCGCGTCCGCGACTGAGATGGACGCCGACGAGATCCCCGGCGGCCCCGGCTGGGTGATCGGCGCCGACCTGCGGCCGCGGATCACGGATGCCGCGGCCTTCCGGCACGGCCTGCGCGCGGATCCGCTCGTCGACGTCGTGGAGGCCCTGTGGAGCGGCGATGCGGAACGGGCGCTGCGGATGCTGGAACCGGCGACCACCGCTCGGCGCCGCGCTCTGCGCGCGGACTGCCTCTGCGCGCTCGGCGACATCGCCGCCGCCCGTGACGAGTACGACGAGCTCGTGCGCGAGGCCGAGAACACGGCCCGTGAGGCGGTGATGCGGCAGCACCGGGGCAAGGTGCTGATGGCGGCGGGGGAGATCGGCGATGCGATCGACGACTTCGCTCGAGCCCTCGAGCTGCGTCGCGAGGGGGACTCCGCGTCCGACCTCGTCGCCTCGTCCGCGCACGCGCTGCGCATCGCGAGGCGGCGGCTCGCGGAGCGGCGCGAGGGGCCGCCCCGGCGCGACGACGCGGAGCGATGAACGCCGCTCCTCCCGAAGCGTGCCGCGGTGCAGCGCGGTCGGGAGGAACGGCGTCGTCGATCGAGCGGGTGAGACCTCAGGCGTGCAGCGCCTCGTTCAGCGTCACGCCGACGCCGGCACGCGCGGACGCCTCGACGGCACCGGTGAGCGAGTTGCGACGGAACAGGATGCCGTCGCGGCCCGACAGGTCGCCGGCTTTGACCGTCTCGTCGCCCACGCGCACCTTGGTCCCCGCCGTGACGTAGAGCCCGGCCTCGACGATGCAGTCGTCGCCGAGCGAGATGCCGATGCCGGCGTTGGCGCCGAGCAGGGTGCGCGCGCCGATCGAGACGCGGTGCGTCCCGCCTCCCGAGAGGGTGCCCATGATCGAGGCACCGCCGCCGATGTCGGTGCCGTCGCCGATCACCACGCCCTGCGACACGCGCCCCTCGATCATCGAGGCGCCGAGGGTCCCGGCGTTGAAGTTGACGAAGCCCTCGTGCATCACCGTCGTGCCGGGGGAGAGGTGCGCGCCGAGGCGCACGCGCGAGGCGTCGGCGATGCGCACTCCCGCGGGGAGGACGTAGTCGGTGAGGCGCGGGAACTTGTCGAGTCCCTGCAGCTGGATGCCGTGGCGCTTCAGCTGCGGGAGGATGCGCGCCGCGGTCTCGGGGTGCATGGGGCCGGCGTTCGTCCACGCGACGTTCGGGAGGTGCCCGAAGATGCCGTCGAGGTTGATGTCGTTGGGGCGCACGAGCAGGTGCGACAGCGCGTGCAGACGCAGGTAGGCGTCGACGGTCGAGGTGGGAGCGGCGTCGGCGTCGATGGTCAACGCGACCGTCTCCACGACGACGTCGCGGCGCTCGTCGGGGCCGGTCGACGACTCCAGTGCCGCGGCCGCGGCATCCAGGTCGTCGGGGACGCCGAGAACCGGC
Organism: Microbacterium hydrothermale; assembly: GCF_004854025.1. Taxonomy (GTDB): domain Bacteria; phylum Actinomycetota; class Actinomycetes; order Actinomycetales; family Microbacteriaceae; genus Microbacterium; species Microbacterium hydrothermale. Next base: position 105,801 of record NZ_STGM01000001.1, read on the forward strand.
TTCGGGAACCAGGCGTCGAGCACCGTCCCGTCGGTGGTCCGCGTCGAGAGGCCGGCAGCGCTGATGCGTCGTTCGTTGCTCACAGGCCCAGGCTACCGGCGGGACCGCGTGTGAAAGGATCGGTGGCATGACCGCGCTCGACCTCACCGCCTCCTCCGTCGACCTCACCCGCGCGGTCTGCGACATCGCCAGCGAGTCGGGCGACGAGAAGACCCTCGCCGACGCCATCGAGGCCGCCCTCGCCGGGTACGGTCACCTCGAGATCATCCGCGACGGCGACACGATCGTCGCGCGGACCGACCTGGGCCGCGCGCGTCGTGTCGTGATCGCGGGGCACATCGACACGGTTCCCATCAACCGCAACCTCCCGGTCGAAGAGCGCGAGATCGACGGCGAGGCCTTCCTCTGGGGCCGCGGGACCGTCGACATGAAGGCGGGGGTCGCGGTCCAGCTGAAGCTCGCCGCCGAGCTGACGGCTCCCGGGGTCGACATCACCTGGATGTGGTACGACCACGAAGAGGTGGATTCGTCGCTCAACGGCCTCGGCCGACTGTCGCGCCACCGCCCCGATCTGTTCGCCGGCGACTTCGCGATCCTCGGCGAGCCGAGCAACGGAGAGGTCGAGGGCGGGTGCAACGGCACCCTGCGGGCGCTCGTGCGCACCGAGGGCGTCCGCGCCCACAGCGCCCGCTCGTGGATCGGCGAGAACGCCATCCACAAGGCCGCACCGATCCTCGCCCGCCTGGCGGAGTACCACGCGCGGACCATCGCGGTCGAGGGGCTCGACTACCGCGAGGGGCTCAACGCCGTACGCATCACGGGCGGTGTCGCCGGCAACGTCATCCCCGACGCGTGCGAAGTGGAGGTCAACTACCGTTTCGCGCCGAGCCGTGACGCCGCCGCCGCGGAGCGCGTCGTGCGCGACGTGTTCGCGGGCTTCGACGTCGAGATCGTCGACATCGCCGAGGGGGCGCGTCCCGGCCTCGACGCCGAGCTCGCCCGCGAGTTCGTGGAGGCCGTCGGCGCGACGCCCACGCCCAAGTACGGATGGACCGACGTCGCGCGGTTCTCGGCCCTCGGCATCCCCGCCGTCAACTACGGTCCGGGCGACCCGCACCTCGCGCACCACGACGAGGAGCGTGTGCCGGTGGCGCAGATCGACGCGGTCGAACGGGGCCTGCGGGCCTGGCTGAGCGGGTCGTGACGACCGCGGCCACGGTTCCCGCGCCGGTGCGCGCGTGGCGGGCGCTGCCCGTGGCCGCGCGCATCGCCGTGATCTACGTCGCGGCGCGCCTGGTGACCACGGGTTTCTTCCTGCTGGCATCGAGCCTCTCGGGCCCTGGATCGCGGTACGGCATCGCTCCGTCGCTGGGCGATCTGGCCCTCGGGTGGGATGCGCAGTGGTACTGGTTCGCCGCCGTCTCGGGCTACCCGCAGCACCTGCCGATCACTACGACCGGGCACGTCGCCGAGAACGCGTGGGCCTTCATGCCGCTCTACGCCTACCTGTCCGCCGGCCTCGGCACGGTGCTCGGTTCGTGGGGCGCGGGGGCGGTCGCGATCTCGCTCGCCTCCGGGTACGGCGCGAGCGTGATGCTCTACGCGCTCCTGCGCGAGCGCATCGGCGCCTCCGCAGCGATGTGGGCTGTCGTCTTCTTCGCCAGCGGCCCGCTCGCCGCCCTGTTCCAGGTGGGCTACGCCGAGGCGCTCTTCCTCTTCCTGCTCTTCGTCGCACTGTGGTGCGTCCAGCGTCGGCGGTGGGGGTGGCTGTACCTGCTCGTCCCGGTCATGGGATTCACCCGGCCCGGCATCCTTGCCTTCGCGCTCTTTCTCGCGCTGTACGGCGTGCATCGCTTCGTGCGTCGCCGTGCGGAGCCGCTTCCCGCGCGCGAGGTCGCGCACATCGTCGCCCTGGGGCTGCTGTCGGGGGCGGTGGGCTTCGCCTGGCAGGCGATCGCGGCGGCGGTGACGGGGGAGTCGGGCGCTTACCTCGCGACCGAGCTGGCCTGGCGTCGCAACTGGATCGCCGACGGCAGCGGGGCGTTCGTGCCCGTCGAGGGCTGGGTGCAGGCCGCGGAATTCTGGTTCACGCAGTGGGGTCTCGGCCCGGTCGTGGGCGTCGTCGCGCTCGTGCTGCTGATCGGCGTGGTGTCCGTCGCGCTCGTGACGCTGCCGCAGGTGAAGAAGCTGGGCGTCGAGGTGCGCCTGTGGTCGGCGAGCTATCTCGTCTACCTGCTGCTGGTGTTCTTCCCGCAGTCGAGCATCTTCCGTCTGCTCGTGCCGGTGTCGCCGCTGTGGGGCGCGCTGGCGGTGCCGCGCTCGCTCCGGTGGCGCGTGGGTGTTCTCGCCGCGGCGCTGCTGGGCCAATGGTGGTGGATCTACAACATGTACGCCCTGGGGAACACGTTCTGGCAGATCCCCTGAGCGCCTCTGCGCGCCTCCTCTCGCGCCGGGATGACCCACGGGGTCGGCGGTTCGACGAGGTCGTGCGCTGACGCACTAAACTAGTTCTCAGACCAACGAGGAAAAGGGGGCCGCGATGGCAGCCATGAAGCCGCGTACCGGCGACGGACCGATGGAGGCCGTGAAGGAGGGCCGGTTGATCATCGTGCGCGTGCCGCTCGAGGGCGGCGGGCGTCTCGTCGTCTCGGTGAACGACGCCGAGGCGAAGGAACTCCACGACGTGCTCGGTGGTGTCGTCGGCGCCGCCTGACGATCATCCCGCACGAAGGCCGGTCCCCTCGGGGGCCGGCTTTCGTCGTTCCCGGGGGCGCGGCATCCGGGAACGACGGGACGGGCGCGGTCGCGGAGGGTGGCGGTGGGCGGCATCCGTCTTCCCTCCGCGCAGGAGCTGCGCGCCGGGGCTGCGGCGAGCGGCATCTGTGGTCCGCCCACACGCGGGAGCTGCGCACCGGAGCCGCCCGCCGCGGCCGCTCGCCGCGGCGCACCGGAGCCGCCCGCCGCGGCCGCTCGCCGCGGCGCACCGGAGCCGCCCGCCGCGGCGCACCAGGCCGCGCGCGAGGGCTGCGAGCCGAGCCCGCGCCGGCGATGCGTCAGGCGTCGGCCGCGCGCGTCGTCAGCTGGAGGAGGCCTTCGCCGGTGGTGGAGAGTGCGCCGATCACCGCGGGGGAGGCCTGGACCTCCTGGATGAGCGAGCGATAGGCCGTCGTGACGGCGTCGCGGCGCACCGGGTCGGCCACCGCTCCTCCCGCGAGCACGCGGGGGATCAGCACCGTCCCGCCCGCGCGCACGAGACGCAGGCCGTGCTCGACGTACTCGATCACGCCCTCGGGGTCGGCGTCGATGAACACGATGTCGTACGACGCCTCGTTCATGCGCGGCAGCACATCGGAGGCGCGACCCGTGATGAACCGCGCGCGGGCGGCCGGCACCCGTGCATCGGCGAACGCCTGCCGCGCGGCACCCAGGTGCTCGGGCTCGCTGTCGATCGTCGTGATCGTGGCGCGGGGCGAGCCGTGCAGCAGCCAGAGTCCCGAGACGCCGCCGCCGGTACCGACCTCGACGATGTTCAGCGCGCGCGAAGCGGCCGACAGGACGGCGGCCTGGGCGCCCACGGCGGGGCTGACCGGCGCGGCACCGAGCTCGAGCGCGTGCGCCCGGGCGCGAGCGATGTGCTCGGGCTCGACCGTCGACTCCTGCACGAACCGTTCGTTCGCCTGCTGACCGCTCACGTGGACCTCCTCGACTCAGGCTAGACGGCCGGACGGTCCGCGCCCCCCAGGCGCGGCCGGTAATCTGGAGCCATGTTCTTCGGCCTCACGATCGAGAAGCTGCTGCTGATCGGGGTGGTGGCTGCGCTGCTGGTCGGTCCGGAGCGTCTTCCCCGCTACGCGGAGGCGCTGGCCAAGTTCACGAAGCGCGCGAAAGAGACGCTGCAGGGTGCCCGCACGCGCATGCGCGACGAGATGGGGCCCGAGTTCGACGAGGTCGATTGGAAGAAGCTCGACCCCCGTCAGTACGACCCGCGCCGCATCATCCGCGAGGCGCTGCTGGACGACACCCCCACGGCGACCATGCGCGCCGCCGGGGCCGCCGCTCTCGCGGCGAAGCCCAAGCCGACGGTTCCGCCGTTCACGCCCGGGGAGCGGCCCCCGTTCGACGACGAAGCCACCTGAGCCGCGGGCGGCCGCCGGGGCCGGGGAGCGCGAAGGGTTCACGACTCAGGCGGGTCCTCGAGTTCGTCGAAGGGGCCGGTGTGCGTGGGGGTCCGGTGGCTTCGACAGGCTCAGCCACCTCGTGGTGTGTGTGCGGTAGGTCACTGAGCTCGTCGAAGGGGCCGGTGTGCTTGGGGGCGCGGTGGCTTCGACGGGCTCAGCCACCTGGTGTCTGTGTGTGTGGTCTCGGGCTCCGACGGGCTTGGCAGCCGGGGGTGCGGAGGCGTCAGACGCTCAGGCGCAGCGGCTTCCCGGCCAGACCCCTCGGGCGGATCGCCAGCGCCGCGGCGGCGGCGTCGATCGCCCGGGCGGCGGGGTCGTCGGGCTGCGAGAGCACGACGGGTCGGCCGTCGTCACCCCCCGCGCGCAGAGCGGGACTCAGGGGGACGGATGCCAGGAGCGGCACCTCCGCGTCGCCGGTCGACAGAGCGCGCGCCACCTCGTCACCCCCGCCGGCTCCGAACAGGTCGAGGACGGTGCCGTCGGGGAGCGTCATGGCGGCCATGTTCTCGATCACGCCGATCGGACGTTGACCGGTCTGACGCGCCACGAGCCCCGAACGCACAGCCACCTCGGCGGCGGCCGCCTGGGGCGTGGTCACGACGAGGACATCGGCGTGGGGGAGCAGCTGTCCGACCGAGATCGCCACGTCGCCCGTTCCCGGCGGCATGTCGAGCAGCAGCACGTCGAGGTCGCCGAAGAACACGTCGGTGAGGAACTGCTGCACAGTGCGGTGGAGCATCGGACCGCGCCACGCGACCGCGCCAGCGGCATCCTCTCCGGGGCGGCGGAGGAACATGCCGATCGAGATGACCTTCACGCCGTAAGCGACGGGCGGGAGTATCAGATCGTCGAGGCGGGTGGGCGCCGGGGGCAGCCCGTCGTCGTCGACCAGACCGAGGAGTCCCGGGATCGAGAAGCCGTGCACGTCGGCGTCGATCAGGCCCACGCGCAGTCCGCGCGCCGCGAGGGCGACGGCGAGGTTCGCGGTGACCGTCGACTTGCCGACGCCTCCCTTGCCGCTCGTGACGGCGATGACGCGGGTGAGCGAGTCGGGTCCGAAGGGCATCTCGCGCTTCGCGCGGCCCCCGCGCAGCTTCTCGGTCAGCGCCTTGCGCTCGTCGGGCGACATGACGCCGACGCGCACGTCGACCTCGTCGATCCCGGACACCGAGGCAGCGGCATCCCGCACGTCCCTCTCGATGCGATCGGCGGCGGGGCAGCCCACGATCGTCAGGGCGATGCCCACCTCGGCGACACCGCCGCGCACGTCGATCCCGCGCAGCATGTCGAGCTCGCCGAGGGGGCGCCGCAACTCGGGATCGGTGACGGCGGCGACCGCGTCGCGGACCTGCGCCGCGAGCTCCGCGGTCACGGGGTGGCCCGCGTCGACCCCGGGCGCGCGACCGCCTCGGGCTGCTCGTCGAGGCGTTCGAGCAGCGCCTTGAGTTCGGTGCGGAGCGTGTCTTTCGTGATGACCTCGTCGGTCAGGTCTTTCACCGCCATGCGCAGGGCGACGATCTCGCGCGCGAGGTACTCGGTGTCGGCGAGGTTGCGCTCGGCGCGCTGGCGATCCTGCTCGATCTGCACGCGGTCGCGGTCGTCCTGACGGTTCTGCGCCAGCAGGATGAGGGGCGCCGCGTACGACGCCTGCAGCGACAGCACGAGCGTGAGGGCCGTGAAGCCGATGTCGGCGGAGTCGAAGCGCAGCTCATCGGGCATGAGGGAGTTCCACCCCATCCACACCACGCAGAACAGCGTCAGCGACAGCAGGAAGGTCGGGGTCCCCATCGCGCGGGCGACCCACTCGGTGAAGCGCCCGAAACGGTCGCGCGAGGGCTGCGGCGCGCGCGGGGCGAGGACGCCGGTGCGCCCGCGGGGCGCATCGAGGGCGGGCGTCTTGTTGTTGCGTGCCATCAGCGCCTCCTCGGGGTCTGCGGGATCTGGGTGGGGATGCTCTGCGTCTGCAGGGCTCTGACCGAGGTCGGGGGTTTCGGATCGTCGCTGTCATGCGTGCGCCAGTCATCGGGCAGCAGATAGTCGAGCACGTCGTCGACGCTCACGCAGCCCACGAGGCGGTGCGCCTGATCGACCACGGGGAGCGAGACGAGGTTGTAGCTCGCGAGCAGGCGCGCGACCTCGGCCGCCGTGGCGTCGGAAGGCACCGGCTCGAGCGTGTCGTCGATGATCGCCCCGAGGCGCTCGTGCGGCGGGTAGCGCAGCATGCGCTGAAAGTGCACCGTCCCCAGCAGACGTCCGGTGGGCGTCTCGTACGGCGGGAGGGTGATGAACACGGATGCCGCGAGGGCGGGGTGCAGCTCGTGACGGCGGATGAGGGCCAGGGCCTCGGCGACCGTGGCATCCGCCGAGAGCACGATCGGCTCGGGGGTCATGAGACCGCCGGCGGTGTCGGGACCGTACTGCAGCAGGGCGCGGACGTCGTCGGCCTCCTCGGGCTCCATGAGCTCGAGCAGCTGCTCGGAGCGCGACTCGGGGAGCTGACCGAGGAGGTCGGCCGCGTCGTCGGGCTCCATGGCATCCAGGATGTCGGCGGCGCGCTCGTCGCCGAGCTGCTCGAGGATGTGCACCTGCTCGTCCTCGGGCATCTCTTCGAGCGCGTCGGCGAGGCGGTCGTCGCTGAGTTCTTCGGCGACCTCGATGAGGCGCTCCTCGGGGAGGTCGAGGAGGGTGTTGGCGAGGTCGGCCGGCTTGAGCTCGGAGTACGTCGCGACCAGCTGCTCGGCGGACTGAGCCTCGCCGGGGGTCTGGTTCTCGCGCACCTCGCCCCACGCGGCGAAGGTGGTCGCACCCTTGGCGAAGGGCGACGCGCTCGTGCGCGGGCGACGCAGGAACAGCTGCCCCACGTCCCACTCGCCGAGGCGGTTGCGTTCGATCGCGACGTCTTCGATGACCGCGCTTCCGGAGCCGTCGACGAGGCTCACGCGACGCCCGAGCATCTCGGCCATCACGCGCACCTCGCCGCCGCGCTGCTGGAAGCGGCGCACGTTGATGAGGCCGGTCGTGATGACCTGACCGGCCTGGATGGAGGTGACGCGTCCGATGGACACGAACACATGTCGGCGCCCGGGGATCTCGACGACGAGGCCCACGACGCGCGGCGCGGCCGACGCGCGGTAGATCACCACGACGTCGCGCACCTTGCCCAGGCGGTCGCCCGCCGGGTCGAACACCGTGCAGCCCGCCAAGCGGGCGACGAAAACCCTTTGCGTGCTCACCGGTACAGCGTAGTCCGCGCCTCATGCGCAACACCTCGGAACGCCCCAGGCGCGCGTGACAGGATGGTGAAATGAGTATGTTCGCGCAGCGTCCGGGCGCCGGCCGTGACGAGGTCGGCGAGAAGATCGCCTCGTTCCCGACGTACGAGCAGGCCCAGAAGGCCGTCTCGTCGCTGATCGCCGGGGAGGTCCCCGCGCGCGACATCGCCATCGTCGGGTCGGGCCTGCGCTCGATCGAACGCGTCACGGGTCGTCTCGGCTACGCCACCGCCGCCCGTTCGGGGGCGCTCAACGGCCTGATGCTCGGTCTGCTGTTCGCCTTCATCTTCGTGCTCGGCCAGCCCACCGTGCAGATCTCGCTGTTCGTCGGCGTGCTGCTGGTGGGTATGGCGCTCGGCATGCTCCTCAGCCTGGGCACCTACTCGATCGTGCGCCGCCGCCGCGACTTCGCCTCGGTGATGCAGGTCGCCGCCGACCACTACGACGTGTGCGTGGCCGCGACGAGCGTGCACAAGGCGCGCGGCATAGTCGGCCCCTCCGGCGCTCCGCGCACCGTCGTGTCGCGTCCCGCGGTCTCGCCGTCCGACCCGCCGCAGTACGGTGAGCGCGTGACCCCCGGGTCGACCGCGCCCGCCGCCCCGCCCCGGCCGCCCGCACCGACGGTCGCGCCCTCCGACGACGAGCCCCCGCGCTACGGCGAGCGGATCGCGCCGAAGGCGCCCGAGCCTCGGCCGCAGGCGCCGTCGGACGACGCCGCGCCCGGTGCCTCGGGCAGATCGACCCCGGCCGCGGGTGACACCACCGGCACCGACGACGCCGCCGGAACCGACGCCACGCGACCGACCGAGCGGTGAGCACCGACGCCGCCATGGCGGCCGAGCCCGTCCGCATCGCCGTCGCGCTCCCGACCGGCGCCACGGAGGTCTCGGGGCTGTGGTCGGCGGCATCCGGATCCGCCACCCGCACCACCGTCGCGCTCGCGCACGGGGCGGGGGCGGGCATGGAGCACCCGTTCCTCGCGGGCCTCACCGAGGCCCTCGCGGCCGACGGCATCTCCGTTCTGCGGTTCGTCTTCCCCTACGTCGAGGCAGGACGACGGATGCCGGGACCCGCCGCACACGCCGTGGCGACGTGGGCGGGCGTCCAGGAGTGGCTGGCGGGGGCGGTTCCGGGGGCGTACGCGGCCGTGGGCAAGTCGTACGGCGGGCGCATGGCGTCCGTCGCCGCGGCCGAGGGGATCATCGCCCCCGCCGGGCTCGTCTACCTGGGGTACCCGCTGCACGCGCCCGGACGCAGCGACAGGCCGCGCGCGGCGCACCTGCCCGCGATCGGGACGCCGCAGCTGTTCGTCGAGGGCGAGAACGACCCCTTCATCGACCCGCGCGCGCAGTTCGACGAGGTCGTCGCCACGTGCCGGGACGCGCGCGTGGAGTGGATCGCAGGAGGGAACCACTCGTTCGAGGTGAAGGGCGCGCGGCGTCCGGCCGAGCAGATCGGCGCGGGGCTCGCCCCGGTGGTCGCGGGGTTCGTGCGGTCGCTCTGAGGCCGCATCGCCCGCGTCGGGCGGCCGCATGCCGGGGGCGTGCGGCACAACTCCTGCAGATCCGAGGGGCGAGGGCGTGGAACGCGTCGATGCGCCGGATCTTCCGGAGTTGTGCGGCCTGCGCGTCGGCGCGCGGGCGACGGCCGGGCAGCCCGGTGCGGGCGGCCGCGGGAGGCCGGTGCGGGCGGCCGCGGGAGGCTGCTGCGAGCCGCACGGCGGCATCCGATCGCCCTGGGTCAGCGACCCGCTGCGTACCCCTGCGCGCCGCGGGGATTCGCGGCCGCCCAGAGCGTTCCGTCGGCGCCCCGCCCGACGGCCGTGACGCGCCCCAGCGACCAGTCGCCCATGCGGCGCACGCGGTGCCCGCGCTGCTCGAGGCCCGCGATCACCTCGGCGCCGAGGCGGTCCTCGACCGCGACGCCCGCGGGCGTCCAGGTACGCGGCCAGAACGAGTCGACGAGGGCCGTCGTGTGCAGGTTCGGGGCGTCGATGGCCTGTTGGGCCGAGTATCCGCCGACCAGCATGCGCAGCAGCACGGTGAGCTGCCACTGGTCCTGCTGGTCGCCGCCGGGCGAACCGAGGGCGATCACCTCGTCACCGCGCGAGAGCAGGGTCGGAGTGAGGGTCGTGCGCGGGCGGCGCCCGGGGGTGAGCGATGCCGGATGCCCCGGGACGAGCCACGTCGCCTGGAGCCGGGTGCCGAGGCAGAATCCCAGCGAGGGCACCGTGGGGGAGGACTGCAGCCACCCGCCGGACGGGGTCGCCGACACGACGTTGCCCCAGCGGTCGATCACGTCGATGTGGCACGTGTCTCCGCGGGTCTGCCCCGAGCGGTCGACCGTGGGCTCCCCGGTCGATCCGTCGGTGCGCGCGGAGTCGGTGCGCAGGGGAGGGCGCACCGGAGCGCGGCCCTCGGGGGACCCCGGATGCCACGCGGTCGAGGCCTCGGGCCCGATCAGGGCCCGGCGGGCGGCGACGTAGTCGTCGGCGAGCAGCGCGTCGACGCCGACCGCCCCGTCGGCGTCGCCGAACCAGGCGTCGCGATCGGCGTAGGCGAGCTTCTGGGCCTCGAGCACGCGGTGCGCCCCCTCGACGGTCGCGGGATCGAGCTCCGCGTCGTCGGCGACGTCGAGCATCCGCAGGGTCTGCAGCAGGGCGGGCCCCTGGGACCAGGTGCCCGCCTTGAAGATGTCCCACCCGCGGAACCCCGTACTCACGGCAGGCTCGAACCCGGCGCTCCACGACCGCAGGTCGTCCGCGTCCAGGATGCCGGCGTGATCGGCGCCGTCGGCATGCCGGTGCGGCTGCGCGATGAAGGCCGCGGCCTCGGGCAGCACGACGGTCATCCAGCGCGTGCGGGCGGCCTCGATGCGCGCGGTGCGGCCGTCGCCGGGTACGTCATCGCCCCGGGGCCCCGCCGCGACCAGACTCTCGAGCACGTCGGCGTACGCCGGATTGCGCACGAGCGAGTCGGCGGCGGGAGGCGTGCCCTGCGGCATCCATCGCTCCGCCGATGACGGCCAGTGGTCGCGGAAAAGCGCCGCGACCCGGGCGATCGTCACCGCGGCCCCCGCCACGAGCGGGTGCCCGTCGCGGGCGTAGCCGATCGCGTAGGCGAGCACGTCGCCCAGCTCCCAGGTGCCGTGATCGCGGAGCAGCAGCAGCCACGCGTCGACCGCCCCCGGCACCGCGGCCGCGAGACCGCCCGCGCCCGGGACGAGGTCGAGACCGCGCCCGCGGAAGTGCGCGATCGTCGCGCGCGCCGGTGCCGGACCCTGTCCCATCAGCACGACGGGCTCCGAAGCGCCCGCGGGCCGCACGAGCGCGACGAGGTCGCCGCCCGGTCCGTTCAGGTGCGGCTCGACGACGTGCAGCACGAAGGCGCCGGCGACCGCCGCGTCGAACGCATTGCCACCGCGCTCGAGCACGGCCTGGGCGGTGGCGGTCGCCGTCCAGTGCGTCGAGGCCGACATCCCGAACGTGCCGCGCAGCGTCGGCCGCGTGGTGAAGGATGCCGGGGGCGTGAACGTCATCGCGACTGCCGGGCGATCCACTCCTCGACCTCGTCGGCGGTGCGCGGGATGCCCGCGGAGAGGTTGACGGGCCCGTCCTCGGTCATGACGATGTCGTCTTCGATGCGCGCACCGATCCCGCGGTACTCCTCGGGGACCGTCAGGTCGTCGATCTGGAAGTACAGACCGGGCTCGATCGTGAAGACCATGCCGGGCTCGAGCAGACCGTCGTAGTACATGTCGCGACGGGCCTGGGCGCAGTCGTGCACGTCGATGCCGAGGTGGTGGCTCGTGCCGTGCACCATGTAGCGGCGGTGCTGGCCGCCCTTGTCGGCGTCGAGGGCCTCGTCGGCCGTGACGGGCAGCAGGCCCCACTCGGCGACGCGCGCGGCGATGACCTCCATGGCGGCCTCGTGCAGGCGCCGGAACGGCACGCCCACGCGGGCCGCGGCGAACGACGCGTCGGCGGCCTCGCGCACCGTCTCGTAGATGCGACGCTGGATCTCGGTGAAGGTTCCCGAGACGGGGAGGGTGCGCGTGATGTCGGCGGTGTAGAGGCTGTCGACCTCGACGCCCGCATCGACCAGGATTAGATCTCCCGGCTTCACGGCGCCGTCGTTGCGGGTCCAGTGCAGGTAGCACGCGTGCGGGCCCGACGCGGCGATCGTGTCGTATCCGACGCTGTTGCCGTCGGAACGCGCGCGCTGGTGGAACACGCCCTCGACCACGCGCTCACCGCGCGGGTGCTCGATGATGCGGGGGAGCTCGGCGACGATGTCGTCGAAGCCGCGGCCGGTCACCTCGACGGCCAGGGCCATCTGCGCGAGCTCGTAGTCGTCCTTGATCAGGCGCAGCTCCGAGACGAAGCGCGTCAGCTCGTCGTCGGTACCGACCGTGCGGTCGTCCGCCTCGGGCGAGAACGCGTCCAGGTGCGCCGTGGTCAGGCCGAGGTCGGCGGCGACGCCGTCGAGGGCGGGACGCGGTCCGATCCAGAACTCGCCGATCGTGGCATCCGAATAGAACTCCGCCGTCGTGCGGTCGGCGCGCTCGCGGAAATACAGCACGGCCTCGTGTCCCTCGTCGCGCGGCTCGAAGACGAGCACCGCGTCGGGCTCGGCGTCGCTGCCCCAGCCCGTGAGGTGCGAGAAGGCGGAGTGCGCACGGAAGGGGTAGTCGCAGTCGTTGCTGCGCTGCTTGAGGCCGCCCGCGGGCACGACGACGCGCTGGCCGGGGAAGGCGCGCGAGACGCGCGCGCGACGCCGCGCGGCCCACGCGGCCTGCTCGCGCGGCTCGGGGAGCGCGGCCGGGTGCTCGGCCCAACCGGTCGAGATGGTGTCGAGGAAGCCGCGGGGGAACGGCGCCTTGCGGTTGCTGGGGGCGTCGAGGGCGACCTCGTCGGTCTGCGGCTCGGCGGTCGTGGGCTCGGCGGGTGCGGTCGTGTCGCTGGTGGAGGGGGCGTCCATCGTTCCAGTCTCGCACCCGTCGCCGCGTCGCGCACGGATGCCCCCGCACCGACGCGCGGGGGAGGAGTCGTCTCAGCCCCCGGTGCGCTCCAGCTGCACGACGATCGGCCGGTGGTCGCTGCCGGAGCCGTCGAGGGAGCGCATCACGACCGAGCCCGACACGGTCCAGTCGGGCGTCGCCATGACGTGGTCGATCGGGGCGCCGAGCAGGGCCGGCGCATCGGTCGGCCACGTGCCCACCCCGCCGTTGCCGCTCTCCGACGCCGCGTCGTGGCAGCGACCGAGGGTTCCGCCGTCGACGCCCATACCGGTCATGTGGTCGAGGGTCGCGTTGAAGTCGCCCGCGAGGATGACGTTGTCGCTCGCGCACTGGTCGGCGAGCCACTGCAGGTCGCTGCGCCACTGCGGCATGTACTCCTCGCGCGGGGCGACGGCGTGGGCGGCGACGATGATCGGACCGTCGCCCGACACGGGCATCGCCACGGCGCTGGGCACGGTGGAGGTGTTGCTCGACCCGTCGAGGGACGACTGGATGACGGAGTAGTCGCCGAGCTCGGGCCGGATCAGCACGGTGGTCGAGGTGGCATCCCATCCGGTGATGCCGTATTCGCCGTACTCGGCGTGGTGCGCCCACATCGGCTGGCCCATGTCGCGCATGAGCTTCGCGACCTCGGCGCCCGTGTCGATCGTCGTCTCGGGGAGCGTGACGACGTCGGCCTGCATGCCGACGGCGAACTGCGCGATCGACTCCGCCGAGGTCGCCGATCCCGCGGTGTTCCAGGTCATCACGCGCAGGCTCGTGTCGGTCTTGGCCGGCAGCGCCTCGGTGCCGAGACCGCGCTGGCTCAGCAGGGCGACGTTGACCCCGCCGGCCACGCCCAGGATGAGCGCCAGCACCAGCGCGAGGGCGCGGATGGGGCGGATGAGGGCGAACAGCAGCATGAGCAGCGTCGCGGCCACCAGCACGGCCGCCAGCGCCGCGCGGAAGGAGATGATCTGCGCGAGCGGGAAGGTGCGCTCAAGTCCGAAGGCCGAGGGCCACGTGAGCACCGCAGCGCCCGCCGCGAAGACGAGCGCGACGAGGAATCCGAGCAGCCGACGCACCCGACCGACCCTAGGACAGACGTCTGGGAGATCGGCGGATGCCGGCAGGGTGGAGCCCGAGCGTCGTCACCGTGAGGGTGGGTGACGTGGTTCCCGGGGACGGTTTAGCCGGCGCGGCGCTGTCCCGCACGGCACGACGCGGACCTGTGCGCTCGCGCGCGCCGCGCGGTTCGGCCGGCGCGGCGCGGTACCGCGCGGCACGACGAGGCCCCGCGTGCCCGCGCGCGCCGCGGCGGAACCCGGAGCGATACGCTCGACGGGTGCCACACGATCGTCGATTCCACGGACCGGCTGATCTGCACCTGCACTCCTCGCACTCCGACGGCACCGAGCCCCCCGCCGAGGTGATGGCGGCCGCCCACCGTCACGGCGTGCGCACGGCCGCGCTCACCGACCACGACACCACCTCCGGCTGGGCCGAGGCCGCCGAGGCGGCGACCTCGCTCGGGATGACGTTCCTCCCCGGCATGGAGCTGTCGGCCCGGCACCGGTGGCGCAGCGTCCACCTGCTCGCCTACCTCGTCGATCCCGACGACGCGGGCCTGCGCGCGATGACCGATCGCATCCGTTCGTCCCGCCTCGACCGGGCCCAGATCATGGCCGAGCGCATCTCGCACGACTACGACCTCGCGTGGGACGACATCGTCGCGCAGACCACCGACGGCGCGACCGTGGGACGCCCCCACATCGCCGACGCCCTCGTCGCGCGGGGGATCGTCGCCGACCGCACCGAGGCGTTCGCCGGCATCCTGCATCCTTCCGGCGACTACTACGTCGCGCTCTACGCTCCCGACCCGGTGACCGCGGTCGAGCTGGTCGTCTCGGCGGGGGGCGTGCCGATCGTCGCGCACCCGGCCGGTCGTGCCCTGCTGCCCGACAGCGTGATCGAGGCGATGCTCCGGGCCGGCCTGGCGGGATTCGAGCTCGCGCACCGCGAGAACCTTCCCGAGCCCACCGCGCTGCTCGCCGCCCTCGCCGCGGAGCGCGACCTCATCGTCACCGGGTCGAGCGACTATCACGGCCTCGGCAAACCCAACGTCCCGGGGGAGAACACCACCGCCGACGACATGGTCGCGCGCATCGTCGCTCGAGGCCGCGGAACGGCACCGGTCTTCGCCTGAGGCGCGGGTGCCGCGCCGGTGTGGGCCGGGGCGTCGGTGTGGGCCGGGGCGCCGGGGTGGGCCGGGGCGCCGGGGTGGGCCGGGGCGCCGGGGTGGGCCGCCGGGCGTCGGTGTGGGCCGGGGTGCTGGTGTGGGCCGGGCCGGTGCGAGCCGGGCCCGTGTGAGCCGCGGTGCTGGTGCGGGCCGGGGTGGGCGAGCCCCGATAAACGCCGTTTGTGCTCAGAAAGGCGTCCTCGGTGCGTGTCTCGACACAGGAAGCGTTTATCGCGGGGGTGAGGGTGGGGTGCGCCCTCCGGGTGGGGAGGAGAGCCGGATGCCGCTGTCCGCCCGCGACGAGCGACGGCGCCGACCCCTGAAGGGATCGGCGCCGTCGGAACGTGCGCGTGTCAGGCGACGGGAGCGGTCGGGGCTCCCGAGCTGCCGCCGCTGCGGCGGCGACGACGGCGGCGCGGTGCGGCGTTGCCGTCGTGGTGCTCCTTGCCGGAGCCGTCGTGCGTTCCGGCGCCGCCCTCGGCGCGCGGAGCGCCCTCGGTCGACGACTCGCCACTCGACGAGCCCCCGCGCCGACGGCGACGACGCGGGGCGCGCTCGCCCTCGGCATCCGTCGATCCCTCGCTCCTGCGCTCGGGCTTGGGCTTGGACTCGGCCGCCTTCGGCGCGGTCACGAGACGACCCTTCGTGCCCTCGGGGATGTCGAGGTCGGTGTAGAGGTGGGGGCTCGACGAGTACGTCTCGGTGGGCTCGGGCTGACCGAACTCGAGGGCGCGGTTGATGAGGGCCCACTTGTGCACGTCGTCCCAGTCGACGAACGTCACCGCGATACCGGTGCGACCGGCGCGGCCGGTGCGGCCGGCGCGGTGCAGGTAGGTCTTCTCGTCGTCGGGGATCGTGTGGTTGATGACGTGCGTGACGTCGTTCACGTCGATGCCGCGCGCGGCGACGTCGGTGGCGATCAGCACGTCCTTCTTGCCGGCCTTGAACGCCGCCATCGAGCGCTCGCGCGCCTCCTGGCTCATGTCGCCGTGGACGGCGGCGGCGTTGAAGCCGCGGTCGCCGAGCTCGTCGACGAGCTTCTGCGCGGCGCGCTTGGTGCGGGTGAAGATGACCGCCTTCTCTCGACCCTCGGCCTGCAGGATGCGGGCGATGACCTCGTCTTTGTCGAGCGAGTGCGCGCGGTAGACGAGGTGCTTGATGTTCGCCTGCGTGAGGCCCTCGTCGGGGTCGTTGGCGCGCATGTGGATCGGGTTCGACATGAACCGGCGCGCCAGGGCGACGATCGGCCCGGGCATGGTCGCCGAGAACAGCTGCGTGTGCCGCACGGCGGGGACCTTCGAGAAGATCTTCTCGATGTCGGCGAGGAAGCCGAGGTCGAGCATCTTGTCGGCCTCGTCGAGCACGACCTCGGTCGCGTGCGACAGGTCGAGCAGGCGCTGGTTGGCGAGGTCGATCAGACGACCGGGCGTGCCGACGACGATCTGGGCGCCGGCCTTAAGCTGGTCGATCTGGCCCTCGTACGCCTTGCCGCCGTAGATGGCGACGACGCTCGTGGAGCGGTTGGAGGTCAGCATGTCCATGTCTTCGTAGACCTGCACGGCGAGCTCGCGCGTCGGGACGACGATGAGCGCCTTCACGCCCGGCTCGGGGTCGAGCCCGAGGCGCTGGACCACGGGGATGCCGAAGCCGAACGTCTTTCCGGTACCCGTCTTGGCCTGACCGATGATGTCCTGGCCGGGCAGGCCCAGGGGGATCGTCTGCTCCTGAATGGGGAAGGCATCGGTGATGCCCTTGGAAGCCAGGGCATCGACGATGTCCTGGTCGATGCCGAGCTCGGCGAAGGTCGTCATGAAACAGCCTGTTCCGGCGGCGAGAGACCGCCTGGGGAGTCGTATCCACGCCGTCACTCGTCCACAGGCGCGGGGTCCCGATCCATCGCCGGGACCCGACCACTCTACCCGGCGTGTCTCGCGGGCCCCCGACACCGCGCCTAGGCTGTGGTCTGTGTTCGAGTGGCTTCGTCGTCGTCAGCGCCCGGTGGGCCGCACGCTGCAGTTGCGCTCGCGCGGAGACCTCGGCGAGGCCATGCGCGTCGACTTCGCCGAGCTGGCCCCCGACGTCGAGACCTTCCTCGGGCAGGCCGCCTATCTGCAGCTCGGCTTCTTCGAGACGCTGAGCGAGTTGATCGCCCTCACGCCCGAGCTCGCCGAGAAGGAGTCGCTCTCCCGCGCGGCGGGTGCGGCGCTGATCAAGCACCAGGAGCTCGTGGCGCTCATCCGCGAGCGCGGGGCCGACCCGACGCAGCTCATGCTGCCGTTCCGGGAGTCGCTCGACGCGTTCCGCCGCAACACGCACGGCATCCGTCCCCAGGAGACGATGCTGACGGTCCACATCACGGCCGGGATGCTCGACGACTTCTATCTGGCGCTCTCCTCGAGCTACGGCGATACCGGCAAGCGCGTGGCGCGCATCCTGCAGGCCGACGACGACCGGCAGGCGATCGTCGACATCCTCGGCGCCACGATCGACAGCGACGAGGAGTGGCGCTGGCTTCTGGCGCTGTGGGGGCGCCGGCTCGTCGGCGACACGCTGCTCGTCGCGCGCGCGGCGCTGCGGCACGGGCACCTCGACCGCGCCGAGGAGGCCAAGGTCGAGCCCGTCTTCAGCGAGCTGATGGGTGCGCACGCACGACGCATGGATGCCATGGGCCTGGCGGCCTGACACCGCTGCGTTCGTGCGGGACGCCGTCGCGGTGGCTCGGACCCGCCATCGGTGCGCTGCCGCGGCTCGACGCCGTGGTTTCCGTGCGGGGCCCCGCGGAGGCTGAGACGGGAGGCCGTGCGCCGCGAAGAGTCAGACGGTCAGGTGCGCGCGGTCAGCGTCGTCGCGGGCGCGACGCGAACGACTGACGAGCGGGATCAGCGCGAACACCGTGACCGCGGGGGCGAGGACAGCCACCACCCAGACGAGGGGCGAATCGCCGAGCCCCGTCCAGGTGAGCGCCGTCCACGCGACGGCGGCCGCCGCCGCACCCGCGAACGGGGCGAGCGCGGCTCCGCGCAGGTCGCGGCCGGGGAGCGCGACGTGGGCCGCGAGGCCGATCACCGCGCCCACCAGGAGACCGAGCAGGATCTGCACGGCGGAAGGATCAGGCGACGAAGCCGACGCGTCGCGACTCTTCGGTGCCGAGTTCGACGAACGCGAGGTTGGCGGTGGGGACGAGGTACGAGTTGCCCTTGACGTCGGTGAAGGTGACGTGGCTGGCGGAGCTGTCGAGGGCCGAGGCGACGGCCGACTTGACGGCGTCGGAGCTCTCGTTCGTCTCGAAGTTCAGCTCGCGGCCGGTGTTGGTGATGCCGATGCGGATCTCCACGATGCGTCCTTTCCCCGCGGGCCGCGGTCGGCCCGGCGCGTGCTTCGACTCTAGGGCAGGGTTCCGACGCGGCAGCCCGTCGCGCGGGCCGCTTCGCGGATGGCGAACGCGACGCGCCAGGCGTGCGCCGGCCGCGGTGCGCACCCCGTCGAACGCCGCCGATCGATACCGGCCCGCTCGTCGCACCGGAGCGATGTCGGAGGTCGCCGTTAGCGTGGAACGCATGCAGATGACGGATGCCGCCACCCCCGGCGGTACGACGGCGAGCGACGGTCTCGACGCCGACCAGCGCGAGATCGTCGCGTGGCCCGCCACCGCCAGCGGCGTCGTCGTGGGGGCTCCGGGGTCGGGCAAGACGACGACCCTGCTGGCGCGCGTGCGCGAGCTCGTGGCATCCGGTGTCGATCCCGACCACCTGCTCGTCCTCACCCCCACGCGGCCCGCGGCGACGGCGCTGCGCGATCCCCTCGCGCTCGCGGTCGAGCGCGCGACGGCCGGCGCGCTCGCGCGGTCGGTGGCGTCGTTCGCGTTCCACCTGGTGCGGGGTGCGGAGGTACGGCGGGGCGGCGAGCCCCCTCAGCTGCTCACCGGCGGCGACGAAGACCAGATCATCCGCGACCTGCTCGAGGGCGACGCCCTCGACGAGCTCGAGGGCGCGTCGCGCTGGCCCGACTGGCTGGGCCCGACCATCCGCGCCACCCGGGGGTTCCGCGGCGACCTGCGCGCGTTCCTGGCGGAGTGCACCGAGCTCGGACTCGGCTCCGACGACCTGACCGCCCTGGCCGCGCGACACGACCTTCCCGTGTGGGCGTCGCTGGCGTCGTTCGCCGACGAGTACCGCGCGGTGCGGGCGGAAATGCGCGGCGCGCACCGCGACGCGGCAGACCTCGCGCGCGAGGCGGTGTCGGTCCTCGACGACGCCCTCGCGGATCGCGCGCTGCTGGGGCGCTTCGCGACGCTGCGGTGCATCCTCGTCGACGACGCCCAGGAGCTCACCGCGGGAGGCATCGACCTGCTGCGCGCCTGTCGCGCCCTCGGCATCGGCGTCGTCGCGTTCGGCGACCCCGACGTGGGATCGGGGGCCTTCCGCGGGGCGACGCCCGAGAATTTCGCGCGTCTCGCGCGCGAACTCGGAACTCTCGCGGCGCTCCGCACCCCGCACCGTGGAACGCCCGAACAGATCGACCTGGTGCGCCAGGTGGCATCCCGCATCGGCGCGGCCGGCGTCGTGGCGCACCGCAGCGCGCCCGTCGGCGTGGCGGGGCAGGGCTCGGTGCGCACCTACCTGCTCCGCTCGCCCGCCGAAGAGGCCGACGCGATCGCCCGCATCTTGCGCGAACGGCACGTGATCGAGGGAGTGGCCTGGGGATCCTGCGCGGTCATCGCCCACGACTCGCGACAGGTTGCGACCCTCGAGGCCGAGCTGGCCGCTCGCGAGGTGCCCGCTCGCGCCAGCGGGCCCGGTCTCGCCCTGGGTGCGCAGCGACCGGTACGCGACCTCGTGCGCCTGGTCGAACTCGGCACGACCGCTCCGGAGGAGTGGGTCGCCGACGACGTCGTCGACGCTCTGCTCGGCACGTTCGGGGGCCTGGATGCCATCGAGCTGCGGCGACTGCGCACGGCCCTGCGCCACGAAGAGGTCGGGGCCGGGGGAGTGCGCGCGGCGACCGAACTCCTGGTGTCGGGCGTGCGGTTCCCCCTCGAGCTGGCCACGATCGACTCCCGGGAGGCTCGCCGCGCGATCCGTCTCGGCGAGACCCTCGCGGCGCTGCGCGGCCAGGCGGAGGGCCGGGCGACCGCGCACGAGCTCCTCTGGACGGCATGGGAGCGCAGCGCCCTCTCGCGCACCTGGCGCGAGGCCGCGCGCGGTCACGGGCCCATCGCCGAGCAGGCCGATCGCGACCTCGACGCGATCGTCGCGCTGTTCCAAGCCGCCAAGCGCTTCACCGAACGCGAACCCGACGGCGAAGCGGCGGTGTTCCTGCGGTCCGTCCTCGACAGCGACGTCGCCGAAGACCGCATCGAGCAGCCGGCCGTGGTCGACACGGTGCGCATCCTCACCCCCGCCGCGGCCGCCGGCACAGCGTTCGACACGGTTGTCATCGCCGGTGTGCAAGACGGCGTCTGGCCGAACACGCGGTTGCGTGGCGGTCTGCTCGAGACCTGGCGTCTCGCCGACGCCGTGCAGAACCCCGACCTTCCCGCGGCGGGCATGCTCGATCGCCGCCGCGCGGCGATGCACGACGAGCTGCGCCTCTTCGTCCGGGCGATCAGCCGTGCCGACTCCCTGCTCGTCGTCACCGCGGTCGACGACGACGACACCGGGCCCAGCGTGCTGTTCGAGATGCTGCCGACCCCCGAACCCGCCGCGGCGATCCCGGAGCACCCGCTGTCGCTGCGCGGGCTCGTCGCGCGGCACCGCCGCTCGTTGACCGCTCCGCGCGTCGCCTCCGCCGAGCGGGTGCACGCCGCCGGGCAACTCGCCCTGCTGGCGAACGCCGGAGTCGCCGGTGCCGCCGTCGAGCAGTGGTACGGCGTTGCTCCGCCGAGCTCCACCGCCCCCTTGCGCGACCTCGACCGCGAAGACGTGCGCGTCTCGCCCTCGCGACTCCACGCCCTCGAGGAGTGCCAGCTCGACTGGGTCATCGCCGATCTGGGCGGCGACCGCGGCGGCACCACGGCGGGCATCGGCACCATCATCCACGCGGCGCTCGAGACCGCGGCATCCTCGTCCGAAGACGACCTGTGGGCGGTCGTCGACGAGAGGTGGGGAGAGCTCGTGTTCGACGCCGCGTGGCGCGAGCGCGCCGAGCGCCTGCGTGCGCGCGACCTCGTGCGTCGGCTCGCGGCCTACCTGCGTCGGTTCGACGACGCGGGCGGACGGCTCATCGGCGCCGAGCGGCACTTCGAGGTACCGATCCCGATCGCCGATGCCGGCGCGCACGGGGCCGTGCTTAGCGGCGACATCGACCGGGTCGAGCTCACCCCGTCGGGCGAGGTCGTCATCGTCGACCTCAAGACGGGCAAGAGCGAACCGCAGACCGACGCGAAGGTCGCCGACAATCCGCAACTCGCGGCCTATCAGCTGGCGTTCTCGTCGGGCTCGATCGAACAGGTGGCGGGCCTGCCCGCCGGCGGGGCGAAGCTGCTTGTCTTGCGGCCGACGGCCGCGACGAAGGACTACGCCGAGCCGACGCAGAAGCCGTTCGACGAGGAGCAGCGGGCCGCGTTCGTCTCGCGTGTGCAGAGCGCGGTGGACGTCATGCGGGGGACGACGTTCGCGGCCCCGTACGAGGTGCACTGCCGCGACGAGTTCTCGTACGGGCTGTGCCGCATCCACACCGTCTCGGCGGTGAGTGCGTCATGAGCGAGGTGTTGTCGGCGGCGACCATCGCCGCGGCGCTGGGGCAGTTCCCGCCCACGGTCGAACAGACCGCCGTGATCGAGGCCCCGCTCGAACCCGCGCTCGTGGTGGCGGGAGCCGGCAGCGGCAAGACCGAGACGATGGCGGGCCGCGTCGTCTGGCTCGTCGCGAACGCCCTGGTGCGTCGCGACGAGGTGCTCGGACTCACCTTCACGCGCAAGGCCGCGGGAGAGCTGGCGGAGCGCATCCAGCGCCGCCTGCAGCGGCTGTCGGAATTCGAGGCGCGCGGGCTCCTGCCGTTCCTCCCGCGTCTGCACGCGGAGGGCCGGCTCGACGTGTTCGCCGATCTCTCGTCGCTCGAGGGGGCCCGGGGCGACGCGGCGCGGCGCGAGGCACTCGACGCGCTCGTGGCCGCGACCGGGGCCGAGGGGCCCGATGCGCACGACGGCGACCAGCTGCTGCACCGCCCCACCGTTTCGACGTACAACAGCTTCGCCGACTCGATCGTGCGCGAGCACGGCCTGCGCATCGGTCGGGATGCCGAGGCGGCGGTCCTGTCGGAGTCCGCGGCGTGGCTGCTCATGCGACGTGTCGTGTTCGCCTCCGACGATCCGCGGTTGGAGGAGCGCCAAGAATCCCCCCGTACGCTGATCGACGCGGCGCTGCGCATCGCCCGCGACGGCGTCGACAACCTGGTCGACCTCGACGAACTCGCCGCGTTCCCCGAGGAGTTCGGGCGGATCGTCGAGCGGCCCTCGACCTCCGCGCGCGTGAGCGTCTACAAAGAGGTCGGGGATGCCGCCGCGAAGGTCTCGGCGCTGTCGCTCCTGGCGACGCTCGCGGCCGCCTACGACCGCGAGAAAGCCCGGCTCGGCGTGATGGACTTCGCCGACCAGGTCGCCGGGGCCCTGCGCATCGCCCGCGAGCACCCCGCGGTGGTGGCGGAGCTGCGTGCCCGCTACCGCGTGGTGCTGCTCGACGAGTACCAGGACACCTCCGTCGTGCAGACCGACCTGCTGGCGACCCTGTTCGGCGGCACGGGGGTGATGGCGGTGGGCGATCCGCACCAGGCCATCTACGCGTGGCGCGGGGCGAGCGCGGGAAACCTGGGCGGCTTCCCGGCGGCGTTCGCCCCCGACGTCGACTGCCGACGGTTCACGCTGCTGACGAGTTGGCGCAACAGCGCGCAGGTGCTCACCGCGGCCAACGCGGTGCTCGCTCCTCTCGCGCCGCGCGCCGCCGTGGCGGTCGACGAGCTGCGACCGCGACCCGGCGCACCGGAGGGACTCGTCGAGACGGTCTTCGAGAACGACCTCGACGCCGAGGCCGACCGAGTGGCGGCCTGGTTCGTCGGGGTGCGCGCTCAACGCGCCGCGCACGGGCGGTCCACGACCGGGGCCTTGCTGTTCCGCAGCAAGAAGCACATGGTGCGCTTCGGCGACGCGCTAGGGCGACGCGGCATCCCCCATCGCATCCTCGGGCTGGGGGGACTGCTCACGACCCCCGAGGTGGTCGACGTGGTGTCGGTGCTGCGGGTGATCAGCGATCCCGAGGCGGGGTCGGCGCTCATCCGCTTGCTGTCGGGCCCGCGCTGGGCCGTGGGCCTGGCCGATCTGCGCGCGCTCGCCCAGCTCGCGAAGCGTCTCGCCACGCATGACGTCGCTCTGCAGCCGCTGCAGCCCGACGTCATCGATCGGCTGCGCTCGACGCCGGGTGCCGACCGCGCGTCGCTCGTCGACGCCCTCGACTTCATCGCGCGCCAGAGCGACGGTCACGGCTGGCTCGCCGACATCACGCCCGACGGACGCGCGCGGCTGCGGGAGGCCGGCGCGGTGTTCGCCGGGTTGCGCCGCAGCCTCGGTGCGCCGATCCCCGAACTGATCCGCCTCATCGAGGCCGAGCTGCGGCTCGACATCGAGCTGGCCGCGAACGAATCGCGTGGCCCCGCGCGCGTCGCCTCGGCGCAGCTGCGGGCGTTCGTCGACGAGATCCGCGGCTTTCTCGCGGCCGACGAGTCGGGCTCGGTGTCGAGCCTGCTGGCGTGGCTCGATCACGCCGAGCAGGCCGACGAGTTCGCGCCGCGCACCGAGCCGCCCGAGGACGACGTCGTGCAGCTGCTCACCATCCACGGGTCGAAGGGTCTCGAGTGGGATGCCGTCGCCGTGGTGCGTCTCGTGGCGGACGAGCTCCCCTCGCTCGCGCGCGACACGAAGGGGTGGTTGGGGTTCGGCATCCTCCCGTCCGAATTCCGTGGTGATGCGGCCTGGCTCCCGGTGTTCGGGTGGCGAGGGGCCGAGACGCAACAGGATCTGAAGGCCGCGATCGAGTCCTTCGTCGCCGATAACCGCGGCCGACAGCTCGACGAGGACCGTCGACTCGCCTACGTGGCCTTCACCCGCGCGCGCGATCACCTGCTTCTGTCGGGGTCGAGCTGGTCGGGCACGAAGCGTCCGCGCCGGCCGAGCGTCTTCCTCGACGAAGCCCTCGAGGCGCTCGGGATCGACCTCGTGATCGACGATCCCGGTGACGACCCGTACGACGGGGAACGCCGCCTGCTGCACTGGCCGCTCGATCCGCTGGGTTCGCGTCGCACAGCCGTCACGGCGGCGGTCGCACACGCGCAGGCGGCCAGGAACGCTCCGCCGGCGGAGGCCGACCCCGACCTCGATCTGCTGTTGGCGGAGCGGGCCGAGCGGCTCCGCCCGGCGCATGCGCCCGCGCCCACCCGCATCCCCGCGTCGAAGTTCAAGGACTTCGTCGCCGATTACGGCGGAGCGGTCGAAGACCTGCGCCGACCGATGCCGGAACGCCCGTATCGGCAGACCCGTCTCGGCACGCTCTTCCACGCGTGGGTCGAGCAGCGCTCGGGACTCGTGGGGTCGGGGGTCGGGCTCGACGACGACGCGCTGTGGGACGACGACGAGGCCGGCTCCTCCGCCGCGGATGCGGCCGAGCTGCAGCGGCTGCGCGAGTGCTTCGAGCGGTCCGAGTGGGCGTCACTGCGCCCGATCGAGGTCGAGACCGAGATCGATTACGTCACGAGGCGGCTCGACGGCCGGGACCACGTGGTGATCTGCAAGCTGGACGCCGTCTACCGGCACGGTGATCGCTACGAGATCGTCGACTGGAAGACGGGGCGCCCGCCGACCACCGAGGCCGAGCGTCGATCGCGCATGGTGCAGCTCGAGCTGTACCGCGAGGCTTACCACGCGAAGCACGGCATCGACCTCGATCTCATCGACGTCGCGCTGTTCTACGTCGGAGACGAACTGGTCATCCGGGGCTGACCGCGCCGGCGGCGCCTCTCCACCGGCGCGAGAGACTGCGGGAGCCGCCGGCACGGGGCGCCCATTGCGGCGGGGAGATCTGGAGAGCCGACTGCCGAGGGGGTACGCGCAGCGAACCCGCCGCCGTGGGAGCCCACGGCGAGCAGCTGCGGAAACCCGCCGCCGTGGGAGCCCACGGCGAGCATCTGTGGAAACCCGCCGCCGTGGGAGCCCACGGCAAGCAGATGGGGAAACCTGCCGCCCCAGGAAGAGCCGCGAGAGCCCGCCGCTGCGGCGTCAGATCGTGTCGTCTGCGACGCCCCAGCGTCGGAGGGCGGCGCGGCTCGCGCGCGCGGCATCCTCCTCATCGTCGACCGGCGAGGGGTCGGGCTCGGCGGGATCGTGGTGCGCGCGGATCGCGGGCTCGGCCCCCTCGCCGGCGTCGCCGGACACGGCCGACGAGCCCCAGAGCGAGGTGGTCGCGGTCTCGCCGCGAAGGGCGGGCCCCTGGGTGCGCGCGTCGTCGTCGTCCCACCCGTCCAGGTCGAGGGGGGCGGTCTCCTCGGGGTCGACGTCGTCTCGAGCGGGCAGCTGATCGACGTGGATCGCGCCGGTGTCGGCATCCGGATCGTGGTCGTCGAGGGCTTCGGCGAGAGCCTCCGCGGCGGCGACGCGATCGCGCTCGGCCGAGAGGTACAGCGACAGGGCTTCGGGGTCGTAGGCGTCTGTCTGCATCGACGTGTCGACGACGGCGGGCGCGGCGACGGGAGGCACCGACTCGACGAGGGCCATGGCGTCGTCGATGTCGCTGCGGGAATCGGGCACGATGTGGTCCCCGCGCACCCCGTCGGCGAGGGCGTCGAGCAGGGCGACCGCGTCGGCGACGACATCGCTCTCACCCGCGTCGTGACCGTGCACGAGCCAGCGGGCGAACTCCAATTCGGCGTAGAAACGGGCGCGCTCGCGCAGCAACGGATCGGGGGAGCGTTCGCCCGCCGCCGCGTAACCCTCGTGCACGTCGTCGGCGGCGAGGGGAGCGGATGCCAGCCAGCGCAGATCGACAGCCGGGTCGCCGACGCTGAGACCGCCCCATTCCAGGATGCCGACCACGTGCGGCACGTCGTGCTCGTCGTCGGCGAGCACGACCGAGGCGCTGGTGGCCCCGCCGAGGACGACGGCGGACTCGAAACGCCACAGGTCGTCGACGTCGACGGCGCGGCGCCAACGCAGCATGAGATCGTCGCTGACGCGTCCGGTGGCGTCGGCGCGATCGAGGAGCCTCTTCACGTCGTCGCGCACCTGCTCGGGGGAGCGGACGGGCAGTCCGTCAGTGCGGACGATCGACACGGGCAGGGCGTGGACGGCCGCGAGCGCGGCGCCGATCGCCGGAGCGTAGCCGGGGCCTTTCGGCAGGTGCGCGGGGTCGATGCGGTACCCGTCGATGTGGTCGACGACGAGCACGCGCTGCGCGCCCGACCCGGCCTCGCCGAGCACTTCGGGCACGGCGAACGGCAGGAGGGCGCGGACTCCCGCGGTCAGCGCGTGCAGAGCTCGCGCCTCCGCGGCGAGATCCGACGACGCCTCGTCGCTTGCGGGCATCCGCACGACGACGTCGCGTCCGTCGTCGGTCGTCGCGAGCGCGGAATCGAAGCGTCCGCCGCTGTTCTCGGTCAGCGCACTGACGCTCGAGATCGCGGTGCGCGGGAGGGCCGCCGTCGCCGACGCGGCTAAAATGAGGGGCGAGCGTGCCATGCCCCCCAGGGTAGGTCGGGGCTTCACCCCTCGGCCTGCGCCACGCCCTTCTGCGGTGAGGTCGGGCCTTCCCGTTCCCCGTCCGCAGCCGCCACCAGAGAGGTGCCCGATGCCGCTTTCCGCGCCCATCCCGGTCGACGCGTCGGAGCCGTTGCGCGTCGACCGTTCCGGAGACGAGCGCGTCGACGACGCTCTGCTCGGCCGTCTGCGTGCCGACCGGTCGAGCCGCGTCCTGCTCGTGCGTCGTGATGCGGCGCCGATGCGCGACGGGCGGTTGGTCCTCGTCGAGGCGGGATCGCCGGCATCCGGTGACGTCCCCGTGCGCGAGTGGGCGTTCCTCGGCCGCTCGGCCGACGGCGCGGCGGTGCTGCTGGCCGTCGTGGCCGACGATGCTCCCGACGATCTCGTCCCGGATGCCGCGTGGGCGGCGCTGCGGGCAGCAGGGGGCGATCTGCCGGTGACGGAGGCGGAGGTGTTCACGAACGCGGTCGCCCTGGCGGGCTGGTTGCGCGACGCTCCGTTCTGCCCGGCGTGCGGAACGCGCACGGAGGTGCGCCACGCCGGATGGTCGCGGCACTGCCCGAACTGCGGTCGCGAGCACTTCCCGCGCACCGATCCGGCCGTGATCGTTCTCGTGCAGTCCGCGGAGTCCGACGATCGGATCCTCCTCGGGGCCAACGCCGCGTGGGGTGGAGATCGGTACTCCTGCTTCGCCGGCTTCGCCGAGGCGGGGGAGTCCCTCGAGGACGCGGTGCGGCGCGAGGTCGGGGAGGAGTCGGGCGTCCGTCTCGACGACATCGCGTATCGCGGGTCGCAGGCCTGGCCGTACCCGCGTTCGCTCATGCTCGGCTTCCGGGCGCGCGTCATCGACGACGACGACGACGCGCGCGCCGACGGCGAAGAGATCGTCGAGGTGCGGTGGTTCGATCGCGAGGAGATCGGCGCGTCCCTGCGCGGCGAGGGGACGGCGCAGCTGCCCGGCCCGGCATCGATCGCGCGTCGGCTCATCGAGGACTGGTATCGGGGCGTCGCGTGACAGGTCCTCTCGACGGGCTCGATGAGCACCAGCTCGAGGCGGCTCGGGCTCTGCGCGGTCCCGTGTGCGTGCTGGCGGGCGCCGGCACCGGCAAGACGCGGGTGATCACGCGACGCATCGCGCACGGCGTGGATACCGGGGCCTACTCTCCGCAGCGGGTGATGGCGGTGACCTTCACGGCGAAGGCGGCGGGTGAGATGCGGGGGCGACTGCGCGCCCTCGGCGTCTCGGGCGTCTCGGCGCGCACGTTCCACGCAGCCGCCCTCGCGCAGGTGAACTTCTTCTGGCCGACCCTCGCGGGGGATCAGGCGCCGTCGATCATCGACAACAAGGTGCGCATGCTCGCTCACGCGGCCGACGGCGTGGGCCTGGCCCCCGACACGGCGACGCTGCGCGACGTGGCGGCGTCCATCGAGTGGCGCAAGGTCACGCTCCGTTCGATCGATCAGTACGCGGCCGACCGCCCCGAGGGGGTGGGCCGTCTCGGTGTCGATCAGGTGGTCGCCCTTCAGCGCGCCTACGAGAAGCTCAAAGACGAGCGGCGGCAGATGGACTTCGAAGACGTGCTGCTCACGTGCGCGGGCATGATCGAGGCGGAGCCGCGGGTGGCGGCGGCCGTGCGGGAGCAGTACCGCCACTTCACGGTGGACGAGTTCCAGGACGTGTCGCCCCTGCAGAACCGCCTGCTGGAGTTGTGGCTTGGCGACCGCCGCGACCTGTGCGTGGTGGGCGATGCGAGTCAGACGGTGTACTCGTTCACGGGTGCCGACGCGCGCTACCTGTTGGAGTTCGAGCGCACGCACGAGGATGCGCGGGTGGTGCGCCTCGAGCGCAACTACCGCTCCGCGGCTCCCGTGCTCGCGGTGGCCAACGACCTCATGCGCGGACGCGCGGGGGCGCTCGAACTCGTCGCCGCGCGCGCCGAGGAGGCCCCCGTTCCGACGGTGCGCGCCTTCGACGACGACGAGGCCGAGGCCGTCGCGGTCGCCCGGTCGATCGCCGAGGCCCTGGCCGGGGGCGTCGACCCGCACGACATCGCCGTGCTCTACCGCTCCCACGCGCAGTCCGCGGCGATCATGACCGCCCTGGCGGCGAAGGGGATCGCCGCCTCGGTGCTGGGCGGGCGCAAGTTCTTCGACCTGCCCGAGGTGCGGCAGGCGCTCATGGCACTGCGCGCGGCGTCGGTCGCTCCGATGCAGACGGGGTTCCTCGGCACGGTGCGCGACGTGCTGCGCAGCGTGGGACTCACGGACGATCCGCCGGAGGCCGGCGGTGCCCTGCGCGAGGCGTGGGAGGCGCGCGCCGCTCTCCTGAGGTTGGCCGAGGAGGCTCCGGAGGGAACGGATCTGCGCGGGTTCACCGACGACCTGCAGGCGCGGGCGCGCGACCAGCACGAACCGACGACGCGCACCGTGACGCTCGCGACGTTGCACGCGGCCAAGGGACTCGAGTGGGACCATGTGTACCTCATCGGCGTCAGCGAGGGGCTGCTGCCCATCTCGTATGCGAAGACGTTCGAGGCGGTCGACGAGGAACGCCGTCTCGCCTACGTCGGCGTCACGCGCGCGGCGCGCACCCTGTCGGTGAGCTGGGCTCGGGGTTTCGGACGGATGGAGCGGTCTCCGTCGCGTTTTCTGCGAGAGATCGGCAGTGGCAGTCTGCGCTCGGCCGATGCAGCTCCCAGACCCGCCGGAACGAATCGACGTCGAGGCGTAGCGACCGCGTCTGGGGCGCGCCCGGAGCGGTGAGCAGGAACCGCGCGGCGCGCCCGGCTTCGGCCGCGAGGGCGACGTCGACCTCGGGCCGAGGT
Organism: Microbacterium hydrothermale; assembly: GCF_004854025.1. Lineage (GTDB taxonomy): Bacteria > Actinomycetota > Actinomycetes > Actinomycetales > Microbacteriaceae > Microbacterium > Microbacterium hydrothermale. Next base: position 135,050 of record NZ_STGM01000001.1, read on the forward strand.
CGTCCGACCAGCTGCGCGGCGATGACGGGCCAGTCGGGGTCGTCGTGGCGCTGATCGGCGTCGAGGCAGGCCAAGCACGCGGTGAGGCCCGGTCGCACGACGGGTCCGACGCGGGCCCGGCCGCCGTCGAGCACGAGGGGGAGGTGCGCGATGTCGTCCCTCATGAATGTCGCCGCCCGTCGGGGCTCGACGCGGTAGGCGCCCAGCATCACGACCGCTGATCCGGGCGGCGCCGTCTCGCTGGCCGGTCCGGCCCACGACAGCACGCGCGCCCGCGCGGGAAGAGCGGCCAGGACCGCCCGCACGGCGCGCGCGGGCAGATCGTCCGCGGTCTGCACGACGACCGGGGCATGCCGTCGCCGCGAGCGACACGCCGGCGCAACGGCGGCGAGCAGATCGTCGACGTGCCCCTCGGGCGCGCCGTACAGCCGTCCGAGATTGCGCGCGGCCGCGCGCGTCGTCCCCTCGACGAGGGCGGGCACCACGACGTCGATCCAGTCGGCGGCGTAGGGGGCGACGGCGAGCGGCGGCGCACCGAACTGCACCCGGCCGTCGTCGCGCCACAGGGGGAGGGCGGAGGCGGAGAGACGGATCATCGCCCGATCATGGCGCGCCGTCAGCCCCCGGATGCCGTTGTCCACACGTCCTGCGCCGACCTACGGCGGTGGGGAGGAGCGGTGCCGCGTCATCCCCACGGCGCGCTCACGGGTGGCTGCCGAGACCAGGTCGATCCGTCATCCGCTCTGTCGCCCCTTCCAGAAGCGTCGCCGCGCATGAACGAAGGGACGGACGTGGCGCGGCGGAGAGCCGCGCCACGTCCGTGCGTCGTCAGACCGGTCGCTGGTCTCCCGGGGCGGCGTCGTCATCGGGGTCGGCGCGGGGCCCGGAGTCGTCGGCACCCGTCGACCCGTTCTCGCCGACCTCGTCCGCCGACGCCGGGGTCGCGGCATCCGTCGCCCCGGCGGCATCCGTACGATCGCCGGGCGCCGAGCCCTCGGCATCCGGACGACCGCCGCTCGCCTCTTCGGCGAGCAGCTGCGCGAGGGCGTCGTCCATCGCGTCGGCGGGCGCGGCCTCGCCCCGCGACGCCGCGGTGACCCGCGCGATGAGGGCGGCGGGATCGTCGATGTCGTCGGACGAGGGCATGAGGTCGGGGTAGTCCCACAGCGCGTCGCGCCCCTCGACGCCGACCGCCGCGGTGACCGCGCGCCACATGGCGGCGGCTTCGCGCATGCGCCGCGGGCGCAGTTCGAGACCGACGAGCGAGCCGAGCGCCTGCTCGGCAGGTCCGCCGACGGCGCGGCGGCGACGCACCGCTTCGGCGATGCGCGCGGCGGAGGGGAGGCGCGAGGTGGCGTCCTCGGTCACGACGTCGACCCATCCCTCGATGGTCGCGAGCAGGTTCTCGAGCCGGGTGAGCGCCGCCGTCTGCTCCTCGGACCGCTCGGGCAGCAGCGCGCCGCTCTCGAGCGCACCGCGCAGCTCGTCGGGCTGCGAGGGGTCGAACCGAGACGCCAGCTCTTCGAGGGCGTCGGTGTCGACGCGGATGCCGTGCGCGAAATCGCGCACCTGCGAGATCACGTGCAGGCGCAGCCAGCGGGCGTGGCGGAACAGGCGGGCGTGCGCGAGCTCACGCGTCGCGAGATACAGGGCGAGCTGGTCGTCGGGGATCTCGAGATCGCGGCCGAAATCGGCGAAGTTCTGTGGCAGGATCGCCGCGTCGCCGTCGGGCATGAGGGGGATGCCGACGTCGCCCCCGCCGACGACCTCGGTCGACAGGCGCCCGACGACGTGCCCCAGCTGCGTGGCGAACAGGGACCCGCCGACCGTGCGCATGAGGCGCCCGGCGCCCGCGATCATGTCCTGCATGTCCTCGGGGGCCTGCTGCCCGAGAGCCGTGGTCAGCGCGTCGGCGATGCTCGTCGCGACGGGCTCGGCGAGCTCCTGCCACACGGGCAGGGTCGCGCTCACCCACGCGCCGCGGGTGACGGCGCGCGGCGGGCGCGGGAGGTCGCTGATCGTCGTCGCCTCGCCGAGCCAGAGGCCCGCGAGCGTGAACGCCTGATCGAGGTCGGTGCGCTGACCGGTGGTCACGCCCAGGCCGTCCTGGTTGGCGATGTGGAGCGCCTGACGCTCGGCGAGGCTCCAGTCGACGCCCTCCTGCGTGCCCGAGAACGCGCCCTGCAGCTGGTTCATCACCTGCTGCAGCATCGCCGGGTCGATCTGCATCCCCGATAGGCGGGAGAGCTGTTCGGGGTCGATCCCGCTGGTGTCGCCCGACATGAGGCGACGCATGAGCTCCTGGAACTCCTCCTCGGGGCTCCGGTCGTCGTCTGCCACTTCAGCCGCCTTTCAGCCAGGTCTGGGGGAACGAGATCTACGCTAGTCGCACGTTTCCCCGCAACAGTCGGCCCGGCCCCTCGCCGCTTACGCCGCGCGCGAACGACCCGGACGAAGGACCCCCACTGTGACGCTGTTCGACGAGAACGTCTCCCTCGTGCCCGCGCCCCGACAGCGCTGGAGCCGCGCCACCGTCGCCGGCGTGTGGGCTCTGGCCGTGGCGCTCGTGGTGCTCCTGGTCATGACGTTCCTGCCCACGGCGTACGTCATCCAGCAGCCGGGACCCGTCTACAACACGCTCGGCACGTCGACCAACGCCGACGGCGTGGAGACGCCCCTCATCACCGTGCCCGAGGAGAAGGACAGCACCACCACCGGTCAGCTCGACCTGCTCACCGTGCAGGTCAGCGGCAACCGCGAGCGCACGCCGTCGTGGATCGAGCTCGCCATGGCCTGGTTCGACCGCTCCCGCGCGGTCGTGCCCATCGACCGCATCTTCCCCGCCGGGCAGACCACCGAGCAGCGCAACACCGAGAACGCCGCCCTGATGAGCGACTCTCAGCTCGAGGCGTCGGCCGCAGCCCTCCGCGAGCTCGGGTACGACGTGCCCGGTGAGATCGCGATCGGCACGGTCGACGACGCCGGGGCCGCCGCGGGCGCGCTGCAGGTGGGCGATGTCGTCACCTCGGTCGACGCCGTCGCGGCCGCGAACATCGACGCGATCCGCGCCGCCGTGCAGGCCGCGGCGGGCAAGCCCGTGACGGTCGCGTACACGCGCGACGGCGTCGCCGGCACCGCGACGATCACGCCGAAGTCGACCGAGGCGAACGGCCAGCAGCAGTGGCTGCTCGGCATCGGCCTGCAGGAGTCGTTCGACCTTCCCGTCGACGTCAAGATCCAGCTGAACGACGTCGGCGGACCCAGCGCCGGCATGATGTTCGCGCTCGGCATCATCGACAAGATGAGCGAGGGAGACCTCACCGGGGGCCAGCACATCGCCGGCACCGGGACGATCGACGCCGACGGCAACGTCGGTCCGATCGGCGGCATCCGGCAGAAGCTCTACGGAGCCCGGGATGCCGGGGCGACGGTGTTCCTCGCCCCGGAGTCGAACTGCAACGAGGTGGTGGGGCACGTGCCCGACGGCATCCGGGTGTTCTCGACCGCGACCCTCGAACAGTCGCTCACGGTGCTGCAGACGATCCGCGACGGCGGCGATCTCGACGCCCTGCCGACGTGTGGTTCGGGATCGTAGCATTCACGGCGAACCCCGAGAACGGCGCGCCTAGGATGAAGAGGTGACCACGACCTCAGCGCCGAATCAGGCCACGCCCCCGAACCGCTCCCGACGGATCATCTCGATCACCCTGGCGGTGATCGCAGCGCTCGTCGTCGCGTTCTTCGTCTTCGCGAACCTCTACTCCGATTGGCTGTGGTTCCAGCAGCTGGGCTTCACAGGGGTGCTCACCACCCAGTGGATCGCGCGCACCGTGATGTTCGCGGTCGGATTCCTCGCGATGGCGGTTCCGGTGTGGGGTGCGATCCAGTTGGCGTACCGCCTCCGACCCGTCTACGCGCGTCTGAGCTCGCAGCTCGACCGCTACCAGGAGGTCGTCGAGCCGCTGCGCCGTCTGGCGATGTGGGGCATCCCGATCTTCTTCGGCTTCTTCGCCGGGTTCGCGGCATCCGCGCAGTGGGAGACCACCTGGCTGTGGGCCAACGGCGTCTCCACCGCGACGACCGACCCGCAGTTCGGTCTCGACACCGGCTTCTACCTGTTCGCGATGCCGTTCTACGCCGCAGCCCTCGGTTTCGCCTCGGCGGTCGTGCTCGTCTGCCTGCTGCTGACGGCCGTGGTGTCGTACCTCTACGGCTCGGTGCGCGTCGGTCAGCGCGAGCTGCGCATCTCGAAGGCCGCGCGCATCCAGCTCGCGATCCTCGCCGGCCTGTACCTGCTGCTGCAGGGTGCGAGCCTGTGGCTCGACCGCTTCCGCTCCCTCGTCGAGCCGTCGGAGCGCATCACCGGTCCCGGCTACGTCGGCGCGAACGCCGTCATCCCGGGGCAGACGATCCTCGCGATCGCCGCGGTCATCGTCGCCCTCGCCTTCTTCGTGACCGCCTTCATCGGCCGCTGGCGCTACCCGCTCATCGGCACCGCTCTGCTGGTCGTCTCGGCGATCGTGGTGGGCGCGGCGATCCCGTGGGCGGTGACCACCTTCCAGGTGCGTCCCAACGAGCTCACGCTCGAGAGCCAGTACTACCAGCGCAACCTCGACGGGACGAAGGCCGCGTACGGCATCGACAAGGTCGAGAAGGAGAACTTCCAGGCGACCACCGAGGCCGAGGCCGGTCAGCTTCGCAACGACGCCGAGTCCACCGCGCAGCTGCGCATCATGGACCCGGCGATCATCGGCCCCACCGTTCGCCAGCTCGAGCAGTACCGCGCCTACTACCAGTTCACCAACCCGCTGGACGTCGACCGGTACACGATCAACGGCAAGACGCAGGACACCGTGGTGTCGCTGCGCGAGCTGAACATCGGTCAGCTCGGCGACGCCGCGTCGTGGCAGAACACGACGCTCGTCTACACGCACGGCTACGGAATGGTCGCCGCCGCGGGTAACGAGCGCACCGCCGACGGCGACCCGGTCTTCCTCGAGCAGGCCATTCCGGGCACGGGCTTCCTCACCGACCTGAACTACGAGCCCCGCGTGTACTTCGGCGAGAGCTCCCCGCCGTACTCGATCGTCGGCGCGCCCGAAGGCACCGACCCGATCGAGCTCGACTACCCGCTGGGCGCCGACGGCGGCACCGAGACCCGTACGACGTTCACCGGCAACGGCGGTCCGAGCGTGGGCAACGTCTTCAACCGCCTCATCTACGCGCTGAAGTTCCAGTCCGAGCAGATCCTCTTCTCCGACAGCGTGAACGCCGACTCGCAGATCCTGTACGACCGCAACCCCAAGGACCGCGTCCAGAAGGTGGCGCCGTACCTGACGCTCGACAGCGACCCCTACCCGACGGTCGTCGACGGTCGCATCAAGTGGGTCATCGACGGGTACACGACGAGCTCGAACTACCCGTACTCGACGGGCGTCTCGCTCTCGCGCGCGATCGCCGACTCGAACAACCCGGCCCCGACCTACGCGCTGGATGACATCAACTACATCCGCAACTCGGTCAAGGCCACGGTCGACGCCTACGACGGATCCGTGCAGCTCTACGCGTGGGACGACCAGGACCCGCTGCTGCAGGCCTGGCAGAACATCTACCCCTCGTCGCTGAAGCCGTGGAGCGACATGTCGGCCGACCTGATGAGCCACGTGCGCTACCCGACCGACCTGATGAAGGTGCAGCGTTCGATGCTCGGCGTCTACCACGTCGACGACGCGACCTCGTTCTACCGTCAGGACAACCGGTGGACGACCCCGAACGACCCGCAGGACCCGGCGACCTTCCAGCCGCCGTACTACCTGACGATGAAGATGCCGAGTCAGGACGACCCGACGTACTCGATGTTCACGAGCTTCATCCCGGCATCGCAGGGTGGCCAGGCGCGCAACGTGCTCACCGGATACCTCGCCGTCGATTCCAACGCGGGTGCCGAGAAGGGCACCAAACGCGAGGACTACGGACGATTGCGCATGCTCGTGATCGATTCGGCGACCACGGTCCCCGGACCCGGTCAGGTGCAGAACACCTTCGACTCGGATACGAACGTCTCGTCGCAGATCAACATCCTGCAGCAGGGTCAGTCGCAGGTGCTCCCGGGCAACCTGCTGACGCTCCCCGTCGGTGGCGGTCTGCTGTACGTGCAGCCGGTGTTCGTGCAGTCCTCGGGTGACACCAAGCTCCCGCAGCTGCGCCGCGTGCTCGTGGCCTTCGGCAACGAGATCGCGTTCGAGAACACGCTGAGCGAAGCGCTCGACACGCTGTTCGGCGGTGACTCCGGCGCGAGTACCGGTGACTCGAGCGTGACACCGAGCGATCAGAACGCGGGCGGAGGCACCACGACGAACCCGTCGGTCCCGGCCGGCGACTACGCGGCGGCGCTTCAGGAAGCACGCGACGCCCTGAACGCGCGGCAGGCGGCGCTCACCAGCGGTGACCTGTCGGGCTTCGCGGCCCAGGACGCGCGCCTCACCGCAGCCGTACAGCGCCTGCTCGACCTCGAGAGCCAGGGCCAGGGCGGAACGGCGACGCTGTCGCCCACGCCGACCCCGACCCCCGAGGCCACGCCCGCGGGCTGACCCCTCGCACCGACGCCGGCGCTCCGCTTCCGCGGGGCGCCGGCGTCGTCGTGTGCGGCGGCGTCTCCGTGTGCGGCGGAGTCTCGAGCCCCCGCCCGAGCCCGCGAGACTGCACGCCGCTGACAACTCGGCGACATCCTGCAACCGTCTCGTCAGCTCCGTGCAGTCTCGGCATCCCGCGCCCACGCCGTACCGGCGCACAGCGCTGCCTCACCGCGCAGCGCTACCGCACAGCGCCCCCGCGCAGCGCCCCCGCACCGCACGGCGCCCCCGCACCGCGCAGCGCCGCGCACGCCCCCGCACCGCACCGCGCACCGCCGCACCCCCGCCCCGCCTCACGCGCTCAGGAACCACCACCAGATCAGCAGCATCGTCGTGCCGAAGCCGGCGATCTGGTTCAGCCAGAGGAAGCGGTTCCATCCGGCGGTGGCGCGGTCGCTGTCGGCATCCGTCACGTTGCGGTAGGGCCAGCACACGACCAGGTACGGGATCACGAGAAGGGCGGCCAGGGGGCCGGGCCACGCGGTGAACAGCATCGCGACACCAGCCAGGGCGTACGCCGTGAGCGCGAAGCGCACGGTCCAGCGCGCCCCGCGGGCGGTCGCGATCGACGAGATGTCGGCGGCGCGGTCGGCCTCGACGTCCTGCACCGCGCCGAAGGCGTGCGAGGCGATGCCCCACAGTGCGAACGCGACGAAGACGAAGACGAGCTGCCACGTCCAGACCGCGCCCGCGAGCACGAGACCGTAAACGGCGGGGGAGAAGAAGTGGATGCTGCTGGTCATCGAGTCGAGGAACGGACGTTCCTTGAGCCGCAGCGGGGGCGCCGAGTAGAACACGACGAAGAACAGGCTGATCGCGAGCACGAGCCACGACAGCGGCGAGCCGATGATGACGAGGTACACGACGAACGGCAGGCACGACAGCGCCGAGGCCCAGAGCGTGATGGGGTGCATGCGCTTGGCGAGCACGGCGCCGTGCGTGCCGCCCTTGCGCGGGTTGCGCAGGTCGGATTCGTAGTCGAAGACGTCGTTCACGCCGTACATCGCGAGGTTGTAGGGCACGAGGAAGAACAGGATGCCGATGATGAGGGGCGCATCGACCTGGCGCGTGGTCAGCAGGTAGGCGGCGGCGAAGGGGAAGGCCGTGTTGATCCAGCTGACGGGCCGTGACGAGACGAAGAGCTCGCGCACCACGCGACCGGGGGTGAGGGCGGGCGTGGTCATGCGGTGTCCTTCGTCGTCAGTCGGGGCGGAGGCGGCGTGCGGGGCGGGAGCGAGGAGCGGGCGGCGGGGTGGGTCCGGGGCGTCAGCAGGGTGTACAGCGCCGGCAGCAGGAACGCCGCACAGAGGGGGTAGGCGAAGTCCTCGATCGGTGCGAGGCCGAGCCGCAGGCCGCTCAGGTGCTCCTGAGGATACGAGAACAGGTCGATCGCGATCATGAGGTTGTCGAACACGAGGGTGAGGCCCAGCAGCGCGAGGGCGGTGAGACCCGAGGATGCCATGCGCTCGCGGAACCGCGGACGCCGGGCGGTCGACAGGGTGACGAGGGCGGTGAGCAGCACGAACGGCACGACGATGAGCGGGTAGGTCACGACGACCCCCGGGCGCGCGAGCGGCTGCGCGCGCGCCGCTCGAACACGGCGAACATCACGACGGCGAGGTAGCTCAGGAACAGCAGGAAGAACACCTCTTCGAGCGGGAGGTGCGGGGCGAGCATCACCCCGACGAAGAGCGGACTCTCACCCTTGACGAACACCCCGGTGACGATGCCCACCATGTCCCAGGCGAGGAAGAAGACCGTCCCGAGCAGCACCGTCACCGTCGTGCGCACGGGCGCGACCCGCAGCGCCAGGGAGTACTTCAGGTCGATGAGCATCATGCCGACCAACGAGAAGAGGATCGCGCCCAGGTAGAGCCCGGGCATGTCAGACCGCCGCGCGCGCGGGTTCTGCCAGGGGGCCGGGGGTCTTGTCGCCCGTCATGCGCTTGACCACGAGCTCGGCCGAGATCAGGCACATGGGAAGGCCGATGCCGGGGAGCACCGAGGTACCCGCGTAGTAGAGGTTCGAGACCTTGCGCGAGCGGTTCTTCGGACGGAAGATCGCGCTCTGGTTGAGCGTGTGCGCGAGTCCGAGCGAGTTGCCGTGCCAGGCGTGCAGGTCTTCCTTGAAGTCCTCGGGCGCGATCGTCTTGCGCACGACGATGCGCTCGGCGAAGTCGGGGATGCCGGTCCATTCGCCGATCTGCGCGATGACGCGGTCGGCCGCGGCCTCGATGCGCGCGTCGCCCGCGCCGGAGACGCCGCCGCGACCGCTGTCGGGGTCGGCGGGCACAGGGACGAGCACGAAGAGGTTCTCGTGCCCCTCGGGGGCGACGGAGTCGTCGGACGCGCTCGGGCGGCAGATGTAGATCGATGCCGGGTCGGGGATGCGCTTGTTCTCGCCGAAGATGGCGTCGAAGTTCGTGTGCCAGTCGTCGGTGAACAGCAACGTGTGGTGGGTGAGCTGCGGCAGTTCGCCTTTGACGCCGAGCAGGAGCAGAAGGGCGCCGGGGCTGGGCACCTTGTCGTCCCACCACTTCTCGGGGTACTGGCGGTCTTTCTCTTCGAGCAGGTCGTTCTCGGTGTGGTGCAGGTCGGCGCCCGAGACCACGGCATCCGCGGCGATCACCCGTCCGTCGGCGAGGCGCACGCCGCGGGCGACTCCGGATGCCGTGATGATGGCATCCACCGGAGACGAGGTCTCGATGCTCACGCCCCGTTCGCGGGCGAGCTTCTCGATCGCGCTGATGATCTCGGTCATGCCGCCCTTGGGGTACAGCACGCCGTCGCCCAGGTCGAGGTGGCTCATCAGGTGGTACAGGCTCGGCACCTCGAACGGGGAGCCGCCGAGGAACACCGCGGGGTAGGCGAGGATCTGCTGCAGGCGGGTGTTCTTGAAGTCGTCGGTGACTCGCTTCCACAGCGTGCGGGTGAGCAGCGGGATGAGCGTGGGCAGGCGCTTGATCAGCGCGGGGTCGCGCAGGCCCTTCGTCGACGAGTAGGGGTCGTACAGGAACTTCGACGTCGACAGCTCGTAGGCGTCCTTCGCCGAGTCGAGGTAGGCCTCGAGGTTGTCGCCCGATCCGGGTTCGTGCTCCTCGAACAGGGCGCGCACGGCCTCACGGCCCGAGACGATGTCGATCGGCTCGCCCTTGCCGGGAGGGCCGTACACGCGGTACGCCGGGTCGAGGCGCACGAGGTCGAGCTGCTCGTCGGCGCTCGTGCCGAGCAGGCGGAAGAAGTGGTCGAACACCTCGGGCATGAGGTACCAGCTCGGCCCGGTGTCGAAGCGGAAGCCGTCTTTCTCCCACGATCCGGCACGACCGCCGAGGGCGTCGCGCGCTTCGAAGAGCTGGACGTCGTGGCCGCGGTCGGCCAGAAGGGCGGCGGTGCCGAGACCGGCGATTCCGCCACCGACGACGACGATGCGCTGGGCGCTCATGAGCGGGGACCTTTCGGAGGACGCCCGAGGAGGGCGCGGGCGGCGAGGGTGGCTTTGACACCGTCGGGGACGCGGACGCGGGGCGCGCCCGCGGGGGAGAGACGCAGCCGTCGCGAGAGCTCGGCGAACAGGTCGTGCGCGCAGGTGACAGCGGCGCGGCAGTCCGGCGGCAGGTGGGGGATGACGGATGCCGCGGCGGCGAGGTCGGAGTCGATGCGATCGAGCACCGTGGTGCGCCGCTCGTCGTCGGCGGCGCCGTCGAGGTAGTCGCGGCCGAGGCGGTCGGCGTCGTCGGCGAGGTCGCGCAGGAAGTTGACGTCCTGGAAGGCGGCGCCGAGGCGTCGCGCGCCGTCGACGAGGTCGGCGGCGGGTTTCGCGGGCGCCGACATGCCGGCGTTGAGGAAGACCTGCAGGCACATCAGGCCCACCACCTCGGCGGAGCCGTACACGTACGCGTCGTGCGAGACGTCGTCGTGCGCGGCCGTGTCGAGGTCGGTGCGCATCGAGGCGAAGAAGGGGGCGATGAGGTCGTCGCCGATGCCGCACTCGCGCGCGGTGCGGGCGAAGGCGTGCACGACGAGGTTGGCGCTGAACCCGGAGGCGATGGCATCCGCCACCTCGGCCTCGAGGGCGTCGAGCACTGCGCGTTCGCGCTCCGGGGGGAGGCCCGCGTCGTGGGCGGGTCCGTCGACGATCTCGTCGGCCACTCGCACGAGGGCGTAGATGTTGCGCACGTGCGGGCGGGGCCGGGGGCCGAGCAGGCGCGCGGCGATGCCGAACGACGTGGAGTAGCGCGAGATGACGGCGGCGGCGACGTCGTCGGCCGTCTGCGAGTACAGCTCGAGACCCGTGGGGGCGTTGCTCACGGAATGCGCTCCTGCACGGCCTCGACGAGATCGATGAGCATGAGGCGGCACTCGGTGGGCAGCGTCGAGGCTTCGACGATCGCGACCGCTTCGTCGAGCGTCTCGCACACGAGCACCTCGAGGCGCGAGCGAGCGCCGGACTTCGCCAGGGCCGTCTGCGCGGCGCGCACGGCGACGGGTCCGGTGTGAGCTTGCGCGAGCGCGGCGCTCACCTCGGGCCAGTGGGTGCTCTCGCGGGCGAGCGAGATGAGGTGCGTCTTCTTCGCCTCGCGGAGGTCGCATCCCTCGTCTTTTCCCGAGGCCGCGGCGGTACCGAACGCGCCGATCAGGTCGTCGACGAGCTGGTAGGCCAGTCCCAGCCGCTCACCGAAGCGCTCGAGAGCCCACTGCGTGGAGCGTTCCGCCCCGGCCATCACGGCTCCCGCCTGCAGCGGGGCGGAGAAGGAGTACACGGCGGTCTTGTCGTGCGTGGTGCGCAGCACCGTCTCGGGGTCGATCTCCCCGGGAGAGACGGCGTTCTCGACGTCGGCGAGCTCGCCCGCGGCCGAGACGAGCACCGCGTCGTCGACGAGCTGCAGCAGCTGTTCGCGGATGGATGCCGGGATCTCGGCGACCGCGATCATGCGCCCCGCCTCGTGCAGCAGCAGGTCGCCGGCGAGGATCGCGGCGGCGTCTCCGAGGAGCGCCGCGCCGTCGGCATCCGCGCCCTTGTCGAGACCACGGCGGCGGAACTCCCCGCCGACGTTGGGCATGCCGCGGCGTTCGACGTCGTGGTCGATGACGTCGTCGTGCACGACGAACGCGGTGTGCAGCAGTTCGAACGCGGCCGCGACCTCGTACAGGGCGGGGCGGGCGATCGCGGGACCGTGCAGCGTCTCGAAGGCCGAAACGACGAGCAGGGGGCGGAAGCGTTTTCCGCCGCTCGCTGCGCGCCGGATCGAGGATGCCAGGGCCCGCGCGCCGTCGCCGAGGGGACCCACCCGTCGGTCGAGGCGCTCGAGCGCGTAGTCGATGGCGGCGTCGATGCCCTGTCGCGCCAGGGGGGTGGAGTCGAGCGTGATCATGACGCGCGCCTCACCGCGGGTGGCGTCTCGAACAGGTGCAGCTGTTGCGCCTGGAGGACGAGCCACGGGCTGAACGCCCACGGAGTGGCCTCGAGCGAGGCGGCGAGGTCGAGCGGGTCGACCCAGCGGTACTCGGCGACCTCGTCAGGGTTCGGCTGCGGCTCGTCGTCGGTGTGCGCGACGTAGACCGGGCAGATCTCGTGCTCGACGATGCCGCTGGCGTCGACCGCGCGGTAGCGGAAGAGGGGGAGGGCGAGCTCGAGGTCGCGGACCGTCAGGCCCACCTCGAACTCGGCGCGACGGTGGACGGCGGCGAGCACGGGCTCGGCCGGGCCGGGGTGGCCGCAGAACGAGTTGGTCCACACGCCGGGCCACGTCTTCTTGTGCAGGGCGCGGCGGGTGACCAGCACTTCTCCGCGGCTGTTCATGACGTGGCACGAGAACGCGAGGTGCAGCTGCGTGTCGGTGCCGTGCACGCTCGCCTTGGGCGCCGTGCCGATCTCGTTTCCGAAGTCGTCCAGGAGGACGACATATTCGGTCTCGCTCATCGTGCCTCCCGTTTGCTAGTTTAGCTAGCGATGTGAGCCTGACTATACCCAGCGTGAAAGGGGGTGTCCACTGTGGACAACGCCGTGTCGACTTCTGGTACAAGACCCGCCATCGCCCAGACACTGCGCGCGGTGCAGACCCTCAGCGACGCTCTCGACCGCATGCACAGCGGCATGAAGGGCGACATGGGCATGAACGCCAGCGACCTGGCCACGCTGCGCATGCTGACGATCCGCGAGACGCGCGGCGAGATGGTCAGCCCGCACGACGTCGCGACGCATCTGCGCATCTCGACGGCGTCGACGACGAAACTCATCGACCGCCTCGTCGCCTCGGGCCATCTCGAACGCCGACCGCACCCCTCCGACGGTCGTGCGCGGGTCGTGGTGCTCACCGACAAGTCGCGCCGGGAGTTCTTCCAGCACTTCGGCGCGCACCTCGGCGCGATGCGCGAGATGGCCGCCCAGTTCGACGATCGGCAGCTCGAGACGGTCGCGTCGTTCATGGATCAGTTGACCGAGGCGATCTCGACCGACGACTGAGCAGGCGCGGCCGGGGATCACCCCCGCGCCACGCGCATGCCGACGTCGTCGAAGGCGTCGCGCGGGCGACCGCCCCGTCGGGCCGCGGCGCGCACGAGCGCCGGGGCGTCCGACCACCCGCCGCCGCGGAATACCCGCGCGTCGCTCTCTCCCTCGGGGTCGTAGAGGTCGCTGCACCACTCCCACACGTTGCCGAGGGTGTCGAAGAGGCCGTGCAGGTTCGGCATCCGGGCTCCGACGTCGACGGGGGCGCTGAGTCCGTCGGCGGAGGTCCAGGCGACCTCGCGGACGGGGCCGTAGGCGGCGTTGACGCTTCCCGCGCGGCAGGCGTACTCCCACTCGTCTTCGGTGGGCAGCCGGAAGCCGTCGGCGTCGGTGTCGGCGGTGACGACCTCGCCGTCGAAGGAGTAGATGGGGTCGAGGCCCTCCCACTCGCTCAGCGCGTTGCACAGGCGGATCGCGCGCAGCCAGCTGAGGTGGGTGGCGGGACGACGCGGATGCCGAGAGGGGATGCCGAGCACCTCCGCCAGCTGCTCCTCGGTGATGGGGTAGACGCCGATCTCGAACGCCGCCACCTCGATCTCGCGGCGTTCGGTGCCGCGCTGGTCGCCGCGCAGGACGCGCCCCGCGGGGATCCGCGCCATCTCCACATCGCTCACGCGAGTTCCACCATCCACAGGTCGCTGTCGCCGGTGATGAACAGGCGCTTCTCGTCGGCGTCGAAGGTGCAGTTGCTCACGACGTGCGGGGTGGGGATGACGCCGAGGCGCTGCCCGTGCTCGTCGACGATCACGACTCCCGCCTGACTCGAGATCCAGAGCCAGTCGCGGCTGTCGACGACGAACCCGTCGGGGATGCCGGCATCCACCGTCGCGAAGGTGCGCGGGGTGCCGAGGGTCTCGCCGTCCCAGCTGCACGCGACGACGCGGGGCAGGGCGGTGGCGTTCGATTCGGCGACGTAGAGCGTGCGCTCGTCGCGGCTGAAGGCGAGGCCGTTGGGCTGATCGAGGTCGATCATGCGCGCGAGGCCGGTGTCGTCGTGCCAGCGGTACACGCTCTGGTGCGAGAGGGCGGGCTCGGCGGGGTAGCCCTCGCGCGGGTCCGAGATGCCGTAGGTCGGGTCGGTGAACCAGATCGCCCCGTCGGATGCCACGACGAGGTCGTTCGGGGAGTTCAGCGGCTTCCCTTCGAAGGCGTCGACGAGTAGGCGCGTGCCGTTCTCGTCGGTGCGGCTGACGCCGCGGCGGCCGTGCTCGGCCTGCACGAGTCGGCCGGCGGCATCCATCGCGTTGCCGTTGGCGAAGTCGCTGCGGTCGCGCACCGTGACGATGCGGCCGTCGTCGTAGCGCGCGAGGGTGCGGCGGCCGATGACGTCGCTGAAGACGAGGGCGTTCTCGGCGGGCCACCACACCGGCCCCTCGGCCCACGTGGCGTCGTCGTAGAGCGAGAGCAGGCGAGCGGATGCCGGCAGCACGGCCGACAGGCGCTCGTCCCACACCCGCGGGGGAGCGACGTCGACCGAACGGGGCTCACGCGGCGGCTGGAGGACGCGGCCGTCGATGGGGATCTGGGGCATGCGTCCAGTCAAGCCTGTCGGCGCGGTGGGCCGGCCCGGGTTGACGGGCTCAGCCGAAGGGGTGGGCTGTCGGCGCGGCGGGTGAGGTGGAGAACTGGATGAGCACCTGCAAGCACGGTTCGTCGCCGATCGTTCCGGACAGATGACCGCTTTTGCCGTCGATCTCGGCGGTGCCGGTGTCGTGCCCGAAGTGGATGTCGCCAGGGCCCATTTCGACGCGCGAGCCGTCCTGCGTCTCGAGGAACCAGCGGCCGCGCAGCGGGATCACCCACTGCGGATGGGGAGACGGATGCCACTGCCCCACCCATCCGACCGGGAGCGCCGCGAACAGCACGGCCGTGACCTCGCCGGGGAACGGGCGCATCCATTGCGGATCGGCTCCGCCGCCGACGCTCTGCAGGCCGAAGCCGCGGAGCATCGACTCGTCGAGCCGGCTCCTGCCGTCGAGGTCGGTCCACATGTGCACGAACGGCAGCGCCGGGGGAGTGTCTGCGTCGCGGCCGTCGTTGTCGAGCGGGGCTGTCGTGGTGGTGTGCATGCCCTCGAGTCAAGCGCCGCGCGGTCGGGCGCGATGGTGGCTTGACGTCTCGTGATCGCGTCTGGGCGGGATGCCGAAGGGGCCGCCCCGACGCGAGTCGGAACGGCCCCTTCGGGAAAGGCGTGTGCCTCAGGAGTGGTTCTCCTGGCGGGTGCGACGCACCTTGGCAGCCACGGCGATCGCGCCACCGGCGAGCACGAGGGCTCCGCCGCCGACCCAGATGCCGAGGAGCGATTCCGCGTCCATACCCGTGGCGGGGAGGGCGTTGCTACCGCCGGCGTTGTTGCTGCCGCCGCCGGCCGCGCCACCGCCGGTGCCGGCACCGCTGCCGCCGCCGTTGTTCTCGGCGCGGGCGCCGGTCACCGCGAGGGTGTAGGTGCCGACCGGGTTGGCGGGGAGGGTGACCGTGGCCGTGGCGACGCCGTTGGCGTCAGCGATCTTGGTGACCGAGGCCGCGGTGACGGGCAGGTTCGCCGTCGCGATGTTGGCGCCGGTGACGCCCACACCCGAGAGGGTGAAGACGGTCTCGGCACCGGGCGTGAAGCCCGAGACCGGAACGGGGCCGTCGGAGGTGATGGTGAAGGTCTGGGTGTCGGGACCCGCCGGCACGTAGGCCTGGGCCACGGCGGGAGCTGCGAGGAGCAGCGCGCCCGCGATCGCGGCCGAGGCCGCTGCCTTGGTGAGGTGCTTCATGACTGCCTGCTTTCGAATCCGGGCTACCGGTGATGGATGGTCCGCTCGTTCCCCGTGACCGTGGTGCGCAGATGGGGCCGAGAATGAAGCGGGTGCGTGTGTTGAGAGCCTTCCTGAGTATTGCCTAGGGATCCGCCCTTTAGCAAATCAATGCGGTTTCCGCGACGTAAACATTTCGCAAGCAGTCCGTCACGCGCGCGACGGGGGCGCATTTCGTCTCCACGCTCCGCATTGGATCGGGAAAGGCCGCGGAAAATGAGCCCTTCTAGTGGTCGCTCCGGGCTTACTCCAGGGTCGCGACCGCGCGTGACTGGCACGACGCACGCACCACGGGATCGAGAGCCGCGTCGGCGGTGGGCGTGACGAACGCCTCCGCCTCCGTTGCAGGGGATGCTCCCTGGACCACGACGTCGACGCCGATGGTCTGCTGGGGCGTCACGTCGACGCCGAAGGTCAGCACGGTCCGCCCGTCGAAGGTGGCACGGGCGAAGCTCGCGCCATTCGTCGTCTGCGCCGAAACCAGGTCGAAACCTTCGGGAAGGTAGACGTTGCCGACCACCTTCGCCGTTCCGGGAGCCGTCCCGTATGCGGCGTTCCCGGTGATGTAGGTGGGCAGCGAGGTGGCCGCGTCGGCGGGGGCCGTACTCGTGAGGTCGAGGTGAAGGGTGAGCTGTCGCGGGAGCGACGCCTCGTTCGACGGGCACGAGCTCCACGCCAGCGACGTCTGGGGCGCGACGTAATAGCTCATCTTCGAGCCCGTGCCGTCGTTGAGGTAGAGACCGAAGCGTGCCGTGCGCTCGTCGGTGGAGGGCAGGGGTCCGGCGATCGTCGTTCCCGCGAGCACCGCCTGCTCGTCGGCTTCGGCGCTCCACATGAGGAGGCGGTGTTCGTTTCCGGCGCGACTGAGGGCGGAGACGAAGCCGGAGGCAGACCCTCGCCCCTCGAGAAGCGCCTGGAAGACGGCGCCGGTCGAGGCCGCGAAGAATGCGTCTTGCTGGGCGGGGTCGGGGTAGCGCTCGTAGACCCCGTTCATCAGAAGGTCCACGGCGTTGTCGGAAGACAACTTCTCGCCGTCGGGAAGAGTGACGGGTCCGGTGGCGGAGAGAATGTAAGAGAGCACAACCGGGTCGATTGCGATCACGCCGTCAACGGAGACGCCCGTCTTCTTCGCGAAGAATTCTTTCGCGAGAGGTCCGTCGATCGAGAAGTCGGGGATCTCGGTCAGGTTGTGGAAGTAGCGCGCGGGCCGCGTGCCGTAGATGTCGGTAATCTCCGTGGGCAAATTGACCACGGGTTGCCTGGTATCGCGCGACAGATTTGTAGCTGACTCGGTACCCCCGAGCGACACGGCCCCCCTATCAGTCGTGAGCACGATCGCGCTGCCCGATATCCCGCCCAGGGATCGCCACTCTGCGTTGTTCTGCACGAGCACGAGATAGCGACGCTCTCCGTCTTGGCCGAGCATGTCGGGGAGGAGTTGCGCGGTGCGGGAGAGTGCGTCGATGAAGGTCGCGGAGTTCGTGAACACCTCGTCCGCTTGATCAACGGCTCGACTCAACACGCCGACGAGCGGCGTCCGGTCGATGTTCCGCACGGCGTCCGCAGCATCCCTGGCCGGGTCGGCCGCGGTGCGCGCGGGCTCGGCGAGGCCACTCAGAGCGGTGGGGTCGAGACGCCCTCCGGTCGGCCGAAGGTTCTCCACGGATACGCCCTCGGCCGCTCGAGCGAGGGGGACGAAACTCTGCGCGAGGAGCTCGTCCGCAGACACGGTCACGGTGTGAAACGCGGCGAGCTGGGGGCCCACCCACGGCATCACCGAGGCGAGGCCCCAGATGGGTCCGGACGTGAGACTGCGGGCCGCGGACGTCTCGTCGGCGAGCGTTTCGAGTTGTGCCACCGCCGACGCGGGGTCGGCCGTGACGGCGTCGACCGTGTCGGCGGCTCCCGACTGCACTTTGGACAGGTGCTGAAAGGCAAGCGTCCCCGTCACCGCCACCCAAACGGTCATGAGGAAGCCCAGGAGCAGCCCGCCCGCGAGAACCCACGCCAGGACGCGACCTGCGACGAGCATCCGGGGTGGCAGAAACTGCGTTCCCGACACTAATCAGTCTCCTCGGGTCGCCTCGCGCGAGGTCCGGCGCGGCGAGAACCCTAGCTCCTCGATCGAGGCGGGTTCGGCGTTCTTCGTCCCCTTCTTCTTGTCCGTGCCGGTTCTCTTCGAGGTATTGCGGGCATTCTTGGGGGTATCGGCGGATTCGCGATACCCGTACCCGTACCCGTAGCCGTACGCGGAGTAGTAAGAATCAGGTCCGCGAGTCGGAACCATCGACATCACGAAGCCGGCGAGCTTCGCTCCGACTGTCTGCAGAGCTTCCGTGGCCAGAGTGAGCTGGTGACGCGTCGTCTTTCCGGCGGAAACCACCATCAGCGCTCCACTGGTCACACGGGCCAGGATCGCCGCGTCGGTGACGGGCAGCAAAGGTGGGGCGTCGCAGAGGACGACGTCGAAATCTTTCTCGAACATCGTGATGAGAGTTCCCATCCGAGCGGAGCCCAGGAGTTCGCTCGGGTTCGGCGGAATCTTCCCTGCTGGTAGTACGTACAGGCTGCGGCCACCCCACGGCAGCATCACATCATTGACCTCAGCGCGGCCAATGAGCACGTCCGTGAGACCCGCCCCGCCCTCGATGCCGAGGTACTCGGCGACCTTGGGCTTGCGAAGATCCGTGTCCAGAAGGGCGACACGCTTCCCCGCATCCGCGAGCGCGATGGCGAGGTTGATCGTTGTAGTCGACTTGCCCTCACTGGGGATAGAACTCGTGATGACGAAGCTGGATCGTCCACCCATGTCGAGGAACTGCAGGTTGGTGCGCAGAGTTCTGAAGGATTCAGCGCGAGGGCTCAAAGGGTCCGCGTGAACAATGAGGGGTCGGTCCTTCGCGCGCGCATCGTATGCGATGGCGCCGATACTCGGTGCCGAGGTGATCTGTTCAGCGTCCCGCGGAGTCCGAACGCGGTTGTCCAGGAAAGAACGTAGGACCGCCACCGCAATCCCCAGGACCAGCCCCACGAGCAGGCCGATTGCCAAATTCAGTGTCACGTTCGGGCTTGAGGGAGTAAGCGCGGGCTGAGCGTCACGGACGCGACTGAGGCGGACAGGGCTGGCGCCATCGCCTGTTTCCGGCTCAAGCTGTGGGACTACCGTCGCCAGACTCGTCGCGATTGCGTTTGCGATCGCCGCCGAGGCATCAGGATCCGCGTCCGAAACCTTGATCGTGATCAGCGTGGAGTTGAGGTCCGCTGAAACTCTCACCTGCGCCGACAACGATTCAGCTGTCGTTCGTAGGCCGAGCTGATCGATTACTGGGCCGAGAACGACTGGAGTCGTCGTCAATCCTACGTAGGTGTTTATCCGCGCCTGCGTGAACGTGGAGCCCTGCTGTAGCTCAGCTGCCGTTCCTCCGGCCTGGGTCGACACGAAAACGGTGCTGGACGAATCGTAAATCGGCGTCCGCGTGAAGGTATATCCAGCCACGACTCCCAAGCCGAGAAGGGTGAGGACGAGGATCACAAGCCAGTTCTTGCGGAGGATGCGGAGGTAATCGCTGAGCGCCATGGTGCCTCTCAAGGACGGGCTGACGACCGGGAATCGGACAATCTCGCCAAGTTTGCCACATCTCATGTTTCGCGCCGGTTATGGGTGGGTGGCCGGGCCTCAACCGATCCTCCACGCACCTGAAGACAACTGCCGGGTTGGACAAGCCGTTCGGCCCCACGTTCAGCTTCCTGCCGCAGCTTGGCGAGCGGACGGGTGCCACCGGGAGCCCGGTTAGCTCCGCCCGTACCTCCATTGTGGGGACAACGCAGACCCCTGACGCGACGATTGTGTCCGGCCGTCCTGGGTATTGATCGCCAGAAAAATGGCAGCGGGGCCGCGATCGCCGTTCCGACCCGAGCCGGACCCTGATCTCGCCTGGGGCCTGGCCGGGTATCGGTGCGCGCCAAAGATCTGCGAGATGCAGCCGCTGTGTCTATCCGGATCTTCGTCACCTGCGCACCCAGTCCGAGAACGGTTCCAGACTCAAAGCGCGGCCTGCAATCGCCCGACAGGTGTCTCAACTTTCCTAAGTGGCCGGCGGGCGGTCACTCTGGCCCCGGGTGCCCAAGTAAGCGTTGGACGTGGGGTAAGAGCTCCAATCTCTTTCTAGGGCCCCTACGGCGTGACGAGAGTCGTTTCGCTCCGGACGTCCAGGGCCGAACGCGGTATCGCAGCTTCGGGGAGCAGCCCTCGCTCAGAAAATAAAGCCCTCGGCGGGAGCGCCGGACCTGTTGTTCCGATTCGCCCAGAACCTGAGTATGGCGAGCTGGGTGGGGCCAGGTACGAGTAAGACTGAAAACGGCTCGGTAAGGTGGCACCGGCTCGGTAAAGTCTGGAGCGTGTCCAATGATACTTCCGCGAGCCCGGATTCTCCGGAAGCACCGGCCAGATATCGTCGCCTGCACGCGTCTCGATCGGAGACGGCTGGTGCAGCCCGTGGGCGATGCGCCGACTGGAGGGACGCTAGCGGGGGCATAGGTCAGAGGGGACTGAGCGCGCTCGCGCTTGTCCTGGGCGGTGTCGGGGTTGGCATTCTGGGAAGCGCGCTGATCGGGCGTTCGGGGCTTGAGTGGTCGGCTCTCGCCTCCTCGTGCTTCCTTTGGTTGTTCACGGGGTTGGGTGTCGTATTTGCGCTTTCAGTGGACAGGCCGAGCGGACTACTCAGGGCGAGGCCAACTGACTTGCTGTGGGGACTCGCCCTGGGGTTGGTCGTCCGGGCGATCCAGGGCGTTTTCGAGGAGTCTGCAGTGCGCGCATTCCCATCTGCGCCGACTGACGGGCTCTCGTGGTGGCTGGAGGCTGCGCTACCTTCCTTGCTCATCACTCCTGCACTTGAGGAGTTGTTATTCAGGGGAGTCCTCTTAGTAACGATGTACCGAATTGCGAGGAGAAAGCTGGGTCAGGTTGCAGCGGCAGTGACGGCTGGGCTCCTGAATTCCGCCGCGTTCGTCGCCATTCACATCGTCTACGAGCCCCTATCGCTGGCGGGAGCGCTTCAGCTCTTTCTCTTCAGCCTGACCGCCGTCGTACTCGTGTTCTTGACGGGGAGAGTGTCCAGCGCGATCATCATGCATCTTACGTACAACGCTCTCTACCTAATCTTGATCGCGTTCGGCCTGATGCTCGAATAAGGAGACCCCGGTCAGGTCCTGCGCCTACTTTGAGATCCGCACGAGACGATTGTGTACGACAATGTCGATACAGCATCGCGGCATGACATGCTATGCGTCATGCCCCTCTCACCAGTGGCACCCGGAGCTCGAGGAACTGCGTCGCATGGGACTCATGTTCGCGTGACGAGCCGCTGGCCACTCCCCGCGAATAAGTTGCTCACCTCACGCGACTGACGGCACGACGCTCCATACTGTTTCGAGGTCAGCTGTCAGGACCAGCAACGCCAGGACTCGCATCATATGACCGATGCTCGAGGTCGACGGCTTCCTCAATCGTGCAGCTGCTGGATTGTGGTGATCCATCCGGGCGCAGCACTGGAGCGTCATTGGAACAGTGGTCCGTAGCCAGCGTGATAATCAAGGCCCCGAGGACGATGACGTGGTAGCGGCCGCGCAGGCACCCCCGCCACAACCGTGTGCGCGGATACGTCACGGGTAACCACAGCTCCAACCCCCACCGCGGAGCCTCTTTCGAGAGTCACACCGGGTAAGACTATGGCGCGCGTTCCTATGAAGACGTAGTCCTCAACGCGGGTCGTACGGACTGCGCCCGCGAAGGTCGCATCAAACAAGTCGTGGTCCCCCGTAAGAAGTATGACTTCTTGAGAAATTGAAACTGACGACCCAATCTGGATGGGAGCGCGATTGTCTATTCGTACCCGCGCATTGAGAACGCTACCCGGACCCATCGCGAAGTTCTTCCACGTATCGAACCGCACGCCGAGATGAATGTAACTCGACTCAGCAATATCGAAACGAGTTATGCCCCGGTACCACCACAAACGAAAAACATGACTAGGGATGCGGTTTATTACGTTGTTAGTCGCGTACATCATCAACGAGAATAGAAAGGTTCTCATCGATCTCCTTTTCCGTGTTCCTTGAGACCGTGGACTGTGCGAATTGCTTGACTCACAAGTTGAGGTAGGGAGAGAGTGGCGGTCAAAACCGCAGCCCCTACGCCCGTGGAGGTATCTACTAGCGTGACCCCTGCCACTAACCAAATTGCCACTAAGGGAATATATGTCCAGCTATAGCGAAGGTACCCGCGGGCATGGTTTACGGCTCCAATGCCGAAGGACGCAATGTTTGAAATTGTAGCGCCAGCCATCAGTATGAAAAATTCTGCCCGCAGGCCCGAATAATGGCTCCCCAGTAGGTCAAGCAGTGGAGTAGTGAAAACGGTCACAAAAGCCAGAAACAGGATGCAAGAAGAGAGGTACAGGACTAGATATCTGCCAGACGACTTCAAAAGCGCGCGACGCCCCCCTGTGGTGCGCGCGATCATGGAGGCCCCCCAAGTCCCGAGAACATTGTTGAGCAGGGCAAAAGCAAGTGCATAGCGTGATAAAGCCGCAATCTCGGCAATTCCCGAAGTGTTGCCAGACCACGTCAGCAGTACTGTTATCATCTGCTCACTTGCCACCATTACAAGGACGGCGGGGAGCGACTGGCGTACGGCTCTCGAGTACGACCGACGAATTCCCACGTCAACTCTCGCCTTTGACCTGAGCGTGCTCCGTGTCTGACGCGAACTCAGGAGCGTCTGGACCCACGCTACGACTGTTGATGCCAACGTCAGGGAAATGGCGTTTGCCCAGCTTGATAGCCACGCGAGAGAAACGAGTAGAACGCGCGCGAGGCTTGTCAGCATATCAACAACACCGATGGATCCGAGTCTCCTCTGCAATTGGAGCTCGGTGGTTGTCAGACCATATTGCTGCAGCGGAATTATGCATGCCGAGACTAGCGCCGTCATTATCAACGTAGTGGGTAGCGTTGCGCCATTCGCAAGGAGCAGGTAAACAAGCAGGGGAATAACAAGTGCCATGACGACAACGGACAGACGCATGCGAGCGCTGCGCGCGGAGACATAAATTGTGTCTAGCTCGCGACTCGGACGCTTGACAGACGCCGCCAGCGACATGAATCGGCTAGTTATCCCGGTGGCTGATATGGCAGTGACGGCAGCTACGAGTGAAGTTGCAATTGAGTAGAAAGCATAATCATGCGGGCTCAACGTGCGTACGACAATGATTCCCGCCGCAAACGTCAGAACCTGGGACACAACACGGAATGCGGCGAATGCGCCAAACTGCCTAATTTTTTTCATCAGTCTGTCTGGAAAGTGATTCTAAACGCGACGTACGCGCGAAGCCTCAAAAGTGCGCACGACCCGGGCCGGCACTCCGACGGCAACCGAATTTTCGGGCACATCCTGGGTTACGACTGCTCCAGCGCCAATTACGCTTCCATGACCGATGTGTACGCCGGGAAGGACAATGGCTGCCCGCCCTAGCCACACGTCGTCGCCGATCCAGACGGGAGATATTTTTGCCCCGCTGCCAGGAACAACCTCGTGAAAATCAAAATCTGTCACACTGGCAAAGGCGGCCATACGGAAGTCATCGCCGATGACAACGGATCGGGCAGCGTAAATCGATGCTCCCGAATTTATTAGCGATCGAGCGCCGATGGACAAGCTTCCGTCTTCTCCAGTTTCGACCGACGCGCGAGCTTCGATCCCGCGGAAGGTTGCGCGATCGCCGATCGTAATTTGGCCTTGATTCTTGACGTAAACCATTCTTCCTTCCGTGAATGGTCGTCTACCGACCTCGACGGAGTTGTAGCGTAATGCGAGCAACGTACGAAAACTTCCCCATTCGCGAACAAGACGGTTCATGTTGCGCCCTCCCGGTATTTCTTTAACCTATTTTTTAGAGGTCGACGGCACCCTGAACAGCAAGCGCGGAGGCGTGGGGGCTTGGCAGAAACCGGAAGTACTCGAGTGCAGTCTCCCGCATGGCCTCTCTAGCCCCGGCCGATCTTGCTAGCGAGGCGGCCGTGGATGCGACATCGCCGTCCGAAGACATGGCGAAAGCCCCGACCGCGGCCCCAAGCTTGAGGTAATCGTCCGTGTGTTTCCCAAAGTTTGTGACGGTGGGGAGACCATGCTTCATGAGAGCTGCGAAGGATCCTCGGCGACCGCTAACCCCATCAGGGAACGGTGAGAGAGCGATGTCTGCTTCGTGCATGACCTGCGAGACGATGCTCGGCGCAGGAGCGCTCCACACTCTGAGCGATGCTGGGTCGCGTGTGAGCCTAGTCGCGTCCTCCGAATTCTTGCCGATGTACCAGAGGACGGCGGACGGGTTTTCCTCGCTTATCTGCGAGAAGGCAGCGCGAATCATCGTCGCGCGTCGGCGCTCAAGAGCTCCGAAGACCAAGACCCTCAGCTCCAGCCTGTCCGTGCGCGGCCAGCTGGCGGAGTCAGAACGCATCGTGACAGGGATATTTGGATGCACGGGAAGGGTAAGGGAACGGGGGTTGTATCTACCCAGGCGAGCCATTCCCATTTGACAGCTATGAATCACAGTGTCAGCGGTCTTTGCGAGACGCGCGGCCTGTGCGCGTTGATAGATGTGCATCACTGCGTGGCTTGGAGAAGAGGGCGCAGCGAATGTCTCGTGAAAATACGCAACCTTGCGAACCTTTGGCGCGGCTTTACCGAGACGCGCGAGGAATCCGGAGAACTCGGGGTTGTAGCCGCGTCGGCCATAAGAAAACTGCTCGAACTGTACCAAGATCACATCAAGGTTTTTCGCGACAGTCAAAAGGTGGGACGTATCCCGGAGGTTTCCACTCGGCCAACCATTGAGGTAATCGATGCTTCCCAGAGGGCCTTCTTCGGTAGCTCCAATGAGTACCGGTTTGTGGCCTAGATTCGCCAACTCGTTTGCCAAGATGACGGAGTGGTCAGCGATACCGTTCGCTTGTCTAGCGACGGACGGAAAGACAATGCCGATGGACAAACTTTTCACCGTTGCACCAATTCCTCGATGACTCGCGCGTAAGTGGAGATGACTTCATCGGACCGGAATCTTTGGAGATACCCTCGACGGGCGATCCGTTCGTCAGGGGCGATTGGACCAGCGCTCAGAGCCTCCGATAAGGCAAGAGCTAAACGGCTGGGCGATCGCTCCGGGACGACCAATCCATGACCTGACACAGCTTCGGGTAGGCCGCCGCAGTCGCTTGCGACTATCCGACAGCCGGCTGCGAGGCCTTCGAGGGCGACTAGCGGAAAGACTTCGGGCGGCTCGGAAATCGAGGGTATGCACAACACCGCGGCTTTTTTCATCTGCTTGGCGACCTCGGCGGGAGGGAGAGCGCCGACAAAATGAACATCAAGACCGCGAGAACGAGCGTCCGCATGGACTTCCTGGTAGTCCGGACCATCCCCAACAACAGTCAGCTGAGGCGGACCGTCGATCGTACTGAGGGCTTCAATCAGCACGTCCAGGCCTTTGGCGCGTGTCAAGCGGCCAACGAACAGAACGCCGCTCCTACGCTCATCGCCGGAGTCGAGATACTCGCTCGGGTCAAACGGGTTGGGCATGAACTCCGTTCTGAAAGGCAGTTCGGCGCCGAGCCAGTCGGCAACGGTGTAGGTTGATCGCCGCGGCAGCAAGCGCATCTTGGCGCGGTCCAGCCACTTCTGTCGATTTCCCCCATGAACGCCAATCGGCGTGTGAAGGACAGTCAGTCGCGGTCGGCGTGCAAGCCCAAGGATGCACGGCCATGAGAGTCGAATCGATACATTTGACTCCAAAACCACGTCAGACCATCGAAGGAGAGACATGAGTTCGAGTGCCGACGGTTGTCTCAAGACACCTGGCTCCGCGGGGCCGGTGCTCATCGTTGCCACACGAACCTCATGCCCGGCTTTGCTCAAACCCTGTTCGAGGATTTCGCTGACACGTTCGATTCCTCCGAGGCTGGGACGGAACGCAAAGGACAAGAGAGCGACGCGCATTCCTATTCCTCGCTCGAACGATCTGATCTGAGAGCTTGCTCGAGAAGCTTAGTGTCGTGCGCAGTGTATGTAGCAACAATCTGACGGTCATTGCCTCCGTCGAACGCATTCTTAGATACCAGTGAGAACTGTTGACTGCCGAGCATCACCGGGAACTCACGAGCCCTCTCCTCAACTTGGCGGATCCGCAAACCATTTCTCAACGCCATTGCATGAAGCCATACGTCGTCAGCGTGTGGACAGACTGCTAGAAATTCCGGCCCGGTTCCTGCAAGTGTCCATGCGAAGGCTGCCGGATATCGAACGCCCATCACGCCGGTGGCAAAATTCAACACTGAGGGGCTTGAACTTTCTACACGTCGCCAATATCGATATGGAGCAATATCCCCATTTATCATTGAAATTCTGTGTGCTCTGTGGCAGATGATCAGACTGCCGCCTTCGTTGTCAATCTGCAGCAGGGACGAGAGCCAGTCGCGCGTGTACAGGATATCGTCATCCGCGGTGACCAAATCCAGATGCTGTAACTCTGAATGAGTCTTCATCTCGAGGGTCTCCGGAAAGTACTTCGTGTGGGGTCCGAAATTTCCGTGAGAGTTCATTACTCGTAGTCCACGGGCTTGGGCCCGATGGAGCCCCGCTGAAAGGCGAGTGATGTCAACCTCGGGATCCACCCACAGCACAATCTGGCGAGGCTTGGCTGTTCCCCGTCCAATCGCCTCAACTACTTTGTGTACCCGCCGAAGCCTCTTCCCGTGCGACGTGAGGGAAACGATAGCGCCTGCATCCCCTAGCAGGCTTCCCCGAGAGAAGACGCTACGCAGCGTCAATGTGACCTCGAGATACGCGCTTCCAATTATGCTGCGCAGGCGTGCGCCAACTCGACTGATCGTGTATCTGTTTTGGCCGAAGAAGTCGGTTCGGGTGCTGCGGGTCATGTGTTTCTCACTTCAGATATGAAGCCAGTGTCTCTGGAGAAGTAGTCGCCGTTTAGTTCGGTGCGTACGGCGGTAGCACGCTCGCTGATGTACAAAGATCCCTCAGACAGGGTGCCCGAAAGAACGGCTCCCATTCCGACCACAACACGTGACTGGACCGTTGTGCCCGGCGTCAATTTCAGATTCGACGAGAGGAGACAGTAATCGTGGATCTTAATTCCTCGGAATGTCTGTTCTGAAGTTCGCCAGTCAATGCCATGGGTGATGAATGTGGTTCGGACGCCCGCAATGGTTGAGTGATTGCCTATGGTGACTCCGCCACTCGCATCCACATAGTGTCGCGACGTCAGAGCAGAGTGGTCACCTAGGACCAACTGTGCGGCCGCTCCCGCTGCGCGCAATGGAGTCGCCGCTGAGACCCAATTCCACTGGCCGAGTCGCGAGCTTTCGCCGAGCTGCAACTTCGCGAGTGATCGAATTACGTTCCCAGAACCGATTCGAGAATCGCGTCCTAAGACGACTTTGTCTATGCGGAAGAAGATCGATATTCCGATCTGCGAGCCCCTCTCAATTGTCCAACCCAACGAGCGGAGCGCGAAGTTTTTAAACGTGCTGGGCGGTAGCAATCCAACGAGTAGAACGATGAAGTACTTGATCGAGTTAAGACGCACGTCGGTGCTCCTTGGTCAGTTTAGATTTCGATAGATCCGAGCGGTCTTTGACCCGATGCGGATCGCACTTGATGGCCAGAATTGCCATCGCAAGAGTGATCGCAAAAGACCCCTGATAGCTAGGGTTCTGGCCGATGGTGCCGAACACGAGGGTTGGTGCAATCACGGCGCTGAGAGCGACGAAAACGGGACTGAACCTCCACGGGAATGCGAAGATCGCGACTATCAAACCGAGTCCGCAAAGGAGGCGAAGCGAGGCGAAGAGGAGTCCGAGTATCCCAAGTTCGACAACCCAACGGATTGACTCGATCTCAACCCAGCTCTGTCCCGAACCAAGCGCTATCCCAACGATCGACGTTCCTCCCACGCCCGAGCCGAAGAGTGAGAAGTTCTCCGGGCTCAGGAAGCCTAGGGTTTGTCCCAATAACCGTCCCCCGGTGTCTTCGACCCGATCGGCGGCGGCGAATCTGTCAGCAAACGCTTTCACGACTTGCGGGAAAAAGCTTGTCGCGGCAAGCCAGGATGCTCCCGCGACAAGCGCGATGGTGGACGTCAGTCTAACGGTGAGGCCCGGTCTTGTGAGTGCGCTGTGTAGCACTGCTGATAGAAGTACCAAAGAAACGCCGAGTACGGCGCCGCGTGAACCCGAGATCGCGACTGTGGTTATCGCCATCAGGAGCAACAGCGCAGCCAGACTTCTTCGTACGAACATACCGGCTACAAGCGCGGCTATTAGGACCGCGAACGCAACGATCAGGTAGTTCGTGAGACCACTCGGTGCCGTGAATGTTCCCGTTATTCGGACAACTCCGCCTTGCACGAAACGCGACTCTTCGCCCGATATTTCGCGATTGATAGGTGAGCTCGGCGGTAAGACACCCTGTATGCCGCCAAGGACGAGTTGCACCGGTAGCCAGAGAAGGATGGCTCTGGCCATACGCGTGAGTGTCGATTGTGGGGTGTAGCAGAGGACCAAGACAGGCAGTAAGAATGGAGCCAAGTAGGATCGCAACCCAACGAGCGCTACCTGAGGTGGCATATCCCCGAAAATGATGCCGCCACTTGCGGCCACTATGAGGATCACCGCAACAGCCCAAAATGGCCAGACTGACCGACGAGCACGCGCTTGACTGAAAATGAGGACAACAAGAACGACCGCAGCCAAGACGTCGCGAGTGACGTACATTAGCTCTCCGACGCCCGGAACCCACTTCCTTAGAGCACCTTCCAGTATCCATAAGTGCACATAGATTGTGGCGAACAAAGCTGCGAAG
Source organism: Microbacterium hydrothermale (assembly GCF_004854025.1). Lineage (GTDB taxonomy): Bacteria > Actinomycetota > Actinomycetes > Actinomycetales > Microbacteriaceae > Microbacterium > Microbacterium hydrothermale. The sequence goes on from NZ_STGM01000001.1 coordinate 163,922, forward strand.
GACGCGAGATGTGATTGGCCCGCTGTTGCCCCCAGCGGCGTGACGGCTCCACGACTATTCAACGAGGGCCTCACTTACCCATGCGCTAAGCCGCTCCCGATAAGCAGCCCAACTCAGAGAGCGCGCTGTAATTGTTGCTGCGTGCGACATGTCGCGGCGTAGTGCGGGGTGTTCTAGCAGAAGCTCAATCCGTGCTCTGATTGCATCCGCCGAGCGGACCGGTACAACCCATCCCTCCAAGCCATCCGTGATGATGTCCGGGGCACCCGTGTGACTGGTGGCGAGCACCGGAAGACCCTGGGAGAGAGCCTCAGGCAGAACTAACCCGAAGCCCTCGAATAGCGATGGAAATGCAAGGAGGTCGTGGCTCCGCATCAGGTTCAGAAGTGAGGAGTGATCCACGGTCGGTACCCATGTGACGTTGCGCTTGGCTAGAGCCAAGTCGACCGCTTTGTTAGGTGCCACCTTCCGACCCACGACGGTGAGCTCAACATGTTGGTCAAATTCGGACACAGCGTCAAATAGATAGGAAAGTCCTTTCCTTTGAGTAAGGCTCCCGACATAAAGCACTCGCAATATTCGATTTGTGAAGTCCGTTCTCTCGGGAGCCACGGGCGGTCCGCCATACGGGATAACCCTCACGGGAGGGATCTCCCCTGGAAATGTCTCGAGTGTTCTCGCGGTGAACTGTGACGCGACCACGATGGCGGAGGCGAGAGAGATTTCGGCGTCCTTGCGCTCCATACGTTCAGCATGATCTGCGACCGTGGACATGGAGATGGTAGACGCCCATTCCGGGACTTGTTGAACCTCTTCCATCAGAAGCTTCTCCGCTGACCGCCAATACCCGATGGGTAGGTCGTACAGGCGGGTGATGCCCATCTCTCGTGCTCGGGAGAAGCTGGCAAGCGCACCGTCTTCGTAGGCGTATACCGCACGCGTCTGTTGATGAATTGCACGGCTCATATGCCAGTCGATAGCGTGCAGAACTGTATCTGGCGCAAATTTCTGCGTATTCGTGAGAGCGGGAATGGATCTGCGAATCAGACGAATAACTTCCGGTACCGGATGAGTTCGCGTCCGTCGATGTACGCTCCCCGGCAGCTTTCTTCTCCCGATTGAGCGGCCAACCCTTCCGTGTGGGAAAAGTCGTGCCAGAACTGTGGTGTCCAGGGTGGTATGGAACTCGTCGAGTATCCCGGCTTCAGAAAGGGCAAGCGCCATTTGTCTGCTGTTCGCGTTGAGTACCGGGTGACCTGTAATCACTCCCATGGTGCTTTTCACGTGTCAGCCCCGTACCCCGGGGCAAAGGTATACAACCGGACTAAGGCCTCACGAGTCTCGCGGTCCCCGAAACGCTCCTCACCAAGCGCTCGCGCTCTGCGCCGGTACTCGGGAAGCTTTTCGATATCGAGGATCCGGTGCACGGCCGCGGCGATCTCTTCGGGTGACTCGTCGTCGACGACCAGGCCCGCGTCGTAGAGGCGGACCAGGTCGCTAAGCACGGCCGACTTGGTCACGACTACAGGGACGCCCAGCCTCAGAGAGGCCACCAAAACGTTCCCCCATGGCTCGTCAGCGGATGGAAGTACGAATACCCCGGCACGTTCGAGGTGCTTCAGAACCCCGTCTGACGACGTGGCTCCGAGATACTGGAGATTGCGCGTCTTTTTCACTGCGATTTGGAGTTCAGCCAGATCCCCTTCGTCGGGGCCCAGTACGGCATAATCTCCGCGCCAGCCGTTCTTTTCCGCGGTCACAGCCGCACGAGCGAAATCGAGAACCCGTTTTCGGGGGTGAAGTCGTGCTGCGAATAGGACCGTAGCAGAGGGTGGGCGCAAGTCTTCGAGTGGTTTCAGTCCGATTGGTGCTGGGTTTCCGATGATCACTATGCGATCGCTAGCTGGGGGATGCCAGTTCGCGAGTGCATTTGCTTCTGCGCTGGTGAGCGCGACAAGAGTAGTTTCTCTTCCGATGAGTCGCTTTGTGGCCAGGGCATCGATCGTTCGATGTACGAGCGAGGAGCGCGAAGTCAACATCCCGTGGGGCTGCAGGATCAAACGCTTCCGTAGGAGGCGCGCGAGCAGCGCCGTTGACATCGGTATGGCCTCCCGAGAGAAGCTCACATGTACCACATCAGCGTCGCTTGTCGATCGCGCAAGAAAAGCGGCGAGCCTCGCAGAATGGGTCATGACGAATGAGTTCTTTGTGACCTTCCGTACAATTCGCGTCTTGAGAATAGCCCGGGCGTCTGGCTCGTCGCCGCTCAGAACGCCGGCTACAACCGTGACTGGCACGCCCGCGTTTGTTGCAAGCTCGGCTTGTCGGCATGCAGTGTCGAAGGGGCCGCCATATTTTCCGCTTCTACTCGCCAGAGCGACGACCCGCAGGACTCGCGGTTTGATCTTGTCCATGGTATTCCTCTTAGCGGAGACAATGCAGTTGATGCGGGACTAACGCCGGGGTCTGGTCTACAAATTTCGAATAATCATGAAAACCGGGGCCCCACCCGTCCGGAGTTGTCCCATACTGAATTCGCTTCGACGTCACTGGACACACAGGTTAGAGGCCGAACGAGAGCCGAACGACCTATCGTCACGCCTCCGAGCACAACGCAACGACTGGTAACCCATGCCCCGTCTTCGATGTTGATCGGACGCGTGATGAGCGCCATATCGAGGCGATGCCGGTGACTTCCGGTCGAAAGAAATGTCTCCTGCGAGATAGCGACGTCACTACCGATGCTGATTTGGTCCTGATTATGAAACCAGACCCCTTCGCCAATCCACGAACGATCACCGACTTGCAGGTTCCAAGGAAACTTCACTCGTGTTCGCGGTCGGAAAACAACACGTGAACCAATCTTGGCGCCGAAGGCTCGTAGTACCCGCACTCGAAGGCCCGAGCTGATCTGCCATGGGTTTGTCACGAACACCAGTTCGCAGACGGCCCATAGATACACCTGCCAGGTGGGTCGATTCCAGGCCGCTCGTTCGCCCGGCGCTTTGGAAAGATCGATCACCGGGATGTCGCTCACGGCGTCCCTTCCTGTAACTGTCGTGTAACGCGTTCGGGGGTATTGTCTGCAACGTGCAGCAACCCTCGCCAACGCTCTTCTTCGGGCTGAACTACCCCCCGGAGACTACGGGAATCTCTCCCTACACCGGTGCCATGGCCGCCGGGCTGGTCCGGCGTGGCCGCGAGGTTCGGGCCCTCGCGGGGCACCCTCATTATCCGGACTGGAAAGTTGCGCCAGGTTACGGGCAGTGGTCGCGCCGCGAAAACATCGACGGCGTTTCCGTCCACCGACTCCGTCATTTCATTCCTGCGCGCCCCACGCCGATGCCGCGGGCAGCGGCCGAAATCACCTTCGGAATCCGCCAGGTCTTCACGCGTTGGGGCCAGCCCGACGTTGTCGTCGCGGTGTCGCCCGCATTGATCTCCTCTGCACTGGTGCGCCTTCGGGCGCGGATCACCCACCCGACGACGCCCTTCGTCGTCTGGGTTCAAGACCTCTACGGCCTCGGGCTCGCGGAGACGGGTCAGGGTTCCGGTGCGGCGGCACGGGTCATCCGGGGTATCGAGAAGTGGCTTCTCCGCTCCGCCTCGATGGTCGTCGTCATCCACGACCGCTTCGCGGATCGCGTGCACCACGACTTCGGCGTCCCGCTCGAGCGCACCGCGGTCGTTCGTAACTGGACGCACCTGCCGCCGATGCCGCAGATCGATGTCGCCGCCGTGCGCCGCGCGCACGGCTGGGCGGACGACGAAATCGTTGTCGCGCACACCGGGAACATGGGCGTGAAGCAGGGACTCCACCACGTCGTCGACGCCGGCCGTCTGGCGCACCGCGCCGGCGACAAGGTGCGCTTCGTGCTCGTGGGACGCGGCTCGCAACGCGACGAACTCGCAGAACGCATCGCGGGGGAGCCGACGACCACCGAGATCATGCCGCCGCTCGACGACAAGGCGTTCTCCGAGGTGCTCCAGGCGGCCGACGTCCTGCTGGTGAACGAACTGCCAGGGGTCGCCGAAATGTGCGTGCCCAGCAAATTGACGTCGTATTTCGCCTCGGGGCGGCCCGTTCTCGCTGCCACGGACGCCATGGGGATCACCGCCCAAGAAGTCATCACGGCGAAAGCCGGAATGACCGTCGCCGCGGGTGACCCGGCGGCTCTGCTCGACGGAGTGAAAGTGCTCGCGGCCGACAGGGAAGAGGCGGCTCGCCTCGGCGAGAACGGCAAACGTTACAAAGAGACGGTGCTCGAGGAAACATTTGCGATCGATCGTTTCGATAGTCTTCTCGCGGATCTGACCACCGCCGCCGCCGGACAGATTCCGACTCACCCGAAAAAATCGAACAAGATCGGCACACCCCTTTGACGAAGCGTGCTCTCATCACCGGTATCACCGGCCAGGATGGTTCCTACCTCGCCGAACTCCTTCTCTCGAAGGGATACGAGGTGCACGGCCTGATCCGCCGCGCCTCGACGTTCAACACCCACCGCATCGACCACCTCTACGTCGACCCGCACGACCCCGAGGCCAAGCTCTTCCTGCACTACGGCGACCTCTCCGACGGCGCTCGTCTCGTGACGCTCATGTCGGCGATCAACCCCGACGAGGTCTACAACCTCGCCGCGCAGTCGCACGTGCGCGTCTCGTTCGACGAACCCGAGCACACCGCCGACACCACGGGCACGGGCACGATCCGCCTCCTCGAGGCCGTTCGCCTGTCGGGCATCCAGACGAAGTACTACCAGGCCTCCACCTCGGAGCTCTACGGCGCGACCCCGCCGCCGCAGAACGAGGAGACGCCGTTCTACCCGCGTTCCCCCTACGCGGCGGCCAAGCTGTACAGCTACTGGATCACCAAGAACTACCGCGAGGCGTACGACATGTTCGCGGTGAACGGCATCCTGTTCAACCACGAATCCCCGCGCCGCGGTGAGACGTTCGTGACCCGCAAGATCACGCGCGCCGTGGCGCGCATCAAGGCCGGTCTCGAGAAAGACCTCTACCTCGGCAACCTCGACTCGATCCGCGACTGGGGCTACGCGGCCGAGTACGTCGAGGGCATGTGGCGCATGCTGCAGGCCGACACCCCCGAAGACTTCGTGCTCGCCACGGGCGTCGGCTACACGATCCGCGACTTCCTCGAGACGTCGTTCGGACACGTCGGACTCGACTGGCAGGAGTTCGTCAAGTTCGACGAGCGCTACCTGCGCCCCACCGAGGTCGACGCCCTCATCGGCGACCCCTCCAAGGCCGCCGACAAGCTCGGCTGGGTGCCCACGATCGACGGCAACGAGCTGGCCAAGCTCATGGTCGACGCCGACGTGACGGCGCTCGAGCGCGGCGCCGACTGGATCGACACCGTGAAGCTGCCGACGTGGGGCAACGCGGAGCTCCTCGGGGCTCGCGCGTGACCGCTGCGGTCGACGGCGTCGAATACACCCCCCACGAACTCGATCGCGACGCGACGTTCTACGTCGCGGGGCACCGAGGACTGGTGGGGTCGGCCATCGTGCGCAAGCTCGAGTCGGCGGGATTCGGCAACATCGTCGGGAAGACCTCCGCGGAGCTCGACCTGAAGGATCGCGACGCCGTCTTCGCCTACATGGGCGAGACGAAGCCGAAGTATGTCGTGCTGGCCGCGGCGAAGGTGGGTGGCATCCTGGCGAACTCGACTTACCCGGTCGACTTCCTCAGCGACAACATGCGCATCCAGGTGAACGTGCTCGACGCCGCGCTCGCGAACGACGTCGAACGCGTGCTCTTCCTCGGGTCGTCGTGCATCTACCCGAAGTTCGCCGAACAGCCCATCCGCGAGGACTCGCTGCTCACCGGCCACCTCGAGCCCACGAACGACGCCTACGCGATCGCCAAGATCGCCGGCATCCTGCAGACCCAGGCGGTGCGTCGCCAGTACGGCCTGCCGTGGATCAGCGCCATGCCGACCAACCTCTACGGCCCCAACGACAACTTCTCCCCGAAGGGGTCGCACGTGCTGCCGGCGCTCATCCGCCGCTACGACGAGGCCGCTCACACGGGTGCGAGCAGCGTCACCAACTGGGGGACCGGAACGCCCCGCCGCGAGTTCTTGCACGCGGACGACATGGCCGACGCGTGCCTGCACCTCATGGAGCACTACGACGGACCCGACCAGGTCAACGTCGGCACCGGCAGCGACGTCACCATCCGCGAGATCGCCGAGACCATCGCCCGGGTCACCGGATACACCGGCGAGACCGAGTGGGACACGTCGAAGCCCGACGGCACCCCGCAGAAGCTGCTCGACGTCTCCAAGCTCGCGGAGGCCGGGTGGACGGCATCCATCTCCCTCGAAGAGGGCATGGAGCGCACCGTCGCCTGGTACCGCGACCACGTCGACACCATCCGCGGGTAGATGTTCCGGCACGTCGTGCTGTTCCGGGTCCGTGACGACGTCGCGGACCCGGACCTGTCTGCCGCGGTCACCGCGCTGCGCGGCCTGGGCTCCGAACCAGGCGTGGTGGCGTGGGCCGTGGAGATCTCGCTCGACACCCGCAAGGGCCGCGTGATCGTCGAAGACGGCACCTTCGCCGACGCCGACGCCTTCCACGCCTGGCGGGACGGAGACGCCCACCGGCGCGTGGCGGAGCACATGGCGCGGATCGCCGACTGGTGGGTGGGGGACTATACGACCCCCGAGGCCGCGGCCGACGATCCTGCCTGAGGCGAACGGATGCCGCAGATCCACCCGTTTCAGTGGTTCTGCGACGACGAACGGATAATCCCGCGTCTTACGCGCGTTCTGCCCCGATCCCGTCGAGGATGACGCAGCATAGGAACATGCCGTCGCTGGAGCCGAACTACCCCTGGATGTCGTACATGCAGGAATTCGGGGCGAACCTGCGTCGCACACGCCTCGCCGCCGGCATGACGCAGGAGACGGTCGCCCTTCGCGCCAGCATCTCGCTCTTCACCTACCAGAAGCTCGAGAAGGGGGAGTCGAACCCCGGCACGCCCGCGAACCCCCGCCTGCAGACGCTGCTGGCGCTCTCCGCCGTCTTGGGGGTCGACGTGCAGGAACTCGTCCCCGACCTGGATCGCTGGCACGACGTCGCCGTCTGACGGCGCAGGAGCGGCCCCTCAGGGCATCAGGGCGAGCAGCTTCTCGACCTCGCGTATGAGGCGCTTCGTGCTCTCGACGCTCAACACGGTCGTGCGCTGCAGCGGCTGATCGGGCCCGAACCACACCCACGTCTCGCCGTTGCTGTGCTCGAGTCCGACGGCGATCTCGACCACCGACGGCTGGTGAGGCGATCCTGACGAATGGTCAGTTCTCATGCGGGGCGAGGCGGTCGGCGTATCGAAGGAGAGACACCTGGCGACTTTTTCCCCAGCCCGTCTTGGCGAGGACCATCGTGAATCCCTCGGCGCGCAGATCCATCGCCGTCTCCGGGGTGAGGCGCGTCCGCGGGGGCAGCTTGCTCCACTGCAGCGAGATTCCGTAGGCGTGCGTGATGCGAAGAGGACGTGATTCTTTGGGCGCATTCTTTCGTGCCATGTGCATTCGCATTCTTCGCGTCGAGGTCGCGGTGCTCACCTCTGATCCCTCCGGGTGTGAAATTGAACGTACCACGCATACATGGTGTTATTGGCCCTATGACGCGACACATTCCCGGTGTGGCCGACGCCCATTTCGCGAGCGTGTCCGCGTCAGACGACGGCGACACCGAAGGCCTCATCGCGCGCCGGCGCGCCCGCATCCGGTTCTTCTTCGAGCGCATCTCGGCAGCCAGGCCGGCGGGCGCGGCCGACTGCTTCACCGAGGACGCGGTCGTCATGCGGGTCAGCTTCAGCGCGGGCCGCGTCGACGGCGCGGAGATGGTCGCCCGGGGGCGCCCGGTCATCCGCGAGTGGTTGTCGGCGCTCGCGGATCGCCACCTGTCGGCGGCCGTCGTGTCGTGCGAGACGGACGAAGACGTCTTCGTCGTCCGTTGCTCGTGGTCGCTCGACGGGTTCCACGGAGAGCGGGTGCACTCGACGAGCCTCGGCATCTACGAGTTCGAGGGGGATCGCATCACTCGCCTCCGCGTGAGCTCCGCCGAAGAGGAAGGGGAGGGGTGTCCGGAAAGCTGAGGGGTCGCCCGTGCTTTCGCGCGAATGCGTCCGGGAAAGGCAGAAGGCCCCGGATCTCGCGATCCGGGGCCTTCTTCTTGTTGCGGGGACAGGATTTGAACCTGCGACCTCTGGGTTATGAGCCCAGCGAGCTACCGAGCTGCTCCACCCCGCGGCACAAGAGAAAACATTACGCCGAGATGAACGACATGGCAAATCCGGGCACACCGCCCGGGAGTGTCGCGAGAGAATAGGCCGGTGAGCAACACTTTCGACGATTTCGCCGACGGACGCCCCGAGAGCCCCGCGCAGCGCGCGGATCGCAACTGGAACGAGATTCTGCAAGAACTCCGGGTGCTGCAGACGGGCACGCAGATCCTCACCGGCTTCCTGCTGGCCCTCGCGTTCCAGAGTTCGTTCGCCGAGCTGTCGCCCGCGCAGCGCACGTTCTATCTCGTGTTGATCTGCCTGGCGGCGCTCAGCGCCGTCGTGGCGCTCGCGCCGGTCGCCCTGCACCGCGCGGTGTTCCACCTGCAGGTGAAACCCTCGCTCGTGCGGGTCGGCCACAACGCCCTGCGCGGGGCCCTGGCCCTCGTCTCGCTCCTGCTCGTCGGCGTGGTCGTCTTCGTGTTCGACGTCGTCGTCTCGCTCGCGGCCGCGCTGACCGCCGGAGTCGTGCTGGGCCTCGTCATCCTCGTACTGTGGGTCGTGGTGCCGGTGTTCGTCCGACGCCGGGGGAGAGGGACAGCACGATGAGCCAGCACACCGTCGGCGTCGCCGTGGCCCAGTTCGCCCCCGCGGCCTCGCGCGAGGCGAACCTCGCCGACATCGCGGATGCCACCCGCACGGCCGCCGCGCGGGGAGCCCGCGTGGTCGTGTTCCCCGAGTACTCCAGCTACTTCATCGATCCCTTCGACTCCTCGCTCGCCGAGAACGCCGAAGATCTCGACGGTCCCTTCGTACAGGCCCTCACGCGTTTGGCGGCCGAGCTCGACCTCGTCGTGGTCGCGGGACTGCTCGAGCGGGCCGACGACGGCCGGCGCGTGCGCAACACTGTCGTGGCGGTGGCGGGCGACGGCATCCGGGCTGTGTACCGCAAGCTCCACCTGTACGACGCCTTCGGTCAGCGGGAGTCCGACTGGGTCGAGCCCGGCGAGATCGCGCCGCCGCAGACCTTCGAGGTGGCGGGGCTGCGGTTCGGGTTGATGACCTGCTACGACCTGCGCTTCCCCGAGGTCGCGCGCACGCTCGCCGACGCCGCGGTCGACGTCGCGCTGGTGCCGGCGGAGTGGGTGCGCGGCCCGCTCAAAGAGCACCACTGGCGCACGCTCGTGCAGGCGCGCGCGATCGAGAACACCTTCTTCGTCGCCGCCGCCGACCACTCCCCGCCGCTCGGGGTCGGACACTCGATGATCGTCGACCCGCAGGGCGTGACGATGGCGCAGATCGGCACGGCCACCGACGTCGCGGTGGCGCACCTCGATCCCGACGCCATCTCGCGCGTGCGCCGCGTCAATCCCGCGCTGGCGCTGCGGCGCTACCGCGTCACCCCTCGCTGACGCGCCCTCACCTCTGCCTCGCGCTGCGGGGCCACCCGGGAGAGCCTGACGCGGTTCCATACACTTTGCGCATGACTCATGGCCGAGAAGCGCACGAGAACGCGAGGGACTGTGTCGACCGGCTGCTGGCGGCGATCACCGCGGGCGACCTCGAGGCGGCCGCCGCCACGTTCGTCGCCGACGCGCGAGTCGTGAGAGTGCAATACGCCGAGGGGCGCGTGTGCGGGGGTGCGATCGTCGCGGTCGGCCTCCCCGACGTCACCCGGTGGTTGGAGGCGATCATCGAGCGCGACGTCTCGGTTCACCGCATCGCGGACCACGTCGAGGGTGAATCTCTCATCGTCCGCACGGCGTGGTCGATGCGCGGCTTCGACGACGAACGCGTGCACTCCTCGAGCGTCGCGGCCTACCAGGTCGTCGACGGACGCATCTCGACCCTGCGGGCGACCTCGCACGAAGAAGAGGGCGCGGGCCGCCCGGCCGCACGGGTCTGACGACTCAGCCGCGCGTCATCCCCGCGAGGCGCTCCGCCGCGTCGGCGAGCACCTCCACCTTCTTGCACGCCGCGAAGCGCACGAGCGTCGCGTACCGGTCCCGGTGCGCGGGCGACGCGAAGGCGGTGAGGGGGATGCCGACGACCCCGGCGCGGGCGGGCAGCTCGCGGCAGAACGCATCGGCGTCGGTGGCGCCGAGCGGGGCGGCATCCACCACCGTGAAATACGACCCTCCCGGGGTCGACACGTCGAAGCCGGCGGCGCGCAGACCCGTGCCGAGCAGAGCGGCCTTGGCGGCCATCTCGGACGCGACCGAGGCGAAGAACGCGTCGGGCAGGCGCAGACCCACCGCGATCGCCGGCTGGAACGGCGAACCGCCGACGTAGGTCAGGAACTGCTTGACCGCGAGCACCGCCGACACCAGGTCGGCAGGTCCCGTGACCCAGCCGGTCTTCCACCCGGTGAGCGAGAAGGTCTTGCCCGCCGACGAGATCGACACCGTTCGCTCGGCCGCACCGGGGATCGTCGCGACGGGAACGTGGGGTCCGTCGAAGACGAGGTGCTCGTAGACCTCGTCGGTGACGATGATCGCGTCGTGCCGGTGCGCGAGCCGCACCACCTCGTCGAGAACCTCTCGCGTGAAGACGGTGCCGGTGGGGTTGTGCGGGTCGTTGACGAGGATCACGCGCGTGCGGTCGGAGACGGCGGATGCCAACTGCTCGAGGTCGGGCTGGAAGTCGGGCCACCGCAGCGGCACCGGCACGAGCGTCGCGCCCGAGAGGGCGACGCACGCGGCGTAGGAGTCGTAGTAGGGCTCGAACACCACGACCTCGTCGTCGGGTCCGTCGACGAGGGCGAGCAGCGTCGCGGCGAGCGCCTCGGTGGCCCCCACGGTCACGAGCACCTCGCGCGCGGGATCGAGCTCGAGGCCGTAGAACCGACGCTGGTGCTCGGCGACGGCGTCGAGCAGGTCGGGGCAGCCGCGCCCGGGGGCGTACTGGTTCACCCCGTCGGCGATCGCGCGACGGGCGGCGTCGAGAACGGCGTCGGGACCGTCTTCGTCGGGGAAGCCCTGGCCGAGGTTGAGCGCCCCGGTCGAGGCCGCGAGCGCACTCATCTCGGCGAAGATCGTGGGGACGGGTGCGCCGTCGGCGGCGAGGAGTCCCGCGCCGCGGGCCGTGCGCTGCCAGGCGCCGGGAATCTGCTGCATGCACCCAGGATGCCGCACCTCGCGGAGCGCAAGCGGGAATGCCGTCACGGGGCGACGTGCTACACCTCGAGAGGGGGCGTGATGCGCCCCCGGAGCCTCGCGGCGACCTGCTGCGAGACCCATAGAGGCGACTCACGCTCGTCATAGGTGGCCCACAGGATCCGCGGTCATCGTAGAAGCGCCTGGAAGAAGGAGCATCCCATGAGCGACACCACGGACAACCGTCCCGAGGGTAACGACAACAGCCACAACGCTGAGGCGCCCACGTCGTCGCAGCACCCCACCCCGACCCCCGCCGGCAGCGACGCCGCCGCGCAGACCCCGGCCGCCCCGGCCCCGGGCGTTCCCCCCGTTCCGACGCGCTCGCCCGCCGCGGCCGCCGCCGCGTGGCCCCCGCCGGCCGCCGGCAGCGCCCAGCCCGGCGCCCACGTCCCCTCCGGCCCCTCCGCCCACGGCGGCTACGCCTCGGCCCCCTCGGGCGCCACCACCCCGACCGGACAGGCCTTCGGCCCCGCCGCCACCGACGCCCACCCCACGCTCGCGCTCGGCGACACGGCGGCCGCCGCGCCCCGCAAGAAGAGCGCGGCCCCCCGCGTCGCGGCGCTGCTCGTCGCCGCGGCCCTCGTCGGCGGCGGTGCCGGCCTCGGCGGCGCGTACGCCGGCGTCAACCTGTGGGGCGGCTCGAACGCCTCCACGGTCGCGGGTCCCACCGCCATCACGGTCAACGACCCCAGCAACGTCAACGACACCGCCGCGGTCGCCTCGAAGGTCGTGCCGAGCGTCGTCACGATCAGCGCCACCGGCACCTCGGCCGGTGGCACCGGCTCGGGCGTCATCCTGAGCGCCGACGGCTACGTGCTCACCAACACCCACGTCGTCACCCTCGACGGGCAGACCGGCGACGCGAAGCTGTCGGTCACCACCTCCGACGGGCGCGTCTACGCGGCCACCGTGGTCGGCACCGACCCCACGTACGACCTCGCCGTGATCAAGCTCACGAACGCGTCGGGCCTGACCCCCATCGAGTGGGGCGACTCGTCGAAGCTCAACGTGGGAGACGCGACCACCGCGATCGGCGCTCCGCTGGGCCTGCCCAACACGGTGACCACCGGTATCGTCAGCGCGCTGAACCGCTCGATCCAGGTCGCCTCGTCGGCCGCGCCCTCCGACGGGTCCGACTCGCAGCAGACCGAGCCGGGTCAGGAGAGCCCGTTCCGCTTCGACTTCGGCCAGGGTCAGCAGTCGCAGTCGGCGAGCGCGACGATCAAGATCGCCGTCATCCAGACCGACGCGGCCATCAACCCCGGCAACTCCGGTGGTGCCTTGGTCGATGACGAGGGCAAGCTCATCGGCATCAACGTCGCGATCGCGAGCGCGGGCGGATCGTCATCGTCGGGCTCGCAGTCGGGCAACATCGGCGTCGGCTTCTCGATCCCCTCCGACATCGCCAAGCGCATCTCGCAGGAGATCATCGACAACGGCTCCGCCACGCACGGTCTGCTGGGCGCGTCGGTGCAGGATGCCAGCGGCATCCAGGGCGCGACCACGACGGGCGCGTACGTCGCCGAGGCCGTCTCGGGCGGCGCGGCTCAGGCCGCGGGCCTCGCCAAGGGCGACATCATCATCAAGGTCGACGGCATCCCCGTGACGAACTCGATCGACCTCACCGCCCAGGTGCGCGCGCTGGCCGCGGGCTCCAAGGCCGAGATCACCTACCTGCGCAACGGCCAGGAGAAGACCGCCGAGGTCACGCTCGGCACCATGACCCAGGGCTGAGCCCCACGGTCGGACGCCACTCCGCGATAGGCTCGCGGGGTGGCGTCTTTCTCGTTCGGTGCGGGAAACGCCCGCAAACTCCGCCGCATCCCCCTGTATCTCGCCGGTCGCCTGCTCACCGCGATCGTCCCGAGATCGCGCGACGAGTGGGTCTTCGGCTGCGCGGTCGGTCTCGCCGACGGCGCCCTCGCCCTGTACACCGTCGTAACCGCCCACGGCGAGCGCACGACCTGGCTCGTCGCCGACGCCGAACAGCAGCAGGATGCCGATCGCCTCGGCATCCGGTCGGTGCGGCGCGACAGTCTCGCGGGGTTCTGGCGCACGGCCCGGGCCCGCGTGATCGTCGTGACGCACGGGTTCGGCGACGTGCAGCGCTACGCCACGACGGGGGCGGTGATCGTGCAGCTGTGGCACGGGATCCCGCTCAAGCGCATCGGGCTCGACTCGGCCGAGACCACGCGCAGCCCGGTGCTGCCGAGCGTGCTCTCGCCCGTGCTGCGGGTGCTGTACCGGCGCACGACGAGGCGGATCGCGGTGCTGCCGGCCGCGTCGCACCTCGTGCGCGGACGCCTCGAGAGCGCGTTCGGCCTCACCGACGACCGCGTGCCCGTGACGGGCGAGCCCCGTGTCGACGTGCTCTCCACCGGCACCGCCGACTCGCGACGCACCGCGGCGCGCGAGCGGCTCGCCGAGGTGCTCGGGATGCCGCTCGCCGCCCGCCGCGTCGTGCTCTACGCGCCGACCTGGCGCGACGGAGCGCCCGATCCCGCCGTTCCCGACGCGGGGGAGTGGCAGCGCATCGTCCGCGTACTCGACGACACCGACGCCCTGCTCCTGGTGCGCTCGCACCCCCTCGGCGCGGGGGACTACTGCCCGCCGCGGAGCGCGGCGGATCGCGTCGCCTCCCTCGGCAGCGACCTCGTGGCCGACGTCACCCCCCTGCTGCTGGGTCTCGACGCCCTCGTCACCGACTACTCCTCGCTCGCGTTCGACGCGGCCCTCGTGCCGCTGCCGGTGGTGTTCTTCGCCCCCGACCTCGAGGCCTACACGGCCCGTCGCGGGCTCTACGGCCGGTACGCCGACGTCGCCGGCGACAGTCCCGCGCGCTCGTGGGACGACGCCCTCGCGCAGATCCGCGCCGTCTTGGCCGACCCGCGCGCGGCCCTCGCCGCCTCGCGCGAACGCAGCGCGCGCGTGCACGCCCACCGCGACGGGCGCAACGCGGAGCGCGTGTACCGGGCCGTGCGCGCGCGGATCGGCGCCACCCCCACCCGGAAGGACGACCGCCCATGACCGAGGCGCGCCTGTACGACGACGCCGGGATGCCCGCGCTCGAGATCAGCGGAGAGGGCCCCCGGCCGGCATCCGTGGTGCTCGAGGGGGCGCGGGCGCGCACCCACGGGCGTTTGCACGGCCGCGGGCGCACCTGGCGCGCCGTGGTGCCCCTGCACGCGGCGCGCTGGGGCGGCGCCGACCTCCCACTGCCCTCGGGGCGCTATCGACTGCGCATCGACGCCGGGGAGGCGACGGATGCCGACGCCTCGACGCCGACGCTCGCCGAGACCGCGCTGTCGGGTCTGCGCGCCGCGCTCTCGGACGGGGTCGTGACCGTCGCCCCGCCCGTCGATCCGGTCTACCTGGCGGGGGAGGGGCGTGCCGCGATCGAGCGCCGGTACGCGATGGGCGGCCGCGAGCCGCTCGAGAACGCCGTGTTCTTCGAGAGCTTCTACGGGCGCACGGCGGGATGCAATCCTCTCGCGATCGATCGCGAGCTCGCCCGCGTGGCCCCCGGCGTGACCCGCTACTGGAGCGTCGTCGACCTGTCGGTCGAGGTGCCCGAGGGCGCGATCGCGGTCGTCGAGGGGAGCCCCGAGTGGTGGCGGGCGCGCGGCGTCTCGCGACTGCTCGTCGTGAACGACTGGCTGCGCCGACGCTTCGTGCGCCGCCGCGGACAGCGGGTGCTGCAGACCTGGCACGGCACCCCGCTCAAGCGTCTCGCCCTGCACCGCCCCGGATTCGACCCGCGACGCGCGATCGCGGTGGTGCGCGAGAGCCGGCGGTGGAACATCCTGCTCGCGCAGAGTCCGTACGCCGCGCGCGTGCTGAGCAAGGCGTACGTGTTCCTGCGTCGACCGATCTGGGTCGAGGGGTATCCCCGCGACGACGCCCTGCAGAACGACGACGGTCTCGAGACGCGTCGGCGCCTCGGCATCCGTCCCGGCGAGCGGGTGCTGCTGTACGCGCCGACCTGGCGCGACGATCGCGAGCGGATCGTCGACTTCGTCGACCCGTCGGCGCTCGCCCGCGCGACCGACGCCGTGGTGCTCATGCGCGGTCACACGCGCACGCTGCAGCCCGGGGCCGACCTCGACGGCCCGCGGGTGATCGACGTGACGGGCTACCCCGACACCTCGCGGCTGCTCGCCGCCGCGGACGCGTTGATCACCGACTACTCCTCGGTGATGTTCGACTTCGCGATCACGGGCAAGCCGATGTATTTCCTCGTGCCCGATCTCGAGCGCTACCGCGGGGAGATGCGCGGCTTCTACTTCGACCTGCTCGACCTCGCGCCGGGCCCGGTCGTGCGCTCGCAGGACGACCTCGAGCGGGCGCTCGCCGACGTGGACCCGTCGATCTTCGCGGAGCGCTACTCGCGGTGGCGGCAGCTGTTCGCCCCTCGGGACGACGGCCGCGCCGCGGAACGCGTCGTGGCGCGCATCCTCGATCAGGGGTTCGTGGAGCGCGGCTGAATCCGACCGCTCACCGCTTCTTCGGGGAGGAAGCCCCGCGCGTCAGGCGGCCGCGAGGAGCTGCTCGCGGTGCGCGTCCTCGTGCTTCTGCCAGGTCTCAGCGTTCAGCAGCAGTCCGGACGACATCGACGCCTGGTCGGCGAGCTGACGCAGGTATCCGCCCGACAGGCGCGCGGACTCGGCGGAGGAGTACTGGAACCGCATCGAGATCGACGGCTGCACCCACAGCGTGGTGCGCGCGTGACCCTCGGCCCTGTCGGTCCAGGTGATCGTGAAGGACTCGCCGCGTCGGAGCTTCGTGGACAGGACCACCTGCAGGTACTGCAGGAGGCGGTCGTCGATCTGGAGAGGCTGCGTGTCGGCGCTGTAGAAGAGCATGCCCATGACGGAGAAGTGGTTCCTGTGCAGAAGCGGGTCAGAAGAACAGGGGGAGCACGACGGCTGCGCTGAGGCCGCAGGTCGCGATGCTCGCCCACACGACGACGGTCGTCAGGCGTGCGGTGGCAACCGCGGAGGCCGAGGGGACGAAGGTGGAACGGTGCCGCAGCGGGGCGTTCGTGGTGAGGGCGGTGCTGGTCATCGGGACGTTCCTTTCTTCGTCGGAACGAGGGGCTCCTCGCTGGTAGATAGGCTAGCACCTAATTAAGCTCGTTAATCATCATGTCGCCGAACATTCAGGAAGAATGACAGTCAGTCGAGCAATCTTCTGCGTCCGGCTATGCTGGTCGGATGCGCCGGAACCAGGAGAGCGGGTCGATGAGTCGAGAACACGAGGTCTCCTCCCCGCTCATGGAGGCTCTGACGCACTACTCGCGGGAGCGCGAAGCGGCGGCCGCGAAGGCCCGCAAGCAGCTCGGCGTCAACGAATTGGATGCGAAGGCGCTCGCCTTCGTGGGGGCGAATCCGGGCATGCGGCCCTCCGAGCTCGCCGCGACCCTCGGGGTGACCTCGGCCGGCATCACCACGATGGTGGAGAGGCTCGTCCGCCGCGGCATCCTTCGTCGTGAGCTCGACGCGAGCGATCGCCGGGTGAACCACATCCATCTCGCGATCGACCTCGAGAACGAGCCGTGGTCGCAGCTCGCGGCGTTCGACGACGCCTGCCGCCGCATCATCGGCAGCCTCGACCCGCAGATCGAGGCCGACCTCGCCGATTTCCTCAGCAAGACGACGATGGCCGCGACCGAGCGGGTCGCGCGCGTCGACGCTCTGGTCGACGAGACCTCCGCCGCGGCCTGACCCGGGTCGTTCCCGCCCGTCAGGGCAGGGGCGTGTTGCGGCCGTCGAGGCGCGAGGTGTCGACGGTGTCGCGCGCTCCGCGCAGCAGCGCCCAGAGGAAGCCCGCTCCCCACGAGACGTGCATCGACGGCAGCACGGCGGCCGTCCACGCCTTGTCGCGCCACCCGCGTCCCCCGCCGCGTCCGAGCGCCCCCACGGCGACCAGCGCCGCGTACGCCGCCACCGGCAGGTGCAGCAGCCCGCGCGTGCCGCAGCGACCGCGAGCCGCCTGCGTGACGCCCACGATCAGCGACACCGCCGCGGCGACCAGCAGCGCCGGGGGAGCGAAGAACCGTAAGGGAGTGCCCCGCGGGTACCGCCGCACGAGCTCGCCGCGCCACGCACCGGTCGCCCGGAACTGCCGCACGAGCCGCGTCCAGCTCTCCCGCGGCCAGTAGACGACCGAGAGGGCCGGATCGAACCACACGCGGTAGCCCGCGCGGCGGATGCGCAGGTTCAGTTCCCAGTCCTCGCCGCGGCGGATGCTCTCGTCGAAGAAGCCGACCTCCTCGAGGACGCTGCGTCGCATCACCCCGAGGTAGGCCGACTCGGCCGGACCCTCGCCCGACCCTCCGTGATAGGCGCCTCCGCCGAGGCCGACGCGGGAGTTGTACGCGCGCGCGACCGCCCGCTGGAACGGCGACCGCCCGTCGGCGCGCATGACCCCGCCGACGTTGGCGGCGCGCACCCGCCGGAGCGTCGCGAGGGCGCGGCGGGTGTAGCCGGGCGACAGCTCCGAGTGCGCGTCGACCCGCACGATCGTCGGGTACCGGCTCGCGCGGATCGCGCGGTTGAGTCCGACCGGGATGTCGGCGGCGGGGTTCTCGATCAGGACGATGCGGTCGTCGGCATCCGCCAACTCCCGCGCGATCGCGTCGGTGCCGTCACTCGAGGGGCCGAGGGCCAGGACGAGCTCCACCGGTCCGGGGACGTCTTGAGAGAGAGTGGATGCCACGGCCCGACGCAGATAGCGCTGCTCGTTCAGCACGGGCATGACGAAGCTCACGCCGGCATCGTCGGGGGGAACGGGCGCGTCTCTTCCGCCGGGGGTCGGGAGGGGCATCCCTCGATCCTCTCAGACGACCCTGGCCGGTACCCTGGAACGATGCCCCTCGCCCGCGACGCCCAGCTGGCCGTGGGGCTGCTGCGCAAAGCCCTCGCCACCCGCAACGCCCGCCGCGACCTGCGCCGCGCCCTCGACGAGCGGGGACCGCTGCCCACCGGTCGCTTCCAGGTCGCGGTGTACTTCGCCGACGGTGCCGTCAACATGTACCAGATGCGGCAGTGGTACGCGCCGCTGCGCGAGCTCGCGAAGACCTGGCCGGTGCTGGTCATCAGCCGGGCGATCCGCGGCGCGGACGCGCTGCTGAAAGACGACGCCCTGCCCGTCGCCTTCGCCCCGACCGTCGGCGCGGTCGAGCAGGTGCTCGCCGAGCAGGACATCCGCGTGGTGCTCTACGTCAACCAGAACACCCGCAACTTCCAGATGTTCCGGTACGGCCGGCAGTGGCACGTGTTCATCAACCACGGCGAGAGCGACAAGATGTACATGTCGACGAACCAGTTCAAGGCGTACGACTACGCCCTGGTCGCCGGCGACGCCGCCCGCGAGCGCCTGTCGCGCGTGCTGTGGGACTACGACCTCGATCGGCGCACCTTCTCGATCGGCCGACCGCAGGCCGACCACTACTCGGGCGTGCTGCCCTACGAGCCCGACGGGCGCACGGTCGTGCTGTACGCGCCCACGTGGGAGGGTGATCGCCCCTCCGCCCACTACGGCTCGATCGCGACGCACGGTGAGTCGCTCGTGAAGGCCCTGCTCGCCACCGGGCGTCACCGGGTCATCTATCGCCCGCATCCCCGGTCGGGGGTCGTGGATGCCGCCTACGGCGCGGCCGACAAGAGGATCGTCGCGGCCCTCGCGGCGGCCAACGCCTCCGACCCGGGCGCCCACCACGTGCACGACACCGGTCCCGACCTCGGCTGGCAGCTCGCGGCCGCCGATCTCGCCGTCGTCGACATCTCGGCGATGGTCTACGACCGTCTCGCGGTGGGAAAGCCGCTGATGATCACGCGGCCGGTGGATCCGGAGGCCCTCGTCGACGACAGCGGATACCTCTCCGCCTGCGAGTGGCTGGATGCCGCGGCATCCGGGGCCATCGTCGCCGAGGCCGACCGCGTGCTCGGCGACCCCGACGCGGTGGGACGACTCGAGCACTGGGTGCGCCACTACTTCGGCGACACCACCCCGGGCGCCTCGACGACACGCTTCGAGGCCGCGATCGGCGAGCTCATGCAGCGGTGGCAGCAGTGGCACGATCGCTCGAGCGCCGCCGACGACGTCACCGGGGCCTGACGCCCCAGCGTCGAACGGGGCCCGCGTTCTCGTCGGAGATCGCGGCGGCGCTTAGCCCAGCGGGGCCAGTCGCCCGATCGCGGCGAGGGGGATACCGACCCAGTCGGGCCGGTTGCGGGTCTCGTAGATCGCCTCGTAGACCGCCTTGTCGAGCTCGAACGCGGCGAGCAGCGCGTCGTCGACCGCGCGGTCGGGGCCGGCCGTCTCGGCGTACCCCTCGAGGAACGCCTGCTGCGCGGCGATCACCCACGCCCGCACGGCCGCCCCGTCGTCGTCGGCGACGGCGCCCGAGACGTAATCGAACGAACGCAGCATGCCCGCGACATCGCGCACGGCGACGTCGGGCTGCAGGCGCTCCGAGATCGGCCGCAGGGGTTCGCCCTCGAAGTCGAGCAGCACCCAGCCGTTGGCGGGCGTGTCGAGCACCTGCCCCAGGTGCAGGTCTCCGTGCACCCGCTGCAGCGCCGGCCACGGCGCCACGGCGGCCGCGGCGTAGACCTCGCGGATCCGGTCGGCGTAGGGCGCGAGAGCGGGAACCTCGGCGAGCGCGATCGACAGTCGCCGCTCCCAGGCGCCGACGACGGCGGCCCGGTCGACGCCCTCGGGTTCGCGCGTCGGGAACTGCGCCGCGAGCGCGACGTGCATTCCGGCGACGCTCGCGCCGAGCGCGTGGGCGCGGGCGGCGAAATCCTCGTCGGCGGCCGCGGCGTCGAGAGCGACGCGCCAGGCGTCCTCGACGCCCTCGAAGAACTCCTGCGCGAACGCGAGCGACCCGCTCACGGGTACGCCCTCGGGCGTCACCCATGACCCGCGCACCTCGCCGATCGCCGCGGGCACGAAGGCGGCCCCGCCGGCGGCGAGCGCCGACTGCAGTTCGACGTCGGGGTTGATGCCGGGGTTCACCTGGCGGAAGAGCTTGCAGATGATCGGGATGCCGGCATCCTGATCCGACGCGGGACGGAAGATCAGCGAGGTGTTGGACTGCTCGCCGCTGAGCACCTTCGCCGTCGCGCGCCGGGCGACGGGACGATCGCCGGACGGCGCGAGAGCGATGCCGAGAAAACCGTTCTCGGCGACGCCGACCTCACCGCCGACGGTGACCCAGGCGTAGAGCTGGTCGGTGAAGGCGGGGTCGGTCGTGGCATCCGCCCACACCCACCCCTCGGAGGCGGGACCGATGAGGCTGCCCGGGGGCACCGAGCCCTCGGCACGCCGCGCCACTGGCACCTGGTACACGATCGCGGGCTGCACCGCCTCGTCGCGCACGAGCAGAAGGCGCGCGTCGTCGGCCAGCTGCCAATCAGCGACCACGGTGAGCCGGGGATCGCGTCCCTTCGTGCCGTACCAGCGTTGCCGCGGCATCCAGACCGCGAGGAGATCGAGGAGGTCGCCCATGCGGCGAGGCTAACGCGCTCGGCCGCGTGACACGCGGGTCTTGCGCGCGGGTCTCGATCGATGAAAGGGGATGCCGCTAGCGGGCGGCGTCGTCGTGACCCGTCGCGCGCTCGGTGCCCCGGCGGCGGGGGAGCGCACGCCGCGCCGCCGATTCGGTCGCACGCCCGGCCCTGCCCACCGC
Organism: Microbacterium hydrothermale; assembly: GCF_004854025.1. Lineage (GTDB taxonomy): Bacteria > Actinomycetota > Actinomycetes > Actinomycetales > Microbacteriaceae > Microbacterium > Microbacterium hydrothermale. Next base: position 185,027 of record NZ_STGM01000001.1, read on the forward strand.
GGCGGCGATCGCCTCGCCCGCCCGGCGCGCGCCGCCCGCGGCGGCGTTCTCGAGCCGCTCGGCGCCGGGGCGCGGCTCGAGGTCGGCGGGCAGCTCGTGCGGCGCCGTGCCGAACGCGCGGCGGGAGTGCACGAGCACGCGCCGGCCGAGGATGTTGTTGCCGGCTCCGCCCACGACGGCGCCGACGCCGAAGGGGAGGGCCTTGCCGATCCACGAGGCACCGCCGCGGGCCGCGAACTGCCGCACGAACATCGTCTTGAGTCGATCGACGAGCGGGCCGATGGCCGCGCGGGGGAGCGTCGAGGTGACCATCTCGCCCCACGACGCGGAGCGCCCCGCTCCGCGCCCGGCCGCCTGCGCGGACAGCTGCGAGACCAGGTCGACGCCCTCTTTACCGAGGATGAGGGCGAGCACGAGCGCCCGGGCGCGATCCGGATCGTCGACGGCGACGCCGTGCACCTCGGCGACCGACTGGGCGTACAGCGCGGTCGCCTCGAGGAAGCCGAGCGTCTCGACGCCGCTCAGCGCCAGCGTCACCCCCGTGCCGATCCCCGGCACGACAGCGGTGGCGCCGACCGCCGCGCCTCCAGTGGTGACCGCGGCGAGATATCGACGCTCGAGGATGGCGAGGATCTCGTCGACCGAGGCGCGCGGATGCCGCAACCGGATGCTGCGCAGGTGCGCGAGCACCACGGGGCGCTGCACCGAGAGCACGCGGTCGAGCATGCGGATCGCGCGCGGGTGCTCCTCCGACCCCGCCGGGGGGAGTCCGCCCGCCCAGGGCGCGTCCTTCGGGAGGGAATGGATGCGGTGCACCTTCTCTGCCATGCAGGCATCCTCTCCTGGGCGGCTGAACGCCGGGGGTGAGGCGCGACGATCCGGCGGCCGGGACCGCGGGGCACGCGTGCCGGGCGTGCGTATCGGGCGGGCGCGCGTCAGGCTAGCGCGCGTCGGGCGAGCACGCGTCAGGGGAGCTCGCGCAAGGCGAGCACGCGTCAGACGAAGAGGTTCGCCCGGTCGAGGTCTTCGGCGAAGTCGACCTCGACCGCATACAGGTCGGAGATGTCGAGGGGCTCCACGCGCATCCCGTCCTCGGCGATGGCGAGTTCGATGCCGCGCTCGAAGTAGTCCTGGTCGTCGACCCGCTGCAGGTGGCGCTGGAGCGTCTTATTGTCGCGCGACGAGACGTAGTTGATGCCTACGGCTTCTCCCACGCCACCCACGACGACCTTCGAGAGCTCGTGGATGAAGCCCTCGGCATCCACCGTGTACTTCACCTCTTCGTCGCTGACCTTCGCGGTGTCGACGGTGACGAACGAGCGGTCGTCGTCGACGAGGTGCGCCGCGCGAGCGAGCACGTGCGGGTCGAAGACCACGTCGCCGTTCATCCACAGCACGCCGCCGCGGCCCGTCTTGGAGAGCGCCCGGAGCAGGCTCTTCGAGGTGTTGGTCTGGTCGTAGCGGTCGTTGTAGACGTAGTCGACGCGCGGGAAGGCATCGACGATGGTCTCGGCACGGTAGCCGACCACCGTCGTGATGCGGGCACGATCGCCGAAGGCGGAGCGGATGTTGTCGTGCTGCTGCTGCATGATGCTGCGCCCGTCGGCGAGGGGCGTGAGCGGTTTCGGAAGGCTGCGGCCGAGGCGCGAGCCCATGCCCGCGGCGAGGATCACGATCTGAACTGTCAAGGCTGGCTCCTGGGGGGATGAGTCGTCATGTCCGGTTCACCGGAATGTCACGCCTTCGTGTTCGATCAACTGTAGCGAGAGCCCCCTGCGAGGTGGCATGATTCGCCCCGGTCGTTGTGGTTTCGTGATGACGACGGATCACTGCGCCGCGCGACCAGCCTGCGGGCGGTGTCGGAGGTCGTTGATAGTTTGGTGCGATGACAGCTTCGCTGCCGGATTCCCCCGAAACGTCCTCGTCTTCCTCCGAGGGTGGTTCGGAGAGCGTCGAACCGGCGGCGACGCCGGCAAAGCCGCGGACGCCCCGTGCCCCTCGCACCTCCACGCCGCGCACCCCCGTGCCGCGCACGACGACGCCGCGCGCCCCTCGGCGCGCTCCGGGGGCTGCGGCGGCTACGCCCGCCGATGCGACCGACGACGGCGACGCGTCCACGGCTGCCGCCCCGAAGCCGCGGGCTCCCCGCGCTCCGCGCGCGGCCGGAACCACGGCCGCGACGCCGCGCACCCCGGCGACGAAGAAGCCCACGGCGGCGAAATCCACCGGCGCCAAGACCACCGCGGCGAAGACCACCGCGGCGAAGACCACCGCCGCGAAGACCACGACGGCGAAGGCCGCCGCCTCGAAGACCACCGCCGCCCGGACGGCGGGCGCGAAGGCCGGCACGGCGACGCCCGCCGCGAAGCGCCCCGCGGCGAAGAAGCCCGCCACGCCCCGCACCGCCGCAGCGGCTGCCCCGGGTGGCTCCGCCGACACGATCGAGGAGCCGACCGGCTCCGCGCCTGCGCCGTCGACCGACGATCAGACCTCGTCGCCGGCGACGCCCGAGTCGGTCTCACCCGTCGTGCTGCCCGATGGCATCGTCGTTCCTCCCCGGCCTCCGCTCCCCGGTGCTCCGGACGGTTCCGCCGCTGCTTCCGTGGTCGCGCCGGTGCCGGCGGATGACGCGGAGGTGACGGATGCCGCGGACTCGGCGGGGCAGGACCCCCGCGTCGATGCGGCGGATGGACAGGACCTCGTGTCGGCGGACTCCACGGCCGTGGACCCGACGCCCGCGGATGTGGCGGTCGAGGAGCCGATCGTCGAGGAGCCTGGTGTCGGGGAAACCGCTGTCGAGGAAACGGCTGTCGGGGAGTCCGCTCATGGGGAGCCCGCTCTCGAGGAGCCCCTCGCGGCTGACCTCGTCGCTGGACAGACCGTCGCTGGGGAACCCGTCGCCGAACAGGCCGTCGCCGAGGAGCCCTCTCTCGCGAACGGCGCGGGCACCGCCGGCCCGGCGCTCGATGACGACGGCGTTCCTTCCGAGCGCGCCGCGGACGCCGCGTCCGACGGCTCGGACGACCGGACGCTCGTGCTCGATGTCCCCGATGTGCCCGCCGGTCCGACCGGTGACGACGAGGACCCCACGCCTCCCGACGTGCGCGTCGAGGAGCTGACCGGCGATGGTTCGCCGGCGGAGGATCACGATGGTCCAGGAGAGGGCCCCGCGTCACCCGACGCGCGCGTCGAGGAGCCGACCGGCGACGACGCACCGGCGGCAGGCGATGACGACGCGGCGGATGTCCTGGTATCGGGGGAGCCCGTGTCCGAGGAGCCCGTGTCCGACGAGCCCGCGTCGGTCGATGATCTCACCGACGAGGACGCACCGGCCGCGGACCACGACGACACGGTCGATCCCTCCACGCCGGAGGCGTCGACGATCGAGGCTGCGGCATCCGTCCCCGCCGCGTCCGACGACGAGACCGACGAGGTCGCTCCCGCTGCGGGGGTCGCGGCGACCGTCGAGCAGCGCCCCGCGGACGACGACGCCGCGGCGGTCCCGGTGCTGAGCCTGCGCAACGTGTCGAAGTCGTTCGGCGAGCTGCGCGCCGTCGATGCGATCGATCTCACCGTTCCGGCGGGTTCGTTCTACGGCCTGGTCGGCCCCAACGGTGCCGGCAAGACCACCACCCTGTCGATCATCGCGGGCCTGCTCCGCGCCGACAGCGGATCCGTGACGATCAACGGCGTCGACGCCACGAAGCGCTCGCGCGAGGCGAAGAAGCTCATCGGCGTACTGCCCGACCGCCTGCGCACCTTCGACCGCCTGACCGGTCGGCAACTGCTGTCGTACTACGGCGCTCTGCGCGGCCTGCCCGCCCCGCTCGTCGAGAGCCGCACGGCGGACCTCGCCCGCGCTTTCGACCTCGTCGACGCGCTGGCCCGCCCCGTCTCCGACTACTCGGCCGGGATGACCAAGAAGGTCATGCTGGCGGGAGCCATGATCCACTCGCCGCGTCTGCTGGTGCTCGACGAGCCGTTCGAGGCCGTGGACCCCGTCTCGAGCGGCGTCATCCTCGACATCCTCGGCTCGTACGTCGACCACGGCGGCACGGTGATCCTCTCCAGCCACGGCATGGAGCTCGTCGAGCGCGTCTGCTCGCGCGTCGCGGTGATCGTGTCGGGTCAGGTGCTCGCCGAGGGAACCGTGGACGAGGTACGCGGAGAGGCGACGCTCGAACAGCGCTTCCTCGAGTTGGCCGGTGGCCTGGGCGACGTGGAGGGCCTCGAGTGGTTGCACACGTTCTCCGCCTGAGACTCGCGATGATGGTGGGCGCCCTCCGCGGCGACCCGCGCGAGGTCGTCCGCCGCGCCATCGGCGTCATGCTGCTCATCGCCGGGACCATCGTGGCCGCCGTCAGCGCGGCCGGTCTCGCCGACACCGACAGCCTCACCACGGCCGTCGTCACCGTGCTCGCCGGTTCGGCCGTGACCCTCGGCTTCGCGGTGGGACCGCCGGTGACCGCGTCCGTCGACCCGCTCGACCCTCGACGCTTCGCCATGGTCGGGCCCGAACCGCGCCCGCTCGCCGGTGCCCTGCTGTTGGCCGGGTTCCTGAGCGTGCCGGTGTTCGTCGTCCTGGTGCTCGGCATCGGTCTCGCCATCGCGTGGGGCGGTCACGGCGCTCCGGCTCTCGCGAGCATCGTGTCGGTCGTGCTCGGGCTGACCACGTGCGTCCTGCTCGCGCGCGTCAGCATGGCCCTCGGCGCGCTCGTGCAGCGCCCCCGGCAGTCGCGCGAACTCGTCGGCGTCTACCTCGTCGCCGTGCTGGTGGTCGTCGTGCCGGTGGGCGTCTTCCTCGGCTCGCTCGAGTGGCGCGGCGCCGTCCCCTCGCAGTTGGCATCCGCCGCCGAGATCCTCGCGTGGACGCCGATCGGCGCCGCATGGGGCATCGCCGTGGCCCCCAGCGTCGGTGCCGCCGTCGGCAGCCTCGTCGTCGCGCTGGTCACGATCGCCGTGCTCGTGCTGGCCTGGTTCGCACTCGTGACCGCCCTGCTCACCACGACGCGCCGACCCGCGGCCGCGCGGGAGCGCGGCGGGCTCGGCTGGTTCGCCATCCTGCCGGGAACGCCCGGGGGAGCCGTCGCCGCCCGCAGCCTGTCGTACTGGCTGCGCGACCGCCGCTACATCGTCAACGTGATCGTCGTCCCGATCGCCGCCGTCGTCTCGACGGTCCCGCTGCTCGTCGCCGGCGTCCCGTTCGAGATCGCCGTGCTGCTGCCCGTGCCGATCATGGCCCTCTTCTTCGGCTGGCTCCCGCACAACGACCTCGCGTACGACTCCACCGCCCTGTGGATGCACATCGCCAGCGGCATGCGCGGAGCCCCCGACCGCATCGGGCGTCTCGTGCCCGTCCTGCTCATCGGCATCCCGGTGCTGGCGGTCAGCCTCCCTCTCGCGATCGTCGCGCACGGCCGATGGGCCATCCTGCCCGCCATGATCGGCGTCTGTGCGGCCCTCTTCCTGGCCGGTCTCGGTCTGTCGAGCGTGTCGTCGGTCCTCGCCCCTTACGCGGTGTCGCGTCCGGGCGACAGTCCCTTCCAGCAGCCTCAGCGCACCGGTTCGGGCGGAGTCGTCGCCCAGGGCCTGGTCATGGCGGGGGCCATCGCCACGGCCCTGCCCTCGATCCTGCTGACCTGGGGGGCCATCGGCGGCGACACGATCGACGCGATGCTCGCGATGTGGGTGGGAATCGGCGCCGGAGCGGTGGTGCTGATCATCGGCGTCACCGTCGGTTCGGTGCTGTTCGAGGGGCGCGCGACCCGCCTCATGGAGTTCGCCGAGGCGACCTGAGCGCGAAGCCGACCGAGCCGTGCGGCGAGGTCGCGGCTACACTGGCTCACCATGAGCACGCCTCTCGACAGTCCGGACAGCGGGGGTCTCGCGACCCTCGATCGCGAGCTCGAAGAGCTCATCCGCGAAGAGAACATCGAGCCCGGCGACCATGAGCGTTTCTCGCACTACGTGAAGAAGGACAAGATCCTCGAGTCCGCCATCACCGGCAAGCCCGTGCGGGCCCTGTGCGGAAAGAAGTGGACCCCGGGTCGCGACCCCGAGAAGTTCCCGGTCTGCCCGCAGTGCAAAGAGATCTACGAGTCCCTCGTCAACTGACCGACCCGCCGGCCCCTCCGCGTCTCGACGCGCGAGGGGCCCTCGCTTTCCGCCGTGGGAGCCTCGCGACCTTGACCCCTGCGGAGCGGGCGGACTGATCGCTCCGCGCCCCCGCGAGAGCGCTGGTCAGTCCGCGTCGCGATACTCCGTCGGCAGGGCGGGGTCGGCCTTGCTGAGCGCGAGCGCGCGGATCGGCAGCTCCTCGCGCACGCGGGCGTGATGGGCTCGCGCGGCCTGCACGCCATCGCGGCCCACGGATGCGGCATCCGCCTCTCCGCCCTCCATGAGCGTCGTCTGCAGGGCGCGGGCGTCGGGGTGCTCCGACGCCGTCGACAACTCCTCGAAGCCGTCGCTGACGACGATGAGCTCCGACGTGGCGGTGCCGTTGTCGAGCGTGCGGAAGGCGGCCTTGCGTCCGCCGTGCGAGGCCTTCTCGGCGGATGCCTTCGCCACGGCCACCCACGACCCGTCCGCCGCTTCGCGCGCGACGAGCTTGAACACGAGTCCCGCCGTCGGCACGCCCGAGCCGGTCGCCACGGAGGTTCCGACGCCGTAGGAGTCGACGGGGGAGGCGGCGAGGGCGGCGAGCGCGTACTCGTCGAGATCGCTCGTCACCGTGATGCGGGTGCTCGTCGCCCCGAGCTCGTCGAGCTGCGCGCGCACTTCGCCGGCGACGATCGGCAGGTCGCCCGAGTCGATGCGCACCGCGCCGAGCTCCGTCCCCGCGACGCGCACGGCCGTGCGCACCCCCTCGGCGATGTCGTACGTGTCGATGAGCAGCGTCGTGCCGGTGCCGAGGGCCGCGATCTGCGAACGGAACGCGTCTTCTTCGCTGTCATGCAGCAGGGTCCAGGCGTGCGCCGCCGTGCCCATCGTCGGCACTCCCCAGCGCCGCCCGGCCTCGAGGTTGCTCGTGGCCGAGAAGCCGGCGATGTACGCGGCCCGCGCGGCGGCCACGGCGGCCTCTTCGCTCGCGCGACGCGAACCCATCTCCGCGAGCGGGCGGTCTCCGGCGGCGACGCTCATGCGCGCCGCGGCGGTGGCCACGGCCGAGTCGTAGTTCAGGATGCTGAGAGCGAGCGTCTCGAGCAGCACCGCCTCGGCGAAGGTGCCCTCGATCGTCAGCAGCGGGGACCCGGGGAAGTAGATCTCGCCCTCGCGGTAGCCCGTCACCGACCCCGAGAAGCGGTAGTCCGCGAGGAAGTCGATCGTCGTGTCATCCACCACCTTCTCGTCGCGCAGGTAGCGGAGCTCGTCGTCGCCGAAGCGGAAGTCGCGGATCGCCTCGAGAAGACGGCCCGTTCCCGCGACGACGCCGAACCGGCGTCCGCCGGACAGACGGCGACCGAAGACCTCGAACACGCAGCGGCGCTGCGCCGTGCCGTCGCGCAGGGCGGCGTCGAGCATCGTGAGTTCGTAGCGGTCGGTGTGCAGGGCGGTGCTGCGGGTCATCGCGCCAGCCTATTGCGGCACCGGCGCCGCCCCGGCGCGCATCCCCGGCGCTTGACACCCGCCCCTCGCCGTTCCGAACTCCGGAATTTTCGGCGCGGACAAGGGCCGGGGGCGCCGGGGAAGCCGGGTTCGCGCGTTCTCTCCGGAGTTTCGCCCGCGCGCCGCACCCGCGCGTCGTCCCGGCCCCGGCCCCCGCGCCGCCTCGGTCTGCGCGCCGACCCCACCCCGGCGCGCGCCAGCTCGCGCCACCCCGGCCCCCGCCCCGCCCCGGCTCGCACGCCGGCCCGCCCCGCGCCGGCCGAGCACCCGCCCCACCCCGCGCCCGCCCGGCGCACCCGGAACCCGCCCGGTAGGCTGGACCCCTATGGATGACGCGCCGATCGGGATCTTCGACTCGGGAGTCGGCGGTCTCACCGTCGCCCGGGCCGTGTCGCAGCAGCTTCCGCGCGAGTCCATCCTCTACATCGGCGACACCGCCCGCTCGCCGTACGGGCCCAAGCCCATCGCCGACGTGCGCAAGTACTCGCTCGAGGTGCTCGACACCCTGGTCGAGCAGGGCGTGAAGATGCTCGTGATCGCGTGCAACACGGCATCCGCGGCGATGCTCCGCGATGCGCGCGAACGCTACGACGTCCCCGTCGTCGAGGTCATCGGGCCCGCCGTGCGCACCGCGATGTCGACGACGCGCAACGGTCGCATCGGCGTCATCGGCACGGTCGGCACGATCGGGTCGCGCGCCTACCAGGACATGCTCGAGGTCAACGAACGCCTCACCGTGTTCGCCGAGGCCTGCCCGCGCTTCGTCGAGTTCGTCGAGGCCGGCGTCACCGACTCGCCCGAGGTGCTGGCCACCGCGGAGCAGTACCTCGCGCCGCTCCGCCGCGCCGGGGTCGACACGCTCGTGCTCGGGTGCACGCACTACCCGTTCCTCGAGGGAGCCATCAGCTACGTGATGGGTCCCGACGTGAGCCTCGTCTCGAGCGACAGCGAGACCGCGAAAGACGTCTTCCGCCAGCTCGTCTCGCGCGACCTGCTCGCGAGCCCCGACGCCGTGCCGACGCACCGCTACGAGGCGACCGGCTCGTCGGCAGACGACTTCCTGCGCCTGGCGCACCGCCTCATGGGCCGCGAGGTGCGCGAGGTGCAGCTCGTGCAGACCGGCGCCATCGACCTGCCGCGCTGAGGCGCGGCATCCACCCGTTCCCTTCCCTGGAGGACTCATGACCCGCAAAGACGGCCGCACCAACGACCAGCTCCGCCCCGTGACCATCGAGCGCGGGTGGTCGGCGCACGCCGAGGGCTCGGCGCTCATCACCTTCGGGGGCACCAAGGTGCTGTGCACGGCCTCGTTCACCAACGGCGTGCCGCGCTGGCTCACCGGCAAGGGCAAGGGCTGGGTCACCGCCGAGTACGCCATGCTCCCGCGCGCGACGAACAGCCGCAACGACCGCGAGAGCATCAAGGGCAAGGTCGGCGGGCGCACGCACGAGATCTCGCGCCTGATCGGTCGTGCCCTGCGCGCCGTGGTCGACACCAAGGCGCTCGGCGAGAACACCATCGTGATCGACTGCGACGTGCTGCAGGCCGACGGCGGCACGCGCACCGCCGCGATCACGGGGGCGTACGTCGCCCTGGCGGATGCCATCGCCTGGGGCCGGGAGAAGAAGTTCATCGCCCAGCGCTCCGAGGTGCTCATCGACTCGGTGTCGGCGGTGTCGGTCGGCATCATCGACGGTGAGCCGATGCTCGACCTCGCCTACGTCGAGGACGTGCGCGCCGAGACCGACATGAACGTCGTCGTCACGGGCCGGGGGCTGTTCGTCGAGGTGCAGGGCACCGCCGAGGGCGCGCCGTTCGACAAGGCCGAACTCGACCGCCTTCTCGACCTCGCGGTGAACGGTTGCGCCGACCTGCGCGGCATCCAGTCGACCGCTCTCGAGGCCTGAGCATGGCGCGCGTCGTCCTCGCCACGCACAACCCGCACAAGGTCGAGGAGTTCCAGGCGATCGTCGCCGCGGTGCGCCCCGACCTCGAGGTCGTCGGGTACGACGGCCCCGAGCCGGTCGAAGACGGGGTGACGTTCGCGGCCAACGCGCTCATCAAGGCGCGAGCGGCGGCCCGGCACACGGGACTGCCCGCGCTGGCCGACGATTCGGGCGTCGCGGTGGACGTGCTGGGCGGTTCGCCCGGCGTGTTCTCGGCGTACTGGGCCGGACACAAGAAGGATGCCGCCGCCAACCTCGAGCTGCTGCTCGACCAGGTGTCCGACGTCGCCGATCCGCACCGCACCGCGCAGTTCGTGTCGGTCATCGCGCTGGTGCGTCCCGACGGGACCGAGGATGTCGTCGAGGGCCGCTGGCCCGGTCGACTCGCGACGGCTCCCGCCGGAGCGGGCGGCTTCGGCTACGACCCGATCTTCGTCCCCGACGGTCAGCCGCAGGGGGCCGAGCGCACCGTGGGGGAGTGGACGGCCGAGGAGAAGAACGCCCAGTCGCACCGCGCCCGCGCGTTCGTCGAGCTCGCGCCGCTGCTCGCGCAGCTGTGACCCGGCCGGGCTGACACCGGTTCTCATTCCCGACTTCCGCGGAAAGACGCGGCTCGACGGCGGTCCGCCCTAGCCTGGAAGCATGCACGATCACGCTCCGTCCGGCGGCATCCGCGATGCCGGCCATCGGCGCCTGCTCGCCACCGCCCTCGCGCTGACGAGCGCGGTGATGCTCGTGCAGATCGTCGGGGCGATCCTGTCGGGTTCGCTCGCTCTGCTGGCCGACGCGGCACACATGTTCACCGACGCGGCGGCTCTCGTCGTGGCTCTCGTCGCCACGGCGATCGCCGCGCGCCCGGCCGATGATCGCCGCACGTACGGATATCAGCGCGCCGAGGTGCTCGGGGCGCTGGCGAACGGCGTCATCCTGATCGCCCTGTGCGTCTGGGTGGGGATCGAGGCCGTGCAGCGACTCCTCGCCCCCGCCGAGGCGGAGGTGCAGGGCGGACTCATGCTGATCGTCGCCGTCGCGGGCATGATCGCGAACGCCGTGTCGATGTGGCTGCTCAGCCGCGCGCAGAAGCGCAGCATCAACGTGCGCGGCGCGTACCTCGAGGTGCTGGGCGACCTCGTCGGGTCGATCGCGGTGATCATCGCCGCGATCGTGATCGTCACGACCGGCTTCTCGCAGGCGGATGCCATCGCCTCCCTCCTCATCGCGATCCTCATCGTGCCGCGGGCCCTGGGGCTGCTGCGCGAGGTGGTCGTCGTGCTGACCGAATCCGCGCCGGTGGGTGTGCACGTCGCCGAGATCCGCGATCACCTGCGCGAGGCGGACGGCGTCGTCGACGTCCACGACGTGCACGTGTGGCAGCTCACCCGCGGCGCCCCCGTCTTCAGCGCGCACGTGATCGTGGAGGATGCCGCGCTGAGCGACGGTCGCGCCGCCGCGATCCTCGCGTCGTTGCAGACGTGCCTGGCCGACCACTTCGACGTCGAGCACTCGACGTTCCAGCTCGAGCCGGCCGGACACGTGGAGCACGACACGCGCCACGCGTAGGCGGGTCGCTGGGAACGGAACGGCTCCCGGTCGACGGGACGTCAGTCCTCCCGCACGACCGCGCCGGGACCCCAGTCCTCCCGCACGACCTCGCCCGGATCCTTGTCCGGCCGCAGCCCCCGCCAGCGCGCCTGACGCAGGATGCCGCCGGGCGTGAACTCCGCGAACTCCACCTCTCCCACGAGTTCCGGTCGCACCCACAGCGCGTCGCGCGCATCGGCGGCGGGGACGCCGACGAACGGGTCGGTGTCCGCGCGCAGCGGCTCGAGCAGCTCGCCGAGCCGCGTGAGCGTCTTCTCGCCGAAGCCCGAGCCCACGCGTCCCGCATACCGCAGCCCGTCGGAGGACGGAACGCCGACCAGCAGCGAGCCGATCGTGCCCGCGCGGTTGCCCCTGCCGGGCCGGATGCCGCCGATCACGACCTCCTGCGTGCGCGAGTGCTTCACCTTGAGCCACGATTCCGACCGCGCCCCGCGGCGATACGTCGACGACGGGTCCTTGACCACGACCCCCTCGAGCCCGAAACGCCTGCTCGTGGAGACCGCGGCATCCACGTCGTCGAAGACGGGTGGAACCACCACGGGCGGAGCGCACTCGGCGGTGAGGTTTTCGAGCACCCGTCGACGCTCGGCGAGGGGGAGGGATGCCACGTCGCGCCCTCCCACCGACAGCACGTCGAAGAGGTAGAGGTGCACGGGCGTGCGCGCCGCCTCCCGCTCGATCTCGCGCGGCTGCGCGAGGTTCATGCGCTTCTGCAGGAGCGGGAAGCTCGGCCGACCGGTGTCGTCGAGAGCCACGATCTCGCCGTCGAAGACGGCGGGTTCGGGCCCGAGCCCCAGGTCGACCGCGGTGAGGTCGGGGTACGCGGCGGTGAGGTCGTTGCCGTTGCGCGAGCGCAATTGCAGGCGGCGGCCGTCCCAGATCCCCAGACCCCGGATGCCGTCCCACTTCATCTCCACCCAGGGTGTTCCGCCCCAGCGGGCGGCGGCGGCGCGCGCGATGCCCGGCGTCGCGGCGGTGGCGAGCATCGGCCGCAGGTCCGCGGGCGTCGGCGCGAGAGGCGAGGCGGATGACGTCGCCGAAGCGGGCTGGCCGTGATCCTGAGCCACCACGGGCTCACCGTCGGTCTGGGGCCGGCCGTCGGCATCCGTCTTCATCCGGTGCAGCAGCCACTGCGACTTCTCGCCCCGCCCCTCGGTGCGGATGAGGGCGATCCGCACCCGGCCGAGGGGCCCGCCCTCGCGGCCGGACAGGGTCGCGATCACCTCGTCGTCGCGCCACTTCTCGAGCTCGTACGTGCCGGTGTCCCAGACCGTCATGGTGCCGGCGCCGTACTCCCCGCGGGGGATCTCGCCGGCGAAATCGAGGTACGGCAGCGGATGGTCCTCGGTCATGACCGCGAGGCTGTTCTTCGCGGTCGTCGGGGGCACGCCCTTGGGAACCGCCCAACTCACGAGGACGCCGTCACGTTCGAGGCGCAGATCCCAGTGCAGGCGCGAGGCGTGGTGCTCCTGGATGACGAAGCGGGAGAGGTCGCCTGCGTGAGGGGCGCCGTGGGGCAGGTCGGGCACCGGCTCGGGCGTGCGGCCGGCGGTGCGCTTCGCAATGTACGCGCGCAGGGGGCCGTGCACCTCGTCGACGGAGGCCAGGGGGTCGTCGGGTCGAGCGAGCACCTCGGTGAAGAGCAGGTGGCGCAGCCCGGGATCGTCGAGCTCGGCCCACGTGCGCGGGGCCGCGACGAAGGGCTGCGGGCGACCGCGCAGCGAATACGGCGCGATCGTGGTCTTCGACCCGTTGTTCTGGCTCCAATCGATGAAGACCTTGCCGGGGCGGGCGGCCTTGGCCATCTGGCTGACCACGAGGTCGGGGTGATCGGCCTCGATCGCCCGCGCGAGTTCTTTCGCCACGTCGCTCGCGTCCTCGCTCGACGGGCGTCCGTCGAGGCGCGCGTAGAGGTGGATGCCCTTGCTGCCGCTGGTGACCGGCAGGGGGTCGAGGCCCATGTCGCGCAGGATGATGCGCGCCCATCGGGCGACCTCGGCGCACTCCGCCAGACCCACGCCCGGGCCGGGATCGAGATCGAGCACCAGGCGGTCGGGGTTCTGCCGCTCGCCCTCGCTCGAGAAGCGCCACTGCGGCACGTGAAGCTCCAGGCTCGCCACCTGTGCCAAGTACACGAGCGCGGGGAGGTCGTCGACGACCGGATAGTCCTTGGCCCCGGAGGAATGATCGATCGGGAAGCGTCGCACCCACGTGGGGGCTCCGGGCTCGAGGGCCTTGGCGAAGAACGGTTCGCCCGGGGCCGTCGTCGTGCCGACCCCGTCGGGCCAGCGCTTGCGGGTGAGCGGACGATCGGCGATGTGGGGGAGCAGCAGCGGGGCGATGCGCGAGTAGTAGTCGATCACCTCGCCCTTGGTCGTGCCCGTCTCGGGGTAGAGCACCTTGTCGAGGTTCGACAGCCGCAGGCGGCGCCCGCCGATGCGCACCGTCTGCTCCGTCATCGCCCCAGCGTAGGACCGGGGGAGGGTCGGATGCCGAGCGGCTTGCGGCCGGCGATCGAACGCAACGCAGGAGTATTCCGGGATCCGGGGCCCGCGGGACGGCCCGCCGGCGCGGGAGCCTGACCGCTCTCCTGCGTCGTGTCGCGCTGGGTCGCGCCGGTGGGGCGCCCGGCGGGTGACGCCGGGCAGGGGCGCGCACAACTCCTGCAGAGTGCGCGGGATTCCGCCGGGGGACCGCCGGTTTCGCAGTTCTGCAGGAGTTGTGCGCTTTCCGCGCGCAAGGGTCTCGGCATCCGCCCCTCCGACGGTGTTCACTGGGCACATGCGATCGATCTGGAAAGGCGCCCTGACCTTCGGTCTCGTCAACGTGCCGGTGAAGGTGTACTCGGCGACCGAGGACCACGACGTGTCGCTGCATCAGGTGCACAACAAGGACGGCGGGCGCATCCGCTACCAGCGCATCTGCGAGATCGACGGCGAGGTCGTGCCGTACCAGGACATCGACAAGGCCTACGACGACGGCGAGCAGACCGTCGTGCTCACGAAGGACGACCTGTCGTCACTGCCGAGCGAACGCAGCCGCGAGATCGAGGTGGTCGAGTTCGTGCCGAGCGAGCAGGTGGACCTGCTGACGCTCGACAAGGCCTACTACCTCGAGCCCGACTCTTCGTCGCCGAAGGCGTACGTGCTGCTGCGGAAGACCCTCGAGCAGACGGACCGCACCGCGATCGTGAGGTTCTCGCTGCGGCAGAAGACGCGGCTCGCCGCCCTGCGGGTGCGCGGCGACGTGCTCGTGCTCCAGACGCTGCTGTGGGCCGACGAGGTGCGCGAGGCCGCGTTCCCGGCGCTGGACGAGAGCGTGCGCATCTCGGCGAAGGAGCTCGAGATGTCGGCATCCCTCGTCGACAGCTTCTCGAAGGACTTCGAACCCGAGGAGTTCACCGACGAGTACCAGCAGGAATTGCGCACTCTCATCGACGCGAAGCTCGAGCAGGGCGATGCCCTCGACACGGATGCCACCTTCGGCCGGGCCGAGGAGGAGGACGGCGGAGAGGTGATCGACCTCATGGAGGCGCTGCGCGCGAGCGTCGAGCGTTCGCGGGCCGCGCGGGCTGAGAAGGACGAGCCGAAGAAGAAGGCGCCGGCGAAGAAGAAGACGTCGAAGGCGTCCTGACGCGCCGCCCCTCTCGGGCGTCGCTCGGCGCGATCAGCGCGAGGGCTGGTCGCCGTCTTCGAAGGTGCGCGGGTCGAGCGTGAGCGCGTCGGCCTCGGAGGCGCTGACCTCGCCGTGACCCGACGCGGCGTCGCGCTTGGCGGCGGACCGCTCGCGGAGGTAGTGGAACGCGACGAAGCCCACGGTTCCCACGACGACCGCCAGCAGGATGACGTCGATGTACTCGGCGACGAACTCGCCCACACCCGGGATGAGGCTCAGCAAGTAGCCGAAGACGGTGAGCCCGAAGCCCCACAGCACCGCGCCGATGAAGTTGTAGAGCGTGTACTTCCACTTGTTCATGTGGCCGACGCCCGCCGCGATGGGCGCGAACGTGCGCACGATCGGCACGAATCGGGCGAGGATGACGGTCAGTCCGCCGAAGCGCACGAAGAAGGCGTTGGTGCGCTCGACGTTCTTTTTGCTGAAGAGACCGGACTCCTTGCGCTCGAAGATCGCGGGCCCGGCCTTGTGGCCGATGACGTACCCCACCTCACCGCCGAGGAACGCGGCGAGACCGATGAGCAGACCGGTGATCCAGACGTTGACGCCGAACACCCCGTGCGGGGGGTGCGTGACCGGGTTCGACAGGATGCCGGCCATGACCAGCAGCGTGTCTCCGGGCAGCAGGAACCCGATCAGCAGGCCCGTCTCGGCGAAGATGATGAGGCAGACGATGACCAGGGCCCACGGCCCGGCCGAATCGATGATGGTCGCGGGGTCGAGCCACGGGAGCAGTGCGGCGGTGGTGTGGATCACGACGGTCCCGTTCGGGTCGGAGAGGCGGTGCTGGACATGCGGAGAACGTGCGGAAGGGGGGACTTGAACCCCCACGCCCGAAGGCACAGGAACCTAAATCCTGCGTGTCTGCCGATTTCACCACTCCCGCGAGTGGGATCAGTCTAAACGCGCGGATCGGCGCTCTCGATGTGAACGGGCCGTCAAACGTCCGCGACCTCACCCGCGACGATGGTGGCCGCGTTCCTCGTCTCGTGGATGGCCGCCGTGGGCGCGGCGAACGGGTCGCGGTCGGCGATTGCGAGATCGGCCATGGCCCCCGGTTCGATCACGCCCCCCGGGAGGCCGAGCAGACGCGCGGACCCCCGCGTGTAGGCGTCGATCGCCGTGGCGAGGTCGATCCCCTCGGAGGCGCCGAGGGCAGCGGCATCCGGCGCTCCCGGGGGCTGGCGCGTGACCGCGACATGGGTCCCCTGCCACGGATCGAACGTCGACACCGGCCAGTCCGATCCCATGGCCAGTCGTGCGCCCGCCCGGTCCAGCGAACCGAAGACGTACAGCCGGTCGAGACGTTCGTCGCCGATCAAGGGAAGCGTCGCCTGACGAGTGAGAGCCGTCGCACACGCCCAGTACGGCTGCGCGTTCGCCGTCACCGACAGGGCGCGGAAGCGCGGGACGTCGTCGGGATGGACGAGCTGGATGTGGGCGATGTGGTTGCGCACCCGTTCGCGCAGGTCGGAGGGGACACGCGCGAAGGCGTCGAGGGCATCGCGCACGGCGGCATCGCCGATCGCGTGGACGTGGACGGACAGTCCCGCGGTGTTCAACGCCGGAATGAGGCGCTGCACGAGGGCCGGCGAGAAGTACGACAACCCGCGAGCGTCGCCTCCGGCGTAGGGCTCCAAGAGATGCGCCGTGCGCGACTCGACGATGCCGTCGAGCATGAGTTTGGCCGTGCTGCTGGGCAGTCCCGCGCGAGCGTTGGCGACCGCCCGCGCGGCGGCCTCCGCGACGAAGGCGTCGATCCCGCCCTCGTCGAGATCGCGGGGCACCCAGATCGCGCCTGTCGGTCGCCCGCGCAGGCGGCCGTGCTCCAAGAGACGCAGATAGGCCGCGGTGAAATCGGGGAAGCCGCCGTAGGCGCCCAGCGCGGCCTCCTGCCAGCCCGTGATCCCCGCGCGCAGCAGTTCCCGTGACAGGCGCAGGATGCCGCCCGCCACCTGATCCAGGTCCGGCGCCGGCAGAAGCCGGGCGACCATCTGCATGGCCCCTTCGCGCAGGGTCCCGGAAGGACTGTCGTCGCCGTCCCTTTCGATGCGTCCGTCTGGGGGGTCGGATGTGCCGGCATCGATCCCGGCCGCACGCAGCGCCTTCGAGTTCGCCCACGCCCCGTGGTGATCTGCATCCAGGAGCAGAGCGGGGCGATCCGGAACGAGATCGTCGAGATGCGCCGCCGTCGGGCCCGTCGCGGGGAACAGCGTCGGGTCCCAGCCGCCGCCCACGATCCAGGGCGCCTCGCTGCCCGCGGCGAAGGAGCGCACCCGGGAGTCGATCTCCTCCCGCGTGGCCGCGCCCGCCAGGTCGCATCGCAGCGCGTCCATGGCACCGACGCCCAGGTGCACGTGCGCGTCCACGAACCCGGGGGTCACGAGCCCCCCGCGCGCGTCGAGCTCCAGGGCGCCGTGGCCGGCGGCGTCTCGGGCGTCGGTGGCCGTGCCCACCACGGCGATGCGTTCCCCTCGCACGGCGATCGCCGAGGCAGGAAAGACGACTCCCCGAGAGAAGATGCGCGCGTTGACGATGACGAGAGCGGTCACGCTCCCACCCTGGCATCCTGCTCCCGTCGAGGGCGAGACGGGAATTCCCGACGACCGAACGCGATTGACCCCCGTATGAAGGCGATCACGTACACCCAGCCCGGTGACTCCTCCGTCCTCTCCCTCGCGGAGCGTCCGCTGCCCGAACCCGGTCCCGGCGAGGTGCGCGTGCGCATCGTCGTGTCGGGCGTGAACCCCACCGACTGGAAGGCGCGCGCGACCACGGGCCGCCCCCTCCCGTTCGACGAGGTCACCCCGAACCAGGACGGCGCGGGGATCGTGGATGCCGTGGGCCCCGACGTCGACGGACTCGCGGTGGGTCAGCGCGTGTGGGTCTACCTCGCCGCCCATCAGCGTCCGACGGGCACCGCCGCGCAGTACTCGGTGCTGCCGGCTGCGCGGGCGGTCCCTCTCGCCGATGGCGCCTCGTTCGAGCTCGGCGCGAGCCTCGGGGTGCCGGCGATGACGGCCCACCGCGCTCTGACCGTGCACGAGGACGGACCCTCGCGGCTCGCTCCCGGTGCGCTCGCCGGACGCACGGTCCTCGTCCAGGGCGGGGCGGGGGCGGTCGGTCACGCCGCCATCCAGCTCGCGGCGTGGGCCGGAGCGAAGGTCATCGCCACGGTCAGCAGCGACGCGAAGGCGAAGCTGGCCCGCGCGGCCGGCGCCCACCACGTGCTGCAGTACCCCAGCGCGTCGTTGGCGGACGGCATCCGCGAGATCGCCCCCGACGGGGTCGAGCACATCGTCGAGGTCGCTCTGGCCGACAACGCCGAGCTCGACGTCGAGGTCATCGCCAACCACGGCACGATCGGCTACTACGCCGACAACGGCGGTGACGCGTTCACCGCGCCCGTGCGGGTGAGCTTCGCCAAGAACATCCGGTGGCAGGGTCTGCTCCTTTACACGGTGGGAGAGCGCGCTCTCGCCGCGGCGGCCGAAGACGTGGCCGCCGCCGTGGCCGACGGCGTTCTGCCGGTCGGCGAGGCGGCGGGGCTTCCGCTGACGTGGTTCGACCTCGCCGACACCGCGGCCGCGCACGACGCCGTCGAGCAGGGCGCGACGGGCAAGGTCCTCATCCGGGTGGCGGACGGGGAGTAACCCCGACCACCCACCCGCCACCGACGACGAACCGCCGGGACCCTCCCGGGCCCCGGCGGTTCGTCGTCCGGTCCTTACTGCTGGGTGCGACGGCGGGCGATCACGGTGCCCGCTGCCACGATCAGGCCGAGCGCGAGCATCCCGAGGCCGATCGCCGGGAGCGGGGAGCCCTCGACGTCGCTTCCGGTGTTCGCGAGGCCGCCGCCGCGCGGGCCGCCCGCGGGTCCGCCGGTGACGCTCGGAGATGGGCTCGGGGCCGCGGTCGGTTCCGCCGTGGGCTCGGCCGTGGGGGCGACGGTCGGCTCCGTGGTGGGCTCGGTCGTCGGCACGGGCGAGGGCTCGCCCGGCGTGGGCTCGGGTGAGGGCTCCACCGCGGCATCCCACGCGAGGGCGAAGGCCGCGTGGCCGATCGCGGGCGCGAAGATGTCGATCGCGTCGCGGTTGACGTTCGCGAGGGTGTCATTCACCGTGTGGTAGTTGCGGTCCATGAAGACCCCCGCCGTGCCGCCGAACAGACGCGCCTGCTCCTCGGTCTTGATGTCGTCGGCGCCCGAGAAGAGGCCGCCCGCGGGGATGCCGTTGTCGATGAACGCCTGGTAGTCGCTGCGGCCCGAGTACTCGGTGTCGATCCAGGGCTGCTCGATCGCGTCGAAGTAGTCGGTGTAGACCTTCTCGATCTCGACCGAGCCCTCGGGGATCTCGACGGGCGCCTCGAAGGTCGACTCATCGGCGTCGTAGACGCCGACGGTGAAGTTCTCCGAGCCGATCATGTCGTAGTTGAGGTAGGCCGAGATGCGGTTCAGCTCGTCGGGGTCGTTCGCGAGCAGGTCGTCGACGTAGGCGGTCGAGCCGAGCAGGCCGACCTCTTCGGCGCTCCAGAGGGCGAGGCGGATGCGCTTGTCGTTGGGGGTCTCGGATGCCGCGATCTTCTCGGCGAGCGCGAGGACGGCCGCGGAGCCCGAGCCGTTGTCGTTGACGCCCGGTCCCTCGGCCACGCCGTCGAGGTGCGCACCGATCACGATGGTGTCGTCGGGGTCGCCCGCGACGCTGTCGGCGATGACGTTGAACGACTCGGTCACGAGGAACTGCTTCTCGATCACCGCGGTCCCCTCGACGGGGGCGTCGGCGGGTGCCGCGACGATCAGGGCGGCGACGGCGTCGCCGCTGGCCTGGGGCAGGGTCGCGGCGGGGGAGTCGTTCTCGTCGCGGGGGCCGGATGCCACGTTGGTGAGCTGGTCGTCGGGCGTGGTGCCCTCCTCGGGCGGACGCTCGTTGTTGTAGACGAACACGGCTCCGGCTCCGGCGGCGGTGGCGTTGTCGATCTTGGCCTCGAAGGTGCAGATGCCGCGCTGGACGAGCACGATCGACCCGGCGGGGACGGTCGCGAAGTCGCCGGCCTCGCAGCCGAGGTGCGCCCCGTCGGCGTCGGTGGGCAGGGCGAGCGGGGCGGTGTAGTCGCCGTCGATGCCCTCGCTGAGGTCGAAGTGCGACCCCGTGTACGTGGTCCCGGCCACCGTGAGCGAGGCTTCGCCGAACTCGGGCGTGGGCACCTCGAAGCTCTGCCGCGACACGGTGAACGCGCCGGTGCCCTCGAGCACCTGCTCGGCGTAGGCGGCGGCGGCTTCGTAGCCCGGGCCGTTCCAGACCCGGTAGCCGTCGGCCGCGAACGACTCGCTGATGTCGGAGAGCTCGGTCAGGTGCGTCATGACGTCGGCCCCGGTCAGGCCGAGGTCGCCGGGCGCGGCGTCGGGCGCGGGAGCGGCGAACGCGGCGGGGGCCACGAGCAGGCCGCCGCCGATCAAGGCGCCGGTCGCGAGGAGCGCCGATGCGCGTCGAACGCGTGAGGGAGGGGAATGCAGGGTGTGTCGGTGCACGATGAATGCGCCTCTCCGCGGGCGACGATGCCCGCATCATCCAGGGGGAATGACGCGTCGCCCAGAGAAGGCGATCGCGAGACGATTCTCATAGCGGATTCGTAAAAAAGGCAACAGTGACCGGAATCTTTACGGTCCGGAAACATTCCGGAACATCCGTGAAACCGCATTCCATGTCCCGCGGAACGCCGTCCCGACCCGTCCCGGGCTCAGCGCGCCCGCGGAACGTACCGCGGAACCCACCGGACGAATCCCACCGCCCCGAGCACCGCGACGAGCCCCATCGCGCCGACCCCGATCGACAGCGAGGCCACCGCCGTGAGGGCCGACACGATCAGCGGAGCGACCGCGCCCCCGGCATCCGTCAACGTGCGCCACGACCCGAGGAACGCCGCGGGCTCGCTCGCCGGGGCGATGTCGGCGCCGAGGGTGAGCAGGATGCCGCTGGACAGGCCGTTGCCGACCCCCAGCACCGCGGCGAACATCGCGTACCACATGGCCGCCGAGCCGAGATCGTGCGTGAACGAGAGGGCGAGGAAGCCCGCGCCCATCAGGATCATGGCGGGGAGGGCGGCCCACAGGCGCCCGAACCGGTCCATCACCTGACCGCTCGCGTAGAACAGGGCGAAGTCGATCGCCCCCGAGACCCCCACGACCACGGCGATGGTTCCGGCGTCGAGCCCCAGCGACACACCCCACAGGGGCAGCACGACCTGCCGCGCCGAGCGCACCGCCGACAGCGACGCGGCGGCGAGGCCGAGCCGCGCCAGCAAGCCGCGGAAGCGCCACATCGTGCGGAACACCCCGACCCGCTCCACGGTGGGGATCGCGCCCGTCACGGGCTCGCCGGTGTCCTCGGCCTCGCGGGAGTCGCCCTCACCGCGTCCCGCCGGCCCACCCACCGGGACCGCCTTCTCGGGGTCGGGGCCGAAGAACACCAGCAGGATGGTCGCGACCTGGCACACGGCGAAGAAGACGATGGATGCCGTCTCGTCGCCGAAGACGGCCAGCAGCGCCGCCGAGATGAACGGGCCCACGAACATGCCGAGTCGGAACGTGCCGCCCAGCAGCGACAGGGCGCGCGCCCGGAAGTGCAGCGGAACCCGCGTCGTCATGAACGAGTGACGGGCGAGGGCGAAGGATGCCGCGCAGAAGCCGATCAGGAACACGGCGGCGGCGAAGAAGGCGAGCGACTGCGCGAACACCACGGCGGTGAGTCCGCCGAGGATCACGATCCCGGCCGTGCCCATCGTCAGGCGCTCGCCGAACCGTGCGACGGCCCACCCGGCGGGGATGTTGCCGCACAGTTGCCCCACCACGAGCGCCGCGGCCACGAGAGCGGCCACCGCGACGTCGGCGCCGAGGCGGTTGGCGATCACGGGGATGAGGGGGATGACCGCCCCCTCGCCGAGGGCGAAGAGCAGCGTGGGGCCGTAGATCATCGGTGCGAAGCGCACCAGCACGTTCCGGGGAGAGTCGGCTGTCACCGTCTCCACGATAGGCTGGATGCCAAATGCTCGAACTCGATTTGACCGCCGACATCCAGGCGCTGCGCTCGACCTTCGCCGATATCCAGGCCGTGGTCGACGTCGACGCACTCACCGCCGACATCGAACGCCTCAGCGAAGAGGCGGGTGCCCCCGACCTGTGGGACGACGTCGACAACGCCCAGAAGGTCACCAGTCGCCTCAGCCACCGGCAGGCCGAGCTCAAGCGCATCACCGAGATCGAGCAGCGGCTCGACGATCTCGAGGTGCTCGTCGAGCTCGCCAACGAGATGGAGGACGAGGAGTCCGCCGAAGAGGCGCGCAAAGAGCTCGCCTCGCTGCGCGACGTGATCGGCCAGCTCGAGGTGCAGACCCTTCTCGACGGGGAGTACGACGCGCGCTCCGCGGTCGTCACGATCCGCTCGGGAGCCGGCGGCGACGACGCGACCGACTTCGCCGAGATGCTGCTGCGCATGTACCTGCGCTGGGCCGAGCGTCACAAGTACCCCGTCAAGGTCATGGACACCTCGTACGCCGAGGGCGCCGGTATCAAGTCGGCGACGTTCGAGATCGACGTCCCCTACGCCTACGGCACGCTCTCGGTCGAGGCCGGCACGCACCGCCTCGCGCGCATCAGCCCCTTCGGCGGCGCCGACAAGCGCCAGACCAGCTTCGCCGCGGTCGAGGTCATCCCCGTGATGGAGGAGGCCGTCGAGGTCGAGGTGCCCGAGGGCGACATCCGCGTCGACGTCTTCCGCTCGTCGGGCCCCGGTGGTCAGTCCGTCAACACGACCGACTCCGCGGTGCGCATCACCCACATCCCCACCGGCCTGGTGGTGTCGATGCAGAACGAGAAGTCGCAGATCCAGAACCGCGCCGCCGCCATGCGCGTGCTGCAGACGCGCCTGCTCCTGCTCAAGCGCGAAGAAGAGGCCGCCAAGAAGAAGGAGCTCGCCGGCACGATCACCGCGAGCTGGGGCGACCAGATGCGCTCCTACTTCCTCTACGGCCAGCAGCTCGTGAAAGACCTCCGCACCGGCTACGAGGTCGGCAACCCCGCCGTCGTGTTCGACGGCGATCTCGACGGCCTCATCGCGGCCGGCATCCGCTGGCGAAAGCGCAAGGACGACGACGACTGATCGTCTCGCGGGCGACGAGGGTTCTGTGGGTGCGAGCACGCGGCATCCACGAAGACTGATCTTCGCCCAGGCGGCGAGGGTCCTGTGGGTGCGAGCATGCGGCATCCACGACGACTCATCGACTTGGCCGTGACAAGAGTCCTGTGGATGCCATCACCCGGCATCCATAGGACTCTTTCGGTTTCGCGACACGGCGCGTCCTGACAGGCTGCTCCGCACCCGCGCTTAGGCTCGTCGAGCCATGATCCGGTTCGAGAACGTCACCAAGAGGTATCGCGGCACCGCGAAGCCCGCCCTCAACGCCGTCGACTTCGAAGTGCAGCGCGGGGAGTTCGTCTTCCTCGTCGGCGCTTCGGGTTCGGGAAAGTCGTCGTGCCTGCAGCTCATCCTGCGGGCGGAGACCCCCAGCGAGGGGCGCGTGGTGGTGCTCGGGCGCGACCTGCGCACGTTGTCGAACCGCAAGGTCCCCTACTTCCGTCGCCACATCGGCTCGGTCTTCCAGGATTTCCGTCTGCTGCCGAACAAGACCGTCCACCAGAACGTGGCGTTCACGCTGCAGGTCACGGGAGCGTCGCGCGGCTTCATCCAGCAGGCCGTTCCCGAGGTGCTGGCGCTGGTCGGTCTCGACGGCAAAGAGAAGCGTCTTCCGCACGAACTGTCGGGTGGTGAGCAGCAGCGCGTCGCGATCGCGCGCGCCCTCGTCAACCGCCCGCAGGTGCTGCTGGCCGACGAGCCGACCGGAAACCTCGACCCCGGCACCTCGATCGACATCATGCGCCTGCTGGCCCGCATCAACGCGGGCGGTACGACGGTGGTCATGGCCACGCACGAGGCCGGCTTCGTCGACCAGATGCAGCGTCGCGTGATCGAGCTGCGCGGCGGAGAAATGGTGCGCGACGAGCGTCACGGCGGCTACGGCGACACGGCGAGCCTCCCGCGCCTCGCCCCCGAGATCGAGAAGGGGGCGGCCGCCGTGGCCGCCCTCACCGCCGTGCTCGAGGTTCAGCGCGAGGTCACGAGCGTGACGGGCCCGGTCGAGCCGCTGCCGTCGACCCCCGCCGCACGTCCGGCCGCCTCGTCGGATCCGGATGCCGCCGCCTCGACGCCCGCGGTCACCACGCCCGCCGCCGAGCCGACGCGCGAGCCCGGCACGAACACCCGTTCCATCCCGGTCACGACCCCCGACGTCGAGGCGCTGGGCGTCGCCGATCGCCTCGGCCTCGGCACGAAGAAAGACCGCAACGACGAAGTGGGACCCACGTCATGAGGTTCGGGCTCATCCTCTCGGAGGCTTTCACCGGCCTGCGCCGCAATGCCTCGATGGTCATCTCGGTGATCCTCGTGACCTTCGTGTCGCTCACCTTCGTCGGCGCCGCGATGCTCATGCAGATGCAGATCGGCAAGATGCAGTCGTACTGGGCCGACCGCGCCCAGGTGGCGGTGTCGATGTGCGCGACCGTGTCCGACGTCGACACGTGCACCGTGGGGCAGGCCGCGACGCAGGAGCAGATCGATGCGGTCAAGGCCAAGCTCGACGGCGACGCCCTCGCGCCCCTGATCCGCGACTACACCTACTCCACGAGCGAGCAGGTCTTCGAGAACGCGAAGGGACTCCTGCCCGACGACATCATCGGAGTGGTCACCGCCGATCAGTTCAACGCCACGTTCAGCATCAACCTCGTCGACCAGAACCAGTCCGACGTCATCATCGAGGCCTTCAGTGGCCAAGCGGGTGTCGAAGAGGTCACGAACCAGATGCAGTACCTCGAGCCGTTGTTCCAGGCGTTGACGGTGGCGACGTACGTCGCGGTCGGCATCGCCGGTCTCATGCTGATCGCGGCGGTGCTGCTGATCGCGACCACGATCCGGCTCTCGGCCTTCGCGCGGCGTCGCGAGCTGGGCATCATGCGTCTCGTGGGGGCGTCGAACCGCTTCATCCAGACGCCGTTCATCGTGGAGGGTGTGCTCGCCGCGCTCATCGGCTCGGCTCTGGCGAGCGTGGCGGTGTGGGCGATCGTGGGCGTCGGCGTCAACCAGTACCTGCGCGACCGCATCGGGTTCATCACCTCGTGGGTGGGACTCGGAGACGTGGCGTTCGTCATCCCCGTGATCGTCGTGATCGGTGTGATCCTCGCGGCCTTGAGCGCCAGCTTCGCGATCCGGCGGTGGTTGCGCGCCTGAGCGCCCGCGGCCGCGAGCCGCGGCATCCTGTAAGCTGAGGGGCTCTGTGTGCCCATGATCATGAGGAGGTGGCACCATGCCTCGTGAGCAGGGTGAGAAGCTCATCGCGTCGAACAAGAAGGCGCGTCACGACTACGCCATCGAGAAGACCTACGAGGCCGGTCTCGTGCTGACCGGCACCGAGGTGAAGTCGCTGCGCCAGGGGCGCGCGAACCTGACAGACGGATACGCGTACATCGACGGGGGACAGGCGTTCCTCGATGCCGTGCACATCCCCGAGTACTCGCAGGGTCACTGGACCAACCACTCCGCCAAGCGCACGCGCAAGCTGCTGCTGCACAAGGAGGAGATCGTGAAGCTCTCGCACGCGGTCGCCGCCGGCGGGTACACCCTCGTTCCGCTGCGCCTCTACTTCCTCGACGGTCGCGCCAAGGTCGAGATCGCCGTCGCGAAGGGTAAGCGCGAGTTCGAGAAGCGCCAGACGATCCGCGAGCGCGAGGACAAGCGCGAGGCCGAGCGCGCGATGCGCACGAAGAACCGCCTGGGGGAGTAGGCGTCGTCGTTTCTTGCGGGAGCGTCTCGTCAGGATGACCCGTGCGAAGAACCGTCTGGGGGAGTAGGCGTCGTCGTTTCTTGCGGGAGCGTCTCGTCAGGATGACCCGTGCGAAGAACCGTCTGGGGGAGTAGGCGTCATCGTTTCTTGCGGGAGCGTCTCGTCAGGATGACCCGTGCGAAGAACCGTCTGGGCGAAAAGGCGTCGTCGTTTCTTGCGGGACCGTCTCGTCAGGATGACCCGTGCGAAGAACCGCCTGGGGGAGTAGGCCCGGTTCCGCCGCGGCGGAGGCGTTGCTTCACGGCGACGTGCGCGAGAACCGCTCGGGCGCGACTTCCCCTCACTCCGCGCGGAAGCGTCCCTCCACGACCGAGGTCACGACGATCTCGGGCGGTTGCAGGCTGAACGACGATCCACCCGGCGAGGCGGACGCGGCCATCATACGCGCCCCCAGCGGGGAGGGTGACTCCGGGCGCGTCGCGAGGAGTCCGGCATCCGCGATCTCGACGGCGGCGACGGATGCCAGACCGAGGGCGTCCGCGTACGCGGTGGCGCGTTCGACGGCGACGTGCACGGCTTCGGCGGCGACCTCGCGCTCGGTGCGGGCGCGCGTCTCAGGGGAGAGGCGCCAGTCGACGGCCGTGACCTGCACGGCGTCGGACTCGGCGACGTCTCCGAGCCACCACGACAGGGCGCCGGCGTCGGTGAAGGTGGCCGACAGCTCGACGCTGGCGTGGTGGACGAGGGGGAGCTGAGCGCCGTCGGCGTTCCACGGGCGATCGGACCAGACCGAGACGCGCGCGCTCGACCATTCCGAGACCTCGCCGGAGCGCAGGTGCGCGACGAGGCCGTCCTGCACGGACGAGGCCCGCTCCTGCGCCTGCTCGACGACGGGGCCCCGCGAGGGGCCGTCGACCGAGACGGTGACGCGCACCGCGGCTTCTTCGGCGCGGACGCGGGCGCTGCTTTCGCCCCGGACCGTGATGACGACGTCGCTCATGCGGTGAGCTTACGGGAGGGGGCGGTGTCGCCGGGGAGCGCCGATGCGCTCGGGGGACCATCGCGGGGCCGACCCGCGGCGCGCCCGCCTGTTCCTCGTCCCGCGGCGCGCGCGCCTGTTCCTCGTCCCGCGTGCACAACGCAGGACGCTCGCGGCCGTTGCGCCGGGCGGCCGCGCGAGGATGCCGTTCGTCGGGCGCCTGGGACGGATTCTCCTGTGTCGTGCACGAGTGACGCGGTCGGCCGGGGCGGGGGAATTCCGGGGCGCTCGAAGCGTTGTAGACTGTGATGCTCGGGTGCCGATGGCCCCGATGTGGCAACTCAACAGCGTGACAACGGCCGCTCCATTCCGGAGTTCTCGGGGCTGATCGGTTTCGACAGCGCCTGCGAACCCGCGAGAAGCGGGCCGAGGATGTGGGGTTATCTCGTAAACGCTCCCTGCAAAACAATAAGTGCCAATGCTAAGCGCACTGACTTCGCCCTCGCTGCGTAAGCGAGCCCGATAGTCCGTCAGACCGTGTGTGACCCCGCCACGGATCCTGGCGTCATTTAGGGGTCTTGCTGCGTGACGGCGTCTGGACGTCACGCGGGACTTTTCCCAGGCTGGGCTCGTCGACTTAGGTGTCTGTGACAAAGGTCGGAGCCGAGCAGAACGTCTGCACAGACTGCGCCCGGAGAAAACGCGGAGACCCAGCGTTGGACGGGGGTTCGATTCCCCCCAGCTCCACGAGCCGTTGTCACGGTCGAGTTCGCGAGAAGCCCCTGTCCCCGCCCGTTTCGGCGGGGGCGGGGGCTTTTCGAGTGCGGAGTTGCCGTAGCCGCGGGTGCGCGCGTGTACGCCGGTCAGGGCGCGACGCGCGTGTGCCTTGCCCGTCGGGCGTGCCCGCCCGTCAGGCCGCTGCGCGCGTGTGCACGTCGCTCGGGCCGTCGTGCGCGTGCCGTCCCGTCAGGCCGCGCTGCTTTTGCGCTCTCCGGTCAGGCCGCTGCGCGCGTGTGGACGTCGCTCTCGCCCGCCGCGCCGTTCAGCTCGAGCCAGACCCGTCCCTCGGTGCGCGTGAGGGTGGCGGTGTTGCGGCGCTCGATGGCCTCCGCGAGTCTCTCGACGAAGCCGGGCTCGAAACTGTGCAGCAGCACCTCGTCGCCGCGGTGGATGCGCTTCCCCGCCCACGCCGCGGCCACCTTGTCGGCATCGCGGTGCGTGTAGACCGCGACCCGCTCGGCCTTCATGCTCCCGGTGTGCAGGCGGGCGGCATCCGGAGCCCCCACCTCGACCCACGCGACGAGGGCGCCCGTGAGATCGCGCACCATGACCGCGGGTTCGTCGGTCGCGGCGACGCCCTCGCTGAAGGCGATGCCCTCCTCGTATTCGAGGCAGTAGGCCAGCACCCGGGTCAGCATGTACGGAGCGGTTTCGGACGGATGCCGCGCGACCCGCAGTTGCAGTTCGTCGTAGACGCCGCGATCGACATCGGAGAGCTGCACGGTGAACGTGTGAATGGTCGCGCCGATAGCCACGAGGATCCAGCGTACGGGAGTGCCCGTCGTGTCGCCGCCGGCGGTCTCTGTCACAAGCTGTAGCCGACGCTCCCTGCCGCCCGCCGCCGACGGATCCCGTCGCGCGCTGCCGCCGACGGCCCTCTCACTGCCACTGTCGACCGTGCCTGTCGCCCACCGCTGCCGACGGTCCTGTCGTGCACCCGGCCATTGCCCCGCCGGCCCGGCGCCGCCTAGCGTCGAAGGATGCCAGACCCCCGCGCCCTCCGCATCGACGTCGGTCCGTTCCACCTCGCTCCCTCTCCCGACGCGTCGACGTGGACCGCGGAGCAGGACCCGGGACGTGCTCATCCGGGCCTTGGGGCTCCGGGCCCGGGTGCTCTGGGCCATGGTGCTCCCAGCAGTACCGCTCCGGGCCCGGACGCTCTGGGCCGTGATGCCCCGAGCAGCGCCGCTCCCAGCAGTGCTGCTCCGAGCGGTGCCGCTGCGGGCGGGACGGATGCCGCGCGCATCACCGCAGCCTGGACCGACTGGGTGGCGTTCGCCCAGCGAGTGCTGCAGGCCGATGCCCTGTGGCGCGACGTCGAGGCGCGGGGCGACGCGTGGGACGAGGGCTTCTCGGCGGCGCGCGATGCCGACGCGCGGAACCCCTACCGGTGATGCTGTGGACGGGTCAGGTGACGGTCCGGGTCGGCGCGGGGCCTCGTCGACGGTCGGGCTCCGGTGCTCGCACCTCCTCGCGGCGACGGCGCCGGTCGGTCAGCGCGGGCCCTCGACGAGGATCAGGCTCTGACGCGTGTCGGCCAGCTTCACGTAGCCGTCGCCGAAGAAGTACGTCAGTCCGTAGCCTTCGGCGCCGCGGCCGTTGAGCCAATCGGGGTTCTCGGTCACGTAGGTGCCGGTGGCATCCTTCTCGACCTTCCACCCGGCCGCCACGAGGTCCTTCTGCGCGGTGCGCGCTTCGTCGTCATCGATGGGGGCCCAGCCGAAGATCTGCACGCGATCCGAGGCGATCTTCGTGTCGCCCCACTTGCACTGGATGCCACCCTCGAGTGCGGTCGCTCCGACGCGGAAGTCCTCCTTCTGGTAGGTCCATCCGAGGCTCATGAAGTCGTCCGCCGTGGCCTGGGGAATGATGTTCTCGCACGTCGGGTCCGCCGTGGAGGGCGCGTCGGTCGTCGAGGCCGAGGGCTCGGGGGTGTTCGCATCGCTGTCCGCGCCCTGAGAGGGGGCGGCCGGGGACGGCGCGGCCTCTTGCGGGGCGGGGGAGGAGCACCCCGCCAACGCGAGCATCGTGAGAGCGCCGGTCGCCGCCAGGACGGCGGCGCGTGAACGGGTGGGACGGGTGCGAGTGCAGCGCATCACGAGCCCTCTCCCTCGTGCAGCAGCGAGAAGAACGCGTCGTGCAGCACGCCGTTCGTCGCGAGCGACGACTCGGCGTCGAGTCGGTCGGTTCCGTCGAACGCGGTGAAGCGGCCTCCGGCCTCGCGCACGATCGGGGCGATCGCGGCGATGTCGTACTCCTTCACCCCGAACTCGGCGACGAGCTCGAGTCGCCCCTCGGCGAGCCACATGTACGGGAGGGCGTCGCCGTAGGCACGGTCGCGCCACACCGCGCGGGTGAGGCGTTCGAGCGTGGGGACGAGGTCGACGTCGTCCCACTGCTCGATGCTCTGGAAGCTGATGCTGGAGGCGGCGACGTCGTCGATCCCCGACACGCGGATGCGACGCGTCTCGCCGGTGGCGGTGGTCGTCCACGCGCCGTGTCCGGTCGCCGCCCACCACCGGCGGCCGATCGCGGGCTGACTGACCACTCCGACAGTCGGGATGCCGTCGACGGTCAGGGCGATGAGGGTGGCCCACACGGGGATGCCGCGCATGTAGTTGTGCGTCCCGTCGATGGGATCGATCACCCAGCGTCGCGAGGTTTCACCCGAGGCACCGAATTCCTCACCCAGGATCGCGTCGTCCGGGCGTTCGGCATCCAGGATCCGACGGATCGCCCGCTCGGTCTCGAGGTCGGCCTCGGTGACGTGCGTGCGGTCGGCTTTGGTGTCGATGCGCAGGTCGGCGGCGTCGAACCGTGCCATGGCGACCGCGTCGGCTGCGTCGGCGATACGGAGGGCGAGTGCGAGATCGTCGGTCGGGTCCGCGGGGGTCGCGGCGGGCTCTTCGATGCGGGACACGGCACCAGGATAACCGGCGTTCCTGGCTCGATTTGGTGTGCTCGCGTCACGCCTGGTAACGTAATTCCTCGGCGCGGAGAGCGATTCTCACGCCGAACGGAACGCACCTCTAGCTCAATCGGCAGAGCAACTGACTCTTAATCAGTGGGTTCTGGGTTCGAGTCCCAGGGGGTGCACCACGAAAAGAAACCCCCTCTCGCGATCGCTCGCGGGAGGGGGTTTCTGCGTCTCACTCCGGCGTGGGTACGGCGGCACTCCGAGGGGACGGAATCCGTCCGTGCGCGATGGCGAGCGATATCCGGCCCCGCCACACGGTCAGGCGTTCTCGTCATACGGCGAACGTGGTGATGTGCTCGCTGCGGACATCGCCAACGGCGATGACATCGAGCAGGCGGATGCCGGCATCTCGACCGCCTCCTCGACACGGGGGAACCGAACGCGAGCCGCCGATCGGATGAGGTGGCGTCCGTACGGGCACCGTCCCGGTAGCGTGAGGCCATGACGACGCAAATCTCGGGTCGACGTGTCGCTCTGCGCGCGGTTCTGATCTTCGCCGCCGTCGTCGCCGTTCTCTACGGTCTGTACGTCGGTTACCTCTTCATGATGGCCGACGAGGGTGACCGGCCACCGGCATCCACCGTCACGCTCCCGGAAGGTGCCCGCGTGATCTCGGAGGACGTGTCGTGCGGCAGCGGGGGATGCGCGACGCAGTTGGTCGTCGAGCCGCCCGCCGGCATCAGCCCGGCGCGGCTTGCGGAGATCATCGGCGCGACACCGCAGCTCCGGGTGGCGGGGAACTTCCTCGATCCGCGCACGGTCAGCGTGATGGCGTGGCCGAAGGAGAGCACGCTCGGGCTCTCTCTCGACTATTCCTCGCAGGAGTACGTTCCCTGACGCTCCTCAGCGTCTTCCCCGGACTCGGGCCGTGCGCGCTCGCTAGTCTCCTCGGAGGGCGCGAGACGCGCGGAGGGTGAAAGCGTCTCGCGGCGAGGCGTTGCGATCAGGGGGAGTGGTTCCATGGCCGATGACGAGATCTGGGACGTGACCGACATCCAGGGCACGCCCACCGGAAAACTCCACCGCCGCGGCGACGGCCCGGTGCCGGCCGGGTCCTTCCACATCGTGGCATCCGTCTGCGTGGTCTCGTCGAACGGGCGCGTCTTGATGAGCAGGCGAGCCGCGCAGAAGGACTACCCGCTCGCCTGGGAGTTCCCGGCGGGGAGTGCGCTGCGCGGCGAGTCCAGCCGTCGCGGGGCTGTTCGTGAGGTCGACGAGGAGGTGGGGCTCGTCCTCGCGCCGGACGATCTCGTGCTCGTCGGCCGCGTCGTGGAGGAGCGTGCCCTCTTCGATCTGTGGGCGGCCGCCGTCGAGGGCGAGCCCACTCCGCGGATCGATCCCGAAGAAGTTCTGGATGCCGAGTGGGCGACGCTCGACGACGTGCGGAGGCGGTGGGAGGACGGGGCGTTCGCGACGCCGTGGAACGCGCGCTTCGCGCAGTTGTGGGACGTGCTGATCACGCGGGTCGCGGAGGTGCGCGGCGCGGAACGCTGACGCGGCGCGGATCGCCGACGCGGCGCGGATCGCTGACGCGGCGGGGGAAGGTGGCGCGGCGCCCGCCCGTCAGAACGGCGCCGGATCGGGTTCGGTCTCGTTCCCGCGCGGCGCGCGTTCGTCAGAATGGCGGCGGATCGGGTTCGGTCTCGTTCCCGCGCGGCGCGCGTTCGTCAGAATGGCGGCGGACCGGGCTCGGTCTCGTTCCCGCGCGGCGACCGCCATGTGACGACGCCCGTCTGCGCGTCGCGCGTCGGCGTCCAGGCGGTGTCGTGGCGGAGTCGATGGTGATGTCGGCATTCCGGCTCGAGATTGTCGACGTCCGTGCGACCTCCGTCGGCCCACGCCGTGAGGTGGTCGATGTCGCAGGCGCGTGCGGAGCGTCCGCAGCCGGGGAAGATGCAGGTCGGAGAGGTGACGCCGAGCCAGCGGCGCAGGGCCGCGGTGACGCGGTACGTCGTGCGGTCGAGGGCGAGTGGGGCTTCGGTCATCGGGTGCGTGAGCAGGCGCACCCACGACGTCGCCTCGCCGGCCAGGCGGCGGGCGGTGTCGAGGTCGATCGGACCGTAACCGTCGAGGACCGCCGGATCGTCGCTCTCGCCGAGCAGGGTGAGCGCGGGCACCGTGACGACGATGGACGCCGCGGCGCGTCGCGGGGCGACGCCGGGCTGATCGCCGTTGCCGCGGTGAGCATCACGAGAAGTTCCGAGGGGAGCGACCGTCTGCGTCTCGCCCATCGTGGCGGCATCCGCTGTCACCATCTGCGCGAAGGCGTCGGCCCGGAGCTGGGCCAGGGTGCGATCCTCGTCGGGGACGCTCGCGAGGTGACGCGCTGCGCGATCGATCCGCGACATCGCCACATGAGCGCGATCCGCGGGCAGGAGAGCGGTGAGGGTCGCCATGCCGTCGAGTTCGGCGTTGAGCCAGACGCCGCGGTCACGGGCCGCACGACGGTGGCGCTCCTCGAGTGATTCGCCGTGCACGCGCTCGCGGAGGGCACGGGCCGAGACCGCGAAGCGCGCGGGGGTGAGGCGGCGGGCATGGTCTGCTGCGCCCTCGTCGAAGGCCTGCCACGCCGCGGCGTCGTCATCGGGGAGGGACGCGGCGAGCCGAGCGGTCTCGGACGCCTGCCGTTCGGACGTGTCTCCCGCGACGTACGTCGCCCACGTCGACGGACAGCGCGACTGGAGCGTCCGCGCCTGGTCCGCGCGGATCCGCACGGTCTGCTCGGAGATACGCAGACGCACGGCGATCTCGGCGACGGCCGCTCGCTCCGCCATGTCGAGCCGATCGCGCCGAATCGCCGCCGCACGCCCACGGCGCGGGTCTTCGGCGTCGAGATCGAGCGTCGGGTCGGGACCGACCCACGGCTCGGGGTGCGCCGTGGCCTCGTCGAGGATGTGCGCGATCAGCCGCGATTCTTCCGCGGCGGCGCGACGGCGTTCGCGAGAGACGGCCTCGAGGGAGCGCAGGGCGAGATCGGCGGCATCCCCGGGCGAAGGGCACTCGGCGACGGTGTGCGCAACGGTGTCGGTGTCCGGCTGTCCGTCGTCGTCGACTTCGACAGGCCACTCCGGGTCGTCCAGACCGAGCTCGGCCGCCCAGGCGATGTCGGCGGCGATGCGGAGTTCGTCGTCCGTCATCGGCGGAGTGTCGCGCCAGATCGCCGCGGACAGCTCGCTCAGGCCGTTGTCTTCCTCCGTGCACGCGGCGGAGCGCGGATCGGGGACGACCCGGTCGTTGCCGCGCGGCGAGAGGCTCATGCCGAGACGGTATCGCCGACCTCCGACATTGCCTCCGGCGCCCGCGAGGCGCTGGATACACGGCATAGCGATGGCGATCAGGCCAGGGTGATCACCCGCACCCCTCGCGCCCGCATCCGGCCCCGGCGACCAGCCCGCGGCGCTCACCCCTCCACCCCTCGCGCCCGCATCCGGCCCCGGCGACCAGCCCGCGGCGCTCACCCCTCCACCCCTCGCGCTCCCACCCCGCGACCGCCAGGATGACGTCATGACCCCCGCCGATGCCGTGAACAGCGAGCCGCACGCACACGTCGACGCCGCTCCCGAGCCGGCGGTCGACGGGACACCGCCCTCCGCCGCAGGCGAGAGCAACACCTCCTCCGCGAGAACAGGCGTCCCCCACACGGCCACCGCGCCCGAGCGAGACGAGTCCGCGCCCCTCACCGACCGCACCCACCGCGTCGCCGTGCCGGAGGGGACTCTGCACGTCGGGGAGTGGCATCCGCATGCCGAGGGCACGCCGTGGCTGCTCGTGCACGGGGTCACCGCGTCGCACCTCGCGTGGTCGTGGGTCGCCCGCGAGACGGAGGCGCGGCTCATCGCCCCCGACCTGCCGGGCCGGGGCCGCAGCACGGCGCCCGGACGGCGCACCGGTCTGGCGCAGCACGCCGACGACCTGGTCGCGGTCCTCGACGCGGCGGGGGTCGACCGCGCGATCGCCGTCGGACATTCGATGGGGGCGTTCATCACCGCCGTGCTGGCCGATCGGCATCCGGATCGTGTCGAGCGCGTCGTGCTCGTCGACGGCGGACTGCCGCTCGATCTGCCCGAGGGCATGGATCCGCGCGACGCGGTCCGGCACGTGCTGGGCCCGACGGCCGCTCGGCTCGACATGCGCTTCGGCAGCACCGCGGCGTACCGCGACTTCTGGCGCGCGCACCCGGCGTTCGTCGGCCGCGATGACCCCCTGCTCGACGCGTATTTCGCCTACGACCTGGTCGGTGAGGAGCCGGAGCTGCGTCCCGCGACGCTCTTCTCCACCGTCGAGGCCGACTCGATCGACCAGAACACGGGCGCGGCGATCGCGACCGCTCTC
Source organism: Microbacterium hydrothermale (assembly GCF_004854025.1). Lineage (GTDB taxonomy): Bacteria > Actinomycetota > Actinomycetes > Actinomycetales > Microbacteriaceae > Microbacterium > Microbacterium hydrothermale. Next base: position 219,810 of record NZ_STGM01000001.1, read on the forward strand.
GAACGGATGCCACGGCCCACCCGGCTCCTGGCGGCCGAACGGGGTCTGCGCGGGGAGGTGCCGCCGCTGTATCCCGATCTCTCGGCGATCGAAAGGGCGCATCCGCGCCTGCGCTCGGCAATGCGCGTCGCGGGCGCGGACCACTACTCGATCGTCATGTCCCCCGAGGGGGCCCGTGCGGTCGTGCGAGAGGTACGGCGCGGCGACGGACGGTAGCCCGACACGAGAAAGGCCGCCCCGCCGAAGCGGGAGCGGCCTTCCTCGAACAGGAGCCTCAGGCGGCGTCGCCCACGAGCACGGCGGCGCCTTCGTCCGCGGCATCCGCGTGGCTGTGGTCCACGTGCGCGAGCAGGCGACGACCGGCCAGGATGCACACGGCCGAGATCGCGACCGACACCGCGGCCATCACGTACGGCACGCCGGCGCCGTAGGCGTGCCAGAGCAGCGCCGCGAGCGGGGGAGCGACGGCACCGCCGAGGAAGCGCACCGCCGAGTAGGCCGACGACGCGACCGAGCGCGGCAGGTCGGTGGCCTCCATGACCGCCTCGGTCAGGGCGGTGTTCACGACGCCCAGCACCAGGCCGCCCACGATGATGCACACGACGAGCGCTGCGGCCGACGACACGATGAACGCCGCGACGAGAAGGTCGAGCGCCAGCAGGGGCAGGGCGATCAGCAGCACGGTCGTCAGGCGCAGCCGGCGCAGGAGGATCGGAGCGACCCACACGCTCGTGATGGCGAGCCCGACGCCCCAGCCGAAGAACGTCAGACCGATGCCCATCGCCCCGAACCCGAGGGGGAAGGGCGAGAACGCCAACAGTGTGAAGAAGCCGATGTTGTAGAACAGCGCGGTCGCCGCGAGGATCGCGAGCGCCGGGCGGCCGAGGGCCTTGAAGGGCGCGCTGAAGGGGAGCGGGTTGCGCGCGGACGCGGGTCCGCGCAGCAGCACGAGCACCGCGACGAACGCGATCGCCATGAGCGCCACGACGCCGAAGAACGGCCCGCGCCAGCTCACCTCGCCCAGGATGCCGCCGAGCAGCGGTCCCACGGCGATGCCGAGGCCCAGGGCCGCCTCGTACAGGATGATGGCCGCGGAGCTTCCGCCCGAGGCCGCGCCGACGATGGTGGCCAGGGCCGTGGAGATGAAGAGGGCGTTGCCCAGCCCCCACCCGGCGCGGAAGCCGATCACGGCATCGACGCTGCCGCTGATCGCGCACAGGAACGAGAACACCACGATGAGGCCGAGGCCCACCAGCAGCGTCGCCTTGGCGCCGATGCGGCTCGAGATCCAGCTCGTGACGAGCATCGCGAGGCCCGTCACCACGAGGTAGCTCGTGAAAAGCAGCTCGGTCTCGACCGGCGTCGCCTTCAGCGATTCGGCGATGGCGGGGAGGATCGGGTCGACCAGACCGATCCCCATGAACGCCACGACGCACGCGAACGCGACCGCCCACACTTGGGCGGGCTGTTTCCAGACACTGGGTGCTGATGCGGTACCGGTGCTCACCGGACGGCCTCCTTCTGCTTGTTCGGGGAAGTTCTGCGTGGTGCGGATGCGGATCCGGATGCCGTGGACACGGCCTCAACCGCTGCCGTCGGCGCATCCGCCGCCTCGGGCGTGCCCGGCGCGGTGGACGCTCCCGGGCGCAGGGGCGCCATGCCGACGCGCGACGACAGGGCCGACGCGGCGACGCCGACCGCCTGCCACTCGTCGTCCGACAGGTCGGCGACGTGCGGAGAGAGCGCGGCGCGGAACTGCTCGTACCACCGCTCCAGCGCCTCGAGGCCCTGATCGGTCGCGGCGACGACGCTCACGCGCGAGTCGCCGGGATGGGCGGCGCGCGCGACGAGTCCGGCGGCATCCATCTGGTGGACCAGTCGCGTCATGCCGGGCTGGCTGACGCGACTCAGCGTCGCGAGATCGCCCAGACGCTGGGGGCCGTGATCGCGCAGCAGCGTCAGGGTGCGCCACTGCGCGGCGGGAGCGTCGTTCTGCGTGTCGATCGCCGCGATGCGCGTCAGGGCGTGCACCGCGAGCAGGAGTCTCTGCAGGTCGTCGTCGCGGGTCATGGGGATAAGTATACCCCTGTTATATATCTAGGGTATCTATCGGGCGGGGAAGTGCTCAGCCGCGCCGAGATCTGCGAGATCCTCGAGCTCGATGAGGCGCTCCCGGCGTGATCGTGATGCCCTACCGCGCCGCGATCCGCGAGATCTGAGAGATCCTCGAGGTCCGCGAGGCGCTCCCGTTGGGGCCGGGATGCCCTACCGCGCCGCGATCCGCGTCGACAGCTGGTGCGCGTGCGCAAGGAGGATGCGTCCGAGTTCCGCGAGGCGCTCGCCGCCGAAGCGGAACTCGACGCCCGTCAGGCTCAACGCCCACTGCGGGTCGCCCTCGCGCGTGAACACCGCGGCCCCCACTCCCCAGCTGCCCTCGACGATCAGCCCCGGATTGACCGCGTACCCGCGACCCTGGGTGTCGGCGATGCGTGCGCGCAGACGCGCGGGGGAGTGCGACGACCCCCACCTCTCGACGAGCTCCGGATGCCGCTCGAGATACGCGTCCACATCCTGGGGCGGCAGGAAGGCGAGGATCGCGAGCCCCGCCGAGGCCACCCCGAGCGGGAAGCGCACGCCCTCCGACAGCACGAACGAGCGGATCGGGAAGCTCCCGTCCTCGCGCACGAGGCACACCGTCTCGTCGCCGCGCCGCACGGAGAGGAACGCACTCTCCTCCGTGCGCACGGCGAGCGAGCGCACGATGTCGCGGGCCGTGGCGGTGATGTCGAACCGGGATGCCGCGACGCTCCCCATCAGATATAGCTCCGGTCCCGGCAGCCAATGCCCCGTCGCTTCGTCGCGGTCGACGAGTCCCTCGGCGCGCAGGGCGCTGAGCAGGCGGTGCGCGGTCGGGCGCGTGAGGCGGGCGTCGAGCGCGAGGTCGCCGACGGCGGCGCCCCCGTCTCCCGCGGCCGTGACAAGGCGGAGCAGGTGCGCCGCGCGGGCGATGGCCTGCGCTCCCGGGACGCCGCCGGAGGCCGCGGGGGAGGACTGTCGCGGGTCAGAGGGGGCGGGAGGGGGCGTGCGCGTGTCCACCATGTGGACGCTACGCCCGGTGGCATCCACATGACAAGACGCGGCTCGCGCCCGGACGCACCCGGGACGCACGGTGGGAGGACGCTGTTACGAAGGAGTCCGCGTGATCGACAAGACCTGGCCCTCGCCCGCCGAGGCCGTCGCCGACATCCCCGACGGAGCCTCGCTCGCCGTCGGCGGGTTCGGCCTCTCGGGCAACCCCATCGCCCTCATCGAGGCGCTGCTCGCCCAGGGCACGCGCGACCTCTCCGTGGTCTCGAACAACTGCGGCGTCGACGACTGGGGGCTCGGAATCCTGCTGGGAGCGCACCGCATCCGCAAGATGACCTCGTCGTACGTCGGCGAGAACAAGGAGTTCGAGCGGCAGTTCCTCTCCGGCGAGCTCGAACTGGAACTCACTCCGCAGGGGACCCTCGCCGAGAAGCTCCGTGCCGGAGGATCGGGGATCGCCGCCTTCTACACGCAGACGGGCGTCGGCACGCAGGTCGCCGAGGGCGGACTTCCCCGCCGGTACGACGGCGCGGGGGGAGTGGCCGTGGCCTCTCCGGCGAAGGACGTGCGCACCTTCGACGTGCACGGGCAGCCGCGCGAGTTCGTGCTCGAGGAGGCCATCACCACCGACTTCTCGCTCGTCCACGCGTGGAAGGGCGACCGCCACGGCAACCTCGTCTTCCGCAAGGCGGCGCGCAGCTTCAACCCGCTCGCCGCGATGGCCGGTCGGACCTGCATCGTGCAGGTCGAGCACCTCGTCGAGCCGGGGCAGATCGATCCGGATGCCGTTCACCTCCCTGGCGTGTACGTCCACCGCATCGTCGAGGTGGGCCCCGACATCACCAAGCGCATCGAGAAGCGCACGGTGCGCGAGCAGGTGACGGACCCGAGCACGACCACGGGCCCGGCGCGCACCGCCGCGACCGAGAAGGAGAACTGACATGGCCCGCTCCCGTACCGAGATGGCGGCGCGCGCCGCTCAGGAACTCACCGACGGCGCCTACGTGAACCTCGGCATCGGCCTCCCCACGCTCGTGCCGAACCACGTCCCCGAGGGCGTCACCGTCGTGCTGCAGTCCGAGAACGGCATCCTGGGCGTGGGTCCGTACCCCACCGACGACGCCGTGGATCCCGACCTCATCAACGCCGGCAAAGAGACCGTGACGACCCTGCCGGGGGCGGCATTCTTCGACTCCGCCCTGAGCTTCGGCATGATCCGCGGCGGCAAGATCGACGCCGCCATCCTCGGGGCCATGCAGGTGTCGGCATCCGGAGACCTGGCCAACTGGATGATCCCCGGGAAGATGGTCAAGGGTCCCGGCGGTGCGATGGACCTCGTGCACGGAGCCGCGAGCGTCATCGTGCTCATGGAGCACGTCGCCAAGGACGGCTCGCCGAAGATCGTCGACGCCTGCTCCCTCCCGCTGACCGGGAAGGGGGTCGTCGACCGCATCATCACCGACCTCGCCGTCATCGATGTGACGGAGGATGGACTGGTGCTCGTCGAGACCGCCCCCGGGGTGAGCGTCGACGAGGTGCGCGAGGCCACCGAGCCCCCGCTGACGGTCCGACTCACCGAGGAGCAGAACGCATGACCACCGAGAACGACATCGTCATCGTCGCCGCCGCGCGCACGCCGCAGGGCCGGCTCAAGGGGCAGCTCGCTCCGCTCACCGCCGTGCAGCTGGGCGCCGCGGCCATCCGCGGGGCGCTCGAGCGCGGCGGCATCCCCGCCGACCGCGTCGACGCGGTGCTCGTCGGCCAGGTGCTGCAGGCGGGAGCCGGTCAGAACGCCGCCCGTCAGGCCGCGATCGAGGCCGGCATCGGCTGGGACGTGCACGCCGCGACCATCAACAAGGTGTGCCTGTCCGGGCTCACCGCCGTGATCGACGCGTCACGCATGCTGCGCGCCGGCGACGCCACCGTCGTCGTCGCGGCCGGCATGGAGTCGATGACCCGCGCTCCGCACCTGCTGATGAACTCGCGCGAGGGCTACGCCTACGGCTCTGTCGAGGTGCTCGACCACATGGCCTACGACGGCCTGACCGACGCCTACGACCGCGAGAGCATGGGCGCGTCCACCGAACGCGCGAACGCCCGGTACGAGGTCACGCGCCAGGATCAGGATGCCGTCTCGGCCCGCTCCCACCAGCGCGCCGCCGCCGCGCAGGCCGCCGGGGTGTTCGACGCCGAGATCGTGCCGGTGGCCATCCCGCAGCGCAAGGGCGACCCCGTCGTCGTCCGCGCCGACGAGGGAATCCGCGCCGACACGACGGTCGAGACCCTCGCGAAGCTGCGCCCCGCCTTCGCGGAGGGCGGGTCGATCACCGCGGGCAACGCCTCGCAGATCTCCGACGGAGCCTCCGCGGTCGTCGTCACCACCCGCGCGGTCGCCGACGAGAACGGCTGGGACGTGCTCGCCGTCGTCGGGGCGTCCGGCCAGGTCGCCGGCCCCGACAACTCCCTGCACGCCCAGCCCGCGCGGGCGATCGAGAAAGCCCTGCAGAAGCAGGGGATCGCGGCATCCGATCTCGATCTCGTCGAGATCAACGAGGCGTTCGGCGCGGTCGTGGCCCGGTCGCAGGCCGAACTCGGCCTCTCCGACGAGGTAGTCAACCCGCACGGCGGGGGCATCGCGATCGGACACCCCATCGGCGCCTCGGGCAACCGCCTCGTCGTGCACGCCGTGCACGAACTCGTCCGCCGCGGCGGCGGGACGGCGGCGGTCGCCCTCTGCGGCGGCGGCGGTCAGGGCGACGCGCTCATCCTCACGCGCTGACGCGCGCCGGCAGGCGGGCCGGTGCGGGCGGTGCGGCGGCGGGTCCGTGCGGGCGGTGCGGCGGTAGGCCGGTGCGGGCGGGGTGGGGTGCACAACTCCGGAGATTCGGTCTCGCCGGGTCCCGGCTTCCGCGGAATTCCGGGGTTGGGCCGTGCCGTGCTGCCGGTTCTTCCGGAGTTGTGCACGCTGTGCGGCGGTGACGGCGGCGGCGGGCCGGTGCGGGTTGGCCGGTCCGGCGGCAGGCAGGTGCGGGCGGGGTGGGGTGCACAACTCCGGAGATTCGGTCTCGCCGGGTTCCGGCTTCCGCGGGATTCCGGGGTTGGGCGGTGGCGTGCTGCCGGTTCTTCCGGAGTTGTGCACGCTGTGCGGCGGTGGAGTGCTGCCCATTTTTCCTGAGTTGTGCACGCCGCCCGCCGGCCCCCACCCGACCGCCGCACCCGCCGACACGTGTCGGCACCCCCACGAAGACGACGGATGCCACGACCGTCCGGCCGTGGCATCCGTCAAGATCTGCAGGTCAGCGCGCGAGGCGCTTCTTGAACAGCTTCTCCTGCTTCTTCGAGATGGGGGAGTCGCCCGCGATGACGCGGCCGCGGCGCGCGCGGCGGGTGTCGACGACGGCGCCGATCGCGAGAGCGAGCGTGATGCCCCAGCTCAGCCACGCGAGCGCCGTGCGCCACGTGAACGGCTCGTCGTTCTTGAGGCCGCGCAGGAGCGTGACGCCACCGGTGATGGCGCTGAGGAGACCGGTTCCGAAGATGTACTGCCGCATGCGCCCAACCTATCGAGGAGCGGGGGCGGATGCCGCTGCTTGACAGCGCGCCCCACCCCGCCGATAAACAGTTTCGGGCCGAGACACGCGGCAAGCCGCCGTGTCTCGGCACGCGCGGCGTTTATCGAGGGATGGATCTGCGCGGGACGTCTATCCCCCGTGCGGGTGGATCACCCGCTGTTAGCCTGAGGACGATCCCCGAGGAGGACCTGTGACCCAGGCCGATTTCGTCGTCGTCGCCAACCGGCTGCCCGTCGACCGCACCCCCGACGGTGAGGGCTGGCGACGCTCGCCCGGCGGTCTCGTCACCGCCCTCGAACCCGTGATGCGACGCGCCGAGGGGGCGTGGGTGGGCTGGGCCGGCCAGGCCGACACCACCGTCGAGCCCTTCGAGTTCGACGGCACGCACCTCGTTCCGGTCACGCTGTCGGGCTCCGACGTGGAGCTCTACTACGAGGGCTTCTCGAACGACACCATCTGGCCGCTGTACCACGATGTGATCGCCGCGCCGACGTACAAGCGCGCCTGGTGGGACGCGTACGTCAAGGTCAACCGGCGCTTCGCCGAGGCCGCGGCCGAGGTCGCCGCCGACGGTGGCATCGTGTGGGTGCAGGACTACCAGCTGCAGCTCGTGCCGAAGATGCTGCGCGAGCTGCGCCCCGACCTCACGATCGGGTACTTCCACCACATCCCGTTCCCCGCGTACGGGCTCTACGCGCAGCTGCCGTGGCGCAAGCAGGTGCTCGAGGGGCTCCTCGGCGCCGACGTCATCGGGTTCCAGCGCGTCGCCGACGCCGGCAACTTCGCCCGCGCCGTGCGCCGACAGCTGCGCTACGAGACCAAGGCCAGCGGCATCCTGGTCCCCGAGGGCGAGACGACGCGCGTGGCCCTCGCCAAGGCGTTCCCGATCTCGATCGACGCGGAATCGTACATCGAGCTCGCGCAGAAGCCCGAGATCCAGCAGCGCGCGAAGGAGATCCGCGAGGGCCTCGGCAATCCCCGCAAGATCCTGCTCGGCGTCGACCGGCTCGACTACACCAAGGGGATCCGTCACCGCCTGAAGGCCTGGGGTGAGCTGCTCGAAGACGGCCGTGCCACGGTCGAGGACGCCACCCTCGTGCAGGTCGCGAGCCCCAGCCGCGAACGCGTGGAGGCGTACGTGCAGCTGCGCGACGAGATCGAGATGACCGTCGGCCGCATCAACGGCGACCACGACACCACGACCCACACCGCGATCCGCTACCTGCACCAGTCGTACCCGCGCGAGGAGATGGTGGCCCTCTTCCTGGCCGCCGACATCATGCTCGTCACGGCGCTCCGCGACGGGATGAACCTCGTCGCGAAGGAGTACGTGGCCAGCCGCGTCGACAACCGCGGAGTTCTGCTGCTGAGCGAGTTCGCCGGAGCCGCCGACGAGATGGGCAGTGCGCTGCTGATCAACCCGCACGACATCGACGGCATGAAGGATGCCATCGTCCGCGCCCTCGAGATGCCCGCCGCCGAGCAGGGTCGCCGCATGCGGGCGCTGCGCAAGCGCGTGCGCGACCACGACGTCGAGGACTGGTCGGCGGACTTCCTCGAGGCCTTGTCGGTGTTCCACGAGAAGGCCTCCACCGCGGCGGCCGCCGCCGAGGTGACCCGTGACGACGACGGTTCCACCCCCGAGCGCGAGCCGATCGACGACACGGATGCCGGATGAGCCGCGCCCACGCGACGGTTGTCGCCGGCGCAGAACAAAGGATGCCGCATGACCGCCGCTGACGCCGCCGTCGAGGCCGTCGCCACCACCGCGACGCTGCTGATCGCGCTCGATTTCGACGGCACGCTCTCGCCGCTCGTCGACGAGCCGATGTCGGCACGCATGACCCCCGGCGCGCGCGCCGCGCTCGAGGAACTCGCCGCTCTCCCCGCGACGACGGTCGCTCTGGTGTCGGGACGCACGCTCGCCGACCTGCGCGTCATCGCCGAGCACGACGACGCCTCGCCGTGGTGGCTCATGGGTTCGCACGGCGCCGAGTCGTGGGAGCCGGGTTCCGGCGCCGCGGAATCCGACGACGACGCCGACGACCGCGCCCTGCGCGATCGCCTCACGACCGAGATCCGCGACGCCGTCGCCGCCCTGCCGGGCGTCCGCGTGGAACCGAAGCAGTTCGGCCTCGGCCTGCACACGCGCACGGCGGATGCCGAGACCGCGCGCGCCGCGCGGGCGGCGACCGACGAGATCCTCGCCGCCGAGGCTCCCTCGTGGCGACGCCGCACCGGCCACGACATCCTCGAGTTCTCGTTCCGTCACGAGGGCAAGGACTCCGCCGTCGCGCACCTGCGCGAGCGTCTCGGGGCGAGCGCGGTGCTCTTCGCCGGCGACGACGTGACCGACGAGGACGCCCTGCGGTCGCTGCGGCCGGGTGATCTCGGCGTGCGCGTCGGCGGCGGCGACACGGCCGCGACGCTGCGCGTCGCCGACATCGACGCGTTCGTGGCGGTGCTGGAGCAGATCGCACGGCTGCGTCGCGCTCACACGCGCTGAGCCGAGGTCGCGCCGCCCGCGCGCAGGGGCGGGTTCGTGCGGCCGGGCCGCCGGCGCGCGGGGCAGGTCCCTCCGGCGGGGGCCGGTCCGTCCGGCGGCGCCGCCGGCGCGTGGGGACACGGCCGTCCGGTGCGTCTATGAATCCTCCGTTCGCCGCCCGTTCGGCATCGCTCGCGTGCGGCTCGCAATAGACTTCGAGAATGCCCGCACCGCAGAATCCGAACACCGGCGAATTCGACATCAAGCCCCGCAGTCGGGTCGTCACCGATGGCATCGAAGCCACGACGTCGCGCGGAATGCTCCGCGCGGTCGGCATGGGTGACGAGGACTGGGACAAGCCCCAGATCGGCATCGCGTCGAGCTGGAACGAGATCACCCCCTGCAACCTCAGCCTCGACCGCCTCGCGCAGGGCGCGAAAGAGGGCGTGCACGCCGGCGGCGGATACCCGCTGCAGTTCGGCACCATCTCCGTCTCCGACGGCATCTCGATGGGCCACGAGGGAATGCACTTCTCGCTCGTCTCGCGCGAGGTCATCGCCGACAGCGTCGAGACGGTCATGATGGCCGAGCGCCTCGACGGCTCCGTGCTGCTCGCCGGCTGCGACAAGTCGATCCCGGGCATGCTCATGGCATCCGCTCGTCTCGACCTGTCGAGCGTCTTCCTGTACGCGGGCTCGATCGCCCCGGGCTGGGTCAAGCTCAGCGACGGCACCGAGAAGGACGTCACGATCATCGACTCGTTCGAGGCCGTGGGCGCGTGCCTCGCGGGCAAGATGAGCGAAGCCGACCTCAAGCGCATCGAGTGCGCGATCGCGCCCGGCGAGGGTGCGTGCGGTGGCATGTACACGGCCAACACCATGGCGTCCGTCGCCGAGGCGCTCGGCCTGAGCCTCCCCGGATCGGCCGCCCCACCTTCGGCCGACCGCCGCCGCGACTACTTCGCCCACCGCTCGGGCGAGGCCGTCGTCAACCTGCTGCGTCAGGGCATCACGACGCGCGACATCCTGACCAAGGAGGCGTTCGAGAACGCCATCGCCCTCGCCATGGCGCTCGGTGGCTCGACCAACGTCGTCCTCCACCTGCTCGCGATCGCGAACGAAGCAGAGGTCGAGCTGAACCTGCACGACTTCAACCGCATCGGCGACCGCACCCCGCACGTCGCCGACATGAAGCCCTTCGGCCAGTACGTCATGAACGACGTCGACCGCCACGGCGGCATCCCGGTCATCATGAAGGCGATGCTCGACGAGGGGCTCCTGCACGGCGACGCGCTGACCGTCACGGGCAAGACCCTCGCCGAGAACTTGGCCGACCTGAACCCCGACCCCGTCGACGGCAAGGTCATTCACTCGTTCGACGACCCGATCCACGCGACCGGCGGCATCACGATCCTGCACGGCTCGATGGCGCCCGAGGGCGCTGTCGTGAAGTCGGCCGGCTTCGACGGCAACGTGTTCGAGGGTCCCGCCCGCGTCTTCGAGCGCGAGCGCGGCGCGATGGACGCCCTCGAGGCGGGCGAGATCGCCGCCGGCGACGTCGTCGTCATCCGCTACGAGGGCCCGAAGGGCGGCCCCGGCATGCGCGAGATGCTCGCGATCACCGCCGCCATCAAGGGCGCGGGGCTCGGAAAAGATGTACTACTGTTGACGGACGGACGATTCTCAGGCGGCACAACCGGCCTGTGCATCGGCCACATAGCTCCCGAAGCGGTGGACGCAGGTCCCATCGCCTTCGTGCGCGATGGTGATCTGATACGGGTCGATATCGCCGCTCGCACTCTCGACTTGATCGTCGATGAGGCCGAGCTGAGTTCCCGCCGTGACGGTTGGGAACCGCTTCCCCCGCGCTATACCCGTGGCGTTCTGGCCAAGTACTCCAAGCTCGTGCACTCCGCCGCGGAGGGCGCGGTCACGGGCTGACGGCCATCCCCTTCTCACCTTCTCCCGGTTCTCGAGGTACTCCCATGTCCATCGATTCCCCTACGGCGGCCGTGCCCCGGCCGCCCGCCCGCACCGCTCCGGCGCCCGTGATGTCGGGGGCGCAGGCGGTCGTCCGCTCGCTCGACCTGCTCGGCGTCACCGACGTGTTCGGTCTTCCGGGCGGGGCGATCATGCCCGTCTACGACCCGCTCATGGACGACGAGCACGTCCGTCACATCCTCGTTCGTCACGAGCAGGGCGCCGGCCACGCCGCCGAGGGCTACGCGGCCGCCTCCGGCAAGGTCGGCGTCGCGATCGCGACCTCGGGTCCCGGAGCGACCAACCTCGTCACCGCGATCGCCGACGCCTACATGGACTCGGTGCCCCTGGTGTGCATCACCGGTCAGGTGTTCTCGACCCTCATGGGCACGGACGCCTTCCAGGAGGCCGACATTGTCGGCATCACGATGCCGATCACCAAGCACTCGTTCCTGGTCAAGACGGCCGAGGAGATCCCCGGCGCGATCGCCGCGGCCTTCGAGATCGCCTCGACCGGCCGCCCGGGTCCCGTTCTGGTCGACATCACGAAGGACGCGCAGCAGGCCGAGGCGCCCTTCGTCTGGCCGCCCAAGATCGACCTCCCCGGCTACCGCCCGGTGACCAAGGCGCACGGCAAGCAGATCCAGGCCGCGGCCCAGCTGCTCGCCACCGCGCAGAAGCCCGTGCTCTACGTCGGCGGCGGGGCGATCCGCGCCAACGCGTCGGCCGAGCTCAAGGTGCTCGCCGAGGCGACCGGCGCCCCCGTGGTGACCACGCTGATGGCGCGCGGCGCGTTCCCCGACTCGCACGAGCAGCACCTCGGCATGCCCGGCATGCACGGGACGGTCCCCGCCGTGCTCGCGCTGCAGGAGAGCGACCTGATCGTCTCTCTCGGTGCGCGCTTCGACGACCGCGTCACGGGCAAGGCCTCGCTGTTCGCCCCGAACGCGCAGGTGGTGCACGTCGACATCGACCCCGCCGAGATCTCCAAGATCCGCACGGCCGACGTGCCGATCGTGGGCGACCTCAAAGAGGTGCTCGTCGACCTGGATGCCGCGTTCCGGGCCGCCGACGCCGAGCACCCGCACGACTACACCGAGTGGTGGACCTACCTGAACGGCCTCCGCGAGGAGTTCCCGCTCGGTTACACCCCGACCTCGGACGGTCTGCTCTCGCCCCAGTACGTCATCCAGCGCATCGGCGAGCTGACCGGTCCCGAGGGCGTGTACGCCTCCGGCGTCGGCCAGCACCAGATGTGGGCCGCGCAGTTCATCAAGTACGAGCGCCCCAACGCGTGGCTCAACTCCGGCGGCGCCGGCACGATGGGCTACGCCGTGCCCGCGGCGATGGGCGCCAAGGTGGCCCAGCCCGAGCGCGCGGTCTGGGCGATCGACGGCGACGGCTGCTTCCAGATGACCAACCAGGAGCTCGCGACCTGCGTCATCAACGACATCCCGATCAAGGTCGCGATCATCAACAACTCCTCGCTGGGCATGGTGCGCCAGTGGCAGACGCTGTTCTTCGACGGCCGCCACTCCAACACCGACCTGAACACGGGACACGGCACGCGTCGCATCCCCGACTTCGTCAAGCTCGCCGAGGCCTACGGATGCCTCGCGATCCGCGTCGAGAAAGAAGACGAGATCGACGCCGCGATCCAGCTCGCGCTCGACACCAACGACCGTCCCGTCGTGATCGACTTCGTCGTGAGCGCCGACGCCATGGTGTGGCCGATGGTCCCGCAGGGCGTCAGCAACAGCTACGTCCAGTACGCGCGCGATCACTCGCCCGCCTTCGCCGAGCAGGAGGACTGAGATGTCTCGTCACGTTCTGAGCCTCCTCGTCGAGGACAAGCCGGGTCTGCTGACCCGTGTCGCCGGTCTCTTCGCCCGTCGCGGGTTCAACATCGAATCCCTCGCGGTCGGCGTGACCGAGGTGCCCGGTCTGTCGCGCATCACGGTCGTCGTCGACGTCGAGGGCCTGCCGCTCGAGCAGGTCACGAAGCAGCTGAACAAGCTGATCAACGTGATCAAGATCGTCGAGCTCGACCCCGCGGCATCCGTTCAGCGCGAGCACGTCCTCGTGAAGGTGCGCGCCGACAACGCCACCCGCTCCAACGTGCTCGAGGTCGTGAACCTCTTCCGCGCCTCGGTCGTCGACTACGCACCCGATGCGATCGTGATCGAGATCACGGGCGACTCCGGCAAGGTCGGCGCGTTCCTCAAGGCCATCGAGCCGTTCGGCGTGAAGGAGCTCGCGCAGTCGGGCCTCCTCGCGGTCGGTCGCGGTGGCAAGAGCATCACCGAGCGCGTCCTGCGCGGCTGAGACCCCCTACTTCCACTCACCAGCGGCCCCTGTGCGGGGCCACGATTCAAGGAGAAACATCCTCATGGCAGAGATCTTCTACGACGACGACGCCGACCTCTCGATCATCCAGGGCAAGAAGGTCGCGATCGTCGGCTACGGCTCGCAGGGTCACGCCCACGCGCAGAACCTGCGCGACTCGGGTGTCGAGGTCGTCATCGCCCTCAAGGACGGCTCGAAGTCGACCGCGAAGGCCCAGGAAGACGGCTTCGAGGTCAAGAACGTCTCCGACGCGGCCGAGTGGGCCGACGTCATCATGATCCTGGCGCCCGACCAGCACCAGCGCTCGATCTTCGCCGACTCGATCAAGGACAAGCTCACCGCGGGCAAGACCCTCGCCTTCGCGCACGGCTTCAACATCCGCTTCGGCTACATCGACGCCCCCGAGGGCGTCGACGTCATCCTCGTCGCCCCGAAGGCCCCCGGCCACACCGTGCGTCGCGAGTACGTCGCCGGCCGCGGCATCCCCGACATCATCGCCGTCGAGCGCGACGCCTCGGGCTCGGCCTGGGACACCGCCCTGTCGTACGCCAAGGCCATCGGCGGCACCCGCGCCGGCGTCATCAAGACGACCTTCACCGAAGAGACCGAGACCGACCTCTTCGGCGAGCAGGCCGTGCTCTGCGGTGGCATGAGCCACCTCGTCCAGTACGGCTTCGAGACGCTGACCGAGGCGGGCTACCAGCCGCAGATCGCCTACTTCGAGGTTCTGCACGAGCTCAAGCTCATCGTCGACCTCATGTGGGAGGGCGGCATCGCCAAGCAGCGCTGGTCGATCTCCGACACCGCCGAGTACGGCGACTACGTCTCCGGACCCCGCGTGATCTCGCCCGACGTCAAGGAGAACATGAAGGCCGTTCTCGCCGACATCCAGTCGGGCGCGTTCGCCGAGCGCTTCATCGCCGACCAGGACAAGGGCGCCCCCGAGTTCCTCGCGCTCCGCGAGAAGGAGCAGGGTCACCCCATCGAGGCGACCGGCAAGGAGCTCCGCGGCCTCTTCGCCTGGAAGCAGCAGGACAGCGACTACGTCGAAGGCTCGGCCGCTCGCTGAGTTCTCGTGCGAACGCCCCGTGGTCGCGGCCACGGGGCGTTCGCCGTTCCGGGGCGGGTGATCCGGATGCCGCGAGCCGCGCGTCCGGTGGCATCCACCGTGGGGAGCTCGGGGCGGATGCCGCGGGCCTGACGCGCATGACCTCCCCGCACCGGCGGGGCGCGACCCGGCCGCGGGGGAGCGCCGCTACCGTGGAGCCGTGAGCACTCCGCGCGATGACGACGCCCTGTCCTGGGACGGTGACGACGATCCCACGCTCGATGTCGGCGAGACGCACGCCCCGCGGCGCACGGGGCGTGTCGAGACGCCGGCCGAGGCCGAACCCCTCGAGCCCCTGCATCCGGGGCCGTCCGCGGCGGCGCCGGTGACGCGGCATCCGGAGACCCCGGTCGCTGAGCCGGTGGTCGGTGCGAAGGCCGTCGATGCGAAGGCCGTCGATGGGACGACCGTCGACGCACCGGTCGACGACGCGGAAGCGGATGCCGTGGCCGCGGCGCCCCTCGGCAACGTCGGCCTCGTGGGGATCGGCATGGTCGCGGCGACCTTCCTGCTCTTCGCGATCGGGTGGCTGCTCGCCGGGCTGCGCCTGAACGGACTCGGCCTGCCCATCTCGTCGGTCACGGTGATCGCCCTGACGATCGGCGCGGCGCTGGCACCCCTCGTCTGGTTCGTGGCGGTGCTCGCCCTGACCCGCAGCTGGCGCACCTGGCAGCGTTTCCTGCTGCTCATCGTGGGCATCGTGCTGCTCGTCCCCTGGCCGTTCCTCTCGCTGGGAGCCTTCGCATGAGCACTCCCGCCCGCACCCGTCACCTTCCCACGTGGCTCCTCGTCACGATCACGGGGCTGTTCGGCCTGTTCTACGCGTACGTCGTGTGGAGCGCGGTCGCGCTGCTCATCCAGCAGGTCGGCGGGCCCCTGGGGCTCAACGGGCTCGGATGGTTCGTCTACATCCTGCCGATCGTGTTCCCCCTCATCGCCTTCGGCATCGCCTTCGCGATCGGCCAGCGCCGCCGCGCGGGGGAGCTCGCGGTCGTGCTGCTCGCGGGGCTCACGCTCTCGGCCGCGTTCTGGCTCGCGATCGTCGGCTACGGCACGACCTCGTACGGCCTCTACGGGGGCTGAAAGCGCGAGGTTCGGCATCCGGCCCCGGGTGGGCCGTGTCGCGGAGGCGTCGCGCGTCCGGGGGAGTCGCCGCGAGACTGCATCGGGCAGACATCTCGGCTGCGGGCTGCCGCCGACGTGTCGGTGGGACGCCGTCTCGCGCGCCCGGACGGCGGCTGTACGGCCCGCACGGGGGCTGAACGCGCGAGGTTCGGCATCCGGTTCCCGGTGGGCCGTCCCGAGCCCGAGACGCCGTGCGTCACACGGTCGGGCGGGCATTCGGGGCCGCGCTAGGCTGGCAGACGGCCCGCACGGGTCGCGCGCCCGGTTCGCGCCGGCGGTGCGCGCCGGTGCGCGCCGGTCCCCAGCACCGTTTCGAAGGACGCATCCGTGACGAAGCCCGTCGTGCTCATCGCCGAAGAACTCTCTCCCGCCACGATCGACGCGCTCGGCCCCGATTTCGACGTGCGCAACGTCGACGGGACCGACCGCCCCGCGCTGCTCTCGGCCCTGGCCGACGCGCACGCGGTGCTCGTGCGCTCGGCCACCCAGATCGACGCCGAGGCCCTCGCCGCGGCCCCGTCGCTGAAGGTCGTCGCCCGCGCGGGCGTCGGTCTCGACAACGTCGACATCAAGTCGGCCACCGCGGCCGGAGTGATGGTGGTCAACGCCCCGACCTCCAACATCATCTCGGCCGCCGAGCTCACCGTCGGTCACGTGCTCAGCCTGGCGCGCCGCATCCCGGCCGCCCACGCCTCGCTCGCACAGGGCCTGTGGAAGCGCAGCTCGTTCACCGGCACCGAACTGTTCGAGAAGACGATCGGCATCATCGGCCTCGGCCGCATCGGCGCCCTCATCGCCGCCCGCCTGCAGGGCTTCGACATGCGCGTCATCGCGTACGACCCCTACGTCACGGCCGCGCGCGCCCAGCAGCTCGGCGTGCAGCTCGTCTCGCTCGACGAACTGCTCGAGCAGAGCGACTTCGTCACGATCCACATGCCGAAGACGCCCGAGACGACCGGCATGATCGGCGCCGAGCAGCTGCGCCGCATGAAGAAGAGCGCGTACGTCATCAACGTGGCCCGCGGTGGGCTCATCGACGAGGAGGCGCTCTTCGAGGCCCTCACGAACGGTGAGATCGCCGGAGCCGGTCTCGACGTGTTCTCGACCGAGCCGCCGGCCGAGGGCGGCCCCGCGCGCAAGCTCCTCGACCTGCCGAACGTCGTCGTCACCCCGCACCTGGGGGCCAGCACCGAAGAGGCGCAGGAGAAGGCGGGCGTCTCGGTCGCGCGCAGCGTCAAGCTCGCCCTCGAGGGCGACCTCGTCCCGGATGCCGTGAACGTCGCGGGCGGCGCGATCGACCCGTTCGTGCGCCCCGGTATCGCCCTCGTCGAGATGCTCGGCCAGTTCTTCAGCGGTCTCGCCGACAGCGCCCTCACCAGCCTCGACATCGAGGTGCGCGGAGAGCTCGCGCAGTACGACGTCAGCGTCTACCGCCTCGCCGCGCTCAAGGGGTACTTCAGCCGCATCGTCAGTGAGAGCGTCTCGTACGTCAACGCCCCGCTGTTCGCCGAGCAGCGCGGGGTCGAGGCGCGCCTCGTCGTCGAGGCCGAGAGCCCGCTGTACCGCAACATCACGATCCTGCGCGGAACGCTCGCCGACGGCTCCACCCTGACGGTCGCGGGCACGCTCGCCGGAACCCGCATGGTGCCCAAGGTCGTCGCGATCAACGGGTACGACATCGAGGTGCCGATCGAGCAGCACCACATCGTCATGCGCTACGCCGACCGCCCCGGCATCGTCGCGATCTACGGCCAGAAGCTCGGCGAGGCCGGCATCAACATCGCCGGTCTCCAGGTGGCGGCCCAGGATGCCACCGGCCGCGCCCTCTCGGTGCTCACGGTCGACTCGCCGGTTCCCGACGAGATCCTCGGCGCGATGCGCGAGGCCGTCGGCGCCGACCTGTTCCGGCAGATCGAGATCGTCGAGGGCTGAGTCCCGGACGCGTCACGGGGGAGGGGGTCGCTGCGGCGGCCCCCTTCGTCGTCACGTCGCCGCGGGCGGGGTGCAGGCATCGCCGGCGGGGGTGAGAGGTCCCCGGTGTCGGGGTGAGACGCGGCGGTGGACCGCTGCCGGACGTGCGCGCCGCGACGATCCTGGGGGATGAGTCGTCTCGACGTCTTCCTGGCCGTGCTCGGCGTGGGCTTCGCCGTCCTCGGTCTAGCCGACCTGGTCGGCGGCCACGGCTGGGGTGGGGCCGAGCTCGTGGGCGGCTGCCTGATGGTGGCCGGGAGCTCGACGTCCGCGCGCCGCGCCCGCGGGGCGCGCGGCGACCTCAGGTGGTGGCGGCGACGACCGCGTCGATGAGCCGGTCGAGCGCGGGACCCTCGATGGCGGGACCCGGAACCGCGTTGAGATCGAGCACGGCGTTGAAGTAGAGCCCGTCGCTGACGAGCAGCACCATCTGCAGGGCCGTCTCGTCGCGTGTGTGCGCGCGCAGGCTCTCCTCCCACAGTTCCCGCACGCGGCGGAGAGACGCGGATGCCGCGTCGTTGCCGTTCTGCGCGAGCCGGGAGACCGCCAGGATGGTCACGTCGAGGGGCGAACCGGTGTTCTGCGACGAGCGCAGGTGCGCCGCGACGACGCCCTCGGCGGACTTCTCGATCTCGTCGACGTCTTCTTGCGCGAGGCGTTCGAGTCGCTCGACGAGGGCGGCCTCGAGCGCGCTCTTCGAGTTGAAGTGGTAGAGCAGGCCACCCTTCGACACGCCGGCGCCGCGGGCCGTCGCGTCCATCGTCGCGGCGCGTTCCCCCTCGTCGACGAGGATGCGGGTGAACGCGTCGAGGACGGCTTCTCGGGCGAGTGGGGGGCGGCTCATGTCTCCTCGATCGTACTGGCGGGCGGTGACCCACCTCTGTTACTATACCGGCTGGACGGTTTAGAAACGGATTCAGAAGAATGCTCACCTCGTCGATGCCCACCTCGGAAATCACCGTGACCCGCGCCGGATGGCGCGGATGGTTCGCGCTGGCGGTGCTCATGCTGCCGGTGCTGCTGGTCTCGGTCGACAACACCGTGCTGAGCTTCGCCCTGCCCGAGATCGCGCTGTCCCTGCAGCCGTCGAGCATCGAGCAGCTCTGGATCATCGACGTCTACCCGCTCGTTCTGGCGGGTCTGCTGGTGACCATGGGTACCCTGGGAGACCGCTTCGGTCGGCGTCGCCTCCTGCTGATCGGCGCGACCGGCTTCGCGGCCGTCTCCGCGCTGTCCGCGTTCGCGCCCACGGCGGCGCTGCTCATCGCGGGCCGCGCGCTCATGGGTGTGTTCGGGGCCATGCTCATGCCCTCGACGCTGTCGCTGCTGCGCAGCATCTTCCGCGATCGCGACCAGCGTCGATTCGCCATCGCCATCTGGGCGTCGGGCTTCTCCGCCGGCGCCGCTCTCGGTCCGATCGTCGGGGGCATCCTGCTCGAGCACTTCTCGTGGGGCTCCGTCTTCCTCATGGCCGTGCCCGTGCTCGTGCCCCTGCTGATCCTCGCGCCGTTCTTCGTCCCCGAGAGTCGCGACCCGCACCCGGGCCGGTTCGACCCGGTGAGCGTGCTGCTGTCGCTCGCGACGATGGTGCCGATCGTCTACGGCATCAAGAAGCTCGCCGTCGACGGCCCACTGTCGCTCGCGCCGGTCCTGTTCGTCGTCGGCGTGGTCTTCGGCTGGCTCTTCGTCCGCCGGCAGCGGGCGCTGCCGACCCCCATGCTCGATATGTCGCTGTTCCGCAGGGGCACCTTCTCGGGCGCGATCCTGGTCAACCTCCTCAGCGTGGTCGGACTCGTCGGCTTCCTGTACTTCGTCGCGCAACACCTCCAGCTCGTGGTGGGTCTGTCGCCGATGGTGGCGGGCTTCGCCCTGCTGCCGGGGCTCGTGCTCATGATCGTCTCGGGACTCGCGGTCGTTCCGGTCGCGAAGCGCCTCGCTCCCCGCGTCGTCGTGCCCATCGCCCTCACGTTCTCGGTCGTCGCCTACGTCATGGTCGCGTTCTCGACGGCCGACCTCGTCCAGCTCATCGTCGCCTTTGGTCTGCTCGGCATCGGCATCGGCGCGGCCGAGACGGTGTCGAACGAGCTGATCCTCTCCAGCGCTCCCTCGGCCAAGGCGGGAGCTGCGAGCGCCGTGTCCGAGACCGCGTACGAGGTCGGAGCCGTGCTCGGAACGGCCGTGCTGGGTGGCATCCTGGCCGCGTTCTACCGCGCACAGCTGGTGCTGCCCGCCGGCCTTCCGGATGCCGCCGCGCAGGGGGCGCGTGAAACCCTCGCAGGCGCCGTCGCGGTGTCGCAGACGCTCGACGATCCCGCGCTGGCCGAGGCGCTGCGCACGGCCGCGGCGCACGCCTTCGACTCGGGTGTCGTCATCACGGCGCTCATCGGTGCCGGCCTGATCGTCGTGGCCGCGGTGATCGCTGCCACTACCCTGGGAGGATCCCGCGGCGCGTCGAAGCAGTGACGCGCCCCGAGCTCTGAGGAGAGCGATGTCGCGTGTCGTGAAGTTGGCCGTCATCCCCGGTGACGGCATCGGTCCCGAGGTCGTCACCGAGGCCGTGAAGGTGCTCGACGCCGTCACCGCCGCGTCGGACGTCACGTTCGAGAAGACGCCCTTCTCGCTCGGTGCGGGACGCTACCTCGAGACCGGAGACACTCTCACCGACGACGATCTGTCGGCGATCGCCTCCCACGACGCGATCCTGCTCGGAGCGGTCGGGGGAGTGCCCGGCGACCCGCGGCTCGCGAACGCGAACATAGAGCGCGGGCTGCTCCTGAAGCTCCGCTTCGAGCTCGATCACTACGTCAACCTGCGCCCGTCGAAGCTGTACCCGGGATCGACCGGACCGCTGGCAGACCCCGGCGAGATCGACTTCGTCGTGGTGCGCGAGGGTACCGAAGGCCCGTACGTCGGCAACGGCGGCTCGATCCGCCGCGGCACCGCGCACGAGGTCGCCAACGAGACCTCGGTCAACACGGCATACGGAGTCGAGCGCGTCGTGCGCTACGCCTTCGCCCTCGCCGCGCGGCGCCGTCAGAAGCTCACGCTCGTGCACAAGACCAATGTGCTCGTGCACGCGGGCGGCATGTGGAAGCGCATCGTCGACGCGGTGGCGGGGGAGTTCCCCGGCGTCGCCGTAGACTATCTGCACGTCGACGCGGCAACCATCTTCCTGGTCACGAACCCGGGTCGCTTCGACGTGATCGTCACCGACAACCTCTTCGGCGACATCCTGACCGACCTGGCCGGCGCCGTCACCGGTGGCATCGGCCTCGCCGCTTCGGGCAACATCAACCCCGACGGCGCGTTCCCCTCGATGTTCGAGCCCGTGCACGGATCGGCGCCCGACATCGCGGGAAGCCAGAAGGCCGACCCCACGGCCGCGATCCTCTCCGTCGCCCTCCTGCTCGACCATCTCGGGCTCGCCGACGAATCCGCCCGCGTCACCCGCGCGGTCGAAGACGACATCGCGACGCGTGAGGGCTCGCGCACGACCGCTCAGATCGGCGACGCGATCGCCGCACGGGTCCAGGCGTAACCTGGACCGATCGGCCCGTACCGCCCCGGCACACGAAGAGTTTTGGATCACAGATGACCACGATCGACACCGACCCCGACACCGGACTCGACCCGCTCGAGTTCGCCGTCACCCGCAACCTCGCGGCCAAGAGCGCCGCCGAGCGCGACGCCATCCTCGCCAGCCCCGGCTTCGGGCAGAGCTTCACCGACCACATGGTCGACATCTGCTGGTCGGTCCGCGGCGGCTGGCACCGTCCGCGCGTCTCGCCGTACGGCCCGATCTCGCTCGACCCGGCCGCGGCCGTCCTGCACTACGGGCAGGAGATCTTCGAGGGCATCAAGGCCTACCGTCACGCCGACGGTTCGGTGCACACCTTCCGGCCCGATCAGAACGGCCGCCGTCTGCAGCGCTCCGCCCGCCGTCTCGCGCTGCCCGAACTGCCGGTTCCCTACTTCCTGCAGTCGCTGAAAGAACTCATCGCCGTCGACGGCGCCTGGGTGCCCTCCGGCGAAGACCAGAGCCTCTACCTGCGTCCCTTCATGTTCGCGAAAGAGGCCTTCCTCGGGGTCCGACCGGCCCACAAGGTCGCCTACTACCTCATCGCCAGCCCCGCCGGCGCCTACTTCAAGGGCGGCGTGCAGCCGGTCTCGATCTGGCTCAGCGAGGACTACTCGCGCGCCGGCAAGGGCGGCACGGGTGCGGCGAAGACCGGCGGCAACTACGCCGCAAGCCTGCTGCCCCAGTCCGAGGCGTATGAGAACGAGTGCGACCAGGTCGTCTTCCTCGACCAGGACCGCAACGTCGAGGAGCTCGGCGGCATGAACGTCGTGTTCGTCTACAAGGACGGCACCATCGTCACCCCGCAGTCCGACTCGATCCTCGAGGGCATCACGCGCGACTCCCTGCTGCAGCTCGCCCGCGACCGCGGCCACCACGTCGAGGGGCGCAACGTCTCGCTGACCGAGTGGCGCGAGGGAGTGGCATCCGGGGACATCGTCGAGGTCTTCGCGTGCGGAACGGCCGCCGTCGTCACCCCGATCGGCACGCTCAAGGGGCGCGACTTCATCGACGAGCAGCCCTCGGGCACCCTCGCGCTCGAACTGCGCGAGGAGCTCACGAACATCCAGTACGGTCGCGCCGAAGACAAGCACGGCTGGCTGTACCGCCTCGACGCCTGACCCGCGTCGTCACAGGAGGGGCTCCCGGATGCCGGGGCCCCTCCGTGGTTCGCGGGTGCGTCGTGGCGGCGTTAGTCGCCTTCCGCGCGCGCGACCATCAGGGGCGATAACCGCTGTCCCGGGTGAGCAACGCTGTGCCACCGCGTTCCTCACCACGGACGGCGTTCGTCGGCGGGGGTCTGGGCGATGCCGTCGCTGCGTCGCACCCCGCGGATAGGCTGGCCGGGTGAAGATCGCTCGATTCAGCCACCAGGACGCCCTTCGTTACGGCATCGTCGACGACGACCACCTCGTCGTTCTCGAGGGCGACCCCATGTTCGCCGGGTTCGACACGACCGGTGAGCGCATCCCCCTCGCCGACGCGGCCCTTCTCGCGCCGGTCATCCCGCGCTCCAAGGTCGTCTGCATCGGCAAGAACTACCACGACCACGCGGCCGAGATGGGCGGCGAGGCTCCCGAGGAGCCGCTGATGTTCCTCAAGCCCAACACCTCGGTCATCGGCCCGCACGACGTCATCGTCCGCCCCACGCGCCTGAGCTCGCAGACCGACTACGAGGGCGAGCTCGCCGTGGTAATCGGGCGCATCGCGAAGAACGTCCCCGCCGAGCGCGCGGGGGAGTACATCTTCGGGTACACCGTCGCGAACGACGTCACCGCGCGCGACCTCCAGCGCACCGACGGGCAGTGGTCGCGCGCCAAGGGGTTCGACACGTTCTGCCCCGTCGGGCCGGTGATCGAGACCGACCTCGACGTGGCATCCGCTCGCATCGTGACCCGCGTCAACGGCGAGGTCCGGCAGGACGGTCCGGTGTCGGACATGATCCACGACATCCCCACGCTCGTCGCCTACGCCAGCGCGGTCTTCACGCTGCTGCCCGGCGATCTGATCCTCACCGGCACGCCGGCGGGTATCGGCTCGTTCTCCGCGGGCGATGTGGTCGAGGTCGAGATCGACGGCATCGGGGTGCTGCGCAACACCGCGCGCGATGCCTGAGGTCGCCGCGCCGGCGGGCGTCGATCTCGTCGCGACGCAGAGGTGCACCGTGCGCGTGCTCGCCGCGGGGCAGGTGCTCACCGGCGTCGCGTTCGGGGCGACGCTGTCTCTCGGCGCCCTGCTGGCGGCCGACCTCTCGGGGCAGGAGGCACTGTCGGGCTTCGCCACCGCGTCGGTCACGCTGGGAGCGGCGCTGACGGCGATCCCTCTCGCGCGACTGGCCGGCCGCCGCGGTCGGCGATTCGCCCTCACGACGGGCAACCTCGCCGCCCTCGCCGGCATCGCGGTCGTCATCACGGCCGCGGCGACGCGCGCGTTCCCGCTGCTGCTCGTGGGGATCGCCCTCATCGGCGCCGGCAACGCGGGAACCCTTCAATCCCGCTTCGCCGCGACCGACCTCGCCCCCGCGACCCGGCGCGGACGCGACCTCGCGACCGTCGTGTGGGCGACCACGGTCGGCGGGGTGGTCGGGCCCCTGCTGCTCGCCCCCGGAGAACTGCTCGGAGCGAGCATCGGCATGCCGCGGCTGACCGGTGCCTACCTGTTCTCCTTCGCGGCCCAAGCCGTGGCGTTCGCGCTCTACGCGCTCGTCCTGCGACCCGACCCGCTGCTGCTGGCGCAGCGTCTCGACCGCGAGAGCGCGGCATCCGCTCCCGTCGCGCCGCAGCCCGACCGTCCCGCGCTCGCGCGGTTCGCGATGCTCGCGGTGGCCGCCTCCCACGTGACCATGGCGTCGGTCATGGCGATGACCCCGGTGCACCTGTCGCACATCGTCGCTCCGGATGCCGTGACCCTGGCCGTCGGGGTCACGATCGCGCTGCACGTGTTCGGGATGTACGGGCTGTCGCCGGTGTTCGGCGTGCTCGCCGATCGCTGGGGACGCATCCCCGTCATCCTGCTCGGTCAGGCGCTGCTGGCGGCCTCCCTCGTCACGGCCGCCGTGTTCGCCGACGCGCAGATCGGCGTCCTCGTGGCGCTCGTGCTGCTCGGTCTCGGGTGGAGTGCCGCGACCGTCGCCGGGTCGGCCCTGCTCACCGAGGCGACACCCCTCGCGCTGCGTCCGCGCCGCCAGGGACGCAGTGACACCCTGATGACCGCGTGCGCGGCGGTCGGGTCGGTGCTGGCCGGGATCATCCTCGGGCTGTCGGGCTATGCGGGTCTGGCGCTGTGGGCACTGGTGTCCGTCGCCGCCGTGTGCGGGGCCGCGATTGTCGCCCGGCGCTTCTCCGTTGCTCCCGCTCTCCCGTAGCGATCGGCAGGGCCCCGCTCGCACGCGCGGGCGGCACGCACGGGGAGAGGAGCGTCAGGTGGCAGCGCGTCCCGCCCCTCACGCGGACGAGGGAAAGTCAGATCGCGTAGACCAGTCCGTCGAAGGCCGACAGGTCGTCGCCCCCGCGCACGCCGAGCGCGTGCAGCGCCCGGTCGACGTCGAGCTCGTCGTTGAAGACGTGGAACGCCACGCGCGCCCGACCCGCGCGCCCGGATGCCGTGATGCCGTGCGCGGTGAGCTGGGCGAGCGCTTCGCCCGTGGCATCCGGCCACGTGACGATCGCCGAGGGGCGAGACGGATGGGGCAGTCCGAGTCCGTCGCGGAACCGCGCGGCGAGGCTCGTCGCGTGCACGTAGGTCGAGGTGATGTCGGCCTGCGCGAACATCTCGAGAGCGGGCGCCGCCCCGACGAAGGCCTGCCACGCGGGCGAGACGTCGAAGCGTCGCGCGTCGGGGGCGAGGTCGCCGCCGGTGCCGTAGCACGACGACCACGGGTCGTCGCCGCTGTACCAGCCGGCCTGGACAGGGCGGATCCCGTCGGCGAAGTCGGGGGTGAGCGTCAGGAAGGACACCCCGCGCGGGCAGCACAGCCACTTGTAGGCGTGGCACACGGTCGCGTCGAACATCGTCGCGTCCACCGGCAGCCACCCCGCCGCCTGGGTCAGGTCGCACAGCGTGCGGGTGCCCGCGCGCGCCGCGGCGGCGGCGATGCCCGCGGCATTCGCCACCTCCCCGGTCGCGGACTGCACGAGCGAGAACGCGACGAGCCACGTGCCGGGCGTGATCGCGGCGGCGAGGTCGTCGAGGGGCGCGGTGCGCAGGCGGATGCCGCGACCCGCGCGCGCGAAGGGCGCGACGAGGGAGGAGAAGTCGCCCTCGGCGCACAGCACCTCCGCGCCGTCGGGGACCGAGGCGGCGATGAGCGCGACCTGCACCGAGGTCTGCGACCCGATCGCGACGTCGCCGACCGGGGAGCTGACCAGCCGCGCGTACGCGGCGCGGGCCTTCTCGACGGCCTGCGACGCCGCGACGACATCGGGGCGACCGGATGCCGCGGCATCCAGGTCGGCGCGGACGGCGCGCACGGTCTCGCGCGACGGCAGACCGAGGGTGCAGGCGGCGAGATAGTCACGGCCGCCGGCGAAGTGCGAAGCGAGGCTGCTCATAGATCCAGGTTCCCGCCTGGTCGCTCATTGCACTAGAGCAGGTGTTGCATGGAATGCATCCGCTCTGGTTATGTGTCCGCATGAGTGAGGGTGAAGACGGTCTCGACGCCCACGGACTGCGCGTCGTCAAGGCCATCGCCGACACCGGGTCGATCACGGGGGCGGCCCGCGCTCTCGGGTACAGCCAGCCCGCCGTCAGTCAGCAGGTGCGCCGCCTCGAGCAGCGCGCGGGACTGCCGATCGTCGAGCGCGTCGGGCGCGGCATCCGCCTGACCGAGGCGGGCCGGGTGCTCGCCCGTCACGCGGCGACCGTGACCACCGCCCTCGACGCCGCCGCGGGCGACCTCGCCGAACTGCGGGGACTGCGCGCCGGACGCGTCCGCATCGCCGCGTTCCCCTCGGCGTCGTCGACCGTGGTCCCGCGCGTCATCGCCGCCGTCACCGCGCGCCGCCCCGGCGTCTCGATCAGCTTCGTCGAGGCCGAACCTCCCGAGGCGATCGCCGCCGTGCGAGAGGATCGCGCCGACATCGCCCTCATCTACAGCTACCCGGGCGATCGGCGCGAACAGCTCACCTCGGCGGCCGCCGGTCTGTCGGTGCGGCACCTCGCCGACGACGACACCGTCGTGGTCGTCCCGGCCGAGCACCCGGCGGCATCCGACGATCCGATCGACCTGTCGCAACTGGCGGGGGAGCGCTGGATCGCCGGCTGCCCGCAGTGCCGCGGCCACCTGCTCGAGGCGTGCGGGCGCGCCGGTTTCGTCCCCGACATCGCCTTCGAGACCGACAACTACATCGCGGTCGAGAACCTCGTCGCGCTCGGCGTGGGCATGGCGATCCTGCCGCGCATGGCCGTGGCATCCCTGCCCCTTCCGGCCGGCATCGCCGTGCCGCGCCTCCCTGCCGCCGAAGCGCGCACCCTGCACGTCGTCACCGCCCGCGGCGCGGAGAGCGTCCCCGCGGTCGGCGCGGCGCTCGAGGTCGTGGCGGAGGTGTTGGGCGACCATCGGCCCGGCAGCGCCCGCCGGTAGGATCGAGGGGATGTCTGCCACGCCCGATCCCCGCACCACGACCGCCTCCGGCGCCGACGTTCGCGTCCGCTTCTGCCCGTCTCCGACGGGTCTGCCGCACGTGGGTCTCATCCGCACCGTCCTGTTCAACTGGGCCTACGCCCGGCACAACGGCGGGAAGCTCGTCTTCCGCATCGAAGACACCGACGCCGCGCGCGACAGCGAGGAGAGCTACCAGCAGCTCCTCGACGCGCTGCGGTGGATGAACATCGACTGGGACGAGGGTGTCGAGGTCGGTGGCCCGCACGCTCCCTACCGCCAGTCGCAGCGGCACGAGATCTACCGCGAGGTGCTCGACAAGCTCGTCGCCGCGGGCGCCGTGTACGAGAGCTACTCGACCGCCGAAGAGATCGATGCCCGCAACGAGGCCAACGGCCGCGCCAAGCAGCTCGGCTACGACAACTTCGATCGCGACCTCACCGAGGAGCAGAAGGCCGCCTTCCGCGCCGAGGGCCGTCAGCCCGCGTGGCGCCTGCGCGTGCCCGACCACGACCTGAGCTACGTCGACCTCATCCGTGGCGAGGTCACCTTCCCGGCCGGGTCGTTCCCCGACTTCGTGCTCGTTCGCGCCGGGGGAGTGCCCCTCTACCCGTTCGTGAACCCGGTCGACGACGCCCTCATGGGCATCACCCACGTCATCCGCGGTGAGGACCTCATGCCGTCGACGGCGCGCCAGCTCGCGCTGTATTCCGCGCTGGTGGATGCCGGGGTCACGACGTTCATCCCGCGCTTCGGTCACATGCCGCTGGTGCTGGGCGAGACGGGCAACAAGAAGCTGTCGAAGCGCGACCCGCAGGCCGACCTCTTCCTGCAGCGTGAAAAGGGCTTCATTCACGAGGGTCTGCTCAACTACCTCTCGCTGCTCGGCTGGTCGCTCGCGAGCGACCGCGACGTCTTCTCGCTCGAGGAGATGATCGCCGCGTTCGACATCGCCGACGTCAACCCGAACCCCGCGCGCTTCGACCAGAAGAAGGCCGAGGCGATCAACGGCGACCACATCCGGATGCTGGATGCCGACGACTTCGCCGCGCGCATCGTGCCGTACCTCGCCGGTGCGGGGCTCATCGACGAGGAGCCGAGCGCGGAGCACCGCGCGATCATCGCGGAGGCCGCGCCGCTCGTTCAGGAGCGCGTGCAGCTGCTCGGCGAGGTTCCGGGGATGCTGGGCTTCCTGTTCGTCTCCGACGTGACCTACGCCGAGGACGCGCTCAAGGGGCTCCCCGCGAACGCGGCCGAGGTGCTCATGGCGTCGATGCGGGCGCTCGAGGGCGTCGACGACTTCAGCGCCGCGGGCGTGCAGCAGGCGTTGTCGACCGCCCTGGTCGACGAGCTGGGCCTGAAGCCCCGCGTGGCGTACGGTCCTCCGCGTGTCGCGCTGACCGGGCGGCGCGTGTCTCCGCCGCTGTTCGAGTCGATGGAGCTGCTCGGCAAGACCGAGACGCTGCGTCGTCTGGACGCGCTCGTGCAGCACCTGGGCTGAGCGTCTTCGTCGGCGCGACGCGCGCGGGCGAGGCGGGATTTGGCAGGGGAGCGGCTCTCACGTAAGCTTGATCCTCGGCACGAGTTACGGCTCAGCGCCTTGGGGTATGGTGTAATTGGCAACACGGCGGTTTCTGGTTCCGTTG
The DNA here is from genome assembly GCF_004854025.1 of Microbacterium hydrothermale. Classification (GTDB taxonomy): domain Bacteria; phylum Actinomycetota; class Actinomycetes; order Actinomycetales; family Microbacteriaceae; genus Microbacterium; species Microbacterium hydrothermale. Next base: position 248,305 of record NZ_STGM01000001.1, read on the forward strand.
TTCTTGGTTCGAGTCCAGGTACCCCAGCACGAAGAAAGCCCCGGTCATCGCGAAATAGCGAGAGCCGGGGCTTCTTCTTTGCCCTGGCGGCGACGACCCCGGCGCGGGGCGGCGCCGCACGACCGCGCGCGAGCTCGACGGTTTCGATGACCTGCCCCGGTGACCGCGGACGCAGCGGGTGAGGGCGAGGGTGACACCGCGCGCGTCCTCTGGGGTGAGCGGCGTACTGTCTCGCGCGTGCGTGCCCGTTCCCTCTTCCTCGCCCTCGTCGTCGTCTCTCTCGCCCTCGCGGGTTGCGTCGGACCGGCCGCCTCCGCCGACGGCGCCGGGGGTCTCGTGACCGCCGCCCGCGATGGGGGATCCGCGGGCGCGGCGACGATCGCGGCGGCGGGCACGTCGGGCGCCCCGGGCGCTGCGGGCACATCGGGCGCTGCGGGCACATCGGGCGCTGCGGGCGCCTCGGGCGCTGCGGGCACCTCGGGCTGCGGAGCGGATGCCTCCCCGCCGGGTCGAGCTCGACGCGGTCGGTGAGCGTCGCGGGCGTCACGCGCACGGAGCAGCTGCACGTGCCGAACGGATACGACGGTTCGACCCCGACGCCCGTCATCCTGGCCTTCGTCGGTCACGGCACGTCGACGCAGAAGCTCGAGGGCTCCAGCGGGCTGGACGACGGCGACGCGATCGTGCTCTACCCGCAACCCGCCGGGAGTGCCCCGCAGAACGGATGGGAGGGCGCCCCCTACGCGTCGGGACAGGACGACGTCGCTTTCGTCGGCGCGCTGCTGGACGACCTCGAGGCCCACCTCTGCGTCGACACCGCCCGCGTGTTCGCCGCGGGCATCTCCAACGGCGGCGGCTTCGTCTCGCTCCTGTCATGCCGGCTGCCCGCGCGCATCGCGGCGTTCGCGGTCGTGTCGGGCGCGATCTACCCCGCGGACGACCCCGCCTGCGCGAGCGTCCCCGCCGTGCCGGTGGTCGAATTCCACGGCACCGCCGACCCGGTCATCCCGTACGACGGCGGCACCAGTCACGCGGCCGCCCTCGAACCGGTCACGCAGTGGCTCGACGAACAGGCGCAACGAAGCGGGTGCGCCTCATCCCCGACGCGGACCGCGATCGGATCCGACGTCACGGAACAGCAGTGGTGCGGATGCCAGGGGCGCGGCGCACTCACGCACTATCGCATCGAGGGCGGTGGGCACACCTGGCCGGGCGCCACGGCGACGAGCGGACCGGGCGCCACGACGCAGACGATCTCGGCCACCCGGATCATCGAGGACTTCTTCGCGGCGCACCCGCTGTCGTGAGGGCGGCGGGGAGCCGGGGGAGCCGCGTCCGACGGGTTCACAGCCCACGCCGAAGCGCGGACGCGACACTGGGCCCATGGGACTCTTCGTTCAGCGACCCGAGGAACCGAGCGAGTGGGCGGGCCTGCCCGGCGAACCCGTGCGCGCGCGCACGGCGGCCGAGATGCTGCCCGACGACGACCAGCCCGACGCCTCGCCCGCCGCGCTGCTCGGACTCGTCGACGGCTCGGTCGCCTCGATCGAGGTGCCGATCCCCTCGCCGAGCGAGACCGGCGAGACCGACTGACCCTCGGGCGTGCGGGGCGGAGGCCCCGCGTGCTCCGTTCCGATCCGCGTGAAGAAGGTCACCGTGAAGCGTTCCGCCCTCGTCGTCGCCGCGGTCGCGCTGCCCCTCGCTCTCGCGGGCTGCGCGCCAGCGGCATCCGATCCCGCTCCCGTCCAGCCGGCACCCGTCACCGCGGCGCCGTCGAGCACCCCGGACCAGCAGGTGCTCGCCCCCGACGTCGTCTCGCCCGCGACCCTCGCCGGAACCGAGGTGACCGTCGCGATCGGGGGAGCGCTCGTGCTCGACGTCCCCGACGGGACCGAGGCGGAGTGGACGGGCTCGACGTCCGACCTCTCGATCGCCGAGTTCTCGGCGGGTGGCCCGTCGGAGGGAGCCGTGTTCCGGCCCGGGTTTCAGGTGCGCGCCGTCGGCACGACGGCGGCCACCGTGACGGGCCCCGACGGGAAGAGCGTCGCCTTCACGATTTCGGTGGTCGCGCCCTAGGGGAGCGCTGACGGGAGGCGGGGTCGCGGCGCGCGAGGCGCGGCGGTCCCGTCTCTTGCCATGTGCCCACATTCTGTTGCTCTATGTGGCTTCATGTTGTACTGTGTGGGAATCTTCGAAGGAGATCCCGTGTACGCAATGGAGCGCCAGAAGCTCATCGAGCGCGAACTGCGCGATGTCGGACGTGTCAGCGTCGTCGATCTCGCCCGTCGCTTCGACGTGACGACCGAGACGGTTCGTCGCGACCTCGATCGCCTCGAGAGCCTGGGCTCCCTTCGCCGCGTGCACGGCGGCGCCGTCGACATTGGTCGCGCCAGCACCGCGGAATCCCCCCTCACGGAGCGTCGCGAGCGACACGGCGACGCGAAGCGCGCGATCGCCGCCGCCGCGGTGGACCTGCTCGGCCCCGACTTCCGCGGATCGGTCTTCCTCGACGCGGGGACGACGCCGGCGGCGGTGGCCGCCCTGCTGCCCGACGCGCTGGGCGCGGGCATCGGCGGGGTCGAGGTCGTCACCCACTCGCTCGAGGCCGCCCACGTGCTCTCCGCCGACGATCGCCTGTCGCTCACCACCATCGGCGGACGCGTCCGCGGCGTCACCGCCGCCGCCGTCGGCGCGCACACCGTGCGCACCATCGGTCAGCTGCGTCCCGACCTCGCCTTCGTCGGCACCAACGGCCTCAGCGCCGGGTTCGGCCTCAGCACGCCCGATCCCGACGAAGCAGCCGTCAAGGCCGCCATCATCCAATCGGCCCGACGCGTCGTCCTCGTCGCGGACGCGGCCAAGTTCGGAGAGGAACTGCTCGTGCGCTTCGCCCAGCTCGACGAGATCGATGTTCTCGTGACCGATGCGGCTCCGCCCGCCGACCTGGCCGAGGCCCTCGCCGACGCCGATGTCGAGGTGCGTGTCGCATGATCGTCACCCTGACCGCCAACCCCTCCGCCGATCGCGCGGTGGTGCTCTCCGAGGCTCTGCAGCCCGGCGAGGTGCAGCGCGCGCTGTCGTCGCGAGAAGACGCCGGAGGCAAGGGCGTCAACGTCGCCCGCGTCGTCTCGGCGGCCGGGGCTCCCGCCCGCGCCGTCGTGCCCGTGAACGCCCACGACCCGTACCGGCTGCTGCTGGAAGACACCGGCATCGCGCTCGACCTCGTCGAGGTGGCGGGCCGCGCCCGCGCGAACCTGACCATCACCGACCCGAGCGGCGAGACGACCAAGCTCAACCTCCCCGGTGCCACGCTCGACGCCGCCGAGGCGGCCGCCCTCACCGCGGGCGTCGTCGCGGCCGCCGAGGGCGCGACCTGGCTGGTGCTGGCCGGATCGCTCCCGCCCGGTGTCCCGGCGACGTTCTACGCCGACCTCATCGCCGCCGTCCGCGATCGCTGGGGCTCGAAGGCCCCGCTCGTCGCGGTCGACGCCTCGGGCGAGGCCCTCGCGGCGGTCGTCGAGACCGCTCGTCCCGACCTCATCAAGCCCAACCACGAGGAGCTCGCCGAGCTCGTCGGCGAGGATGCCGCGGGCGACGCCGACGTGCTCGCCGAGGCGACGCGACGAGCCACGGCCCTCGTGCCCGGGCGCCTGGCATCCGCTCTCGTGACCCTCGGTGCCGACGGAGCGCTGCTCTTCACGGCCGAGGGCGCCTGGCGCGGACGCGCCCCCCAGATCCAGGTCGCCAGCACGGTCGGGGCGGGCGACAGCTCGCTCGCCGGCTACCTGCTGGCCGATCTCGACGGGGCCTCGGCCCCCGACCGCCTCGCGCGCAGCATCGCCTACGGCGCCGCTGCCGCGACCCTGCCGGGGACGCAAGCCCCCACTCCGGCCGATCTGCCCCCGGGCCCGATCGCCGTTTCCGCCTTCGCCACCCCTCTCGCAACATCCTGACCACGAAAGGTCACTGACAATGTCCGACATCATCACTCCGGAGCTCGTCACCCTCGACGCGCCCCTGGGCACCGACAAGCAGTCGGTGATCCGCGCCCTCGCCGAGCGCGTCGTCGCGCAGGGCCGCGCGACGAGCGCCCAGGAACTCTTCGACGACGCGTGGGCCCGCGAACAGAAGGACGAGACCGGCCTGCCCGGCGGCATCGGCATCCCGCACGCGCGCAGCGCGTCGGTGACCGAGCCGACCCTCGCCTTCGCCCGCCTCACTCCGGGCGTCGACTTCGGCGCTCCCGACGGTCCCGCCGACATCGTGTTCCTCATCGCCGCCCCCGCGGGTGCCGACGAGGCCCACCTCGCGGTGCTGTCGCAGCTGGCCCGCAGCCTGATGAACGATCAGTTCATGTCTGGCCTTCGCGCGGCCTCGACCCCCGCCGACGCGGTGCGCATCATCACGGATGCCGTCTCCCCGGCGCCCGCGCCCGTTTCGACCGCCGCTGCCGAGGCCCCGGCCGCCACCCGTGCCGAGGCGCGCACCGCCACCGCCACGAAGACGAAGAAGATCGTCGCCGTCACCGCGTGCGCGACCGGCATCGCCCACACCTTCATGGCCGCCGACGCGCTCACCGCCGCCGGGGCCGAGACCGAGGGCGTCGACCTCATCGTCGAGCCGCAGGGGTCGAGCGGCTACAAGGCCCTCCCGCAGAGCGTGATCGACGACGCCGACGCCGTGATCTTCGCGGTCGACGTCGACGTGCGCGAGCCGCAGCGCTTCGCGGGTAAGCCCGTCGTGCGCGCCGGAGTCAAGCGCGGCATCGAGCAGCCGAAGCAGCTCATCGCCGAGGCCCTCGCCGCCAGCGAGAACCCGAACGCCGCCCGTGTGCAGGGCGGTGCCGCGGCGGCATCCGCCTCGGACGCCCCCGTGGTGCAGCAGTCGGTCGGCCGTCGCATCCAGCGCTGGCTGCTCACCGGTGTGAGCTACATGATCCCGTTCGTCGCCGGTGGCGGTCTGCTGATCGCGCTCGGCTTCCTGCTCGGCGGCTACCAGGTCACCAAGGATGCCGCGAACATCATCATCCAGAACTCGCTGTGGGACCTCCCCACCGAGAACCTGACCTCGCCGCTCGGCCCGATCGGCCAGTACCTCGGCTCGGTCGCCTTCATGATCGGTGCGACGTCAATGGGCTTCATCGTCGCCGTGCTCGCGGGCTTCATCGCCTACGCGATCGCCGACCGCCCCGGCATCGCGCCCGGCTTCGTCGCCGGTGCCGTCGCGGTGCTCATGAACGCCGGCTTCATCGGCGGAATCATCGGCGGTCTGCTCGCCGGTTTCATCGCCTGGTGGCTCGGTCGCTTCGACGCCCCCCGCTGGCTGCGCGGACTCATGCCCGTCGTCATCGTTCCCTTCCTGGGCTCGATCTTCGCGTCGGGGTTGATGATCCTGTTCCTCGGGCGCCCGATCGCCGCGCTCATGGCGGCGCTCACCGATGGCCTCACGGGCCTCGCCTCCAGCGGTGCCGGCGCGATCGTCCTCGGCGTCATCCTCGGTCTCATGATGTGCTTCGACCTCGGCGGCCCGGTCAACAAGGTCGCCTACGTCTTCGCGACGACGGGCCTCGCCGCGGCGAGCCAGACGAACACCGCTCCCTACCTGATCATGGCTGCGGTCATGGCCGCCGGTATGGTCCCGCCGCTGGCGATGGCCCTCGCCTCGACGATCCTCGCTCGCGGCAAGTTCACCCCGGTCGAGCGCGAGAACGGTGCCGCCGCGTGGCTGCTGGGCGCCTCGTTCATCTCCGAGGGTGCGATCCCGTTCGCCGCGGCCGACCCGCTGCGCGTCATCCCCGCCTCGATGGTGGGCGGCGCGATCACCGGTGGACTCAGCATGCTCATCGGCGTGCAGTCCTACGCTCCGCACGGCGGCATCTTCGTGCTGTTCGCGATCAACCCCGTGTGGGGTTTCCCCCTCGCGATCATTGTGGGTACGGTCGTGACGGCGCTGATCGTCGTCGCCCTCAAGGGCATCGGCCGGAGCACCAAGGACGCCGCCGTCACCGAGGCCGCTCCCGTGGCCACGGTCGCCGCGTAAACACCCCCGTCGAATCGGAAGGATTCACCATGGCAGAACGTCAGGCCACCATCGCCAGCGCCTCGGGCCTCCACGCCCGCCCCGCGAAGCTCTTCGTGCAGGCCGTGCAGGAGAAGAAGGTCCCCGTCACGATCGCGGCCCAGGGCGGCCCCGACCTCAACGCCGGCAGCATCCTGTCGCTCATGGGCCTGGGCGCCGGTCACGGCACCGTCGTGACGCTCAAGGCCGAGGGTGAGGGCGCCGAGCAGGCGCTCGACGAGCTCGTCGCTCTGCTCGAGACCGACCTCGACGCGCAGTAAGCACTGATTCTCAGAACACCGGATGCCACGGGCCCCAGGGCTCGTGGCATCCGGTGTTTCCGGGACTGACGCGACCGGTCAGTCGAACGCGAGCGAGAGGGTGCCGTCCGCGTCGCGCGACACGGTCCCGCTGTAGTGGAACTCGATCGTCGTCGGGGTTCCGTCCTTCGTCGCAGCGAGCGAGCCCGTTCCTGAGTCGAATCGCCAGGACTCTCCGTCATCGGTGTAGAGACGATCGATGGCGAGGTACCCGTCGCTCGGGGCGTCCGTCCCCGCGGCGGTGACGCCCTCGAGCGCCGGGGGGCACGACGATCCGGAGAACGCGGCGTCCGCGCATTTCTCGAAAGCCGCGCGGAGCAGGGGAGTGGCCTTCGATTGCACGAGCGCGAGCTGGTCCTCGGGAACCGCGGGGAGCGAGAGGGGATCGACGTGGAGGCCCGTCGTCGATCCGTCCGGCACTTCGTAGAGGAACGATTCGGACCGCTCGAGCACTCCGGTGGGGTCGGAGACCGTCACCTGATACCGACCCGGCCAGGCGGGGCCGTCGACGCGGCCGTCCGTCACGGGGAGGTCGCAGGCGTCGTCGATCGACATCTGGGCGACCGTCGGGCCGTCGAAGCCGATCGCGAGCCGCCACTCGTCGGGGAAGGCGATGCGCCACGCGTCCGGCTCGCGCGTGAGGGCGAGGGTGATCGTCGTCGCCGAGGGAGCTTGATAGTCGACTGTCGCCGTCGCCGTGGCTCCGTTCACCTGAAGCTCCGTCACCTCCGGCGCGGCGATCGCCTTCGAGGTGCTCGAATCCTGGGCGAGAGCGGCACAGATCAATCCGTCGGCGCCGAGCGTCGTCCGCGAGAGCGCTTCCGAGAACCGCCCATCGGCGACGGCACGCAAGAACGTGTCGACGGTGGTGCGAGCCTCCTCATCGCCGCCGCTCTCCGCAGCAGGCGCCGCGCACCCACCGAGCACGGCGACGCCGATGAGGAGCAGCGGCACGATCCGTCGACCCGCGCTGCTCATGGCAGCGCGGCGATCGTCGGCCAGGCGCCCGCAACGAGAAGAGGCACGGTATCGGCCCGATCAGACCGCGACCGAGTCGCCCGGCTTCAGGTCGACGAAGGAGCCGCCGTTCTGCTCGACGGCCCACGTCAGGCGGGCGTCGCCCATCTGCTTGCCCGCTACCGACAGCGTCATGTCGTGGGTCGCGAACACGCGCTCGGGCTTGACTGCGAGGACGTAGTCGATCGCGTCTCCGATCTTCAGCCACGGCGCTCCGACGGGGGCGGCGAGGAGGGACACCTTCTTGTGCTTCGGCACGGCGTAGGAGTCGCCGGGGTAGTAGAGGGCGTCGTTGACGAGGACGCCGACGTTGTCGACCACGGGGATCGACTCGTGGATCACCTCGTGGCGGCCACCGAAGAACTCCAGGTGGAACGGACCGAGGTCGAGGCTGTCGCCGGGGTGCACCACGGTGACGTCGAACCCCGCGGCCGCGTTACGCACGCCCTCGGGGCCGTAGATCGGCACCTCGGGATGAGCCTTCTGCAGACGCGTGAGGTGCTCGGGGGTCCAGTGGTCGGCGTGCTCGTGAGTGATGACCACACCCACCAGCCCGGTGAGGTCTTCGAGGGGCGAGGTGAAGCTGCCCGGATCGATGACGAGCGTGTGCCCGCCTTCGACGACGACGAGGGACGCGTGTTCGTGCTTCGTGAGGCGCATGCTCCGAGTCAACTCCCGGCCGGGGGAGAGCGGCAAGTGCTGGCGCCCGGGGTGAACATCGCCTAACGGGTCTTCCCAGGGCCGCGCGTTCGCGGTACCGTGGCCGGACACGCCCGGGATATCGGTGGCTCGGCCTCGATTTTGCGTGCGCGTCATTCGTGGTGCATACTTGAACACGTTGCGACGCGGCCCCATCGTATAGCGGCCTAGTACGCCGCCCTCTCACGGCGGTAACGCGGGTTCGAATCCCGCTGGGGTCACCAACACGAGAAAGAGCCTCGACCGGATGGTCGGGGCTCTTTCTCGTTGTCGCCGACTCTGGCCGGACGGGAAGCCGAATTCGCGGGTTGGGCCCCACCGCCCGGAGGCGGGGCGCCGTGCGTCGTGCAGCGACGCGAGGAGGTGGACGGAGGGCACCGTGCGCCCGGGTGGTCAGTCCGCGCGGGCCGCGCGGCGGCGGCGGACGAACCGACGCACGCCCCACACCACGGCGGCCACGATGCCCGCCACGGCGATCCAGGGCAGCAGGAAGCCGAGCCCGATGACCACCCCGTTGAGCGTCGCCACAAGCCCGTTCCACCCGGCCGCGAGGCCGTCACCGAAGCCCGCGGGGTCGGCGGCGACGGATGCCGTGCGCGCGGTCAGCTGCACCGTCAACGTCGACATCGCGACCTGCGATGACAGCGACTGGAGGATCTGCCGATCACTGTCGAGCTGCGCCTGGCGCTCGGCGAGGGCCGATTCCGCGGCGATGAGGTCGGAGACCGAACCGGCCTGCGCCATGAGCTCGGTCAGGCGGGCGACCGAGGCTTCGCCGGCGGCCACCCGCGCGCGCAGGTCGATCGCCTGATCGGTGACGTCGGACCGGGTCACGCTGGTCGCGGTGACCTCGCCCACGGCGCCGAGTCCGTCCATCGCGCTGGCGAGCGCATCCGCGGGGACGCGGACGGTGATCCAACCGGGGGAGGGCGTTGCGCCCCTCGTCGCCGCGTCGAGGGGCATCGCGACGCCGCCGTCGCCGAGCTGCGACGACTCGACGTATCCGCCGGCCGCGGTGGCGGCGTCGCCGATCGCCCGCACCGCGTCGCCGATGTCGTCGACGGCGACCGTGCTGGATCCCGTGGCGACGATCTCCCGCCCTGCGTCGGCGGTCGAGGCGGACGCATCGGACCGGGCTCCTGCCCCGCTCTGGTCGGGGGCCACGGGTGCGGAACCCGCCTCCGAGCCCGCGAAGCCCTGCGCGGACTGATCGGTCGTCGCGCCCTCCGACGCACTGTCCGCCGCGCCGGCGACGGTCGACGACCCGCTGATGCCGGAAGTGGTACCCAGCGCTGGTCCGACGATCGCCGCAACCACGACGACGGCGGCCGCGGCGCCGACACCCGTCCAGACGCCGCGTCGGCGACGACGACGGCGGTCGCGCTCGTCGGCGATCCGAGCGAAGACGGCGGTCTCGATGGCATCCGCTCGGTCGACGGGAAGGGTGGGAAGGGCGGGGGTGTTCATGAGGTCTCGGTCTCCATCGCGGTGGCGCGCATCCGGGACCGGATGCGGGAGAGGCGGTTGCGAACCGTGCCGTGCGTGACGCCCAACGAGGCCGCGGCGGCCTCGTAGCCGTAGCCCTCCGCCGCGCACAGCCGGAAGATCTCCCGGTCGAGCTCGCTCAACCGGTCGACGGCGGCGAGGATCGCGGCGACCGTCTCGGCCTCGACGACCTGCGCCTCGACGTCGACGAGGGAGGGGATCTCGGCATCCAGCTGCGCGTGCGACCCGTGACGGCGGCGCGCGCGCAGGCGGTTCTGCGCCTGCAGGCGGCAGATCGTCGCGAGCCAGGGGAGGAGCGACACCCCCTCGAGGCGCAGGGAGGGGATCTTCCGCCACGCGGTGACGAAGGTCTCCTGCGTCACATCCTCCGCGTCGGCGGCAATCCCGACCAGTCCGAACGCGACCCAGTAGACCGGCCGCACGTACGAACGGTAGAGGGTGCGGAACGCCTCATCGGATCCGGCGGCGGCGCGCGCGACCAGCGCCCTGTCGTCGATCACGTCGTCGGTCATCGGCATCCATCTCTCGTCCGGGCGAGGCTCTGCGAGCACTCTCTCACTGAGAGGTGTCCGCGCGGGGCGGATCGTCTCAACCGGGTACGCGCGCAATGCGCAGTACGCGCACAAGCCCCGGTTCTCCCGCGACCGCTCGATAGACTCGAGCGTTTCCCCGGACGAAAGGCCCCGTGATGGAGCTGCAGCTCGACCCGCTCTTCCAGACCATCACGTTGGTGGTGCTGGTCGTCATCCTGATCGCCGATCTGCTGATCATCCTCAAGCGTCCGCACATCCCCGCGCCCAAGGAGTCGACGCTCTGGGTCGTCTTCTACGTCACCCTCGCCCTGATCTTCGCCGGCGTGCTCTGGATCGTCGCCGGGGGAGAGGTCGCGGGGCAGTTCGTGGCCGGCTGGCTCACCGAGTACAGCCTCTCGATCGACAATCTCTTCGTCTTCGTGCTGATCATGGGCCAGTTCGCGGTGCCGCGCCGGTACCAGCAGGAGGTTCTGATGGTGGGCATCATCATCGCTCTGATCCTGCGCGGCGCGTTCATCCTCGTCGGTGCGACGATCATCGAGAACTTCAGCCCGATCTTCTACCTCTTCGGTCTGTTCCTCGTGTACACCGCGATCCGTCAGGCGTTCCCCGGCGACGACGATGACGACGCCCAGAAAGAGAACCTCATCGTGCGCACGCTTCGTCGCGTGCTACCGATGAGCGATTCCTACGACGGCAAGAAGGTCATCACCCGGGTCAATGGCAAGAAGCTGTTCACCCCGATGATCATCGTGTTCGTGGCGATCGGCGTGACCGACCTGCTCTTCGCGATCGACTCGATCCCCGCGATCTTCGGCATCACGCAGAGCCCGTTCATCGTCTTCACGGCGAACCTGTTCGCCCTCATGGGGCTCCGCCAGCTGTATTTCCTGCTCGGTGACCTGCTCGACCGCTTGAAGTACCTGCACTACGGCATCGCGTTCATCCTCGCGTTCATCGGCGTCAAGCTCATCCTGCACGCGATGCACGTCAACGAGCTGCCGTTCCTCAACGGCGGGGAGCCGATCGAGTGGGCGCCCGAGATCTCGACCTGGGTGTCGCTCGCGGTGATCGTCGTGTCGATGGCCGTGGCCACCGTCGCGAGCCTGATCGCCGCGCGTCGCGAGCCGGCGGCGGAGGGGCGTCAGGATGCCGCCGCCGACGTCGCCGACGAGAAGGGCACTCCCTCGACGGTGGAGCGCCCCGAGCGCGACTGACCCGCGCGCGGGGCGTCGGCGTCGTGCGCGGCCCGCTCGTCCCACTTCTAGGAGTGCGTGTTCCACTTAAAGCTGGTCGAGCGCCCGCTGACCGGCCGTAAGTGGGACGAGGGGGCTCGGCCGGGCGGGCGGCATCCGCCGTCGAGAACGACTGCTGGCGCCAGGAGGGGGGGACGAGGGGTCCCCGCCGCCCCGGGAATCTAGAACGCGCGCAGATTCGCGTGGAGGCCGCCGTTCACGTACTCCTCGCGCAGGATGCCGCGCCGCCGCAGGATCGGCACCAGGTCGTCGAGCACGCGGTGCACGGTGACCGGATGCAGGTCTCCCCACAGCAGCACGCCGTCGTTGCCCCAGGTGCCGAGCTCCTCGATGCGGTCGGCGAACTCGTCGGCGGTGCCCACGAAGCCCGAGCCGTCGTTCAGTCGTCCGAGGCGCGCGTGGGCGGCCAGCAGCGTGCGCAGGGGAGCGTCGTCGTCGTGCTTTCCGACGAGCCGCTTGATGCTGCCCTCCGACACGTGCTCGCCGAAGATCGACCGGTCGAGCGGCTCGTCGAGGTCGAGCCCGGTCAGGTCGGTCTCGAGATCGCTCGACTGCTTGCGCGCGATCGCGACGAGGGCCTCGTCGGACGGATCCGCGGATGCCGCCACCAGACGGTCGGCCTCCTCCGGCGACGACACCAGCACGGGCTGGATCGCGAAGAGGATCTTGATGTCGGCCGCGGTGCGTCCCGCGGCTTCGGCTGCGGCGTGGATGCGTCCGCGGTACGCGCGGATGCTCTGCTCGTCGAGGGGAGCCAGCGCGAGCTGCACGTCGGAGTTGTGCCCGGCGAACGACAGTCCGCGCCCCGAACCGCCCGGGGAGACGATCGCCGGCTCGCCGTCGGTGAACGGCACGGCGTTCAGGGGCCCGTCGAACCCGAAGTGCTCGCCGCGGTGGCGGACGGCATCCAGCTTCGATCCGTCGGCGTACACGCCTGACTCCTCGTCGACGACCAGGGCGCCCTCGCCCCAGCTCCGCCACAGGCGACGGATGCCGTCGAGCCACTCCTCGGCTCGGTCGTAGGCCGCGTCGTGTCCGAGCTGGGGAGCCGTGGAGAAGTGCCGCGCGCTGCCGGTGTCGGTGACGACGTTCAGGCCCAGGCGGTGTCCGCTGAGGTGCTGCAGCGTCGCGAACTGGCGGGCGGCGGTGTAGGGCAGGTACGCCGCCGGGTTCACCGTGGGCACGACCCCGAGGTGCTGCGTCGCCGCGAACAGGTAGGGGGCGAGCAGCAGCGGGTCGTGCTTGGGACCGCCGAACGCGTGGCGCACGCGGAGATCGATGGTCTCGGCACTGCCGAGGGAGGGGGCGTCCTCGATGATGAGCAGGTCGAAGCCGGCCTGCTCGAGCGTGCGCGCGGAGTCCTGGTACAGGCCGGGCTCGGTCCAGCGGTGGTTCCACCGCAGATACGGATGACCCCACCCGTGCGGGCCGAAACCGCGCGCGAGGAACCAGCCGAAGTGCTGGAGCCGGCTCACAGGACCACCGTCTCTCGCTCGGCCACCGGCACGCCGACGAGCGCCTGCTCGAGGTCGGCGAGGATGTCGTCGACGTCCTCGATGCCGATCGACAGGCGGACGGTCCCGGGGAACACCCCCGCCCGCTCGCGCTCTTCGACGGTGCGGGCCGAGTGCGAGGTGCTCTGCGGGTGGAGGATCAGCGAACGCACGTCGCCGAGGTGGGTCATGTGCGTGATCAGTCGCACGGACTGCACGAGATGGCGGGCCGCCTCGAGTCCGCCGCTCAGCGTCACGGTGAAGACCGAGCCGGAGCCGCGTCGCAGGTAGCGCCTGCCGAGCGCGTGGTGCGGGTGGGACTCGAGTCCGACGTAGTCGACGCGGTCGACCTCGGGGCGCGACTCGAGCCACTGCGCCACGGCGAGCGCGTTGGCGGACTGCCGCTCCACGCGCAGGCTCAGCGTCTCGATCCCCTGACCGATCAGGAAGGCGTTGAGCGGCGAGGGCGAGGGTCCGAACCGCGGCGCGACGCTCTCGCGGATGTACTGACCGCGCGCGCGGGGGCCGTGCTTCTCGGCGTAGCTCGCGCCGCCCAGACGGTCGGTCTGCACGAGGTGGGGGAAGAGGTGACCGGATGCCGCGGCGTCGAAGCGACCGTCGTCGACGATGACGCCGCCGAGGACCGCCCCTTGACCGGCCAGGAACTTGCTCGCCGAGTGCACGACGATCGCGGCCCCGTGCTCGATCGGGCGCAGCAGGTAGGGCGTGGTGAACGTGCTGTCGACCACGAGCGGGATGCCGGACTCGGCGCCCACGGCGGCGACGGCCGCGACGTCGAGGACGTCGTTGCGCGCATTGGAGAGCGTCTCGGCGAAGAGGGCCTTCGTCCGCGGGGTCACGGCGGCGCGGACGGCATCCAGGTCGGAGACGTCGACGAACGTCGTGTCGATCCCCAGGCGCGCGAGGTTGTCGAGAAGGAGCCCGCGCGTGCCCTCGTAGATGTGCTCGGAGGCGACGACGTGGTCGCCCGCACCGGCGAGGGCGAGCAGAGCCACCGTGACGGCCGCCTGCCCGCTCGAGACGAGGACCGCCTGATCCCCGCCCTCGAGTGCGGCGAGCCGCTCCTCGACGGCCTGCACGGTCGGGTTGCCGGTGCGGCTGTAGCCGAAGCCCGCCCCGGTGCCGAAGTGGGCGGCCGACTCGTCGAGATCGCTGAAGGTGAAGCCCGCGGTCAGGTAGATCGGCGTCGCGCGCGGCGCGGCGGGAGCGGTCGCGGAACCCGCGTGCACCTGTCGGGTCGAGAATCCGGTGTCGGCGCCTGCGGCCATGGGCGCTCTCCTTCCTGCGGGCCGGGCGCCGCCCCGAAGGACGCGCCCGAGGTGTTCGGGATCGGGCCAGGCTCGCACGCGCGGCGGGGCGAGGGCCAACCGTGCGGCGCCGTGTTACGCGGGAGGCGGTGTGTCGGCCGGTGGTATCGTGACCGGGTGCGGATCGCTCGCCTCCTCCTTAGCGGCCGCGACGAGACCTTGTCCTAGGCCTCTCTCGTCGCGGAGTTCGTCGCGGGCCTCACACCCCTTCCGAGGAGAAACGCCACCATGAGCAGCACATCGATCGACGGCATCCACGTTCCGGACCGCCCCCGCACCCTGGCCGAGAAGGTCTGGGACGACCACCTCGTGGTCAAGGGCGAGGACGGACAGCCCGACCTCATCTACATCGACCTGCACCTCGTGCACGAGGTCACCAGCCCTCAGGCCTTCGACGGTCTGCGCGCCGAGGGTCGTCCCGTGCGTCGTCTCGACCTGACGATCGCCACCGAGGACCACAACACCCCGACCCTCGACATCGACAAGCCGATCGCCGACCTCACGAGCCGCACGCAGATCGACACCCTCCGTCGCAACGCCGACGAGTTCGGGGTGCGCATCCACTCGCTCGGCGACAAGGAGCAGGGCATCGTCCACGTGGTCGGGCCGCAGCTCGGTCTGACCATGCCCGGCATCACCGTCGTGTGCGGCGACTCGCATACCTCGACGCACGGCGCCTTCGGCGCGATGGCGTTCGGGATCGGCACGAGCGAGGTCGAGCACGTGCTGGCCACGCAGACGCTGCCGTTGAAGCCGTTCAAGACCATGGCGATCACGGTGGAGGGCGAGCTCAAGCCCGGCGTGACGGCGAAGGACATCATCCTCGCGATCATCGCCAAGATCGGCGCGAACGGCGGTCAGGGCTACGTGCTCGAGTTCCGCGGCAGCGCCATCCGGTCCCTCTCGATGGAGGGGCGCATGACCATGTGCAACATGTCGATCGAGGCGGGTGCCCGCGCCGGCATGATCGCCCCCGACGAGACGACCTTCGCCTACGTCAAAGACAAGCCGCACGCCCCGCAGGGCCAGGACTGGGACGACGCGGTCGCGTACTGGCGCACCCTGCCGAGCGACGAGGGAGCCGTCTACGACGCGGAGGTCTTCCTCGACGCGAACGAGCTCGAGCCCTTCGTCACCTGGGGCACGAACCCCGGTCAGGGCGTGTCGCTGAGCGACGTCGTGCCGACCCCGGCCGACATCGTCGACCCGAACGAGCGCGCCGCCGCCGAGCGGGCGCTGGAGTACATGGACCTCGAGGCCGGCACGCCCATGAAGGACATCCCGGTGGATGCCGTGTTCATGGGCTCGTGCACCAACAGCCGCATCGAAGACCTCCGCGCTTTCGCCTCCGTCATCGAGGGCCGCACGAAGGCCGAGAACGTCCGCGTCATGGTCGTGCCGGGATCGGCCCGCGTGCGTCTCGAGGCGGAGGCCGAGGGGCTCGACAAGGTCTTCACCGACTTCGGCGCCGAATGGCGTTTCGCCGGATGCTCGATGTGCCTGGGCATGAACCCCGACCAGCTGGCTCCGGGGGAGCGGTGCGCGTCGACGTCGAACCGCAACTTCGAGGGCCGTCAGGGCAAGGGGGGTCGCACGCACCTCGTGTCGCCGCTCGTCGCCGCGGCCACGGCCGTACGGGGGACGCTGTCGAGTCCCGCCGACCTGGACCCCCTGCCCGGGCAGAACGCGCCCGCGACCGTTTCGACCAGGGCGGAGGCCTGACATGGAGAAGTTCACCACGCACACCGGTGTCGCCGCCCCGCTGAAGCGCTCCGCGGTCGACACCGACCAGATCATCCCCGCGGTGTTCCTCAAGCGCGTCACCAAGACCGGCTTCGACGACGCGCTCTTCTCGAACTGGCGGCAGGACCCCGGGTTCGTGCTCAACCAGGACGCCTACCGCTCGGCATCCGTCCTCGTCGCCGGTCCCGACTTCGGCACCGGATCCAGCCGCGAACACGCCGTGTGGGCCCTGCGCGACTACGGTTTCCGCGTCGTGCTGAGCCCGAAGTTCGCCGACATCTTCCGCGGCAACGCCGGCAAGCAGGGCCTGGTCACGGGCGTGATCTCGGAGGACGACCTCGAGCGCATCTGGGCCGTGATCGAGGCGCAGCCGGGGATCGGGATGACGGTCGATCTCACCGCGAAGACCGCCACGGTCGGCGACCTCCAGGTCTCGTTCGACATCGACGATTACACTAGGTGGCGGCTTCTCGAAGGGCTCGACGACATCGGGCTCACGCTGCGTGACGAAGACAAGATCACGCAGTTCGAGGCGCGCCGCGAGGCATGGCGGCCGCGGACCCTTCCGGTCCGCTGAGCCCGATCGACCCGATCGGGTCGATCTGCCGCCCCTCGTCCACGAAGTGAGGTCCACCCCCCTATGAGCACACTCGTCACCGATTCCGGAGACCGCACCCCCGGACAGCCGGACTGGGAATCGGCCGAGACCCTGGCCATCCGCGGCGGACGTCCGCTGCGCGGAACGGTCGAGGTCAAGGGCGCGAAGAACCTCGTGACCAAGGCGATGGTGGCGGCCCTCCTGGGCGAGACCACGAGCACCCTGCGCGACGTCCCGATGATCAGCGACGTCAAGGTCGTCCGTTCGCTCCTCGAGGTGCACGGCGTCACGGTCACCGAGGGCGAGGAAGAGGGCACCCTGCACCTCGACCCCTCGGGCGCCGTCGCCGCGCACTTCGAGGAGATCGACGCGCACGCCGGGGCGTCTCGCATCCCGATCCTCTTCTGCGGCCCCCTGCTGCACCTGCTCGGCGAGGCGCTCATCCCCGACCTCGGCGGATGCCGCATCGGCGACCGCCCCATCAACTTCCACATGGACGCGCTGCGCGCCTTCGGTGCGGTCGTCGACAAGAGCTACGAGGGCATCCGCATCACGGCCCCCAACGGCCTGCACGGGGCGAACATCACGCTGCCGTACCCCAGCGTCGGCGCCACCGAGCAGGTGCTGCTGACCGCCGTGCGCGCCAAGGGCGTGACGGAGCTGCGCAACGCGGCGATCGAGCCCGAGATCATGGACCTGATCGCCGTGCTGCAGAAGATGGGCGCGATCATCTCCTACGAGCCCAACCGCGTGATCTTCATCGAGGGCGTCGACAGCCTCGTCGGCTACGACCACCGCGCGATCTTCGACCGCAACGAGGCCGCCTCCTGGGCCTGCGCGGCGCTCGCGACCGACGGCGAGATCTTCGCCAAGGGCGCGCGTCAGCAGGACATGCTCACGTTCCTCAACGTCTTCCGCAAGGCCGGCGGCTGGTTCGACGTGCGCGAGGACGGCATCCTGTTCCGTCGCGGCGAGGCCCTGAAGCCCGTGATGGTCGAGACCGACGTGCACCCCGGCTTCATGACCGACTGGCAGCAGCCGCTCATCGTCGCGCTCACGCAGGCCACCGGAACCTCGACCGTGCACGAGACGGTCTACGAGAACCGGCTCGGGTTCACCGCGGCCCTGAACAAGATGGGCGCCGACATCGTCGTGCACCCGAAGGGCATCGACAGCCCCGATCGCCGCGTCCCGCGTCGCGACCTCGAGCAGGCCGCCGTCATCAACGGACCGACCCCCCTGCACGCCGCCGACGTCGAGGTTCCCGACCTGCGCGGCGGGTACAGCTACGTCATCGCGGCCCTCGCGGCCGAGGGCGAGTCGACCGTCCGCAACATCGGGATCATCCGGCGCGGCTACGAGAAGTTCCTCGAGAAGCTCACGGCCCTGCACGCCGACTTCGACGTCGTGGGCTGACACCGTGGCGACCTCCTCCTCGCCTGAGAAGAGCCGCCCGAGCGCGTTCTGGCCGCTCGCCGCGATCATCGTGCCCGTGACCGGACTGTTCGCGCGCATCGAGATCCGCGGTGTCGAGAACCTCCCGAAAGACGGGGCGTACGTGCTCGCCCCGAACCACAACTCGGAGTTCGACCCGGTGATCGTCGCGGTCGCCGTGTGGCGCCTCGGTCGCGCGCCGCGGTTCATGGCGAAGGAGAGCCTGTTCCGGGTGCCCGTGCTGGGTGCGGCGCTGAAGGCGACGGGCATGGTGCCCGTCCCGCGCACCTCGACGAGCGCCAACCAGTCGATGAAGGCGGCCGAGCAGATCGCCCGCGACGGCCGCGGGGTCATCGTCTACGCCGAGGGCACTCTCACGCGCGACCCCGACCTGTGGCCGATGCGCGGCAAGACCGGCGCCGTGCGCCTCGCCCTCGCCGGCGATCTGCCGCTCATCCCGATGGCGCAGTGGGGCGTGCAGCAGATCCTGCCGCGCTACGGCAAGCTGCGCTTCCCCCGTCGCTCGCGAGTGATCGTCGAGTTCGGGCCGGCGATGGACATGTCGGAGTACGCCGCCGCGCCCACCCAGCCCGCGACATTGACCCGCGCGACCGACGCGATGATGAACCGCATCACCGAGATGCTCTCGGGCATCCGCGGACTGCCCGCGCCCGCCGAACGCTGGAACCCGTCGCAGCACGGACAGAACGAAACGGGCCGCCTTGACGCGTAAGAGTCAGACGCCGATCGCGGGGCCGAAGGTCGCCGTCGTCGGTGCGGGCAGCTGGGGCACGACGTTCGGCAAGATCCTCGCCGACGGCGGAGCGTCCGTGGTCATGTGGGCGCGGCGACCCGAGCTGGCCGCCGAGATCACCGAGTCCAAGCGCAACAGCCGCTACCTCTCGGGCATCAACCTTCCGCGCACGATGACGGCCACGACCGACCTCGCCGAGGCGCTGCGCGGGGCCGAGCAGATCTACCTGTCGGTGCCGAGCCAGTCGCTGCGCGAGAACCTCGCCGCGATCCGGCCCTTCGTCGAAGACACCGACGTGCCGCTGGTGTCGCTCATGAAGGGCGTCGAGAAGTCGTCGGGCCTGCGCATGAGCCAGGTCATCGAGCAGGTGCTGGAGTGCGATCCGGCGCGCATCGCGGTGGCATCCGGTCCCAACCTCGCCCTTGAGATCGCGCGCGAGCAGCCGACGGCCGCCGTCATCAGCTCGCTCAGCCCCGAGACGGCGGAGGCCGTGGCCCGGCGGGCGCGCAACCGGTACTTCCGCTCCTTCGTGAACACCGACGTCATCGGCACCGAGTTCGGCGGCGTGCTGAAGAACCTCATCGCCGTGGCGATCGGGATCGTCGACGGGGTGGGGTACGGCGAGAACACCAAGGCGTCGATCATCACGCGCGGCCTCGTCGAGATGACCGACTTCGCCGTCGCACAGGGCGCGCAGCCCGAGACGCTGCAGGGCCTCGCGGGACTGGGAGACCTCATCGCGACGTGCCAGTCGCCGCTCAGCCGCAACAACACGGCGGGGCGACTGCTCGGGCAGGGGTACGGCTACAAAGAGGTCGTCACCCAGATGCAGCAGACCGCCGAGGGGCTGGCATCCGTGGCCCCCGTGCTCCAGCTCGCGAAGCAGGTCGGTGTCGACATGCCCATCGTGCAGCAGGTGAAGATGGTGCTCGACGGGACGATGGATCCCCGTGACATCGCGCCGCACCTGACGACAGACGACGACCAGCCGCAGGGCGAGAGGACGCAGAATGACCAGACCGGTGGTGGTGGTGCTCTTCGGCGGGCGCTCCAGCGAGCATTCGATCAGTTCCGCCACGGCGGGCGGGGTGCTGCGGGCGATCGACCGTGACCGCTTCCGGGTCATCCCGGTCGGCATCACCCGCGACGGCGCCTTCGTCCTCGAGGACGACGACCCCGACAAGTTCGCGCTGATCCCCGCCGCCCTGCCCGAGGTGCGCGACAACGGCACCCGCGTGCGGCTGCCCGACTCGACGCTCTCGCGCGAGTGGACGGTGACGGATGCCGCGGGCACGCGCTCGCTCGGCGAGGTTGACGTCGTGCTGCCGATCCTGCACGGCCGCTTCGGCGAGGACGGCACGGTGCAGGGTCTGCTCGAGCTGCTCGGCATCCCGTACGCCGGTGGGGGCGTGCTGATGTCGGCGATCGGCATGAACAAGCACGTGACGAAGCAGGTGCTCCGCGCCGCGAACGTGCCGGTGGTGCCCTGGGTGGCCGTCACGCGCGCCGACCTCGCCCGCGACCGCGGTCTCTGGGAGCGCCGCATGCGTGCGCTCGACCTGCCGGTGTTCGTCAAGCCGAACGAGGCGGGTTCCAGCGTCGGCGTCACCAAGGTGTCGCGCTGGGAGGATCTGGATGCCGCGCTCGACATCGCCTTCGCCGAGGACGGCCTCGTGCTGGTCGAGAAGGCCATCGTCGGCCGCGAGGTGGAGTGCGGCGTGCTGCCCGGCCGCGACGGCGGGCCCGTGCGCGTGAGCGTCGCGGGAGAGATCGTCGTCACCGGTCGCGAGTTCTACGACTTCGAGGCGAAGTACCTCGATGCGCCCGGCGTCGAACTGGTGTGCCCCGCCGACCTGGCCGACGGCGAGCTCGCCGAGATGCAGCGGATCGCCGCGCAGGCGTTCGAGGCGATTGGCGGACAGGGCCTCGCGCGGGTCGACTTCTTCTACACGGGGACCGAGTTCTACGTGAACGAGGTCAACACCATGCCCGGGTTCACGCCGATCTCGATGTTCCCGACCTGCTGGATCGCCTCGGGGCTGTCGTACCCCGACCTGATCAGCGATCTGCTGGACGCCGCGCTCGAGAAGGCCTGAGCCGGCGGGGCGCCGCCCGCCGACTCCGTGCGGTGGGCCCCTGGCCCGTCTAGGGCGTCGGCGTCGGGGTGGGGGAGGCCGTCGCGTCGGAGGCGGTGGTGCACACCGATCCGGTCGGCTGCAGATACGACCGGATCAGGGGGCCGAGCGCTTGCGCGACGTCGCCGCTGCTGGCCTCTTCGTAATCGAGGTAGACCTGCAGCGCCGGCGTGCGGCCGAAGGTCGTGAGCGTGTAGCGGTTCTCGGCGGCCTGCGACTCGTCGACCAGCCAGTCCACGCCGTCGAACGAGCGGCAGGGCAGGGTCGAGGGGCCGGGGGTCTCGAGGCCGCAGGTCATGAGGATCGCGGCGGGGTCGCCCCACGCTCCGGTCGCCTGCGCGTCGGTCCACCGACGCTCCTGTCCCGAGATCGTCTGCGGCAGGCGAGCGACGATGTTCGCGCACGCGGGGTCGTTGGCATCCTTCGCGGGCTCCATCGCGACCGTCGTGCTGCACGCCGCGAGGCCCGGGAGCAGGGCGAGAGCGGTCAGCAGGGCGAGGGGACGACGGGAGCGGGGCACCCCTCCAGGCTAATAGCGTGGGAGGGTGACCGACGCCGACACCAGCCGTGAGACCACCGTGGGAGACCTGTCCGAGGGGCAGATCCTCCGCGGCATCCTGGACCGCCTTCCGCCCTCGCAGGCGCCGGTCGGTCCGGGCGACGATGCCGCTGTCCTCGCGATGCCCGACGGGCGCGTGGTCGCCACCACCGACACGCTCGTGCACGGTCCGGACTTCCGGCTGGCGTGGTCGGCGCCCTTCGACCTCGGCTTCAAGGCCGCCGCGGTCAACCTCGCCGACGTCGCGGCCATGGGGGCGCGGCCGGTCGCCCTGCTCGTCGCCCTCGCGATGCCCGACAAGACGCCGGTGTCGTTCGTGCGGGCGCTCGCGGACGGTCTCGCGGCCGCGTGCGCGGAGCTCGCCCCCGGCTGCGCGGTCGAGGGCGGCGACCTCACGGTCTCGGACACCCTCACCCTCGCGGTCACGGCCCTCGGCAGCCTCGACGGCCGTGACCCGGTGCGCCGTTCGGGGGCTCGCGCGGGTGACGGGGTCTACGTCATCGGCGAACTCGGCGAGGCCGCGCGGGGACTCGAGATCCTCTTCCGGCGCTTCACCGACGACGACGGGGCCCCTCTCGCGCTGACCCCGGAGGCCCGCGCGGCGCTCGACCCCGTCGACGCGCGGGCCGTCTCGCGTCAGCTCGCCCCGCGCCCGCCGATCGCCGCGGCCCTGGAGGCCGCGGCATCCGGCGCCACCGCGATGATGGACCTCTCCGACGGACTGGTGCTGGATGCCACGCGCCTGGCCGACGCGTCCGACGTCACGATCGAGATCGACAGCGCCACCCTCGGCGAGGAGCCGGTCCGCGCGCTCGACGGCGGCGAGGACCACGGTTTCCTCGTCACCTTCGCCCCGGATGCCGCTCCCCTCGGCCGCCGCATCGGATCGGTCGTCTCGCGGACGACCGACGCGGTGCGGGTTGACGGCCGCGCGTGGGAGGGCCCGGGCGGGTGGGATCCCTACCGGGATTGGGACGCGCGCCGCGGCTGAGACCGGGACCCTCTCCGACGGCCGACGGGAGCCGGCGGGCCGAACGGCCGGGGCGTCGCCCCGGGTGCGGTCACGACGCGGGGCGTCCCCACCACATCGTCGTGTCGCCGTAGGCGCGGTCGCGGTCGGCCTCGAGACCCACCGCGTCCCACGCGGGTGCGGGGGAGCGCTTCGCTCGTTCCACGATGACCGTGGCGTCGGGGCCGAGCCGCGGCGCGAGGGCGACGAGCACCGCCGTGAGCTCGGCCTCGCCGACGTCGTAGGGCGGATCGATGAAGACCAGGTCCCACGTCTGCGCGGATGCCGCGAGGTAGGTCGTGACGTTCGCGCGGTGCACGCGCGCGGGGGCGGAGACGCCCGCCGTGCGCAGTCTCTCGGCGTTCTTGCGGATGAGGGCGGCGGCGGGAGCCGCGAGTTCGACCAGGTCGGCCGAGGCGGCGCCGCGGCTGAGGCTCTCGAGGCCCAGCGCGCCGGAACCGGCGTACAGGTCGGCGACGCGGGCGTCGTCGACGAGGCCCGCGGCGTCGAGGGCGCCGAAGAGCGACTCGCGGACGCGGTCGCTCGTGGGGCGCGTGCCCTTCGGGGGGACGTCGAGGACGGTGCCGCCGGCGCGGCCCGAGATGATGCGCGTCACCGCTCCAGCCTAGGGTTCCCGACTGCCGGGAATCGGTTGCGCCCGGCGCGGGCATGTCGGAGGTCGTCCCTAGACTCGGACCATGCCCGGTTTCTCGCTCGCCTCCCGTCTCGACGGGGCCGTCGGCGGCAAGACGGCGACGGCGTTCGACAAGGCCTTCGGCGTCACGACGGTGGGCGAGCTCCTCGAGCACTACCCCCGGCGCTACGCGCGCCGCGGCGAGCTCACGCCGATCGCGACCCTGCCGCTGGGCGAGCCCGTGACGATCGTCGCCGAGGTGGTCAGCGCGAGCGAACGCCGCATGCAGAACCGCCGCGGATCCCTGCTCGAGGTCGTCATCAGCGACGGCGACGGACGCATGTCGCTCACGTTCTTCAACCAGCCCTGGCGGCTGAAAGACCTGACCCCCGGTCGGCGCGGCATCTTCTCGGGCAAGGTGGGCGAGTACCGCCGCCAGACGCAGCTGACCAACCCCGACTACGAGCTCTTCGACGACATCGCCGAGGCGCGCGCCGAGGCCGAGGTCACGGCCAAGCGGCCGATCCCGATCTATCCCGCGACGAGCACCGTGCCCAGCACCCTCGTGCAGAAGACGATCGCCCTCGTGCTCGACGGCCTGGGCGAGATCGACGATCCGCTGCCCGAAGACCTCCGCGCCCGTCGGGGGTTGCTGGGAGCCCGCGCGGCGCTCGAGCGCATCCACCGTCCCGAGAACGACGACGACATCCCGCCCGCGGTGGAGACCCTGCGCATGCAGGAGGCCTTCGTGCTGCAGACCGCCCTCCTCCAGCAGCGCCAGTTCGTGCGGGCGCTGTCGGCGGCGAAGAGGCCCGCCGCGCCCGGGGGGCTGCTCGAACGGTTCGACGCGATCCTGCCGTTCGAACTCACCCCCGACCAGCAGAGCGTGGGTGCGCAGCTCGCCGCCGATCTCGTCGGCGGTTGGCCGATGAACCGGCTCGTCCAGGGCGAGGTGGGATCGGGCAAGACCCTCGTCGCCCTGCGCGCGATGCTGCAGGTCGCCGAGTCGGGCGGGCAGTCCGCCCTCATCGCCCCCACCGAGGTGCTCGCCGGTCAGCACCTCCGCTCGATCGCGCGGATGCTGGGTCCGCAGCTCGCGCCCGAGCTCATGCCCACCCTGCTGACCGGGCAGATGCCGGCGGCCGAACGCCGCAAGGCGGCTCTGCGGGTGGCGTCCGGACAGGCGCGCATCGTCGTCGGCACCCACGCGCTGCTCAGCGCCACCACCACTTTCGCCGACCTCGGTTTCGTCGTCGTCGACGAGCAGCACCGGTTCGGCGTCGACCAGCGCGAGGCGCTGCGGTCGAAGGGCGACTCCCCGCACACGCTCGTCCTCACGGCGACCCCGATCCCGCGCACGGTGGCGATGACGGTGTTCGGCGACCTCGACGTCTCGACGATCCGCACCATGCCCGCGGGGCGAGCCGGCATCCAGTCATTCGTCGCCCCGCTGGCCGAGAAGCCCGGCTGGTTCGCACGGGTGTGGGACCGCGTGGCCGAAGAGGTCGCCCTCGGTCGGCAGGCGTTCGTCGTCTGCCCCGCGATCGACGCCGAGCAGGTGTCCGCCGACGGCAAGAGCGACGAACCCGCCGACGCGCCCGCCGCCGCGAGCGGCGAGGGCAACCGCACGCGTTGGGGCGTCGTGCAGGTCGAGGCGCTCCTGTCGAGGCTGCCCTCGTTCGCCGACATCCGCGTGCAGATCCTGCACGGCAAGATGGCCTCCGACGAGAAGGATGCCGTCATGCAGGCCTTCGCGCGGGGCGACATCGACGTGCTCGTCGCCACCACGGTCATCGAGGTCGGCGTCGACGTGCCGAACGCGTCGACGATGGTCATCCTCGAGGCCGACCGGTTCGGCGTCTCGCAGTTGCACCAGCTGCGCGGCCGCGTCGGCCGCGGGGGATTGCCGGGGTTGTGCCTGCTCGTCACCGAGGCGTCTCCGGGCACCTCGGCGCGCTCGCGCGTCGAGGCCGTCGCGGCGACCCTCGACGGGTTCGCCCTGGCCGAGGTCGACCTCGAGCTGCGCGGCGAGGGCGACGTCCTAGGGGGAGCGCAGTCGGGGGCGCGGTCGTCGCTGCGTCTGCTGCGGGTCGTCACCGACGCCGCCCTCATCACCGAGGCGCGGGCCGAGGGCGAGCGCGTGCTCGCCGACGATCCGACCCTCCAGCGGCATCCGGGCCTCGCCGCCGCCCTCGAACGCCGGGTCGGCGTCGAGGAGCGGGCCGCGCTGGCGAAGTCCTGAGCCTTCCGCCTCGGCGCGACGGCCGCTCGATAGGCTGGCGGCATGGACCCCCGGATCGCCGTCGTCCCCGGCTCGTTCGACCCGCCCACCCTCGGACACCTCGACGTCATCCGGCGCGCGGCCGGTCTGTTCGACCAGCTCCACGTGCTGGTGGTGCACAACCCCGGCAAAGAGGCGATGCTGCCCATCGCCCAGCGTCAGAGCCTGCTCGAGCAGTCGATCCAGGAGGCCGGCGTCGAGGGCGATGTGATCGTCGCGGCGTGGAGCATGGGCCTGCTCGTCGACTACGCGACCGATGTCGGCGCGAAGGTGCTCGTGAAGGGCATCCGCTCGCAGGTCGACGTGGCGTACGAGACCCCGATGGCGATCGTCAACCGCGACCTCGCCCACGTCGAGACGGTGTTCCTGCTGCCCGATCCCTCCCACGCCCTGGTGTCCAGTTCGCTGGTGCGTCAGGTCGCCGGTCTCGGCGGAGACGTGTCGCCGTACGTGCCGCCCGCTGTGGCGCGGTTCCTCGACACCGGCGCGCGCGGACTCTGAGCCTTCCCCTCGCGCGCCGACGCCGGCGCTCGCGCGACGCGTTCCGGCCGCCCGGCCTCCGTCCAGGGGCGCGCGGGTAGCATTGTCGACCGTGAGAACCCACCGTCCCGGTCCCTTCCAGCTCCCCGTGCGCGACATCGAGCGCAAGCCGGGTGAGATGCGCGAGCACTCGCTCGACATCCCCGCCCCCGAGAAATGGGGGGAGGGTCTCGTCTCCGTGCCGGAGGGCGAGGTGCTCGAACTCGAGGTGCGCTTGGAGTCCGTGCACGAGGGCATCCTCGTCTCGGGCACCGTCGACACCACCGCCGCCGGGGTGTGCGGGCGCTGCCTCATCGACATCACCGAGCCTGTCGAAGTCGAGTTCCAGGAACTTTTCGCGTATCCTGAGGGAGAAGCGAGTGACTTCGACGTTCAAGACGACCACGTGGATCTTGAAAATCTGGTCCGGGATGCCATTGTCCTGTCGCTTCCGTTCCAGCCGGTGTGTCAGCCGGATTGCCCCGGGCTCGACCCGAACACGGGCGAGAGGCTGACGGAAAGCCCCGGCGAACCGGAGCAGTCGCCCGTCGATTCCCGATGGGCTGCGCTCCAGCAGTACACCTCAGACCACGGCGATGCGCTCCGCGCCGCCCCCAAGACAGAGAAGAGCTAGACATGGCAGGTAACCCCCCGAAGCGGAAGGTCTCCCGCTCCAACACCCGTTCGCGTCGCGCCCAGTGGAAGGCTGAAGCCCCCGCCCTGGTCAAGACCATCGAGAACGGCAAGGTCGTCTACAGCCGCCCCCACCAGGCGAAGGTCGTCACCGACTCGCAGGGCACCGAGCTCTTCCTCGAGTACAAGGGCCGCAAGGTCGCCGACGTCTGATCGGTGATCCGTGACGCGTAACAACGTCGAGCGCTCAGCGCTCACCGAGAAGCTCGGGGTCGACATCGACCCCGAGCTTCTTTCTCTTGCCCTGACGCATCGTTCCTTCGCCTACGAGAACGGCGGCATCGCGCACAACGAGCGCCTCGAGTTCCTCGGTGACTCCGTGCTCGGCCAGGCGGTGACGGTGCGTCTGTTCACGCGGCATCCCGACCTCGACGAGGGAAGCCTCGCCAAGCGGCGTGCCAGCGTCGTCTCCACCGTCGCGCTGGCCGAGGTGGCCCGCACCATCGGCCTCGGGCCGCACGTGCGGCTCGGACGCGGCGAAGTGCTCACCGGCGGTAGCGACAAGGATTCGATCCTCGCCGACACGATGGAGGCGCTCATCGGAGCGACGTTCCTGTCGGCGGGCCCCGACGCCGCGACCGCGATGGTGCTGCGTCTGGTCGAGCCGCTCCTCGCCGACCCCGAGCGCTACGGCGCGGCGATGGACCCGAAGACGAGCCTGCAGGAGATCGCGGCGCGACTCGGTCTGCCCGCCCCCGTGTACGCCGTGGACGCCACCGGCCCCGATCACGATCGACGCTTCACGGCGACGGTGACCGTGGGCGATGTCGCGACGACGGGCGAGGGCACGAGCAAGAAGCAGGCCGAGATGGCCGCCGCCCTCACCGCGTGGCGCGAGCTCGACGCGCGTGCCTGAGCTCCCCGAGGTCGAGGTCGTGCGCGCGGGCCTCGAGCCCGCCGTGCACGGCGCGACGATCGTCTCGGTCGACGTGCGCGACGAGCGCGCCCTCACCCGGCACACCGGGGGAGCGGCGCACTTCGAGGCGCACCTCACCGGTCGGCGCATCGCGGCGGCCGTCCGGCGCGGCAAGTTCCTGTGGATGCCGGTGTCGGACGACGAGGCGGTCGTCACGCACCTCGGAATGAGCGGGCAGATGCTGCTGCGGGCGCCGGGCTCTCCCGAGGAGCGGCACGAGCGCATCCGCCTCGAGATCGAGCACCCCGAGCACGGCGACCTCTCGGTGGTCTTCGCCGATCAGCGCACCTTCGGCTCCCTCGCGGTCGACGACCTGGTCGACACGCCCGACGGTGCCGCCGGCGGGAGGGGTTCCGCGCTCGCACGGGTCCCCACCCAGGTGGCCCACATCGCGCGCGATCCGCTGGATCCCGCCTTCGACGCGGGACGGTTCCGGGCGCGGGTGGCGCGGACGTCGTCGGGCATCAAGCGCGTGCTGCTGGATCAGACCGTCGCCAGCGGCATCGGCAACATCTACGCCGACGAGTCGCTGTGGGCGGCCCGCATCCACCCTGAGACGCCGGGTTCGGCGCTGCCGACCCGGGCCGTGAACCGCCTGCTCGCCGAAGTGCAGGCGGTGCTCGAGAAGGCGCTGGCCGAGGGCGGGACGAGTTTCGACGCGCAGTACGTCAACGTCAACGGGCAGGCGGGCTACTTCGCCCACTCGCTCAACGCCTACGGGCGCACTGGTCAACCGTGCCCGCGGTGCGGCCGACCGATCGTGCGCGTGTCATTCATGAACCGCTCGAGCCACTTCTGCCCGCACTGCCAGCGTCGGCGCTGACGCGCTCCGCACGCGGAAGCCGCCGGCATCCGTCGCCCCGGGCAGGCCTGCGGCGACGGATGCCGGCGATTCACGCGATCAGTCGAGCACCTTCTTCCAGACGCCCTCGTACGAGATCGGCGCGAAGCCGATGCGTTCGTTGATCGAGAGCATCGGGCGGTTCTCTTCGGCGTTGTACGTCATCACGCGCGGAGACTCCGGGGCGACGTCGTGCCACGCGAGCAGACCCGCGCACTTGACGAGCATGCCGAGCCGATGACCGCGGTGAGCGGCGACGACGAGGGTGTCCTCCTGGCTCGTCGCGGCGGTGCGGTCCTTGCCGATGACCAGTTCGTTGAAGGCCGCGAGCTCGCCGCTGTCGACGTGCTGGGCCGCGGTGACGAGCATGTGGCGTCCCGCGTCGGTGTATCCCGCTTCGTAGCGGCGCACGCGCGCGGCATCCCACACCTCCTCGTCGAACTCCAGATCGGCCGACGGCGCGTCGGTGACCATGCGCGACTTCATCCACGCGAACGAGTCGACGAATTCGTCGGGGGTCGGCAGCGTCCACTGCACCACGCGGTAGCCGGCTGCAGCGGTCTCCGCCTCGGCCAGCAACGACTCGAGGTGCGGACGCGATCCGTCGAGCTCGAGCCGGCTCACCCGCACGATCTGTTCGAGGGTGCACCCGGATGCCGTGAGGAAGCGCGCGGCGTGATCCTCGGGGATCGAGCCGAACCCCGTGGGGGCCGCGAGTCGCGGTCCGTCGGCGGCGGGATGCTCCGCCCAGGCCTGCAGGACCGTGCGTCCCTCGGCGCGGGCGATGCGCTCGATCTCGGCGAACGCGGCGCGGCCGATGCCGTGGCCCCACGCGGAGCGTCGCAATTCGATGAGCCAGAAGCCGGTGCGCGCCCCGTCCTCCTGGGGGAGGTCGAGGCCGACGCGCCCCACGACGTCGCCGTGGAACACGACGATCCACGAGAACCGCTTCATTTCGGGTTTCGGTTGGTACAGCGGGAGCAGTTCGTCGGCCGGCATCGAGGAGTCTTCGTGGCCCGAGATCTCGGCGTAGATGAGGTTGCGCAGACGCACCATCTCGCGGAAGTCCGCGGCATCGGGCGCGTCGAGCGAAGAGGGGATGTGGAGGGGGCGCAGCTCGAGGCCGGCGGGGAGGGAGGTCATGAGAATGCTTTCGTGTCGGAGGGGATGGCGGTGGGGCCGACGTCGCGGACGTTCGACCCCACCTCTCAGAACGGCGGGCGGCTGAAGGCCGCGGCGCTCTGCCAGGCCCGCTCGCGCTTGTCGCGCTCGGCCTGGATCTTCTGCGCGCGATACGCGCTGACCGCCTGGTGGTCGAGGGCGCGAGCGCGATCGGCGTGCCGGGTCAGCAGCCAGAGGCCGAGACGCAGGGACAGCCGGTCGAACAAACCCAGCGGGCGGTAGGCGGTCGTGTCGAAGGTGACCGAGGTCGGTGTCGGTGTGGTGGTGGTGGTGGTGGGCGCGGCCGAAGTGTGCTGCGGCGCGCGCGCGAACAACGCGTTCATGCGGAGGCTCCGTGAGAAGAAGACGAGGAAGCGACGCGCCGGACGGGCGCGTGGCGGGACCGTGAACGGTCCGGGCGAGCAGAGGGCTCGCGGGAAGCGGAGACGGAGGGCGTCTCGACGCGACGGGATTACCCGAGACGGGAGGGCATGCCGACGGCGGAGGTCACTTCGGAGACGGGTGCGGAGAGCACGGGGACGGCGGCGAAGCCGTGGGCGGTGAAGCCGGTCGTGTTGCGAATCATGGAAGGAACCTCCTTTCGACGTCGGTTGCGACCCCCGACGCTAGCGAACGTATTCAGCGAATGTCAAGCTGTCTTCCAGAAATGACGGTCTGTCGGGCGCGTCTGCGCGGTCGGATCGGCCCGGTTCCGCGGAATTCCGGGGCTGTTCGGATAGCGTGGAGCGCCGGGCCGATCGAGGGAGGGTGACGTGCATCTCAAGAGCGTCACGCTCAAGGGCTTCAAGTCGTTCGCGCAGGCGACGACCTTCGCGCTCGAACCCGGCGTCACCTGCATCGTGGGCCCCAACGGCTCGGGCAAATCCAACGTCGTCGACGCGCTCGCCTGGGTGATGGGGGAGCAGGGCGCGAAAACCCTCCGCGGCGGAAAGATGGAGGACGTCATCTTCGCCGGCACCTCGACGCGCGGCCCCCTCGGCCGCGCCGAGGTGCAGCTGACGATCGACAACGCCGACGGCGCTCTGCCGATCGACTACAGCGAGGTCACGATCAGCCGCACGCTGTTCCGCACCGGCGCGAGCGAGTACGCGATCAACGGCCAGACCTGCCGCCTGCTCGACGTGCAGGAGCTGCTCAGCGACTCCGGCCTGGGCCGCGAGATGCACGTCATCATCGGCCAGGGGCGTCTCGACACCGTCCTGCAGGCGACCGCAGAAGACCGACGCGGCTTCATCGAGGAGGCCGCCGGCATCCTCAAGCACCGTCGGCGCAAAGAGAAGACCGCGCGCAAGCTCGAGGCGATGGAGACGAACCTCACGCGCCTGAGCGATCTGGCGGGAGAGTTGCGCCGCCAACTCAAGCCCCTCGGCAAACAGGCCGAGATCGCGCGCGAGGCGGCGACGATCGCGGCCGTGGTGCGCGACGCGAAGGCGCGTCTCTACGCCGACGACCTCGTGCGGCTGCGGACGCAGCTGGCCGACGCGGCGCGCGCGGAGAGCGAGCGTCACACCGAGCGACTGGGGCTGCAGGAGCAGTCCGACGGTCTGCGTCAGCGGGTCGAGCGCCTCGAGAACGACCAGCGCTCCGAGGCGGTCGACCGCGCGCGCAGCGTCGCCTTCGCCCTCGAGCAGGTGCAGGAACGCCTCCGCGGGCTCTACACGCTCGCCGGGCAACGCCTCACCCTTCTCGCCGACGACGACGACGGAGTGGGTTCCGGCTTCGCTCCGACCGTCTCGCAGCGCACCATCGACGACGTGCGCGCCGAGATCGAGGACATCGCGGCCGGTCTCGGCGACGCGCAGGATGCCGCCGCCGACGCGGGTCGTGCCGTCGCGCGCGCCCGGGCCGACCTCGACGCCCTCGACGTCGACATCGCCGCCCAGAGCGCCCTCGTGTCGGAGCATGACCTCAAGATCCAGTCGCTGCGCGGCACGGCCGCGGCGGCGAACTCGGCCCTCGCGGCCGTGCAGGGCGGTCTCGACCGGCAGCAGCGCGCACTGGACGCCGCGCTCGTCCGGCGCGCGGAGGCGGAGCGGGCTCGGGCCGAGCTCGACCCCGACGTGGTCCCCGAGGCGTCGACGGCCGAGCACGCGGCGGCGTACGAGCGGGCGCAGCGTGACGCGAACGAGGTGGAGACCTCGGTGGCAGGACTTCGCGAGCGCTTGCACGCCGCCGAACGCGAGCGCGACGCGCTGTCGGCCCAGACCACGGCCCTCGGCCGTGCCCTCGATGTGCGCAACGCCGCCGCCGACCTCGTCGCCGCGGGTGCCCCGGGCGTGCGCGGCCTCGTCGCCGACGACGTCAAGGTGACCGCGGGATACGAGACCGCGATTGCTGCGGCCCTCGGCTCCCTCGCGGAGGGGCTGCTCGTCGACGCCCCCGACGACGCGATCGCCGCCGCGCGCACGGCCGCGACCTCCGACCTCGGACGCGTCGAGATCGCGATCGCGGGCGTCTCGTCGGACACGCACCCGCCGGAGCTGGACGCGACCCCCGCGGTCGAGGTGGTCACCGCGTCGCCCGGGGTGGTCGGCATCCTGAGTCGGACCGTCATCGTCGACGATCTCGACGCCGCCGCCGCGCTGCGCGACCGCCTCGCCGCGGACGTCACCGTGGTCACGCGCGCCGGCGAGATGCTCACCGCCCACACGCTGCGCGCCGGATCCGACTCGGGGCGGTCGCGACTCGAACTCGCCGCCGAACGCGACGCCGCCGCCGAGCGGCTGGCCGAGATCATCGTGGTCGCCGACTCGCTGCGGGAAGCCCTCGGCGACGCGCAGCGCACGCTGTCGGATGCGCGTCAACGCACCAAAGAGACCCTGTCGACCCTCCGCGCTCACGACGCCGCCCTGGCGAGCCACGCCGAGAAGGTCAACCGGGTGACCGTCCGCCACGAGGCTGCGGTTGCGGAGTGCGAGCGCCTCGCGGCCGGTGTCGCCCAGGCGGAGACGGCCGTGACCGAGGCGGAGGCCGCCGCGCGGCGGGCCGACGAGGCACTGACCCGCGCGCTGGAGGCGCCCCGACCCCTGCTCGACGCCTCGGCGCGGGAGCCGCTCGCCGCGGAGGTCGAGGCCGCGCGCGAGACCGAGATGCGCGCGCGCCTGGACATCGAAACGCTCAAGGAGCGGGTCCGCGCCGGTGAGGCGCGCATCGTGCAGCTCGAGCAGCAGCGCGAGCGCGAACGCGCGGCCGCCGAGGAGGCGGCGCGTCGCGCCGTCATCCGCCGCGCGCAACGCGAGATCGCCGCGGAGGTCGCCGGAGCGCTGCCGGCCCTGCTCGACTCCGTGGACCGTTCCGTCAGTCAGGCGCGCGTCGAGCTCGCGGCCGCCGAGACCGCGCGCGCCGCCGTGACCGAGGAGCTCACACGCGCCCGGAGCGAGGAAGCCGCCGTGCGCGAGCGGCTCGCGCGGCTCACGGAGAGCGTCCACGGGCTCGAGCTGCAGATGCACGAGAAGAAGCTGCACGTCACGAGCCTGCTGGACCGCGTACGCTCCGAGCTCGCGCTCGACGAAGACATTCTCGTTTCGGAATACGGCCCCGACCAGCTCGTTCCGCGAGAAGATGGCGCGGATCCGGTCGCCTTCGACCGCCCCGGGCAGAAGCGCCGCCTGCAGGAGGCGGAGCGCAAACTCGGCCGGCTCGGCCGGGTGAACCCGCTCGCCCTCGAGGAGTTCGCCGCCCTCGAGCAGCGCCACGCCTTCTTGACGGAACAGCTCTCCGACCTCCAGCAGACCCGCGCCGACCTGCAGACGATCATCGCCGACCTCGACGAGAGGATGCAGACGATCTTCGTCGCCGCCTTCGAGGACACCCGCGCGGCCTTCACCGAGATCTTCCCGATCCTCTTCCCGGGCGGGTCGGGCAGCATCTCGCTCACCGAACCGGACTCTCCGCTGACGACGGGGATCGAGGTCGCCGTGCGACCCGTCGGCAAGAAGATCGAGCGCCTCTCGCTGCTCTCGGGCGGAGAGCGGTCGCTGGCCGCGGTGGCGTTCCTCACATCGATCTTCACGGCGCGACCGAGCCCGTTCTACATCCTCGACGAGGTCGAGGCGGCGCTCGACGACGCGAACCTCGGCCGCCTGCTCGGCGTCTTCGAGAAACTCCGCGCGAGCAGCCAGCTCATCGTGATCACGCACCAGAAGCGCACGATGGAGATCGCCGACGCCCTCTACGGCGTCTCGATGCGGCAGGACGGCGTGTCGGCCGTCGTCGGGCAGCGGGTCGGCGACCGCGCCGCCGCCCGGGGCGAGGCCGCCCCCGTAAGCTGAAGCAATGGCTGAGAACTCCTGGTCGCTGGGCCGCGCGCTGCGCGGGTTGTTCGTCAAACCCACCATCGACGAGACGACCTGGGACGACCTCGAGACCGCGCTGCTCACGGCCGACTTCGGCCCCGACGTCACCGAGCGTCTGATCGACGAGCTGCGCGAGAAGGTCGAGCGCTACCGCACCACCGACCCGCGCGACCTCCAGCGCATGCTGCGCGAGACGCTCGAGGAGCACTTCGCGAAGTTCGACACGACCCTGCGCCTCACCGAGCGTCCCGCCGTCGTCCTCGTCGTGGGCGTGAACGGCGTCGGAAAGACCACGACGATCGGCAAGTTCGCGAAGTTCCTGCAGCGCTACGGCCGGTCCGTCGTCGTGGGCGCCGCCGACACCTTCCGCGCCGCCGCGGTCGACCAGCTGGCGACCTGGGCCGAACGCGG
The DNA here is from genome assembly GCF_004854025.1 of Microbacterium hydrothermale. Lineage (GTDB taxonomy): Bacteria > Actinomycetota > Actinomycetes > Actinomycetales > Microbacteriaceae > Microbacterium > Microbacterium hydrothermale. Next base: position 282,518 of record NZ_STGM01000001.1, read on the forward strand.
GGGAGCCACGATCGTCCGTCCGCAGCACGAGGGCCAGGACCCGGCATCCGTCGCGTTCCAGACCGTCGCGCACGCCAAGGAGACCGCGACGGAGATCGTGCTGATCGACACCGCCGGCCGCCTGCACACCAAGGGCGGCCTGATGGACGAGCTCGGCAAGATCAAGCGCGTGGTCGAGAAGCAGGCGCCGATCAGCGAGGTGCTGCTCGTCCTCGACGCCACGACCGGCCAGAACGGGTTGATGCAGGCGCAGGCCTTCCTCGACAGTGCGGGGGTCACCGGCCTCGTGCTGACCAAGCTCGACGGCTCGGCCAAGGGCGGCTTCGTGCTGGCGGTGCAGGAGCGCACCGGCATCCCGGTGAAGCTGCTGGGGCAGGGCGAGGGCATCGGCGATCTCACCGGATTCACCCCGCACGTCTTCGCCGCGTCGCTGGTCGACTGAGCGCATAGCGCACCGCGGGCCCGTGGCGGGTCTGCTTCCCGAAGGCCGCGGGTGATGCTTACATGGGACTCATGGCGATCGAGCACGATTTCTTCGGACTCCTCGAGTCGGGCCCCGACGGGTCGATCTTCTGGAGCGAGAACGTCGAGTTCGGCGACCAGAGCGTCACCGTCGACCTGACCGCACCCGACCAGGACGACGTCTCGGTCGAGGCGCTCGACGTGGCGGCATCCCTCATCTCCTCGCTCGAGGCGATCGACCTGGCCGCGCGCAACGCGATGGTCAACGAGCTCGACTCGCGCACGAGCGAGGTGACCGAGTACATCCTGCAGCAGCAGGCGACCCTGGGCGAAGAGCTCGACGACCTGCTCGTCGACGCCTCGGGCGACACCCACATCGACGTCATCAAGGCGCTGCAGCTGATGAGCATGACCATCCTCGCCGACGAGCACGGGGGCGCCGACCCGTTCGCGGTGCTCGAGTACGCGCTCGACCCCGATGCGACCGACGACGTGCTGCTGGTCAACCTCGCCTCGGACGGGCGGGTGCAGTCGGTCACCAGCGCCGACTGAGTCGTGCAGACCTTCCTGCCGTACCCGTCGTTCGTCGCGTCGGCGCAGGCATTGGATGCCAAGCGCCTGGGCAAGCAGCGGGTGGAGACGTTCCAACTGCTCAGGGCCCTGACCGTCCCCGACCACGGGTGGCGGCACCACCCCGCGGCGAAGATGTGGGACGGTCACCTGCCCGCGCTCGTCTCGTACGGTCTCGTGATCACCGACGAGTGGATCGCGCAGGGCCATGCTGACACGCTGCGCGAGAAGATCCTGGCGTTCGCTCCCGAGGTCGACGGCCTCGCGCAGGAAGACCTCGATCTTCCGCCGTGGATCGGCGACGAGGCGTTCCACCTCGCGCACCGCTCCAACCTCGTGCGCAAGGATCCGGAGTTCTACGCCGCGCGGTTCGGCGCGGTCCCGGACGACCTGCCCTACGTCTGGCCGGTCTGAGGCCTCTCAGGCCCCGTGGAACACCGGGATCACCAAGTAGATCCCGTACACGACCGCCGCGGCGACCCCCGCTAAGCACACTCCTCCGGCGAGCGTCGCGGCGAGGGGACGAGGGTGCTCGCGGTGCTCCACCACGGCCCGGGGGCCCTCGGGGTCCTCGCCGGGCGGAACCCGCACATCGGGCGCACCGACGGCGAGGAGACGGATGCCGAGAGCGTACAGACCCACGATGATCAGGGTCGCCGACAGTCCGACGACGAAGACGAGCGCGATCGAGCCCCCCTCGGTGTCGAGCCAGGAGCCGGCGGCGGCGGTGCGGACGAGGGGCATCATGCGCGTTCTCCTTCGGGCTGACGGGCGCCGGGGCGACCGACGTGGTCGGCATCCAGGGAATCGTCGTTGACGGTGTCGGCGGAGACGGGCTTGCGCCGCGCGAGGACGAACAGGCCGACGCACACGGCGAGTCCGAGGACGAGGACGATCACCAGCCCGACGAGCCCGCCGCTCGCGGCCCAGGCCGCGAGCCCGCCCGCGATGGCCGCGGCGGGGAGGGTGACCACCCACCCGAACGCGATCCGCGTCACGACGTTCCAGTGCACCGAGGCGAGACGCTTGCCGAGACCCGAGCCGATGACGGCGCCCGAGGTGACCTGGGTGGTCGAGAGGGGGAAGCCCAACGTCGACGAGATGAGGATCGTCGAGGCGGCGCTCGTCTCGGCGGCGAAGCCCTGCGGCGGTTTCACGTCGGTGATGCGCTTGCCCACCGTCCGCATGATCCGCCATCCGCCGAGGTAGGTGCCCAGGGCGATCGCGAGTCCGGCCGAGAGGATGACCCACAGCTGCGGGCCCGTGCCGGCCTCTTGGAAACCGGCGACGATCAGGGTCAAGGTGATGACGCCCATCGTCTTCTGCGCGTCGTTGGTGCCGTGCGCGAGGGACACCAGCGACGCCGACACGGTCTGCCCGTGCCGGAACGCGGTGGAGGAGCCGGCCACGGTGGCCATCTTCGTCACCCGGTAGACGACGAAGGTCGCGGCCAGGGCGATGAGTCCGGCGATGAACGGGGACAGCAGCGCGGGCAGGACGATCTTCGACAGCACGCCGCCCCATTCGACCGCCTGCACGCCCACCCCGATGACGGCGGCTCCGATCAGTCCGCCGAAGAGCGCGTGCGTCGAGCTCGAGGGCAGTCCGAGCCACCACGTGAGGAGGTTCCAGACGACGGCGCCCATGAGACCGGCGAAGATCATCGGCACGGTGATCGAGGGCAGTCCCCGGTCGTCCTGAGCGAGGATCCCCTCGGACACGGTCTTGGCGACAGCCGTCGACAGGAACGCGCCGACGAGGTTGAGGATCGCGGAGATGAGCACCGCGACCTTCGGCTTCAGCGCTCCGGTCGCGACCGACGTCGCCATGGCGTTCGCGGTGTCGTGGAAGCCGTTCGTGAAGTCGAAGAAGATCGAGAGTGCGACGACGAGGAGGACAGGGACGAGGACGGTGAGTTCCACCGCAGCTCCGTTCGCGAGGTGGTGCCGGGTCGCGGGTCGGTTGGCCCGGCGACACGGTAGACCTCGGAGGTGACGCGACGGTGCCCTTCCACCGCGGGGGCGGACGGGTCTACTCTGCGCCTCGCCCGGTCAGACCGCCTGCGCGAAACCGGCGGCGGCGGCGGCGATGTCCTTCGCGAGGTGCGCCAGGTGCGGCGGGATCTCGCGGCCCTTCGACATCATCGACTGCGCCCACAGGCGACCCGCGCGGTACGACGAGCGCACCAGCGGACCCGCGAGCACCCCGAGGAAGCCGATGCGCTCCGCCTCTTCTTTGAACTCGACGAACTCGGCGGGCTTGACCCAGCGCTGCACGGGGAGGTGCCGCGGGGTGGGCCGCAGGTACTGCGTGATCGTGATGATGTCGGTGCCCGCGTCGTGCAGATCGCGCAGCGCCTGCACGACCTCCTCGGGCTCCTCTCCCATCCCGAGGATGAGGTTCGACTTCGTGATGAGGCCGGCGTCGCGGGCCGCGCTCAGCACGCCGAGCGAGCGCTCGTAGCGGAACGCCGGGCGGATGCGCTTGAAGATGCGCGGTACCGTCTCGACGTTGTGGGCGAAGACCTCGGGGCGCGACGAGAAGACCTCGTCGAGGTGCGCGGGGTTGCCGGAGAAGTCGGTGGCGAGGATCTCCACGCCGGTGCCGGGGTTCTCGGCGTGGATGCGCCGCACGGTCTCGGCGTGAAGCCACGCTCCCTCGTCGGGCAGGTCGTCGCGCGCGACACCCGTGACCGTGGCGTAGCGCAGCTGCATCCGGGTGACGCTCTCCGCGACGCGCCGGGGCTCGTCGCGGTCGTAGTCGGCGGGCTTGCCGGTGTCGATCTGGCAGAAGTCGCATCGGCGCGTGCACTGCGACCCGCCGATGAGGAAGGTCGCCTCTCGGTCCTCCCAGCACTCGAAGATGTTCGGGCAGCCGGCCTCCTGGCAGACCGTGTGCAGCTCCTCGGTCTTCACCAGGTTCTGCAGGGCGGTGTACTCCGGCCCCATGCGCGCCTTCGTCTTGATCCACTCGGGCTTGCGTTCGATGGGGGTCTCGGCATTGCGCACCTCGAGGCGCAGCAGCTTGCGCCCGTTGGGGGCGGTGGATGCCGCGGGGCCCGTGCCGCATGCGCTCACGCGGCGACCGCCGCGTACTCGGCGCGGAACACGCGCTCGATCGACCCGACGATGTCGCGGGGGGTGACGTCGGCGCCGACGATCTCGCTGACGGTGGTCACCCCGGCATCCGAGATGCCGCACGGCACGATGTGGCGGAATCCCGCGAGGGTGTTGTCGCAGTTGACGGCGAAGCCGTGCATGGTCACTCCTTTTTCGACGCGGACTCCGATCGCCGCGACCTTGTCGACACCGAGGGGGCGTCGGACCCAGACTCCGCTGCGGCCCTCGACGCGGAAGCCGTCGACGCCGTGCGCCGACAGGGCGTCGATGAGCAGTCCCTCCAGGCGCCGGACGTGGGCCACCACGTCGATGGGCTCGGGAAGGCGCACGATCGGATAACCGACCAGCTGTCCCGGACCGTGCCAGGTGATCTTGCCGCCGCGATCGACGTCGATCACGGGTGTGCCGTCATCGGGCCGCTCGTGCGCCTCGGTGCGTTTGCCGGCCGTGTAGACGGCCTCGTGCTCCAGCAGAAGCAGGGTGTCGCCGCGCTCGCGCGCCACGACGTCGGCGTGCACGCGGCGCTGGTGGGCCCAGCCGTCGAGGTAGGGCACGTAGTGCGGGGCGAGGCCCGCGTGCTGGATGTCGATCATCGACAGCTCCCGCCTTGTTGGATTGCGTCCAAGAATACATGGCGCCGTGCGATCTAGGCTGAGGGCGTGACCTCCGAGCCTCGCAGCGGCCGCCCGCGCGCCTCCTCGCGCGAGGTGCTGTCGGAAGCCGCCACCGAGCTGTTCCTCGAGCAGGGCTACGACGCCACCAGCGTGTCGGACATCACCCGACGCGCCGGAGTGAGCCGGTCGAGCTTCTTCAACTACTTCTCCGCCAAGAGCGACGTGCTCTGGGCGGGTTTCGACCAGCAGGCGGATGCCGGGATCGCGCTGCTGCGCGAGGGGCTCCCGGTTGCCGAGGCGCTGACGGCGATCGGCCGTGGCCTCGCCCCCGACGCGTTGGCCCTCGCGATCACCCACGCGGACGCGATGGGCATCGCCGCCGAACTCGACCGTGACCGCGCCGTGCGGCAGTTCCGGCTGCAGCGCGAGATCGCCTCGCGGCTCGCGCACGACGGGATGCCGGAGCTCGCCGCTCAGGTGCGCGGGGGTGCGCTTTCGGCTGCCGTCCTGGCCGCCGTCTGGGCGTGGGCGGACCGCACGGCATCGGGGCGCCCGCTCGTCGAGCTGCTCGAAACCGCGATCGCCCTGACGTGAACGGGGGCCGGCGCCGCGGCATCCGCGATTCGGGAGACCCTGAGGTCGCGCCACCAGGCCCGTCCCCGGCGAGGGCGGCGAATGCGCCCCGGCCCGCGTAAACTCGACTCATCATGGCGACTTTCGGCACCCTCTCCGACCGGCTCACAGAGACCTTCCGCAACCTCCGGAAGAAGGGCCAGCTCACGCCCGCCGACGTCGACGGGACGGTGCGCGAGATCCGTCGTGCCCTCCTCGACGCCGACGTGGCCCTGCCCGTCGTCAAGGAGTTCACCGCCGCCGTCCGCGAACGCGCGCTCGGCGACGAGGTCAACCGCGCGCTGAACCCGGCGCAGCAGGTCGTGCAGATCGTCAACGACGAGCTCATCGGCATCCTCGGCGGGCAGCAGCGCCGCCTGCAGTTCGCCAAGAACCCGCCGACGGTCATCATGCTCGCCGGCCTCCAGGGCTCGGGAAAGACCACCTTCGCCGGCAAGCTCGCGAAGATGCTCGAGAAGGACGGCCACACCCCGCTCCTCGTCGCGTGCGACCTGCAGCGCCCCAACGCCGTCAACCAGCTCCAGGTCGTCGCCGAGCGCGCCGGGGCCGCGATCTACGCGCCCGAGCCGGGCAACGGCGTCGGCGACCCGGTGACGGTCGCGCGCGACGGTGTCGCGTACGCCACGCGCCAGCAGCACGACATCGTCATCATCGACACCGCCGGTCGCCTCGGCGTCGACGCCGAGCTGATGAAGCAGGCCGCCGACATCCGAAAGGCGACCCAACCCGACGAGGTGCTCTTCGTCATCGACGCCATGATCGGCCAGGATGCCGTCAACACGGCGAAGGCGTTCCAGGACGGCGTCGACTTCACCGGTGTCGTGCTGTCGAAGCTCGACGGCGACGCCCGCGGCGGCGCCGCGCTGTCGGTCGCCTCGGTCACCGGTCGCCCCATCATCTTCGCGTCGACCGGTGAGGGACTCGACGACGTCGAGCCGTTCCACCCCGACCGCATGGCATCCCGCATCCTCGACCTCGGTGACATCCTCACCCTCATCGAGCAGGCGCAGCAGGCCTTCGACGAAGCCGAGGCGATGAAGGTCGCCGAGAAGCTCGCGACGGAGACCTTCACGCTCGAGGACTTCCTCGAGCAGATGCAGCAGATGAAGAAGATGGGCTCCATGAAGAAGATGCTCGGGATGCTCCCGGGCATGGGGAACATGAAGCAGCAGCTCGAGGACTTCGACGAGCGCGAGATCGACCGCACCGAGGCCATCATCCGCTCGATGACGCTGGCCGAGCGTCGCAACCCCAAAATCCTCAACGGCTCGCGCCGCCTGCGCATCGCGCGCGGTTCGGGCATGACCGTCACCGACGTCAACCAGCTCGTGCAGCGCTTCGACCAGGCCGCCAAGATGATGAAGACCGTCGCGCGCGGGGGGGTGCCCAACATCCCCGGCATGGGTCCCGTCGGCGGCAAGCCCGGCGCGTCGAGCAAGCGCGGCAAGCAGCAGAAGGCGAAGGGGTCGCGCTCCGGCAACCCGGCCAAGCGCGCCGCCGAGAACGCCGGCATCGCGGCATCCGCCCCCGCCACCGGGTCGGGCTTCGGCCTGGGCGGAGCGAAGGCGCCGAGCGAGGCCGACCTCGCCGAGCTGCAGAAGATGCTCGGCCGCGGCTGACCGCCGACGGCGTCCTAGGGCAGGACGTCGGCGTCCTGCAGGGCCGACATGACGGTCTGCTCGATCGCGCGCTGACCACGGGCGGTGGGATGAACGTCGTCCTCCTGCATCCATTCGGGGTGGCCGCGCAGCGGCTGTCCGACGTCGAGGAACGTTCCGCCCACCGACTCCACGGCGTCACGTAGGGCGTCGGAGGTGACGGCGGTGTCGTCCGGCACCTCGTCCTCGTCGTTCCAGATGGTGCTGAGGCCCACGATGCGCGCATCTGGTGCCGCGTCGTGCAGCTCGGTCACGGTGTCGGAGGTGTCGGCGCGGATCTCGTCGGCATCCTCCCAGAAGTCGTTGCTCGAGGACTCGACGATCAGCAGCTGCGGCTGAAGGGCGGCGACCGCCGGTACGAAACCGGCGTAGGTCGTGCCGCAATCGCCCTGCACGACGAAACCCATGCCGGGGCACGCGAGGTTGGTCATCGAAACCGTGCCGCGACCGGCCAGGAGCACCGGCCACGCCTCGGCGGGGTCGAGGCCGAAGCCCGACATGAGCGAATCGCCGAGGGCGACGGTGCGCACGGGCGCGGGCGCCGACGCCGCGGCACCCGTGATCGTCGCGGTCGGGTGCGGTGTCGGCAGCTCGGCGGCGCCGAACGACGGCGCGGGTGCGGCGTCGACCGGTTCGGCCGCGCAGCCCGCGAGAAGCGTCACCGCTCCCGTGCACAGGGCCAGCAGCGAGATCGCCCATGCGCGGCGTCCGGAGGTCATGACGTGATCCTAGGAGGACGCGCCTATGAGCGAGCGCGGAGGTCTCCCTCTAGACGCGCAGGGCGGCGAGGTGCTCGCGCAGTGTCGGGCCGCCGCGGAACTCGCGGATGAGGTGGTGGACGACCTCGCGGAGGTCTCCGTCGGCCGCCTCGGCGACGGCGATCTGCCGCGCCGAACTGCCGCCGGTGGCGAGGATCGTCTCGAGGCTCGCGAATTCGCGCGCGCACTTGAGCTCGAGCGCGACGTCGGCGAGCTCCTCCATCGTCTCGCGCAGGTGCTCCACGACCGGTCGCTGCGTGCCCTCCCGGTCGACGATCACCCGCGCGTCCAACCCGTAGCGGGCGGCGCGCCACTTGTTCTCGCGCGCGTACCAGGGCGGGATGCCGGGTAGTTCGCGTCCCTCGTCGAGGAGGCGCGAGAAGTGCTCCACGAGGGTCTGCGCCAGGGCGGCGACCGCCGCGAGTTCGGGCAGCGTCGACATACCGTCGCACGCGCGGATCTCGACCGTGCCCCACTTGGGCGCCGGACGGATGTCCCAGCGCACCTCGCTGGCATCCGCCATGACTCCCGTGCGCACCATGTCGTCGAGGTAGCCCTCGAAGTCGTCCCACGTCTGCAGCTGCCAGGGGAGGCCCGCGGTCGGCAGCTGCTGGAAGACCAGCGCGCGGTTGGAGGCGTAGCCCGTGCGCTCCCCGGCCCAGAAGGGGCTGGATGCCGAGAGCGCCTGCAGGTGGGGGAGGAAGACGGTCAGGGCGTTGACGATCGGGATGACCTTGTCGACGTCGTCGACGCCGATGTGCACGTGGATGCCCCAGATCATCATGTTGCGTCCCCACCACTGCGTGCGCTCGATGAGGGTGTGGTACCGCGTCTTGTCGGTGACCTGCTGGTCGAACCACTGCGCGAACGGGTGGCTGCCCGCGCACAGCAGCTCGACGCCGCGGGGCTCCGTCTCTTCGCGGAGGGCGCAGATGGCGTCGCCGATGTCGTCGACCGCCTCGGCGACGGTGTGACCGACCCCGCTGGTCACCTCGACGGTGTTGGTGAGAAGTTCCCCGGTGACCGTGAACCGCTCGAGGGCCGACTTCTCCTCGAGCTCGTCGAGGATCTCGGGAGCGCGGGGGACGAGGTCGCCGGTCTCGCGGTCGGCGAGCATGAGCTCCCACTCCAGACCCACGGACGAACGCGTCGATGCAGCGAACGGCAGCCTCATGCGGTCAGTCTGACACGGGGTCCCGACCCGCGGATCGTCCGCTACCCTCCGTGTCGCGGCGTGTCGCCTGTCACCGCGGGGTCCGAGCGTCTGGCAGAATAGAGGGCTGGACCCGCTACTCGACCCTCTATCCAGTATCGGTCCACCCTTTTGAGCTTCCGCCGGGTGTGCACCCCACTCTCCAGGCGTTCGGTTCGTTCGTTTTCATCATTTGGAGTCATCGTGGCTGTCAAGATCCGTCTCAAGCGCCTCGGAAAGATCCGCGCGCCCTACTACCGCATCGTCGTCGCCGACTCGCGCACCAAGCGCGACGGTCGCGTCATCGAGGAGATCGGCAAGTACCACCCGACCGAGGAGCCCTCGTTCATCGAGGTCGACTCGGAGCGCGCGCAGTACTGGCTGTCGGTCGGCGCCCAGCCCACCGAGCAGGTCGCCGCCATCCTCAAGCTCACGGGCGACTGGGGCAAGTTCAAGGGCGACAAGGACGCGAAGTCCACCGTCAAGGTCCGCGAAGAGAAGGCCGCCTACGAGGCCGACTCGTCGAAGAAGTCGGTCATCAAGCCGAAGGCCGAGAAGAAGGCCGACGCTCCCGCCGAGGCGCCCGCTGAGGACGCCGCCGAGACCTCGGCCGAGTAATCCCCGTGCTTTCCGCCGCGCTCGAACACGTCGTCAAGGGGATCGTCGATCACCCGGATGCCGTGACCATCCGTTCCAGCTCCTCGCCCCGCGGCGACGTGCTGGAGGTTCGCGTGCACCCCGATGACCGGGGCCGCGTGATCGGGCGCGGCGGACGCACCGCCAAAGCACTGCGCACGGTGGTGTCGGCTCTGGCCGACGGCCGCCGTGTGCGCGTCGACGTCGCCGACGACTGATGGCGACCGGCGACACCGCGGGCGCTCAGCCCGCCAAGACCCAGCTCCGCGTCGGGCGTCTCGTCAAGGCGCACGGGCTCAAGGGAGCCTTCAAGCTCGAGCTCTACACCGACGACCCCGACGGGCGCTTCACGCCCGGGAGCACCTTCACCCTGCAGGTTCCGGAATCCTCGCCGTGGCACGGCCGCGAGCTGACGGTCCGCGAGTTCCGCTGGATGAACTCCCACCCGGTGGCGTTCTTCGAGGGCGTCGACGACCGCACGGCCGCCGAAGAGCTCGTGAAGGCGATCCTCTGGATCGACCAGGACACCGACGACGCGCCCGCCGAAGACGACGCGTGGTACGACCACCAGCTCGTCGGCCTCGACGTCGTGCGCGAAGGCGCGGTCATCGGCCGTGTCACGCGGGTCGACCACTTCCCGGCGCAGGATCTGCTCATCGTCACCCCGACGGGCGACGACCGCGAGGTGCTCGTGCCGTTCGTCAGCGCGATCGTGCCCGAGGTCGACATCGCCGGGGGCCGCGTCGTCGTGACGCCGCCCGCGGGCCTGTTCGAAGAGCTGCCGCCCGAGGCCGACGACGAACCCGCCCCGACCGAGGTCGAGACGCCGCAGGACGACGCGGCCACTGACGCCGCCGCCGACCGCGAGGACTGACGTGCGCATCGACGTCGTGTCGATCTTCCCGACCATCTTCGACGCGCTCGAGGTCTCGCTGCTCGGAAAGGCCCGGCAGACCGGCCTTCTCGACGTGCGCGTGCACGACCTGCGCGAATTCACGCATGACCGCCACCGCACGGTCGACGACACGCCCTACGGGGGCGGCGCCGGAATGGTGATGAAGCCGGAGCCCTGGGGCGAGGCGCTCGACGCGATCGTCGGCGACGCCGACCCGCGGCCCGTCATCGTCTTCCCCTCGCCCGCGGGGGAGCGCTTCACGCAGTCGATCGCCCGCGAGCTCTCCGCGGCCCCGCATCTCGTGTTCGGCTGCGGTCGCTACGAGGGCATCGACGAGCGCGTCTTCGACTACGCCGCGGAGCACGGCGACGTGCGCCTGCTCTCGCTCGGCGACTACGTGCTCAACGGCGGGGAGGTCGCCGTGATGGCGATGGTCGAGGCGATCGGCCGCCTCGTCCCGGGCGTCGTCGGCAACCCCGAGAGCCTCGTCGAGGAGTCCCACGAGGACGGCCTGCTCGAGTACCCCTCGTATACCAAGCCCTCGGTCTGGCGCGATCGCGAGGTCCCGCCGGTGCTGCTCAGCGGCAACCACGGCGCCGTCGCGTCCTGGCGACGCGAGCAGCAGCTCGAGCGCACGCGCGCACGCCGCCCCGACCTCCTCGCCGACTGAGTCCGCTCGGTACGGCGGTCTGGGGCCGGCCCTCCGGTGGCACGGGGCCCGCGAATCCGGGGCGTTCCCGGACGGAGCGTCGCCGCCGCGCGGCCGGAGACGACGGATGCCGCGACCTCGAGGCCGCGGCATCCGGATCCCGGCGTCAGTCGACGCCGAGGAACGAACGGTCGGTGAGGACGATCGGGCCGTCTGCGGTGATCGCCACCGTGTGCTCGGAGTGCGCCCCGCGCGAGCCGTCGGCGCTGCGGAGGGTCCAGCCGTCGGGGTCGGTGACGAGCTCGTCGGTGGTCTGCAGGAACCACGGCTCGAGGGCGACCACCAGGCCCGCGCGCAGCGGGTAGCCGCGTCCGGCCTTGCCGTCGTTGGCGACGTGCGGGTCGCCGTGCATGGTGCGACCCACGCCGTGTCCGCCGAAGTCGGTGTTGATGCTCAGCCCCTCCGCGCGCGCGATGGCGGCGACGGCGGCCGAGATGTCGCCGATCTTGTGCCCGACCGTCGCGGCGTCGATCGCGGCCGCGAGGGCGCGCTCGGTGGTGTCGATGAGGGCCAGGTCTTCGTCGCGGGGCGTTCCGACGACGAAGGAGACGGCGGAATCGGCGACCCAGCCGTCGACGGAGGCTGCGAAGTCGAGCGAGACGAGGTCACCGTCGCGCAGCGCGTAGTCGTGGGGGAGTCCGTGCAGGACGGCGTCGTTGATCGAGGTGCACAGCACCTTGCCGAAGGGGCTCGCCCCGAAGGAGGGGTGGTAGTCGATGTAGCACGACTCGGCCCCGGCCGCGCGGATCATGTCGTGCGCGCGACGGTCGAGGTGCAGGAGGTTCGTGCCCACCTTCGTCTCGTCGCGCAGCGTGGCGAGAACCTCCGCCACGAAGCGGCCCGCGGGGCGCATCGCGTCGATCTCGGCCGGCGTACGCAGTTCGATCATGGTGGTTCCCTTTCGTCGAACTCCCATTCTCTCCGATCGATGTCGACGCGCACGCGGATGCGAATGCGGATGCAGACGGGCCCGCGCCATCGAATCCTCAAAGGCGCCGCACATGCTCGCCGCCTAGCATCGGCTCATGGTGCTGCGTCGACTGTTCTTCCGCTGGTTGTTCCCGGCCGCCTTCGTGTTGCCGCTGTGGCTGTTCGTGGGCTGGATCGTGTTCTCCGGCGGCAGCGGCTGGGCCCTGCTCTGGCTGTTCGTCGCCGTCCCCGCGGTGTTCGTGTCGCAGCTCCTGTTGACGCTGCTCATCCGTGCGCGGGCGAGCGTCCGCGAGAGCCGGGCGGTGTCGTGGCGCGATCTGGGCGGCCTCGGCCTCTGGCATGTCGTGATCATCGCACTCGGGCTCTTCGACTCGCGCGTGTTCTTCCCCCTGCTCGTGCTGTCGGTCGTCGGCGCTCTCGTGCTCTTCTGGTCGTCGCTCGCGCAGGTGTGGAACGAGGCGCGCGGTGCGGTGACGGTGCTGCACGCCACGGACGGCACCGCGTACATCCCGCCGGCCCCGGAGCGCCCCCAGCCCCGCGTCGAGGGCGACGTGATCGTGGTGTCGGAGACGCGTCGGCCGGACTGAGCCCGGTGGAGCGGCGGCGTCGGACGCGACGTTTTGGTGGCCGCGCCCGGACATGGCACAATAACCCTTTGTGCCCTGACCGGCTCTGCCTCAGGGGAGTCCGCCGCATCCCGCGGCCCCGGGCACGCCTCACCTTTTCCCCTTTTATCGTGCGATCGACCTGTGGCGGTCGCAGGAAGTGACGATCATGCAGATCCTCGACTCCGTCGACGCGGCTTCGCTGCGCTCCGACATCCCCGCCTTCGGCCCCGGCGACACCGTCAAGGTGCACGTCAACATCACCGAAGGAAACCGCTCGCGTATCCAGGTGTTCCAGGGCGTCGTCATCGGCCGCTCGGGCGACGGCGTGCGCGAGACCTTCTGCGTCCGCAAGGTCAGCTTCCAGGTCGGCGTCGAGCGCACCTTCCCGGTCCACAGCCCCGTGATCGACCACATCGAGGTCGTCACGCGCGGTGACGTGCGTCGCGCCAAGCTGTACTACCTGCGCAACCTGCGCGGCAAGAAGGCCAAGATCAAGGAGAAGCGCGACCGCTGAGTCGACTCTCTTCGAACGCCCCGTGGATTTCACCACGGGGCGTTCGGCGTTTTCGCGGCGACGTGGTCACGGGCCGGCGGCCGGGTGTGCGACCCTTGTTGCTGCGGTTCTCCGGCGTGCGGGGACCCGGTGAAGGAAACATGAGCGACCAGACCGCCTCGACCCCGGATGCCACCTCCTCGGCATCCCGTTCCACCGTCCGCCGTCGGGGCTGGGGCGCGTTCCTGCGCGACCTGCTGGTGATCGTCGTGATCGCGCTGCTGGTGTCGTTCCTGGTCAAGACCTTCGTCGTGCGCTCGTTCTACATCCCGTCGGCGTCGATGGAGAACACGCTGATGATCAAGGACCGCATCCTCGTCGACGAGCTCACCCCGCGGTTCGGGGAGTACTCCCGCGGCGACGTCGTGGTCTTCCGCGATCCGGGCGGATGGCTCGACAACACGCCGACCCCGCAGCGGTCGCCCGTCGTCGAGGGGGTCGATTGGGTGCTCTCGCTGTTCGGCCTCTCCGCGCCCGACAGCGACGACCACCTCATCAAGCGCGTGATCGGCACGGCCGGCGACCACGTGGTGTGCTGCAACGCCCTGGGGCAGACGACCGTCAACGGCGTCCCCCTCGATGAGAGCTACGTGCGCCTCGCGCCGGGAGCGACGGCCCCGGAACCCGTCCCGTACGACGTGACCGTGCCCGAGGGGTCGCTGTGGGTCCTGGGTGACAACCGCAACTCCTCGCGCGACTCGCGCTTCAACCAGGCGCAGCCGGGGCAGGGCTTCGTCCCCGTGGACAACGTCGTCGGACGTGCCTTCCTCATCACCTGGCCGTTCGACCGCTTCGGCCTCATCGACTTCCACCACGAGGTGTTCGCGGGGGTGCCCGCGCCGGGGGCGCCGTGATCGAGCCCACCCTGACTCTCGAGCGGCGGCTGCTCAAGGAGCACTCCCTCGTCATCGCCTGCGACGAGGTCGGACGCGGCGCCCTCGCCGGCCCCGTCGCCGTGGGGGCGGTCGTGCTCGACGCGGCGCGCTCGCGCAAGCGGGTCCCGGTGGGGCTGCGCGACTCGAAGCTCGTGCCCGAGGCGCGTCGCCCCGAACTCGCCGCGCGGGCGGCGGCCTTCGTGCAGCACAGTGCCGTGGGCTGGGCCAGTTCGGTCGAGATCGACGAGATCGGCATCATCCGGGCGCTGGGTCTCGCCGCCGTCCGGGCGATCGCCGACCTCCGCGCGCACGGCGTCGTCGCCGAGGACGCCCTCGTCATCCTGGACGGCAACCACGACTACATCACCCCGGCGGGCGAGCCGCACCTGACGGTGACGCCCATCGTCAAGGCCGACCGCGACTGCGCGAGCGCGGCGGCGGCATCCGTCATCGCGAAGGTCGCGCGCGACACCCTGATGACGGGACTGCACGACGATCTGCCCGCCTACGGCTGGGCGCGCAACAAGGGCTACGCGAGCCTCGATCATCGCTCGGCGATCACGGAGCACGGGATGACCGTGCACCACCGGCACTCGTGGGCGATCGCCGCGGCCCCGACGCTGTTCTGACCTCCCCGCACGGCGGACGCGCCCGGGGGAGGGCCCGTGCGGCCCGCTCCGCGTCACCCGCCTAGGATGGGAGGACCATGGATGACGACGTCTTCGAGGACTACGACCGCGAACTCGAACTGGCCCTGTACCGCGAGTACCGCGATGTCGTGCGCCAATTCACCTACGTGATCGAGACCGAGCGTCGGTTCTACCTCGCGAACGATGTGAACGTCGTGCGCCGCGACACCGAGCACGACTTCTACTTCGAGATCTCGATGACCGACGTGTGGGTGTGGGACATCTATCGCGCCGACCGCTTCGTGAAGTCGGTGCGGGTGCTGACGTTCAAGGACGTCAACGTCGAAGAGCTCTCGCGCCACGACTTCCAGCTGCCCGACGAGCTCTCGCTCGACAACTGACGACTCCTCCCCACCCCTCGTCCTCGTCGTTTCGTCCACGGATGAGCGGATCCGTCCCCGCGCGCGGATGAGCAGGATGCCACGCTCTCGGGCATGGCAGCGAAAGATGAGCTCGGCAGAGCCGGAGAAGACCGCGCCGTCGCGTATCTGATCGACGACGGCTACCGCATCCTCGCGCGCAACTGGCGATGCCCCCAGGGCGAGATCGACATCGTCGCGGAGCGCGCGGACAGCCTCGTCGTGGTCGAGGTGAAGACGCGGCGGAGCGAGGACTACGGTCATCCCTTCGAGGCCGTGGACCGACGCAAGGCGGAGCGTCTGTGGCGCCTGTCGATGGCCTGGATCGCGCAGCATCCGGAGCACGCGCGGGGCAGGCGACTCCGGGTCGACGTGATCGGCTTGGTGGGCGACGACCCCGCCGCGGCGCGTCTCGAACATCTCGAGGACGCCCTGTGACCGTCGCGCGGACGTGGGCCGTCGCCCTGACGGGGCTGCGCGGCGATCTCGTCGAAGTGGAGGCCGACGTCTCGTCGCAGACGCCGGAGTTCGCGATCATCGGTCTCGCCGACAAGGCCCTGGGCGAGGCGGGCCGGCGCGTGCGCAACGCCTGCGCGAACCGCGGACTCGATCTCCCCAAGCGACGCATCACCGTGAACCTCTCGCCCGCGAGCCTGCCCAAGCGCGGGTCGGGGTTCGACGTGGCGATCGCCGTCGCCGCCCTCGCCACGTCGGTGCGGATGGATGCCACGAGCGTCGCGCAGACGGTCCACATCGGCGAACTGGGTCTCGACGGCCGCCTGCGTCCCGTCGCGGGGGTGCTGCCCGCCGTCGTCGCCGCCCGTGCGGCAGGGCTCCGCCGGGTGGTCGTCCCCGCGGCGAACGCGGCCGAGGCGGCCCTGGTCGAGGGCGTCGAGGCGCGGGCCGCCACCTGCCTCGCCGACGTCGTCCGGTGGCACGGAGGGAGCAGCGACGCTCCGGACCTGACGGCCGTCGCCCTCCCCGAGGCCCCTGAGCCGTCGGACGCCGCGCTCGACCTGGCCGACGTCGTGGGCCAGCGGGAGGCCGTCGACGCCCTCGTCGTGGCGGCGGCCGGCGGACACCACATCCTCATGAGCGGGCCGCCGGGGGCGGGCAAGACGATGCTCGCGCGGCGGTTGCCGGGCATCCTGCCCCCGCTCGACGACGAGGCGGCGCTGTCGGTGGCCTCGGTGCGCTCTCTTGCGGGGGAGTCGGTGACGCGGCTCTCGCGGACACCCCCGTTCGAGAACCCGCACCACGGCGCGACGGCGGCCGCGCTCATCGGGGGCGGCTCGGGAATCATCCGTCCCGGAGCCATCGCGCGGGCGAGCGAAGGGGTGCTGTTCCTCGACGAAGGCGGCGAGTTCCCGGCCAGCGTGCTCGACGCCCTGCGCCAGCCTCTCGAGAACGGGGTGATTCAGGTCCACCGGTCGGGCGTGACCGCGACGTATCCGGCGCGGTTCCAGCTCGTGGTCGCGACCAACCCGTGTCCGTGCGGTCAATACGGCGTGCCGGGCGGGAGGTGCGAGTGCGCGCCCCAGGCGATTCGTCGTTACACCCGTCGACTGTCGGGGCCCCTTCTCGATCGCATCGACATCGACCTGCGGCTCCAGCGCGTGTCGTCCGCGCGACGAGACGACGCCGCGCTCGCGATGACGTCGACGCAGGCCCGGGCGGTGGTCGCCGAAGCTCGTGCGCGGGCGGCGCGACGCTGGAACGAGACGCCGTGGCGGCGCAACGCGGACGTCCCGGGCACGTGGCTGCGCGGGCCGGCCGCCCCGGGTGGCGACGTGCTCGCGCCCCTCGACTCCGCCCTGCGGCGCGGTGCCCTCACGCTGCGGGGCTACGACCGTCTGCTGCGCGTCGCGTGGACCGTCGCCGACATCGCCGGGCACGACCGACTCGACCGAGCCGACATCGGTCGAGCGCTCTACCTGCGACGGGGGGCGAACGCCGCATGACGACCCTCGACCTGTCGGAGGGCTTCGCCCGCGCCGCGATCGACGGGCTGCGCCCGGGGGAGGATGCCGCGGTGACCGGCGATCCCGTGGAGGCCTACGCCCGCGCCGTGTGGAGCGTCCTCGTCGAACCGGGCGACAGCGAGGCCGGGGTCCTGATCGCGGCGGTCGGTGCGGCGGCCGCGCTGCGCGTGGTGGCGGAGGCGCGGGGCGACGCGCTCGACCGCGCCCGGGAGCGATGGCTGCCGAGGATGCGGGCCTCGGCCGTCGCGTCGGCTCTCGATGCGGCCCGCCGGTGCGGGGCGAGACTCGTCGTGCCGGGCGACGGCGACTGGCCCGTCCGGGTCGACGATCTCGATGCGCACGCCCCGGTCGCGCTCTGGCGGCGCGGAACGGGGGCACCGGCGGCCGCGCCCGCCGTGGCCCTGGTGGGCGCGCGGGCGGCGACCGCGTACGGCGAAGGCGTCGCCGTCGACCTCGCGGCGGATCTCGCGACAGCCGGCGTGGTCGTGGTCTCGGGCGCGGCCTACGGCATCGACGGGGCCTGTCACCGGGGGGCTCTCTCCGCGGGAGGTCGGTCCGTGGCCTTCCTCGCCGGGGGAGTGGATCGACCGTATCCGCGGGGCCACGAGGCACTCCTGGACCGCATCGCGGCGACCGGCGCCGTGTGGAGCGAGACGCCGTGCGGATCGGCGCCCACCAAGTGGCGGTTCCTGGCCCGGAACAGGCTGATCGCGGCTCTCGCCGATGCGGTCGTCGTCATCGAGGCGGGATGGCGCAGCGGCTCGCTCAACACCGCCGGTCACGCGGCGAGCCTCGGGCGGCGGCTCGGTGCGGTTCCGGGGCCCGTCACGAGCGCGGCGTCGGCGGGCTGTCATCGGGTGCTGCGGGAGTTCGACGGCGTATGCGTGACCTCGGCGGCCGACGTCCTCGAGATGCTCGGTGCGGGCGCCCCGACACAGCCCACGGTCGTCGGCGGCGCCACCGACGACACCACGCGACTCTTCGACGCCCTCTCGCCGAGGTCGGCGCGCTCGATCGACGACGTGGCGCGACGGAGCGGCTTGGCACGAGGCCAGGCCGAGATGCTGCTCGGGTTCGCCGAGTTGGAGGGGCGCGCCGTGCGCGACGACGGCGGTGCGTGGCGCTCCGTGGGCCGCGGGCCGGGCTCGGGCCCGGGCTGACGACGGGGAAGGGCGCGAGAGCGCGACGGGCTCGGGCCCGGGCTGACGACGGGGGAGGGCGCGAGAGCGCGACGGGCGATCGGGCTCTCCGCCTCCCCGCGCGTGCTCCGGAGTCCCCGGCGATCGCACGCCACAGTGGACGGGTGCGCACCTCAGCAGCGGTCCGGGCCTACCTGACCCACCTCTCGGATGTCCGGCGCCTGTCCGCCGCCACGGTCCGCGCCTACCGCTCCGACCTCGACGACCTGGTGCGGGCTCTCGACGACCCCGAGATCACCGCCATCGACGTCGAGGGCCTGCGCGAGTGGCAGTGGCGCGCGGCGCAGTCGGGGTTGTCGAAGGCCACGGCGGCGCGTCGTGCATCGACCGTGCGCGGGTTGTTCGCCTGGGCGGGCGAGACCGGCCTCGTGACCGCGGATCCGTCCGCACGGCTCGTCTCGCCCAAGCGAGGCCGCACGCTGCCGGCGGTCGCGACCGAGGACGCCCTGTCCGACGTCCTGTCCGAGGCGGCCGCCCGGGCGCGGGAGGGCGACCCCCTCGCGCTGCGCGACCACGCCCTGCTGGAACTGATCTACGCCTCCGGTGCGCGCGTGTCGGAGATCTGCGGGCTCGACGTCGACGACATCGACCACCAGCGACGGACCCTGCGGCTGCTCGGAAAGGGCGACAAAGAACGTGTGGTCCCGTTCGGGCTCCCCGCCGAACACGCCCTTCAGGCCTACTTGGTGAGGGGCCGCCCCGCCCTGAGGGCCCGGGCGGTGGAGTCCGATCCCGAACGCGCGGAGAGCGCCGCCGAGCGCATCGGCTCCTCCCGTGGTCGGGGCGGCGCTGCATCCCCGGGAGGAGGCGCGTCCCCGTCGTCGCGGCCGCGAGGATCCGCGCGCGCCGTCTTTCTCGGCGCGAAGGGGGCACGTCTCAATCCCCGCGCGGTGCACGCCCTGGTCTCGCGGACCGTGGGACCCCGACTGGGCACGGAGGCGCTGGGTCCCCACGCCCTCCGACACTCCGCCGCCACGCACCTGCTCGATGGCGGGGCGGACCTCCGCGCCGTCCAGGAGATCCTCGGTCACGCGAGCCTGGGCACCACGCAGATCTACACCCACGTCTCAGCGGAGCGGTTGCGCGAGGCCTACCGTCTCGCCCACCCCCGCGCGTGACGCTGGCGTGCACGCCGGGGCACCCCGTACCGTGAAGGGGTGACGACCCGTCGATTCGCCCTCGCCGGGGCCGGTGCCCTCCTCGCCGTCCTGGTCGTCACTTCCTGCGCGGCGCAGCCGCAGCCCGTGGAGACGCGCCTCCCTCCCGGCTACGGGGCCTCCAGCGCCCCGTCTGCGGCATCCGTCCCCTCTCCCTCCGTCGTGACGACATCGCCGGCACCGGACGCGCAGCCCACTCCCGCTCCGATCGTCACCGTTTCCGCGGCTCCGTCCTCCCCGGGCGACGAGGCGGGTGCCCTCACGTGCGCCGACGGGGGAAGTCAGAGCATCTCCGGCGCGGAGCAGACGGTCCGCCTCACCGGAACGTGCGGCGAGGTGACGGTGTCGGGTTCGGCCCTCACCGTCGACGCCTCCGGGGCCACGATCGGGACGCTCCGGATCTCCGGCGACCGCGCGCGCGTGACCGCGGCGGGCATCGACGCGCTCGTCGTTCAGGGGAACGACGGATCGGTCGGCTCCGCGGGCGCGATCGGCAGCGTCGACCTGAGCGGGGACCGCACCACCGTGGAGGCGGCGGGAGCGATCGCCACGGTCGCCGTGCGCGGCCAGGACAACGTCGTGCGGGCCGGTGGAGGCGTGGGCTCCTCGACGGTGGAGGGACGCGGGAACACGGTCGGCTGACCCCCGGTTCAGCAGCAGGGGAGGAGGACCGCCCGCGGAACCCCGCCCAGGAGGCGCAGCGGGTTGATGTACTCGCCCTCGAGTCGGACGCCGAGGTGCACGGACCCCGGTGCCGTGTGTCCACCGCGGCTCACGACCGCGATCCGCTGGCCCGTCCGCACGTGGTCCGCCACCGCGAGGTCGGAGTCCACCGGCTCGTAGGAACTGACGAGACCATCGCCGTGGTCGATCGTCAGGACGCCGCGCCCCGCGACCTCGCCCCGGAAAGCGACGACCCCGTCGGCGGGCGCCAGGACATCGGTGCCGGCGACGTCGATGCCGCGGTGCCCCGGGCCGTAGGGGTGGGCGGGCGCTTCGTAGGGGCGGACGATGCGCACCGGGGCGACCGGCCACGTCCAGCCGCGATCGGGCACCGGGTCGGCGGCCACGGCGCCCGTCGGAGCGACGGCGAGAAGAAAGGTCGCGACGAGCACGAGGGCGGATGCGAGCAGCCGGAGGCGAGGCGGGAGCGACGGACGCATGTCGCGAGTCTGGCCACCCCGCTCCCTTCCCGCGGGCGCGCGCGGCGGTGCGGGGGATGATCGGGGGCGCGCACGCGAGGGGGAGGACCCGTCCTGTATGCTGAGTGGTGCATCCCGCTCGTCGGGATGACTCCGCGTGCCCACAGCGCACCGTGTCGATCTGCGATCGGCGCACAGCGCGGCATCCACACCCCATGGTCCTCCGCTCCGGCGGGTGGCGGGTGTGCGCCGGGCACCAGGCTCGTCAGACGGTCCGTCTGGCGCGAACAACCACAACCACGGCGCATGAGCGCCCAGAAACAGGAGTACGACCATGGCCGTCGTCACCATCCGCCAGCTGCTCGACAGCGGCGTTCACTTCGGACACCAGACCCGCCGGTGGAACCCGAAGGTCAAGCGCTTCATCCTGACCGAGCGCAGCGGCATCCACATCATCGACCTGCAGCAGTCGCTCGGCTACATCGACAAGGCGTACGAGTTCGTCAAGGAGACCGTCGCGCACGGCGGCACCATCCTCTTCGTCGGCACCAAGAAGCAGGCGCAGGAAGTCCTCGCCGAGCAGGCGACCCGCGTGGGCCAGCCCTACGTCAACCAGCGCTGGCTCGGTGGCCTCCTCACCAACTTCCAGACGGTGTCGAAGCGCCTCGCCCGCATGAAGGAGCTCGAGGAGCTCGACTACGAGAACCCGGCTGAGAGCGGCTTCACCAAGAAGGAGCTGCTGCTCAAGAAGCGCGAGCTCGACAAGCTGCACAAGTCGCTGGGCGGTATCCGCAACCTGCAGAAGACCCCCTCGGCCATCTGGGTCGTCGACGCCAAGCGCGAGCACCTCGCGGTCGACGAGGCCAAGAAGCTCGGCATCCCCGTCATCGGCATCCTCGACACCAACGCCGACCCCGACGAGTTCCAGTACCCGATCCCCGGCAACGACGACGCGATCCGCTCGGTGAGCCTGCTCACGCGCATCATCGCCGACGCCGCGGCCGAGGGCCTGATCCAGCGTCACCAGCCCGCCGGTGAAGAAGAGGCCGCAGAGCCCCTCGCCGAGTGGGAGCGCGAGCTGCTCGAGACCCCCGCCGAGTCGACCGAGGCCCCGGCCGCCGAGTCGACCGACGAGGCTCCCGCCGCCGAGGCGACCGAGGCTCCCGCCGCCGAGGCCGAGGCCACCGACAGCAAGTAAGCCGCGCGACCGCCGCGTCACCCTTCGGTGAACGGCCGGTCACCCGCACAGGCTACGATCCGGCGGGGTCGTGACCGCGTCCGCTCCGCGACGCGAGCCACGATCCCGCCGGGCTCCTCTTCACGGTGGGGTCGTGACCGCCCCTCCTCGGGGGATGACACGGCCCCGCTGGGCTCACATCTAGAACGCAAACGACAAGGAGACCGCCACACCATGGCAAACTTCACGATCGCCGACATCAAGGCGCTGCGCGAGCAGCTCGGCACGGGCATGGTCGACACCAAGAAGGCGCTCGAAGAGGCTGACGGCGACGTCGAGAAGGCCGTCGAGATCCTGCGTCTCAAGGGCGCGAAGGGCAACGCGAAGCGTGCCGACCGCTCGACGAGCGAGGGCCTCGTGGTCGCTCGCGAGAACGCCGGCTCGGTCACGCTGCTCGAGCTCGCCTGCGAGACCGACTTCGTCGCCAAGAACGAGCGCTTCATCGCTCTGGCCGACAAGGTCGTCGACGCGGCCGCCGCCGCCGGCGCCGACTCGGTCGAGGCCGCTCTGGCCGCCGACGCCGAGGGCAAGACCGTCGAGCAGCTCATCTCCGACGAGGCCGCGATCATCGGCGAGAAGGTCGAACTCCGCCGCGTGCGCACGATCTCGGGCGACAAATTCGAGGTCTACCTTCACAAGACCAGCAAGGACCTGCCCCCGCAGGTCGGCGTGGTGCTCGCCTACACCGGTGACGACGCCGAGACCGCTCGCTCGATCGCGCAGCACATCTCGTTCGCGAACCCCTCGTACCTCACCCGCGACGCCGTGCCCGAGGCCGACGTCGAGAAGGAGCGCGAGATCGTCACCGAGATCTCGCGCAACGAGGGCAAGCCCGAGGCCGCCCTGCCGAAGATCGTCGAGGGCCGCGTCAACGCGTTCTTCAAGCAGGTCGCCCTGCTCGACCAGGACTACGCGAAGGACAACAAGCTGTCCGTCGCCAAGGTCGCGTCCGACGCCGGTCTCACCCTGACCGACTTCGCCCGCTTCAAGGTCGGCGCGTAAGCAGTCGTGAAAGGCCCGGGATGCCACGGCATCCCGGGCCTTTTCCCTGCCCGCGCTCCGATCGGTTCCGCCGTATCGGTCCGCCACAGCGGGGAGATAGTTTGTTCAAGACGAGAGGACACCACACGTGATCGATGAAGCCACCAAGCGCCGCCGGGTTCTGCTCAAGCTGTCGGGGGAGGCGTTCGGCGGAGGCCAGTTGGGTGTCAACCCCGACGTGGTCAGCCAGATCGCCCGTGAGATCGCCGAGGCGGTGGACCGGGTCGAGATCGCGATCGTGGTCGGCGGCGGCAATTTCTTCCGCGGCGCCGAACTCAGCCAGCGGGGCATGGACCGCGGGCGTGCCGACTACATGGGCATGCTCGGCACCGTGATGAACTCCCTCGCCCTCCAGGACTTCCTCGAGCAGGCGGGCGCGGCCACGCGCGTGCAGTCCGCGATCTCGATGACCCAGGTCGCCGAGCCTTACATTCCGCGTCGTGCGGTGCGGCACCTCGAGAAGGGGCGCGTCGTGATCTTCGGCGCCGGCGCGGGTCTGCCGTACTTCTCGACCGACACCGTCGCCGCCCAGCGGGCCCTGGAGATCGGCGCGACCGAGGTGCTCGTCGCGAAGAACGGCGTCGACGGCGTCTACACCGCCGACCCGCGCGTGGACCCCAGCGCCACCAAGCTCGACCACCTCACCTACAACGACGCCCTGCAGAAGGGGCTCAAGGTGGTCGATTCGACGGCGTTCAGCCTCTGCATGGACAACGGCATCGACATGCGCGTGTTCGGTATGGAGCCGGCCGGCAACGTCACC
The DNA here is from genome assembly GCF_004854025.1 of Microbacterium hydrothermale. Lineage (GTDB taxonomy): Bacteria > Actinomycetota > Actinomycetes > Actinomycetales > Microbacteriaceae > Microbacterium > Microbacterium hydrothermale. The sequence continues at coordinate 306,299 of NZ_STGM01000001.1, forward strand.
CGTGCCCTGCTCGGCGACGAGATGGGAACGCTCGTCACCGCGTGACGCGCCGCGCGGGCCCGGGGAGCCGGGCCCGCGCGCGACTAGAGTGGGAAGTCAGTTCCAACGAATGGAGTCACCGTGATCGCCGATGTCCTCGCCGATGCCGGAGCGCGTATGGATCGCGCCGTGGAGGCCGCCAAGGAGGACTTCGCGACCGTCCGCACCGGACGCGCGAACCCCCAGATGTTCCAGAAGGTCCTGGTCGACTACTACGGGTCGCCCACCCCTCTCGCCCAGCTCGCCTCGCTGAACAACCCCGAGGCACGCACGCTCGTCATCAACCCCTACGACAAGTCCGCGTTGAAGGCCATCGAACAGGCCATCCGCGACATGCCGAACCTGGGGGTCAACCCCACGAACGACGGCACCATCGTGCGCGTCACCATGCCCGAGCTCACCCAGGACCGCCGCAAGGAGTACGTCAAGATCGTGCGCGGCAAGGGCGAGGACGCCAAGGTGCAGGTGCGCAACCTCCGCCGCAAGGCGAAGGACGACCTCGACGCCCTCAAGAGCGACGTTGGCGAGGACGAACTCGTCCGCGCCGAGAAGGAGCTCGACGCCGTCACGCGCACGCACGTCGACCTGATCGACGAGGCGCTCAAGCGCAAAGAGGCAGAGCTCCTCGAGGTCTGACCCGCATGCCCGACGTCCCTGAAACCGGCGATGCCGAGCCGGTCGACACGCTCGACGGCCGTCGGGGCGGGTCGGCGCGCCGTTCCCCGGCCACCGGCGAAGGGGTGACGGCGATCGAGTCGCAATTGCGCGCGATGCGGTCGGATGCCGAGCAGCACATCGCCCACGCGCGCGCGGAATTCGATCAGGCCAACGAGCGTCTGAAGCAGCGGACCGGTCGCGACGTCATCGTCGCCACGCTCATCGGGGTGGCGATCGGTGCGATCGTGATCGCCTCCCTGATCTTCGTCAAGTGGGCGTTCGTGCTGTTCGCCGCGGCGGCGATGGTGCTGGGCGTCCTCGAGTTCAGTCGAGCGCTGCGCGTCGCCGGTCGGCGCGTCGACGTGGTGCCCCAGCTGGCGATGGGCTTCGTGCTGCTGCTCAGCGGCTTCTTCCTCGGAGCCTGGGTGCACTGGATCGCCGCTCTCGTCGCCGTCAGCGTCGTGATCGTGTGGCGCTTGGTCGCGCAGCTGTTCGCCGCCGACGGTCGCGCCCGCATCGAGGTGGTCGGCGACGTCCTCGTCGCCGGCTTCGTGCAGTTGTACGTCCCGTTCCTCACCAGCGTCGCCATGATCCTGCTGGCGCAGCCTCGCGGGGAGTGGTGGGTTCTGGCCTTCCTCATCCTCGCCGTGGCGGCCGACACGGGCGCCTACATCTCCGGTCTGACCTTCGGCCGCGGCGGGCGGCATCCGATGGCGCCGCGCATCAGCCCCAAGAAGACGTGGGAGGGCTTCGCCGGCGCCTGCGTCGCGGCGCTCGTCGCCGGTGCGCTGCTCGCGGCCTTCATGCTGCAGGTGCCGTGGTGGGCCGGTCTGATCTTCGGAGCCGTCGTGCTCGCGACTGCGACGGTCGGCGACCTCGGCGAGTCGATGGTCAAGCGCGACCTCGGCATCAAAGACATGAGCTCGTGGCTCCCCGGGCACGGGGGAGTGCTCGACCGCCTCGACTCGATCCTGCCGTCGGCGACGGCCGCTCTCGTGATGTTCTACCTGCTCGCCCCGTTGGGAGTGTCATGACCGAGACCCCGATCCACGACAGGGTGTCGGCGACACCCTTCCCCGACGCGCCCGGGCGCGCGAAAGGGTACGAGAAGCGCGCCGTCGACGCGTTCCTCGCCCGCGCGCGGGAGGCCTTCGAGGCCGACGACGACGGCGTCCTGCGCTCGTCCGAGGTGCGCGCGGTGTCGTTCCCCCTGGTCCGCGGCGGCTACGCCGTGGCTCCGGTCGACGCCGCCCTCGGGCGGGTCGAAGACGCGTTCGCCGCACGCGAGCGCGAGCACGCGCTGTCGCGCCTGGGTGCGCGCGCGTGGGTGGCCGAGACGCGCGACACCGCCCAGGTCGTCCTCGACCGGCTGAGCCGGCCCCGGGGGCAACGGTTCGAGCGCGTATCTTTTCTGCACTACGGCTATCGCGTCGACGAGGTCGACGTCGTCGCCGATCGGATCGCGCGCTATCTCGCCGCCGGTGACCCCGTGACTCCCGATCAGGTGCGCGCCGTGGCCTTCCGCCTCCAGCGCGGCGGTTACCGCGAGACCCAGGTCGACGCCGTGCTCGACGCGGTCGTCGAAGTCATGCTCGCCGTCGGATGAGGCCTCGGGATGACACCCGCCCCGGGGCGTCGGTAGACTCGTCGGCACTGTGACTTCTGGTTCGGATCTCTCGCGTCGATCGTCCGCCCGCGTCGCCCGTCGAGGCGCCGGGGCCATCGACGTGATCCCCCCGGCACTCCCTCGTCGCGCGGCGCCGCGGTGGTCGCGTCGTCGTGGGGTGGTCGGCGTGTTCGGCGCCTGCGCCGCCGTGCTGTTCGCCGCGGCCTACGTCGGCCCCATGGGTGCCTCGCTGCTGCCCGCGCAGGCCGAGGAGCCGCACACGGTCACGCTCTACGCCGAGGGCCTCGGCGACACGCAGGCCGTGTCGACGACGGGCGAGAAGCAGGCCCCCGACCTGCAGCGCTCGAGCTACAACGTCTACGTCAAGCCGAAGCCCACGCCCACGCCGACGCCGTCGGCCACGCGCGATTCGGGCTCGTCCGCCGGCGACGGCGGCGGCAGCAGCGGCCCGCTCTTCTACACCGGCGGAGGCGCGCCGGCCGAGTGGATGGCCGCCGCCGGGATCTCCGAGTCCGACATGGGCTACGTCGACTACATCGTCAGCCGCGAGAGCGGATGGAACCCCAACGCCACGAACCGTTCGTCCGGCGCGTGCGGTCTCGTCCAGGCGCTGCCGTGCAGCAAGGTCCCCGGCAACGGGTACGACCCCGTCGACAACCTGCGGTGGGCCACCGGGTACGCCACGGGGCGCTACGGCAGCTGGGAGGGCGCGTACGCCTTCTGGACGAGCAATCACTGGTGGTGAGCGGCATCCATGCCCCGCTCGCGTAAGCGCCGCCCCGATCCGGGTCGCGGCGACGATTCCCTCAATCGCCTGATCGCGGGCTGGAAGCGCACCGAGGTCAAACGCGGCGCGGAATGGACCGTCCAGCCGCTCTCGGGGCCGCAGGCCGTGAAGGACTACGTGTGCCCCGGCTGCGGGCGCACCGTCACCGCCGGAACCCCTCATCTCGTCGTCTGGCGCGCGGACGGCGTCCTCGGCGATGCGGCGGACCTCGCCGCACGCCGGCACTGGCACACGCACTGTTGGAGGATCGCCTGATGGAGATTCGCGGACCCGTTCTGCTCCCCGCCCGCCGCGAAGAGGTCGAGCTGCGCACGGTCGACGAGCTGACGCTCGTGGGCGAGCTCGCCCTTCCGCTCGAGCGCGAGCCCGTCGCGACCCTGGTGACCCTGCATCCGCTGCCCACGGCGGGCGGTTTCATGGACTCGCACATCCTCCGCAAGGCCGCGGGGCGGCTTCCCGCCCTCGCCGATCTCGCGGTGCTGCGGTTCAACACCCGGGGGACGACCTCTCCGCGCGGGACGAGCGAGGGCGCTTTCGACGGGGGCGCGAACGAGTGCTTCGACGTCGCGGCGGCGATGGACCTCGTGCGGGAGCGCGGCCTTCCGCGCCCGTGGCTGGTGGGGTGGTCGTTCGGCACCGAACTCGCGTTGAAGTACGGACGCGACCACGACATCGAGGGCGTCATCCTGCTCTCCCCGCCGCTGCATCGCGCGAGCGCCGACGAGGTCGCGGCGTGGGCGGGGGATCAGCGTCGCATGGTCGTGCTCGTGCCCGAGTTCGACGACTACCTGCGACCCGCCGAGGCGCGCGAGCGGTTCTCGTCGGTCCCGGATGCCACCCTCATCGCGGTCGAGGGGGGTAAGCACCTCTGGGTCGGCGAGACGCAGACCCGCCGCGTGCTGACCGAGATCGTCGCCGCCGTGAACCCCGACGCGCTGCCGCTGCCCACCGAGTGGGACGGCGACGTCGTCGACTGACCTCAGCGCTCGTTCTGCCGCGGGATGATGACCTCGCGGTAGATGATGAGGATGCTCGCGGCGACGGGGATCGCGATGAGGGCTCCGAGCAGGTTGAGCAGTGCCCCGCCCGCGAGCGCCGAGATGACGACGACCGATCCCGGCACCGACACCGCCCGGTTCATGATGCGCGGAGAGATGACGTACGCCTCGATCTGCATGTAGACGAGGTAGTAGATGGCGGCCGCGACGATGGCCCAGCCCGGCGTCCCGAGCCCCGGGATGAGGCACGTCAGCACGATGATCGTCGACCCCGTCAGGGTGCCGACGAGCGGGATGAGCGAGAAGAAGAACGCGATCACGGCGAGCACGGCCGGGAAGGGCGCGTTGATGATCGTCAGGAAGATCGCGCTCAGCACGCCGTTGATCACGCCGAGGCTGACCTGCCCCATGACGTAGTACCCGACGGAGTCGGTGATCTTCTCGGCGAGCTCGATGAACCGCGCGCGCTTGGACGCCGGGACCAGCTGGTACACCGCCGACTTGAGCGAGGGGGTGGATGCCGTGAAGTAGATCGTCAGGATGAGCACGATGAACGCCCCGCCCAGGCCCGCCGCCACCGCGCCGGCACCGGTGAGGAGGGAGTTGCCGATCGCCGTCGAGATGGAGCCGACGTCGAGGGTCGTGAACCAGTGCTGGACGCCCGCCCAGACCTCGTCGATCTTGAGCCAGGGGAGGGTGTCGGACGCCCACTGCTGCACCTGCGCGACCACCTCGTTCCAGCGGCCCGGCTGCAGCAGCTGCTCGATCTGTGCGACCAGCTGCGCGATCTGGCTGACGATGATGGGCACGACCATGAAGATGATCCCGGCGAAGATGCCGAGGACCGCCAGGATCGTCACCAGGACGGCCGCCCAGCGCGGCAGTCCTCGTCGCTCCAGGAACGAGACGACCGGGTCGAGGCCCAGGGAGAGGAAGAGCGCGGTACCGACGTACAGAAGGATCGTCGACAGGTTCTGCACACTGCCGATCAGCAGCAGGCCGACGCCGACGCCGAGCGTCGCCAGCAGCGCGACCCGGAAGGGATTGTGGATCTTCATGCCGAACGACTCCCGCCTCAGCCGGGCGAGCGTGCCCGTCTCGTCAGGATAGTGACCGCGGGGCCCCGCATCGGCGAGCCACGAGCCTCGCCGCGAACTTTCAGCCGCCCTCGGATAGTCTGAAACGTCGATTCTTCGGTGGCGCCCGAGCTGCCGGTGGGGATGGTGTGAAGCGTGAGATTCGTCTGGGCCGTGGTGGCGTTCGTCATCGCCGCCGCCATGATCGGTGCCGGCATCGCCCAGCGCACGGTCTTCCAGGGGCCGTCCGAGACCACGAAGGCGGTGCAGACCGAGGGAGCCTCGGCCTACACCCTCATCGACGGCTCGGTGCTCACGAGCGTCCCGGGAGCGCAGACCCTGCGCGTCGAGGGCGACGGGGCCGTTTTCCTCTCCTACGGCCGCACCGCTGATCTGAAGGCGTGGCTCGCCGATGTGGACTACACCGCGGTGACCGTGAACGGCGAGGGCGAGGTGCAGACCGCCGACCAGGCGCCGACGGTGACCCCCGCGTCCGCCGCCACCACGGGCGGACGCAGCCCGATCGACAACGACCTCTGGCTCGACGAGTTCGAGCAGACGGGTTCCCTGTCGACCACCCTGCAGCTCCCGAGCGACATGAGCGTTCTGGTCGCCTCGGACGGCACCGCGCCCGCCCCCGCGAACGTGAGCGTGACGTGGCCCATCGACGACTCCACGCCCTGGGCGGGCCCGCTGATCGTCGGCGGCGGTATCGCGCTTCTCGCCGGCATCGTGCTCTACCTCCTCGGCATCCGTCACGTGCGCCGTTCGCGCCGCCCGCGCCGCAAGGGCCTGCCGCTCCCCGTCACCGAGCCCATCTCGATCGCCGAATCGGATGCCGCGGCCAAGGGCGTGGTGAGCGAAAGCCCCTCGCGCCGATCCTCGGGTTCGCGCGGTCGTCGTGCGCTCGTCGCCGTCCCCGCGTTGGGCGTGTCGGTGGCGCTGCTCGCGGGATGCTCGGCGGACGCCTGGCCGCAGTTCGCGGCCTCGGAGACTCCGACGCCCACCCCGACCGTCGTCGTCCCGGAGGGGCAGTTCCCTCCCGCGGTCACCGAGGCGCAGGCCAAGCGCATCGTGTCCCGCGTGTCGAGCACGGTCGCATCCGCCGACGCAGCCCTCGACCAGAACGCCGCCGCCCAGCGTCTGTCGGGCCCCGCGCTGGCCGAGCGGGCGACCAACTACACCTTGCGCGCGGCCCTTCCCGATCGCCCCGCCCTCCCGGCGATCCCGTCGGAGCCGGTGCAGATCACGCTGCCGCAGACCACCGGCTCGTGGCCGCGCTCGCTCATGACGGTGGTGGAGTCGGCGGATGCCGCCACCCCGACCACGACGATCATGATGATGACGCAGGAGACGCCCTGGGACGACTACAAGGCGTCCTACGTGGGCAACCTGGAGGCGTCCACCAACCTGCCCGAACTCGCCGCCCCCTACGTCGGCGCGACGCAGGTGCCGCCGGACTCGTCGTTCCTCACCCTCGCCCCTGAGAAGGTGGCGGCCGCGTACGCCGACATCATCAACAACGGCGAGAACAGCGCGTCTGCGCCCCTCTTCGACACCGGGAACGACCTGCTGCTGTCGGCGATCCAGGACAACAAGACCAAGCGCACCGACGAGCTCAACCAGACGGGTGCCGGCACCGCGGAGATCAGCTTCGCCGCCTCGGCGGGTCCCGCGACGCCGATCGCGCTCGCGACGCTCGACACCGGAGCGATCGTGGCGGTGAACGTCTACGAGAGCGACACCGCTAAGCCGACCAACGCCGACGCGGTCATCAAGCTCGACAACAACCCCGCGGTCAAGGCCCTCACCGGGGTCGACCAGTCCGCGACGGGCTTCACCACGACCTACTCCGACCAGGTGTTCTTCTACGTGCCCAGCCAGGGTTCCGACGACAAGATCCGCCTGCTCGGCTACCGTTCCAGTCTCCTCGAAGCGAAGGTGTCCCCGTGAGCACTCCCGCCCCCGGTTCCGTGATGCGCGGCGCCGTCGACCTCTCGTCGCTGCGCAACCGCCCGGCCGCCCCCGCGGCGCCCGCCGCCCCGCCCGCCGACGGCGCGGCGCCGGCCGGCGCTCTGCCGCTCGTCTTCGACGTCACCGACGCGACTTTCGGCGAGGTGCTCGAGCTCTCGCGCACGGTCCCCGTCGTGATCGACCTCTGGGCCGAATGGTGCGGTCCCTGCAAGCAGCTCAGCCCGGTGCTCGAGAAAGTCGTCACCGAGCTGGCGGGTCGCCTCGTGCTCGCGAAGGTCGACGTCGACGCCAACCCGCAGCTCGCGCAGGGCTTCCGCGCGCAGTCCATCCCGATGGTGCTCGCCCTCGTCGCCGGCCAGCCGGTGCCGTTGTTCACCGGCGCGGTGCCGGAGCAGCAGGTGCGCGACGTCTTCGCCCAGCTCCTACAGCTGGCCGCCCAGCACGGGGTGACGGGAACCGTCCCCGTCGAGGGTGCCGCCGCGGACGCGCCTGCGGAGGAGCCCCCGCTCCCGCCGCTGCACGCCGAGGCCTTCGCGGCGATCGAGGAGGGTGACTACGCCCGCGCCATCGCCGCGTACGAGAAGGCCCTCGCCGAGAACCCGCGGGACGCCGACGCGCGCGCCGGCCTCGGTCAGGTGCGCCTGCTCGACCGCGTGCAGGGCGCCGACCTCCAGGCGGCACGGGCCGCGGCCGCGGCCGAGCCCACGGGCGTCGACGCGCAGTTCGTCGTCGCCGATCTCGACGTCGTGGGCGGTCACGTCGACGACGCGTTCGGTCGACTGCTCGACCTGTTCGCGGCGCTCCCGTCGGACGAGCGCGCCCCGGTGCGCGAGCGGCTTCTCGAGCTGTTCGGCATCGTGGGGGACGACGACGCCCGTGTGATCCGCGCGCGTGCGCGGTTGGCATCCCTCCTCTTCTGAGCCACGATGAACGGCCCCGCCCCCTCGAGGGGAGCGGGGCCGTTCGCGTTCTGCCCGGCGAACGCACGAGGCCCGCCCCCGGAGGGACGGGCCCTGTGCGTGACCGGGTCAGGCGCCCGCGCGGTGGTGCAGCCAGAGCACGCCCAGCGGCGGGAGGGTGAGCGTGGCGCTGCCGCGGCCGTCGGTGGCCACGGCGCCGAGGTTGCCCTGACCGGAGCCACCGAACGCCTCGGCGTCGCTGTTGAGCACCTCGGTCCACATGCCGGACTCCGGCAGGTCGAGGGGGAAGTCGGTGAGCGGAACGCCCGAGAAGTTGCACACGACGGCGACGGTGTTGCCGTGGTGGTCGCGGCGGGCGAACGCGAGCACGTTCGGGTTCCACGCCGGAGCCCCCAGGCGCGAGAACGCGGCGCCGTCGTGGTCCCGCGACCAGAGCGCCGCCTGCTCCTTGTACACGCGGTTCAATTCGCCGACGAAGTCGTGCAGCTGTCGGTGCGAGGGCTGGTCGAGCATCCACCAGTCGATCGAACGCGACTCCGACCACTCCGACATCTGGCCGAACTCCTGGCCCATGAACAGCAACTGCTTGCCGGGGTGCCCCCACATGTACGCCAAGAACGCGCGCATGTTCGCGAGCTTCTGCCAGTGGTCGCCGGGCATGCGGCCGAAGAGGCTGCCCTTGCCGTGGACAACCTCGTCGTGGCTGATCGGGAGGATGAAGTTCTCGCTGAACGCGTACACGAACGAGAACGACAGCTCGCCCTCGTGGTGCGAGCGGTACATCGGATCGCGCCCGATGTACTGGAGCGAGTCGTTCATCCAGCCCATGTTCCACTTGAACCCGAAGCCGAGACCGGCGTGGCTCGTCGGGGCGGTGACACCGGGGAAGCTCGTGGACTCCTCGGCGATCAGGGCGATGCCCGGGTAGCGCTTGTACGAGGTCGCGTTGACCTCCTGCAGGAAGCGGATCGCCTCGAGGTTCTCCCGGCCGCCGAACTGGTTGGGGGCCCACTCCCCGTCGTTGCGGGAGTAGTCGAGATAGAGCATGGATGCCACGGCATCCACGCGCAGACCGTCGACGTGGAACTCCTCGAACCAGTACAGCGCGTTCGCGACGAGGAAGTTGCGCACCTCGTTGCGGCCGTAGTCGAAGATGAGCGTCCCCCAGTCCTTGTGCTCGCCGCGACGGGGATCGGGGTGCTCGTACAGCGCCTCGCCGTCGAAGCGGGCGAGGGCGAAGTCGTCCTTCGGGAAGTGCCCCGGGACCCAGTCCATGATCACGCCGATGCCGGCCTGGTGCAGGCGGTCGATGAGGTAGCGCAGGTCGTCGGGGGATCCGAAGCGGCTCGTGGGGGCGTAGTAGCCCGACACCTGGTATCCCCACGATCCGCCGAAGGGGTGCTCCGCGAGCGGGAGGAATTCAACGTGCGTGAAGCCCTGCGCGCCGACGTAGTCGATGATCTCGTCGGCGGCGTCGCGATACGACAGGCCCTGCTTCCACGAGCCGAGGTGCAGTTCGTAGATCGACATGGGCCGGTCGATCGGCGCGGTCCGGGAGCGCTCGTTGATCCACGCGTCGTCGGCCCAGGCGTAGGCGGAGTCGGTCACGACCGACGCGGTGGCCGGGGGGACCTCGGCCAGGCGCGCCATCGGATCGGCCTTCTCGATCCATTGTCCGCCCCGCGTGAGGATCTCGAACTTGTAGCGTGTGCCGAGGCCGATCCCGGGGATGAAGAGCTCCCAGACACCGCTGCCGCCCATCGAGCGCATCGCGCTGCCGGTGCCGTCCCAGCCGTTGAAGTCGCCGATCACGCGCAGCGCGCGGGCATCGGGCGCCCAGACCGTGAACGCGGTGCCGCTCGAACCGTCGAGCTCGCGCACGTGCGCACCGAGAACGCGCCACAGCTCCTCGTGACGCCCCTCGGAGATGAGGTGGAGGTCGAGTTCGCCGATCGACGGGGCGTGCCGGTAGCCGTCGTCGGAGGCGTGCTCCGAGCCGTCGTAGGACGCCCGCACGACGTAGGCGCCCGGGTGGGTGGCCACGGGGGCCTCCCAGATCCCGCCGCGCACGTGCTCGAGCGCGACGGAGGTCCCGTCGGCGAGTTCGGCGACGACCGTCGCGGCGAGGGGACGCCGCGAGCGGATGACCCAGCCGTCGGCGGTCTCGTGCACGCCGAGCACGCTGTGCGGGTCGTGGTGGGCGCCGTGCGCGACGGCGTCGAGGATCTCGGGGGAGAGGGAGGTCATCGGGTCTCCTTGACGTGCAGGATGTGCACGGGCTCGCTGAAGGCGTCGAGGCGGACGAAGTTGTGATCGGCCCAGGTCCAGACCTGGCCGGTCACGAGGTCTTCGACGTCGTACGACGCGCCGGGCTCGACGCCGAACACGGTCGTGTCGAGGTGGACGGTGGTCTCGCGGGCCGAGTGGGGGTCGACGTTGGCGACCACGATCACCGTGTCGGCGACGCCCGTGGGGCTGAGGGCGGCGTCGAGGTGCTTGGAGTAGACGAGGATCGCGTCGTCGTCGCTCCAGTGCACCCGCAGGTTGCGCAGCTGTCGCAGCGCGGGGTGGTCGCGCCGTGCGGCGTTGAGCATGCGCAGGTACGGGGCGAGCGAGTCGCCCGCGGCCTCGGCGCCCGCCCAGTCGCGGAACTTGTACTCGTACTTCTCGTTGTCGATGTTCTCTTCCGAACCCGGCCGGGCCACGTTCTCGAACAGCTCGTACCCGGCGTAGACCCCGTAGGTGGGGGCCGCGGTCGCGGCGATCGCGGCGCGGATCTTGTAGGCCGGTCGACCGCCGAACTGCAGGTACTCGGTGAGGATGTCGGGGGTGTTGACGAAGAGGTTGGGGCGCAGGAAGTCGTCGGTCTCGCGCGCGAGGCCGCCCAGGAACTCCTCGAGCTCCTCCTTGGTGTTGCGCCACGCGAAGTACGTGTAGCTCTGCTGGAAGCCCGCCATCGCCAGCCCCTGCAGCGGTGCGGGGCGGGTGAACGCCTCGGCGAGGAAGACGGCGTCGGGCTCCTCCGCGCTGACGGTGGCGATGAGCCACTCCCAGAACTGCAGGGGCTTCGTGTGCGGGTTGTCGACGCGGAAGATGGTGACGCCCTGCGCGATCCAGTGGCGCACGATGCGCAGCACCTCGGCGCGGATGCCCTCCGGGTCGTTGTCGAAGTTGACCGGGTAGATGTCCTGGTACTTCTTCGGCGGGTTCTCGGCGAAGGCGATCGATCCGTCGGGGAGGGTCGTGAACCACTCGGGGTGCTCGGCGACCCAAGGGTGGTCGGGCGAGGCCTGCAGAGCCAGGTCGAGGGCGACCTCGATGCCCGCCGCGCGGGCGGCGTCGACGAAGGCGCGGAAGTCGTCGAGCGTGCCCAGATCGGGGTGCACGGTGTCGTGCCCGCCCGCGGCGGCACCGATCGCCCACGGCGAGCCGGGGTCGCCGGGCTGGGTGACGAGGGTGTTGTTGGGGCCCTTGCGGTTGGTCACGCCGATCGGGTGGATCGGCGGCAGGTAGAGGACGTCGAAGCCCATGTCGGCGACACCGGGGAGTCGGTCGACGGCGGTGCGGAACGTGCCGCTGATCACCGAGCCGTCGTCGCCGCGGGTCGCGCCCTCGGACCGCGGGAAGAACTCGTACCAGGCGCCGACGCCGGCGCGCTCGCGTTCGACGAGCAGTTCGGCGTCTTTGCCGACCGAGACCAGACCCATCATCGGCCGCGCCTCGAAGAGGGCGGCGATGGCGGGATCGCGCACGATCTGCAGAGCGGTGTCGTCGTGCACCTCGGGGTCGCGCAGAGCGCGAGCCGCGTCGTACAGCACGTCTTTGTCGCTGCCGGGGCGCTTCTTCTCACCGCGCGCGCGGTCGAAGAGCTGAGCGCCCATCTCGCGCATGAGGGCCGTGTCGACGCCCGCCGCGATCTTGACCTCGGCCGCGTGCTCCCAGGTCGCGAAGTCGTCGGCGAAGGACTCGAAGCGGAAGCGCCACACGCCCTGCTCGAGCGGAGCGACGAGGGTCGACCACCGGTCGAACCCGTCGTTCAGGGGGCTGAGACGGTGCAACGACTCGTCGCCCGAGGGGGAGAACAGGCGCACCTGCACGCCGATGCGGTCGTGGCCCTCGCGGAAAGCGGTGACGGTGAAGGGCACGGCCTCGCCGAGGTAGGCGGAGGGGCGGAACCGTCCGCCCGGCACGCTCGGATGAGGCAGCGCCATCGGGATGCGCGGGGTGACCACGCTGCGCGAGGTGGGCGTCGGCTTGACCGGACGCACGGGAATCGAAGCGGCGCTGCGCCAGGGCAGCTCGGGCGAAGGAGTCGTCGTGGTGGCCACGGTCCGAACCTACCGCGGGCCGCCGACGTCGCCGTCACCTTTCGCGCGGCCTTGACAGGGCGCGCCGGTTACTCGACGCGGAACAGCAGCATCGAGGCACCCGCGACGGGCACGGCGTCGCCGGGGGCGTGGCGCACCGCGTCGGTGGTCGGGCTCTCGTCGGCGCTCGACCACAGCTGCACGTACGACCCCGCGCCCTCGTCGTCGTCGAGGGGCGGAAGGACGATGTCGACGTCGCTCTCGGTGCCGTGCACCACCAGCAGCACGCGGTTCGGCTCTTCGTCCTCGGGCGTCGAGGTCGCGAGGTACTGCAGCGTGCGGTGGGCCGGATCGTTCCACCGCTCGCTCGACATGGTCTCCCCGTGCTCGTCGAACCACTCCATGACGGATGCCGAGGGGATGCGCTCCCCGAGACGGGCGAAGCGCTTGGGGCGGAGGGCCGGATTCTCGCGACGCACGGCGAGGAGCCGCTGCGTGTGGGCGAACAGGTCCTCCTGCCAGGGAGCGAGATCCCACGACAACCAGGTGAGCGCGGAGTCGTGGCAGTACGCGTTGTTGTTGCCGCGCTGGGTGCGGCCCATCTCGTCGCCCGCGGTGAGCATCGGCACGCCAGCCGACAGCAGCAGCGTCCCCAGGAGGTTGCGCATGGCCTTTCGCCGCGTGGCGAGCACGCGCTCGTCGTCGGTGCGCCCCTCGGCCCCGTGGTTGAACGAGCGGTTCGTGTCGGCGCCGTCGCGGTTCTGCTCGCCGTTTCCGAGGTTGTGCTTGACGTCGTACGACACGAGGTCGCGCAGGGTGAAGCCGTCGTGAGCCGTGACGAAGTTGACGCTCGCGAGCGGACCCCGCTCCTCGCTGAAGGTGTTCGACGATCCCGCCAGGCGCGTCGCGAAGCCCCCGACGCCCACCGGGGCCGTGTCTGCGCGACGGGCGTAGTCGATGTCGCTGAGCCAGAAGTTGCGCACGCGGTCGCGGTACCGGTCGTTCCACTCCAGCCAGCCGGGGCCGAAGTTGCCGGTCTGCCACCCGCCCATGCCGACGTCCCACGGCTCGGCGATGAGCTTGGTCCCCGCCAGTCGCTCGTCGTCGCGGATGGCGGCGAGCAGGGGGTGGTCGGGAGTGAAGGAGTGGTGACGGTCGCGGCCGAGGGTCACGGCGAGGTCGAAGCGGAACCCGTCGATCTGCACCTCCTCCGCCCAGTAGCGGAGGGAATCCAGGACGAGCCGGGCCGCGGCATCCGTCGAGGTGTTCACCGCGTTGCCGCAGCCGGTCTCGTCGATGTAGACGCCCTCGGCCGTCTGACGGTAATAGGCGCTGTTGTCGATGCCGCGCAGGCTCGTGCGCGGGCCGCCGATGCCCTCTTCGGCGGTGTGGTTGTAGACGACGTCGAGCAGCACCTCGAGCCCGGCCTCGTGCAGGAGCTTGACCATGCCCTTGAACTCCCGCAGCACCGCGTCGGGTCCCTCGGCACGACTGGCCGCCGTCGCGTAGGGCGCGTGCGGGGTGAAGAAGTTCAGGGAGTTGTACCCCCAGTAGTTCGTCAGCCCCAGCTGCAGCAGCCGCGGCTCGGTCGCGAAGGCGTGCACGGGGAGCAGCTCGACGCTCGTGACCCCGAGCGAGAGCAGATGCTCGATCATCGCCGGGTGCGCGAGTCCCGCGTAGGTGCCGTGCAGGGCCGGCGGGATGTGCGGATGCCGCTTGGTGAGGCCCTTCACGTGACCCTCGTAGATGACCGTGCGGTCCATCGGCACCCGGGGTTTGGTCGAGGATCCCCAGTCGAACGCGCCGTCGACGACGACCGAGCGCCAGTCGCCGAAACTGCCGGAGACCAGGCCCCGCGAGTACGGTTCGATGAGCAGGGACTGCGGGTTGAATGTGTGGCCCGGTCCGTGCGGTCCACCGACGCGGATCGCGTAGCGCGCGCCCGGGCGCAGCAGCGGCGTGGTCGCCTCGAAGACGCCGCCGCCGACCGGGGTCATCGTGATGGTCTCGGTGGCCCAGTCGAGGTCGACCTCGTCGAAGACGAGCACCTGCATCGCGTCGGCGGACCCCGACCACACGCGCAGCGTGCCGCCGTCGGGTCCGAGGCGGACGCCGAGGTCGTCGAGCGCGGGGCTGAGCAGCCCCGGCAGGTCGGGAACGCGTGCGGGCAGGGCAGTCTCGGGTCGGACCATGCGTCTTAGGGTAGTGAAGGCGAGTGCCGATACCGGGAGGGCGAGGATGCGGGTCTACCTCGATCACGCAGCGACGACGCCTCTTCGCGCAGAGGCGCGGGAGGCCTGGGTCGCCGCCCACGAGGTGCTCGGCAACCCCTCGTCGATCCACGGGGCGGGGCAGGACGCCCGTCGTCTGCTCGAGGACGCCCGCGACGTCCTCGCCGACGTGCTGGGCTGCCAGAGCATCGAGGTGGTGCTGACCTCGGGCGGCACCGAGGCGGCGAACCTCGCCCTGAAGGGGCTCTGGTGGTCGCGCGCCGCGGGGTCCGACGCCGTGGTCCTCCCCGACGGCGAGCACCACGCCACGCTCGACGTCGTCGGCTGGCTCGCTGCCGCCCAGGGCGCGGCCGTGCGCCGCGTGGGCCTCGACCCCCTCGGGCGCATCGAGCCCTCCGCTTTCGCCGACGCCCTCCCGGGTGCGGCGCTCGCGACGGCGCTGGTGGCCAACAACGAGGTCGGGACGATCCAGGATGCCGCCGCCCTGGCCGCCGCGGCATCCGCTGCCGGCGTTCCCCTCCATCTCGACGCGGTGTCGGCGCTCGGGCAGATCCCCGTCGACTTCGCCGCGTGGCGCGGGTCGGGCGCGCAGCCCGGAGGACTGGCGGCGCTGTCGGTCTCGGCGCACAAGGTCGGCGGGCCGGTCGGCGTGGGGGCGGCCGTCGTCTCCCGGCACGCGGCCCTGACCCCGCTGGTGCACGGCGGGGGCCAGCAGCGCGGGCTCCGCGCGGGGACGCAGGACGTCGCCGGTGCCGCCGCCTTCGCCGCCGCCGCGCGCGCGGCCGAGGCGGAGCGCGCGCACGAGAGCGTGCGCCTCGCCGCCCTGCGCGATCGCCTCGTCCGCGGCATCCGCTCGGCCATTCCCGACGCACGACTGCTCGGCGATCCCGAGGAGCGTCTGCCGGGCAACGCGCACGTGGTGTTCCCGGATGCCGCGGGCGAGACGCTGCTGTTCCTGCTCGACATGGCGGGGGTGGCCGTCTCGACCGGCTCGGCGTGCCAGGCGGGCGTCGCCGAGCCCTCGCACGTCGTGCTCGCGCTCGGACTCGACGACCGCGCCGCGCGGTCGGTGCTGCGGTTCACCCTCGGTCGCACCTCGACCGACGCCGACGTCGACGCGGTTCTCGCCCGCCTTCCCGAGGCCCACGCGCGGGCGGTGGCATCCGGCGCCCGCTCAGCGGGGCGTTCGTAGACTGGGACGATGCGAGTTCTGGCGGCGATGAGCGGGGGAGTCGACTCCGCGGTGGCGGCGGCCCGCGCCGTGGAGGCCGGCCACGAGGTCGTCGGCGTGCACCTGGCGCTGTCGCGCGCGGGAGGGACCCTGCGCGCCGGCAGTCGCGGCTGCTGCACGATCGAGGACGCGATGGACGCCCGCCGCGCCGCCGACAAGCTCGGCATGCCGTTCTACGTGTGGGACTTCTCGGAGCGCTTCCGCGATGACGTGATCGACGACTTCGTGGCCGAGTACCGCGCGGGACGCACGCCCAACCCGTGCATGCGGTGCAACGAGAAGATCAAGTTCGCCGCCCTCCTGGAACGGGCGATCGAGCTCGGCTTCGACGCAGTGTGCACCGGGCACTACGCCACCCTGGTCGACACGCCCGAGGGGCGCGAGCTGCACCGCGCCTCCGACAACGCGAAGGACCAGTCGTACGTGCTCGGCGTCCTCACCGCCGAGCAGCTGGCGCACACCTACTTCCCCCTGGGGTCGACGCCGTCGAAGGCGCTCGTGCGGGCCGAGGCCGAGGAGCGGGGCCTGACCGTCGCGCACAAGCCCGACAGCCACGACATCTGCTTCATCCCCGACGGCGACACGCGCGGATGGCTCGCCGACAAGGTGGGTGCGCAGCGCGGGGAGATCCTCGACCGCACCGGTGCCGTCGTGGGGACGCACGAGGGCGCCCACGCGTTCACCGTGGGCCAGCGTCGCGGCCTGCAGCTGGGCGTGCCCGCCGCCGACGGCAAGCCGCGGTTCGTGCTCGAGGTGCGGCCGGTGAACAACACCGTGGTGGTCGGCCCGAAAGAGGCCCTCGCCTGCAGCGAGATCGCCGGGGAGCGCTTCACGTGGGCGGGGCGCGCGCCCGCCACGGCGTCGTTCGCGTGCGACGTGCAGATCCGTGCCCACGCCGACCCCGTGCCGGCGTCCGCCGCGATCGAGGACGGTGTGCTGACCGTGCGTCCCGAGACGCCCTTCGACGGCGTCGCGCCGGGGCAGACCGCCGTGCTGTACGACGGGACGCGCGTGATCGGCCAGTTCACGATTGACCGGACGGTGTCGGCGGTTCCGGTCGAGGCCTGAGCCCGTCGCGCGCGCCGCACGACCTCATCCGTGCCGCGAACCCCGCGACGGGGAGCAGGCAAGGCCCGCGGCGATGTCGGACCCCCTCCCTAAGCTGGATGCCGTGACCGAGCACGATCAGCTTCCCGATCTGACCCTCGACGAGGCGCGCGCCGAAGCGGCCGAGCTGACGCAGCGCATCGTCGACGCGCGCGACGCCTACTACGGACGCGACGCCGAACTCGTCGACGACGCCACCTACGACGGCTGGATGCACCGCCTCGAGGCGATCGAGCGGTCGTACCCCGAGCTGCAGGGGCAGGACAGCCCCACGCAGTCCGTCGGCGCCGCCGAGGCGACCGATCTCGTCACGATCGAGCACGCCGAGCGGATGCTGAGCCTCGACAACGTGTTCTCACCCGACGAGCTGCGCGACTGGGCCGTGAAGACGCAGGCCGCGGCCGGGCGGGCCGTGCAGTGGCTGAGCGAGCTGAAGATCGACGGCCTCGCGATCAACCTGCGCTACGAGAACGGCGTGCTCACCTCCGCGGCGACCCGCGGCGACGGCCGCGTCGGCGAGATCGTGACCGACAACGCCCTGCGGGTGTCCGGAATCCCGCGCGAACTGTCCGGCGACGGCCACCCGGCTCTCGTCGAGGTGCGCGGCGAGGTGTTCATCCCCGTCGCGGCGTTCGAGAACCTCAACCGTCTGCAGGGCGAGTACCGTGAGCGGGCCGTCGCCGAGTCGCGCGAGCGCGCCGCGGGCCGCCGCGGCGGGAGGGCCTTCGACGAAGAGAAGGCCGAGCAGGCCGCCGCGCGCCGCTTCCCCGCGTTCGCCAATCCACGCAACGCCGCCAGCGGCGGGCTCCGCCAGCAGATCGAGAAGAAGAGCGGGCTCGAACTCGAGGCAGGTCTCGAGCGCATCGCCTCGCTCGCGCTCTACGTGCACGGCATCGGCGCGTGGCCCGACCCGCCGGTCGCGGCGCAGAGCGAGATCTACGACCTGCTGAAGTCGTGGGGTCTTCCAACGTCGCCCTACAGCCGCGTCGAGTCGACCATCGACGGGGTGCTCGACTTCGTCGCCCATCACGGCGAGCACCGACACGACGTCGAACACGAGATCGACGGCGTCGTCGTCAAGGTCGACGAACTGGCGCTCCACGACGAGCTCGGCGCCACCAGCCGCGCGCCCCGCTGGGCCATCGCCTACAAGTACCCGCCCGAGCAGGTCAACACGAAGCTGCTCGACATCGTCGTGTCGGTGGGACGCACCGGGCGGGCGACGCCGTTCGCGGTGATGGAGCCCGCCAAGGTCGCCGGCAGCGTCGTGCGACAGGCGACCCTCCACAACCAGGACGTCGTCAAGGTCAAGGGCGTCCTGATCGGCGACACGGTCGTGCTGCGCAAGGCCGGCGACGTCATCCCCGAGGTGCTCGGCCCGGTCGTGGAGCTGCGCGACGGCACCGAGCGGGCGTTCGTCATGCCCGCCGACTGCCCCGAGTGCGGAACGCCGTTGCGCCCCGCGAAAGAGGGAGACATCGACCTGCGGTGCCCGAACGCGCGCTCGTGCCCCGCGCAGGTGCGCGGACGCGTCGAGCACATCGGCTCGCGCGGCGCCCTCGACGTCGAGGCCCTGGGCGAGGTCACCGCCGCCGCCCTGACCCAGCCCGAGGTGCCCGAGCGGCCGCCGCTCGACACCGAGGCCGGTCTGTTCGACCTCACCATCGACGAACTGGTGCCCATCGAGGTCGTCGTCCGCGACTCCGAGACGGGCGAGCGGAAAGTCGACCCCGACACGGGCGAGCTCGTGCGCCGCGCACCGTTCCAGAAGCTCGGCCCCGCGACCTACCCGCCGGGTGCCGAAGACCTCGACCCGGCGGAGCGCCGGCGGCGCGGCATCCGCAAGGACTTCCGCGAGGTGCGCCCCTCGGAGCAGGCGACGAAGCTCGTGGCCGAGCTCGAGAAGGCCAAGACCAAAGACCTGTGGCGCTTGCTCGTCTCCCTGAACATCCGCCACGTGGGCCCGGTCGCGGCGCGCGCCCTCGCGCAGTGGTTCGGGTCGCTGGATGCCATCCGCGCGGCCTCGCGCGAAGAGCTCGCGGCCGTCGAGGGCGTGGGCGGCATCATCGCGGATGCGGTGATCGACTGGTTCGAGGTCGACTGGCACCGCGAGATCGTCGAGCGCTGGCAGGCCGCGGGAGTGCGCTTCGCAATCCCCGGACACCCCGGCCCCGGTGCCGCCGCGGCGGCCGGGGGAGTGCTCGCGGGGCTCACCGTCGTCGCCACGGGTTCACTCGAGGGCTACACGCGCGAAGGGGCCCAGGAGGCCATCCTCGCCGCCGGAGGCAAGGCCGCCTCCAGCGTGTCGAAGAAGACGGACTTCGTCGCCGCGGGACCCGGTGCCGGCTCGAAGCTCGCGAAGGCCGAGGAGCTGGGGCTGCGCATCCTCGACGCGGCGCAGTTCCGCATCCTCGTCGAGCAGGGCCCCGCCGCTCTCGACGGCGGAGCGGCGGACGAGGCTTCGGAGGCCGCTCCCGCCGAGTGAGGCGAAGAGGGCGGAGCCGCAGCCCCGCCCTCTTCGCGTCCGGTGCCGTGTCGGATCAGCCGGCGCAGGCCGTCCCGGCCTGCGTGAAGCTCTCCTGCAGTGCCGTGACCTGCTCGCTCAGCCCACTCGCGGTGCTCGGATCGGCGATGACGCCCTCGAGGAAGGTGACGTACTGGTTCAACGTCGCGCTCGCGTTCTGCGCGGCCGGGGCGATGTCGGCGTTGGTGATCTGCGAGAAGTCGCCCTGCACCTTCGTCGCGAGCTCCTTGAACCGGTCGACGGCCGCCTGAGGATCGGAGGTGTTGATCTCACCGCTGGCCTCGGTGACGTCGTTGAACGACGTGATGATGATCTGGCAGGCGTCCTGCTTCGACTGGTCACCGTCTGCGGCGGCCGAGGCGGCGGGCGCGGGACTCGACGAGACGGGGCTGGGAGCGGTGGACTCCGCGGTCGTCGGCGCGGCATCCGAAGAGGCCCCTCCGGAACATCCGGCCAGCAGCAGAGCGGCGGCGGCGAGAGCGCTGAAGGCGGCCGAGGCGCGCGTGATGGTCATGTGATTCCCCCCAAAGGTCACGGTCGGGCCGGGAATCGGCCCGTCGAATCACCGTAGCGATTCGTCGACCGACCGCCCGGATCGTCCTCGCCCCTTGCGCGGAGCGGGTCCCGCGGTGCAGGGGTCAGTCCGCGAGGAGTTTGTCGCGCACCTGGCGTCGCAGGACCTTGCCGATCAGCGAGCGGGGCAGGTCGTCGACGACGACGATGCGACGGGGCACCTTGTAGGGCGTCAGGATGCCGCGTGCGAACGCGCGCACCGCCTCGACGTCGAGCTCACCGGGCACGGTGGGCACGACCGCCGCGACGACCTCTTCGCCGGAGTGCTCGCTGGGCAGACCGACCACCGCGACGTCGGCGACGCCGGGGTGCTGGCGGAGCACGTTCTCGACCTCGGTCGGCGCGACGTTGAAGCCGCCCGTGATGATGAGTTCCTTGATGCGGTCGACGATGCGGACGAAGCCGTCCTCGTCGATCGTCACGATGTCGCCGGTGCGGAACCAGCCGTCGATGAACACCGCCTCGGTCTCCTCCGGCTTGCCGTAGTACCCCGAGAACACCTGGGGCCCGCGCACCAGCAGCTCCCCGCGTTCGACATCGGTGCGCGGATCGTCGGGGTCGACGACCCGGCACTCGGTGCCGGGGAGGGGCAGACCGACGGTTCCGGCCACGCGGTTGTCGGCGACGGGATTGGCCATGAGCACGGGGGAGCACTCGCTGAGGCCGTACCCCTCGACCAGGTATCCGCCGGTGGCTTTCTCGAACGGGACGACGAGGTCGTGCGGCAGCGCCATGGCGCCCGAGATCGCGACGTCGGTCCCCGCGAGCGAGACCCCCTTCGCCTCGGCCGCGGCCAGGAGCCGTTCGGCGATGGGCGGGACCAGGGGGAGGAAGGTCGCGGGATGCTTCTTCGTCACCGCGAGTACGAGGTCGGCGTCGAACTTCGGGAAGAGCACCAGTCGCGCGCCCATCGACATCGCGAAGGTCAGGCACAGCGTCAGCCCGTAGGCGTGGAACATCGGCAGTACGGCGTACACGACGCACCCCTCGCCCCGCACGATCTGGGGTACCCACGCCCGCGCCTGGGCGGCGTTCGCGAGCAGGTTCGCGTGGGTGAGCATCGCCCCCTTCGGCGTGCCCGTCGTGCCGCTGGTGTACTGGATGATCGCGAGGTCGGAGGCGACGGGGCGCGGATGCGACGCGGGCAGCGGATCGTGCCGCACGACCTCTTCCCAGTCGGTGGCTCCCCGCGTCGCGGCGTGCAGGGCGGCGCGGGAGGCGCGGGCTTTCGCGACCGGCAGACGCAGCGCGAGACGCGTCGTCCAAGGCATCGCGCGCGTGACATCCACCGAGATCAGGGTATCCACGCGCAGGTCCGCGGGGAACTCCTGCACCGTCGCGACGACCTTGCTCCACACGATCGCGTGCTTCGCCCCGTGGTCCTCGAACTGTTTGCGCAGCTCTCGCGGCGTGTAGAGCGGGTTGTGCTCGACGACCACGGCCCCGAGGCGCAGCACGGCGTAGAACGCGACGATGTGCTGGGGACAGTTGGGCAGCACGAGCGCGACCGGGTCGCCGGCGCGCACACCGTGCGCGGCCAGCGCCGCGGCGGCGCGTGCGATCTGCGCCGACATCTCGGCATACGTGGTCTCGCGCCCGAAGAACTGCAGCGCGGGAGCGTCCGGGTAATCACGGGTGGACGCGTCGACGATGTCGAGGAGCGACCCCGTCTGCGGCTCCAGGTCGACGGGCACGCCCGCCGCATAGCTCGAGGTCCAGGGTCGCGGCGGATCGAAGCTCGTCACCCGGCCAGCCTAGGGCGGCACCGCGGTCGGGGCCAGGCGGCACGCGACGGGCGGGCGACCGCGCGCGAACTAGACTCGGGGGGTGTCTGAAATCACTCCTGATCTCGTGCGCCATCTCGGTGTGCTCGCCCGGATCCAGTTGAGCGACGAGGAGGTCCAGAGCCTCACCGGCCAACTGGATGCCATCGTCGACAACATCGCGAAGGTGTCCGAGGTGGCGACCCCCGAGGTCGTCGCGACGAGCCACCCGATCCCGCTCGAGAACGTCTTCCGCCCCGACGTCGTGCAGCAGCAGCTCACGCGCGAGCAGGTGCTCCAGAACGCTCCCGACCAGGCCGACGGCCGTTTCCGTGTGACCGCGATCCTGGGAGAAGAGCAGTGACCGACCTCACTCGTCTGACCGCGGCCGACCTGGCCGCCAAGCTCGCTTCGTCCGAGGTGTCGAGCGTCGAGGCCACGCAGGCGCACCTCGACCGCATCGCCGCCGTCGACGGCGACGTGCACGCGTTCCTGCACGTGAGCGACCACGCCCTCGAGGTGGCCGCCGACATCGACCGCCGTCGCGCGGCGGGCGAGCAGCTCCACGAGCTCGCGGGCGTCCCGCTCGCCGTCAAGGACGTGCTCGTGACCACCGACATGCCCTCCACGAGCGGATCGAAGATCCTCGAGGGGTACATGTCGCCCTACGACGCGACCGTCGTCGCGCGCTCGCGCGCCGCCGGTCTCGTACCCCTCGGCAAGACGAACATGGACGAGTTCGCGATGGGCTCCTCCACCGAGTTCTCGGCCTACGGCCCCACGCGCAACCCCTGGGACCTCGACCGCATCCCCGGCGGATCCGGCGGCGGGTCGGCCGCGGCCGTCGCCGCGTTCGAGGCGCCGCTGGCCCTCGGTTCCGACACGGGCGGGTCGATCCGTCAGCCGGCGCACGTCACGGGCACCGTCGGTGTGAAGCCGACGTACGGCGGCGTGAGCCGTTACGGCGCGATCGCCCTGGCATCCAGCCTCGATCAGGTGGGGCCCGTCACGCGCACCGTCCTCGATGCGGGGCTGCTGCACGACGTCATCGGCGGGCACGACGCGAACGATTCGACCTCGCTCTCCGACGCGTGGCCGTCGTTCGCCGCCGCCGCCCGCGAGGGCGCGACCGGCGAGGTCTTGAAGGGCCTCAAGGTCGGCGTCATCCGCGAACTCGACGACCGCGGCTTCCAGAAGGGCGTCTCGGACTCGTTCCGCGTCTCGCTGGCCGCCATGGAGGCGCAGGGCGCCGAGATCGTCGAGATCAGCGCCCCCCACTTCGAGTACGGCGTTGCCGCGTACTATCTGATCCTCCCCGCCGAGGCATCGAGCAACCTCGCGAAGTTCGACTCGGTGCGCTTCGGGCTCCGTGTGACGCCCCAGGGCACCCCGACGGTCGAGAACGTGATGGCTACCACGCGCGACGCCGGCTTCGGCCCCGAGGTCAAGCGCCGCATCATCCTCGGCACCTACGCGCTGTCGGCGGGCTATTACGACGCCTACTACGGCAGCGCCCAGAAGGTGCGCACCCTCATCCAGCAGGACTTCGACGCCGCCTTCGCCCAGGTCGACGTGATCGCGACGCCGTCGGCGCCGACCACGGCCTTCCGCCTCGGCGAGAAGCTCGATGATCCGCTCCAGATGTACCTCAACGACGTGACCACGATCCCGGCGAACCTCGCCGGCGTCCCCGGCATCTCGGTGCCGAGCGGCCTGGCGGAGGAGGACGGCCTGCCCGTCGGCATCCAGTTCCTCGCCCCCGCCCGCGAGGACGCGCGTCTGTACCGCGTCGGTGCGGCGCTCGAAGCGCTGCTCCTCGACCAGTGGGGCGGACCGCTGCTCGACAAAGCCCCTTCCCTCACGAACGGAGCGTCCCTCTGATGGCCAAAGACGCACTCATGGACTTCGACGAGGCGCTCGAGATGTTCGAGCCCGTCCTCGGCTTCGAGGTGCACGTCGAGCTCAACACCGCGACCAAGATGTTCTCGGCCGCCCCCAACCCGGCCAACGAGGCGAACCACGGCGCCGAGCCCAACACGCTCGTCGCCCCGGTCGACATGGGCCTCCCCGGCGCCCTGCCGGTGGTGAACGCCGAGGCGATCCGCTCGTCGATCAGCCTGGGCCTTGCCCTCGGGTGCTCGATCGCGCCGTCGAGCCGGTTCGCGCGGAAGAACTACTTCTACCCCGACCTCGGCAAGAACTACCAGATCTCGCAGTACGACGAGCCGATCGCCTTCGAGGGCTCGGTCGAGGTCGAACTCGAAGACGGCACGATCGTCACCGTGCCGATCGAGCGCGCGCACATGGAGGAGGATGCCGGAAAGCTCACCCACATGGGAGGGGCGACCGGTCGCATCCAGGGCGCCGAGTACTCGCTCGTCGACTACAACCGCGCGGGCGTGCCGCTCGTCGAGATCGTCACGAAGCCGATCTTCGGCGCGGAGCACTCGGCTCCCGCGCTGGCGAAGGCGTACGTCGCGACGATCCGCGACATCGTGCGCGGTCTCGGCATCTCGGAGGCCAAGCTCGAGCGCGGGAACCTCCGCTGCGACGCGAACGTCTCTCTGCGCCCCCGCGGCCAGGAGAAGCTCGGCACCCGCACTGAGACGAAGAACGTCAACTCGATGCGCTCGGTCGAGCGGGCGGTGCGGTACGAGATCCAGCGCCAGGCCGCGATCCTCGCCAAGGGCGGGACGATCACGCAGGAGACGCGCCACTGGCACGAGGACACCGGGCGCACCTCTCCCGGTCGCCCCAAGTCGGATGCCGACGACTACCGCTACTTCCCCGAGCCCGACCTGCTGCCGGTCGTCCCCGCGCCCGCACTGATCGAGGAACTGCGCGCCGCCCTGCCCGAGCCGCCCGCCGCGCGTCGGCGCCGACTCAAGGCCGAGTGGGGCTTCACCGACCTCGAGTTCCAGGACGTCGCCAACGGCGGTCTGCTCGACGCGGTCGCCGACACGATCGCCGCCGGTGCCGCTCCCGCGGCCGCCCGCAAGTGGTGGACCGGCGAGATCACGCGCGTCGCCAACGCGCAGGAGCGCGACGCCGCCGACCTGGTGTCGCCCGCGAACGTGGCCGCCCTGCAGAAGCTGGTGGATGCCGGCACCCTGACCGACAAGCTCGCCCGTCAGGTGCTCGAGGGCGTCATCGCCGGCGAGGGCACCCCGCAGGAGGTCGTCGACGCCCGCGGGCTCGCCGTCGTCTCCGACGACGGGGCCCTCATCGCCGCGATCGACGACGCCCTGGCCGCCCAGCCCGACGTGCTCGCGAAGATCCGCGACGGCAAGGTGCAGGCCGCCGGTGCGGTCATCGGCGCGGTCATGAAGGCCATGAAGGGCCAGGCCGACGCCGCGCGCGTGCGCGAGCTCGTGCTGGAGCGCGCCGCCCAGTAAGACACCGGATGCCACGATCCCGACCGCTCGGAGAGCGCGGGGTCGTGGCATCCGTGCGTTCGCGGACGTGCCCTCGGGCCGTCCGAACGGGCGGTGGTCTGCGCAGGGTCGGTGGTCTGCACAGAGTCGGTGATCTGCGCCGAGTCCGTGGGTTTCGCGGATTCCGGGCTGAGGTTGTGCGAATCGCGGAGGGTGTGCACGGGGCGGGCGCCGGGCGGGACCGATGTCGGTGGTCCGGGGGAGAATGGATGCCATGGGACGCGGTGATGGAACGGGACGCATCGTCTCGCGCCCCGACGCCGACGACACGGGCACGGGCATCCTGCACGTCGACATGGACGCGTTCTTCGCCTCGGTCGCCGTGCTCGACGATCCCTCGCTCGCGGGCAAGCCCCTCATCATCGGCGGCTCCGAGGGGCGCGGCGTCGTCTCGAGCGCGTCGTACGAGGCGCGCCGGTACGGCGTGAAATCCGCGATGCCGGTCGCGATCGCCCTCCGGCTGTGTCCCACGGCGATCGTCGTCAACCCGCCTTATCACCGCTACACCGAGATGTCGCGCCAGGTGATGGCGATCTTCCACGACGTCACGCCGCTGGTCGAGCCCCTCTCGATCGACGAGGCCTTCCTCGACGTCCGCGGGGCGCGGCGCCTGTGGGGCAGTCCGGGCACGATCGCGCGCGACCTGCGCGCGCGGGTGAAGGCCGAGACGGGGCTGACCTGCAGCATCGGCGTCGCCGCCACGAAGCACGTCGCCAAGATGGCCTCCACGATCTCCAAGCCCGACGGTCTGCTCGTCGTCGCGGCGGCCGACACCGAGGCGTTCCTGCGGCCGAGGTCCGTGCGCGCCCTGTGGGGGGTGGGGCCGAAGGCGGCGGAGGCGCTCGAGAGCCGCGGCATCCGCCTCATCTCCGACATCCTCGATACCCCCCGCCACGCCCTCGATCAGGTGCTGGGGGCCGCGATGGGCGAGCGCATCTGGCATCTGTCGCGGGGGATCGACGCGCGAGAGGTGCACACCGGTCGGGCCGAGAAGAGCGTCGGACACGAAGAGACGTTCCACACCGACATCTCCGACACCCGGACGCTGCACGTCGAACTGCGGCGCCTCGCCGACCGTGTCGGCGCGCGCCTGCGCACGCAGCAGTACGAGGCCGCCACCATCTCGATCAAAGTGCGCTTCTCCGACTTCACCACGCTCAGTCGCTCCCGGACACTGCCGGAGCCGACGTCGGTCGGACAGCGCATCGGCGACGCGGCGATCGAGCTGTTCGACTCGATCGATCGGCGTCAGGCCGTGCGACTCGTGGGGGTCCGCGGAGAGAAGTTGAAGCCCGCCGCGATGGCCGCCACCCTGTGGGACGACGACGCGGAATGGCGCCGCGTGGAGGGCGCCCTCGACGGCGCAGCCGCCCGCTTCGGCCGCGGCGCGGTCACGCGCGGGTCGCTGCTGGGCCCCTCCCGCGGCGGGGAAGCGCTGCCCACCAATCCCCGTCCGTCGTACGACCACTGACACGCTCGTCCGCCGCGCGCAACGCCCGTGCGGCGCGGCCGCGCGGGCGGCTACGGTGGGGGACATGCCCAACATCGCATTGGAACTCGGCAAGCAGGCCACCAGCTTCGGCGTCACCTCCGCGTACGGCGAGCAGCAGGACGTCGACGGCGTGCGCATCGTCCCCGTCGCGCTCACCTGGGCCGGCTACGGCGGCGGCTCGGACGAGCAGGGCAACGGGGGCGGCGGCGGCGGTGGATACACCCTCCCGCTCGGCGCCTACATCCGCCGCGGCGACGACCTGCGCTTCGACCCGAACCTCGTGTCGCTGCTGGCCGTCGGCATCCCCTTCGTGTGGGTCGCCGGTCGCGCGCTCAGCCGTGTCATCCGCGCCCTCAAGAAGTAATCCCGACCCGATCGACGACGCTCTGACGGCGGCCGTGGCCGCGGTCACGGCGCGCATCGTCGCGGTCGGTGCCGCGAACCCCGCCGTCGTCGTCGATGGTCGCAGCGGAGCGGGCAAGAGCTCGCTCGCGCGGCGCCTCGTCTCGGCGTGGCCGGGGCGAGGGCGCGTGCAGCTCGTCGCGCTCGACGACGTGTACCCCGGGTGGGACGGTCTCGCGGCGGGCGTGGAGTACGCCCGAGAGACGATCCTCCTCCCGCACGCGCGCGGACTCCTCGGGGTATGGGAGCGCTGGGACTGGGACGCCGGGGCGCGCGCCGAGGCCTACGCGGTCGATCCGTCGCTGCCGCTCGTCGTCGAGGGGGCGGGGATCCTCACCCCCGACATCGCGCGACTGGCCGACGTGTCGGTGTGGGTGGAGTCCCCCTCCGCCTCGCGACGGGATCGCGCACTGGCGCGCGACGGAGACACCTATCGCCCGCACTGGCAGCGCTGGGCGCGGCAGGAAGACGTCCACATCGATCGGCACAGCCCCGCGGAACGCGCCGACCTGCGCGTGCGCGTGCCCTGAGGACGCCGACTGCGGTCAGCGCCTGCCGGGGCGACTCCGGAGCGGCGGCTCAGGAGCGATCGAGCGCGGCCATGAGGCCGTCGAGGCGGTAGCCGATCCAGTCGTAGACGCCGAAGCGCGGGTCGTCCGGCCGGTGGTCGTCGTCGGTCTGGATGCCGAGGCGCGTCGCGAGCACGAGGCGCACAGCCGACAGCGTCCGCATCCACGCCAGGGCCTCATTCTCGCCGAGCGCGACGGCGATCGTGGCATCCGGATCGCCCTCCGGCGTCGGCTCCCCGCCGTCTGCTCCGAGCGTCTGCAGCACCGTCGCGGCATCCTGGGAACGACGCTCGATGAGGTCGCCCCCGGTGAGGCGGCGGAACTCGCGGCTCGCCGCCTGATCGTCGGGATAGGCGTCGGGCATGAGCCGGGAGACGGCGGGATCGTCGCCGGTGCGCGAGTCCGCGAGGAGGTCGCGGAACTGACCGACAATCCCCGCGAGATGGAGGGCTTCGAGACCACTGATCTCGAGCACGACGATCCGCTCGCTCACGAGGGGTCCTTTCTGACGGTGGCCCACAGCCCGAAATCGTGCATGGCCTGCGTGTGGGCTTCCATGACCTCGCGCGGGCCGCGCGCCACGACCGCGTGCCCGTCGTGGTGCACCGCGAGCATGAGGCGGTGCGCGGTCGGCGCGTCGAAGCCGAAGTAGGTGCGGAACACGTGCGTGACGTAGCTCATGAGGTTGACCGGGTCGTTCCACACCACGGTCTGCCACGACGACGGCGGCCGCGCGGAGAGATCGTGCTCCTGATCGACGTCGGCGTCGATGTCCGGGGAGGCGAGGCCGGAAATCACGCCCACCCCAGCTCGTGAAGACGGTCGTCGTCGATGCCGTAGAAGTGGGCGATCTCGTGCACGAGCGTCGTGTGGATCTCGTCGCGGAGCTCGTCCTCGTCGGCGCAGGCGGCCAGGTGCGATTCGCGGTAGACGATGATGCGATCGGGCAGTTCGCCGACCCCGTACCGATCGCGCTCGGTGAGCGCCCATCCGTCGTACAGGCCCAGCAGATCGAGCGATCCGTCGTCGGGACGGTCCTCCACGACGAACACGACGTTGTCGAGACCCTCGACCATGTCGTCGGGGAGGCGGTCGAGTTCGTCGACGACGAGCTGCTCGAAGGCGTCGGCGTCCATGACCATCGCCGGACGCGACGCGATGTCGTCGTTCACGTGGCCTCCCGGGGGCGAAGCGAGGGACGGATGCCGGATCCGCGCGGTCGAAAGCCGCCCTGAGATTCTACGGCCGTGGCGGAGGCGGCATCCGGAAACACGGAAGCCCGGCTCGATACCGGCCGGGCTTCTGTGGACTGGGGTGGCTAACGGGACTTGAACCCGCGACCCCCGCGACCACAACGCGGTGCTCTACCAACTGAGCTATAGCCACCATGTGCCTTCGGAAGAAGACAACTGAAAGATTATGTCACACGTCGAGACCGAACGACGACACGGCCGACGCCGACACGGCCTTGGCCTCGTCGCTCGTGGGACCCGGCTGCGGCACGAACACGGCGGCGCGGTAGTACGCGAGCTCGCGGATCGACTCGCGGATGTCGGCGAGAGCGCGGTGGCCACCGTTCTTCGCGGGGGCCTGGAAGTAGGCGCGGGGGTACCAGCGGCGGGACAGCTCCTTGATGCTCGACACGTCGACGTTGCGGTAGTGCAGCCAGCGGTCGACGCGCGGCATGTACTTCGCGAGGAACATGCGGTCGGTGCCGATGGTGTTGCCGGCGAGCGGCGCCTTGCCCTCGACCGGGGCGAAGCGCTGGATGTACTCGAGCGTCTGGAACTCGGCATCCGCGAGAGACACGCCGTGGGGGATCTCGTCGAGGAGGCCGGAGGACCGATGCATCTCGGTGACGAACTCTCCCATGTTGGCCAGGGCGGAGTCGTCGGGCTTGATGACGATCTGGAATCCGGGGTCGAGCACGTTCAGCTCGAAATCGGTGATGACGACGGCGATCTCGACGAGTTCGTCGACCGCGAGGTCGAGCCCGGTCATCTCGCAGTCGATCCAGACGAGCCGGTCGTTCTCGGAGGCGTTTACCATCCCCACATCCTACTGAGCGGGTACGACGCCGGATCTGGTCCCCCAGACACGATTCGAACGTGTGACCGGCGGATTAGAAGGCCGCTGCTCTATCCACTGAGCTACTGGGGGTCGCTTTCCAGGATATCGGTCGCGCCCGCGCGCCCGCACCAGCCCCTGGCGCCGCGACGGAGACGGGCGTAGCCTCCCGGGCGAACGAGAGCAAAGGAGCACTCATGTCAGACACCGCGACACGACGCCTCTGGGTGGCGTACGGCCCCGTGGGGGTCGTCGGCAAGATCCAGAAGGATGCCGAAGGCTACAGCGTGCACATGGCGGGCAAGGACGAGCGGCTCGGGGTCTACCCCTCGATGGAGATCGCGAAGAACGCCCTGCACGCCCATCTGAAGCCGGGCAGCGACCGTCCGGAGTTTAGGGAGCACTGATCCCCGCGAGCCGACGCCCCGTCCGCGAGACGAGCACGCGGGCGGCGCGTCGGCGTGTCCGGCCCGCTCCCGTGCCCGGGGAGGGAAGCGGTGAACCCGGCTCGGCGTCAGACGCGTGCCACGCGGCGAGACCGCGGGGCGGGTCGAGGGGTCGCGAGCAGGGGCATCGCGACGTGCACGAGCGGTCCGATGCCCAGTGCGAACACCACGGTGCCGATGCCCACCGTGCCGCCGAGCAGCCACCCCAGGACGAGCACGGACCCCTCGACGCCCAGTCGCGACGCCCAGATGGGCCACCCGAAGCGGCCGTGCAGGCCGGTCATCAGTCCGTCGCGGGGGCCGGGTCCGAAGTTCGCACCGATGTAGAGACCGGATGCCACGGCCACGAGCACGACGCCAACGACGAGCATCAGGGCCTGCGCCCAGAGGACGTCGGGGTGAGGCAGCACGCCCAGCGCGAGTTGGAGGCTCGTGCCCACGAGCAGGATGTTGGCGATCGTGCCGACGCCGGGCTTCTGACGCAGGGGGATCCATAGCAGGAGCACGCCGAGGCCGATGATGTTCGTCACCCACCCGATCCCCACGCCCGTCACTCGCGAGACGCCCTGCGCGAAGACCGTCCACGGGTCGACGCCGAGGCCGGCTGCGACGGTGACGGCGCAGCCGATGCCGTAAAGAACGAGTCCGATCAGGAGGCGGGTGAAGCGCGAGAGCATGCTGCGATCCAATCACGCGATTGGCTACACCTGTAGATGCCAATTCGAGTACGGTGGCCGCATGGATTCGCGCATCTCGGCTCGCGCCCTCGCGGCGGCCCTTGGTGGATGGCGGGGGAGTGGGCCCGCCTACGAGGCCCTCGCCGACGGCGTGCGCCTGCTGTGCCTCGACAACCGGCTCGCCCCGTCGACGGCTCTCCCCGCCGAACGCGAACTCGCGGCCGCCCTCTCGTTGAGCCGCACGACCGTGGCCGCCGCGTATCGCAGCCTGCGCGAGACGGGGCACATCGAGAGCCTGCGGGGCAGTGGGAGCGTCACCCTGCCGTTGCGCCGCAGTGACCCCGGCCGCCTCGACGCGGACGCCGACGACATCGACCTGCAGCAGGCCAGCCCCGCCGCCTGGCCGGGTCTGCCCGCGGTCATCGCCGAGGCCGCGGCCCAGGCCCCGGCGCTGGTCGCCCGGATCGGTTACGACGTGGTGGGCGACCCGGCACTGCGCGCGGCGATCGCCGACCACTACAGCCACCGCGGCCTCGTCACCTCCCCGGATCAGATCCTCGTCACGACCGGGGCGCAGAGCGCGATCCACCTGATCGCCTCGGTGCTGCTCGGGCGCGCGGACCGGGTGCTGCTCGAGACCCCGACCTACCCGCACGCCGCGGACGCGTTCCGTCGCGTCGGGGCGCGCCTCATCGGCGTTCCGGTGGACTCGGACGACGGGTGGGACCTCGAGCGTGCCGAGCAGAGCTTCGCGCGAGCCCTGCCCTCCCTGGCATACCTGATGCCCGACTTCCACAATCCGACGGGACGGACCATGAGCGCCGTCGAGGCGGAGGCTTTCCTCGCGGGCGCCCGCAGCGCCGGCACCCTGCTCGTGCTCGACGAGACCACCGCGCAGCTCGACATCGACCGCTCCGGAGGGGCCGCGCCCTTCCCGGACGACGACCGCATCATCCGGGTCGCCTCTCTGGGCAAGACCGTGTGGGGCGGTCTGCGCGTGGGCTGGGTGCGCGCGGCCCCCGACATCGTGCGGCGACTCGCGAGCGGACGACCCGTGCACGATCTCGGCACCCCCGAACTCGAACAGGCGATCGCGACCCGACTCGTCCCGCGGCTCGAGGAGATCGCGCGCCAGCGGGGGGATCTGCTGCGCGCGGGACGCGACACCGTGCGCGCCGCGCTCACGAGCGCGTTCCCGGACTGGGACGTCCCGGAGGTCGACGGCGGCGTGTCGGTGTGGGTCGGCATCGGCGAACCCCTCAGCACGCCCCTGGTCATGAGCGCACGCTCTCGCGGACTTGCCCTCTCGGCCGGATCGCGCTTCGCGGTCGAGGGAGGACACGATCGTCGGCTGAGGGTCCCGTTCACCGCGCCTCCGGCCACGCTCGAGCGCGCCGTCGACATACTGCGCGCCGCGTGGGACGACGTCCGAGGCGGGCGTGCGGCGGCGACGAGAGAGGACTTCGCCACCGTCGTATGACGCGACCATCAACGGGGTGCACGGATGCCCCGAGCTCTGCGGCACCGCGACCTTAGCGGCCGTAGCGCAAGCACTCGACGGCCTCGTGGGAGGACCAGAACTCCCCGAGCCGACGGAACCCGCCCGAAGCCGTGTGGAAGCGCTCGGCCGTGTAGCGCCACCCACCCTCCGCCGCGACCGCGCGAATGTGACCGACGACGATGCCGCGCGGATCGGCGATGCGCCACAGACCGGCGGCGACGTGCGTCGCCGCTCCCCACCCGGCCGAGCGCGGTGCCGGTGCGAGGTCGTTCCACAGTGCAGTGCTCATGCGCACACGGTACGACCGACCTCCGACATCGCTTCGGGCACCGCCGAGAACGCGTCCTCCCCAGGGCGCCATCCGCTCGATCCGTCCACGGATTGGCGAAACGGGCCGGCGAACCGGTGGCGTCTCGGGCGAATCTGAGCGTGGCTCCGGCATCCGTCGGGCACACGGATGCCGGAGCATCACCCACGTCGAGAGGACAACATCATGAGCGATCACATCACCCTGGTCGGCAACATCGTCGGCGAGCTCGAGGAGCGCACCAACCGCGGCGGCGGCGTGATCGCCGCATTCCGCCTCGCCGTCGGCGAGAGGCGCTTCGACCGCGAGAAGAACGAGTGGGTCGACGCCCACACGAACTTCTACGGCGTCTCCGTCTTCGGCGAGTTGGGGGTGCACGCGCTGCGCTCCCTCCGCAAGGGACAGCGCGTGATCCTCAGCGGACGCCTGCGCCTGCGCGAATGGGAGACCGAGACGAAGCGCGGCGTGAGCGCCGACGTCGTGGCGGATGCGATCGGACACGACCTGCGATGGGGCGTGTCGAGCTTCGCACGCGCAGACAGAGCGTCCGCGCCGGCGGTCTCCGCACCGCCGATCGCCGCCGGTTCTCCGGGGACCTCGGCGACCGACTCCGAGGGGTGGAGCCTGCCGGGTGCATCCCTCGAGGCCCTCGGTGCGGAGCGGAACGGGGGAGAAGCCGGCCCCGAGCCGATCGAGGCCGGCGGCCGACTCGCGGGACAGATCACCGACGAGCAGGTCGCCGAGGTGACGCCGTTCTGATCACCCGCACGAGAGATCCGCCCGCGTAGCGGGTGAATCGGCGCAACCCCGCGGCCCCCGGAGAGGGCTGGGTGGCGGGGTCCTGGCGGGGAGCCGCGCGGGAGGCTGGGTCAAAGGCCTCGTGGACGGGGCGAGTGCAGGGATCGAGGAGAGCGGGTAGGCGGACGGCGTGGCGGAGGGCTGGTCGAGAGGATCCGTAGACTCGGGACGTGTCTCGCCTTCTCGGACGATCCCTCGCCGCCCTGACCCTCGTGGCCGCACTCGGCCTCGCGGGCTGCACCGGCGGCTCGACGCCGCAGCCGAGCACGCCGACCGTGACGCCCGCGGCGACACCGGGGGGCGATGCGGCGACAGCGTCGCCGGACGCGACGGCGTCGCCCACTCCGGCGCCGTCGGCGACGAGCGAGGCCTCCCAGCGTCTCCCGCTGTTCACGCAGACCGTCGCGGCGGTGTGGACAGGGCCGAACCCCGTGTCCGGCCGCGCGTACATCGACGCGCTGGCGGCGGCGGGCTTCGACAAGGCCGCCATGCAGGTGACCGCGGACCAGTCCACGATCGGGAACGCCGCGGAGAGCATCGAGTTCGCCGTCCGGATCGGAGACCAGTGCCTCGTGGGGCAGGTCGGCCCCTCGATCGGAGACCCCGTGACCGCCGTCCTCCCCGGCCTGTCCGCCGGCGGATGCCTCATCGGACAGACGCGGGCGATCGACTGGTAGTCGTCGCGGGCGCCGACAGGCGGAGCCCGACCGGAGGCCGCCGCGGACGCGGCTGCGCGAGCACGTCGGCTCGTCGGGTCGACGCCCCTAGACTGGAACGGTTATGGCCGAATACATCTACTCCATGGTCCGTGCCCGCAAGGCTGTCGGCGAAAAGCTCATCCTCGACGACGTCACGATGTCGTTCCTCCCCGGCGCCAAGATCGGCATGGTCGGCCCGAACGGTGCGGGAAAGTCCACGATCCTGAAGATCATGGCCGGCCTCGACACCCCGTCCAACGGCGAGGCGCGGCTCAGCCCCGGCTTCACCGTGGGCATCCTCATGCAGGAGCCCGAGCTCGACGACAGCAAGACCGTGCTGGAGAACATCCAGGACGGTGTCG
This sequence comes from Microbacterium hydrothermale, assembly GCF_004854025.1. Lineage (GTDB taxonomy): Bacteria > Actinomycetota > Actinomycetes > Actinomycetales > Microbacteriaceae > Microbacterium > Microbacterium hydrothermale. The sequence goes on from NZ_STGM01000001.1 coordinate 340,866, forward strand.
CGATCAAGCCGAAGCTCGACCGCTTCAACGAGATCTCCGCACTCATGGCCGACCCCGACGCCGACTTCGACGCGCTGCTGGCCGAGATGGGCACCCTTCAGGAGGAGATCGACGCGGCCGACGGCTGGGACCTCGACTCCCAGCTCGAGCAGGCGATGGACGCGCTGCGCACGCCCCCCGCCGACGCCTCGGTCGTCCCGCTCTCCGGTGGTGAGCGACGCCGCGTCGCCCTGGCCAAGCTGCTGCTGCAGAAGCCCGACCTCCTGCTGCTCGACGAGCCCACCAACCACCTCGACGCCGAGAGCGTGCTCTGGCTCGAGCAGCACCTGAAGGCCTACAAGGGTGCCGTCATCGCCATCACCCACGACCGGTACTTCCTCGACAACGTCGCGGAGTGGATCGCCGAGGTCGACCGCGGTCACCTCTACCCGTACGAGGGCAACTACTCGACCTACCTCGACAAGAAGGCGCAGCGCCTCGACGTCCAGGGCAAGAAGGACGCCAAGCTCGCCAAGCGTCTGAAGGACGAGCTCGAGTGGGTGCGCTCGAACGCCAAGGGACGCCAGGTCAAGTCGAAGGCACGTCTGGCCCGCTATGAGGAGATGGCGGCCGAGGCGGAGCGCACGCGCAAGTTGGACTTCGACGAGATCCAGATCCCCGCGGGTCCGCGACTGGGCAGCATCGTCATCGACGCGAAGAAGCTCGAGAAGAGCTTCGGCGACCGCTCGCTCATCAGCAACCTCAGCTTCAACCTGCCTCCCAACGGCATCGTCGGCGTCATCGGCCCGAACGGTGTGGGAAAGACGACGCTCTTCAAGACGATCGTCGGCCTCGAGCCCCTCGACGGCGGCACGCTGAAGATCGGCGAGACCGTCAAGATCAGCTATGTCGACCAGTCGCGCGCGAACATCGACCCCGAGAAGACGCTGTGGGAGGTCGTGTCCGACGGGCTCGACATCATCACGGTCGGCAAGACCGAGATCCCCTCGCGCGCCTACGTGTCGAAGTTCGGCTTCAAGGGCCCCGACCAGCAGAAGAAGGCCGGCGTGCTCTCCGGCGGTGAGCGCAACCGCCTCAACCTCGCGCTCACGCTGAAAGAGGGCGGCAACCTGCTCCTCCTCGACGAGCCGACCAACGACCTCGACGTCGAGACCCTGAGCTCGCTCGAGAACGCGTTGCTCGAGTTCCCCGGTTGCGCCGTGGTCATCACCCACGACCGGTGGTTCCTCGACCGCATCGCCACGCACATCCTGGCCTACGAGGGCACCGAGGAGCACCCCGACCAGTGGCATTGGTTCGAGGGCAACTTCGAAGCCTACGAGGCGAACAAGATCGAACGCCTGGGTGCGGATGCCGCCAACCCGTCGCGCTCGACGTACCGCAAGCTGACGCGTGACTGACGCAGACGCCCTCCCCGTCTCGGGCCCCGCGACCGCGGGGCCCGAGCGGCTTCACGTGCCCATCCCGCTGCGGTGGGGCGACCTCGACGCCCTCGGGCACGTGAACAACACCTCGATGCTCAAGCTGCTCGAAGAGGCCCGACTGCGCGCGTTCTGGCGCAGTGACGACGAGGGCGAGGCCCTGCCGACGGCGGTGTTCGACATGAGCGTGCTCGAGAGCGGAGGAGAGCGGGCGACCCTCATCGCCCGGCAGGAGATCGAGTACCTGCGGCCCGTTCCCTACAGTCAGCGCCCCCTCGACGTGCGCATGTGGATCGGAGCGATGGGCGGCTCGAGCGCCGACATCTGCTTCGAGGTGTACAGCCCGCTCGGCGACGCCGACCAGGTGCTGTACGCGCGCGCCACCGCGGTCGTCGTGCTCGTCGACACCGCGAGCGGTCGGCCGATCCGCTGGAGCGAGACCGAGCGCTCCGCATGGGCGCCGTACGTCGGCGACCCGATCGTCTACCGTCGTCGCTCCACCAAGGGCTGAGCTCCGCGGGCTTCCGGTCGGTCAGGCCACCCACCGGGCTCGTGACCGCACCGGAGCGGATTCACCGCCGCTCCCGCGCGTTCGCTCTCACAGCATCCCGCCCGAGGTCAGTCGCGCGGAACGCGCACCATGACCTCCTGGGCGACGCTCGCGAGGAGCACCCCCGAGCGCGTGTACACGCGGCCCGTCGACAGGCCGCGGCCGCCGCGGGCGTTCGGCGACTCCTGCACGTAGAGCAGCCAGTCGTCGACGCGTCCGGGGCGGTGCCACCACATCGCGTGATCCAGGCTCGCGACGCGCAGGCCGGGAGCGTTCCAGGCGACCCCGTGCGCGCGCAGGATCGTCTCCTGGATCGTGAGGTCGCTCAGGTAGGCCAGGGCCGCGCGGTGCACCGCGGGATCGTCGCCGATGGGCCGGCGCAGCTTCATCCACACCGCCTGTTGCGGGACGTGCGGGCCCTCGACGGAGGCGTAGACGGGGGAGCTCACATGCCGCACGTCGACGGGGCTCGCCGAGAGCATGCGCCGACTGATCGGGTGCAGCGCCTCGACGTCGACCGGGGCGACGTCCTCGGGCGCCGGGACGCCCTCGGGCATGGGCTCGAAGTGCTCCAGCCCCGGGTCCTCGTCTTGGAACGACGCGATCATCGAGAAGATCGGCACACCCGACTGGAACGCCTGCGTGCGACGGGTCGAGAACGACCGGCCGTCGTGGATGCGGTCAACCGAGAACGTGATCCCGTCGGCGGGGTCGCCGGGACGCAGGAAGTACCCGTGCATCGAGTGCACGGTGCGCTCGGGGGGAAGGGTGCGCGAGGCGGCGACGATCGTCTGCGCGAGCACCTGCCCGCCGTAGACGCGGCCGGTCGGCATGGCCTGCGATACGCCGGTGAAGATGTCTTCGGTGGTCCGGGCGCCGGCATCGCGGAGGTCGAGGACCGCGAGCAGCGACGCCACGGGATCGATGGCGTCGGTCACGCTGACTCCCGTTCCTGGCGCGGCGAGGGGCGCACCACTTGCTAGTTTAGAGCGGGTGTCCGCCCGCCTGTTGTTCCCCGACCCGCAGGCGGCAGCCGACCTGCTCACCTTCGCCGGCCGCACGATCCGTCTCGGCGACGGAACCGTGCGTCTGCGCGCCCGTGACGGCGTCCTCGTCACCACCGCCGCGCCCCTGGCCCCACGCGGCCTGATGGACAGCACGCCCACCGTGCTCGGTCTGCGCGCCTCGGCGATCGACCCCGAATTGGAGTGCGACCTCGTCGTCGAGGCGGCCGCGCTCCTCGCCGCTCCCGACGACGCGAACGCCGTCATCCTGCCCGACACGGCGACCTCGCCCGCGTGGGCCGGCATCTCGCCGCCGCAGGGCGGATGGGAGCAGACGGATGCCGTCGACGCCGCCGTCCTGGCATCCCGGGCTCAGTACGGGGTCGCGGCGGTCGCCGACGCCCTGCCCGCCGACGCCGGGGAGGACGTCGTACGCGTGGTCCGCGCGCAGGTGTGGGGTCAGCCCGACGAGGCCCTTGCCGGTCTTCCCCTCGGCGTCGCCTTCGCCGCCTTCGCCCTCGGGTTCATCGCCGGGGAGGAGCAGGCGCCCGTCCGCCGCAGCGGGGCCTGGACGCGGGTCAGTCTCGCGCGCGGCCACGTGCTCGTGCGCGGACCGGTGCGCTCCGGACTGACCGCGGTGCGGTCGACGGGGAGCTGATTCAGCCGACGCAAAGGAGCCGCCCCTACTCTGGTCTCAGCAAGGGGAGTACTCCCATCGCGATGCATCCGTCATCACGAGGCCACCGTTGGCCTCCGGGTGCGTCGGCCCCGTTGGGGCGGAGGAGACCTTGACGTCGCGGCAGCGTGCCGCCCGTCGAGAGGTTCTCCCATGGTCTCGTTCTCCCGTCTGTTCGATCTCGCGTCGAAGGCCGTCGACAAAGCGTCGTCGTCGTCGTCTGGATCCGCGTCGCGCCCCGCGGCCGGCGGGGGTCGCGATTGGCGTGACGTGGTGCGCTCCGCCGCCGACGCGGTGACCGGCGACCGCCGCGCCGACGCATCGCCCGTGCCCGTGTCCGGCCCCGACGCCCGGAGCCGATACGCGCCCCCGCGCGCGGGGGCGGCCGGCGAGACGCTCTCGCCCGACGACCGCGCCGCGATCGCCCGGTACGACTACCTGCTGCGCACCGCCGACCCCGACCGCGTCGAGCAGATGCACCGCGAGGCGTTCGCGCGTCTCACCCCGACCCAGCGCACGCACGTGCGGGAGCGGATGGATGCCGAGCTCTCGCCCCACGAGCGGCCCCGGTCCGACGCGCCCGACGACCTCGCGCGCACCGCGGCGCGGGCGGAGGCGGCGCGGCCGGGTCGCATGTCGTCGCTGCTCGCGAAGGCCGGGAAGGGTGGGCTGATCGGCGCGGGCGTCGTCGGTGCCGGCGGTCTGCTCGCGGCGGTTGCGGGCGGCGCGATCGTCAGTGCGGTCGCCGCCCCCCTACTCGCTCAGGCGATGCAGTCCGGCGTCGACTTCGCGGGGCTGGCCGAGGGCGTCGACCTCGAGGCGATGGCATCCGGAGTCGACCTCGCGTCGCTCGCCGAGGGCACCGGCGTCGGGGAGTGGGCGGGGGGAGCCCAGGATGCCGTGGCCGGAGCGGGAGAGCAGCTCAGCGGCTTCAGCGAGAGCCTGTCGAACCTCGACATCCCGGGGTTCGGCGACTTCCTCGGACGCTGACCGGGGGACGGGGCTCCGCGGGCCCGGGCGCGCTCAGTCGCTCGCGCGGACCGGGAGCCCCGTGTCGGGGCGACCGTTCTGCTGCGGGCCGATCCCGCGCGGTTCGAAGGTGTTGACCATGGCGTACGCGGCGCGTTCGACGTAGTCCCAGAGCGGCGCCTCGAAGGCGGGAGGCAGCGCGATCTCGTCGACCGCCGCGCGCATGTGACGCAGCCAGCGGTCGCGCGCGTCGGGGTCGACGTGGAACGGCATGTGCCGCATGCGCAGGCGCGGGTGGCCGCGGGTCTCGCCGTAGGTGGTCGGACCGCCCCAGTACTGCGCGAGGAAGAGGGTCAACCGCTCGGCGGCGGGACCGAGGTCTTCTTCGGGGTACATCGGCTTGAGCACCTCGTCGGAGGCGACGCCGCGGTAGAACGCATCCACCAGGCGACGGAAGGTGTCCATGCCCCCGACCTGGTCGTAGAAGCTGACGGGCTCGCTCACGGGGTGTCCTTCTCGTCTGCGCGGACCGCCGGCGGGGTGGGTTTGGGCTGATCGGCGCCCGGGGCGTCGGGGAGGTTGACGACGGCGGTCGGCGTGTCGTCGCGGACGGCCTTCTTCGTGACGGGCGCCGCGGTGTCGGAGGTGCGGTCCTCGACGGTCTCGACGACCTCGACCTTGCGGCCACGCGGCCGCCACCGGGGGCGGTCCGCGCCCGCGGGGATCTGCGTCTCCTTCGTCTTGGGCGGGTGCGCGCCGCGCACGCTCTGCGCCCCCTCCGGGCCGGTGAGCATGATCGAGTTCAGCTGCGGCAGGGCGATGCCCATCGCGTCGATCGCGCGCTTGAGACGGGCGCGCAGCTCGCGCGCGACGTCGTCCTTCGCGCTCGAGCGCGTCTTCATCACGAGGCGGATGACGAGGGCGTCGCCGCTGATGGACTCGAGGCCCCAGATCTCGGGCTGCTCGATGATGCGCGAGCGCCACTTCGTCTCTTTCGCCATGGCCTTCGCCGCGTTCAGCATCGCCTTCTCGACATCGTCGATGTCGGCGTCGACCGGCACGGCCAGGTCGATGATCACGCGCGACCACCCCTGCGACATGTTGCCGATGCGGGTGATCTCGCCGTTGCGGACGTACCAGAGCGTGCCGTTCACATCGCGCACGTGGGTGATGCGCACGCTGACGAACTCGACGATGCCGGTCGCGAGTCCGAGGTCGACGACGTCGCCGATGCCGATCTGATCCTCGGCGACGATGAAGATGCCGTTGAGCACGTCTTTGACGATGTTCTGCGCGCCGAAGCCGAGGCCCGCGCCGATCGCGGCGGTGAGCAGCGTCAGGGACGCCAGGGCATCCGGCGCCACGATGCCCGCGATCCACACCAGAGCGACGATCACGAGCACCACGTTGACGATGTTCTGCAGGATCGTGCCGAGCGTGCGGGTGCGCTGCACGAGGCGCACCGCGCTCAGCGGCGAGCGGTCCAGGGCCTGCGTGTCGTCGACGCGCGCCTTGACCTTCGCGCCGTTGACGATGCGGTCGACGACGCGGCGGATCACCAGGCGCAGGATCCACGCGGCGACAGCGACGCCGACGACGATCCCGAGGATCTGCAGGAGCACGCCGCCGAAGTCGAGCAGCCGGCCGCCGATCCACGTCCAGGTGTCGAGGTTGGCAAGGTCCGAGGGCGAGGTGATCGTGGGAGACGGACTGGGGGAGGGATTTTCGGCGAGAACGAACATCGGATTCAGACTAACGACGGATGCCTCGGCGCCGGCTGAGCGTCGAGGCATCCGTCCGATCGGGACGGGGTCCGTGCGGAAGAGGGGTCAGGCGTCGCGCGAGCGCAGCGCGAGCCACCCGAGGGCGAGCGGACCGACGACCCACCCCGCCAGCGTGAGAGCGGGCTCGAGGAGGTCCTCGCCGCCGGGCTGCGTCAGGGCCCCCGCCGCGTTGACGGGAAGGTACTTCGCCGATTCCACGATCCACATCCACTCCGGACCCGCGATCGAGAAGAGGCTCAGCACGATGGGCAGGACGAACAGCACGCCCACCGTGACGGCGATCGCCCCCGCGCCGCTGCGCAGCAGGAAGCCGAAGCCGACGCCCATCAGCGTGAAGCAGGCCATCGACAGCGCGCCGAGCGCGAGCGGCACGAACGAGTCGAGGGGAGACGCCCAGTCGATCCCCGTGCTCGTGAACGGCGAGGTGAGCACGATCGCGACGGCGTAGATGACGACCGCGGTGAGCATCATGGCCACCGCGACGACCAGCGCCTTCGCCAGCAGCACGGCTCCGCGGCGCGGTTCGGCGGTGAGGGTGGAGCGGATCATGCCGGTGGAGTACTCGCCGGTCACGACGATGGCGCCGAGGATCCCCGCGACGAGCATCGTGAACTGCGTGGGGGCGAGGATGACGTTCGTCGGCGCCATCCCCCCGCCCATGCCGCTGGTCGCCAGGGCGATGAGCAGCGACATGCCGACGGACATGGCCGCGGTGACCCCGAGCGACCACCAGGTCGAACGCAGGGTGAGCACCTTGATGGCCTCGCTGCGCAGCAGGTGGGGGAAGCTGAGGCGGTGCGCCGTGGTGTGCGTGGCCCGACGGGGGCCGGCGAGCGTGGTCATGCGATCTCCTTGGTCTTGTACTCGACGGCGTCGTCGGTGAGGGCGAGGTAGGCGTCCTCGAGGGAGCCGACGCGCGGGCTGAGTTCGTAGAGGGGGATGCCGTGGGCGGCGGCGATGTCGCCGACCGACTGCGGCGTGATCCCGGTGATCTGCGCCGCACCCGGCTCGACGGCCGAGACGGTGGCATCCGGGATCTCCAGGGCGGCGACGAGCTCGCTCAATCGCGGTGAGCGGACGAGGAGCGTCGTCGTGGTCCAGGTGCGGACGAGCTCGGGGAGCGGCGCATCGGCGAGCACCCGGCCGCGCCCGAGCACGATCACGTGGTCCGCGGTCTGCGACATCTCGCTCATGAGGTGGCTCGACAGCAGGACCGTCCGGCCCTCGGCGGCGAGGTGCCGCACGAACTGCCGCACCCAGCGCACGCCCTCGGGGTCGAGGCCGTTGACGGGCTCGTCGAGGATGAGGGTGTGCGGGTCGCCCAGCAAGGCCGCGGCGATGCCCAGCCGCTGTCCCATACCGAGCGAGAAGCCGCCCGCGCGCTTGCCCGCGACGGAGCCGATCCCGGTGAGCTCGATCACCTCGTCGACCCGCCGGCGACCGATGCCGTGCGTCGCCGCCATGGCGCGCAGGTGATCGCGCGCCGAGCGTCCGGTGTGCACGGCCTTGGCATCCAGCAGCACGCCGACCTCGGTGAGGGGCGAGCGCAGCTGCCGGTAGTCCTGCCCTCCGACGGTGACCCGCCCGGCGGTCGGCCGGTCGAGACCCACGATCATGCGCATCGTGGTGGACTTGCCGGCGCCGTTCGGGCCGAGGAAGCCCGTCACGCGGCCCGGGGCGACGGTGAACGACACGCCGTCGACGGCGGTCTTGTCGCCGTATCGCTTGGTGAGGTTGTCTGCAACGATCATGCCTCCACGCTACGAAGGCACCCCCGCGCACCGCGTCCGCCGAGAGGATGACCCGCGTCGCCGCACGGATGATCCCCGAGACGACGAATGCCCCCTCCCGGAGGAGAGGGCATTCGACAGGGGATGCCGATCAGGCGGCGTCGCGCTCCTGCACGGCCAGGGCGCGCTCGACGCCGGCGAGGTTCTCACCGACGAGGCGGCGCAGCGCAGGGGCGGCGTCGGCGTGCTGCGAGAGCCACTGGCGCGTCGCGTCGCGCAGCGCCGTGTTCGCCAGCGCGGCGGGGTACAGACCCACGATCAGGTACTGGGCGATCTGGTAGCTGCGCGACTCCCAGATCGGCAGCAGCATCGCGAAGTACGGCTCGACGAAATCGGCGAGCACGTCGACCGTGGTCGGGTTGGTGAACCCGGCGGCGGTCGAACGCACGATCGTGTTGGGGGCATCGGAACGCTCGATGAGCGAGTCCCACGCCTGCTGCTTGGCCTCGTGCGAGGGCAGCGACGCCTTCGCCATCGCGGCGAACTCGCCGCCCTTGGCCGTGTTGTCGGCCGCGCGCGCCGCGTCGATGTCGGCGGAGGTGACCGCTCCCGCCGCGGCGAGCGAGACGAGCAGCTGCCACGACAGGTCGGTGTCGATCTCGAGTCCCTCGAGGGTCGTCGAGCCGTCGCGCAGGGCCTTCACCGTCTCGGCGTGCGCCGGGGTGGAAGCCGCCGACGCGAACGCCGTGACGAACTGCAGCTGGCTGTCGCTGCCGGCCTCGGCCGCCTGCGCGAGCTCCCACAGTCCGTCGGCCACGCGGGCGCGTGCCGCGTCGCGGGTCGCCGGCGCGACATAGGAGTTCGCCGCCTGCTGCAGCTGCGCGAGCGTCGTGCGCACCGTGGTCGACTCGGTCTCGGAGCCGATGTTGCGCAGCACGAGGTCGAGGTAATCGGTGGCCGAGGCCTCGGCATCCCGCGTCTGGTCCCAGGCCGCGCCCCACACGAGCGAGCGCGCGAGCGGGTCGGAGATGTCCTTGAGGTGGGCGATCGCCGTCGCGAGCGAGCGCTCGTCGAGACGGATCTTCGCGTAGGCGAGGTCGTCGTCGTTGAGCAGGACGAGGTCGGGACGACGGATGCCGCGCAGTTCGGCGACCTCGGTGCGGTCGCCGTCGACGTCGAGCTCGACGTGGTGCACGCGCTCGAGCGCTCCGGCGTCGTTCAGCGAGTAGAAGCCGATGCCGAGGCGGTGCGGACGGATCGTGGGGTAGTCGCTCGGGGCGGTCTGCACGATGGCGAAGCGCGAGATGGTGCCGTCGGCACCCTCTTCGATGAGCGGGGTGAGGGTGTTCACTCCCGCGGTCTCGAGCCACTTCTTCGCCCAGTCGCCGAGGTCGCGTCCGCTCGTGGTCTCGAGCTCCGTGAGCAGGTCGCCCACCTCGGTGTTCGACCACTGGTGCTTCTGGAAGTAGGCCGCGACTCCCGCGAAGAACTGCTCGATGCCGACCCAGGCCGCGAGCTGCTTGAGGACCGATCCGCCCTTGGCGTAGGTGATGCCGTCGAAGTTGACCTGCACGTCTTCGAGGTCGTTGATCTCGGCGACGACGGGGTGCGTCGAGGGGAGCTGGTCCTGGCGGTACGCCCAGGTCTTCTCCATCGCGTTGAAGGTCGTCCAGGCGGCCTCCCACTCCGTGGCCTCGGCCGTGGCGATGGTCGACGCCCACTCGGCGAACGACTCGTTGAGCCAGAGGTCGTTCCACCACTTCATCGTGACGAGGTCGCCGAACCACATGTGGGCGAGCTCGTGCAGGATCGTGACGACGCGGCGCTCCTTCACGGCATCCGTCACCTTGGAGCGGAAGACGTAGGTCTCGGTGAAGGTGACCGCACCCGCGTTCTCCATGGCGCCCGCATTGAACTCGGGCACGAAGAGCTGGTCGTACTTGGCGAAGGGGTAGGGGAAGCCGAACTTCTCCTCGAAGTAGGCGAAGCCCTGGCGGGTCTTCTCGAACACGTAGTCGGCGTCCAGGTACTGCCACAGGCTCTTGCGCGCGAAGACGCCGAGGGGGATGACGCGGCCGTCGGCGCTCGTGAGCTCGCTGTAGGTGGCCTCGTAGGGGCCGGCGACCAGCGCCGTGATGTACGACGAGATGCGCGGGGTCGCGGGGAAGTCCCAGCGCGCGACGTCGCCGTCGAGGGCGACGGGCTCGGGCGTGGGGGAGTTGGACACGACCTTCCAGCGCGCGGGAGCCGTCACCGAGAAGGTGAACGCGGCCTTGAGGTCGGGCTGCTCGAACACCGTGTACATGCGACGCGAGTCGGGCACCTCGAACTGCGAGTAGAGGTAGACCTCGCCGTCGACGGGGTCGACGAAGCGGTGCAGGCCCTCACCGGTGTTGGTGTACTCGCAATCGGCTTCGACGACGAGTTCGTTGGTGGCCTCGAGTCCGTCGAGCGCGATGCGCGAGTCGGCGAAGACGGTCGCGGGATCGAGCGAGCGACCGTTCAGCGTGACCGCGTGCACCTCGCGGGCGATGAGGTCGATGAAGGTCGACGCGCCCTCGGTCGCGGCGAAGGTCACCGTGGTGCGCGAGGAGAACACCTCGTCTCCGCGGGTCAGGTCGAGCTGCACGTGGTACTCGTGCGTGTCGACGATCGCGCGGCGCTCCTGCGCCTCGATGCGGGTCAGGTTCTCTCCTGGCACTGGCGTTCTCCCGGGGATGAGGGTGGGATCGTCGCGGATGACGCGCCGGCGTGGGTGACGACGGACGCCGTCGGCGACGACGACAACCACATAAGCCTAGTGTCGAGATACCCCCCGTCCGGGCTGTGCGGGCAAGTGCGAAGATGTCTGCGTGAGCACGACCGATACGGACACCAGCCCTGAGACCGTCCTCTATGCCTCGCCCGCGGCGGCATCCGGACCCAAGTGGGTCGAGACGCCCGTCGCGTACGACGGCATCCTCCTCGCCGGCTTCGGCGGTCCCGAGGGACAGGACGATGTCATCCCGTTCCTGCGCAACGTCACGCGCGGGCGCGGCATCCCCGACGAGCGCCTCGAAGAGGTCGCCCACCACTACCGTCACTTCGGCGGCGTGAGCCCCATCAACCAGCACAACCGCGAGCTGAAGGCCGCGCTCGAGGCCGAGATCGCGAAGCGCGGGCTGAACCTCCCGGTCTACTGGGGCAACCGCAACTGGGAGCCCTACCTCGAAGAGGCGGTGACCGAGGCGGCCGAGGCCGGCGATACGACGCTGATCGCGATCGCCACGAGCGCCTACAGCTCCTTCTCGAGCTGCCGTCAGTACCGCGAGGACTACGCCCGCGTGCTCGAGGCGACCGGTCTCGGAGAGACCGTGACGATCGACAAGGTGCGTCAGTTCTTCGACCACCCCGGCTTCGTCTCCACCTTCGTCACGGGCGTGACCGAGGCGGTCTCGGCGTACGTCGCCGAGGGCATCGCCCCCGAGAAGATCCGCGTGCTCTTCTCCACGCACTCCATCCCCACGGCCGACGCCGAGCGTTCGGGTCCCCGCGACGTCGACTTCGGCGAGGGCGGGGCGTACGAGGCCCAGCACAAGGCCGTCGCGGCCTTCGTCATGGCCGAGGTCGCCGCCGCCGTGGCCGACGTCGAATGGGAGCTCGTCTACCAGTCCCGCTCGGGCCCGCCCACGCAGCCGTGGCTCGAGCCCGATGTCAACGACGTCATCGCCGAGCTTCCCGGTCGCGGGGCCGAGGCCGTCGTCATCGTTCCGCTCGGCTTCGTCAGCGACCACATGGAGGTGCTCTGGGACCTCGACACCGAGGCGATGGAGGCCGCCGAAGAGGCGGGCATCAAGGCCGTGCGCACGCCCACCCCGGGGATCGACCCCGCCTACGTGTCGGGCCTGATCGACCTGGTCGAGGAGCGCCTCAACGGCACCCCGAAGGCCGAGCGTCCGCACCTCACCGACCTGGGCCCCTGGTACGACGTGTGCCGCCCCGGGTGCTGCGAGAACATCCGCGCGGGCTTCAAGCCCGTCGCCGCGGGTCTGCGTCCCTGACGGCTCCCGACACCGCCCGTCCCCTCCCGGGGCGGGCGGTGTCGTCATCCGCGCCCGCCGTGTCGGCGGCCCTCAATAGGATTGGCCCATGCGCATCCACATCGGCACCGATCACGCCGGTCTCGAGTTCTCCACCCAGATCCAGCACCACCTCGCCGCCCAGGGGCACGAGGTCGTCGACCACGGTCCGATCGAGTACGACCCGCTCGACGACTACCCCGCGTTCTGCATCCGTGCGGCGCAGGCCGTGGTGCGCGATCAGGCGGCGGGCGTCGACGCCCTCGGCGTCGTGTTCGGCGGCTCCGGCAACGGAGAACAGATCGCCGCGAACAAGGTGCTCGGCGTGCGCGCCGCCCTGGTGTGGAACATCTCGACCGCCGAGCTCGCGCGCGAGCACAACGACGCCAACGTCATCTCGATCGGTGCGCGCCAGCACACCTTCGACGAGGCCGCGTCGTTCATCGACCGGTTCATCGCCACTCCGTTCTCGGGAGAAGAGCGGCACGCGCGTCGCATCGGCCAGCTCGCGGCGTTCGAGCAGGACGGCGTGCTGCTGCCCGATCCGCGCGGCGGCGAGAGCGGCAACACCTTCACCGACGCCAGCGACTCCTTCGACCCCGAGGCAGGCTGATGCCCGAAGGGCATTCCGTCCACCGCATCGCGCGTCAGTTCGACCGCAACATCGTCGGACGCGTGGTCGCGGCATCCAGTCCGCAGGGGCGTTTCGCCGAGGGCGCCGAGGTGATCGACGGCCGTGAGGCGCTCGAGGCGCGAGCCGTCGCGAAGCAGATGTTCGTCCGCTTCGACGGCGACGTGTGGCTGCGCGTGCACCTCGGCATGTACGGGGCGTGGGACTTCTCGGGCGACGTCTCGGTCGACGCGACCATCGCGTCGTCGAACGGCCGGATGGGGCAGACCAACCAGCGCGGCACCGTCGTCGACGAGGCGATCATGGATGCCGCGGGCGAGAACTCCCTGAGTTCGATCGGCGCTCCGCGGCGTTCCCGCGTGCGCATGTCGGAGCAGACGACCGGCCTCGAGGAGCAGTCGGAGTGGCCGCCGCCCCCGGTCGGTGCGGTGCGCCTGCGACTGCTCACCGAGACGACGTGCGCCGACCTGCGCGGGCCCACCGCGTGCGTGCTGCAGACGCCCGACGAGGTGCAGGCGACGATCGACAAGCTCGGACCCGACCCGCTGGTCGACGACCTCACCGAGGGCGAGGAGCGCTTCACCGCGACGGTGAAGAAGAAGCCGACGCCGATCGGCCTGCTGCTGATGGACCAGTCCGTCGTGAGCGGCATCGGCAACGTCTATCGCGCAGAGATCCTTTTCCGCGCGCGCCAGAATCCGCACACGCCGGGTCGCGACGTGCCCGAGGAGGTCGTGCGCGAGATGTGGCGCGATTGGGCGAGGCTTCTGCCGATCGGCGTCGAGACCGGCCAGATGATGACGATGGACGACCTCGACCCGGCGGCCTACCGCCGCGCGATGGCGCGCCGCGCCGATCGCCACTGGGTCTACCACCGCGAGGGTCTGCCGTGCCGCGTGTGCGGAACGGCGATCGTGATGGAGGAGGCGGCCGGGCGCAAGCTCTACTGGTGCCCGAGCTGCCAGGCGTGACGGCCTGGTGCCGGTCCCGTCGACGAGCTCAGGGACCTCGGTGCGGCCCGCGTGTGGTCGCTGAGCCTGTCGAAGCGACCGTCGGGAAGCGCGCGGTCGCTGAGCCTGTCGAAGCGGCCGGAAGTCGCGTTCTAGGCTGATCCGGTGCGTCAGAACCCCAGCTTCGCGATGACCGACGTCGACGAGATCCGTCGCCTCATCGACCTCAACCCGTGGGTGACCCTCGTCAGCCACACCGATGACGGACTCGTCGCCTCGCACTACGCCGTCATGCTCGACGACACCCGCGACGATCTCACCATCGTCGGGCACGTCGGAAAACCCGACGACGCGATCCTCGGCCTCGGGGAGCGTGAACTCCTCGTCGTCGTGCAGGGGCCGCACGGGTACATCACGCCGCGGTGGTACGGCGACGTCCCCGCGGTGCCGACGTGGAACTTCGTCTCGGCCCACCTGTCCGGCATCCCGGAACTGCTCACGCCCGAGGAGAACCTGCGCGTGCTCGAGCGCCTCGTCGACCGCTTCGAGGGCCACGACGACGACGCACGCGGCCTCTACACCCTGCCGAACGACACGGCGTTCGTCGAGCGCCTCGAACGCGGGACGGTGGGGTTCCGTCTCACGCCGACCCGGGTGACCGCGAAGCGCAAGCTCAGTCAGAACCGCAGCGCCGACGTCGTCGAGACGATCATCGACGGTCTCTCGTCGCACAACGCTCCTCTCGCCGCCGAGATGCGGCGCGCGGCCGACGCGCGGGTGCGCCCGTGATCGGGGAGGGGGCCGGGTTCGTCCGCGCCGTGCGCGTCGCCGGTCCCGGGCGCGAGCTGCTCCCGACCGACGAGCCGGTCGATCTCGTGCTCGCGGGCGGCCGGATCATCGACATCGCCCCCACGGGCAATCTCCGCCCGACGGGTCCGGTGATCGAGGGAGAGGGCGGCTGGCTCCTCCCCGGCCTCTGGGATCACCACGTGCACGCGCTGCAGTGGGCGCTGGCGGCCGATCGCGTGCCGCTCGGCGAGGTCGCGTCGGCGCGCCACGCCGCGGCGATCATGGCGCTCGCCCCGGTCGCGGACGGGCGGCGCGTCGGCTCCGGGTTCCGCGACGGCCTGTGGCCCGACGCACCGAGCCTCGCCCTGCTCGACGACGCCTGCGGAGAGGTGCCCACCTACCTCATCAACGCGGACGTGCACAGCGTCTGGATGAACGCGGCCGCCTTCCGTCGCGAGGGCTTCGCCCCCGTGGCATCCGGAGTCCTCGTCGAGGAGGACGCCTTCGAGATCTCGCGTCGCCTGAATGCGGTGGAGCCGGATGCCGCGGACGCGGCGGTCGAGCGGATGGCCCGGGCGGCCGCCGCGCGCGGCATCGTCGGCATCGTCGATCTCGACATGACGTGGAACGACGAGCCGTGGCAGCGCCGTGCCGCGCGCGGCTTCGACACGGTACGCGTGTCGTACGGCACGTATCCGCAGCACCTCGACCGCGCGATCGCCGAGGGACTGCGCACGGGAGACCCGGTGCGCGGCGCTCGGAACGACCTCATCCGGGTGGGGCCGCTCAAGGCGATCACCGACGGCTCCCTGGGCACGCGGACGGCGGCGTGCGCGCACCCCTACCCGGGGGACCCGGGCAACCACGGGCTCCTGACCGTGTCGCCGACCGACCTGGTCGACATGATGACGCGGGCCACCGCCGCGGGCCTGGAGTGCGCGATCCACGCGATCGGCGACGTCGCCAACAGCCACGCCCTCGACGCCTACGCCCTGACAGGTGCGACCGGGACGATCGAGCACGCGCAGCTGGTCGCCCACGCCGACATCCCGCGTTTCGCCCGCCTGGGCGTGGCGGCGAGCGTGCAGCCCGAGCACGCTCTCGACGACCGCGACATGACGGATGCCATGTGGGCCGACCAGTCTGCGCAGCCCTACCCGCTGCGGGCCCTCGCCGACAGCGGCGCCAACCTGCGGTTCGGCTCCGACGCGCCGGTCGCGCCCCTCGATCCGTGGGCGGCGATGGCCTCCGCGGTCTTCCGCACGCGGGACGGGCGCGAGCCCTGGCAGCCCCACCAGCGGGTGGGCATCGAGACCGCGATCGCGGCGTCCACCGCCGGTGGGTCCACTGCGCCCGCCGAGATCGCGCCGGGTGCCCTCGCTGACCTCGTCATCGTGGATGCCGACCCTCTGACCGCCGACGAGCGCGCCCTGCGCGCAATGCCGGTGCGTGCAACGCTTCTGGAGGGTCGGGTGACGCACGGCGCCTGACACCCCCCCGCCCCCATCGCGTGAGGGGTCGCTTCCTGTCGCCCGGCAGCGCGCGCGGCGACAGGAAGTGACCCCTCACGCCGCCCGGTGATGCCCGGGTACGACGGAGGGGGCGGCGCCGAAGCACCGCCCCCTCCGGGAGACGTCTTACGCGGCGAGGTGCGCGAAGAGGAACCAGCGGTCCTTGTCCAGGCCGCGCTTGATCTCGATCGCGACATCCTGGCTCGACATGTCGATCTCGTCGAGGCCTTCGATGGCGGCCTCGATGTCGACGAGCACGGCGTCGATGTCGGCGATCACCGCGCGGATGACGACGTCGGACTGCGCGAATCCGGCGGGCACCTCGGTGGCCTTCGCCTTGGCGGCGACGGTCGACAGACGCGAGTCGATGGGCAGGCCGAGGGCGACGATGCGCTCGGCGGCGAGGTCGGCCCACTCCTGCGCGTGCGCCACGACGGAGTCGAGCAGCTCGTGCACGCCGATGAAGTTCGCGCCGCGCACGTGCCAGTGCGCCTGCTTGCCGTTGACGACGAGCGCCTCGAGGCCGATGACGACGGGGGAGAGGAACTGGGCGGTGCCGGCGGCCATCGTCGGGTCGACGGTGGTGGCGGCGGGGGTCTGAACGGTGCTCATGTCTGCTCCTTGTCGCAGTGAACGAAGTCTGTTGGATGCAACGCTACTCACGCCCCCGCATTCCGCAAGCAAGATGAGGCTCGGCTAAATCCCCGATGAACAGGCAATCCTTACCTTCTCTCCGGCCTGCGACGGAGAAGGCCGATCCCGCACCCGAGGGTGAGAAGACCCGCGACGAGAAGGGCCGTCGACGGAGCTGCCGCGGCGCCGGTCAGGGGCAGGACGCCGTCCGGATCCCACCCCGGTTCGCCCTCGCCGACGGCCTGCGTCAGACGGACAGAAGGAGTGACCAGAGCCTCGCCCCGGCGCGAGGCGTTGGGGGCTCGGGGGTCCAGTCTCAGAGCAACGTCGACGCGGAGCGTCGCACCGGGGGCGATCGGATCGCTCACCCACTCGCCACCCGGGTCCACCGCTGCGTCATCAACGACGAGCCGGACATCCTCTGCCAGCTCACGATCCGTCGGGGCCTCGCCCCGCGGGGCCGCATCGATGAGGATCCCCGCGCGCGCGGCATCCGTGCTCCCGTTGCGGATCCACAGGACCGACGCGACGGACCCGCCCGGGACGAGCGGCGCATCGGAGCGGAACAGCGACACGGCACCGTCGGGGGTGAACGTCTTCCCGTCGACGCTGAGCAGCAGCCGCGCGTCCGCCGCGCCGGTCGTCGCCTCGGCGGGAGCGGGAGAGCCCACGGATGCCGCGATGCCGACCACGAGCACGACGACGAGGCCGAAGGTGGTCGGGCGACGTCGCCGCGACCGGCTCGATCGGGCGAGATCGAGGATGAGCAGCGCTCCGCCGTATCCGACGATGAGCACTCCCGCCGACGCGATCACCGCGCCGCGGGCCTGCCCCCCGAACAGTGCCGCCGGGTACCCGAAGTACGGGATCGCGAGGACGACGGAGCCGCGGAGCTGTTCCCGTTGCACCGGGGGATCGTCGAGGTCGTTCGCATCCCCCCGGGTGATGAGCAGTCGATCGCCTCCAGTACTCGACGTCGTCCCCACCACGCGGTGGGTGACCACGGCGGGATCGCCGGATCGGATCTGGTAGGTCACGACGTCACCGACGCGCACCTCGTCGAACGCGACCGGCTTGACCGCGATGAGGCTGCCCGGCGGCATCCCCGGTCGCATGCTCCCGGTCAGGATCGTGTACGTCTGCGCGCCGAGGAGCAGGGGCACCACCACGGTGAGGAACGCGAAGGTCGACACGACGACGAGGACCGCCGTCGCCAGGGCGCTCCGCGCCCGCCGCCACCCCCGGTGCGGGTGCGCGACGGTGCCAGGGCGTCGGCCGCGTCGGAGGCCTACCCCGACTGGCATTTCAGTCCTCCCGACAGTGCGGCCAGCAGACTTCCGGCGAGCACGATGTTCTGACGGGCGCTGGGCGACGAACTCCAGTCCTGGTTGACCGCAGTGACCGTGACGTACACCGATCCGCCCGCGAGCAGGTTTCCGAGCACCAGCAGCAGCAGGTTGTTCAGGGTCGACCCCGTCACGTCGTAGCTGGTTTCGGGCTGGTTCGTCGCGAGCGTTGCGGTCGAAGTGTTGACGGTGTTGGCGAGGACGACGCGATAACCCGTCGCCCCGTCCACCGCCGGCCACGAGATGCGGGCGGCCGGCGGCGACGACGTCGTGGTCTGACACGTGGCTGCGGGGGCGGTCAGCGAGCCGGCGGAGAGGGTGAACGACGGCGCCGGGACGGACACCTGCCACGCCGCTGCGGCAGGACCGGTCCCGGGAACGACGATGACGGCGATCAGCGCGAGCACGGCGAGGAGGAGAGAGCCCCGCCCGCGCCGGTTCACGACACCACCTGGTCGGCCGTCACGGTGATCGTCGGCGCGACCGCCTTGCCCTGCACCGACGGCGGCGCCGTCGTCGCCAGGGTCACCCGCAGGCAGAGGTCGACGCTCTGCCCGGGGGACAGGCCTCCGGCGGGGGAGTACCCGGTGGGGCCGAGCGGGGTGCCCGATCCGCAGGCCCCGACGTAGACCTGGGTCGTGACGTAGGGAGCGAGATCGGCCGAGACGGCGGGGGAGGCGCTCAGGCGCCAGCGAAGTGTCGTCCCGCCGGCCGCGGTCTCGGTGACGCGCAGCGTCGCCGTATCGCTCACGCGTCCGGGATACAGCGGCTTCCACGCCGTCCACGCACCGACCCATTCCGTCGACAGGTCGAAGGACCCCGCGGTGAGGGCGCCCGCCGCGAGCGCCGTGCGACTCTGCCAGAGGGCGTGTGCCGTCGACGTTCCGAAGACGACGAGCCCGGCGACCGTCAGCGCGGCGGCCCACTGCAGCCGTCGCGAGACGGCGTCGGCTCGCGTGCGCACGGGACGCGCGTCAGCTGGATGCCTGCGTGAGCGTGAACGCGATGTCGTTAAGGTTGACGCTCTGCGTCGCCCCCGCGCGCCCGGTCGTACCGGGCTTGAAGGTGACCGTGAGGGTCGCCGTCGCCGCACCGCTGTTGGCGGAGGTCAGCCGGTAGGTGTTGGCGCTGGTGGCGGTGCCGTAGCTGGCGACCGACAGCACGACGTCGAGGTTGCTGCCCAGCGCACCGGACGTGAAGGTCGAGCCCACCTCGGCCTTGAGATCGGCGGCGATCGTGTTGCCCACGAGGGTCACATCGATCGGCTGCGTCAGCGTCAGAACGTCTCCCGGCACGATCTTGACCGTCGTGAGGTTGGCGACCGGCTGCGCCGTTCCGAGCACGCCCTTGAGGGTCCAGGTGCCCGCCCCGAGCGAGAGGTTCAGATCGCCGGCGGTGACGGGGCCCGCGGTGAGGGCCGTCTGCGTGGACCAGTAGGCGTACGAGCCTCCTCCCACCGAGAGCAGGGCCGCTCCGACGGTGATGATCGCGATCGCCGTCTTGCGTCGATGGCGGCGGACGGGGCGCTGTGCGAGAGAGGCACGGGTGGCGGGTGCTGTTTCGACTGACATGCTGACTCCTGGGACACGGCGACGGTGTTGCGACCGAAGCTAGAGCGGCGCACTCCCCGGACCGCTACCGAATCGACGGCCGGGGCTACGGCTGTCCGCCGGGCTCAGTAGTCGCCAGTAGTGCCCCGGTGCGGATAGCCTCGCCGCATGACGATCGCGCCCGACGCCTCCCTCCTCGCCCTCGAGGGCGCCGCGCCCTCTGTGCACGACACCGCGTTCGTGGCATCCGGGGCCCGTGTCGTCGGTGACGTGCGGCTCGAGGAGGGCGCGAGCGTCTGGTATAACGCCGTGCTGCGCGGCGACAGCGCGTCGATCGTAGTCGGGGCGCGCAGCAACCTGCAGGACAACGTCTCGGTGCACGTCGACGCCGGTCACGGCGTCGTGATCGGAACCGACGTCTCGGTGGGGCACAACGCCGTCGTGCACGGGTGCGAGATCGGCGACGGGTCGCTCATCGGCATGGGGAGCGTCGTGCTGTCGGGGGCGCGGATCGGGGCGGGATGCCTGGTCGCCGGGGGAGCGGTGGTGCTCGAGGGGACCGTGGTGCCCGACGGTTCGCTCGTCGCGGGCGTGCCGGCGAAGGTGCGCCGCGCGCTCACCGATGACGAACGCGCGGGACTCCTCCGCAACGCGCAGACGTACCTGCGGCACACGACGCGCCACGCCGACGCGCGGCGCGTGTGAGGGCGACCGCGGGACCGTCCTTTCGGGACGCTCCGCGCAGCGCCCGCGACGTCGCGCCTTCGCTCCTCGTCCGCTCCCGCAGGTCGTGCCTAGGGTGGAGCGATGGTCATCACCACCCTTCGGCTCGGCGAGGTTCGACGTCACCGACGTGGGCCGCGGCAGGGCACCGTGGGGTGCCACCCCGGGCAGGCGGCATCCGTCGCGGGTGGGAACGTCGACCTGAACGATTTCTTCCGCCGGCCTCCGGGTCGGCGCGACGCCCCGTGATCGGAGGACAACCCATGCTCGTCGCCCTCAGTACCGCCGTCCCCCTGCTCGTCGCGGGAGCGGTGATCGTGTGGATCGCCGCCCGATCCGCGAGCGGCTCACTCTCCCGCAACTCCTGGATCGGCATCCGCACCACGGCCACGCTCCGCGGAGACGAGGAGTGGCGGACCGGTCACGCCGCCGCCGTCGTGCCGATGTACGCCGGAGGCATCGGTCTCATGGCCTCAGCCGCCGCGGCGGTGTTCGCCGGCGAGGACGGCGCGGTGTGGGCCGCGATGATCGGCTGCGCCTGGGTCGTGGTGTGCCTGCTGATCGCCACGGTCGTCGCCGGCCGTGCGGTCGCCCGGATGGATGCCGATCACCCGGCGTCCTGACGCTCCCCTCGCTCGATGAGGGGAGCGGCGCCGTGGTCAGCGCGACGAGCTCAGGTCAGACGCGCGACGGGCCACCGGCCGAAATCGGTGCCGGTGACGTTCGACGCGTTGGACTTGAACGTCTCGATCTGCGTGTTCGACTCCCGCGTGAAGTCGTAGATCGTCTGGGCGGTGTCGAGGATGAGCTGGAGGATCGTCGAGATCGCCTCGGCGATGGGCGTGGCCAGGTCGACCCACTTCAGCGGGTTGCCGGTGATGAACGCCGCGGCCTTCGGGAGCGCCTCGATGACGAACTTGGCGACGTTGACGGCGAGCTGATACCAGAGATCGATGATCCGCGTCGCGTGATCGCGGAGGAACGTGCGCATGTTGTCGACGTGCGGGACGAGACCCTCGAGGGCTCCGCGCTGACCGGCGGGCACGTTGGCGTACAACCGACCCATGTCATCGGTCCACGACGAGGTCGCGTAGAACCGGTCGTCGCCGATGGCGGCGACGACTCCGGTGAGCGCCGTGTTGACCGCGTCCCACTGGTCGGCCATGCTGCGCATCGCGAACGGGTTGCCGGGGCTGAGCAGCTTGGCGAGCTCCGTGAGCACGGCCTCCAGGCTCGAGGCCGCCTCATCGAGGATGCGACGCACCTCCGGCTTGTTCATGAGGATGCTCTCGAGCTCCTTCCACGCGAAGTAGAACCCCGCGACGGGGAAGACCGTGGTGAGCAGGGCCTGACCGAGACGTTCCCAGCCGGAGGGCTCGTGCACGGAGTCGACTTTGGCGCGGCATTCGTCGACCTTGTCCTGCGTCTGGTGCACGGTGGGCCGCAGCTGCGCGGTCATCTCTTCGAGCTGACCCTGATCAGCGGGGGTGGAGAGGGACACGGGGCTCCTAGGGGGGGGGGATGAGGGGCTCAGCGACCGGCGACGGAGTCGGCCGCGGTCATGTTGGTGGCGGTGTCGCGCAACGCCTGAGCGATGCGGGCCGTCTCGGTGGCACCCCCGCGGAGCAGTTCGAGGATCTGCGCGTGGGTGGAGTTGTACGACGAGGTCGCGCCCAGGGCGTAGGTGAGGCCGTCCATCACGAAATCCTGCAACGCGAGGGTCTCGATGGTCGACACGGCGCTGGTGAACTGCCCGGCGATGTCGTCCCATCTCTGCGCGTCGGCCGTCAGATCGGAGACGACGAGGTCGATGTTCTGGTCAACCATGGGGTTCCTCTCAGCTCCGTCGGGAGGTCGCCGACACGGGTGTGGTCAGCTGACGGAATTCGGCGATGGCGGGGAATCGTCTGTCCATCTCGCGCGCCACGTCGGCGCCCGAATGGATGGCCTTGTTCATCGGTTCCACGAGGACCGCGGCGACGTGCGAACCGCTGTGGGCGGTGAGCCACTGCTCCTCGAGGGTGATCGATCCGAGCGACGAACCCCACGCGGCGACGGTGACGTAACCTCTCTCGTCCCGGAACTCCCGGGGCTCTCGGAGCGCCTCCACGTAGGACTCGGCGTAGTCGGACTGCACGGCGAAGACCTCGAGCAGCAGGGCGACGGGAACGTTGCGCGCGTCGTCCACCGACACCAGCTCGGGCCGGGAAGAGGTGGTCTCATCGGCGCGGTGAAGGTCGGCCCGGGTCGCCTCGGCGCTGTTGTAGGACGCCGCGATCCATCTGCCGAGTTCGTCGACGGCGATCTGGGAACGCCAGTCGTCGGCGATGACCACTTCGCGCACCGAGCCGTCGGGCTCGAGGCACACCCCCACGCGTTCCGTCGGGTCCCAGCCCCAGATCCCGTCGTCGTCACCGGTGTCGTCTGCGGCGAAATAGCCGTACGGCGATCGCGTCATCCCGTTCCCTCTCGATGTGTCTGATCCGTCGGCACGAGGCGCGGATCAGCTCCAGATCTGTGCGTTGCGCTTCTTGGCATCCGCGAAGACGTCCTGCGCGTCGATCGCGCGATCGCGGTTGAGCGCCAGGTAATCGGCGAACTCGGCGAGCTGGGCGCTCCAGGCGCGCTGGGCCCGGTCGTAGGCGTCGGACGCCTCACCGCTCCAGCGGTCCCTGAGGGTCGCCACCTCGGCGTCGAGCGTGTCGAGAGAGGAGCGGATGCCGGCGAGTCCGGCCCCGAGCTGATCGATGAGGTGGGACATCCCATCGTGCTGCACCTTGATATGTCCGTCGGTCATGAGGGCCCCCTTCGACATCACCGCGTCGATCGACGGTAACAAGCGAACGCCGATCAAACCAGTACCGGCCGCAATCTCGGGCGGCGCGCCGGTCTTCCTCAGCCCGCGAACTCGAGGGCGCCGCCCGCGAACGACACGCCCGTGGGCAACGGGGTGTCGGACTCGGGGGCCGTGACGGGGAAGTCGAGTTCGAACGGGCCGACGGCACTCCCGGCACCCGTGTACGACACGGAGTATCGGCCGGGAAGCAACGAGGTGTAGCTCGCGGCCGTCCCCACTTCGATCTCGAGAGTGTCGGACACGGTGACCCGACCGGCGCCGGCGGCCGACCGCAGGATCGTCGGCGTGCCCGACCATCCCGCGATGAGCGGCCGGTCTCCGCCCGCCATGACGAGATCCAGCTCACGGTCGTCCGACCCCAACCGGTAATCGACCTGGACGTAGACGGTGCCCTGGTTCTCGGTCGCGACCGAGATGCGCGCGTCCTGGGGACGCTCCACGGCCGACGAATAGAAGTCATCGGTCAACGCGTCGGCGGGAAAGCTCGACCTGTCCGCGAGATACGTCGACGCCTGCTGCGCATCGCCGTTCTGGAGGGCGTTCATGAAGGCGTCGACGGTCTTGCGTTCGGCGGAGAACTCACCGCCGGCATCGGGTCCTCCGCTGCACGCGACGAGACCGACGACCAGCGGGACGGTCGCCGCCCCCGCCATCGCTCGCCACACCGCACGCCGTTTCTGGTTCTGCATTCTCGGCCCCTTTTCCCCTGCACGGAGGCAGTGCGCCCCCCAGCAACGTAGCAAGCGCGCAGACCGTCGTCGACGACGCGCGGGATCGGTCTCGGGGCAGGCGCTTCCGACACCGTCGCGCGCGAGACCCGGGAGAAGCCGAACGTGGAACGCCTCCACCCTTCGACGAGGGGTCACAGGAAACACCCAGGAAGCCCCCGCCGCGCGCTAGGGTCCGATACGTACGTCGTCAAGAGCAGCGTTATGGAGGAGCCATGTCCGTCGAATACAACCGGCCCACGTCCGGACCCGTCCCCGGCCGCACGCTGGGCATCGTCGCGCTCGTCGTGGCGATCTTCTTCAACGTCATCGGCCTGATCCTGGGCATCGTCGCCCTCGTGCAGAGTCGCAAAGCAGGGCATAAGAACGGCTTCGCCGTCGCGGCGATCATCGTCGGCGCCGTCCTGACCGTGGTCGGGATCATCGTGGCGATCGCGGTGATCTCCGCCATCGGCTTCGGTACCGCCGCTTACCAGGCCTGCGAGGCAGCCGGCTTCACCGGCTCCGTCGTGGTGAACGGCACGGAGGTCGCCTGCAGCTCGATCGGCGGCTGACCACCGGAGAACGAAGAACGGCCCGTCCTCGGGGGACGGGCCGTTCTTCGTGATGGAGGGGCTGACGAGAATCGAACTCGCATCATCTGTTTGGAAGACAGAGGCTTTACCACTAAGCTACAGCCCCGAATTCTCCACCCCGAAGGGGCGAGCATTCGAACGTCACCACTCTACGACACCGCGCGACCCGTCGCGAACGCCACCGCGGGTGTGTGCGCCGGTTCCCGGTGTCGGATCCGCCGCGCACCACGGGAAATCCGGCGCTCCCGGGTCGATCGACTAGACTTTCCGAGGTCGTTTCGTCGAACGCGTTCGCGCGCGTCGCCCCGGGGCGTAGCTCAGCTTGGTAGAGCGCCCGCTTTGGGAGCGGGAGGCCGCAGGTTCAAATCCTGTCGCCCCGACGCAACGGCCCCACAGACCACAGGCCCACACGGCCCCCGCGTGCGCGCGGGCCACACGAGGAGAACACACCGCATGGTCAACAGCACCGTCGAGCAGCTCAGCCCCACCCGGGTCAAGCTCCACATCACGGTCTCGCCCGACGAGCTCAAGCCGAGCATCGCCCACGCCTACGAGCACATCGCCCGCGACGTGCAGATCCCCGGCTTCCGCAAGGGCAAGGTGCCCGCCCCCATCATCGACCAGCGCATGGGACGCGGCGCCGTCATCGAGCACGCCGTCAACGAGGGTCTTGACGGGTTCTACCGTCAGGCCGTCGAGGCGCAGGACCTGCGCGTCATCGGTCGCCCGAGCGCCGAGATCGTCGAGCTCCCCGAGCTCAAGGACTTCTCCGGCGACCTCGTGGTCGACGTCGAGGTCGACGTGCGTCCCGAGTTCGAGCTGCCCGCCTACGACACCATCACGGTGACCGTCGACGCCGCCGAGGCCGACGAGGCCGGCATCGACGCCGAGCTCGACCGCCTGCGCGCGCGCTTCGGCACGCTCGTGACGGTCGACCGTCCCGCCACGACCGGCGACTTCGTCGAGCTCGACCTCGTCGCCACGATCGACGGCAACGAGATCGACCGCGCCGAGGGCGTGTCGTACGAGATCGGCTCCGGCGAGCTGCTCGAGGGCATCGACGAGGCCATCGAATCGCTGACGGCCGACGAGCAGACCACGTTCCGCTCGAAGCTCGTCGGTGGAGAGCACGCCGGCGAAGAGGCCGAGGTGGCCGTCACGATCACGGCCGTCAAGGAGCGCGAGCTCCCCGACGCCGACGACGACTTCGCGCAGATGGCGTCCGAGTTCGACACCATCGCCGAGCTCCGCGAGTCGCTCAGCGAGCGCGTGTCGCAGCAGGCCGTCTTCACGCAGGGCTCCGCCGCGCGCGACAAGTTCATCGACGCCCTCCTCGAGGCCGTCGAGATCCCCGTGCCGCCGCAGCTGATCGAGGACGAGGTGCACAACCACCTCGAGGGTGAGAACCGCCTCGAGGACGACGTGCACCGCGCCGAGGTCACCGAGGCGAGCGAGAAGCAGTTCCGCACGCAGATGGTCCTCGACAAGATCGCCGAGGACGCCAACGTCCAGGTGTCGCAGGACGAGCTGACGCAGTACCTCATCCAGTCGGCCGCGCAGTACAACATGGCGCCGCAGGACTTCGTCAACGCGCTCCAGCAGGGCAACCAGCTGCCCGCGCTCGTCGGCGAGGTCGCGCGCAACAAGGCGCTCGCGATCGCCCTGGGCAAGGTCACGGTGGTCGACACCGCCGGCAAGCCCGTCGACCTGACCGGGTTCGTGGCCGTCGAGGGCGAAGAGCCCGCCGAGGGTGACGACGAGGCTGCCGAGGTCGCCGACGAGGCACCCGCCGCCGAGGAGGCCCCCGCGAAGGCTCCCGCCAAGAAGCGCGCCCCCGCGAAGAAGAAGGCCGCCGACGAGGCTCCGGCCGACGAGGCCGCCGCGGAGGAGGCGCCCGCGAAGGCTCCCGCCAAGAAGCGCGCGCCGGCCAAGAAGAAGACCGACGAGGCCGCTGACAGCGAGTAAGTCGTGAGGAAGGGGGCGGATGCCGCGGCATCCGCCCCCTTTCCCGTCCCCGGGCGCCGTCCGGGGGAACCACCCCGTCGAGTGTCCAGAACGCGCGGAGGATGTCTCGAAGCCTCCGGGGGTTCTGGACGCTCGCGGGGGAGCGTGGGTTCGGAACGAGGGTGAGGATGCGACGAATGGACGACTGGCAGAACAGGGTGGACGCCGTCTGGGCCGACGAGACCCTCAGCCCCGAAGACGTCATCACCCGGATCGACGAGCTCTCGGCGGAGCGTCCTACCGACGACGCCGTCGCGCTGTTCGAGCGCGCGGGGGCACGCGACTCGGCCGGTGTCGAGGACGAGGCCGAGGTGCTCTACCGGCGCGCCCTCGCGATCGGGCTCGACGACGAGCGCCGGACGCGGGCCACCATCCAGCTGGCGAGCACGATCCGCAACCTGGGCAAGACCGAGGAAGCGCTCGAGATGCTCCGCGCCGAGTACGAGCGCGAGCCGCGTGGACCCCTGCACGACGCGGCCGCCGCGTTCTACGCCCTCGCCCTCGTGTCGAGCGGAGAGGCCGAGCGGGCGGCATCCGTCGCTCTTCAGGCGCTCGCCCCGCACCTGCCCCGCTATACCCGTTCCGTGACCGGATACGCGCGAGAAATCGCCGATCGCCTCGACTGATCCGCCCGCGGCGAACACGGCATCCGGTGTCGGAGCCCGCCGGTAGATTCGTTGCAGATCACCGGAAGAGGAGCACTAAATGCCCGAACCCCTTATGGCAACGAGCGTCTTCGACAGGCTGCTGAAGGACCGCATCATCTGGCTCGGTTCGGAGGTGCGCGATGAGAACGCCAACGAGATCTGCGCGAAGATCCTCCTGCTCGCCGCAGAAGACCCGCAGAAGGACATCTACCTCTACATCAACTCGCCCGGCGGCTCGATCACGGCCGGCATGGCGATCTACGACACGATGCAGTTCGTGCCGAACGACATCGTCACCGTCGGCATCGGCATGGCGGCGTCGATGGGCCAGCTCCTGCTGACCAGCGGCACCAAGGGCAAGCGCTACATCACGCCCAACGCGCGCGTGCTGCTGCACCAGCCCCACGGTGGGTTCGGCGGAACGTCGAGCGACATCCAGACGCAGGCGCAGCTCATCCTCGACATGAAGCGCCGTCTCGCCGAGATCACCGCGAACCAGACGGGCAAGAGCGTCGAGCAGATCAACGCCGACGGTGACCGCGACCGCTGGTTCACCGCTCAAGAAGCCCTCGAGTACGGCTTCGTCGACCACATGCGCGAGCACGCCACCGACGTCACCGGCGGCGGCGGAACCGCGGCCTGAGTCGAGAGGAAAAGGACACCATCATGAACATCCCCACCTTCGGCGGCGCCGCAGCGCACATGCCCTCGAGCCGCTACGTCCTCCCTCAGTTCGAGGAGCGCACGGCCTACGGCTACAAGCGCCAGGACCCGTACAACAAGCTGTTCGAGGACCGCGTCATCTTCCTGGGCGTCCAGGTCGACGACGCCTCGGCCGACGACGTCATGGCCCAGCTGCTCGTGCTCGAGTCGCAGGACCCCGACCGCGACATCATCATGTACATCAACTCGCCCGGCGGCTCGTTCACGGCCATGACGGCGATCTACGACACGATGCAGTACGTCTCGCCGCAGATCCAGACCGTCGTGCTCGGACAGGCCGCATCCGCGGCATCCGTCCTGCTCGCCGCCGGCGCCCCCGGCAAGCGTCTCGCCCTGCCGAACGCGCGCATCCTGATCCACCAGCCCGCGATGGGCGAGGCCGGGCACGGGCAGGCGTCCGACATCGAGATCCAGGCGCAGGAGATCCTCCGCATGCGCACCTGGCTCGAAGAGACGATGGCCCGCCACACCGGACAGGACGTCGCCAAGGTCAACAAGGACATCGACCGCGACAAGATCCTCTCGGCGCACGAGGCGATGGAGTACGGCATCGTCGACCAGGTGCTGACCACGCGCAAGCGCACCCCGGCGGCCCTCACCGCCTGACGCGCCCGCGTACGACGAAGCCCCGCAGACCCCTCCCGGTCTGCGGGGCTTCGTCGTACGCGCGATCGCCGCGCATCCTCGCCCCGGCGCCGCGAGACGGCGATTCCCCGACGAATCGGCGGCGGGCTGCGGCCGAGATGTCAGCGAGATGGCGTCTCGGCGCGACGGGCATCCGGCCGTGCGCGCGGGGGAGCGAACGGATGCCGCGTGTCCGCCGCGAGCGATCACGACACCGCCGAGAGCGCAAATGCCCTCGGATGTCGTGCCCTCGGGTTAGGCTCGGGTAACACACCGGCGGGGGCCGGGTGACGGAAGGAACCGGCCATGGCACGCATCGGTGAGAGCGCCGACCTGTTCAAGTGCTCCTTCTGCGGCAAGAGCCAGAAGCAGGTGCAGCAGCTGATCGCCGGTCCCGGCGTGTACATCTGCGACGAGTGCGTCGAGTTGTGCAACGAGATCATCGAAGAGCGCATGGCCGAGTCGTCGGCCGGCGAGGTCGCCGAGTTCGACCTGCCCAAGCCGCGCGAGATCTTCTCGTTCCTCGAGGAGTACGTCGTCGGCCAGGAGCCCGCCAAGCGCGCCCTCGCGGTCGCCGTCTACAACCACTACAAGCGCGTCCGCGCCCACGGCACCCTGCAGCCCGCCGAGGCCCGCGCCGAAGAGATCGACATCGCCAAGAGCAACATCCTGCTGCTCGGCCCCACGGGCTGCGGCAAGACGTATCTGGCGCAGACGCTGGCGAAGCGTCTCAACGTGCCCTTCGCGGTGGCGGATGCCACGGCGTTGACCGAGGCGGGATACGTCGGCGAAGACGTCGAGAACATCCTGCTCAAGCTTCTGCAGGCCGCAGACTTCGACGTCAAGCGGGCCGAGCAGGGCATCATCTACATCGACGAGGTCGACAAGATCGCCCGCAAGGCCGAGAACCCCTCGATCACGCGCGACGTGTCGGGTGAGGGCGTGCAGCAGGCCCTGCTGAAGATCCTCGAGGGCACGGTCGCCTCGGTTCCGCCGCAGGGCGGTCGCAAGCACCCGCATCAGGAGTTCATCCAGATCGACACGACGAACGTGCTGTTCATCGTGGCCGGCGCCTTCGCGGGGCTCGAAGAGATCATCTCTGCCCGCGTGGGCAAGCACGGCGTCGGCTTCGGCGCTCCGCTGCAGCGCAAAGAAGACGCGCCCGACCTCTTCAGCGAGGCCCTTCCCGAAGACCTGCACAAGTTCGGTCTGATCCCCGAGTTCATCGGCCGTCTGCCCGTCGTGGCATCCGTCTCGCCCCTCGACCAGGAGGCGCTCATGGAGATCCTCACCGCGCCGCGCAACGCGCTGGTCAAGCAGTACCAGCGCATGTTCGAGCTCGACGGCGTGCAGCTGGAGTTCGACGAAGACGCGCTGCGCGCGATCGCCGACCTCGCCGTCGCCCGCAAGACCGGTGCGCGCGGCCTGCGCGCGATCCTCGAAGACGTGCTCGGACCGATCATGTTCGACGTGCCCTCGGCCGACGACATCGCCAAGGTCGTCATCACGCGCGCGGCGGTCGAAGACGGGGCGCAGCCCACGATCGTGCTCGCTCAGAAGCGTCGCAGCGCCTGAGCGCTCAGCGCGGGTGGAGGGGGCGAGGGCCTCTCTCCGCGTGCGTCCGTCCTCGGTCGGGCGCATCACGCGCGGCGCGCGCCTCATCGTGCGTCGCCCGCCCGATGAGGCTCTGGCCGCGACCCTCGACGCCCTCGTGACGGAGCGCTTCGACCTCGGTGACGAGCGCGTGGCCCGTGCCCTGCGGGAGCGAGAGTCGGAGTGGGTCGCGCAGGACGTGCGCATCGGCCGCCCCGACCCGTCGTGGAGTACCGGGATGGCCGACGCGGTGCTCTCCGACACCGTTCTCGCGTTCGTCCCCGGCCTGTGGCGCCGCGCCACCTCGACCGTCGTGGTCGCGAGCGCACGGGACCACGAGCAGGGGGCGGAGGTCGTCGTCTTCGCGCATCCGACCGTGCGCGGGTGGACCTCGTCGAACGACGCCGGGCCCCTCGTGCACGCCGCCCTCGACCGCGTCGAGGCGACGGGCGACGTCGTCTCGCGGACGCCGCTGCACGGCATCCCGAACGACGGCAGCCCGGCTTCGCAGGCGTTCGTGCGCGACGTGCTGGGATGGCGCTGAGCGACACGGTCCAGAGGGTGTCGGGGTTCACGGCGTCAGCTAAGTCCCCAGGACGGGCGGGTCGTGTCGACCTCGCCCGCCCCGCGACGGAGGGGGCTGCCGCGCTCAGCCCGTGAGACCGCGGCGCTCCAGGAGGGGCTGGATCTCGGCATCCCGGCCCCGGAAGTCGCGATACGCGGCCAGAGGGTCACCGGACCCACCGACCCCCAGCAGCCGCTGGCGGAAGCGGTCGCCGTTCTCGCGCGTGAGCCCGCCGTTCTCGCGGAACCACTCGACCGTGTCGGCGTCGAGCACCTCGCTCCAGATGTAGGAGTAGTAGCCGGCGCTGTACCCGCCCGAGAACACGTGCGCGAAGTACGTCGAGGCGTAGCGGGTGGGCACGGCCGGGTTGTCGAGGCCGATGTCGGCGAGGGCCGCGGCCTGGAAGGCGGCCACGTCGATGTCACTCGACGCCTCGTCGAGGGTCAGCCCGTGCCAGGCCTGGTCGATCCAGGATGCCGCGAGGTATTCGCTCGTCGCGAAGCCCTGGTTGAACGCCTCCGAGGCGTGCAGGCGTTCGACGACGTCGGCGGGGAGGGGCTCGCCGGTGTCGATGTGGCGGGCGTAGTTCGCGAGGATCTCGGGCCAGAGGATCCACATCTCGTTCACCTGGCTGGGGAACTCCACGAAGTCGCGGTAGACGGCCGTGCCGCCGAAGTGCGGGTAGGTCACCGTCGCGAAGAGTCCGTGCAGGGCGTGACCGAACTCGTGGAAGAGGGTCGTGACCTCGTCGAGCGACAGCAGGGTCGGGGTGCCCGGAGCGGGCTTGTTGACGTTGAGGTTATTGACCACGACCGGGGCCGTGCCGCGCAGGGCCGACTGCGTGACGATGGAGTTCATCCACGCGCCGCCGCGTTTCGTATCGCGGGTGTAGAGATCGAGCAGGAACAGCCCGAGTTCGCTGCCGTCGGCGTTGTGCACCTCGAAGACGCGGACCTCGGGGTGATAGCCCTGCAGGTCGTGGCGCTCGTTCACGCGGATGCCGTAGAGCTGCTCCGCCGCGAAGAAGACGCCGTCGCGCAGCACCCGCTCGGCCTCGAACCAGGGCCGGAGCGCGGCGCGATCGAGGTCGTAGCGCTCCGCGCGCACCTTCTCGGTGTAGAACGCCCAGTCGTGGGCGTCGATCCGGATGCCGTCGGCATCGGCAATCCGCTGGAGCGCGGCCTGCTCCTGGCGGGCGTTGGCGGCGGCGGGGGCCGCGAGGCGTCGGAGGAGCGACGCGACGGCCTCGGGCGAACCCGCGGTCTGATCGGCGAGCACCGCGGCCGCGTGGGAGGGGTAGCCCAGGAGCGCCGCGCGCTCGGCGCGCAGGCGGACGATCTCGCGCAGGACGGGCCGGTTGTCGTACTCGTTGTCGCGCGTCGCCCGCGCGCGGGAGGCCTCGAGCAGGCGACGACGGCTCTCGCGGTTGGTCAGCGAGGCCAGATACGGGTGGCCGGTGTACAGCGTGAGCGTCACGACGTAGCGGCCGTCGAGACCGCGGGCGGTCGCGGCCTGCGCCGCGGCCGAGAGCTCGCCGTCACCGAGACCGTCGAGCTCGGCGGCGTCGTCGAAGACCACGGCGAGGTCGTTCGTGTCGGCCAGGAGGTTCTTCTCGAACGTGTTGGTGAGGACCGACAGACGCTGGTTCAGGTCGGTCAGGCGTGTCTTCTGCGCGTCGTCGAGCCCCGCGCCCGCGAGGGACATCTCGCGGTGATGCCGCTCGACCAGGTACCGGCTCTCGGCATCGAGGTCGAGACCGTCGAGCTGCGCGTGGACCGCCGCGATACGGCTGTACAGGGCGGCGTCGAGCTGGATGGCGTCGCGGTGCGCCGCCATGAGCGGGGCGAGCTGCTCCTCGACCAGCTGGATCTCGGGCGTCCCGTCGGCACCGGTGACGGTGTAGAACGTGCGGGCGACGCGGTCGAGCAGTTCTCCGCTGCGCTCGAGGGCGACCAGCGTGTTCTCGAACGTGGGCTCCGCCGTCTGGGCGGTGATCGCATCGACCTCCGCGCGCTGCGCCGCGAAGGCGGCGTGGAACGCGGGCAGGTAGTGCTCAACCGCGATGCTGCCGTAGGGCGGCAGGTCGTAGGGGAGTGCCGGCGGGGAGAGGAGGGGATTGGGGGCATCCGTCATCGGTCCAGCCTACGTCGCCACGACAACGGGGTGCAGAGAAGACGTTGCAAAAGACAGCTTGCAAAGATATCTTTGCACTATGACTCCGCCGCCCCGCGCTGAGCGCGTCCTCGATGCCGGAGCGCTCCGCGCCCTGGCGCACCCCCTGCGCGTCCGGTTGTACGACATCCTCAGCCAATACGGTCCGCAGACGGCCAGCTCCCTCGCCGAGCTGACGGGGGAGTCGACGGGGGCGACGAGCTACCACCTGCGCGCTCTCGCACGGCACGACCTCATCCGCGAGGTCGCCGGCCGCGGCACCGCGCGCGAACGCTGGTGGGAACGGCCCGCCGGAATGGTCACCCTCACGAACCCCGAGATGCAGAACACCCCCGCGGGGCGCGCCGTGATGGAAGCGGTCCAGTCCGAGACGCTCACCCTGCGCCACCAGCAGCTCATGCACTTCGCCGCCCACGGCTGGGACGAGGCCGAACAATGGCGTGACGCCGCGATCATCTCGACGGCGACCGCGCGGCTGACGGCGGAGCAGTCGCGCGACCTCGTGCGGCGGATCCAGGCACTGGTCGACGAGACCGTCGCCCGCTACCGCGACCAGACCGGCGAGGGCGTCCGCCCCGTCACGATTCGCAACGACGTCTTCCCACTTCCGACCGAGAGGGGCTCCGCATGAGCGCCGTCACGCACACCGTCTCGCTCCCGGGCCGTCCCACCCCCGTCGAAGCGGCGCTGCTCGCCCTCTCGCGCGCGGTCACGCGCTGGGCGGAGGAACGGATGCGCCGACGCGCGGACGCGATCGAGGCGGAGCCGGCGCGTCGAGCCGGGCGGTCCGCTTCGCAGGAGATGTCGGCGGATGCCGCGCGGTACCTGTTGCCGCGCTGATCACAGAGGTCCCTGAGCTCGTCGAAGGGACCGGCGAGCCTTCGGCGGCTTCGACAGGCTCAGACACCTCCCGCTCCCACGCACGAAGCCCGCCGACGCGCGAAAGCGTCGACGGGCTCCGTCGCTCCGGCGGGAGGGCTCAGGCGAACTCGGCGTCGTCGTCGTAGCGCACGACGACCTCGCCCGCGGCATCCTGGCTCACGATGACCCCCGTGTCGAGCTCGGCGACGGGGCGGCCCTCGAGGAAGGTCAGTGTCCAGCGCGGGGCGGGAGCGCTCAGACCATCGGGGTTGAGGGCTGCCTCGACCGCGGCGATCTGCGCGTGCAGAACCTCGGGAACAGCCTTCGGCGGCTGCTCACGAGCGGTCCAACGGGTTCCGAGTTGCATCAGGCCTCCTGGGGTGCGAACACGATATCGGTGACGGTGGTGGAGTCGGCCTCGACGAACGAGATCTTCTCGATGCGTCCGACCGCGCGCAGGTCACCCTCGGCGAGACGCAGCGCCTCGACGTGGGGGCCCGACACGGTGAGCGAGGTCACCGGCGTCTTCTGCGAGGCCTTCGCCTCGGTCTTGGCGCGACGGATGCCGATGAGCGCGGCGCTCACCGCGGTCAGAACGGCGGGGTCTCCCTCCGAGCCGCTCGGCTCGGGCCACGCGGCGGTGTGCACGGAGCCCTCCTCGAACCACGACCACACCTCTTCGGACGCGAACGACAGCACGGGGGCGAACAGGCGCACCAGCGTCGACAGGGCCGTGCGCAGCGCGAGGGCCGCCGACGCCTGACCGGCGTCGGACTGGTCGTACGCGCGCTCCTTGACGAGCTCGAGGTAGTCGTCGCAGAACGTCCAGAAGAACGACTCCGTGATCTCGAGCGCCCGCGCGTGGTCATACGCCTCGAACGCGGCCGTGGCGTCGCGCACCACGGCATCCAGGGTCGCGAGCATCGACGCGTCGAGAGCGTGCGTGACCTCGGCTCCCTCGGGCACCGGGAACGACAGCACGAACTTCGCCGCGT
This sequence comes from Microbacterium hydrothermale, assembly GCF_004854025.1. GTDB lineage: Bacteria > Actinomycetota > Actinomycetes > Actinomycetales > Microbacteriaceae > Microbacterium > Microbacterium hydrothermale. The sequence continues at coordinate 375,535 of NZ_STGM01000001.1, forward strand.
TCAGCAGCTTGATCGCGAGGCGCCGACCGATCTTGACCTGCGTGGGGTTCTGGGGGTCGAAGGCCGCGTCGGTTCCGAGGCGGCTCGACGCCGACCAGTACCGCACCGCGTCGGAGCCGTGCTGCTTCAGGATGTCGGCGGGCGTGACCACGTTGCCCTTCGACTTCGACATCTTCTTGCGGTCGGGGTCGACAATGAAGCCCGAGATCGCGGCATCCGACCAGGGGCTCCGGTCGTCCTCCAGGGCGCTGCGCAGCATCGTCGAGAAGAGCCACGTGCGGATGATGTCCTGACCCTGCGGACGCAGGTCGAACGGCGACACGAGGTTCCACAGTTCCTCGTCGCGCTGCCAGCCGCCGGCCAGCTGCGGGGTGAGGGACGACGTCGCCCACGTGTCGAGGATGTCGCGCTCGGGGTCGAAGCCGCCGGGAACGCCCCGCTGGTCCTCGGTGTAGCCCGGGGGCACGTCGGTGGTCGGGTCGACCGGGAGCGAGGCGAGGTCGGGGGTGAGCACGCGAGCGTAGTCGCGCTCGCCGTTCTCGTCGAGGCCGTACCAGACCGGGATCGGCACGCCGAAGAAGCGCTGGCGCGACACGAGCCAGTCGCCGGTCAGTCCGCTGGTCCAGTTCTCGAAGCGCACGCGCATGAAGTCCGGATGCCACGACATCTCGCGACCGAGCGAGATCAGACGCTCGCGCAGCTCGGCATCCCGCGCGCCGTTGCGGATGTACCACTGGCGCGTCGACACGATCTCGAGCGGGCGGTCGCCCTTCTCGAAGAACTTCACGGGGTGCGTGAAGGGCTTGGGCGCGCCCTCCATGGCCCCGGAGTCCTGCAGCAGCTCGACGATGCGCTTCTTGGCGCTGAACACGGTCTTGCCCGCGAGCTCGCCGTACGCCGCCTTCGCGGCATCCGTCACGATCACCTCGGGGGCCTCGGCCACGATGCGGCCGTCCTTGCCGATGATCGTGCGGTTGGGCAGGTCGAGCTCGCGCCACCAGATGATGTCGGTGACGTCGCCGAAGGTGCAGATCATGGCGATGCCCGAGCCCTTGTCCTTCTGCGCGAGCGGGTGCGCGAGCACGGGCACCTCGACGTCGAACAAGGGGGTGCGCACGGTCGTGCCGAACAGCGGCTGGTAGCGCTCGTCGTCGGGGTTCGCGACGAGGGCCACGCACGCCGGCAGCAGCTCGGGGCGGGTGGTCTCGATGAACACGTCGCCCGAGCCGTCGGTCTTGGCGAAGCCCACGCGGTGGTACGCCGCGGGCTGGTCGCGGTCCTCGAGCTCGGCCTGGGCGATCGCGGAGCGGAAGTCCACGTCCCACAGCGTCGGCGCGAGGGCCTGGTACGCCTCGCCGCGCTCGATGTTGCGCAGGAACGCCAGCTGGCTCGTGCGGATCGAGTCGTCGGAGATCGTGCGGTAGGTCTGCGTCCAGTCGACGCTCAGGCCCAGCTCGCGGAAGAGATCCTCGAACTGCTTCTCGTCCTCGACGGTCAGCTGCTCGCACAGCTCGATGAAGTTGCGGCGGCTGATGGGCACCTGGTCGGCGGCCTTGCTGCTCTTGTTGTCGCCGCCCGCGAACGGCGGGGTGAAGTCGGCGTCGTACGGGAGCGAGGGGTCGCAGCGCACGCCGTAGTAGTTCTGCACGCGGCGCTCGGTGGGGAGGCCGTTGTCGTCCCAGCCCATCGGGTAGAACACGGTCTTGCCGCGCATGCGCTCGAAGCGCACCTTCACGTCGGTGTGCGTGAACGAGAACACGTGCCCGATGTGGAGGCTTCCGGATGCCGTCGGGGGCGGGGTGTCGACCGAGTACACGCCCTGCCGGCCGGCCTCGGCCGCGCGGATGCGGTCGAAGACGTAGGTTCCGCGCTCGCGCCACGCGGCATCCCACTTCTGCTCGAGGCCTTCCAGCGCGGGCTTGTCGGGAATGGTGGCAGCCATGGGGTACTCCTCGAGCGATATGGGCGGCACTGTGTGAGCGTGCCTGATGGGTGTGACCTCAACGATACCGGGGGTCGCGCGCGAGGCGGGAATCTTGCGTGACTCGCCAGGAATTGTCGCTTCGCGTCCCCCAGGGCGACAATTCCTGGCGACTCGCGCGGAGGATGCGCGGCCGTTCGCTGCCGGCGAGCACCCTGCGCCGGGGTTTCCGCACCCGGTCCAGGAACCCCGGTAAGCTGAAAGCCTCCCCATCAGACCTTCCGAGGATTCCCCATGCCTTCTCCGCTTTCGCGTCGCGTGCTGTCGGCGGTCGCCGTTGCGGCCGTCTCCGCCCTCTCTCTGTCCGCCTGCGCCGGGTCGGACCCCGCGGCATCCGGTGACGGCGAGATCGTCTGGGCGATCGAGGGAGCGAACCTGTCCGCCGGCAAGATGGACCCCCAGACCAGCCAGCTCGACGTCACCGCCATGGTGCAGCGCGCCGTGCTCGACTCGCTCGTGTTCCAGGAGGCCGACGGGTCGTTCTCGCCGTGGCTGGCTGAATCGTGGGACATCGAGGACGACGGCGCGAGCTACCTCTTCCGCCTGCGCACCGACGTGACGTTCCACGATGGGACCCCCTTCGACGCCGCCGCGGTCAAGGCGAACTTCGACCGCATCGCCGACCCCGCGACCGCCTCGGCGCAGGCCGCGAGCATGCTCGGCGGCGACCTGTACGCGGGGACCGACGTCGTCGACGAGCACACCGTGCGCGTGCGCTTCTCGCAGCCCTACGCGCCGTTCCTGCAGGCGGCGAGCACGGCCCTGCTCGGCTTCTACTCCCCGGCGGTGCTCGAGACCAAGGCCGACCAGCTCGCCGCGGGCGGCCCCGACGTCACGGTCGGCACCGGTCCGTTCGAGCTGACCGAGTACACGCCCGATCAGGACATCGTGTACACGCGCAACGATGACTACACCTGGGGCCCCGACGGCGCCGGGAAGCCCTCGTTCAAGACTCTGCGGGTCGACATCCTGCCCGAGGCCTCGGTGCGCGTCGGTGCGCTGTCGAGCGGTCAGGCCGATGTCGTGACGAACCTGCCGCCGAACCTCGTGTCGCAGGTGCCCGCCGACGACACCGTCCAGTCGATCGCGTACCCCGGCCTTCCCTACTCGCTCTTCCTCAACGAGAAGTACGGCGTCTTCGCCGACGAGAAGGTGCGCCAGGCCTTTACGCGCGCGATCGACGTCGACACCGCCGTGGACGAGATCTTCTTCGGTCAGTACCCGCGGGCCTGGAGCATCCTCGGTGCCACCACCCCCGGTTACGACGCGAGCCTCGAGAACTCCTGGCCCTTCGATCAGGCCGCGGCCAATGCTCTGCTCGACGAGGCCGGCTGGACGGGACGGGATGCCGACGGCATCCGCACCAAGGACGGTCAGCGCCTCTCCGCGCGCTGGATCGCCTGGACCCCGGTGCCCGACGACCGCGCCGCCCTCGCGAACGCCGTGCAGAGCGACCTCAAGGCGGTCGGCTTCGACCTGCAGCGCGAGGTGCTCGAGCCGGGCGCCTACAACGAGCAGTACGGGCCGAAGACCTACGACGTTACCGACTGGGGCTTCTCGGGCGTCGACCCGGATCTGCTGCGCAGCCACCTCGCCACCGACGGGTTCCAGAACGCCTCGCAGGTGAGCGACCCCGCGATGGACGCGCTGCTGGAGCAGGGCGCCTCGACGACCGACCAGGCCGCGCGCGACGACGTGTACGCCCAGGTGCAGCAGTGGAACGCCGAGCACGCCGCGATCGTGCCCCTGTACAGCCCGACGCTCATCAGCGCCGTGCGTCCGGACGTGTCGGGGCTGACGTTCGACCTGTACGGTCGTCCGCTGTTCGCGACCGCCTCCGTCGGCTGAGCCCGGACCCTCGGATGCCACGTTCCCGCTCGCGCGCCCTCGTCCGGCGCATCGCCGGGATCGTGGCATCCGTCGTCCTCGTGCTGTGGGGGGCGGCGACCCTGGCGTTCGCGGCGTTCCGCGTCATCCCGGGCGACCCCGTGTCGGTCATGCTCGGCCCGCAGGCGCAGGTCGCGGAGTCCGTCAAGGCCGGGATCCGCAGCGACCTCGGCCTCGACCGGCCCGTGCTCGAGCAGTACGCGACATTCCTGGCGCGCCTCGCGCGCGGCGACCTGGGGGAGTCGTACCAGTTGCGTCAACCGGTGGTCGAGGTGATCGGCCGCCAGCTCGGCCCGACGCTGCAGCTCTCGGCGCTCGCGCTGGCCATCGCGGTGGTGCTGGCCCTGGCATCCGCCCTGCTCGTGCGCGGGCGCACCGGCCGGGCCGTGGCATCCGGGATCGAACTGGTCGTGCTGTCGTCGCCGGTGTTCTGGACGGGCCTCGTGCTGTTGAGCGTGTTCTCGTTCCAGCTCGGATGGTTCCCGGTGTCGGGGGCGCGGGACGCCGCGGCGATCGTGCTGCCCGCGGTGACCCTGGCCCTTCCCGTCGCGGCCCTGCTGTCGCAGGTGCTGCGCGACGGGGTCGAGGCGGCCGAGCGCGAGCCGTTCCTTCTGACGGTGCGGGCGCGCGGGGCGACGCCGCTGCGCGAGAGCGTGCACCACACGCTGCGGCACGCGGGCGTCGGGGGAGTCACGCTCGCCGCTTACCTCGTGGGCTCGCTGCTGGGCGGCGCGGTGCTGGTCGAGACGGTGTTCGCGCGACCGGGGATCGGCCGCGTGACCCTCACGGCCATCACCGATCGCGATCTGCCCGTGATCACCGGGGTGATCCTGCTGAGCGCCCTCGTGTTCGTCGTGGTCAACACGCTCGTCGACCTCGTCGTGCCCCTGCTCGACCCGCGCCTGCGCACCGACCGGACGGCGCTGCGCGTGCGGGCGGGGGTCCCCGCGTGAGCGTCGCGGCCCCGTCGCGCCCGCGGGTGGGACGGGCGATCGCGCTCTCGAGCGCCGGAGCGGTGCTCGCCCTGATCGCCCTCGCCGCGATCGCCCCCGGGCTGCTCGCCACGCACGACCCCCTCGTGACCGACGTGCGCGCGAGCCTCCAACCGCCGAGCGCGGCGCACTGGTTCGGCACCGACCAGAGCGGACGCGACGTGTACTCGCGCGTGGTCTTCGGCGCCGGACGCTCGGTGGGGATCGGTCTGCTCGCGACGGGCCTCGCCCTCGTGGCGGGGGTGATCGCCGGGTCGCTGTCGGCGGTCGCTCCGCGGTGGGCGGATGCCGCGGCCATGCGCATCGTGGACGTGCTGCTGGCGTTCCCCGAGTTCCTCGTCGCCCTGCTCGTGGTCGCGGTGCTGGGCCCGGGACCGGTGAACGTCGCCGTCGCCGTGACGATCGCCGCGGTGCCGGTGTACGTGCGTCTCGCCCGGGTGCAGACGCGCTCCCTCGCCGCCGCCGAGCACGTCGAGGCCGCGCGGCTCATCGGTGTGCCCGCGGCGATCGTGCACGTGCGGCACGTGCTGCCGGGGGTCCTCGGTGCGGTGAGCGTGCTCGCCACGATCGGCGTCGGCACGAGCATCCTCGCGGCGGCGGGGCTGAGCTTCCTGGGCCTCGGGCCGACCGAGCCGACCCCCGAGTGGGGGCTGATGCTGTCGGCCGGACGCAACCTGCTGCTGCAGGCGCCCTGGGTCGCCGTGTTCCCGGGAGCGGCGATCACGGCGACGGTCGTGAGCGTCAGCGTCGTCGGCCGCATCCTGCGCGCACGATCCGAGGAGCGGGGCGCATGAGCGGCGGTGGGGAGCTTCGTGCCGGCGGTTCGGGGCCGGGGTCCGCGACCCCCGGTGTCGACGCGGCGTCGGGCCGCGGCATCCGTCTGCGCGGTCTGCGCATCGACGGTCCCGCCGGCGCGCTCGTGCGAGGGCTCGACCTCGACGTCGCCCCGGGCGAGTGCGTCGCGATCGTGGGGGAGTCCGGCACGGGCAAGTCGCTCAGCGCCCGCGCCCTGCTCGGCCTCGTGCCGCGCGGCCTCTCGACCCGCGTCGATGCTCTCGAGATCGACGGTGTCGATGCGAGCCGCCTCGGCGAGCGGCAGTGGCGCACGCTGCGCGGACGTCGCATCGCGCTGGTGTCGCAGGACGCCCTCGTCTCGCTCGACCCCCTGCGCCGCGTGGGCGCCGAAGTGGCCGAGCCGATCCGCATCCACGAGCCGTCCGTGCGCGGTGAGGCGCTGTCGGCGCGGGTGCGGGCGAGCCTCGAGCGCGTGGCCCTCCCCGAGCCCGAGGACCGCGCCCGCCGGTACCCGCACGAGCTGTCCGGGGGGCAGCGTCAACGCGCTCTCATCGCCTCGGCCCTCGCGGCTCGACCGGCCGTGCTCGTCGCCGACGAGCCGACGACGGCCCTGGATGCCACGGTGCAGGCGCACGTGCTCGCGCTCCTGCGTCGTATCGCCGACGACGGCGTGGCGGTGGTGTTCATCAGTCACGACCTCGCGGCGGTCGCACGGGTGGCCGACCGGGTGGTGGTGATGCACGAGGGGCGGGTCGTCGAGACCGGCCCGACTGCGCAGGTGCTCGCCGCGCCGCACGATCCGCAGACGCGGGCCCTCGTCGAGGCGGTGTCGCACCGTCCCCTCGGACGCGCTCCCCGCACCGACGCCCCCCTCATCGCGGCCGCGGGTCTGCGCAAGAGCTTCGGTCGGCGCGTCGCGGTCGACGACGTATCGCTGGAGGTCCGTCGGGGCCGCACCCTGGCGGTCGTCGGCGAGTCCGGCTCGGGCAAGACGACGCTCGCGCGCCTGCTCGTCGGGGTCGACGACCCGGATGCCGGCTCCCTGCGCTTCGACGGACGCCCCTGGTCGTCGCGCGTCGCGCGCGGCGCCGCGCGGACCCGCGTTCAGCTCGTGCAGCAGAACCCCTGGGGCGCCCTCGACCCGCGGTGGACGATCGGACGCACGCTCGCCGAGGCCGTGGCCGCGGGAGGCGTCGCACGGCCCGCCCGCCGGGCCGCGGTCGCCGCGCTGCTGGAGGAGGTCGGCCTGTCCCCGGCGTTCGTGCGACGCCGGCCCGCGCAGCTGTCGGGCGGTCAGCGGCAGCGCGTCGCGATCGCCCGCGCCCTCGCGGTCTCGCCCGACCTGCTCGTGCTCGACGAGCCGGTGTCGGCGCTCGACGCGTCGGTGCGCGCGCGCATCCTCGACCGCCTCCTCGCCCTGCAGGCCGAGCGCGACCTCGCGATGGTGTTCGTCACGCACGACCTCGACGTCGTCGCGGGTATCGCCGACGACGTGATCGTGGTGAAGGACGGGCGCGTCGTGGATTCGGGCACCGTGTCGTGCGTCTTCGCCGACCCGCGGCATCCGTTCACCCGGGAGCTGCTGGCCGCGGCGGGTCTGGGCCCCGCCCGCGCCTGAACCGGCGGTCGCGTCCGCAGGCACCGCTCCGCGCGGACGCGCTCCCCACCCGAGCGTCCAGAACACCCGGACGCAAACGCCCCGGCCGCCGGGTTTCTCGGACACTCCGCGGGGCCGGCACCCCGCGACCCGAACCGCAGCGCACCGCGCCCGGCTCGCGTAGAATGGGGCGATCAGCACCGATCCGGCCATCACCGGGGAGCTCGCGGAAGAACGTCCGGCCCTTCGACACGCTCAGGGACCGAACAAGTAGAACCGCGCGGGGCAGGCCCGTCACAGCCGCAGTGAGAGCGGTGCCGGCCCCTGAGCTCGTCGAAGGGTCCGGCGCAACGCAGGGTGGTACCGCGGTCCGAGTGGATCGTCCCGGCGAGGAGACCTCGACCCGCGGAGAGACATGACCTACCCTCGCCCCTCATCCTTCGGCCCGGCCGCCGACGCGCAGAGTGCCGCCGTCACGGCATCCGTCGTCCCGAGCCCCCGCTTCCCGGCGATCGAGGACGACACGCTCGCCTTCTGGAAGGCCGACGACACCTTCCGCGCCTCGATCGCGAACCGCGAGGGCGCCGAGGAGTGGGTGTTCTACGACGGCCCGCCCTTCGCGAACGGCCTGCCGCACTACGGACACCTGCTCACCGGGTACGCGAAGGACGTCTTCCCGCGCTTCCAGACCATGCGCGGCAAGAAGGTCGACCGCGTCTTCGGCTGGGACACGCACGGCCTTCCCGCCGAGCTCGAGGCGATGAAGCAGCTCGGGATCACCGAGAAGGACGAGATCGAGCGCATGGGCGTCGCGACCTTCAACGCGAAGGCCCGCGAGTCGGTGCTCGAGTACACGCGCGAGTGGCAGGACTACGTCACGCGCCAGGCCCGCTGGGTCGACTTCGAGCGCGGCTACAAGACGCTCGACACGACGTACATGGAGAGCGTCCTGTGGGCGTTCAAGACGCTGCACGACAAGGGTCTCGCGTACGAGGGCTACCGCGTGCTGCCCTACTGCTGGCGTGACGAGACGCCGCTGTCGACGCACGAGCTGCGCATGGACGACGACGTCTACAAGATGCGCCAGGACCCCTCGGTCACCGTCACCTTCCCGCTGGTGGGCGCCAAGGCCGAGTCGCTCGGCCTCACCGGCGTCCGCGCCCTGGCCTGGACGACGACGCCGTGGACCCTGCCGACGAACCTCGCTCTCGCGGTGGGTCCCGGCATCCGGTACGCGGTCGTCGAGGGCGGTCCCAACGGCGCGGCCGACGTGCACACGACCCCCGACGGCACGCCCGACGAGGCGTTCGAGGCCGTCGCGCACCGCTACCTTCTGGCCGAGGATCTGCTTCCCAACTACGCTAAGGACCTCGGGTACGACAGCGCGGATGCCGCCCGCGAGGCCGTGCAGACGACGATCTCGGGCGCGGAGCTCGAGGGCGTCGCGTACGACCGACTGTTCGACTATTACGCCGACGCCTCCGTGTGGGGAACCGAGAACGCGTGGAAGATCCTCGTCGACGACTACGTCACGGTCTCCGACGGCACCGGCATCGTGCACCAGGCCCCCGCCTACGGTGAGGACGACAAGCGCCTCGCGGATGCCGCGGGCCTGCCCACGATCATCTCGCTCGACGACGGCGGACGGTTCCTCTCGGCCGTGACCGACGTCGCGGGCGAGCTGTGGCTCGAGGCCAACCGTCCCCTCATCCGTCTGCTGAAGCAGGCCGGTCGCCTGCTGCGCGAGGCGTCGTACGAGCACTCGTACCCGCACTGCTGGCGCTGCCGCAATCCTCTCATCTACAAGGCCGTGTCGAGCTGGTTCGTGCGCGTGACCGACATCAAGGACGATCTGCTGGCGAACAACCAGCAGATCACCTGGGTGCCCGAGAACGTCAAGGAGGGCCAGTTCGGCAAGTGGCTCGAGGGGGCGCGCGACTGGTCGATCAGCCGCAACCGGTATTGGGGCTCGCCGATCCCGGTGTGGAAGAGCGACGACCCGAACTTCCCGCGCGTCGACGTGTACGGCTCGCTCGCCGAGATGGAGGCCGACTTCGGCCGCCTCCCGGTGAATGCCGACGGCGAGGTCGACCTGCACCGCCCCTACATCGACGACCTCACCCGGCCGAACCCCGACGACCCGACCGGGAAGTCCACGATGCGCCGCATCGAAGACGTCCTCGACGTGTGGTTCGACTCGGGCTCGATGCCGTTCGCGCAGGTGCACTACCCGTTCGAAAACCACGAGTGGTTCGACGAGCACGCCCCCGCCGACTTCATCGTCGAGTACATCGGGCAGACCCGCGGTTGGTTCTACGTCATGCACGTGCTCTCGACCGCGCTGTTCGACCGCCCCGCCTACACGGGCGTGTCGTGCCACGGCATCGTGCTCGGCAACGACGGGCAGAAGATGTCGAAGTCGCTGCGCAACTACCCCGACGTGCGCGAGGTGTTCGACCGCGACGGTTCGGATGCCATGCGGTGGTTCCTCATGTCGTCGAGCGTCCTGCGGGGTGGCAACCTCGTCGTGACCGAGGAGGGCATCCGCTCGGGCGTGCGCGAGTTCCTCCTGCCGCTGTGGAACGCGTGGTACTTCTTCGCGACGTACAGCAACGCCTCGGGCCCCGAGGGCTACACCGCCGAGTGGCGCACCGACTCGACCGACGTGCTCGACCGGTACATCCTCGCGCTCACCGGCGACCTGGTGACGAACGTCGCCGCCGATCTCGAGGGCCTCGACTCCACGACCGCCGCGGAGCGCCTGCGCGACTTCGCCGAGGTGCTGACCAACTGGTACATCCGCCGCTCGCGCGACCGCTTCTGGGTGGGTGTGACCGACGACCCGTCCAGCCGCGAGGCCTTCGACACGCTCTACACGGTGCTCGAGACGCTGACCCGCGTCGCCGCTCCGCTGCTCCCGCTGGTCACCGAGCGCGTGTGGCAGGGCCTGACCGGCGGGCGCAGCGTGCACCTGACCGACTGGCCCGACGCCTCGGCGTTCCCCGCGGCGAAGGACATCCGCACCGCGATGGACACCGTCCGCGAGGTCTCGAGCGTCGCGAACGCGCTGCGCAAGCGCGAGGGCAAGCGCGTGCGCCTGCCCCTGCCGCGTCTGACGGTGGTGACCCCGGATGCCGCCGGCCTGGCGCAGTTCGACGACATCCTCCGCGAAGAGCTCAACGTCAAGGCGGTCGAGCAGGTGGCCCTCCGGGAGGGAACGGCCGCCGAGTACGGCATCACCCACCGCCTCTCGGTGAACGCCCGCGCCGCGGGTCCGCGCCTGGGCAAGCAGGTGCAGCAGGCCATCAAGGCCGCGCGCGAGGGCGACTGGAGCGAGGTCGACGGGAAGGTCGTCGCGGGCGGCATCCCGCTCGAGCCCGCCGAGTACGACCTCGTCGTCGAGACCGCGGGTCGTCCCGAGGGTGAGGCGTTGGCCGTGCTGTCGTCGGGCGGCTTCGTGCTGCTCGACACCGTCACCACCCCTGAGCTCGAGGCCGAGGGCCTGGCGCGCGACATGATCCGCGGCATCCAGGACACCCGCAAGGCCGCCGGCTTCGACGTGAGCGACCGGATCTTCCTCTCGCTCACGTTCGCCGACGACGCCGACGCGCAGGCCGTCGCCCAGGCGTTCGAGGTCGCGGGCGTGGCATCCGAGACCCTCGCCGAGGCCGTCGTGCTCGCCGGTCCCGGAGGACGACTGATCGAGAGCGGCCGAGCCCTCCCCGCCGAGCACGAGGCGCAGATCTCCGCCAAGACCTATGCGAACGTCGGCGCCGTCACGGTCGCCGTCGCGCGGATCGGAGCCCCCGCATGAGCGATCGCACCCGCGCCGACGCCGTCTACAGCGCGCTCCTCGAGCGGCAGGGGGAGCAGTGGGTGCAGCCGCGCGTCGAGCGCACCCGCCGCGTGCTGGAGCTGCTCGCCGACCCGCAGCGCACGTACCGGGTGATCCACGTCACCGGAACGAACGGCAAGACCTCGACCAGCCGCATGATCGAGAGCCTGCTGCGCGCGATGGGCCTGCGCACCGGCCTGTTCACCAGCCCGCACCTCGAGCGCTTCACCGAGCGCATCCTCATCGACGGAGAGCCCGTGGCGGATGCCGCGATCGCCGACGCGTGGGACGAGATCCAGCCGTTCGTCGACATGGTGGATGCCGAGCTCGCGGCATCCGGAGACGCCCCGCTGACCTTCTTCGAACTGCTCACGGTGCTCGCGTTCGTGGTCGCCGCCGACGCGCCGATCGACGTCCTCGTTCTTGAGGTCGGCATGGGCGGGGAGTGGGATTCGACGAACACCGCCGACGGCGACGTCGCGGTCTTCACGCCAATCGACATCGACCACGCCGACCGGCTGGGGTCGACGATCGCCGAGATCGCCACCGTCAAGGCGGGGATCATCAAGCCCGGGGCGGCCGTCGTCTCGGCGCCCCAGCCGCCCGAGGCGCTGCGCGCGATCCGCGCGCGTGCCGAGAAGGAGGGCGCGACCGTGGCCGTCGCCGGCGACGGCTTCGCCCTCGAGGGGCAGACTCTCGCCGTGGGCGGCCAGCAGCTCGACCTGCGGGGTATCGCCGGTTCGTACCGCGAGGTGTATCTGCCGCTCTACGGCGCGCACCAGGGCGCGAACGCGGCCCTCGCGGTCGCGGCCGTCGAGTCGCTGATCGGCGGGGGAGAGCAGTCGTTGAACGCCGACGTCGTCGCCGACGGGCTCGGCACCGCCACCTCGCCCGGCCGCCTGCAGCTCATCGGCACCGCGCCGACGGTCTTCGTCGACGCCGCGCACAACCCGCACGGTGCGCGCGCCCTCGTCGCCGCGCTGAAGGAGTCGTTCGACATCGACGAGTGGGGGGCCGTGGTCGGCATCCTCGAGGGCAAGGATGCCGCGGGCATCATGTCGACGCTCGCTCCGGCCGTCGCGCGGGTCTTCGCGACCGCTCCCGACAGCGACCGCGCGACCGACCCCGATGCGATCGCCGACGTCGCGGAGGCCGCCGACCTGCCCGTCACCGTGCACCCGACCCTCGAAGACGCCGCCGACGCCGCTCGCGCGTGGGCCGCGGAGTCCGACCGCCGCGCGGTCGTGATCGCCGGGTCGGTCGTGCTGGCCGGGGAGGCCCTGCGTCTCGCCGCGCTCGAGGACTGGAAGGCCGGGTGGCAGGAGTGAGTCCCCGACAGCCCCGACCCCGCCGCCAGCGGGGAGCGCAGGAGTCGCTCGGCGCGGTCGTGCTCGGCTTCGAGTCGATCATCGTCTTCCTGGGCGGCCTCGTGGTCTACGGCCTCAAGGTGCTCCCCGCCGGCATCGAACCCTGGTGGGGGATTGTCGGCGGCGTCGTCCTCGCCGTCGCCATGGTCGCGGTGTCGGGCCTGCTGCGTCACCGCTGGGCGCTGTTCGCCGGATGGGGTCTGCAGGTGCTGCTGCTGCTCGGAGGTTTCCTCGTGCCCGCCCTCGCCGTCGTCGCGCTCATTTTCGGCGGCATGTGGGCGTATGCGACGATCAAGGGAGCGGCCCTCGATCGCGCGAACGCGCGGCGGGCCGCCGACCCCGACCTCTCGAACGGAGAATGACCCATGGCCACCGAAGAGACCCTCGTCCTGGTCAAGCCCGATGGCGTCGCCCGCGGCCTCACGGGCGCGATCCTCGCCCGCATCGAGGCGAAGGGCTACGCGCTCGTCGACATCCGCCTCGTCGAGCCCGACCGCGAGACCCTCGCCCAGCACTACGCCGAGCACGAGGGCAAGCCGTTCTACGAGCCGCTGCTCGAGTTCATGATGTCCGGTCCGTCCGTGGCGATCCGCCTCGCGGGCAACCGTGTGATCGAGGGCTTCCGCTCCCTCGCCGGCACCACCGACCCCACCACCGCCGCTCCCGGCACGATCCGCGGCGACTTCGGTCGCGACTGGGGCCTCAAGGTGCAGCAGAACCTCGTCCACGGCAGCGACAGCGTCGAATCCGCCGAGCGCGAGCTCGCGATCTGGTTCGCCTGATCCCGGATGCCGAGAAGGCCGCCGCCCCGAAAGGGGTGGCGGCCTTCGTCGTCGGTGTCGGCGGGCGTCGCCGTGGGGTGAGGGGCCCGTCGAGGGTGCGCGGGGGTGCCTGCCCGGGCTCGTGCGCGTGTAACCTCAGCGATTCGCGCCGGGTCAGCGGCATCCGGGGCTTCCGGGCTGAGGTTGCGCGGATCGCGGAGGATGCGCACGGACCGCGCGCCCGGCCGGCCCGCCGTGGCACAACCTCAGCGATTCGCACCGACTCAGCGGCATCCGGGGCTTCCGAGCTGAGGTTGTGCAGATCGCGGAGGATACGAACGGACCGCGCGCCCGGCCGGCCCGCCGTGGCATAACCTCAGCGATTCGCACCGACTCATCGGCATCCGGGGCTTCCGGGCTGAGGTTGCGCGGATCGCGGAGGATGCGCGCGGACAGCGCGCCCGGCCCGAAGCGCCCGCGGTCAGGAACGCGCGACGTCGCCGCGGGGGCGTCGGCCGGCGAGGATCCACGCGAGCGGACCCAGCACGGGCACGAGCAGGATCACGACGGCCCACACCGCGACGACCGCCGACGACAGATCACGGGCGCGACGCGACAGGCTGAGGACCGCCAAGACCGCCAACCCGAGGGCCACCACGGCGAGGCTCGACCACACGAGGTCAGACGTGGCGGGCAGCAGGGGGTTCGCGGCATCCATGTCCGCACCCTATCGCCCCGGCTGGGATTCGGGTCAGAGCTGCGCGAGCACGTCCAGGCGCAGCTGAGCGAGCACGGCGACCACCACGTAGGCGAGGAAGGTGGCCAGCGGAACCCAGGGCATCAGCCGGTCGGCGACCTGCCGCACGCGCTCGCCCGGGATCACTCCCTCCCGCAGCACGTGCAGGGTCACGACGAAGAACGAGGGGATCACGACCGACCACGTGACCATGCACCACGGGCACAGCGTCGCGAGCACGAACAGGCTCTGCGCGATGAGCCAGATGACGAAGCCGATCGCGAACGCGAATCCGACCCAGAACAGGGCCCAGAACCAGCGCGCGAACCGCGCACCCGCCAAGAGAGCCATGCCCACCACGATCGGCGCGATCCAGGCCGCGAGTCCGATGATCGGGTTGGGGAAGCCGAAGACGCTTCCCTGCGCCGACTGGAGGTTGGTCGAGCACTGCACGAGCACGCTGAAGTCGCACGACGCGGCGTCGCCCGGGTTGGCGAGCTGGTGGAAGCGTTCCATCGTGAGCGAGAACGCCGCCCACCAGCCGACCACCCCGGCGAAGATCAGCCAGAGCGCGACGACGACCGGACGACGGGGAGTGACGCTTTCGCTCATGGGGCGATTCTGCCACCGCCCGCATATCCACCCGCTGAAGACGCCTCGGCGTCGAGCGACGCGCTCCCGCGCCGTCTCTCATCCGCACCCCTCGGTCGTTCCCGGATGCCGCGACCCGGCGGACCGCGACCGGCATCCCGGTGTCGCCCGGGGGTGTCCGCTGGCCGTTTCGCCGGTCCGTGCGATAATGAAGGCTGATGTGACCGCGGCCGCGCCGCAGGAACATCACCCAGAAGACTTCGGGCGATGACCGCCCTTCGCAGCACGAGCCGCAGGCCTGCTGCAGACCGAGTGAGTTCGCGGCCCCGCCGGGTGCGGCGCTGCATGAGATTTCGTCGGGCGACGCGCGGTGTCGCCCGCCAGGGAGAACCCCGATATGGCCGATGTGACCGACGATCAGACCCCCGACGAGCAGACCCCCGAGGAGCAGGCACCGGTCGAGACCCCCGGCGTCGACGCCCCCGCGAGCGATACCCCTGCTGACGACGCCCCTGCGGACGACGCCTCTCCGCTCGACGAGGAGGAGGCCGCGACTCAGGATGCCGCCGAGGCGGCCGACGACGACACGCAGGCCCCCGCGGTGCTCGAGGCCCCTGAGACGACCGAGGCCGATGCGGAACAGACCGCCGAGGCCGCCGCGCCCGCGAGCGAGGAGGCCCCCGCCGAGGAGCCCGTGACCGAGGAGCCTGCGTCCGAGGAGCCTGCGACCGAGCAGTCGACCGCCGAGACGTCGGCCGCCGACACGCCCGCAGCCGATGAGTCTGACGCGCAGCCCGCGTCCCACGCAGAGCCCGCCGCCGACGCAGAGCCCACGCCCGCCGCCGAGGCGCAGCCCGCCGCCGACGCAGAGCCCACCGCCGAGCCCGAGAAGCCCGCCGAGCCCGACGTTTCCGCCAAGCCCGAGAAGCCCGCGCGCCCCACGGCCGTCTCGCTCGGCCTGCTGCCCGAGAACTTCGTGTCGGCCGTGTCGACCGCTCTGCACTTCTACGCGCCCGAGCTGCCCCCGCTGCCCGCCCGCGAGGAGTCGTGGGACCGCGACGACCGCGACGACGAGGGCCCGCACGAGCGCGGCTCCGCCAACGCGCGCCGTCGCAACCGTCGCCGCGGGGGAGCGAACGCCGGCCCCGCCGACGAGAGCACCGAGGTCTCCGCCCCGGCCCCCGTCCGCCAGCGCGCGGTCGAGGTGATCACCGAGCCGCAGCGCATCAAGGGCTCCACGCGCCTCGAGGCCAAGAAGCAGCGTCGCCGCGACGGTCGCGAGGCCGGCCGTCGTCGCCCCGTCGTGACCGAGGCGGAGTTCCTCGCTCGCCGCGAGGCCGTCGACCGCGTCATGGTCGTGCGGTCCAAGGCCGGTCGCATCCAGATCGCCGTCCTCGAAGACAACGTGCTCGTCGAGCACTACGTCGCCCGCAACCAGGACGCGTCGCTGATCGGCAACGTCTACCTCGGTCGTGTCCAGAACGTTCTGCCCAGCATGGAAGCCGCCTTCGTCGACATCGGTCGCGGCCGCAACGCGGTGCTCTACTCGGGCGAGGTCGACTGGGACGGCGTCGAGACCAACAACCAGCCGCGCCGCATCGAGCTCGCCCTCAAGTCGGGCGACCGCGTGCTCGTGCAGGTCACGAAAGACCCCGTGGGCCACAAGGGCGCCCGCCTGACGAGCCAGATCTCGCTCCCGGGCCGCTACCTCGTCTACGTGCCGAACGGCACGATGAACGGCATCTCGCGCAAGCTGCCCGACACCGAGCGCGCCCGCCTCAAGAAGATCCTCAAAGAGGTCCTGCCCGAGTCGTCGGGCGTGATCGTGCGCACCGCGGCGGAAGGGGCCACCGAGGAGCAGCTGACCCTCGACGTGCAGCGCCTCACCTCGCAGTGGGAGCACGTGTCGAGCCAGGTCAAGACCATCCAGGCCCCGGCCCTGCTGCACTCCGAGCCCGACCTGCTGGTCAAGATCGTGCGCGACGTCTTCAACGAGGACTTCACGCGCATGCTCATCCAGGGCGACGAGGCGCTGCAGACCATCTCGTCGTACCTGAAGGGCGTCGCCCCCGACCTGCTCGAGCGCGTCGAGAAGTACGAGGGCGAGCAGGACCCCTTCGACGCCTTCCGCGTCACGGAGCAGATCGAGAAGGCGCTCGACCGCAAGGTCTGGCTGCCCTCCGGCGGCTCGCTGGTCATCGACCGCACCGAGGCGATGACCGTCGTCGACGTCAACACCGGCAAGTTCGTCGGTTCGGGCGGAAACCTCGAAGAGACCGTCACCAAGAACAACCTCGAGGCGGCCGAAGAGATCGTGCGGCAGCTGCGCCTGCGCGACATCGGCGGCATCATCGTCGTCGACTTCATCGACATGGTGCTCGAATCCAACCGCGACCTCGTCCTTCGACGCCTCATCGAGTGCCTGAGCCGCGACCGCACGAAGCACCAGGTCGCCGAGGTCACCTCGCTCGGTCTCGTGCAGATGACGCGCAAGAAGCTCGGCCTCGGCCTGCTCGAGACCTTCAGCGAGGCGTGCGAGGTGTGCGCCGGTCGCGGCGTCATCGTCCATCACGACCCCGTCGTGCGCCACCGCGCGTCCGGTTCCTCGTCGGGCAACGGCGGAAACGGCAGTGGCAGTGGGAATGGCAACGGCAACGGCGGCTCCAACCGCCGCGGGCGGGGCGGCAACGGCGGCTCGCAGAACGGCAACGGAAACGGCAACGGCGGCTCCCACGGCGGGGCGAACGGCTCCGCGCAGAACGGCGGCGCGGCCGCGGCCGCCGCGGGCGGCACGCACGTGATCACCGAGGGTGTGAAGTCCGCGCTCGCGCAGATCGCGGCATCCACCGTCAAGCCGACCCTCGACGACCCCGCCGTCGTCGAGGCGGCGGTCGTCGCCTCCGTCGAGGCCGTCCTCGAGGCCAAGGCCGAAAGCGAGGCGCCGGCCGCGCCCGCTCGCGAGAAGCGCCCCCGCAAGAAGCGCGAGCCCAAGGCCCCGCGCACCGAGAAGGACGCCCTCCTCGAGTCGGTGCTCGAGGCTCTCCCCGAGCCCAAGGCCCCCGGTCAGGGGCGCTCGCGTCGTCGGGTGACCACCGCCGCCCTCACCGGCACGCCGGTCAACGCGCAGCCCACCCAGGAATCCTGAACCCGTCGTCCGTGAGGGGTCGCACCCCGTCGCCGAGCATCGAACCCGGCGGCGGCGTGCGGCCCCTCACGCACGGCGGAGGGGCGGATGCCGCGCTCGCGCGCGTCCGCGTCCGACTCGACCTCCCGCGAGGTCGGTGTCAGCGTCCCGCGTCGCGGCGCTCGCGCGCGGTGATGCGCAGCCCCGAGGCGCGCAGGCGCCGGACGAGCTCTCTGCCGCCCACGTGCTCCGCGCCCGCGGCGACGAGGTCGGCGTGCCGCTCGTCGGGGACGTCGTAGTGATCGAGGTCGAAGGCGCGGCGGGGGATCCCCGCGGCCTCGGCGAACGCGTGCAGTTCGGCGAGATCGCTGTCGCTCACCAGATGCGCCCACAGCCGTCCGTGCGCGGGCCACTGCGGGTCGTCGATGAGGATCGCCATCCCGCGATCCTACGGGCGACACGCGGGGCGGATGCTTTTGCCGGATGCCTCCGGGTGAGCTAAACTCGACCCTTGGTGCGTCGCGTCCGCTCTCATCGGAGCGTGACCCCGCTGACTTTCGTCGGCCGGATCGCACCGAGACTTGGGTCGTCAGACCCTCCCGACGTCATCAGACAACCGGAGCCGTGCGCTCCCGAACGAAAACAGGTGTGAAGTGGTTTACGCAGTTGTGCGCGCCGGCGGCCGCCAGGAGAAGGTCCAGGTCGGCACGGTCGTCGTGCTCGACCGCCAGAAGGCGAAGGTCGGCGAGAGCATCCAGCTGCCCGCCGTCCTGTTCGTCGACGGCGACGCGGTCACGACCGACGCCGACAAGCTCGCGAAGGTCTCGGTCACGGCCGAGGTGCTCGGCGAGGAGCGCGGTCCGAAGATCGTGATCCAGAAGTTCAAGAACAAGACCGGCTACAAGAAGCGCCAGGGCCACCGTCAGGACCTCACGCGCGTCAAGATCACCGGCATCAAGTAAGAGCCAGGAGACGCAGAGATGGCACACAAAAAGGGCGCAAGCTCCACCCGCAACGGTCGTGACTCCAACGCACAGCGCCTCGGCGTGAAGCGCTTCGGCGGCCAGGCCGTCAACGCCGGCGAGATCCTCGTCCGCCAGCGCGGCACGCACTTCCACCCCGGCGCCAACGTCGGCCGTGGCGGCGACGACACGCTGTTCGCTCTGGCCGCCGGTGCGGTCGAGTTCGGCAACAAGGGCGGCCGCAAGGTCGTCAACATCGTCGCCGCTGCGGAGTAATCCTCAGCGCTCCGGCGCTTCCGAGGGGGTGGGCACTGCCCGCCCCCTCGTCTTTTTTCCCGTGCAGCGGCGACCCGAACCCGCCTGCACCGACGGCATCCCCGTCTCCGCCGCGTCGGCCCCGCCGCCGCTCACCCGGAAGGACCCGCCATGGTCACCTTCGTCGACCGCGTGACCCTGCACCTGCGTGCGGGCAAGGGCGGCAACGGCTGCGTCTCGGTGCGCCGTGAGAAGTTCAAGCCGCTGGCCGGTCCCGACGGCGGCAACGGGGGCAGCGGCGGCGACGTCGTGCTCGTCGCCGACCCGCAGGTGACCACCCTGCTGTCGTACCACCACTCGCCGCACCGCTCCGCCGGCAACGGCGGATTCGGCATGGGCGACCACCGCTCCGGTGCCCTCGGCGAAGACCAGGAACTGCCGGTCCCGCTCGGCACCGTCGTGAAAGACCCCGACGGCAACGTCCTGGTCGACATGCTCACCCCGGGCATGCGCTTCGTCGCCGCCCCGGGCGGCCTCGGCGGTCTCGGCAACGCGGCGCTGGCGTCTCCGAAGCGCAAGGCCCCCGGCTTCGCACTGCTCGGCACCCCGGGCTGGGAGGGCGATGTCGTCCTCGAGCTCAAGACCGTCGCCGACGTAGCGCTGGTCGGCTTCCCCTCCGCGGGCAAGTCGAGCCTCATCGCCGCGGTGTCGGCGGCGCGTCCGAAGATCGCCGACTACCCCTTCACCACCCTCCACCCCAACCTGGGCGTGGTGCAGGCGGGCGATGCGCGCTACACGATCGCCGATGTGCCGGGCCTCATCGAGGGGGCCAGCGAGGGCAAGGGTCTCGGCCTGGAGTTCCTCCGTCACGTCGAACGCTGCACGGCCCTCGTCCACGTGCTCGACTGCGCCACCCTCGACCCGGGTCGCGACCCGCTGAGCGACCTCGACATCATCCTCGCCGAGCTGGCCGCCTACCCCGTGCCGGAGGGGCAGCTCCCGCTGCTCGAGCGGCCCCAGATCGTCGTGCTCAACAAGATCGACGTCCCCGAGGCGCACGAGCTGGCCGACTTCGTCCGCCCCGACATCGAGGCCCGCGGTTTCCGCGTCTTCGAGATCTCCACGGTCAGCCGTGCGGGCCTGCGCGAACTCACCTTCGCCCTCGGCGACATCGTCGATCAGCACCGCCGTGCGACGGTCGACGCCGCTCCCGCGGAGCGCGTCGTCATCCGCCCCAAGGGCGCCGAGAAGGACTTCGAGATCAAGGTCGAGGGCGGCACGTACGGCCCCGTCTACCGGGTCCTCGGCGAGAAGCCGGTCAAGTGGGTGCAGCAGACCGACTTCCAGAACGAGGAGGCCGTGGGCTACCTCGCCGACCGCCTCGCGCGCCTCGGCGTGGAGGACGGGCTGTTCCGCGCCGGTGCGGTCGCGGGCGCGACCGTGGTGATCGGCCCCGGCGACGGCATCGTCTTCGACTGGGAGCCCACCCTCACCTCGGCGGCCGAGCTCATGACGGCCCCGCGCGGTACAGACCCGCGCCTCGTGCAGAACAACCGCCGCACCTCGACCGAGCGTCGTGAGCAGTATCACGAGCGCATGGATGCCAAGGCCGACGCCCGCGCCGAACTCGAGGCCGAGCGCCGCGCGGCGCGGGCCGCGGGGATCTCGCCCGACGGCGACTCGTCCGCGCTGACGTTCGAGGACGAGGAGCGATGACCGCGACGACGCGCGCCGACATCCCCGGCGCCGCCCGAGTCGTGGTCAAGGTCGGTTCGTCGTCGATCAGCGGAGACGGTGCGCACCGCATCGACACGATCGTCGAGGCCCTGTCGCGCGCGCACGGCGCGGGCACCGAGGTCGTGCTCGTGTCGTCGGGCGCCATCGCCACCGCCCTCCCGCTGCTCGATCTCGGCGGGCGTCCGAACGACCTGGCGACGCAGCAGGCCGCGGCCGCGGTCGGGCAGAACGTCCTCATGTGGCGCTACCAGACCTCGCTCGACCGTTTCGGTCTCCTCGCCGGACAGGTGCTGCTGACCGCCGGCGACCTCGAGAACGCCACGCACCGTTCCAACGCCCGCCGGGCCATGGAGCGGCTCCTGGGTCTCGGCATCCTCCCCATCGTCAACGAGAACGACACCGTCGCGACCCACGAGATCCGCTTCGGCGACAACGACCGACTGGCCGCGCTGGTGGCCCAGCTGATCGGCGCCGACGCGCTCGTGCTGCTCAGCGACATCGAGACCCTCTTCACCCGGCCGCCCAGCGAGCCCGGCGCGCGCCCGATCACCGATGTCGCGTGGGGCGACGACCTGTCCGACTTCGAGTTCGGCGCGGGCGTCGTCAACGGCGTCGGCACCGGGGGAGCGGCCACCAAGGCCTCCGCGGCGAAGCTCGCGTCGACCGCGGGAGTGGGGGTCCTCGTGACCAGCGCCGACCTCGTGGCATCCGCTCTCGACGGCGACGCCGTCGGCACCTGGTTCGCCCCGAATCCCGACCCCGTCACCCTCGCCACGGGCCCCGTGGGCGCCGTGGGTGCGCCGGTACACTGAGCGCATGACCGCGATCGCCGCCTCCGTCGACGAGCGCCTGCGTCTGGCCAAAGACGCGGCGCGCGAGATCGCCCTGCTCGACGGGCCGCGCAAGAGCGCCGTGCTGAACGCGGTGGCCGACGCCCTCGTCGCCGCCACTGCCGACATCGTCGCGGCCAACGCCGTCGATCTGGAGCGGGGACGAGCGGATGCCATCGGCGAGGCCCTCCTCGACCGACTGCGCCTCGACGACGCCCGGGTCGCCGCCCTGGCCGCCGCGGTGCGCGCCGTCGCGGAGCTGCCGGATCCGGTCGGCCGGATCCTCGACGAGCGCACGCTGCCCAACGGCCTCGCGCTGCAGAAGGTCGCGGTGCCGTTCGGCGTCGTCGGCTCGATCTACGAGGCGCGTCCCAACGTGACCGTCGACATCGCCTCGCTCGCCCTCCGCTCCGGCAACGCCGTCGTGCTGCGCGGCGGTTCGGCCGCGCAGAGCAGCAACGCCACGCTCGTGCGCGTCATGCGCGAGGCTCTGAGCGCTCAGGGCGTCACCCCCGAGGCAATTCAAAGCGTCGACGACTTCGGCCGCGACGGGGCGCGCGCCCTCATGAACGCCCGGGGGCTGGTCGACGTGCTCGTGCCGCGGGGGAGCGCTTCGCTCATCGAGACCGTGGTGACCGAGTCGACCGTCCCCGTGATCGAGACCGGGGCCGGAGTCGTGCACGTCTTCCTCGACGCCACCGCCCGAGACGACTGGGCGCGGGACATCGTGCTCAACGCCAAGGCGCAGCGTCCGAGCGTGTGCAACGCCGTCGAGACGGTCCTCGTGCACCGCGCCGCCGCCGATCGCCTGCTGCCCGAGCTGCTGGCATCCCTGTCCGACGCGGGCGTCACGGTGCACGGCGATGAGGCGACCCGGGCTCACGACGACCGCGTGGTGGCGGCCACCGACGACGACTGGGCACGCGAGTACGGCACTCTGGACCTCGCGATGCGGGTGGTCGACGACCTCGACGAGGCGCTCGCGCACATCCGCCGCTACTCCACGCAGCACACCGAGGCGATCGTCACGGCCGACCAGACCGCCGCCGACCGCTTCCTCGCCGAGGTCGATTCGGCCGTCGTGCTGGTCAACGCCTCGACGCGTTTCACTGACGGGGGCGAGTTCGGCTTCGGCGCCGAGGTCGGCATCTCGACCCAGAAACTCCACGCCCGCGGCCCCATGGGGCTCGCCGAACTGACGAGCACCAAGTGGCTCGGGCGCGGCGGCGGCCAGGTCCGCGCCTGACCGCCTAAAATGGCAAGGCGCATCGCGATGCGCGCACACTTCGAACGGAGCACTGATGACTTTCGTGTCACTTCTCGCCCAGGCCGCTGAAGAGGGCGCCCACCACGGGGGCAACGTCCAGGCCTCGACCTTCTGGTACGGCGTGGTGGCCTTCGTCGTCTTCATCTCGCTGGGCCTGGTCACGCTGTCGTACCGCAACGTGTCCAACCGTCACGCGCACAAGGCCGAGGCCTACACGCAGAAGCACGGCACGCCCACGCCCGAGGCCCACGGCCACTGAGGGCCACCGTATGTCGGTGACGCGCGCCCCTCGTATCGGGGTCATGGGTGGGACGTTCGATCCCATCCATCACGGTCACCTCGTCGCGGCCAGTGAGGTCGCCCAATCGTTCGATCTCGACGAGGTCGTCTTCGTGCCGACGGGTCGCCCGTGGCAGAAGGACGACGTCACCGAGAGCGAGCACCGCTATCTCATGACGGTGATCGCGACGGCATCCAACCCCCAGTTCACGGTGAGCCGCGTCGACATCGACCGCGCAGGGCCCACCTACACGATCGACACCCTGCGCGACCTGCAGGAGCAGCGTCCGGGCGCGGAGCTCTTCTTCATCACGGGAGCCGACGCCGTCGCGCAGATCCTCAGCTGGCGCAACCATCAGGAGCTGTGGGACCTGGCGCACTTCGTCGCCGTCTCGCGCCCCGGCCACGTGCTCACCACGGAGGGACTTCCCTCCGAGAACGTGAGCCAGCTGGAGATCCCGGCCCTGTCGATCTCGTCCACAGACTGCCGCGCCCGCGTGCGCCGAGGACACCCCGTGTGGTACCTCGTGCCCGACGGTGTCGTGCAGTACATCGCCAAGCATCACCTCTACCGGAGCAAGGCATGAGCACTTCCGAGAATCCCGAGACGCCCGCCCTGACCCGTCGTCAGCTGCGCGAGCTGCGTCAGACCGGCGCGACCCCGATCATCCCGCCGCAGCCCGAGGGCGAGCAGGCCCCGGATGCCGCGGAGTCCGCGCCCGCGGACGTGATCGATGCGGTTCCCGCCGGCGCGACCGAAGCCCCCTCGACCGAAGCCCCCGCGCCCGAGGAACGTCACGACGACGGCGTCGTCGCCGACGAGTCGGAGACCCGCGACGAGACCGATGAGGCCGCCCCTGCGCCCGCGGTGAGCGGTGACATCCCCGCTCCCGCTCCGATCGAGGAGCCGACGGCGCCCGCTCTGCGTCCCGCCACCTTCGATTCGGCGTTCGGCGACGCGGGCGCCGAGTTCGGCGTGTCCGGCCTCACGCGTCGTCAGGTGCGCGCGCAGGAGAAGATCCGCACGGCGGCCGTTCCCATCATCAGCCCCGATCTCGAACCGGCTCAGCCGCGGCAGAGCCCGCTGCCGACGCCCGCAGCCGCCGAGGGAACCCTCCCCGCGATCTTCCGTCCCGCCGTCGCCGACACCGACGAGAACGCCGTCGCCTCGACCGACGAGGTTCCCGCGCCGTCGGTGGTCAACCCGGCGCTCGGCTCCGATCTGCTCGACGGACAAGCGCCGGATGTCACCCTCCCGGCCTCGTTCGATCAGCTGATCGCCCGCAACACCGGCGCGACCGGAGCGGTGTCGACGCCGAACGCCCTGATCCTCTCGCAGACCCCCGCGGGCGTCCCGCTCGTGGGCCCGATCAACGGCACCGGAGAGATCATGATCACCGGCACCTTCGAGCTCCCCGAGGGTCTCGGATCGGTCGGTCACGCACCCGGCACCACCGACGGCCGCGACGCCGACGCGGTGCTCCTCGACGGCGAGCTCCCGCCCGCCTCGTCCCCCACGCCGATCGCCGCCAGCGCCGCGATCAGCACCGTCAAGCAACCGGGCGAGATCATCCGCCCCCCGGCGCCCGAGAAGGGGAGCAAGCTCCTCGTCGGCCTCATCATCACGACCGGCGCGCTCGCGCTGGCGGTGGCCGTCACCCTCGTGCTCGCCTTCACGACAGGAGTCTTCCGATGACAGCCACCGACAACGGCCGCGAGATGGCGCAGATCGCCGCCCTCGCCGCCGACTCCAAGAGCGGCGACGACATCGTCGCCCTCGACGTGTCCGAGCCCCTGCCGCTCGTCGACGTCTTCCTCCTCGTCACCGGTCGCAACGAGCGCAACGTCGCCGCGATCGCCGACGAGGTCGAGGAGAAGCTCCTCGAGGCCGGCCACAAGCGTCTGCGCCGCGAGGGACGCCAGGAGTCGCGCTGGGTGCTCCTGGACTTCGGCGACCTCGTCGTGCACGTCTTCCACGAGGAGGAGCGCGTCTACTACGGCCTCGAGCGCCTCTGGAAGGACTGTCCCGTCATCCCGATCGAGCTGCCGACGCCGGCCAACGCGGCCGATTAAAGGCCCCTCGATCAACGCCCTCTGCCCGCCGGCAGGGGGCGTTCTCGTTGGCGTACGCGCGGTGCGGCAGGGAGGGCGCAGGAGAGCGGCCGGCCGCAACGGCGGAACGGGGGAGGGCGGATGCCGCTGCTCGCTGTTCCGCACGGATGCAACGAGAAAGCCCCCGCCGAAGCGGGGGCTTTCTCTCTGGGTGGACCTGAGGGGACTCGAACCCCTGACCCCCTGCATGCCATGCAGGTGCGCTACCAGCTGCGCCACAGGCCCGTGTTTTTTGTTTTCCGCCCCGTTTGAGGCAACTCCATGAGCTTACAACACGGAACGCAGACGAGAAAAATCGGCGTCGCCGGGCGTGTCGTCGGGTGCGGTCACGGCAGCGACGAGCCGCGCGCGGAGGGCCTGTCCGCGGGCGCTCATGGCACGTTGGCGCGCCACGTACTCCGCCTTGCCCTCGGGGGTCTCGATCGCCACGGCGCGGTACCCCCAGTCCGCCAGGTCGTACGGCGAGGCCTCCATGTCGAGCGTGCGGATGTCGCGAGCCAGCTCGAACGCGTCGAGCAGCACGTCGCCGGGAACCAGGGGGCCGAGCTTGACGGCCCACTTGTAGACGTCCATGCCGGCGTGGAGACACCCGGGCTGCTCGCGCTCCGCCTGATCCTCGCGTCGGAGCGCTGCGCGGTTCAGCGGAACCGCCTCGGGCGTGAAGAAGCGGAACGCGTCGAAGTGCGTGCACTTCAGCTCGTGCGCGTCGACGACCGCGTCGGTGCCGTCCCGGCCGAGCCGCAGCGGAACCGCGTGGCGCACCTCGTCGGCGCGATACGCCATGGCCCACTCGTGCAGGCCGAAGCACCCGAACTGCGGGGCCCGGTCTCGCGTGGCGCGCAGGAGGTTGACGATGCCGCGGTACATCGAGCCCTTCTCGGCGCGAAAGCCGGCGGCATCCACCCTCACGTCATCGCCCCGGCCGCGGTACCAGCGCCACGCGGAGCGCTCGGGGGCGTCACGCAGCACGATGCCCGGTCCGGGATGCCACCGGCGCAGGATCGCGGATTTGTAGGAGTAGTACGTGAACAGGAAGTCCTCGACGGGGTGCTTCTCGCCGCGGCTCGCGCGCGCGCGATGCGCGGCCGTCAGCGCCTCGGCGCGCTCCGCGTGCGCGGACGCGAGCGGCATCCATTCGTCTCGGGAGAGCACCGCGTCCGCAGCGAGCAGGTCGCTCACTCGACGCGCTCGATGAGCTCGGGGGAGTCGTTGCGCACATTCCCGACCGCCGACGAGACGACGTGATCGTCGAGGGTCTCGGCGACGTCGGGAGCCGCGTCGATCGCGGCGTCGAGGATGTCGCCGACGTTCTCGGTGGTGGGGTCGAGCCACGCCTCGGCGACGTCGGGGTCCATGAACAAGGGCATGCGGTCGTGGATGGACCCGAGCCGGCCGATGGAGTCCCGCGTGAGGATCGTGCAGCTGAGCACCCACCGGGCGGGATCGTCATCGGCGCGGGCGGGGTCTTTCCACCACTCGTACAGCCCCGCGAAGAACAGCGGCGAGCCGTCGGCGGGGTGGATGTAGTGGGGTGTCTTTCCGGCGTCGGTGGTCTTCCACTCGTAGTACCCGGATGCCGGGATGATCGCACGGCGCTTGATCAGCGCGTTGCGGAACATCGGCTTGTCTTCGACCTCTTCGCTGCGGGCGTTGAACGCGCGCGCACCGATCTTGACGTCTTTCGCCCACCCCGGGACGAGACCCCACCGGGCCACCTCGAGGCGTCGGACGGGCGGCTCGCTCTTGAGGGAGTCGAGCACGATCGCCACCGGCGAGGTCGGCGCGATGTTGTACGAGGGGCGCGGCAGCTCGTCGGCCTCGACGTCGACGCGCAGCACCCCCACGAGCTCACTGGCGACATTGGCCACGACGAATCGACCGCACATGCCTCCACCGTACGCGGACCCTCCGACACCGGGATCCGCGAGCGGGCGCCGAACACGGCCGCGACCGACGGCACGCCGCTCCCCGCGCGCATCACGACGGTCTTCCCGGCGCGGAAGGGGACGCCGCGGCATCCGGGATCAGGCGTCGGGGGATATGACCCCGACGCTCTCGAGGCGGTCGAGCAGCGCGGCGCCGTCGGATCCTGTGACCCACGGCACCTCGGCCGCCGAGTGGTCGTCGACGACGGTGCGCCCGCCGGCGAGCACGGCCTCGGCGGGCAGCAGGCGGCGGATGGCGACGGCTTCGACGTTCTGCGGGTGCTCGATCGCGAAACCGGTGTAGATCGCGTCGTCGTGCTGTCCGTCGTCACCGACGAGGAGCCACTTGACGTCGGGGAACTCCGCGGCGAGGCGGCGCAGGTTCTGCTCCTTGTGGTCGCGGCCGCTGCGGAACCACCGGTCGTGGGTCGGCCCCCAGTCGGTGAGCAGGAAGGAGCCTGCCGGGAACAGGTGCCGGCGCATGAAGCGCGTCAGGGTGGGGGCGACGTTCCACGCACCCGTGGAGAGGTAGATGACCGGGGTTCCGGGATGCTCGCGCGTGAGGCGCTCGAGCATGACCGCCATGCCGGGGACGGGCTGGCGCGCGTGCTCGTCGACGACGAAGGAGTTCCACGCCGCGAGGAGCGGTCGGGGGAGGGCGGTGACCATCACGGTGTCGTCGACGTCGCTGACGACCCCGAAGCGCACGTCGGAGCCGACGATGAAGACCCGGGTCTCGGCGGGCTCGCTGCCCTCGACCGACATCGTGATGCTCTGCCACCCCGGTGCGAGCGACGCGGGAAGCTGAGCGTCGATGACCCCGCCGCGATCGGCCGCGACCTGATGCGTCACCCCGTCGATCACGACCGTGACGTGCGCGAAGCCCACCGGCACCGCGGCGAAGCTGCGCCATCCGCGCAGGCTCTCGAGCTCGCCGGTGGAGGTGCGCCGCTTCGGCGGGGCGATGAGGACGCGACCGAGGACGCGCACCCACTCCTCGGTGCCGTAGCCCGGGAAGCCGGTCACGGCGGGCCGGAGACCGCGGGCCCGGGCGCGACGTTCGCGCCAGCGGTGGAAGCGACGCTCCAGTCGGGCGAACCAGAGCACTTTGGCGCGAGGATTGCGAGGCATCCGCCTCAGTCTTTCACGTCACCGTCCGCGGATTCGAGGATCTGGTCGTCATCGGCCAGGTGACGACGTTCCATCCGTTCGATGACCTTCTTGCCGACGAAGACGAGGATCAGGAAGACGACGAGGATGCCGACGAACACGTAGCCGGCGTAGTGGATCTGGTCGCTGAGCTCGCGGTAGGTGCCCGCGGCGCCCGCCGCGACGCCGACGTACAGGCTCGCCCACACGGCGCAGGCCGGGGCCGTCCAGGCGAGGAAGCGCCGATAGCTGTAGCCGCTCATGCCGACGGTGAGGGGGACGAGCGAATGCAGCACGGGGAGGAAGCGCGAGAGGAAGATCGCCGGCCCCCCGCGGCGGCGGAGGTAGCGGTCGGCCCGGTCCCAGTTGCGCTCGCCCAGCTTCCGACCGAGTCGGGAGGCGCGGATACGCGGTCCGAAGAACCGTCCGAGCCAGAAGCCGAAGCTCTCGCCGATCAGCGCTCCCACGACGATCGCGGCGGCGAGGACCACGCCCTCGATCGGGGAGGCGACCGCGGTGCCGGCCACGATCACCATGGTGTCGCCGGGCACGATGAGACCGACGAGCACGCTCGTCTCGAGCATGACCGCGATGCCGGCGATGACCGTGCGCAACACGGGGTCGACGTTCTGGACGACGTCGAGCAGCCACGTGAGGATCTCGTTCACCTCCGTCAGCCTAGAGCCGCCGGCCACGCCTAGCCTGGGAGCGTGCCCGACTCCTCCTCCCCGTTCGCCCGGATCGGCTGGATCGATCCCGAGGCGGTCTTCGTGCACCTGTTCGCGACCGCCGCGCACGCCTTCTGGCTCGACGCCGGGACGGATGCCGAGACGGGCTGGAGCTGGATGGGCACCGGGACGCCCGTCGCCCCGGACGCTCCTCTCGCGGTCGTCGCCGCGCGCGCCGACGGCGGCGACGACTCCCACCACCGTGCCTCCGACGACGGGGCGTTCCGCGGGGGATGGGTCGGCTGGCGGACGTACGAGGGGGCCGACGCCTGGATGAGGGTCGACGCCCTCGTCGCCTTCGACCACGGCAGCCGCCGCGTCCTCGTCTTCGGCGACGCCGACCTCGCGGCGCGGGCGGCGGCGGCGCCGGCCGCTCCCGCCGTGGCCTCCGCGACGGCCAGGGGAGCGGCATCCGCCCGCGTCTCACCCGACCGGTACGCCGAGCTCATCGAGGAGTGTCGCGACCGCATCCGTGACGGCGACGCCTACCAGCTCTGTCTCACCACTCGCTTCACCCTGGCGGGGAGCTTCGACGCCCTCGACGTCTTCCGACGCCTGCGCGCGACGTCGACCTCGCACCACGCCGGCTTCGTCCGCTTCGGCGAGACGGCGCTCGCGAGCGCCTCTCCCGAGCGGTTCCTGCAGGTGCGCGACGGGCGCGTGCATACGCATCCCATCAAGGGCACCCGGCGCCGCGCCGCCGACGCGGCCGCCGATCGCGCGCTCGCCGAGGAGTTGCGCACGGATGCCAAGGAGCAGGCCGAGAACGTCATGATCGTCGACCTGATGCGCAACGACCTCTCGCGCGTCTGCGAGCCGTCGAGCGTCGGCGTCGACCGCCTGCTCGAGGTGGAGACCTACCCCAACGTGCACCAGCTGGTGAGCGAGGTGTCGGGGACGCTCCTGGCGGCGACGACCCTCGGCGACCTCCTGTCGGCGACGTTCCCCGCGGGCAGCATGACCGGCGCTCCCAAGGCCTCGGCGATGCAGATCCTCGCGGCGCTCGAGGCCGAGCCCCGCGGCGTCTACTCGGGAGCCTTCGGATGGATCGGCGACGACGGCTCCGCCGACCTCGCGATGGTCATCCGCAGCGTCGTGGTGCAACCGGATGCCGCCTGGGTCGGCGCCGGGGGAGGCATCACGTGGCGGTCGGTCGCGGCATCCGAGGTGGCCGAGGTCGGGCTCAAAGCGCGCAGCCCCCTCGCCGCCCTCGGGGCCGAGGTCCCGCCCGGGTGGTGACGCGGACTCCGATAGCCTGGGGGTTGGTCCCCGCGGCCTCCCGACCTTCACGATTGGCTTCACCCGTGTCTCAGAATTCCGCAGCAGACCCCCGCGAGGGGGGCTTCGACACCCACGCCATCCAGGCGAAGTGGCAGCAGGCTTGGGCCGAGAAAGACCCCTTCCGCGCCGGGGGCGACGACGACACGCGTCCGCGCAAGTACGTGCTCGCGATGTTCCCGTACCCCTCGGGCGACCTGCACATGGGTCACGCCGAGAACTACCTCTACTCCGACATCGTGGCGCGCTTCTGGCGTCACCGCGGCTACAACGTGCTCAACCCCATCGGATGGGACTCGTTCGGCCTGCCGGCCGAGAACGCCGCCATCAAGCGCGGCGCCGATCCCGTCGAGTGGACGTACGCGAACATCGACCAGCAGAAGGAGAGCCTGAAGGACTACGGCGTCTCGTTCGACTGGAGCCGCGTGCTGCACACGAGCGACCCCGAGTACTACCGGTGGAACCAGTGGCTGTTCCAGAAGCTGTACGAGAAGGGCCTGGCCTACCGCAAGGACGCCCTGGTCAACTGGGACCCGGTGGATCAGACCGTGCTCGCCAACGAGCAGGTGCTGCCCGACGGCACGAGCGAGCGCAGCGGCGCCGTCGTGGTGAAGAAGAAGCTGACGCAGTGGTTCCTGCGCATCACCGACTACGCCGACCGCCTGCTCGACGACCTGAACCAGCTCGAGGGCTTCTGGCCGAGCAAGGTCCTCCAGATGCAGCGCAACTGGATCGGCCGCTCCGTCGGCGCCGACATCACCTTCGAGATCGAGGGTCGCGCCGAGAAGATCACGGTCTTCTCCACCCGCCCCGACACGCTGCACGGCGCGACGTTCTTCGTCGTCGCGCCCGAGTCCGACCTCGCGGCCGAGCTGGCGGCATCCGCCGATCAGGGCGTGCAGGAGACGTTCCGCGCCTACCTCGAGCAGGTGCAGCGCGCGACCGACATCGAGCGTCAGGCGACCGACCGCCCGAAGACCGGCGTGTTCCTCGGGCACTACGCGATCAACCCCGTCAACGGCGAGAAGCTGCCGATCTGGGCCGCCGACTACGTGCTGGCCGACTACGGCCACGGCGCGGTCATGGCCGTGCCCGCGCACGACCAGCGCGACCTCGACTTCGCGCGCGCCTTCGACCTGCCCGTGAAGGTCGTCGTCGACACCAACGCCCCCATCACCGGGGCTATCCCCGTCATCGAACTCGACGACGAGGGCGTGCCGATCGATCCGCTGGGAGAGGTCGACGAGACCGACCCCGTGAAGACCGGGATCGCGCTCACCGGCGACGGGCGCATGATCAACTCGGGTTCGCTCAACGGCCTCAGCAAGCGCAACGCGATCGCGCGGATGATCGAGGAGCTCGAGGCGAAGGGCGTCGGCCGCGCGGCCAAGACGTACCGCCTGCGCGACTGGCTCATCTCGCGCCAGCGCTACTGGGGCACGCCGATCCCGATGCTGCACGGCGAGGACGGCTCGATCACGCCCGTCCCCGCCGACCAGCTGCCCGTGCGCCTGCCCTCGGTCGAGGGCCTCGACCTCAAGCCCAAGGGCACCTCGCCCCTGGGAGCCGCGACCGAGTGGGTGCAGGTCACCGACCCCGAGACCGGGCAGACGCTGCTGCGCGACCCCGACACGATGGACACCTTCGTCGACAGCTCGTGGTACTACCTGCGGTTCCTGTCGCCGAACAACGAGACCGAGGCGTTCCCGACGCGCGAGGCGTCGAAGTGGGGCCCGGTCGACTTCTACATCGGCGGTGTCGAGCACGCGATCCTGCACCTGCTGTACGCGCGCTTCATCACGAAGGCGCTCTTCGACATGGGCCTGGTGGAGTTCACCGAGCCGTTCTCGAGCCTCATCAACCAGGGCATGGTCATCCTCGACGGCGCGAAGATGTCGAAGAGCAAGGGCAACGTCGTGCTGTTCCAGGAGGAGCTGAACGCCCACGGCGCCGACGCCCTCCGCGTCGCCCTGGCCTTCGCGGGCCCGGTGGAGGACGACAAGGACTGGAACGACGTCTCGACCACGGGAGCGGCGAAGTTCCTCGCCCGCGCCCTGCGCATCGCGCACGACGTCGACAGCGAGACCGACGTCGTCTGGGCCGAGGGCGACGCGTCGCTGCGCCGCGTGACCCACCGCCTGCTGGCCGAGGCGCCCAACCTCATCGAGCAGACGAAGTTCAACGTCGTCGTCGCCCGCCTCATGGAGCTGGTCAACGCCACCCGCAAGGCGATCGACGGCTCGGCCGGAGCGAGCGACCCCGCCGTGCGCGAGGCGGCCGAGGTCATCGCGATGACCCTCGACCTGTTCGCCCCGCACACCGCCGAGGAGATGTGGCAGACGCTCGGCTACGAGGGCTTCGTCGGTCTCGTCACCTGGCGCCAGGCCGACCCGACACTGCTCGTCGAAGACAGCGTCACCGCCGTCGTGCAGATCGACGGCAAGGTGCGCGGCACGCTGCAGGTCTCGGCCAAGATCGGCGCCGACGAGCTCGAGACCCTCGCCCGCGGCGACGAGAAGGTGCGCCGCGCTCTCGGCGACCGTGAGATCGTGCGCGCGGTCGTGCGTCCGCCGAAGGTGGTCAGCTTCTCGACGAAGTGATCGTCGATCCCGGATGTCACGTTCTCGCGCTCTACGGAGCGGTGGGGGCGTGGCATCCGGCGTTTCAGAGTCGCGGGGCGTCTCCGCGACGGTAGGCGTCTCCGGTGCGCGAGCGGGTGAGCAGTCCCGCATCGACGAGATAGCGCCGCATCGACGCGACGTCGTCGACGATCGCCGAGAGCCGCTCGTTGATCGTGGCTTCGTCGACGCTCTCGTCGACGGTGATCACGCGGTGGGCGATGCGGGCCAGCACGGCGGCGCGGTCGGCCTGACGCGCGGGATAGACGCTCAGACGGCCCGCGGAGAAGAACCGGTCGACGCCCGACGGACGCTCCGGCGCGGGGGCGGCGGCGAGGGCGCGCGCGAAGACCTCGGGGACGGGGCGCAGGCGGTCGCCGTCCCGCTCCGCGAGGCCCGCGGTCACGAGGGAGCGCTCGACGCGGCGCGCCGCTCCCGGTGACATCGCCCGGAGCTCCTCCGTCGCGTCGTCGTCGAGCACCAGCCGCGCGTAGACGCGCCGGCAGCGGTCGTCGGACAGGGTGGCGACGAGGGCGCGCCAGGCGTTCGCATCCATCGCTCCAGGCTAGGCGGGGCTCCTCCCCAACGGAGCGGTCGACACCCTCGTCCACGGATCCGCCGCGAGCGCCCGCGGGCGGGTGGCGGTCGTCCCTACCGTGAGCGCATGGCCGCCCCCTCCGCTCCGTCCCCGGATGCGGAGCGCTCTGCCGGCGCGCGACGCCGGCTCGGCGTGGGCGCGGTCATCGTGCTCGTGCTCGGTGCGTTCGCCCTCACGATCCTCATCGGGATGTTCCGCGGCGCGACCGGGGTCGAGACCGTGTCGACCGAGGCCTCGCCATCGGCATCCGCCTCGCCGGGCGCGGCCATGCCTGCGGCGACCGGCGTGTATGTGCACGTCGCCGGCGCGGTGCGCCACGCCGGGCTCTACCGGTTGGAGGTGGGCGGACGGGTCGCCGACGCGCTCGCCCTGGCCGGCGGCTTCGCCGATGACGCCGACCGCGACGGCGTCAACCTCGCCCGCCCCGTCGCCGACGGGGAGCAGATCGTCGTACCGGTGGCGGGGGCAGCGGGCGACGCCTCCGCCGCCGCGGCTGGAGGAGCGGGTGGGGCGGGCGCCGGTGGCTCGACCGGAGGGTTGATCGACCTGAACACGGCGACGAAGGAGCAGCTCGACACCCTGCCGCGCGTGGGGCCGGCGATGGCCGATCGCATCATCGCGTGGCGTAGCGAGAACGGGCGGTTCACCAGCGTCGACGACCTGCTCTCGGTTCCCGGCATCGGCGACAAGATGCTCGCGGCCCTGCGCGATCTGGTGCGGGTATGAGCGACCGGATGCTGTTGCGGCGACGCACCTGGAGATCCGTCACGGTCGCAGGCGTGGCCTGGGTCGCGGCCGCAGGAGCGACGGCGACACCCGAACCCGGGGTGATCGCGGTCGCGGCGGCGATCGGCGCCCTGGCCGCGGTCGCGCTGAGTCTCCGCGTGCGGCATCCGGCGGTCATCGTGGCGGCCGTGGCCCTCGCCTGTGCGGCCGCCGCGGCCGGGACCGTCTGGAGCCTCGCGCCGGCGCAGCGGGCGATCGCCGACCTCGAGGTCGACGGCGGGCGTCACCTCCGCGTCGCCGCGACCGTGACGGGGCATCTGAACGCGACCCCCGGGGGCACGACCTGGTTCGACGCGACGGTGTCGTCGGTACAGGCCGGGGCGACGACGGTGCGCGGGACCATCCCCGCACACATCGGGCTCGACGCCGACGGAGCGCGCGAAGCGTCGACGATCGGGCCCGGAAGCAGGATCACCGTCTCGGGAACGGCGCTGCCGCACGTCGACACCGACCGCGCCGTGCTGACGCTGCGGGGGAGCGAGATCGAAAGCGCCTCCGCACCCGAGGGCCTCTGGGCCGTCTTCGAGGAGGTGCGCGACGCTCTGGTGGCCTCGACCCGGGGGCTGCCCCCTCCCGGAGCGGGGCTGATCCCGGGGCTCGCCGTCGGCGACACCTCAGGCCTCGACCCGGGTACCGAGGCGGCCATGAACGCCGCCTCGCTGTCGCACCTGACAGCGGTGTCGGGTGCCAACTGCGCGCTCGTCGTCGGAGCGACCTTCGGCCTGCTCGCGCTGTGCGGGGCACCCCGCGGGCTGCGGGTGGGTGGCGCCCTCGTCGTCCTGGCGGCCTTCGTCGTGCTCGTGACACCCGAACCCAGCGTCGTGCGCGCCGCCGCGATGAGCGCGATCGCCCTCGTCGCGATGGGGCTCGGTCGCCCGGCCATCGGTGTCGCCGTCCTCGCGGCGGCCACGACCGTGCTGTTGATCACCGACCCGTGGCTGTGCCGCTCCCTCGGTTTCGCCCTGTCGGCCGCCGCGACCGCCGCCCTCCTCGTGCTCGCTCCACCCCTCGCGTCCGGCCTGTCGCGATGGATGCCGCCTCCCGTCGCCCTCGCCCTGGCGGTGCCGACCTCGGCGCAGATCGCCTGCGGTCCGCTGATCGTGCTGATCGACCCGCACGTGCCCCTGCTGGGCGTCGCGGCCAACATGCTCGCCGACCCCGCCGCGGCACCCGCGACGATCCTGGGTGCTCTGGCGTGCGTCGCGCCCGTGCCGTGGCTGCGCGACGGCCTCACCGCTCTGGCCTGGATCCCCGCCGCGTGGATCGCGGCCGTGGCGCGCACGACGGCCGCGATCCCCGCGCAGAACCTGCCGTGGCCGGACGGCCCGGCCGGTGCGGCGCTGCTCGCGCTCGTGGGCGCTGCGATCGCGCTCGCGATCGCCCGTCCCCGGAAGATTCCGCGTCTGACCGCCCTGGCGACGGCGATGGTCGCCGTGCTCGTGGGAGTGACCGGCGCGACGAGCGCGGTCCGCACGGTGGCGGGTCCGCTCACCGTCCCCGCGCGCTGGCAGATCGCGATGTGCGACGTCGGGCAGGGCGACGCCACGCTGTGGAGATCGGGCTCAGCCGTCGCGCTGGTCGACACCGGACCGGATCCCGCGCCGCTCGACGAGTGTCTGCGCACGCTGGGTGTCTCGCACCTCGACCTCGTCGTCCTGACCCACTTCGACAAAGACCACGTCGGGGGGACGGGTGCGGTCATCGGGCGGGCCGCGGTCGTCGTCCACGGTCCGCCCGCCGAGGCCGCCGACCAGCGTCTGCTCGACCGGCTCGAGCGTGACGGGGCCTCCGTCCAGCTCGCGACGATGGGGATGAGCGGCAGCGTCGGCGCGACGCGGTGGCAAGCGCTCGGCCCGCTTCCCGGCGCCGAGCCGGGCAATGACGCGAGCGTCGCGATCGACGTCTCGGGCGACGGGTTCCCCCGGACGATCATGCTCGGAGACCTGGGCGCCGAACCGCAGGCGGCCCTCCTCCGCCGTGTCGATCCGCCGCGCGTCGAGGTCGTCAAGGTCTCGCACCACGGGAGCGCAGACCAGGATCCCGCGCTCTACCACCGCCTGCACGCCGCCCTCGGCCTGATCGGCGTGGGTGCGCACAACACCTACGGTCATCCGACCGAGAGGCTGCTCGGCATCCTCCGGGAGACCGCGACGGAGGCGGCACGGACCGACACCGGCGGACTCCTCGCCGTCTGGCGCGAAGACGACGGGCGACTCGCCCTGTGGCAGCAGCGGGGAGGGTGAGACGGCGATGCGCGGTCGGAGGACGGGGGGAGCGGGCACGGGCGTGGCGGGGGCGAGAACCGACCGGCAGCCTCGCGACCCGAGCCGGACCCCGCCCCGACCGCGGTGTCCGAGGCGATCGGTAGGCTGGGGGAGTGACCCCGGCCCCCCGACGCGCAGCCCCCGCCAAGGCCAAATCGGCCATCCCGCAGGTGTCGTGGCGCGCCCCGCAGCCGGCGCCGGTCGTGCTCGTGTCGGGTCCCGAAGAGGTCTGCGCCGAGCGGGCGATCGCCGGCATCCGTTCGATGCTGAAGAGCGAGGACCCCAGCCTCGAGGTCACCGACATCCGCGCCGACGACTACGCCGCGGGAACCCTCCTCGCCGTGACCTCGCCCTCGCTGTTCGGCGAGCCGCGGCTGGTCCGGGTCAGCGGGGTCGAGAAGTGCAGCGACACCTTCCTCACCGAAGCGGTGTCGTACCTGTCTCAGACGCAGGAGGGCGCCACCGTCGTCCTGCGTCACACCGGAGCGAGCGTCCGCGGAAAGAAGCTGCTGGACGGCATCCGCGCGGGTAACGGCGGCGGCATCGAGATCGCGTGCCCGGCCGTCAAGCGCGACTCCGATCGCTTCGACTTCGCGGTCGGGGAGTTCAAGGCCGCGAACAAGCGCATCGCGCCCGTCGCCCTGCGCTCGCTCGTCTCGGCCTTCGCCGACGACCTCACCGAGCTCGCCGCAGCCTGCCAGCAGCTCATCGCCGACGTCCCCGGCGACATCGACGAACGCATCGTCGAGCGCTACTACGGAGGGCGCGTCGAGACCTCCGCGTTCACCGTCGCCGACACCGCCATCGCCGGGCAGTACGGACCGGCGCTGCTCGCCCTGCGTCACGCCCTGGCATCCGGAGCCGACCCCGTGCCCCTCGTCGCCGCTGTCGCGATGAAGCTCCGCACGATGGCGCGGGTCGCCGGAACCCGCGAGTCGTCGTCGGCCACCGCACAGCGACTCGGCATGAAGGACTGGCAGGTCGACCGCGCCCGCCGCGACCTCGTCGGCTGGACCGGCAACACCCTCGGCATGGCGATCCACGCCACGGCCCGCGCCGACGCCGAGGTCAAAGGCGCCTCGCGCGACCCGGTCTTCGCGCTCGAGCGCATGATCACGATCATCGCTACACGCGCCCCGTACGGGGACTGAGGGGCACGTCCCGCCGCGAGGCGAGCTCCTGCCGAGAGTCGGAGATCACGCGAGAACAGGATCGCTCGAACCTCGATCGTCCTGTCGCGGAACGATCTCCTGTCCTCACCCTCGAGGCGCCGCTCCCGTTGTGTCAGCCTGTAAGCCCCACGCGACGCGCGAGCGTCTCGAACAGCCGCCGACGCCAGGGGAGCGACGACCAGCCGTGGTCGGCTCCGTCGACCAGGGTGAACGACCCGCCCGGCATCGTCCGCGCGTAGCGGGAGCCGTAGTCCGCGGGCACGACCTCGTCGGCGGAACCGTGCAGCACGTCGACCGGCCCGGGATAGGCGCCCGCCGGACCGTACACGTCGAGTCCGTCTCGCACGTCGTCGACGATCGCGGGCCCCACGGCCATCCCGCCGAGGTCGACGTACCCTCGCGCGCGCATCGCCGCGAGCGGTTCGCCCATCACCCGGTCGTGCACCGTCATGTCATCGACGATCACGCCGGCCGGCGACCACAGGGTCACCGAGGCGACCCGCTCCGGATCCCGTGCCGCGGCGAGGGCCGACTCGACGGCGCCGAGGCTGTGGCCGACGACGTGCACGCGTCCCTCGCCCGCCACCTCGCGGATCATCGCCCGCACCTGCTCGACCTCGTCGCGCACCGTGATGTCGAAGAAGTCCCCGTCGCTCACCCCCTGTCCGAGACGGTCGAACGACCACGCCGCCGCTCCCCGGTCGACCAGGTACCGCGCCGCCTGCACGAAGAGCTGGCGCGATCCGGCCGAGGTGCTGCTGAACCCGTGCACGAACAGCACGCGCGCGGAGGCGGATGCCGCGGTCCCGGCGTCCCATCGCCAGCCGCGCAGCGTCCGGTCGCAGTGCGTCAGCTCCACCGCGGTCACGACGGGCTCCCGCTGCGCGCGGACGGCCGCGAGGTCGGGGGAGGGAGGCTCGGGGGTGTGCGTCATCCCTCGATTTTCGTCGCGCGGTGGTCCTCCCGCCACGCTCGGCCGCGCATGCGTCCGTGGGGGTAGAGTGCGCGGGCCGGTCGACCGTCCGCCGCGGGTCTCCACACCTCACCGGGTGAACGATCCCGGAAACGACGAAGCCCGCCCCGCGGATGCGGGACGGGCTGTCGAACGGCTGCGGCTCAGAGAGCGTTGACCTGCTTCGCGATGGCCGACTTGCGGTTCGCGGCCTGGTTCTGGTGGATGACACCCTTGCTCACGGCCTTGTCGAGCTTCTTGCCGGCGAGGACGAGCGCCTTCTCGGCGGCTTCCTTGTCACCGGCCAGAACGGCCTCGCGGGTGCGACGCACGTGCGTCTTCAGCTCGCTCTTGACGGCCTTGTTGCGCTCGCGCGCCTTCTCGTTGGTCTTGTTGCGCTTGATCTGCGACTTGATGTTCGCCACGTCGACGGTCTTTCGTTTGAGTGAGTGTTGGAAGTGCCGGTCGAGCGGTAGAGGGGCGCCGTACCGGCGGTCGTGGAGGTCGGGAAAAACCCCACACGCAAGCCAAGATCCGAGTCTAACAGGTCGACGTCTCGACCGTGGTGAGCGCCACGTCCAGCAGCGCGTTGAAGACGCGCGGCCTCATCGCGGTCACGAGGTGGGTCGTGCGCGGGACGACGATCAGCTCGGCATCCTTCGCGATCGAGACGAAGAGTCTCTCGTTCACGCGCAGCTGATCCCACTGCCCGTTGACGAACCAGAGCGGAACGTCGATCCGACGCAGCGCCGCCAGCAGGTCCAGCACCGACAGCGACGCGAGGGCGGTGTCCTGCGCGTCGAACGCGTAGCCGCCGGCGCCGAAGTCCGGTCGCGTCTCGGGAGGGAGAGTGCGATCCAGCACGCGATTGGTCAGTCCGAGGCCCCTATCCGGGAGGCTGTCGAATCGACGCGCGAGAAACCTGTACGCCGCGAGCCCCACCCCACGCGGGATCGAGGTGCAGGATGCCGCGACGAAGGCCGCGACCGGCGGCGGCTCCTCCCGCCCCACGTAATCGATGCACAACAGGCCGCCCATCGAGTGCCCCACGAGCAGCACGGGGCCGCGCGTCGCGGCATCCTGAACGGCCCGGTCGATCGTCGCGAACGCCTCGTCGAGGGTGAAGTCCTCGCCCCGACGCGTTCCGTGGCCCGGCAGGTCGACCGCCGTCACGGGATTCCCGCGGTCCCGCAGGTGGGCCACCTGCGCACGCCACATCGTCGCCGACGTGCGGATGCCGTGCACGAGCACGACCTGGACCGTCATGGCATCCACTGTAGGAGCGCCGCACCCCGTCGGGCCCATCCCACGGCGACCGAACGGGGCCGCGGGATCGCGCGCCGCAACGGACCTCGGAGGCTCCGGATGCCGCCTCCCCGAGCATCCGCGGACGGCGATGTCGGCGCACCACCGTAGAATCGACGGAACATGTCACCGCGCGCCCTGAAGCCCCTCGAGCCGTCCGCCACCCCGCCGGCGCAGATCCGCAACTTCTGCATCATCGCCCACATCGACCACGGCAAGTCGACGTTGGCCGACCGCATGCTGCAGATCACCGGCGTCGTCGCCGACCGCGACATGCGCGCGCAGTACCTCGACCGCATGGACATCGAGCGCGAGCGCGGCATCACGATCAAGTCGCAGGCCGTGCGGATGCCGTGGTCCACCGCCGACGGCACGTTCGCCCTCAACATGATCGACACGCCCGGCCACGTCGACTTCACCTACGAGGTCAGTCGCTCCCTCGCGGCGTGCGAGGGCGCGATCCTGCTCGTCGACGCCGCCCAGGGCATCGAGGCGCAGACCCTCGCCAACCTCTACCTGGCACTCGAGAACGATCTGACGATCATTCCGGTGCTCAACAAGATCGATCTCCCCGCCGCCGACCCCGACAAGTACGCGGCCGAGCTGGCGGGTCTCATCGGCGGCGACCCCGCCGACGTGCTGCGGGTCAGCGGCAAGACCGGTATGGGCGTCGAGGAGCTCCTCGACCTCATCGTGGAGAAGATCCCCGCCCCCGTCGGCGTGGCCGACGCGCCCGCGCGCGCGATGATCTTCGACTCCGTCTACGACGCGTACCGCGGCGTGGTGACGTACGTGCGCATGATCGACGGCGCACTGCAGCCGCGCGAGCGCCTGCAGATGATGTCGACCGGCGCGACGCACGAGGCGCTCGAGATCGGCGTCTCCAGCCCCGAGCCGATCCCCACCCAGGGGCTCGGCGTCGGCGAGGTCGGCTACCTCATCACCGGCGTGAAGGACGTGCGCCAGTCGAAGGTCGGCGACACGATCACCACGCACCGCAAGCCCGCCACCGAGGCCCTCGCGGGATACACCGACCCGAAGCCGATGGTCTTCTCGGGCATCTATCCGATCGACGGCAGCGACTACGCCGAGCTGCGCGAGGCCCTCGACAAGCTCAAGCTCTCCGACGCCTCCCTGCAGTACGAGCCCGAGACCTCCGTCGCGCTGGGCTTCGGCTTCCGCTGCGGCTTCCTGGGCCTCCTGCACCTCGAGATCATCACCGAGCGCCTCTCGCGCGAGTTCGGCCTCGACCTCATCACCACCGCCCCGTCGGTGACGTACGAGGTCACCACCGACACCGGTGAGACGGTGTCGGTCACCAACCCGAGCGAATACCCCGACGGGCGCG
Source organism: Microbacterium hydrothermale (assembly GCF_004854025.1). Taxonomy (GTDB): domain Bacteria; phylum Actinomycetota; class Actinomycetes; order Actinomycetales; family Microbacteriaceae; genus Microbacterium; species Microbacterium hydrothermale. Next base: position 416,766 of record NZ_STGM01000001.1, read on the forward strand.
TCGCCTCGGTGTCGGAGCCGATCGTCAAGGTCGGCATCCTGCTCCCGAAGGACTACGTCGGCACCGTCATGGAGCTGTGCCAGTCGCGCCGCGGCACCCTGCTGGGCATGGACTACCTCAGCGAAGACCGGGTCGAGCTGCGCTACAACATGCCGCTCGGCGAGATCGTCTTCGACTTCTTCGACCACCTCAAGTCCCGCACGCAGGGATACGCGAGCCTCGACTACGAACCGGCCGGCTCGCAGACCGCCGACCTCGTCAAGGTCGACATCCTGCTGCAGGGCGACAAGGTCGACGCGTTCAGCTCGATCGTGCACCGCGAGAAGGCGTACAGCTACGGCACGATGATGGCCGAGCGTCTGCGCAAGCTCATCCCGCGCCAGCAGTTCGAGGTGCCCATCCAGGCCGCGATCGGCGCCCGCATCATCGCGCGCGAGACGATCCGCGCGATCCGCAAGGACGTGCTCGCCAAGTGCTACGGCGGTGACATCACCCGAAAGCGCAAGCTCCTCGAGAAGCAGAAGGAGGGCAAGAAGCGCATGAAGATGGTCGGTCGCGTCGAAGTCCCCCAAGAGGCGTTCATCGCCGCGCTCTCCGGCGACGTCGAGGCCAAGAAGTAATACGCACGCAACCGAGAGGGGTGGATCATGCGCCGGCAGAACTTCACCGATGACACGGTCGATTACGCCGCGGTCGGCGCCACCCAGGCGCCCGACCTCATGCAGTACCCGCCGGAGCACTCCGTGCCCGCCGAAGACGCGTGGCGCATCGGCAGCGGCGAAGAACGCTTCGCCGCGGCGGGCGAGTTGCTGCTGTCGTGGGCCCCGCTGCGCTCCGAGGAACTGAGCATCACCGACGTGCGCCCCGCCTCGAACACCGGCTACGCGGGCGTCGGCTTCGACGCCGAGGGCGCCCCGGTCGCACCGAGCCGTCTTGAGGCCGAGCAGCGCTTCGCGGCCGACGGCACGCCCTTCGTCAGCCCCGGCACCGGCGTTCGCCTGCACGGCAAGGTCGACGGACACCGCGCCGACGCCGAGCTGCGCGTCATCTCGGTCTTCGAAGAACCCCGCCGCGTGGGCTTCATCCTCGGCACCGTCGGGCACTCCATCGTGAGCGGCGAGGAGCTGTTCGCCCTCGAGTGGCGCGAGAACGACGAGGTCTGGTTCGTCGTGCGCGCCTTCGACCGGCCCACGGCCCCGTCCTACCGCCTCTTCACCAGCCGCGTGCGCCGCCGGCGCAAGGCGCTCTTCGCGCGCTACCTCCGCGCGATCTCACCGCTGTACTCGTCCTGATGGGCGGACCCCTCCCGCTCGGCGACCCCGCCCCGGTCGACGGCCGACTCCCCGAAGACCTCGTCGTCGACCCCGCCGCCGATTTCGGCGTCTACCTGCACGTGCCGTTCTGCCGCGTGCGCTGCGGCTACTGCGACTTCAACACGTACACCGCGAGCGAGTTGCGCGGAGCGCGGCAAGACGACTTCGTCGACACCCTGGTCGCGGAGGTGCGTCTCGCGGGCGGGGTGATGGATGCCGCGGGCGGTCGGCGGGCGGCATCCACCGTGTTCTTCGGGGGAGGGACGCCGACGCTGCTGCCGCCGGGAGACCTCGCCCGGATGCTGCGCGCGGTGCACGACGAGTTCGGAATCGCCGAGGACGCCGAGGTCACCGTCGAAGCCAACCCCGACACGGTCGATGACACGGTCGCCGAGACGCTCGCCGCGGCCGGGGTGACCCGCCTGTCGATCGGCATGCAGTCGGCCCGGCCGCACGTGCTCGCCGCGCTCGATCGCACGCACGATCCACTGAACGTCGCGACCGCGGTCGCCGCCGCGCGCCGTGCCGGTCTCGACGTCTCGGTCGATCTCATCTACGGCGCGCCGGGGGAGTCGCTCGATGACTGGCGCGCCTCGCTCGAGGCCGCCGTCGCGCTCGAGCCCGATCACGTGTCGGCGTACGCGCTCATCGTCGAGGACGGCACGAAACTCGCGCGGCAGATCCGCTCCGGCGCCGTCGCGATGCCGGACGACGATCTGCAGGCCGACATGTACGAGCTCGCCGACGATCTGCTCGCCGCCGCGGGATACGACTGGTACGAGGTGTCGAACTTCTCGCGCGGGGTGGAGCACCGCTCGCGTCACAACCTCGCGTACTGGCGCGGCACCGACTGGTGGGGCTTCGGTCCGGGAGCGCACAGTCACGTCGCGGGGCTCCGGTGGTGGAACGTCAAGCACCCCGCCGCGTACGCCCAGCGCCTCGCCGCCGCGGAGTCTCCCGCTGCCGCGCGGGAGCGCCCCGACGAGACCGCGCGCCGCCTGGAGTCGGTGCTCCTGCGCAGCCGCATCCGCGAGGGGATCGCGGTGTCGGAGGTCGTCGGCGAGGGCCGGAAGGCCGTGGCATCCCTCATCGCCGACGGTCTCATCGAGGGGGCGGATGCCATCCGCGGCCGCATCGTGCTGACGCGCCGCGGGCGGCTCCTGGCGGATGCCGTGGTGCGGGCGCTCACGGTCTGACCCGCGCAGCGTTGATCCCCCCGTCGGATCGTCGCCGTTGTGGCGCGAGGCGCCGGCCGCGGGTGTTGCTCACGCGCGCATCCCGGCATCCGGGCGCCGCATCCCTCGATGAACGCCGAGGGCGGAGGGGCCGCGCGCGGAGCGCTCCGCGAGCCGCTCGACGCGGGGTGGCGGTGATCGTCGTAGAATTGGCACTCAGTCGAGTCGAGTGCCAGACGGGAGGAGAGCGCATGGTGTCGGAACGCGGCCTCCAGGTACTCCGCGCGATCGTGCAGGACTACGTCGACACGCGCGAGCCCGTCGGCAGCAAGGCGATTGTCGAGCGGCACGCGTTCGGCGTGTCGGCGGCGACCATCCGCAACGACATGGCGCTGCTCGAAGACGAAGACCTCATCGTCGCCCCGCACACGTCGTCCGGGCGTGTGCCGACCGACAAGGGCTACCGCGTCTTCGTCGACCACCTCGCCGAACTGCGCCCCCTGTCGACCGCGCAGCGCAGTGCGATCACGTCGTTCCTCGACGAGGCCGGCGACCTCGACGACCTCCTCGCGCGCACCGTGCGGGCCCTCACGCAGTTGACCGGTCAGGTCGCGATCGTGCAGTACCCCTCGTTCGCGCGCGCCAACGTCACGCACGTCGAGCTCGTCGCCCTCGGCGGACCGCGCGTGCTCGTCATCCTCGTCACCGACACCGGTCGCGTGTCACAGCGCATCGCGCTCGTGCCCGCGGAGCCGGGAGACAGCGACATCGCGCTTCTGCGCGCGCGCGTCGGAGCGGTGCTCGTCGGCCGCAGCGTGGCCGACAGCTCCCAGCGCGTCGCCGACGCCCTCGCCGACGGCCCGCGCCCGGGCGTGATCCTCGACGCGATCGCCGACGCCGTCCTGCGCGTCGTCGGCGAAGAGCTCGAGGAGTTCCGCCAGGACCGACTCGTGATGGCCGGGGCCGCGACCCTCGCCAAGCGCGAACAGGACTTCCGCGGCAGCATCTACCCCCTCCTCGAGGCGATCGAAGAGCAGGTCACCCTGCTGCGCCTGATGAGCGAGATGGTCGCCGACGAGAAGGGGCTGTCCGCGAGCATCGGCCGCGAGAACGAGCCGTTCGGTCTCGTCGAGGCCTCGGTGCTCGCGAGCCGGTACGACGGTTCGACCGGTGGCGCGCGGGTGGGGCTGCTCGGCCCGACGCGCATGGACTACTCCTCCAACCTCGCGGCGGTCCGCGCCGTCGCGCACTACCTGACCCGGATGCTCGAAGACGACGACAGCGCTCGCTGACGGCATCCCCGAAGAGAACGACCCCGCGGGAGCGGGCAGGAAGGCGATTGTGGCTGACCACTACGAGGTCCTGGGCGTCGAACGAGACGCCAGCCCGGAAGACATCAAGAAGGCCTACCGGCGTCTCGCGCGCCAGCTGCACCCCGATGTGAACCCCGGTGAGGACGCGTCCGAGAAGTTCAAGCTCGTGACGCACGCCTACGACGTGCTGAGCGACCCCGAGCAGCGCCGCCGCTACGACATGGGCGGCGACCAGAGCCCGTTCGGCGGCGGGGGAGCGGCCGGCTTCGGCGGCTTCAGCGACATCTTCGAGACGTTCTTCGGCGGAGCCCAGGGCGGCGGCGGACGCGGCCCGCGACCGCGTTCCCGCCGGGAGCGCGGCCAGGACGCCCTCGTGCGCGTCACCCTGCAGCTCGGCGACGTCGTGTTCGGCACGCACCGCGACCTCGAGGTCGACACGGCCGTGCTGTGCGAGACGTGCCAGGGCGCGTGCACCCAGCCGGGGACGAGCGAGGTCACCTGCGACATCTGCCACGGCTCCGGCCACGTGCAGCGCACCGTCCGCAGCCTGCTCGGCAACGTCGTCACCAGCCAGCCCTGCACCGTGTGCCACGGGCACGGCACGACCATCCCCTACCCCTGCGGCACCTGCCAGGGTCAGGGACGCGTCCGCGCCCGCCGCACCGTCTCGGTCGACATCCCCGCCGGCGTCGAGTCGGGGCTGCGCCTGCAGCTGCCCGGGTCGGGCGAGGTCGGACCCGCGGGTGGCCCCAACGGCGACCTCTACCTCGAGATCACGGTCGAGTCCCACGACGCGTTCAGCCGCGAGGGCGACGACCTCGTCGCCACCCTCGAGGTGTCGATGCCGGATGCCATCCTCGGCGCCACGACCACGATCGAGTCCCTCGACGGCAGCGTCGACCTCGAGGTGCGCCCGGGCGTGCAGTCCGGAGACGTGCTCACGATCAAGGGCCGCGGGATCACCCCGCTGCGCGGCAGCCAGCGCGGCGACCTCAAGGTGGGCGTGCACGTGGTCACCCCCACGCGCCTCGACCACAAGGAGCGCGCCCTCATCGAGGAATTCGCCAAGCGCACCAAGGCGCCCAAGCCGCGCCTGGCGGAGCATCAGCAGGGCATGTTCAGCAAGTTCCGCGACCGCTTCCGACACTGAGCATGGCGCTGCATTTCGTCGTCGACGAGGCGGGTTCCGCTCGTCCCGGTGACACGATCGCCCTCACCGGCGCCGAGGCGCATCACGCCGCGTCCGTGCGGCGCGTGCGCGTCGACGAGGCCGTCACGCTCGGCGACGGCCGCGGCGCCTGGCTCTCGGGCGTCGTGACCGGCGTCGCGCCCAAGCAGGTCGACGTGCGGGTCACGGGCCGCGAGCAGGTCGACGCCCCCGTCCCCCGGTTCGTGCTGGTGCAGGCCCTCGCGAAGGGCGATCGCGACGAGCTGGCCGTACAGGCCGCGACCGAGCTCGGCGTCGATGCGATCGTGCCGTGGCAGGCCTCGCGCAGCGTCTCGCGATGGGATGCCAAGGCCGAGAAGGGTCTCGCGCGCTGGCGCACGATCGTGCGCGAGGCCGCGAAGCAGGCGCATCGCGCGTGGATCCCCGACGTGGAGGGCGTGGCGCGCACGGCCGATCTCGTCGCCCGCGCCGGCAGCGCTCTCATGCTGGTGCTGGAGCCCTCGGCATCCGTCCGCCTCACCGAGGTGGCCGCGGAGATCTCGGACGCACGCGATGTCGTGCTCGTGGTGGGCCCGGAGGGCGGGATCGCTCCCGAGGAGCTGTCCGCCCTCGAGGACGCCGGCGCGCTACTCGTGCGCCTCGGCGACACCGTGCTGCGCACCTCCACCGCGGGAGCCGCGGCGATCTCGGTGCTGTCCGCCGCGCACGGGCGGTGGTGAGCGGCCCGCTTCCTCGGGGGTGACCTTCGCCGTTCGCGCGGGAGATCTCGGTCACGAACGGCGCAACCCGCCCCGAAATACTCGTCGACGCACCGGCGGCCCCGCCGACTCGGCCTGCGTGTCGGAGGCCCTCACTAGACTGGATGCCATGAGCGAACCGTCGATCTTCACGCGCATCCTGCAGGGCGAGATCCCCGCCGAGATCGTGGCCGAGACCGAGAACGTCTTCGCGATCCGCGACATCGCCCCGCAGGCGCCGGTGCACCTGCTCGTCATCCCCAAGACGGCGCAGTACCGCGACGTCGTCGCTCTCGCGGCCGGCGACCCCGCTCTCCTCGCCGAGGTGGTCGACCTCGCCCACCGCGTCGCGGCCGAGCACGCCGACGGCGACTTCCGCCTCGTCTTCAACACCGGCGAGGGCGCCGGTCAGACCGTCTTCCATGTGCACGCCCACGTCCTCGCGGGCGGCCTGAACGAAAAGAGCCTGGGTGGCTGATTCCCCCGAAGAGACCGTTTCCGAGCAGATCGCCGTCGACGGCGTCGCCATGGTGCAGCTGCTCGGACCGCAGGACCGCCTCCTGCGCGTCGTCGAGAAGGAGCATCCCGACGTCGACGTGCACGTCCGCGGCAACGAGATCACGCTGACGGGAACGGCCTCGGCCGTGCGCGCCGCGCGCGGTCTCGTCGACGAGCTGCTCGCCATGACGCGATCCGGGCAGGGCCTCGATCCCTCCGACGTGTCCAGCTCCAACCGCATGCTCCGCAGTGACGGCGGACCCCGCCCGTCCGAGGTGATGGGCGAGGCGATCCTGTCGTCGCGCGGCAAGGTGATCCGCCCCAAGACCGCCGGCCAGAAGGAGTACGTCGACGCGATCGACGAGAACACGATCGTGTTCGGCATCGGCCCCGCCGGAACCGGCAAGACCTACCTCGCCATGGCGAAGGCCGTGCAGGCGCTGCAACGCAAAGAGGTCAACCGCATCATCCTGACGCGGCCCGCCGTCGAGGCGGGGGAGCGGCTCGGCTTCCTTCCCGGAACGCTCACCGACAAGATCGACCCGTACCTTCGCCCCCTGTACGACGCGCTCAACGAGATGATGGACCCCGACATCGTCCCCAAGCTCATGGCGACGGGCACGATCGAGGTCGCGCCCCTGGCGTACATGCGCGGTCGCACGCTGAACGACTCGTTCGTCGTGCTCGACGAGGCGCAGAACACCACGCCCGAGCAGATGAAGATGTTCCTCACGCGCCTCGGGTTCGGCACGCGCATGGTCGTGACCGGCGACATCACCCAGGTCGACCTCCCTCAGGGAGCCTCGGGCCTGCGGCTGGTCACGCGGGTGCTGAGCGACATCGACGACATCCACTTCTCCCGCCTGACCAGCGACGACGTCGTGCGGCACTCGCTCGTCGGCCGCATCGTCGACGCGTACAGCGAGTACGACGAGAAACGCTTGGCCGCGCGTCGCGAACGCGACGAAGCCTCCGAATTCGCCACCCGTGCGGAGCGACGCGGCCCCGGTGCCGCCGGACCCCGCGATCACCTCCCGAGACGGAACCGCTCATGACCATCGAGATCAACAACGAGTCCGGCCACGAGGTCGACGAGCAGGTGCTGCTGCGCCTGATGGAGTACAACCTGGCCGAGCTGCACGTCAGCGCCGACGCCGACGTGGCCATCGTGCTCGTCGACGAGGGCGCGATGGAGTCGCTGCACGTGCAGTGGATGGATGAACCCGGCCCGACCGATGTGCTGAGCTTCCCGATGGACGAGCTGCGTCCGGGATCCGAAGACGCCCCCACCCCCGCGGGTCTGCTCGGCGACATCGTGCTGTGCCCCGCCGTGGCCGAGACCCAGGCGGTCGCGGCGAAGCACTCGACGCAGGACGAGCTGATCCTGCTCACCACCCACGGTCTGCTGCACCTGCTCGGCTTCGACCACGCCGAGCCCGACGAAGAGCGCGAGATGTTCGGTCTGCAGCGCGAGCTGATCACCGGTTTCCAGGCCGTCGAGCGCCAGCGCCGGGCATGACCGAGGCGCTCCTCCTCGTCGCCGCCTTCCTTCTCGTCGCGTTCGGCGGTCTGATGGCGGCCTCGGAGGCGGCGCTGGGCGTGACCTCGCGCACCGACCTGCTCGAGCTGGGCGCCTCGGGGCGCAACGTTCGGTCGCTGCGTCGCATCGCCGACGACACCAGCGCGCACAACACCGCCGTGGTGTTCATCCGCGTGCTCTCCGAGACCACCGCGGCCGTGCTCGTCGCCGCCGCGTTCATGCTGATCTTCGACAACATCTGGCTGGCGGTCGCCGCCGCGGCCGTGCTGATGACGGGCATCTCGTTCGTCGCGGTCGGCGCGAGCCCCCGCTCGGTCGGTCGCCAGCACGCGCGCGGCCTGCTGCGCGGCGTGGCCCCGGTCATCCGGGGCATGCGCGTGCTCCTCGGCCCCCTCGCCCACGGGCTCGTCGCGGTCGGCAACAAGGTGACGCCGGGGGTGTCGCCGTCGACCTCTTTCGCGTCGGAGGAGCAGCTGCTCAGCATCATCGACGAGGCCGCCGAGAACGAGTTGATCGAGGAGGACGACCGCGAGCTCATCCACTCGGTCTTCGACTTCACCGACCGGTACGTCCGCGAGGTGATGGTCCCGCGCACCGACATGGTGAGCGTAGATGCCGCGGCCACCTCGCGCGAGGCCCTCGCCCTCTTCCTCGAGAAGGGCGTGTCGCGCGTGCCCCTCGCCGACGACGACGCCGACGACGTCGTGGGCGTGCTGTACCTGAAGGACCTCGTGCAGTTCGGCTTCCGCGACGAGGCGGGCTGGCGCGATGCGCCCATCCGCCGCATCGCGCGTCCCGCGGTCTTCGTGCCCGAGTCGATGAAGGCCGAAACCCTGCTGCAGCAGATGAAGAGGGATGCCGTGCACGTCTGCCTCGTGGTCGACGAGTACGGCGGCGTCGCCGGACTGGTGACGCTCGAAGACCTCATCGAAGAGCTGGTCGGCGAGATCGCCGACGAGTACGACGCCCCGAACACCGAGATCGTCGAGCTCCCCGACGGGCGTTACCGCGTCAACGCCCGCCTCGGCCTCGACGAGGTCGGCGACCTCTTCGGGCTCGAGCTCGACGACGAGGACGTCGATTCGATCGGCGGTCTGCTCGGCAAGGCCCTCGGCCGCATCCCCCAGCCCGGCGCCACCGCCGAGCACTCCGGCCTCGTGATGACCGGCGGCGCGTCGCGCGGTCGCAACCGGGGCATCGCCACCGTGATCGTCGAGCGGGGCGAGACGCCCGCCGACGACGACGCCGAGGCAGAGGCCTCGGCGCGTGAAAGGAACGACAGATGACCGACACCCGATCCGGTTTCGTGACCTTCGTGGGCCGGCCCAACGTCGGCAAGTCCACGCTGACCAACGCCCTCGTGGGCGAGAAGGTCGCGATCACGAGCGAGAAGCCGCAGACGACCCGCCGGGCGATCCGCGGCATCGTCAACCGCCCCGGCGGTCAGCTCGTGGTGGTGGACACCCCCGGCATCCACCGCCCGCGCACCCTGCTCGGGCAGCGCCTGAACGACCTCGTCGAGCAGGTGCTCGGCGATGTCGACGTCATCGCGTTCTGCGCTCCCGCGACCGAGAAGGTCGGCCCCGGTGATCGCCGGATCGCGGAGTCGCTGTCGGGCTACCCGCGCGCCAAGAAGGTCGCCCTCGTCACGAAGACCGACGCGGCCACGCGCGACCAGATCACCGAGCGCCTCGTCGAGGTCGACGCCCTGCGCGAGGACTGGGCCGCGGTCATCCCGCTCTCGGCGGTGACGAACGACCAGCTCGACGTGCTGAGCGACGAACTCCTCGCGCTCATGCCCGAGGGGCCCGCGCTCTACGCCGACGACGTCGTCACCGACGAGACCCTCGAGGATCGCATCGCGGAGATCATCCGCGAGGCGGCCCTGCACGGCGTCCGCGACGAGCTGCCGCACTCCATCGCGGTGACCGTCGACGATGTGGCCGCGCGCGAAGACAGCGATCTGACCGACGTGTACGCCAACATCGTCGTCGAGCGCGACAGCCAGAAGGCCATCATCATCGGCAAGAAGGGCTCGCGCCTGGCCGACGTGGGGGCGCGCGCCCGCGCCGGGATCGAGCCTCTCGTCGGCGGGCGCGTCTATCTGTCGCTGCACGTACGGGTGGCGAAAGAATGGCAGCGCGACCCGAAGCAGCTCGGACGCCTCGGCTTCTGAGCCCCGGCTGCGACCCGGCGCCCGAGCAACCCCGACGTCGCGCGAGAGCGCGCTCGTCTCAGTCCGATCCGCGCGAGATCGCGCGGTCGCAACGGAAGGTGCAGGCATGGCGAAGAGGTGGACGGCCCCGACCCCCGGGCCCATCGAGACGTGGAGCTTCGACGACGTCGACGTGCCCGCCCCCGGTGCGGGGGAGGTGACCGTGCGAGTCCGCGCGGCGGGCGTCAATCCGGCCGACGCCAAGCACGTCGCGACCGCCCGTCCCGGCGCGACGTTCCCCGTCGCGATCGGCTACGAGCTCTCCGGAGAGATCACGGCGATCGGCCCCGACACGGTCGGTGGATCCGGAGAGCTCGCGGTGGGCGACGAGGTCGTGGCCTTCCGCGTGCAGGGCGCCTACGCCACCGACATCACGGTGCCGGCGCGCGACGTCTTCGCCAAGCCCTCGTCGCTCTCCCACGCCGAGGCCGCCAACCTGCTGCTGGCCGGGACCACCGCCGCCGAGATGATCCAGGTCACCCGGGTCGTAGAGGGCGAGACCGTGCTCCTGCACGCCGCCTCCGGAGCGGTCGGGGTGAGCCTCCTGCAGCAGGCGCGAGAGCTCGGCATCCGCGTGATCGGCACCGTCGGCCCGGATGCCGCGGACTCGGCCGACCGTGTCCGCCGCTACGGCGGGATCCCCGTCGCCTACGGCGAGGGCCTGCGCGAGCGCGTCGAGGCGGCCGCCGACGGCGCGCCGATCGCCGCGGCGTGGGATGCCGCGGGGACCGACGAGGCCATCGACGTCTCGCTCGAGATCGTGGCCGACCGCGACCGGGTCGTCACGATCGTGTCGCCCGACCGCGCCGCCGCCGACGGGTTCCTCTGGATCGCCGGGGCCCGGCCCGAGAGCGCGCGCTTCCGCGACATCGCCCGCGCCCGCGTGCTCGAGCTCGCGGCATCCGGGGCCCTCGAGGTCCCCCTCTCTCGCACCTTCCCCCTGGCGGAGGCGGTCGAGGCCGTGCGCTTCGTCATGACCGGCCACCCCGGCGGCAAGGTGGCCCTGCTGCCGTGAGCGCGTCGCCGTTCTCGCTGAAGCCCGCGCCCGACCGACTCGACGTGAGGCGGGAGCGCGTGCGGCTGCGCCCCTTCGAGGAGCGTGATCTCGACGCCATGGCCGCCTACCGCGGCGACGCCGAGGTCTGCCGCTACCTGCCCTTCGATCCGCAGACCGCCGACGACATCCGTCGACGCAACGGAGCCCTCATGGGGCGGACGACGCTGGAGGGCGAGAACGGCGGCGTCATGCTCGCGGTAGAGCGCCTCGACGACGACGTCGTGATCGGCGACCTCGTGCTCTTCCACCTCGATCCCGCCGCGGGATCCGCCGAGATCGGCTGGGTGATGAGCCCGGCGGCATCCGGTCGGGGGCTGGCCACGGAGGCCGTGCGCGCGCTGGTCGACACCGCGTTCGAGGTGTACGGCCTGCGCCGACTGGTGGCCCGGATCGATCCCGACAACGCCCGTTCGGTCGCCCTGGCCGAGCGGCTCGGCATGCGGCGCGAGGCCCACTTCGTCGAGGAGGACTGGTTCAAGGGCCGGTGGAGCGACCTGCTCGTCTACGCCGTCCTCGCGCGCGAATGGGACGCGCCCGCGGGGTGAACGCGGTGACCGCCGGTCCGCGGTGGACGGATGCCGCGGCACGGGGCTGCTACGATCGCAGAATGCGCTTCGGTGGCCTGCTTCTTCTTAGCTGCCGCGACGAGTCCTCGTTCTAAGGGCCTTCCTCGTCGCGGAGATCGTCGTCGGCCCCACCGAACGAATCTAAAGAAGCGACACATCATGAAGAACACGCAGAAGCCCACGTCCGCTCCGGTGCACAAGTACCGTCCCTTCCACGAGCAGATCCGGGTCGACCTGCCCGACCGCACGTGGCCGTCGAAGCGCATCGAGGTCGCGCCGCGCTGGTGCGCCGTCGACCTGCGCGACGGCAACCAGGCGCTCATCGACCCGATGAGCCCCGAGCGCAAGCGCGTCATGTTCGACCTGCTGGTGAAGATGGGCTACAAGGAGATCGAGGTCGGGTTCCCGAGCGCGAGCCAGACCGACTTCGACTTCGTCCGCCAGCTGATCGACGACGACCTCATCCCCGACGACGTCACGATCCAGGTGCTGACGCAGGCGCGAGAGCACCTGATCGCCCGCACGTACGAGGCGATCGCCGGCGCGAAGCAGGCGATCGTGCACCTGTACAACTCGACCTCCGTGCTGCAGCGCGAGGTCGTGTTCCGCACCGACGAGCAGGGCATCGTCGACATCGCCCTCGAGGGCGCGCGCCTGTGCAAGAAGTACGAGGCGACGATCCCCGAGACGCAGGTGTTCTACGAGTACTCGCCCGAGAGCTACACCGGCACCGAGCTCGAGTTCGCGCTGCGCATCTGCAACGAGGTGCTCGAGGTGTTCCAGCCGACGCCCGAGCGCAAGGTCATCCTGAACCTGCCGGCCACCGTCGAGATGGCCACGCCCAACGTGTACGCCGACTCCATCGAGTGGATGTCGCGTCACCTGAACCACCGCGAGAACGTCATCCTCTCGCTGCACCCGCACAACGACCGCGGTACCGCCGTCGCGGCGGCGGAGCTGGGCAACATGGCCGGCGCCGACCGCATCGAGGGGTGCCTGTTCGGAAACGGGGAGCGCACCGGCAACGTCGACCTGGTCGCGCTGGGGATCAACCTGCTGACCCAGGGCATCGACCCGCAGATCGACTTCAGCGACATCGACCAGGTCAAGCGCACCGTCGAGTACTGCAACCAGCTGCCCGTGCCCGAGCGCAGCCCCTGGGCCGGCGACCTGGTCTTCACCGCGTTCAGCGGATCGCATCAGGATGCCATCAAGAAGGGCTTCGAGGCGATGGAGGCCCGCGCGAGAGCCGAGGGCAAGACCGTCGACGAGATCGAGTGGGCGGTGCCGTACCTGCCGATCGACCCGAAGGACCTGGGACGTTCGTACGAGGCCGTCATCCGCGTGAACTCGCAGTCGGGCAAGGGCGGCGTCGCCTACCTGCTGAAGGCCGACCACGCGATCGACCTGCCGCGCAAGCTCCAGATCGAGTTCTCGGGCGTCGTGCAGGCCCGCACCGACGCCGAGGGCGGCGAGGTGTCGAGCGCTCAGATCTGGGACATCTTCACCGACGAGTACCTGCCCTCGACCGTCGACGACCAGCGCTGGGGCCGCTTCGAGCTGCTCTCGACCCGCTCGTCGAGCGACATGTCGGGCGATGTGCACCTCGACGTCTCGCTGCGCGACGGCGACACCACGCACCCGGCCTCGGCCGTGGGCAACGGTCCGGTGGCCGCGTTCCTCGAGATCGTGCGCTCCCAGGGCTTCGACGTGACGCTGTACGACTACGTCGAGCACGCCCTCAGCTCCGGCGGCGACGCGCAGGCCGCGGCCTACGTCGAACTGCAGGTCGACGACCAGCGCCTGTGGGGCGTCGGCATCGACGGCGACATCTCGACCGCGTCGCTGAAGGCGATCGTGTCGGGCGTGAACCGCGCGATCCGTACCCGTCAGACCAGCGGCGAGCTGGCCGGCGTCTGACACCGCGCACGAGAGACACGACCGTGGCCTACGCCCACGGACACCACGAAAGCGTGCTGCGTTCACACGCCGCGCGCACCGTCGCCGACTCGGCGGCCTACCTGGTGTCTTCGCTGTCGACCGGCGCCCGCATCCTCGATGTGGGCGCCGGTCCCGGCACCATCACCGTCGACCTCGCCGACCGGGTGTTCCCGGGAGAGGTCGTCGGAGTGGATGCCGCTCCGGACGTGGTCGAGATCGCCCGCGCGGCCGCGGGGGAGCGCACGAACGTGACCTTCCGCACCGGTGACGCGTACGCGCTCGACGAGCCCGACGCCTCGTTCGACATCGTGCACGCCCACCAGGTGCTGCAGCACCTCGCCCGGCCGGTGGAGGCGCTGCGGGAGTTCCGCCGCGTCGCCGGACCCGAGGGCCTGGTCGCGGTGCGCGACGTCGACTACGGCGGGGTCATCTGGCATCCGGTGATCCCCGCCCTCGACGAGTGGCTCGAGATCTATCACGGGGTGCATCGCGGATCGTCGGGCGAGCCCGATGCGGGTCGACGCCTCAAGGCGTGGGCGCGCGGAGCCGGGTTCACCCGCATCGAGGCGAGCGCGAGCGTGTGGGTGTTCGACACCCCCGACAAGCGCGCCTGGTGGGGCGGGATGTGGGCCGATCGCGTGCTCGCGTCGTCCTTCGCGGGTCACGCGCGGCGCCTGGGTCTCGCCGACGAGGCGATACTGCAGCGCATCTCCGACGCGTGGCGCGAGTGGGCGGCGCACCCGGACGGGTGGATCCTGCTCCCGCACGGCGAGGTGCTCGCCCGGTGGTGACGGCGGCGGAGGGCGTGGATGCCAAGATGAACGACGTGATCCGCATCGACGCCCTCTTCCGCTACCCGGTGAAGGGCTTCACGCCCGAACGGCGCGACAGCCTCGTGATCCAGCCCGACGGGCGGGTGCAGGGCGACCGGTCGCTCGTCTTCCGCTTCGCGGACGCGGTCGAGCCCGAGGACGCCACGTATCCCAAGAGCCGCGGTCTCGCGCTCATGACCTTCCCCTCGCTCGCGCGCGTCGACCTCGCGTTCGACGACGAGGCGCGGACCCTGCGGCTGCGCGTCGACGACATCGACGTGACCGCCGACCTGAGCGACGAGGGTCGCTCGCGACTCGCCGAGGCCGTCACCGCGTACCTGCGGACCACGGGCGATGCCCGACTGCTCGAGGCCGACGGCATCCTGCCCCTGGGTCTTCTCGGCGACGGCCGCACGGCGCGGTTCCAGGATCGTCCGCAGGGGTTCGTCTCGCTGCACGGAGCGGCCTCGGTCGCCGACCTGGATGCCGCGGTCGAGGCGCCCGTCGACGACCGGCGTTTCCGCTCGAACATCGTCGTCTCGGGCATCTCCGCGTGGGAGGAGCTCGGCTGGGCCGGGCGCGTGCGCATCGGCGAGGTCGAGTTCGAGGTGCAGAAGCCGATCGAGCGGTGCGCGGCGATCACCGCGAACCCCGACACCGGAGTGCGCGACGCGCGCCTGCTGCGGGTGCTGACGACGGAGTTCGGTCAGGACGAACCGACCCTCGGCATCCTGCTGCTGCCCGTCGCGGGCGGCGGGACGATCCGCGTCGGCGACGAGGTCATCCTCGACGCCTGAGTCGCCGAAAGTCGTCTCGCGCGGTCAGTCCTCGGTGCGGATGATCGGGATGCCGGTGGTCTCGACCGCCACCTTGCGACGGTAGAGTTTGCGCTGCTCGGGGAGCGACAGGTCGAACAGCACCGCGAGCACACGCACGACGGTCGTCACCACCACGCCGATCACCGCCGCGACCGGCAGCGGCACGCCGAACGCGGCGGTCGTCGCCAGCACGACGCATCCACCGCCCGCCGCGACGGCGTAGAGCGATCCCACGTGCATGATCGCGACGGGCAGGCCCATCAGCACGTCGCGCAGCACGCTGCCGCCGGCCGCCGCCAGGACGCCGACGAAGATCGCGGGCACCGCCGGCATCCCGAGGGCGAGCGCCTTCGAGGTGCCGAACGCGCCGAACAGACCGATCACGACGGCGTCGAGCATGACGATCGCGCGGTTGAGCCGCTGGAAGATCCCCGACAGCAGCATGCCCACGATCGAGGCGAGCGTCGCCGTGATGAGGTACCAGTTGCTCTGCAGGGTCGCGGGGGTCAGCCCCAGCAGCAGATCGCGGATGAGGCCTCCGCCCATGCCGAGCAGGATGCCGATGATCGCGACCCCGAGCAGGTCCAGGCGTCGCTGCCCCTGGAATCCCGAGGCGAAGAGCGCCCCCTGCACGCCGCCCAGGGCGACGGCGGTGAGATCCGCCCAGAGGGGGATGACGAAGGTCGGCGTGTCCACGGCATCCATTCTCCCGTCCCACGCCCACGGCCGCGGCACGGTATCGGGCGCGCCGCGCAGGCCGCTCACGGGTGGGCGGACGGATAATGGACTGTGCCCACCTACCGCGACGAAGTCGTGGTCCTGCGTACCCACAAACTGGGGGAGGCGGACCGCATCCTCACCCTCCTCAGCCGCCGCAACGGCAAGATCCGCGCGGTGGCCAAGGGCGTGCGGCGCACCTCGTCGAAGTTCGGATCGCGCCTCGAGCCCTTCATGGTCGCCGACGTGCAGCTGTTCAAGGGCCGCAACCTCGACATCGTGCAGCAGGCGGAGTCGCTGGGCTCGTACGGCGCCGACATCGTCGTGAACTACGACCGCTACACCACCGCCAGCGCGATGGTCGAGACCGCCGACCGACTGAACGAGGCCGAGGCCACCCCTCAGCAGTACCTCCTGCTCGTCGGCGGTCTGCGCTCGCTCGCGCGCGGCGATCACGCGGAGCGCAGCGTGCTGGACTCGTACCTGCTGCGCGCGATGGCCCTGTCGGGGTGGGCCCCGGGGCTGACCGAGTGCGCGCGGTGCGGCACGATCGGCGATCACCCGTACTTCCTCCCGCAGCTCGGCGGCGTCGTCTGCTCGACCTGCGCCCCCGCGGGCTCGCCGCGCGTCGCGCGCGAGACCGTCGACATGCTCCGCGCCCTCATGGCGGGGGAGTGGGACACGATCGACGACGCCCCCGGCCGCACCGTGGCCGCCGCCTCGGGTCTGGTGGCCGCGTACGCGCAATTCCACCTGGAGCGCGGCATCCGTTCCCTCTCGCACCTGGAGTCGCATCGATGACACCGAAGCCGTTCACGCACCGCGACGCCGTGCCGTACCGCCCCCTGGACTGGACGGGGGAGTACCCGCCCACGTACCCCAAGGGCGCCGTGCCGGAGCATGTCGCGATCGTCATGGACGGCAACGGCCGGTGGGCCAACCGCCAGGGACTCACGCGGGTCGAGGGGCACCGCGCGGGCGAGGCGGCCCTGCTCGACGTGGTCGCCGGGGCGATCCAGGCGGGCGTGAAGCACCTGTCGGTCTACGCCTTCTCGACCGAGAACTGGTCGCGCTCTCCCGACGAGGTGCGCTTCCTCATGGGCTTCAACCGCGAGGTGCTGCACCGCCGCCGCGATCAGCTGAACGAGTGGGGCGTGCGCATCCGGTGGTCGGGCCGCAAGCCGCGCCTGTGGGGCTCGGTCATCAAGGAGCTCCAGCACGCGGAGCGCCTCACCGAGGGCAACTCCACGCTGACCCTCACGATGTGCGTGAACTACGGCGGACGCGTGGAGATCGTGGATGCCATGCGCCGCATCGGCGACGACATCGCCGCCGGGAAGCTCAAGCCCTCGGCCGTGACCGAGAAGCTCATCCGCAAGAACCTGTACCAGCCCGACATGCCCGACGTCGATCTGTTCGTGCGCTCGAGCGGCGAGCAGCGCACCTCGAACTTCCTTCTGTGGGAGTCGGCCTACGCCGAGATGGTGTTCCTCGACACGCTGTGGCCCGACTTCCGCCGCACCCACCTGTGGGATGCCATCGGGCTCTACCTCTCGCGCGATCGGCGGTTCGGGGGCGCGATCGACGCGCCGACGGCGTGACGGATGCCGCGATCGGAATAGATCCATCGTCGAAGGAGTTGCACGCGATATGACGGATGCCATCAAGATCGACGTGTGGAGCGACATCGCCTGCCCCTGGTGCTACATCGGCAAGCGGAACCTCGAGAACGGCCTGGCCGCCACGGCCGGCGACGACGACGCCCCGGTCGTCGAGATCGAGTACCACTCGTTCGAGCTCTCGCCCGACACCCCCGAGGACTTCCACGGCGGCGAGGTCGACTACCTCTCGCAGCACAAGGGCATCTCGCCCGACCAGGCGCGCGAGATGCTCGACCGCGTCACCGGCGTCGCCGCCGAGGCGGGACTCGCGTACCGCTTCGACATCCTGCAGCACACCAACACCGTCAAGGCGCACGAGCTGCTGCACTTCGCCAAGGAGAACGGCAAGCAGCTGGAGCTCGCCGAGGTGCTCATGTCGGCGTACTTCCTCGAGGGCAAGCACGTCGGCCGCGACGACGACCTCGTCGCCCTCGCCGTCGAGGTCGGTCTCGACGAGGATGCCGCCCGCGAGGCCCTGTCGTCGCAGCGCTTCCGCGCCGCCGTGCGCGCCGATCAGGAGCAGGCCCGCCAGTTCGGTATCACCGGCGTGCCCTTCTTCGTGATCGACGGCAAGTACGGCGTGAGCGGGGCGCAGCCCGTGGAGGCGTTCAGCCAGATCGCGCGTCAGGTGTGGGGCGAGCGGCGCGAGGTCGCCGAGACCGCCGACGCGTGAGGCTCCTCCCCACCCCTGCCCGCGTCCCTGCATCCGTGGACGCGGGCGCCGTCGGCATCGGGCGTCTGGGAGAATGACAGGGTGAATACGGCATTGGCTCCGACGCGATCGCTTCGCATCGGCAACATCGAACTCGACGCTCCCGTCGTGCTCGCCCCCATGGCCGGCATCACGAACACGGCGTTCCGTCGTCTGTGTCGCGAATACGGTGCCGGGCTCTACGTGAGTGAGATGATCACGACGCGCGCGCTCGTCGAACGCAATGAGACCACGATGCGTCTCATCCGCCACCACGAGTCCGAGACGCCGCGCTCGATCCAGCTCTACGGCGTCGATCCGGCCACGACCGAAGCGGCCGTGCGCATGATCGTCGACGAAGACCACGCCGACCACATCGACCTGAACTTCGGCTGCCCGGTGCCCAAGGTCACGCGGCGCGGCGGCGGCGCCGCCCTGCCGTGGAAGACCTCGCTGTTCCGCGAGATCGTGGAGCGCGCGGTGAAGGCGGCGGGCGACAAGCCGCTGACGGTCAAGATGCGCAAGGGCATCGACGCCGACCACCTCACCTATCTCGAGGCCGGACGCATCGCCGAGGGGGCGGGGGTGGCATCCATCGCCCTGCACGCCCGCACGGCGAGCGAGTTCTACTCCGGCCACGCCGACTGGGCCGCGATCGCCACGCTCAAAGAGACGGTCACGAGCGTCCCCGTGCTCGGCAACGGCGACATCTGGTCGGCCGACGACGCCGTGCGCATGATGGACGAGACCGGGTGCGACGGCGTCGTGGTCGGTCGCGGCTGCCTCGGCCGTCCGTGGCTGTTCGGCGACCTCGCACGCGCCCTCGGCGGTCCGGACGCGGCCCACGGCGAGCCCGTCGACGCCACCCTCGGTTTCGTGGCGAAGGCCTTCCGCCGCCACGCCGAGCTGCTCGTGCAGTTCTTCGAGGACGAGGGGCGCGGATGCCGCGACATCCGCAAGCACGTCGCCTGGTACTTCAAGGGCTACCCCGTCGGCGGTGAGCTGCGCGCGAGCCTCGCGACGGCCTCGACGCTCGACGAGATCGACGAGCTGCTGGCCACGATGGAACTCGACGCCCCCTACCCGGGAGCCGCGGCCGAGGGGCAGCGCGGTCGCGCCGGAACGCCCAAGCGCCCCGCCCTGCCCGACGGCTGGCTCGACTCCCGCGAGATCGGCGTCGAAGCCGGCCGGGCCCTCGCCGACGCGGAACTGCACCACAGTGGCGGTTGAGGCGTCGCCGACGGTCGCCCGACCGGTCGGCTACGACGACGTCGACGCGGCGCGCTTCCACGTCGAGAACCACCGCTCCCAGCGCGACGATTTCGCGCGCGACCGCGCCCGCGTGCTGCACTCGGCCGCGCTTCGGCGGCTCGCCGCGAAGACGCAGGTGCTGAGCCCCGCGAGTCCCGCCGACTTCGCCCGCAACCGTCTCACGCACTCCCTCGAGGTCGCGCAGGTGGGGCGCGAGCTCGCGACCGCGCTGCAGCTCTCACCCGACGTCGTCGACACCGCGTGCCTCAGCCACGACCTCGGCCACCCGCCCTTCGGGCACAACGGCGAACGGGCCCTCAACGAGTGGGCCGACGAGATCGGCGGCTTCGAGGGCAACGCGCAGACGCTGCGCATCCTCACGCGCCTCGAGCCGAAGGTGTTCGGTGCCGGCGGCGAACCGTTCGGCCTCAACCTCACCCGCGCGAGCCTCGACGCCACCTGCAAGTACCCGTGGACGGTGGATGAGCCCGTGCCCGACCCGGGCGGCCGCCTGAAGTTCGGCGTCTACCCCGACGACGAGCCGGTGTTCCACTGGATGCGCGGGAGCGCCCCGGCGCGACAGCGCTGCATCGAAGCCGAGGTCATGGACCTCTCCGACGACATCGCCTATTCGGTGCACGACTTCGAAGACGCGGTCGTCAACCGCTACGTCGACCCGGCGCGCCTCGCCTCGCGCGTCGGTCGCGAGGGGCTGCTCGACGCGATCCAGCGCTGGGTCGGTTACGACTTCGTGCGCGACGACCTCGCCGCGGGCCTGGAGCGCCTCATGGCCATGCCGGAGTGGATCCGCTCCTTCGACGGCACGCGCCCGGCGCTCGCGCGGCTCAAGAACCTCACCTCCGACCTCATCGGGCGCTTCGCGCGCGCCGCCACCGCCGCGACGCGCGAGGCGTACCCCGCCGACGAGCTCACGCGCTACCGCGCCCACGTGATCGTCCCGGCCGAGGTCGAGGTCGAGATGGCGGTGCTCAAGGGCATCATCGGCGCCACCGTCGTCTCGATCGACGGCCGCAAGGTGCTGTACCGCGAGCAGCGCCACGTGCTGAAGCGATTGGCATCCGCCCTGTGGGAGAACCCCGGAGCGTTGGACGCCCTGCATGCCCCCGACTTCGCGGCCGCTCGCGACGACGCCGCGGCACGACGCGTCGTCGTCGACCAGGTCGCGAGCCTCACCGACCAGCTCGCGATCTCGTGGCACGGGCGACTGGTGGGCGAGGTCGATGCCGCCGAGCTGGGCGTCTGGGCGCCCGGCGCCCGCGCCTCGCGCGGAGCGGATGCCTGATGGCGGGACGCATCCGTCAGGCCGACGTCGACGAGGTCAAAGCGCGGGTGAACATCGCCGACGTGATCGGTGAGCGCGTCGCTCTCAAGCCCGCGGGCGTGGGCTCGATGAAGGGCCTGTGCCCCTTCCACGACGAGCGCAGCCCGAGCTTCAACGTGCGCCCGCAGGTGGGCTACTACCACTGCTTCGGGTGCGGCGAGTCGGGCGACGTGTACTCGTTCCTGCGCGCGATGGACCACGTCTCGTTCACCGAGGCGGTCGAGCGCATGGCCGCGCGCGTGGGGTACACCCTGCACTACGAAGACGGGGGAGCCGCCCCCGAGACCTCCGGGCGCTCGCGCCTGTACGCCGCCAACGCCGCCGCGGCGGAGTTCTTCCGCGCTCAGCTCATGACTCCCGAGGCCGAGACGGGTCGCCGGTTCCTCGGCGATCGCGGCTTCGACGCCGGAGCGGCCGCGCACTTCGGGGTCGGCTACGCGCCGAAGGGCTGGTCGCACCTGCTCGATCACCTGAGCGCGCAGAAGTTCACCCGCGACGAGCTGCTGCAGGCCGGACTGGTGTCGCAGGGCCAGCGGGGCGTCTACGACCGCTTCCGCGGCCGCCTGGTCTGGCCCATCCGCGACATCACCGGGCAGGTGATCGGCTTCGGGGCGCGCAAGCTCTACGACGACGATCAAGGCCCCAAGTACCTCAACACCCCCGAGACCCCGCTCTACAAGAAGACGCAGGTGCTCTACGGGCTCGACCTCGCCAAGCGCGACATCTCGCGCTCGCACCGCGTGGTCGTGGTCGAGGGCTACACCGACGTGATGGCCTGCCACCTCGCGGGAGTGACCACGGCGATCGCCTCGTGCGGAACGGCGTTCGGCAGCGACCACATCACCGTGCTCCGGCGGGTGATGGGCGACGACAGCGCTTCCGGCGAGGTCGTCTTCACCTTCGATCCGGATGCCGCGGGCCAGAAGGCGGCGCTGCGCGCCTTCGCCGACGAGAAGCGTTTCGCGGCGCAGACGTACGTCGCCGTCGCGCCCGAGGGCCTCGACCCGTGCGACCTGCGTCTGCAGCGCGGCGACGGCGCCGTCCGCTCGCTCATGGAGACCAAGGCCCCCATGTTCGAGTTCGTCATCGATCAGCGGCTGAAGGATTTCAACCTCTCCAGCGTCGAGGGCCGCGCCGGGGCGCTGAACGCGGCCGCGCCGATCGTCGCCGACATCCGCGACCCCGCCCTGCGACCCGGCTACGTGCGCGTGCTGGCGCGTCGCCTGGGCCTCGACATCCCCGAGGTGCAGTCCGCGGTCGAGCGGGCCGCCCGCGGGGCCGACCGCGCCGAGAAGAGGGACGCGCAGCGCTCCGCGGAGCCCGCCCCCGTCGCGGTCTCGGTGACGATGGCCTCCCTCCCGCACACCCGCGATGTCGCCCTCGAACGCGGGGCGATGATGGCCTTCCTGCAGTACGGGCACCGCATCGATCCCGACCTGTTCCTGCGGGCCCTGCAGACGCCGTTCGGCCACCCGGCCCTCGAGGCGGTGCGCGCGTCCCTGGCATCCACGGATCTGTCGCAGCCCGGCTGGGCCGTGACGGCCGTGGAGGCGGTGCGCGAGCCGTTCCGTTCCCTCGCCGCCGAGCTGCTCACCGCGGAGTTCCCCGCCCGCACCGAAGAGGGAGCCGTGGCCTCGGCGAACGACCTCGCGCGGGGCCTTCTCGTGCGCGAACTGCAGCGCGAGAAGGACGAGCTCCTCCGCGGCATCCAGCGCGTCCCCGCGGATTCGGAGGAGGGGCGCCGGCTGCGGCTGCGGCTGCGCGAACTGGACGCCGACCGTCAGCGACTCGTCGCCACCTGACCCCGCGGGAGCGCTACCGCACCGGCGTGTCGCGAGGAAGCCCCGCGACGGGCGACGCGATCGTCGGGGAGGATGAGGGCATGCCGCGATCCCTCGACACCGACGTCGCCCTCCGCACCGACGACCTCTCGCTCGCGCGCAACGGCGTGCGCGTCATTGACGGGGTCACGCTCTCGCTGTCCGCGGGGGAGACGCTCATCGTCCGCGGGGCGACGGGCGCGGGCAAGACCTCGCTCGTGTCGTTGCTGGCCGGTCATCCCGACGACGGTCTCACCGTGGTCGGCGGAGACGCGCGCGTTCACGGCATCTCGGCTCGTCGGCCGGGCCGCGCCCGTCGGGAGTGGACCTTCCACACCGGATACCTGCCGCAGGGCGCCGGAGCGGGACTCCCGTCGCGGCTGACCGTGCAGGACGTGATCGCCGAGCCCATCACGAGTCGTGACCGCCGGGTCAACACCCGCGCCCTCGCGGTTCGCGTGGCGACACTGCTCGACGAGATGGAGCTGCCGCTGGGCACGGCTCCGAAGTACCCGTACGAGTTGAGCGCCGGCATGCGCCAGCGCGTCGCACTCGCACGAGCCCTCGTGCTGGAGCCCCGACTGTTCGTCGCGGACGACCTGTACGCCAACCTCGACGTCGAGGTGCGGGCGGCCGCGCGGGCCTCGATCATCCGCCGCCGCGACGACCGCGGCATGGCGTCGCTCATCGTGACGAACGACGCGGATGCGCCGCGCGATCTGGACGCCGACGTGCTCGTGCTGCACGCGGGGCACACGGTCGCGCTGGGGCACGGCGACGAGACGCTGCAGTGGACACCCGACGGCACGCCCGAGCGACGGATTTCGAGGCGCTGATTTTTCCGGCTGCCCCGGGTGCTGTTAGTATCGTGGGGTTGCCCGCCGCAAGGCGAGCATGATCCTCGGTAGCTCAATTGGCAGAGCAATCGGCTGTTAACCGATAGGTTCTTGGTTCGAGTCCAAGCCGGGGAGCCATAGAAGGCCCGGAGTCTCGCAGAAGTCGCGAGGCCCGGGCCTTCGTCGTCTCAGCCGACCGCGATCGGAAGATCCTCGTCCGAGCGCGGAGGGTGCGCCACCAGTTCGCGCGCCTGGGCGGCGTCGAGGTGCGCGGGGAACAGCGTGCGCGAGAACCGCCCGCGCGGGTCCTCCTTCGCGCGGGGGAGCGCGATGCGCGCCGCCTCCACCAGAGCGACCGCGGCCCGACGTTGAACCGGGTCCATCGCGAGCCCACCGTGGCGGCGCAGCAGCAGGGGTACCCGGAGCTTCCCGGGGCCCTCGAGAACGAGGAAGAGCGATCGCGTGCCGCCAGCGAGCATCGTTGCCGCGCTCACCCTCGCGGTCGTCAGGTCGCTCGCCGCGAGGGTCCGCGACCCGACCCGCACGCGCGCGATGGCGGTGTCGAACCAGACGTCGGCGATCTGCCGGAGCCCCCACACGACGCCGCTCGCGACGGCGGCGATCGCGACGATCCCGAGTGCGGCGACGGCGAGGGCCGACGCGCCCCGGAGGGTCAGGACGAAGAGCGGGATGAACTGCCAGGCGCCCCACACCAGGGCCGCTATCGCAGGCACCGCGAAGATCAGCCACGAGCCGCCCTCGCGACGCGAGACCAGGATCCAGCCCGAGGGGAGTGGATCGTCGTCGGAGGCGGCATCCTCCTCCACCCGCTTGCGTCCGCTCGCGTGGACGAGGACGAGGGTCGCGGCGCCCAGCACCAAGATTCCGATCCCCGCCGCACCGAGCCGCAGCGCGCTCCGATCGTCATCCTCGATCCCGAGGGCGAGGAGGGCGATGCCGAGGCCGCCGACGATGCCGATCCAGCCCTGCACCCGCGCCACGCGCACGGCGCGACGGCGCGCGACGGACCGATCGGGGGAGCGCGGTGACGGAGCGGGTTCCGGCTTCCACGACGAGCGGGTCGCCCACAGCATCGCGAGGCCGACGCCCGTCAGACCCGCCGCCATCCCCAGCGCCGAGAGCACGCTGACCGCGCCGCCGGTCGGCAGGAAGACGACGGATGCCACGAGCACGGGCACCGCGACGATCGCGACCACGACCGCTGCGCGCCTCGGCGACATGATTCCCCCCGCAGGAGATTCAAGCGGGATCGTCGCCAAGCTGCGAGGGGTTGCGCTCGTCCGGCCGAACGGGCCCGGGAGGATTCCCGCGGCAGCCTCGCCCGCGCCGCCGATTGCGAACCACCCGTCAGGGCGCGCCGGGAGAACCCTTCCCGTTGCCGTGCGATGCGCCCGGGCCCCCGCCGTTCGCCTCGCCCTTCCCGCGGCCTGATCCCGGGCCGCCACCGTTGCCCGCACCGTTGCCGGCTCCATTGCCCGCTCCGTTGCCGGCTCCCGGGCCGGTGCCGGGTGCGGGGTCCGAGATCGGAGGGGCGGAGGGGGCGGGCTCGACCGGGGTGGTATCTGCGGGCGCCTGATCTACGGTCGGCTGGTCGACGGAGACAGGGTCCGCGGGGGCCTGTCCCGACGAGGCGTCGCTGCCGGTGTCCGCGACCTGTTGGACGGTGGGGGCCGCGGGCACCGTCGAGGGCGTCGGAGCGGGGGTCTCGGCGACGATCGACGGCCGCGGAGACGCGACGTTCCCGCCCGCGGGCGCACCGCCCGACCCGGCGACGGAGAACGCGACGAGGTGGCCGGCGACGACGACCGCCGCCGCCGCGCCCACGCCCGCCCACACCCGATGCCGTCGATGCGACGGAACCGCCGCAGCCTCCGTCTCGCCGCGGAGGGACGCGGAGTCGGCCGGAGCCGCGATCACGGTAGACGGCGCAGGCAGCCTCTCGGTCGCGACCGCCCCGCCCATCGCGACGCCCGCCAGGCCGAGGTCGGCCCACGCGGCATCCGTCGTCACCGTCACCGGTCCCGTGTCGGCCGCGAGCGTCTCCGCCCCCGCTGCCAGCACCGCCGCCCGCGCGGCGACGTCGGAAGCGGACGGCCGCGACGACGGATCGTGCGCCGTCATGGCCGTGAGCAGGGACCGCCAGGCGTACCCGAGGGTCGAGGGCACGTCCGGTTGCCGGGCGAGCCGCGCGAGCAGGGTCTCCTGCACGGAGCCCCCGCCGAAGGGGTGCAGACGGGTGAGCGCCTCGATCGTCAGGAGTCCGAGCGCATAGACATCGGATGCCGCCTGCGGTGCCTCGCCGCGCACCTGCTCGGGCGCGAGGTAGGCGGCGGTACCGATCAAGGTTCCCGGGGTGGTCAGGCGCGTCGCGTCGACGAGGTGGGCGACACCGAAGTCGGCCAGGACCGCCTCGACCCCGCGCGCCGTGCCGCGGACGGGGCGGAGGAGGACGTTCGAGGGCTTGATGTCGCGGTGCACGATGCCCGCGTCGTGCACGACCGCCACGGCCGCCGCGAGGTCCGACAGGATGCCCGCGACCTCGACGGAGGAGAGGGGCCCCTGCTCGATCCGCCGCTGCAGCGACGGACCGTCGATGAGCTCCATCACGAGATAGACGTGGTCGCCGGCGTCGAGTCGGGCGTCGTACAGCGTCACGAGCGACGGGTGATCGAGCGCGGCCAGCGCCCGCGCCTCCGACATGCGGCGCAGCGGCTCGGCTTCGTCGCTGCGGTCGGTGAAGAAGATCTTCACCGCGACGTCACGGCGCAGCACCTCGTCGCGGGCGCGGAACACCCGCCCCATCCCGCCGGCGCCGATGCGCTCGGTGAGCACGTAGCGTCCACCGAGGATGTCGCCCGCGTGGGGCAGCGGCGCGTCGAGTGCGTGGTCCATCGAATCCTTCACGGAGGGCGCTGCGTGAGCGCCACGGAGGCGGTGGGAGGCGGGTGACGATCCACCCCTGCGAACGCTACGTCGGCCGCGCTGCGCACCCGTGGGGGTGGCGGTGCGCGCGACCGACGCCGATAATGAGCGTCTCAGTCGGATACCGACGACCCGCTCGACCACACCGCACGCGCACCGCTGTCGCCGACCTGCACCACGGAGAAGGTGGTGGCACCGGCGACCACGATCGCCACGATCGCGATGGCGATCGTCGCCACGCGTCCGCCGGCACGGCCGCCGCCGTCCCGTCGGTCGTCGCGCCGCGCGCACAGTCGGAACCAGAGCCACTGTCCGGCCGCGACGACGAAGAGTCCGATCGCCCACGGCAGCAGCTGATCGCCGAGCTCGGTGTGCCGCTCGAGCACGGCCGACTCGGGAACCTGGCGCTCCAGCGCCTCACCCGCCTCTTTGGCCAGCGGCACGAAGATCAGGGCGACGAGAGCCACGATCGGGGTCAGGATGCCGAGACGGCGACGCGCCGCCGGCCAGACGCTGCCGACGACGACCATGAGGGCCGCGAGGGGGATGAGCACAACGACGGCGTGAACGAGCAAGGGGTGGGCGGGGAGGCCCGCGATCTGCCACATGCGCACATCGAACCACCGGTGCGTGATCGGACTCCGGGCTTGCGCGAGCCGGACAGACGTGCTTGCCGAGGACGAACGATGTGGGAGCGCTTCCACTAAGCTCTCTCCGGTCGATCCCGACGGCCGGGAAGGACGTTCCGTGACCACGAGCCACGCGGGCAGGCGCCGCGACCTGCAGGGACTCCGCGCCGTGGCGGTGCTCGCGGTCGTCTCCACCCACCTGACCGGGTGGCCGCGCGGCGGCTTCGTCGGCGTCGACGTGTTCTTCGTCCTCTCGGGGTTCCTGGTCACCGGCATCCTGTTGAGCGACCTGCGCGAGGCGGGGACCGTGCGCCTGACCGCCTTCTTCGCGCGGCGCGTGAAGCGCCTCCTCCCGGCCGCGGTGCTGGTGCTGATCAGCGTCGTGGCGCTCGGCTCCGTGCTGTTCTCGACGACCCGCGCCGAGAGGACGCTCCTCGATGCGCTCTCCGCGCTCGGGCTCGCCTCCAACTGGAGGTTCGGGTGGGAGGGCCGCGACTACTTCGCGACCACCGACGTGTCGCCGTTGCAGCACTTCTGGTCGCTGTCGGTCGAGGAGCAGTTCTCGCTGGCCTGGCCGCTGCTGATCCTCCTCGCCGTCGCCACCCTTCCGGCGATCGCTCGACGCGGACGTTCGGCTCGCGTGGTGATCGCCCTGCTCGCTCTCACGGTCGTCGTCGCATCGGGTGCCGCCGCCGGGATGCTCACCCCGATCGATCCGAGCCTGGCGTATTTCTCGACTCTCACGCGGGTCGGAGAGCTCGCCGTGGGTGCCGTCATCGCGGCCGGTGCCGCTCCGCTCGCCCGCCTCCCCCGAGCCGTCGGGGGTCTGTTCTCCTGGCTGGGCGTCGCGGTGATCGCCGCGGCGTTCGTGGTCGTCGACCCGGATGCCGCCTTCCCCGCCCCGTGGGCCGCCCTCCCCGTCGCGGGCGCGGCGCTCGTCATCGCCGGAGGCATCGGGGGCGATCCGCGTCACCGATCCCTCTTCGTCCTGACGAACCCCCTCGCGGTGGTCATCGGCGACCTCTCGTACTCGCTCTACCTCTGGCACCTGCCCGTCATCGTCTTCGCCGGCATCCTTCTGCCGCCGGGCCCGGGCGCTCTCGCCATCGCCGCTCTGGCGATCGTCGTGCTGTCGGTGGCGACGTTCCTCGGGGTGGAGCAGCCCCTGCACCGGATGCCCTGGCCGCGCCACGCCGGACGGGCGGATGCCGCACCCCCGGCCGCCGGCCCGGTCGGTGCCGCACCCGCCGTCGTCGCGGCGACCCCCGCAGGCCCCACGGCGGCGTCCGCACGCCCGGGGGACACGCACGCACGCGCGGCGGAACCGTCACCGCGCCCGAGGATGCTGGCGTCGCGTCCGGCGGGCTGGGTCCCCGGGCAGCGGTACTACCCGGGTGCGCGCCCCCTCACGTCCGGGCCGACCACCCCCGCGATCGAGCCGGGTAGCCTCGCCACGACGCCGGGACCGGGCACCCCGGCCGTCGTCCCCGCCACGACGGCGGCGACCTCCCACGGCCCCCACGTCGAGACCGCTCCGACCGCGACCGCACCATCCTCCGCGCCAGGAGGAGACACCACCTCCCTCGACGTCGGTCCGGCTAAGACGTCCCCGTCGTTCCAAACGGACCGACCCGAGTCCTGGTCGACCTGGAGGGCGCGCTTCGCCCCGCGCGCGGCGATGGCCCTCGCGACGCTGGTGATCGGCGCCGGCGCGACGGTTCTCGCCGTCTTCGTCGCCTACGGAGCGCCGACCCTCCCGGGGGTTCCCCTCGTCGCGGCTCCACCGGCCGCGGTGGCCGCTCAGGACGACGACGCCCTGACGCACCTGCAGAGCGACCTCGCGGCCGCGACGACGGCGAACGCGTGGCCCGAGCTGCATCCCTCCCTCGACGACGCGATCCGCGACTCGTCGGCGACGAACCGGGCGCACGATTGCTTCACCCCCGATCGCACCCCCGATGCGTCGAGCTGCACCTGGGGAGACGCCGGCGCCTCCCACCACCTCTTCCTCGTGGGGGACTCCAGCGCGATGGCCTACGCGCCGGCCTTCGCCCGTCTCGCGGAAGAGAGCGGCGGCGCGTGGCGGGTCACGACCGTCGGCATGTACGGATGCCGCTTCACCGACGTGCTGATCGAGAGCCGCGACCCCGCGGTCACGGCCGGCTGCGACGCGCGGAAGGACGCCGTGGCGGCGATGGTGGCCGCCGATCCCGCGGATCTCCTCGTCGTCTCGAACGCGTTCACCCTGGCCCGCACCGTCGACGGGCGGGATCTGGATGCCGCGGACCTGGCATCCGCCACCGCGCGCGAAGTGGCCGGATGGGTTCCGGCGGGACGCACCGTGTACCTCGCACCCCCGCCGCACGGCGCCGACCTCGGCCGCTGCTTCTCGCCCGTCACGGGGCCGGGAGCCTGCCTGTCGGCCGTCGACGACGTGTGGACGCAGATGGAGTCGGCGACCGAGGCGCAGGCGGCGACGACCGGCGACGCCGCGATCAGCGCCCTCCCCTTCACCTGCTGGCAGGGCGCCTGCCCGGCCTTCGCGGGGCAGACGCCCGTGCGGTACGACGACACCCACATCACCCCCGCCTACGCCGAGCGGCTGACCCCCATCCTGCGGGGCGAGCTGGCGTCACGCGGCCTGTGGTGAGCGCCCGACGACGCGATCGCGATCTGCGCGCGTCCACCTACGACACCCGCGGGACGCCTCGCGCGGCGGCGCGTGCCCCGGGCGTCGCAGCGGTGTGAGAGCATCACCGGAGGCCCCGCCGTCCCGGCATCCCGAGGAGACCACCGATGCATCCCCCCACGCGCCGTCGCGCGTCGCGCACCGTCACCGTCGGCGTCGTCGCCGCGCTCGCCGCGACCCTCACCGGGTGCGGTCAGGGCGCGAACGTGTCGGAGGACTACGCGCAGATCTGCCGCGACAACGCGACCGAGAAGCGCCTGCCCGACGACGACTGCAACAACCACGGCGGCAGCGCGCACTGGTACTACCTCCCGATCGGTTCGAGCGGGCGGACGGTCCCCGCGGTGGGCCAGCCGACGACGGGCGGTGTCGACGAGCTCCCCTCCGGCAAGACGGCGGCGCGCGGGATCTCGAGCGACGGGGCGAGCGTGTCGCGGGGCGGCTTCGGCGGCTCCGGGTCCGACGGAAGCCACGGCGGCTGATGCGCCGCATCGAGCTCGATCCCCGTCCCGACTGGGAACGCACGATCAAGCAGTCGGGACTGATCTATTCGCGCACGCTGCGCGACGACGGATCAGCGGTGGAGTACTGGAACGACGCCGCCGCCTACGTCTTCACGCTCCCCGAGGTCGAGCGGTTGGAGAAGGAGACCGAAGAGCTGCACCGCATGAGCCGCGAGGCCGCGCGCTATCTCGCGAGCGGCGAGATGGGCACCCTCGGGCTCGACCCGCGGGCGTTCGAGTTCGCGCAGTGGTCGCTCGAGCAGGACGAGCCCGACGTCTACGCGCGCTTCGATCTCGCCTACGACGGCGACGGATCGCCGGCCAAGATGCTCGAGTACAACGCCGACACCCCCACGGGACTCATCGAGGCCTCGGTGACCCAGTGGTTCTGGCTGCAGGACCGGATCCGCACCGGGGCGCTCCCCGCCGACACCGACCAGTGGAACGGGCTGCACGAGGCCCTCGTCGACCGCTGGCGGACGCTGCTGCACCGCTCCCTCAGCGAGGGGGAGGGCGGGCGGCTCTTCGTCGCCCACTCGGACGCCGACACCTACGGCGAGGACTGGGACACCGTCGCCTACATGCGCGACCTCGCCGCGGAGGCCGGGTGGGAGCACACCGGCATCGAGATGAAGGACATCGGCTGGCACCACGGCGCGCGGCAATTCGTCGGCGTGCCCGAGCCGTGGGGTTCCTCACGCAGCGTCGCCGTGCTCCCCGGCGACGAGCCCGGCACGCAGTACCCCGTGATCCGCAACCTCTTCAAGCTCTACCCGTGGGAGGACCTCGTCTCGGGCGAGGACCGCGTCGTGGGCGATCAGGAGTTCGGGGCCCTCCTCATCGCGGGGCGCGGCCTGTTCGGCCGCTGGTACGAGCCGGCCTGGAAGATGTTCCTGTCGAACAAGCTGCTGCTCGTCGCCCTGTGGCGGCTCTTCCCCGGTCACCCGAACCTCCTCCCCGCCTACGCCGACGGTCCGAACGGCATGACCGACTTCGTCGTCAAACCCGTCTTCGGTCGCGAGGGGGACGGCATCCGCGTGCACCGCGCCGACGGGAGCGTCGCCTCCAACGGCCAGGAGTACCGACGCGAGGGCCGAGGTCGCGAGCGCGTGTGGCAGCAGTACCACGAGCTGCCCGACTACCCCGGGAGCCGGGGGAGCAACCACCCGGTGCTCGGTTCCTGGGTGGTGAACGACGAGGCCTTCGGCGTCGGCATCCGCGAGTCCGACGGCCCCATCACCGACTACTACTGCCGTTTCGCCCCGAACATCATCGAGTCCTGAGCATCCGGATGCCGGCGGGCCCGGCGACCACGACGCTCAGGCGTCGATGTCGTCGACGCCCGGCATCCACGACGCGCCCGGCTTGCCCCACTTGCGCTTCTTCGCGATCTTCGCCACGACCCGGGCGTCCTCGTCGTCGAGTCGGTCGACGTACAGGATGCCGTCGAGGTGGTCGAACTCGTGCTGAAGGATGCGCGCACGCCACCCCGTGACCTCGATGCGCACGGCGTGACCGTCGAGGTCGGTGCCGGTCAGCAGGGCCGCCTCGGACCGGCGCAGGGGGAAGCGCTCGCCGGGGAACGACAGGCAACCCTCGCTCTCGTCGTCGGGATCGGGATAGCCGGGCTCGAGCGGACGGATCCACAGCTCGGGGTTGATGACGACGCCGCGCCACGGCTGCCCCTCGTCGTCTTCGTACGTGTACGTGAAGATGCGCAGTCCGACGCCCACCTGGGGCGCCGCGAGACCGACGCCGGGAGCGGCGTCCATCGTCTCGAACATGTCGGCGACGAGCTGACGCACCTCGTCGGTGATCTCGTCGACGCGGGCGGCGGGAGCGTGCAGCACGGGATCACCCATGATGCGGATCGGGAGTACGGCCACGTCACCAGCCTATCCAGCGGGCGTGCGGTTATCGTCGGAGGGTGACTCCGCTCGATGCAGCCCTCAGCGACGGAATCGATCAGCTCGTCGGCGTCTTCCGCGATCCGCGCATCCTCCTCGGCATCCCGCTGGCCCTGCTCGGAGCGGTGTTCATGTCGTTCGGGGCGCAGTACCAGCACCGCGGCGTGCAGAAGGTCGAACGCCTGTCGGGCAAGACCACCGGGGGCCTCTCGCGCAAGCAGCTCACCTCGCTGCTGACGCGTCCGTCGTGGGTGGCGGGCACGCTCATGCTCGGCCTGGCGATCGTGTGCCAGCTCTCGGCCCTGTCGGTCGCCCCGCTGATCCTGGTGCAGCCCCTCGGCGCGATCGCGCTGGTGATCACGACGGTGCTCAACGCGCGGGTCTCGCGCCACAAGCCGACGCGCCAGTCGCTGCTCGCGATCGCCCTCTGCGTCGGCGGCATCTTCATCTTCGTCACGATCGCGGCGTTCTTCGCCACCGAGCACGTCATCACCGAGCGCGAACTGCTGATCATCCTCGGCATCCTGGCCGTGGTCGTGCTCGTCTTCGGCGTGTTCTGGGTGCTCGTGCGCCGCCGCGCGCAGGCGCTGTTCTACATCATGGCCGCGGGCGTCATCTACGGGTTCGTGGCGACCCTCGCCAAGGTCGTCATCAGCCGCGCGCAGGCCGGGAACTTCGAGTGGCTCACCCTGCTGTGCCTGGTGGCCCTCCTCGCCGCGGTCGCGGTCGGCGCGTACTTCGTGCAGACGGCCTATTCGGTGGGCCCGCCCGACCTGGTCATCGCGGGCCTGACGGTCATCGACCCGATCGTCGCGGTGCTGATCGGGCTGCTCGTGCTCGGCGAGGCCTCGACCGCTCCGGCGTGGGCGCTCATCGGGTTCGTCATCGCGGGCGCGATCGCCACGTGGGGCGTGGTGCAGCTCACCAAGCACCACCCGCAGATCGCCGCCGACGGCAAACCCGCGAAACCGCGCGTGCACTGACGGGCGCGGGGATGACCACCGCGCACCGCTCCCCGTTCGGGGGCGGACCGGCCGCCGCGACGATCGGCCGCGCGTACTTCGCCGCGCAGGCCGTCGCGGGTGCCGCCTGGTGGGTCGCGGTCTTCACCGTGCCGCTCGTGCGCGAGGCGACGCTCGGAGCGCTCGACCCGATCGCCGTGGCCGCCGTCGACATCCCGCTGTTCGTCGTCGCCTCGGGTCTGGCCGCGGCGCTCCCCGGGCGTGCGGCGATCGGCGCGGCGAGCGTGGCGACCGCGTGGACGATCGTGGTCACCGCCCTGCTCGCGGTGTACGCGACGATCACCGCCCTCGCGGGGGTCGGTGTGATCCTCATGATCGCGGCGAGCGGGGCGGCGGTGGGGGCGTGGTTCCTGCTGGCCCTCGGTCGCATACCGACCGAGTGGCTGCTGGTGGGCCCGTTCGCCTTCCGCCCCGCGCGTCCGCGGCGGACGCCTCTCGTGCACGTCGTCGTCACGCTGGGGCAGATCGTCGTGTTCTGGGGCCTTTTCCTCGTCGTCTTCCCGCTGATCATCGGCGCCCTCGAAGCGCGGTGGGGCCTGTCGCTGCCCGCGTCCGTCGGTGTCGCGGTCGCCGGCGTCGTCGTGGTGCTGTCGGCGAGCGCCCTCGGGCTGTGGTCGGCGGCATCCCTCACCGTGAAAGGCGACGGGACCCCGCTGCCCTCGGCCATGCCGAACCGGCTGGTGATCGCCGGTCCCTACCGGTTCGTCCGCAACCCCATGGCGATGGCCGGGATCGCGCAGGGCGTGGGGGCGGGACTGATGATGTCGTCGTGGATGGTCGTGGCGTACGCGCTCGCGGGCTCCCTGGTGTGGAACTACGCGATACGCCCGCACGAGGAAGCCGACCTGTCGCGCACCTTCGGCGACGCCTACCGCGCGTACGCCCGCACGGTCCGGTGCTGGGTGCCGCGGCTGAGGCCGGTGGGCTGATACCGACGGGGAGCTGATCAGGGGCGTCGGTCGGGGCCGGTCGCTTTCGAGATCGGGGTCGGGATGCCGCTAGGCTCGTCATCGCTGGGGGCGGTGGCCAAGCTGGTCAAGGCAGCGGGCTCATAACCCGACGATCGTGGGTTCAAGTCCCACCCGCCCTACTCTTCCTCCCCGACGCGGGGCCCTTGTGGGCCTCGCGCTGCTCCGCCGCGCGGGCGCCCACGAGTTCGACACCGAGCCGCACGCCACCCGTGATCACCAGGGCGAGGCCGAGGGTCGCGACGCCTGCGCCCCCGAGCCCGTCGAGGTCGGAGAGCGCGATCGCGGCGAACGCGACGACGGCGCCGGTGCACAACCACATCGACAGCGGCACGGAACGGCGCGGGGAGATCGTCATGCCTCGACGCTAGGCGGGTCGCCGCGGTGCCACCTCCGTCGCACGGCGGAGATCACTCCCGGGTTCGGGCGTCCACGTCCGCGCCGACCGATGTCGGAGGCCGCCGCTACGGTCGGGCGCATGGCGGAGAGAGTGCAGGCCTGGTGGGCGCGCCGGCAGTGGTCGAAGGGGCTCGACGTGCCCTATCCGGTGGGGACGTACCGCGAGGCGTGGGCGCCGTTCCCCGCGCTCGTGCGGCAGTACCACCCCGACCTCAACGCCGGTATCGCGCTGAGCCAGGTGCCTCCCGCGGCGGAGGTGCTGCTGCTCTGGCAGTGCGACGCGGGCCATCGGTTCGCGGCGACCCCGGGGGAGCAGCGCCTGCGTCCGGGGCGCGAGCGCCGACGCAGCGCCTGGTGCCCCGAGTGCAGCGAGAGGGCGAACCCCCGTCTCACCGTGGCGCTGCCGATGCGGGATGCCGTCACCCTGCCCGCGATCACGGGCAACGAGGTCCTCCGTGCCCGACGCCCGCGACCCGCCCTGCGGCTGTGCGAGAAGACACCGGATGTTGCGGTGGGAGAGGCGTTCGTCTCCGTGTGCGCCCCGAAGCCCGCCTCCGCGATCGAGGCGCGCGTGCGAGCCGATGTGCGGGAACGGCTGGACCTGCGCGACGAGTGCACCGCGGTCCGCGTCGCACGACCCTTCTTCGAGCACCTCGAGGTCTGGCCCGACCTGGTGTTCCCCGAACTGCGCATCGCCGTCGAGTACGACTCGATCGGTCGACACGGGCTGGAGCACGTCGGACGGCGGGAACAGGCCGACCGGCGCAAGGATCGCGCGCTGCGCGCCGCGGGATGGGAGGTCGTGCGGCTGCGCACCGCGAAACTCGAACCCCTCGGTCCCCACGATCTCCGGGTGACGACCTGGAATCGTGCGGCACGGGACCGGCTGGTCGACGCGTTCCGCGGCATCCGGGGTCCGCTGCTCGTGGACGCGTACCTGCGATGAAGCGCAGACGGCGTGTGGTCGTCGAGCGCTCCCGCCGAAGGCCTGCGCGGCGCCGGGAGACGTCCCGGAAGGGGAGGATGCGTCAGCGACGCCCCGAGGAGCGATCCCACTCCAGCGAGCGGAACTGCAGGTACGTGCACAGCCGCGCCGCGTCGAGCACCACCGCCGCGACGGCCCCCAGTTCGAGGGCGCTGAGCGTGGAATCCTCGTCGCGCGCGGGGATCGTGAGCTCCCACAGCGGGTCGTCGAACGCCCGCGGCTGCATGTACACGGTCAGGGGCGAGTCCTTCGGCCGCATGATGACCAGACCGGTGTCGAGGTCGTCCTCGCCGTCCTGCGGCACGACGTCGACGCGCGCTCCGTTCAGGCCGGACTCCGCGAGGTAGTCGTCGACCCAGGCCTGCAGGATCTCGCGACTGCGGCGCGGGGGGAAACCGATGTCGGAGCTCACCGACTCATCATCGCACCGCGACCGGACGGTGAGGCGACGCGCCCCGCAATGCCCTGCTCGGTCCCGCCCGCCCGGGATGCCGGCAGCGCGCCGGTCCCGGGCGGGATCTCGCTCACGAGCCGTGCGCCTCCTCCGACACCGGCTGCCACTCGCGCCACGTCTGCAGCCGCGACGCGTAGTCGCGCTCGGCGATGCCCAGGGGCGCCTTGCCGAAGAAGATGCGCAACGGCGGATTCTCGGCATCCACGACCTTCAGGATCGCGGAGCGGGTCGCTTCCGGGTCACCGGGCTCGGCGGCCGACGGCCGCTTGGCCGCCTGCTCGCGCACCTCGGCGTACGCCTCGATCTCGTCACTGCGTTTCGCGGAGGGACCCGACCAATCGGTCGAGTATCCGCCGGGCTCGATGAGGGTCACGTGGATGCCGAAACCGGAGACCTCCTGAGCGAGCGACTGCGACAGGCCCTCCAGCGCCCACTTCGACGCGTGGTAGACGCCCACCGAGGGGAACGCGCTGATGCCGCCGATGCTGGAGACCTGGATGATGTGCCCCGATCCCTGCGCGCGCATGATCGGCAGAGCCGCCTGGGTGACCCACAGCGCTCCGAAGAAGTTGGTCTCGAGCTGGGAGCGCACCTCGTCCTCGGCGAGCTCTTCGACCATTCCGAAGTGTCCGAACCCGGCGTTGTTGACCACGATGTCGAGGCGGCCGAACTTCTCGTGCGCGGCCTTCACGGCGGCGGTGTCGGCCGCGTGGTCGGTCACGTCGAGCTGCAGCGGGAGGAACGTGTCGGGGTAGGCGTCGACGAGCGCCTGCACGTCGTCGAGGTTGCGGGCGGTGCCGGCGACGCTGTCGCCGCGCTCGAGGGCGGCTTCAGCCCACTCGCGGCCGAAGCCCTTGGATGCGCCGGTGATGAACCAGATCTTGCTCATGGCAGTCCTTGCGGGAAGGGGGAGGGTGAACGCGAGCGACGGTACGCCGCGTTCTTCGGCCCTTCGGACGGCTTGACAGCCCGGCACGAGCGCTCGGACAACCGTCCTCGCCGAGCGGTTCGGGGCGGCATCCTCACCTCGGGGCGCGAAACCGCCGTCCGAGCGGAGGACTCCGCCCCGAACCCCCTAGCGCGCCGCCACCTCGACGCCCTCGCCCGGTCCGGGCAGGATCTCGCGCAGCAGGTCGTCGAGGGTCACCACCCCGACGAGACGCTCTCCCTCGACCACCGTGGCCAGCTGCACGCGCCCGCGGCGCATGCGCGCCAGTGCGTCGTAGGCGGATGCCGTGGGCTCCAGCAGCAGCGGTTCGCGCGCGATCTCGATCGCCGGCGTCGACGGATCGACGGCCAGCGTGTCGCGGACGTGCGCGACCCGCGACGACGCTCCCTGGCCGACGAGGATGCGCAGGTGGGTCGACGAGGCGGCCACCCGCTGGATGTCGGCGACCGTCGCCTGCGCCGACACCGCGGTGGGGGAGCGGTCGGTGCGGACGATGTCGCCCACGGTGAGCGTGCCGAGGGCGATCGCCTGGGCGATGGGCTCGGAGTACTGCTTCTCGAGAGTGCCGGCCTGACGCGAGTGCGCGACGAGTTCGCGGATGGTGTCGGCGTCCTGCCCGCCGGCGGCGGCCTTGTCGACGGGCTCCACGCCCGACGCCTTCACCAGGCGGTTCGCGATGTGGTTGATCCACAGCAGGAACGGGCGCAGCGGCCACGTGAGGGCGCGGGCCAGGATGCCGGTGGCCTTCGCCGCGGTCTCGGGATGGGCGATCGCCCACGACTTCGGCGCCATCTCGCCGATCACGAGATGCAGGAACGTGACGACGATCAGCGCGAGCATGAACGCGATGATGTCGGCGAGCACGTAGGGCAGGCCCCACGCCTCGAACATCGGGGCGAGGGCGTAGTCGATCGCCGGCTTGGTGATCGCTCCGAGCAGGAAGGTGCAGGCCGTGATGCCCAACTGCGCGAAGGCGAGCATGACGGTCAGCTCGTTGACTCCGCGCAGGGCCGCGCGGGCGGAGGCGCTGGTGGCGGCCTCCTCCTCGAGTCGGTGGCGACGAGCCGCCAGCAGGGCGAACTCGACGATGACGAAGAAGGCGCTCGCGATGATGAGCGCCGTGGTGATCAGCGCGACGGTCCAGCCGTTCATCGGGTCACCTCCTCGTCGAGGGCCGCGCGGTCCAGCTCATGCACCTGCACCCGCAGCTGCGACGGCACATGGCGGTCGACCTCGACGACCTCGACGGCGAGCCAGCGCTCGTAATCGAGCCCCTGCACGGTCTCGGAGGCCCGCTCGGGCAGGTCGATGCGCACGATTCCGCCGACCGGCGGGAGATCGCCGTGCGTCTCGATGACGAGCCCCGCGACGGTCTCCACGTCGCTGTCGGCGAGGTCGAAGCCGATGAGCCGCTCGAGTTCGTCGAGGTGCAGGTCGCCGGGCACGCTCCACGCGTCGTCGCCGACGGCGGCCACCTCGGCCACCTCGGCGTCGTGCTCGTCGGAGAGCTCGCCGATGACCTCCTCGGTCAGGTCCTCGATGGTCAGGATGCCGTCGAAGTTGCCGTACTCGTCCACGACGCACGCGAGCTCGTTGCGGGTGCGCCGCATGCGATCCAGCGCCACCGGCAGCAGCATCGACGTCGGGATCACGACGGCAGCGCGCATGACGGAGGACACGGGAGCGGCATCCGCCGGCTGCTCCCGCAGGATGTCGATCAGTTCGACGACGCCCACGGGGGAGTCCTCGTCGCCGATCACGGGGTAGCGGGTGTGGCCCGTCGCCATCAGGGCCCGCACCTCGCCCACGGTGGTGTCGGGGGAGACCGAACCGACCTGCGAGCGCGGGACCATCGCGTGCTCGACGTCGCGCTGGGGGAAGTCCAGGATGCGGTCGATGATCATCGACAGATCGTCGGGCAGATCGCCGCTCTGGCGCGACTCCTCGATGATCGCCTCGAGGTCGCGCGCCGTGGCGCTCTCGTCGACGTCTTCGAGGGGTTCGATGCGCAGCAGACGCAGCAGGGCGTTGGCGGCGACGTCGAAGACCGTGATGAGCCAGCCGAACAGCAGCAGGTAGATGCGGGTCGGCACCGCGAGGGCGCGGGCGAGGGGTTCGGGGTTCGCGATCGCGAGGTTCTTCGGGTACAGCTCGCCGAAGATCATCGTGACCACCGTGGCGAGCAGGAGGGCCCCCACGGTACCGATCAGCACCGAGACGGCCGGGTCCACGCCGACGCCGCCCAGCAGCGTGCCGATCGACTCGCCGATCAACGGCTCGGCCACGTAACCGATCAGCAGGCCGGTCACGGTGATGCCCAGCTGCGCGCCCGACAGCATGAACGAGGTGCGCTTGGTGATCGCCAAGACGCGCTTCGCCTGCGCGTCGCCCTTCTCGGCCCGCGCGGTCAGCTTCGCCCGGTCGACGGACATGTAGGCGAACTCCTGCGCGACGAAGAATCCGCACGCGACGATGATCGCCAGAGTGACGATGATCCCCAACAGAAGCGTCAGGGCCGCAGCCAGCATCAGATCTCACCCCCTCTCGAGAAGAGGGGGCTCGAAGATCGGCCCTCCTGGTCGGTGGAGGTGCGGTGATGGCTCACGGGTTTTCTCTCTCGTGGGTCGGATGATCGCAGATCGCCTCCCACGCTAGCGGCGCGAGGTCACGGCATCCTGGGGATTCGCCCCCATCCCGCCGGGAGTCGCGGTCGCCGCGCACGGTGCGGGGCCGCGCCGTCGGTCGACGCGGCCCCGCACCGATCCACGCGTCAGGGCATCGCGTGGCGCAAGGTGCGGAAAGCGGATGCCGCCAGCCCGGCCGTGAGCACGAGCCCCACCAGTGCGAGTCCGAGCGCGCCGGCCCGCGTCACCGCCTCGACCACCGTCGGCCACGATCCGGTCACCGTGACGAGCCAGACGATCACCACCAGCCCGACACCGACCCCGACGAGGGTGAGCGTCGTCACGGTCGCGCCGAAGCGCTTGTAGACGGTCGCCGCCCAGAAGCCGATGACGAAGAAGGACATCGCGATCGCGAAGTAGACCACCCCGGCCGCCAGAGCGCCGGCGTCCCACACCCACGGCATGAAGAAGAACCACCCGTTCATGCCGTAGCCGCCCGTCGCCTGTTCGACGAGGCCGCCCACGACGAACACCGCCGACAGCAGCACCGCCGTGCCGACCGCCGTGAGCAGGGTGCCGCTCCAGAACTCGCGACGCGTGACGCTCATCGCCTGCGAGAACGGGAACGTGCGGGTCAGGGCCTGCACGCCGATCGCCAGGAAGTACCACAGCGGAGCCTGCACGCCCCCGCCGATCTTCACCCCCGACGCCCCGGCCGACTGGATGATGCCGTACAGCGCGAGGCTGATGCCCAGGCTCCCGAACAGGATGATCAGGGGGATCCACACGAAGGTCTGCCGGTTGATCAGCTGCATGCGGACGACGTTCAGCGTGCGGCTCATCGCAGCGCTCCTTCCTCGATGCGCTCGCCGCGGGTCTGCGCGGCGTGGCGGGTGGTTCGGACGACGAGCTCCTGCAGCGAGACCGGGACGATCTCGACGCGCGAGGCGGTGAGGGCGCGACGGTCGGACTGCGACAGCGGACCGGCGACGGTGACGGATGCCACCCGTCCGAGCCCCTCGCGGTGCAGCACCTCGCGATCGGCGCAGAACGCGTCGACCGCGCCGACGTCGCCGACGAGGGTGACGGCCCGATCGCGCACCGCGTCGGTCTCCTCGTCCATGACGATGCGCCCGCGGTCGAGGACGACGACCTTCTCGAGCAGGTTCGCGACCTCGTCGATCAGGTGGCTCGACAGGATCACCGTGCGCGGATGGTCGGTGTAGTCCTCCCGTAGGCGGTCGTAGAAGATCTGCCGGGCCACGGCGTCGAGGCCGAGGTAGGGCTCGTCGAAGAA
This sequence comes from Microbacterium hydrothermale, assembly GCF_004854025.1. Classification (GTDB taxonomy): domain Bacteria; phylum Actinomycetota; class Actinomycetes; order Actinomycetales; family Microbacteriaceae; genus Microbacterium; species Microbacterium hydrothermale. The sequence continues at coordinate 457,606 of NZ_STGM01000001.1, forward strand.
CGTGATCTCCGCGCGGGAGGCGAGCCCGATGATGATGCCGACCGCCGACAGCTGCCCGCGCGACAGCTTCTTGATGGCGCGCGTGGTCGGGAGCTGGAACTCGTCGATCAGGCGCTCCGCCAGGTTCTGGTCCCAGTTCGGGAAGAACAGTCGCGCGGACCCGAACGCGTGCCGGGGCTGCGCGTCATCGGGGTACTTCTGACTCTCGCGCACGAAGCACATGCGCGACAGCACGCGCGCGTTCTCGTACGGCTCCTCGCCGAAGATGCGCACCGATCCCGCGGTCGCGATGTTCTGCGCGGTCAGGATCGACATCACGGTGGTCTTGCCCGCGCCGTTGCGTCCGAGAAGGCCCGTGATGGTGTCCTTCTCGACGCGGAACGATACGTCGTCCACCGCGACCGCGTCGCGGTAGCGCTTCGTCAGGTTCGAGACCTCGATCACGGCGGTCATCGCAGTGTCCCCTCGGTCAGACCGGCGGCGGAGCCGATCGCGGCGCGCTCGCGGATGAGATCGGTCAAGTCGTCGGCCCCCAGGCCCAGGGTGCGGGCCTCGGCCAGGAGCGGGTCGACGAAGCGATCAGCGAAGGCGGTGCGGCGCTCGCCGAGGAGCTGGGCGCGCGCCCCGGGGGAGACGAACATGCCGATCCCGCGCTGTTTGTAGAGGACGCCCTTGTCGACGAGCATGCTGATTCCTTTCGCCGCCGTGGCGGGGTTGATGCGGTGGAACGCGGCCAATTCGTTGGTCGAGGGAGCGCGGCTCTCCTCGGGGAGGGAGCCGACGACGATCTGGTCCTCCACGCTCTCGGCGATCTGGAGGAACAGAGCCCGGCCGTCGTCGATCATGTGATCTCCGTCTGTTGGTTACCTACTTGACTAAGTAACCATGCAACACAGACGAACGGCGTGTCAAGAGCCGCCGACGATGCAGCCCCGCGGCCGCTACCGATATATCGGTCGGATGCCGCCGACACCCCCGAACAGTGGAATACTGAAGGTCCCCGCATTGCCTCGCTTCCCGGCGTGGTCCCGCCCGTGCTCTACCGGTACGCTTCAGCGCGCCAGAAAAGGACCCGTCGTGGGAAGACTCATCTACCGAGACCGCGCATCGTTCGACATCGACGACCGCATCCTCGCCCACCTGCGCATCGTCGTCATGAACAAGCTGCGTCGCAACGAGGGATTCATGCTGCAGCTGCCCGTCAACGAGGGCGTCCGCCAGGCCAGCCTGTGGATCCACGCCTCGAACGCGCTCGTCATGCAGTTCTACGGGGGACGCGAGCCCGCGATCGATCGCGAGCTCATCGACCAGATGATGCACGACGCCAGCGGCGCGGACGGCCTCACGTTGACGGCCGCGGGGATCGCTCCGCCGCCCGCCCCCGCCCGTCGTCCCGTCGGGCGCACCGCGTCCTGACGGTCACCGCGTCCTCACGCGCACGCGCGCGCGGCGGGCGCTCGCGGCATCCTGATCCCCGCCGCTCGCGGGAAGACGGATGCCGCGGCGCCGACGCTCCGGGAGGCGTCCGCGCGGGCCTCGCCCCGCTCAGTCCGCCGCGAGGGGCAGGTCGACCTCGAACCGCGCGCCCCGGTCCCCGGCAGCCGTGCAGCGCACGTCGCCGCCGTGGGCGCGCGCGATGCCCCGGGCGATCGGCAGCCCCAGGCCGACGCCCGCGGCCGAGGCCCGCGCGGCGTCGAGGCGCACGAGCCGGTCGAAGATGCGCTCCCGCTCGGCGGCGGGGACGCCCGGCCCGTCGTCGGTCACCGAGATGACGGCGCGGTGCGCGCGCACTTCGAGCGCGAGGTCGATATGTCCGGTTCCGCCCGTGGCCCGCGCGGCGTTCTCGACGAGATTCGCCACCACCTGCGCGAGCCGGTCGACGTCCACGCGCGCCATCACGGCCCCCTCCGGCGACGTCCTCCGCAGCCGCACCGAGGGGTGCACGAGCGGCACCCGACGCGCCTCGGCGTCGACGAGCGTGCGCAGGTCGACCTCGACGCGCTGCAGCTCGAGCCCCCGGTCCACGCGCGCCATCATCAGAAGATCGTCCACGAGCCGCGACGCACGGCCGGCCTCGCGCGCGACGTGGGCGGCCAGCATCTCGCGCTCGGGTCCGTCGAGGTCGGCCCGCACGAGGGTGTCGGCGGCCGCCCGGATGCCGGCGACCGGTGTGCGCAGTTCGTGCGCCGCGTCCGACAGGAACGCCCGCAGCCGCTGCTCGGCCTCCCGGGCCGTCTGCTCGGCACCGACGACGTCGTCGAGCATGTCGTCGAGCGCCGTCGCGACGCGCCCGATCTCGGTGTCGGCGCGGGTCGGACGCAGCCGACGCCCTCGTTCGCCGGCGCCGATCGCCCGGGCCACCTCCGACACGCGGTCCAGCGGCCGCAGACTGCGGCGGACGACCAGGGTCACGGCGCCCGCCGCGAGCACGAGCACGCCGACCGATGCGACCGCCATGATCCACCGCACCTGCGCGAGCGTCTCGCCCACGCCGACAGCCGAGGCCGTGAGGGTCAGGACCGAACCGTCGCTCAAGGTCGACCGCAGGGTCACCAGTTGGTCGTCGCCCGAGACCTCGGATGCCACCACCTGCACGCTGCTCGAGGGGGCGGCCTGGGGCGTGGATCGGTCGCCGGGGCCGCCGGCACCCGGGCCGCCCGGCCCCGGAGGGGCCTCGCGCAGCTGCTCGGGACTCGGTCCGGCGACGATCGACTCGCCCCCCGCGCCGTCGATGCGCACCGCGAGACCCTGGTCCGAGAGGCGTTCGGCGAGGTCGGCGTCGTCGACCGTGCCGACGAGCGACGCGGTGGCGGCCGCGCGATCGCGCAGGCGGTCCTCGATCTGCCCGCGCAGGCGCGCACCGAGCGCCACGTCGACCACGACGGCCAGCACGACGAGCAGCAGCGCGACAAGCGCCACGACGGCCACGATCGTGCGCCGACGCAGAGAGCCCGACCTCAGCACGGGGGTGGTCACGGCGTCACGCTCAGCCGGTATCCGAGGCCGCGGACGGTGTGGATCAACCGGGGTCCGTGCTGCTCCATCTTGCGGCGCAGGGCGCTGAGGTGCACCTCGACGAGGTTGGGGTCGTAGTCCTCGTACCCCCACACCTGGGTGAGGATCTGCGCCTTCGACAGCGTACGTCCGCGGCTCTCCGCGAAGAGCTGGAGCAGGCGGAACTCGGTGGCCGTCAGATCCAGCGACGCTCCCGCGCGGTGGGCGGTCGCGGCATCCGGGTCGACGAGGAGGTCGCCGATCGCGAGGGTCTGCGGAAGGCGCCCGCGCCGGCGCAGCACCACCCCGGCCCGCGCGACGAGCTCCGCCATGGTGAAGGGTTTGACGACGTAGTCGTCGGCGCCCTCGGCGAAGCCGCGCAGGCGGTCGTCGACCTCGTCGCGCGCCGTCAGCATGATCACCGGGATGTCGCCCGTCGCCCGCACGAGGGGGAGCAGACGGATGCCACTGGGCCCGGGCATCATCCAGTCCAGGATCACGAGGTCGGGGCGGAACCGCTCGAGGCGGGCGCTCAGATCGCTCCCGTCGGGAGCGGCCTCGGTCACGAAGCCCTCGGAGCGCAGCGCGGTCTGGACGGACACGCGGATCGTCTCGTCGTCGTCGAGGACGAGCACGCGGGCGGGAGCGGACATCCGAACGACGTTAGGGCCACCCCCTGAACGCGGGATATGGCTTGCGTATGCGCTCGCCCGTCGGCGACCGGCTTCAGGTTCGCTTCAGTCCCGGCTCGAAGTCTGGTCTCAGGAGCCGGTGAACGCCACCGGCACAGGAGGAGATCATGAACGACGACGACAACCCCACGCAGCCGCTGCCGCGTCTGGACGACACCGCCGAGCCGCGCCGACGCAGCTGGCGCCGGCCCGCCCTCATCGCGGGTGCGGTCATCGTGGCCGCCGGCCTCACCGGAGGAAGCGCCGCCCTGGCCGCGCAGACCGGCGGAGGGGCGACCCTCGCGTCGGCGACCTCGGCCCCGAGCGCCGACGGAGGCTCGACCGGTCCCGGCAGCGCCCCGACGCCCGGATCGACGCCCAGCGGCGCACCCGCCGACGGCACGGCCCCCACGCCCGGGACCGTCCCGAGCCCCGCCCCGACCGACGGCACCGCTCCGGCCGCGCCCGGTGGAGGCGCGGGACCCGCCGAGTGCGGACCCGGCGGTGCCGGTCCCGCGGGCCCCGGTGCGGGAGGCCCGAAGGCCCAGGGGGAGAAGCCCGCTCCGCCGGCTCCGCCGGCGGACGGTTCGGCCCCCACTCCGCCGACCGACGGCAGTGCCCCCACCCCGCCGGCGCCCCCGGTCGACGGCACCGCGCCCACGCCGCCCGCGGACGGTTCGGCCCCCACCCCGCCGGCCCAGCCCGGCAGCTGAGCCGTCGCCGACCGCGCTGACCGACGCGCCCACGCCCTCGCGTGCAGCGCGCGGTCAGCGCGGTGCGGCACGATCGTGTGGTGGCCAAGACTCGCAAGCGGCGCCCCTCCGCGGCCCGCGCCCGCGTGCTCCGCCGCCGCCGGATCGTCGCGGGCGTCACCGCCGCCACCCTTGTCGCCCTGATCGTCGCGGCCCTCGTGCCGTTGATCACCCTCACGCGCGCGTGGAACGCCGCCTGGAACGCCGAGACACGGCGCGAGGCGGTCGACCTGACCGCGTTCGACGCGGGGTCGCTCATCTCCGACGACGACTTCTACGACGGCGACGCCCTCACCGCCGATCAGATCCAGGCGTTCCTCGACGACCAAGTCGGCGCGTGCACCTCGGACACGTGCTTGGCCAACCTGCAGGTGGATCTCCCCGCCCGCGCACCGATCGTCTCGGATGCCACGGGCCGCACGATCTGCGAGGGCTGGGACGGGGGACGCCTGACCGCCGCCGAGGTGATCGACCGGGTACAGCGTGCGTGCGGCATCTCGGCCAAGGTCATCCTGGTCACCCTGCAGAAGGAGCAGAGCCTCGTGGCGGGTCGGACCGCACGCGCCCCGAGTCCCGCGCAACTGGGCGCCGCGATGGGCGCCCGGTGCCCCGACGACGCCGCGTGCGATGCGGGCGTGGCGGGCTTCGCGGAGCAGGTGGCCCAGGGCGTGACCGATCTGAAGTCGTACAGCGCCTCGGACTTCATGCGCCAACCCGGCACGCACTACATCGCCTATTCGCCCGACCCCGCCTGCGGGGGGAGCGACGTGACGATCGCGAACGAGGCCACCGCCGCGCTGTACAACTACACCCCCTATCAGCCCAATCCGGCCGCTCTGGCCGCCCGCTGGGGCGCCGGCGACGCGTGTTCGGCGTACGGGAACCGCAACTTCGCGCTGTACTGGGCGCTCTGGTTCGGCTGAGCCGCACTGTCGGCGGAATCACAGTGTTGTGATTTCGTTATGCGCGGGCGATAATTGCCGGGACAACCGAACAGCCGCCGTGCTCCATCACAGGTCGTAGGGGAAGACGTACCTGACGAAGGAGAGACCATGGCGATCACGTCTTCGCGCGGAGTGATCCTGATCCACTCCGCGCCCCGCGCGTTGTGCCCCCACCTGGAGTGGGCGGTGGGACGCGCTCTCGGCCGTGCCGTCAACTTCGACTGGGCCGACCAGCCCGTGCTGATGGGCAGCCGTCGCGCGGAGTTCTACTGGGAGGGTCCCGTCGGCTCCGGTGCGGCCCTCGCGAGCGCCATCCGCGGCTGGGAGCACCTGCGCTTCGAGGTGAGCGAGGATCCCACCCCTCGCAGCGACGGCGGTCGCTGGATGCACACGCCGGGGCTCGGCATCCACTACGCGCAGACCGACGCGTCGGGCAACGTCGTCATCGGCGAGGACCGCGTGCGGTACGCGATGGAGGTCGCCGCGGGCGATCCCTTCGAACTGCAGCGCGAACTCGACGTCGCCCTCGGTTCGGCGTGGGACGAGGAGCTCGAACCGTTCCGTCACGCGGGCGACGATCAGCAGATCGTCTGGCTCCACAAGGTCGGCTGAGACCGCCGGGCGGGGAGGCGCCACTACCGGAGGCCGGTGTCCGCACCCGGCGCCGGGACCGCGTATCCCCGCTCGGACGAAAGAGAACGCCCCATGGCATCCCCGATCGCAGTCGGAGGGATGCCAGGGGGCGTTCTCGTCGGATCAGACCGACGCGATCGCGACGACGGCGTTGTGCCCGCCGAAGCCGAACGAGTTGCTGATCGCGAGCTGGTCGCCGGCCCCGAGCTCGACGGGCGAGCCGGAGAGGGCGAAAGGGACCTCGGGATCCTGCTCGGTGAGGTTGATCGTGGGCGGAGCCACGCGGTTCTGCAGCGCGAGGACGGTGAAGATCGCCTCGAGGGCGCCCGTGCCGCCGAGAAGGTGACCGGTGGAGGCCTTCGTCGCCGAGACCGGGATCTCGTCGACGCGGTCGCCGAACACCGCGCGCAGCGCCTTGTATTCGTTCGGGTCGCCGACCGGGGTCGAGGTCGCGTGCGCGTTGATGTGCGTGACGTCGTCGACCGACGCTCCGGCCATCTCCAGCGCCAGGTGGACCGCACGGGCGGCACCCTGACCCTCGGGGTCGTTGGCGGTGATGTGGTACGAGTCGGCGGTGACGCCGCCGCCCACGATCGAGGCGTAGATCTTGGCACCGCGCGCCTTGGCGTGCTCCTCGGTCTCGAGGATCAGAACGCCCGCCCCCTCGCCCATGACGAAGCCGTCACGGTCGATGCTCGCGGGGCGCGAGGCGGTCTCGGGGGAGTCGTTGCGCTTGGACAGCGCCTGCATCGACGCGAAGGAGGCGATCGTGATCGGGTGGATCGCCGACTCGGTGCCGCCGGCGATCACGACGTCGGCCAGGCCGTCGCGGATGTGCTGCACCGCGTTGACGATCGACTCGGTGCTGGACGCGCACGCGGAGGCGACCGTGCGGGCGAAGGCGCGCGCGTTGAAGTGGAGGGAGAGATTGCCGGCCGCCGCGTTGGGCATGAGCATGGGGACCGTCATCGGCATGACGCGACGCGGGCCCTTCTCGCGGAGGGTGTCCCAGGCGTCGAGCAGCGTCCAGACGCCGCCGATCCCGGTGGCGAAGTCGACGCCGAGGCGGTCGGGGTCGATGTCGGGGCTGCCGGCGTCCTCCCAGGCCTCCTTCGCCGCGACCATCGCGAGCTGGGAGGAGGGGTCGAGGCGCTTGGCGACGGGTCGCTCGAGCACGGTCTCGGGACGCACGAGCGCCTCGGCGGCGAACGTGACGGGCAGGTTGTACTGCTCGACCCACTCGTGCTCGAGGGAACGGGCGCCGGAGGTGCCGGCGAGCAGGGCGGACCAGCTCTCGGGCGCCGTTCCGCCGATGGGCGAGGTGGCTCCGATGCCGGTGACGACGATGCGGGGTGTGCTCATGAGCGAGGAATCCTTGGTGCGGACGACAGGTCGTGACCGGTGGGGGCCGGAGCCCCCACCGGGAGGTGTCAGGACTGGTTCGACGTGATGAACGTCACGGCGTCGCCGACGGTCTTGAGGTTCTTGACCTCGTCGTCGGGGATGGTGACGCCGAACTTCTCCTCGGCGTTGACGACGATCGTCATCATCGAGATGGAGTCGATGTCGAGGTCATCGGTGAACGACTTCTCGAGGGCGACCTCGTCGGCCGAGATCCCGGTCTCGTCGGTGATGAGCTCGGCAAGGCCGGCGAGAACCTCGTCATTGGTGAATGCCATGATGTCTCCTGTTTCTTGGGGGCGGGCCTGACAGGCCCCGATCAGTCTAGGGTTCGGCGTCGCCGCGTCAGGGAAGCACGACCACCTGCGCGCCGAACACGAGTCCGGCGCCGAAGCCGATCTGCAGCGCGAGTCCGCCGCTCAGCTCCGGGTGCTCCTCGAGCAGGCGGTGGGTGGCGAGGGGGATGGATGCCGCGGACGTGTTGCCCGTGGTCTCGATGTCGCGGCCGATGACCACGGTCTCGGGCAGGCCGAGCTGCTTGGCGAACTCGTCGATGATGCGCATGTTCGCCTGGTGGGGCACGAAGGCCGCGAGGTCGGCGGGCTCGATGCCGGCGGCCTCGATCGCCTGACGCGCGACCTTGACCATCTCCCACACGGCCCAGCGGAAGACCGTCGGGCCCTCCTGACGGAGGGTGGGCCACGGCGCCGTGCCGTCGCGGAACTCGTTGAGGGTGGCGTTCATGCCCACGGCGTCGGCCTTGGACCCGTCGGAGCCCCAGACGGTCGGTCCGATGCCGGGGGTGTCGCTCGGACCGACGACCACGGCGCCCGCGCCGTCGCCGAGGAGGAACGAGATGCTGCGGTCGGTGGGGTCGACGATGTCGCTGAGCTTCTCGGCGCCCACCACGACGACGTGCGTCGCCAGGCCCGCCCGCACGAGGGCGTCGGCCTGTCCCACGCCGTAGGCGAAGCCGGCGCACGCGGCGTTGACGTCGTACGCCGCGGCGGGGTTGGCGCCGATGCGGTCGGCGACGATCGCGGACGCCGAGGGCGTCTGCTTCGGGTTGCTGATGGTGGCGACGATCACGGCGTCGATGTCGGCGGGGGAGACCCCGGACTTCTCGACGGCCTCGCGCGCGGCTTCGGAGGCCAGGTCGATGGCATCCGTCTCTTTGTTCGCGCGCACGCGCGTGACGATGCCGGTGCGCTGGCGGATCCACTCGTCGCTCGAGTCGATCGGGCCGACGAGGTCGTCGTTGGGGACGAAGTTCTCACCGCGGGCGGCGCCGTAGGCGTAGATGCGGGTGTGCGCCGCGCCCTGGGTCTGGCGGAGGGTGGGGGTGCTCATGCCTGGTCTTCTTTCAGGAGTGAGACGGCCGCGTCGAGGTCGTCGGGGGTCTTGACCGCCACGGTCGGGGTGCCGCGCAGGGCGCGCTTGGCGAGCCCGGTGAGGGCCCCGGCGGGCGAGAGTTCGATGATGCCGGTGACGCCGTGCTCGGCGAACGAGGCCATGCAGCGGTCCCAGCGCACGGGCGATGCCACCTGAGCGACGACGAGGTCGAGGGCGCGGCGGCCGTCGGCGACGACGGAGCCGTCGGAGTTGGTCCAGAGCGTCAGGCGCGGGTCGGTCGCCTCCACGTCGGCCGCGGCGGCGCGCAAGCTCTCGACGGCGGGCTCCATGAAGCGCGTGTGGAACGCGCCCGCGACCTGCAGCGGGATGACGCGCGTCCCGCGCGGGGCCTCGGCCGCGAGCTCGGCGAGAGCGGGCAGCTCTCCGGCGGCGACGATCTGCCCACCGCCGTTGTAGTTGGCCGGGGTGAGCTCGAGGGCGTCGAGGCGCTCGAGCACGGCCTGCTCGTCGCCACCGACGACGGCGCTCATCCCCGTCTGCACGGCGGCGGCGGCCTCGGCCATCGCGCGGCCGCGCAGTCCCACCAGGCGCAGCGCGTCGTCGTCGCCGAGGACTCCGGATGCCGCCAGCGCGGCGATCTCGCCCACGGAGTGTCCCGCGACCCCGCCCACGGGTGCGCCGGCACGCTCGTTCAGGGCGGCCCACGACAGCAGCGACGCCGCCACGATGAGCGGCTGGGCGACCGCGGTGTCGCGGATGCGGTCGGCATCCCACTCGGTCCCGGCGGCGACGAGGTCGACGCCCGCCTGATCGGAGAAGGCCGCGAGACGCTCGCGCGCCCCGTCGAGCTCGAGCCACGGAGAGAGGAATCCGGGGGTCTGCGACCCCTGTCCGGGGAAGACGGCGATGATCACCGTCCCATCCTGCCAAGGATCGGGCGCGCGCTTATGGAGATATCGGCACAGATATGCGGCGTGTCTTTGTGCGCGCCGTGCATCGGGCCCCCGTCACCCGCCTCACGCGGCACGAGTCGTGCGCCGCTTCCCGTGTGTCTCGGACACTCGATCCGGGCAAAAGGGTGTCAGCGCGCGGGCACCGGACGCCGGCCGGCGAGGCCGCGACGACGCGTGGCATCCGTCCCGATCGAACCGAGGATCAGCGCCGTCTGCAGGATCAGCGCCTCGCGCGGGCCGGTGGCATCCCACCCGATCACCTCGGACACGCGCTTGAGGCGGTAGCGCACCGTGTTCGGGTGCACGTACAGCTCGCGCGCCGTCGCCTCGAGGGAACGCCCGTTGTCAAGGTAGCTCCACAGCGTCGCAACGAGATCCGCGCTGTGCGCCTGCAGGGGGCGGTACACGCGGTCGACGAGGGTCTGCTTCGCGACCGCGTCTCCGGCCAACGCGCGCTCGGGCAGCAGGTCGTCGGCCTCGACCGGACGCGGAGCGTGTCGCCAGGCTCGCGCGACGGCGAAGCCGGCCAGCGCCGCCCGCGCACTCTGTCCCGCGTCGACGAGGGCTGGAACGGCGGGGCCGAGCACGAGGTGACCCGAGCCGAAACCGGGCTCGAGACGCTTGGCGATCTCGGGGAAGGGCAGCTCGGCGGTGTCGTCGCCGCCGCTGCGGGCGGGGAGGTCGGCACGACCCACGACGAGCACGAGACGCGAACCCTGCACGCCGATCAGCACGTCGACGCCGAGCTTGCGGGCCGTGCGTCGCACCTGGTCGACGTCGAGCTGCGGGGGAGTGGTGCCCACGAGCACCGCGACCTCGCCGTGCCCGTGCCAGCCGAGGGCGGCGATGCGGCTGGGGAGTTCGTCGTCGGCCTCGCCCGTGAGGATCGAGTCGACGACGAGCGCTTCGAGGCGGGCGTCCCAGAGCCCGCGGGCCTCGGCCGCGCGGGCGTAGACGTCGGCGGCGGCGAAAGCGACCTCGCGCGAGTACGACAGCATCGCCTCCCGCACCTTCTCGCTGCGCCCGGCGACCCGCTCCTCCATCACCTCGACGGTGACGCGGACGAGCTGCAGCGTCTGCGTGAGGCTGACGCTGCGCAGCAGTTCGCGCGGGGCCGCGGCGAAGATGTCGGCCGCGATCGCCGGAGTGGATGCCGGCTCCTCGAACCACTGCAGGAACGAGGTGATGCCGGCCTGGGCGACCAGCCCCACCGCCGAGCGCCGCGCGGGAGGCATCTCGGCGTACCAGGGGAGCGTCTCTTCGAGGCGCTGGATCGTCGCGGTCGCCAGGTCACCGGAGATGCGCCGCAGCCAGGTGAGCGTCTCGGCTTTCTCGGCCGCGGCGTCGGTGCCCGAAGACCGGTCGGACCCGGTCCCGCCCGTGGTGCGGGGGGAACCGGGTCCGACGGTGGAATCCGTCACGTGGATCAGGCCTCGCCGCCCGCGTTGCCGCTGGTGCCGGCGTTGACGTCGTGCAGGCGGTACTTCTCGATCGCCTGTCCGACCACGGCGCGGTCGACCTTGCCCTCTTCGGCCAGAGCCTGCAGGGCGCGGACCGCGAGCGAGGGACCGTCGATCTTGAAGAAGCGACGAGCCGCGGCGCGGGTGTCGGAGAAGCCGAAGCCGTCGGCACCCAGGGTCCAGTAGTTCTGCGGGACCCACTGGCGGATCTGGTCCTGCACCGCGTGCATCCAGTCGCTGACGGCCACGACGGGACCCTCGGCTTCCTTGAGCTTGTCGGTGACGTACGCCACGCGGGGCTCCTCGTCGGGGTGCAGGAAGTTGTGCTCGTCGGCGGCGAGACCGTCGCGACGCAGCTCCGACCACGAGGTGACCGACCACACGTCCGCCTTCACGCCCCAGTCGTCCTTCAGCAGACGCTGCGCCTCGAGCGCCCACGGCACGCCGACGCCCGACGCGAGCAGCTGCGTGCGGGGGCCGTCGCCCTCACCGGTCGAGATGTGGTGGATGCCGCGGACGATGCCGTCCACGTCGACGCCCTCGGGCTCGGCGGGCTGCACGTAGGGCTCGTTGTAGACGGTCATGTAGTACATGACGTTCGGGTCGGGGTGCTCCCCGCCGTACATCCGCTCGATGCCGGAGCGCACGATGTGGGCGATCTCGTATCCGTAGGCCGGGTCGTACGACACGGTCGCGGGGTTGGTCGAGGCGAGCAGCTGCGAGTGACCGTCGGCGTGCTGCAGACCCTCACCGGTCAGCGTGGTGCGACCGGCGGTGGCGCCGATGATGAAGCCGCGCGCCATCTGGTCGCCGGCCGCCCACTGGGCGTCGCCCGTGCGCTGGAAGCCGAACATCGAGTAGAAGACGTAGACCGGGATGAGCGGCTCGCCGTGGGTCGAGTAGGCCGTGCCTGCCGCGGTGAACGCCGCGAGGGCGCCCGCCTCGTTGATGCCGACGTGGATGATCTGCCCCTCGGGGCTCTCCTTGTACGCCAGCAGGAGCTCGCGGTCGACCGAGGTGTAGTGCTGGCCCTTGGGGTTGTAGATCTTCGCCGTCGGGAAGTACGCGTCCATGCCGAACGTGCGCGCCTCGTCGGGGATGATCGGCACGATGCGGTGGCCGAAGCCCTTGACCCGCAGCAGGTCCTTCAGCAGACGGACGAACGCCATGGTGGTGGCGACGTCCTGCGTGCCGGAGCCCTTCTTGGGCAGCGCGTACGCGGCATCCCCGGGCAGTTCCAGACCCACGTGCGTGGTGCGACGCTCGGGCAGGAACCCGCCGAGCGAACGGCGACGCTCGAGCATGTATTTGATCGTCTCGTCCTGCTCACCGGGGTTGTAGTACGGCGGCTGGTACGGGTTCTCTTCGAGCTGCGCGTCGGTGACGGGGATGTCCATCGCGTCGCGGAACGCCTTGAGGTCGTCGAGCGTCAGCTTCTTCATCTGGTGCGTGGCGTTGCGGCCCTCGAAGTGGGGACCAAGGCCGTAGCCCTTGATGGTCTTGGCGAGGATGACGGTGGGCTGGCCCTTGTGCTCCTTGGCCGCCTTGAACGCCGCGAACACCTTGCGGTAGTCGTGGCCACCGCGCTTGAGGCCCCAGACCTGCTCGTCGGTGTAGTCCTTGACGAGCTCGAGGGCCCGGGGGTCGCGTCCGAAGAAGTTCTCGCGCACGTACGCGCCGTTCTCGGCCTTGTACGTCTGGTAGTCGCCGTCGGGCGTGGTGTTCATCAGGTTCAGCAGCGCGCCCTCGGTGTCACGGGCGAGCAGGTCGTCCCACTCGCGACCCCAGACGACCTTGATGACGTTCCAGCCGGCGCCGCGGAAGAAGCTCTCGAGCTCCTGGATGATCTTGCCGTTGCCGCGGACGGGGCCGTCGAGGCGCTGCAGGTTGCAGTTGATGATGAAGGTCAGGTTGTCCAGGCCCTCGTTCGCGGCCACCTGGAGCTGGCCGCGGCTCTCGACCTCGTCCATCTCGCCGTCACCGAGGTACGCCCACACGTGTGAGTCGGAGACGTCCTTGATGCCGCGGTTCGAGAGGTACTTGTTCGACATCGCCTGGTAGATGGCGTTGATCGGACCGAGACCCATCGACACCGTCGGGAACTGCCAGAACTCCGGCATGAGACGGGGGTGGGGGTAGGACGGAAGGCCGTTCGGGGCCGCGGACTTCTCCTGGCGGAACCCGTCGAGCTGCGCCTCGGTGAGGCGACCCTCGAGGTAGGCGCGGGCGTAGGCGCCGGGCGACGCGTGGCCCTGGATGAAGATCTGGTCTCCGCCGGAGGGGTCGTCGAGACCGCGGAAGAAGTGGTTGAAGCCCACCTCGTACAGGGCGGCCGACGAGGCGTAGGTCGAGATGTGACCGCCGACGCCGATGCCGGGGCGCTGCGCGCGGTGCACGGTGACCGCCGCGTTCCAGCGGATCCACTTGCGGTAACGACGCTCGAGCTCCTCGTCACCGGGGAACTCGGGCTCGTTCTTCTGAGCGATCGTGTTGATGTAGTCGGTGGTCGGAACCATCGGCACGTTGAGGTGCAGTTCCTTCGAGCCCTTGAGCAGGCTCAGCATGATCTCGCGAGCGCGAGCCGGACCCTTGGCCTGGACGAGCTGGCGGAGGGATTCCTGCCACTCCCCGGTCTCTTCCGGGTCGCTGTCCTGCGGCCCCTGCGAATACGGATCCTGGTCGTGAACAGTCACGGAAGACCTTTCGTCGTCTGGCAGGTCATGCCAGAGAATCGCCATACGAGTGCGGCAACCCTTGTTCGCTCCGCACAATCAACCAGCGTCCAGCCTAGCGAGTCGCGGCGCCGACGGATGCGCGCGGGGCCCCCGGTCGTGAATGGATCGTGCGGGGCAGGCTCCCGGCGGACCGCCGGGCGGGTGAGATCGAAGGCTAAGCCTGTGTTCGATTCACAACGATCACCGGACCGAGCGGGCTTTTCCCGAGTGGGTGCGTGACGTTTCACCCCGCGCCGCACACTCACGACTCGTGCGCATGTATGCATTGGCGTTCTACCTTCGCGCCGTGCCCATCGCCGACTCATCCATCCCCCGCCGCCGCTTCCTCGGGAGCGCGGGAGCGGGGGTCGCCATCGCGGCGGTCTCCTCCGTGGTCCCCGCACCCGCGGCTCACGCCTCGCCGCCCTCGGAGGACGTGCCCGATCGCACGACCATGATCGCGGTGACGGGCCTAATGCTCGGCATCCCCTTCGTCACAGGAACGTCGCAGCTGGACGTCGCCGAGTACGCCCGACGGGCGGCGATCAACACGACCGCACTGAACGACGCCTGGACGCGCGCCCTGGCTGCTCTTCGCGTCGTTCCCGCGCCGACGACGTCTCCGGCCTCGGGAAACAGCGTGAACTGGATCGAGAACGCGTCGGTGGTGATCCGAGTGCCCGCGGGCTTCTACGCGATCGACTCCTGGGACATGTCCGTTCGCGCTGCCGATCTTCACCTCCCCGGGTCGGAACGCGACGCCGGGGTGCAGTACGGGGAGTGGTCGGTACGCATCACCGTCGAGGCCGACGGGGTTGTTCTCGTCGCGAAGGACCACCCCTCCGTTGCATCCACCGGTACAGCCGTGGTGTACCTCGGTAGCCCCGACTCACCGGGTCAGGGGTACGACCTCCTCAAACGCGTCACCATTCGCGGGCTCAGCATCCAGAGCGACGGACATCCCATCCAAGGCTTCTACGTGGCGAATCGCTCGGGGCTCACGGTGGAGCACGCGCAAGAGATCCGCCTCGAAAGGCTCTCGATCTTCGGTTTCGCCGACGAAGGGCTCCGCCTCGTCGGAGTCATGGACTCAACCATCGAGGCCACCTTCATCGGCTGGTGCGCGCGAGCCTCCCGGACCGGATCCACCGCCTACGCACTGTCGCTCCTCAGCCACCGCGATGCCTCGGGGGGACTGCTCGACAACTGCAACGCGATCCGCATCATCGACACCCACGTGGAGTTCTGCGATCACGAGCTCCTCCTCGACCGCGGGACGCGCCATGTCGAGGTCATCGGCAGCAAGTTCGAGCACGGGTGGGGCACGACGTCCGTCACCTCGCCCATCTCCATCGGATACCCGCCGAACGCTGCGTCGTCGGCCGATCGCGTCCGCGAGATCAGCTTCACCTCGTGCATGTTCGTGCAGAACACCTACGATTCGCCGGCGGAAGGTCACCCTTCTCACGTCGTCGTGGGCGAGCTGACGTACGGCGGGGGAGAAGCGGAGTTCGCGAAGACGGCAGTCACCTTCGCCGCGTGCCATTTCTCCGTCCCGGACGGAGTCGGCGAGCGATGGTTCACGGGCGGGGACACGACCTTCATCGGCTGCGACTTCGGCGGTTGCGGCACAACGGCGAGGGACCCCGCGTGCTTCGACCTGGCGAACGACGTCACCTTCGACGACTGTCGTTTCTCGGTCATACGACGGATCCATGACGGACTCACGGGCAACACGGCGAACGGAGCCGCAGGGTCCGCGATCGCCGACTCGCGCGCCGACCTCTTCCGCTTCCGAGGGGGCGCCTCGCGCGTCCTGAATCCCGTGATCTACTTCCCTCCGCCTGCCGATGGTCGAGCCGCTGCCCCCGGCATCCTGGCTACGGTCGGCCGGAACGCCGGCGACGCCAACCGCATCGTCGGCTGGCACCCCGCCAACTACGGCCTCCCTGGCTGGTCGGGGAACATCGCGATCGTCGGATACGAGGATGCCGATCGACGACAGCTCGGCACCTCGCTCGTGATCGAAGCGCTCACGGGCTCTTCGAGCCCCGTTCTTTCCCCCGATCAGGACGGTCGCGTCTCGATCTGCGGTTGGGAACAGGTCCGCCTGGAAGGCGGCAGGAGCTATCGATCGTTCACGGACGGGTTCGCGGGTCAAATCATTCGCGTCGTCGCCAATGACTCGCCGATCACCTTCGAACCGGGGGAATTGGTCCTGAGGTCCGGTGCGACAACGGTGGCGGGCACCTCGGAGATGTCGTCGTTCGTGTTCTACGCTTACGGGTCGGCGGCCGCGTGGTTCCAAATCTGACGCGTTCCTCGCTCGGTGCGGTGTTCGATCCGAGAGCGAACAGTCTCAACGCGCTGCGCCTCGCCCTCGCTCTCCTCGTCCTCGTGGCTCACGCCGCGGAGCTCGGCGGATACGGTCGCGAACTCCAACCGCTCGGCGCCTGGGCTGTCACCGGCTTCTTCTGCATCTCGGGCTACCTCATCACGGGGAGTCGGGAGCACTCCGCATCCCTTCGGGACTTCCTCTGGCGCCGATTCCTCCGCATCTATCCGGGATTCCTGACGACTCTCGTCGTCGTGGCGTTCGTCATCGCCCCCGCCGCGGGCCGGTGGGCGGGCGCGGGAGAGTGGTCACCACAGGGCGCGACATCGTATGTGCTCCGCAATCTCGCCGTGTGGATCTTTCAGCCCGACATAGACGGAATGCTCGGTTCGACGCCGTTTCCGGGAGTCTGGAACGGATCGCTGTGGACGCTCGGTTACGAGGCCCTCTGCTACCTCATCGTCGGCGCGCTCTCCCTGTTCCCCGGGCGACCGCGCCGGGTGTGCATCGTGGTTCTCTTCCTCGTTTCGACTGTCATCGTGGGGCTTCACTCGGCGGGAATCGCCGTCGTCCCTGGCACCGTCTCGACGTTCAGCGGCCTCTTGTCGTCTTTCCTGGCAGGCGGACTGCTGTATCTCTGCCGCGACCACGTCGTGTTCCACGGCGCGGCGGACGTCGTCGCGGCCACGCTCGTGGTGGCGCTTGCGGCGCTCGGCGTCGCCCCGGGACTCGCGAGCCTGCCCGTGGCCTCCCTTCTGATGTCCGCGAGTGTTCGCCTGCCGCTCGCGCGGATCGGCACCCGGAACGACATCTCATACGGCGTGTACATCTATGCGTTCCCCGCCCAGCAAGTGCTCGCGTGTCTGTTCCCCGACACCGTGCTCCCGCTGTGGGCATTCATCGGGCTGAGCATCGCTGTCACGCTGCCGCTGGCGTGGGCGAGTTGGCTCTTCGTCGAACGTCCCGCGCTGCGCGCGAAAAGCCTTTTCGCGCGCACGGCGAGAAGCCGACACATCGACCGGGGGTCTACCCTGAGCGCGTGAATCAGCGACAACAGGGGGCGTTCCGCACGCGGCCCGAGCACCGGTGGCCGGTGCTCATCGCCCTCGCCGTGGGGGCGGGACTGTACGCATTCCTGCCGACCGAGGCCTCCGGCATCCTGAGGTACGTCGTCGTGGGCGCCGGTGTGCTGTGCGCCATTCCGATGGTGGTGACCAATCCGTCGCGCCTGACGCGCGAGTCGCGACTCGGGCGCGGCTTCGCCCTCGCCTTCACCGCCGTGCTGCTGCTCGCGAACCAGGTGGCGCTCGTGCTTCTCGTGCATCAGCTGCTGCAGGGGCAGGGCGACGGAGCCGGAACGCTCCTGGGCGCGGCGCAGGTGTGGGCGATCAACGTCATCGGCTACGCCGTCGTGTACTGGGAGATGGACCGGGGCGGCCCGATCGCCCGCCGCCGAGACGCCCGCGACGACCTCCCGCCGGCCGACTTCCAGTTCCCCCAGGACTCGGACCGCGACGCGGTCAGCGAGGTGCGACGCCGCTCGTCCGACGTCGAGGACTGGGCGCCCGGCTACGTCGACTACCTCTACTTCTCGGCATCCAACGCGATGGCGTTCAGCCCCACCGACGTCATGCCCCTGTCGAGCAGGGCCAAGCTGTTCATGATGGTGCAGGCGGTCTCGGGGTTCATCCTGCTCGCGCTGGTGATCGCGCGCAGCGTGAACATCCTGAACTAACGCGCGGCGGGCTCCGGGCTGGCCAGCCACGACCCGTCGGCCAGAAGATCGCGCAGCTCGTTCACGAAGCGGGCGGCGTGGAAGCCGTCGGCCGCGGCATGGTGCAGCTGCAGGGCGACGGGCAGGAGCACGCGACCGTCGCGCTCGACGTACCGGCCGAGGGTGACGATGGGCGCGAGGTGCGCCCACCCCTTCTCGATGTTCAGCGCGAAGCCGGTGAAGCTCGTCCAGGGCACGCTCGAGACGTCGAAGGTGTTGCGGGGCGGCTCACCCTGCGGGAAGAAGTCCGCGGATGCCGAATGCTCGGCGATCGTGCGCACGGCGGCGTCGTGGAACGCGGCGAAGTCCGGATCGAACGCCACCCAGAGGCAGGAGAACGTCTCGGTCTCGGGGTGGAAGACGGTGAAAGCCGGATGCACGCGATCCCACACGGCCGGCGCGCCCGCCTCGTCGAGGCACAGGCGGAACTCGTCGCGCCTGTTCACGATCGCGGCCAGCGCCCAGATCTGCGCGACGTACGTTCGACGCCCCGAGGCGCGCACGGCCGCGACGAAGTCCGTGACATCCACCTCGACGGTCAGCGCGTACGTGCACGGCGACGCGTGCAGGTAGTGCGCGAAGTGCTGCCGTCGCGGCCACGTCTCGAGGTCGATGGGGGTGGCGTGCTCCATCGCTCCATGATGCGGGACCGCGGGCTGCGCCGCGGGGTGGTGGGCCCTGCCGGGATCGAACCGACGACATCCACGGTGTAAACGTGGCGCTCTACCAGCTGAGCTAAAGGCCCGGGATGCCCCGAGTCTATCCGCGAGCCCCCGCCGCGTGCGCACCCGCCGCTCCGATCGCCGGGCGCCGGGCGCGCGGGGCGCGCCGGCCGCGCTGTCCGCGCGTGCGCCGATGTCGGGGGGCCGGGGTAGCGTGGGAGCCGTGAATGCCGATCCCGCCGACCAGCGCAAACTGCTCGATCTCGCCGACCTCGACGCCCGCATCCGTCGGGACGAGCGCGTCGCGGCGAACCCTCCGCAGGCGGAACGCGTGCGCGAGCTCATCGCCCAGCGGGCCACGCTGTCGCAAGAGCTCGGCACCCGGGCCAACGCGCGCGACGACATCACCGCCGAGCTGAAGCGTCTCGAGTCCGACGTCGCCGTGGTCGACGCCCGCATCGCCCGCGACACCGAGCGTCTCGCCGCGTCGTCGAATCCGAAGCAGGCGCAGGGCTTCGAGAGCGAACTCGTGTCGCTGAAGCGGCGCAAGAGCGACCTCGAAGACATGGAGATCGCCCTCATGGAGCGTCTCGAGGCAGCGGATGCCGCCGTCGCCGAGCAGGAGACGCTGATCGCCGACACCAACGCGCAGGGTGCCCAGCTCAGCGCCGAGGCCAAGACCACCGTGTCCGACGCGACCACGCGCCTCGAGGGCGCCCGTCGCGATCGCGACGCCGTGGCGGCATCCGTTCCCTCCGACCTGCTGGGGCTCTACGAGCGTCTCGCCTCGCGGGGCAACGGTGCCGGCCTGCTGCGGGCCGGGGCGTGCGAAGCCTGCCGCATGGTGCTCCCGCCGAGCGATCTCGCGACGGTGCGCCGCGCGCAGACCGACGAGGTCGTGTTCTGCCCCGAGTGCGGGGCGATCCTCGTCCGCACCGAAGAATCCCGGTGACCCCACCCGGCGCCCATGTCGTCTGACGCGGTCGTCGTCGGGCGCACCGGTTCCGGCTCCCTCGCCCTCCTGACCCTCGGGGGCGAAGCCCTCCCACCCGAGGAGGTTTCCTCCGACCGCCTCGCCGACGCCGTCGCCGACCGCGAGGCGCGAGGAGAGGTCCGCTGGATCTGGGCCGACACGGCATCCGTCTACCCGGCGCTGCTGGCGGCGGGCGTCCGGGTCGCCCGCGCCTGGGACGTGCGCCTGGTGCACGGCATCCTGCGCGACGCCCACGACGTGGTCGACGATCACGGACTCCGCGCCCACCGGGAGTGGGATGCCGGCACCTCGGCCCCCGCGACGACCGACACGCTCTTCGACCTCGGCGACAGCCCGACCGCCCTGCCCGACACGCTCGACGCGGTCGCCGCCGAGTATCACCGCCAGCTCAGCGCCCTCGCCTCGGCCGCGGCTCCGGGAGCACTCCGTCTGCTGTGCGCGGCGGAGTCCGCGGGCGCCCTCATCGCCGCCGAACTGCACGCGGCGGGCGTGCCGTGGAGCCGTCGCGCGCACGAGGAGATGCTCGAGCGCGAGCTCGGCGGACGACGCGGGGGAGGCCTGCCGGAGCGCATCGAGCGCACGGCCGCGGTCGTGCGCGCCGCCCTCGACGACCCCACGGCGTCGCTCGACTCGCAACCGCGGCTGCTGCGATCGCTGCACCGTGCGGGCCTGCTCGTGAACTCGACCAGTCGGTGGGAACTGGCCGAGCACGATCACCCCGCCGTCGCCCCGCTCATCGCGTACAAGAAGCTCATGCGCCTGTACACGGCCAACGGCTGGGCGTGGCTGCAGGAGTGGGTGTACGACGACCGCTTCCGCCCCGTGTACGTCCCCGCCGGAGTGGTCACGGGCCGCTGGGCGTCATCGGGTGGCGGCGCCCTGCAGATCCCGCGCGCGCTGCGCACGGCCGTCCGCGCCGACCCGGGCTGGACGCTCGTCACCGCTGACGTGGCGCAGCTCGAACCCCGCGTCCTGGCGGCGATGGCGCGCGACACGGCCTTGGCCGAAGCGGCATCCGGTCGCGATCTCTACGCCGGCATCGTCGAACGCGGAGCCGTCGCCAGCCGCGCCGAGGCCAAGCTCGCGATGCTCGGCGCCATGTACGGCGCCACCACGGGGGAGAGCGGCCGGCTCCTTCCGCGGCTGCGCCGCACCTTCCCGCGGGCGATGCGGCTCGTCGACGACGCAGCGCGCGTCGGCGAAGACGGGGGAGTGGTGCGCACGTGGCTCGGTCGCACCTCACCCGCCGCGGGAGAGGCGTGGCAGCACCTTCAGTCGCGCGCGAGCGACGCCGCGGCATCCGGAGTCGACGAGAACCGCGCCCGCCGCTCGGCGCGCGATCGGGGCCGGTTCACCCGCAACTTCGTCGTTCAGGGCACGGCCGCCGAGTGGGCCCTCGCGTGGCTCGCCGATCTGCGCGCGCGTCTCGCCGCTTTTCCGGCCGTGGATGCCGCCCACGCGGCGCCCGCGTCGGGTCCGGTGTTCTCGCGGGTGCCGCACCTGGCGTTCTTCCTGCACGACGAGATCGTCGTGCACACGCCCCTCGCGCACGCCGACGCCGTCGCGGACGCCGTGCGCGCGTCCGCGGCATCCGCGGGTCGACTGCTGTTCGGGACGTTCCCGATCGACTTCCCCCTCGACCTGCGCATCGGCGAGACGGCCGAGAAGGGCTGAGCGACCCGCGTAGACTCGACGGAGCGAATGGGTCGGCTGGACGGTCGCGTCACGGGTTCGCCCGTGCCGAGGAACGTCCGGGCTCCACAGGGCAGGACGGTGGGTAACGCCCACCCGGAGTGATCCGCGAGACAGTGCCACAGAGAGCAGACCGCCGCGGTCCGTCAGGGCCGGGGTAAGGGTGAAAGGGTGGTGTAAGAGACCACCGGGGTCGTGGTGACACGACCCGCGAGGTAAACCTCGTCCGGAGCAAGGCCAGACAGGGGATGCAGACGCGGCTCGCCGAGTCCCCGGGTAGGCCGCTGGAGCGGCACGGCAACGTGTCGCCGAGAGAGATGACCGTCCACGGAGACGTCCCGCTCGTCGGAACGCCTCCCGGACAGAACCCGGCGTACAGGCCGGCCCATTCGCACCTCGACAGCACAGCACGACACCGCACGATGGCCCCGCCCGCTCCGAGGAGCGCGACGGGGCCATCATGCCGTGCGGTGGTTTCAGGCGCCCGAGCTGTACCCGGGGCCCGTGGGCGGAGGCGCCATGCCCCCTCCGGCGAGTCCGCGACGAGCGCGCTCCTCATCGGCGCGCAGGATGCCGTTCTTCACGGCCGTGCGCATGATCAGGTACCCGATCCAGATCGCGAGCGCCAGGATCGCGATGTAGACGAGGAATCCGACGATCAGGACGCCGATTCCGAGCCCCGCGGCGGCGCCGCTGTAGTCATTGCTCACGATGTTCCCCCTCTGTGTCGTGTGCATCGATGCGTTCGACGCTAAGGGGCCGGGCTCCCGCGCGGCATCCGTTTGACGGCGGCCGCGGTGATTCGGTAGGGGTGCGCGACGCACCGGAGCGAGTGTCGGACATATGTTCTACACTCGATCTCGGCCGGGGAAGGGAGCCGGTGCATGGGGTCGACGAGAGTCAGCGACGAGATGGTCGCGCGCGTGCTGGCATCCATCGCTCCCTGCACGCTCCAGCCCGAGACGTGGGGCTCCCGGCCCATCGAGTGGTACGTGCAGAAGCGCGCCGTATGGGCTTGGGTGACGTGGCCCAATCGCGCCGCGACGCGCGAGCCGGCCTGGGCGACCGGCGGTAACGACCGCGTGGTCATGCTGGAGGTGCCCTGCGAGGGCGGTCACTGGGCGCCGGTGGTGTGGCGCAACGCGGTGAGCGTGCGCGACGCGGCGGCGTGAGGGGTCAGGGGCACAGGGACGCGAGGGCGGCCCGCGCGACGATCCCGATCTCCGCGCCGTCCGTGAGCTGTCGCTTCCCGACCGCGATGACCGCCGACGATCCGGGCTGCATCTGCGCGTGAGCAGAGCAGTACCTCCACCCCGCGGAGAGCACCGCGTCGTCCCGGGAGACCGCGACGACACCCCCGCGCGGGGCACCGGCGCGCACCTCAGCCAGGAAGCCACCCGGATCGGGCGGCACCGTGGCGAGGGAGAACCGGGGAACGGCCGCCGCCTCCGCGTACTCGAGCGAGATCGACACGATCGCCCCGACGACGAGGAGGGCCGCCAGCGCCCGGCGCGCGGTCACCCGCATCAGTCGTCGCTCGGGCACAGCACGCTCCGCGCCGCGTCGGCGATCACCCGGTCGTCGCCGGGCGAGAGCGAGACACCCGCGACGACCTCGGGAAGGGACGGCCTGTCGTCGACCTCGATGGCGAGGAAGCAGAAGTCCTGCCCGACTTCCTCGAGCGCCTCATCCGGCAACGCCTGCACGGGACTGTCCTCCGGGAGCCCCGCGCGGACGGCAGCCACGAATTCGGCCGGCGCCGTATCGACCGCGACGTGCGGTCGCGCCGTCTCGACCTCGTCGGAGTCGGCGTCGCTCCACCACCCCCGCTCGCTCACGATGTATCCCGTCGCGGGCGGCGCGGCCGCCGCGGCCGGCGAACAGGCGGTCAGCGTGGCGACGGCACCCGCGAAGAGCAGCAGGATGCCGCCCGCCCCGCGCCTCACTTGACGGCGGGCAGCGCCTCGGGAACCGGCACCGCGAGCGAGGCCGCACCGATGATGCCGGCGTTGTTGCGGTGCTTCGCGGGGAGGATCGGCGCGCGCAGGTTCAGCAGGGGCAGGAAGTGCTCGGAGTGCTTCGACACCCCGCCGCCGACGACGATGAGGTCGGGGCTGAAGAGGAACTCGACGTAGTCGTAGTACCACTGCAGCCGCTTCGCCCACTTCTCCCACGACAGCTCTTCGCGCTCGAGCGCGGAGTAGGCGGCGAAGTGCTCGGCATCCTTTTTATGTCCGGCGCGCTGCAGATGCCCCAGCTCGCTGTTCGGGACGAGGACGCCGTCGTAGATCATGGCCGAACCGATGCCGGTGCCCAGGGTGGTGAGGATCACGAGACCCTCGATCCCCTTCGCGGCGCCGTAGCGCACCTCGGCGATACCGGCCACGTCGGCGTCGTTGGCGAAGTGGATGTCGCGCGACAGGCCCTGCTCGAAGAACTTCTCGGCCTCGAAGCCGATCCACGACTTCGACACATTCGCCGCCGACAGCGTGCGCCCGCCCTTGACGATCGCGGGGAACGCGACGCCGAGCGGCAGATCGGCAGGGGCCTCGAGCGTCTCGAGCACCTGCTTCACCGCGGCGAGCACGTCGGCGGGTTCCGCGCCCTCCGGAGTGGCGACCTTCACCCGGTCGCTGATGAGCTCCCCGGCATCCAGATCGACGATTCCGGCCTTGATGCCGGTTCCGCCGATGTCCACTCCGACCGCACGAGACGCATTCGTTGCCATACCCCTCAGCCTATCCAGGCGCGGGGTCGGCATCAGTAGGATCAGGAGAGCACCGGCGGTTCCGCGCCGATTCGCGAACGCACGGGAGGAGCCATCGTGAGCGACGAGAATGAGAAGTACTGGTACAACCTCGAGACCGGACAGGTCGAGAAGGGGTACGAGTCGCCCGCGATCGACCGCGCCGGCCCGTTCGACACCGCCGAAGAGGCCGCCGCGGCTCCGCAGCTGCTCAAGCAGCGCGCCAAGCAGTGGGCCGACGAAGAGGCCCAGGACGACTGAGAGTCGGGCCCGACCCACCGACTGCCCCCGAAACGAAGGATGACGATGGACAAGCAGCGCGATTTCGTCCTGCGCACGATCGAGGAGCGCGGCGTCAAGTTCGTCCGCCTGTGGTTCACCGACGTGGTCGGCACGCTCAAGTCGGTGGCGATCGCGCCGGCCGAGGTGGAGGGGGCCTTCACCGAGGGCCTCGGCTTCGACGGATCGGCGATCGAGGGCCTGACCCGCTCCTACGAGTCCGACCTCCTCGCCCACCCCGACCCCACGACGTTCCAGATCCTGCCGTGGCGCGGAGAGATCGACCCCACGGCGCGCATGTTCTGCGACATCACGACGCCCGACGGGCAGCCGGCCGTCGCCGACCCCCGTCACGTGCTCAAGCGCACCCTGGCCAAGGCCGCCGACGCCGGGTTCACGTTCTACACGCACCCCGAGATCGAGTTCTACCTGCTGAAGTCGTCGCAGCTCGGCCCCGACGGCAAGCCGCAGCCGGTCGACTCGGCGGGCTACTTCGACAACGTCCCCGGCGGCACCGCGCACGACTTCCGTCGGCGCTCGGTGCGCATGCTCGAAGACCTCGGCATCTCGGTGGAGTTCAGCCACCACGAGGGCGGACCGGGGCAGAACGAGATCGACCTGCGGTACGCCGACGCCCTGACCACGGCCGACAACATCATGACCTTCCGCACCGTGGTGAAGGAGGTCGCGATCGAGCAGGGCGTGTACGCCACCTTCATGCCCAAGCCCATCAGCGGACAGCCCGGCAGCGGCATGCACACGCACCTCTCGCTGTTCGAGGGCGACATGAACGCGTTCTACGAAGAGGGCGCGCAGTACCAGCTGTCGAAGGTGGGCCGGCACTTCATCGCGGGCCTCCTGCGCCACGCGAACGAGATCTCGGCCGTCACGAACCAGTTCGTCAACTCGTACAAGCGCCTGTGGGGCGGCGACGAGGCCCCGAGCTTCATCTGCTGGGGCCACAACAACCGCTCGGCCCTCGTGCGCGTGCCGTTGTACAAGCCGAACAAGGGCCAGTCGACGCGCGTCGAGTACCGCGCCCTCGACTCCGCGGCGAACCCGTACCTGTCGTACGCGCTCATGCTCGCGGCCGGCCTCAAGGGCATCGAGGAGGAGTACGAGCTCCCCGCCGAGGCCGAAGACAACGTCTGGTCGCTCAGCGACGCCGAGCGCCGCGCGCTGGGGTACGCGCCGCTGCCCGCGAGCCTCGACCACGCCCTCGAGTACCTCGAGGAATCCGAGCTCGTCGCCGAGACGCTGGGCGAGACCGTCTTCAAGTACGTGCTGCTCAACAAGCGCCGCGAGTGGCAGCAGTATCGCGCGCAGGTGACGCCGTTCGAGCTCGCGAGCAACCTCGAAGCGCTCTGACGAGCGAACGATGACCTCGGGCGACCGTTCCACCGCGCTCACCGCCCTCGCCCGCACCGGCTTCTCGCAGCTCACCGAAGCAGACATCCTGCTCGGTGAGCTCGAGGAGTCGGTCGGCGTCGACCGGGCGGATGCCATGCAGCTCGCGCAGCGCGTGGCCGATCCCGATCGCGCGCTCCGGGCGGTCCTGCAGGTCGCGCGTCGGGATGCCGACGCCGTCCGCCGGACCGCCGCGGACGCGGGAGCCTGGCGCGCGCTGTGGGACATCGTCGGGGCCTCCAACGGCTTCGCGGAGTTCTACCTCCGGCATCCCGACGAGCTCGTGCACCTGTCGGGTGCGGGTCTGACCCTGCCCGACGAGCCGACCATGCGCGCGGAGCTGTTGGCATCCGTGGGAGACGACGACGGCTTCGCGGCCGACGCGACGGATGCCGCCTGGGTAGCCCTGCGGGTGCGGTACCGGCGACTGCTCGCCCGCATCGCGGCGTACGACCTCGGCCAGGACGACCCGGCGGCCGCCATCGACGTGGTCTCCTCGTCGCTCGCCGACCTCGCGGGAGCGGCCCTCGAGGCCTCGCTCAGCGTCGCGCGGGCGCGCGTCGCGGGGTCGGGGCCCGGGTGCTTCCCCCGCGAGCAGGTCGCGGCAACGCGCTTCTCGATCATCGCGATGGGCAAGACCGGCGCGCGCGAGCTCAACTACGTCAGCGACGTCGACGTGATCTTCGTGGGGGGCTCCGCCGACGAAGACGTGGTGTCGGAGGCGCGCGCGATCGACATCGGCACGCGGCTGGCCGTGCAGACGATGCGCGGCATCTCGGGCGCCGAGATCGAGCCGCCCCTCTGGGAGGTCGACCCCAACCTGCGCCCCGAGGGCAAGCAGGGGGCCCTCGTGCGCAGCCTCGCCTCGCACCAGCAGTACTACGCGCGGTGGGCGAAGAGCTGGGAGTTCCAGGCGCTGCTCAAAGCGCGCGCGATCGCGGGCGACACGACCCTCGGCGCCGAGTACGTCGCCGCGGTGCAGCCGCTCGTCTGGCACAGCGCGGCGCGCGAGAACTTCGTCGAGGGCGTCCAGCGCATGCGCGAGCGGGTGACCGACCACATCCCCGCCGCGGAGGTCAACCGTCAGCTCAAGCTCGGCCCCGGCGGCATCCGCGACGTCGAGTTCACCGTGCAGCTGCTGCAGCTCGTGCACGGGCTGACCGACGAACGCATCCGCCAGCGGGGGACGCTCGAAGCTCTCGACGCGCTCGTCGCGGAGGGCTATATCGGCCGGAGCGAGGCCGAGGCGTTCGCCCGCAACTACCGTCAGCTGCGCCTGCTCGAGCACCGCCTGCAACTGCGGGGGCTCCGTCGCACGGCCCTGCTGCCCGAGAAGGACGACGACCTGCGCGTGCTCGCGCGGGCGACGCGGCTCGCCGACTCGGCATCCGGGATCCAGGCCGTCTGGGAGGGCATCAAGCGCGAGGTCCGCGACATCCATGTGCGCCTGTTCTACCGCCCGCTGCTCTCGGCGGTCGCCGCCCTCCCCGAGGGGGAGCGGACGCTGTCGACCGAGCAGGCGCGCGATCGACTGGCCGCGATCGGATTCCGCGACCCCGCCGGCGCCCTGCGCCACATCGCCGCGCTCACGAGCGGTCTGAGCCGCAAAGCGACGATCCAGCGGCACCTCATGCCGATCATGATCCGGTGGTTCGCCGACGGCGTCGACCCCGATTACGGGCTGCTCGTGTTCCGCCGTATCAGCGAGCGGCTCGGCAACACGCCGTGGTTCCTGCGGATGCTGCGCGACTCCGCCGGTGCCGCCGAGAGCCTCACGCGCGTGCTGTCGGGTTCGCGCTACATCGGCGAGCTGATGGAGTGGATCCCCGAGTCGGTCGCGTGGCTCGACGACGACGCCCTCCTGCGTCCGCGCTCCGGCAAGGCGCTCGAAGACGAAGCGCGGGCGATCCAGACCCGGTGGCAGAACATCGACGACGCGATGCGGTCCGTGCGGGCGCTGCGGCGACGCGAGATGCTGCGGGTCGCCATGGCCGCCGTGCTGGGCACCGTGTCGCTCGAGGAGCTCTCCGACGCCCTCACCACGATCACCGAGGTGACGATCCAGGCCACGCTGCGCGCGGTACGCCGGGTCGTGGTGCCTCCCGAAGACGACGATCTCGACTTCGCGGTCATCGCCATGGGACGCTTCGGCGGCCGCGAGCTCGGATTCGGGTCGGATGCCGATGTGATGTACGTCTACCGAGCGAACGGCGTCGACCCGCAGCGCGCGAGCCAGCTGGCGCTCAAGCTCGTGGCCGGCCTACGCGAGCAGTCCGAGGATCACCGCCTGCCGCTCGACCTCGACGCCGAACTGCGACCCGAGGGACGCAGCGGTCCGCTGGCGCGTTCGATCGAGGCCTACGCCGAGTACTACCGCCGGTGGTCGCTGTCGTGGGAGGCGCAGGCGCTGCTGCGCGCCCGGGGGGTCGCGGGCAGCGTCAAGCTCATCCGGTCGTTCCTCGAACTCGCCGACGAGGTGCGGTACCCGGTCTCCGCCGATCAGAACGGGCTGCGCGAGATCCGCCGCATCAAGGCGCGCGTCGAGAACGAGAGGCTGCCGCAGGGCGCCGACCCCGCACGTCACCTCAAGCTCGGGCCGGGGTCGCTCAGCGACGTCGAGTGGCTCGTGCAACTGCTGCAGCTGCAGCACGCGCGCACGGTGCCCGAGATGCGCACGACGTCGACGCTGGGCGCGCTCGAGGCCGCGACGCGCGCGGGTCTCGTCGACGTCGACGCGAGCGAGAAGCTCGCGGCCGCGTGGCACCTGGCCAGCCGCCTGCGCTCGGCCAACACGCTGCTGTCGGGTCAGACGAGCGACATCCTCCCCGTGGACCGCGGGCGGCTCGACGGCATCGGCCGCATCCTCGAATACCCTCCCCGGTCGGCCACGCAGGTCGAGGAGGACTACCTCGGCGCGACCCGGCGAGCCCGCCGCGTGTTCGACAAGCTGTTCTACGGCTGAGCCGCGTGGCATCCGTCCCTCGATGGATGCCACGCGGCCCGGTCCCGATCGTCGCCGGTGTTCTCAGCGCCCGAGGTGCTCGGGCCCCGAGGATGCCGTACCGGCCGGGCCGTGCGGCGTCCTCGCCTCCGGCCTCCTCAGGACATCAGACGCTCGCGCACCTCGCGCCGCTGCACCTTGCCGATGAGCGAGCGCGGGAGGTCGTCGACGACGACCACGCGGCGGGGGACCTTGTACGCCGCGAGCCGCTGCTTGCAGAAGTCGCGGATCGCCTCGGGTTCGACCTGCACGCCCTCGCGCAGCACGATCGCGGCCGCGACGTCTTCGCCGCCGCTCGACTTCGGCAGGGCGACCACCGCCGCACCGGCGATGTCGGGGTGGGAGGTGAGCACGTCTTCGACCTCGCTGGGCGAGACGTTGAACCCGCCCGTGATGATGATCTCCTTCAAGCGGTCGACGATCGTCACGAACCCGTCGGGGGAGACCGAGGCGATGTCTCCCGTGCGCAGCCACCCGCCGGCGAGCAGCGTCGCCGCCGTGTCGGAGGGGCGGTTCCAGTAGCCCTGGAACACCTGCGGACCGCGCAGGAGCAGCTCGCCGGGTTCGCCCAGGGGGAGGTCGACGCGCGGATCGTCGGGGTCGACCACCCGGATCTCGGTGCTGGGGAACGGCACACCCACCGTGCCGGGGCGCCGTGAGGGACCGATCGGATTGCCCAGGGCCACCGGCGACGACTCGGTCATGCCGTAGCCCTCGACGAGCAGACCTCCGGTGGCCGCCTCCCAGCGGTCGACGGTGGCGACGGGCAGGCTCATCGCCCCCGAGATCGCGAAGCGCACGCTCTTCAGATCGATCGTTCCGCGCGCGGCCGCGCGGGCGAGCTGGTCGTAGATGGGCGGCACGGCGGGAAGGAAGGTGGGCGGGCTCTTCTTCGAGGCCGCGACGACCAGGTCGAGGTCGTACTTCGGGAAGAGCACGAGCTTCGCGCCGATGCTCATCGCGAAGGTGAGGCACAGCGTGAGGCCGTAGGCGTGGAAGAGGGGCAGCACCCCGTAGAAGGTCTCTTCGCCGTCGCGCAACCCCGGGACCCAGGCGCGCCCCTGCATCGCATTGGCGCGCAGGTTGGCGTGGGTGAGCACGGCCCCCTTCGGGCTTCCGGTCGTGCCGCTGGTGTACTGCAGCAGTGCGATGTCGTCGAGCACGGGCCCCGCGTGCTTGCGCGAGAGCGAGCCGTGGGTGAGCAGCGTCTTCCACGCGATGGGACGCCGCGACGCGGGGCGGGCGGTCAGCTGAGCGCGCGCCGCTCGTGCCTTCGCGACGGGCAGGCGGAGGGCGAGACGCTGGGCGAGGGGCAGGGCGGCGGTGATGTCGACGCTCACGATGTGCTCGAGAGCGAGGTCGGAGGGGAACTCGGCGACCGTGTCGGCCAGCTTGTCCCACACGATGGCGAACCGCGCACCGTGGTCTTCGAACTGGTGACGCAGCTCTCGCGGCGTGTAGAGCGGATTGTGCTCGATGACGATGGCCCCGAGTCGCAGTGCCGCGTAGAAGCCGACCACGTGCTGCGGCGAGTTGGGCAGGACCAGCGCCACCCGGTCGCCGGCGCGGACCCCGAGGCGGCGCAGCCCCTCCGCCGCCCGCGCGACCTGCTCGCCGAGCTCGCGGTAGGTGGTGGCTGCGCCGAAGAACTCGAGCGCGGTCTTCTTGCCGAACCGCGCGACGGAGGCGGCGAGCATCTCGGGCAGCGTCTGCGAGGGGGCGTCGATCTCGAACGGCACGCCCTCGGCGTACGACGTCGACCACGGTCGCGAGGCGTAAGGGGACTCCGGCATGCCTCCATCCTCGCGCGCCCCACCGACATCGCAGCGGAGGTGCGCCTGTGCGGATGCCGGGAAGCCGGCTGGCTCGAAGGACGCCTCGGCGCGCCGAGTCGACGCGACGTGTTTCGATGGGGGAGTGCACGTCCGACCGTTGACCGAGACCGATGGGTTCCGCCTCGTCGAGATCCCCGCGCTGTGAAGAACGTCACCGAGCGGTGGACGCGACAGCTCGACGCGAGCCTGCAGCGCCTCGGGCGCGCCCGGGCGATCCTGGCGGTGCTCACGATCCTGGTGATGGGCGCCGTGATCGCCGCGTTCGCCCTCTCCGCCCTCGCGCAGATCGCCGCGGGAGACCTGCAGTGGACCGACACCCTGGGATCCGGTCGCCGCCGCATGCCCGCGGTCGTCGTCGTCGCAATCGGGGGCCCGCTGGCCGTGCTGTTCGTCGTCTACGGCGCCGGCCTGGCGGGCCGTCTCGTCCGCCGGTGGTCGGAGATCCCCGCTCGCCGCGCACGGTGACCTCGCGCGACTGACGCCGGGGGCCTACCCTGTCGGGCATGTGCCGCAACATCGTCCCCCTGCACAACTTCGCACCCCCGGCGACGGATGCCGAGTGCCACGACGCCGCGCTGCAGTTCGTCCGCAAGATCGTGGGCACCACCACGCCGTCGCGCGCCAACCAGGACGTCTTCGATCGCGCCGTCGCCGAGATCACGGCATCCGTGCGCCATCTGCTCGACGATCTCGTGACCAGCGCGCAACCGAAGGTGCGCGAGGTCGAGGCCGCGAAGCGACAGGCGCGTTCGGCCGAACGCTACGAGGCGATCCGAGTGTTCCAGGAGCAGAAGCGCGCGGGGCGCACCGACTGAGCGTCGCCCCTCAGGATGCCACGACCGTGGCATCCGCACGCAAAACGACGGCGCCCGCCCCCGCGAAACGGCGGGGACGGGCGTCGTCGTGATGATCGGGCGATCAGACCCCGAAGTACAGCTCGTACTCGAAGGGGTGCGGACGCTGAGCGATCGGCTGGATCTCGTTCTCGATCTTGTACTCGATCCAGGTGTCGATGAGCTCCTGCGTGAAGACGCCACCGGCGAGCAGGAACTCGTGGTCGGCGCGCAGGGCCTCGAGCGAGTCGAGCAGCGAGTTCGGAACCTGCGGGATGTTCTTGGCCTCTTCGGCGGGGAGCTCGTAGAGGTCCTTGTCGACGGGCTCGTGCGGCTCGATGCGGTTCTTGATGCCGTCGATGCCGGCCATCAGCTGGGCCGCGAACGCGAGGTACGGGTTGCCCGAGGCGTCGGGCGCGCGGAACTCGATGCGCTTGGCCTTGGGGTTCGACCCCGTGATCGGGATGCGGATGGCCGCAGAGCGGTTACCGGCCGAGTACACCAGGTTGACCGGAGCCTCGAAGCCCTTCACCAGGCGGTGGTAGCTGTTGAGGGTCGGGTTGGTGAAGGCGAGCACCGCGGGAGCGTGCGCCAGCAGACCGCCGATGTACCAGCGGGCGATGTCGGAGAGCCCGCCGTAGCCGGTCTCGTCGTAGAACAGCGGCTTGCCGTCGTTCCACAGCGACTGGTGCGTGTGCATGCCCGAGCCGTTGTCACCGAAGAGCGGCTTCGGCATGAAGGTCGCGACCTTGCCCCACTGCTCGCAGGTGTTCTTGACGATGTACTTGAACTTCAGGATGTCGTCGGCCGCGTGCAGCATCGTGTCGAAGCGGTAGTTGATCTCCTGCTGACCACCGGTACCGACCTCGTGGTGCGAGCGCTCGAGCGCGAAGCCCGCCTCGATCAGCTTGAGGGTGATGTCGTCGCGGAGGTCCGCCGTCTTGTCGACGGGGGAGACGGGGAAGTAGCCGCCCTTGTAGGGGGTCTTGTTGGCGAGGTTGCCGCCCTCTTCTTCACGGCCCGTGTTCCACGCGCCCTCTTCGGAGTCGACCGAGTAGAAGCTCGAGTTCTGCTTCACTTCGTAACGCACGTCGTCGAAGATGTAGAACTCGGCCTCGGGCGCGAAGAACGCGGTGTCGGCGATGCCGGTGGAGGCGAGGTACTTCTCAGCCTTCTTGGCGACCTGGCGCGGGTCCTTGCCGTAGATCTCACCGTTGCGCGGGTTGTAGATGTCGAAGATCATGACGAGGGTCTTGGCCTCGCGGAACTGGTCGACGTACGCCGTGGTGACGTCGGGGATCAGCTGCATGTCCGACTCGTGGATGTTCGCGAACCCGCGGATCGACGAGCCGTCGAACAGCTGTCCGACGGTGAAGAACTCCTCGTCGACGGTCGAGGCGGGGATGTTGAAGTGCTGCTGCACACCAGGAAGATCCGTGAAACGGATGTCGAGGAACTTGACGTCCTCGTCCTGGATGAACTTCAGCACCTCGGACGAATCTTTGAACATGAAGACTCCAGAGGTAGAACATTCGGGATCATGCCGGCCTCGGCCAGCCTCCTCGACCCTACCCAGAACCGGTGTCCCGGTCATATCTCGCATGTTTCCGGGATGTTACGCCGACCCGATTACGCTGGATGCCGTGACCGTCCCCGCCGAGAACGACTACCCGGGCCAGCGGCTCGGCCTTCCCCGCGAGGGTCGCGGCTCGATCGCCCGTCCCGGCCGCCGCATCGCGGCGCTGCTGATCGACGTCGCCAGCGCCGGCCTGATCGGCTTCGCGTTCTTCTCCAGCCCCGATCCGGTCACCGGCGTCCCGTTCGCCAACCCCATCGCGACGAACCTCATCTTCTTCGCGGTGCAGATCCTCTTCATCCCGCTGCTGGGCGGCAGCCCGGGGCACCGACTCCTGGGGATGCGTCTCGAATTGGCATCCGGAGGCTGGGTCGGATTCTGGCGGCCCATCGTGCGCACCGTGCTACTGGCCCTCATCATCCCCGCCGTCGTGTGGGACGCCGACCAGCGAGGCCTGCACGACAAGGCCGTCGGAACGGTGCTCGTCCGCAGCTGAGCGTCCATCCCCCGGGGTCCCGGGAACGACGAGAAAGGCCCCCGCTGAGCGGGGGCCTTTTCACGAGGTCAACGGGGGCGCGGTGCGCGCATCTTGGTGGGGTCGACGCCCTTCGGGATGGGCAGCGACGACAGCCCCTGGGAGACCGACGAGACCCGCTTGATGACCGCCGCCATGGTGGCGCGGTCGACCTTCTTGGGCAGGGCCTTGATGGTCGAGGCGAGCTTGGCGATGGGCACCTCGTCGTCGCCGTGTCCGACGTAGAGCACCGTGACGGGCACACCGGCCGCGACGCGCAGGACGCGCGAGCGCTCCTCGCCGACCAGCCGCGTGAGGCGGTTGCGATTGCCCTCGCCGATCAGCACGACGCCGCCACGGCCGATCGCACGGTAGAGGGCTTCCTGGGTGCGGGGGTTGACGCCGACCGGGGTCTCGGAGGCCTGCCAGTTGCGGCCGAGCGACGACGACAGCACGTGACCGGTCGCGCCGGGCATGCCGTCGATCTTCTTGTACATCGCCGTGGTGGACAGCCGCGTCATGGTGATCATCGCGGCCAGGATGCCGGCGAGCAGACCCGTGACGCCCCACAGGATGACGCTCCACACCGCCAGCGGCGGGATCAGGAAGCCGATGAGCACGCCGACGGCGATGCCCACCAGGACGATGCCCGCGAGCAGGAAGGGCAGCCAGCGGTACTCCTTCTGCGTGAAGGTGTAGAGCGTTCGGAGCTGCGAGAAGAAGCCCGGACGCTTCTCGGGCGTGGTGGTGCGAGCGGCCATGTGAACGATTCTATCTTCGCCGCGCACCGTTCCTCCCCAGGCGGGGGACCGCGGCCGTCATCCCCATTCCGCCGCCGTGCCGCCACGCGCCGTCGCGAACTCACCGACGATCGGGGGATGACCGCCGCGACCCCCTCCCTCCCCGTCGAACCGTTCACCGCCTACCTGCAGCGGCGAGGCACCAGCGCTACCGCGCTGACCGCGGGCGAGGTCGTCACCGCCACCATCGGCCTCCTGCGCGGATGCCGATCCGCGCACAGGACCGATGAGGGAGCCACCTGGTGGCTCACGGCGCACGGACGACCGGTGGTCGTGTCCGACGCGGGCGCGCCCGACGTCGTGTCGACGACGGCCGACGGCCTCGATCGACTCGCCGCCCTCGCCCCCGACCGGACCACGCGGGACCTCGTGGCGCGCGCCGGAGAGGCGGTGGCGACTCGTTCCCCTCGCGAATGGGAGGCCATGGAGAGGCGCCTCTTCGCGCACGCGGACCCCGAACCCCTCGTCCTGGGGCCGCTGACACCGAGGGCGACGGTCGAACCGCCCGTCGTCACCCCCGCGCCCCTCGCCGGGGGCGTGTTCGACGCGCTCGACACGAGCCTCCTCGACGACGTGCGGCGGAGCCTCTCGAGGCTGCGCGAGGGCTGGCTCGCCTCGTCGCGGATCCGCGCGGCGGTCATCGGCGGCGCTCTGGCCGTCGCCCTCGTCGTCGCGGCGGTGGTGCTCCTCCCCGGTGATCGAGGATCCGCGCCCTCGTCCGCCCCCACCGCGACGGCCTCCGCGACGACATCGGTCGTTCCACACCCGTCGGCGACGTCGTCGTGGCCGGTCGACGAACGCGTTCCTCTGTCCGACGATGCGACCGACGTCGCGCGGACCCTGTTCGCGCAGATCTCCCGGTGCGGAAGCGACCTCGCGTGCCGCGGCGCTCTCGAAGAACCCTCGACGTTCCGCCGCGAATCGCTCCTGCCCGACGCGGAGCACGCGGACATCTCTCTGCTCGAGAACTTCGGCGGCGTCATCGTCGTGCGCGTCGCCGACGCGACCCGGGCGCAGTACGTCACCCTCGTCCGCTTCAACGACAGATGGCTGGTCCGCGCCGTTGAAACGGTCGCGGACCAGCCATCATGAGCCGGTGCTCAGCGGAGTCAGATGCCGAGATCGCCCTCGAACTGCGCCGCCTCGAGGCGAGCCTTGACCGCACCGAGGAAGCGCGCGGCGTCGGCGCCGTCGATGATGCGGTGGTCGTACGACAGGGCCAGGTAGACGTAGGAGCGCACCGAGATGGCATCCTTCCCATCGACCGTGACGACACCCGGCTTCTTCACCACGGCACCGAGGCCGAGAATCGCCGACTGGGGCAGGAACACGATGGGCGTGTCGAACAGCGCGCCGCGCGAACCGGTGTTGGTCAGCGTGAACGTGCCGCCCGCGAGCTCGTCGGGCTTGAGCTTGTTGTCGCGCGTGCGCGCCGCGAGATCGGCGATCTCACGGGCGAGCTGGGCGATGTTCTTCTCACCCGCGTCCTTGACGACCGGCGTGAGCAGGCCGCGCTCGGTGTCGACGGCGATCGCCACGTTCTCGTGAGCGGGGTAGACGATCTCGTCGCCCTCCACCGTGGAGTTGATGATCGGGTAGGTCTTCAGCGCCTCGATGGCCGCGATCGCGAAGAAGGGGAGGAACGACAGCTTGTCGCCCGTCTTCTGCTGGAACTCACCCTTGAAGCGGTCGCGCAGCGCTGCGACCTTGGTCACGTCGACCTCGACGACGGTGGTGAGCTGAGCGGTCGCCTGCATCGACGCCACGGCGCGCTCGGCGATGACCTTGCGCAGGCGAGACATCTTCTGGGTCGTTCCGCGCAGCGGCGAGACCTCCACCGGCGCGGACGCCGCGGCGGCCGGAGCCGGGGTGGCGGACGCGGCCGGAGCCGACGCTGCCGCTTCGGCGGCCTTCAGCACGTCTTCCTTGCGGATGCGACCGCCGACGCCGCTGCCCTTGACGGACTTCAGGTCGACGCCCTGCTGCTGCGCGAGACGACGCACGAGGGGGGTGACGTAGGTGACGTCGTCGTTCGACGACGCGGCGGGGGCCTGCTCCGCCGGCTTCTCGGCGGCGGGGGCGGGCTGCGCGGCGGGGGCGGGCTGCTCCGCCGGCTTCTCCTGCTCGGCCGGCTTCTGCTCCGCGGCGGGGGCGGGCTGCTCGACCGGCTTCTCTTCGGCGGCCGGGGCGGCGGGCGCCTCCTCCTTCGCCGCGGCGGGGGCGCCGCTTCCGATGCGCGCGAGGGCGGCACCGACGTTCACGGTCTCGTCCTCCTGCACGAGGATCTCCTGCAGGGTGCCGGCGACCGGCGAGGGGATCTCGGTGTCGACCTTGTCGGTCGAGATCTCCAGCAGGGGCTCATCGACGGCCACGTCGTCTCCGACGGCCTTGAGCCAGCGGGTCACGGTGCCCTCGGTGACGCTCTCGCCCAGCTCGGGGAGGGTCACCTCGGTGGCGTCGCCGGAGGCGGCCGGAGCCGACTGCTCGGCCGGAGCGGCCTGCTCGGCGGGGGCGGAGGCGGCGGGAGCCGGCTCTTCGGCCGGCGCGGATTCCGCCGCGGCGGGAGCGGCCTGCGGGGCGTCGTCGCTGGAGGACGCGCCCGAACCGTCGCCGATCTTGGCGAGGACGGCGCCGACCTCGACGGTCTCGTCTTCCTGGACGAGGATCTCTTCGATCACGCCCGAGACGGGCGAAGGGATCTCGGTGTCGACCTTGTCGGTCGAGATCTCCAACAGCCCCTCATCCTCCTGGACGGTGTCCCCGACCTGCTTGAGCCAGCGGGTGACCGTTCCCTCGGTGACGCTCTCGCCGAGAGCGGGGAGGACGACGGATGTGCTCATGGATATGTCTCCTTCGTACCGGATGCGGTATCTAGCTTAGTGACCGGTTGTCGGTCAGAGTGCGTGCAGCGGCTTGCCCGCGAGAGCCAGGAAGGCCTCGCCGAGCGCCTCGCTCTGAGTGGGGTGCGCGTGGACGAACGGCGCGATGTCTTCGGGATGCGCCTCCCAGCCGACGGCCAGCTGCGCCTCGGAGATCAGCTCCCCGACCCGGTCGCCCACCAGGTGCGCACCGACGACGGGGCCGTCGACACGGCGGACGATCTTCACGATGCCCGAGGTGCCGATGATCTCGCTGCGGCCGTTTCCGGCCAGGTTGTACTCGTACGCGCGAACGGCCTCGGATCCGTAACGATCCTGCGCCTGCGCCTCGGTGAGCCCCACCGAGGCCACCTCGGGGTGCGAGTAGGCCACCCGCGGAACATCGACGTCGGGGACGAGGACGGGGGAGAGCCCCGCGATCTCCTCGGCTACGAAGATGCCCTGCTGGAATCCCCGGTGAGCGAGCTGCAGCCCCGGCACGATGTCGCCGACGGCCCAGACGTGCGCCGCAGTGGTGCGCAGCCGCGCGTCGGTCTGCACGAAGCCGCGCTCCAGCACGACCCCGGCTTCCTCGTACCCGAGACCGGCGGTCGCGGGTCCTCGACCCACGGCCACCAGGACGTAGTCGGCGGTCAGCTCGCTCCCGTCGTCGAGGACGACCGTCACGGTGTCGTCGCCCGACGAGAGCGAGGTGAACCGTCGACCCAGCTGGAAGGCGATGCCCCTCTTGCGGAACGCCCGCTCGAGAGCCTTGCTCGACGACACGTCCTCGGCCGGCAGCAGGTGGGGGAGCGCCTCGACGATCGTCACCTCGACGCCGAACGAGCGCCACACGCTCGCGAACTCGACGCCGATGACGCCACCGCCGAGCACGACCACGCGCTCCGGGATGACGTCGAGATCGAGTGCCTGCTCGCTCGTGAGCACGCGGCCGCCGATCTCGAGGCCCGGGAGGCTGCGGCTGTACGAGCCCGTCGCGAGGACGACGTCCGTGCCGCGGTAGACGTCGTCGCCGACACGGACGGCGGGTCCTGCCTCGAGCCGCCCCTCTCCGGCGACCACACGGATGCCGCGCGCCGAGATGAGACCCTCGAGACCCTTGAACTTCTTGGCGACGATCCCCTCGCGGTAGGCGCGCACGCGCGCCGGGTCGATCCCGCCGAAGGTCACATCCACGCCGATGTCGGCCGCCCCGCGCGCGGCGTCGGCGACCTCTCCGGCGTGCAGCAGAGCCTTGGTCGGGATGCAGCCGCGGTGCAGGCACGTCCCGCCGACCTTGTCCTTCTCCACGAGGACGACGTCTTTGCCGAGCTCGGCGAGACGGAGGGCCGCGGCGTAGCCGCCGCTCCCCCCGCCGAGCACGACGACGTCGGCGGTGTACTCGGTCACCGCGCGCCGTCCGTGGCGAGCATCTCCACGAGCGAGCGGACGGTCGCGCCGGTGACGCCCTTGTCGGTGTATCCGAAGGGCGCGGACTTGTTCATGCCCACTCCCGCGATGTCGAGGTGCACCCACGGGATGCGCGGCGCGTCGGCGTCCTCCGACACCCGACCGACGAAGTGGCGCAGGAACAGTCCGGCGAACAGCGAGCCGCCGGCGGGGTCGCCGATCTTGGCGTTCTGCAGGTCGGCGATGGGGGAGTCCAGGTCGTCGACCATGTGGTCGGGCAGCGGCAGCTGCCAGGCCAGCTCGGCCGCGCGGCCGGCGGCTGCGAGGTACGACGCGACGGCGGCATCCTCGCCCATCACACCGGTGTGCCGGTTTCCGAGGGCGACGGTGATCGCGCCGGTGAGGGTCGCGACGTCGACGATCAGATCGGGGTTCTCGCGGCTGGCCGCGGCGAGACCGTCGGCCAGGACGAGGCGCCCCTCGGCGTCGGTGTTCAGCACCTCGACCGTGGTGCCGTCCAGGGTGCGCAGCACGTCGCCGGGGCGCGTCGCGCGACCCGAGGGCATGTTGTCGGCGATGCAGAGCCACGCGCTGACCTTGACGGGCAGCTTCATCTCGGCGGCGGCCTTGAGCACCGCGAGCACCGTGGCGGCTCCGCACATGTCGTACTTCATGCCGACCATGGATGCCGGCGGCTTCAGCGACAGCCCGCCGGTGTCGAAAGTGATGCCCTTGCCGACGAGGGCGACATGGCGCTCCGCGTCCGCGGGCGAGTACTCCAGGCGCACCATACGGGGCGGGCGGTCGGATCCCTGGCCGACGCCGAGGATTCCGCCGTAGCCGCCCTCGCGCAGGGCCGTCTCGTCGAGCACCTCCACCTCGACGGGGAGGTCCGCCACGGCCGCGACGGCCGCGTCGGCGAAGTCCGCGGGGCCCAGCCACTCGGCGGGCGTGGTGACGAGGTCCTTGACGAGCGCGACGGCGCCCGAGATCGCGGCGACCGCGGCGACGTCGGCATCGCTCGGCGCCTCGGCCGCCGACACCGTCACGCGCTCGGCGCGGGCCTTCGGCGACTTTTTCTTGTAGTCGGCGAACCGGTAACCGCCCAGGGCGGCGCCCTCGGCGATCGGCCGCCAGGGTGCGGCGACGAGCGACTGCACGGCGACGTGCGCGAACCCGGTCAGCTGGCGCAGGCCCGTGCCCGCGGCATCCCGAACCGCCGCCTCGTCGGCACCGGCCCCGGCGCCCGCCACGGCCACGGGCGTGTCGACGCCCGGTACGTGCACGCGCTGAAACGAGCCCGCGGCGCCGGTGAAGCCGACGGCGGCGAGGGCCGCGCCCAATCCCTCCCAGCCGGCGGGGTCGGACGCTCCCTCCGTCGAGGGCGGGACGATCAGGAGGATCGCATCGGCATCGGATTCGCGTACGGGGGCGTCGGTGAACGCCACGGAGGGGAAGGGCATGGCATCCATCCTAGGTTCGCCCGTGTTCGCTGGCAGCGGGACGCACCGCGGCCGGCCGAGCGCGTGCGCTCGTAGAGTGGAGTCATGCCCTCCTCCGCCCCGCTGTACGACCGCGCCCCCGCGGCGCCGCCCGTGCCGTCGGGCCTGCCGCTCGTGATCGCCCTCACCGGCTTCACGGACGCCGGCGGGGCCGTCACCCGCCTGGTCGAGTACTTCCGCAACGATCTCGAGCCCAATCCCGTCTTCGTCTTCGACAACGACGTGCTGCTCGACTACCGCGCGCGCCGCCCTCTTGTCACCTTCGTGGAAGACCACCTCACCGACTACCGTCCTTCGCGGCTCGAGCTCTCGCTCGCGCACGACTCGCTCGGGCACCCGTTCCTGCTCCTCGCCGGCTACGAGCCCGACTTCCTCTGGGAGACGTTCGCCGAGACCGTTCTGGAGCTGGCGGCCGGCCTGCAGGTCGCCTCCGTCACGTGGGTTCACGCGATCCCCATGCCGGTTCCGCACACGCGCCCGATCGGCACGACCGTCAGCGGCACGCGACCCGATCTCGCCGAGAAGCACTCGGTGTGGCGTCCGCACACGCAAATCCCCTCCACCGCGGGACACCTGCTCGAGTACCGCTTCGCCGAGGCCGGGGCCAAGGTCGCCGGCTTCGCCCTGCTCGTGCCGCACTACCTGGGCGACACCGAGTACCCCGCGGCCGCCCTCGCGGCGCTCGACAGCCTCACCGTCGCGACCGGTCTCGTCTTCTCGGGCGAGGTGCTGCGCGAAGAGAACCGCGACTTCATCGCCAAGGTCGCCGAACAGGTCGAGGGCAGCGAAGAACTCACGCGCATGCTCGAGGGCCTCGAGGAGCGCTACGACTCCTACATGGCCGGCTCGACGCACGCGACCCCGATCATCCACACGGGCGACCTCCCCAGCGCGGACGAAC
This sequence comes from Microbacterium hydrothermale, assembly GCF_004854025.1. Classification (GTDB taxonomy): domain Bacteria; phylum Actinomycetota; class Actinomycetes; order Actinomycetales; family Microbacteriaceae; genus Microbacterium; species Microbacterium hydrothermale. The sequence continues at coordinate 498,600 of NZ_STGM01000001.1, forward strand.
TCGCCGCCGAGCTCGAGCGGTTCCTCGCCACGCGACCCGGCGACGACGACCGGCGCGGCAAGCTCGGCTGAGCGCCGCCGCGAGGTCCTCGGCGTCGGTGGGGGAATGCGGAGCGCCGACACGACGTTGTCTACGCATAGATGCCCGGTCCGCGTCAAGTCCCGGTCCGGGGATGTGAGACAATGAAGAACCTGACCCGTTGTCAACCGGTCCAGGAGCCCTGCTCCTCGGCTCGGGACTTGACAAGGGTCTTACTAGTGTCCGAGAACGACCGGTGGCCGTGCAACGTACGTTCCCGGTGAAAGGCGAAACGTGGCAGGCACGACAACCAAGACCCGCTCCCGGAGTGCGAAGGACACCGAGCTCGAGAACTCCGAGGAGACCGTGACGGCGTCGACGACGACGACCGCGAAGAAGGCTCCCGCCAAGAAGGCTCCGGCCAAGGCCAAGGCGACGCCCGCCAAGGCCAAGACCAAGGCGAAGAAGGACGACGACCTCGACGACGAAGAGGACGTCGACGATGAGGGCGATGTCGAGATCGACGTCGAAGACGGCGACGACGCGGACGACTCCGACGACGCGGCCAAGCCCGGCGCGAAGAAGTCCGACGACGACGATGATGACGAGACCCCGGCGGCGCCCGCCGAGGCCCTGCCGACCGGCGCGATCGTCATCTCCTCGAGCGATGAGGACGACGTCCCGGTCTACTCCGCGCAGATCACCGGCGCGACGGCCGACCCCGTCAAGGACTACCTGAAGCAGATCGGTAAGGTCCCGCTGCTGAACGCGGCCGAAGAGGTCGAGCTCGCGATGCGCATCGAGGCGGGCCTGTTCGCCGAAGAGAAGCTCTCGAACATGTCGGCCGCCGAGAAGACCAGCCAGCTGGGTCTCGACCTGCAGTGGGTCGCCCGCGACGGACAGCGCGCGAAGAGCCACCTGCTCGGCGCAAACCTCCGCCTCGTGGTCTCGCTCGCCAAGCGCTACACCGGTCGCGGCATGCAGTTCCTCGACCTGATCCAGGAGGGCAACCTGGGTCTGATCCGCGCCGTCGAGAAGTTCGACTACACCAAGGGCTTCAAGTTCTCGACCTACGCCACCTGGTGGATCCGTCAGGCGATCACCCGCGCGATGGCCGACCAGGCGCGCACCATCCGCATCCCGGTGCACATGGTCGAGGTCATCAACAAGCTCGCGCGCGTGCAGCGCCAGATGCTGCAGGACCTCGGGCGCGAACCCACGCCCGAGGAGCTGAGCCGCGAACTCGACATGACCCCCGAGAAGGTCATCGAGGTGCAGAAGTACGGCCGCGAGCCCATCTCGCTGCACACGCCCCTCGGCGAGGACGGCGACAGCGAGTTCGGCGACCTCATCGAAGACACCGAGGCGGTCGTCCCGGCCGACGCGGTGGGCTTCACCATGCTGCAGCGCCAGCTGGAGTCGCTCCTCGACTCGCTCAGCGAGCGCGAGGCGGGCGTCATCCGCATGCGCTTCGGCCTCGGCGACGGTCAGCCCAAGACCCTCGACCAGATCGGCGACACGTTCGGCGTCACGCGTGAGCGCATCCGCCAGATCGAGTCGAAGACCATGGCGAAGCTGCGTCACCCCAGCCGCTCGCAGTCGCTCCGGGACTACCTCGAATGAGCGGCGAGGCCAACGCCGGCAAGGCGCTCACCCGTACCGTCGAGGGAACCTCGTACGCCCGCATCCCGATCCGCACGCGGGTCGTCATGCCGGGCGACGACCTCGACGCCTTCATCCTCGAATACGCGAAGGATGCCGTGCAGCCGGGCGACCTGCTGTTCGTCACCGAGAAGATCGTGGCGATCACGCAGGGCCGCTCGTTCAAGCTGGACTCGATCAAACCCCGCAAGCTCGCGCTGTTCCTGTCGAAGTACGTCACCCGCACGCCCTACGGCATCGGTCTCGGCATGCCCGAGACGATGGAGATGGCGCTGCGCGAGTGCGGCACACCCCGCATCCTGTTCGCCGCGGCCGTTTCGGCCGTGACCAAGGCATTCGGACGCAAGGGCGACTTCTACCGCATCGCGGGCGACAAGGCCCGCGCGATCGACGGCCCCACCAAGGGCACGATCCCGCCCTACAACCAGGCGGTCGTGCTCGGCCCCGAGCGTCCTCGCGAGGTCGCCGCTCGTCTGAAGTCGCTGCTCGGCGGCGACGTGCAGGTGGCCGTGGTCGACATCAACGACCTCGGGGGCAACATCCTCGGGTCGACGATGGACAAGGCGGGCGAGAAGCGCCTCGTCGCGATCCTCAAGGACAACCCGCTCGGTCAGGGACACGAGTCCACGCCGCTCGGTATCGTCCGCCACGGCTGAGAGAGCTCAACGTGAGAGGCCCGCCCCGTTTTCCGGGCGGGCCTTTCGCGTTTCCGGATGCCACCCGCTCGGCGAACCGCGGTGGCTGAGCCTCTCGAAGCCACCGGACCCCTTCGCACCCCGGCCCCTTCGACAGGCTCAGGGTCCTCCCGCCCAGGTGGCTGAGCCCGTCGAAGCCACCGGACCCGCGGAAGATCTCCGCACCCCCGCACATGCGGAAGGCCCGCCCCACACGGGGAACGGGCCTCTCGGCATCCGGGGCTCAGAACCCGATGGCGGCCTGGTAGCGCGGCTTGTGACCGGTGCGGATGCCGGTCACGCTCGGCTTGTTCTCGTACACGCCCGCGCCCCAGTTGCCCTCGACGAGCACGGGACCGTCGGGACCGACGACGATGTCCCACCCGACGTACTGCACCTGGGGGACGACGCGGGCGACCCGGTCGACGAACGCCGTGACCTCGTCGATCATGGGCAGCTGGAAATCGGCGATGCGGGCGCCCGAGTCGGGGTGCAGCTCGTGCACGTGCCCGTGCGAGTCGTAACCCGCGCCGAGGGCGTGCCCGTTCTCGTCGAGCATCGTGTAGAAGCCGCCGAAGGTCATCTGGTCGCTGACCGCTCCGCGGCCGAACTTCTGCGCCATCGCGAGGATGTGTGTCGTCGAGCCGTCGAAGAAGGCCGTGACGCGCGTGGTGTTGACGGTGCCGGGGCAGACGGCGGCGAGGTCGTCATGCTGACGGATGACCTCTTCGACGAGGATCTCTCCGCGCTCGAGGAGACCGCGGTGGAACTGCGTCCAGTCCTCGACCTCGGCCGCGTGGTAGCGGTGCACGCCGGTTCCCGCCTGGCCGACGGGCTCCTTCGTGACGATGGTGCCGAGGCGCTCGGCGAAGGCGCGCAGATCGTCGGCGTTGTCGGCATCCACCACCATCCAGTCGCGGCGCAGGAACTCGCTGAAGGTCTTGTCGAACTCCACCTTGTCCTGGAACAGACCGCGGTAGTCGGGGTGGTCGTACTTCTGCGAGATCTGGTTCGACACCGGGTGCGTCATGTAGGTGGCGCGCTCCGCGGGGGTGAGGATCGCGAAGTCGTAGTCGATGTAGTCCTGGAACCCGACGTTCTTCACGCCCGCCTGGAACAGCATGTCGGCCACGACCAGCGGAAGAGCCTTGCCGTGCTGGGCGGACGCCTCCTTGGCGCGCTCGACGACGGATCCGACGTCGATGCGACGGGCGCGTCCGGCGAGGTAGCGCAGACGGGTGACGGGGGAGAAGCCCTGGCTAGGCATGCACACTCCGGGATCGGGGACGAAGGACCCCGTTAGTCTAAAGGGGTGACCTCCACGCTCCCTGCCCGCGCGCCCGGGGCCGGGGGAGTCGCCCCCGTCGCGCTCCTGTCCGCCGAGGCGCTGCGAGCGAACGCCGCCCACGCCCCCGCCGCCTCCGGTCCGAACGCCCTCGCCGCCGACGCCTGGGGCCACGGCGCGGAGTGGGTGGCATCCGTGATCGCTGAGATGGGCGGGGATGCCGCGACGCTCGACCCGGCCATCCTGTACGGGCTCCCGGGGGCGCACACGCGCCCGGTGATGTCGCTGCGCGGTCGAGCGCTGGGCACCAAGCCGCTGCTGCGGGGCGAGGGGGTGTCGTACGGCTACACGCATCGCGCGCCGCACGACACGACCGTCGCGCTGGTGACCGGCGGCTACGCGCAGGGGGTCGTGCGCTCCCTCGGCAATCGCGCGACGGTGTCGATCGACGGACGGCGCCACCGCATCGTCGGGCGCGTCGCGATGGACGTCAGCGTCGTCGACGTCGGCGGGGCGCCGATCGCCCGCGGCGCAGAGGTCGTCTTCTTCGGCGATCCCGCCCAGGGTCACCCCTCGCTGGAGGAATGGACGGATGCCACGGGACTCACGGCCGCCGAGCTCGTCGCGGCCGTGGGGTCGCGGGCCGAGAGGAGCGTGATCGCGTGACGACCACGTACCGCGTGGACCTCGACGCGTTCTCGCGGAACCTCCACCGCGTCCGCGCGGCGATCGCCCCCGCCGCCCACATGCTGGTGGTCAAGGACGACGCCTACGCCCACGGCCTCGAGCCCCTCGTCAGCCGCGCGTTCGACGAGGGCGTGCGCTGGTTCGGCGCGTTCGACGTCGCCACGGGCGCGGCGGTGCGCGCGGTGGTCGGTCCGGAGGCCCGCATCTTCGTGTGGCTCATCGGCGGTGCCGACGACCTCGCCGCCGGCGTCGCCGCCGACCTCGACCTCGGCATCGGCGACGAGGCCCTGCTGGACGATCTCGCGGGCCTCTCCGATCCCGCCAGCGTCGCCCGGATTCACCTCAAGATCGACACCGGACTGCACCGCAACGGCATCCGCCCCGAACGGTGGGACGAGGCGCTCGCGCGTACCGCGGAGCTCGTCGCGCAGGGGCGCGGGGTGCTCGAGGGCATCTGGTCGCATATCTCGGAGGCATCGGATGCCGACGACGACGACGCGCGCGCGGTGTTCCTCGCCGGCCGCGACGCCGCTCGCGCCGCCGGCCTCGCCCCGCGGTTCTCGCACCTCGCCGCGAGCGCCGCCGGTTTCGCCCGCGGGGAGTTCCGCGAGGACCTCGTGCGCGTCGGAGCGTTCTCGTACGGCATCCGTCCCGCCGGGGGTCCCGGCGAGGACGACCTGGGAATCGAACCCATCGCGACCCTCGTGGCGACGGTGACCGCGGTGGATGCCGCGGGGGTGCACCTCGATCTCGGCAGCCTGCACGGGTTGCCGAGCACGCTCGCGGGGCGGTTCGACGTCGACACCCCGGCGGGGCCCCGCCGCGTCGAGGCGATCGCCCCGGCGTCGCTATCGATCGCCCCGTGGCCCGAGGCGGCTCCGGGAGACGAGGTCGTCGTGTTCGGGCGGGGAGCACGCAACAGCGCCACCGACCTCGCCGAGCTCATCGACACGATCGGCGAGGAGATCGCCTTGCGCGTCTCGCCGACCGTGCCGCGTCGCTACCTCTCGGCCTGACCGCAGCGGAAGGCCAAGGAGGCGGCGGTCGCCGACTCCCTCGACCGCCGGCGTGCGCTTCCCTGCGCGGAGCGATCCGCACCGAAGACGCGGAACGGGCCCCGGTCCGGCTCCCGGGGGAGACGGCACGAGGCCCGTTCGGACGGGGACGTCAGTCGGCGGCGGTGAGGCGCGCCGTCTCGTCGTGCCACGAGGTGGCGACGCTGCGGAGCTTCTCTTCGTACTTGCGGCCGTGGTGCGCGCAGAACAGCAGCTCGCTGCCGTTCACCTCGGCGGCGATGTAGGCCTGAGCGCCGCAGGAGTCGCAGCGATCCGCCGCCGTCAGGCGGTGGTCGAGAACAGACGCGTCGGGTGCAGTCGTGGTGGTCATCTCGGGTGCCCTCCTCAGGTGATCGTGGGCGAGTCCACACATATAACCACGCGGATGTTTCCCCTATGCCGCGGCTTGATCACATTTCGCTGTGCGCGTACGGTGACCCGACCGCGCTGTGTGTCTGGCAGTCGATGTCGGTGGCCCCGATTACCCTGAAAACCGTGACCTCCGAGTACTCCGCCCATCACCTCCAGGTCCTCGAGGGCCTCGAAGCCGTGCGCAAGCGCCCGGGAATGTACATCGGGTCGACCGACTCCCGCGGTCTCATGCACTGCCTGTGGGAGATCATCGACAACTCCGTCGACGAGGCCCTCGGCGGCCACGGCACCCGCATCGACATCGTGCTGCACGCCGACGGCAGCGTCGAGGTGCGCGACCGCGCCCGCGGCATCCCCGTCGACGTCGAACCCCGCACCGGCCTCACCGGCGTCGAGGTGGTCTTCACCAAGCTCCACGCGGGAGGCAAGTTCGGCGGCGGGTCCTACGCGGCATCCGGAGGCCTGCACGGCGTCGGCGCCTCGGTCGTGAACGCCCTCTCGGAACGTCTCGACGTGGAGGTCGATCGCGGCGGCAAGACGTACGCGATGTCATTCCATCGCGGCGAACCCGGGCTCTTCGCCGGCGACGGTCCCGATGCCCCCTTCACTCCCTTTGAGCGCAGCAGCGAACTCCGCGTCGTCGGCAAGGCCGCCCGCGGCGTCACCGGTACGCGCATCCGCTACTGGGCCGATCGCCAGATCTTCACGAAAGACGCCGCCTTCGGCCACGACGAACTCGTGCAGCGCGTGCGTCAGACGGCGTTCCTCGTGCCGGGCCTCGAGATCGTCGTCCTCGACGACCGCGGCGACGAGCGCATCGAGACGAGCTATCGCTTCGACGGCGGCATCTCGGAGTTCGCGGACTTCCTCGCCCCCGACGCCGCCGTCACCGACACCTGGCGCCTCACCGGCACGGGCACGTTCACCGAGACGGTTCCCGTGCTGCAGCCCGGCGGCTCGATGATCCCCACCGAGGTCGAGCGCTCGTGCGAGGTCGACATCGCCGTGCGGTGGGGGACCGGATACGACACCACCACGCGCTCGTTCGTCAACATCATCGCCACACCCAAGGGCGGAACGCACCAGCAGGGCTTCGAGCAGGGCCTCATGAAGGTCCTGCGCACGCAGGTCGATCAGAACGCGCGCAAGCTCAAGGTGGGCAACGACAAGATCGAGAAGGACGACATCCTCGCGGGGCTGTCCGCCGTCCTGACCGTGCGCCTGCCCGAGCCGCAGTTCGAGGGTCAGACGAAAGAGGTGCTCGGCACTCCCGCCGTCCGCCAGATCGTGGCATCCGTCGTTCAGAAAGAACTTGCGGCGCGCTTCGCATCGCCCAAACGCGACGACAAGGCGCAGACGGCGCAGCTGCTCGAGAAGATCGTCTCCGAGATGAAGGCGCGCATCTCGGCGCGCACCCACAAAGAGACGCAGCGCCGCAAGAACGCCCTCGAGTCGTCGTCGTTGCCGGCCAAGCTCGTGGACTGCCGTTCCAACGACGTCAACGACTCCGAGCTGTTCATCGTCGAGGGCGACTCGGCGCTCGGCACCGCCAAGCTCGCGCGCAACAGCGAGTATCAGGCTCTGCTGCCGATCCGCGGCAAGATCCTCAACACGCAGAAGGCCTCGATCAGCGACATGCTGTCGAACGCCGAGTGCGCCTCGATCATCCAGGTGATCGGCGCCGGATCCGGCCGCTCGTTCGATCTCGAGGCGGCGCGCTACGGCAAGATCATCCTGATGAGCGACGCCGACGTCGACGGCGCGCACATCCGCACCCTGCTGCTCACGCTGTTCTTCCGGTACATGCGCCCCCTCGTCGAAGAGGGGCGCGTGTTCGCGGCCGTCCCGCCCCTGCACCGCGTGATCGTGATGAACCCCGGCTCGAAGCCGAACGAGACGATCTACACGTACAGCGAGCAGGAGCTGCACCAGCTGCTGACCAAGCTCAAGCGTTCGAACAAGCGCTGGCAGGAGCCCGTGCAGCGCTACAAGGGCCTCGGCGAGATGGATGCCGACCAGCTCGCGACGACGACCATGGATCGCGGTGGCCGCATGCTGCGGCGCGTCCGTGTGCAGGACATGGAGGCCGCGGCATCCGTGTTCGATCTGCTCATGGGCAGTGACGTGGCCCCGCGCCGCGAGTTCATCATCGACTCGAGCGACCGCTTGGCGCGCGAGCGCATCGACGTCTGACGGGCGGCCGCGGCCGGCGCCGCGGTCAGCGGACCACGGTGCCGATCGCGCCGATCACGGCCTCGAGGGGCTGACCCGAGGCGTCGCGCTTGGCGCCGGTCTCGGGCAGCGTGCGCACCGATCCGTCGGCGCCGACCGCACGAGGATCCGTGCCCACCCACGCCAGCGCGAGGGCGTCCTCGCCGCGGAGCAGGCGCTGCGCGCGCACCCCGCCCGTGGCACGTCCCTTCGCGGGGAACTCGGTGAAGGCCGAGACCTTGGCCGATCCGGCGTCGGTTCCGGGCAGCGCCGCCGACGACCCGGCCACGGTGACGACGACCGCGTCGAAGGCCGAGGCGCCGACGACCGCGAACGCGATCACGCGCGCACCGTCGGAGAGGCGGATGCCGGCCATCCCACCCGCGGAACGCCCCTGCGGCCGCACCGAGGAGGCGTCGAAGCGCAGAAGCTGCGCGTCGCTGGCGACGAAGACGAGCTCGGCGTTGTCGCCGGCGGGCGCTGCACCGACGACCCGGTCGCCGTCGCGGAGGGAGATGATCTCGATCTCGTCCTTCGTGCCGAGCTCGCTCGCGGCGACGCGCTTGACGACGCCCTGCGCGGTGCCGAGGGCGATGGTGGGGGCGTCCGCCAGGGGCACGAGGGCGACGACGCTTTCGCCCTTCGCGAGCGCGAGGTACTGCTCGACCTTCGTTCCGGCGGACAGGTGCACGGAGTTCGCGGGCACCGACGGCAGATCGACGGGGGAGAAGCGCACGAGCCGGCCGGCCGAGGTGACCGCGCCGATGTCGCCGCGCGTGGTGGTGTCGACAGCGGAGCGGACCGCGTCGTGCTTCGAGCGTCGCGTGGGGGCGACCACGCCTCCGCCGGGGACGTCGGCGACGAGCTCGGCCCGCACCATGCGTCCCGTCGCCGAGAGGTAGACGCGGCAGGGTGCGTCGGCGATCTGCAGGTCGGCGGCCGCCGCGGCCTTGGCCGAGCGGGGCTGCACGGGACCGCCGTTGAGCAGCATCGTGCGGCGGGGCGTGCCGTAGGCCTCGGCCGCGGCATCCAGTTCTCGAGCCACCTGCTGTCGCAGCAGCGTCTCGCTGCCGAGCAGCTCGACCAGCTGCGCGATCTCGGCGTTCAACTGGTCGCGCTCGGCTTCGAGCTCGATGCGGGAGAACTTCGTCAGGCGGCGAAGACGCAGCTCGAGGATGTACTCCGCCTGCGGGTGCGAGAGATCGAACACCTCCTGCAGCTTGGTGCGCGCCTGCTCGCCGTCGTCGGAGGAGCGGATGACCTGGATGACCTCGTCGATGTCGAGGATCGCGATGAGAAGGCCCTCGACGAGGTGGAGGCGTTCGCGCTTGCGCGCGAGACGGTACTCGCTGCGGCGCGTGACGACGCGGATGCGGTGGTCGATGTAGACGCGCAGCATCTCGCGGAGTCCGAGCGTCTGCGGCTGGCCGTCGACGAGGGCGACGTTGTTGATGCCGAAGGAGTCCTCGAGCGGGGTGAGGCGGTAGAGGTGCTCGAGCACCGCCTTCGGGTCGAACCCGGTCTTGATGCCGATCACCAGGCGCAGACCGTTGTTGCGGTCGGTCAGGTCGGTGACGTCGGCGATGCCGGCGAGCTTCTTCGCCTGCACCGCGTCCTTGATCTTCTCGATCACGCGCTCGGGCCCGACGAGGTAGGGCAGTTCGGTGATGACGATGCCGGTCCGACGCGGGCCGAGCGACTCGATCGACGCCTTCGCCCGGGTCCGGAAGGTGCCGCGGCCGTTGGTGTACGCGTCCTTGATGCCGTCGAGGCCGACGATGATGCCGCCCGAGGGGAGATCGGGGCCGGGGACGAACTCCATGAGCTCTTCGACCGTGGCATCCGGGTTCTGCAGCAGGTGGGTCGCCGCGGCGACCACCTCGATCAGGTTGTGCGGCGCCATGTTGGTGGCCATGCCGACCGCGATGCCGGTCGCTCCGTTGACGAGCAGGTTGGGGAAGGCGGCGGGGAGCACCTCGGGCTGCTGGAACTGCCCGTCGTAGTTCGGGATGAAGTCCACGACGTCTTCGTCGAGGTTCTCGGTGAGCGCGAGCGCCGGGGGAGCCAGGCGCGCCTCGGTGTAGCGCGGGGCGGCGGGGCCGTCGTCGAGTGATCCGAAGTTGCCGTGGCCGTCGACGAGGGGCACCCGCAGCGAGAAGTACTGCGCGAGGCGGACGAGGGCGTCGTAGATCGGCGCGTCTCCGTGCGGGTGGAGCTTTCCCATCACCTCGCCCACCACGCGCGCGCTCTTGACGTGGCCGCGGTCGGGGCGCAGTCCCATCTCGGCCATCTGGTACAGGATGCGGCGCTGCACGGGCTTGAGCCCGTCGCGGGCGTCGGGCAGGGCGCGCGAGTAGATGACGGAGTAGGCGTACTCCAGGAACGACCCCTGCATCTCAGTCGAGACGTCGACGTCTTCGATGCGCTCGGTCACGGAAGAGCCGGTCGCGGCTGAGGAGGAGGAACGGGAATCGGGCATATCAACGACCTCGGGTCGGGCGGGCGTCCGGTCGGGACGGGGTCGGGAGCCGTGTGGAAGACTTGCTCCGATGTCACTCAGCCTACCGGCGGACCCGCCGCGCTCCCGGAGCCTCACCGGTGTGGTGGAGCAGTCGATCGCCGCTCTGTCGGGCGCCTCGGAGTGGTTCGCCCCCGCTCAGAGCGCGATCGTCTTCCTCGTCGACGGATTGGGCGCCCACAACCTCGCCGCGCGGCGCGGTCACGCGCGATTCCTGGGATCCGTCGGCGGGCGCAAGGACTTCGCCCGCACGGTGTTCCCCTCGACCACCGCCGCAGCGCTGACGAGCCTGCTCACGGGCACCGCCCCGGGCACCCACGGCATCGTCGGCTACCGCGCCCGCATCCCCGGCACCGACCGCGTGCCGAACCAGTTGCACGGGTGGGAGACCGACGGCCTCGACCCGCACTCCTGGCAGCGTCGCACCCCGCTGTTCGAGACCCACGCGGCATCCGGCCGCGAGGCCTTCGTCGTCTCGCGCCCGAGCTACACGGGAACCGGATTCACCGAGGCCACCCTCCGCGGAGCGTCGTTCTTCCCCTCCGACGACCTCGACGAACGCGTGGCCCTCGCGGCCGACCTCGCCGCGCGGCATCCGGGGTCTCTGACGTACCTTTACGCGCCCGAGCTCGACACCGCCGGGCACCGCGACGGCTGGGAATCCGACCGGTGGACCGACGCCCTCGAACGCGTCGACGCCGCCGCGCGGCGTCTGTCCGAGGCGATCGGCCCGCGCACGGGTGTCTTGGTGACGGCCGACCACGGCATGGTCGACGTCCCGGCGCACAAGCACGTGCTGCTGCGCGACGGCGACCCCCTGCTCGACGGCGTCGCCCTGGTCGGCGGCGAGCCCCGCATGCTCCACCTCTATGCGGAGGAGGGGCGGGCGGATGCCGTGGCCGCGCGCTGGAAGACCGACGAGGCCGCGCACGCGTGGGTGCTGACGCGCGACGAGGCGATCGAGGCGGGACTGTTCGGGCCTGTCGACGACGAGGTGCGCCCGCGGATCGGCGATGTGGTGGTCGCCGCGCGTGGCCGCTTCGCCTACTACGACGATCGCGAAGCCGACAAGCGTCCGCAGCGCATGGTCGGCCAGCACGGCTCGCTCACCGACGAGGAGCGCACCGTCCCCCTGCTGCGGCTCGGCGCCTTCGCCTGACGCCAGCGCGCGGTCGCTGTCGCCGGACACCCCGATCGACGGATGCCGCCACCGGATGCGTTCGAGCGGGAACGGGCCCAGCCCGACGAGGGAGAGCGCGCGTCAGCTCTCGTCGCTGCGCGCCCCGAAGACGATCTCATCCCACGACGGCATCGACGGACGCCCCTTTGCGCGTCGCGCGGTGTCGGGCTGGGGACGCTCGGGCTCGACGGTGTCGTCGACGCTCTCGTCGCGGTAGCCGGGTTCGACGGCGTCGAACAGGGCCACCGGAGGAGCGGACGGACGCGGCTCGGGCTCGATCTCGGCGGCGCCCGGCAGGGGCTCGCGCTGACCGCGACGGCGACGGAGCGCCTCCAGCAGGTCGGCCGTCTCGGACGAGGTCACGGGAGCGTCGGGAGCCCGCTTGATCGCGGCGGCCTGCACGGCCGGGGCGACCGGACCGGTCGCCTCGACGCCCGGCTCGTCGTCGATGTCGAGACGACGCGGGCCGAAGGCCCCGCTGTCGAAACGCGAGTCGTCTTTCGCGACGTTGTCGAGGGCGCGCAGACGCGGGATGAGCCCCTCGGGCAGCGATCCCTGCCGCGAGAGCTGGATCGCGTCGGCGTTCTGGGGGGAGAGGGTGCTGCGGCGCGGCTCGAAGCCCCAGCGGGCGTCGTGGTCGATGCCGTTCGCGGTGAACTCCAGCTTGACCATCCAGCCGGAGCCCTCCTTCCAGCTGGTCCAGCGCTCCGCCGAGGCGCCCGCCTCGGCCAGCTTGGCGCGCACGGCCGCTCCGAAGGTGATGGGGGCGTCGTGTTCGAGAGTGCCGCCCAGCAGCACGGGGACCGCGAGGGCCTGCGCGACGACGTGCTCGCGCTCGGCGAGCACGGGTCCTTCGAAGCGCTCCACGTCCTCGACGCGTGCGTTCAGGAGGGTCGCCACTTCGCGCGCCGACAGGCCGGCGCGGATATGGGCCTGGATCTCCCGGGGGCTGGGGCGCGGGGCGCGGTCGTCGTCTTCGCGGTCGCGACGTGCGCGGCGCGCCTCGGCGCGCAGCACCTCGTCGAGCGCGAGGGCGAAGCGTTCGCCGGACTGCGTCGCCACGACGAGGACGTCATCTTCGGTTCCGATGACTTTGAGCTGTTCCATGCGAAACACCCCTCCGATCTGCGGTCAGCGCCCATGCTGACATGCGCGCCGCCCGGTTGCGGGAATATCCGGGGCGCGCCGCGAGTTTCCCGTCTCGCCCGACACGCGAACACCGCCGAGAGCATTTGCTTATCGCAGACGTGTCATGCAAACTATGGCCGCCCGATCGGGCACCCGATGGGGCACAGCACCACGAAAACCGGAAGTAGAGACCCGCACGCATGGCAACCGATTACGACGCACCGCGCAAGACCGAGGACGACAGCGAGTCGATCGAGGCCCTCAAGGAGCGCGTGCCCGACAAGGCGTCGGGGTCGATCGACAACGAGGATGCCGACAACCCCTCGGGCTTCGAACTGCCCGGCGCCGACCTCTCCCACATCGAGCTCGATGTCGTCGTCCTGCCCCCGCAGGAGGACGAGTTCACCTGCATGAACTGCTTCCTCGTGAAGCACCGCTCCCAGATCGCGGAGGAGAGCGGCCCCGGCTTCATCTGCCTGGAGTGCGCAGCCTGATCTGAGCGCGCTGGATCGCCGCGACGAGGCGATCCGGCGTGCGGGTGGACACCACCCACGACGGGGTCGGGTCGTCGGGATCGGTCACGGGAACCGTGACGATGCCGTCGATCCCACCCCGGATGACATGCCAGGCCCGGTGGTCGAGACCACTCCCGCGGGCCGTGCGGGCCTCCTCGGCGACGACGCCGGAGGGAACGCCCAGGAACTCCACCGGGATGTGCGCGCGTCCGGCGCGCAGCTCACCGTCGCGCACCTCGACGACGGGGGAGAGCGCCAGCAGAGCGACCACGATGGCCACCGACACGATCAGCCCGATGAACAGGGCCAGGGTCGTGTCCAGCGGCGAGAAGACGACCGCCGCCATCGGACCGCACACGGCGGCGGCGACGAGCGCCCACAGCGACGGACTCAGGCGCTCTCGGTACTCGGCTGCGGTGCGGATGCCGCACCCCCTCTTCTGCATTACCCTCGTGGGGTGACCGAAACGGTGGACGTCCCAATTGTCGCATCCGAGCCCCCGGTCTTCGCCCACCCCGGCGACGCCGGGGCCGACCTGACCGCCGCCGAGGCGGTCCTCCTCGAGCCGGGCCGCCGCGCTCTCGTGGGAACGGGAGTGCGCATCGCCCTCCCCGAGGGGTACGCCGCCTTCGTGGTCCCGCGCAGCGGGCTGGCCGCGAAGCACGGCATCACCATCGTCAACGCCCCCGGCACGATCGACGCCGGGTACCGCGGCGAGATCAAGGTCGCCCTGCTGAACACCGACCTCGACGAGGCGTACGACATCGCGGTCGGAGACCGCATCGCCCAGCTCATCGTGATGCCCGTCCCGCCCGTGCGCTTCGTCCCCGTCGACGAACTCCCCGAGAGCGTGCGCGGCGAAGGCGGTTTCGGATCGAGCGGATACCAGAGCCTGCAAGGGAGCACCCGATGACCGACGCGTCGCAGCCCACACCCGCACCCGACGGCCCCTCGGCCGACGAGCCCGGCACCGAGCTCGCGCCCCCCGCGAAGAGCGCCCCGCTCGACCGCGACAGCGCCGGCCCCTTCGACGAGGCCGAGGCGAACCCCGTGCGCCCCTACATCGACCTGGGCGGGATCAAGATCCTGCCGCGCGAGGGCCTCAACCTCCGCCTCGAGGTCGAGGAGCAGACCAAGCGCATCGTGGCCGTCGGTCTCGACTACGCCGACTCGACCCTCCAGGTGCAGCCCTTCGCCGCGCCGCGCTCGAGCGGCCTGTGGGAGGAGACGCGCGAGCAGATCCGCCAGCAGGTGAAGCAGCAGGGCGGGCGCGTGGAGGAGCGCGAGGGTCCCCTCGGTCCCGAGCTGCTCGCCGAGGTGCCGGTCGTGGCCGGAGCCGACGGCGCCGGAAAGCGTCTCGCCCGCTTCGTGGGCGTCGACGGGCCGCGCTGGTTCCTGCGCGGAGTGGTCGGGGGAGCGGCGACGAGCGACGTCGAGGCCGCCGCGGCGGTCGAAGACCTCTTCCGTTCGATCGTGGTCGTGCGCGGATCGTCGCCCATGCCGCCGCGCGACCTCATCCCCCTGCGGATGCCGTCGACTCCCGGCACCGCATGAGCGAGGAGTCCTCCCGCCCCGACGCCGCCGCGGACGCGGAGCGCGTCCCCCTGCAGCCGCCCTCGGCCGCGGACAGCGTGGGGGCGGCCCTCGGCAACGCCGCGCGGCGCGCGGGCCTCGACCCCGCGGCGCACGGCAGCACCGGCGCGGCGGTGTGGTCGGCGATGGGCGGGGTGCGCGGCATCCTGGAATCCGTCCTGCCGTCGCTCGCGTTCGTCGTGCTGTTCACCGTCACGATCGACCCGGAGACGCGGCAGGGCAACCTGTGGCTCAGCCTCGGCGTCTCGGTGGGGCTCGCGGTGGTGTTCACGCTCGCGCGCCTGATCGCGAAGTCGCCGCCGAGCGCCGCGATCGGGGGACTGCTGGCGACCGTCGGTGCCGCCGTGCTCGCCCTCGTCACCGGCCGCGGCCAGGACAACTTCGTGCTGGGCTTCTTCACCAACGGCGCATACGGAACGGCGTTCTTCGTGTCGGCGTTGATCGGCTGGCCCCTGATCGGCCTCGCCGCCGGCTACCTCCTCGGTGAGGGATCGGGCTGGCGCGCGGACCGGCGCAAGAAGCGCGCCTACACCTGGCTGTCGATCGCGTGGGCGGCGCTGTTCGCGGCGCGGCTCGTGGTGCAGTTGCCGCTCTACTTCGCCGGCGACGTCACCGCGCTCGGCACACTGAAGATCGTGATGGGCCTGCCGCTGTTCGCCCCGATGCTCGCCGTGACGTGGCTCGTGGTGCGTTCTCTCTCGCCGCGGCGCGAGTCCTGATATTATCTTGACATCAAGATAAATCCGTTCCCCCGAGCGGTTAGGCCGACCTTGCTGGAATCGGCCTCGCGGCGCGGGGAAGATGGGGAGATGCGGGCCCACGCCTGCGCATTCGCCGACGAAGGAGACGATCGTGTCCACGGTTGACAGCTTCGGTGCAAAGAGCACCCTGACGGTCGGCAGCACCGACTACGAGATCTTCCGCATCGACACGGTCGCCGGTCACGAGAAGCTCCCGTTCAGCCTCAAGGTGCTGCTCGAGAACCTGCTGCGTACGGAAGACGGCGCCAACGTCACCAAGGAGCAGATCGAGGCGCTCGGTTCGTGGGTGCCCACGGCCGACCCCGACACCGAGATCCAGTTCACGCCCGCCCGCGTGGTCATGCAGGACTTCACCGGAGTGCCCTGCATCGTCGACCTCGCCACCATGCGCGAGGCCGTGACGGCGCTCGGCGGCGACCCGAACAAGATCAACCCGCTCTCGCCCGCCGAGATGGTCATCGACCACTCGGTCATCGCCGACCTCTTCGGCAGCGAGAACGCCCTCGAGCGCAACGTCGAGATCGAGTACGAGCGCAACGGCGAGCGGTACCAGTTCCTGCGCTGGGGCCAGACGGCGTTCGACGACTTCAAGGTCGTCCCCCCGGGAACGGGCATCGTGCACCAGGTGAACATCGAGCACCTGGCCAAGGTCGTCTACGACCGCTCGGTCGACGGCGTTCTTCGCGCCTACCCCGACACCTGCGTCGGCACCGACTCGCACACCACGATGGTCAACGGCCTGGGCGTGCTCGGCTGGGGCGTCGGCGGCATCGAGGCCGAGGCGGCCATGCTCGGCCAGCCCGTGTCGATGCTCATCCCGCGCGTCGTGGGCTTCAAGCTCTCGGGCGAGATCCCCGCCGGCGTCACCGCGACCGACGTCGTGCTCACGATCACCGACATGCTGCGCCAGCACGGCGTGGTCGGCAAGTTCGTCGAGTTCTACGGCGAGGGCGTCGCCTCGGTGCCGCTCGCGAACCGCGCCACCATCGGCAACATGAGCCCCGAGTTCGGCTCCACCGCGGCGATGTTCCCCATCGACGACGTCACCCTCGACTACCTGCGCCTGACCGGCCGCGACGAGCAGACGGTCGCGCTGGTCGAGGCGTACGCCAAGGAGCAGAAGCTCTGGCACGACGCCGACCGCGAGCTGGTCTTCAGCGAGTACATGGAGCTCGACCTGTCGACGGTCGTCCCCTCGATCGCCGGCCCGAAGCGCCCGCAGGACCGCATCCTGCTGTCCGAGGCGAAGAACCAGTTCGAGAAGGACATCCTCAACTACGCCGGCGCGTCGGTCTCCGACTCGATCGTCGACCTCGAGGTCGACGGCACCTTCCCGGCATCCGACCCGGGCTCGGTTCCCGGTGAGGAGCACGAAGAGGTCACCGAGAGCGAGGTCCTGATCTCCTCGGGCCACCCCGCCAACGCGTCGAACCCGGTCAAGGTCACCACCCCCGACGGGCAGTCGTACCTGCTCGACAACGGCGCGGTCACCCTCGCCGCCATCACCTCGTGCACCAACACGTCGAACCCCTCGGTCATGATCGCGGCGGGCCTGCTCGCCAAGAACGCCGTCGACAAGGGCCTGAAGCGCAAGCCGTGGGTCAAGACGACGCTCGGCCCCGGCTCGAAGGTCGTCACCGACTACTACGAGAAGTCCGGCCTCGACAAGGCGCTCGAGGGCCTCGACTTCTACACGGTCGGCTACGGCTGCACGATCTGCATCGGCAACTCCGGCCCCCTCATCGAGGAGGTCTCCGAGGCGATCAACGAGAACGACCTCGCCGTCACGGCCGTCCTCTCCGGCAACCGCAACTTCGAGGGTCGCATCAGCCCCGACGTGAAGATGAACTACCTGGCCTCCCCGCCGCTGGTGGTCGCGTACGCCCTCGCCGGATCGATGAACTTCGACTTCGAGACCGACGCCCTCGGCAAGGACCAGAACGGCGACGACGTCTTCCTCAAGGACATCTGGCCGGCCCCCGACCAGGTGCAGACGATCATCGACGCGTCGATCTCGCGCGAGCAGTTCATCCAGCAGTACGCCACCGTCTTCGAGGGCGACGAGCGCTGGAAGAACCTCCCCACCCCGACCGGCCCGGTCTTCGAGTGGGATGCCGACTCCACCTACGTGCGCAAGGCTCCCTACTTCGACGGCATGACGATGCAGCCCGACGCGGTGCGCGACATCACCGGCGCGCGCGTCATGGCCACTCTCGGCGACTCGGTCACCACCGACCACATCAGCCCGGCCGGCAACATCAAGGCGGGCACGCCCGCCGCGCAGTACCTCACCGAGCACGGCGTCGCGCAGAAGGACTTCAACTCCTACGGTTCGCGCCGTGGAAACCACGAGGTCATGATCCGCGGCACCTTCGCGAACATCCGCCTGAAGAACGAGCTCACCGCGGCGGTCAACGACGGCACGGTCGTCGAGGGTGGTTACACCCGTGACTTCACCCAGGAGGGCGGCCCGCAGTCGTACATCTTCGACGCGAGCCAGAACTACCAGGCGCAGGGCACCCCGCTGGTGATCTTCGGCGGCAAGGAGTACGGCTCCGGCTCGTCGCGCGACTGGGCGGCCAAGGGCACGAACCTGCTCGGCGTGAAGGCCGTCATCACCGAGAGCTTCGAACGTATCCACCGCTCGAACCTCATCGGCATGGGCGTCGTCCCGCTGCAGTTCCCGGCCGGCGAGAGCTGGAAGTCGCTGGGCCTCGACGGCACCGAGATCGTCTCGATCGAGGGCCTCGAGCAGCTCAACGAGGGCGTGACCCCCAAGACGGTGAAGGTCACCGCCGAGCCGAGCGAGTTCTCGCCCGAGGGCAAGCAGACCATCGAGTTCGACGCCGTGGTCCGCATCGACACCCCCGGTGAGGCCGACTACTACCGCAACGGCGGCATCCTGCAGTACGTGCTGCGTTCGCTCGTCTGAGTGATCGTCATCCGGTGCCCCGGGAGCCTCGCGCTCCCGGGGCGCTTCGCGTTTCGGGCGGGGGAGCGAACACTACTCGGCCGCGGACGGCAAGCCGTTGCCGGGCCCTCCGCACCCCCGGAGACTAGAATCGACAGACGCGCAGACCTCTGCGCACACCGCACGAGAGGAGTCACATGGCTCTCCTACCCGGCATCCACGGACCCCGTGACCTCGACGCCCTGACTTCCGACGAGCTGCGTCAACTGGCCGCGGAGGTGCGGTCCTTCCTCGTCGAGAACGTGGCCCGCACCGGCGGCCACCTCGGACCGAACCTCGGCGTGGTCGAGCTCACGATCGCTCTCCACAAGGTCTTCGATTCACCCGCCGACCCCATCATCTTCGACACCGGGCACCAGTCCTACGTGCACAAGATCCTGACCGGCCGTCAGGACTTCGAGAAGCTCCGCTCGCGCGGGGGTCTCGCGGGCTACCCGCAGCGCTCCGAGAGCGAGCACGACGTCGTCGAGTCGTCGCACGCCTCCAGTTCGCTCAGCTGGGCCGACGGCGTCTCGCGGGCCTTCAGCCGCACCGGTCGCCGCGACCGCCACGTCGTCGCCGTCGTCGGCGACGGCGCTCTCACCGGTGGGATGACGTGGGAGGCGCTGAACAACATCAGCGACGACAACGACCGCAACCTCGTCATCGTGGTCAACGACAACGGCCGCTCCTACGCCCCCACGATCGGCGGCATGGCGCGCTACCTCAACCGCGTGCGCACGAATGAGGCGTACCGCACCCTGCACCGCGGCTCCGACACGCTCTTCCGCCGTCTCGGGCCCGCCGCCCGCGCGGTGTACCGCGGCGTCCGCGGCGGAACGCACGGCTTCCTGTCACGCTTCACGAACAACGAGGCGCTGTACAGCAACCTCGACATCAAATACCTCGGTCCCATCGACGGCCACGACTTCGAGTCGCTCATCGAGACGCTCGAGCTGGCCAAGTCGTACGGCGCGCCCGTCATCGTGCACGCCATCACCGACAAGGGCAGCGGATACGCGCCCGCGATGAGCGACGAAGCCGATCAGTTCCACGCCGTGGGCAAGATCGACCCGATCACCGGCGAGGCGCTCGGCTCGGGCGGCGGTCCGCAGTGGACCGACGTGTTCGCCGACGAACTGGTCGCGGTCGGTGCCGAACGCGACGACGTCATCGCCATGACCGCCGCGATGCTGCGTCCCACAGGTCTGCAGAAGTTCGCGGAGCGCTTCCCCGAGCGCGTGTACGACGTCGGGATCGCGGAGCAGCACGCGGTGGCATCCGCCGCCGGTCTCGCCTTCGGAGGCCTGCACCCGGTCGTCGCCATCTACGCCACGTTCATGAACCGCGCGTTCGATCAGGTCATGATGGACGTCGCCCTGCACAAGGCCGGGGTGACCTTCGTGCTCGACCGGGCCGGCGTCACCGGTCCCGACGGCCCGAGCCACCACGGCATCTGGGACCTCGCGATGCTGCAGCTGGTCCCCGGCATCCGCATCGCCGCTCCGCGCGACGCCGCGCGCCTGCGCGAGGTGTTCCGCGAGGCCACCGCCGTCGAGGACGCGCCGACCGTCGTGCGCTACCCCAAGGGCAAGGTCAACGACGACGTCGAGGCGATCGAGCGTCTGCACGACGGCGTCGACGTGCTGAGTCGCGGCTCGAGCGAAGACGTGCTCCTCGTGGGCATCGGACCGATGGTCCATCTCGCGCTGGAGGTCGCGGAGCGACTGAAGGCGCAGGGCATCGGTGCCACGGTGATCGATCCGCGCTGGGCCATTCCGGTGCAGCCGTCGATCGTCGACCTGGCCCGCGAGCACCGTCTCGTGATCACGATCGAGGACGGCATCCGCGTCGGCGGTGTCGGCACGCGCGTGCGCCAGGTTCTGCGCGAGGCCGGCGTCGACACGGCGGTCGACGAGCTCGGCATCCCCGACGAGTTCATCGATCACGCCACGCGCGAGCAGATCCTCGAGGATGCCGGACTCACGGCGTCCAAGATCGCCCACGACGTCGTGGCGCAGGTCCTCGGTACCCGCATCCCCATGGCCCGTCAGACTCCGACCGGCTCGATCCCGACGATCGAGGAGTGGGAGAAGTCCCGGCCGTAAGGGCGTGACGAAGGGGCCGGGATCGTGAGATCCCGGCCCCTTCCTCATGAGCCCCACCGCGCGAGAACAGGCGATGATTCCAGAACACGCCTCGCCCGCCGAGCCCCGTCCTGTCCCCGGACGATCTCCTGTCGCGGAGCGCTGCCCCTCACCTCGCACAGATGACGACGGCGCCGCCCCCTCGGGGACGGCGCCGTCGTTGTGTGCGGGGCCTCAGGCTCCGATGCCGCGGATGGGCGGGTGGTGGAACGTGTCGCCGAAGGCGCGCTGCGACGCCCCCTCGCGGTCGAGGTAGGGCGAGGCCCCACCGTCGATGAAGGGCCAGCCGGCGCCGAGGATGAGGCACAGGTCGATGTCCTGCACCTCGGGGACCACGCCCTCATCGAGCATGATCTTGATCTCCTGCGCGAGACCGTCCTGCACGCGGGCGAGGATCGTCTCGGGCGCGACCGGGGTCTTTCCGGTGACGAGCACCTTCTGCGCGGCCTTGGTCCAGCCGGTCACGCGACCGCCCTTGTCCTTCTCGACGACCTCCGGGAGGGCCGCGAGCTCGTGGAAGTTCTCCGACGAGAAGAACCGGTCGGGGAAGGCGTGCGCCATCGTGTCCTGCACGTGCGCCGCGACCTTCCAGCCGACCAGGTCGATCAGCTGGAACGGTCCCATCGGCAGTCCGAGGGGAGCGAACGCCTTCTCGACGACCGTGAGGGGCGTGCCCTCGTACACCGCGCGCGCCGCCTCGCCCATGACCTTCGCCAGCAGGCGGTTCACGACGAAGCCCGGGGCGTCGGCGGTGAGCACCGCGTTCTTGCCGAGACCCTTCGCGACCACGAACGCCGTCGAGAGCGCGGCGTCGGAGGTGGCATCCGTCTTGACGACCTCGATGAGCGGCATGACCGCGACGGGGTTGAAGAAGTGGAAGCCCACGAGCCGTTCGGGGTTCTTCAGCACCGAGCCGATCTCGGCGACCGAGAGCGACGAGGTGTTGGTGGCGAGGATCGCGTCGTCGGCGACGATCTTCTCGATCGCGCTGAAGACCTCCTGCTTGACGCCGACCTCTTCGAACACGGCCTCGATCACGAAGTCGCAGTCGGCGAACTCGTTGCGATCGGTCGTGCCGTGCACGAGCGCGCGGAGCTGGTTGGCGGTGTCGCCGTCGAGGCGGCCCTTGGCCTCGAGCTTGCCGATCTCTTCGCGAATGGATGCCACGCCCTTGTCGACCCGACCCTGGTCGAGGTCGGTGATGATCACGGGCACCCGGAGCTTGCGCACGAACAGCAGCGCGAACTGCGAGGCCATGAGGCCCGCGCCGATCACGCCGACCTTCGTGACCTTCTTCGCGAGCGCCTTGTCGGGAGCCCCGACGGGACGCTTCGCGCGCTTCTGCACGAGGTCGAAGGCGTACATGGATGCCGCGAACTGGTCGCCCGTGATCAGGTCGGCCAGCGCCTCGTCCTCGCGGGCGAAGCCCTCGGCCTTGGTGCCGCTCTTCGCCTTGTCGAGCAGATCGAGCGCGACGTAGGGGGAGCGGGGCACGGTGCCGATCTTCGACTCGAGCATGCCGCGCGCCATCTTGATCGCGATGGGCCACTTGGTCAGGCGCTCGAGCTTGCCGGGCTCGTTCTTGCGCTCGACCTTCACGCGGCCGGTGAGCACGCCATCGGCCCACCGCAGCGAGTCCTCGAGGTAGCTGGCCGCCGGGAAGATGGCATCCATGATCCCGAGGTCGAACGCCTGCTGCGGCTTGAGCATGCGGTTCTGCTTGAGCGGATTCGAGATGACGGCCTCGAGCGCGTTCTCGATGCCGATGAGGTTCGGCAGCAGGTAGGCGCCACCCCAGCCGGGGATGATGCCGAGGAACACCTCGGGCAGCGCGACGGCCGCCGCGGAGGCGTCGACCGTGCGGTACGTCGAGTTGAGCGCGATCTCGAGCCCGCCGCCGAGGGCGAGGCCGTTGACGAACGCGAACGAGGGCACGCCCAGCTCGGAGAGCGAGCCGATCACCTGGTGGCCGCGCTGCGCGATGAGGCGGGCGACGTCCTTGGAGGGCAGCTTCGCGACGTCGGACAGATCGGCGCCGGCGGCGAGGATGTACTGCTTGCCGGTGATCGCCACGGCGTGGATCTCTCCCGCCGCTGCGCGACGCTTGAGCGTCGCGAGGGTCTCGCCGAGCTCGGCGAGGGTCGCCGGGCCCAGCGTGTTGGGACGCGTGTGGTCGCGGCCGTTGTCGAGCGTGACCAGCGCGAGCACGTTGCCCGAGGGCAGACGCACGTCGCGGACGGGGGAGTGGGTGATCACCTCGTCGCCGGTGAGGGCGTCGAGGGGCGAGAAGTCGATGTCCGCGTAGGCGCGGGAGATGTCGTCGGTCACTTGCGCTTCTTCTTTCCGTCGAAGAACGGGTTCTCCCAGATGACCGAGCCCCCCTGGCCCAGGCCCACGCACATCGCGGTGAGGCCGTAGCGCACGTCGGGACGCTCGGCGAACTGGGCCGCGAGCTGGATCATGAGACGCACACCGGATGCCGCGAGCGGGTGGCCCAGGGCGATCGCCCCGCCCCACGGGTTGACGCGGGGGTCGTCGTCGGCGATGCCGAAGTGATCGAGCAGCGAGATGACCTGGATCGCGAACGCCTCGTTGAGCTCGAAGAGCCCGATGTCGTCGATCGTGAGTCCGGCCTTCTTCAGCGCCTTCTCGGTCGAGGGGATCGGACCGATGCCCATGATCTCGGGCTCGACGCCGGCGAAGGCGAACGACACCATGCGCATCTTGGGGGCGAGACCGAACTCCTTCACCGCGTCGGCACCGGCGAGGAGGCTGATGGTCGCCCCGTCGGTGAGCGGCGACGAGGTGCCCGCGGTCACGCGCCCGTGCGGCCGGAAGGGGGTCTTGAGGGTCGCGAGACCCTCGACCGTGGTCTCGGGGCGACGGCCCTCGTCCTCGGTCGCGAGTCCCCAGGCGCCCTCGGCGTCCTTGACGGCGACCGGGACCAGATCGGGCTGGATCTTGCCGGCCTCGTACGCGGCCTGCACCTTGTGCTGGCTCGCGGCGCCGAAGCGGTCGGCGCGCTCCTTCGTCAGGTGGGGGAACCGGTCGTGGATGCGCTCGGCGGTGACGCCCATGTTCAGCGCGCCCGGGTCGACGAGCTTCTCGGCCACGAAACGGGGGTTCGGATCGACGTTGCCGCCGATGGGGTGACGACCCATGTGCTCGACACCGCCCGCGAGGGCGAGGTCGTACATGCCGACGCCGATCGAGGCGCCCATCGTCGTCACGCTCGTCATGGCGCCGGCGCACATGCGCTCGATCGCCAGACCCGGCACCGTCATCGGCAGACCCGCGAGGATCGCCGCGGTGCGGCCCAGGGTCAGGCCCTGGTCACCCGTCTGCGACGTCGCGGCGATCGCCACGTCGTCGATCCGGTCCTTCGGCACGTCGCCGTTGCGCTCCATCAACCCGATGATCGCCTTGACGACCAGGTCGTCGGCGCGGGTGTTCCAGTACATGCCCTTCTCGCCGGCGCGCCCGAAGGGGGTGCGCATTCCGTCGACGAAGAAGACGTCCGTCATCTCGGCCACTCTGCCTCCATAGTTTGGGATCACCCCAGCCTAGGAAGCGGGATCGAGCACCGGGAATCGGTTGTCCGAACCTACGAAGTCGCCTCCCCGGCATCCGGATCGTCGTTGACGGAAGCTACAAAGCTATCGGCGATCACCTGTGCGGTCTGCTCAATCTGCCAGGGCCGCGCTCCGAGCTCCGCGAGGGCCGCTCCGATCGCCTCCGACGTCACCTCGGCCGGGGGAGCCCACGCGACACGGCGCAGCGTCTCGGGGGTGAGGAGGTTCTCGGTCGGCATCCGCAGCTCTTCCGCGCGTGCTTCGACAGCCGGTCGCGCCGCCTTCAGGCGACGGTCGGCCTCGGGATTGCGGTCCGCCCACGCGCGGGGCGGGGGGAGCGTGTCGCTGGGCACGCGATCGGCCGGCAGATCGGTCGACTCCCGCCCCTCGACGATCGCGTTCCACCAGCGGTCCAGCTGCGTCCGGGACGCGCGGCCGTTGAACTCCTTGACACCGGCCAGCGCCTGCTTGCTCGCGGGATCGGCGAGCACGGCGGCCACCAGCGCGCGATCGGGGACCAGCCGCCCGGGGGCCACATCCTGCTCGCGGGCGTAGTCCTCGCGGGCCTGCCACAGCGAGCGCGCGACCGCGAGGGAGCGGCGGCCCCGCACGGTGTGCAGTCCGCTCAACCGCCGCCAGGGGTCGTCGCGCGGGGGCTTGGGCTCGCGGTCGAGCACCGCCTGGAACTCCTGGCGGGCGAACTCGGTCTTGCCCTGCTCGTCGAGCTCGGCCACGAGCACGTCGCGCACGTCGACGAGGTGCTCGACGTCGAGACCGGCGTATTCGAGCCAGGATGCCGGGAGGGGGCGCGTCGACCAGTCCGCGGCCGAGTGCGCCTTGGCGAGGGTGATGCCGAGCGTCTGCTCGACGACGGCACCCAGCCCGACCCGCTCGTGCCCGAGGAGGCGCGAGCCCAGCTCGGTGTCGAAGATCACCGGCGGCTCGAGACCGCGCTCGCGCAGCGACGGCAGGTCCTGGCTGGCCGCGTGGAAGACCCACTCGGTCTCGCCGATCGCCTCCTGCAGGGGGGAGAAGTCCTCGATCGTCGTGGGGTCGAAGAGGAACACCCCGGCATCCCGACGGAACACCTGGATGAGATAGGCGCGCTGCGAATAACGGAAGCCCGAGGCCCGCTCGACGTCGACCGCGACCGGCCCCGTCCCGGCGGCCAGCGCCTCGCACGCGGCACGGAACCGCGCGGCATCCTCGATCACGATGTACTCAACCACGCGTGGGCCTCCGGGCTCCGAACACGGCAACGCCCTCCGACCCCGGGGGGAGGCCGGCGAGCATGCACACGAGCTCCGCCCACGCCTCGAGGTGCGGGCGGAAGGGACCGCGCGGCGACCATGACGCGCGAAGTTCGATCTGCGAACCCTCTCCCTGGGCGGCGAGGGCGCCGAAACCGGCGGAGAGGGTCTTCGTGGCGGTTCCCGACTCGGAATGCCGGTCGGCGCCGCGGGAGTCGAGCGCGTCGATCAACCACGACCAGGCGACCTCGGCCAGCAGCGGATCCACACCGATCTCGGGTTCCAGGGGGGCCTGCGCGAAGCAGACGATGCGCCACGCCCCGCCCCAGGGCTCGGGTTCCTCGGGGTCGTGCAGCAGGATGAAGCGGCCCGTTCCGAAGGGCGAATCGGTGGCGTGCTCCTCGGGACGCACATCACCGGCGAGGGCGAGCGAGAACGGAGCGAGACCGGCGGGCGAGGAGATCTCGCGGACCACCAGGTCGTCGCGGAACGTGGTGGCGCGGATCTCCTCGGCGGCACGCGCGAACGGTCCGGCGGCCTCCGCCGGGCGATGGTCACTCACGGCAGCAGACTAGAGTGAGGCCTCGATGAACGCTCCCAGGCGCGCCGCGGGTCACCCCGCATCGCGGCGCCGCATCACCGGTTTCCGCATCGCCCTCTCCACCCTGGGGGTCGCTTTCGCCGCCTCGGCGGGCGCGCTCGGCGCGGTCTCCCTGCGCGTGGCGCGAACGGTGGTGCGACCGGCCGGCCGACGGCCCGACACGCGCATCGTCCGCCTCGACGCGGCGGCGCAGACCATCACGCTCGCCCGGACGCCCGACACGGCCCTGCCCGGTCGGTACGGCTTGTTCACGGTCGGCTCCGTCGAGTACCTGCGCCTCGGTTCCATCGTGGGCGACGACGAGACGACCGTCACCCGCAAGCTACTCACGCACGTCGCCGCCGATGGCGACCTCGCCCCCGAGGCCGCCTTCAGCGGGTGGTACTTCGACCAGCCGGGTCAGCTGCACCTGCCCATGCGCGACGTCGACGTCGAGACCGGGGTGGGCGCCTGTCCCGCGTGGGAGTTCCCCGCCGCCGAGCCCACCGACGTGTGGGTCATCCAGGTGCACGGGCGCGGCACGACGCGCGCCGAGACCCTGCGCGCCGTTCCGGTGTTCCACGCCCTGGGCATCACGAGCCTCGTCGTGTCGTACCGCAACGACGGCGACGCACCGGCGAGCCCCTCGGGCACCTACGCCCTGGGAGCGACGGAGTGGCGCGACCTCGACGCCGCCATCGGCTACGCCCGTCGCCAGGGCGCGCGGCGCGTCATCGTCATGGGCTGGTCGATGGGCGGCGCGCTCGCGCTCCAGGCCGCCCTCGAATCCCCGCACGGCGACGTCATCGCCGGTCTCGTGCTCGACTCTCCCGTCGTGGACTGGCGCACGGTCCTGTCCTTCCAGGGGCGCGCGATGCGCCTGCCGGCACCGGTGATCGCCCTGGCGCAGCGCACCATCCGTTCGGGGTGGGGAGCGGCGATGCTGCGAACCGGTGAACCGATCCCGCTCGACCGCCTCGACGTGGTCTCGCGTGCGCGGAGCCTGCGGCATCCGGTGCTCATCCTGCACAGCGACGACGACGGCTTCGTCCCCTCCGACGCCTCGCACGCCCTCGCCGCGGCGCGCCCCGACCTCGTCACGATGGAGACGTTCACCATCGCCCGTCACACCAAGCTGTGGAACTACGACGAGACCCGCTGGTCGGAGGCCATC
Source organism: Microbacterium hydrothermale (assembly GCF_004854025.1). Lineage (GTDB taxonomy): Bacteria > Actinomycetota > Actinomycetes > Actinomycetales > Microbacteriaceae > Microbacterium > Microbacterium hydrothermale. Next base: position 525,932 of record NZ_STGM01000001.1, read on the forward strand.
GCCCGTTGGGTCCGCGACCGGGGCCTCGCGCGCACCGGGAGCGAGTGACCCGGATGCCGCGCGCCCGGCCGGGCGCGGAGGCACGGGGCTCCGTACCCCGCCGGCGGCGGTGGGCTCAGGCGGCGCGCTTGGCGCGCACCTGGCGCTTCGCGCGCATGAGCATTCCGGTCATCCCCGCGATGCGCAGGGGACTGACCGCACGGGTGAGACCGATGCTCTGCGGGAAGTCGTCGGGGACGGCGAGCATCTCATCGGCACTCAACCCGGTGAGACCCTGCGCGAGGATGCTCGCGAACCCGCGGGTCGTGGGCGCCTCGGCGGGGGCCGTCGCGTGCATCGCGACGCGATCGTCGGCGTCGACCGTGACGATGATGTAGACCGGCGACTGGCACTCGGCCACCCGCTCGGCGAGCTCGGGGTGGTCGGCGTACTCCGCGGGGACCTCGGGGAGCTCCTGCGAGAACTCCAGCAGCAGCTGCAGCCGATCGGGTTCGTCGAGCTCGAGGAACTCGTCGCGGATCTCGGCGAGACGGGCGGGGAGGGCGTGTTCGGACATCCGTGTCATCCTCCCACGTCCCCCGCTCCCGGGCTCAGCGGCCCGGGACCTCGCCGGGCTCGGCACCGGAGACGATGGGCACGCGCACCGCGCTGCCCCACTCCGTCCACGAGCCGTCGTAGTTGCGGACGTCGTCGAAGCCGAGCAGGTGCTTGAGCACGAACCAGGTGTGGCTCGAACGCTCCCCGATGCGGCAGTACGCGACGATCTTGTCGCCGTCGGCCAGTCCCGCACCGTCGCGGTAGATGGCATCCAGTTCGGCGCGCGACTTGAAGCCGCCGTCCTCGGCCACGGCCTTGCCCCACGGGACGCTCTGCGCGCTCGGGATGTGTCCCGCGCGCAGCGCGCCCTCCTCCGGGTAGGCCGGGGCGGTCGTGCGCTCGCCCGAGTACTCCTCGGGGGAGCGCACGTCGATGAGGGGGTTGCCGAGGTGGGCGAGCACGTCGTCCTTGTACGCGCGCAGCACGGAGTCGTCGCGCTCGACGACGGGGTAGTCGGTGGCCTCGACGACGGTCTTGTCGGTCGTCAGCGGCCGCCCCTCGGCGATCCACTTGTCACGGCCGCCGTCGAGCAGACGGACGTCTTCGTGACCGAACAGCGAGAAGACCCACAGCGCGTACGCGGCCCACCAGTTGTTCTTGTCTCCGTAGATGACGACCGTGTCGTCGCGCGAGATGCCCTTCGCGCTCAACAGCTTCGCGAAGCCGGCGCCGTCGACGTAGTCGCGCACGACCGGGTCGTTGAGCTCGGTGTGCCAGTCGACCTTCACGGCACCCGGGATGTGCCCGGTCTCGTACAGCAGCACGTCTTCGTCGGATTCGACGACGACGAGACCCGGCGTTCCGAGGCGCTCCTGCAGCCACGCGCCCGTGACGAGGCGTCCGGGCTCGGAGTACTCGGCGAACTTGGGGGACGTGGTGTCGATCTCGACGGTCACGGAGAGCTCCTCGGTCTTGTCGGCTGATGCGGCGGCATAGGGTGGACACCGCACCATCGACCCTAGATCCGCGTCATGGGGCACGCACCCCTGACGTAAGACTCGGACACAGGACGGCCATGACCTCGATCCCCGCCACGACCGGCCTCATCCACCTCACCGATCGCGAGCCCGCGGTCTCGGGCGCCGAGATGGTCAGCGCGCTCGTGCCCCCGCCGCAGTTCGACGGGGCGACGTTCGAGTCGTACCGGGCGGATGCCGCCTACCCCTCGCAGCAGGAGGCCAAGGAGCTGCTCCAGGCGTTCGCCGGGAAGCAGTCGGCTCCGGCGAAGAAGGGCGGGTTCTTCCGCCGTGCCGAGAAGACCCCGCCGGTCAAGCCCGGGGTGTACCTCGACGGCGGGTTCGGCGTCGGCAAGACCCACCTGCTCGCCTCGATCTATCACGCGATGCCCGCCCGCCGGAAGTACTTCGGCTCGTTCATCGAGTACACCGCCCTCGTGGGCGTGCTCGGCTACGCGAAGGCCGTGGAACTGTTCCGCGGATCCGACCTGCTGTGCATCGACGAGTTCGAGCTCGACGACCCGGGCGACACGATGGTCATGACGCGCCTGCTCGGCGAGCTCGTGGCATCCGGAACCCGACTGGCCGCGACCTCGAACACGCCGCCGAACGCCCTGGGCGAAGGCCGGTTCGCCGCCCAGGACTTCCTGCGCGAGATCCAGTCGATGGCCGACAGCTTCCGCACGATCCGCATCGACGGCACCGATTTCCGCCAGCGCGCCATCGACGGCGAGGCGAAGGTTCTCTCCGACGACGACTACCGGACCGCGATCGACACCGCGGCCTCGGGAGCGGTGGCATCCGACGACTCCTTCACCGGTCTCGTCGGACACCTGGCCCGCGTGCACCCCTCGCGTTTCATCCGTCTGATCGACGGGGTCGACGTGATCGGGCTGCGCGACGTGCAGGTGCTGCACGATCAGTCGGCGGCGCTGCGCCTGGTCGCGTTCGTCGACCGCGCGTATGACGCGCAGATCCCGATCCGCGCCACCGGGGTGCCGCTGAACACCGTCTTCAGCGACGAGATGCTCGCCGGCGGATACCGCAAGAAGTACCTGCGCGCGGTGTCGCGCCTGGTCGCCCTCACGCACTCCTGAGGCCTTCTCATCAGCGGCTCCCATCCGCGCGAAACGCGATGTTTACCGGGGGGCTCGGGCTGTAACGTTCGCGAAACACGAGGCGAACGCCGACGGTAACCGGCACTGGGAACACTGAGGGGACCCGACGCTACACCTGCGTCCCTGCAGAGAGGTTTCCTCCGAGATGGATCAAGGCAACACCGCATTCATCCTGATAGCAGCGGCACTCGTGCTGCTCATGACGCCAGGACTCGCGTTCTTCTACGGCGGCCTCGTCAAGGCCAAGAGCGTCATCAGCATGATGATGATGAGCTTCGGCGCGATGGGCCTGATGGGCGTCCTCTGGGTGCTCTACGGCTACTCGATCGCGTTCCCCACCACCGAGGCGGGCACCACCCAGTTCGCCTGGGCCATCGACCCGTCGAACTTCAGCCTCGCCGGTGTGCTCGAGACGCCCGAGGGCGCCGCGTACCCGCCGCTGGCCTTCGTCGCATTCCAGGCCACGTTCGCCATCATCACCGTCGCCCTGGTCTCGGGCGCCATCGCCGACCGCGCCAAGTTCGGCGCGTGGATGATCTTCGCGGGCATCTGGGCCACGGTCGTCTACTTCCCGGTCGCCAGCTGGGTCTTCAACTTCGGCCTCGCCGATGACGGCTCGTTCTCTTACGGCGGCTGGATCACGCACGGTATGCAGGACATCTTCGGCGTCGGCGCGATCGACTTCGCCGGTGGAACCGCGGTGCACATCAACGCCGGTGCGGCGGCCCTCGCCCTCGCCCTGGTGCTCGGCAAGCGCGTCGGCTTCCAGAAGGGCGCCCACGTCCCCCACAACCCGCCGTTCGTGCTCCTCGGCGCGGGCCTGCTGTGGTTCGGCTGGTTCGGCTTCAACGCGGGCTCGGAGCTCGCCGCCGACGGCACCGCCGCGCTGGCCTTCGTCAACACCATCGCCGCTCCCGCCGCCGCGCTGCTCGCCTGGCTGATCGTCGAGAAGATCAAGGACGGCAAGCCCACCTCGGTCGGCGCCGCCTCCGGTGCCGTCGCGGGTCTGGTCGCGATCACCCCCGCCTGCGCCGCCCTGACGCCGTTCTGGGCGATCGTGCTCGGCCTGCTCGCCGGCGCCGTCTGCGCCCTGGCGATCGAGCTCAAGTTCAAGCTCGGCTTCGACGACTCGCTCGACGTGGTCGGCATCCACCTCGTCGGCGGTCTGCTCGGAACCCTGTACCTGGGCATCTTCGCCAACACGACCGGCCTGATCTACAGCGGCTCGTTCAACCAGCTGATCGTCCAGGCGATCGCCGCCCTCGCGGTGCTGGCCTACTCGTTCGTGCTCGCCTTCATCATCGGTTTCGCGATCGAGAAGACGATCGGCTTCCGCGTGAAGAACGAGGACGAGATCGCCGGCATCGACACCGTCGTGCACGGCGAGGAGGGCTACGTCCTCTCGGACGTGCGCGGCTGAGTCCGCCTCACCCCGAACGGGGCGTCACCGATTTGTCGCTGGCGCCCCGTTCCGCGTGTCTAGGGTGGGCCCATGGGAACGACCTCTCGCGTGCTCTCGGCGCTGCTCGGCCTCTTCCGGTCCGGATCGGCCCCGACCGCCCCCCCCGCTCCACCCCTCCCGCCACGGCCCCCACGCGGCGTCCTGCGGCCCCCTCGCGGCCCGCGACGCCCTCGGCCCCACCGGCGGGCACCGAGACCGTCGAGATCGCGCCTCCGCGCCGCCTGACGCTCACGTACGCGCCCGAGCGCGACGGCGCTCCCGACGGGGGAGAGATCGTCTGGACCTGGGTGCCCTACGAGGAGCGCGACGGCCGTGGGAAGGACCGTCCCGTGCTCATCCTCGGTCGAGCGGATGCCACCCGCTCCTACGCCGTGCGACTGACCAGCAAGCCCCACGACGGCGACCGGCAGTACCTGTCGCTCGGCACGGGGGAGTGGGACCCGCAGCGGCGTCCGTCGTGGGTCGACGTCGAGCAGGTCTACCTCGTGCACGACGCCGGCATGCGGCGCGAGGCGGCCGCCCTCGACCGAGCGCGCTTCGACACCGTCGCCGCGGCTCTGCACGCGCGTTACGGCTGGAGCCGAGGCTGACCGGCGTCCTGCTCGACGGGCCGCGGGGGCGCCGGCTCTGTCTCGAGTACGCCTGTCGGGATCCTCGCGTCGCCCCGCTCGTGAACTCTTACGCGTTCCATCATCACGACGGCGGGTCCCGAGTCCTCGCCGTCACCCGAGGGGAACCCGCACCGATCCGCGACCCCGACGTGGGCGAGGTGGCGGCTGCGCTGGCCTCGGTCTCCGGAGCAGCCGTCGACGACGTCGCCCTCGCCGCCGCCCTTCGCGCGACGGTCGACGCCGCGTGGTACTGGCAGGAGCCGGACACGATCGACCGGCTCTGCGCCGATCCGCAAGTCGCCGATGCACTGCGTCCGCTCGCGGGCGACCTGCTCGCGGCCCGCGGAGAGTCGTGGACTCTGCCGGGCGTGACCGAGCAATGGGCCGTGCAGTGGCGGCTGCGCGAGGCTGCCGGCGCCCTCACCGCGGAAGCGACCGCCACGCTCGAGAAGTGGGACGACGAGCTCCGCGCCGGAGAGGAACATGCTCGGCTGCACGGGCCGGCGGACCCGACCGCGCGCGTGTCGGGGGAATGGTGGTCGGTGCCCGTTCGGCTCCTGTCGACGCGGGGGAGCAGAGACGCCGCGCTCGATCTCATCGAGGACGCGTTCGGCGACGAGGTCGCGACGCTCATCCCGGTCACGGGGTCGGGGCGCACGCTCGAAGTGACCGGGGCCGTCGACTGGGCCGAGCTGTGCCGTCGATACCCGGTCGAGGTGACCGCATCCCGCCGGCACGACTGGCACCGGACGACGGGACGCGACGGGCGCTGGCTCGTGCCGGATTGGAGGCGCATCGCACGGGAGTGGGACGCCGTGCATCTGACCACGCTCGGATACCTCGACGGGGCGACGCGCACGATCACCGTCGACGACGAGTACGCGAGCGTGATCGCCGGGTGGGAGCCCGACTCGACGATCTGGCTGAACGACACGGTCACCGAGACCGGCCCGCGTCAGGAGTGGCGACGAGAACATCCGAGCGCGGCGTGGACGCGGGCGGGGTGAGCCGGACTCGCCCGTGAACGACGAAGGCCCCCGGAGAACCGGGGGCCTTATCGGTGGGCGATACCAGACTCGAACTGATGACCTCTTCCGTGTGAAGGAAGCGCGCTACCAACTGCGCCAATCGCCCGCATCCCGAACGGGACTCATCGATCGTACCGGATGCGGAGAGGTGCTTCGAACCACAGGCGAAGACACGCGCGGGGCGCACCTCGTTTTGCGCCCGCGCTCAGATCGGGTAATGTCTTACGAGTGCTCGGGGCAAGCCCCGGGAACGAAATGCGGATGTAGCGCAGTTGGTAGCGCACAACCTTGCCAAGGTTGGGGTCGCGAGTTCGAGTCTCGTCATCCGCTCGAGTGGAGGGAACTGTCGTCAGTATCACTGACGGGCAGATCACGACACGTGGGTCGAACCACATCACGGTGGCGTGGCCGAGCGGCTAGGCACCGGCCTGCAAAGCCGTTTACACGGGTTCGAATCCCGTCGCCACCTCGCCTCACAATAGAACAGCCTGTATAGGCGCGATTGGCGCAGCGGTAGCGCGCTTCCCTGACACGGAAGAGGTCACTGGTTCGATCCCAGTATCGCGCACCGAATGAAACCCCCGGCTTGCCGGGGGTTTTTTCGTTGTCAGCACCGGACGCGAGCTGCCCGGCCGAGCCGACCGCGATGCGACACAGGCCCGGGAACGACCTCGCCGCACGTGATCGCTTCGACCCTGCGGCATCCGTTGAGCGGGTCGAAGCGAGGAACGCTCGCGCGTCGAGCGCGTCGAGCGCGCCAGGGCGAAGGGGCGCTAGGGGAGGGCTCGAACGGCCGCGCGCGATACTCCGGCGAGAAGGGGCCGCCGCCGGCCTCGTCCGCCGCGGAACGCGTCACCGCGCGGCGCGGATGGGTCTCGCCCGCGGGGTCCGAACAGCCGGGCGGAAGCGTCCGCCGCGCGGGGGCTCGATCCCGTCAGCGTCCCCGGCGGACCGGGGGAGTGGTCGTCCCCGCCGCCAGTAAGGGGGGCTGCGGAGTGCCTGGCGGCGGGGACGAGACGACGCTAACCCATGTCCACCGAAAGGGGGACACCGATTTCGCTGTCTTGTGCCACCGTTGCGGCTTTCTTGCGCCCGCCTTGAGGTTCGGCATAGGCGCCGCACAGGCCCCGACCCGCCGTCGGTCCCGTCAGATGACGGCGATGCTCTGCAGGTACTGCGCCACCCGCTCGTGATCCACGCTGTCCAGAGCCTTCCCGTCCGCCCGGCGAGCCGAGGCGAGAGTCGTCAGCGACTCGTTCGTCAGCCCGAACCGGTACGTCTCCAGCGACACGATCACAGGCCCCACCTGCGGTACGTCATAGCTCCCCATGGCGGAGAGCGTATTGGCGCCCCACGTGAGTATGGAAGCGCTCCCACGTCATTCTGCGCGAAGCGGCCCGGCATCCGGGATCGAGCGCAAGCCCGCGACCCCGGAGCGCCTCGCGGATACCGTGGGAGCATGACGGTTCCCGACACCCACTGGCGCGAGATCGCCTCGTCGCCCTTCGTCTCCTTCGGCACCTACCGCAAGAACGGAGCCCTCGTCGCCGTGCCGGTGTGGATCGCGCGCGACGGAGACGAGCTCGTCGTCACGAGCGAGCGGACCACGGGCAAGGTCAAACGACTGCGCAACGACTCCCGCGTCGTGCTGCGCCCGTGCAGCAGGATGGGTGCGGTCGAGCCGGACGCCATCACCGTCGAGGCGAACGGGCGCATCGCCGGCCCCGCCACCGACGACGCACGGGCCGACACGGCGCTTCGCCGCAAGTACGGGCTGCAGTACCGCGCGATCCTGGGCTTCGAGGCTCTCGTCCGCCGCATCCAGCGCAAACCGGGCGATCGCGTCATCCTGCGGATCTCGCGCACCGACTGACACGTCGTCCGCGGTCCCTGGCCGCGTTGCGCCATGCGCTACCCGCCGAACGATGCCGAGGCAAGGGGGTTTGCGTGCGCGCAGTCGGCGGGGGACAGTGCTCACGGAGACGGCGTTGCGCCTCCGGTCGATCGCGTTGCCTTTCTCGCCTGGAGATGCGCGCCACCGGAAGGCGGATCGCCTCGGGGGTCATCATGGGCAAATTCATCTACGACGGCGACATCAAAGTCGACTTCGAGGACCGGCTCCTCGCGCACCTCCAGGCGGTGATCATGGCGAAGGTCCGGCGCGGCGAGTCCTTCCCCTTCACCTGGAAGGACGACATCAGCACGGGGGGAGGACGCACCACCGTGTACATCCACCCCAACGTCTCGCTCGTGTTCAAGTACCACGGCAGCCGCACCCCGCAGCTGAGCCCCGCCTGGCTGCACGCGCTCACGTACAACGCCAACTCCGGGCGCGGGCTCTACGTCATCCCCGAGCCCGACGACTTCCCGCCGCGCGAGAGCGCTCAACGACCCGAGATGGTCTTCCGCGAGGTTCCGAACGAGCAGTATCGGGCCCCGGCACAGACCTGAGGCGGGAATGCCGCGCGACCTCGCGCTCGTTCCCTCCCGTATGACCGCCTGGAACGACGCCAAGCCCTTCTTCGAGACGAACGCCGTCGCGCACCTGTCCACGCTGATGCCGGACGGCTCACCGCACGGCATCCCGTTGTGGGTGGGCGTCGACGGGGATCGCCTCATGATCTTCACCGAGGTCGACACCCTGAAAGACCGCAACATCCGCCGCGACCCCCGGGTCGCCGTCTCCGTGACCGGCGCCGACAACCCGTACGCGATGGCGTTCGTCCGCGGAGAGGCGGTCGAGCGCGTCGACGGCGACGCCGCGCTGCCGTTCGTCGACCGCATCTCGACGCTCTACACGGGCGAGCCCTACGGACTGCGCGAAGGGCTGGCGGTCTGGTTCATCGAGCCGCGCAAGGCGTGGTCGCGGACGTACGAGGACTGACGCTCAGAGAACGAGCGGAAGGACGCCCAGCAGCAGGATCAGCGGGGCGATCACGGCGCCCAGCGCGATGAAGCGGCTCCAGCGCACTTCGATGCCGGCTGCCACGAGACGATCGTGCCACAGCAGCGTCGCGAGAGACGCCCAGGGGGTGACGATCGGGCCCGCGTTGACGCCGATGAGCAGCGCGGCGAGGCGCTCGGGCGAACCCGCGACCGACTCGAGGGCGAGGTAGGCGGGGAGGTTGTTGATCCCGTTCGCGACCAGCGCGCCGACCCCCGCGAGCTGCCACAGCGATCCGAGGTCGTCGCCCGTCCCCGCGAGCACCGACATGACCCTCCCGCTGCCGAGGGCCTCGAGAGCGCCGACGGCGAGGAAGAGTCCGCCCGCGAACACCAGCAGCGACCACGGCACCAGACGGATGCCGAGTGCCTTCGGCGCGCGCAGGGCGAACGCCGCGATGAGTAGCACGGCGGCCGCGACGGCCGGCATCCAGGGCTCCAGCCCCACCACGAGCAGAGGGAGCAGGGCCAGGGTCACCACGCCGGCCACCCGCAGCAGGATCGGATCGGACACGGCCGGGGGCGCGGCATCCGGGTACGTCTTCGGCAGACGCCGCAGGAAGACCACAGTGAGCACGATCACCGAGACCGCGATCGCGATGAGCGCCGACGGCCCGAGCAGCACGAGGAACGCGACGGGGTCGTGACCACCGCCGAGGGCCTCGGATGCCAACAGGTTGGTGAGGTTCGACACCGGCAGCACCAGCGAGGCGGTGTTCGCCAGCACCACCGTCACGAAGGCGAACGGCAGCGGGTCCATCTTGCGCGCCACCGCCATCGCGACCACGACGGGCGTGAGCAGCACCGCGGTGGTGTCGAGGGAGAGGAAGGCGGTCGCCACCGTCGCCAGCAGCACGACGAGGGCCCAGAGCAGCGCCGTGCGCCCGCGGGCGATCCGCGCGAGGCGCGCCGCCACGACGTCGAACAGGCCCGCCTTCGACGCCAACTCCGCCACGATCGTGACGGCGACGACGAACAGCAGGATGGGCCAGACACGCTCGGCGACGGCGAGGGCGTCGTCGGCGGGGAAGGCGCCGGTGAGCAGCGCGACGATCCCGAGGATCCACAGCACGCCGCCGATGATGGCCAGAGTCACCGCTCCACTATGGGGCACGCACCGTGCCGTCGAGGCCACGACCGCCCGGTAGCCTGGAAGCGACCCCTTCAGGAGATGTTCTGTGACTGATTTCCCCGCCGATGGCTTCGCCCTCTTCCCCGACCGTTCGGTCGTCGCCCTGCGCGTCAATGGGGAGCTGAAAGACCTGGCCACGACCGTGACGGCCGACGACCAGGTCGAGCCGGTCACCGTCGACAGCGCGGACGGACTGTCGATCCTGCGCCACTCGACGGCGCACGTGCTCGCGCAGGCCGTTCAGCGTGTCAAGCCCCAGGCCAACCTGGGGATCGGCCCGCCCGTCACCGACGGCTTCTACTACGACTTCCAGGTCGACGAGCCCTTCACCCCCGATGACCTGAAGGTCATCAAGAAGGAGATGGAGCGCATCGTCCGCGAGAACCAGCGGTTCGTGCGCCGCGTCGTCACCGACGACGAGGCCCGCGCCGAGCTCGCCGACGAACCGTTCAAGCTCGAGCTCATCGGCCTGAAGGGCGGATCCGCCGAGGCCGCGGAGGGCGCCTCGGTCGAGGTCGGCGCGGGCGAGCTGACGATCTACGACAACGTCACGCGCGACGGAGAGACCGCGTGGAAGGACCTCTGCCGCGGACCCCACGTGCCCGGTACGCGCCTCATCGGCAACGGCTGGGACCTCACCCGCATCGCGGGTGCCTACTGGCGCGGCAGCGAGAAGAACCCGCAGCTGCAGCGCATCTACGGCACCGCGTGGCCCACCAAAGACGAGCTGCGCGCCTACCAGCACCGCCTCGAAGAGGCCGCGAAGCGCGACCATCGCAAGCTCGGCAAAGAGCTCGACCTCTTCTCGTTCCCCGACGAAATCGGTCCCGGACTCTCGGTGTTCCACCCCAAGGGCGGCATCATCCGCTACGAGATCGAGCGCTACATGCGCGAGCGCCTGCTCGCGAGCGGCTACGAGGTCGTCAACACGCCGCACATCACCAAGGGCGATCTGTTCATGACCAGCGGCCACCTGCAGTGGTACGCCGACGGCATGTACCCCCCGATGGTGCTCGACGAGGTCGTGGATGCCGACGGCCACGTGTCGCGGGAGGGCCAGGAGTACTACCTGAAGCCCATGAACTGCCCGTTCCACAACCTGATCTTCCGCTCGCGCGGACGCAGCTACCGCGAGCTGCCGCTGCGCCTCAGCGAGTTCGGGTCGGTCTACCGCTACGAGAAGAGCGGCACCCTCGCCGGTCTCACGCGCGTGCGCGGCATGACCCAGGACGACACCCACATCTACGTCACGGCCGACCAGGTCAAGGGCGAGCTGACCCACAGCCTCGACTTCGTGCTGCAGACGCTGCGCGACTACGGTCTGAACGACTTCTACCTGGAGCTGTCGACCAAGGAGGAGGGCAACCCGAAGTTCATCGGCGACGACGCCCTCTGGACCGAAGCGACCGAGACGCTGCGCGAGGTCGCCGAGGCCTCCGGCCTCGAGCTCGTGCCCGACCCGGGCGGAGCGGCCTTCTACGGTCCGAAGATCTCGGTGCAGGCACGCGACGCGATCGGGCGCACGTGGCAGATGTCGACCATCCAGCTCGACTTCAACCAGCCCGAGCGCTTCGAACTCGAGTACACCGGTCCCGACGGGGAGAAGCACCGTCCGGTCATGATCCACCGCGCCCTCTTCGGGTCGGTCGAGCGGTTCTTCGCGATCCTGCTCGAGCACTACGCCGGCGCGTTCCCGGTCTGGCTCGCGCCCACGCAGGTCGTGGCCGTGCCCGTCGCCGCGGAGTACGGCGACTACCTGCAGGGCATCGTCACCGATCTGAAGACCAAGGGCGTTCGCGCCGAGGCCGACCACAGCGACGACCGCATGCAGAAGAAGATCCGCACGCACACCACGCAGAAGGTGCCGCTGATGCTGATCGCGGGCGAGCAGGACCGGTCGAACGGGACGGTCTCGTTCCGTTTCCGCGACGGCACCCAGCTCAACGGCATCCCCGTCGACGAGGCCGTGGCGCGCATCACCGGCGCGATCGCGGCTCGCACCCTTGTGAACACCGCGGAGGACCTGGCGTGACCGGCGATCCGGATGCCGCCGCGGCGGGCCCGTCGCCGGTGACCGGCTCGACGGCCCCCGCCGGCGGGTCCGGATCACCGACGACCGACGCCGAACTCGTCGACGCGATGACCCTGCCCGGTGTTCCCGACGAGTTCCAGCGCCTGTGGACCCCGCATCGCATGGCGTACATCTCGGCCGGTCGCGAGCCGATGGAGAAGAACTGCCCGTTCTGCGCCGCACCCGACATGAGCGACGAAGACGGGCTGATCGTCGCGCGCGGCAAGACCGCGTACGTTCTGCTCAACCTCTTCCCCTACAACTCGGGCCACCTGCTCGTGTGCCCGTACCGTCACATCGCCACGTACGACCAGGCGACCGACGAAGAGGTCGCCGAAATCGGCGCTCTCACCCAGCGGGGCATGCGGGTGCTCCGCGCGGTCTCGAACTGCGACGGGTTCAACCTGGGGATGAACCAGGGGGCGATCGCCGGGGCGGGCGTCGACGCGCACCTGCACCAGCACATCGTGCCGCGGTGGGCCTCGGATGCCAACTTCTTCCCGATCATCGCCAAGACCAAGGCCCTGCCGCAGCTGTTGGGCGATGTGCGCCGCGCGGTGTCGGAGGCGTGGGACGCCTGATCCGCGTCATCCACAACCCTCGCTCGCGCGAGCGGGCACCTGGCTACGGTGTCCCCATGAACGCCCCCGGTCGACCTCTCGCTCTCACGCTTATGCTCGCCGCCGTCCTCGCGGCGACCACGGCGTGCATCCCCCTCCCGAGCCCCCTCGACCGCGGCGACGCGGCGGAGGCGCCGAGCAGCGTGACGACGGAGGCCCCCTCGACCGCGCCGGGCGACGAGGCGACCGTCGACCCCGACGACTACTCCGACGTCTTCGCCGAGCGCGACGAGTTCTTCCGCGCGCAGCAGCTGCCCATGGACGGCACCCCGCTCGTCGCGGTGACCCCGGCCCAGAAGGATTTCATCACGCAGCAGCGGGCGTACGTCGAGCAGCAGGGATTGTCGTGGACGGCCTCCGATGAGAATCTCGCCCTGGCCCTGGCAGGGGACGCGTGCGAGACCGCCATCCTGAGCCGGCACCGCGTTGACTCGTCGACCCTCATCGCGCACGTCACCACGTCGCCGCTGTTCGCGCAGCTGATCCCCGCCGACCTCGAGGGCGACGCCCGCACGACGGCGGAGGCCCCGATCGCGAGCGTCATGGTGTTCGGCACGACGTTCCTGTGCCCCGAAGACGGCGACCAGTGGGTGGCCGCCTATCGCGAGGTGTACGGGGGCTGACCGCGCGTTCCGGCGCTCCGTCGCGCGGACGCTAACGTGTGAGCATGACCCGCTCGTTCCTGTCGGCCCTCGGCATCGTCTCGGCAGGGGTGCTCGGTCTCGCCGGATGCGCATCGAACGGTCTCGACGCCCGAGCCCCCGAACCCACGGTGACGGCACGCCTGGACGGCCAAGCCGCTGTCGACGCCATGGATCCGAAGGTGCTGGCCGAGTACGAGTCGTTCTTCGCGGAGCAGAACTATCCCGAGGACGAGACGAGCCCCCTGACGCCGACCACGGCTGCCCAGGACGCCTTCGTCGCCGAAGAACGCGCGATGTTCACCGAGCGCGGCTGGGAGTGGAACGCAGACGAGCAGACGATCGCGCTGAGTCTGGCGTTCGAGGGATGCGGGGTCGCGATCCTCAACGGGCATGCGGTGGACGCGGAGCTACTGCGTCACCATGTCGCGTTCTCGGAGCTGTTCGCGTACCTCATCGATCCCGAGGCGACCGAGGATCAGAGACGCGCCGCCGAGGCGGACTTCTCCGGGACCCTCGTATCGGGCACCGTTCACCTCTGCCCCGATGACGGGGCGTCATGGAGCGCGGCGTGGAACGAGGTCTACGGGGAGACGAACGGCTAGCGCACCTGGCGAACGCCGAACTGCAGACGCGGGTGGGCGTACGCCTCCTGCGACTCCACGAGGCGCAGCTCGCGCGAGCCCGACTCGTAGGTGTTCGACAGCAGGTCGAAGACGCTGGACGCCGTGCGCGCGAGAGCGTCGGCGGCATCGCCGCTGCGCCGGTAGTGCGCGGTGAACAGCGCCGCGGTCACGTCGCCCGAGCCGTTGGCCTTCATCGGGATGAGCGGCGTCTGCACGATCCACGCGCCGGTGTCGTCGACGACCATCATCTCGATGGTGTCGGGCTCCCGGTCGGGCCGCTCCACGCTGGTCACGAGGACGGTGCGCGGACCGCGGGCGCGAACGAGATCGGCCGACTCGAGGGTCGAATCGATGCTGCCGGGCTCGGTGCCGGTCAAGAAGCCCAGCTCGAACTGGTTGGGCGTGATGATGTCGGCCACCGGCACCACGCGCTCGCGCAGGAGCTCGGGGATCGCGGGCGCCACGAAGCACCCCGACTTGGCGTTGCCCATGACGGGATCGCAGGCGTAGACGGCATCCGGATTCGCCTTCTTCACGCGTGCGACGGCGTCGATGATGACGTCGCCGATACCCTCACCGCCCTGGTAGCCCGAGAGCACCACGTCGATCTCGGGGAAGATGCCGCGGTCCTCGATGCCCGCGATCACGTCGGCGACGTCGGCCGGCGAGATGAGGGGTCCGCGCCAGGCGCCGTAGCCGGTGTGGTTCGAGAAGTTCACCGTGTACACCGGCAGCACCTCGACGCCGATGCGCTGGAGGGGGAAGGCCGCGGCGGAGTTGCCGACGTGCCCGTACGCGACGGCGGACTGGATCGAGAGAACCTTCATGCGTCGATCCTTCCACTTCCGGCGTCACCGCGGAGCACACCGCAGGCCCGGGCGAGGTCGTCGGCGAGGGTGCGGCGCGAGGCGTCGTCGAGATCGTGCACGGTGAGACGCAGGAACGAGCCACGGGAGGCGTCACCGCCACCGCCGTCGAGGAAGAAGGGATCCCCCTCCCGCACGAGCCAGCCGCGACGCATGAGGTCCTCCCGCACGCGCGCAGCCGGCACCGACGGCGTGAGCGGCACCCACAGGTTGAGGCCGTCACCGGGGACGACGGGCAGTCCGCGCGCGGTGAGCTCGCGCGCGAATTCCGCGTTGCGCTCGGCGTAGTGCACCGCCGCGCGCTCGATGTGCGCGCGCACGGCGTCGTCGGTGACGAGCGCCAGGGTCAGCCGCTGCAAGATGTGGCTCACCCAGGTGGTCCCGGGAGTGAGCCGGATGGCGAGGCCGTCGGCGGTGTCGGGATCGGATGCCGTGACGGCGAGGCACGTGTCGGGGCCGAGGAACTTCGACATCGAGCGGATGCGTGCCCACCGTCGTTGCGACGCGCCGATGACCGACTGCAGGGGCGCCCGCGACAGCAGGGAGAAGTGATCGTCCTCGATCACGAGCACGTACGGGTGGGCGACGAGGACCTCGCGCAGCGCCGCCGCGCGCTCGGCGCTGAGGCTCGCGCCGGTGGGGTTGTGCGCACGCGGCGTGACGATGACGGCCCGCACCCCGGCGTCCAACGCGGCAAGCAGTCCCTCGACGGTCATGCCCTCGGCATCCACGGGAACGGGCACCGCGCGGTAACCGCCCGTGCGCACCGTGTGCAGGGCCGACAGGAAGCAGGGGTCTTCGAGTGCCACCGCGTCGTCGCGCTGCAGCGCCTGGGCCAGCAGGCGTTCGATCGCATCGCTCGCCCCGCTCGTGACGGTGATGCGCATGTCGTCGTGGGGGAGTTGTTCGGCCATCCACTGGCGCGCCCACGCCTCCAGACCCGGGTCGATCACGGGCTCGCCGTACAGGACCGGACGAGCCGAGCGGGCGAGGGCCGCGGTGGGATCGGGGATGAGCGCGGGATCGGGGTTTCCCGTTCCCACGTCTCGCAGCACCGTGTCGGGCGCGTATCCCTCCTGCGCCACGGTCGCGCGATCAGCGACGCGCGTGCCGCCGCGGCCGCGCGACTCGACGAGGCCCGCCTGGGCGAGCTGCCGGTAGGCGGCGACGACGGTGTTGCGGTTGACGCCCAGCTCGCCCGCGAGCGACCGGACGGGAGGCAGGAGAGTGCCGGGCGGCAGTTCTCCGCGCTCGATGCGCGTGCGCAGGCCGACGGCGATCTCGGATGCCGAGCGGCCGGTGATGTCGATGGTCATACGCCCCCAAAGCTTTCGACCAGCTTATGTCCTGCGCCATGCTACGGTTTGGCCTAAGCCAATAGATCGCGCCCCGAAGCGCGGAACGGAGCAGTCATGACGGACACCGGAACCTCGCGCGTCAAGCGCGGACTCGCCGAGATGCTCAAGGGCGGCGTCATCATGGACGTCGTCACCGCCGAGCAGGCCCGCATCGCCGAAGACGCCGGCGCCGTCGCCGTGATGGCGCTCGAGCGCGTGCCGGCCGACATCCGCGCGCAGGGCGGCGTGGCGCGCATGAGCGACCCCGACCTGATCGACGACATCGTGGCATCCGTCTCGATCCCCGTCATGGCCAAGGCCCGCATCGGCCACTTCGTCGAGGCGCAGATCCTGCAGGAGCTCGGCGTCGACTACATCGACGAGTCCGAGGTGCTCTCGCCCGCCGACTACGTCAACCACATCGACAAGTGGAACTTCACCGTGCCGTTCGTATGCGGAGCGACGAACCTGGGCGAGGCCCTGCGCCGCATCACCGAGGGCGCGGCGATGATCCGCTCCAAGGGCGAGGCCGGCACGGGAGACGTGTCGGAGGCCACCAAGCACATCCGCACCATCCGCGCCGAGATCAACGCGCTGCGCGCGAAGACGAAGGACGAGCTCTACGTCGCCGCCAAGGAGCTGCAGGCCCCCTACGACCTCGTCGCCGAGATCGCCGAGACGGGCAAGCTCCCCGTCGTGCTCTTCACCGCCGGGGGAGTGGCCACCCCGGCCGACGCCGCGATGATGATGCAGCTGGGCGCCGACGGCGTGTTCGTCGGCTCCGGCATCTTCAAGTCCGGCAACCCCGCGCAGCGCGCGGCCGCGATCGTCAAGGCGACCACGTTCCACGACGACCCGAAGATCGTGGCGGAAGCCTCGCGCGGGCTCGGTGAGGCGATGGTCGGCATCAACGTCAGCGACCTCCCCGCGCCGCACCGCCTGGCCGAGCGTGGCTGGTAACAGCCCCCGCGTCGGCGTCCTCGCCCTGCAGGGCGACGTGCGCGAGCACCTCGCCGTCCTGACCGCCCTCGGCGCCGACGCGCGACCCGTGCGTCGGCCCGAGGAACTCGCCGCCGTGGAGGGCCTCGTCCTCCCCGGCGGCGAGTCGAGCGTCATCGACAAGCTCGCCCGCGCGTTCGGGATGTTCGACCCGATCCGCGACGCGATCGCCGCGGGGATGCCGACGTACGGCACGTGCGCGGGTCTCATCCTGCTCGCCGACCGGATCGACGGCGGCATCGAGGGCCAGCAGACCTTCGGCGGGATCGACGCGCGCGTCGCGCGCAACGTCTTCGGCAGCCAGACCGCCTCCTTCGAGACCGACCTCGCGGTCCCCGCCCTCGGCGATCCGCCGGTGCACGCCGTGTTCATCCGCGCGCCCGCGGTTCTCGAGTGGGGCCCGGATGCCGAGCCCCTGGCATCCCTTCCCGACGGACGCGTCGTGGCGATCGAGCAGGGGGCCCTGCTCGGCACGGCCTTCCACCCCGAGTCGACGGGGGAGACGCGCTTTCACGCGCGGTTCCTCGACCGCGTGCGCGATCGGCGCGGCGCGGACGTCGTCGCATCGTGACGCGGCGAAGCCTCCGCGCTCTCCGGTGAGGTGGGTCGAGCCGGGGCGATCTCGTTACGGGAACAGCACGAGGACGTCGCCGGGCCAGATTTCCCGGTCCATGCGTGTGTCGCTCATCGCGGGGATCGTCGAGTAGTCGAGGCAGAACCGACCGGCGATCGCGACGATGTTGTCGTTGGGCGCGACGGTGTAGAACTTCGGCACCCCGTCGACCACCTCGACCTCGCCTGAGGCTTTCGCCCGCGGGCCCTGATCGTACGGGGTCGACCCGAGGGGCGGCGGGTAGCTGGTGTCGCAGAAGAGGGGGGCGCGGTCGGCGCGGTCGGCGAGCGGCTCGGTCACCGTCGGGGGCACCTCGGGGGAGGCCACGGGGGTCGGCGTGACCGAGGGGGCCGGGGTAACGCCTTCGGCGGTCCTATGGCCGCCGGACGCGACGGTGCCGAGGGTTTCGAACGCGGGAAGGGCGAGAGCGACGAGCCCCGCGACGACGACGCCAGACGCGGCGAGGGCGATGATCGAGCGGCGGTTCATCCGTCCACCCTCGCATCCGCCCGGAGCCGTCGCCAATCGCCGGACGGCTCGTCGAGGTCGGGGCCGCCGCGGAGGCACGGCTGCGCGCTGCGACCGACGCGTGCGCGGGCGGATCGCCCCAAGACCGAGGACGCTGGGAACCAACACCCCGACAAGCGGGCCGCCCACGGCGAGCAGCCGCGAGCCATTCCGTCATCCTTTATCTTTGAGGTATGTCCGGACACTCCAAATGGGCCACGACCAAGCACAAGAAGGCGGTCGTCGACGCCCGCCGCGCCAAGTCGTGGGCCAAGCTCATCAAGAACATCGAGGTCGCGGCCAAGCTCGGCGGCGCTGACCTGCAGGGCAACCCGACCCTCTTCGACGCCGTTCTGAAGGCCAAGAAGACCTCGGTCCCCAAAGACAACATCGACCGCGCGATCAAGCGCGGCGCGGGCATCGGCGGCGAGGCCGTCGAGTACGCCTCGATCATGTACGAGGGCTACGGCCCCAACGGCGTGGCGTTCCTCATCGAGTGTCTGACCGACAACAAGAACCGCGCCGCGGCCGAGGTGCGCACCGCCCTCAGCCGTAACGGCGGGACCCTCGCCGACCCGGGCAGCGTCGCGTACAACTTCAGCCGCAAGGGCGTCATCGTCGTCCCCTCCGAGGGCACCACCGAAGACGACGTCATGCTCGCCGTCCTCGAGGCGGGCGCCGAAGAGGTCGAGCCGCACGGTGAGGGCTTCGGCGTCATCACCGAGGCGAGCGACCTGGTGTCTGTGCGCTCCGCACTGCAGGATGCCGGGATCGAGTACGACTCTGCCGACGTCGAGTTCGTCCCCTCGCTCAAGGTCGAGGTCGACGCCGACACCGCCCGCAAGGTGTTCCGCCTCATCGATGCGCTCGAAGACAGCGACGACGTGCAGAACGTCTACACCAACTTCGACATGACCCCCGAGGTGCAGGCCGAGCTCGAGAACGACGAGTAGGGCGCGCCCTTCGCCGCGACACGGCCCCTGCGCTTAGCGTGGGGGCCGTGTCCCGTTCTCTGCGCGTCCTCGGCATCGATCCCGGCCTCACCCGCTGCGGGATCGGCGTGGTCGACGTGTCGCCGAACCGCACGGCGTCTCTCGTGCACGTGGGCGTCGCGCGCTCGGCTCCGGGCGATCCGATCGAGAAGCGACTCGCCGCGATCGCGGCCGGCATCCGGGAGGTGCTGGTCGCCCACGAACCTCACGTGGTCGCCGTCGAGCGCGTCTTCGCGCAGAACAACCGGCACTCGGTCATGGGCACCGCGCAGGCGAGCGGCATCGCGCTGCTGCTGGCCGCGGAGCACGGGCTGACCGCCGCGACCCACACGCCCAGCGAGGTCAAGGCCGCCATCACCGGTTACGGCTCTGCCGACAAGCTGCAGGTGCAGACGATGGTCGCGCGCGTACTGCGGCTCGACGCCCTGCCCCAACCGGCCGACGCCGCCGACGCCCTCGCGATCGCGCTGTGCCACGCCTGGCGCGGCGGCGCGGCGGCCGCCCCGGCGGGGGAGACGCTCACGCCGGCCCAGAAGGCATGGAGGGATGCCGAGAAGCGGCGTTCTCCACAGCCCCGTGTCGCTCGAACACATGTACGAACGGGCGCGTAAGCTTTTTCCATGATCTCTTCGCTGCATGGGGCGGCGGCGCACGTCGCCGACGATTCGCTCGTGGTCGTCGTGGGAGGAGTGGGCTTCTCGGTGGCCGTCACCGCACAGTTCGCGCGCACCGTGCACCTCGGCGATGACGTGCACCTGCACACCAACCTCATCGTCCGCGAAGACGCCCTGTCGCTGTACGGATTCGAGACGCGCGAAGAGCTCACCGTCTTCACGCAGCTGATCAGCGTCACCGGAGTGGGCCCGAAGTCGGCGCTCGGCGTGCTGTCGTCCCTCACTGTCCCGCAGATCGCGCAGGCCGTCGCCGACGACGACGACGCCCCATTCCGTCGGGTGTCGGGCATCGGACCGAAGACCGCGAAGCTCATCGTGGTCCAGCTCGCCGGGAAGCTCGCCGTCCAACCGGCGTCGGCTCCCGCCGCTGCGACCCCGGGCGGGCAGGTCCCGGTGCAGGTGACCCAGGCCCTCGTCGGTCTCGGGTGGACCGAGCGCACCGCGGCCGAGGCCGTGGCATCCGTCGCCGAGACCGCCTCCGAAACCGACCGCGCCTCGGTCCAGGCCCTGCTGCGCCTCACCCTCGCCCTGCTCGGACCGTCGCGGAAGGAGAACGCGGGTGGCTGACGTCCGCGACGCCGGAACGCCCGACGACGAGACCGAACTCGCGATCGAGGGCGCCCTGCGCCCCACGTCCCTCGACGAGTTCGTCGGACAGCACAAGGTGCGCGGGCAGCTCCAGCTACTGCTCGACGCCGCCCGCATCCAGCAGCGCTCGCCCGACCACATCCTCCTGTCGGGCCCTCCGGGGCTGGGCAAGACGACCCTGGCGATGATCGTCGCGCACGAGAGCGGACGCCCGCTGCGCCTGTCGAGTGGACCCGCGATCCAGCACGCCGGCGACCTCGCCGCCCTGCTGTCGTCCCTCACCCCGGGCGAAGTGCTGTTCATCGACGAGATCCACCGCATGGCGCGCTCCGCCGAAGAGATGCTCTACCTGGCGATGGAGGATTTCCGCATCGACATCATGGTCGGCAAGGGGGCGGGCGCCACCAGCATCCCGCTCGACCTTTCGCCCTTCACGCTGGTGGGGGCGACGACGCGCGCCGGTCTGCTGCCGAACCCCCTGCGCGACAGGTTCGGTTTCACCGCGCACCTCGAGTACTACGAGCCGGAGGAGCTCGAGCAGGTCGTCTCGCGCTCGGCGGCCATGCTCGACGTCGGACTGCCCGGAACCGCGCGTTCCGAGATCGCCCGCCGCTCCCGCGGAACCCCGCGCATCGCCAACCGCCTCCTCCGACGCGTCCGCGATTACCTCGTCGTCCACGGCCCGTCGGCCGGGACCGATCACGGTGACGCCGACGTCCGCACGGTCGGCGCCGCCCTCGACCTGTACGACGTGGATGCCATCGGCCTCGACCGCCTCGACCGCGCGGTCCTCGACGCGCTCGTGCGCCGGTTCCGCGGGGGCCCGGTGGGGCTCAGCACGCTCGCCGTCACGGTCGGCGAAGAACCCGAGACGATCGAATCCGTCGTCGAGCCCTACCTCGTGCGGATCGGCTTCATGGGGCGGACCCCGCGCGGCCGCATCGCCACGCCCGAGGCCTACGATCACCTCGGCGCCCCTCACCCCGACGGCCTCCTCCGGTTCAGCCAGGGGTCATGACCTATACTCGGCGAGGGATTCCCCGACCCCCGCTTGACTCACGCTAGGCAGTGCCGCACGGCGCGCCTGACTCGAAAGGTGCACCGCCTCGATGGATATCGCCCGGTTCTTCGCCGATTACGGCATCGTCATCCTGCTCATCGGCCTGCTGGTCTTCATGTTCTACAGCTCGCGGCGCCGCATGCAGAAGCAGAAGGCGGAGCTCGAGAAGAAGTCGCGCGAGACCGTCCCCGGCGCCGAGGTCCTCCTGCAGGGCGGCCTTTACGGCACCATCGTCGAGTACGACGGCGAAGACCTCGACAAGCCCGCGCTCGTCGAGATCGCACCCGGCGTGGTCATCAAGGTGCACAGCCAGGCCGTGCTCCGCATCGTCGACCCGGCCCAGGGCGCCGTCACCGAAGACGAGTTCATCGAGGCCGAAGAGACCGAGGCCGAGTACGTCGCCGGCGTCGCCGACGGCGACATCACCTCGATCAGCGACGACCAGCGTTCCGCTCGTCAGCACGCGGCCGACACCGACCAGACCGACAAGGACCGCCCGCAGGCCTGACGCCCGCTCCGCCGTTCCCGCCCGCCGCACAGAAAGCCGACTCCGTGGCGCCCTCGACCCCTGTCCGTCATGCCTGGCGCGTGCTGACCGGACTGCTCGCCATCGTCGGCGTGCTGTTCGGCATCAACGCGCTCGGCGTGTACGTCTACAACGCCAGTTCCTGGACCCCCGAGCTCGCGCTCGACCTCCAGGGCGGGACGCAGATCATCCTGCAGGCCCAGACCACCGACGGGGCGGCCCCCGACAGCGAGCAGCTCGCTCAGGCCGTCACCATCATCCGCCAGCGCGTCGACGCGTCCGGGGTCGGCGAAGCCGACGTCGCCACCGAGGGTGGGCGCAACATCGTCGTTCAGATCCCCGGCCAGGCCGACGAGGCGACCCGTCAGCGCATCCAGAGTTCCGCGCAGCTGCAGCTGCGGCCGGTGCTCTTCACCGGTGCACCCGCGACGTCGTTCGTGGGGCAGGACGGCAACTCCACGCCGTACCCCACCCCCGACCCGAGCCTGCCGGCCACGCCGACCGCTTCGCCCACAAACGCGAGCGACCCCGCCTACATCACGCCCGCTCTGCAGGCCGAATTCCTCGCGTACGACTGCAGCAACCCGCCGAGCAATCCCGCGCAGGCGCCGGCCGACCAGCCGATGATCACCTGCGACGTGAACGGGCAGGCGAAGTACATCCTCGGCCCGGTCGAGCTCGACGGCAACGACATCTCCGACGCCACGAACGGCCAGGAGCAGAACACCGGCCAGTGGGCCGTGAACCTCGTCTTCAACGACCAGGGCACGCAGAAGTTCGCCGAGGTGAGCCAGCGTCTCTACGGTGCGCAGGCGCCGTTCAACCAGTTCGCGTTCGTCCTCGACGGCAGCGTGCTCTCCGCCCCGTCCATGAACGGCATCATCGTCGACGGCCGCCCGAGCATCACGGGCAGCTTCACGCAGGAGTCGTCAAAGGCCCTGGCCGACCAGCTCAAGTACGGCGCCCTGCCGCTGAGCTTCACCGTCGTCAGCTCCGACACCGTCTCGGCCACCCTCGGTTCGCAGCAGCTGCAGGTCGGCTTCATCGCCGGTCTGATCGGCCTCGGCCTCGTCGCGATCTACTCGCTCATCGTCTACCGCGCGCTCGGCACGGTGATCATCGCGTCGCTCGGCGTCATGGCGGTCCTGACCTACCTCGCGTTGTGCATCCTCGCGTGGCGCGCGGGCTTCCGCCTGTCGCTGGCCGGCGTCGCGGGACTGATCGTGACGATCGGCTTCACCGCCGACTCGTTCATCGTCTACTTCGAACGCATCCGCGACGAACTGCGCGACGGCAAGTCGATTACCGCGGCCGTCGAAGACGGATGGTCGCGCGCCAAGCGCACGATCTACATCTCGAAGTCGATCAACGTCCTCGCCGCCGTCGTGCTGTACATCCTCGCGGATGCCACGGTGAAGGGCTTCGCGTTCACGCTCGGCCTGACGACCGCGATCGACATCCTCATCTTCATCCTGTTCACCCACCCGGTGATGCAGCTGCTCGCCCGCACGCGCTTCTTCGGCTCGGGCCACCCGCTGTCGGGGATGGATCCCAACGCCCTCGGTGCGGTCTACCGCGGTCGGGCGCAATTCCGCACCCCGGTCGCCGACAGCGGCCGCACGAAGCGCTCGCGCGGCGAAGCCCAGCGACGGCAGACGATCGCCGAGCGCAAGCAGGCGGAACTCGCCGCCGCCCGCGGCGATAGCCGCTCCACCAAGGAGGGAGACGACTGATGGCCCGCTCCATGTCCCAGCTCGGCAACGACCTCTACTCCGGGAAGACGTCGTTCCCCTTCGTTCAGCGTCGTCGCCTGTGGTTCATCATCGCCGCGATCCTCGTGATCGGCGCGGCCCTGGTGCCGCTGTTCCGTCCGGTGCAGTTCTCGATCGAGTTCACCGGCGGATCGCAGTTCACGGTGTCGAACCCCGCCTCGTTCGACCAGTCGATCGCGACGAACGCGGTGACCTCGGTCGTCCCCGGCGCGCAGACGCGTGTGACGACGATCAGCGACCAGGCCGTCCGCGTGCAGACCGACCAGCTCGGCAGCGACGAGACGCAGGCCGTCTCGGCCGCGCTGGCCTCGGCCTACGACGTGCCCGCCGCGGAGGTGACCGACTCGTTCATCGGCCCCACCTGGGGAGCGGACGTCACGCGTCAGTCGCTGTGGGGTCTGTCGATCTTCCTCGCCCTGACGTTCCTCATCCTCGCGCTGTACTTCCGCACGTGGAAGATGTCGGTCGCGGCGATCATCGGCCTCGTCGACGTGCTCGTGATCACGATCGGCGTCTACGCGGTCTTCGGATTCGAGATCTCTCCCGCGGCCGTGATCGGCTTCCTCACGATCCTCTCCTATGCGCTCTACGACACCACCGTCGTCTTCGACAAGGTGCGCGAGAACACGAGGGAAGACGGCGAGATCTCGGGACGCACCTTCGCGGAGTCCGTCAACCTCGCCGCCAACCAGACGCTGATCCGCTCGATCAACACGACGGTCGTGGCGATCCTCCCGGTGGGCGCGATCCTCTTCATCGGCGTCCCCCTCGGGGCGCGGACGCTGAGCGACATCTCGCTGTCGATCTTCGTCGGCACGATCGTGGCCGCGTACTCGACCCTGTTCGTGGCCGTTCCGATGTACGCCCTCCTGCGCGAGCGGGAGCAGCCGATCGCCCAGCGCGACGCGCGCGTGCGCGCCGCGCGCGAGAAGGCCGGCATCCCCGCCTGACGCCCTGCGATCTCCCCGGCGCGACCTCAGGGCCGCGCCGGGGAAGCGTAGACTTGATCGACTGGCCGTGAAGAAGGGGTGCTGATGACCGAGACCGCCTCCTCCGCGCCACCGCCGTCGTCGCTCCGACGCCTGGTTCCGCGCATCTTCTCGCGCGCCGCCCGTCGCGACGACGTCGACAAGCTGCTGCGCACCGTGCGCACGCACCACCCCAAGGGCGACCTCGCGATCATCGAGCGCGCGTACGCCGTGGCCGACAAGGCCCACGACGGGCAGAAGCGCCAGAGCGGCGAGCCCTACATCACGCACCCCCTCGCGGTCGCGCAGATCCTCGCCGAACTCGGCCTCGGGCCGAAGGCCATCGCGGCAGCCCTGCTGCACGACACGGTCGAAGACACCGGCTACCCGCTCGACGAGCTCGCCGCCGACTTCGGCGACGAGGTCGCGATGCTCGTCGATGGCGTCACCAAGCTCGACAAGGTCAAGTACGGCGACAGCGCCCAGGCCGAGACGGTGCGCAAGATGATCGTGGCGATGTCGAAAGACATCCGCGTTCTGCTCATCAAGCTCGCCGACCGCCTGCACAACGCCCGGACCTGGGGCTTCGTGCCCCCGCACAAAGCCGCGAAGAAGGCCACCGAGACCCTCGAGATCTACGCGCCCCTCGCGCACCGCCTCGGCATCCAGGCGATCAAGAGCGAGCTCGAAGACCTCTCGTTCGCCGTGATGCATCCGAAGCTGTACGCCGAGATCGACAGCCTCGTCAAGCAGCGCACCCCCCAGCGCGAGCAGTACGTGCAGAATGTCATCGACGCCGTGGACGCCGACCTGCGCGAGCTCCGCGTGCGCGGGCGCGTCATGGGACGCCCGAAGCAGCTCTACTCCGTGTATCAGAAGATGGTCGTGCGCGGCCGCGAGTTCGACGACATCTACGACCTCATCGGCATCCGGATCCTCGTGGGCACGGTGCGCGACTGCTACGCGGTGCTGGGCGCCATCCACGCGCGGTGGACGCCACTTCCGGGGCGCTTCAAGGACTACATCGCCACGCCGAAGTTCAATCTCTACCAGTCGCTGCACACGACCGTGATCGGTCCCGGCGGTCGCACCGTCGAGATCCAGATCCGCACCAACGAGATGCACCAGCAGGCGGAGTTCGGCGTCGCCGCGCACTGGAAGTACAAGGAGCGCATGGCCGGCGGCAAGGCGGATGCCAAGGCCGTTGACGCCGACATGGCCTGGATCGCGCACATCTCCGACTGGCAGGCCGAGACCGCCGATCCGGGGGAGTTCCTCGACTCGCTGCGTTTCGAGATCGGCGCGAAAGAGGTCTACGTCTTCACCCCGAAGGGGCGCGTGATCGGCCTTCCGACCGGAGCCACCCCGGTCGACTTCGCCTACGCCGTGCACACCGAGATCGGTCACCGCACGATGGGCGCGAAGGTGAACGGGCGACTCGTTCCCCTGGAGTCGACGCTGCAGAGCGGCGACGTCGTCGAGGTGTTCACCTCGAAGAACCCCGACGCGGGCCCCAGCCAGGACTGGCTCGGATTCGTCAAGAGCACGCGCGCGCGCAACAAGATCCGCGGCTGGTTCACGAAGGAACGTCGCGAAGAGGCCATCGAGCAGGGCAAGGACTCCATCGCCCGCGCCATGCGGCGGCAGAACCTGCCGCTGCAGCGGCTGATGAACCAGGACTCCTTCACCGAGGTCGCGCGGCAGTTCCACTACGAAGACGTCTCGGCGCTGTACGCGGCCGTGGGAGAAGGACACGTCTCGACGCAGTCCGTGATCGAGAAGGTCACCGCGCTGGTCAGCGTCGAGGAGACGAACACCGGCCCGATCGACATTCCCGTCGGGCGCAGTCGCGCCCCGCGCGGCGGCGACTCGGGCGTGCTCGTGCGCGGCGCCCCCGACATCCTGGTGAAGCTCGCCAAGTGCTGCACACCGGTTCCGGGCGACGAGATCGTCGGCTTCGTCACGCGGGGGAGCGGGGTCTCGGTGCACCGGGGCGACTGCACCAACGTGCGGTCGCTGAAAGAGGAGCCCGACCGTCTCATCGACGTGGAGTGGGCCCCCACGACCAAGAGCGTGTTCCTCGTGCAGATCCAGGTCGAGGCGCTCGACCGCTCGGGCCTGCTGAGCGATGTGACGCGGGTGCTCAGCGAGCATCACGTCAACATCCTCTCGGCCACGGTCTCGACCACGAACGACCGACTGGCGCTCAGCAAGTTCGTCTTCGAGATGGGCGACACGGTGCACCTCGACCGCGTGCTCAACGCCGTGCGGCGGATCGACGCGGTGTACGACGTCTACCGCGTGACCTCTTCCTGAGGCGGTTCTCCATCCGTCACGGGTCGCGCGGCTCCGTCCGCGCCGCTCGCAGCAGACGCGTCGCCCGGTGCACGTGCGGGAAGCGGGGATGCCGTGAGAGCCAGGCCGCGGCATCCTGAGCCACGCCGGGCTCGCGGTGCGCCCACGCCCGCGCGACGGCGGCTTCGACCTCGTCGGCGGATCGCGCGAGATCGGCGAGCGTCCGCGGTCGCGTGCTGAGCGGCACCCCGCCGATCGCGACCGTGTCTTCCGGAGGCAGGCGCACGTCGTGATAGACCGCTCGCGGGTCGCGCCCCGCGCGAACGCGGGCGTCACGAGCTCGCTGGAGGTGATGGGCGACCGGCTCGACGGGGATCGCGCCGTGCACCCACGCCGCTGACAGCCGCACCGCCGCCCACCGCCCCTCGAGCAGGGGCCGGAGGCTGCGCGCGCGCATCCAGGGGGTCTCGGCGGCATCGGCGGGCATGAACCCCTCGCCGAGCGGCACCAGGGCGCCATCGAGGCACGCGGCGGTCAGCTCGGGGAGGGAGAGGCGCTCGTCGGCGAAGAACAGGAAGGGCGACACCATCCCGCCAGTGTGGCGGGGCGGTGTCGCCCGTGACGGCTGACCGTCGGATCTGTGGAGAGCGGTCAGCCGCCGAGTGCGCGCAGCCAGGTGCGACGCGCCTCGAGGGCTTCCGATGCCTGCGCCGCGGCGCGCTTGTCACCGCGGGCCTCGGCGTCGGCGAGCTCGGCCTCGAGCTTGTCGATCGCGTCGGTGAGCTGACGCGTCATGTCGTTCGCGCGCGCCTTCTGCTCGGGGTCGTTGCGCTTCCAGTCGGCGTCCTCGCGCGTACGCACGCTCTGCTCGATCTTGCGGAGCTCGTCGTCGAGGGCGCGCTCCTTGTCGCGGGGGAAGATGCGACCGATCTCGTCCCACTGCCGCTGGATCGCGGTGAGCTTCTGACGGGCCGTCGCGAGGTTCTTCTCGTCGACGATCGGCGCGGCCTGCTCCAGCAGAGCGCGCTTCTGCTCGATCTTCTCCTTCGAGGCCTCGGCGTCCGCCGACTCACGCTCGATGCGCGCGCCGTACAGCGCGTCACCGGCGGCCTTGAAGCGGGCCCACAGCGCGTCGTCGACCTTGCGGCCGGCGCGTCCGGAGGCCTTCCACGCGTCGAGGAGGTCGCGGTACGCGCCGATGCCGTCTTCGCCGCGCGGGGCCAGGGCCTCGGCCCGCTCGACGAGGCGGGTCTTCGCCTCGCGCGCGGCCTTGTGCGTCTCGTCGAGGGACGAGAAGAACTCGCGGCGGTGCCGGTCGACGGTCGCACGGGCGTCGCGGAAACGACGCCACAGCTGCTGCGCCGTGGACTTCGACAGGCGCGGTCCGTTCTGCTGGTGCGCCTGCCAGCGGTCGAACAGCGCCGCCATGTCGGCCGTCATCTGCTTCCACTGCACCGATTGGGGGTCGCGCGAGGCGAGGGCCTCTGCCTCCTCGACGATCGCGGTGCGCTCGCGCACGGCCTCCTCGGAAGCCTGCTTCGCGGCGACCGCCTCGGTCTCGCTCGCCTCGGCGAGCTCGCCCGTGAGGGCGTCGACCCGGGCGATCAGCGCGGCGAGGTCGCCCACCGCGGCAGCACCGTCGAGCTTGGAGCGGAGCGTCTTCGCCGTGGACCGGAGGTCGGATGCCGATGCACCGCCGCGACGGTGACGGGTCTCGAGAAGCGTCACCTCGCCGGCCAGATCCGCGAACTTGCGCTGGAAGTAGGCGAGGGCCTCTGCGGGAGTGCCGTCGGGGTACTGGCCCACGACACGCCATCCGTCCGCCTCGCGGACGGAGACCGTGCCCTCGTCGTCGACGCGGCCCCACGGCTCGGACACCGTCTTGGACGCCTTCGCGCCGGGGGGAGGACCGGGGATGCGCGCACCCGGAACGGGGCGGGCCGCCGGCTGCGGTGCCGCGGCCGTGTCGGTGGCGGGCTCCGCCGTGGAGGGCGTCTCGGCGTCCGCGGCATCCGCGGTCTCGTCAGCCGCAGTGGCGGCGTTTGCGTTCGCGGCATCCGCGGTGTCGGCATCTACGCTGGCGGCGTCCGCGTCCGTGGTCTCGGCGTCCGACGACGCGGTCGCGACCTCGGGCTCGTCGGCCTGCGGCTCGGCGGCGGTGGTCTCCGCCTCGTCGGCGGGGGCCTCGGCCGGCGTCTCGGCATCCGCCGTGTCGTCGACCGTCTCGGCGTGCGCGGACGCGGGGGCCTCGGCATCCGTCGCGTCGGCCACGACCTCGGTCGTGGCGGGATCGACCTCGGGGGCGCTCGCGTCGTCGCGCGGGTCGGAGGTCTCGGGGGAGGGAACGGAAGTCACGGGTAGCACCTCATCGCGGCAGGACCGCCTGGGGGAGAAGGACCCTCCGAGCCTAGTACGAGCGGCCGCGCCCTCACAGGACCGAGACGTGCGGCGTCACGCGGGGATGCGCGGCTCGCGACCCGACGCCTCGGTCGCGTCGATCAGGGCGTCGGCGCGGGCGAGGACGACGGGGCATCCGTCGCGGGAGAGGTCGGGGCAGGGCTCTGCGTCGGAGCGGGGGCTCCCGGGCCGGCGGCGTAATAGACGGTCTGCGTGGCGATCGCACCCGCGATCACGACCAGACCGATCACGACGGCGAGCACGTTGTCGCGCCGGCGACGACGCCCCTGGCGCTCGTGCAGCGCCAACCGCACCTGGTAGGCGCGAGCACGTTCCCGCTGCGCCCGCGTCTGCCGGTCTTTCCCGCGCGTCGCCACATCGACCTCCTCCGCCCGTCACCGGGCACCCCGATCCTACAAAGGGCGCCGTCGCGCCTCACCCCGCACGACGACCGGTGTCGGAACCCACGATTAGCCTGGACGGGTGACCCCTTCCTCCGCGCTCTTCCAGGGCCAGACCCCGCTCGCTGTCCGCATGCGGCCGGTGAGTCTCGACGAAGTCGCGGGCCAGGGTCATCTGCTCCGCCCCGGCTCGCCGCTGGTCACCCTCGCGACCACCGACTCCTCGGCATCCGGATCGGCGGTCTCGGTCATCCTGTGGGGTCCGCCCGGCACCGGCAAGACCACGCTCGCGCAGGCGATCGCCCGCTCGTCGGGGCGCCGTTTCGTCGAGCTTTCGGCCATCACCGCCGGGGTGAAAGACGTCCGCGAGGTCATGCAGGAGGCCCTGACCCAGCGCGACCTCTACGGGCAGTCGACCATCCTGTTCCTCGACGAGATCCACCGGTTCACCAAGGCGCAGCAAGACGCGCTGCTGCCCGGGGTCGAGAACGGCTGGGTCGTGCTGATCGCCGCGACCACCGAGAACCCCTCGTTCTCGGTCATCTCCCCGCTGCTGTCCCGCTCTCTGCTGCTGACGCTGCGCCCGCTCGGCGACGACGACCTCGGCGCCCTCGTCGACCGCGCCGTGAGCGACCCCCGCGGTCTCGGCGGCCGCGTCGTCCTCGACGACGACGCGCGCGCGGCCCTCGTGCGCCTCGCGTCGGGCGACGCCCGCCGTGCTCTGACCGCCCTCGAGGCGGCCGCGTCGGTCGCGGGAGACGATGCCGGAGCGGTCGGCACGGCGTCGGCGGACAGCGCGTCGGCGGAGCACGACGAAGACGAGGACGAAGACGACGGATCGCCGTTCGTCCTGCCTGAGACCGAGACCCCCGTCATCACCGCCGACCACATCGCCCAGGCCGTCGACCGCGCGCTGCTGCGCTACGACCGCCAGGGCGACGAGCATTACGACGTGATCAGCGCGTTCATCAAGTCGGTGCGCGGATCCGACGCGGATGCCGCGATCCACTACCTGGCGCGGATGATCGAGGCGGGGGAGGACCCGCGCTTCATCGCGCGGCGCCTCGTGATCTCGGCCGCCGAAGACATCGGCATGGCCGATCCGCAGGCCCTGCAGATCGCGGTCGCCGCCGCCGACGCCGTCGCCTTCATCGGCATGCCCGAGGGGCGCATCCCGCTCGCCGAGGCCACGATCTACCTCGCCACCACCGCCAAGTCGAACGCCGCGTACAACGCCATCAACGCCGCGATCGCCGACGTGCGCGCCGGAGGGTTCGGGCGGGTGCCGATGCATCTGCGCGACGCCCATTACCCGGGGGCCAAGCGACTCGGGCACGGCAAGGGCTACAAGTACGCGCACGACAGCGAGATCGGCATCGTCGCCCAGCAGTACCTCCCCGACGAGCTGCGCGGACGCCGGTACTACGAGCCGACCACCCACGGCACGGAGCGCGACGTCTCCGCGCGGCTCGAGAAGATCCGCCGCATCCTCGACGGCCCGTGAGCACCCGGCGGGCACGCAGGGCTCTCTGATACCATGAACCGGCTCGAAACAGGGTTTTCGGGCATCCCCTCCTTTCTGTGATCACCATCCGGTGCGCCCCGGCGTGCGCCCCGGACCGGGCGGAAGGGGGCGATACGCCCGCGAGCCGCGAAAGGCGCGGCCGCGTCATCGGAAGGAGAACTTCGTGACCACGAAGTCTCAGGACCGCCGCAAGGTGCGTCTGTCGCGCGCCCTCGGCGTCGCGCTCACCCCCAAGGCCGCCCGCTACCTCGAGAAGCGTCCCTACGCTCCCGGCGAGCACGGCCGCACCAAGCGCAAGGCCGACAGCGACTACGCCGTCCGTCTGCGTGAGAAGCAGCGTCTGCGTGAGCAGTACGGCATCCGCGAGAAGCAGCTGCGCATCGCGTTCAACGAGGCCCGCCGCACCGACGGCCTGACCGGTGAGAACCTGGTCGAGCTGCTCGAGATGCGTCTGGACGCCCTCGTCGTGCGTTCGGGCTTCGCCCGCACCACCGCGCAGGCTCGCCAGCTCGTGGTGCACCGCCACATCATGGTCGACGGCCAGCTCGTGGACCGCCCGTCGTTCCGCGTGAAGCCGGGCCAGCAGATCCACGTCAAGCCGAAGAGCGAGGGCCTCGAGCCCTTCCAGGTCGCCGCCGCCGGCGGGCACGCCGAGGTGCTGCCCCCCGTTCCCGGTTACCTCGAGGTCGACCTGTCGACGCTCCAGGCCAAGCTCGTGCGTCGCCCCAAGCGCGCCGAGGTGCCCGTCACGTGTGACGTGCAGCTCGTCGTCGAGTACTACGCCGCCCGCTGATCCCAGCGAGCACACGAAGGGCGTCGGATTCTCCCGGCGCCCTTCGTCGTTCCCGATCGCGCTCTCGCGCGGCCGGATGTCGTTCCCGGTCGAGCTCCCGCGCGGCCGGATGTCGTTCCCGGTCACGCTTTCGCGCGGCCGGATGCCCGTCACCGGCACAACTCCGGCAGAATCGGCGCGCAGGGCCCCGCAGCGGGCCTATGGCGGACACAATGCAGGAGTTGTGCGCGCGACAGCGCCGCCCGCCCCACCATCCGGCCCGACAGCGCGACGAAATCCTGCGCTGTGTCCCACCGCGCGCCCCCACCCGCAGCCGCGGCCGGGCCCGGCGCCCCCTCCCACCGACGGCCCGCGGCGGCGCCACGACCCGGCACAACTCCGGCAGAACCGGAGCCCGGCCGTGGGCCGCGCGCCGCCACAACGCAGGAGTTGTGCACGCGACACCGCCGCCGCCCCGCCGTCCGGCCGGACAGAGCGACGAACTCCTGCGCCCTGTCCGACCGCCCCGCCCCACCCGAAGGCGAGCCCGGCGATCCCGCCACCCGGCGGCCCGCGCCGGCGCCACGCCCCCGGCACAACTCCTGCAGAAACAACGCACGGGGCCCGGCTGCGGGCCGTACGCCGCCATATCGCAGGAGTTGTGCACGCGACAGCGCGGGCAGGCGATCGCGGAGGGCGACGCTCGGCGCCGGGGAAGTACGACCCGCGGCGCAATCCACTGTCGGAGGCAGCGGATACGGACCGCACCGGGCGGCTTCATGCGCCACACAACGGCCGTCGCCTACGATGAAGGATGCCGCGACCGCGGCGTCGCCTCGAGGAAGAAGTCGTTGATCGTGAAAAGCCTCTTCTGGTTCGCGCTGGGGATCGCCGGCGGATTCGTCGCCGCCCATCTCGTCAACAAGGACCCCCGCGGTCAGGAGTTGCTCGCCCAGCTCGACTCCCGGATCGGGGAATTCACCGACCACATGAGCGACGCCTACCACCAGCAGGAGACCCGCCTGTCGGAGATCATCGACGACGCCAAGGGCGTCACCGCCTCCGCGGTCGACCGGGCCTCCGAGGCGATCGGCGACGCCGCCGCCTCCGCGAAGACCGCGGCCTCCTCGACCGACTGACCTCCCCGGCATCCCGCCCCCGAAGACCGGGGGCGGCCATCGCACGCCCACGGAAAGACCCGCCATGAAAACCGCCGAGATCGCCCAGCGCTTCCTCGACTTCTTCGAGAAGAAGAACCACACGATCGTCCCGTCGGCCTCGCTCGTCACCGACGATCCGGCCCTGCTGTTCACCGTGGCGGGCATGGTGCCCTTCATCCCGTACCTGAGCGGTGTCGTTCCCCCGCCCTACCCGCGGGCCGCGGACGTGCAGAAGTGCATCCGCACCAACGACATCGAAGAGGTCGGCAAGACCCCGCGCCACGGCACCTTCTTCCAGATGCTGGGCAACTGGTCGTTCGGCGATTACTTCAAGGAGGACGCGATCCGCTTCGCGTGGGAACTCCTCACCGCGCCGGAGTCCGAGGGCGGCCTGGCCTTCGACCCGAAGGACCTCTGGGTCACCGTCTACGAAGAGGATGACGAGGCGCACGACCTCTGGCTGAAGCTGAGCACCCTGCCCGAAGACCGCATCCAGCGTCTCGGCAAGGACACCAACTACTGGTCGACGGGTCTTCCGGGCCCCGCGGGCCCCTGCTCGGAGATCTTCTTCGACCGCGGCCCGGACTACGGCATCGACGGGGGCCCCGCCACCGACGACGACCGCTACGTCGAGATCTGGAACCTCGTGTTCATGCAGTACGAGATCACGAACGTGCGCTCGAAGTACGACTTCGACATCGTCGGCGAACTCCCCGCGAAGAACATCGACACCGGCATGGGCCTCGAGCGCATCGCGTTCATCAAGCAGGGCGTCGACAACATGTACGAGACCGACCAGGTGCGCCCCGTGCTCGATCTCGCGGCGAAGCTGGCGGGCAAGGCCTACGGCGCCGAATCCCACGAGGACGACGTGCGCCTGCGCATCGTCGCCGACCACGTGCGCTCCTCGCTCATGCTGCTCGCCGACGGCGTCACCCCCTCGAACGAGGGCCGCGGCTACATCCTGCGGCGCATCATGCGCCGCGCGATCCGCTCGATGCGCCTGCTCGGCGTGGAGGGCGCGACCTTCCCCGAGCTGTTCGCCGCCTCGCGCGACGCGATGAAGGAGTCGTACCCCGAGGTCGAGGCGGACTACGCCCGCCTCTCGGCCTACGCCATCGCCGAGGAGCAGACGTTCCTGCGCACCCTCGCGGCGGGATCCGCCATCCTCGACCAGTCGGTCGCCGAGGCCAAGAACGGCGGCGGCTCGACGCTCTCGGGCTCCGAGGCGTTCCTGCTGCACGACACCTACGGCTTCCCGATCGACCTCACGCTCGAGATCGCCGAAGAGGCCGGGCTGAGCGTCGACCGCGCGGCGTTCGACACCCTCATGCAGGAGCAGCGCACGCGCGCCAAGGCCGACGCCCGCGCCCGCAAGGGAGCGATCGCCGACCAGAGCGCGTACCGCGAGTTCCGCGCGCTCGGTGAGACGGTGTTCACCGGCTACACCGAGCTGCAGACGGAGTCGAAGGTGCTCGGCATCCTGGTCCAGGGACAGGGGACCGACCGCGCTTCGGAGGGCCAGATCGCCGAGGTCATCCTCGCCGAGACCGCCCTGTACGCCGAGTCGGGCGGCCAGGTCGCCGACAAGGGCGTCATCGTGGGACCCGGCTACGAGCTCGAGGTGCTCGACGTGCAGCGTCCCGTCCCGGGCCTCGTGAGCCACACTGTCGAGGTCACCACCGGCGAGGTCTCGGTGGGCGCCCCCGCCACGACAGTCGTCGACGGGCTCAACCGCCACGCCGCGCAGCAGGCCCACACCGCCACGCACCTCGTGCACGCGGCGATCCGCGACACCCTCGGCAAGACCGCGACGCAGACCGGATCGCTCAACCGCGCCGGCTACATGCGATTCGACTTCAGCTGGGGGTCCGCGCTCTCGAGCGAGACCCGCACCGAGATCGAGGACATCGCCAACAACGCCGTGCGCGACAACCTCGAGGTGACCACGCGGGTCATGTCGCTCGACGAGGCCAAGGCCGCCGGCGCCATGGCGCTGTTCGGTGAGAAGTACGGCGACACCGTGCGCATGGTCGACATCGGGGGTCCGTGGTCGCGCGAGCTGTGCGGTGGCACGCACGTCGCCCGCAGCTCCGAGATCGGTCTGGTCAACCTCGTCGGCGAGCAGTCCGTGGGCGCGTCGAACCGTCGCGTCGAAGCCCTCGTGGGACTCGACGCCTTCCGCGACCTCGCCGCCGAGCGCGCGATCGTCTCGCAGCTGTCGACGTCGCTCAAGACCCCGCGCGAGCAGCTCACGACCCGCATCAGTGAGCTCGCGGCCAGCCTGAAGGCCGCCGAGAAGAAGATCGCCGCCTTCGAGGCGCAGGCCCTGACCGGTCGACTGCCGCAACTGGTGGAGTCGGCCGTGGCCGTCGGCACCGTCAAGGTCGTGGCGCAGAGCCTCGGCGAGGGCGCGTCGGCCGACGACGTGCGCTCCCTGGCCCTGCAGGTGCGCGATCGGCTCGGCAGCGACCCCGCCGTCGTCGCGCTCGGCTCGGTGGCGGGGGGCCGCGCGACGGTCGTCGTCGTCACCAACGACGCCGCGCGCGAGCGCGGTCTCGCCGCCGGCGCTCTCGCGAAGGCCGCGGCCGCCACGCTCGGCGGCGGCGGCGGCGGTCGCCCCGACGTCGCGCAGGGAGGCGGAACGGATGCCGCTGCCCTGCCGCAGGCGCTGGAGGGCATCGTGGCCGACGTGCGGGCGACCACGGCGTGACGGAGTTCCGACGCGGCATCCGTCTGGGGATCGATGTCGGGCGCGCCCGCGTGGGCGTCGCCCGCTCCGATCCCGACGGGGTGCTCGCCGTGCCGGTCGAGACGGTTCCCCGCAAGGGGGAGCCCGTGCGCCGCATCGTCGCCCTCGCGACCGAGTACGAGGCGTTCGAGGTGCTCGTGGGGCTCCCGCTCAACCTGCGCGGGGAGGACACCCCGTCGACCACCGACGCGCGTCGCTTCGCGACGGAGCTCGCGGCGGCGCTGCCCATGCCGGTGCGCCTCGTCGACGAGCGCCTGAGCACCGTGTCGGCGCACGGGGTGCTTCGGGAGGCAGGACGTTCCCAGCGCGACTCTCGTAGCATTGTGGATCAAGTCGCCGCTGTGGTTCTGCTGCAGCAGGCGCTCGACGTGGAGCGACAGTCCGGCGAGCCGGCCGGACCCGCCGTATCACCGGGACAGGAGCCCGCCTGACGATGCCCGAGAATCAGCCCCCCGAGAACGATCCCTTCGCCGATCTGTACAGCCGTCTTCCCGATCCGCGCACCGGTGCGCGCTCGGCCGACGGCTCGGCGAGCGACGCTCCTCCCTCCCGCCGAGCGGCGCGGGAAGCCCGTCGCGCGCAGACGGGCCCCACCGGCACGGCATCCTCCGACGCCACCCCGGCCCCGCGCGTCGACGCCGCGCGTCGCGAGGGCGATGCGCCCGCTGTCGCCTCCGGCGCAGGGAACGCTGCGGAGCCCGCGCGCACCGCCGAGCCGTCGTCGGCGGCTCCGACCGCCGCACCCCGCACGTCCGCGCCCGAGCCCACCCCGGCCCCGCGCGCAACCGAGCCCCCCGCCGCCGCCCCCACCCCGGCCCCGCGCGCGACCGAGCCCACGGCGCCCGCCGCCGCGGCATCCCCGTTCCCCGCGGGTGAAGCGGATGCCGCTGCCCCCGGCCCCCGACGCACCCCGACCTCGCAGCCGGCCGCGGCCGGCACGACCTCGCCGGCCCCCGCGCCGCAGCCGTCGCCCGCCGACGGTGGCCCGCGGGCCGAGGCCGCGCATCGCTCCGAGCCCGCTCTCGTGGGCGCCGCCACCGCGCGCACCGGAGCGACCGGGGGAGGCGTGTCGTCGGGCTCTCTCGAAGACCTCTTCACCGGGGAGACCACCACCCACGAGATCGGGCACACCGCCCCGCGCGCCCCGAAGAAGCGCCGTCGCGTCGGCGGCTGGATCGCCCTCGTCGTCGTGCTCGTGCTTCTCGGCGGCGCCGCGGCGGGGGGCCTGGCCGTGTGGAACACCTACGGCGATCGCATCCAGGCCTTCCTCGGCAACGGCGAGCCCCTCGACTACGAGGCGGGCCAGGCCACCGGCGAAGCCCGCATCACCATCGTCTCGGGCGACACCGGGGAATCGGTCTCGCCGAAGCTGTTCGACGCCGGCGTCACGAAGGCGTCGAACTCGCTCTACAAGTACATGGTCGACAACTCCGTCGCCTTCACGTTCCAGCCCGGCGTCTACAAGCTGCAGCAGCAGATGACTTCCGAGGCGGTGCTCGCGGCGCTCCGCGACCCCGCGAGCCGCCTGGACTACTCCGTGCAGCTGCGCGAGGGACTGACGCTGAAGCAATCGCTCGACGTCATCTCCGAGCAGCTGAGCATCCCGCGCGCCGATCTCGACACCGCCGTCGCCGATCCCTCGGTCTACGGCGTCCCCGCCTCGACGCTCGAGGGCTGGATCTTCCCGGCGACGTACGACTTCGACGAGGGGGTCACCGCTCAGCAGGTCATCGAGCGCATGGTGCAGCGCACCATCCAGTCGCTCGACACCGCGGGGGTTCCCGCATCCGACCGCGAACGCATCCTCATTATCGCCTCGATCATCGAGCGCGAAGCGCGCAGCAGCGAGGACTTCTACAAGGTCTCGCGCGTGATCGAGAACCGCCTGCAGCCCGACAACACCGAGACCCACGGTCTGCTGCAGATGGACTCGACGGCCCAGTACGGCGCCGGAGAACTGGATGCCGGTTCGTCGTCGTCGTCCGAGAACGCGCTCACCAGCGACAACCCGTGGAACACCTACATCCGACCGGGTCTGCCCGTGGGCCCCATCGCCAACCCGGGTGATCTCGCGATCGACGCCGCCATGAAGCCGGTGGACGGACCGTGGTACTACTTCACGACGGTCAACCTCGCCACGGGCGAGACGGTCTTCTCGACGACCTACGCCGACCAGCTGAAGGCCGTGGAACAGTTCCGCGCGTGGTGCCGCGACAACCCCGACGGCGGATGCTGACCGACCGCACCCGGCTGGAGGTCTGGGGCGACCCGATCGCGCACTCGCGGTCGCCCCGGCTCCACGCCGCGGCCTACGGCGTGCTCGGGCTCGACTGGGAGTACGGGCGTCGACGCGTGGACGAGGCCGGCTTCGCCGCGGAGCTGGACGGGATGGATGCCACCTGGCGCGGCCTGTCGCTGACGATGCCGCTGAAGCACGCGGCGGCGGCCCGAGCCGCGACCCTCGACGACGACGCCCGCCTCACCGGTGCCGTCAACACCTACCTCCTCACCGACGACGGCCCGCACGGGTTCAACACCGACGTCGGGGGACTCGCCCGCGCCCTCGAGGAGATCGGCGTGCGGCGACCGCAGCGCGTACGCGTCCTGGGGGCGGGGGCGACCGCGACCTCCGCCGTCGTCGCGGCCGCGCGCGCCGGAGCGGTCGACATCGATGTGCGCGCCCGCCGCCCCGATGCGGCCGCGCCCCTGGTGGCGATCGGCGCCCGCCTCGGCGTCACCGTGCGCGCGACGACCCTCGACGCCCCCGACCCGGTCTCCGTCGACGCGACGATCGCGGCGTTTCCCGGCGGCACCGACCTCGGCGCTCTCGCCGGGCCCCTGGCATCCGCGTCGGGGCCCCTCGTCGACGTCGTCTACGGCGGCTGGCCGACACCCCTCGCGCTCGCGTGGGAGCGGGCGGGCGTCCCCGCGCACGACGGGCTGACCATGCTGCTGCACCAGGCGCTGCTGCAGGTGCGGCTGTTCGTCACGGGCGACGCCTCCCGGCCGCTCCGGCGCGACGACGAGGTGCTGGCCGCAATGCGCATCGCGCTCATGGGAGACTAGACGAATGCTTCGCGTCTTCACCGCCGGCGAGTCCCACGGCCCCGAACTGATCGCCCTCATGGAGGGGATGCCGGCCGGTGTCCCCGTCTCCTCGGCCCAGATCCGCGCCGAACTTGCGCGCCGTCGGCTCGGCTACGGCCGCGGCTCGCGCATGAAGTTCGAAGAGGACGAGCTCACCCTCTCGGCGGGTGTCGTGCACGGCTTCACGATCGGCAGCCCGATCGC
Source organism: Microbacterium hydrothermale (assembly GCF_004854025.1). GTDB lineage: Bacteria > Actinomycetota > Actinomycetes > Actinomycetales > Microbacteriaceae > Microbacterium > Microbacterium hydrothermale. The sequence goes on from NZ_STGM01000001.1 coordinate 565,232, forward strand.
GCTGCGCATCGGCAACACCGAGTGGCCGAAGTGGACCGAGGTCATGAGCCCCGAGCCCGTCGAGCTGTCCGACCGCTCGCGCGGTCGTGGCGCGGCCCTCACGCGCCCCCGCCCCGGCCACGCCGACCTCGTCGGCATGCAGAAGTACGGCTTCGACGAGGCGCGTCCCATCCTCGAGCGCGCCTCGGCCCGCGAGACGGCCGCGCGCGTCGCGCTCGGTGCGGTGGCCCGCTCGTTCCTCGGCGAGCTCGGCATCCGCCTCGTCAGCCACACGCTCTCCATCGGGCCCCTGCGCGTTCCCGACGACGCGGATCTGCCCACGCCCGACGACGTCGACCGCCTCGACGCCGACCCGCTGCGGTGCTTCCACGCCGAGACCAGCGCGGCGATGGTCGCCGAGGTCGACGACGCGAAGAAGGCGGGCGACACGCTCGGCGGCATCGTCGAGGTGCTCGCGTACGGTCTGCCCCCGGGGCTCGGCTCCCACGTGCAGTGGGACCGGCGCCTCGACGCCCGCCTCGCGCAGGCGCTCATGAGCATCCAGGCGATCAAGGGCGTCGAGGTCGGCGACGGCTTCCTCACCACGACGCGCCGCGGTTCGCAGGCGCACGACGAGCTGTTCGCCACCGAGGACGGCATCACGCGCTCCTCCGACCGCGCGGGTGGCACCGAGGGCGGGATGTCCACCGGCACCGTCCTGCGCGTGCGCGCCGGCATGAAGCCGATCGCGACGATCCCCAAGGCCCTGCGCACCGTCGACGTCGCGACGGGCGACACCGCCGCGGCGCACCACCAGCGCTCCGACGTGTGCGCCGTCCCGGCATCCGGAGTGGTCGCCGAGGCCATGGTCGCGGTGACCCTCGCCGACGCCGTGCTCGAGAAGTTCGGCGGCGACAACGTCGCCGAGACGCGCCGCAACCTCGAGACGTACCTCGCGAACCTGCCCCGGACGCTGCGCACGACCGACGCGTCGGATGCCGCGTTGCTCGCGCATGACCTCGCCTGAGCGGGCGTCCGCGCCTGCCGCCGCCGGCGATCCCGTGACCGAGAGCGGTGAGGCGGGTCCCGCCGTCGTGCTGATCGGCCCGATGGGCGCCGGCAAGACGAGCGTGGGGCGACGCGTCGCGCGTGCCCTCGGAGCGTCGTTCAGCGACACCGACAAGATCGTCGTGCGCGACCACGGCCCGATCCGCGACCTCTTCCTCGCGCACGGCGAAGCGCACTTCCGCGCGCTCGAACGCGACGCGGTGGTCGAGGCGCTCGGCCGCGGGGGCGTCGTCGCCCTCGGCGGGGGAGCGGTCCTCGACCCGCTCACGCGGGAGCGGCTCGGCGCCCACCGCGTCGTGCTGCTGACCGTGTCGCCGCAGGTCGTGGCCTCCCGCATCCACGGCGACGACCGGCCGCTCCTGGGGGGAGAGGACCCCGCGCAGCGGTGGCTGCGCATCTATGAAGAACGGCGGCCGATCTACGAGGCCGCCGCCGACATCGCCTTCGACACGTCGTCGGGGCCGCTGTCCCGCGTCGTCGACGACATCGTGACCTGGGCGCGACGCCCCCAGGTCGAGGAGACATCATGACCGACATCACCACCATCAGCGTCGCCGGCGACCCCGGCTACGACATCACCGTCGGGCGCGGCCTGCTGGCGACCCTCGGCGAGAAGCTGCCCCCCGCGGCGCAGAAGGTGCTCATCGTGCACCCGCCGACCCTGGCCGCCCAGGCCGAGGCGCTGCGCGCGCAGCTCATGGGCGACCGCCAGGTGCTGCTCGCCGAGATCCCGGATGCCGAGCAGGGAAAGCGCGTCGAAGTGGCGGCCTTCTGCTGGCAGGTCATGGGCCAGGCCGACTTCACCCGCACGGACGCGGTCATCGGTTTCGGCGGGGGAGCGGTCACCGACCTCGCCGGTTTCGTCGCCGCGACGTGGCTGCGCGGAGTCGCCCTCGTGCAGGTGCCCACGACGGTGCTGGGAATGGTGGATGCCGCGGTCGGCGGCAAGACCGGCATCAACACCGCCGAGGGGAAGAACCTCGTCGGAGCCTTCTGGCCCCCGGTGGCCGTGGTGTGCGATCTCGACCTGCTCGACACGCTGTCGAAGAACGAGGCGACCGCGGGCTTCGCCGAGGTGGTGAAGGCCGGATTCATCTGGCATCCCGAGATCCTCGATCTGATCGAGGCCGACCCGACCGGGATCGTCGACCCCCGCGGCGACGCGTTCCGCCGCTGCGTCGAGCTCGCGATCGACATGAAGGCGCGCGTCGTCGGAGAAGACCTGCGCGAGGCGGGGCTTCGCGAAGTGCTCAACTACGGCCACACGCTCGGGCACGCCATCGAGCACGCCGAGCGCTACCGCTGGCGTCACGGCGCGGCGATCTCGGTCGGCATGGTCTTCGCGGCGGAGCTGTCGCGCCTCGCCGGGCGCCTCCCGGACGACGTCGCCCAGCGTCACCGCACGGTGCTCGAGGCGCTCGGGCTCCCCACGACCTACCGCGCCGGGGCGTTCCAGACGCTGAAGGCGACCATGCAGCGCGACAAGAAGAGCCGCGGCAGCATGCTGCGCTTCATCGTGCTCGACGACCTCGCCCGTCCCACCGTGCTGCAGGCACCCGACGAGTCGCTGCTGTTCGCGGCCTACCAGGAGGTCGGTGCGTGACGCGGAGCGCCTCGTGACGCACGGTCGCGCCGGCGCCCCGACCGTGCGGCGCGTGCGCGCCGGGGAGGGCGCCCGGGTGCGCGAGTTGCGCCTGCGCGCCGTGAGCGACCCCGCGGCATCCATCGCCTTCCTCACCACCTTCGAGCAGGAGCTCGAGCGCGACCAGGCGTTCTGGGACGAGCGCGCGGCGGGAGGAGCGGACGGCGACTCCGCGGCGATGTTCGTGGCCGAGAGCGGAGACGACTGGATCGGCACCTGCACGGTGCTGGTGCGACGCGCGGGCGACCTCGACCACACCGGGCGGCGGTCGACGGCGGACCGCGCGGACGTCGTCGGCGTCTACGTCGACCCGGCGCACCGCGGCAGCGGAGCGATCGACGCGCTCCTCGACGCAGCGGCGCGGTGGTGCGCCGCCCGGGGCTTCGAGACGCTCTCTCTCGACGTCCACGTCGACAACGCCCGAGCCCAGGCGGTGTACCGACGCGCCGGTTTCGTGGCGACGGGGGAGACCTTCACGGGCCCGATCGGCGACGAACTCGCGATGAGCCGGTCGCTGCGCGCTCTCTGAGCGGTCGGCGACGTCACCGCTCGCGCGGCCTCGCGTCCAGCTCGCGCACCCCTCTGCCAGCATCGCCCGCCCGAGGACCTCTCCGAGAACGGAGAAGCCCCGCCTCCCGGAAGAGGCGGGGCTTCTCGGGTACCGGTCAGACCGACACGGGCACGCGGCGTTCGGCGGCCAGACCGAGCTGATCGGTCGGGACGTCCTTGGTCTCGCGCGCCGTCAACGCGCTCACCGAGGCGATCACCGCGATCACCGCGGTGAAGACGCTGATGACGACCCACCCGCCCGCGGCGCCCCCGCCGAGGGCGGCGACGATGCTGGGGGCGAAACCGGCCATCAGGAAGCCGAGCTGCGTCCCGATCGCCATGCCCGAGAAACGCACGCGGGTGCTGAACATCTCGCCGTAGAACGAGGGCCACACGGCGTTGGCGGCGGCGTATCCGCACGAGAAGGTGAGGACGGCGAGGCCGAAGGTCACCAGGTCGTTCCCCGCGCCCATCGACAGCATGTAGAAGGGCATGAACGCCGCCGACGAGAGCGCGCCGTAGATGAACACCGGCTTGCGTCCGACGCGGTCCGCGAGCTTGCCGAAGAGCGGCTGCGTGAACAGCGCCACGACGTTGGCGACCACCACGAGCCACAGCGTGACGCTCGCGGCCAGACCCTGCTCCTTGCCGTAGGCGATGGCGAGTGTGCCGAACACCGTCGAGACGGCCGCGATGAACGCGCAGCAGATGACGCGGAGGACATCGCGCCAGTGGTTCTTCAGCAGCGGGAGCAGCGGCATCCGGGCGATCTGTCCGGTCGCCTTCGCCTGCTCGAATTCGGGGGTCTCGTGCAGGCTCCGTCGGATGAAGAACGCGACGACGACCACGACGGCGCTCAGCCAGAACGGCACGCGCCAGCCCCACGAGAACTTGATCTCGTCGGGCAGGGCGACGACCGGGATGAAGATGAGGGCCGCGAGGATCTGTCCGCCCTGGGTTCCGGTGAGGGTCCACGAGGTGAAGAACGAACGACGCCCGTCCGGGGCGTGCTCGAGGGTGAGCGAGGAGGCGCCCGCCTGCTCGCCGGCGGCCGACAGGCCCTGAGCGAGACGGCACAGCACCAGCAGGGCCGGGGCGAACCAGCCGATCTGCGCGAAACCGGGGAGGCAGCCGATGATGAACGTCGACAGTCCCATCAGGACCAGCGTGAACATCAACACCTTCTGCCGCCCGATGCGGTCGCCGAAGTGACCGAGGATCACGGCGCCGACGGGACGCGCGATGTAGGCGAAGCCGAAGGTGGCGAACGACATCACGAGGGCCGCCTGATCGCCGGACGGGAAGAACACCGTCGGGAAGATGAGGGCCGCGGCCGAGCCGAACAGGAAGAAGTCGTAGTACTCCACGGCGCTGCCCATGAAGCTGGCCGTGGCCGCCTTCACGGGAGTCTTCCGCGTCGTTGCGGGGGTGGACATGGGGTGTCTGCTCCTTAGAGGGGGAGGGCGGGGCTGAGCGGCGCGTCCGCCGCGACCAGGTCGAGGAAATGGGCGGTCATGCGGTCGGGATCGGGTCGCGTCCCGGTGATCAGGGCGAACGCGTCGACGGCCTGGTGGACCGCCATGCGCCCGCCGCTGAGGGTCCGGCATCCGCGCTCGCGCGCGGCGAGGAGGAGTTCGGTGTCGAGGGGGCGGTAGACGATGTCGGCGACCCACAGCTCGGGGCGCAGCAGCTGCGCGTCGAGCGGCAGGCCGGGGTGCTCCGCCATGCCGACCGGCGTGCAGTGCACGAGTCCGTCCGCGTCGCTCAGCACGGCCGCGAGGTCGGTGGGGGAGGCGGTGTCGACGACGGACAGCGGATGCCGCGCCCCCAGGTCGTCGGCGAGGGTGCGGGCGCGCGCGGCGTCGAGGTCGACGACGGTGAGGCGGGCGGTCCCGAGACGAAGCAGGGCATCGGCCACGGCGGAGCCCGCGCCACCGGCGCCGAGCTGGACGACGTGCCGGGTCGCGGCATCCGGAAGCCCGTCGGTGAAGGCGGCGGCGAAGCCGGTGGTGTCGGTGTTGTGGCCGACGCGCCCCGTCGGGGTGAAGAGCACGGTGTTGACCGCTCCGAGGGCGGCCGCGACGGGGTCGATGCGATCGAGGTGCGCCAGCACGCTCTGCTTGCAGGGGTGGGTGACGTTGACGGCGTCGTAGCCGAGACGCTCGGCCCACGCGAGCACCTCGCCGATGCGCGCGGGGTCGATGCCGAGCGCGGTGAGGTCGAGCGGCCGGTAGACGTAGGCGAGCCCGAGGGCGCGCGCCTCGGCCATGTGCATCGGCGGCGTGAGGGAGGGGAGCACACCCGTGCCGATGAGGCCCACGAGGTAGGGGTGCGAGTCGTTCACGGTACTCCTTCGTCTCCGCGCGACCGGGTTATGTACTAACCGGTACGTTCAGAGGAAACCACGGTCGCGCCGCGGTGTCAACGACGGATTCCGGATGCCGGGGACCCCGAGCCCGACGACGGGCCCGGCACCCGCGACGACCCGGCGGCCTCGACAGGCTCAGCCACCTCGGACGCGAGGACCCTGAGCCCGCCGAAGGGTCCGGGGCCGGGTGCGCGGTCAGAGCGCCGGGGCCGTGAGCCACCCCACGACGACGTCGCCGATGACGGAGCGCAGGTGCGAGCGGCGGTCGGGGGCGGAGAGGTCGACGTCGAACAGGTAGCCGAAGGTGTACTGGTTGGCGACCTGGAACACGCAGTAGGAGCTGATCACGAGGTGCACGTCGATGGCATCCACGTCGGCGCGGAAGAGGCCGGCCGCGCGCCCCCGCTCGAGGATCTCGTCGAGCAGTCCCTTCGCGGGCTGCGACTGCGTGCGCAGCCCCTCGATCTGGCGGATGAAGACCCCGCGGTGGATGTTCTCGATCGCGACGAGACGGATGAAGGCGTCGTGGCCGACGTGGTGGTCGAAGGTGAGCTCGGCGAGGGCGCGGATGGCATCCACGGGGTCGGCATGGTCGACGTCGATCGCCCGCTCGGCCTCGCGGATGCCGCGGTACGCCTCCTCGAGCACGGCCCGGTAGAGCCCCTCTTTGCCGCCGAAGTAGTAGTAGATCATCCGCTTCGTCGTGCGCGTGCGGGCGGCGATCTCGTCGACCCGCGCCCCGGAGAAGCCGTCTTCGGCGAACACCTCGGTCGCCACCGCGAGCAGTTCGGAACGCGTGCGCTCGGCGTCTCGACGTGCCTCGACCATGGGCCCAACCTACTGGACCGCCGGGGTGGACCCGGTTTGTACTAACTGGTACATTCGGCCGCCATGAAGACCTCGATGGCGACCGTCTGCATCAGCGGCACCCTGGCCGACAAGCTCCACGCGTGCGCGGCGGCCGGATTCGACGGCGTCGAGATCTTCGAGCCCGACCTGCTCGCCGCCCCCGAGAGCCCCGAGGAGATCGCGGCCCTCGCCGCCCGCCTCGGCCTCACGCTCGACCTGTACCAGCCGATGCGCGACGTCGAAGGTGTCGACGACGAGGCGTTCGCCGCCGTCCTGCGCCGCGCGGAGGCGAAGTTCCGGCTCATGAACCGCCTCGGCATCGACCTGGTGCTGTGCTGCAGCAACGTCGCCACGGCGACGATCGACGACGACGACGTCAGCGCCGCGCAGCTGCGGCGTCTGGGAGACCTCGCCGAGGGATTCGGCATCCGCATCGCCTTCGAAGCCCTCGCGTGGGGCCGTTTCGTCGACGACTACCGCCGCGCGTGGCGCATCGTCGAGCTCGCCGACCACCCGGCGGTGGGGGTGTGCCTCGACTCGTTCCACATCCTCTCGCGCGGACACGACCCCGCCGCGATCTCCGGCATCCCGGGGGAGAAGATCTTCTTCGTGCAGCTCGCCGACGCCCCGCGCCTCAGCATGGACGTGCTGTCGTGGAGTCGCCATCACCGTCTCTTCCCCGGCGAGGGCGAGTTCGACCTCGCCGACTTCACCGCGCGCATCGTGGATGCCGGCCACACCGGGCCGTGGTCGCTCGAGGTGTTCAACGACACCTTCCGCCAGACCGACCCGCGCCGCACGGCCCTGCACGCGCGCCGCTCGCTGCGCTGGCTCGAGGACGCGGTCTCGCGCACCCTCTCCGACGCCCCGGACGCGTTGCAGATGCTCCCCGACTCCGCCGCTCCGTCGGCCGTCGACTTCGTCGAGATCAAGGCGGAGGACACCTCCGCGGTCGAGGAACTGCTCGGCCAGCTCGGCTTCACCCCGCGCGGCCGCCACCGCACCAAGCCCGTGACGCTGTGGACGGCCGGACGCGCCCGCGTGGTTCTGAACGAGCAGCACGCGAGGGGGTGGGAGCCGCGGCTGGCCGCGATCGGCCTCGAGGTCGACGACGCCGAGGCCGTCGACCTCCGCATGCACGAGCTGCGCGTGCCGCGGGCGTACCGCCGCACCTACGCCACCGAGGAGCGTCTCGACGGCGCCGTCGCCCCCGACGGGACCGAGGTGTACTGGGCGCAGGCCGCCGACGAGGGCGAACCGGTCTGGGTGGCCGAGTTCGAGCACGGGGAGGCCGAGACCCCGACCGTCGTCGAGGGCGTCGACCACGTCAGCCTGTCGCAGCCCTGGCAGGCGATCGAGGAGGCGACACTGTTCTACACCGCCGGTTTCGCGCTGCGCGTCGACAGCAGCACCGAGGTGCCGGGGCCCCAGGGCCTGGTGGCCAGTCGCGTGCTCGGCTCGCCCGGCGGCGAGGTGCGCCTGCCGCTGAACGTCGCACCCCCGATCCTCGCCGGCGAGAGGGCCGCCCTGCCCCAGCACGTCGCCTTCCACTGCGCCGACGTGCGCGCGCTCGCCCGCGCGGCGCGCGAGCGGGGCTTCGTCCCGCTGTCGATGCCCGGCAACTACTACGACGACATCGCGGCGCGCTTCGACCTGCCCGCCGAGGCCGTCGCCGAGCTGCGCGAGCTGCACCTCGGATACGACCAGGATGCCGCGGGCACCTACCTGCACTTCTACACGCGCACCATCGGCGAGGTGTTCCTGGAGTTCGTCGAGCGCGTCGACGCCTACGCCGGCTACGGGGCGGGCACGGCTCCCGTGCGACTGAGCGCGCAGGGGCGGCGCTGATAGCGTGCGGGACATGACCACGCCCCGCCGCCTGTTGCTCGTGAACGGCCCCAACCTCAACCTGCTGGGGACCCGCCAGCCCGAGATCTACGGGCGCGACACGCTCGCCGACGTCGAGCGCGTCACGGCCGAGGCGGCGGGCCGTCACGGCATCGACGTCCGGGCGATCCAGAGCAACCACGAGGGCGTTCTCATCGACGCGATCCACGCCGCCCGCCTCGACTGCGCCGGCATCGTGATCAACGCCGGGGGACTCACACACACCTCCGTCGCGCTGCGCGACGCCCTGGCATCCGTCGACCTCCCCGTCGCCGAGGTGCACATCTCGAACATCAAGGAGCGGGAAGCGTTCCGGCACTTCTCGTACATCGAGGACGTCGCCGTCGTGCACGTCATCGGCGAGGGCGTGCCCGGCTACGCGCGCGCCGTCGACCTGCTCGTCGAGGTGATCTCGGGCCGCGCCGACGGCTGAGGGCGCGGATCACGTAGACTTTGACGTCGGGCTCTCGCCCACTTCGACTCACGAAACGGAATATCGGCACTCATGGCATCCACCGCAGACATCAAGAACGGCGTCGTCCTGAACATCGACGGTCAGCTCTGGAGCGTCGTGGAGTTCCAGCACGTCAAGCCCGGCAAGGGCGGCGCGTTCGTGCGCACCAAGCTCAAGAACGTCATGAGCGGCAAGGTCGTCGACCGCACGTTCAACGCCGGAGCCAAGGTCGACCTCGAGAACGTCGACCGCCGCGACTTCACCTACCTCTACAACGACGGCGAGGGCTTCGTCTTCATGGACGTCGCCGACTACGACCAGATCACCGTGGGTGCCGCCACCGTCGGCGACGCGGCGAACTTCCTGCTCGAGAACCAGCAGGTGCAGATCGCGCTGAACAACGGCAACCCGCTCTACATCGAGCTCCCGCCGTCGGTCATCCTCGAGGTCACCTACACCGAGCCGGGCCTGCAGGGCGACCGCTCGTCGGCCGGCACCAAGCCCGCCACCGTCGAGACCGGGTACGAGATGCAGGTTCCCCTGTTCCTCGAGACCGGCACCAAGATCAAGGTCGACACTCGCACGGGCGAGTACCTCGGCCGCATCAGCTGATCTTGAGCGCCCGTACCAAGGCGCGCAAGCGCGCCCTCGACATCCTCTTCCAGGCCGACGTGCGCGGTGAGGACCTGCCCGTCATGCTGGCCACCGAGGCCAAGCGCGCGGCATCCGAGCCCGACCGCCAGGCCTCGTGGCTGTACGCCCGTGACATCGTCGACGGGGTGATCGACAACCGCGACGCGATCGACGAGCAGATCACCACCTTCGCGAAGGACTGGTCGCTGCAGCGCATGCCCGCGGTCGACCGCGCCCTGCTGCGCATCGGCACGTGGGAGATCCTCTACAACGACGAGGTGCCCACGGCCGTCGCGATCGACGAGGCCGTCGAGCTGGCGAAGGAGTTCTCGACCGACGACTCCGGTTCGTTCGTGCACGGCGTGCTCGCGCGCATCGCCCGCTCGTCCTGAAGGCGCTCGACCCCGTGCGACGCGGCCCCGGCCCTCGGCCGGCGGCCGCGTCGCCGCGTTCGCGGGCGGGATGCCGTCACCGGGGGAGCCGTTCGCGGCCGGAGGGCGGCGCGAGAGACGCTCTTCGCGTCGAGAAACACGACGTCGCCGCGTTTCTCAGCAGAGAGGGCGTTCATCGGCGTGCGGGGCACGGCCCCGCGTGCGCGGCGCACCGGCCGATGTCGGAGGCCCGGGTCAGGATGCTGCCGTGACCTCGTGGCGCGACCTCCTCCCCGGCACCCCGCCGCGGACGTTCGACGCGCTCGCCCTCGGCATCGAACTGCGTCAGCGCGAGGCGTACGACCCCGCCCGATGGGAGGCCCGCGCGGTCGTCCCCGTGACGCCCCGCCTGCTCGCCCGCCGACAGGACGACCTGCAGCTCGTCGCCCGTCCCCTCGTGCGCGGCGCCCGCGACGCCTGGATCCGCGCGGATGCCACGTGGGACACGGTCCGTCGCAGCGCCGGCCGATTCGAGCCCGCGCAGGTGCGCTGGTTCGCCGAGCTGCACGCCCTCGCCCAGGCGCTGCGCACGAGCGGACCCTTCGCCCCGTCCGGCGACACCGTCGCCCTCGACGCCGTCGACTCGCCCCTGCTGTGGCCCCACCTGGCGGCCGCCGAGGCGCTCGGCATCCCTCTCGTCGCCATGAACGCCCAGCAGCGCGTGCGTCTCGCGCGGGGCGCGACCGCGCGCGTGACCCTCGACGCGGTCGGCGGGGGAGCCCTGCGCGTCTCGGCCGACCTCGAGATCGACGGGCAGCCGACGGATGCCGCCCACGCACGCGCCCTCGGAGACGCAGGGCTCTTCGCGTTCGCGATCGAGGTCGATCCCGTGCCGATCGTGCTCGCTCCGGTCGCCCTGCCCGACCCCCTGCCGTCGCTGCTGGGGACGCCCCCGGTCGAGGTGCCCCCGGCGGAGGCGGCGGAGTTCGTCGCCGAGGTGTACCCGCGTCTCGCTCGACGCGCCCCGCTGTCGGTGGGGGCGGGGGTCCCCGCTCCGCCGCCCGCCCGCCCCACCCTCGAGGTGGCCGTGACCTACGCCGACGACGACGTGGACTACGCCCTGACCTGGGTCTACCCGGGTGGACTCCGCCTCGCGTACGACGCCGATGACACGGGCGGCCACGGGGGAGTCGACCGCGACACGCGCGCCGAGGCGCAGATCGGCGAGCGCGTCGAGACGGCGTGGTCGGCGGCATCCGATCTGCCGGTCGCGGCGCGCGCGACCCTGCGCGACGCCGATGCCGCGGTGTTCGCCACCCGTGTGCTTCCGGCGCTCGACGTGCTCGACGAGGTGCGCGTGCGCACGAGCGGAACCGCTCCGTCGTTCCGCGAGTTGCGGGGCGATCCTCGACTGCGCATCACCGCCGTCGAATCCGCCGACCGCGACTGGTTCGACCTCGGGATCGTCGTCACCATCGACGGGCGCACGATCCCGTTCGGGACGCTGTTCTCCGCCCTGTCCCGGGGACGCACGCGCATCAAGCTGTCGGACGGCGCGTGGTTCTCGCTCGCCCACCCGGCGCTGCAGCGGCTGCGCGAGCTGCTCGACGAGGCGGCGGGCCTCGACGAGTGGGAGACCGGTCCGCGCCTGCCGCGCACCCACCTCGCCCTGTGGGCGGAGTTCGAAGACCTCGCCGACCAGTCCGAGGCCGCCGTCGAGTGGCGCGGTCTCGCCCGGGCACTGCGCGAGGTCGGCGAGATTCCCGAGGTGGCGCCCCCGCCCGGATTCCTCGCCGACCTGCGTCCGTACCAGCGCGAGGGCCTGTCGTGGCTCGCCCTCCTGCACGCGCACCGGCTCGGCGGCATCCTGGCCGATGACATGGGGCTCGGCAAGACGCTCCAGCTGCTCGCCCTCATCGCGCACGCGCGCTCGCGCGGCGACACCCGTCCGTGGCTGGTCGTCGCCCCCACCTCCGTGCTGCCGACGTGGCGCGACGAAGCCGCCCGGTTCGTCCCCGACCTGCGGGTGCGGGTGGTCGAGGCCACCGCGGTGCGTCGGACGACGTCGATCGCCGAGGTCGCCGCGGAAGCCGACGTCGTGGTCGCCCCCTACGGAGTGGTGCGGACGGATGCCGCGGAGTTCGCGGTGCCGCACTGGGCGGGCGTGGTCCTCGACGAGGCGCAGTTCGTGAAGAACCCGGCGACGCGCATCCACCGGGCGATCGCGGCGCTGCGCACCGACGCGGTGTTCGCGGCGACGGGCACGCCGCTCGAGAACGGACTCGACGACCTCTGGGCGTTGCTGTCGCTCACGGCGCCGGGACTGTTCCCCTCGATCCGGCAGTTCCGCGAGGACTACACCCGCGCGATCGAGCAGGTGCCCTCCGATGCGCCGACCGCCCTGTCCGCGGCCGCGGCGAGCGCGCACCGCGACAAGATGCTCGACCGCCTGCGCCGGCGGGTGCGGCCGTTCCTGCTGCGGCGCACGAAGGACGTCGTGGCATCCGATCTTCCTCCCAAGCAGGAGCAGGAGCTCGTCGTCGCCCTCGGGCCCGCTCATCAGGAGCTCTACGACCGGGTCCTGCAGCGCGAGCGGCAGAAGGTGCTGGGGCTTCTCGACGACCTCGACCGGCAGCGGTTCATCGTGTTCCGCTCGCTCACGCTGCTGCGCATGCTGGCGCTGGCCCCGGGGCTCGTCGACGAGCGCGACGCGCACCTGGGGTCCGCGAAGCTCGACGCACTGCTGGAGCGCCTCGTCGAGGTCGCGGCGGAGGGGCATCGCGCCCTGGTGTTCAGTCAGTTCACGTCGTTCCTCGATCTTGCGGCCGAGCGATTGGATGCCGCGGGCCTGGCGTACGCGCACCTCGACGGTTCGACGGCCCGGCGGGGAGAGGTGATCGAGGGTTTCCGTGGGGGAGAGGCTCCGGTCTTCCTCATCAGCCTGAAGGCGGGCGGGTTCGGCCTGACCCTCACCGAAGCGGAGTACGTGTTCGTGCTCGACCCCTGGTGGAACCCCGCGGCCGAGAATCAGGCGATCGATCGGGCGCACCGCATCGGACAGACCCGGAGCGTCTTCGTCTACCGACTGATCGCCGCCGGAACGGTGGAGGAGAAGGTGCGCGAGCTGCAGCACCGCAAGGCCGCGCTGTTCGATGCGGTGATCGACGACGGCGAGGCGTTCGCGTCAGCGCTGGATGCCGACGACATCCGGCAGTTGCTGGGGCCGTGACACGCACCCGGATAGGGTCGGAGCTCCGTCACCGGTCGACGGGAGGGAAGAGGCGGACGACGTCATGACGCGAACCGAGGGGCCCGAGCCCGGCTACCATCCGCCCACCTTCGTCCTGTACGAGGCGGTGTTCGGCGAAGGGGGAGTGCGGCGGTGGCTGCGCGGATGGAACGGGCTGGTGACCGCACCCGCCACCGATGTGACGCTCGCCGCCCGGACCGAGCGCGGCGCCGCGCTGGTGACCTCGGCTCGATTCAGCAAGGCGACGGAGGCCCGCGCCACGGCGGCCTTGCTGCTCTCGGCGTTCCGCGTCTTCGCCCCGTCGACCCCCGTCGTCGAGATCCTGAGGATCGCCGACGATGACACCCGATGGGAGGCCGCGACCCTGATCGTCGACGGTCGACCGTCGCCGGCCGAGACCGCGGTCGTCGGCGGGGTGACGCTCATGTGCTGCGTCGATCGCTCCGCGGGCGTGCACGTCGCCGTCGCCGCGACCGGCGCGGTCGGCGTGCGCCGCCTGATCGAGGGCCGGAACGACGCCTATCCGGCCGATCCGTTCGTCGCGCACGCGTACGCCGACCTGCCGCCGGTCGACGACATCGTCGACTGACGACCGCGGACCGGTGCGGGTATGCTCACGGCTCACCTCCGCTCGCCCGTGACGAACGGGACCGTGGTGCGATGATCCCCGGGGAGGGACGATGACGGCATCCGTGGCGATCGAGGTGATCCCGGATGCCGAGATCTCCGACGCGGCGAGCGTCCAGGTCCTGATCGACGTCGACGGGACGGCGCGACGCCTGGTCCTGGACACGGGCGGCGCGACCAGCGGTCTTCGCGCCGTCGATCTTCCGCCGACCTCGTCCACGGTGGCGCGGAGCAGCCCGGGTGGGCGCGGCGCGTTCGCCCCGGGCGGCGCGAGCCGCCAGGTCGAGGTCGAGGTGTTGACGCTCGGCGACCTGCGCGTGCGCGGCCTGCTGCTCGACGTCGAGGACGACCCTCGAGCGCGCTCGATCCTCGGCCTCGACGTGCTCGGGGGCCACCGCCTGGACATCCGCTTCGGGCGGGGCACCCTGACCCTCGACGGCGACGCGGCGGTCGCTCACCGGCATCCGCTCATCCGATCGGCCCACGGTCACCCGTTCGTCCGCGCGTCGTGGGGCAGCGTCGAGACCGACGTGCTCTGGGACTCCGGCGCCGAGGTCACCGTCATCGACGAGACGTTCGCCGACCGGCACGCGCACCTGCTCCACCCCCTCGGCGCGGCGGACGCGGGAGACGCCCGCGGGGCGAGCCGTCGCGTGGACCTCGTCCGCATGGCGGCGGTGACGATCGGCGGACGCTCCTTTCCGCCGAGCACGGCCGTCGTCACCCCGCTCGCGGGGATGCGACGCCCCGGCGAGCCGCCCCTGGACGTCATCCTGGGGATGCCGGTGCTGCGCCGGGCGGACTGGACGCTGCACCTCGCCGAAGGCTGGTGGGGCTACCCGTCGGCATCCGCGTGAACGGTCGAGGTGCCTCGCCGGGTCAGCCCAGCTCGCCGCTGAGGAACTGCGCCGTGCCGTGCCCGAACGACCAGTCGGCGTCGCCGTTCTCGGTGATGCTGACGACGAGGTCGTTCCCCTCCACTCCGACGCGGTCGTTCAGGTTCTCCGCCAGCAGCCGGTACAGCTGGACCTTGGCGTCCTGCGTGCGCTGCTTCGACGCAAGGCGCACGATGACGAGGCGCTCGCTGCGCTCGATCCCCAGACCCGTGTCGAGAGCGACGAGCTCGAACGGCTCGTGCTGCGTGAGGATCTGGTAGCGGTCGGTCTCGGGGACGCCGAACGCCTCGACGACGGCATCCTGCACGGCATCCATGATCGTGCGCAGTTCGGTCTCGTCGTAGCGTCCGCGGATCGTGTCGATCATCACCAGGGGCATGGCAATCCTTTCGTGGGGGTCCGCACGTTACCCGCGCCGATGGTGCGGGCGGGCGGCTTGACGCGGACACCCCCGCCGCTCCCAGGCCTCTCGCCGGAGCCCCGCGTAGACTCGTCTGGTTCGCCAACGACACAGGAGCGGCATGAAGATCACCGGCCTCGGCCACGCGGGAATGTTCATCGAGACGCGCGGCGGCAGCATCATCTGCGACCCCGTCCTCGGTCCGAGCTTCTTCGGGTCGTGGTTCCCGTTCCCCGACAACCGTGCTCTCGACTGGGAGCGCTTCGGTAAGGCGGACTTCCTCTACATCTCGCACCGGCACCGCGATCACTTCGACCCGGCGCTGCTCGAGCGGTACGTGTCCAAGGACATCAAGGTCCTGCTGCCCGAGTACCCGACCGACGACCTCGAGCAGGATCTGATCGCCCTCGGCTACACGAACCTCGTCCGCACCGAGGCGGGCGTCCCCCTGCAGTTCGGCGACCTCAAGCTCATGGTCACTCCGCTGCGAGCCCCCTCCGACGGGCCGATCGGCGATTCGTCGCTGTCGCTCGACGACGGCACGGCATCCGTTCTCAACCAGAACGACTCCCACCCCCTCGATCTCGAGAAGCTGTTCGCCTTCGGCAAGCCCGACGCGTACTTCACGCAGGTGTCCGGGGCGATCTGGTGGCCCATGGTCTACGACCTGCCCCAGGATGCCAAGCAGAACTTCGCCCAGCTCAAGCGCGACGCGCAGAACAAGCGCGCGATGTACTACATCGACAAGGTCGACGCGGAGCACGTCTTCCCGATGGCCGGTCCGCCGATGTTCCTGCGCGAGGAGCTGTTCCGGTACAACGGCACGGGTCTCGAGGGCGACTCGATCTTCACCGACCAGCGCGAGTTCCTCGCGCACATGGCGGAGCAGCGCCCCGACCAGAAGGGCTACCTGTTCCTCCCGGGCACCGAGGTCGAGGTGCAGGGGTCGGACGTCACCGTGACGCAGACGCTGTACACCGACGCCGAGATCGAGCGGGTCTTCGGCGACAAGTGGAACTACCTCGCCGAGCAGCGCGACAGCCGCCAGGACGAGATCCGCGCCGAAGAGGCGACCCGCGCCGAGGTCATCCCCCCGGCCGAGATGCTCGCCGCGCTGAAAGAGTGGTGGGAGCCGCTGCTGCGCCGCGCCCGCACGATCCGCAACGGCGTCGGCGGCATGGTGCGCTTCCGCATCGGCGAGCTCGACATGGTCGTGGACTTCCCCAAGGCGAAGCTGCGCGAGTACGCGGGGGAGGAGTGCATCTACTGGTACACGATCCCCGCCGATCTCGTATCGACGAACATTCGCGACCACGAGATCGACTGGTCGAACTCGATCTTCCTGTCGATGCAGTTCGAGGTCGGCCGCTCGGGCAAGTTCAACGAGTTCCTCACAACGTTCCTCAAGTGCCTCTCGCGCGACCGCATCGAGTACGTCGAGAACTGGTACGCCGAGCAGAGCGATCAGACCGAGGATGCCGAGATCGAGGGCTGGACCGTGCAGCGTCGCTGTCCGCACCTTCGCGCCGACCTCACCAAGACCGGAAAAATCGAGGACGGCGTGCTGACCTGCTCGCTCCACGACTGGAAGTGGGACCTGGAGACGGGTCGCTGCCTGACGACGACGGGTCACCCGATCCGGTCGTCGCGCGTGCGCACCACCCCGAGCGGAGAGCGCGCCGCCGCTGAGGTCGCCGCGGGCTGACCCGTGCCCGGCTTCCATCACGTCGAGGTGTGGGTCGCCGACCTGACAGCGGCGCAGTCCGAGTGGGGCTGGCTGCTCTCCGCGGTCGGTTTCGAGCGAACCGCTCACTGGGCGGACGGCGAGACGTGGAGCGCGGGTGACGGTCCGTACCTGACGCTGACGACCTCGCCGAACCTGTCGCGGCTCGACCACGACCGGCGCGCTCCGGGCGTGAACCATCTCGCTTTGCTCGGCGGCTCTCGCGGGCAGGTGGATGCCGTGATGGCCGCGGCGAGCGCCCACGGGTGGCGCCCGCTGTATCAGGATCGGTACCCGTTCGCCGGCGGCCCGTCGCACTATGCCGGGTGGCTGGAGAACTCCGCGGGCTTCAAGGCGGAGATCGTCGCGGACGCGGACTGACCCGACACGGGCGTTCCGGCGGCCCCGCGGTGGTGCGCGCAGCGGATGCCGCGGGGCTCACGAAGCAATCCTCCGGGACCCGCCCGCGCGCGCGCGGTAACGCGCAGCGGATGCCGCGGGGCTCACGAAGCAATCCTCCGGGGCCCGCCCGCGCGCGCTCGGTAGCGCAGCCGTGCGCGAGCCACGGATGCCGCGGGGGCTCACGACGCGATCCTCCGGAAACCGACCGTGCGCCTACGGTTGCGCAGCGGTGCGCGAGCAGCGGATGCCGCGGGGCTCACGGTGCGCCCTGCACGGCACCATTCCCCGGGATCATCCGCATCCACCCGTGCCCCTTCACGCCGCGCCGAAGCGACGCGGGGATCTCGACCGCAGCAGCACCGGCGGCCTCACCTCGCCGGTGAGCGGGTCGGGCGGCGCATGCAACCAGTACGCGTCCCGCCCGGTCACGGGATCTCGCTCGCGCACGATCTTCTCGCCCCGATTGTGGAGTCCGAGGTGGTGATTCCGGCAGAGCGGAACGCCGTCGTCGACGTCGGTTCTGCCGCGATCCGCCGCCCAGTGGTCGATGTGGTGCATCTCGCACTGCGAGATCGGGGCACGGCATCCGATCCCGACGCACCCTCCATCGCGCACCGCGATCGCGATCCGCTGGGCACGGGTGAACAGACGCTGATGTCGGCCGACGTCGAGTGGCCGACCCGCGTCACCGAGAGTCACCCGCACCGCACCCGCATCGCACAGGTAGCTCTCGACCACCCCGCCGGGGAGGGCTCCGCCACCGTCTTCGAGGTGCCCGACCCCGCACACTTCGGTCTCCACATGCGTCGCCCCGCCGGCATCGGCGGCCAGGCGCGGAACCCCGACGGCCGGGCTACCGCCGGCGCTTCCGCTCCCGGCAGTCCCCAGCGCTGACGCCCCCACCACGATCCGCACCCCGGGTTGCCGGTCGCCGAACGCCTGCGCCGGATCCGCGGCGGCGCCCGTCCGCAGGACGGCCATCAGCGTGTCGTAGGCGATCTGCTCACCCGACCGCTCGTCGGAGGTCTCGGCGACCAGGGCGGCGGGGTCCACGAACCGCGGGCCCCGCCGCGGACGCAACGCCGCCTGCAGCACGGCGTCGACCCACGCCGCCGCATCGTCGTCGAAGACGAACCGTCCGTGCCTCTGCCCGTGCTCGTCGATCCACGACCGGAACGACCGGGCCGCGAAGCGCTCCTCGAACCGCAGCGTCACGCCGACGGGATCGAGGCGATCCCGGGCGATCCGAGCGGACGCCCGCAACTCCTCGACCGGCAGGTGGGGCGCCTCGTCGATCAGCCGCTCGACGGCGGCCTCCCAGGCCCGGGGGAGGAAATCCGGATCGAGCTCGGGATACCTCTGCACCGGCGGCTCACCGAGACCGACGCGGATCGCCTGGAACTGCGCGTGACCGAGCACCCCGTCGCGAAGCGCCCCGCTCATGCGGTCGAGCCACGCCCCGCCGGCATCCTGGGTCACGACGACGGACACGGCCGGAGAACCTTCGCCATCGGGCCTGACCGCGGGGAGCAGATCGCCCCCGGTCTTCACGGACCGGATCACCTCCCTTCGCGGCAGCCCCGTCAGCGACTGCAGCAACTCGGTCGCATTGCGGTGACCCGTCTTCTGCGCCAGGCCCGCACCGCCCCACTCGCGCGAAGAACGCTCGTCGATCACACGCGCCGCGCAGGCCGCCAGCACGTCGAGCGCATTCCGCGCCGCCGTGATCTCGCTCATCAGCCCCACGAGCTCTCGATCATCGAGCGCCTCGACTGCCCGCCCCGTCAGCAGCTCGACGACACGCGCCGTCGCCACCCGCAGGCGGTCGGTCGGCGCTCTCATATCCATAGAACAAATGTACGAATGATCCGATCCCCCCGCCAGCCGCGGAGCACGACACCATCCGCCGTCGCCCAGAATTCACCCCGCCCCACCCGCTAGACTCGACGGAGAACCACAGCAACCTTTAACCCCGTCCCGTGAGGCGGAGAAGGGAGCGGCGGATGAATACGCGCACCGTCATGCACGATGCCGATATCGCCCGCGCTTTGACGCGCATCTCGCACGAGATCCTGGAGTCCAACAAGGGACCGGAAGGACTCGTCCTCCTCGGCATCCCGACCCGCGGCGTCACGCTCGCGAATCGGATCGCCCCGATGATCAGCGAGTTCGGCGGCGCACAAGTCCCGGTCGGCTCCCTCGACGTGACGATGTACCGCGACGATCTGCACCGCAACCCCACCCGGGCCCCGCGCCGCACCGAGATCCCCGCCGGCGGCATCGACGGCAAGACCGTCGTGCTCATCGACGATGTGCTGTTCTCGGGTCGCAGCATCCGCGCCGCCCTCGACGCCCTGCAGGACATCGGGCGCCCCGCGGCCGTCCGCCTGGCGACGCTGATCGACCGCGGTCACCGCGAGCTGCCGATCCGCCCCGACTTCGTGGGCAAGAACCTCCCCAGCGCGCGCGACGAGCGCGTCAACGTGCGCCTCGCCGAGATCGACGGCGTCGAGGAGGTGACGATCGAGTCATGAGGCACCTCCTCGACACCCAGCACCTCTCGCGCGCCGAGGCCCTCGAGATCCTCGACGTGGCCGAAGACATGGCAGACACCCAGCGCCGCGAGGTCAAGAAGCTCCCGACGTTGCGCGGCAAAACGGTCGTCAACCTCTTCTTCGAGGACTCCACGCGCACGCGCATCTCCTTCGAGGCCGCCGCGAAGCGCCTGAGCGCCGATGTCATCAACTTCTCGGCGAAGGGCTCGAGCGTCAGCAAGGGCGAGTCGCTGCAGGACACCGCGCAGACGATCCAGGCGATGGGCGCGGATGCCGTGGTCATCCGCCACGGCGCATCCGGCGCCCCGCGCACCCTCGCCACCAGCGGCTGGATCAGCGCGGGCGTGGTCAACGCGGGCGACGGCACGCACGAGCACCCCACGCAGGCCCTGCTCGACGCCTTCACGATCCGCAAGCGCCTGCACGGCGACGCCAGCCGCGGGCGCGACCTCGACGGCATCCGGGTGACGATCGTCGGCGACGTGCTGCACTCGCGCGTCGCCCGCTCGAACGTGTGGCTGCTGCACGCGCTCGGGGCGCACGTCACCCTGGTCGCCCCGCCCACCCTCGTCCCGCAGGACGTCAGCGGCTGGCCGGTCGAGGTGGACTACGACCTCGACCACGCGATCGCGGCCGGACCCGACGCGCTCATGATGCTCCGCATCCAGCTCGAGCGCATGTCGGCCGCGTATTTCCCCACTGAGCGGGAGTATTCCCGCCGGTACGGCCTCGACGCGCGGCGTTTGCAGGCCCTGCCGGGCGGTAGCATCGTTCTACACCCCGGTCCGATGAACCGGGGCCTGGAGATCTCCGCCGAAGCCGCCGATTCCCCGCGCTCGACGGTGCTCGAGCAGGTCACGAACGGTGTCTCCGTGCGGATGGCCGTGCTGTACCTGCTGCTGGCGGGCGAGCGGCCCGACAGCGAGAGAGAGGACCTCCGATGAGCGACGCCACCCCCCAGACCCTTCTGGTGCGCGGCGCGCGCGTCGAGGGGCGGGATGCCACCGACCTCCTCGTCCGCGACGGCGTCATCGCCGAGACCGGGTCGGGCCTGTCTCACGCCGGCGCGACCGTCGTCGACGCCGACGGGTTGATCGCCCTCCCGGGCCTGGTCGACCTGCACGTGCACCTGCGCGAGCCCGGCTACGAGGCATCCGAGACGATCCTCACCGGCTCGCGCGCCGCCGCGGCGGGCGGCTTCACCACCGTCTTCGCGATGCCGAACACCTCGCCCGTCGCCGACACCGCCGGCGTGGTCGAACAGGAGCTCGCGCTGGGCGAGGCGGCGGGGTACGTGCACGTGCAGCCGATCGGCGCCGTCACGGTCGGGCAGAAGGGCGAGCGGCTCGCCGAGCTCGGGGCGATGGCCGACTCCCGCGCCCGCGTGCGCGTCTTCAGCGACGACGGCTTCTGCGTGTTCGACCCGCTGATCATGCGGCGGGCGCTCGAGTACGTGAAGGCCTTCGACGGCGTCATCGCGCAGCACGCGCAGGACCCGCGCCTCACCGACGGCGCGCAGATGAACGAGGGCGCCGTCTCGGCCGAGCTGGGTCTGACCGGCTGGCCGGCCGTCGCCGAGGAATCGATAATCGCGCGCGACGTGCTGCTGGCCGAGCACGTGGGCTCGCGCCTGCACGTGTGCCACCTGAGCACCGCCGGGTCGGTCGACATCATCCGCTGGGCCAAGAAGCGGGGCGTCAACGTCACCGCCGAGGTCACCCCGCACCACCTGCTGCTGACCGACGAGCTCGTGCGCGACTACGACGCCCGCTTCAAGGTCAACCCGCCGCTGCGTCGTGAAGAAGACGTGATGGCCGTGCGCGAGGGCCTCGCCGACGGCACGATCGACATCGTCGCCACCGACCACGCCCCGCACCCGACCGAGGCGAAAGCCTGCGAGTGGGCCGCCGCGGCGAACGGCATGGTGGGGCTCGAGAGCGCGCTGCGCGTCGTGCACCACGCCATGGTCGAGACGGGGCTGCTCGACTGGGCCGACGTCGCCCGCGTGATGTCGGCGACCCCCGCGCGCATCGGCCGCCTCGACGGACACGGCACGCCGGTGGCCGCGGGACAGCCCGCGACCTTCACGCTCTACGACCCGCGTCCGCAGCGCACGTTCGGCCTCGACGACCTGCGCGGGCGCAGCACGAACTCGCCGTACCTGGGTCGGGAGCTTCCCGGCGAGGTGCGCTGGACCGTGCGCTCCGGCATCCCCACCGTCGTCGACGGGTCGGTCCTCGACGCTCCGGGAGTTCTCGCGTGAGCAGAGAAGGCGCCCTCGTCGTCATGATCGGCGTGGCCGTCGTGCTGCTGGCCGTGCTCGCGTGGGCGTGGGTGCGACGAACGCGGCGCGATGCGCGCTACTCCGTCCCGGTGGGGGAGCTGCCCGCGGATGCCGTCGACACGGCGGTGTTCTCGGGACTCTACGTCGCCACGACCCGTCACGATGAGCCGCTCGAGCGTCTCGCCCTGAAGGGCCTGGGCTTCCGCTCCCGGGTCGACGTCACGGTCACCACCGCCGGCGTCGCCCTCGACCTCCCGGGCCAGCCCCGCATCGCGCTCACCCGCGACCGCCTCGTCGATGCCGCTCAGGCCACCGTCGCGATCGACCGCGTGGTCGAGCGCGACGGCCTCGCGCGCATCACCTGGCGCCTCGACGACGACACGGTCGTCGACACCTACCTCCGTCCTCAGGAGGCCTCGGCCAAAGCCCTGGCCGACGCCATCCGCCCCCTCACCTCGACAGGAAGCGACTCATGACCTCCCTGATCCCCTCCGCGCTCTCCGCGCGGGAACCCGCCGTCCTCGTGCTCGAAGACGGCACCCGCTACACCGGTCGCGCCTACGGCGCTCGTGGCGAGACCCTCGGCGAGGTCGTCTTCGCCACCGGCATGACCGGCTACCAGGAGACGATCACCGACCCCTCGTACGCGGGCCAGATCGTGCTGCAGACCGCGCCGCACATCGGAAACACCGGTGTGAACGACGAAGACCCCGAGTCGCGTCGCATCTGGGTCGCCGGCTACGTCGTGCGCGACCCCTCGCGCATGGTGTCGAACTGGCGCGCGAACCGCTCGCTCGACGAAGCTCTCGTCGAAGACGGCATCGTCGGCATCTCCGGCATCGACACCCGCGCCGTCACCCGCCGCATCCGTTCCGAGGGCAGCATGCGCGGCGGTGTCTTCTCGGGCGAGGCCGCGAACCTCGACGCCGACGAGCAGTTGCGCCGCGTGCGCGAGGCGCCGGGCATGGCTGGCCGCAACCTGTCGGCCGAGGTCTCGGTCCGCGAGGTCGAGGTCACGCCCGCGACGAGCGAGCGCATCGGCAACCTCGCCGTGCTCGACCTGGGCGTGAAGACCTCGACGATCACCAACCTCGCGGCGCGCGGCTTCGACGTGCACGTCTTCCCGCAGTCGGCGACGATCGACGAGATCCGCGCGATCGAACCCGTCGCGGCGTTCTACTCCAACGGTCCGGGCGACCCCGCGGCATCCGACCAGCACGTCGAACTGCTGCGCGCGGTGCTGGGGGACGGCCTGCCCTTCTTCGGCATCTGCTTCGGCAACCAGCTGCTCGGCCGCGCGCTCGGCTTCGGCACCTACAAGCTGCCGTTCGGCCACCGCGGCATCAATCAGCCCGTGCTCGACAAGACCACCGGTCGCGTCGAGATCACCTCGCAGAACCACGGCTTCGCCGTCGAGGCGCCGCTCGATGAGATCGTCGACAGCCCCGCCGGCTTCGGACGCGTCGAGGTCAGCCACATCGGCCTCAACGACAACGTCGTTGAGGGCCTCCGCGCCCTCGACATCCCCGCGTTCAGCGTGCAGTACCACCCCGAGGCCGCCTCGGGACCGCACGACGCCAACTACCTGTTCGACCGCTTCCGCGAGATGGTTCTCGCGACGATGGAGACCAAGAAGAATGCCTAAGCGCGACGACATCCACTCCGTCCTCGTCATCGGCTCCGGCCCGATCGTCATCGGTCAGGCCTGCGAGTTCGACTACTCCGGCACCCAGGCGTGCCGCGTCCTGCGCGAAGAGGGGGTGCGCGTCATCCTCGTCAACTCCAACCCGGCGACGATCATGACCGACCCCGACTTCGCCGACGCGACCTACATCGAGCCCATCACCCCCGAGGTGATCGAGTCGATCATCGCGAAGGAGAAGCCGGATGCCGTGCTCCCCACGCTCGGTGGGCAGACGGCGCTGAACGCGGCGATCCAGCTGCACAAGCGCGGCATCCTCGAGAAGTACGACGTCGAGCTCATCGGCGCCGACTTCGACGCGATCAACCGCGGCGAGGACCGCCAGATCTTCAAGGAGCTCGTCATCGAGGCGGGCGCCGATGTCGCGGCATCCGTCATCTGCCACTCGATGGACGAACTCCTCGCCGGCGCCGAGAAGCTCGGCTACCCGCTGGTCGTCCGGCCGAGCTTCACGATGGGCGGCCTCGGCTCGGGCTTCGCGTACGACGAGGCCGACCTCCGCCGCATCGGCGGCGCGGGCCTGCACGACTCGCCCACCAACGAGGTGCTGCTCGAGGAGTCGATCCTCGGGTGGAAGGAGTACGAGCTCGAGCTCATGCGCGACACCGCCGACAACACGGTGGTCGTCTGCTCGATCGAGAACGTCGACCCCGTCGGCGTGCACACCGGCGACTCGATCACGGTGGCGCCCGCGCTCACGCTGACCGACCGCGAGTACCAGCGCCTGCGTGACATCGGCATCGACATCATCCGCGCCGTGGGCGTCGACACCGGCGGCTGCAACATCCAGTTCGCCGTCGACCCGAAGACCGGCCGCATCATCGTCATCGAGATGAACCCGCGCGTCTCCCGCTCGAGCGCGCTGGCGTCGAAGGCGACGGGCTTCCCGATCGCCAAGATCGCCGCGAAGCTCGCGATCGGCTACCGCCTCGACGAGATCCCGAACGACATCACCAAGGTGACCCCGGCGAGCTTCGAGCCGACGCTCGACTACGTCGTGGTCAAGGTGCCGCGGTTCAACTTCGAGAAGTTCCCCGCCGCCGACACCACCCTCACCACCACCATGAAGTCGGTGGGCGAGGCGATGGCGATCGGCCGCAACTACACCACCGCCCTGCAGAAGGCGCTGCGGTCCCTGGAGAAGCGCGGCTCGAGCTTCCACTGGGGCGAGGAGTCGCGCTCGGTGGAAGAGCTGCTCGAGATCGCGAAGACCCCGACCGACGGCCGCATCGTCGTGCTGCAGCAGGCGCTGCGCAAGGGCGCCACGGCCGAGCAGGCGTTCGACGCGACGGCGATCGACCCGTGGTTTATCGACCAGATGGTGCTGATCAACGAGGTCGCGGAGTTCATCGCGCAGGCCGACGAGCTGGATGCCGACACCCTCCGCGTCGCGAAGGAGCACGGCTTCAGCGACGCCCAGATCGCCGAGATCCGCGGTCTCGGCGAGGCCGAGGTGCGCGAGTCGCGCTACGCGCTCGACGTGCGCCCGGTCTACAAGACGGTCGACACGTGCGCGGGGGAGTTCCCGGCCCTGACGCCGTACCACTACTCGTCGTACGACGCCGAGACGGAGGTCACCCCCTCCGACCGCACGAAGGTCGTCATCATCGGCTCGGGCCCGAACCGCATCGGCCAGGGCGTCGAGTTCGACTACTCGTGCGTGCACGCGTCGTTCGCGCTGTCGGATGCCGGGTACGAGACCGTGATGGTCAACTGCAACCCCGAGACCGTGTCGACCGACTACGACACGAGCGACCGCCTGTACTTCGAGCCGCTGACGCTCGAGGATGTGCTCGAGGTGCTGCACGCGGAGTCGCAGTCGGGCACGATCCTCGGCGTGGTCTGCCAGCTCGGCGGACAGACGCCCCTGGGCCTGGCCAAGGGGATCGAGGCCGCCGGCTACACGATCCTCGGCACGAGCCCCGAGGCGATCGACCTCGCCGAGGAGCGCGAGCTGTTCTCGCGCCTGCTCGACGACGCCGGACTCGTCGCGCCCCGCAACGGCACCGCGATCGACGTCGAGGGGGCCGTGCAGGTCGCCGAGGAGATCGGCTACCCGGTGCTGGTGCGCCCGAGCTTCGTGCTCGGCGGCCGCGGCATGGAGATCGTCTACTCGACCGAGGCGCTGCGCGACTACTTCGTGCGCGTGGCCGACCAGGCGATCATCGGCCCCGGCCTTCCGCTGCTGGTCGACCGCTTCCTCGACGACGCGATCGAGCTCGACGTCGACGCGCTGTACGACGGCACCGACCTTTACATCGGCGGTGTCATGGAGCACCTCGAGGAGGCCGGCATCCACTCCGGCGACTCGTCCTGCACCCTGCCGCCGGTCTCGCTCGGCCGCACCGAGGTCGACCGCGTGCGCGAGGCGACGCTCGCAATCGCGAAGGGCGTCGGCGTGCGGGGTCTGCTGAACGTGCAGTTCGCGATCTCCGCCGGTGTGCTGTACGTCATCGAGGCGAACCCCCGCGCGAGCCGCACGGTTCCGTTCGTGTCGAAGGCCCTCGGCATCCCCCTCGCGAAGGCGGCCAGCCGCATCATGGCCGGAAGCTCGATCGCCGAGCTGATCGCCGAGGGAATGCTGCCCGCGCAGGACGGCTCCCGCGTGCCGCTCGACGCGCCCGTCGCCGTCAAGGAGGCCGTGCTGCCGTTCAAGCGGTTCCGCACCGCCGACGGTCACACGGTCGACAGCGTCCTCGGACCCGAGATGCGCTCGACCGGCGAGGTCATGGGCCTCGACCGCGACTTCCCGACCGCGTTCGCGAAGTCGCAGGAGGCCGCGTACGGCGGCATGCCGACCTCGGGCACCGTGTTCATCTCGGTCGCCGACGCCGACAAGCGCGCCGTGATCCTGCCGGCCCACCGCCTGCAGGAGCTCGGTTTCTCGCTGCTCGCGACCGAGGGCACCGCCGAGATCCTCGCGCGCAACGGCATCCGGGTGAAGGTCGTCGAGAAGTACTCCGAGACGCAGGGCTCCGGCCAGCAGAACGTGGTCGACCTGATCAACGCGGGCGAGATCGACATGATCGTCAACACGCCCTCGGGCGGCACGGCTCGTGCCGACGGTTACGAGATCCGCGCCGCCGCGGTGGCCGCCGACAAGGCGCTGTTCACCACGATGGCCGTCCTCGGCGCCGCGGTGAGCGCGTTGGGAGCCATGAAGGACGGTTTCGCGGTGCGCAGCCTCCAGGAGCACGCCACCGACCGCGCGGGACGCTTGTGAGCGACACCTTCGGTCAGCGCCTGTCCGCCGCCCTCGACCTCCACGGCGCCCTGTGCGTCGGCATCGACCCCCACGCCGCCCTGTTGTCGGCGTGGGGGCTGGATGCCACGGCCGAGGGCGCGCGGGAGTTCGGCCTGCGCACGGTCGAGGCCGCTCGCGGCCGCGTCGGCGTGGTCAAGCCGCAGGTGGCGTTCTACGAGCGGTACGGCTCGCGCGGCTTCGCCGCTCTCGAGGACGTGATGGCCGCCGCCCGCGACGCGGGCCTGCTGGTGATCGCCGACGCCAAGCGCGGAGACATCGGCACGACGATGGAGGGCTACGCCCACGCGTGGCTCGAGCCCGGTTCTCCTCTCGAGGCGGATGCCGTGACCCTGTCGCCGTACATGGGTGCCGACTCGCTGAGCGACACGCTGTCGCTGGCGGTTCGCCACGGCAAGGGCGCGTTCGTGCTCACGGCGACGAGCAACCCGGAGGCGCGCGCGCTGCAGAGCGCGATCGTCGACGACGCCCTCGCCGTGGGCGATCACGAGCACGTCGCCGCCCGCGTGGCGCACGACGTGAACCAGGCGAACATCGGCGCTCCCGGGGCCCTGGGCCCCGTGGGGGTCGTCGTCGGCGCCACGGTCGATCGCGCGGCCTTCGGGCTCGGCGACGTGGCGCTGGCCGGTATGCCGATCCTCGCACCCGGCTTCGGCGCGCAGGGGGCCGCGCCGGCCGACCTCGGCCGCCTGTTCGGCTACGTCGCCTCGGCGGTCGTCGCGAACGAGAGCCGCAGCATCCTCGCGGTCGGACCCGACCGCCTCGCCGCCCGCATCGACGAGCGCGCCGCGCTCTACCGGGAGTCCCTGCATGGCTGAAACCCGTCGTCCGCCCGAGGTCGATCGCGCCGCCGCCTCGCGCCGCGCCGTCGAGGCCCGTCGCGAGCGCGCCGCGCTCAAGCGCGACGTGTCGACCCGCGTCATCTCTCCGCAGGAGCTGCTGCGGCGCGGTCTCGCCGACCCGCTGTCGGCGGCCGGGGCGATGCGCGTGACCGAGTTCCTCACGGCGATCCCCGCGATCGGCGAGAGCAAGCGCGACCGCATCCTCGCCTCCCTGTCGATCTCTCCGGTCAAGCGTCTCGGTGGTCTGGGCTCGCGTCAGCGCGACGCCCTGCGCGACTTCCTCGACTCCCGATGGCCCGAGCCGGGCCCGCGGGAGGGCCGCAGCCGCCTGATCGTGCTGGCCGGTCCCACGGCGGTCGGCAAGGGCACGGTCGCCGCGCACATCAAGGAGAACTACCCCGAGATCCACCTCTCCGTCTCGGCGACCACCCGCGCGCCGCGCCCGGGCGAGGTCGAGGGAGAGCACTACTTCTTCGTCGACGACGCCGAGTTCGACCGACTCGTCGCGGCGGGGGAGCTCCTCGAGTGGGCCGTCGTGCACAACAAGAACCGCTACGGCACGCCGCGGGCGCCCATCGAGCGCGTGCTCGCCGAGGGCGGCACCGCGCTGCTCGAGATCGACATCCAGGGTGCCCGCCAGGTGCGCGCGGCCGACGCGTCGGCGACCCTCGTCTTCCTCCTCCCGCCCAGCTGGGACGAGCTCGTCCAGCGCCTGGTCGGCCGGGGGACCGAGGATGCCGAGGAGCGCGCGCGACGCCTGCGCACGGCCCGCGTGGAGCTCGCCGCCCAGAACGAGTTCGACTACCGCGTGGTCAACGACGAGGTGGCGCACGCCGCCGCCCAGGTCGTGGCTCTCGCCGCCGCGCAGCACTGAGCCGGGCCTCCCGTGTTCGGGGCGGGATCTTCCGCGTGGAGCGTGAAAGGTACGCCCCGAGCGTCGTGATCCGCCCCGAATCCGCGCGCACGACCCACCCGATACCCCTCGGCACAGCCCGAGCGGGCGTCGGCTAGAATAAGAGGATGCTTCGGCGCTCCAGCGCCGCATCCACCCCATCCGCCGAACCAGGAGGTTCCCCATGGCCGGACGTGACAAGGGCATCATCGACCCGCCCATCGACGCTCTGCTCGACAAGGTCGACTCGAAGTACCAGCTCGTCATCTACGCGTCCAAGCGTGCGCGTCAGATCAACGACTACTACTCCGACCTCCACGAGGGCAACCTCTTCGACAACGTCGGGCCGCTCGTCGACTCCACCGTCGAAGACAAGCCGCTCACCATCGCTCTGCACGAGATCCACGAGGACAAGCTGCGCCTTCGCGCCGCCGAGTGATCTGTTCACAGATGTGACGATGCCCCGGGCGGCCACGCGCCGCCCGGGGCATACTTGTGCCCGTCCCCACCCCTTCAGCCCTCCGGAGTCGCCTTGACCGACCTGCGCCTGTTCACGTCCGAGTCCGTCACCGAAGGACACCCCGACAAGATCTGCGACCAGATCTCCGACAGCATCCTCGACGCGATCCTCACCGACGACCCGACCGGCCGCGTGGCCGTCGAGACCCTCGTGACGACGGGACTCGTGCACGTCGCCGGCGAGGTGTCGACCAGCGCGTACGTCGAGATCCCCGCGATCGTGCGCGACGTCGTGAACCGCATCGGGTACACCTCGAGCGACACCGGGTTCGACGGCGAGTCGTGCGGCGTCAGCGTGTCGATCGGCGCGCAGTCGTCCGACATCGCGGCGGGCGTGAACAAGGCCTTCGAGCAGCGCGAGCGCGGTTCCGTCGACCCGCGCGACCTGCAGGGCGCCGGCGACCAGGGCATCATGTTCGGTTTCGCCACCAACGAGACCCCCCAGCTCATGCCGATGGCGGCCTGGACCGCCCACCGCATCGCCGAGCGGTTGGCATCCGTCCGCAAAGACGGCTCGCTGCCGTTCCTCCGCCCCGACGGCAAGACGCAGGTGACCCTCGGCTACGACGGACTCGTTCCGCGCAGCGTCGACTCGGTCGTGCTGTCGACGCAGCACCACCCCGACATCTCGCAGGAAGACCTGCGCGCCCAGGTGCAGGCCGCGGTGATCGATCCCGTCCTCGCCGAGACCGGGCTCGACCTGCCCGAGGTGAAGTACTACATCAACCCGGCCGGGCCCTTCGTCATCGGCGGCCCCAAGGGCGATGCCGGCCTGACCGGTCGCAAGATCATCATCGACACCTACGGCGGGGCCTCGCGCCACGGCGGCGGCGCGTTCAGCGGAAAGGACCCGTCGAAGGTCGACCGCTCCGCCGCGTACGCCATGCGCTGGGTCGCCAAGAACGCGGTCGCCGCGGGCCTGGCCGACCGCCTCGAGGTGCAGGTGGCCTACGCGATCGGCAAGGCGAACCCCGTCGGCCTGTACGTGGAGTCCTTCGGCACGGCGCACGTCGCCGACGACGTGATCGTGCGCGCGATCCGCGAGGTGTTCGACCTGCGTCCCGCCGCGATCGTCGAGCAGCTCGACCTGCTGCGCCCGATCTACGCGCGGACGGCGACCTACGGCCACTTCGGGCGCGAACTGCCCGACTTCACGTGGGAGCGCACCGACCGCGTCGACGAACTGCGCACGGCCGCCGGACTCTGACGGTGCGCGGGGGAGAGCACCCCGCGCGCGTCGGGTCGGCGTGCGGGGACGGCGCGGGCGGCGGCGTCCTCTCGACGACGCGCGCGCGCCTTCAGGGCGCTCCCTCGTGAGCGAGCGCCGCGTCGCGCGCGTGCAGCTCGAGTCGCCCGTTCCCCAGCTCGACCGCCTCTTCGACTACGCCGTCCCGCACCCCCTCGTCGCCGAGGTCGCCCCGGGCGTGCGGGTGAAGGTCCCGCTGCGATCCGCGGGTCGCATGATGGAGGCGTTCGTCGTCGAGGTCGTCGCCGACGACGGCACGGAACGCCCCCTGTCGTCGGTCGAGGCGGTGGTGTCGACGACGCCCGTGCTGCCCGCCTCGCTCTACACGCTCGCGCGGCGCGTGGCCGACCGCGCAGCGGGCTCGGTCAGCGACGTGCTGCGTCTCGCCGTCCCCAAGCGCATGGTGCGCGCCGAGAAGGCATGGGCGGCGGCCCCCGCTCCCGAGACGCCCGACGTCGTGCCCGCCGCCCGCGCGCACGCCGACGCCGTGCTCGGCGCCTACCCCGGCCTCGCCGCGGCGATCGACGCGGGGGAGCGCCTCGCGGTCGACGCGCCGCCGCATCCGCATCCCGAGCTGCCGCGCGGCGCCTGGGCCGATCTCCTGGCCGCGGCCGCCACCCGCACGCTCGCCCGGGGCCGGAGCGCCGTGCTGGTCGTCCCCGACTACCGCGACCAGGCGCAGCTGCTGGCGGCCCTGACCGAGCTCGTGCCGGCCGACGCCATCGTGCGCGACGACGCCGACCAGTCCGGCCCCGCGCGTTACGCGCAGTACCTGCGCACCCTCGCCCCCGTTCCGTGCATCGTGGTCGGACGACGCTCGGCCGTGTACGCCCCGGCGCACGACACGGGCCTGGTCGCCCTGTGGGACGACGGCGACTCCCTGCTCGCCGAACCCCTGTCGCCGGGGGTGCACGCGCGCGATGCCGCCCTCGTGCGCCAGGAGCTCGAACACTCCGCCCTCGTCTTCGCGGGGCACACCCGCACGACCGACGTGCAGCGTCTCGTCGACGTCGGCTACGTGCGCGAGGCCCCTCAGGCACGGCGTCCCAGTCCGCGCGTCGTGCTCAGCGCGACGCGCGAGGGCGAGCAGCGCCAGTCGCGCGTGCCGTCGTCGGCCTTCGCCGCCGCGCGCGAGGCGCTGCAGCACGGTCCCGTGCTCGTGCAGGTCGCCCGGCCGGGGTACGCGCCGTCCCTCGTGTGCGCCGACTGCCGGCGCCCCGCGCGGTGCGCGCACTGCGCCGGTCCGCTGCGGGCCGCCCGTCCGGGCGCCACGCCGGTGTGCGCCTGGTGCGGACGCAGCGCGCACGCGTGGACGTGCGGGCACTGCGGGTCGGCGAAGCTGCGCATGGCCTCCTCCGGAAGCGAGCGCACCGCCGACGAGCTGGGCCGCGCCTTCCCGAACACCCGGGTGATCGTGGCCGACGGCGCGCATCCCGTGGCCGAGGTCGACGCCGCACCGGCCCTCGTCATCGCGACGCGCGGAGCCGAGCCTCTCGCTCGCGGCGGCTATCGCGCGGTGATCCTCCTCGACGGCGACCGCATGCTGCAGAACGAGGCCCTGCGCATCGGCGAGCACTGCCTGCGGTGGTGGTCGAATGCGGCCGCCCTGGCCGCCCCCGGCGCCCCGGTGCACCTGGTCGGCGTCGCGGGACCCGTCGCGCGGGCGCTCGCGACCTGGACCCAGCCCGCGTACGCGCGCGCGGAGCTCTCCGACCGCGTCCCCCTGCGGATGCCGCCCGCCGTGCGCGTCGCGAGCGTCGACGGACACGCCCGGAGCGTCGACACCCTCCTGGCCTCCCTGCGCGAGACGGTTCCCGATCTCGACGCCCTCGCGGTGCTCGGTCCCGTCGACACCTCGACCGACCCCGACACCTCGACGGCCCGCGCGCTGGTGCGCTTCGACTACGCCCACGGGCGTGCCGTCGCCGAGGCCCTGCGGGCCGGCGTCATCGCCGACGCCCTCCGCGCTCGCAAGCCCCGCAAGGATCGGGGTCCGCGCCCGCGCAGTACGCTCAGAGTCCGCCTCGACATCCCCGAGCCCGACCTCTGAGCGCGCCCGCACCCGTCCGCCCGCTCCCGAGAGTCTGAGGAGACCCATGCGCCTCGTCTTCGCCGGCACCCCCGCCGTCGCCGTCCCCTCGCTGCGTGCCCTGGCATCCGGCCCGCACGACGTCGCCGCGGTCGTCACCCGCACCGACGCCCCGCTCGGACGCAAGCGCGTCCTCACCCCCTCGCCGGTCGCGCAGGCCGCCGACGAGCTCGGCCTGCCCGTCGTCAAGACCGACCGCCTCGACGCCGACGCGACCGCACGCATCGCCGCCCTCGAGCCCGAGCTCGGCGTGATCGTGGCGTACGGCGGTCTCGTGCGCGAGCCGCTGCTGTCGATGCCCGCGCACGGCTGGATCAATCTGCACTTCTCGCTGCTGCCGCGGTGGCGGGGCGCCGCCCCGGTGCAGCGCGCCCTGATGGCCGGCGACCCCGTGACGGGAGCGAGCGTCTTCCAGCTCGTCGCCGCCCTCGACGCGGGAGACGTCTTCGCCGAGGAGCGCTACGAGGTCCCGACGGGGGCGACCTCGGCCGACGTGCTCGACGCCCTCGCCGAGATCGGCGCGCCGCTTCTCGCCCGCGTCGTCGACACGATCGCGGACGGCACCGCCGTCGCCGTCCCGCAGGTCGGGGAGCCGACCCTCGCCCCGAAGCTCACCCTCGACGACGGAGCGCTCGACCTCACCCGCGATGCGGCGGCGCTGCTGCACCAGATCGCGGGCGTCACCCCCGAACCCGGCGCCCACACGCTCTTCGAGGGCGCGCGGTTCAAGGTGCTGCGCGCCTCGGCGTCGGATGCGTCGTCGATCCCGCCCGGTCGGGTGGTGGCATCCGGCAAGGAGGTCCTCGTCGGCACTGGCACCGCTCCGCTGCGCCTCGACACCGTGCAGCCCGCGGGCAAGGGCGCGATGAACGCGGGCGACTGGCTGCGCGGCCTGCGCGTCGACCAGCCGGTGCTCGGCGCATGAGCGTGCAGGGAGCCCGGGCGGCCGCCTACGAGGTGCTGCGCGCCGTCTCGGGAGACGAGGCGTACGCGAATCTGCTGCTGCCGCACGCGATCTCGCGGCAGGGCCTGGATGCCAAGGACGCGGGCCTCGCGACGGAGCTGACCTACGGCACGCTGCGCCGCCGAGGCACGTACGACGCGATCATCGCGATCGCCGCCGACCGCACGGTCGACCGGATCGACCCCGCGGTCCTCGACGCGCTGCGCCTGGGCGTGCACCAGCTGCTCTCCACGCGCGTGGCCTCGCACGCAGCGGTCAACGAGTCGGTCGAGCTCGCCCGCCGTCACGGCGGCGGGCGCGGAGCCGCCGGTTTCGCCAACGCCGTCCTGCGCCGCGTCTCGCGCGACAACCCGGGTCACTGGATGGAGCGCATCGCGGCGGGGGCGCGCAGCGACGATGAGCGCATCGGTCTCACGACCTCGCACCCGGTGTGGATCGTGCGGGCTCTGCGCCGCGCCCTCACCGCGGAGGGACGCGCCGACGAGCTCCCCGGTCTGCTCGAGGCCGACAACGTCGCCCCGCGGGTCGCGATGATCGCCCTGCCCGGGCTGGCGGAGGTCCCCGACGACGCCACTCCCGCGCGCTTCGCGCCGACGGCGTTCACCACGCGCGGGGGCGACCCCGAGCACCTCATCCGCGAAACGGGCGGGCGCGTCCGCGTGCAGGACGAGGGCTCGCAGCTCGCCGCCCTCGCTCTCAGCCGGGCCGTCCCGGTGCGCGCGGGGGAGCGCTGGCTCGACCTGTGCGCGGGACCGGGCGGGAAGACCGCGCTTCTGGCCGCGGAGGCACTCGCCCACGGTGCCCGACTGGATGCCAACGAGATCGCGCCCGCGCGAGCGGGACTCGTGCGCCAGGCCGTGGCATCCGTGCCCCTCGAGGTCGAGGTCAGCGAAGAGGACGGGCGCGAGCGCGCGGCCCGCGCGGCGGGGGAGTACGACCGCATCCTCGTCGACGCCCCGTGCACCGGGATCGGGGCGCTGCGCCGCCGACCCGAGGCGCGTTGGCGCAAGACGCCCGCGGACGTGCCCGATCTGACCGAGCTGCAGCGCGAGCTCGTGCTCTCCGCGTTCGAGGCGCTCGCTCCCGGCGGGATCCTGGCGTACGTCACGTGCTCGCCGCACCTGGCCGAGACCTCCGGCGTGCTCGCCGAGGTGACGCGCACGCTCGGCGATGCGGTCGAGGAGCTCGATGCGCGCGCCGTCGTGCGGGAGGTGGCGGTGGACGACATCGACCTGCCCGCCCAGGCCGACGGCTCGCTCCGCGCCCAGCTGTGGCCGCACCGGCACGGGACGGATGCGATGTCGATCGCCCTGCTGCGCAAGCGCTGACGCGCCCGCGCGCACGGCATCCGTGCTCCTGAACGCTCCCGCAACGCATTCTCGAGCACGGATGCCGTTCACCGACCCGGAAGGCGACGGAACCGGCGCATACGGGGTCACGCGCCCATAATGGTCGGGTGCCTACCGACGCCCCGCGCATCAACCCGAGCATCCTGGCCGCCGACTTCGTGAACATGGAGGCCGAGCTCGCCCGCATCGCGGGAGCCGACTTCGTCCACGTCGACGTGATGGACAACCATTTCGTGCCGAACCTCACGTTCGGACCGCAGATGGTGGGTCGCATCCAGGAGACGAGCCCCGTGCCCCTGGACGTGCACCTGATGATCGACGACCCCGACCGCTGGGCTCCGGCGTACGCCGAGCTGGGCGCGGCATCCGTCACCTTCCACCTCGAGGCCGCGGCCTCGCCCGTCGCCCTCGCCCGTCAACTGCGCGCGATCGGCGCGCGCGCCGGCGTCGCGGTCAAGCCGGGGACCCCCGTCGAGAACCTCTTCGACGCGCTCA
The DNA here is from genome assembly GCF_004854025.1 of Microbacterium hydrothermale. Taxonomy (GTDB): domain Bacteria; phylum Actinomycetota; class Actinomycetes; order Actinomycetales; family Microbacteriaceae; genus Microbacterium; species Microbacterium hydrothermale. The sequence continues at coordinate 600,529 of NZ_STGM01000001.1, forward strand.
ACGAGTTCGACCAGATCCTCGTCATGACCGTGGAGCCGGGCTTCGGCGGACAGTCGTTCATGCCCGAGACGATGCCGAAGCTGCGCGCCCTCGCCGACGAGGCGAAGCGCCGCGGCTCGAGCGTCTGGCTGCAGGTCGACGGCGGGATCGGCGAGTCGACCATCGCTCAGGCCGCCGAGGCCGGGGCCGACACGTTCGTCGCGGGATCCGCCGTGTTCGGCGCCGACGACCCCGATCGCGCGATCCAGTCGCTGCGCGCCTCCGCCGCCCGCCACCGCCACTGACGCGCCGCCCCAGCCGTCCCCGCCGAGGAACGCCGCCTCGCCGCGTGTCTCGCACGGAACGGCGTTCCTCGAGGCCGGACACCGTCGGCGCCGCTCCGCGGACGACCCCACCCCCGCCGACCCGATACCCTGGAGGGGTGAAGACCTTCGACGACCTGTTCGCGGAACTCAGCGCCAAGGCCGTCGAGCGACCCGAGGGGTCCGGCACCGTGGCGCAGCTCGACGCGGGCGTGCATGCCATCGGCAAGAAGATCGTCGAAGAGGCCGCCGAGGTGTGGATGGCCGCCGAGTACGAGTCCGACGAGGCCGCGGCCGAGGAGATCTCGCAGCTGCTGTACCACCTGCAGACGCTCATGCTCGCGAAGGGCCTGTCGCTCGAAGACGTCTATCGACATCTCTGAGCCCGGCTCTCCGCCCCCTCGTCGCCGCCTGACGCGGCGCGAGTCGCCCACACGCTCACCCCACACGAAAGCCCCCGTCATGCTGCGAATCGCCGTGCCGAACAAGGGGTCGCTCGCCGAGACCGCCGCCGAGATGCTCTCGGAGGCCGGATACACCGGACGACGCGACTCGAAAGACCTGTACACCGTCGACCCCGTCAACGAGGTCGAGTTCTTCTACCTGCGCCCCCGCGACATCGCGACCTACGTCGGCTCCGGCGCGCTGGATGTCGGCATCACGGGCCGCGACCTGCTGCTCGATGCCCGCATGCCCGGTGCCCGCGAGATCGAGTCGCTCGGCTTCGCCGGCTCGACGTTCCGCTTCGCCGGCCGCCCCGGTCGCTTCACCGACATCGCCGACCTCGAGGGCCTGCGCGTCGCGACGGCCTACCCGGGCCTGGTCGACGCCTTCCTCGACGATCGCGGCATCGCCGTCGACATCGTGCCGCTCGACGGCGCGGTCGAGTCCGCCGTGCAGCTCGGAGTCGCGGATGCCGTCGCCGACGTCGTCTCGACCGGAACGACGCTCCGCCAGGCGGGGCTCGAGATCTTCGGTCCCGTGCTGCTCGAGAGCGACGCCGTCCTCATCGCCGGCCCCCAGGAGGCCGAGGGCACCGAGACGCTGCTGCGGCGCCTGCGCGGCGTGCTCGCCGCCCGCAAGTACGTGCTCATCGACTACGACCTGCCCGCCGCCCTCGTCGAGCAGGCGGTGGCCGTGGCCCCGGGCCTGGAGTCGCCCACGATCTCGCCGCTGCGCGACCCCGAGTGGGTCGCCGTGCGGGTGATGAGCCCGCGCCGCGACGTGAACCAGGTCATGGACGCGCTCTACGCGATCGGCGCGCGCGCGATCCTCGTCACCGAGATCCTCGCCGCGAGGCTCTGATGACCCTCGCGCGTCGCGTCATCCCCTGCCTCGACGTCGCCGCGGGCCGCGTCGTCAAGGGCGTCAACTTCCTCGACCTGCGCGACATGGGCGACCCGGTCGAGCTGGCGAAGCTGTACTTCGACCAGGGCGCCGACGAGGTCACCTTCCTCGACGTCACGGCCACGGTCGACGAGCGCTCCACCACCTACGACGTCGTGCGCCGCACCGCCGAGCAGGTCTTCATCCCGCTCACGGTCGGTGGCGGAGTCCGCTCCGCCGACGACGTCGCGCGCCTGCTCGCCGTCGGCGCCGACAAGATCGGCGTCAACTCCGCCGCGATCGCGCGCCCGGCCCTGATCGACGAGATCGCCGATCGCTTCGGCGCGCAGGTGATCGTGCTCTCTCTCGACGTCAAGCGGGCGGCATCCACGCCCTCCGGCTTCGTCGTGACCACCCACGGCGGGCGCACCGAGACCACCCTCGATGCCCTCGAGTGGGCGCGCGAGGCCGTCGAGCGCGGAGCCGGCGAGCTGCTGGTCAACTCGATCGACGCCGACGGCACCAAGCAGGGCTTCGACCTCGAGCTCGTCCACCTCATGCGCCAGGTCGCCGCGGTCCCCGTGATCGCGTCGGGCGGGGCGGGAGCCCTCGAGCACTTCGCCCCGGCCGTGCAGGCCGGCGCGGACGCCGTGCTCGCGGCATCCGTGTTCCACTCCGGTCAGCTGACCGTGGGACAGGTGAAGGACGCCATGGCCGCCGAAGGGATCGAGGTACGCCGATGAGCGTCGACCGCGTGACGTACAACGCCGACGGCCTGGTGCCGGCGGTCATCCAGCAGTTCGACTCGCGCGAGGTGCTGATGATGGGGTGGATGGATGCCGAGGCCCTGAACCGCACGCTCACCTCCGGCCGCGTGACGTTCTGGTCGCGCTCGCGTCAGGAGTACTGGCGCAAGGGCGACACCTCGGGCCACATCCAGCTCGTGAAGGGCGCGCGGCTCGACTGCGACGGCGACACGCTGCTGATCGAGGTCGACCAGATCGGCGCCGCGTGCCACACCGGCGATCACACCTGCTTCGACGCCGACGACCTGCACCCGGTCGTGGGGGAGCGCTGATGCGACGCGCCCGGTCCGCGGCGGTGCTGGCGATGCTGGCCGCCGGGGCGATCGGCGTCATCGCGTCGACCCAGACCTGGATCGACGTCACCCTCGACGACGGCGCCCAGCAGACCATCGCGGTCTCGGGCGCCGACGCCCTGCCCGTGCTCACCCCGCTGAGTCTCGCCGCCCTCGCCCTGGGTGCGGCGCTGTCGATCGTCGGCCCCGTGCTGCGGTACCTGTTCGGGGTGCTCGGCATCCTGATCGCGGGTCTCGTGGGAGCCGGCACCGCGCAGCTGCTGTTCGCCACGCCCGTGTCGGCGACGGCCGCGGCGGTCACCGAGGCGACGGGGATCTCGGGAACGGATGCCGTCGCCTCGCTCGTGAGCGGGCTGTCGCTGACCCCGTGGCCCGCCGTGACGCTGCTGGCCCAGGTCGTGCTCGCCGCCGCCGCCGTGTTCACGCTCGTCACCGCCCGTCGCTGGGCCTCGGGCGCGAGCCGCAAGTACCGTACGGCCGAGGAGGCCGGCGTCGCCGCGGACCGCCCCCACGACGCGATCGACTCGTGGGACGACCTCTCGCGCGGCGACGACCCCACCGCCTGAGCCGAGCCCGCTGCGGCTCGAGACGCGCCGTTCCGCGCGAGACACGCCACGACACCGCGTGTCTCGGACCGATCAGCGTTTCTCGACGGTCGGCGAGGCGACGACCCCACCGCCAGAGCCCGACCTCGCGACATCGAGACGTCGGCGGGAGACACGCACCGCGCTTCGATAGACTGGGCGAACGCTTTCCCCGCGCTCGCGCGCGACTGTTAGGAGTCCCATGAGCAACCCCATCGGCGATCCCGGCCACGGACACTCGCCCGCCGCCTGGACGGCCGTGATCATCATGCTGCTCGCGATCACGCTCGGCACGCTGTTCTTCTGGTTCGACATGCCCGTTCTGGTGTGGGCGTCGGTGGGTCTGCTCGTCGTCGGTGCGATCGTCGGCTGGGTCATGACCAAGGCCGGTTACGGCGCGAACGGCGCGAAGTCCAACCCGAAGGCGCACTGACCGTGCTGGCCGATCTGACGGCCGGAGCGGTGGAGGATGCCGAGCAGCGCGCCCAGTCGCGCCCGCTCGCGGAGGTCGAACGCGACGCCCTCGCGCAGACCCCGGCCCGTGACGCACTGGCCATGCTGGCCCCCGCCGATCGCGTGAAGATCATCGCGGAGGTCAAGCGGGCGAGCCCCTCGCGCGGCGACCTCGCGGCGATCCCCGACCCCGCTCGGCAGGCGCGCCTGTACGAGGAGGGCGGCGCGTCGGCGATCTCGGTGCTCACCGAGGGACGCAAATTCAAGGGCAGCCTCGCCGACCTCGAGGCCGTCCGCGCCTCGGTGAGCGTCCCGGTGCTGCGCAAAGACTTCATAGCCACGCCCTACCAGGTACTCGAGGCGCGCGCGTCAGGTGCCGACCTGGTGCTGCTCATCGTCGCGGCCCTCGACGACAAGACCCTCGGCGAGCTCTACGCCCTCGTCACCGACCTGGGCATGACCGCCCTCGTCGAGACGCACTCGGCCGACGAGCTCGAGCGCGCCGCGCAGCTCGGGGCGAAGCTCATCGGCGTCAACGCCCGCAACCTCTCCACCTTCGAGCTCGACCGCGACCTGTTCGGGTCGCTCGCCGAGCGCTTCCCGGCCGACGCGATCAAGATCGCCGAGTCGGCCGTCCTCGCCCCCGCCGACGTCGCCCACTACCGCGCAGCGGGAGCCGACGTCGTGCTCGTGGGGGAGGCCCTCGTGACCGGAGACCCGGTCGCCACCCTCCGTGCGTTCCTCCAGGAGACGTCATGAGCACCGCTCCCACCCAGACCCTGCGCGATCAGAAGGGGCCGTTCTTCGGCGACTTCGGCGGCCGCTACATGCCCGAATCGCTCATCGCGGCGATCGACGAGCTCACCGCGGTCTACGAGTCGGCGATGGCCGACCCGGAGTTCCACGCCGAGCTGCGCGCGCTCCTGCACGACTACGCGGGGCGCCCGTCCGTGCTCACCGAGGTCCCGCGCTTCGCCGAGCACGCCGGGGGAGCGCGCGTCTTCCTCAAGCGCGAAGACCTCAACCACACCGGCTCGCACAAGATCAACAACGTGCTCGGCCAGGCGCTGCTCACCAAGCGCCTCGGCAAGACGCGCGTGATCGCCGAGACCGGCGCCGGCCAGCACGGGGTAGCCACCGCGACCGCGGCGGCGCTGTTCGGGCTCGACTGCGTCATCTACATGGGCGAGGTCGACACCGAGCGCCAGGCCCTCAACGTCGCGCGCATGCGCCTGCTGGGCGCCGAGGTCGTGCCGGTCACGACGGGCTCGCGCACCCTCAAGGACGCCATCAACGAGGCGTACCGCGACTGGGTCGCCTCGGTCGAGACGACCAACTACATCTTCGGCACCGCCGCGGGTCCGCACCCGTTCCCGGCGATGGTGCGCGACTTCCAGAAGATCATCGGCGAAGAGACCCGCGCCGAGTTCCTCGAGCGGCTCGGCCGCCTCCCCGACGCCGTCTTCGCGTGCGTCGGCGGCGGCTCCAACGCGATCGGCATGTTCGATGCGTTCCTCGACGACGAGGGCGTGGCCCTCTACGGCGTCGAGGCGGCCGGCGACGGCGTCGACACGCCCAAGCACGCGGCCTCCATCGGTCGGGGGCGCCCAGGCGTGCTGCACGGCGCGCGCACGTACGTGCTGCAGGACGAAGACGGACAGACCACCGAGTCGCACTCGATCTCGGCGGGCCTCGACTACCCCGGCGTCGGTCCCGAGCACGCGTGGCTCGCCGACATCGGGCGCGCCCAGTACATCCCGGCGACCGACGACGAGGCCATGCAGGCCCTGCGACTGCTGTCGCGCACCGAGGGCATCATCCCCGCGATCGAGTCCGCCCACGCCCTCGCCGGCGCCCTGCGCATCGGTCGCGAGCTGGGCCCGGATGCCGTGATCGCGATCAACCTGTCCGGTCGCGGCGACAAAGACATGGACACCGCCGCCCGGTACTTCGACCTGTACGACGCCGAGCACGCCCCCGAGACCGTCGAGGGTCGGGCGCAGACGCGCGCGGCCGAGACCGTGGCATCCGCTCCGGGATCGCCGGTCGACGTGACGGCGGCGCCCGACGCGGCCAGCGGAGCGGGGGTCGAGCTGTGACCTCCCGCATCGCCGCGGCGATCGACGCCGCCCACGCCGAGGGGCGCGGGGCGTTCGTCGGCTACCTGCCCGCCGGGTACCCCGACGTCGCCACCAGCATCGAGGCGGCCGTCGCCCTCGCCGAGGCCGGCGCCGACGTCATCGAGCTCGGCCCGCCCTACAGCGATCCGGTGATGGACGGCCTGGTCATCCAGGAGGCCACGCAGACGGCGCTCGCGAACGGGTTCCGCATGCGCGACCTCTTCACGATCATCCGCGAGGTCACGGCGCGCACCGAGGTGCCGATCCTCGTCATGACGTACTGGAACCTCGTCGAGCAGTACGGCGTCGACCGCTACGCCGACGAACTCGTCGCCGCGGGCGGTGCGGGCCTGATCACGCCCGACATCACCCCCGACGCGGGAGCCGCGTGGATCGCCGCGAGCGAGCGCACCGGCCTCGACCGCGTCTTCCTCGCCGCGCCGACCTCGTCCGACGAGCGGCTCGAGATGATCGTCGAGGCCTCCACGGGCTTCGTATACACCGTCTCGACCATGGGGATCACGGGGGAGCGGGCCTCGCTCGACGCCGCCGCGCGCGGTCTCGTGGAGCGCCTGCGGGCCTTCGGGGCGCAGCACGCGTGCGTGGGCATCGGCATCTCGAACGCCGAGCAGGTCGCCGGCGTCGTGGAGTACGCCGACGGGGCGATCGTGGGCACGGCGCTGGTCAAGGCGCTACGCGACGGCGGCGTCGAGGGCCTCTCCTCGCTCGCGAGAGAGCTGTCCACGGGCGCCGTTCAGCGCGCCTAGACTCGTCTGCATGACGTTCGCCCTCTCGAGCGCCGCCTCCGGCGTGCTCGCCAGCATCCCGAGTCCGTCGATCTCCTACGTCGACCTCGGTCCGCTCCGCATCCACTTCTATGCCCTGTGCATCGTCGCGGGCATCATCGTCGCGGTGCTCCTCACGAACGCCCGTCTGACGCGACGCGGCGCCGAGAAGTGGGTCGTCATCGACATCTGCCTCCTGGCGGTGCCGCTCGCGATCATCGTCGCGCGCATCTACCACGTGGTCACCCACCTGGGCTTCTACTTCGGCCCCGGCTCCAACCCGTGGAACATCACGCAGCCGGGATCCGTGTGGGCGATCTGGGAGGGCGGCATCGCGATCTACGGCGCCCTCATCGGCGGCGCGATCGGCGCGATCCTCGGATGCCGCTGGACCGGCATCCGCTTCTGGACCTTCGCCGACGCCCTCGCCCCGGGTCTCATCATCGCCCAGGCCATGGGCCGCTTCGGCAACTGGTTCAACCAGGAGCTCTTCGGCCAGCCGACCGACGCGCCCTGGGGCCTGGAGATCGCCGCGGGCAACCCGGCCATCCCCGTCGGACTGCCGGCAGGCACTCTTTTCCAGCCGACTTTCCTCTACGAGGTCATCTGGAACCTGCTCGGCGCCGCGGTGATCCTCTACGTCGGAAAGCGCTTCACCCTGCAGTGGGGCAAGCAGTTCGCGATCTACCTCGTCTGGTACTCCGCGGGCCGCATCGTCTGGGAATCCATCCGCATCGACCCCAGCGACATCATCCTCGGCCTGCGCACGAACGTCTGGGCCGCGATCTTCGGCGTCATCCTCGGCATCGTCATCTTCGCCGTGCAGTCGCGCCGCCACCACGGTCTCGAGCCCTCGCCGTACGTGCCCGGGCGCGAGTCCAAGGCTCCGGGGGCTGTAGACTCAGGCGACCCCTCTGACTTCGTCGACGTGAGCGAGCCGCCCGCGACGAGCGACACCGTCGGCACCAGCGCCACAAGCAGCCCCGCCACGAACTAACTCTCTGGGCCGACGTCGTCCCATTCGAAGCATCAACGTGAGGACGGTTGATATGGCTTCCAGCCTGCGCTCCGACACCGTCGGAGGAGCATTCCCCGCCCGGCAGGGAATGTACGACCCGTCGTTCGAGAAAGACGCCTGTGGCCTCGCCATGGTCGCCACTCTCCGCGGCGAAGCCGGTCACGACATCATCGACCTGGCGCTGACGGCGCTGCGCAACCTCGAGCACCGCGGCGCCATCGGCTCCGACGCGGGCACCGGTGACGGTGCCGGCATCCTGACCCAGATGCCCGACGCGTTCCTGCGCGCCGTCGTCGACTTCGACCTGCCGCCGGTGGGGGAGTACGCCGCGGGCATGGTGTTCCTGCCGCTCGGTCACGACGAGCGAACCGGGATGAAGGCCGGCATCGAAGAGATCGCGCGTCACGAGAACCTCGAGGTCCTCGGCTGGCGCGAGGTGCCCGTCGACACAGAGAACCTCGGCAAGCTCGCCTACGAGGCGCGGCCCGCGTTCGAGCAGCTCTTCGTGTCGCGGCCCGCGGTCGGCGACCAGCCCGCGCTGTCGGGCATCGCGCTCGACCGCCGCGTCTACCGTCTGCGCAAGCGCGCGCGTCACGAGCTCGAGGCGTACTTCGTCTCGCTCTCGAGCCGCACCCTCGGCTACAAGGGCATGGTCACGACGCTGCAGCTCGAGCCGTTCTACCCCGACCTGCAGGACGAGCGCTTCGCGTCCGAGCTCGCCGTGGTGCACTCGCGCTACTCGACCAACACCTTCCCGTCGTGGCCGCTCGCGCAGCCGCTGCGCATGCTCGCCCACAACGGCGAGATCAACACCGTCAAGGGCAACCGCAACTGGATGCGCGCGCGTCAGTCGCAGCTCGAGTCCGAGCTGATCGGCGACGTGCGTCCGCTGCTGCCGATCTGCACCGAGGGCGCCAGCGACTCGGCATCCTTCGACGAGGTGCTCGAGCTGCTGACTCTCACCGGTCGCAGCCTCCCGCACGCGATCATGATGATGGTGCCCGAGGCCTACGAGAAGCAGGCCTCGATCGACCCCGACCTGCGCGCCTTCTACGACTACCACTCCATGCAGATGGAGCCGTGGGACGGCCCCGCCGCGCTCATCTTCACCGACGGCACGCTCGTGGGCGCCACGCTCGACCGCAACGGTCTGCGTCCCGGCCGGTGGACCGAGACCACCGACGGCCTCGTCGTGATCGGGTCCGAGACCGGCGTGCTCGACTTCGCGCCCGAGCGCATCAAGCGCCGCGGTCGTCTGCAGCCGGGTCGCATGTTCCTCGTCGACACGGCGCAGCGCCGCATCGTCGAGGACGACGAGATCAAGGCCGACCTCGCCGCGCTCCAGCCGTGGGGCGAGTGGGTCGACAAGGGCCGCGTGAAGCTCAGCGAACTCCCCGAGCGCGAGCACATCGTGCACCCCATCGCCTCGATCACGCGGCGCCAGCGCACCTTCGGCTACACCGAAGAAGAGGTGCGCATCCTGCTGACGCCGATGGGCCAGGGCGGCACCGAGCCGCTCGGCGCGATGGGCAGCGACGCGCCCGTCGCTGTGCTGAGCGATCGCCCGCGCCTGCTCTTCGACTACTTCTCGCAGCAGTTCGCGCAGGTCACCAACCCGCCGCTGGACTCGATCCGCGAAGAGGTCGTCACCTCGCTGTCGCTGGGTCTCGGCCCCGAGCGCAACCTCCTCGACTGGGGCCCCGAGCACACCCGCACGGTGACGCTCGACTTCCCCGTGATCGACAACGACGAGCTCGCCAAGATCCAGCACATCGACACGGCCCTGCCGGGGCGCTCGTCGGTGACGATCCGCGGCCTGTACCGCGTCGAGGCCGGCCACAAGGGCCTGCAGAAGCGCCTCACGCAGATGTGCACCGAGGTCGACCAGGCCATCGAGGACGGCGCCGAGTTCATCGTGCTCAGCGACCGCGACTCCAACAAGGACCTCGCGCCGATCCCGTCGCTGCTCATGCTCGCGGCCGTGCACCACCACCTCATCCGCAAAGAGACCCGCATGAAGGTGGGCCTCGTGGTCGAGGCCGGTGACGTGCGCGAGGTGCACCACGTCGCCACCCTCATCGGATACGGCGCCTCCGCGGTCAACCCGTACCTCGCGATGGAGACCGTCGAGTACCTCGTGCGCGCCGGCTTCATCACCGGGGTGACGCCCGAGAAGGCCGTCAAGAACCTCATCTACGCCCTCGGTAAGGGCGTGCTGAAGATCATGTCGAAGATGGGCATCTCCACGGTGTCGTCGTACGCGGGCGCCCAGGTGTTCGAGGCCGTCGGCCTCTCGCGCGAGTTCATCGACGCCTACTTCACCGGCACCGAGACCAAGCTCGGCGGTGTGGGACTCGACGTCATCGCCGCCGAGAACGCCGCTCGTCACGAGTACGCCTATCCCCAGGATGCCGCGGCCCGCGCGCACGAGCGCCTGTGGACCGGCGGCGAGTACCAGTGGCGTCGCGACGGCGCCCCGCACCTGTTCAACCCCGACACGGTGTTCCGCCTGCAGCACGCCACGCGCGAGCGCCGGTACGACATCTTCCGCGAGTACACGCAGCTGATCGACGACCAGGCGCACGAGCTGAAGACCCTGCGCGGCCTGTTCGGTCTGCGCACGGGGACGCGCCCGGCCGTGCCGATCGACGAGGTCGAGCCGGTCTCGGCGATCGTCAAGCGCTTCTCGACGGGGGCGATGAGCTACGGCTCGATCTCCCAGGAGGCGCACGAGGTCCTCGCCGTCGCGATGAACCGGATCGGCGGCAAGAGCAACACCGGTGAGGGCGGAGAAGACGTCGACCGTCTGCTCGACCCGACGCGGCGCAGTGCCATCAAGCAGGTGGCATCCGGTCGCTTCGGCGTCACGAGCCTGTACCTCACCGAGGCCGACGACATCCAGATCAAGCTCGCCCAGGGCGCCAAGCCCGGCGAGGGCGGTCAGCTGCCGCCGACCAAGGTGTACCCGTGGGTGGCGCGCACGCGTCACGCGACCGCCGGCGTGGGACTCATCTCGCCGCCGCCGCACCACGACATCTACTCGATCGAAGACCTCAAGCAGCTCATCTTCGACCTCAAGCGCGCCAACCCGAAGGCCCGGATCCACACCAAGCTGGTCAGCCAGTCGGGTATCGGTGCGGTCGCGGCGGGCGTCGCGAAGGCGTTGAGCGACGTCATCCTGGTCTCGGGTCAGGACGGCGGCACGGGCGCGAGCCCGATGAACTCGCTCAAGCACGCGGGCACCCCGTGGGAGCTGGGTTTGGCCGAGACGCAGCAGACGCTCATGCTCAACGGCATGCGCGACCGCGTCGTCGTGCAGGTCGACGGGCAGATGAAGACCGGCCGCGACGTCATCATCGGGGCCCTCCTGGGCGCCGAGGAGTTCGGCTTCGCCACCGCGCCCCTGGTCGTCTCGGGCTGCATCATGATGCGCGTCTGCCACCTCGACACGTGCCCCGTGGGCGTGGCGACGCAGAACCCCGTCCTGCGCCAGCGCTTCACGGGCAAGGCCGAGTACATCGTGAACTTCATGGAGTTCATCGCCCAGGAGGTGCGCGAGTACCTCGCCGCCCTCGGCTACCGCTCGATCGACGAGATCGTCGGCCGCGCGGAGCTGCTCGACGCCAACGAGGCGATCCAGCACTGGAAGGCGCGCGGCCTCAACCTCGCGCCGATCCTCGAGGGACCGCGCTTCGCCGACGACGAGCCGCGCCGTCACGCGCGCAACCAGGACCACGAGCTCGAGGACCACTTCGACGTGCAGCTCATCGAGCGCGCGCAGGACGTCATCGCGCACGGCGGTCAGCTCACGATCGACCTGCCCATCCGCAACACCGCCCGCGCGGTGGGGACCATGCTCGGCCACCACGTCACCAAGGCGCACGGCGAGCACGGGCTGCCGGAGAACTCGATCGACGTGCGCCTGACCGGTTCGGCCGGGCAGTCCTTCGGGGCGTTCATGCCCGCCGGCATCACGCTGCGCCTCGAGGGCGACTCCAACGACTACGTCGGCAAGGGACTCTCGGGCGGAACGATCGTCGTGCGCCCGCCGCGCGGATCGACCTTCGCGGCCAGCGAGAACGTCATCGCCGGAAACGTCATCGGCTACGGCGCCACGCAGGGGCAGATGTTCCTGAACGGCGTCGTGGGGGAGCGCTTCCTCGTGCGCAACTCCGGTGCCACCGCGGTCGTCGAGGGCGTGGGCGACCACGCGCTCGAGTACATGACCGGCGGACTCGCCGTGATCCTCGGCGCCACGGGCCGCAACCTCGGCGCGGGCATGTCGGGCGGTCAGGCGTACGTCTACCGACTCGACCGCGACAAGGTGAACCGCGAGGCCCTGGCATCCGGTGAGCTCGTCCTCGGCGCCCTCGGATCGGGGGATGCCGAGATCCTTCGCGACCTGCTCGCCAAGCACGTCGCGGAGACCGATTCCACGCTGGCCCGTCGTCTGCTCGACGACTTCGAGGCCGAGGTGGACAACTTCGTCCGGGTGCTGCCGCGCGACTACGCCGCCGTGCTGCAGACCCGCCAGGAGGCTGTCGCCGAGGGGCTCGACCCCGACGGCGACGTCGTCTGGACGCGCATTCTGGAGGTGACGGGTGGCTGACCCGAAGGGCTTTCTCAAGACCACGGAGCGCGAGCTCCCGAAGCGTCGACCGGTGCCCGTGCGCATCATGGACTGGAAAGAGGTGTACGAGCCGGGTGACTCGGCCGTCATCAAGCGCCAGGCCGGACGCTGCATGGACTGCGGCATCCCGTTCTGCCACAAGGGGTGCCCGCTCGGGAACCTCATCCCCGAGTGGAACGACCTGACGTGGCGCGGCGAGGGCCGCGCTGCGATCGAGCGCCTGCACGCGACGAACAACTTCCCGGAGTTCACCGGACGCCTGTGCCCCGCCCCGTGCGAGAGCTCGTGCGTGCTCGGCATCAACCAGCCGGCCGTCACGATCAAGCAGGTCGAGGTCTCGATCATCGACGAGGCGTTCGGCAACGGCTGGGTCGAGCCCGAGCCGCCGGAGCGTCTCACCGGCAAGACGGTCGCCGTCGTGGGGTCCGGTCCCGCCGGTCTCGCGGCCGCCCAGCAGCTCACGCGAGCGGGGCACACGGTCGCCGTCTTCGAGCGCGACGACCGCATCGGCGGCCTGCTGCGCTACGGCATCCCCGACTTCAAGATGGAGAAGCGCCACCTCGAGCAGCGGTTGCGCCAGATGCAGGCCGAGGGCACCCGCTTCCGCGCGGGCGTCGAGATCGGCAAGGACATCTCGTGGAGCGACCTGCGCGCCCGCTACGACGCGGTCGTGGTGGCCACGGGGTCGACCGTGCCGCGCGACCTGCCCATCCCCGGTCGCGACCTCGACGGCGTGCACTACGCCATGGAGTACCTGATCGAGGGCAACAAGGCCGTCGCGGGCGACCAGATCCCGCAGCAGATCAGCGCCTCGGGCAAGCACGTCGTCGTCATCGGCGGCGGCGACACCGGCGCCGACTGCATCGGCACGGCCCACCGTCAGGGGGCGCTGAGCGTCACGAACCTCGCGATCGGCAAGCAGCCGCCCTCCGAGCGTCCGGCCGAGCAGCCGTGGCCGATGATGCCCAACCTCTTCGAGATGGCCTCCGCCCACGAGGAGGGCGGGGAGCGCACGTTCCTCGCCTCGACCGTGGAGTTCCTCGGCAACGCCGCGGGAGAGGTGCGCGCCCTGCGCGTCGCCGAGACCGAGTACGTCGACGGACGGCGCGTGCCCAAGAGCGGCACCGAGCGCGAGATCCCCGCCGACCTCGTGCTCATCGCGATGGGCTTCACCGGCCCCGAGCGCGAGCTGCTCGAGAGCCAGCTCGGCACGCAGTTCACGAACCGCGGCAACCTCGAGCGCGACGCGACCTACGCCACCACGACGCCCGGCGTGTTCGTCGCCGGCGATGCCGGTCGCGGACAGTCGCTCATCGTGTGGGCCATCGCCGAGGGCCGCGCGGCCGCCGCCGAGGTCGACACCTTCCTGATGGGCGAAACGGTGCTCCCCGCGCCGGTGCGCCCGACCGATGTCGCCATCGGCCTCCTGCCCGCCTAAGCTGGCAAGGGCCGATCGGCCACTTCCCGAAAATCCTCACGGAGCTTGAAAACGGATGAGACGCGCCAAGATCGTCGCAACACTCGGGCCCGCCACGTCGTCGTATGAGATGGTTCGCGCCATCATCGACGCCGGGGTGGACGTCGCCCGCCTCAACCTGAGCCACGGAGATTACTCCGTGCACGACGCCAACTTCGCCAACGTGCGCAAGGCCGCGGAGGACGCCGGTCGCCCGGTCGCCGCTCTCGTCGACCTGCAGGGCCCGAAGATCCGCCTCGGCAAGTTCGAGAACGGTCCCCACGACCTGCTGCCCGGCGACATCTTCAAGATCACCATCGAAGACATCCTCGGCACCAAAGAGATCGTCGGCACCACGTTCAAGGGCCTGCCCCAGGACGTCCGCCCCGGCGACTTCCTGCTGATCGACGACGGAAAGGTGCGCGTCGAGGTCGTCGAGACCGACGGCACCGTCGTGACCACCAAGGTCATCGTCGGCGGCCCGGTGTCGAACAACAAGGGCATCAACCTCCCCGGCGTGGCCGTGAACGTCCCCGCGCTGAGCGAGAAGGACGAAGCCGACCTGCGCTGGGGCCTGAACGCCGGCGCCGACCTCATCGCCCTCTCGTTCGTCCGGGATGCCAAGGACATCGAGCGCGTGCACGAGATCATGGCCGAAGAGGGGCGCTACGTCCCCGTCATCGCCAAGATCGAGAAGCCGCAGGCGGTCGACAACCTCGAGGAGATCATCGACGCGTTCGACGGCATCATGGTCGCCCGCGGCGACCTCGGCGTGGAGCTTCCGCTCGAGGCCGTGCCGATCGTGCAGAAGCGCGCGGTCGAGCTCGCCCGCCGCATGGCCAAGCCCGTCATCGTCGCGACGCAGATGCTCGAGTCGATGATCACCAACCCCGTCCCCACGCGCGCCGAGACCTCCGACGTCGCCAACGCGGTGCTCGACGGCGCCGACGCGGTCATGCTCTCGGGCGAGACCAGCGTGGGCACGTACCCGGTCGTCGTGGTCGAGACCATGGCCCGCATCGTCGAGTCGACCGAGGAGCACGGTCTCGAGCGCATCGCGCCGCTGACCAACAAGCCCCGCACGCAGGGTGGCGCCATCACCCTCGCCGCCGTCGAGGTCGCCGACTTCGTCGAGGCGAAGTACCTGTGCGTCTTCACCGAGTCGGGCGACTCCGCGCGTCGCATGTCGCGCCTGCGCTCGACCATCCCGATGATCGCCTTCACGCCGGAGCCCGGCATCCGCCGTCGTCTGGCGCTCACCTGGGGCGTGCGCTCGACGCTCGTGGAGCACGTGTCGCACACCGACAAGATGTTCCTGCAGGTCGACGACTACCTGCTCACCCACGACCTGGCCAAGGTCGGTGACAAGGTCGTCGTCATCTCGGGATCCCCTCCCGGAATCGCCGGGTCGACGAACGACCTGCGCGTGCACCGCGTGGGCGATGCCGTGCACGGCGCGGCCCCCGGGTACCAGGAAGTCTGAGCCCTCACGACGCGCGCCGGTGACCCCGGCGCGCGTCGTGTCGCGTTCCCGCCCGGTACATTGGGAACGCAACACCTGCCGGTGTGGCGGAATGGCAGACGCGGGGCACTCAAAATGCTCTGTCGAAAGACGTGTGGGTTCGAGTCCCACCACCGGTACGCCCTATCGCATCCGCGGCTTCCCGTGGGTGCGCGAATCCACGTTCTAGGATGGTCCCGTGACTGATCAAGAAGCCGCCCCCGCCACCGCGCCGACCGCGCCGCGTCGCGTCGTCGTCGCGGAAGACGAGTCGCTGATCCGCCTCGACATCGTCGAGATCCTGCGCGACAACGGCTTCGACGTCGTCGGCGAGGCGGGCGACGGCGAGACCGCCGTGCAGTTGGCCACCGAACTGCGTCCCGACCTCGTGATCATGGACGTCAAGATGCCGCAGCTCGACGGCATCAGCGCCGCCGAGAAGCTGAGCAAGAACCACATCGCGCCCGTCGTGCTGCTGACCGCGTTCAGCCAGAAGGAGCTCGTGGAGCGCGCGAGCGAGGCCGGCGCGCTGGCCTACGTCGTCAAGCCCTTCACCCCGAACGACCTGCTGCCCGCGATCGAGATCGCCCTCGCCCGCTACGAGCAGATCATCACGCTCGAGGCCGAGGTCGCCGACATGGTCGAGCGCTTCGAGACCCGCAAGCTCGTCGACCGGGCCAAGGGCCTGCTCAACGAGAAGATGGGCCTGAGCGAGCCCGAGGCCTTCCGCTGGATCCAGAAGGCGTCGATGGACCGCCGCCTGACCATGCAGGACGTCGCCAAGGCGATCATCGAGCAGTTGGCCCCGAAGAAGGGCTGACCGCAGCACTTTTCGAGATTGGATGCCACTTCGGTGGCATCCATTTCTCGTTGGGGCCGGACCCGTGGCTGAGCGCGTCGAAGCCACCGGCACCCGCGCGACGAGCGTCAGGCCGCGGGAGCGTCCTTGATCATGTTCGTGATGCGGATCGTCGAGCACCGGCGCCCCTGCTCGTCGCTCACGGCGATCTCGTGGACCGTCAGCGAGCGCCCCAGGTGCACCGGGGTGCACACGCCCGTGACGATCCCCGAGGTGGCCGAGCGCGTGTGCGTGGCGTTGATGTCGATGCCGACGGCGAGCTTGCCCGGCCCGGCGTAGAGGTTGGCGGCCATCGACCCGAGCGACTCGCCGAGTACGACGTACGCGCCCCCGTGGAGCAGTCCCACCGGCTGGGTGTTGCCCTCGACGGGCATCGTCGCGACGCTGCGCTCGACCGAGAACTCGACCCACTCGATGCCCATCTTCTCGGCGAGGGCGCCCATTCCGCGCTCGCGCGCCCAGTCGAGTCCGGTGCGGGTGTCGGGGGTGGGGGAGCTGCTCATCGTCGCCTTCGTCGTGCCGTGCGGGCGGCCGTGTTCGGGCCGAGCCGGGGGAGTGTCCGTGGTTCTCGTTACGCTGGGGGAGTGACGGATGCCGAAAAGCCTACTCTCCTCGTCGTCGACGGCCACTCGCTGGCCTACCGGGCGTTCTACGCCCTGCCGGTCGACAATTTCTCGACGAAGGACGGCCAGCACACCAACGGCATCTACGGCTTCCTGTCGATGTTCGTCAACCTCGTCAAGGCCGAGAAGCCGACGCACCTCGCGGTCGCGTTCGACACGTCGCGGCAGTCGTTCCGCACGCGCGAGTACACGGAGTACAAGGCCAACCGCAGCGAGTCGCCCGCCGAGTTCAAGGGGCAGATCCCCCTGCTGCAGGAGTGCCTCGCCGCCATGGGCGTGCCGGTGCTGAAGAAAGAGGACTTCGAGGCCGACGACATCCTGGCCACGCTCGCCACGCAGGGGGAGCAGCAGGGCTACACGGTGCTGGTGTGCTCGGGCGACCGCGACACGATCCAGCTCGTCACCGACGACGTCACGCTGCTGTATCCGAACGTGCAGGGGGTCTCGCAGCTCAAGCGCTACGACACGGACGCCGTGATCGAGAAGTACGGCCTGCCGCCGGCGCAGTATCCCGAGATCGCCGCCCTGGTCGGTGAGACGAGCGACAACCTCCCCGGCGTGCCCAAGGTCGGCGAGAAGACCGCGGTCAAGTGGCTGACGCAGTGGGGATCGCTCGAGGCGCTGCTCGAGAACGCCGACAAGGTCACCGGGGTGGTGGGCAACAACCTGCGCGAGCACCTCGACGATGTCCGGCGCAACCGGGCGCTGAACCGGCTGCTGCGCGACGTCGAGCTGCCGGTCGGTCCGGGCGACCTCGCGGTCCAGCCGCTCGACGCCCAGGCCGTGCGCGACATCTTCGCGCGCCTGGAGTTCCGCACGCTCCTGCCGCGTGTGTTCGACGCCCTGGGCGGCGAGGGCGGGATTGTCGAGGAATCGAAGCCCACCGCCACGGCCCCGGCTCCCACGCGTCTCGACGCCGACGCCCTCGCGGCCTGGGCCGAGGCGGCCACGGGCGAGATCGGCGTGACCGTCGGTCTCGAGGGCGCGACCCCCACCGCGATCGGACTCGCCTCGGCCGACGAGGCCGTCGAGGCCACCTGGTCGCCGGCCGTGCGCGACGCGATCGCCGGGTGGATGGCATCCGATGCTCCGAAGGTGTTCGCCGACGCCAAGCCCCAGATCAAGGCCCTGGCCCGCGAGGACGTCCCGGTGGGCGGCGTCGCCTTCGACGTCATCCTCGCCGGGTGGCTGGTGCGCCCGAGCTTCCCCGACAAGACGCTCGCCGACCTCGTTCAGCGCGAGCTCGACGAGAAGCTGCCCGTGGCCGACCCGACGCAGCTCGTCCCCGAGACCGAGGGGGCGACTCCGAGCCAGCTGTCGTGGTTCACCCGCCGCGTGGCCGAGGCGCAGCGGGCGGCGATGCCCGAGAAGGTCGCGAGCGTGCTCGACGACATCGAACTGCCCACTCTCACCGCCCTCGCCGACATGGAGCTCGCCGGCGTCGCGGTGTCGCACGAGAAGCTCTCGAGCTTCTCGACCGAACTCGGCGCGCGGGCCGACGCCCTCGCCCGCGACGCCTACGCGGCCATCGGGCACGAGGTCAACCTCGGTTCGCCGAAGCAGCTGCAGGAGGTGCTGTTCGACGAGCTGCAGCTTCCCAAGACGCGCAAGACGAAGAGCGGATACACCACGGATGCCGCCGCCCTCGCCGATCTGCAAGAGAGCGCGCCGCACCCGTTCCTCGACCTGCTGCTGCGCCACCGCGAGGCGACGAAGCTCAAGCAGATCATCGACGCCCTCGACACCGCGACCGGCGCCGACGGGCGCATCCACACCACGTACGTGCAGACCGGCAGCCAGACCGGTCGCCTGTCGAGCACCGATCCGAACCTGCAGAACATCCCCATCCGCACCGAGGAGAGCCGTCGCATCCGCGCCGCGTTCGAGGTCGGCGAGGGCTACGAGACCCTGCTGACGGCCGACTACTCGCAGATCGAGATGCGTATCATGGCGCACCTCTCGGGCGACCCGGGGCTGATCGAAGCGTTCAACTCCGGCGAAGACCTGCACCGCTTCGTCGGGGCGCGCGTCTTCGGCGTCGAGCCGCAGGACGTCACCCCCGCCATGCGCACCAAGGTCAAGGCGATGTCGTACGGCCTCGTCTACGGACTGTCGGCCTTCGGCCTCTCGAAGCAGCTGCGCATCGAGCAGTCCGAGGCGAAGAAGCTCATGCTCGAGTACTTCGCCCGATTCGGGGCGGTGCGCGACTACCTGCGCGGCTCGGTCGAGCAGGCGCGTCAAGACGGCTACACCGAGACGATCTTCGGTCGTCGGCGTCCCTTCCCCGACCTGACGAGCATGAACCGCGTCCTGCGCGAGAACGCCGAGCGCGCGGCGCTGAACGCCCCGATCCAGGGCAGCGCCGCCGACATCATGAAGGTCGCGCTCTTCCGCATCCGCGACGAGCTCGCCGCCGGCGGCCTGCGCTCGCGCGTGCTGCTGCAAATCCACGACGAACTCGTCGTCGAGGTGGCGGCGGGGGAGTGGGATGCCGTCGAGAAGATCGTGCGCGCGCGCATGGCCGACGCCGCCGACCTGTCGGTGCCGCTCGACGTGCAGATCGGCCGCGGCGGCGACTGGGACGAGGCGGGGCACTGATCCCGGCGCGCCCCGCCTCGACGCGTGCGCCGGCGGGGGCGGGGTGCGCCATCCCCGCGCCTTCCCTAGGCTCGGAACATGACTGACGCACAGCGCACACCCACGCCGATCGACACGATCGCCGACGCGTGGGTGGACACCCTGGCCGAGCACGACCCGACGTTGGCGACCTACATCGGGCGGTTCGAGCACAACGGCCGCTTCGGCGACTACAGCCCCGAGGGCGCCGAGGCCCTCATGTCCGACGCCCGCGCGACCCGCTCGGCGCTCGACGCGGCCGAGCCCGTCGACGCGATCGACACGGTCACGAAGATGGACCTGGTCCGCGAGCTCGACCTGATGCTCGAGCAGCACGAGGCCAAGACCCACCTGCGCGACCTCAACGTCATCGCCTCTCCCGCGCAGGACATCCGCTCGACCTTCGACCTCATGCCCACCGCCACGGTGGACGACTGGTCGACCATCTCGGAGCGCATGAAGGCCCTGCCGGCCGCGATCGACGGCTACGTCGCCACGCTGCGTCGCGGTATCGCCGAGGGCGTGGTGCCGGCTCGCCGTCAGGTGAGCGAGGTCGTGACACAGATCGCGCGGTACACCGCCGACAACGGCTTCTTCGCCGAGTTCGTCGGCGACGCCGCCCCCGAAGAGGGCCAGTTGCCGGCATCCCTCGCCCGCGACCTCTCGACCAACGCCAACGCCGCGCGCGTGGCGTACGACGCTCTCGCGTTGTTCCTCTCGTCGGAGCTCGCGCCGGCCGCGGGAGAGACCGACGCCGTCGGGCGCGAGATGTACGCCCTGCACTCGCGGCGCTTCCTCGGCGCCGAGATCGACCTCGACGAGACGTACGAGTGGGGCGTCGAGGAGCTCGCGCGCATGGTCGCCGAGCAGGAGGCGATCGCGAACGAGATCCTCCCCGGCGCGAGCGTCGAAGAAGCCGTCGCCTTCCTCGAGAAGGACGAGTCGCGCAAGCTCCGCGGCACGCAGGCCCTGCAGGAGTGGATGCAGCGCACGAGCGACAAGGCCGTCGAGGAGCTCGGTCGCACGCACTTCGACATCGCCGAGCCCATCCGCCGCCTCGAGTGCATGATCGCGCCGACCAATGAGGGCGGCATCTACTACACCGGCCCCACCGACGACTTCTCCCGGCCGGGTCGCATGTGGTGGTCGGTGCCCGAGGGCGTCGACTCGTTCGACACGTGGCGCGAACTCACGACGGTGTACCACGAGGGTGTTCCCGGTCACCACCTGCAGATCGCGCAGGCGGTGTACAACCGCGCCGAGCTGAACTCGTGGCGCCGCCTGCTGGCGGGCACGAGCGGCCACGCCGAGGGGTGGGCCCTCTACGCCGAGCGCCTCATGGAGCAGCTGGGCTACCTCGACGATCCCGCCGACCGTCTGGGCATGCTCGACGGACAGCGCATGCGCGCCGCCCGCGTGGTGCTCGACATCGGCGTGCATCTGCAGAAGCCGCGTCTCGACGGCAGCGGCACGTGGGACCACGAGGACGCGCTCGCGTTCATGCTGAAGAACGTCAACATGAGCGAGGAGTTCGTGCGGTTCGAGGTGAACCGTTACCTCGGCTGGCCGGGCCAGGCGCCGTCGTACAAGGTCGGTCAGCGCATCTGGGAGCAGGTGCGCGAGGAGGAGCAGGAGCGTCGCGGCGCCGACTTCTCGATGAAGCAGTTCCACACGCGGGCCCTCGACATCGGCGGCGTCGGTCTCGACACGCTGCGCGCGGCCCTGGCATCCGCCTGATCTCCCCGAGGGGCGTCGCCGCGGCGGCGCCCCTCGTCGATGCGGGGGAATACCCCGGGCTCGCGTAAAGTTCATTCATCCGAATGCAAGGAGACCTCATGGACGTTCGCCCCCTCGAGCTCGGCCTCGACACCTTCGGAGACATCTCGCGCGGCCCCGACGGGTCGCTGCTGAGCGATGCCCAGACCATCCGCAACGTCGTCGATCAAGCGGTGCTCGCCGACGAGGTCGGCCTGTCGTTCTTCGGGGTGGGGGAGCACCACCGCAAGGACTTCGCGGTCACGAGCCCCGAGATCGTGCTGGCCGCGGCCGCCGCCCGCACGAAGGACATCCACCTCGGCACCGCCGTCACCGTGCTCTCCAGTGACGACCCCGTGCGCGTGTACGAGCGGTTCGCGACCCTCGACGCCATCTCGAACGGTCGCGCCGAGGTCATCCTGGGCCGCGGCTCGTTCATCGAGTCGTTCCCCCTCTTCGGCTACGACCTCGCCGACTACGAGCAGCTCTTCGAGGAGAAGCTCGAGCTGTTCTCACTGCTGCTCGACGAGAAGCCCGTCACCTGGTCGGGCCGCACGCGCGCCGCACTGCAGGACGCCGACGTGTACCCGAAGACCGAGAACGGCCTGAAGGCCTGGGTCGGCGTCGGCGGCTCCCCGGAGTCGGTCGTCCGCACGGCGCGCTACGGCTACGGCCTCGTGCTCGCGATCATCGGGGGATCGGCGGCCCGCTTCCGGCCCTACGCCGATCTGTACCGCCGCTCGCTCGCCGAGCTCGGCACGCCGCAGATGCCGATCTCGGTGCACTCGCCCGGGCACATCGCCCCCACCGACGAGCAGGCCTGGGAAGAGGCGTACGAGGGCGTGGCGGAGCTGAACAACACCATCGGACGCGAGCGCGGATGGCCGGAGTACAACCGCCTGCGCTTCCAGCACGACGTCGGACCCGAGGGGTCGATGTACGTCGGCTCGCCCGAGACCGTCGCGCGCAAGATCGCCGCGACCGTGCGGGCGCTCGGCAATTCGCGCTTCCAGATGAAGATCGCGAGCGGGTCGATCTCGCACGACCGGCTGCTGTCGAGCATCGAGCTGTACGGCACGAAGGTGCGCCCCCTCGTCGAGGAGATGCTCGCCGAGACGCCCGCCGCGGTCGACGCCGCCGGCATCCGGTGACCACGACCACCGACACCGTCCGGGTGTCCGAACGCCTCGACGCCCTGCCGTTCACCCGTCGGCACGCCCGGATCCTGGGCGGATCGGGTCTGGGATGGGCCCTGGATGCCATGGACGTGGGGCTCATCTCGTTCGTCATCGCCGCCCTCAGCGTGCAATGGCAGCTGGCGCCGACGCAGGCGTCGTGGATCGCCTCGGCCGGTTTCGCCGGCATGGCGATCGGCGCGAGCCTCGGCGGCCTGCTGGCGGACCGGTTCGGACGGCGGCACGTCTTCGCGCTCACGCTGCTCGTCTACGGCGTCGCGACCGGCGCGAGCGCCCTGGTCGGCGGTCTCGCCGCCCTGCTCGTGCTGCGATTCGTGGTGGGCCTGGGTCTCGGCGCGGAACTGCCCGTGGCGTCGACCTACGTGAGCGAGTTCGCCCCCGCGCGCATGCGCGGTCGGCTGATCGTCTTCCTCGAGGCGTTCTGGGCGGTCGGGTGGACCGCGGCCGCGGTGATCGGGTACCTCGTGGTCCCCGCGTCGGCCGACGGATGGCGCTGGGCGTTCGCCCTCGGCGCGATCCCCGCGGTCTACGCGCTGGTGGTGCGCTGGGGGCTTCCGGAGTCGCCGCGCTGGCTCGCGTCGCGCGGCCGCAACCCCGAGGCGATCGTGATCGTGCGCGATCTGGAGGCCGCGGCCGGTCGAGTCGCTCTCGAGGCGTCGACCGAGGGGGTCGCGGCATCCGCTCCCTCGCCGCGTCCCCGCGTGAGCGCGCTGTGGGCGCCGGCGCTGAGGGCGCGCACGGCCGCCCTGTGGGTGCTGTGGTTCTGCGTGAACTTCTCGTACTACGGGGCCTTCATCTGGATCCCGACGATCCTCGTCGCCCAGGGGTACGACCTCGTGCGCTCGTTCGGTTTCACGCTGATCATCACGCTCGCGCAGCTGCCCGGCTACGCCGTGGCCGCGTGGCTCATCGAGGCGTGGGGGCGGCGCGCGACGCTGGCGACCTTCCTCGCCGGGTCGGCGGTGGCCGCCGTGCTGTTCGGCACCGCGACCGGCGAGGCGGGCGTCATCGCCGCGGGCATGGCACTGTCGTTCTTCAACCTGGGGGCGTGGGGCGCGCTGTACGCCGCGACGCCCGAGACGTACCCCACGGCCCTCCGAGCCACGGGAGCCGGCTGGGCGGCGGGCGTGGGGCGCATCGCCTCGATCCTCGCGCCGTTGGCCGTGCCGCCGCTGCTCGGCGTCGGGGGAGCCCCCCTGCTGTTCGTCGTCTTCGCCGCGTTCTTCGCCGTGGCGGTGGTGGCCGCACTGTTCCTGCGCGAGCAGCGCGGCCGCTCTCTGGCGTAGCCCCTCGCGGGCACGGACCGCATCCTGTGTCCGGGTCAGGGCGTTCGGGGAGCGCGACATCCGCCCCGAACGTCCGGATGCGCCCCGAACCGGTGGGTGCGGCGGGCGACGGTCGGAGCATCGCGCGCGCGTAGGCTCGGGACATGGCATCCGTGCGCTACGTCGCGATCGGCGACTCGTTCACCGAAGGGGTCGGCGACGAACTGCCCGACGGCACCGTACGAGGGTGGGCCGACCTGGCCGCTCAAGGATGGGCGGATGCCGCGGGCGAGCCGATCGAGTACGCGAACCTCGCGATCCGCGGCAAGCTGATCGAACCGATCGTCGCCCAGCAGCTCGAGCCGGCGCTCGCGCTGGGACCGACCCACCTGTCGTTCAACGGGGGCGGCAACGACATGCTGCGCCCGCGCACGGGGATCGACCGCATCGTCGATCTGTTCGAGCACGTCGTGCGCCGCTGCGACGAGGAGGGCGTGCAGCTCATCGTGCTGTCGGGCGCGAACCCATCGGCGGGACTCCCGCTCGGCAAAGTCATCGAGGCCCGCGGGGACCGCCTGTCGCACGCGGTCGAAAAGCGCCTCGCGGCGCGCCCCGACGTCCTCACCGCCTACAACTGGTTCGACCGCGAGCTGGCGGGCGGGGAGTTCTGGTCGGTCGACCGCCTCCACATGAACGCGCGCGGTCACCACCGGGTCGCGGCCCGCGTGATCGAGGCCGTCGGCCTCACCCCGCCGTCGGAGTGGTGGCGCCTCCGCGAGATCCCCGAGACGCAGCGCCTGAAGGGCACCGCCTACTATCGCGAGCACGTCGCCCCCTGGGTGCGCCGCCGTCTGACCGGCACGTCGTCGGGCGACGGACGCCAGCCGAAGTTCGGCGGGGGATGGGTCGAGCTCACGCCGCGCGGCTGAACGCTCAGGGCGCGCGGCAGTCCGCGGTCAGCGAGAAGTGCATCAGCCCGTCGATGCTCGAGCGATCGCGGGCCGACAGGCGGACGACGCCGTTGTACCGCAGGTCCTCCTGCATGGCCCGGTCCTTCGCGTAGCCCTCCGCGGTCCACGCATCGAGGATCGCCGCGTACGAAGCGGCGTTGTCGCCGGTGCGGATGGCGAGGTCGTACGCGGTCGTTCCGTCGCACGGGAGGGTGGATGCCGCCGGTGCCGACACCGGTGCTCCGGCGGCATCCGTGACCGGCCCCGTCGCGGCATCCACAGTCACCTGCACCATTCGGGCCACCTCCGCGCGCGTGTCGCCGGGGAGCGGAACGGGGGCGGGCCCCTCGTCGGCTTGTCGTGCCGCCGGTTCCGCCGTTGGGGTGGGGAGGGGGCCCTGCCCATCCGGCACACCACACGACGCGGATACCGGGTCGGCGACCACCGGAAGGACGAAGGTCGGGCCGGTGAGGCGAGACGATCGCACGCGCAGGTTCTGGCCGTCGCTCTCGACCCGGTAGTCGCCCTCGGCGAACGGGTGCCCGCCATCGCGAGCCGTCCCGCTCGCGACAAGGGTTCCGGTCAGCCCGTCGATCCGGAGCACCCGCACCACGGTCTCGTCCCACGGCCGACGTTCGCTGACGACGTAGCCGCTCCGGCATCCGTCCGCGACGAGGGGCACGACGGTTCCCCCCGTCTTGAAGGCCGCGAGCAGCAGCGCGCCCAGCAGCACCACGCCCGCCGCCAGGCGCAGCGGCACGAAAAGCAGCAGCCACCAGCGCGAAGCCCGGATCGCGCACAGCACGATCAGCAGGAGCAGAGCGGATGCCGGTCCCGTCGCGGCGAGGATCGCGTCAGTATCCCACGATCCGACGACGACCTCGGTCATCCCGTCGCCGCGCGTTCCGACGGTGATCACGATCGTCATCACCGCGAGACACAGGACGAGCAATCCGGTCGCGACGAGGGCGACGGCGGCCCGCGGGCGGCGCTTCACGGCGCGGCGGAGGCCTCGCCCCCGATCGATGGTCATCGCGCCAGCCTCTCAGCGTTCGCTGGATGAGAACCCCACGTTCCTCCCGCGTGGACGGGAGCAGACTGAGCACATGACTCTCGCGATCGTCACCGGCACCTCCAGCGGCATCGGCCTGCACACGGCCATCGGACTCGCACAGACGGGGGTGACGGTCATCGCCACGGTGCGCGACACCGCTCGTGCCGACGCGCTGCGTTCCGCGGCATCCGAGGCGGGGGTGGAGCTCGACATCCGCGCCCTCGAGGTGACGGATGCCGCCGCGGCCGAGGCCCTGATCGAGGCCGTCGGTCCCGTCGACATCCTCGTCAACAACGCCGGGCGGGGCGCCGTCGGCACGCTCGAGCAGATGTCGGACGCCGACCTGCAGGCCCAGCTCGACACCAACTACCTCTCCGTCGCCCGTCTCACGCGCCTCGTCCTCCCCGGGATGCGCGAACGCGGCCACGGGCGCATCGTCACGGTCACCAGCGTCGGGGGAGCGGTCGGCCAGCCGTTCGCCGACGCGTACTGCGGCGCGAAGTTCGCCGTGGAGGGGCTCATGCAGTCCCTGGCCCCGGTCGTCGCGCCCTTCGGCGTCGACGTCGCGATCGTCGAGCCCGCGGCGGTGGCGTCGTCGTTCACCGACTCGGTGCACCGCGCTCCGGCCGGTCCCTATGCCGAGCTGCAGCAGGCCTACCTCGACCGCACGGCCGCGTCGTTCGCGGCGGCGCAGTCGGCGGAGGATGCCGCGAAGACCGTCGTCGAGGCGGCGACCACGTCGCAGCCGAAGTTCCGGTGGCAGACGTCGGAGGCCGCCGTGCGTTTCGCCGGTCTGTCGCTGGGCGATCTGGACGGGTCGCGGGTGATCGGGGTGACGTCGGAGTGGATCCGCTGATCGTGCCCGCGCCCGGAATCACGCGCGTCTGGCTCGACACGTGGGAGTGGGCGTGCTGCGGCGAGCCGTTCGGGGTCGGCGACGAGGTCGATCTGCTGATCGCGACGCGCGCGCCATCGGCGGCGTTCATCGAGGGCGTCGGACCCGAGCTCGCTGCGACGGTCGACGCAATCGAATCCCACCACCAGGAGACGCCGTCGACGCCGGAGGACCGGGTGCGCGGTCGGGTCCGCGCCATCCACGGGGTCGCCCAGGACCACGTCGAAACCCGCCACCTGCGCCGTCCGGGCTTCGGCGCGCCCCCGGATGCCGAGATGCCCGCGGAGGGGGAGGAGTGGCCGTTCAGCGGTCGCGATCTGGGCAACGGGATGCTGATCGGGTCCCGGCCATCGAGGTGGATGATCGAGAGCGTTCCGGTGCCCGGCGCCGTGACCCTCGTGCCGCGGGATCGCGTGCCGAGGAAGGCGACGGGGGAGGAGGGGGAGGAGGCGCCACCCATCGAGGACGCGGAGCCCCCTGCCGAACGTCGGACGACGTCGGTGATCGCGTGGGTGGTCGATGTCGTGCCGGAGAGGTCCGAGGAGGAGGGAGACCTCAGCTCGCAGCGAGAGCCTGACCCGTCGCGACGTCCGGGGCGCGGGGGATGGTTGCACTCACGACGCCCCTGAGGTTGCCTGGAGGCATGGCCCTCGTTCTCTCGACGACCCTGCTCCTGCTCGGCGCCACCGCCTTCCTCGGCTCGGTGCTGGTCGTGACCACGGCGGCACCCGACGAACGGTTCCCGGTGTGGTCGAACCCGACCACGCGCCGCGGAGCGAGTATCGGGTTCCGATTACTCGGCGTCGTGCTCGTGTCCTTCTCGGTCCCGTGGGGGGTGGGCGCCGCCGTCGGCCCGTGGGTGGCCGTACCGCTCGCGGCGGTGTTCGCGCCCAGCGCCGCGGCGATCTTCGTGCACAACCGCGCGGTCGGTCGACGAGAGCGGGTCCGCCTGCCTGTGGCGTGAGCGGACGGAGGCAGCGCATCGCATCGCGCGGCACCGATCGGGAGGATCACGCGTCGCGCCGCAACCCCTGCCGTCGGCACACCTCGTTCGCGACGACCACGCACACGACCGTCGTCAGCGCCGCGATGATCGCGGGGATCACGATGCTCCCGCCATCCGATCGCGCTGCGGTCAGCAACGCCGTCGGCGCCCATCCCGCCGCGCCGACGCTGTTGAGTAGCGGGAGAACGAGCATCACCACCGTCGACATCGCCAGGGCCGACGCCGTGCGTCGCGAACACGTCATCACCAGATGGCCCACGCTCATCGCCATCACGAGGTACAGGCAGGACGCGAAGCCGACCCTGACGACGGTGCCCTGGGCGAGGGGGCCGATGGTCGCGGCCGTCGTCACCGCGGCGAGCAGGAGTCCGACGAGGTAGCTCGCCGACACGCTCAGGCAGACGACCGCGAGGCGGGGGAGCGCGAAAGCGGCGAGCGAACGGACGCGCGTGCGATAGAAGATCGACGAACCCGGACGCGCATCCCATCCGAGAGCGGTGACGGCCGTGGCCACCGCGAAAACGAGCCCGAGTTGCATCGCGCTCTGGGTGAACAGCGCTATCCCGTCCTCGGGCGTGGCCCGCGTTGCGGAGATCGTCAGCTGCTCGGTTCCGGCCGCCGCACGGAGCATGTCGGGGAGGTGAGCGGCCAGGACGGGTCCGGAGAGGCCGAAGAAGGCGAAGACGAGGACCAAGCCGATGAGCAGGCCCGAGCGGGACAGGCGTCGCATCTCGATGCGCGCGGCGACGAGGGCGACGGTCATGCACGGGCCCCGTCGAGCAGGCGGGCGAAAAAGGAGTCGAGGTCGCGACCGCACGGAGCGATCTCGAGGACGGGGACGCCCACCTCGCTCACGACGGGGAGGAGATGAGAAGCGGCATCCGCGAACGTCGCGAACTCGAGGATGAGCTGGTCGCGTGCGACTCGCGTGAGTCTCATACCGGGAGCAGGGGTCAGCCCCTCGCAGACCGACTCTGAGATCGGGGCGTCGAAGCGGACGGCCCACACAGGCTTCCGCCCCGCACGCATGAGCTCCGCCGGAGTTCCCTGCCCCACGACCGTGCCACCGTCGAGGACCACGATGTGGTCGGCGAGCACCTCCACCTCGCTCAACAGGTGGCTGGAGAGCACGACGCATCGCCTCGTCTTCTCGACCTCGACGAGCGCACGGACGTCTGCCCGTCCGACCGGGTCGAGCGCACTGCTCGGTTCGTCGAGGATGAGGATGTCCGGGTCCGTCACCAGCGCCGCGGCGATCCCGAGACGCTGGAGCATTCCGCGGGAGAACGCCGCGATTCTCCGCTGCGCCACAACCGTCAAGCCGCACGCGTCGAGCGCCGCGTCGACGCGCTCCGCTGCGCGGGCGCCGCCCCTGCGCGGAGCGCGTTGCGTCAGCTCCAACGACGCGCGGACCACCTCAGATGCACTCAGCCAGGGCTCGAACTGGGGCACGTCGGGGCAGAAGGCGACTCTCGCGTCCGGTTTCCCGAATCGCACCGAGCCGCTCTGCGGGGAGCTCAAGCCCGCCAAGATGCTGAAGAGCACCGTCTTGCCGGCGCCGTTCGGGCCGATCACCGCGGTCACCGCTCGGTCGGCGGCTTTCATTGAGACCGTGCGCACTCCGCCGCCGCCGTCGTAGGTGAGCGTGAGGTCGTCGACGATCATCGCGCTCATCGGAGGTCCGCGTCTCGCAGTCGTGGGCCGCGACCGCGGCCGAGGACGAGGTAGAGGATCGCGCCGGCGGGGATGAACAGCAGCACGACGATCGCCCAGACGATCTTCGACAGATGCTGCACCGGTCCTCGCGCGATGTCGACGAGCGCCCAGCCGATGAGGATGATGAGCAGGACGAACACCGGCAGGAGGGGGAGGAGCGCGTCTGCGGGGAGGAGGTTCACGACGCGTCACCGGGCTCCGCGGCACGGGGGACATGCTCGTCCGCCTGCGGGAGGAGCACCGTGGTGAGGGTGCGTCGACGACGATCGGGAGTGGGCTCATTGCGGAGGAGCGGCGTCAGCGCCTCCATCAGGGCTCGCCCGAAGGCATCGACCTCGGCGGCGCTGGCCCAGAAGGGGGCTTGCGCGAAGCTCACACGATCGGCGTGCAGGTCGTGATCTCCGGATGCGAGATAGGCGGCGAAATCGCGGATCACCCCGGAGGTGAACACGGTGAAGGCGGTGAGCGTCTCGTCGGGGCTCAGTTCGCTGACGTGGTCGGCGGACGGATTCTCCAGTCCCGGCCTCAGCCGGTACGCCTTCTCACTCGCTCCGCGAACCTGCCGTTCATCGACGACCTCGATGACGTCGTGTGCGACGAGGTGCGCGACGTGGCGATAGAGCGTCGCGATGGGGACGTCGGGCAGCATCTCGTGCAGTCGCCGAGTCGTTCGACTCTCGGCACCGAGGAGAGCCTGCACCACGCGCAATCGCACCGGGTGGAGAAGGGAAGAGGGGTCGCTCATGTCTCGACCGTATCAGTATTGATAGTGATAACGGTAGGGAAGTCACGCGGGGCGGAGTCGATCGCGGGCATCCACCTACGCCGGTCGCCCCCGGAGGCGCACCTCCCGCCGACGACCACCCGGATCATCCGAGGGAAGCGCGGGAAGGCCGAGGGCGAACAACCCGGCATCAACTCGTGGACGGGCGAAGCCGAGCGCCCTGAGGGGAGGTCCGCAATCTTTAACTGACATAATGTGCATTATCGGCTGTCTCTCGATCGCGCGTTTGGTCCGCTGTAGGGGCTGGCCCACGGTGCGTCAGCCTCAGTCGCTTGTCTGAGCGGAGAAGTTTGTCAGTGACGCGACACCTCCTACCGGCGCAGCGCGCGTACGGGCCTCATCGCCTCCTCGCCACAGTTGTCCGCCCGTTCGGATCCCGCCGTTTGCGGAAGTGAGAGGCTGAAGGGACATCGGCGCCCCTGCCGAGCCCCGAAGGAGGCAGCCGTGAGGAACCGAATGGTGCCCGCGAGCACGTCGGATCCTGTGCCTGCTCCCTCACCCCGCCCGCAGCAGGAGGATCGCGACCGATCTTCGCGTCGCCGGCAGCGGTCCGCAGTCATTCTGAGCGCCGCTTGTTGGGTTTCCGTCGTCGCCGCGGTGGTGGTGTTCCTCGGGTCGGGGAAGCCGGCGCAGGTCACCGATGTCGCCGGGGCGATCACCGCCGCGGGCATCGTGACGGGCCTCGTCGGCACCGATCTGTTACTCCTGATGCTCGTCCTCGCCGCCCGCATCCCCTGGGTGGACCGTACCTTCGGCCCGGACGTCACGATGAATTTGCATCGCCGACTCGGCAAGCCCGCGGTCTACCTGATTCTGGGCCACGGCGCCCTGCTCACCGTCGGATACTCCCTCCGAGATGGACTCTCGCTCTGGCACCAGACCCTGTCGATCTACTCAGGCGGCGACATGCTCCTGGCGCTCCTCGGCAGCTGCCTCCTGGTGCTCGTCGTGGTGACGTCCCTCGTTGCGGTGCGCCGCGCGCTCGCCTATGAGGCCTGGCATGCCATCCATCTCGTCAGTTACGCAGCCATCCTTGTCGCCTTGCCCCATCAGTTCTCGGCCGGACGGGTGCTCGCCGAGACCTCGCCGCAAGGCGTCTACTGGATCTGCCTCCACATTTTCGCGTTCGGGTCCATCGCTTGGTTTCGCGTGGCGGCCCCGCTGTTCGCCACCGACGCGCATCAGCTCCGCGTCGCCCGCGTGGAGACCCTCGGACCGGACGTCTTCTCGATCCACCTGTCGGGCCGCGACCTCTCGCGGCTGCACGTCCGCGGAGGCCAGTACGCGATCTGGCGCTTCTGGAGTCGCGGGACGTGGTGGCATGCGCATCCGATCTCGTTCTCCGCGGTCCCCACGGACACCGGCATCCGCGTCACCGTCCGCGCATCCGGAGCCGGGACGAGACGTCTCGCCGGGCTGCGGCCCGGAACACGGGTGTCCTTCGCCGGCCCCTATGGCGTCTTCACGGCCGCAACGCGCACGGCCCCGCGCCTGGCCATCGTCGCGGGCGGCATCGGAATCACCCCCGTCCGCGCTCTACTGGAGGATCGCGATCTGGGCCCCGGCGAGACGACGGTGATCCTGAGAGCCACCGACCGTTCTCACGCCTTCCTCTGGGACGAGGTACGAGCGCTCGTCCGCGCACAGGGCGGCACGGTCATCGAGATGCTGGGTGGACGAGCCGCAGGAGCACCGTCATGGATGTCCGCCGCCGCGGCGCACGGCCAGGCGACGATCCACTCGCTCCTGCCAGACCTGCACGCGTCCGATCTATTCGTCTGCGGCCCCGCCGCCTGGACCCGTCTCGTCGTTCATGACGCCAGAGCCGCAGGGCTTCCCGACGGGCGCATCCACGTCGAGAACTTCACCGGGTGAGGCACGCGCCGGCGAGCGAGAAACGGGCCGTCGCGACGACGCAGCTCGTCGCCGTGCGGGACATCAGGCGAACGGTGGCCCCGGCGCGGTCATTCTCCATCGCCGTGGATGATTCTGCGTCGACCCTGCGGGCCGTGTGCCGGGCCATTGGTTTCACGCAGGTGAGGAATGAGCGCTCAGCCTGTAGTGCGGGAGACGGCTTCCGTGACTCCCCGGGTGATCCGAAGGAATTCGAGTTTCTCCGCGTCCGGGCTGCCGGTGGGTGTGGAGTAGACGACGAGTTTGAGGTCTGATCCGGGGACGGTCAGCACGTCGCAGTCGAGGGTGATTGTTCCGACGTCGGGGTGGGTGATCGTCTTCTGGTCGGTTGTGTGGTGGCCGACAACCCCACGGGTCCAATATTCCTCGAAGACGGGGCTTGTCTTCCTGAGTTCGCGGATGAGGCTACGCAGACCAGGATCGTCCGGGTAGGTGCTCGAAGCGGTTCGGAGGTCTGCCACGATCGCGGCCCCGAACTGGTCCGCGCCGTTCGCGGACATCGACGGTCGCAGGTATCGACGAGTGTCGACATTCCCGAAGATCAGCCGGGCGAGGTTCCGTTGCGCCGTCGGCATCACGATGGGGTCGCCCTGGAGAGCTGACCAGAGCGGATTCCACGACAGCAGGTTCCAGTCGGCGGTGAACGCGGCCAAGGGGTTGTCGCCGAGGCGGGCGATGAGGCGCTGCACACCGGGCGGGATGTGGGCGCTGATCTGACTCTTCAGCGGCGGAAGCAGGCCGGCGGCCCGGTAGAGGTGGTCTCGTTCCGCGTCGTTCAGGTGCAGCGCCCGAGCGAGGGCGCCGATGACCTGGACGGAAGGGTTGGTGGCGCGGCCTTGTTCGAGTCGGACGATGTAGTCGACCGACAGCCCTGCGAGGTCGGCGAGTTCTTCCCTCCGTAGCCCCGCCGCGCGCCGGGTGCGGCTGGCGGTGATGCCAGCGTCCGCAGGCGACAGACGATCCCGCCATGCACGCAGCAAGCTGCCCAGGGTGTCAGTACTCGTATCCACACTCCTAGCTTGCTCCTGCCGCTTGTTTTCTGGCTGGTACCGCTGGTCCCACTGTCGTGTAGAGCACTGGCTGACCTTCGTCTGCGCTGGAAAGGTCATTCGAGCACCGACCGGTGTAACGCATTCCATTGAAAGGGCCTGACATGGCTGCCACCCACACACTCGTCATGACCGGCGCAAGCCGCGGCATCGGACGCATCGCCGCCGAAACGATCCTGAAGAACGACCCCACAGTTCACCTCGTCGTCGTGGCCCGAGGAGACAGCGGTCGTGCCGTCGCCTCGGAGCTCAGCGCGGGCGGTCGCTCGGTGTCGTCGGTGTCGGCCGACCTCGGCTCTCTCAGCAGCGTCCGGTCCGCAGCGGCCGAGATCGCCACCCAACTTCAGCGCGGGGAACTGCCGCCACTGCGCGGTTTCGTCGGCAACGCCGGAATCCAGTACACCAACGCCCTCACCAAGGGAGCCGACGGGCATGAGGCCACCTTCACCGTCAACGTGCTCGCCAATCATGTCCTCATCCGCGCCCTCGAGAAGCATTTCTCAGCGGACTCGCGGATCACCATCACCGTCAGCGACACCCACTTCGGCGACTTCAAGCACAACATGGGCATGGTCCCCGGACCGATCTGGCAGGCGCCGGAGAAGCTCGCGAAGACGGCGGCGTTCGACAAGCCCGCCACCACAGCCGCCGGCCGCACCGCATACTCGACCAGCAAGCTGGCAGCGATCTACCTGGTGCACGAGTACGCCCGTCGCCTCCCGAACGGCATCGATGTCGTCTCGTACAACCCCGGGTTCGTTCCCGGCACGGGCCTGGCCCGCAACGCCGACGCCGTCTCGAGATTCATGATGAGCCGTGTCATGCCCCTCATGGCTCTCACCTCGATGGCGACCAGCCAGAAGGACGCCGGTCGCTACCTCGCCGACGTCGTCCTGGGGAAGACCCAGGCGCCGACCGGTTCCTACGTCGACCGCGCAACGGTCGAACCGTCATCGGACGAATCATACGACCGCGCCCGCGAGGCAGAGCTGTGGGATGCCGTCGAAAAACTCACCGCAGCGTGAACCTCCACACCACATCACCACGTCAGATTCGACGGGAAGGAGGCGATCGTGAGATCCCTCCTGGACCAGCGAGGAGACGAAGCCGAAGACCTCCTCGCCTGGGTGCGCACCCAGCCTCCCACTCCGACCCTGATCGTCGAGGCCGTGTCGCGGTGGGTCGACTCGTTCACGGAGGAGAAGCTGAACGGCATCCGCTTCATCAGCGCGAACCCGTTGCTCATCTCCGGGCTGACGGGCCGCGATGAGCAACCTCGGGTCGGCGCGGGACTGTCGCTTCTCGCCGACGAGCTGGGTCGCCTGCTCCCCCGCCGCTCGCCGGAGGCGATCGTCCGACTCCGGATGGCGCTCCTGTCGATCAACGCGGCCGTCGCGGCCGCCGCGGCCACCGACGCGCCCGACTCCGCCGTCGTCGGCGCCGCGCGGCGGACGGCGCGCCTTCTGACCCACGACCTCGTCGCCGACGGAGAGCGCGACGGTTGACCGGCACCGGACCCGCTCCCCACCCGAACCGGCCCGCCCCGCACGTCACCCCCTGCCTGCTCCCGTCCCGGCCGGGGCGAAATCGAACACCTCCGCCAGGAACGCCTTCATCGCCGCCCAGCTGCGCCGTTCGGCCGTGGCCTGGAACTGCGCGCCCTGCTCGGGTGCGTCGGCATCCGGGAGCGTGAAGGCGTGCATCGCGTTCGCGTACGACACGAGCTGCCAGTCGACCGCCGGGGCGGTGCGCAGATCGTCCTCGAACGCCAGCATCGCGTCGTCGGGGGCGACGGGATCGGCCGCTCCGTGCAAGACGAGCACCTTCGCCGTGATGCGCGCCGCCTCGCCCTCGGGCCCCGTGAGCAGGCCGCCGTGGAAGCTCACCACCGCGTCGACATCCGCGCCCGTGCGCGCGAGCTCGAGCACCGACGAGCCTCCGAAGCAGTAGCCGATGGCCGCGGTGCGAGCGGGATCGACCGACGGCTCGCCGCGCAGGTGGGCGAAGGCCTCGACGAGGCGCTTCCGCCAGAGCGGCCGATCCTGGTAGAAGCCCCCGGCGACGGCCGCGGCTTCTTCGGGGCTCGGGCGCACGTCCGCTCCGAAGACGTCCGCGGCGAAAGCGACGTAGCCGAGCCGGGCGAGCATCTCGCAGCGCATGCGCACGTAATCGGTCACCCCGAGCCAGTCGTGCACGACCATCACGCCGGGGTGCCGCCCCTCCCCCGCGGGCCGTGCGAGGTAGCCGCTGTAGGCGACGCCGTCGGCCTCGTAGGCGACGTCACCGGATTCGATTCCGGATGCCGGGACGGGCTCGCGATCGAGGATGGCGGTGAGGTTCGGAGCGTAGGTGGGCACGCGGGCCTCCTGGGGGTCGGGGGAACGGCCGCACCGGCCGATGACCGGAACGATAGACCGCCGACCTCTGCCGCACCGGGGTCTTGCCCTCGCCGCCGGGGAGCGATCCATCCTCGACGCGTCCGGACCGCCGGCTCTCCCCCGCTACGCTCGAACCGATGCCTCCGTTCCGCGCCCGCACCCCCCGGCGGGGTCGCGCGTGAGCGGCATCCTCACCGGTTTCGCCGTCGTCGGTCTCGCGGTCGTCGTGGGATACGTCATCGCGCGCATCGATCTGCTCGGGCCGCACGCGCGCCCGGTCCTCGGCCGGCTGACGTTCTTCGTGCTGTCGCCGTTCCTGCTGTTCACCGTGCTCGCCCAGGCCGACGTCGCGACGCTCTTCTCGGCGCTGCTGCCGGTGTCGATGATCACGGCCGCCGTGATCATCGCCGTCTCGGTGCTCGTGTCGGCGCTGATCCTTCGGCGGCCGGTGGGCGAGACGGTGATCGCGGCGCTGTCCGCCGGCCAGGTCAACAGCAACAACATCGGCATCCCGATCTCGCTCTACATGCTCGGAAACGCCGCGTACTCGGCGCCCGTGATCCTGTTCCAGCTGCTCGTGCTGATGCCGATCGCGTTGGCCGTCCTGGATGCCGCGACCTCGGGCTCGCGCAACCTGGGGCGGATCGTGCTGCAGACGGCGAAGAACCCGATGCTCATCGCCTCGGCGCTCGGAGTGGTCGTCGCCCTGCTCGACGTCGATCTGCCGCCGATCGTCTTCGATCCCCTTCACCTCATCGCGGGCGCGTGCGTGCCGGTGCTGCTGATGTCGTACGGCATGTCGCTGTACGGCCAGCGCGTGCTCACCGAACCCGGGCGGCGCCTCGACGTCGTGATCGCCTCGGCGCTGAAGCTCGTCGTCATGCCGGCGGTGGCGCTGGCGGTCGCGCTGCTCTTCGGACTGCCCGACGACCAGGTCTTCATCGTGGTGGTGCTGGCCGCCCTGCCCACCGCGCAGAACGTATTCAACTTCGCGCAGCGGTACGGGGTGGGCGAGATCCTCTCGCGCGACGTCGTCTTCATCTCGACCGTGGGGTGTCTGCCCGTTCTGTTCGCGGTGGCGCTGCTGCTCGAGCACTCCCCCGCGTGACGCCGCGTCGCGGTGCGCTCGCGGGACTTTCACCGTCGGGTCTAGGGTGAGGGTTGTTCCCAGCAATCACACAGAAAGGCTCGCCATGTCGTCCTCGTCCACGACGAATCCCGCCGTCGGAGCCGTGCGTACCGCGCTCGGCATCAGCGGCGCCCTCTCGCTCGTCATCGGTCTCCTGATCCTTCTCTGGCCCGGACGCACCGCCCAGGTCGCCGTCGGGATCATCGCCGTCTACGTCATCATCGCCGGACTGGTGAACATCGGGATCGGCCTGTTCTGGCGCTCCGGTTGGGCTCGGATCGGCTACATCGTCCTGGGCGTGCTGTTCATCGTCGCCGGGATCTTCTCCTTCACGAACCTGCCGGCCACCGCGGCCTGGTTCGGGGTCTTCATCGGCACCCTGGTCGGCATCCTGTGGATCGTCGAGGGCGTCGTCTCGCTCACCACCGTCGGGCACAGCTCGAAGGCGCGCGCCTGGACGATCTTCTTCGCGATCGTCAGCATCATCGCCGGCGTCGTGCTGCTGTTCTCGCCGCTGCTGGGAGCCGTGACGCTGTTCCTGCTGATCGGCATCTCGCTGGTGATCCTCGGCGTCTTCCAGATCGTGCGTGCGATCCAGTTCGGCAAGGCCGCCTGATCGCGAACGCAAGAGGGGTCGGATGCCGCGGCATCCGACCCCTCTTCGTGTCTCAGCCCACCGGCAGGTGACGGCTCCACCACTCGAGAACGGCGTCGAAACGCTGGACGCGGTGCTGCGGGCGGCCGGCGCGGGTGAGCTCGTGGTCTTCGCCGGGGAAGACGAGCATCTCGGCCTCGACGCCACCGCTCTTCAGCGCGGCGTAGTAGCGCGTCGCCTGATCGAGCGGGCAGCGCAGATCGCGCTCGGAGTGCAGCACGAGCGTCGGGGTGCGCACTCGGTCGACCACCGCCATCGGGCTCTGCGCGGCGATTCGCGCCGGGTCGGTGCCGACGTACTCCTGACCGAAGAACGAGCCGATGTCGCTCGAACCGGGGAAGGCCGAGGGGTCGAGGAAACCGCGTTCGACGATCGCCCCGGCGAAGCGGTGATCGTGGGCGATGATCCACGCCGTGAGGTAGCCGCCGTACGAGCCGCCCATGACACCGGCGCGATCGCCGTCGAGCCGGGGGTCGTCCGCGACGACGGCGTCGAAGAAGTCCATGACGTCGGCGAAGTCGAGGGTGCCCATGCGTCCACGGATGGACCGGCCGTGGGCACGACCGTACCCGGCGCTCCCCCGCGGGTTGGCGTACAGCACCGCGTACCCGGCATCCACGAGCACCTGGGTCTCGTCGAAGAGATGCACGCCGTAGGCGGCATACGGGCCGCCGTGGATCTGCAGGACGACCGGGAACGGCCCCTCGCCCTCGGGCACCGCGACCCACCCGTGCACGGGGTACCCGTCGCGGCCGGTCACCTCTCGCTCGACCGGCACGACGACACCGCGCTCGCGCGCCGCCGCACCGAACGACGTGAGCGCCCGCATCTCCCGCCCGTGCACCATCACGAGTTCGCCGAACGACTCGGGAGAAGCGACGGATGCCACCACCCGGCCCGCCGCCGCGGCGTGGCCGTTCACCTCGAGGTCGCCGCCGAGCACCTCGCTCACGGCGCCGGTCCGGGTCACCCGCAGTAGGCGCACCCGCCCGCGCGCGCGGTCCTGTACGAGCACCTCGTCGCCGTCGAAGGTCAGGTGGCTGCCCACCTCGCCGAGGTCGATCGTCTCGGCATCCGTCAGCGCCCGCGGCCCGCCCGCCTCGACGGCGAACAGCGCGACACCGGGGGCGACGAAGTCGACGCCGCCCTCGCCCACGTCGTTCGCGAGCGCGAAGACGGTGCCGTCCGGCGCGACGTCGACCGAGGCGATCGAGAGGTTCTCGGCGGTGCCCAGCACCTCGCGCTGCGCTCCCCCGTCGACGGCGATCGCGACGACGCGGTCACGCAGGTCGCGGCGCCGGGACTCTATCTCGTCGGGGACGCTGAGCAGTTCGGCGCCGTCGGCCGTCCAGGCCACGCCGCTCCAGTCCGCGTCGCCGCGCGTGAGCTGCGTCGCCGACCCGGCGACGACGCGCGCTCGCAGCTCGTCGAGCGCCGGCGCGGGCGGGTAGAACGGCTCGGCGTCGGTGGCGGGCACGTCGACGACGAACAGCTGCGCGGGGCGATCGAGATAGCCGAGGCCGTTCGCGTGCCAGCGGATGCCGGTGATGCGGCGCGGCGGTTCGGCCGCGGCATCCCTGCCCTCGACCGTGCCGTAGCGCCCGGGCTCCGGCACGCGCGCCGAGAAGGCGAGGCGCCCTCCCTCGGGGGAGAAGGCGAGGTCGGTCACTCCCCCGGGCTGGTCGGTGACCTGGACGGGCTCACCGCCGCCGGCATCGACGACGAAGATCTGCGCGCGCCCCCGCGCGTCCTCGCGCAGGAAGGCGACGACGGCGTCATCGGGCGACAGCCGGGGCGACCGATCGTGCATCCCGCGCGTGAGACGGCGCGTCGTCCCCGCGGCGAGGTCGACCCGCCACAGCTGCCCCACCGTGCGGTCGGCGGCGAGATCGGGACGGGAGGACGCGAAGACCGCGAACGATCCGTCGGAGGAGATCGCGGGCCGACCGACCCCGATCAGGGATTCGATGTCGGTCGGCCGCATACTCACTCGCCCCCGAACGAACCCGTGTCTCCGACGAGGCGGGTGTTGTCGGCGGGCACCGGGTCGACGGCCGCGCGAGCGACCTCGGCGGCGAACTCGGCGACGTTGTAGAGCTTGCCGGCGTCGTCGCGACGGGCGGCGATCGCGCCCGGGTTCGCGCGCTCGAGCAGGGTCGCGGTGATCGTGCCCTCGATCATGTCGCCCGAGACGACGGTGAAGCCGATCCCGCGCTCCTCGAGGGCCGGGATCTTCTCGCGCAGCGCGTCTTCGCCGGCGCGCTTCGAGAGGGCGACCGGCTCGTACTCGGGCATGGTCGGGGTCGTGCGGATGAAGTGCGCCTGGTGGCTGGTGACGAAGACCACGCGCGCGTCGTCCTTCAGCAGCGGGAGGGCCGTCTCGAGCACGTTCACCTGGGCGTCGCGGTTGAGCAGCAGG
Source organism: Microbacterium hydrothermale (assembly GCF_004854025.1). Taxonomy (GTDB): domain Bacteria; phylum Actinomycetota; class Actinomycetes; order Actinomycetales; family Microbacteriaceae; genus Microbacterium; species Microbacterium hydrothermale. The sequence goes on from NZ_STGM01000001.1 coordinate 640,066, forward strand.
GCGTAGTCCTCGGCCATGCCCGACTCCATGCCGCCCGAGGCGTTGAGCACCAGGATGTCGAGTCCGCCGAAGGTGCGCTCGACCTCGTCGAACATCGCCTTCACCGACTCGGGGTCGGTGAGGTCGGCACCGACGACGAGGGCCTCGACGCCGAGCTCGCGCAGCTGGGCGGCGAGCTTCTCGGCGCGGGGCGCCTTGTTGCGGAAGTTGATCACCACGTTGGCGCCGGCCTCGGCGAAGTAACGGACGGTGTCGGCGCCGATGCCGCGCGACGAGCCGGTGACGAGGGCGGTCTTGCCGCTCAGCGAGCCGGACGGGAGGGTCTGGGACACGGGAGTACTCCTGACGATTCGTGGATCCGTTCCCAGCCTACCGATCCCTCTCTTGCGAGCCGGGAGCCGCTCCCCGCTCGGAGTCTCCGAAGCCGTCCCTGTGGGGTCGTCGGGTTTCGGCCGCGGTGTCGCGAGCCGGTGCTACCGTCGGCCTCAGGAGGTGCGACATGGACGTTGTCTCCACCATCGCCGCGTGGGCCTGGATCGCCTGGCTCGTGGCGATCCTGGTCTTCCTGGTCGTCGAGATGCTCACGGGCGAGCTGACGTTCCTCATGTTCGCCGGCGGCAGCGTCGCCGGACTCGTCGCCGAGGTGCTCGGCGCTCCCCTGTGGGTGCAGGTGATCGTCGCCGCCCTCTCGGCCGTCGCCCTCCTCGCCTTCCTGCGTCCGCCGCTGCTGCGGCGCCTGCACCGCGGCGCCGACTCCCGCCCCTCCAACATCGAGGCCCTCCTCGGCCTCGAGGGGCTGGTGATCACCCGCGTCTCCCCCGCCGTCGCCGGTCAGGTCAAACTCGCCAACGGCGACGTGTGGACCGCCCGCAGCGACACCGACACCCGACTCGACCCCGCCACGCGCATCGAGGTCGTCCGTATCGACGGCGCCACGGCCGTCGTCCGCGCGCGCAGCCAGGAGGCGACATCATGAACGATCTGATCCCCGTCACGATCGGCTGGATCGTCGCCGGCGTGGTGGCCGTCTTCGTCATCGTCGTGCTGCTGCGCGCGATCCGCATCATCCCGCAGGCGCGGGCGGGGGTCGTCGAACGCCTCGGCCGCTATCACAAGACGCTCTCGCCGGGACTGAATCTCGTCGTGCCCCTCGTCGACCGCGTGCGCCCGCTCATCGACATGCGCGAGCAGGTGGTGTCGTTCCCCCCGCAGCCGGTGATCACCGAAGACAACCTCGTGGTCTCGATCGACACCGTCGTGTACTTCCAGGTGACCGACGCGCGCGCCGCCACGTACGAGATCGCCAACTACCTCGGTGCGGTCGAGCAGCTCACCACCACGACCCTGCGCAACGTCGTGGGCGGGCTCAACCTCGAGCAGGCGCTGACCAGCCGCGACAACATCAACGGGCAGTTGCGCGTCGTCCTCGACGAGGCGACCGGCAAGTGGGGCATCCGCGTCGGGCGCGTCGAGCTCAAGGCGATCGATCCCCCGCTGTCGATCCAGGACTCCATGGAGAAGCAGATGAGGGCCGAGCGCGACCGCCGCGCCGCGATCCTCACCGCGGAGGGCTCGAAGCAGTCGCAGATCCTCGAGGCCGAGGGGCGACGCCAAGCCGCGATCCTCGAGGCCGAGGGCGACAAGCAAGCGGCTGTGCTGCGCGCGCAGGGCGAAGCGGAGGCGATCTCGTCGGTCTTCGGCGCGATCCACGCGGGCCGCCCCGACGACAAGCTCCTCGCCTATCAGTACCTGCAGACGCTGCCGAAGATCAGCGACAGCGCCTCCAGCAAGCTGTGGATCATCCCGAGCGAGTTCACCGAGGCGCTGAAGGGCATCTCGGGAGCCTTCGCGGCACGCCACGACGACTCCGGCGAGACCCCTCCGCCCGCCGTCGACCCGCACCCGGCCGCGCCCCGATGACGCGGCACCCGTACCTCTCCCCCGACGCCCCGCGCGTGCTCGCGCACCGGGGGCTGGTGACACCGGATGCCGCCGCGCTCGGCGTCGTCGAGAACTCCTTCGCCGCGGTCGCCGAGGCGCACGCCGCGGGAGCCCTATACGTCGAATCGGACTGCCACGCGACGGCCGACGGGACGATCGTGCTCTTCCACGACGACGACCTCCAGCGGGTCGCCGACGACCCCCGCGCGATCGCCGACGTGCGCCTGCCCGAGCTCGAGGAGATCATGGCCGAGCGGGGCGGGCTCATCACTCTCGCTCAGGCCCTCGACGCCTTCCCCGACCTGCGTTTCAACCTCGACGTCAAAGCCGCCGCCGCGGCGGAGGGGGTCGGCCGACTCGTCGCCGCCCACGCCGAGCGGGTGCTCGTGACGAGCTTCTCCGACGACCGTCGCCTCGAGGCGCTCGCAGCGGCGCGCGCGGCCGGCGCCGCCCGGCCCCCCGCGACCTCGCCGGGATCGGCCACGGTCGCACGGCTCGTCGCGGCTCGCGCCCTGCGACGAAAGGGCCGCGTGCGCGCCCTCCTCGACGGACTCGACGCCCTGCAGGTCCCCGAACGACAGGGACCGTTGCGCATCGTCACGCGGAGCTTCGTGCGCGACGCGCACGCCCGCGGCGTCGAGGTGCACGTGTGGACCGTCAACGACGACGACGACATGCGTCGACTGCTCGATCTCGGCGTCGACGGGCTCGTCACCGACCGCGCCGACGCCGCCCTCGCGATGGTGAACGGCCGGGGAACCACGGCTGACTGAGCATCCTCTGTGAAAGCCGTCGCGATGCCCGGAGTTCGAATAAAGCGCACAGGTGCGAGCGTTATACATGGTGACCGACGAGAGGACCACACAATGGCAGACCGCAGTCTCCGCGGCATCCGACTCGGCGCCCAAAGCCTCCAGAGCGAAGACGGCGTCGTGTTCCACGACCGTGCACAACACACCTACACCTGCAGCACCTGCGGACGAGACACCGTCCTGACCTTCGCTGCCGATGCCGAGGTTCCGGAGTCCTGGGAGTGCCGCACGTGCGGCGCCGAAGCACTGCTGCGCATCGGCGACGGCACCGCGACCGTCGACCACTCGGGCGACAAGGCCGCCCGTACGCACTGGGACATGCTGCTCGAGCGCCGCACGATCCCCGAGCTCGAAGAGCTGCTCGAGGAGCGCCTCGCGTTCGTGCGTGCACGTCGCGGCGCGGGCAACGAGAAGCTCAGCGCCTGACGTCCTGATCAGGACGTCTCGAGAACTCAGACGCCGGTCCCCTCGGGGGCCGGCGTCTTCTCGTGCGCCCGGCGACGCACGAAGACGACGACTCCCGCCGCGAGCAGACCGAGGAGGCTCCCCGCGCCGACGACGATCTTCACGGCGGGACCGATGACGACCGCGGGAGTGAGCCCGGTGCGCAGCGGCACGTCGGTCAGCATGTGGCCGGCCGTGTCGATCGGCAGGGCGTCGAGGGTCGAGCCGTCGGGGGCGATCACCTGGCTCGTGCCGACCGTGGAGAGGTTGACCACCGAGCGGCCCGTCTCGATCGCGCGCATCTGCGCGAACGCGAGCTGCTGCAGGTTCTCGTCGGTCCCGCGGAAGTCGGCGTTGTTGGTCTGGAACATGTAGACCTCGGCGCCCGCGTCCGCACCGTCCCAGACGACGTCGTCGTAGATCACGTCGAAGCAGATCGCGAGCCCTACGCCGACGCCGTTCAGGTCGATGAGCGGCGTCGCCGTCCCGGGGGTGTACTCGCGCCCGATCAGCCCGATGAGGTCGGGCGCGAACGGCTCCCAGAACGCCCGGTCGGGCACGTACTCGCCGAACGGCACCGGATGCCGCTTGTCGTACGTCGGCCCGCTCTGCCCGTCGGGCGTCCACAGCAGCGCGGAGTTGAACAGCTCCGACCCCCGCTCGGTGACCGCCGAGATCAGCAGCGGGGCGTCGACGCGCCGCGAGAGCTCCTCGAGCACCGCCGAGGTCGCGCCGTTCGCGGTGGGGTCGGAGTCGACGCCGCCCTCGGGCCACAGCAGCACGTCCATCCGCTGGCCGAAGAGCGGGGCGGATGCCGCCAGCTGGGCGTTCAGCACGGCGTTGCGCGCGCGCTGGTCGAAGTATCCGGCCGGTCCGTTGCCCTGGACCGCACCGACGCGGAGCGAGCCCGCCGCCGTCGTCGGGAATTGCGGCAGGAGCAGCAGCACGGCCACGAGAGCCGCGGCGGGAAGGATAACGATCCCGCGTCGGACGCGCCGATGCCGTACGAGCTCGATCACCATCGCGCACAGCAGCACGACGAGGAACGACAGCCCCGACATCCCGACCCACGACGCGACCTCGGCGAACGGCCCGTTCACCTGCGAGACGCCGATGCGCCCCCACGGGAAACCGCCGTACGGCCACGAGCCGACGATCTGCTCGCGCAGCACCCACAGCCCCGCGACCAGCGCCGGGAGAACCATCAGCCGTCCGAGAGCCCCGGGAACCACGCGCGGCATCCACCGGTACGCGAGGGCGATCGGCACCGCGAACACCGCGGTGAGCAGGGACTCGAGCACGAACAGGGCCGCCCACGGGATCGGGCCCAGGTAGCGCGCGGTGAAGAGCAGGTTGACGGAGAAGAACGCCACCCCGAAGAGGAAGCCCACCAGCACCGCCGACCAGAACCGCCGACCGATGAGCGTGAGCAGCGCGAGGGCCACGGCGGGCAGGGCCATGGGCCACCACGCCAGCGCCGGGTAGGCGGTGACGAGCAGCAGGCCCGCCACGACCGACAGCGGCGCCGCGAAGGCCAGGCGCAGCAGGGGCTGCGCCGCCGGGGTCGCGGTGCTCATGCCGACGTGTACGCCACGATGCCGCGGCGCACGTTGTCCAACGCCGTCCGCGCCGTCTTCGCGAGCGGGGGTTCGGCCACGAGGGAGATCTGATCGAGCAGGTCGATCGTCTGCTTCGCCCAGCGCACGAAGTCGCCGGCCGCCATGTCGGCCAGGCCCAGCACGGTGTCGAGCGGGAGTCCGCGCGCCCACGCGTGCATCGCCGGAGCCAGGCCCGAGGCGGGGCTCTCGGAGCCGGGCAGGCGGTGGTCGCGTTCGAGGTCGTCGAGCTCCTGCCACAGCGTCTGCGTGGCATCCAGGGCTCCCCGGAACGCCCCGCGCGGCAGTCCGCGCTCGCCCGGGCCCGCCTCGTCGCGCCGCGGCTCGTAGACCAGGCAGCACGCGAGGGCGGCGAGAGAGGGGGCGTCGAGACCCGCCCACAGTCCCTGGCGCAACGACTCGGCGACCAGCAGATCGCGCTCGCCGTAGATGCGGCGCATGGTGCGCCCCGCGCGGGTGAGCACCGTCGCTCCGTCGTCGTCGATCGCGACGTACTCGAGCGCCGCGAGCACCTCGACGACCCGGTCGAACACGCGCGCCACGGTGCCCGTGCGCTGATCGATCTGATGACGCGTCTTGTCGGTGGAGCGCTTGAGCTTCCAGTACCGCTCCGCCCAGCGCGCGTGCGCCTCGCGATCGGGACACGAGTGGCAGGGATGCCGCTGCATCCGCTTGCGCAGCGACTGGATCTGCTGCTGCCGCTCATCGCGGAGGCGGCGGGGCGCTGTGGCGTCGCGGCGGTTGATCTTCTCGAGGTCGCTCAGTTCGCGGCGGATGGTGGAGTACTCGCGGAAGTCGCCGCGATCGCACGTCATCGCCTGTTCGTATCCGGAGAGCGACTCCTCGGCATCCTTCACCTGACGCGCGAGACCCACGACCGAGCGGTCGGCCTGGAACTGGGCGAACGAGGACTCCAGGATCTCGCGCGCGCGGGCCCGGCCGAACTGGTCGATCAGGTTCACGGCCATGTTGTAGGTGGGCCGGAAGCTCGAGTTCAACGGATAGGTGCGGCGCGAGGCGAGGGCCGCGACCGACTGCGGGTCGAGCCCCTCGGTGAACTGCACGACCGCGTGGCCCTCGACGTCGATGCCCCGGCGACCGGCGCGACCGGTGAGCTGGGTGTACTCCCCCGAGGTGATCGCCACGCGGGCTTCGCCGTTGAACTTCTCGAGCTTCTCGAGCACGACCGTCCGCGCGGGCATGTTGATGCCGAGAGCGAGGGTCTCGGTCGCGAAGACGACCTTGACGAGCTTGCGGCGGAACAGCTCCTCGACCACCTCTTTGAAGGCCGGGAGGAGCCCCGCGTGGTGCGCGGCGACGCCGCGCTCGAGGTTGTCGCGCCACTCCCAGAAGTGCAGCACGGCGAGGTCCTCGTCCTTGAGCGTGAAGGTCAGCTCGTCGACGATCTGCCGGATCTCGACGCGCTCCTCGGCCGAGGTGAGGCGGACGTTCGCGCGGCGCAGTTGCTGCACGGCGGCGTCGCAGCCGGCGCGGCTGAAGATGAAGAAGATCGCGGGCAGCAGGTGGTTGCGCTGCAGCAGCTCGACCACCTCGGGGCGGTCGATGCGCTCGATGCGGGGGCCCTGCTGCGCCCGCAGCGGCTTGTGTCCACCGCGGCGCTGGTGAGCGTGTCGCGGTCCCCCGGCGTGCCGCGCCGAGCGGTACTCCTGGGCGCGTCGGTTGTTCTCGTACCCGCCCGCGTTCCCGCCGCGGATGCGCAGCAGCTCCTGATTGACCTGCGCGGTGGCCACCCCCGCGCGGTCGTCGAACAGCGGCAGCAGGTCGCCGCGGACCAGCACGTGCTGCTCGAGCGGCACGGGGCGCGTCTCGGACACGATCACCTCGGTGTCGCCGCGCACGGTGTCGAGCCAGTCGCCGAACTCCTCGGCGTTCGACACCGTCGCTGACAGCGAGACGAGCTTGACTGACGGCGGGAGGTGGATGATGACCTCTTCCCACACGGCGCCGCGGAAGCGGTCGGCGAGGTAGTGCACCTCGTCCATGACGACGAACCGCAGACCCCGCAGCGCCGGGGAGTCGGCGTACAGCATGTTGCGCAGCACCTCGGTGGTCATCACGACGATGCGCGCCGAGGCGTTGATGTTCGTGTCGCCGGTGAGCAGGCCGACCTCGTCGTCGCCGTACACCTCCTGCAGTTCGTGGAACTTCTGGTTCGACAGCGCCTTGATCGGCGTGGTGTAGAACGCCTTGTCGCCGGGTTCGAGCATCGCGAGGTGGATCGCGAACTCGCCGACGATGGTCTTCCCGGCCCCGGTGGGGGCGGCCACCAGCACGCTCCGCCCGTCCTCGAGGGCGTGGCATCCGGCGATCTGGAAGTCGTCGAGCTCGAAACGCTGCATCTCGGCGAAGTCGGCCGTGTGCGGGTGCGACGAACGGGCACTCGCCCGGGCGAAACGCTCCGCGGGACTGGGCGAACTCACGCGATGGGCCCCGACGGCATCTCGGTCGCGGAGAGGCGACGGGCCTTGCGCCGGTCGAACAGCAGCGAGACGCCCGCGGCCGCGAAGAACAGCACGGTGAGGATCCCGGCGAGCAGGAACATGCTGATGATGTCGGCGGCCGGGGTCGCGAGGGCCGAGAACAGGGTGGCGATGAGGATCGCCACGCGCCAGCCCTTGAGGATCGCCCGGCCGCTCATGACTCCCGCCACGTTCAGGGCCACCAGGAACACGGGCAGCACGAACGCGACGCCCACGACGATCAGCAGCTTGAACACGAAGTCGTAGTAGTCGACGGCGTTGTAGAAGTTCACGCCGCCCTCGGGGGTGAATCCCCACATGAGCTCGATCACGTGCGGGACGATGAGCAGGCCCACCCAGCAGCCGGCGAAGAAGAGGGGGACGGCGGATGCCACGAACCCGACCGTGTAGCGGATCTCTTTGCGCGTGAGCCCGGGCACGATGAACGCCCAGATCTGCCACAGCCAGATCGGCGCCGACAGGAAGATGCCGATCGTGAAGGCGATGCGCATGCGCAGGTCGAACGCCGAGGTCACCGACGTGAAGTTCAGCGCCGAGAAATCATCGCCGCGGCGCTCCGCGATCACGCGGATCGGCTCGGTGATGAGGTGGATGATCGGGTCGGTGATGACGAAGGCCACCACCATGCCCACGACCAGAGCCGCGGCCGCGATCATCAGCCGCTTGCGCAGTTCGACGAGGTGCGCCCCGATCGACATGCGCTTGTCGCGACGCGGCCCCTCGGGCACGTCGATGCGCGGCGGTCCTGCCGTCGCCACCGCTTAGACGGTGGGGTCGGTCGACCTGCGCGGCTCGGGGGCGACGGACGGCGCAGTGCCGACGTCGGTGGCGCGCGGGGCTTCGGGGGCGGCGGCGACCTCGTCGTCGCGCTTCATCTCTTTCATCTCGCTCTTGAACACGCGAGCCGACTGGCCCACGCTCTTGGCGAGCGCCGGAAGCTTGGCGGCACCGAAAAGCAGGAGGATGACAGCGAGAACGGCGAGCAGGTGCCATCCGGTCAGACCTTGCAACATGAGGACTCCTCGACTCGTTCGGGCGGAACTCCAGTCTAACCCGCGTGGTTGCGACGGGCTTCAGCCACGGCGGGCGGGCGGGAACGACCGCGATCAGCGGTATTGGGCCAGACCGGCCGCGGCCCAGTCGGCCGCCGCGCGACGCGCCCCCGCCGGCTCGAGCAGCTCGACCTCTCCCCCGCGGCGGGCGGCGAGCCGCTTGAGGCTCTGCTCGTCGGCGAGGCGGAGGGATGCCACCGCGGTGCCGTCGCCCTCGTCGTCGATCTCGGCGCGCTCGAGGTAGTCGGCCAGCAGCGGCGCGACGGCGCGCGGGAAACGGAAACGCGCGACCACCTCGTCGTCGCTCGGGGCGAAGAGCTCGGGCACAGGGTCGGCTCCATGGATCGCCGGAGTGTCGGTGAGGCGGGGCGCGCTCACGCGATCGAGGTGGAACGTGCGCACCGCCTGCCGCAGGTGGTCCCAGCCCTGCAGGTACCACTGGTCGTTCGCGATGTGCACCTTGATCGGATCCACGGTGCGCGTGATCGGATCGGCCCCCGGAGCGCGGTAGGTGAAGGTCACGGCCACGCGGGCGCGCAGCGCGCGGTCGACCACGTCGCGCACGCCGTCGACGGGGCCGGGCGCCACGATCACCGGCGGTGGAGCGGTGGCCGCCCCGCGGGCGAGCTTGGCGAGCAGCGCCGTGACGAGCTCGCTGTCGCCGAAGCCCGGCAGGCTCCGCGCGAGCTGGAGACCGGCGAGCAGAGCCGCCGCTTCGCGCGCCGTCAGCCGGGGCGAGCGCTCGAGGCCCACGGTGTTCGTGATCGCGATGACATCGTCGCGATCGAGCAGGTCCCAGTCGATGTCGAACAGGTCGTGCGGCAACTGCCAGTAGCCGCGCTCGCCGGGCAGCCCGATCACCGTGAGTCGCTCGACCATCGCGCGCATCTCGTCGACGGTCACGTCGAAGTCGGCCGCGGCCTCGGCCACGGGCACCTCGCCCTTGCCGAGGAGATAGGGCACGAGCTGCAGCAGAAGGGCCGCCCTGTCGAGGGCGGCGACGGGGCGTTCGGGATTCACGCGGCACCCCCGTGCAGCACGACGGTCGCCTCGAGCCGGCGGATGACCTCGGCCCGCAGATCGGCGGGCTCGACCACGCGCACCTCGGGACCGTACGACGCCAGCTCGTCGGCGAAGACGTGCAGGTCGACGTAGGGCACGACGATCCCCTGCGGAACATCCTGCGGCGCCTCCTGGGCGCGCCGGGCGAGGCGCAGCGACGCCTCGGTGCCGGGGTGCACCTCGAGCAGGGCGCGCTGGCGGGCGGCGACGGCGCGCAGTCCCTCCACCGCGCGCTCGCCCGCACCCTCGAGGAGCTCCGGGGCGAACTTCTCGCGACGCAGGGTCACGTCGCCGACGATGCGAGAGAGCAGGAACGTGCGGTCGGCGTCCATGATGAGGTCGAACCCGTACACGTGCCAGCGCGCCTCGTACTCGACGAGCGCGAGGGGGCGGATGCGCCGCTCGCGCGGCTGCGCCTCGCCCGGCCGCAGGTAGGTGAAGGTCACGACGCGGTTCTGCTCGATCGCCCGCTGCAGCGTCGGGAAGGAGGAGTCGCGCACGCGGATGCGCGGGGCATAGCCGATGATCGGTTCGTCGACGGGGATGCCGAGGGCGCGGATCTTGCGCAGGCCGCTGCGGGCGTCCGCCGAGAGCGACTCGCTCCCCCACACGCCGCCGGCGATGTTGAGCAGGGCGACCTCGGCCGGGCTGAACGAGATGTCGTCGGGGAGGGCGTACTCCGCCGTCGGCACCCGGTAGCGGGCCTCGCGCAGGTCGTCGGGGTCGGCGCGGTTGCCGATGGTCTCGATCGGCACGCCGAGTCCGCGGAGGTTCTCTTTGTCGCGCTCGAACATCTTCTCGAGAGCGTCCTTCGAGGCTCCGGCCTCGAGCTGCTCGCGGTAGCCGGCCACCGAGGAGAGGATCGTGTCCTTGGTCAGCCCCTGCTCGGTCGCCATGAGCGCGACGACGAGGTTCACCAGACGCTCCTCGGGAGCGTTTCGGGAAGCGGCGGCCACCCGCCCATCCTAGGCCGGGGCCCCGCCCCGAACGACGACACCGGCCCGCGGACGCTCGCGCGTCCGGGGCCGGCGCCGGAGGTCGTGACCGGTCGGTGCTCAGCCGACGGCGCTCAGCCGACGGTGCCGAGGATGTCGACGACGTACACCAGGGCGGTGTTCGCGGGAGCCTGCAGCGCCTGCTGGTCCTGCTGGCTCTGGTCGGCGGGGACGACGACGAGGATCTGCGAGCCGACCGGCTGCCCCTCGAGGGCCGAGGCGAGGGCCGGGGGCAGGGCCGAGACCTTCGCCTGACCGGGGGCGCCGTTCTTCCAGGTGGAGGCGAAGGTCGTCTTGGCGCCCCAGGCGATGCCCTGCACGTGGATCACGGCGGACGAATCGGCGGTCAGCACGTCGCCGTCGCCCTTCTTGATGACCTGCGAGCGCACCTCGGTGGGGGCGTCGCCCGCGGGGATCACCACGCCGGGCTGGCCGTCGGGCGCGCGCACGACCGAGGGCATCCCCGAGTCGGCGTTGTACTGGTCGGCGCCGTTCGCGGCCGGGAGGAACACCTTGCGCACGTCGAAGACGAACACCGCGCCGTCGCCCTCGGTGACGCCGAGGGCCTGGGCACCCTGGGCGCCGAGGTCGGAGCCGGGGATCGCCACGGCGACGCGCGAACCCTCGGACACGCACTCCAGCAGCGGGGCGATCGAGGGAACGGCCTGGGTCAGCCGCGGCAGGGGCGTCGCCGTGGTGAGGTCGGCGTCGTACTTCGTGGCGACGAGCTGCTCGCCCGTCGCGGCGTCGAGCACGGTGACGTCGACCAGCGCGAGCTGCTTGTCGCTCGTGATGCGCGGGCCGTCGCCCTCGACGAGGGTCTGGGTGCCGGCCTGGGCGGGCACGAAGGGCGAGCGGACGGTGACGGACGGGGCCGAGCCGAGGTCGCCGGTCGCCTCGACGACCGAGGCGATCGCGCTGTCGGTGGGGGTCGGGCACGACGACGCGGCGGATGCCGAGCACCCGACGAGGCCGAATCCGGCCAGAGCGGTCACGGCCACGAGAGCGGGGAGTCTGCGCACCGGAACAGTTTAGGCGCTCCCGCGGGCCTCCCCCGCCGCCCCGACGGGCGCGGTCGGCTCAGGCGGGATCGTCCTGCCCGCGCCCGGGGGCACCGGCCACCGACTGCCGCACGCCCTCGGCGGACTTCTGCGCTTCGCGCACGCGCTTGCGCAGGTTCTTGTCGGTGATCTCGCGGTCGCCGACGGCGCCCGGCGTCCACAGCTCCACGTCCTCGTCGCCGTAGCTCGACTTCGAGGCGCGACGCTTCACCTCGGGCGGGATCGCGCCCGGCGCGAGGCGACGCGCCGTGATGAGGAAGCCCGTGTGGGCGACCATGCGGTGGTCGGGGCGCACCGCGAGGCCCTCGACGTGCCATCCGCGGACCATCGTCTCGCTGGCATCCGGCTCGGTGAACAGGCCGGTGCCGCGGATGTACTCGGCCACGCGGCTGAGCTGCGTGGCGGTGGCGATGTAGCAGAGCACCACGCCGCCGGGGGTGAGCGCGTCGGCGACGGCGTCGATGCACTCCCAGGGGGCGAGCATGTCGAGGACGACGCGGTCGACGGATGCCGGGGCCACCGCCTCCGGGAGGCTCTCGACGAGGTCGCCGACGACGACCTCCCACGTCGCGGGGTGCTCGCCGTGGAAGGTCTCGACGTTGGCGCGGGCCACCTCGGCGAACTCCTCGCGACGCTCGAACGACAGCAGGCGGCCGGCGGGGCCGATCGCGCGCAGCAGCCAGAGCGACAGGGCGCCGGAGCCGACACCGGCCTCCACGACCGTCGCGCCGGGGAAGACGTCGGCCTGCGCGAGGATCTGGGCGGCGTCCTTGGGGTAGACGATCGCCGCTCCGCGCGGCATCGACATCACGAAGTCGCGCAGCAGGGGGCGCACGGCCAGGTAGTCGTGCCCGGAGCTGTTGGTGACGACGCTGCCGTCGGGCTGCCCCACGAGGAGCGCGTGCTTCAGCACGCCGTTGTGGGTGTGCAGCTCGCCCGCCTCGCGCAGCGTGATCGTGTGCATGCGGCCCTTGGGGCCCGTCAGCTGCACGCGGTCGCCGATGCGGAAGGGTCCGCTCAGGTGGGGGGTCTCGCTCATCGGTTCGCTCGCGTTTCGGAGGGTCGGGTCGGGGTGTGCGCGCCGTGGAGGGCGCGGAGATCGGCGGCGGTCCGCCCCTCGAGGCTGGGCCACAGGGCGTGGGCCCCGACGCCGTCGAGCGGGACCATCAGCGGCACCCCGAGCGAGACGGCGCCGCTGGCGATCGCCGACCGGAGGCCGTTGGGGCTGTCTTCGATCGCGACGGCGTCGCGGATGTCGACGCCGAGCGCCTCCGCCGCCTGCAGGTAGGGATCGGGATACGGCTTCGGGCGCTCGACGTCGTCGCCTGCGACCACCACGTCGAAGGCCGGGAAGTCGATGAGCTCGGCGATCGAGAGGGCCATGCGCCGCATCGACATCGTCACGAGCCCGGTCTTGACGCCGTGCGCCTTGAGGTCGGCGAGGAGCTCGCGCGCGCCCGGTCGGAACGGCACGCCCGTGCTCGCGAGCTGGCGCAGCACCTCGTCGGTCAGGTGCGCGATGATCTCGTCGACGCCCCACGGCACCCCGGCGTTCTGCAGGAGCCGAGCGGAGTCCTCGAGGGCGAGGCCCACCATGCCGAGGGCCTGTTCGTGCGACCAGGTGCCCCCGAACCGCTCGACGAGGGGCACCTCGGCCGCCATCCAGTAGGGCTCGGTGTCGACCAGGGTGCCGTCCATGTCCCACAGGACCGCAGCGAGGGCGGAAGAAGTCATCGTTCCATCTTATGGAAGGCCGGGCTTCCCCCCGCTCCCGCGGGGCGGGGGCCTCCCCGGCTCGCGGCGCGGCGGGGTCCGACCGCCCCCGCACGCGTGCGCCTATCCTGGAACGAAGCCCCGACGGGGCAGAGGAGGTTGCGTGGACGCACTGGGTCGCCGGATCATCGTCGCCGCGTTCGACGGCTGGAACGACGCCGGAGAAGCCGCGTCCGCCGCGGCGGCGCTGCTGCGCGCCGACGCGGAGTACGAGGTCGTGCACACGGTCGACCCCGAGCTCTACTTCGACTACCAGTACACGCGCCCGCAGATCGGCCTCGACGCCGAGGGGCGGCGCACCCTGACGTGGCCCGAGGCGAAACTGCTGCGGCCGATCGAGCGCTCCACCGACGCCGAGATCTGGCTGCTCGTGGGCGTGGAGCCCGCGCGCGCGTGGCAGGCGTTCGCGGCGGAGTTCATCGACGTGGCCCTGCGCGAAGACGTGACCGGTTTCGTCGCCCTCGGGTCGATGATGTCGGACGTTCCGCACACCCGCCCCATCTCGGTCTTCGCCGGCAGCGACAACGACGCGGTCCGTCAGACGCTGGGGCTCGAGCGGAGCCTGTACGAGGGGCCCGTCGGCATCCTGAGCGCGATCGGCCACGCGGCCGAGCAGGTCGGCATCCCGACCGCGAGCCTGTGGGCCAGCGTCCCGCACTACGTCGCGGGCCACACGCCCTCGCCCAAGGCCACCCTGGCGCTGCTCGAGAAGCTCGAGGGCATCACCGGCATCACCGTGCCCCACGGCGACCTCGAGGCAGAGTCGCGGCAGTGGGAGGCGTCGATCGACGCCGCCGCCGCCGACGACGAGGAGATGAGCGACTACATCCGCCAGCTCGAGCAGACCCGCGACACGTGGGACTCGCCGGAGGCGTCGGGGGATGCCATCGCCCAGGAGTTCGAGCGGTACCTGCGCCGCGGCGGCGACGGCCCCACCAAGCCCGGTCGCGACGACCCGCCGCGTCGCTAGGCGGCGCTCCGGGCCGCGCCCGGTCCCTCCGACGGGCTCAGGGACCTCCCCTCCGTCACGAGGGTTGCGTGTGCGCGGAACGAGGTGGCTGAGCTCGTCGAAGCCACCGCAACCCTCCGCCTTCGCCCGCACACGACGACGGCGCCGCCCCGAGTGGGACGGCGCCGTCGTGCCATCCGGGATCAGCTGGTGATGACCGTCGACACGGCGGGGATGACCCCGGTCAGCAGCAGGACGATGATCAGCAGGCCCAGCGCGATGCGGTAGATCACGAACGGCAGGAAGCTGCCGCGCTTGAGGTACTGCATGAGGAACGCGATCACGAGGTAGCCCACGACGAACGCGATGACGGTCGCGATGGCGGTCTCGCCGAGGTTGTACGGGCCGGTGCCCTCGTCGAAGCTCTTGTACAGCTCGAACAGACCGCTCGCGAAGACCGCGGGCACGGCGAGCAGGAACGAGTACTCCGCCGCGGCGGTGCGCTTGTAGCCGAGCGCGCGACCGAGCGTCGTCGTCGCTCCCGAGCGCGAGACGCCGGGGACGAGGGCGAGGGCCTGCGCGAAACCGTAGGCGATGCCGTGCGGGTAGGTGAGGTCGTCGAGGTCGCGACGGCGCTTTCCGTAGTGGTCGGCGAGACCCAGCAGGATGCCGAACACGATCAGCACGATCGCGGTGATCCACAGGCTCCGGAAGTTGTCGCGGATGAGGCTCTGCAGCAGCACGCCCAGCAGCGCGATGGGGATCGTGCCGATGATGACGAGCCAGCCCATGCGGGCGTCGGGGTCGTTGCGCGGGACCTTGCCCGTGAGCGAGCCGAACCAGCGCGAGATGACGCGCCCGATCTTCTTGCGGAAGTAGATGAGCACGGCGAGCTCCGTGCCGATCTGGGTGATTGCGGTGAACGTCGCCCCGGGATCGGTCTGCGACGGGAGGAACTCGCCCACGATGCGCAGGTGCGCGCTGGAGGAGATGGGGAGGAACTCGGTGAGGCCCTGGACGAGCCCGAGGATGATGACCTCGAAGATATGCATGCGGTCCTTCAGTACGTCCGGAGGAGGTCGGCGAGAACACGTCGACCGAACTCGAGCGCGTCGACGGGGACGCGCTCGTCGACACCGTGGAACATCCCGGTGAAGTCGAGACCGGCGGGGAGTCGCAGCGGCGCGAATCCGTAGCCGGAGATTCCGAGGGCCGACAGCGCCTTGTTGTCGGTGCCGCCTCCCATGAGGTACGGCACGACGGGCACGCCGGGGTCATGCCGGTCCAGCTGGGCGACCATGGCGTCGACGAGGTCGCCCGAGAACGGCACCTCGAGGCCGATGTCGCGGTGCACGATCTCGATCTCGACGTCGTCGCCCACGATGCGGCGGATGTCGGCGAGGGCGGCGTCCTCGGTGCCGGGCAGCACGCGCACGTCGATGAGCGCCTCAGCGCGGTCGGGGATCACGTTGTGCTTGTACCCGGCGGTCAGACCGGTGGGGTTCGTCGTGGTGCGCAGCGTCGAGCGGATGAAGCTGGATGCCGCGCCGGTGCGCAGGGCGAGCGCGTCGGGATCGCCCGCGTTGTCACCCGTGATCTCTGCCAGGCCCGCCAGCAGCTTTGTCGTCGTGTCGGTCAGCCGGATGGGCCATTCGGTGCGACCGAGGGCGTCCACGGCCGTCGCGAGCTTGGTCACCGCGTTGTCGGCGTGCAGCCCGCTGCCGTGACCCGCGCGACCGCGGGCGACGAGCTTGATCCACAGGAGGGCCTTCTCGCCGACCTGCAGCAGGTACGCGCGCCGGTCGCCGACCGCGATGGAGTAGCCGCCGACCTCGCTGATGGCCTCGGTGGCGCCGGCGAACCACTCGGGCCGGTCCCGCACGACGCGCGCCGAGCCCTCGACGCCGCCGTTCTCCTCGTCGGCGAAGAACGTCACGATCACGTCGCGCTCGGGCTGCTGCCCCGCGCGCAGGATGTCGGCGACGGAGGTGAGGATCATGGCATCCATGTCCTTCATGTCGACCGCTCCGCGGCCCCACAGGATGCCGTCGCGGATCTCTCCCGCGAAGGGGTCGACGCTCCAGTCCTCGGCGACGGCGGGCACGACGTCGAGGTGTCCGTGCAGGATCAGCGCCGGCTTGTCGGGGTTGCGGCCGGGCACGCGGGCGCAGACGTTCGTGCGCCGCTCGACGGGCTCGTAGTACGCGGTCTCGAGGCCGAGCCCCTCGAGGTAGGCGCCGACGTACTCGGCCGCCTCGCGTTCGCCGTTCGCGCGACCCCCGCCGTAGTTCGAGGTGTCGAAACGGATGAGGTCGGATGCGATGCTGGCGACCTCGGGGACGTCGGTTTCGAGCTCGGGCATGCGCACTACGGTACCGGCGGCCGAGGTGCTCCCCCGACGCGTGTCGTCGTGAGACGGGTGTTATTCCGGGGTCGGACGCGCCCGGGCGTCACCGTCGGTTCGAGGCGGGGCTTCGGGCGTGGTAATGTCGTTCCTCGTTGCGAAAGCAGCGAAACACCCAGATGCGCGGGTGGCGGAATAGGTAGACGCGCTAGCTTGAGGTGCTAGTGCCCGTATAGGGCGTGGGGGTTCAAGTCCCCCCTCGCGCACAGAACGAAGAAGGCCCCGGATTCATCCGGGGCCTTCTTCGTTGTCTGCGGGAGCGGGAGGGCTGCGAACCCATGTGGGGTTGGGCCCACGCCGCCGGAGAGCGGCGCCGTGCACCCGAATGCCGCATCCACCCTTCGCCGCGCGAACCGTGACGCCGCAGAAACACCGGCGTAGCATCGCGCACTTAGCGTCGAGGCGTCCCCGGCAGATCGGATCACGCATGCCCCGCTTCCACGTCCCCACCATCGACATCTCGGCCTGGGTCGGGCCCGGCTCGCCCGACGCCCGCGCCGCCGTCGTGGCGGCCGTCGACCACGCGTGTCGCACGGTCGGGTTCATGCAGGTGGTGGGTCACGGCATCCCTCAGGCGGTCATCGACGACCTGCGCAACGGTCTCGACGAGTTCTTCGCGCTCCCCCTCGACGCGAAGAAGCGCTACGTGCGTCCCGCGGCCGAGAACCGGGGGTACAGCCCGCCCAAGAGCGAGTCGCTGAGCTACAGCCTCGGCGTCGATCCGGTCACGCGGATGAACGACTTCTTCGAGGCGTTCAACGTCGGGACGTCCTGGCGCGAATACCCCGGAACGGCGGCCACGGCCGACGACTACGCCGAGAACACGTGGCCCGACGACACCGAGCTGTTCGAGCCCGCCGTCTCGACTTACTACGGCGAGGCGCGCCGCGTGGCGCAGACCCTCACGCGCGTCTTCGCGGCGGCTCTGCGCGTGCCCGACGACTTCTTCGGCGACGTCACCGATCACTCGATCGACGTGCTGCGCATGAACAACTACGCCCTGCCGCCGGGCTCGATCGAGCTGGGCGCCGAGCTGACGGGCATGGGCGAGCACACCGACTTCGGCCTCGTGACGGTGCTGTGGGCCGACCGCGTGGCGGGGCTGCAGGTGCTGGGCCTCGACGGGTCGTGGAACGACGTGGTCCCGGCCGAGGGCGCCCTGCTGGTCAACCTCGGCGATGTCGCCGCCCGGCTCACCAACGACAAGTGGCTGTCGACGCTGCACCGGGTCAAGCCCCCGGTGATCGACGGGTCGATCGAGCGGCGCCGATCGGCGGCGTTCTTCCACGACGGGAACGCGGATGCCGTGGTGGGTCCCCTGCCGCACTTCGTCACGCCCGAGGCCCCCGCGGTGTACGAGCCGGTCACGGTGCGCGACCACATCGCCGCGAAGCTCGCCGGGTCGCGCGCCGGACGCAAGAACGTCGGCGCGGTCCGCGAGGCTGCGCGGGTGGCTGCGGCGGGGCGAGGCTGAGGCAAGGGGTCTGCGCGGGCCGGACGCCAACGGCGCGGCGCGGAACACGGGGCGCGACGCGGCCCGCCGTCGCAGCGAACCGCGCCGCGCCGCGGCCCGGGGTCAGGCCGCCGACACCCCGAACAGCAGACCGAGAACGTACGTCACCGCGGCGGCGCCGAAGCCGATCGCGAGCTGGCGCAGGCCCCGCTTGAGCGGCGAGGCACCCGAGAGCAGACCCACCATCGCACCGGTGGCCAGCAGCGCGATGCCGACGAGGCCGAGGGCGAGCGCCACGGCGCCGAAGCCGCTCATGCCGAAGATCCACGGCAGCACGGGGATGATCGCGCCCGAGGCGAAGAACAGGAAGCTCGACAGGGCCGCACCCCACGCGCTGCCGACGACCTCGTGCGAGGACTCCCCCGGTGCCGCGGCGACCGGGGCCGACCCGGCCTGGGCGGCCGTGACGACCTCGCGCGCCTTCGCGAGCGCGTCGTCGGAGTCCATGCCGCGCGTGCGGTACACGAGGGCGAGCTCGTTGGCATCCAGGTCGAGGTGGGGAAGGGCGGAGTCGGCGAAGTCGCTCTCCTCGGTGGCCTCGAGCAGCTCGCGCTGCGAGCGGACGGAGACGAACTCGCCGGCGCCCATCGACAGGGCGCCCGCGAGAAGGCCCGCGATGCCGCTGAACAGCACGAAGCTCGGCGCCACGCCCGTCGCCCCGACGCCCATCACGAGCGCGAGGTTGGACACGAGGCCGTCGTTGGCGCCGAAGACGGCGGCCCGGAAGGTTCCGGAGAGGCGCCGACGACCGCGGGCGGCGAGACCGCGCACGACCTCGTGGTGCACGCGCTCGTCCGCGGCCATCGCGGCGGTGGCGTAGGGCTCGTCGGCGTAGGGCGAGCGCGCTTCGGCGTTCTGGGCGAGGGCGAGCACGAAGATCGACCCGAACCGCCGGGCCATCCACGCCAGCAGTCGCGTGCCGATGCCGGGCGACGGCAGGCGCTTCGGCGTCTCCCCCAGCAGGTCGATCCAGTGCTGCTCGTGACGCCCCTCGGCCTCGGCGAGCTCGAGCAGGATGTCACGCTCTTCGCCCGTGCGGCGTGAGGCGAGCTCGCGGTAGACGCGGGCCTCGGCGCGTTCGTCGACGAGATAGCGCGCCCAGCGGCGGCGATCACGGGCGGTGGGTGTGGCGAGGTTCGTCACGGGTCTCCTTCGGGTCGTCCCCCACCGTAATGAGGGCCCTCGCCTCCCCCGGGCGCGTCGACCGATACTGACAGCATTTCGGCCCTCCGAAGCCCGGAACGACGCGGATGCCGAGGGGCGGATGCCAGCATTTCGGGGCCGCGAAACCGAGGTCGCGGCCGCCCTCCGCCGGCGGTCGCGCGGGCCACCCGGCGGCGTCCGGGGCGCGAGACTGCGCGCGGCCGACGAGACGGTTGCAGCGTGACGCCGGGTTGTCAGCGCGATGCAGTCTCAAAGTGTGGAACGGCCGAGCACGGGACGGCGCGGGACGCGCGCGCCGGGCGGCAGCCCCCGTGGGTCAGGAGCGCACGCGCTTGCGCAGCAGGTCGATGCGCGCCTGCAGCTGGGCGACCGTGGCGTGCGAGACGGCGGGGCCCCCGCACAGCCGGCGCAGTTCGGCGTGCACGAGTCCGTGCGGTTCGCCGGTCTGGCGGGCGTACAGCCCCACCATCGTGTTGAGCAGTTGGCGCTGCTCCTTGAGCGTGCGGTGCAGGGGGCCGGGCAGCCCGCCCTCGTCGACCGACGGCGGCTCGACGCCGTTCTCCTTCTCGTGCGCCTCCCGCGTCGAGCGGTGACGCGATTGCCGCGTCGCCCGCGACATGAGCACCTCGTGCACCTGCTCGGGCTCGAGAAGGCCCGGGATGCCGAGGAACTCCTCCTCCTCGATGGTTCCCGGAACAGCGAGCTGACCGAACTCCTGCCCGTCGAACATCACGCGGTCGAAGTGCGCGAGAGAGCCCAGCGCCTGGTACTCGAACTCCTGCTCGAGCGCGTCGGAGGCTTTGTCCTCGCGCTCGGCGGCATCCATCATGTCTTCTTCGGCGTTCCACTGGTCGTCCGCGTCGCTGTCGCGGTCGAGCGCGTGCTCGCGTTGCGCCTCCATCTCGCCGGCGAGGGCGAGCAGCTGCGGCACGTTCGGCAGGAACACGCTCGCCGTCTCACCCCGGCGCCGGGCGCGCACGAAACGACCGATGGCCTGCGCGAAGAACAGCGGGGTGGAGGCGCTCGTGGCGTACACGCCGACGGCGAGACGCGGAACGTCGACGCCCTCCGACACCATGCGCACGGCCACCATCCAGCGGGTCGTGCCCTTCGAGAACGTCTCGATGCGGCCCGAGGCCTCCGCTTCGTCGGAGAGGACGACGGTGACCTTCTCTCCGCTGATGTCCTCGAGGATGGCGGCGTAGGCGCGTGCGGCGGTCTGGTCGGTCGCGATGACCAGGCCCCCGGCATCCGGGACCGTCTCGCGAACCTCGGTGAGGCGACGGTCGGCGGAGCGGAGGACCGCGGGGATCCAGTCGCCGTTCGGGTCGAGCGCGGTGCGCCAGGCCTGCGAGGTGATGTCCTTGGTGTTGTCCTGACCGAGCTGGGCCTCCATCTCCTCCCCGGCCTTCGTGCGCCAGCGCATCTGCCCGGCGTAGACGAGGAAGAAGACGGGCCGGACGACGCCGTCTTCGAGGGCGCGCTTGTAGCCGTAGGCGTAGTCCGTGCGCGAGAGGCGGATGCCCTTGGAGTTGGGGTGGTACTCCACGAACGGGATGGGCGCGGTGTCGCTGCGGAACGGCGTCCCCGACAGCAGCAGGCGCCGGGTCGCGCGGTTGTACGCCTCGCGCAGGGCGTCGCCCCAGCTGAGCGCGTCGCCGCCGTGGTGCACCTCGTCGAGGATGACGAGGGTCCTGGCATCCATCGTCAACCGCTGATGCACCTCGGCCTTGACCGCGACCTGCGCGTACGTGACGGCGACGCCGTGGTACTGCCGGGACGGGGTGGCGTGCCGGTTGGAGAAGTACGGATCGAGACGGATGCCGACGCGCGCGGCCGCCTCGGCCCACTGGGTCTTGAGGTGCTCGGTGGGGGCGACCACGACGATGCGGTCGACGACGCGACGACGCATGAGCTCGGAGGCGAGGCGGAGGGCGAAGGTCGTCTTACCGGCGCCGGGGGTGGCCGCGGCGAGGAAGTCGCGCGGGCCCTTGCCGACGCCGTCGGGTCCGTCGGAGCCGAAGTACTGATCGAGCGCCTCGGCCTGCCACGCGCGCAGGCGCTGCGCGGTTCCCCACGGCGCGCGCTGCGGGAACGACGGGGAGAGGTGCTCGGCGGCGAAGGAGCCGAAGTGCGGCTCGGTCCCGTCGAGGGCGCCGTCGAACGCCGGGTCGGGGATCGCCCCCGGGGCGGGTGCGTCGGCGACCGGGGCGGTGGCGTGAGACGGGTCGAGGGGGGTGGACGGAGGGGCGACGGATGCCGCGGCCTCGGGCTCCGCGCGCGGGGTGGGGACCGGGCCGGGAGCGGCGACGGGGCCGGGGCTCGCGACCGGACCGGGGCTGGCGACCGGACCGGGACTCGCTATCGGCCCGGGACTCGCGACCGGACCGGGGCTCGCGACCGGACCGGGACTCGCGATGCGCGGCGTGGCCGTCGCGGCATCCGCCTGCGGGGGGTTCGAGGTGCGGGCTTCTTCTTCCAGCATCGAACCTCCATCCCTCGCGAGCGCGAACATCAACGATAGGCGAACGCGGAGTCCGCCACGCCCGGGTTGGGGATGGATCGCCCTCCCACCGGGCATAAACGCGATTCGTGCCGAGAAACGCGGCGACGCGGCATTTCTCGGCACGGACGGCGTTCATCGGGGCGTTGAGGTGGGGATTGCCGCGACCGGCGCCGCGCGGGAGCAGGCCGTCCGGCATCCCCCCTCGCCATGTCGGAGGCCCGGGGTAGCGTGGGGGACGGAGGTTTCGATGACTCTCGATCCGCGCTCGCCCCGCACCCCGTCCTCGCCCGACAACGCCGGACCCCACCCCTGGCGCCGCTTCGTCGCCCTGGGCGACTCGTTCACCGAGGGCATCGGCGACCCGCTACCCGACGGCGGACACCGCGGCTGGGCCGACCGCGTCGCCGAGGTGCTCGGCGCGCAGGTCGACGACTTCGCGTACGCCAACCTCGCCGTGCGCGGCAAGCTCATCGGCCAGATCGTGGCCGACCAGATCGAACCCGCCCTGGCGCTCAAGCCCGACCTCATCACGATCTCGGCAGGTGGCAACGACGTGATCCGCCCGGGCAGCGATCCCGACGCGGTCTCCCGCCAGTTCGAAGACGCCGTGGCGCGGCTGAGCGCCGACGGCGCCACCCTCGTGGTGTTCACGGGAGTCGACACCGAGTTCACGCCCGTGTTCCGCGGCATCCGGGGCAAGGTCGCGATCTACAACGAGAACATCCGCTCGATCGCCGACCGCTACGACTGCGTCGTCGCCGACCAATGGGGGCTGAAAGAGGTGCAGGACATGCGCTTCTTCGACGATGACCGCCTGCACTACAACTCTCTCGGGCATCACGAGGTCGCGCGCATGGTGCTGCGCGCGCTCAACGTGCCCAACGACCTCGAGCCCCTGCAGGCCGAGACCCAGGCGATCACCACGTGGCGCGCCGCGCGCGAGAAAGACCTCGTGTGGGCGCGCGAATACCTCGTGCCCTGGGTCCTGCGACGGCTGCGCCATCAGTCGTCGGGCGATCACATCCAGGCGAAGCGACCCGACCCCCTCCCGGTGGTGACGCTCGCCCCCGGTCCGGATGCCGCCGGCTCACGCGAGACGCAGGTCTGACCGCGACCGGTCGAGGTCGCTCCGCCGGCTCAGGTTCGAGTCACGCAGAGCCGGGTACGGCGACGTCAAGCCGAACCGCCGCGCGATCCGCCGGCTCAGGTTCGCGTCGCGCGGAGCCGAGCACGGCGACGCCGAGCCGAACCTCCACGCGTGCGGAGCCGTATCGCACTTCCCTCCCGCACGTGCGCACCGGGCGCGTCAGCCTCGCCCGTCCGACGGACCGCCCCTGCCCGCTCGCTCCGTCTCCCGCGCGCCAGCGACTCCCGCGCGCCAGCGCCTCCCGCGCGCCAGCGCCTCCCGCGCGCCAGCGCCCGCCCGCGCGTCAGCGCCTCCCGCGCCCCAGTTCCCACAGCGCCGCCGCGCTCGCCGCGGCGACGTTGAGCGAGTCCACTCCCCCGGCCATCGGGATCGTCACGACCGTGTCGGCCGCGGCGAGCGCGTGACGGCTGAGCCCGTCTCCCTCCGATCCCATCAGCAGCGCGACGCGCTCGTGGCCGGCGGCCGAGAAGGCGTCGAGGGTGACCGCGTCGTCCGACAGGGCGAGGGCGGCGAGGTGGAATCCGGCGTCGTGCAGGAGGGGCGCGGCATCCGACCACTCCGGCAGTCGCGTCCACGGCACCTGGAAGACGGTGCCCATGCTTACGCGCACGCTGCGGCGGTAGAGGGGATCGGCGCAGCGCGGCGTGACGAGCACGGCATCCGCGCCGAGGGCTGCCGCGGAGCGGAACGCCGCCCCGATGTTCGTGTGGTCGACGATGTCTTCGAGTACGACCACGAGCCGCGCGTCGCGCACGACGTCGGCGACGGATGCCAGGACCGGACGATGCATCGAGGCGAGAAGCCCGCGGTGCACGGTGTACCCCGTCACCTGTTCGGCGATCTCGGCCGGGACGACGTAGACCTCGGCATCCTCCCCCACCAGGGCGAGGGCGTCGGAGAGGAATTTCTCCTGCACGAGGACCGAGCGGGGGCGGTGCCCGGCCCGCAGCGCGCGGTCGAGCACCTTGGCCGACTCGGCGATATACAACCCGCCCGCGGGCTCGGACACGCGTCGCAGCGACACGTCGGTGAGATCGCGGTAGTCGGCGAGGCGCGGATCGTCGGCGGAGTCGAGGGGGATGACGGGCATCGTCCCATCCTCGCAGCACGTCCTCCTCGCACGCCCCCTACGGAATCGACTGTCCGGAACACCCGGACGAGGTGACGGAAGCGTCCGGGTTTCTCGGACACCCGGCGGGGGCGCTCGGGGGGGCGGGCGCGCGGGGGCGGGGGCGCGGGCCCGGGGCTCACGCCACGTGCAGCGCCTTGCCGCCGGCGATGACCAGGGCCCGCTCGGGCAGACGCACGAGCGCGTCCATCGGGTTCTCGGCATCCATCAGCACGATGTCGGCGCGCGCGCCCTCGACGAGATCGTGCACCTCGCGGCCCACGGCCCAGGCTCCCGCGCTCGTGGCCAGGCGCACCACGCGCTGCAGCTCGTCGTCGCGCACGAGGCCCCCGGCGCGGGCGTACTGCCACGCGATGCCGAGGGTGTCCCCGGTTCCGTAGGGGCTCCACAGATCCCGGATGCCGTCCGTGCCGAGGCCCAGCGGGATTTCGGCCGCGTCGAGCTCGGCGAGGGGCAGCTGAGCTCCGCGCAGGGGCGCCACGGTGGTCATCGTCATCCCGGCGTCGGCCATGACCGCCAGCAGGTCGCGGCGGCGAGCGGGATCCAGCTGGGCGACGGCGAAGCCGTGGGCGACGTTGACGCGGCCGTGCAGGCCGAGCCGCGCGGTGCGCTCCGCGAGCAGCTCGATCTGGAACGCTCCGAGCTCGGCGGGGTCGTGCAGGTGGATGTCGAGGCCGACCCCGGTCTCGGCGGCGAGCGCGGTGAGGGCGTCGATCTGACCCACGGGGTCGCGGTCGATCGAGGCGGGATCCAGACCGCCGATGGCGCGCACGCTGTCGCGGCCGGCTGCCTCGCGGAGCAGCTCGAGCACACCCGGTCGGCGCAGGACGCCGTCCTGCGGGAAGGCGACGAGCTGCACGTCGAGCGCGCCGCGGTACGCCGCGGCGGCTTCTTCGACGGCCTCGATCCCGCGCAGTCCGACGCCCGGATCGACGTCGACGTGCGTGCGGATGGCGGTGGTGCCGTGGCGCACGAGCTCGCGCAGCACGAGGGCGGACCGTTCGAGCGAGGGGATGCCGAGGGCGTCGCGCTGCGCGCGCTCGTGGCGGATGCGGCCCTCGGTGGAGCCCTCTCCCCCGTACGACTGCCACGGCAGTCCCCACCACGACTTGTCGACGTGGGCGTGGGCGTTGACGATCCCGGGGAGGGCGAGCAGACCGCGGCCGTCGAGTTCGCGCACCCCGATGGGGGCGGTGCCCGCGGGGCGGATGCCGGTGATGACCCCGTCGGCGATGTCGATGTCGACCGGGTCGGCGCCCCAGGGGCGTACGCGGCGGAGGCAGGTGACGTCGAGCATGGCGGGTGCAGCTGTGGGGGGCATGGGCTCAGTATCGGCGCGGCACGCGGGTGAATCCGGGTGCCGCGCGCGGGTCGGGGCGATCCGGCGCAGTGACTGGGCGTCGCGCCACGACGCGCGGGAGGGGACGCCCGTCGCGAGACCTCGACGCCCGCCGGGCGGGCCGGGGTGTCAGCGCCCCGCCATAGACTCGATGCGACGGAGGTGCGCATGACCGACACGGTGCAGGATGCCGAGTTCTCGGCATCCGTCGATCGTGCCGTCGAGGTTCTCGCGGGCCGTCGTGTGGCGGTGCTGACCGGGGCGGGCGTGTCGACCGATTCGGGGATCCCCGACTATCGCGGCAAGGGTGCACCCACGCGCACGCCCATGACGGCGCAGCAGTTCCTCTCCAGCCCCGAGGCGCGGCGCCGCTACTGGGTGGGCAGTCACCTGGGCTGGAAGGTGTTCGCCGCGGCCGAGCCGAACGGCGGTCACCGTGCGCTCGCGGCCCTCGAAGCGGCGGGCGTCGCGAACGGCGTCGTCACGCAGAACGTCGACGGCCTGCACGTGCGCGCCGGGAGCGGGCGCGTGGTGGAGCTGCACGGAACCCTGCGCCGCGTCGGGTGCCTGCACTGCGGGCAGGTGTTCGACCGCCGCGACCTCGCGGAGCGCGTCGAGGCCGACAACCCGTGGATCACCCTCCCCGAGAACGTCGAGCTCGGCCCCGACGGCGATGTCACCCCGGCCTCTGCCGAGGGCTTCGTCGTGCCGGTGTGCTCGGTGTGCGGGGGCACGCTCAAGCCCGACGTGGTGTTCTTCGGCGAGTACATCCCCGTCGAGAGGTTCCGCGAGGCGGAGCAGCTGGTGCACACGAGCGAGGCGCTCGTGGTGGCCGGATCCTCGCTCGTGGTGAATTCCGGCATCCGTCTGGTGGAGCGCGCGCGGCGCAAGCGCCTGCCGGTGGTCATCGTCAACCGCGGCGAGACCCGCGCCGATCAGCGCGCGAGCGTCAAGATCGACGGGAGCACGACCGAGGTGCTGCAGGCGTTCGCCGACCGGCTGCCGGGACTGCTCTGAGCGTTCGCGTGCCTCCGCCTTCCGCCGTCACCGTTCCCGGTGCACGCCGACCGGACTCTCGACGCCGTGCGGCCACGATCGCGGCGCTGCTCGCCATCCTGGTCGGACTCGTCGTGGTGGGGCGGGCCTTCGGGGGCACCCCGAAGGTGATCGAAGACGAACAGGCGGCGGGCTTCGCCGACGGGTCTCTGCTCGCGGCGATCACGGCCTTCGCCGAGACGAGCTCCGACCCCCGCGCGGCAGTGGACGCAGCTCTCGAGAGCGGGAAGCTCGCGGAGCGCACAGCTGAGCTGCCGTACGTGTGGCGCGTGATCTCGGACGACGGTGGGGCCCTCTCGGTCGTCACGTACGCGTACGCGAATCCGCAGGCCGCCGATGGGCCCTTCGCACGGCGCGGGTGGGGACGAGCCTGCCGGTCGTACGACATCCGCGTCGACGGCGTCGGGGCCCGTCCCATCGAGTGCCCTGCCGGAACCCCCGAGCAGGTCGGCGACTGAACCGGAGACCCCCACCACCAGCCGCCGGTTAGGCTCGGACGGTGACGATCCTGACTCTTGTGCGACACGGTGAGACGGCCTGGAATCACGGGGGCCGCATCCAGGGCTCGACCGACATCCCCCTCAACGACACGGGCCGCATCCAGGCGCAGGGCATCGCCGAGACGCTCGCTGCGGAGTACGCCGGTCGCGAGGTCGTCGTCGTCTCGAGCGACCTGTCGCGCGCGGCCGAGACGGCCGACGTGATCGCCGCGGCCCTGGGCACCACGGTGAGCCGACGGATGCCGGGGCTGCAGGAGCGCTCCTACGGCGAGGCCGAGGGCATGGACGCACCCACCTTCTACGACACGTACGGTCCGTGGCACGCGGCCGACGTCCCGGGCGCGGAGGCGTGGCCGGTCGTGCGCGAGCGCGCGCTGGCCGCGATCGCCGAGGTCGTCGCCGAGACCCCCGACGGCGTCGACGTGATCGCCGTCGCGCACGGCGCGCTGATCCGCGAGGTCATCATGTTCGCCACCGACGGGGAGTTCCCCCGCGAGGGCGAGCGTCTGCCGAACTGCTCGGCGACGACGTTCCGCCTCGACGGCGACGCGTGGGAGATGCTCGCCTACGCGGGCGTCGCGAGCTGACCCGCGGGCTTCATTCGCGCGCGCACGGCCCCGACGCGGGGCCCGGGCGCCGCGACCCCCGGGCGCTCATCCGCGCCCCGGCTCCGCCCCGGCCCGCGCGATCAGCGCGCGCGCGTGCCGCAGGATCGGCTCGTCGATCATGCGCCCCTCGAAGCGGAACGCGCCGCCCTCGGCCTCGGCGAGCACTTCGTGCGCCCACCGCAGCTGTTCCTCCGTCGGCGCGTAGGCCTCGCGGATCGTCGCGACCTGACCCGGGTGGATGCACGCGGTGGCCGCGAACCCAGAGGCGGCGGCATCCTGAGCTTCGAGGGAGAGACCCTCGAGATCGCCGATGTCGACGTGCACCGCGTCGATCGCGCGCTTGCCGACGGCTCCCGCGGCCAGCAGCACGCGCGCGCGAGCGAGGCGCGCGACGTCGCGATAGGTGGCGTCGGCGAATCTGCTGGAGGTGCCGCCGAGACTGGCGACGAGGTCTTCGGCTCCCCACATGAGCGCGACGACCTGGGGGACGGCGGCGAGCTGCTCCGCGTGCACCACCCCCCGGGCCGTCTCGCAGAGCGCGATGACGTCGTATCCCGCCAGCGGGGCGAGGGATGCCGGGTCCTCGGCCTTGGCGACCATGACCGTGCGGATGCGGGTCTGCGCGAGAGCGGCGAGATCCCGCGAGAACTCCGGAGTCTCGGGACCGTTGACCCGCACGATGACGCGGTCGGGGTCGGGATCCGCGGCGATCATCGCCTCGCGCGCGACGGACTTGGCGTGTCCGGCGACGGCGTCCTCGAGGTCGAGGATCGCGGCATCCGCCCGCTCGAGGGCTTTGGGCAGCCGCTCGGGGCGATCGGCGGGGACGAACAGCAGCGCGGGGCCGAGGGCGAACGGTCGCGTCCCCTCGCGGGAGTCGGGGTGCGCGCCGCTCATGCCCGCAGCCCCTCGTCGTTCCGGGCGGCGCTCGTGTTGACGACGCTCACGCCGCCGCCTCCTGGGCCCACACGAGCACCGTGCGCGTCGCCGTGGCGACGACCTCGTCGTTCTGCGAGCGACCCGTGTGCGCCATCACGACGACGCCCTGACCGGGGCGGGAGGCCGAGGGTCGCACCGACACGATCTCCGTCTCGGCCGTCAGGGTGTCGCCGACGAACAACGGCGCCGGGAAGCTCACGTCGGTCAGGCCGAGCTGCGCGACGAGCGTGCCCTGCGTGAGCTGACCGACGGACAGCCCGACGAGGGTCGACAGCGTCCACATCGAGTTCACGAGCGGCCGCCCGAACGGCTGGGACGCCGCGTACGCGGCATCCAGGTGCAGCGCCTGCGGGTTCATCGTGAGGGTGGTGAACAGCACGTTGTCGGCGTCGGTCACCGTCCGCCCCGGGCGGTGCGCGTACTTCTCCCCCACGACGAATTCCTCCAGATACAGGCCCCGCTGCTCGATCATGCGGCCACGGTACCGGTGAGTCCCAGCGCGCGCGAGATCACCATGAGCTGCACCTCGGTCGTCCCCTCGCCGATCTCGAGGATCTTCGAATCGCGGTAGTGCCGGGCGACGGGGTACTCGTTGATGAAGCCGTTCCCCCCGAACACCTGCGTCGCATCCCGGGCGTTGGCCATGGCCGCGTCGCTCGCGGTCATCTTGGCGACCGCGGCATCCACCGAGAACGGCTTGCCTGCGTCGCACAGGCGCGCGGCGTGCACCCACGCGAGGCGGGCGGTGTGCACGCGGGCGTGCATGCGCGCGAGCAGGAACTGCATGTTCTGCCGGGTCGAGAGGCGCTCGCCGAACACGGTGCGGCTGCGGGCGTAGTCGACCGCGGCCTCGAGGCACCCCTCGGCGGCTCCCGTGGCGAGGGCGGCGATCGCGACGCGCCCCTCGTCGAGCGTGCGCAGGAAGTTCTTGAACCCGTGCCCGCGCTCACCGAGCAGATTCGCCTCGGGTACCCGCACGCCGTCGAAGGCGAGGGGGTGCGTGTCGCTGGCGTTCCAGCCGACCTTGTCGTAGGCGGGACCCACGGTGAACCCGGGCGTGCCGTTCGGGACGATGATCGTGGAGATCTCGGGGCGGCCCGCGTCGGTGCGCCCGGTCACCGCCGTGACGGTGACGAAGCGGGTGATGTCGGTGCCCGAGTTGGTGATGAACTGCTTGGTGCCGTCGATCACCCACTCGCCGCCCTCGAGGCGCGCGGTGGTACGGGTCGCTCCGGCGTCGCTTCCCGCCTCGGCCTCGGTGAGCCCGAACCCGGCGAGCGCGCGACCCGCGACGAGGTCGGGCAGATACTCGGCCTTCTGCGCGTCGGTGCCGTAGCGGTGGATCGGCATGGCACCCAGGCCCACTCCCGCCTCGAGGGTGATCGCCATCGACTGGTCGACGCGGGCGACGCCCTCGATCGCGACGCAGAGGCTCGCGTAGTCGCCGCCCTGCCCGCCGACCTCCTCGGGGAAGGGCAGGCCGAACAGACCGAGCTCGCCCATCTGCGCGACGAGGTCGAGGGGCAATTCGTGGGCGCGGTCGGCCTCGTACGAGCGCGGCGCGATCACCTCGTCGGAGAACTCGCGCACCATCGCGCTCAGTTCGCGTTCGTCGTCGGTGAAGGCCTGCTGGCTGTCGATGCTCACGAGAGGGTCTCCTCGGGGGATGGGGTGGGGGCGGATGCCGGGGTGTCGGCGGAATCGTGCGGTTCGGGGTGGTCGCTCGGCGTCGGCGTCGGCTCAGCGATTCGCGCATCCCCAGCCGCACCTCCCGCATCTGCGTCGGAGGTTGCGCGGATCTCTGAGGTCGTGCGCGTGGGAGCCGGATCATCGCTGCGATCGCGCGGCTCACCGACCTCTGGCACCAGCGTCGCGACCACCGCGTCTCGTGCGACCTGCGCACCCGCGGACGTGCGCAGCCGCACCGTGCCGGCGTGCGGCGCGGTCACCGTGTGCTCCATCTTCATCGCCTCGATCGTGACGAGCCGGGCACCGGCTTCCACGGTGTCGCCGTCGGCGACATGCACGGCCACGACGGTTCCGGGAAGCGGGGCGAGCAGGTCGGGGTCGACGGCACCCGGTTCGCGGTGCGCCGCGGCCCGGCTCCGCGCGGCCGCGTCTCGTCGCGACACCACCCGCAGCCGGTGCGCTCCTCCGTCGGCGTGCACCCAGTACTCGACCGGGCCGCCCGCCACGACGGCGTCCTCCGCCGCGCGCGGCGCGACCGCGTGCACGCGCCCCGCGTCGTCTTCGAGGAACACCGTGCGAGCGGCCGTCGCTCCCCCGGCGCGCCAGGCCCCGACGCCACCCCAGACCGAGTCGTCCGCAGGGGTCCCGGCATCCGCCACCGCCCTGTCGGCGACCGCGGCGAGCGCGGCCCGGGGCGGCTCCGGAGCGTCGGGGATCCCCCGGCGATCGAGCAACCCCGTGTCGAGGTCGCCCGCGCGCACGGCGGGGTCGGCGAGCAGGGCCCGCAGATCGGCGATGTTCGTGTCGACGCCGAGCACGACGGTGTCGGCGAGCGCCGCGTCGAGGCGGGCGAGGGCCGTCTCACGGTCGGGACCGTGGGCGATGACCTTCGCGATCATGGGGTCGTACAGGGCGCTGACGACCGTTCCGGTTTCGACGGCGCCGTCGACGCGGGCACCGTCGACGCGGGCGGATCCCGGATGCCAGAGACTCACGGTCCCGGTCGCGGGCAGGTAGCCGCGGGCGGGCGTCTCGGCGTACACGCGCGCCTCGACCGCGTGCCCGTCGAGGCGGATCTCGCCGACCTCGAGCGGGAGGCCGGCGGCGACCCGCAGCTGCTGCTCGACGAGGTCGATGCCCGTGACCATCTCGGTGACGGGGTGCTCGACCTGCAGGCGCGTGTTCATCTCGATGAAGAACGGCTCGTCGAGGCGGTCGCCCGCGACGAGGAATTCCACGGTCCCCGCGCCGAGGTAGCCGACGCTGCGGGCGGCGGCGACGGCGGCCTCTCCGAGGAGGGCGCGGGTCGCGGCATCCACCACGGGCGAGGGGGCCTCCTCGATGACCTTCTGATGCCGCCGCTGCAGGGTGCACTCGCGCTCGCCGAGCGAGAGGGTCGTGCCGTGCGCGTCGGCGAGAACCTGCACCTCGATGTGGCGGGGGCGCTCGAGCAGCCGCTCGAGCAGCAGCGTGTCGTCGCCGAACGCGGCGCGCGCGACCCGGCGCGCGGTGGCGAGCGCGTCGGCGAGGTCGGCGGGCGCGGTGGCGATCGTCATCCCCTTGCCGCCCCCTCCCGCCGAGGGCTTGACGAGCAGCGGGTATCCGGCGCGCGCGGCCGCCGCGGCGATCTCGTCGTCGTCGAGTCCCACCGCCGAGAACCCCGGCACGGTCGGCACCTCGTGCGCCGCGACGTGCTCTTTCGCGCGGATCTTGTCGCCCATGACCTCGAGCGCCTCGACGCCCGGCCCGACGAACACCACCCCGGCCGCGGTGCACGCGCGCGCGAACGCGGCGTTCTCGCTGAGGAAGCCGTATCCCGGGTGCACGGCATCCGCCCCGCTCGACACCGCGGCGGCGATCACCGCGTCGACGTCGAGGTACGAGGCCACGCGCACGGCGTGGTCGGCCTCGCGGGCGTGTGGGGCGTCGGCATCCGCGTCGGTGTACACGGCCACGGAGCGGATGCCGAGCCGGCGGAGCGTGCGGAACACGCGGCGGGCGATCTCGCCGCGGTTCGCGACCAGCACGCGGGTGAAGAGGGGACCGCTAGACCGGGGGGTGGTGAAGACAGGAACGCTCATGATCACATCCGGAAGAGGCCGAAGCCCCGGTCGGCCAGCGGCACGCGGCTGACGACGTCGAGCGCGAGGCCCAGCATCGTGCGCGTGTCGACGGGGTCGATCACCCCGTCGTCCCACAGGCGGGCGGTGGCGTAGTAGGGGCTGCCCTGCTCGTCGTAGCGGGCGCGGATGGGGTCTTCGAACGCCTGGCGCTCGGCATCCGGCCACTGCTCACCTCGCGCGGAGCGCTGATCGCGCTGCACGGTCGAGAGGACGGATGCCGCTTGCGCGCCGCCCATGACCGAGATGCGGCTCGCGGGCCAGGTCCACAGGAACCGCGGGTCGTACGCGCGACCGCACATCGCGTAGTTGCCGGCCCCGTACGAGCCGCCGACGAGCACGGTGAGCTTGGGCACGCGGGTGGTGGCGACGGCGGTGACCATCTTGGCTCCGTCTTTCGCGATGCCCCCGGCCTCGGCGTCGCGCCCGACCATGAAGCCGGTGATGTTCTGCAGGAACAGCAGGGGGATGCCGCGCTGGTCGGCGAGTTCGATGAAGTGCGCCGCCTTGAGGGCCGACTCGCTGAAGAGCACGCCGTCGTTCGCGATGACCGCGACCGGGTGGCCGTGCAGGCGCGCGAACGCGGTGATGACGCTCTCGCCGTAGAGCGCCTTGAACTCGTGCAGCGAATCCGCGTCGACGAGGGTGTCGATGACGGCGCGCATGTCGACGGGCTGCGCGACGTCGACGGGGAGGAGGTCGTACAGATCGTGCGGGTCGCGGACGGGCTCGGCGGTCTCCGCGACCTCCCACACCGGCGCGGGCGTGGGCGGGAGGGTCGCGACGATGTCGCGGACGATCTCGAGCGCGTGCTCGTCGTCGTCGGCGAGGTGGTCCACGACTCCCGAGCGGCGCGCGTGCAGGTCGCCGCCGCCGAGCTGCTCGGCGGTGACGTCTTCGCCGATCGCGGCTTTCACCAGCGGCGGGCCCCCGAGGAACACCGTGCCCTGGCCCCGCACGATGACGCTCTCGTCGCTCATCGCCGGCACGTAGGCCCCGCCCGCGGTGCACGAGCCCATCACCGCGGCGATCTGCGGGATGCCGCGGGCCGACAGCTGCGCCTGATTGCGGAAGATGCGGCCGAAGTGGTCGCGGTCGGGGAACACCTCGTCCTGCATCGGGAGGAAGGCTCCGCCCGAGTCGACGAGGTAGACGCACGGGAGCCGGTTGTCGAGGGCGATCTCCTGCGCGCGGAGGTGCTTCTTGACGGTGAGGGGGAAGTACGCCCCGCCCTTCACGGTGGCGTCGTTGGCGACGACCATCACGTGGCGTCCGTGCACGAGGCCGATGCCGGCGACGACCCCGGCTCCCGGCGCTCCTCCGTCGTAGAGACCGTGGGCGGCGAGCGGCGCGACCTCGAGGAAGGGACTGCCCTCGTCGAGCAAGCGGTCGATGCGGTCGCGGGCGAGGAGTTTGCCGCGTGCCGTGTGGCGGGCGCGCGCGGCGTCCGATCCCCCGCGGGCCGTGCGCGCGAGCGTGGCGCGCAGGTGGTCGGCGAGGTCGCGCTGGGTGGGCGCAGGGGTGGCGCCCGGCGCGGGGGTGGCGCCCGGCGCGGCGGCTGCGCCCGGCGCGGGGGCTGCGCCCGGCGCGGCGGCTGACGGCGCCGTGTCCCGCGCGGGGGCGTCGGGTGCGGGGTCGGTGACCGGTGCTGTGCTCATGGCGGCTCCGTCTCGGCGCCGCATCGTCGACGGCGCCGTCGTCTCCCGCGGGGTCGTTCCCTCGGGAAGGGGTTTCAGTTAATGTTGGCTAACTGAGATGCCAGGCTAACCCGAGCGGATGCCGATGACAAGAGTTTCCGAAGACCCCCTCGACCCGCCCCGCGCGGCCGTCGACCCTCCCGTCACGGCACCTCTCGACCCGCCGCCCGCCGACGTCGCGCCCGACAGCACCCCGTCGTCGAACCGCTCCCTGACACCCGAGCGCTCTCCGACACCCGACGGCTCCCCCGCCACCGCGCGCGACGGCTCCCCCGCCACCGCACGCGACCGCGCGAAAGCCGACCGACGCGCCGCCCTGCTCGCCGCCGCGGCGCGCCTGTTCGCCGAGCGCGGATTCGACGGCGTGACCCTCGGCGACATCGGCGAGGCCGTGGGCGTCAGCGGACCCGCCGTGTACCGGCACGTGACGGGCAAGCAGGCTCTCCTCGGCGCGATCCTCGTCGACGTCAGCGAGCGCCTGCTCGAGGGAGGGCGCCGAGTCGCCGCCGCCGCGGCATCCCCCCTCGACCGTCCCGCGGAACTCCCCGCCGACACGCCGCCCCCACCCACCCCCGGCCGGCGTGTCGCCACCGACATCCGCGCGACGGCAGACCCCGCCGCGGCGCTGCGGGCGCTCGTCGATTTCCACGTCGCATTCGCGCTCGCCGAGGCCGACGTCATCCGGGTACAGGACCGCGACCTCGACCGGCTCTCGCCCCACGACCGCCGGACGGTGCGCACCCTTCAGAACGCGTACGTCGCCGTGTGGACCGAGGCCCTCGCCGCGGCGCTCCCGGATGCCGAGGACGCCGCCGCGCGGCGCGTGCGCGCCCTCGCCTGCTTCGGGCTGATCAACTCGACGCCGCACAGCGTGCGCGGCGTGCCCGCGGCTCGCGTGCGGCCGACCCTGACCCGCATGGCGCTGGCGGCGTTGACGGCCTGAGCGCCGGCATCCGCCCCACCCCCGGTCACCGTCGAGCGACGCCTCCTCGGGTGTCCAGAACACCCGGAGGTGCCGAGGGCGACCACTCCCCCGGCACCCGGCCCGTGTACCCACCGTGTCGTGCCGGTGGGAATCCGTCTCAGCGCAGCAGCATCGCCCGCCCGGGCTCGCGCAGCACGCCGGCGACGTCGGTCAGGAAGCGCGCGGCCTCCGCCCCGTCCACGACGCGATGGTCGAACGACAGGCTGAGCGTGAGCACGTCGCGCAGCGCGATCTCGCCCCGATGCTCCCAGGGCGTCCGCCGCACGGCGCCGACCGCGAGGATCCCGGCCTCGCCCGGATTGAGGATGGGCGTGCCGGCATCCACCCCGAACACCCCGACGTTGGTGATCGAGAACGTCCCGCCGGTCATGTCGGCGGGGGCCGTCCGTCCGGCGCGGGCGGTGCCGGCGAGCTCGGCGATCGCGTCGGCGAGGTCGACGAGCGGCAGGCGGTCGGCATCCCGGATGACGGGCACCACGAGACCGCGATCGGTCGCGGCCGCGATGCCGAGGTCGACGTAATGGTGCTCGACGATCTCGAAGGCGTCCTCGTCCCACCGCGCGTTCAGCGCCGGCGTGCGCCCGAGGGCGAGGCACACCGCCTTGGCGACGATCGCGAGCACGCCGATGCGGTGCCCGTCGAGGGCGCGGTCGGTCTTGAGGGATGCCAACAGCTCGGTCGTCGCGGTCACGTCGACCGTGAGGAAGGTCGTCGCGTGCGGAGCGGTGAAGGCACTGTGCACCATCGCGGCGGCGGTGTGCTTGCGCACGCCCCGGATGGGGGTGCGCGTGACGCGATCGCCGGTCGCGGAGCCACCGGCCGGGGGGACCGTCGACGCGGGAGCGGGAGTGGAAGCTGTGGCCGGCACGCGCGCCGCGTACTCCTCGACGTGCGCGCGGGTGATGGTCTCACCCGGGTGGGCCGCGGCGACGAGCACGAGGTCGACGCCGAGGTCTTTCGCGAGCTTGCGCACCGGGGGCGTGGATCGCGGCCGCTCCAGCGGCAGGTCGATGGGTCCCGTGCGCACGACGTCGTGCGGAGCCGCCTCCCGCACGGCCGTATCGAGGTCGAGTGTCGTCGTCGCCCCCGCCCCTCGGGCACGCCGCCGCGGCCGCGCGCCCGAGCTCGGTGCG
Organism: Microbacterium hydrothermale; assembly: GCF_004854025.1. GTDB lineage: Bacteria > Actinomycetota > Actinomycetes > Actinomycetales > Microbacteriaceae > Microbacterium > Microbacterium hydrothermale. Next base: position 676,201 of record NZ_STGM01000001.1, read on the forward strand.
GCGCCGTATCCGACGAGGTTGGGGGTCGCGCGTTCGGGTTCGGTGGCGGCGGCCGCCGTCGTGCGGACGTCGCCGCCGCTGCGCCCGACAGGCACCGCCCGTTCCGGCGCGACGGACTCCGACTCCGCAGGACCGTCAGCTCCGGCGGTCGCCCCGACCGCCGTCGTGCGGACCTCGCCGCCGCTGTGCCGGGCCGGCACCGCCCGCTCCGGCGCGGCGGACTCCGACTCCGCAGGCCGGTCGGTCCGGCCCTCTCCGGATGCCGGGACCTCGGCATCCGGCCCGCCGACGGCGAACGACACCAGGGGTGACCCGACCAACACCACGTCTCCCGCGGCGGCGTGCAGCCCCTGCACGGTCCCGGCGTAGGGCGAGGGGATCTCGACGACGGCCTTCGCGGTCTCGACCTCCGCAATGGTCTGGTTCAGCGCGACCTCGTCGCCCTCGGCGACCAGCCAGGCCACGATCTCGGCCTCGGGCAGTCCCTCCCCGAGGTCGGGCAGAAGGAATTCGGCGATCATCGCACGCCCCCTTCCACGGTCGACGCGCTCGCCCCACCGGGCATCCCGGGCGTCTCGCGCTCGAGCACCCGGTCGACCGCGAACAGGATGCGATCCAGGTCGGGCACGTGGTGCTTCTCGAGCTTCGACGGCGGATACGGGATGTCGTGTCCGGTCACGCGCTGCGGGGGCGCCTCGAGGTACGCGAAGCACTGCTCGGTGATGCTCGCGACGAGCTCCGCCCCGACCCCCGCCTGCCGCGCGGCCTCGTGGGTCACCACGACGCGTCCGGTCTTGCGGACGGATGCCGCGACCGTGTTCATGTCGATCGGCGAGAGGGAGCGCAGGTCGATGACCTCGAGGGACAGGCCCTCGTCCTCCGCGGCGAGGGCTGCGTCCAAAGCCGTTCGCACCTGCGCGCCGTAGGTGACGATCGTCGCGTCGGTGCCCTCGCGGGCCACGCGGGCGAGGTGCATCGGCGGGGCGTCGGCGGGATCGGCATCCAGGTCGACCTCGCCCTTGGAGTGGTACAGGCGCTTGGGCTCGAAGAAGATCACCGGGTCGTCGGACGCGATCGCCTGCTGCAGCATCACGTAGGCGTCCTGCGGGGTGCTCGGGGCGACCACGCGGAGTCCCGCGGTGTGCACGAAGTACGCCTCGGGCGACTCGGAGTGGTGCTCGGCCGCGCCGACGCCGCCGGCCCACGGGATGCGGATGACGAGCGGCATCCGGATGCGCCCGTTGCTGCGGTAGTGGAGCTTCGCGACCTGGCAGACGATCTGGTCGAACGCGGGGTAGACGAAGCCGTCGAACTGGATCTCGACGACCGGTCGGTAGCCGCGCAGGGCGAGGCCGACCGCGGTGCCGACGATCCCGGCCTCGGCGAGGGGGCTGTCGATCACGCGCTGGGCGCCGAAGCGCTGCTGCAGCCCGTCCGTCACGCGGAAGACGCCGCCGAGCTTGCCGATGTCCTCGCCCATGAGCAGGACCTTGTCGTCGTTCTCGAGCGCCTGCGACAGGCCCGCGTTGATCGCGGAACCGAGCGTGAGCGCGGTCACTTCTCGAACCCCGCGAGGTAGTCGACGTACTCGGCCTTCTGACGGTCCAGACCCGCGTGCGGCTCGGCGTAGACGTGGTCGAACATCGTCTCGGGAGAGCGCGTGGTCGCCCCGATGCACGCGGAACGCACCTCCGCGGCGAGGGCGTCGGCCGCGCGGGCCACCTCGTCGAGGGCGGAGTCGTCGAGCACGCCCTCGGCGCGCAGGTACGCCTCGAGGCGCGCGATGGGGTCGCGGCGGGTCCACGCCTCGACCTCGTCGGCGTCGCGGTAGCGCGTGGGGTCGTCGCTCGTGGTGTGCGGTCCCAGGCGGTAGGTCACCGCCTCGATGAATGAGGGTCCCTCTCCGCGCCGAGCGCGGTCGAGGGCCCACCTCATCGCGGCGACGCACGCGAGGGCGTCGTTGCCGTCGATGCGCATGCTCGGGATGCCGAACCCCGGCGCCCGACCCGCGATCGGGTACTTCGCCTGCACGGTGACGGGTTCGCTGATCGCCCACTGGTTGTTCGAGCACACGAAGACGACCGGGGCGCGGAACGAGGAGGCGAACACCATCGCCTCGTTGACGTCGCCCTGGCTCGTGGCGCCGTCGCCGTAGTAGGCGACGGCGACGTCGGTGGACCCGTCACGCTGGGCGCCCATCGCCCAGCCGGTGGCGTGGAGCGACTGCGCGCCGATGATGATCTGCGGCGGGGCGGCGTTGATCGTGCGGTGGTCGTAGGCGGAGTGCTCCTCGCCGCGCCACGCCAGCACGTAGTCGGCGGGCTTCGCGCCCCGGCCGAGGAGCACGCCGTGCTCGCGGTAGCTGGGGAAGACGAAGTCGCCCGGGGCGAGGGCGTGCGCGGTACCGACCTGCACGGCCTCCTGACCGCGACAGGGCGCCCACAGCGCGAGCTGGCCCTGGCGCTGCAGGGCGACGCCCTCGGCGTCCACGCGCCGGGTGAGGACCATGTCGCGGTGGAGGGCGCGCAGCTCGTGGGGCGAGAGGTCGGTGATCCAGGGGTCGAGGTCGGCGTCGGGGACGCGCGTTCCGTCGGGCTCGAGGAGGCGCGCGACGTCGTCGACGTCGCCGCGGGTGCCGGTGGGTCCGCGGTCGGCGGCTCCCTGCTCCGGCGTGGTCTGGGTGTACGTCATCGTCATCCCTCCAGGTGCGGCCCGGGCTCCTCGTGAGAGCGGGGGCGGTCCGGGTGCCGGCAACAGCGCCGACGAGGCCGACCGTACGCGCGGAATGCACCCCGCTCAAGACCTCGCCGTCATATTGAGCACAGTGCACGTTGCGCGGCACAGAGGCACTGCTAATGTTTCGCAGCATGAGCAAGCTCGACGCGGTCGACCTCGACCTCCTCCGCGCCCTGTCCGCCGATCCGCGCGCCACCGTCGTCGCGCTCGCCGAGAAGCTCGGCCTCTCGCGCAACACCGTTCAGGCGCGCATGAGCCGCCTCGAACGCGGGGGCGTCTTCCTCTCGTTCGAGCGCACGCTGTCGGCCGAGGCCCTCGGTTTCCCGATCGAGGCGTTCCTGCAGGTGACGGTGCGTCAGGCCGAGCTGCCCGCGATCCGCGAGGAGCTCGCGAAGGTCCCCGAGGTGCTGCAGGCGCACGGCCTGAGCGGTCAGGTCGACCTGCTCGTGCGGGTCGCGTGCCGCGACACGCAGCACCTGTTCGACACCGACGCCCGCATCCTCGCGATCGAGGGCGTGGAGCGCACCGAGACGTCTCTCGTGATGGGCGAGGTCATCGGCTACCGGGTGGGTCCGCTGATGCAGCTGGCCCGCGAGGAGATCTAGCGGGCGCGAGCCGGTCGCGGAACCCCGTCCCGCATCCCGGCCCCGAGCCCCGAGCCCTGGGCCCCGAGCCCCGAGCCCCGAACCCGCCTGCTCGCATCCGCCCGGGCCCCGAGCCGGCCCCGGCCCCGTCCCCGCGATCGGACGCCGAGTTCCCCTAGGGCGCCGGCACCACCGGGATGCTCGCGGTCTCGGTCTTCGGTTCGGCCGGGCTCCCGGCATCCAGGCGCACCAGCACCACCCCGACGAGGATCAGCGCCCCGCCGACGAACTGGATCGGCGCCGGCGTCTCGCCCAGCAGCAGCCAGGCGAAACCGAGGGCGAACAGCACCTCGCTGAGCCCGACGAACGACGCCAGACGCGAGCCGATGAGCGGCACGGCGATGACTCCCAGCGCGTATCCGAGGGTCGTGGCGACCGCGCCCACCCAGAGCAGAGGCAGGATGCCGGGAACCTGCAGCCCCGCGAGCGACACCGTGATCGAGGGCGCGGCGAACGGCAGCACACCCACGCCCACGAGGGCGCCCATCAGCAGCGTGCCGACGACCAGCCCTCCGGCGGCTAGGGCGAGGGGCGGTAGGTCGTCGCCCGCGCGCCCGGCGATGACGAAGTACGCGGCGGCGCAGACGGCGGCGCACAGGGCGAACAGCGTCCCGAGCAGGTCGAAGCGCGCTCCGCTGATGTCGACGACGAGCACGAGCCCGGTCATCGCGACGACCGATCCGATGAGCACGGCCTTCGACGGCGCGCGGCGCGTGCGCACCCACACGGCGATCACGATGAGCACGGGCGCGATGTACTGGATCAGGAGGGCGACCGCGACCGGCATCCGCTGCATCGCGGCGAAGTAGAACAGCTGGCATCCGGCGACCGCGGTGAGTCCGAACGCCGCGATGAGGAGGCCGTGTCGCCGCAGGAATCCGCGCTGGCGTCGGATCGCCGCGATGAGCGCGGGCGAGAGCAGCAGCGCCGCGACCCCCATGCGCACGAGGAGCACGGCGCCGAGCGACCAGCCCCCGTCGAGGAGGGGTTTCACGAACGGGCCGCTGGAGGAGAAGGCCAGCGCCGAGGCGACGGCGATGAGGAGTCCCGTGACGGCTCCGGAGCCGCGGTGCGTGGGACGGGGAAGGGTGACGGACGACGTGGTCATGCGGGCCTGCTGTCAGGGGTCAAGAGTGATTACACTCGTGACAGTACGACCTGAGAATGTCAGGAGTCAACATGGTCTTCATCCGTGACACCGAACTGGTGCTGCGAGCGACCGTCGAACTGGTCAACACCCTGCCCCACACCGAGGTGAGCGGGGTCGACACCCTCACGACGATGGCGGAGCTCGACGACTTCGCCGAACGCCACACCTACACCGGCTCGCGCTCGCGCGACGACCGCGAACTGGCCGCCGTGCGCGGCATCCGGCGCCGGATCCAGGAGCTGTGGAGCGTCGATCGCGACGAGGCGGTCCCCCTCGTCAACGCGATGCTGCGCGACGGACGCGCCCTCCCCCAGCTCGTGCGGCACGACGAGTTCGACTGGCACATCCACGCGTCCGAGGCGTCGGACCACCTCGCCCAGCGCATGCTCGTGGAGACGGCGATGGCGTTCGTCGACGTCATCCGCGCCGACGAGTACGGCCGGGTGCGCGTGTGCGAGGCCGACGACTGCGACGGCGTCTACGTCGACTTCTCGAAGAACGGCTCGAAGCGGTACTGCGACTCCGGCAACTGCGGCAACCGCATGAACGTCATCGCTTATCGCAAGCGGAAGGCCGAGACGGCGTAGAGCGCGACCACGGCTGCCGGGTGGGGTCCCGCATCGCCCGCGGGATCTGTCCTGCCTAGCCCCGAGGCGCTGTCACGGCTGCCGGGCGGCGTCCTGCATCGCCCGCGGGATCTGTCCTGCCTGGCCCCGAGGCGCTGTCACGGCTGCCGGGCGGCGTCCCGCCTCACCGCCGGGCAGCGTCCCAGCGCACCCCCGGACGCCGTCCTGCCTCACGGGCCGGGCGCGGTCGCCCACCACCGGGCATCGTCCCGACTCACCGCCGGGCGCAGTCCTGCCTCACGGCCGGGCGCCGCCCCGCCGCCCCCGGGCGCCGCCCCGCCGGGCAGCGTCCTGCCTCGTCCTCCGAGTCACCGGGCTCGGGCCCTCCCTCAGCCCGCGTCGAGGAACTCCCTGATCGCGGATGCCGCCGCCTCGGGCGTCTCGTAGTGGATGAGGTGTCCGACGTCGGGGATCTCGACCAGCGCGGCATCCGGGAACAGTGTCGCGAGGTGCCGCTCGGCCTCGATCGGCGTGATGTCGTCCTTCTCGGCGGCGATGAGCAGCGTCGGCTGAGCGATATGCGGGGCGGATTCGCGGACGTCGTGCGACACGCTCGTGACGAACGCCTCGTGCAGCACGTCGCGGTCGGCGAAGCGCGAAAAGTACTCGTCGTGCTGCTCGTGCACGAAGCGGCGCAGGTCGGGGTCGCGCGTCTTGGCCATCGCGTTGCTCATGACGCGCACGATCAGCCCGTTGCGCAGCAGGGCCTCGCCGATCGGGCGCGGCAGTCTCGCCCCGGCCAGGTAGTAGAACACCGCGAGCCGGGTCAGCACACCACGCGGCCCCTCCAGCGCGGGGGCGCCGATGGGATTGACGAGGATGAGCCTCGGCGTCTCGAGCCCCGCCGCGACCGCCGCGGACGACACGATCGAGCCGAACGAGTGCCCGAGCACGACCGCACCCGGGGCGACGGCGTCGACGAAGTCGCGCAACCAGGCGGCGTAGGTGTCGAGGTCGTGGCGCCGACCGGGCAGCGGCGCCGTCTCGCCGAAGCCCGGAAGATCGGGAGAGACGACCCGGATGCCGGGGAGGTAGGCCACCACGGGATCGAGCCCGTGATGCTCGCCGCGGAACCCGTGCACGGCGACGATCGTCGTCGCGGCGTCGTCGTCTCCGTAGACCCAGTAGGCCGTGGTGCCGCCCAGGACGTCGATCTCGCGGCGCGCGACGGCGATCTCGGCGAGGCGCTCGGCGTAGGGGTTGGGCATGGGTCGAGTCTACGAGTGGGCTCCGACATCGCCGGCTCCTCGCCGCCGGGGCGGCCCCCTGGTCCGTATCGCCCGGTCCGGCCACCGGGTTGGCCGCCCGGGGTTGCCGCCGGCGTTGGCCGCCGGAGTTGGTCACCCAGGCCGACCGCCCGGGGTTGGCCGCCCGAGCCGGCCGTGCACCCCCGTCTCTGCGCGCCTGGTCGGCGATGTCGGACGCCCGTTCTACCGTGGGGCGCATGACCACGTGGCAGGCCGAGCCGCTCCCCCTCTTCCAGACGCCCGAGTGGGCGCGCCTGATCGGCGTCTTCGATCTCGAGACGACGGGTGTCGACGTCGAGAACGATCGCATCGTGACGGCGCACGTGGGAGTGCTCGACGCCGACGGCCACGTCGTCGACGCGCGCGACTGGTTGGCCGACCCCGGAGTCGAGATCCCCGCCGGCGCCGCGGCGATCCACGGCATCTCCACCGAGCGCGCCCGTGCCGACGGCGCGCCGGCTCCCCGCGTGGTGGCCGAGGTCGTCGAGGCTCTCTCGGCGCTCTTCGCCGCCGGCATCCCGGTCGTGGCGTACAACGCGCCCTTCGACTTCTCGATGCTCAAGAACGAGGCCGTGCGGCACGGGGTGGCGCCCATCCACGCCCCGTCGCCGGTGATCGATCCCCTCGTGGTCGACAAGACCTTCGACCGCTACCGTCGCGGCAAGCGCACGCTGTCGGTGGTGGCCGAGCATTACGCCGTGCCCCTCGACGCCGCTCACGAAGCCTCCGCCGACGCGGTCGCCGCGGGACGTCTGGCCCTGGCCCTCGCCGAGAAGTTCGGACCCTGGATGCCACCGACCCTCGACGAACTGCACACGCGCCAGATCGCGTGGGCCCGGGCGCAGGCCGCGAGCCTGACCGAGTACTTCGTGAAGATCGGGCGGTTGGATGCCGCGGCACCCCCGCTCGACGGAGCGTGGCCGATCCGCTGAGAGACGGAGCAGGATCGTCGACCGCGGTCGATCAGGGAGGACGCACGCGCACGGTCGTCACGAGCCGCCACCATCGGTGTTTCGAGGCTTCTCAGCGAGCGTGATCGCCTGCACGTCGGCCATCCCGCCGAGGCGTCCCCCGTCGCCGATCGATACGTCGCGCACATCGGCGATCCGATCGGGAGTCCCCCGTCATGCCGCCCCGCCCCGCCGATGTCGGAGGTCCCGGATACCGTTTCGACATGGACGCTGCCGCCCCTCTCACTGACCGGCCGTCACCGGCGGTGCGGGCGTGCGACGGGGTCCCGTGGCCGGCTGATGAAGAGCTCGACGACGAAGCGGCGTGGGCGCGGCTGCTCGATCTCGGCGCCGCGGGCCACGCCGACGACCCATTCGCCGCCGCCGAGCACTTCGCCGACGATCCGGGCACCCCGTTCGACGGCGCGTCCGTCTCGGTATCCGATCTCGACGCGGTTCTCGGTCATCTCGAGCTGATCGCCGCCGAGCGGCGACGCCTCGCGGCCGAAGAGGGCCGCCTCATCGCGACCGTGCTGCGCGACGCCGCCGCCGATCCGACGCCGTGGGTAGGCCCCGACCCGACCCTCGACCCCGCGTGGGACGATTCGCGGGGCCGCACCCTCGGTGCGGTACGACGTGACCGCATCGATCTCGCCCAGCGCGCTGCGGCTGCCGAAATGGCGGTGCGTCTGCGCCTCTCGGAGCAGACGATCCGCACGCGCGCTGCGCATGCCGAGGTGTTGCAGGAGCGCTGCCCGCGCCTGTGGGCCGAGTTCGCCAACGGGAACACGTCCGATCGCCATGCCGTCGAGGTGGCTCGGCTCGCGACCACGCTGCCACACGACGACACGGCTTGGAGCGCGTTCGACGACGGCGTCACCGATACGGCGACCACCCTGACACCCACGAAGTTCGCCATCGCCGCGCGTGCGCTCCGCGAGCGCGTCCACGCCGAGTCGATCGACGCACGCCACCGCCGCGCCGCGCGTGATCGCGGAGTGTGGATGACGCCCGAACTCGATGGGATGGCGTCGCTCAACGCCCTCCTGCCGGCCGAGAGAGCGCGCAGCATCCTGGCTCGCCTCGATCGTGCCGCTCGACACCTGCGCGCCGCACCCGACGAAGAGCGAACCCTTGCGCAGCTCCGCGCGGACGTGCTCGCCGACCTGGCGACCGCTCCCGCCCCCGGCGCGGCGATGACCGATGTCCCTCCCACTCCCGCCTCCCGCGGGGAGTCCGCGGGCGATCCGTCATCACCCCCCGCGCAACCGCGCGAGGCCGCCCGCCGCGACGAGCCCGCGCCCGCGGCAGCGCGCACGAGCCCCTCCGCTCCCACGGTCGTCGTCACCATCCCGGTGCTCACACTGCTCGGCGCTGGGCACGACCCCGCGACGCTCGAGGGTTACGGCCCGATCGACCTCGACACCGCGCGCCGCCTCGCCGGTGAGGCCAGGTCCTGGATCCGCTTGCTCACCCACCCCGTGACGGGCGCCCCGCTCGTCCTGGATCGCCAGACCTACCGCGTTCCTGCCGCCCTGCGCCGCTGGCTCGGCGTCACCTCGCCCACCTGCATCTTCCCCGGTTGCAACCGCGTCGCCCGCGACTGCGACCTCGACCACCTCACCGCCTGGGCCGACGGCGGCGCCACGAACGCCGACAACCTCGCGCCGGAGTGCCGACATCACCACCGCCTCCGACACGAGACCGGGTGGACCCCCGCGGTCGACCCCGTGACCGGCGACGTGCGATGGACGTCTCCGCTCGGGAGCACCTACGACACCGATCCGCCCCCGTTCTGATCGCGCGGCGGTGCCCCACCGCTCGCAACGCAACCCGACCACCCGCAACGCCCCACCCGCCGCAGCGCTGCCCCCGAGCCACGAGCCGCTGCCCACGAGCCGCTGCCCGCGACCCACGAGCCACGACTCACGAGCCACGAGCCACGAGCCGCGAGCCGCGAGCCGCGAGCCGCGGCGAAGCCTCGCCTCCCGCCCCTCGCCGCGGATGCCAAACTGAACCCGTGACCTGCCGCATCGCGACCGTGCAGATGGAGGCCGTCCCGGGCGACGTCGATGCGAATGCCGCGCTCATCGCGCGCCTCGTCGACGACGCCGCGGCGGGGGGAGCCTCTCTCGTCCTCTTCCCCGAGGCCGCCGTCACGGGGTATGACGAGCGTGCTTTCGCCGAGCCACTACCCGCGCTCACCCCCGGCGGGTGGTGGACCGCCGTGCAGGATGCCGTCGACCGCACCGGTGTCACCGCCGTCGTCAACACCGCCATGCAGCGGGCGGGATGCCGTTTCCTCAGCGACGTGATCTTCGCCCCCGGCCGCGAACCGCTCGCCGCCTACGACAAGCAACACCTTCATGACAGCGAGCGCACCCTCTTCACCCCCGGCGACCACGGCGCATCGTTCGTCCTCGACGGCCTCCGCTTCGCGCTCTCCGTCTGCTACGACGCGAACTTCCCCGAGCACGCGGCCGCCGCGGTCGGAGCCGGGGCGGACGTCTACCTCAACAGCGGCGCGTACTTCCCCGGGGGCGGACACCGTCGAGACCTCCACTACGCCGCTCGCGCTCTCGACAACGGCATGTACGTCGCGTTCAGCGGCCTCATCGGCGCGCCCCACGCGTTCATCGGCGGTTCAGCCGTCTTCGATCCCGTCGGCCGACGCATCGCCGCCGTCGGCGAAGGCGAACACCTGGCCTTCGCCGACCTGGACGCGGGGGTCATCGCCGAGACGCGCGAGCAGCAACGGATGTGGGCCGATCACCGCGACGGGCTCGGCCCCCACCGGCGCCTCGGGTCACTCGAGACGCCGGGCGCCGCGCGCTGACCGGTACACGCCCCCGAAGTCCGAACGAGGTCCGCGAGAACCGCCTTCCCCCACTCCCACTCGCCCAGGCCACTCGCGGTGTTGAGGTGCCCGAACCCGCCGGCGTCACGGAAGGCGCTTCCCCATCCGGAAGCGAACCGTTCGGCCACCTCGATCGGGCAGTACGGATCGTCGGAACTGGCGACGACCACGCTCCGGCACGAAAGCGGTCGCACCTCGACGCCGACGAAGCTCGACGCAGCCGCGCGCGGGAAGGCCTCGCCGGCGGGGTCCGGAGGTGCAACGAGCAGCATCCCCGCCACCGCCGCACGGGCGGGCCGCGCCTCCCACTCGGCCGCCGCCCAGCAGCCGAGGCTGTGCGCCACCAGGATGACCTCATCGTCCGACGCCGCAAGACGGGTGACAGCTCGATCCACGGCATCCACCCAATCCTCGAGCTCGGGCTCATCCCATGAGCGGGGCGCCATCCGCACGGCCTCGGCATCCCCTCGCCTCTCCCACCAGGTCTGCCAGTGCTGCTCCCCCGAGCCCCCGATGCCGGGAACGATGACCAATGCGACCATCGATGACCACCCCCTCACTTGTGCACCGCGCGAAATCGCGGCATCCCTCCCGAGAGAATGGAGGATGCACTCGCCAGATGCATCGAGCGCAAGCGATGTACAAGTGATCGGAGCCGAACACGATGGAATCACTCGACGCGATCGATCGCCGCATCCTCGAACTGCTGCAGGATGACGGTCGGCTGACCGGGGCCGAGGTGGGGCGGCGGGTCGGACTCTCGCAACCTGCCGCGAGCGCCCGCATCCTGCGGCTCGAACGCGCGGGTGTGATCGCCGGATACCGCGCGGTCATCGATCCCGCCGCCGTGGGGCTCGTCATCCACGCCGTCATCAGACTGCGCACCACCCACGCCCAGCTCGGCCCCGCCCGCGAGCTCGCCGAGCGCCTGCCGGAGGTCACGTCGATGGTCCGGGTCACCGGGGAGGACTGTCTCCTTTTCGACGTCAATTGCCCCGACGCCGCGCAGCTGGAGAGGGTGGTCGATACCCTGGCACGCTTCGGCCCCGTGACGACGTCCCTCGTCCTCAGTACCTACCCGCCGAAGCCGCTGCTGCCTCCGCGGAGCGCGTGATCGGCAGGCTTCGCATCCTCGACGAAAAGACGAGAGCCCCCCGTCCCGAAGGGCGAGGGGCTCTCGAAGCGGAACCGCTGCGGATCAACGACCGCCGAAGTTCTTGAAGCGCTGGTTGAACTTCTCGACGCGGCCGGCCGAGTCCATGATGCGCTGCTTACCCGTGTAGAAGGGGTGCGAGGCGGACGAGATCTCCACGTCGATGACGGGGTACTCCACGCCGTCGAGCTCGATCGTCTTGTCGCTCGAGACGGTCGAACGGGTGAGGAAGGTGTCGCCCGAACCGAGGTCGCGGAACACGACGGCCTTGTACGTGGGGTGGATGTCAGTCTGCATGGGAGGTCCTTTGAGAAGTGGTGCCCTGGATTCTGCCAGGACGTCAAAGTCTGCGGCGCCGGAGGCACCAACGGAAGAGTCTACCAGGCTCGAGCCGAAGCCGAAGCCGAAGCCGAAGCCGAAGCCGAAGCCGAAGCCGAAGCCGAAGCCGAAGCCAGAGCCAGAGCCAGAGCCAGAGCCAAACCTCGAGGCGTCACCCCGAACGGCTCACCCCCGACCCGACGTGGGCGGAACAACCCGCCCCCTCGGCTCAGACCGCGCGAGCGGCGTACCGCCCCGCCTCCTGCGTGAGGGTGATGTCGAGCCCGAAGGTGGCCGAGAGGTTCTCGGCCGTGAGCGCCTCGCTCAGGGGTCCGGATGCCACGACCTCGCCGTCCCGCAGCAGCAGCACGTGCGTGAACCCGACGGGGATCTCCTCGACGTGGTGCGTCACCATCACCATCGCGGGGGTCGTCGGCGCCTGCGCGTAACCCGACAGCAGCGACAACAGCTCCTCGCGGGCTCCGAGGTCGAGGCTCGCCGTCGGCTCGTCGAGGAGCAGCAGCTCGGGGTCGGTCATCACGGCGCGGGCGATCTGCACCCGCTTCTGCTCGCCGTCGCTGAGCGTGCCGAACGTGCGGTCGGCGAGGTGGTCGAGCTTCCACTCGGCCAGCACCCGCAGCGCGCGGCGCTCGTCGATGTCGTCGTAGTCCTCGCGCCAGCGCCCGACCACCGAGTAGGCGGCCGTCAGGACGACGTCGAGCACGGTCTCCTCCGGCGGCACACGACGAGCCATCGCCGACGACGCGAACCCGATGCGCGGACGCAGTTCGAACACGTCCGTGCGTCCCAGCCGCTCGCCGAGGATCGTCACCGCCCCGGACGTGGGGTGCAGCAGGGTGTCGGCGAGCTGCAGCACGGTGGTCTTGCCGGCACCGTTCGGGCCGAGCACCACCCACCGCTCGTCGTCCGACACCGTCCAGTCGAGGTGGGACACGATGTCCCGCGCGTTCCGGCGGACGACGACGTCGGAGAACTCGAGCACCTGAGGCATGTGGCTAGCCTAACGGGCGCGGCGGTTCGACCCGGATGCCACACGGCCCGCCCCCAGGGCTGTCGCGGCGTTCCTGCTCTCTCGGCGCGAAGTCTCCACGGGCCGCGATACCGGCGTCCCCGCGACCTCGACGCGAAACCCGCGCCGCCCGCCCGGAGCTGCTACCGCGCCGCCCCCGCGACCTCGGCGTACAGCGCCGACGTCTCCTGCGCGATCGCGCTCCAGCTGAACGCGTCGACGGCGCGCTGACGCCCGGCCTCGCCGTACGCGCGAGCCGTCTCGGCATCCGTCACGACCTCCGTGAGCACGCGGGCGAGATCGTCGACGAAACGGTCGGGATCCACGGGCGTCCCGGTGCCGTCCTGCACCTGCTCGATCGGCACGAGCCGCCCCGTCACGCCGTCGACGACGACCTCGGGGATGCCCCCGGTCGCGGTGCCGACGACCGCCGCGCCACAGGCCATCGCCTCGAGGTTCACGATCCCGAGAGGCTCGTACACCGAGGGGCACACGAACGTCGTCGCGGCGGTCAGGATCGCGCACAGCTCGTCGCGCGGAAGCAGTCGCTCGATCCACACGACGCCGTCCCGGGTGGCCTGGAGCCCCCGCACGAGCTCCTGCACCTCCGCCATGATCTGGGGCGTGTCGGGCGCACCGGCGCACAGGATCAGCTGCACCTCGGGCGGCAGCTGCTCCGCCGCGCGCAGCAGGTACGGCAGCCCCTTCTGCCGCGTGATGCGTCCGACGAACACGACCGACGGCCGCGCGGGATCGATGCCCTGCGCGCGCAGGAACGCTTCATCCGACACCGGATGCCACGACCCGGTGTCGATGCCGTTGTAGATCACGCGCACCTTCGCGGGATCCAGCGACGGGTAGCTGCGCAGGATGTCCTGACGCATGCCCTCGCTCACCGCGACGACGGCCGCGGCTCCCTCGTAGGCCGTCTTCTCGATGAAGCTCGACACCGCGTAGCCGCCGCCGAGCTGCTCGGCCTTCCAGGGCCGCAGCGGCTCCAGGCTGTGCGCGGTGACGATGTGCGGGATGCCGTGGAGGAGGGATGCCAGGTGCCCGGCGAAGTTCGCGTACCAGGTGTGGGAGTGCACGACGTCGGCGCCCGCGACGTCGGAGACGATCTCGAGGTCGGTGCCGAGCGTCTGGATCGCACCGTTGGCGGAGCCCAGTTCGACGGGCACGCCGTACGACGTGGTGTCCGCCTCGTCGCGCTGCGCACCGAACGCGCGCACCTGCACCTCGGTGCCCTCGGCCCGCAGCGCCTTGACGAGTTCGGTGGCGTGGACTCCGGCTCCCCCGTAGATCTCCGGCGGGTACTCCTTGGTCACGATGTCGACGCGCATGAGACGAACGGTAGTACAGCGAAGGGCGCGCCGACGACGTGTTTCCGCATCCCCCTCGGACCCCTAGGGTGGTGCCATGCCTGCAGCGCCGAAGGTCTTCGGAATCATCCTCGCCGGCGGCGAGGGAAAGCGACTCATGCCCCTGACGGCGGATCGCGCCAAACCCGCCGTCCCCTTCGGCGGCCAGTACCGCCTCATCGACTTCGCGATCTCGAATCTCATCAATTCGGGCCTGCGCCAGCTCGTCGTGCTGACGCAGTACAAGTCGCACAGCCTCGACCGCCACATCTCGCAGACGTGGCGCATGTCGCCCATGCTCGGCGCGTACGTGGCATCCGTCCCCGCCCAGCAGCGTCTCGGCAAGCGCTGGTTCTCCGGCTCGGCCGACGCGATCCTGCAGTCGATGAACCTGATCCGCGACGAGAAGCCCGACATCGTCGTCGTCATCGGTGCCGACCACGTGTACCGCATGGACTTCAAGCAGATGCTCGACGCCCACATCGCCTCCGACGCGCGGGCCACGGTCGCCGGCATCCGTCAGCCGATCTCGCTCGCGAACCAGTTCGGCGTCATCGACACCGACCCGAGCGACCCGACGAAGATCCGCGAGTTCCTCGAGAAGCCGCAGAACCCCACCGGTCTCGCCGACGCCCCGCACGAGGTGCTGGCGTCGATGGGCAACTACATCTTCGACGCCGACGCGCTGGTCGACGCCGTCACCCACGACGGCGAACTGCCCACCTCGGCGCACGACATGGGCGGCGACATCGTGCCGTACTTCGTCAACCGCGGAGAAGCGGCCGTCTACGACTTCAACCGCAACGACGTGCCGGGCTCGACGCCCCGCGACCAGTCGTACTGGCGCGACGTGGGCACGATCGAGTCGTTCTACGACGCGCACATGGACCTGATCTCGACCCTGCCCGTGTTCAACCTCTACAACAACGACTGGCCGATCTACTCGCAGACGTTCAACGCCCCGCCGGCGAAGTTCGTGCGCGACTCGGTCGGCCGCATCGGCAACGCGATCGACTCGATCGTGTCGCTCGGCTCGGTGCTGTCGGGAACCCACCTCGAACGCAGCGTCGTCGGCCCGTGGGCCCTCGCCGGGGGCGGGTCGACGATCACCGATTCGGTGCTCTTCGACAGCGTGCAGGTCGGTGCGGGAGCGCGCATCCACCGCGCGATCCTCGACAAGAACGTCGTCCTCGAGCCGGGAGCGACCATCGGCGTCGACCGCGAACGCGACCTCGCGCGCGGATTCACCGTCACCGAGACGGGCATCACCGTCGTCGGCAAAGACGTGCACGTCCACGCCTGAACGGACGATTCCGCCGACGCCACGGGGCGGTGACCGACATGGTCACCGCCCCGTTCGGCATCCGGGATCAGACGCCGACGCGCGCGAACGCGTCGCGCGAGATGCCCTTCTCGAGCACGGCCTTCGACCACTCGCGCGCGCTGTGCAGGCTGTGGTCGCGGTAGTTCCCGCAGCTGAACGCGTCGGTGCCGGGCACGTCGTCCCAGGTGACGTCCTCGGCGATCGCGCGCAGCGAATCGGAGATCGCTGTGACGAGCGCCTCAACGTCGGGCTCGCCCCACATGATCACGTGGAAGCCGGTGCGGCATCCGAACGGCGAGATGTCGATGAGACCGTCGATGCGGTCGCGCACGAGACTCGCGAGCAGGTGCTCGATGGTGTGGAGGCCGCCGGTCGGGATCTCCTGCTCGTTGGGCTGCACCAACCGCAGGTCGAAGTTGGAGATCACGTCGCCGCGGGGACCGGACTCGGTGCCGATCAGGCGGACGTACGGCGCCAGGACGGCGGTGTGGTCGAGGGTGAAGCTTTCGACGTCGGCCATGGGAGGGTCCCTTCTCAGGAGGCGGCGGAAACTCCCAGCCTACGGGCGGCCCCGCCCCCGGGCGCCGATCGTGACGCCGTGCGACGCCGCCGCGCGCGGCGCTCGGCGTGGGCGTATGGCGTGAGTGCCGTCACGCGCGGCGGTGAGCTGTTCGCGCGAGCTCCGGTCGGGGCGACGCGGGGCCCGGATGCCAGGCGCTAGGGTCGAGCGCGTGCCTGACACCGCTCGCTTCCTCGTCGTCCTCGACGCCGATTCGACCCTAATCCGCAACGAGGTCATCGAACTCCTCGCCGACGAGGCCGGCCGCGGCGCCGAGGTGGCCGCCGCCACCGAGGCGGCCATGCGCGGCGAGGTCGACTTCGCGACGAGCCTGCGCTCCCGCGTCGCCGCCCTCACCGGGGTTTCCACCGACGCCTTCGCCCGCGCGATCGCCCGGATCGAACCGACCCCGGGCGTCGACGAACTGGTCGCCGCGGTGCACGAGCGCGGCGGCGCGGTCGGCGTGGTCTCGGGCGGCTTCCACGAGGTGCTCGACACCGTCGCCCCCGCGCTCGGCGTCGACGTCTGGCGCGCGAACCGCCTCGCCGTCCGCGACGGCGCGCTCACCGGAGAGGTCGACGGCGAGATCGTGGATGCCGCGGCCAAGGCCGACACGCTGCGCCGGTGGGCCGACGAGTTCGGCGTTCCCCTGTACCTCACCTTCGCGATCGGCGACGGCGCGAACGACCTCGAGATGATGAAGGTCGCCGGACTCGGGATCGCGTTCAACGCCAAGCCCGCGGTGCGCCGGCAGGCCGATCTCGTGGTGGGGGACGTCGACCTGGCACAGGTCGTGGCGCTGCTGCCGCGCTGAGTTCGTCGGGGCGCCGGGGGCGGCGACGTGGCGGGGCGCCAAGCGGGACGGTGAGCGGGGCGCGACGCCGGGCGCGACGGTGAGCGGGGCGCGACGCCGGGCGCGATCGCGTGGCGCGGCACCGGGCGCGGCGGCGTGCCGCGACGCCGATCCCGCGCGACAGGGAGCCCTCTCGACGATGTCGGAGGGGCGTTCTACGCTGCGGTCATGGACGTGATCCTCGTACCCGGTCTCTGGCTCGACGCCTCCTCTTGGGATGCCGCACTCCCGGCCCTGCGCGCCGCGGGCCACCGCCCGCATCCCCTCACCCTCCCCGGTCCGGCCGCGGGCGACCTCGTCGTCGACGACTGGGTCGACGCGGTCGTCGCCGAGATCGACCGCCTCGACGCCCCGGTGGTGCTCGTCGGCCATTCCGGCGGCGGCAACGTCGTCTGGGGAGCCGCCGATCGCCGCCCCGAGCGCGTCCGGCGCGTCGTGCTCGTCGACACCGCGGTGCCCCCGCCCGGCGCGATGATCTCGGAGTTCCCCGTCGACGACGGCGTCGTGCACTTCCCCGGGTGGGACTTCTTCGACGACGACGACGTCTCCGACATCGACGACGCCACCCGTCGCCGCACCGCCGCGCAGGTGGTCGACGTACCCGGACGCGTCCCGAGCTCGCCGATCACCCTGACCGACGATCGGCGCTACGACATCCCCGTCACGATCCTGTCCGGTCGCCTCGACGCCGAGACGCTGCCGCGCATGCTCGCCGAGTGGGAGGCCTTCGCGCGGGAGTTCGAACGTCTCGCCGACGTCGAGGTGGTGCACCTCGACTCCGGCCATTGGCCGCAGTTCTCCCAGCCGGAGCGCTTCGCGGAGAGGCTCACTGCGTCCGTGAGGTGACGGGAGGGGCGGAGCGGGGTGTCTGAGCAAGACGCGACTCGCTGTACGGGCAAGCGCTCCCCGCGCCTAGACGTGCTGGCCTCGCCGTCAGTACCCCACGCCGAGGCCGCCGCCCACGGGAATCACCACACCGAGACGTGCTGGCCTCGCCGTCAGTGCCCCACGCCGAGGCCGCCGCCCACGGGAATCACCACACCGAGACGTGCTGGCCTCGCCGTCAGTGCCCCATCCCGAGACCACCGCCCACGGGAATCACCCCGCCGGGACGTGCTGTCCGCCCGTCAGTGCCCCATCCCGAGACCGCCGTCGACGGGGATCACCGCGCCGGAGATATATGCGGCGTCGTCACCGGCGAGCCAGGTGACGACTCCCGCGACCTCGTCGGACGAGGCGAACCGGCCCGCGGGGATGTTCTTCTTGTATTCCGCCTGCGTGTCAGCGGGCAGCTCGGCCGTCATGTCGGTCTCGATGAACCCGGGAGCGACGACGTTCGCGGTGATCCCCCGACCGCCCAGCTCGCGGGTGAGCGAACGCGCGAAGCCGACGAGCGCGCTCTTGGACGCGGCGTAGTTGATCTGCCCCGCCGAACCGTAGAGTCCCACGACGCTGGAGATCAGGATGACGCGGCCCCAGCGGGCCTTCAGCATCCCCTTCGACGCGCGCTTGACGACGCGGAACGCCCCGCCGAGGTTCGTGCTGACCACGCTGTCGAAGTCGTCCTCGCTCATGCGCAGGAGGAGGGTGTCTTTGGTCACCCCGGCGTTCGCGACGACGACGGCGATCGGACCGAGCTCCGCCTCGACCTGCGAGAACGCCGCGTCGACGGCGGCGGCGTCGGTCACGTCGGCGCGCACCGTGAGCGTGCCCTCGGGGCCCTCACCCGAGCGGGCGGTGACGGCGACCTTCCATCCCTCCGCCACGAAACGCTCGGCGATGGCACGGCCGATGCCCCGGTTTCCTCCGGTGACGACGACGACGCGGTCCTGGGACATGGCGGAACTCCTGAGATGCGAGGGACGGAATCGCCCCAGCCTACCGAGCGGGGGTCGGACGACCGTCGATCGGCGGCCGCGAGGTTTGACACGGGACGAGCGGCGCTGGAACGCTGGAACGAGCGCGACGAAAGGGAACACCGTGAGCGACGACCGCACCCCCGCCTCGAATCGACCCGAGGACACGACGGAGAACGGTACGCCCCTCTCCGCGTCGTCCCCGTCGGAGACTCCTTTCGCTCCCCGCGACGAGTCGAACGCTCGCGACGAGACGAGCGCTCGCGACGAGACGAACGGATCGGACTCCGCGGCGCACACCGACGCGGCCGCCGCGCGCGGTTCGGCGGACAGCGCCCCGGCGGCATCCGCCTACGGCGCGTCATTCGCACCGTACGGCGCGCCTGCCTCGGCCGCCCCGGCGCAGCCCGCGACGCCGCCGTACGACACGACCGGATCGCAGGAGGTCCCCGCGTACGGCGCTGCCCCCGCGTACGGCGCTCCCCCCGCCCCCGACGCCCCCGCGTACGGCGCCCCGGCCTACAGCGCCCCGGCCTACGGTGCTCCCGCCTCCGGTGGCGGCGCGTACGGGGCCTCCGGATACGGCATGGCCTCCATGCGCACGAACTCCCTCTCGATCGTGTCGCTCGCGGCATCCCTCATCGGTCTGCTCGTCATCCCGGTGATCGGCCAGATCGTGGGCATCGTGACCGGCCACATCTCCCTTCGGCAGATCAAGGCGACCGGCGAACGCGGTCGCGGAATGGGACTCGCCGGCCTGCTGATCGGCTACATCAGCCTCGGCCTCGGACTGCTGTTCGCCGTCGGGATCGCGATCCTCATCGCCGTGACCACCGGGTCGAGCGGCTCCCGCTACGGCGTCTGATCCTCTCCGGCGACATCCCGCCCGCCACCGCGACGGCGGGCGGGATGTCGCTTGTCATGACGTCGAGAAGACCGTCCGCCGAACGCGCCGCCCCTCCCCCGGACGGGCGTACCCTGAGACCACTGTGAAGACAAACCGCGCCCAGTCCGCGACGTCGCTCCCCAAGGCTCCCCGGGAGGACGCCGACAGCCGTTTCGCCAAGTACATGGTGATGATGGGGATCCGCATCGCGTGCTTCATCGCGATGGCGGTCGTCACGCCCTACGGCTGGTACACGTTCGTCTTCGCCGCCGGCGCGATCTTCCTGCCGTACCTCGCGGTCATCGTCGCCAACGTCGGCCAGGATGCCGCCGACACCACCGCCATCAGCCCCGAGCGGGCGATCGAGGCTCCCCGTCCCGCACCCGCCGCCGCCGCAGCCGGACCCGATGCCCCGGTGGTCATCCGCATCGCCGAGACCCCGCGGCTCGACGCGCGCGACCGCGACGACCGCTCGTGAGCGACGCCCCCGTCGAGTGCTCCCGAGCAGGATGCCGCGACGTCGCGGTCTGGGCCGTGCGGTGGCGCAATCCGCGCATCCACGCCGCCGACCGCCGCAAGGTGTGGGTCGCGTGCGACGCGCACGTCGCCTACCTGCGGGAGTTCCTCGCGGCTCGCGACTTCCCCGTCGAGGTCGCGGCGCTGACGGTCGAATCGGCCTGAGCGCCGACGCGACGTACCCTGGTTGACGTGGATGCGAGGCGTGGAGTGAGCGTGCGCGACGCGAACGGCGCGGGTGCGACGCCCGCGAACGCGTCACGCGCGGATGCCGTGCGCGCGGACGCACCGCCGGAGGCGGCCGCGTGAGCGCCCGCGAGATGCCCGCCGCCGGACGCTGGGCGATCTACGTCGGCATCGCCGTCGTCTTCGCGATCGCGTGCGCGTTCCTGTCGAACTGGCAGTTCTCGCGCAACGCCGAACGCAGCGAGCAACTGCAACTGGTGGCCGAGAACTACGACGCACCGGTCGTCCCCCTCGGCGACCTGCTCTCCCCCGGAGCGGACCTCACCCCCTCCGACGAGTGGCGGCCCGTGCGCCTCGAGGGGCAGTACCTCGCCGACGAGCAGCTGCTGGTGCGCAACCGCGCGCACGGGGGCTCCGCGGCGTACGAGCAGCTGGTCCCCTTCCGTCTCGACGACGGACGCGTCTTCCTCGTCGACCGCGGCTGGCTGCCACCCGGGAATCAGCAGGCCGAGCCCGACGACATCCCCGCTCCCCCCTCCGGAGAGGTGGTCGTCGAGGTGCGCCTGCGGCCGGGAGAGGCCGCGCCCACCTCGGGCCGGACCGCCGAGGCGGGACAGGTGCCCACCATCAACCTGGGCCTCGTCGCCGAGCAGACGGGGCCGCTGGAGCAGGGCGCCTACGGACTGCTGATGTCGGAGACCCCCGCGCCGGCGACGGCGCCCCTCGCGGTCGACCCGCCCAGCAACGACCCCGGGCCCTATCTCTCGTACGCGATCCAGTGGATCCTCTTCGCCGTGATGGGCTTCGGCTTCATCACCTACGTCATCATCAACGAGCGCAAGCTCCGTCGCGAGGATGCCGAAGAAGACGACGACGCGGATGCCACCGCCACCGCCACCGCCACTGACGCTGACGCTGACGCTGAGGTCGAGGTTGCGGCCGAACCCGTCGCGGCCGGATCGGGCCGTCGCCGCGTCGACCCGGTCGCTCTGCACCGCGCGCGCAAGCGTCCGCGCGACCGCGACGCCGACGACGAAGACGCCCTTCTCGACGCGCACTGATCGACGCGCACTGACCGACGCGCACTGACCGGCGCGCACCGACCGACGCGCACCAACCGGCGCACGCGAGCGACGATCCCGCGCTTTCACGCTCGAGACCGTTCGCTCAGCCCCTCGCGCTCAGGCCAGCGTGATCAGGTCGGCGTAGTCGCGACCCCAGATGTCCTCGACGCCGTCGGGGAGGATGAGCACGCGCTCGGGGTTGAGCGCCTCGACGGCGCCCTCGTCGTGCGAGACGAGCACGACGGCGCCCTCGTAGTGCGCGAGCGCGCCGAGGATCTCCTCGCGCGAGGCGGGGTCGAGGTTGTTCGTGGGCTCGTCGAGCAGCAGCATGTTCGCCGACGACACCACGAGCGTCGCGAGCGACAGACGGGTCTTTTCTCCACCCGAGAGCACCCCGGCGGGCTTGAGCACGTCGTCTCCGACGAACAGGAACGAACCGAGCACCTTGCGCGCCTCGGTGGCCGTGATGTGCGGCGCCGACGACATCATGTTCTCGAGGACCGACCGGTTCACGTCGAGGTTCTCGTGCTCCTGCGCGTAGTAGCCGATCTTGAGGCCGTGACCCGGCTCGAGCTGGCCGGTGTCGGGCTGGTCGACGCCCGCGAGGATGCGCAACAGCGTCGTCTTGCCGGCACCGTTGAGGCCCAGGATGACGACGCGCGACCCGCGGTCGATCGCCAGGTCGACGTCGGTGAAGATCTCGAGCGACCCGTACGACTTCGACAGACCGGATGCCATGAGCGGCGTCTTGCCGCAGGGCGCGGGCTTCGGGAACCGGAGCTTGGCGACGCGCTCGTCCTGACGCACGTCGTCGAGGCCCGACAGCATCTTCTCGGCGCGCGCGACCATCTGGTGCGCGGCCGCGGCCTTCGAGGCCTTCGCGCCGAAGCGCGCGGCCTGCAGCTGCAACGCCGTGGCCTTCTTCTCGACGTTGGCGCGCTCCTTCTTGCGACGCTCCTCGTCGGCCACCCGCTGGCGCAGGTAGTTCTTCCAGTTCATGTTGTAGACGTCGATGACCTGGCGGTTGGCGTCGAGGTAGAACACGCGGTTCACCGTCTCGCCGACGAGCTCCACGTCGTGCGAGATCACGATGAGCCCGCCCTTGTAGCCCTTGAGGAACTCGCGCAGCCACACGACGCTGTCGGCGTCGAGGTGGTTGGTCGGCTCGTCGAGGATCATCGTCTGCGCGTCCGAGAAGAGGATGCGCGCGAGCTCGATGCGGCGCCGCTGACCACCCGAGAGGGTCTTCAGCGGCTGGTCGAGGATGCGGTCGGGCAGCGACAGGTTGTGCGCGATCGAGGCCGCCTCGGCCTCGGCGGCGTAGCCGCCCGCCGCTTCGAACTGCTCGGTGAGGCGCGCGTACTTCTTCATGGCCTTCGCCGCGACCGCGGCGTCGTCGTCACCCATCGCCATCGACGCCTCGTGCATGCCGAGGGCGAGCGAGCCCAGCCCGCGGGCATCGAGGATGCGCGTACGCGCGAGCATCTCGGGGTCACCGGATCGCGGATCCTGGGGCAGATACCCCAGTTCGCCGGAGCGGTCGACGCCGCCGTTCGAGGGCAGCAGGTCGCCGGCGAGCACCTTGGTGAGGGTGGTCTTTCCGGCTCCGTTGCGTCCGACGAGGCCGATCTTGTCGCCGTCGGAGACGCGGAACGCCACGTCGGACATGAGCACGCGGGCGCCCACGCGGATCTCGAGGTCGTGCACGGCGAGCACAGCGAACGTCCGTTCAGTCGGGGAAGGGTGAGAGGCCGAGAGAGGCCAGCCATCCAGTATACGGCGCGCCGCGAGCGGCCTCGGCGCGACCGCCGTCGCCCGACGGAGGAGACATCGGATGCCGGTACCTCGGCGTCGAGACGATCGCCCGGTTCATCGGCATCCGGGTTTGCGTTCTCACCCGGAGCCTGACCTAAACTAAGCCTATCCTTACCTAACACGCAGGAGGCTCTTCGTGTCCCGATTCCGCGCTCTGGCGGCCCTCGCCGTCGGTTCCGCCCTCGTCCTCACCGGCTGCGCCGGCACCTCGGCCGCGCCCGGCGAGGAGCAAGCCGCGTCCGACGACGCCGGGTTCCCCGTCACGATCGAGCACGCCCTGGGCGAGACCACGATCCCCGCCGCGCCGAAGCGCGTCGTCACCGTCAGCTGGGGCAACCAGGAGGCTGCGCTCGCTCTCGGCGTCGTCCCCGTGGCCATGCCCAAGGTCACCTGGGGCGACGAGGACGGCGACGGCATGCTGCCCTGGGTCAAAGACAAGCTCGACGAGCTCGGCGCCGAGACCCCCGTGCTCATGGACGAGACGAACGGCTTCGACTACGAGGCCATCGCCGACGCCAAGCCCGACGTCATCCTCGGCGCCTACTCCGGCATGACGCAGGAGCAGTACGACACCCTGAGCAAGATCGCGCCCGTCGTGGCCTACCCCGAGATCGCCTGGGGCACCACGTGGCAGCAGATGACGCTGACGGATGCCAAGGCCCTCGGCCTCGAGGACGAAGCCGAGGCCCTCGTCTCCGACCTCGAGAAGCACGTCACCGACACGGCGGCGGAGTACCCCGCACTCGCCGGCAAGAAGACGCTCTTCACCTACATCGACCCGACCGACCTCAGCACGGTCGGCTACTACTCGACGAAGGACCCCCGCGCGACCTACCTCACCGAGCTCGGGATGACGCCGTCGTCGGCGGTCGAGACCTCCAGCGCCGCGGGAGACACGTTCTGGTTCACCGAGAGCACCGAGAACATCGAGAACTTCTCCGACGTGCAGGTGCTCACCGGATACGGCACCGACGCCACCCTCGCCCAGCTGCAGGCCGACCCGCTGTGGTCGCGCATCCCGGCCATCGCCCAGGGAGCGGTCGCGTTCCTGCCCGACGACACCACGATGGCCGCGGCCGGCAACCCCAGCCCGCTGTCGATCGGCACCTCCTACGGCGACGACTACATCGCCCTCGTGGGGGCCGCCGCCGCCAAGGCCACGTCCTGATGCACGGCCTCCGTCCCTCGACGCGATGACCGCTCACGCACCGACCGTCACCGCCCCCGGCGCCGCCCCCGCGCGTCGCTGGGGGCGGCGACGCGTCGTCGGCGTGACGGTCCTCGTCGCGCTGCTCGTCGCCGCGGCGGTGCTGTCGGTCACCTTCGGTGCGCGCGATGTCACGGCCGCCGACGTCTGGGCGGGCCTCGCCGGCTCCACGGACTCCACCTCGGCCGCCGCCGTCGCCAAGCGCATCCCGCGCACGGTCCTCGCGATCCTCGTGGGAGCCGCTCTCGCCGTCTCCGGCGCCGTGCTGCAGGGGGCGACGCGCAATCCGCTCGCCGACCCCCAGATCCTCGGGATCAACGGGGGCGCGGGACTGGCCATCGTCACCGGCATCGCGTTCTTCGGCCTCAGCTCGCCCTCCACCTATATCTGGGTCGGCATGGCCGGCGCCGGCGCCGCGGCCGTGCTCGTCTACGCGATCGGTTCGCTGGGCCGCGGCGGGGCGACCCCTCTCCGCCTCGCGCTGGCCGGAGCGGTCACCGCGGTGGCGTTCAGTTCTCTCACCAGCGCGATCCTGCTGCCCCGCACCGAGGTGATGAACGTCTTCCGCTTCTGGCAGATCGGCGGCGTCGGAGGCGCCACGGTCGAGACCATCGGCCAGGTGCTGCCGTTCCTGATCGTCGGTCTGATCGTGTGCCTCGCGAGCGCGCCGGCGCTGAACACCCTCGCGCTGGGCGACGAGCTCGCCGCGGGCCTCGGCGCCCGCGTGCGCACCGCCCGCCTCATCGCCACCGCCGGCGCCGTCGTCCTGTGCGGCGCCGCGACCGCCGTCGCTGGCCCCATCGGCTTCGTGGGACTCGTCGTCCCGCACATGCTGCGCCTCATCGTGGGCGTCGACCACCGCTGGCTGCTGCCCGTCTCGGCCCTGGGAGGCGCGACCCTGCTCACCCTCGCCGACGTCGTCGGTCGCGTCGTCGCCCGCCCCGAGGAGATCGAGGTCGGCATCGTCACCGCGCTCATCGGCGCCCCCTTCTTCATCGCCCTCGTCCGCCGCCAGAAGATGAGGGCCCTGTGACCACGTCCCTGACCCGCCCCGGCGCCCTCGCGTCCGCCGCGCCCGACACCCTGGCATCCGTCGTCTCCGGCCGACGTCGCCGCCGCCGCCGCTGGGTGGCCGTCACCGGCACGCTCGCCGCACTCGTCGTCGTGGCGTTCGTGCTGAGCCTCATGCTCGGCCAGACCTTCTACACGCCCGCCGAGGTGTGGGGCGTACTGACCGGCCAGCGCGTCGCGGGCGCGTCGTTCACGGTCGGCGAGCTGCGCCTGCCGCGCGCGATGACCGCTCTGCTGACGGGACTGTGCTTCGGCATGGGCGGTGTCGTGTTCCAGACCATGCTGCGCAACGCCCTCGCGAGCCCCGACGTCATCGGCATCAACACGGGTGCGAGCGCCGCCGCGGTGATCGGCATCGTCGTGCTGGGCTGGGGCGAGACCGCGGTGTCGTTCCTCGCGATGGCGGCGGCCCTGATCGCCGCCCTCGCGATCTACCTGCTGTCGTACCGCGACGGCAGCTCCGGCGCCCGGCTCATCCTCGTCGGCATCGGCGTCGCCGCGATGTGCCAGGCGGTGGTGTCGTACGTCGTGGCGCGCGCCGCGCAGTACGACCTCCCGGCCGCGATGCGGTGGATCACCGGCAACCTCAACGACGCGACGTGGGATCGCGCGCTCCCGGTGCTGTTCGCCGTACTCGTGCTCGGGCCGGTGCTGCTCGTCCTGTCGGGGCGCCTCGAGATCCTGCGGATGGGCGACGACACCGCCGCGGCGATCGGCCTCCCCGTCGAGCGCAGCCGCCTGCTGCTCATCGTCGCCGCCGTCGGTCTCCTCGCCTTCGGCACGGCGGCGGCGGGCCCGATCGCGTTCGTGTCGTTCCTGGCCGGGCCCATCGCGGTGCGCCTGCTCGGACCCGTCGGTTCGCCGATCCTCCCCGCCGGCCTCGTCGGCGCCCTGCTCGTGCTGGTGGCCGACTACGTCGCCCAGTACGCCTTCGGCACGCGCCTGCCCGTCGGTGTGATCACCGGCGTGCTCGGCGCGCCCTACCTCATCTTCCTGCTCATCCGCAGCAGCCGATCCGAAGGAACCTCGCTATGACGCGAGCCGCCATGACGCTAGCCGCCTCGGCATCCGCCGCCACCCGCCTCGAAGGAACGACACGATGACTCTTGAGCGCAGCCTGACCGCCGAGGGCGTCACCCTCGGCTACGGAGACCGGACGATCGTCGACTCCCTCGATCTCTCCCTGCCCCCGGGCAAGGTCACCGCGATCGTCGGCGCGAACGCGTGCGGCAAGTCGACGCTGCTCAAGGCCATGGCGCGTCTGCTCTCCCCCACCACCGGACAGGTGCTGCTCGACGGCAAGGCGATCCACCGGATGCCGACGAAGCAGGTCGCGCGCGTGCTCGGGCTCCTCCCCCAGTCCCCCGTCGCCCCCGACGGCATCGCGGTGTCCGACCTCGTCAGCCGCGGTCGGCACCCGCACCAGGGCGCGCTCTCGCGGTGGACGCGCACCGACGACGACGCCGTGGCGCGCGCGCTCGACGCGACCGACACGGCCCACCTCGCCGACCGTCACGTCGACCAGCTCAGCGGTGGTCAGCGTCAGCGCGTGTGGATCGCGATGGCCCTCGCGCAGGAGACCGACGTCCTGCTGCTCGACGAGCCCACGACGTTCCTCGACATCAGCCACCAGATCGACGTGCTCGACCTGCTCACCGACCTCAATCGCGAGCGCGGCACGACCGTGGCGATGGTGCTGCACGACCTCAATCTCGCGGCGCGCTACGCCGACCACCTCGTCGCGATGGCGGAGGGCCGCATCGTCGCCGCGGGCGACCCGGCCGAGGTGCTGACCGAGGAGACGGTCGAGGAGGTCTTCGGCTTGCGCAGCCGCGTCGTCGCGGATCCGCTCACGGGCCGGCCGATGATCGTGCCGATCGGTCGGCACCACACGGTCGTCGACGAGCCGGCGACGGCTCGCTGAGGGGGTTCGGCGCGGAGGGTACGCGCGGACGCGCAGGTCCGGCACGCGGGACCGGGTGTTGCGCACGCCCACGTTCGACACGCGCAAACCGGGCGCTCCGCGCCTCGGGTCGCACGCTCGGCGCGCCCGACCCGATCCCCTCGGCGCCGCGTCAGGCGGTGCGCTCGACCTGGCCCTCGCGCCAGTAGCCCATGAACGCGACGCGCTTGCGGTCGACGCCGTGCCCCTGTACGAGCAGTCGGCGCAGCGTCTTGACCGTCTGCGACTCCCCCGCGATCCAGGCGTAGAACTCGCCCTCCGAATCGGCGGGGCTGTCCCAGAGCAGGTCGACGTCGAGGTCGATGTCCTCGAGCACCTGGGGGCGGGGCGCCGCGGCACGCGAGAGGACGGCCCCGGATGCCGCGGTCCACGCCTCGACCGCGTCGATCAGCGCCTCGCCGTGGGGGCGGTCGTCGCGGGCGATCCAGGTGACGGGCAGCGTCCCGGGCGCGAGCGCGAGGGCGTCGTCGATCGTGGGCACCTCGACGAAGGCGTCGACGACGAAGCCGGAACCCAGGCCCTCGAGGATCGCGCAGATCGCCGGGGCGGCCGTCTCGTCGCCCACGAGCAGCAGGCGCTGCGCCGTTCCGGGGTGGAAGTCGATGCCCTGCGCCGAGTCCTCGCTGCGCGCGTCGGGGCCGACCACGAGGATGCTCTCCCCCTCCGCCGCCGTCTCCGCCCACGTCCCCGCGGGACCGGCGTCGTGGTGCAGCACGAAATCGATGTCGAGCTCGAGCGCCTCGGGGTCGATCCGTCGCACGGTGTAGGTGCGGAACGGCATCCGCTCCGCCTCCGGAAGGTCGCGCCAGCGCGTGTACCACTCGCCGCCGTCGATCGCCGCGGGGTCGTCCTGCCCGATGTCGCACAGGCGGCCGTCGGAGCCGGGGAGCACGAGCTTCACGCGCTGGTCGCGCCGGTCCGTGCCGAACACGGCGAAGTCGGGGCAGGTGAACGTGATGCGGGCGAAGTGCGGCGACAGGCGGCGGGCCCTCTTCACCACGGCGACGTACGGACGGTAGGCGGGGCGCGTGGCGGTCTTCACTCGCTAAGGATATCCTTACCTATCCTCGGATGCCAGGCGAGCGCCGCGCGAAACCTCGCGCGTGGACGAACACCCGGTCACGGCGCGCCGGTCAGGGAACACCGTCACGGCACGCCGGTCACGGGACGAAAGTCACGACCCCGACGGTCACGACACGCCGATCGTCCCCTGTGACCCGCGTCGTTCGGGGCCTCAAGCCCCGGAAGCCAGTCTCCCGATGCGCTCCACCGCGTCGCGCAGCACCTCGGGCGCGCACCCGACGTTGATGCGCACGTGACCGATGCCCTCCGTGCCGAACAACGGACCGTGATGCAGCGCGACGTGCGCCTCGCGGCGGATGAACGGGGCCGGATTGTCGCCCCACCCGTAGGCCGACACGTCGACCCACGCGAGGAAGCCCGCGTCCGGCATCCGGTAGCGCGCACGCGGAAGGTGCTCGGCCAGCAGGTCGGCGAGCAGCCGTCGGTTCTCGTCCAGCGCCGCCAGCAGCGACGCGAGCCACGGGTCGCTCTCCGCGGCGAAGGCCGCGCGGTTGGCGATCACTCCGAACAGGCCCGCGCGCCACTCCACCTCCCAGGGCAGCGAGCGCACGACCTGGGCCGTCTCCTCCGCCCCGGTCACGATCACCGCGCACTTCAGCCCCGCGAGGTTGTAGGTCTTGCTCGCGCTCGTCACGGCGTAGCCGACCGCGGCGGCCTCAGGGCCGGCATCCAGGAAGGGCGTGAACACCGCGGGAGCGTGCGTGAGGGGGGCGTGGATCTCGTCGCTCACCACGCTCGCGCCGTAGCGCGCCGCGAGGCGGGCGAGGGCGGCGAGGCTGTCGCGCGTGTGCACCGTTCCGGTCGGATTGTGCGGATTGCACAGCAGCACCGCACGGGCCCCGGATGCCAGGGCCCTCTCGATCCCGTCGAGGTCGAGGCTCCACCGGTCCCCGTCGTCGACCAGCGGCACGCGCTCGACGACCGCGCCGGCCTCCTCCACCGTGTCGTAGAACGGCGGATAGACCGGGGGCGTCACCACCACGCGATCGCCCGGGACGGTCACGGCGCGGAGCACCTCGACGACGCCCATCATGACATCACCCGTCCACCGCACGCGCGACGGGTCGATCGTCCAGCCCCACCGCCGGTCGGCGTAAGCGGCGAAGTCGAGATCGATGCCCGGACGCGGCGGGGTGTATCCGGTGTCGCCGATCTCGACCGCGCGCTGCAGCGCCGCGGTGATCGCGGGCGCGAGGGGGAAGTCGGTCTCGGCGACGAACATGGGGATGACGTCGTCGCCGTACGAGCGCCACTTCGTGCTGGAGCGCTGGCGGAGGAGGTCCAGGGGCAGGGCCTTCAGGGGGGTGACGCTCATGTCATCGAGGCTACCGAAGGCGCGCCGGCGCCTCGCGGTCCCTCGACACCCTGCGTCATGCGCGATTCACCGCCGGAACGTCCCCATCCGATGCTGGTCGAAGTACTCGAGCACGAGCGAGCCGTCGGAGCCGAACGTCGCTCGCGAGACCGTTCCCTCGGTGGCGTTCTCCCCCGTGGGGGCGAACGTGAACACGTCGCCGTCCCAGGGGCTCAGCGTCCATCGCCCGGTCGGGCCCAGCGCCAGCTGCAGCGCGCCGTCGACGACGCTCACCGTGGCGTCGCCGAAGTAGTCGTTCCGGTAGACGCCCGCGTACCGGTCCAGCGCGGCCGGGGGCGTCGCATCCGCGGGGCGGTCCTTCCCGGCGAGGGTCCCCAGCGGCGCGGCCATGTCCGCGAAGATCCCGGTGTACAGCCCGAGCCAGTCCTGACGCTGCGCGCCGTACTGCGCGATGTCGGCGAAGCGACCCGCGATGCCCTCCGCGACGCCGTTGGCCTCGCCATTCGAGAGCACCACGATCCCGAGGTCGGCCGCGGGCAGCATCTTCACCGTCGTGCCGGTGCCGAGCCGGAACGCACCCGAGTGGTTGACGTCGACGAGACCGCCCGCGGTCGTCGTGACGTTGAAGCCGTACCCGTAGAAACCCGCCCTCTGGCTCATCGTCGACACGGCCGGGTCCCGCCCCGTCATGATCTGCGGGGTGACGGCGGGCAGCAGCGCCTCTCGGCTGACGAATGCGTCGTCGCCCGCTCCGGCGGCGAGCACCATCGTCATCCAGCGCGCCATGTCGGTGACACTCGAGCTCACCCCTCCGGCCGGCGACTGCGCGTCGGGCCGGCGCGGCTCGGGACTCACGACCCACGCGCCGTCCACCCGCTGGTGCCCCAGGGCGCGGTTCTCGCGCGCCTCGAGATCCGAGAACCGCGACGAGGTGGAGGTCATGCCGAGGGGCGCGTAGAGCCACCGCTCGGAGAGGTCGGCCCAGTCCTCACCGGCCGCGGCGGCGACCGACTCGGCCGCGGCGGTGATGTCGAAGTTGCCGTAGGCGTAGGTGCGGCGGAACCCCTCGAGCGGGACGAGCCGCAGCCGCTCCAGCACCGCGGCGCGGTCGTAGCCGATCTCCTCCAGCTCGTCGCCCGCGTGCTCGAACAGCCCGGACCGGTGCGCGTACAGATCGCCGATCGTGAGGTTCGCCGACACCCACGGGTCCGACAGCGCGAAGGAGGGCAGGTTCTCCTGCACGGGCGTGTCCCACGTGACCACGCCCTCGTCGATCGCGCGCGCGATCACCGTCGCGCCGACGGACTTCGACACGGATGCCATCGCGAACACCGTGTCCTCGTCGACCGGCTCCCCGGTGTCGAGGTTGCGCACGCCGTATCCGCGGGCGAACACGGTCTCTCCCCCGTGGACGACGGCGACCGCGACACCGGGAGTCCCGGTCGCGTCCATCGCCGCTTTCACGGAGGCGTCGATGTCGGCCACGGCGGCCGCCACGGTGGCATCCGTCACGTGAACCAGAGCGTCGACGCGAGGGTCCGCGGCGACGGGGGCGGAGGTCGTCTCTACCGCCGGAACGGGGTCGGCGGTGCATCCGGATGCCACCGCCGGGAGCAGCAGCACGGGGACGACGACCGCGGCGATGCGGGGTGCGCGCGTTCTCATGCGCGAAGTGTGCTCGCCGGGGACACGGACGGCAACGGCCCGCGGGGCAGTGTTGTCGTTTCGCAACGCGACGCCGCCCGGGACGACCGCGGATGCCGCGCTCTCGACGTCCCTCGACTGCCGCGAACGACGAACGCCCGCCCCCGGAGGGGCGGGCGTTCGTGCAGCGGGCGTCAGATCGCGAAGCCGAGGGCGCGCATCATGTC
The DNA here is from genome assembly GCF_004854025.1 of Microbacterium hydrothermale. Taxonomy (GTDB): domain Bacteria; phylum Actinomycetota; class Actinomycetes; order Actinomycetales; family Microbacteriaceae; genus Microbacterium; species Microbacterium hydrothermale. The sequence continues at coordinate 707,839 of NZ_STGM01000001.1, forward strand.
GCGGCCATCGTCGGTGATCCGCTCGGGGCCCCACGGCGGCATCCACACCCAATTGATGCGGAAGCGATCCACGACGTTGTCGAGGGCCTGAGCCGTCTGCTCTTCGAGGACGTCGGTCAGGGGGCACCCGGCCGAGGTCAGGGTCATGTGGATGACGAGCGCGTCGTTCTCGTCGTCCCACGCGAGGTCGTAGATGAGGCCGAGGTCGACGACGTTGATCCCCAGTTCGGGGTCCATGACGTCTTTCAGGGCCTCGGTGACCTCGTCGTACTTCTCGGGAGCGAGCGTTGCGGTCATGTAACGATCTTACGCGTCGATCGGCGTACCGGCCTCGAGGAAGCGGTCGTAGCCCTCTTCCTCGAGTCGGTCGGCGAGCTCGGGGCCGCCCTCTTCGACGATGCGGCCCTTGACCACGACGTGCACGAAGTCGGGGCGGATGTAGCGCAGGATGCGCGTGTAGTGCGTGATGAGCAGCACACCGAGGTCGGTCTGCTCCTTCGCGCGGTTCACGCCCTCCGACACGATCTTCAGCGCGTCGACGTCGAGACCGGAGTCGGTCTCGTCGAGCACGGCGATCTTCGGCTTGAGCAGCTCGAGCTGGAGGATCTCGTGGCGCTTCTTCTCGCCGCCCGAGAAGCCCTCGTTGACGTTGCGCGACGCGAACTTCGCGTCCATGCGCAGGTTCTCCATGGCGCCCTTGACGTCCTTGGTCCAGCTGCGGATCGCCGGCGCCTCGCCGTCGATGGCCGTCTTGGCCGTGCGCAGGAAGTTGGTGACCGTCACGCCCGGGATCTCGACCGGGTACTGCATCGCCAGGAAGAGACCGGCGCGGGCGCGCTCGTCGACGCTCATCTCGAGAACGTCCTCACCGTCGAGGGTGATGGAGCCGCTCGTGACGGTGTACTTGGGGTGACCGGCGATCGTGTACGCCAGGGTCGACTTGCCGGAGCCGTTGGGGCCCATGATGGCGTGGGTCTCACCGGTGCGCATGGTCAGCGTCACGCCGTTGAGGATCGGGGTCGTACCGTTCTCCGTCTCGACCGTCACGTGGAGGTCGCGGATCTCGAGGACAGACATGGGGGTGATTCCTTACTCGTAAAGTCTCGGGTCGGGCGCGGCTCAGGCCGTCGCCTTGGTGACGGACGGATCGATGAGCACGTCGTCTCCGTCGATCACGACCTCGAACACGGGGACCGGCTCGTAGGCCGGGAGGTTCAACGGGCGGCCGGTCTTCAGCGAGAACGCCGAGCCGTGGGCCCAGCACTCGAGCGTCTCGCCCTCGACGAAACCGTCGGAGAGCGAGATGTCGCCGTGCGTGCAGACGTCGCCGATGGCGTGCACGTCACCGTTGCCGTCGAGCACGACGGCGATCGCGACGCCGTCGATCTCGACGCGACGGGCCTCGTCCTGGACGAGTTCGCTCAGCGCGCAGGCGCGGGTCGCGCTCACGCGGCAGCCCCCTCGGCCAGCTCGTGCTCGATGGCCTCGATGAGCTCGGTCTCGAGCTCGGGGATGCCGATGCGCTGCACGATCTCGCTGAGGAAGCCGAGCACGACCAGGCGGCGCGCCTCGTCTTCGGCGATGCCGCGGGCCTGCAGGTAGAACAGCTGCTCGTCGTCGAAGCGACCCGTGGCGCTGGCGTGACCCGCGCCCTGGATGTCGCCGGTCTCGATCTCGAGGTTCGGGATCGAGTCGGCGCGCGCGCCGTCGGTGAGCACGAGGTTACGGTTGGCCTCGTAGGAGTCGGTGCCGGTGGCATCCGGTCCGATGAGCACGTCGCCGATCCACACGCTCCGGGCGCTCTCGCCCTGCAGGGCGCCCTTGTAGAGCACGTCGCCGACCGTGTGGGGTCCCTTGTGGTGCAGGTACACCTGCGACTCGAGGTGCTGGCCGGCGTCGGAGAACGACAGGCCGTACAGGCGCCCCTCGGCCCCCGGACCCGAGAGCTCCACGGAGGGGTTGACCCGCACGACGCCGCCGCCGAAGCTCACCACGACGTGCGTGAGCTTGGCGTCGCGGTCGACGCGGGCCTGGTGCGAGGCCGCGTGCACGGTGTCGTCGTTCCAGCGCTGCACCGACACGACGGTCAACTCGGCCCCGTCGCGGACGATGATCTCGACGTTCTGCGCGTGGTTCGCCGAGCCCTCGTGACGCAGCACCACGGTGCCGCGCGAGTTCGGCTGCGCCTCGATCACGACGTGGGCGTGCGCGAGGCCACCCGTGCCGGTGAGGCGCACGACGACGGGCTCGTCGAGCTCCACGTTCGCGGGGATGCGCAGCAGCGGAGCCTCGGCCTCGTGCGTCCAGGCGAGGGCGGCGGGCAGGTCCTCCGGACGGAAGTGCTCCCCGCGCGGCGCGTCGCCGGCCGCGAGACGCAGCTGCTCGACAGCGGCGGGCGCCTCGACGTCGACGGTCATGACGCCGGTGGGACCGGCCTCATCGACGAAGAGCGGCGCGAGCCGGTCGATCGGGCTGAGCTTCCAGTTGACCTCGCGCCCCGTGGGGGTGCCGAAGTCGGCCGGGTCGAACGAGGTCTTCCGCTCCGAGCGCGTCTGCACCGGAACGACGGATGCCACGAGGGCTGCCGGGTCGATGTGACCCTCGGCGGCTGCGGGGGTTTCGGTCGCAGTCGTCACTTAACCAACACTGCCTTCCATGCCCATCTCGATGAGCTTGTTGAGTTCGAGCGCGTACTCCATCGGGAGCTCGCGGGCGATCGGCTCGATGAAGCCGCGCACGATCATCGCCATGGCCTCGTCTTCGGGGAGGCCACGCGACTGCAGGTAGAAGAGCTGCTCCTCGCTGACCTTCGAGACCGTGGCCTCGTGGCCGAGCTGCACGTCGTCGACACGGATGTCGATCGCGGGGTACGTGTCGCTGCGCGAGATCGTGTCGACCAGCAGGGCGTCGCAGCGCACCGTGTTCGCGGAGTGGTGCGCGTTGGCGTCGACGCGGACCTCGCCGCGGTAGCCGGCGCGACCGCCGCCGCGGGCGATCGACTTCGAGACGATCGACGACTGCGTGTACGGCGCCATGTGGATCATCTTCGCGCCGGCGTCCTGGTGCTGACCGGGACCGGCGAAGGCGACCGAGAGCGTCTCGCCCTTGGCGTGCTCGCCCATCAGGTAGATGGAGGGGTACTTCATCGTCACCTTGGAGCCGATGTTGCCGTCGACCCACTCCATGGTCGCGCCCTCGTGGGCGACGGCGCGCTTGGTGACGAGGTTGTAGACGTTGTTCGACCAGTTCTGGATCGTCGTGTAGCGCACGCGGGCGTTCTTCTTCACGATGATCTCGACGACGGCCGAGTGCAGCGAGTCGGACTTGTAGATCGGGGCCGTGCAGCCCTCGATGTAGTGCACGTAGCTGTCTTCGTCGGCGATGATCAGGGTCCGCTCGAACTGACCCATGTTCTCGGTGTTGATGCGGAAGTACGCCTGCAGCGGGATCTCGACGTGCACGCCCTTCGGGACGTACACGAACGAACCGCCCGACCACACCGCGGTGTTCAGCGCGGCGAACTTGTTGTCACCGGCCGGGATGACGGTGCCGAAGTACTCCTCGAAGAACTCGGGGTGCTCGCGCAGGGCCGTGTCGGTGTCCATGAAGATGACGCCCTGCTGCTCCAGGTCCTCACGGATCTGGTGGTACACGACCTCGGACTCGTACTGCGCGGCGACGCCGGCGACGAGACGCTGGCGCTCCGCCTCGGGGATGCCGAGCTTCTCGTAGGTGTTGCGGATCTCCTCCGGGAGGTCCTCCCACGACTGCGCCTGCTTCTCGGTCGAGCGCACGAAGTACTTGATGTTGTCGAAGTCGATGTCGCTGAGGTCGGCGCCCCAGGTGGGCATCGGCTTCTTTCCGAAGAGCTGGTACCCCTTCAGACGGGTCTTCAGCATCCACTCGGGCTCGGACTTCAACGCGGAGATGCCGCGCACGACGTCCTCGTTGATGCCGCGCTGCGCGACGGCGCCCGCGGCGTCGGTGTCGTGCCAGCCGAACTCGTATTGCCCCAGGCTCTCGAGCTCTGGTCGGTCGATGAGGACATCGGACATGGTGATCACTCTCCTTCTCGGGCCTCAACGGTGTCATCCGCCCCGACATTCCGGACTTCGGTCGAAGTCCCAGGTTCGTCGCTGGTGGGCCCGCTCGAAGGCGCTGGCTGCGCGCCTAGACTGTCTCTCGTGCGGATCGCGTGAGCGCTGCACACGGACCCTTCGATTCTACAGGCAACACCCGCTCCCGGCATGGCAGACCCGCTCCCCCGCACGCCGGGACCGCCCCGACGCCAGGAAGCCGCACGCATGCCCTCCGCCCCGTCCTCCTCCCCCTCGACCCGCATCCCCGCGGTGCTGCAGCGCGTCGTCGCCTGGCTGCCCGCGCAGGTCGACCGCCGGGTCCGCGTCTTCGCCTGGCTCTCGTTCGTAGCCGAGGTGCTCATCATCGGCACCGGCGGCGCCGTCCGCCTCACCGGCTCCGGCCTCGGCTGCCCCACGTGGCCGCGATGCACGCCCGACTCCCTCGTGAACACCCCCGAGATGGGCATCCACGGGATCATCGAGTTCGGCAACCGCACGCTGACGGGTCTCGTCGGCATCCTCGCCCTCGCCGTCGTCGTGCTCGTCTGGCGCATGCGGCACGAGCGCCGCGTGCTGTTCGTGCTCTCGCTCATCGTGCTGGGCGGCATCGTGGCCCAGGCGATCGTGGGCGGCATCACGGTGCTCACGGGCCTCAACCCCTTCATCGTCGGCTTCCACTACGTCGCCTCGGTGTCGCTGGTGGCGGTGTGCGCGGCCTTCCTCGTGCGGATGTACCAGCCCGCGGGGGCGCGCACCCTCGCCGTGCCGCGGTGGTTCGCCGGTCTCGTGCACGCCACCACCGGAGTGCTCGCCCTGACGATCGTCTTCGGCGTGCTCACCACGGGGGCCGGCCCCCACTCCGGCGACGAGGCCTCGGTGCGCAACGGTTTCGATGCGCAGACTCTCGAGCACGTCCACGCGTGGCCCGGGTACGCCCTGTTCGCCCTCACCCTCGTCGTCGTGGTGACCGCCTGGCGTCTGCGTCTGCCGGTGCGCCGCTGGGCGACCGCGCTGCTGGCGGTCGAGCTCGTGCAGATCGCCGTGGGCCTCTACCAGGCGCGCAACGGCCTGCCCGAGATCGCCGTGGGCACGCACATGGTGCTCGCCGCCCTCGCCGCCGCGACCATGACCGTCGTGGTGCTGCGGCTGAAGAAGCCGGTCGCCGCCGCCGACGCGGAGCGCCGACGCGTGACCGCCGACGCCCACGCGTGAGCGCTCGCGGGCCCCTTATACGCTCATAGGGCATTCATCGGCGACCCCTAGGGCCCATGAGGGGTGGTGGGACACCCTGGACATTCCGGGTTCGCGCCCGGGCCGCCCGATGCCACCGCGTCGGGACACGCCAGTCCGGTGACCCCCGCACCGGAACGACAAGGAGTACATCCCATGAAGACCCGTCCCCGCCTGGTGACCAGCATCCCGTTCTGGGTGCTCGTCGTCGGATCCCTGGCCGCCATCGCCGGTGGACTCGCGATCGTCCTCAACGGGATCGACGCGATGGAGCAGGTGCTCAACGACCCCAACGCCACCGTCGTGCAGGTGTACGTCGGCCAGTCCTGGGTCGTCGTGGGCGCCGCCGTCCTCGGAGCCGGCGCCATCGGCATCGTCGCCGTCCTGGCCCTCGCCGCCGCGACCGCCCTCGTGCGTCGCCCCGACGTGTCGGTCGAGACGATCGACTGGTCCAGCGACGAGGAGACGGCTCCGCAGAGCGCCGCCCCCTTCGCCCCGGCCACGACCGCCACCCCCCTCGCGGTCGAGGATGCCGATGTCGAGGTGCCCTCGACGGCCACCGCTCCCCCGCAGGCCCGCGCGGCCGCGAACCACGATGAGCCCCGCCTCGACGCCGGAGACGACGCGACGCGTCGCTGATCCGCTCTCCGCGAAGCGCCCGCCCCACTCACCCGGGGGCGGGCGCTTCGCGCGTCGGGGACGAGAGACGTCGCCTAGGCTGAACCGATGTTCTCGTTGCGCACGACCCGGGAAGAGGACTGGCCCCACGTGCGGGAGTTCCGCATCGAGAACGCCTTCGACAACCCCGTTTCGTGGACCGCGACCGTCGAGGAGACGTTGCTCATCCCCGAGGACGGCTGGAGGATGCGTGGGCGCCGCGGCGAGAATGCCGACACGACCAGCGTCGTCGCCACGGACGATGCGTCAGGCCGCTGGCTCGGCATGATGAACGCGCAGCTCGGCGACGCGCACGGCCCCGAGCCCGTGCTCACGGGCGTCTACGTAACCCCCGACGCGCGCGGGCGCGAGAACGGCGTCACCGATGCCCTGCTCGACGTCATCGTGCGGTGGGCCGATTCGCGCGGAACGGTCCTGCGACTCTGGGTGGCTGACGGCGCGGTGGCCGCTCGACGGTTCTACGCCCGCAGGGGTTTCGTACCCACCGGACGGACGCAGGAACTGCGCGTGCGCGGACGAGCGCCTCGCCCCGACGACGGAGAAGTCGTGGAGATGAGCCTTGCACTCACCACGGATGCCGACGGCCCCGCGTCCCACGACTGACCGCGACCGCGGGGCGTCCCCGTGAGGCCGAGAGCCGGCATCCGGAAACGGCGAAGCGCCCGCCCCGAGAAAGGGACGGGCGCTGTCGGATCCGATCAGAAGGGCAGCAGCGGGTCGACCGCGATGGCCACGAAGAGCAGGGTGAGGTAGGTGATCGACGCGTGGAACACGCGCATCGGCCGCGGCTCGCCCCCGCGGACGGCGCGCGAGTAGAGGCGGTGCGACTCGTAGATGAACCATCCGCCGAAGACCAGCGCCGAGACCGTGTAGACCAGTCCCATCGGAGCGACAGGGATCAGCAGCAGCGAGCACGCCACGGTCGCCCACGCGTAGAGGATGACCTGCAGGCCCACCTGCGATCCGCTGCGCGTGGCGCCGAGCATCGGCACGTCGACCTCGTCGTACTGGGCGGCGTACTTCATCGACAGCGGCCAGTAGTGCGGCGGCGTCCACAGGAACACCAGGGCGAACAGGATGAACGGCGCCCACGACAGCGAGCCCGTCACCGCGGACCAGCCGATGAGCACCGGGAAGCAGCCCGCGATCCCGCCCCACACGATGTTCTGCTCGGTGCGGCGCTTGAGGATCATCGTGTAGATGACGACGTAGAAGAAGATGGCCGCTGCGGACAGCCCCGCCGCGAGCGGGTTCGTGAAGGCCCACAGCCACACCGTGGAGAAGACCGCGAGCGTCCACGCGAAGACGAGGGCCCCGCGCGGCGAGACCTCTCCCGTCACGAGCGGACGGTTCACCGTGCGCTGCATGTGCGCGTCGATGTCGCGGTCGAGGTACATGTTGAACGCGGCCGCCGATCCGGCGCTCAGCGAGCCGCCGATGACGGTCGCCAGGATCAACCAGAGGTTCGGCAGGCCGCCCTGCGCGAGGATCATCACCGGAACGGTGGTCACCAGCAGGAGCTCGAGGACGCGGGGCTTCGTCAGAGCGACGTAGGCCCGAAGAGTGCGTCCGACGGAGCGGCGATCGGTCGTCGCAATGACGTGCGACGTCGTCGAGATGTCCATCGTCCCCCGGGGTAGCGCGGATGTAACCCTGTCGATTCTAAGCCATCCCCACCACACCCCCGGCCGCCTGTCGACCCCCCGTCACGAACGGCAACGGCCTCGGTCGTTCTCGCTATGCTGGCGAGGAACGCGCGCCCCGCGCCGACACCCCACCCCCCTCCCACTCCTACGGTGACGAGCGCGGACGTCGGTACGTGAATCGGGCGCAGGATCGAGAAAGGCACCGTGTTGTCGGACTTCGAATGGGACGAGATCGATCGGCGCGCGGTGGACACCGCACGCATCCTGGCGGCTGACGCCGTCGAGAAGGTGGGCAACGGCCACCCGGGTACGGCCATGTCGCTGGCCCCCGCCGCCTACCTGCTGTACCAGCGGGTGCTCCGCCACGACCCGGCCGACACGCACTGGCCCGGGCGCGACCGCTTCATCCTCTCCGCCGGTCACTCCTCGCTCACGCAGTACGTGCAGCTGTACCTCGGCGGCTTCGGCCTCGAGCTGAAGGACCTCGAGGCGCTGCGCACCTGGGGCTCGCTCACCCCCGGCCACCCCGAGTACGGCCACACCGACGGCGTCGAGATCACGACCGGACCGCTCGGCCAGGGCCTGGCCTCGTCCGTGGGCTTCGCGTACGCCGCCCGGTACGAGCGCGGTCTCTTCGACCCCGAGACCCCCGCCGGTGAGAGCGCCTTCGACCACTACGTCTACGTGATCGCCGGCGACGGCGACCTCCAAGAGGGCGTCACCAGCGAAGCCTCCTCGCTCGCCGGCCACCAGGAGCTCGGCAACCTCATCGCGATCTACGACTCGAACCAGATCTCGATCGAGGACGACACCAATGTGGCCTTCACCGAGGACGTCCAGAAGCGCTACGAGTCGTACGGCTGGCACGTCCAGACCGTCGACTGGAAGAAGACCGGTCAGTACGTCGAAGACGTCGCCGAGCTGCACGCCGCGATCGAGGCCGCGAAGGGCGAGACCAGCAAGCCCTCGCTCATCATCCTCAAGACGATCATCGGCTGGCCCTCGCCCGGCAAGCAGAACTCCGGCAAGATCCACGGCTCCGCCCTCGGCGCCGACGAGCTGAAGGCCACCAAGGAGGTGCTCGGCTTCGACCCCGAGCAGCACTTCGCCGTCGCCGACGACGTCATCGCCCACACGCGCGAGCTCGTGCAGCGCGGCGAGGCCGAGAAGGCCGCCTGGCAGGAGAAGTTCGACGCGTGGGCCGCCGCCCACCCCGAGCGCAAGCAGCTGTGGGACCGCATGCAGGCCCGCGAGCTCCCCGCCGACATCGCCGACGCCCTCCCCGCCTTCGAAGCGGGCAAGGACGTCTCCACCCGTGCGGCCTCGGGCACGGTCATCAACGCCCTCGCCGCCGAGCTCCCCGAGCTCTGGGGCGGATCAGCCGACCTCGCCGAGTCCAACCTCACGACGATCAAGAACGCCAAGTCGTTCATCCCCTCGTCGTGGTCGACGCACGAGTGGTCGGGCGACCCCTACGGCCGCGTGCTGCACTTCGGCATCCGCGAGCACGCCATGGGCGCGATCCTTAACGGCATCGTGCTGCACGGACCGACCCGTCCGTTCGGCGGCACGTTCCTCATCTTCAGCGACTACATGCGCCCGCCGGTGCGTCTGGCCGCGCTGATGAACATCCCGACGATCTTCGTCTGGACGCACGACTCCGTCGCCCTCGGCGAAGACGGTCCGACGCACCAGCCGATCGAGCAGCTCGCGACCCTCCGCGCCATCCCGAACTTCGCGCTCGTGCGCCCCGCGGATGCCAACGAGACCTCCGTCGTGTGGCTCGAGATGCTCCGCCGCACCGCCGGGCCCGCCGGTATCGCGCTCACCCGCCAGAACATCCCCGTGTTCGCGCGCGGCGAGGGCGCGGCATCCGGTGACGAGTTCGCGTCGGCCGAGGGCGCCGTGAAGGGCGCCTACGTGCTCGCGGAGGCCAAGAACGGCGAGCCCGACGTCATCCTCATCGCGACCGGCTCCGAGGTGCAGCTGGCCGTCGAGGCGCGCGAGACGCTGGCCGCCGAGGGCGTCCACGCCCGCGTCGTGTCGGCCCCGTCGCTGGAGTGGTTCGCCGAGCAGGACGAGGCGTACCGCGAGTCGGTCCTGCCGTCGTCGGTGAAGGCGCGCGTCTCGGTCGAGGCCGGTTCGGCGCTCAGCTGGCACGGCATCGTCGGCGACGCCGGTCGCTCGGTCGCGATCGAGCACTTCGGTGCGTCGGCCGACTACAAGACCCTGTTCCAGAAGTTCGGCATCACGGCCGAGGCCGTCGTCGAAGCCGCCCGCGACTCGCTCGCCGCGGCGAAGAAGTAATCCGAGGAGAACAACGAAATGAGCACTCCCACCGCAGACCTCGCCGCTCAGGGCGTCAGCATCTGGCTCGACGACCTGTCGCGTCAGCGCATCCAGTCCGGCAACCTCGCCGAGCTCATCGACTCGCGCAACGTCTCGGGCGTCACGACCAACCCGACCATCTTCGCCGGGGCCCTGTCGAAGGGCGAGGCGTACGAGGGCCAGGTCAAGGAGCTCGCCGCGGCGGGCGCCGACGTCGACGAGGCGATCTTCTCCATCACCACCGACGACGTGCGCGACGCGTGCGACATCTTCCTGCCGGTGTTCGAGGCCACGAACGGCGTCGACGGCCGCGTGTCGATCGAGGTCTCGCCCGACCTCGCGCACGACACCGAGGGCACCGTCGCGCAGGCCAAGGACCTCTCGGCCCGCGTGGACCGCAAGAACGTCCTCATCAAGATCCCCGCGACCAAGGCGGGACTGCCCGCCATCACCGAGGTCATCGGCGCGGGCATCTCGGTGAACGTCACGCTGATCTTCAGCCTCGAGCGTTACGAAGAGGTCATCGACGCGTACGTCGCGGGTGTCGAGAAGGCGCACGCCGCCGGTCACGACATCTCGACCCTGCAGTCGGTCGCCTCGTTCTTCGTCTCCCGCGTCGACACCGAGATCGACAAGCGTCTCGCCGCGATCGGCACCGACGAGGCGGCGGAGCTGAAGGGCAAGGCGGGCATCGCCAACGCCCGTCTGGCATACGAGCTGTACGAGAAGAAGTTCTCCGAGGACCGCGCGAAGAAGCTCCTGGATGCCGGTGCCACGGTGCAGCGTCCCCTGTGGGCCTCGACGGGCGTCAAGGACCCCGCGCTGCCCGACACGCTCTACGTGACCGAGCTCGTCGCCCCCGGCACCGTCAACACGATGCCCGAGAAGACGCTCGAGGCCACCTTCGACCACGGCGTCATCACCGGCGACACCGTCACCGGCGCGTACGCCGAGGCGCACGAGGTGTTCGACCGGCTCGCCGCGGCGGGCGTCGACGTGGCCGACGCCACGCAGACGCTCGAGGACGAGGGCGTGGAGAAGTTCATCGCCTCGTGGCACGAGCTGCAGGACACCGTGAAGACCGCTCTCGACGCCGGAAGCGCCCAGGCAGCCCAGTGAGCTTCGCCGTCAAGGTCACGGGCCGAGTCGCCTCGGTCGTCCATGCGGAGCTCCCGGCACTGACCGGGTCGCTCATCGCGTCGGGCATCACCGCGGGGGATGCGAGCCTGTGGGGCGCGGCAGCCGAGGACGAGGCCTCTCGTCGGCTCGGGTGGGTGGGGGCCGTTTCGGTCTCCCGCCCGCTCGTGCCCGAGATCACCGCCCTGCGCGACGAACTCGTCGCGCAGGGCGTGACCCGGGTGGTGCTGGCCGGAATGGGCGGCTCCTCCCTCGCCCCCGAGGTCATCGCGCAGTCGGCCGGTGTGCCGCTGGTCGTCCTCGACTCCACCTCGCCCGGCCAGGTCCTGGCCGCGATCGACGGCGATTCCGAATCGGGCGGCCTCGAGCAGACCGTCCTGGTGGTGTCGAGCAAGTCGGGATCGACCATCGAGACCGACTCCGCCAAGCGCGCCTTCGAGGCCGCCTTCCGCGACGTGGGCATCGACCCCGCGCAGCGCATCGTCGTGGTCACCGACCCCGGCTCCCCCCTCGAGCAGTCCGCTCGCGCGGACGGATACCGCGTCTTCACCGCCGACCCGACCGTGGGCGGACGGTACTCCGCCCTCACCGCGTTCGGCCTCGTGCCCGCGGGACTGGCCGGCGTCGACATCGACGACCTCCTCGATGAGGCAGATGCGACCCTGCTCGAGGTCGCCATCGACGCTCCCGAGAACCCGGCCCTCGTGCTCGCCGCGGCGATCGCGGGCGGCGGCGCAGGTCGCCGCGACAAGCTCGGACTGGTCACCGACGGGAGCCACCTCATCGGTCTGCCTGACTGGATCGAGCAGCTCGTCGCCGAGTCCACGGGCAAAGACGGCACGGGCATCCTGCCGGTCGTGCTGCTGCCCGTCTCGCCCGAGCTCGAGGCGAAGCCCGACGACCTGCAGATCGTGCGGTTCGTCGACGACGCCGACGCCTTCCACCTCTTCGAGCGCCACACCGATGAGGTGCTGGTCAGCGGCTCCCTCGGCGCGCAGTTCGTCGTCTGGGAGTACGCGACGGCGATCGCCGGGCGCATGCTCGGCATCGACCCGTTCGATCAGCCCGACGTCGAGTCGGCGAAAGAGGCGACGCGCGGCCTGCTCGAGGCGCAGCCCGAGCCCACCGCGCCGGCCTTCGTCGCGGACGGCGTCGAGGTGCGCGTGTCCGACCCGGCCCTCGCCGAGAGCGGCACGGTCGCGGGCGTGCTCGCCGCGCTGTGGAGCCGCGTGCCCGCGGACGGCTACGTGAGCCTGCAGGCGTACGTCAACCGCCTCGAGCTCGCCCAGCTCTCCGGGCTCCGCGAACTCGTCGCGGCCGAGATCGGTCGACCGACCACGTTCGGGTGGGGACCGCGGTTCCTCCACTCCACCGGGCAGTACCACAAGGGAGGACCCGCCACCGGCGTGTTCCTCCAGATCATCGAACGCACCGACGTCGACCTCGAGATCCCGGGGCGACCGTTCACGTTCGGACAACTCATCCAGGCACAGGCCGCGGGAGACGCGAGCGTGCTGGCGGGAGCGGCCCACGGCCGTCCCGTCGTCACGCTGACGCTGACCGACCCGCAGGTCGAGGTGCTCTCACTCTTCGAGGCGGCACAGTAAGACATGGTCGTAGAGATCACACCGGGTCACAATCCCCTCCGCGATCCCGAGGATCGCCGACTCAATCGCATCGCCGGGCCCAGCGCCCTGGTGATCTTCGGCGTGACGGGAGACCTGTCGCGCAAGAAGCTCATGCCTGCGGTCTACGACCTCGCCAACCGCGGGCTCCTGCCCCCCGGGTTCGCGCTGGTGGGCTTCGCCCGCCGCGACTGGGAGGACCAGGACTTCGCGAAGGTCGTCTACGAGTCGGTCAAGAAGTACGCCCGCACGGAGTTCCGCGAGGAGACGTGGAAGGAGCTGCTCGAGGGCATCCGCTTCGTGCAGGGCGAGTTCGACGACCCCGAGGCCTTCGCACGACTGCGCGACACCGTCGACAAGCTCGACACCGAGCGCGGAACGATGGGCAACCACGCCTACTACCTGTCCATCCCGCCGAAGGCGTTCCCCCTCGTCACGACCCAGCTGAAGGCCTCCGGCCTCGTGGGCGACAGCGCCGAGGACACGAAGGGCTGGCGCCGCGTCGTCATCGAGAAGCCGTTCGGTCACGACCTGGCATCCGCCCGCGAGCTCAACGAGGTCGTCGAGAGCGCCTTCCCGGCCGACGCGATCTTCCGCATCGACCACTACCTCGGCAAAGAGACCGTGCAGAACATCCTCGCGCTGCGCTTCGCGAACGAGCTGTACGAGCCGATCTGGAACCGCAACTACGTCGACCACGTGCAGATCACCATGGCCGAGGACATCGGGGTGGGCGGCCGGGCCGGCTACTACGACGGCATCGGCGCGGCGCGCGACGTCATCCAGAACCACCTCCTGCAGCTGCTCGCCCTCACGGCGATGGAGGAGCCCATCAGCTTCAACGCCGCGGACCTGCGCGCCGAGAAGGAGAAGGTGCTCGCCGCCGTCCGCCTCCCGGAAAACCTCGCCGAGGCGACCGCGCGCGGTCAGTACGCCGGCGGCTGGCAGGGCGGCGAGAAGGTCCTCGGCTTCCTCGAGGAAGACGGGATGAACCCCGAGTCGGTCACCGAGACCTACGCGGCGATCAAGCTCGAGATCAACACGCGCCGCTGGTCGGGAGTGCCGTTCTACGTCCGCAGCGGCAAGCGTCTCGGCCGTCGCGTGACCGAGGTCGCGGTGGTGTTCAAGCGCGCCCCGCAGCAGTTGTTCTCGCGCAGCCAGACCCAGGAGCTCGGCCAGAACGCGCTCGTCATCCGCGTGCAGCCCGACGAGGGCGTCACGATCCGCTTCGGATCGAAGGTCCCCGGCGACGGCACGCAGGTGCGCGACGTCACCATGGACTTCGGCTACGGCCACGCCTTCACCGAGGCCAGCCCCGAGGCCTACGAGCGCCTCATCCTCGACGTGCTGCTGGGCGACCCGCCGTTGTTCCCGCGCCACGAGGAGGTCGAGCTCAGCTGGAAGATCCTCGACCCGATCGAGGAGTACTGGGCCGCCGAGGGCGGTCCTCTCGAACAGTATTCGCCCGGGTCGTGGGGGCCGGCATCCGCCGACGAACTCCTCGCCCGCGACGGCCGCACCTGGAGGCGCCCGTGATCATCGATCTGCCCGACACGACCGTGAGCGCGATCTCGAAGAGCCTCGTGAGCGTGCGCGAAGAGGGCGGCGCCGTCGCCCTCGGACGCGTGCTCACGCTCATCATCGTCACGCACCACGGTGCCGAAGAAGAGGTCATCGAGGCCGCGAACGACGCCTCCCGCGAGCACCCGATGCGCGTCATTGCCGTGCTCTTCGGCGACGAGGGCGAAGAGCCGCGGCTCGACGCGCAGATCCGCGTCGGCGGCGACGCCGGAGCGAGCGAGGTCGTCGTCCTGCGCGCCCACGGCGCCGCGGGCTCGAACGCCGAGAGCCTCGTCACCGGCCTGCTGCTGCCCGACGCTCCGGTGGTCGCGTGGTGGCCCGCCGAGGCCCCCGAGGACCCCTCGCATTCCGCGATCGGCCGCATCGCCCAGCGCCGCATCACCGACGCCTCGTCGCAGGCCGATCCCGCGGCCTGGGTCGCGCGACTCGGCGAGCACTACGCGCCGGGAGACACCGACTTCGCGTGGACCCGCGTCACCCGCTGGCGCGAGCAGCTCGCCGCGGTGCTCGACCAGCCGCCGTTCGAGCCGGTGACGGCGATCGAGGTGCGCGGCGCCGCCGACTCCCCCTCGACCGCCCTGCTGGCGGCATGGCTCGGCATGAAGCTCGACGCCCCCGTCGACTACGCCTACCTCCCGGCCGACGAATGGGCGAGCGGCATCAAGTCCGTGCGCCTCACGCGGCCGAGCGGTGACACGCTGCTCGAGCGCCCTGAGGCCGGTATCGCCGTGCTGACGCAGCCCGGACAGCCCACTCACGACCTCGCCTTCCCGCGGCGGACCCTGCGCGAGTGCCTCGCCGAGGAACTGCGCCGCCTCGACCCCGACCTGCTCTACGGGCGCGTGATCACCGAGGGCCACGACCTGCTCCTCGCGGCGAGCACCGAGGACGCCTCGTGACCGACAACGGCGCGGCCAAGCGCGTCATCATCAAGCGCGACGCCGACACCCTCGCCGAGTACGTCGCGACCCGGTTCATGAACCGCATCGTCAAGCGCGTCGCCGAGGGCAAGCGCATGCACATCTGCCTCACCGGCGGCACGATGGGCGGAGCGGTGCTGCGGACGGCGGCGCGCGATGAGCGTGTCTCCGACGTCGACTGGTCGCTGGTGCACTTCTGGTTCGGCGACGAGCGGTTCGTGCCGCGCGACAGCGACGACCGCAATGAGAAGCAGGCGCGCGAGGCCTTCCTCGATCACCTCGACATCCCCGCCGAGAACATCCACGTCGTGGCCTCCACCGACGACGGTCTCGACCTTGATGCTGCGGCGATCGCCTACGCCGACGAACTGGCTCAGTTCGCCCCCTCGGACCGCAGCGAAACCGGCCCCTGGCCGTCGTTCGACATCTGCTTCCTGGGTGTCGGGCCCGACGCGCACATCGCGTCGCTTTTCCCGGACCGGCCGGAGATCTCGGTGACCGATCGCGCCACCGTGCCGGTGCGCGACTCCCCCAAGCCTCCCGCCGAGCGCGTGTCGCTCACCCGCCCCGTCATCAACTCGTCGAAGCGGGTCTGGATGGTCATCGCGGGAGCAGACAAGGCCGCCGCCCTCGGGCTGGCCCTCGCCGGAGCGAGCTATCAGAGCGTCCCGGCGGCCGGGGCCAAGGGCCGCCGCCGCACCGCGTTCTTCGTCGACGAGGTGGCCGCAGACCAGGTTCCCCCGCAGCTCATCGACCGCGAGTACTGAGCGCTCGTCGCCGAGAGACCGGACCCGATCCGGTCTCTCGGCGTTCTCCGGGCCGGCGGGGGCTTGTCAGAACGCGGAACCCGACTTACCCTTCGGATGGGGGGCATCCCGGTTCGACGCGACGGTCACGGCCGTCGGTCGGCAGACGCGCGAGGGAGCGTCCGGATGCCATTTGTCGGTCGTCAACGAGAGCTGCACGTCGCTGCGAACCTGATCGGTTCCGGAAGCGGTGCGGCGGGACTCTTCGTCGGAGAGGGCGCGTCGGGGAAGACGACGCTCGCGCGCGAGATCGCCACGCGACACGACGCCGTCCTGGTCACGGCGAGTCCGAGCGAGCGGATGTGGCCGCTCTCCGGTCTCACCGCGATGATCGCCGCGCTCGACGATGAGCGCAGGGCCGCCGTCGACACGGTGCTCGCGCGCGGGCGGGACTGGCCGGAGCATCTCATCGCCGAGGAGGTGAGCCGCACCCTGCACCTGCTGCGCGCCGACCCGCACGTCGTTGTGATCGACGACCTCGACGAGATGGACAGCGCGAGCATCACCGTCCTGTCGTACGTGTTCGCGCGACTGCGCGGCACCGGGGTGAGCGTCATCGCGACCAGCGGCACGTTCGAGGGGCGACACGACTTCGCCGGACTGCTGCAGACCCGCATCCACCGTCTGTCGTTCGCGGAGTCCGTCGAACTGGCCGGTCACGTGCTCGGACCCGGTGCGTCGCGCGCCGTGCTGCACGTCGTCGCCGAGTTGACGGCGGGAGACCCCGGCATCCTGACGGCCCTGCGCCTGACGGCCCCCGAGGTCGCCGGCGAAGAGCCGCTGTCCCTGCCGCTGCGCGTCGTCGGGTCGAGCTCGCGTCGACGTCCGTCGGACGACCGCCCCCGCGACCCGCGCCTGTCGGCGCTTCTCGACCTGCTCGCGGTCGGGCCCGTCTACGGTGTCGACAGGCTGCGCGAGAGGGCGCGCGCCGACGGCGTCGACATCGACGATCTGCTGGAGGACGGCAGCGTGATCGTGCGCGGGGAGCTCGCGCGCATCGCCGACCCGGCCCATCGGCTGCGTCGGCACGCCGGCCTGCGCCCGGAGCAGCGTCGCACCCTGCACGCCCAGGCCGCGGAGGATCACGCCGTCGACTACCCCGCGACACGGCGGTGGCACGAGAGCTTCCTCGACCCCGCCGCCGACCGCGCGCGCCTCCTGCAGGGGGCCGTGCTGCTCACGCGCGAGGACGAGGTGATCGCCGCGGTGGAGTTCGCCGAACGCGCGCTGGCCGGCGAGATCGACGAAGCGCGGCGCTGCGACCTCCTCGTCGAGCTCGGCGACGCCCTGGTCCTCGACGGTCACGACCTCCTCGCGCAGCACTACCTCCGCAGGGCGGGGGTGAGCGCCGACCCCGACACCCGGCTCCGCGCGGCGATCGCCCGCCTGCGCGCCGGTGCGGTCGCCGATCACGTCGTGGACGACAGCGTGCTGACGCACGCCGATCCGCGGATCGGGGCCGACCCCGCGGCATCCGAGATGCTCCTGTGCGAGTCCGCGGCGCTGCACCTGCACCGCGGGGAGGTCGACGCGGCCGTGGCGTGCATCGCGATGGCCGCCGAGCGGGGGGTCGCGTCGACGCAGACGGCCCTGTTGGCGCGCATCGCGGAGGAGATGGGCGGATGCCGCTCGACCGGCGCCCTGGCCCGCCCCCTGGATGCGATCGAGACGGGGGCGATCGACCTCCCCGTCCCGCAGACGACCCTCGAGCAGACGTCCCTCGAGCAGACGTCCCTCGAGCAGACGTCCCTCGAGCAGGCGCCCGTCGAGCAGGCGCAGCTGCAGGCGGGACTTCTCCTGCTGCGCGAGGACTACCCCGCCGCCCGTCGCGTCGTGCGGGCGCAGCTCGACCGCTCACCGCGGATCGCGCCGATGTGGCGGGAGCACCTGCTGCGGCAGCTGGTCACGATCGACGTGCGGGCCGGCGACCCGGCGTCCGCCGAGGAGACGGTGACGGCCTGGCGACGCGAATGGATCCCCGGGCGCAGCACCGACGCCTCCAGCACCCTCGTGCTCGCCGCCGCGGCCGCCCTGCAGTCGCCCCCGGTGGGCGCGGAAGATCTCGTCCGGCAGGGTCGGGACCGTGCGCGGCGCGAGGGGGCGACCGCCCTGCTGCCGTGGTTCGACGGCGTCGAGGGGACCATCGCCCTCGACGAGGGCCGCTACGCCGAGGCCGTCGACCTCCTGCGCGCGGCGCGGACGGCGACCTCCGACACCGACCCCGCCGTGGCGCGCACCCTGGCCGATCTCATCGAGGCGCTGTGGCTCGCCGGGCGTCTTACCGAGGCCCGCCGCGAACTCGAGCGCTTCGAGCGCGATGCGGCGGGAGCCCCGCCCCGTCGGTGGACGACCCTCGCGCTCGCGCGCTCACGGGCCGTGTGCGGCTCCGACCGCGACGGTCTCGAGGCGTTCCGCGTCGCGGAGTCGGTCTTCCGCAGCGACGACGCCCCTCTCGAGCAGTCCCGCCTGCGTCGCGCGCGCGAGCGCTGCCTCCCCGGCGAGGCCGCGTCCCCCCTGCGCCCCCTCGTGCCGACGGCGAGCGCGGGAGAGGGAATGCGCGCGCTCACCGCGCACGAGAGGGAGATCGTCGAACTGGTGGAACGAGGGCTGCGCAACCGCGAAATCGCCTCGGCGCTGTTCGTCTCCCTGCGCACCGTGGAGCTGCGACTGACCGGCATCTACCGCAAGCTCGGGGTGACCTCGCGCGTGCAGCTCGTCAGCCGGCTGCGCGGCGCGGTCGGCTGAGCCGCGTCGACGCGCGCGACGTGGAGCCGCGCCTCGAGCCCCAGGCGGCGCGGGGTTCCGGCACGCCGCGAGCCCCGGAGGTCCCGGCACGCCACGAGCCCCGCGACCGGCGCGAGGTCCCGCCACGCCACGAGCCCGCGGCATCCCCCTACGCCGGCAGGCTCGAGCCCGCCGCGGGGACGAGGCCCCGCCATGCCTCGAGCCAGCGGCATCCCCCTACGCCGTCAGACCCGCCGCCCGCCGATCGCGCCGCGTGTGCGCCGCCCCCGGGCGCTGCACCGCGCGCCGATCGGGGCTGCGCCAGCGGCCGTCGGAGGGCCGGCCCCACGCGGCGCCCAACGCGCGCAGGCAGAGCAGGGCGTCCCATACGCGCATGAGCGGGTACAGCAGCATCGCCGGCCGCGGTCGCGTGCGCGACACCAGGCACGTGAAGACGCTCATCGCCAGGTCGACGACGACGAAGCCGACCAGCAGCGGCACCAGGGGCAGCTGCGCCGCCACCTGCCCGGCGACCGCCGCCCCCTCGCCGGTGGCGAGCGCGCTCACGGCGGCCGCGGCGGCCGCGAGCAGCAGCAGGGGCAGGATCGCGGCGAGGACCAGGCTCGACACCACGGTCTCGAGCGCGAACACGCCCACCGACAGCCAGAAGAGCCCGCGATGCGGCCCGTGGCGGCGCAGCGTCTGCCAGAAGCCGAGGCTCCACCGTCGCACCTGGGCGGAGTAGTCCCGCAGCACCGCGGGATCCTGCGTCTCGGCGATCGCGCACGCGGGGTGGAAGGCGATGCGCCCGAGCCTCTTCGCGTGCACCTCGAAGGTCATGTTGAAGTCCTCGATCGACAGTCCCGGGGCGTCGATGTCGATGCGATCGAGGACGTCGGTGCGGTACAGGCTCGCGAACCCGGGCACGATCGCCACGGCATCCGCTCCGGCCGCCGCCTGCCCGAACTTGTGCAGGTACTGCGTGCAGACGTACGTGCGCTCGCGGTACGCGGTGAGGAAGCGTCCCATGCGCGTCGCGGGCGTCTCGGTCGAGGTGGTCGCCCGGCCGGCCACGGCGACCACCCCGTCGTCGGTGAACAGCGGCAGCGCCGTGCGCAGGTAGTCGGGCCGCGGCCGCGAGTCGGCGTCGAGGAGGAGCAGCAGGGGGAAGCGGTCCGCGATCCGGAAGCGTTCCAGCCCCGCGCGGATCGCCCCCGCCTTCCCGCGGTTGGGCGAGAGGTCCCACGCCGTCGCCCCCGCGGCACGCGCGCGCGCGACGGTGTCGTCTCGCGACCCGTCGGAGACGACGAAGACGTTGCCGGCGGGGACGAGCCTGCGCGCCGCCCGCACGGCATCCGCGATCACGAGCTCCTCGTCGTGCGCGGCGATGAGCACGGCGACCTCGTCGCCCCGGTAGTACATCGAAGGGGTGAGCAGGCCCGGCCGACGGTGGCGCTCGGCCACGAGACGGACCACCGCGACGGTGCCCCAGACCAGGGTCGAGACGCCGATCGTACAGACGGCGATGAAGACGACGAGCGCCACGGTCATGGCATCCCCTCTCCGAGACGACGGCCCGGACGGCGGCCGGTCCGCTTCCGGGTCGCGGATCGGTCCCGACGGTACGCCGGAGCCGGCCCCGCGCACCCGGTGCGGACCGCACTCGCGGTTGCGGTTCCCCGCATATCGCCGTGCGGGCCGCGGGAGTCCGCACGATCGGCCGGGGTCGCTTGACCACGGTGTCGGGGACGCAGGAACGTGGGCCGCGGATCAGCGCCGATCCTCACCCGACGCCTGACCACCCACCCGAATCGTCCGAGGGGGCATGGCCCCCCACCGCCCCCTCGGACCCGCTGTTGGAGGATGAAGATGTCCACGCTCGATGTCCGCCCTGACGTGATCGCTCCGACGACGCCGCTCCCCCGCGACGGCGCCTCCCCTGCCCCGGACACGCCGATCGCCGCCGCCGCGCCGGCGCCCGCGTTCGACTTCGACGTCGCGATCGTCGGTCTGGGCTACGTCGGGCTGCCGACCGCCCTGGCGTATCACGCGAGCGGTTCGCGCGTACTGGCTCTCGACGTGTCGTCGCGGCGCCTGCGCACGATCGCGGCCCGCGGCGCCGACCTGATCGACTCCGACCGGGAGCGACTGGATGCCGCACTCCGGCGCCCGAGCGAGTTCCGCCTCACCGGCGACGTGAGCGAGCTCTCCCGGGCGAGCGCGATCGTCGTGTGCGTGCCCACCCCGGTCGACCACCAGCAGGTCCCCGACCTCGCTCCCCTGCGGGCCGCGTGCGCCACCGTCGTCGCCGCGGCCCGCCCGGGGCAGCTCGTCATGCTGACCTCCACGACCTACGTCGGCTGCACGCACGACCTCGTCGAGCAGCCGCTGCGCGAGCGCGGATTCGAGATCGGCCGCGACGTCTTCGTCACCTTCAGCGCCGAGCGCATCGACCCCGGCAATGTCGGCTTCGCCCAGGAGGTCGTCCCCCGCGTGGTCGGCGGCGCGACCCCCCGCTGCGAGGAGCAGGGCGCTCAGCTGCTCTCGCGCTACGCCGCCCGCGTGCACCGCGTCTCGAGCCTCGCCACCGCCGAGATGACGAAGCTCCTCGAGAACACGTTCCGCGCGGTCAACATCGCCCTCGCGAACGAGTTCGCCGACATCTGCGGAGCTCTCGACGTCCCCGTCACCGAGGTGATCGAGGCGGCCAGCACGAAGCCCTACGGGTTCATGGCGTTCTACCCGGGTCCGGGGGTGGGCGGTCACTGCATCCCGTGCGATCCGCACTACCTGCTGTGGCAGCTGAAGGCGCTGCACGTCGACGCGGGGGTGATCACCGAGGCGATGACGCGCATCGCCGCCCGGCCGCGTCGCGTGGTCGAACGCATCCGCGACGTGCTCGGACGCGCCGGCAAGGGCACGCTCGGCGCCCGCGTGCTCGTGGTCGGGGTGACCTACAAGCCCGATGTCGCCGACCTGCGGGAGTCGCCCGCCCTCGAGATCATCGATCACCTGATCGACGTGGGCGCCGAGGTGCAGTACGTCGACACCCACGCCCCGCACATCCATCTCGACTCCGGCCGCGAGCGCGACTCGCTCGACGATCCGGGGGCGTTCCACCCCGACGTGGTCCTCGTGCACACGCGCCACCACGACTGCGACCTCGGCTGGCTCGACGGCGAGGCCCTCGTGGTCGACGGCACCTACCGCAGCACCGACATCGCGGGGCGGGTGCTCCTGTGAGCGCCGTCCCGGTCTTCGGCTCCGCGGCCGGAGGGATGCGCACCCTCGTCACGGGCGGGGCGGGCTTCGTCGGCAGCCACCTCGTCGAGCACCTGCTCGCCGCCGGCGACGAGGTCGTCGTGCTCGACGACCTGTCGACCGGATCGGCGCGCAACCTCGCCGGCGTCGCCGACAACCCGCGCCTGGAGATGATCCACGGCTCGATCCTGAACAGCCGGACCGTCGACCAGGCGATGCGCACGTGCGACCGCGTGTTCCACCTCGCCGCGGCCGTCGGGGTGAAGCTCATCGTCGAGCAGCCCCTGCGGGGTCTGCGCATCAACATCCACGGCACCGAGAACGTGCTCACCGCGGCCATCGAGCACAAGGCGTCCGTCCTGCTGGTGTCCACGAGCGAGGTTTACGGCAAGAACACGGCCGATCGTCTGCGCGAGGACTCCGACCGCGTGCTCGGCGATCCGCTGCTGTCGCGCTGGACGTACGCCGGGGCGAAGGGCATCGACGAGGCGTTCGCGAAGGCGTACTGCGACCAGGAGGGCCTCGACGTGGCGATCGTCCGCCTGTTCAACACCGTGGGCCCCCGGCAGACGGGCAGGTACGGGATGGTGCTGCCCAACCTCGTCGGTCAGGCCCTGCGCGGGCATCCCCTCACCGTGTTCGGCGACGGTCTGCAGACCCGCTGCTTCTCGGCCGTCGAAGACGTCGTGCCCGCGATGGTCCGCATCGAGCGCGACCCCCGCGCCCGCGGCCAGGCCTACAACCTCGGCGGATCGCGCGAGATCTCCATCGTCGACCTGGCCCGCGAGATCATCGCGACGCTCGACAGTCGCAGCGAGGTGGAGCTGGTCCCGTACGAGCGGGCGTACGCCCCCGGTTTCGAGGACATGCGGCGGCGCGTCCCCGACAACACCAAGGCGCACGACCTCGTCGGCTACCAGCCCACGACCCCGCTCACGACGACGATCATGCGCGTGGCCGCCGATCTGCTCTCCCGCGAGCGGCTCGGGTCGGATGCCATGCCCCTGGCCGCCGCAGGATCGTTCCGGGGCGTGCTCTGATGTGCGGCATCACCGCCTACCGCGGCCCCACCGCGGCGGCATCCCGTGCGCGCAACGCCCTCGAGCGCCTCGAGTACCGCGGCTACGACTCCGCAGGGATCGCCGCCCGGCGTCCCGACGGCTCGACGATGCACGCGCGCACGCTCAGCGGAGTCGCCGCCCTCGCCGTCGTCGTCGGAGAAGAGCCGGCGGATGCCACGACCGCGGCGATCGGGCACACCCGATGGGCGACGCACGGCGAGGTGAGCGAGGCGAACGCGCACCCCCTGGAGGACTGCGGCGGCCGCCTCTACGTGGTGCACAACGGGATCAT
Organism: Microbacterium hydrothermale; assembly: GCF_004854025.1. GTDB lineage: Bacteria > Actinomycetota > Actinomycetes > Actinomycetales > Microbacteriaceae > Microbacterium > Microbacterium hydrothermale. The sequence continues at coordinate 731,207 of NZ_STGM01000001.1, forward strand.
CGACAACGCCGACGCGCTGCGGGCGCGGCTCGTCGGCGCCGGACACCGCTTCGCCACCGGCGTGGACAGCGAGGTCATCGTCCACCTCGTCGAGCAGGCGCAGCGCCCCGGCGTCGGCCTCGGCGACGCCCTCGCCGACGCGGTGACCCACCTCTCGGGCTCGTGGGCGGTGGTCGTTCTCGACGCGCGCAGCGGCGCCCTCGCGGCGACCGCGCACGGCTCCCCGCTGATCTGCGCCGAGGCGGGTGGCGGCACGTACTTCGCGAGCGACGTGGGCGCGATCGCCCCCGAGGTCGACGAGTTCCGCGTGCTCGAGGACGACGACGTGGTCGAGGTCGATGCCGCCGGCCCGCGCTGGCACCGCTCCGGTGGCAGCTGCCGACCCCGGGGCCTGTGGCCGGTGCCGCGGACGGCGCTGCTGGCCAGCACCGGCCGCCACCGCGACCACATGGGCAACGAGATCGACGAGCAGCCCCTCATCGCCCGTCGCGTGCTCGAGGCCCTCTCCCCGGGCATCGCCGACGGTCGCCTGTGGAGGGGGCTCGGGCTCCCCTCCCTCGACGGCATCGACCGCGTCGCCGTGCTCGGCTGCGGTACGTCGCTGCACGCGGGTCGCGCCGTCGCCGGGGTCTTCGGCCGCCTCGGGGGGATGCCGACGCGCACCCTCGTCGCGAGCGAGGTCGCGCACGAGGTGTGGGAGCCGCGGACTCTCGTGATCGCGATCAGCCAATCCGGCGAGACCGCCGACGTGCTCCGCGCCCTCGATTCCCTGCCCCCGCGCCACGGCACCGTGCTCGCCCTGACCAACAACACCTCCTCGACGCTCGCTCGCCGTTCCGATGCGGTCATCGACTGCCTGGCCGGTCCCGAGGTGGGGGTCGCGGCGACCAAGACCTTCGTCGCACAGGTCCTCACCGGGGTGTGCGTGGCCCTGTCGGCTCTCGCGGCCGCCGACCGCGGCGACTCCGCGTGCGTGGACGCGGATCTGCGCGCCCTCGCGGCGACGCCCGACGCCCTCGCCGCCGCCCTCGACACGTGGCGGGGTCCGTGCGCGCAGCTCGCCGCCGACCACGCGCGGGCATCGGGCTTCCTCTTCCTCGGTCGAGGGGCCGGTCTCGTGTACGCCGCCGAGGGAGCTCTCAAGCTGAAGGAGCTGTCGTACCGCTGGGCGGAGGCTCATCCCGCGGGCGAGTTGAAGCACGGCCCGCTCGCTCTGGTGACCACCGGGACCCCCGTGTTCGTCGTCGACAACGGCGATCCGCGTCTCGATGTCGATATCGCCGAGGTGACCGCGCGCGGAGGACGTGTCATCCGGATCGGCGAACGCGTGCTGAACGTCGGCGGGGTGGCGCTCCACCTGCCGCGCACCGGACCCTCGTGGGGCCCGCTCGAGAGCGTCATCCCCCTGCAGATGTTCGCGCGCGAGCTCGCCCTGCGACTGCACCGCGACGTCGACAAGCCGCGCAACCTCGCGAAGTCGGTGACGGTGTCATGAGCGCGATCGACGCCCGCCGGCCCGAACGGACGACAGAGATGGACACCGATCCCATGAACGCACCCCGGCTGCGCCGCGAACGGCGCCTCCTCTCGCCCTCCGATCGGCGCCGTGATCGTCGGCTCAGCCTGCGCCGTCTGCGGGGCCGTCGCCTGGGCCTCGGTGCGCTCGCCGTGCTCTCCGCCCTGGCCGTGGTGCTCGCGGGGGGCCTCGCGCTGACCCCCGCGCCCGCCGAGGCCGCGACCCGCACCGTGGTCAGCCTCACCTTCGACGACGCCAACGCCGACCAGCTCAACGCTCTCCCGGCGCTGAAGGCGAACGGGATGAAGGCCACGTTCTACGTCCCCTCCGGGTACATCGGGGCGTCCGGACACATGACCCGCGCCGATCTGACGAACCTGAAGAACGCCGGCCACGAGATCGGCGGCCACACCGTCAACCACCCCGACCTCGCGCAGGTCAGCGTCGACGAGGCCACCCGGCAGATCTGCCAGGACCGCAAGAACCTCACCTCCTGGGGTTTCACGGTCAAGAGCTTCGCGTATCCGTTCGCCTCGTCCACCCCCGACGTCGAGAAGGCCGTGGCCGCGTGCGGTTACAACAGCGGCCGGCTCCTCGGCGACATCAAGAGCCGCTTCGGCTGCCCCGACTGCGCGTACGCCGAGACGATGCCGCCCGCGGACCCGTTCGCGCTCGCCGCCCTCGATCAGGTGGATGCCACCTGGACGCTCGCCGATCTCAAGCAGGGCGTGACCAACGCCGAGAAGAACGGCGGTGGATGGGTGCAGTACACCTTCCACGACGTCTGCGACGACGCGTGCAGCGATCTGGCCGTCACCACCTCGACGTTCAGCCAGTTCGTGTCGTGGCTGAAGACCCGCCAGTCGGCGGGGACGGTCGTCAAGACCATCGGCAGTGTGATCGGCGGCACGACCAAACCCGTCGTCGACGGACCCGCCGTGCCCGCCCCGACCGGCTCGACGAACGGCATCGTCAACCCCAGTATGGAGACGGGCGCGCCCGACTGCTGGATGCGAGGGGGGTACGGCACCAACACGCCGGAGTTCAGCACCGGCTCCCCGGCCCACACCGGCAACATCGCCAGCGGCATCAGCATGACCGGCTACGTCGACGGGGATGCCAAGCTCCTCCCCCAGTTCGACCTCGGCCAGTGCTCCCCCACGGTCACGCCCGGCCGGTCGTACACGCTGCGCGAGTGGTATCAGGCGAGCGGGCCCACGCAGTTCGCCGTCTATCTGCGCTCGACGAGCGGAAGCTGGTCGTACTGGACCTCGAGCCCGTGGTTCGCCGCGGCCGGTGACTGGACGGAGGCCGATTGGACGACCGCGCCCATCCCCACCGGATACAACGGCATCAGCTTCGCGCTGAACATCTTCGGCAACGGCACCCTGCGCACCGACGACCTCGGCCTGTACGACAGCGCGAGCGCTCCCCCGCTCACCGTGATGAGCGCCACCGCGCCCGTCGACACCTCCGCACCGGCGACACCGCCCGGTCCGCTCGAGGTCTTCCGGCCGACCGAGAGCGACGTCACCGGATGACACCCCGCTCGCGCCGCACGGCGACGACCGCCCTCGCGGTGGCCGTCGCCGTCGGCGCGGTGGGGTGCGCCCCCACGCCCGCGCCCCTGCCCGACACCGGTTACCCCTGGCACACCGGCATCGTCTCGACGACGTTCTGGGTCGGCGAGGTGTTCGATCCGCAGGCGGCGGACGGCAGCCAGCGGATCTCCACCTACGACTCCGACTGGCTGGGCTCGTACGGCGGATGCGACGGCGTCGTCGAGGGCGACGGATGCCGCACCGAGAAGCGCACCGCCGACAACGGGTACTTCCCCACGCGCATGACCCCGCTCGAGAACCCGTTCTACCTCGACCTGCCCTTCGACGACGTCAACGACGAGGAGGGCTTCGCCACGCGGGGAGAGGTCGTGCCGTGGGCCGGACAGCCGGAGTACGCCGCGACGGTCGACGATCCCGACGCGAGCCTCATGAAGAACCGCTGGGTGGTCCTGCGCAAGGGCGACCGTATCTGCTACGGCCAGATCGAGGACGCCGGCCCCGGTGAGTACCGCGACAGCGCGTACGTGTTCGGCTCCGACGACCGCCGTCCCGCGAACGAGCGCTTCAACGGCGCCGGCCTCGACGTCTCCCCCGCGCTGAACGGATGCCTCGGCTTCGCCGAGCTCGACGGCGACGGCGACCACGTCGACTGGGCCTTCGTCGACGACGTCGACGTCCCGCCCGGTCCGTGGACCACGATCGTCACGGATTCCCCCGTCCGCTGAGGCGGACGCCGTGCCGGAAGGCGTCCGTCGCCGGACGCCGGAAAAGACGGAAGGGCCGGATGCCACGGCATCCGGCCCTACTGACGTCGGCGATCGAGGACGTCACTGTCCCCGACGCTCGCGGAGCTGCTGCAGCGCGTCGTCGAGGAGCGATGCGGCCTCTTCGTCGCTGCGGCGTTCCTTCACGTACGCGAGGTGGGTCTTGTAGGGCTCGGCCTTGGCCAGCGCCGGGGGGTTCGCCTTGTCGCGGCCCGCGGGAAGGCCCGAGTGGGGCGAGTCGATCGTCTCGGGGATCTCGTCGTCGGGGATCCCCGCCGCGAAGTACCGCACGGTCTCGTTGCCCAGGGCGTCCCAGTACGACACCGCGACGCGGTCCGCGTGGAAGCCGTGGTCCTGTTCGCCCATGGGGCCCGCGCCGACGCGCGAGCCACGGATGGCATTGCCGCCAGTGGCCATGTCAGATCTCCGCGAATTTGGTCAGCAGACCGAGGCCGACGATGGTGACGAACCACACCAGCGCGAGCACGATCGTGAAACGGTTGAGGTTGCGTTCGGCCAGTCCCGACGATCCGAGGGCGGAACTCATGCCGCCGCCGAACATGTCGGACAGACCGCCGCCGCGACCCTTGTGGAGCAGGATGAGCAGGGTCAGCAGGAGGCTGGTGACGCCCAGGAGAACCTGCAGGACGAACTCGAGAATCTGCACTGTCGAAAGCCTTTCGCGCGCGGACGGGACGACCGCACAAGCGTCAAGTATACGGGGACGCGTCTCAGACGCACGGATGCCCGCGGCGCGCGGCCGCGGGCATCCGGAAGGGCGTCAGACGCCGACGTGCTTCTGGAAGCGGATGATCGCCGCGAACTCGTCGACGACGAGGCTCGCACCGCCCACCAGCGCACCGTCGACGTCGGGCTCGCGCATGAAGCCGGCGATGTTGCCCGACTTCACCGAACCGCCGTACAGCACGCGCGTGCGCGCCGCCGCGTCGGCACCGAGCTTGTCGGCGACGACAGCGCGCAGCTTGGCGCAGACTTCCTGGGCCTGGTCGGGCGTCGCCGCCTGACCCGAGCCGATGGCCCAGACCGGCTCGTACGCCACGACGATGTCGGCATCCGCCGACACGCCGTCGAGCGCCACCTCGAGCTGCCCGACCGGCACGGCGCTCGCACCGAACTTCTCGAGGTCCTCCGAGGTCTCGCCGACGCAGATCACCGGGACGAGACCGTGGCGCAGGGCGGCCTGGGTCTTCGCCGCGACGACCTCGTCGGTCTCGTGGTGGAACTGACGACGCTCGGAGTGACCGATGATCACGTAGGTCGCGTCGAGCTTCGCCAGGAACTGACCCGAGATCTCGCCGGTGTACGCGCCGGAGTCGTGGGCCGAGAGGTCCTGACCACCGAGCGCGAACTCGATCTTGTCGGCGTCGAGGAGCGTCTGCACGGTGCGCAGGTCGGTGTACGGCGGGAAGACCGCGACCTCGACACTGCCGTTCTCGTGCTTGGCCTCCTTCAGCGTCCAGTGCAGCTTCTGGACGAACGCAACCGCCTGGAGGTGGTCGAGGTTCATCTTCCAGTTGCCCGCGATGAGGGGGGTTCTGTTCACTGTTGCCATCCGAGGACCTCCAGTCCGGGGAGCTTCTTGCCTTCGAGGAACTCCAGGCTGGCGCCGCCGCCGGTGGAGATGTGACCGAACTGGTCGTCCGCGAAACCGAGCTGACGCACCGCGGCCGCGGAGTCGCCGCCGCCGACGACGCTGAGGCCGTCGACCTCGGTGAGCGCCTGGGCGACGGTCTTCGTGCCGGCTTCGAACGCCTTCATCTCGAACACGCCCATCGGGCCGTTCCAGAAGACGGTGCGCGAGCCGCGGATCGCGTCGGCGAACAGCTCCGCCGTGCGCGGTCCGATGTCGAGACCGAGGCCCGAGGCGCCGAAGGCGGTGTCCTCGAGGGCGTCGGCATCCGCCACCACGTGCTCGGCGTCCGCCGAGAACGAGGCCGCGACGACCGCGTCGACCGGGAGGACGATCTCGACGCCGCGCTCCTTCGCCGTGGCGAGGTAGCCCTTCACGGTGTCGATCTGATCCTGCTCCAGCAGGCTCGAGCCGACCTTGTGACCCTCGGCCACGAGGAAGGTGAACATCATGCCGCCGCCGACGAGGAGCTTGTCCACGCGCGGGAGAAGGTGCTCGATGACGCCCAGCTTGTCGCTGACCTTCGAGCCGCCGAGGACGACCGTGTACGGACGCTCGGGGTTCTCGGTGAGGCGATCGAGGACCTCGAGCTCCTTCTGGATGAGCAGGCCCGCGGCCGAGGGCACGAGCTGGGCGAGGTCGTAGACGCTCGCCTGCTTGCGGTGCACGACGCCGAAGCCGTCGGACACGAGCGCGTCGCCGAGACCGGCGAGCTCGCGCGCGAAGGCCTGGCGCTCGGCCTCGTCCTTCGAGGTCTCCCCCGCGTTGAAGCGGAGGTTCTCGATGACCGCGACCTCGCCGTCTTCCAGCGACGCCACGGCATCCTGAGCCGACTCGCCCACCGTGTCGCGTGCGAACGCGACCGGCTGGCCGAGCAGCTCGGACAGGCGCTGCGCGACCGGCTCGAGCGAGTACTTCGGGTCGGGCGCCCCGTCGGGGCGGCCCAGGTGCGAGCACACGACCACACGCGCGCCGGCGTTGATCAGTGCGTTGAGGGTCGGCAACGACGCGCGCACGCGGCCATCGTCCGTGATGACGCCGTCCTTGAGGGGGACGTTCAGATCACAACGGACGATGACGCGCGTGCCGGCGAGCGACCCCAGCGAATCGAGGGTGCGCAGAGCCATGGAGTGTCAGAGACGCTCGGCGACGTACTCGGTCAGGTCGACGAGACGGTTGGAGTAGCCCCACTCGTTGTCGTACCACGACGACACCTTGACGAGGTTGCCGCTGACGTTGGTCAGCTCCGCGTCGAAGATCGAGGAGTGCGGGTTGCCCTGGATGTCGCTCGAGACGATCGGGTCCTCGGTGTACTGCAGGATGCCGTTGAGGCGACCCTCGGCGGCGGCCTTCTTGTAGACCTCGTTGACCTGGTCGACGGTCAGGCCCTCGGTGGGCGTGACGATCGTGAGGTCGACGATCGAGCCGGTGGGGACCGGAACGCGGTACGACGAGCCGCTGAGCTTGCCGTTGAGCTCGGGCAGCACCAGGCCGATGGCCTTGGCGGCACCGGTCGAGGCGGGGACGATGTTGATCGCCGCGCCGCGCGCACGACGGAGGTCGCTGTGCGGGCCGTCCTGCAGGTTCTGGTCGGCGGTGTAGGCGTGCGCCGTCATCATGAAGCCGCGCTCGATGCCGAAGGCGTCTTCGAAGACCTTCGCCAGCGGGGCGAGGCAGTTCGTGGTGCACGAGGCGTTCGAGATGATGACGTCGGTCTCGGGGTTGTACGTCTCTTCGTTCACGCCCATGACGATGGTGGCGTCGTCACCGGTCGCGGGAGCGGAGATGAGCACCTTCTTGGCGCCGCCGGCGACGTGCTTCTTGGCGTCCTCGGCCTTGGTGAAGCGGCCGGTCGACTCGATGACGATGTCGACGCCGAGCTCGCCCCAGGGGAGGTTGGCCGGGTCGCGCTCTTCGAAGACCTTGATGGTCTTGTCGCCGACGGTGATGGAGTCTTCGGTGTACGAGACGTCCTCGGACAGCACGCCGCCCACGGAGTCGTACTTCAGCAGGTGCGCGAGGGTCTTGTTGTCGGTGAGGTCGTTCACCGCCACGATTTCGAGGTCGGCACCCTGCGCGAGAGCCGCGCGGAGGTAGTTGCGTCCGATACGGCCGAAGCCGTTGATTCCGATCTTGACGGTCACGGAATATCTCCTGAATCAGTTGTGCGCGAGAAGCGCGTGATTGCGGTATTCGCTGGCGGACAACGGCGTCCCGGTGGGGTGTCCCACCGGGACGCCGCACCGTTTACGACAGTACCAGCAGACCCGCGGTCTTCTCACGGGCGGCGGCGAAGCGCTCCTGGGCGTCGGCCCAGTTGGCGATGTTCCAGAAGGCCTTCACGTAGTCGGCGCGCACGTTCTTGTAGTCGAGGTAGTAGGCGTGCTCCCAGACGTCGAGGAGCAGCAGCGGAACGGTGCCCGCGACGATCTGGCCCTGCTGGTCGAAGAACTGCTGGATGACGAGGTTCTCGCCGATCGAGTCCCAGAAGAGGCCGGCCCAGCCCGAGCCCTGCACACCGAGGGCGGCCGCGGTGAACTGCGCGCGGAAGGCGTCGAACGACCCGAACTGGTCGTCGATGGCCGACTCGAGGTCGCCGGTGGGCTTGTCACCGCCGTTGGGCGAGAGGTTCGTCCAGAAGATCGAGTGGTTCGTGTGGCCGCCGAGGTTGAACGCGAGGTCCTTCTGCAGGCGGTTGATGTTGGCGAAATCGCCCTTCTCGCGCGCCTCGGCGAGGAGGTCGAGGGTGGTGTTGGCGCCGTTGACGTAGGTCTGGTGGTGCTTGCTGTGGTGCAGCTCCATGATCGTCGCACTGATGTGCGGCTCCAGCGCCGAGTAGTCGTAGGGCAGTTCGGGCAGCGTGTACTTCGCCATGTTCTCTACTTCCGAATCGGGCGCCGCCGAAACCTCTCCGCCAGGACGACGAGCTGAGGGATCGTGCAGCGAGGGTGACGTCTTCATCCTATTGAGGGGTAACGCCACGGCCCCAGGGTTGCTTCCCCGGATGACGGGCGGTAGCAGCCCGGGCGCGTCGCGAGCGCGCGACGGGTCGCTCTGACGCGGCGGGATGCGCGCACGCCGGGCGGGCTCGTCGCGGACGCCAGGCGGGTCGCGACGGCGCGGCGGGACGCGCGCACGTCACGCGTGCTCGTCGCGGGCGCGCGACGGCGCGGCTCACTGCGCGCACGTCAGCCGGGCCCCGCTCCCGCGGGCCGATTCAGGATGCCGGAAGTCGCGGCATCCGGAGATCACCGCGTCAGTCGTCGGCGCCCACCGGGACCGCGGCTTCGGTACCCGGGATGCCCTCGGCCTCGGCCTTCTTGTCGGCCATGGCGAGCAGGCGCCGGATGCGACCGGCGACGGCGTCCTTCGTCAGCGGCGGGTCGGCGTGGTGGCCGAGCTCGTCGAGGCTCGCGTCGCGGTGCGCCAGGCGCAGTTCGCCGGCCTGCTGCAGGTGGTCGGGCACCTCGTCGCCGAGGATCTCGAGCGCGCGCTCGACACGGGCGCACGCGGCCACCGCGGCCTGGGCCGAGCGACGGAGGTTGGCGTCGTCGAAGTTGACGAGACGGTTCACTCCCGCGCGCACCTCACGGCGCTGGCGCATCTGGTCCCACTCCCCCGCGGTGCGGCGGGCGCCCATCTCGTACAGGGCCCCGCGGATCGCCTCGCCGTCGCGCACGACGACGCGCGGAACGCCGCGCACCTCGCGGGCCTTCGCGGGGATGCCGATGCGGTGGCCCGCGCCGACGAGCGCCATCGCGGCCTCGGACGACGGGCACGAGATCTCGAGCGCCGCGGAGCGACCCGGGTCGCTCAGGGTGCCGCTGGCGAGGAAGGCTCCGCGCCAGATGGCGCTGAGGTCGGGACGCGAGCCGGTGGTGAGCTTGTTGGGGAGTCCGCGCACGGGACGACGACGCTGGTCGAGCAATCCGGTCTGACGCGCGAGCGTCTCGCCCGCCTCGATCACGCGCACCGCGAAGTGGCCGCCGGTGCGACCTCCGGACCCCTGCACGTGGTGCAGCTCGGGGCGCACGCCGTACAGCTCCATGAGGTCGCGGGCCACGCGGCGCGCGAGGATGTCGGAGTCCAGCTCGGCCTCGACGGCGACGCGATTGGCGATGGAGTGCAGACCACCGGAGAAGCGCAGGAGGGCCGTGAGCTCGGCGACGCGCGCGGTCGGGCGCGGGTCGCGGACGGTGATGAGCTCGGCCTTCACGTCGGCGGTCAGGGGCACGATTCTCCTCGGGTGGGGGCGGCGGGGACGACGTTACAGCCTACTCGCGACCGAGGTCGCGGTGAGCCACGCGGACGGCCACCCCCGGAACATCGGCCAGACGTGCAGCGAGCTCGCGCGCCATCACCACCGATCTGTGCTTACCCCCCGTGCACCCCACAGCGACCACGGAATGCCGCTTGTTCTCGCGCTGATACCCCTCCAGGACGGGCCGCAACGCGGCCGAATAGGCGTCCAGGAACGCCGAGGCCCCCTCCTGGCCCAGCACGTATTCCCGAACTCGGGGATCCTCGCCGGTCAGCGGGCGCAGCTCGTCGTTCCAGAACGGGTTGGGCAGGAAGCGCATGTCGGCTACGAGGTCGACGTCGGGGGGCAGCCCGTACTTGAACCCGAAGCTCATGAGGGTGATCGTGTGCCGAGCGGCGCCCTCTTCGCCGAACAGCGCGACGGTGCGCAGCGACAGCTGGTGCACGTTGAGGCTCGAGGTGTCGATCACGACGTCGGCGGCCTCGCGCACGGGCGCGAGCCGTTCGCGCTCACGACGGATGCCGTCGAGGATCGTGCCGTCGCCCTGCAGGGGGTGGGGACGTCGCACCGCCTCGAACCGTCGCACGAGCACCGCGTCGGAGGCGTCGAGGAACACCACGCGCACCTGTCGCCCGGCCTGGAGGGTGCGCATCGCCTCGGGCAGGTCGCCGAACAGCGACCGTCCGCGCACGTCGACGACCACGGCGACGCGGGGAACGGCGCCGCCGGCGAGCTCGGTGAGCTCGAGGAGGGGCCGGAGCATGCGCGGCGGGAGGTTGTCGACGACGTACCAGTCGAGGTCTTCGAGGGCGTTGGCCACCGTCGAGCGGCCCGCGCCCGACATTCCCGTGACGATCAGCACCTCACCTGGCTCGTCGCGTGCCGGTTCCATGGTGATCGTCTCCCGTCGTCCTTCTCAGCCTATCGAGACAGGTGCGTGTGGATGGCCTCAGCCAGCGTCGGTCCGATGCCCGGCAGCACCGTCATCTCGTCGGGCGTGGCGTTCTTCAGCGCCGACACCGAGCCGAAGTGACGCAGCAGGGCCTTGATGCGGGCATCGCCGAGACCCGGAACCTCGGACAGGACGCTGCTGATGTCGCGCTTGCGGCGCTTGCGCTGGTGCACGATCGCGAAGCGGTGGGCCTCGTCGCGCAGGCGCTGCAGCAGGTAGAGCGCCTCCGACGTGCGCGGGAGGATGACGGGGTACTCCTCGCCCGGCAGCCACACCTCTTCGAGGCGCTTGGCGATGCCGCACAGCGCGATCTCCTCGTGACCCGCGTCGGCGAGCGCCCGGGCGGCGGCCGCGACCTGCGGCTGGCCGCCGTCGACCACGAGCAGCTGCGGACGGTAGGCGAAACGCGGACGCTTCCGCGCCGTGACGACGTCGCCGTCGCTCGTGGCCTCCTCCGACTCGGGGTCGGCGACGATCGCGCCGTTCACGGTCTCGGGCTCGATCTCGTCGGGCCGGTCGAGGTACGCCAGGCGGCGCGTGAGCACCTGGTACATCGAGTCGGTGTCGTCGGTGGTCTCCGCGACGCCGAACGAGCGGTACTGGTCTTTGCGCGGCAGCCCGTCCTCGAACACGACCATGGATGCCACGACGTTGGTGCCCGCGAGGTGCGAGATGTCGAAGCACTCGATGCGCAGCGGCGCTTCGGTCATCCCGAGCGCCTCCTGCAGGTCGGTGAGGGCCTGGGAGCGCGCGACGTAGTCGCTCGTGCGCCGGGTCTTGTGCAGCATGAGCGCCTGCTGCGCGTTCAGGGTCGCCGTCTTCAGCAGGTCGGCCTTGCGGCCGCGCTGGGCGATCTGCAGGGTCACGGGCCGTCCGCGGCGTTCGCGCAGCCAGTCCTCGAGCTGCTCGGCGTCGTCGGGAAGCTCGGGAACGAGCACCTGGCGGGGGATGTCCGAGGCGTCCGCGTCGCCGTAGGTGCGCTGCAGCACCTGGTCGACGAGGTCGGCGCCGGAGATGTCGATCTCCTTCTCGATGGTCGTCGCGCGCACACCGCGCACGCGCCCGCCGCGGACGACGAAGTGCTGGACGGTCGCGGCGAGCTCGTCTTCCGCGATGCCGAACAGATCGGCGTCCGTGTCGGAGGCGAGCACCAGCGCGCTCTTGCCGAGGACGGCGTCGATCGCCTGCAGACGGTCGCGGTAGTGTGCGGCCGACTCGTAGTCCATCGCCGCGGAGGCCTCCTTCATGCGCGCGGTCAGCTCGCGCGTGAAGCGCTGATCGCCACCCGACATGAAGGCGATGAAGTCGTTGACGACCGCACGGTGCTCCTCGACGGTCACCTTCATCGAGCACGGGCCTCCGCAGCGCCCGATCTGACCGGGGAAGCACGGACGACCGGAGGCCATGGCCTTCTTGTACGACGAGTCGCTGCAGGTGCGGATCGGGAAGACCTTGATCATCAGGTCGATGGTGTCGTGCACCGCCCACACCTTCGGGTACGGGCCGAAGTACTTGGCGCCGCGGATCTTCGGGTTGCGGGTCACGATGACGCGCGGGGCCTCGTCGGCGAGGGTGATCGCCATGAAGGGGTAGGACTTGTCGTCGCGGTAGCGGACGTTGAAGGGCGGATCGAACTCCTTGATCCACATGTACTCCAGCTGCAGCGAGTCCACGTCGCTGGGCACCACGGTCCATTCGACGCTGGCGGCCGTCAGGACCATGCGGCGCGTGCGTTCGTGGAGCGAATGCAGCGGAGCGAAGTAGTTCGACAGCCGCGCGCGAAGGTTCTTCGCCTTGCCGACGTAGAGCACCCGCCCGTCGGCATCCCGGAAGCGGTACACCCCCGGGTTGGTGGGGATCTCCCCCGCCTTCGGACGGTAGGGCAGCTGCGACATCCGACCGCGGGGGGTCGATGCGGGGGCAGAGGCAGAGCCAGCGGCAGAGGGCACGGCTCAGCCCGCCGCGCTCACGAGCTCCCGCTCGGCGCTGTCCGCGTCCGACGCGGTGTTGCGCTGCGTGCCCGTGCGTCCGGTCTCGAGCAGTTCGGCCAGGAAGGCGCCGGTGTGGCTCTCGGCCACCTTGGCGACCTGCTCCGGCGTGCCGGTGGCGACGATGGTGCCGCCGCCCGCCCCGCCCTCGGGGCCCAGGTCGATGACCCAGTCGCTGCTCTTGATGACGTCGAGGTTGTGCTCGATGACGATGACGGTGTTGCCCTTGTCGACGAGACCGTTCAGCACCTTGAGCAGGAGCGAGACGTCCTCGAAGTGAAGTCCCGTCGTGGGCTCGTCGAGGACGTAGATCGACCGGCCGTTGCTGCGGCGCTGGAGCTCGGTGGCGAGCTTGACGCGCTGGGCCTCGCCGCCCGAGAGCGTCGTCGCCGACTGCCCGAGCCGCACGTATCCGAGCCCCACGTCGACCAGGGTCTTGAGGTAGCGGTGGATCGCTTGGATGGGCTCGAAGAACTCCGCGGCCTCCGAGATCGGCATCTCGAGCACCTCGGCGATGTTCTTGCCCTTGTAGTGCACCGAGAGGGTGTCGCGGTTGTAGCGCTTGCCATGGCACACCTCGCAGTCGACGTACACGTCGGGGAGGAAGTTCATCTCGATCTTCAGCGTGCCGTCGCCCGAGCACGCCTCGCAGCGCCCGCCCTTGACGTTGAAGCTGAAGCGTCCGGCCTGGTAGCCGCGCACCTTCGCCTCGGGCGTCTCGCTGAAGAGCGTGCGGATGCGGTCGAACACCCCGGTGTAGGTCGCGGGGTTGGACCGCGGGGTGCGGCCGATGGGCGCCTGATCGACGTGCACGACCTTGTCGAGGTTGTCGAGGCCCGTGACGCGCGTGTGCTTGCCCGGAACGCGGCGCGCGCCGTTGAGCTTGGACGCGAGGACTTCGTACAGGATGCCGTTGACCAGCGTGGACTTGCCCGAACCGCTCACGCCCGTCACCGAGGTGAGCACGCCCAGGGGGAAGTCGACCGACACGTTCTTGAGGTTGTTCTCGCGCGCACCGACGACCGTCACCTGACGCTTCTTGTCGATCTTGCGGCGCTTCTTCGGCGCCTCGATCGCGCGACGGCCCGAGAGGTAGGCGCCGGTGAGGGAGGTCTCGTCGTCGAGCAGCTGGGCGAGCGGTCCGGAGTGCACGACGTTGCCGCCGTCGACGCCGGCGCGCGGTCCGATGTCGACGACCCAGTCGGCCGCGTGGATCGTCTCTTCGTCGTGCTCCACGACGATGAGGGTGTTGCCGAGATCACGCAGGGTCTCGAGCGTCTGGATGAGGCGGCGGTTGTCACGCTGGTGCAGGCCGATCGACGGCTCGTCGAGCACGTAGAGCACGCCCGTCAGGCCCGAGCCGATCTGGGTGGCCAGGCGAATGCGCTGCGCTTCGCCGCCGGAGAGGGTGCCGGCCGCTCGACCGAGGCTCAGGTAGTTCAGCCCCACCTGGAGGAGGAAGTCGAGGCGCGCGCGGATCTCGCGCAGAACGGCGGCGGCGATCGTCGCCTCGCGGTCGGTGAGCGTGAGCTTCGAGAAGAACTCCCGCGCGTCGGCGAGGCTCATGCGCGACGCGGCGGCGATCGAGGTGTCGTCGACCAGCACCGCGAGCACCTCGGGCTTCAGACGATCGCCGTCGCAGACCGCGCACGGGACCTCGCGCAGGTACTCCGCCCAGCGCTGACGCTGGGTGTCGGACTCGGCCTGCAGGTACTGGCGCTCGATGTAGGGCACCACTCCCTCGAAGCCCGAGGAGTAGCGCATCTCGCGGCCGTAGCGGTTCTTCCACTTGACCGTGACCTTGTAGTTCTCTCCGCGCAGAACGGCCTGCTGCACGTCTTTCGACAGGTCTTTCCAGGGCGTGTCGAGCGAGAACTTCAGGTCGCGCGCGAGACCTTCGAGCAGGCGCTCGTAGTACTGGAACAGGCCCTTGCCCTGGGTCGTCCACGGGAGGATCGCCCCGTCGCGGATCGACAGCTCCTCGTCGCCGAGCATCAGGTCGACGTCGACGGACATGCGGGTGCCGAGACCCGAGCAGACCGGGCACGCCCCGAACGGCGCGTTGAACGAGAAGGTGCGCGGCTCGATCTCGGTGAGCTGCAGGGGGTGCCCGTTGGGGCACGCGAGCTTCTCGGAGAACGACTGCCAGGCGTCGTCGCCCTCTTCGTCGACGTAGTTGACCTGCATGATGCCGCCGGCCAGACCCATGGCGGTCTCCACCGAGTCGGTGACCCGGCTCAGGATGTCTCCGGATGCCACGAGACGGTCGACCACGACCGCGATGTCGTGCTTGTAGCTCTTCTTCAGCGTCGGCGGCTCGGACAGCTGCACGAGCTCGCCGTCGACGACGGCACGCGCATACCCCTTGGCGCTCAGTTCTTTGAAGAGGTCGACGAACTCGCCCTTCTTCTGCGAGACCACCGGCGCGACGATCTGGTAGCGGGTGCGCTCGGGAAGCTCCATCAGCTGGTCGGCGATCTGCTGCACCGTCTGGCGCTGGATCCGCGCTCCGCAGTCGGGGCAGTGCGGCACACCGATGCGCGCCCACAGCAGACGCATGTAGTCGTGGATCTCGGTGATCGTGCCGACCGTCGAGCGCGGGTTGCGGTTGGTCGACTTCTGGTCGATCGACACCGCGGGGCTGAGCCCCTCGATGAAGTCGACGTCGGGCCGATCGACCTGCCCGAGGAACTGACGCGCGTAGGCGCTCAGCGATTCGACGTAGCGGCGCTGCCCCTCGGCGAAGATGGTGTCGAACGCGAGGCTCGACTTGCCGGAGCCCGACAGCCCCGTGAACACGACGAGCGAATCGCGCGGGATGTCGAGGTCGACGTCCTTGAGGTTGTGGACGCGCGCACCCCGAACGCTGAGCTTGCCGCTGGTGGCGGAATTCGCGGACGACGAGGGCGAAGAGACAGGAACGATCGGCACCTGTTAAGTCTAGGTCGACCCTCCGACATCGGCCCCGGGTTCGCCCCGAGCGCACGGATGTGCGAGGCTTCCGCGCGCGGTCGGGGCGGTCTCTCGCGCGAGCCCGGGGCGCATCGCCCGCGCCTCAGTCGCCGATCGACCTCGCGAAGGGGGCGAGACCGTTGCGGAGGGCGACGAGGGCCTGCTCGTCGATGCCGACCCGGCGCATGATCGCGCCCGGCACCTCGAGGGCGGCCTCGCGCAGCGCCCGCCCCTCGTCCGTGAGGTCGATGTCGAGGACCCGCTCGTCGTCGGCGCGGCGCGCACGGACGACGCGCCCCTGCGCCTCGAGGCGCTTCACCAGCGGCGAGAGCGTCGCCGGCTCCATCGCGAGCTCGGCGGCGAGAGCTCTGAGCGAGCGCGGGGCGCTCTCCCAGAGGGCGAGCATGACGAGGTACTGGGGATGCGTCAGGCCGAGCGGCTCGAGCACGGGGCGGTAGAGCGACACCACATTCCGCGCCGCCGTCACGAGCGCGAAGCACACCTGGTTCTCCAGTTTCAACGGATCATCCACGCCGCTCTCCTCGATTCGTTAGTACACTAATGATCATGACACGAAAGGATGCCGATCGCCCCTCGCTGCGCGAACGCGTTCGCGAGGCCGGCGGCTGGTACCAATACCTCAACACCCGGCTCATCCGCGTCGCCGGTCCCGCGTCCGTCGGCCCCTACGAGACGACGCCCGAGCCCGTGCGGACGGGACGCCCGTGCCCGCTGTGCGGCCACGCGATGGCCGAGCACACGGTGGACCGGACGGGTCCGAAGCCGCTTCTGCACTGCCCCTGACGGGCGAGGACGGGGCGTGCCCGCTGTGCGGCCACGCGATGGCCGAGCACACGGTGGACCGGACAGGTCCGAAACCGTTTCTGCACTGCCCCTGACCGGCGGAGAGGGGACGTGGTCAGGGCGGAGAACCGGGAAGCGCGGCCCGTGCACGACACCCGGGGCATCGACGCGAGGCGGGACCGACGCGCAGCAGGACCGACTCGCAGCAGGACCGATGCCTGGGCAGGAGCGACGCCTGGGCAGGAGCGACGCCCAGGGAGAGCGACGCGCCGTCGCCCTCCCGACCGCGCGCCGAACCCGGGAGTCGTGCCCCGGATTCCCGACTCAGGCGTGCCCGGCCCGCTCCATCGCGCGCAGTTCCTTCTTCATGTCCTGCACCTCATCGCGCAGCCGACCGGCGAGCTCGAACTTGAGCTCGGCGGCAGCCGCCAGCATCTGCTGGGTCAGATCGGCGATCGTCGACTCGAGCTGATCGGCTCCCTCCGCCGCGATGCCGGTGCGACGCAGCGACGGCGTCGGAGACTTGCCCTTGCTCGCCTTGTCGTTGCGCGCCAGCAGGTTCTTGGTGTCGGTCGCCTCGCGATTGAGCACCTCGGTGATGTCGGCGATCTTCTTGCGCAGCGGCTGCGGGTCGATCCCGTGCTCCGTGTTGTACGCGATCTGCTTCTCGCGACGCCGCTCCGTCTCGTCGATCGCGTTGCGCATCGAGTCGGTGATCTTGTCGGCGTACATGTGCACCTCGCCCGAGACGTTTCGCGCGGCGCGGCCGATGGTCTGGATGAGCGAGGTCCCGCTGCGCAGGAAGCCCTCCTTATCGGCGTCGAGGATCGCGACGAGGGAGACCTCCGGAAGGTCGAGACCCTCGCGCAGCAGGTTGATGCCGACGAGAACGTCGTAGACGCCGGCGCGCAACTCCGTGAGGAGTTCGACGCGACGGAGCGTGTCGACGTCGGAGTGCAGGTACCGCACGCGCACCCCGTGCTCGCCCAGGAAGTCGGTGAGCTCCTCCGCCATCTTCTTGGTGAGGGTGGTGACGAGAACGCGCTCGTCGCGCTCCACGCGCACGCGGATCTCTTCGAGCAGGTCGTCGATCTGCCCCTTCGAGGGCTTCACGATGATCTCGGGGTCGACCAGACCGGTCGGGCGGATGATCTGCTCCACCACGCCGTCGGCGATCCCCATCTCGTAACGACCGGGGGTCGCCGACAGGTACACCGTCTGCCCGACCCGCTCCTTGAACTCGTCCCATCGCAGCGGCCGGTTGTCCATGGCGCTGGGCAGACGGAAGCCGTGCTCCACGAGGGTGCGCTTACGCGAGGCGTCGCCCTCGTACATCGCGCCGATCTGCGGCACGGTCACGTGCGACTCGTCGATCACGAGCAGGAAGTCGTCGGGGAAGAAGTCGAGCAGCGTGTGCGGGGGGTCGCCCGCCGTCCGGCCGTCCATGTGACGCGAGTAGTTCTCGATCCCCGAGCAGAAACCGAGCTGCTGCAGCATCTCGAGGTCGAAGGTCGTCCGCATGCGCAGGCGCTGCGCCTCGAGCAGCTTGTTCTGCGACTCGAGCTCCTTCAGGCGCTCGGCGAGCTCGTGCTCGATCGTGCCGATCGCGCGCTGCACCGTCTCGGTCCCCGCGACGTAATGCGAGGCCGGGAAGATCGGGACCGACTCCATCTTCTCGATGACGTCGCCCGTGAGCGGGTGCAGCGTGTACAGCGCCTCGATCTCGTCACCGAACATCTCGATGCGGATCGCGTACTCCTCGTAGACCGGGATGATCTCGATCGTGTCGCCGCGCACCCGGAAGTTGCCGCGGGAGAAGTCGACGTCGTTGCGGTTGTACTGCATCGAGATGAACTTGCGGATGAGCGCGTCGCGGTCGTAGCGCTCCCCCACCTGCAGGGCCACCATGGCGCGCAGGTACTCCTCGGGCGCTCCCAGGCCGTAGATGCACGACACCGTCGAGACCACGACGACGTCTCTGCGCGACAGCAGCGAGTTGGTCGTGGAGTGGCGCAGCCGCTCGACCTCGGCGTTGATCGAGCTGTCCTTCTCGATGAAGGTGTCGGTCTGCGGCACGTAGGCCTCGGGCTGGTAGTAGTCGTAGTACGACACGAAGTACTCGACCGCGTTGTTCGGCATGAGTTCGCGGAATTCGTTCGCGAGCTGGGCCGCCAGCGTCTTGTTGTGGGCGAGCACCAGCGTCGGCCGCTGCACCTGCTCGACGAGCCAAGCCGTCGTCGCCGACTTTCCGGTTCCGGTGGCACCGAGCAGCACCACGTCGGTCTCTCCCGCGTTGATGCGCCCCGCGAGCTCCGCGATGGCCTGCGGCTGATCGCCGGACGGGGAGTATTCGCTGATGACCTCGAAAGGACGGACGGAGCGAGTCGGCTGCATGATTCAAGCGTAGGCGGGGCCTCCGACATCGGGGTCGGGTTGCGTTCGCCGTCGGCGAGCGCGCGGGGGAGGTCCGCTCGAGATGGACGCCCACGGCCTCAGGCCGCCGGCACCACCCGCGTCCACAGCTCGTCGACCTGGGCCCGGGTGGCATCCATCGTGGCCCCCGTGTCGATGACCACGTCCGCCAGGGCGAGCCTGTCCTCGTCGGACGCCTGCGAGCCGATCCGCGCGCGCGCGTCGGACTCGCTCAGCCCACGCCCCTCCACGAGTCGGCGTACGCGGGTCTCGACGGGGGCGTGCGCCACCACGACGAGGTCCCATGCGTCACCGGCGCGCGCCTCCGCGAGCAACGGCACGTCGTAGACCACGACGGCCCGGGGATCCGCCGCGGACGCCTCGTCGAAACGGCGCTGCGACTCAGCCCGCACGGCGGGATGCACGATCGCGTTGAGCGCCGCCAGCCGGTCCGGGTGACCGAACACGCGGGCGCCGAGACCGGGGCGATCCAAGGCCCCCTCGTCGGTGAGAACGTCGGGTCCGAACTCCCGCACGATCTCGGCGAGCACGGGCGAGCCGGGTGCCTGAACCTCGCGCACGATGGCATCCGCGTCCACGATCACGGCGCCGCGCTCGGCGAGAAGGGCGGCGATGGTGGACTTCCCGGAGGCGATTCCACCCGTCAGCGCGAGAAGAGGCACCCGACGAGGATGCCATATCGCGGCGACGGCGGCATCCCCGAGCGCCGCGGCCTGGACTCGTCTACGATTTTCCGCAGGTGGGAACGCTCCCTGCCCGCCCGACGAAAGCTGCGACATGCCCGATGCCCGCACCACGGTGGTGATCGAGGACGACCTCGACATCCGGACGCTCGTGTCCGCGGTGCTCGAGGGCGCGGGCTTCACCGTGCACACCGCCAGCACCGGGCTCGACGGCATCGAACTCGTCCGTCGGCACGAACCCGTCGTCACGACGCTGGATGTCAGCATGCCGGGCATCGACGGTTTCGAGACCGCGAGACGCATCAAGGCCTTCAGCGACACGCGCATCCTGATGGTGAGCGCACGGGCCGACGAGGCGGAGCAGCGCATGGGTCGCGAGGCCGGGGCCGACGACTACCTGACCAAGCCGTTCCGCCCCCGCGAGCTCCGCCAGCGCGTCGAAGAGCTCGCCGCGCACGCGTCCTGACGGCTGCGCGACTCACGCGATCCGGAACGCCTGCTCCCCCGTCGCCGCGGCGTGCGCCGCCGCTTCGTCTGCACGCGTCGCGAGCGATCGCGAATCCCAGCCGTGGTCGGCGCTGACGGCGACGCCGATCCCGACGACGGGCACCACCGACGTCCCCAGTCGCGCGAGGTCCTTGACCAGGCTCCCGTGCAGCACGCGGGCGACACGGCCGATGTCGGTGGTCGGCTCGGTGGTGAAGGCGACCGCGAGACCGGTCGTGTCGGCCTCGCCCACGAGCGCCATCGTCGGGGCGTGCCGCCGCACGGCCCGCCGCAATTCCCGCGCGATCTCCTCGGCGTCCTCCGGGCCGAAGGCGACGGCGACGCGCTTGAGGTCGTCCACCCGGATGCCGATGACGCACACGCCCTCCCCCGCCGTCCGCGCCCGCGCGCAGACGATGGCGAGCGTGGCCTCGAACGATTCCCGCAGCAGGACCCCGTTGGCATCCACCGACAGGCGACGGATGTCGGGGGTGCCCCGCAGCGTCGATTCGTTCGCCCGGAGCACCGAGGTGACCGTGACCGCCGCGATCACGAGCGTGATGGTCAGCAACGCCGAGACGCGCGTGTCGAAGACCGATCGGAAGAGTTCGCTGTCGGGGCCGCTCGTCACGAACACCAGCGTCCGACTGACGAACCACAGGGCTTCGACCGCCATGATGACGGTCAGACCGGCGGCGCTCCACCGTCGGCCGATCGCGCCGCGGCGGGTCTCGATCGCGCCCGCCACGGCGAACAGCGCATTGCCGAGGAAGAACGGGATGGCCCCCGCCCAGTCCCCTCCCCCGGGTCCGGCGGCCAGGGCGGAGACCGCCACGACGAGGACCACCGCCCCCGTGACGATCGCCGGTGCGCGCATCGCGCGCCCGTTCAAGGCCACGCATCCCAGCCAGATGAACCCCGTCGCCGCCACGAAGGCGGCGTTGCCCACCGCCACCGCGACGAACACGTCGGGCAGCAGGAGCCACGCGATGTAGCACACGGCGGAGAACGTGCCCGAGAGATACGCGCTCGCCCAGAGGCGCCCGGGCAGGCCGTCCCTGAGCATGAGGGTGTCGAGCAGGTACATGATCGCGGAGACGACGATCACCAGCGTGGCCGCGGTCTGCAGCGTCAGAGCGTCGAGGATCACTCACCCTCCCGGGGGTTTCGGGGCAGGCGCACCGTGAAGGCGGCGCCCTCGCCGAGGGCCGTGCGCACGGTGATCTCGCCGCCGTGCGCGCGGGCGAGATCGCGGCTGATCGCCAGGCCCAGTCCGCTCCCGTGGGCGGAGGAGTTGCGCACGGCGTCCCCGCGGAAGAAGCGTTCGAACAGGCGCGCCTGCTCGGAGGCGGAGATCCCCGGCCCGTCGTCGGCGACGATGATCGACACCGAGTGCACGTCCTGCTGCACCGCGACGCTCACCGCCGCCCCGCGCGGGACGTACTTGATGGCGTTCGACAACAGGTTGTCGACGATCTGACGGATGCGGCGGGCGTCGATGACCGCGCGAGCCTCCTCGACTCCCGAGGCGTCGATGAGCACGCCGTGGTCGAGAGCGCGAGGAGCGATCGACTCGATGGCCGCGCGCACGACAGCCGCCACGTCGGCCGAACGCAGTTCGAGGTCCACTCCCACCCCCTCGTGCGAGGTCGCGGACAGGGCGAGGATGTCGGCGACCAGCTCGAGCAGACGAGACGCGTTGCGCTCGGCCACGGCCAGGCGGTCCCGCGTGGCCGGCGCGATCGAGGGGTCGTCGAGAGCGAGTTCGAGGTAGCCGATGATCGAGGTCAGCGGGGTGCGAAGCTCGTGCGAGACGCTCGCGACGAGGTCTTCGCGGGCGCGTCGCGCCTGCTCCTCGACGGTGACGTCGCGGCTCACGAGCACGCCGTCGATCTCTCCGCCCTCGGCCGCGGGAAGGCGGCGCGCCGTGACACTCAGCGCGCGGCGGTCTTCGCCGGGGCCCCCGTACCAGACCATCTCGCCCTCGAACACCTCGCCCGCCCGTGCGCGGGCCAGGGGCGTCGCATCCGCCGCGATCGCCGTCGATCCGTCGGCCGCGAAGACCTCGATCTCCCGGCCGAAGACGTCGGTCGTGCTCAGCAGCCGGGCGTGCGCGGCGTTGGTGACGGCGAACTCCCCGGATGCCGTCACGCGGGTGACGCCGAAGTCCACGGCATCCAGCACCTCGGTGACGAGATCCTCCTGACGGCGCGCGCGATCGACGGCCCGACGCAACTCCGCTGACTGCTTCTCGAGCAGCTCCCGCTGCGCCTGTGCACGGCGGGCGGTGAAGTGGGCCATGGTCGACAACGCCGCGACGACGACCGGCAGGAGCAGCGTCGACGCGGTGAAGCGTTGCAGCTCGACGGCGATCGACTGGTGGATCATCACGACCGTCACCGACACCGAGACCGCGACGATGCCCCGGACGCCGAAGACCGTCCCGATCCACAGCGCGGGGAACGTCCAGAGCAGACCGAGGCCCGCGAGCGGCGCGCTCTCCCGCATCAGGGCGATCGCCACCACGTCGACGATCGGCAGCAGGGCCGCGCACCACCGGGGAAGGAGATCCCACGGGAGCAGGACGGCGGCGACCGCTCCCGCGAACAGGAGCGCGGCGCCCACGAAGAACGGCGTCGCATCGGTGACCTGGTCGACGAGGATCGAGACGACGACTCCGATGAACGCGGCCACGGCGAGCAGCATCTGGTTCGCCAGGATGCTGCGCCGGAGTCCGACGCGCACGCTCGGGGTCGGGGGCGCCATGGCCTCGACCATAGCGTTTACTCAGGCGACGGCCGCGTCGTTCCGCGGCGGCACGCCGACGCCCCCGCGCGGCGGCCGCGGAGCGGTCTCAGAACCCGAAGTCCCCTCCGAAGTCGCCGCCGCCGAAATCGCCGCCCCCGAGGTCTCCGCCGGCGTCTCCGCCGAAACCCCCGACGTCTGCTCCCCCGGCGTCTCCCCCGCCGATGTCTCCCCCGCCGATGGCGGTGCCGTCACCGGCCGCGTCCGCGGCCACCCCGTCCGCGTACCCGGCGTCGTATCCCGGGTCGAACATCGCCCCGACGAGGGCCGACCCCACGACGTACCCGCCGATGGTCCCGAGCATCGACGCCCCCAGCATCGACCCGAATCCGGGCCCTCCTCCCGCGCCGAACGAGCGACCGCCGAAGGTGCGCTCCATGAACCCGGGCTGCCGGTACTCCGCCCGCGTGGCGGCGCGCGCGAGCGTTCCGGGGTCGTCGCCCGCCGGCCGCTCCGCCGGCGACAGCCCCGCCGACATCTCCTCGAGCACCTGCCGACTCTGAGACGGGGTGAGGCGGCCGAACGCCTCCGCGTGCACCTGCTCCACCGTCTCGGGCGGAGCCGTGCGCAGCAGGTAGCGGTAGCGCTCGATCGCCTGACGGTCGTCCACGTCGGCGGATCCGGATGCCGCCCGCCCCGGCGCACCCGCCGGCGGAGGCGGAGCGTAGCGCCCGTCCTCGTCACGCTGTCCGCTGACGTTCCCGCGCGGCGTCGGCGCCGGCGCCGCCGCGCGGTCGGGGGTGTCGCCCGCGGACCCGAAGAGTCTGTCGAAAAGTCCCATGTCATGGCCTCCCTCGTCGTGAGCGATCACGTTACGGGGCGGGGGTCCCGCACGGGAGGGCTTGCCCCGGGCGGAGGCCCGCGCTCCGCGTTGCCCACCCCACTCGCGTCGCCGGGTCCTCGCCGCTCCCGCGGTCCCCGGATGCCACCGAGTCGCACGTCCGCCCGGTCTCACTCCCGTCCCACACCTCCCCCCGGTCCTCCCGCATCTCACCGTGTCGAACGTCCGCCCGGTCGACGTCCCGTCCCACACCTCCCCCCGGTCCCCCGGATCTCATCGTGTCGCACGTTCGCCCGGTCTCACGCCCGTCCCTCATCTCCCGCAGTCCTCCGGGACCCCCCCTCGTCGTACGTTCGCCCGGTCTCACTCCCGTCCCACACCTCCCCCCGTCTCATCCGCGACGGGCGATCGCCTCGCTCACCCATCGCGCGTAGCGGGCCCAGGGGTCGTCGACACCGGCCGACAACGCCGCGACGTGCGCATCGAGGGCGTCGCTGCGACGGAACCACTCCGTGCGGGCGAACCTCTCCGCGGCGAACTGGGCGTGTCGTCGCCCCTCGACGAGCCGGTCCCCCGGTTCGAAAGCCAGAAGCTCGTCATGCCACAGCGTCGCGAGCCGACGACGCGGTTGCGCGCTCGTGCCGATCTTGATGCGGTCCTCGAAACGCAGGTAGTACACGACGTCGACGCGGGGCGGCGGCAACTCGTCGTCGACGGTGTCGCCGTGCCGCCACTCGCACACGGCGCACAGCCACCCGCTCGGCCACCGCACGCCCAACCGCGAGCCGCACGCCCGGCAGGGCGTGGGGAGCACGTCGCTCACCCCGTCCGTCGCGCCCGCCCACTCCGCCGCCGCCGCGAGATGCCAGGCGCACAGGCGAACGGGCGCGTCCGGGTCGGCGGCGCGCCGGCAGTCCACGACGAGGCACTCGACGACGGGATTGTGGGGATCGGTCACGCACCGCACGCTACGCCGGGGCTCCGACATCCCCTCAGCCGACCCTCACGGCCGGCGAGACGCCGGGCCGGATCGATGGGGCTGGGAGGTCGGGACCGGGACGACGGGCCGGGACGGGGGCGCGACCCGAACGCCCCGCCCCGTCCCGACCTCAGTCGTCGAGCTCGGGAGCCTGCAGCACGAGGAAGAGTCCCGCGTAGGGGCCCAGCTCGAGCGAGAAGCTCTGCAGCTCGTCGACGCGACCGACGACGTCGCCCGTGGCGGCGTCGACGGCGGTGCTCTGCGGCACCAGAAACTCCGAGCGCACGGTCCCCTCGATGGTCTCCCCCGAGAAGTTGAGCACGGTGATCTGCAGGGGAGCGTCTTCCGCGCGGCGATCCCCGCCGTCCAGTCGGTGCACCATCACCAGCATGCTGGGGTGTCCCACCTGCGGAATGTCGATCTGCGTCGCGACGGCGATGCCGTGGTCTCCGCGGATGCGGAGCACGTCGCGCAGCCCCGACAGGAACGACTCCGGGTTCGCCTGCTGGGCGCCCAGCGATCCGTACAGGGAGCGCGCGCGCGGCATCCCCGACACCGACGACACCGCCTCGGGGGCGACGTCGAGGAGATCGTGACCGCCGCGCTCGATCCAGCGGGTGTCGCCCGACGAGATGAGGTGGCGCACCTCGTCGGCGGGCAGCGTGAGCGAGCCCGTGAGGTCCCAGCCCGAGAGGGCGAAGACGCCCGGCTGCCAGGAGTTGTACTTGGCCAGCAGCAGGTGGGCGTCGCGGATCGCGGGGATGTCCGCCTCGGTGATGTCGTCGAGCGTCGCCTTGCCCTGCGTGGCCGCGATGAGGGATGCCGTGGTGCAGGCGATCCCGTTCTGCGTGAACACCAGGTTGTAGTCGGCGTCGACCGTGAGCTTCTCGGTCAGGTCGGCGCGCACCATCTCGGCGATCTCGCCGCCGGTGTGCTCGTCGTGGCGGAACGGGTACACGGTGTCGCGGTGGGTCGTGGCCCAGTGCACGAGCTCGTACGTGAGCTCGTCGTGGTTCTGCATCCCGTGCACGAGCTGCACGGGCTCCACGCCCGTCTCGAGCGCCGTGTTCAGCGCGAGACGGAGGAACTCCGTGTTCGCCGTCGCGAGCGCGTGGTGATAGCCGGGACGCGTGACGAAGTCGTACGACAGGTCGGCTCCGACCGCTCCGGTGTCGCGGATGTCCTCCATCGTGAGGTTGAGCTCCTGGAAGGTGAACCCGCCGACCTTGCGCACCATGCCCGCGATGATGTGGTTCGCCGCGTGCGACAGCGGGTGGCCCTCCGACCACGCCGGCAGGCCTTCCGCGCTCTTCTCGACGCCGAGGAAGCCGTTGGCGTCCAGGCGCAGGGCACTCGTTCCCAGGTCGCCGAGGGAGTGCAGGGCGTCGCCGATCACGAGGCGCATCCCCGCGAAGGTCGGGTCGAGCCAGTTGATCGAGGGCTGTCCCTCCTTGAAGTAGTGCAGGTAGACCCAGCGGCGCTCGAGCCCGTCGGTGCCCACCACGGGAGCCGTCGCGCTCCAGTTCGTCTCCTTCACCCCGGGCGTGTAGAAGATGACGCGCTGCAACTCGCCGATGATGTAGCCGCGCGCGCTGAGTTC
This sequence comes from Microbacterium hydrothermale, assembly GCF_004854025.1. Classification (GTDB taxonomy): domain Bacteria; phylum Actinomycetota; class Actinomycetes; order Actinomycetales; family Microbacteriaceae; genus Microbacterium; species Microbacterium hydrothermale. The sequence goes on from NZ_STGM01000001.1 coordinate 757,424, forward strand.
GCGCTCGGTCTCCGCGTCGAGGTTGACGGAGTCGCGCCCCGCCGGCACCTCGGGGAGCAGAGCCCAGTCCTCTCGCGGGATCTCGACCATGTGGTAGATCCCCGGGTAGTCCTTATAGGCCATCTCCGCGAGGCGGAAGTCGGCGCCCTTACCGGTGTGGCCGGGCACGATGTCGTCGATGACGCTGCCGCCGTGCGACTCGGCCACGTCCGCGACCCGACGGAAGGCGTTCTCGTCACCGAACTCGGGATCGATCTGCGTGCTGATGCGGTCGAAGTGCCCATCGACACTGGGCGTCTCCTGCCAGCCCGTGATCCCGCCCGCTCGCTTGACCGGACCGGTGTGGATGCCGTTGATCCCGACCCACTCGAAGGCCTCCCACAGCGCCTCGTCGCCGAGGGCGTCCAGGAACGACTCCCCCGGGCGCGTGATCAGCGAGATCGGGTAGGCGGTGAACCAGACGTCGGTCGATTCGATCGCCCTTCGCGCGTCCGGACGCGCGTAGGGGTTGCGCCACATCGACGGCTGACCCGACAGCTGCCGGCTCAGCACGTCGGCGTCCTTCAGCATCGACTGGCGCACGAGCCACTCGACGTACGAGGGGTTCCCGCCGTTCGCGTTGCGCGGGTCGGTCAGGAACCGCCGCAGTGTCCCACCGCGGAACTGATCCCGCGGCCGCAGTCGACGCGGCCGCGCCGGATAGCGCTGTTCGTCGTAGCTGATCTCGGCGACGGTCTCGATCGACTCGTCGCCGTCGCTCATCTGTTCGTCCGTCATGGTGCGCTCGTCGGCGTCGTCCACTCCCGACCTCCTCACGTCATGAACGACGCTAGTCGGTCGCGTCTCGGAGTGACGTGGCCATTGACCTCAGGATGCCGCGTGTCGACGGATCCGGACTCAGGAGGGGGCAGCTGTCGCCCGGCCTCGAGGGAGCGCGATCACCGCGAAGACGAGCGCGACCGCGCACAGGAGCGCCACGACACCGAGGAACCACCCCCACCCCGCCGCCCCGAACACGATGCCGAGCGCCCAGCCGAACACGCTCGACCCGGCGTAGTACCCGAGGTAGTACAGCGACGACGCCTGCGCCCGCGCCTCCGGCACCGCGGCGACCGGCGTCCATCCGGATGCCACCGCGTGCGCGGCGAAGAACCCCGCCGTGAACGCGACCAGGCCCACGAGCACCGCGACGACAGCGGGGACGAGCATCAGGGCGACCCCGACCACCATGACCGTGATCCCGACCGCCAGCACCGGAAGGCGCCCGTACCGCACTGCCAGCGCCCCTGCCTGCGGCGACGACGCCGTTCCGGCGAGATATGCCAGGAACAGCAGGGTGATCAGGGCGGGGGCCAGCGAGAAGGGTGGCGCGCTCAGATGGAAACCCAGGTAGTTGTACACCGCGACGAACGCACCCATGAGCAAGAAGCCCTGCGCGTACAGGGCGAGCTGCACCGGAGAGCGGAGGTTCACCGCAAGCCGGCGGAGGATCGACGGACCGCGATCGATACGGCGGCGACCCGGGACGAACCCGCGCGCCGCGGGCACGAGGGTCAGGAACAGCACGGCCGCCACGACGCAGAGAAGGACGACGGATGCCACCCCCCACCGCCAGCCGGCCGCCTCCCCCACCCATCCCGATACGACTCTTCCGCTGAGACCGCCGACGGTGGTGCCCGCGATGTACGACCCGGCCGCGGCGGCGACGTGCCGGGCGTCGACCTCTTCGCTCAGGTACGCCAGGGCCACCGCCGGCACCGCTCCGAGGGCGGCGCCCTCGAACAGGCGCAGGGCGAGCAGCACCGTGATGTCGTGCGCCAGGGGCGTCAGCGCGCCGAGCGCCGTCGCGGCGATGAGTCCGATCGCCATCGCCGGGACCCGGCCGATCCGGTCCGCGACGATCGACCACGGGATCACCGCCACGGCGAGGCCCAGTGTCGAGGCGGACACGGTCAACGCCGCGCCCGCCGGCCCGGTGCCGACGTCGGCCGCAAGAGACGGCAGCAACGCCTGGGTCGAGTACAACTGCGCGAACGTGGCGACTCCGCCGAAGAACAGGCCGATCAGGAGGCGGCGGTACTCGCGGCTGCCGGGAAGGTGCCCCGCGAATTCACTCACTCTCTCGACAGTAGCGGTCGGAGTACGACGAAGCGCCGGCACGCGCCCCCACCGAACGGATGGGGGGCGTACCGGCGCTGATCTCCCCCACGGGTGGGGG
>NZ_STGM01000010.1 GCF_004854025.1 Microbacterium hydrothermale
CCGACCCGCCCGGCGCAAGAAGCTCCACGGGTCAACGCCCTCCGAACACAGGTAAGCAGGATGCGGTCACGAGCCCTCCGGACGACAGGAGAAACCATGCTGAGATTTACGCAGCACGTGCAACCAGCTCTGCGCGTGGGCGTGCTCGGCGGCGGGTTCATGGCCGCCGTGCACAGCCGGGCGGCCCGCAGCGCGGGGGCGGTTCTCGCCGGGATCGCCTCTTCCAGCCCGGCGAAGGGCGAGAGGGCGGCGGGTGAGCTCGGCTTCGAGCGTGCCTACGCCGACGCGCAGGCGCTGATCGAGGACGACGACATCGACCTGATCCACGTCTGCACGCCCAACGCGACGCACGTCGGGCTCGCGCTGGCCGTGATCGAGTCGGGGATTGGCGCCCGGGAACGGCACGAGGTCTTGTCGGACGTTCCCATTCCTGTGAAATACAGAAGCTTTACGACGACGCCCTGCAGAGCGGCAATCGCGTCGTCGCTCGAAGGAACGTCGATCCGAAGCTCAGTTGACCATCGGCTATCGGGACGACGCTGATCAACCTGGTCGGATCGTTCCTGCTGGGCTACGTCACCGGCTCCGTGGGGGGCTGGCTCACAGAACCGTGGGTGACCGTCATCGGCACCGGCGTAACTGGCGGGTTCACCACCTTCAGCACGGCGAGCCTTGAGGCAGTTCGCCTCCTCTCGGATCGACGCTGGACCGCCGCCGTTGTAGACAGTCTCGGAACCCTCGTTGGGGCCGTCGCATTCGCATCCCTTGGAATCCTCCTCGCGCGCGGGTGACTCACCTAAGCGCTGGCATGTTGCAAAACCGATGAGTTTCGCATCATGAGTGGCGGCGAGCTGCATTCTTGTACCGCTGGTCGGGTAGGTAGCCGGTGGCGGGGTCGCGAGAGCGCGGGAAATTGCGGATCCTCTGCGCGCCTGGACCTCCGTGACGGGTGCTTCATCCGAACCTCCAACAGAGAAGCCGTTCCCGGGGCTCGGGCCGGTCACGCACGTCGAATGGTTCGCATCGTCCTTCAGCTCTACGACGGATGTCTCGCTGACGACGATGACGCAAACGAGAGAGACTCATTGTTCATCGCGAGGTGCTTCGTGAGTACGCCGGTCATAGCTGTAACCAGCTCCGTTGTGCTGGCGAGAATGTCCGGCGGGTATGTTGCGGCAAGTGAGTCGAGGTCCGTGCCAACCGATCGGAAGAACGCTTGCACTTTGTCGTGGACGGCGGGCGTCGCACGGAGTGTGACAGTTCTCTTGTCGGGCACCCCCCGGTGGCGGTTGATGTGCCCCGCGTCCTCGAGGCGACTGAGGAGCGTTGAGGTCGCCGCGGCCGAGAGGCCGAGGCGTCGACCGAGCTCCACCTGAGATAGCGGGACGTCACGGTCCTCGGCGGAAGTGATGTGAACAAGCGCGGTGGCGTCATTGCCATGCATGCCGACGTGGAGAGCGAACTGGCGGCCGAGCTCGTTGAACGCCCCAAACCATGCGCGAAGCGCAGCATTCAACTGCGCTATTAGCACGCTCACATCCTCTTCCGCCACCCTTGTCACCCTTCCGCCACAGACATACTATCGCGCTGGAACACTTTCATTATCGAACTATAGGGAGTGCGACATGGCGAACATGAGTGCCTTGGTCAGCGGGGCGAGTATCGCGGGCCTGTCCACGGCATATTGGCTTGCGCGTATCGGATGGGAAGTGACCGTGGTCGAGCGCTCCGCGGCCTTTCGCGACGGCGGACAAAATGTCGACGTGCGCGGCACGGCACACGAAGTCGTCGAAAAGATGGGCCTGACGAGCGGCGTACGCGAAGAGAACACCACCGAGGAGGGCACCGCGTACCTCGGTAAGCATGGCCGGGTGCTCGGCCGGATCCCCGCCTCCCGTGAGCAGGATGGCCCGACCGCCGAGATCGAAATCCTGCGAGGGAGTCTCGCGAAGCTGATCCTCGAAGCTCTACCCGAGGGTGTCGACATCCGATACGGCGACCACATTGAACACGTGACGCAGACTGCAACGTCTGCTGAGGTGCAGTTCAAGGAGGGTGGGCGGTCCGAGTATGACCTGGTAATCATCGCGGAAGGTGTCCGCTCTCGCACTCGCGACCTGCTCTTCACCGACGCCGTGCAAAAGCGCCCCCTCGGCATGAACATGGCTTATGGCACGATCCCTCGAATTGACAGCGATGATCGCTGGTGGCGCTGGTACACCGCCACAGGCCGCCGAGGAATCACCCTGCGCCCAGACAACGTCGGCACGACCCGCGCGACCCTTGCGTACGTCGACCGGGAACAAGACATTTCCGACTTTCCCCTCGACGTGGCCAAGGCCCGACTCGCCACAATCTTCGCCGACGCCGGCTGGGAAGCCGACCGCGTTGCAGACGGTTTCCTGCGATCCGACGACGTCTACATCGACTACCTCACCCAGGTCAAGATGAGTTCCTGGCGCAATGGGCGGGTAGTGCTCACCGGAGACGCCGCATGGTGCGTCACACCCCTCGGAGGTGGCGGTACATCGCTAGCACTCACCGGCGCCTACGTCCTCGCCAGCTATCTCTCAACCGAGAGCGACGTGGCTCAAGCCTGCGACGAATACGAGCGCTGGATGCGACCCCTCATTACTGACGCTCAGGAGCTACCCAAAGGAATGCCGGACTTGTTCTACCCGAACTCCCGCGCGGGAGTCGCGGCCCTCCGCGCCATCCAACGAATACTCGCCAGCAAGCCTCTTCGCTCAATCGCTGCACGATCCGCCCACGTCGCCCGCGCAAACACGCCGCTGCCACAGATGAACACCACGAGGGCATGACACGACCCTCCAACGCCGAGCGCTACGACCTGTAGATGCAATCAACCTGCGGGTGGTGCGAAACCGATCGGTTTCGTTCTGAGGCGTGCCGCTCGTGTGACACCAGCACCGCGCGCCTGGTCGACGGCTAGGGTCGAACAACTTAGCGAGCGAAAGGAGCCCATCTGATGCGACGGCCCTTCATGAACGACCCCGAGCTACTGCGCTCGTTGCGGGGCCAGCAGCACCTGGTGCTCCGCCCCGTCGCGGACGTTGCGGAGTTCTACGACGACGGACAGCGATCGCTTCGAGGTCGCCTACAGGCACCTCTCCCTTGTCCCACTACCGGCCATGTGACCTTACGTGGCTTCTTCGAGCCCGAATGAGTGCACCCGCTCCGGGATGCTCTAGCGGGGTGGGCGCAACTCCAAGCTCCCATCGATCTCCGGGTGGCTGCCGTCGATGGCTTCCCGACACCGTTTCAGATCGTGATCGCGCGAGCCGAACGTTCGCCATCACTCGTGAGCGCTTACGCGACCCTCACAGAGGTGCTCGACACCAGCGACTTTCGACGCATCGGTGAACTCCCGCTCGACGAGTGGGTGTTTCACCTGTCTCTTCTGTATGTCAGCGCCCTCCCCGAACACGAGTGGCTGGCACTGCACACTCAGAGTCGGCGCGCCCTTGAACCGGCACCGGCCGAAGTAGTCACCTCCGCTGAGTACGTCTGGTACGACGACGACGGCGAACATATCGAGGTTCTGCCCCTCGGCACCGACCGCAGCTGACCAACACCTACCGGTCGGTGCGAAATCAATCGGTTTTGCACCACCCACAGTCACGAAGACAACGCCAAGAGTCATGAGTTGCCATTGTCTGCGTCGCGAATTGCGCGCGGCGCTGTGGCCGTTCCAAGCGACATGCCGCACAGCGATTTTCGGCGTTGGTGGGCAGTGCCGGTGGACCTTCCACAAGCTCATCCGCTTCGAGCTCACCGTTTGCGCTTCGATATGCGTCTGTGAGTAACGTTCGCGCCGTCGTCATTCGAGCCAATTGCCTATGAGTGCAGGCTTGATGGCGGCTCAAGATGGACGGCATCCGAACACGAGGAATGCAATGACGATCTCTACGCAAACGCGAGACACAGCCACGGGTGTGCCTCGGGCGCGCCGCCCAGCTGCTGCCGCGGGCTACTTCCTACTTCTGCCCTCGACCGTCACAATTGTGCTCCTGGTCATCGTGCCGACGTTGGTCATCTTGCGCGATAGCTTCGCCATCAGCGACCCGTTGGGCGGAAACCTCGGCGGTTTCACTTTCGACAACTACGCGAAACTGCTCGACCCGGTCTACGCGAAGACCCTGGGATACAGCCTCGGCATGGCTGCTCTCAACGCGGTCGTGTGCGTGGTCGTCGGATACATGGTGGCCTACTTCATCGCCACGCGGTCGGCTCGAACGCAGCCCGTCCTGCTGGTCCTCGTCATCATCCCCTTCCTTACCGACTTCCTCGTGCGCACCTTCGCGTGGATCACGCTCCTCGGATCGGGCGGCCCCCTCATCCCACTGCTGCGCGCGGTAGGGATCGACGCGACCTCCCTCGTCCCGTCGCAGCTGGCCGTGACGCTGTCGCTGCTGTACGCATTCCTCCCGGTCGCGGTCTTCCCGATCTACGCCTCCTTGCGGGCGGTCGACCCGGCGCTGCGCGAAGCGGCATCCGATCTCGGCGCCACCGCGGTCCAGACGCACCTGCGGGTGTTCATTCCGTTGGCCACGCCGGGGATCATCTCAGCTGTCGTGCTGACCTTCGTACCAACCCTCGGGGTCTTCGTGATCCCCGTCCTCCTCGGCGGCGGCAAGGATCCGCTCGTGGGAAACCTGATCGTGACGCTGTTCACCGAGTTCCGCAACGAACCCCTCGGCGCGGCCCTATCGATGGTGGTGCTTGCCCTCATGCTGCTGACGATTGTCGTCGCCGCTCTTCTCGCCCGCCTGCGCACTTCTCGGAAGGCATCGTGATGGACCGCATCATCTCCTGGATCGCCGGCACGGTCTTCGTCTTCCTCTACATCCCGATCGCCGCCGTCATCGTCTACTCGTTCAACGCCTCGGAGGTCGGGTACCGCTTCGACGGCCTGACCCTGCGGTGGTACGCCGAGCTCTTCGGCGACCGGATGCTGGGCGACGCCCTACGCACGAGCCTCGTCGTCGGTCTCTCCGCCGCCGTGCTCTCGACGGTCATTGGTCTGCTCTCCGCGTACGGACTGGTGCGGTTCCGCCTGCGGGGTCGCGCCGTGTTCCTGGGCGCGATCCTCATCCCGCTGATCGTCCCCGAGATCGTCCTCGGCGTCTCGCTGCTGACAATCTTCTCGAGCGCCGGTATCCCGACCGGCTACGCGACGCTCATCCTCGGCCACGTCGTGATCACGCTGCCGCTGTCGACCCTCGTCCTGGTCGGCGCCATGAGCACGCTCGATCCGAGCCTCGGAGAAGCGGCGGCCGACCTCGGTGCGAGCCCGTGGCAGACCTTCGCTCGCGTCATCCTGCCTCTGCTGCGTCCCTCGCTGATGGCCGCGTTCCTGCTGAGTTTTGCGACTTCGTTCTCGAACATCGTCATCTCGACCTTCACGTCGGGTGTCGGCACAACGACGCTCCCGCTGCGCATCTACAGCACGCTGCGCACCGGGCTCACCCCCGAACTGAACGCGCTCGGGACCCTGCTCGTGCTGGCCACGCTCGGCCTCATCCTCGTGATCGGCGTCTCGCAGATGCGCCGCATCCTCGCGGGCCCTCCCACTCCCGCCGCCTGAGCGGGCCGACGACGACGTCGGACTCAGGCATTACCCGAAATATGCGCTCCACCCACCATGAAAGCAGGCACCCATGAACACGCGTTACCGGGCCGTCGGTGCGGTCCTCGCCGTCGGCGTCCTCTCCGCACTCACCGCTTGCGCCTCCGGCGCCGGCACGGACTCCGCGGAAGGCGGTTCCTCGTCGCTCAGCATCTACGCCTGGGCGGGCGAGATCCCCGACTCCGTCATCTCGGGCTTCGAGAAGGAGACCGGCATCACGGTCACCGTCGACACCTTCGACAGCAACGAGACGATGATCTCAAAACTCGCCGCGGGGAACTCGGGGTACGACATCGTCGAGCCCAGCCAGTACGCCGTGCAGCTTCTCGTCGACCGCAACCTCGTCGCGCAGATCGACAAGAGCAAGCTCGAAGGCTTTGACAACCTCGCCGAGAAGTTCGTCGACCCGTCGTTCGACCCCGACAACGCGCACTCCATCCCGTGGGCGTGGGGCACCACCGGCATCCTGTACAACCAGGCCTGCACGGGTAAAGAGATCACGGGCTGGGCCGACATGTGGAACCCAGCGTACAGCGGCAAGATTTACATGCTCGATAACATGCTCTCGGCCTACATCGCCGGACTCCAGGTCGAGGGACTCAGCGCCACCACCACGAGCCAGGACGACATCGAGAAGGCCACCCAGAAGCTCACCGAGCAGAAGCCGCTCCTCGCCGGGTACAACAGCCAGAACTACGCCGACCTCGTCGGCTCGGGCGACGCGTGCATCGCCGAGGCCTACAGCGGCACGACCGCGGCGAAGGCCGTCATGGCCAACCCCGACGTGCACTACATCATCCCGGACGAGGGCGGCACGCTCTGGACCGACAGCTTCTCGGTCGTCGAGGGCACGAGCAACACGGATGCCGCGTACAAGTGGCTCAACTACACCCTTCGTCCCGACGTCGCAGCCCTCCTCACCGACGACGCTTCGCTGGCCTCTACCAACACTGGTGCGCTTGAGCTCGTCAAGGACCAGAGCATGGTGAGCAACCCGGCGATCTACGCCCCGGCCGACTCCCTCACGAAGTCGGAATTCATCGTCGACCCGGGTGCGGCTCTGTCGTACTTCCAGGACGGCTGGACCCGCCTCCGCGCCTCGTGATCTGACATTGAAATGAGCCCCATGACGATCGACAGCCCCGTGGCCGGCACTGCGCCGGCCACGGGCCCCGCCCCGGCCGTGCGCCTGCGGGGCCTCACCAAATCCTTCGGCGCCAACCGCGTCGTCAATCCTCTCGACCTCGACATCGCGCAGAACGAGTTCTTCAGCATCCTGGGCCCGTCCGGCTGCGGCAAGACGACGCTCATGCGCATGATCACGGGGTTCGAGACGCCAACCGCCGGTTCGATCGAGCTCGACGGCCGCAACGTCGACGGTGTCGCCACCCGTCAGCGCGACCTCAACATGCTGTTCCAAAGCTACGCGCTGTTCCCGCACCTCAGCGTCTACGAGAACGTCGCCTTCGAGCTGCGGGTGCGCCGCACTCCGAAGCGCGAGATCGACGACCGCGTCCGCGCGGCGCTCCAACTCGTACGGCTGAGCGCGTTCGCCGACCGCAAGCCCGCGGCGCTCAGCGGCGGTCAGCGTCAGCGCGTCGCCCTCGCCCGCGCCGTTGTGGGGCGCCCCGCCGTCGTGCTGCTCGACGAGCCGCTCGGTGCGCTCGATCAGAAGCTGCGCAAAGAGATGCAGTTCGAGCTCAAGCGTATGCAGCGTGAGGTCGGCATCACCTTCATCTACGTCACTCACGATCAGGAGGAGGCGCTGACGATGTCGGACCGGATCGCGGTCATGTCGGAGGGGCGCATCCAGCAGATTGGAACGCCGACCGAGATCTACGACACTCCGGCGTCGCGTTTCGTGGCGGGGTTCATCGGCAGCTGCAACCTCATCGACGGTGTCGCAGATGCCGGAGCTCGTCGCTTCACGATCCCCGGCGTGGGCGATGTGCCGGTGGACAAGATCCCGGATGCCGCGGCGGGGACGCCGCTGACTCTCGCGGTGCGTCCCGAGCGGGTGCGGGTGCTCCCCGACGGTGCTCGTACCGACGGCGGAGTTCACCTGCCGGCGACCCTCACGCAACGCGTCTTCCTCGGCGACGAGTGGATCTCGCACCTCGCCCTCGACTCGGGTGTCGTGCTGTCAGCCTCGCTGCCGAGCGGTGACGCCGCCCGGGCCCTCGCGGCGACGGCCGATGGTGCGCGCGTGACGGTGTCATGGCATCCGTCCGACAGTCGTGTCATCCCGACGGGAGAGCTCGCATGAACCCGGTCCTGCTGGCCGCGGTGGGGCAGATGGCTCCCACCACCGACGCCGCGTATAACCGAGGCGAGGTATCTGCCCTGGCCGCGGACGCGTCGGCTGAAGGAGCGCGCCTGCTCGTTCTACCTGAGGAGGCAATGCTTGTCGCAGGCGAAATCGCCGCCCCAGAACGCGAGGAAGTAGTCTCCCGGGAGTGGCCGGCGTTTCTTTCGCACCTGTCAGAACTCGCCATGCGGCATGACCTGTGGATCATTGCCGGCGGCTACGAGCCCAGCGGCTCCGAGCGACCCTTCAACACCCTCGTCGTCGTCAATCCACGCGGCGAGCTGGTCGACGTGTACCGAAAGCTGCACCTTTACGACGCCTTCACCTATCGCGAGTCCGACTACGTCACCGCCGGCCAAGAGCTGCCTCCATTAGTGCTGATCAACGGCGTGGCCGTCGGCTTGATCAACTGCTACGACCTGCGTTTCCCCGAGCTGGCGCGGGACCTCGTCTCGCGCGGCGCCGACGTACTCAGCGTGTCGGCGGCCTGGGTCGCCGGTCATCGAAAGGTCGAGCACTGGACCACCCTGCTCACCGCTCGCGCCATCGAGAACACCTCCTGGGTACTGGCATCGGGAACATCCTCGCCCGACTGCATCGGCACCAGCCTCGTCATCGATCCGTTAGGCGTGGAACAGGCGCACCTCCCTGAGACCGGACGCGCCATCGGCATCGTGCCAATATCACTCGATCGCGTCGCCGAAGTACGAGACACCTTGCCCGCGCTGTCGAACCGCCGCCTTTCTGCCTCCCTCTCCCTCCTGGACTGACCCATGCCCTACACCTCCGGCCCGACCCCACCCGCCCTCGACCCCGACCTCGTCGCCAAGCTCGAAAGCGTGTCGTTCCCGACCCTCGGTCACTACCTCGAGGAAGGCTTCGTCGACCCCGCGATCCGTCGACAGACCGGCAATCGTCGAGTCGTCGGGCGTGCCGTCACGGTGCGCCTCACCGCGCAGGACTCCACAGCACTCCATCACGCCGCGGGCTGGTGCGAGCCGGGCGACGTGTTCGTCATCGACACCGGGGGAGACATGCGGCACGCCCCCGTGGGCGAGGTGCTCGCGGCGGCACTCAGCATCCGCGGGGCGGCCGGCATCGTCGTCGACGGTGTCGTCACCGACCTCGACGAAGTGGAGGCGTTCGACATCCCCGTCTACGCGCGGGGCACGAGCGTGCTGACCACGAAGCTACTGGGCGTGGATGCCGGCGGGCACAACATCGTGGTCACGTGCGGCGGCGTGCCGGTGCAGCCCGGCGACGTCGTCCTGGCCGATCGCAACGGGGTGTTCATCGCCCCGGCGGCCACGGTCGCCGCCCTGATTGACACCGCGCTCGATGACGACGCCGAAGAGCCCGAGCTCGTCGCACGGTTGCGCGCGGGCGGTCGCCTGGGCGAGCTGACGGGCGCGACGGCCATGCTCGACGCCTTCACCGGCCACTAACGACGACAGCGAAAGCGCAGGAGTACCATGCTCATCAAGGCCGCCATCAACGGAGGTCGCTCGCGCGACGAACACTCCGCCATCCCCCTCACCGTTGAGCAGATCGCGGATGCCGCGGTCGCGGCAGTGCGCGCCGGAGCCGACGTCGTGCACGCCCATGCCCGCAGCGACGACGGCGCCCAGACGATCGCGCCGGCGGAGATCGCTCGTATGGTCCGCGGCATCCGGGAGCGTGACACGGGCATCGTCGTCGGAACCACCACGGGCCTGTGGACGTGTTCGGGACACGAGGAGCGCATGCGCTTGATCGCGGAGTGGCCCGAGGAGTGGCTCCCCGACTTCGCCTCCGTCGCATTCTCGGAAGATGGGGCGGCCGAGGCCGCCGTGCTGGTGCGCGAGCGCGGGATGGTGCTCGAGAGCGCGGTGTGGCACATCGACGAGGTGCCCGCGCTGCTCGCCTCGCCGACTCTCCACAAGAACGTGCGCATCCTCATTGAGCCCGAAGACGAGCAGATCCAGGATGCCGTGGACCACTCGCGGCGCATCGCCGCTGCACTGCGCGAGGCGGGGGTGACGGTGCCGCTGCTGTATCACGGGTACGACCAGACCGCCTGGCCCGTCGTGCGCGCGGCGATCGAGGACGGGTGCGAAGTGCGCGTTGGTTTCGAGGACATGCTGACCCTGCCCGACGGGTCGATCGCCCCCGACAACACCGAGATGGTGCGGACGGCGCGGCGGTGGTCGACCGGGCACTGAGCCGCGGGTGAGCGCCGACGCGCGAGAATGAGACTATGAGCGCCGACGATCTGGACCGTCGCCTCGTCGAACTCCTCGTCGAGGACGGCCGCCGTGCCTACACGGAGATGGCGGCGATCGTTGGGGTGTCCGAAGCGACGGTGCGCACGCGCGTCAGCCGATTGACCTCATCCGGGATTCTGCGAATCGTCGCGTTGTGTAACCCGCTGACACTCGGGCATCAGTCGGTGCGCCTCATGCTGTCGGTGCAGGGGCTGCGCCCCCGGCAGGTGGCCCGTTCGCTTGCCTCGAACCCGATGATCGGGCACGTCTCGCTCACCTCCGGCGCGCACGACATCTACCTCGAAGCGACGGCTCGCGACCTGACCCAGCTCGTCGAGCTGCTCGATGAGCTGCGCCGGACGCCGGGCGTGACGACCATCGACCAGTACGTGCTGACGCGGTTGTACAAGGACTACTCGTGGAACGGGCTGCGCGACCAGTCCGGTCAGCGTGCCGTCGGCGGATCGACCGGTGCCGGCGGGACCTCCGGGGCGGTCACGACCCAGACGGGCGCGATCCGGCAGACGGATGCGGCCGTGTCAAACGGCCGACCGGGTCACGAAACCCCGACCACAGATACTCGTCTTTGATTACCTCGAGGATGTTCGTCGTGTCGACGACGGCGATGCCGGGGATCGTGTGCAGGGTGTCGGTGAGGAACGCGGTGAGCTCGGTCTGCGTCTCGCAGCGCACGTCGACGATCAGGTCGTAGGCGCCGATGCATGCGCCGACGTACTTGACGGGAGAGAGAGCCGAGAGCGCATGCGCCACCGCGTCGACCGTCGTTCCGCGCACCCGGATCGACAGGCGCACTTCGAGCAACCCAAGCTTGGGGCTGTTCGGCATGCCGATGACTTGAACCACACCCAGGTCGAGGAGTCGCTTGTACCGTTGCCGCACGCTCGCCTCGGACAACCCAACGTAACGGGCGATCTGGCCGAAGGAACGACGGCCGTCAAGACGCAGCTGATCAATGATCTTCCGATCGATTACATCGATGGCTTCTAGCTGCACTCCTCGATTGAACCATCAAGAACTAGGATCGTCGCCTCTCTGGCGTGCGCAACCCACTAGGTTTTGCGCTAAATGCGGCTGGTCACTTTCTCGTGCCACCTGGCGTGAGGTTGATCAAGCGCCGCACGCATGGTGCAAAATCGATCGGTTCTGCACCACGGATTCACGTCGGTCTCACGGGCGGGCTGCCGAGCAGCAGACGTGAGCCCCCCGATCCGCCCCGCTGTGATGCGCGCCTCCTCGACGTCGATGAGCTGACGGTGCGCGAGCTAAAGATTGCCTGCCGGGCGCGAGCAGCGCCCAAGCTTTGCGCGAGCAGCGAGTGAGCGGATGGAGTTAGATACGGTTTCCGTTGGCGAGGACGGGAAGCTTCGCGCGCACCTCGGGCATGGCGGCGAGGGCAACTGCTAGGTCGACCACCACAGTCTCGGGCACGGCGCCCAAGCGCACGACATCGGCGCCGTCGGCGGCAATCACTCCGCTGTACCCGATCCCCGTGGGCGCGCCGACGCCGTCTTCGCGCCCGATCGTGAGTGGATCGGCCTGCCCCACCGCCACAACCACGGTCGTGGTGTCGAGGGCCCGCGCGCGCGTAAGCAGCTCCCAATGCTCACGTTTGCCCGGACCCGATCCCCACGAGGCGCACACGAGGACGAGGTCGGCGCCGTCTGCGGCCAGAGCGCGGAACAGCTCGGGAAAGCGCACGTCGTAGCAGGTGGCCAGACCGATGCGCACACCGTTCAGATCAAACGTGATCGGCCGGACGCCGGGCTCCACGGCATCCGATTCTCGGTAACCGAAAGCGTCGTAGAGGTGGATCTTGTCGTAACCGGTCTCGGCGCCGCCAGCGACGAGAAGCGTATTGCGGACGCGACCGGGAGTCGAGGCAGGGGTGAACATGCCGACGACTACCGTCACTCCCGACGCCCGCGCGATGCGGCGGACCTCGTCGGCCCACGGTCCGTCCACCGCATCGGCCACGTCGGCGAGGTCGGGGCCGGCGAAGCGGCACATGACCGCTTCGGGGAAGACGACGAGCTCGGCGCCGTCGGCTGCGGCCCGTTCGGTCTCGCGGGCGATGAGGTCGAGGTTCTCGGCGGGGTCGGAACCGGCGATGACCTGAGCCAGGGCGATGCGCATGATTGTCTCCTTCGCACGGGTCTCCCCGTGTTGTATACCTGTCGTATGCCTTCAGTTGTGACGCCGTCGGGCCGCGATCGCGCCCTCGGCCACCTCCGCTCGTTGCTCACCGACCCGAACGTCGAGGGCGGGTTCATCAACGAACAGGACGTCGCCGACGAGGTGGGGGTCTCGCGCACCCCGGTCCGTGAAGCGCTGCTGATCCTCGCGTCCGAGGGACTGGTCGACCTTGAGCCCCGGCGTGGCGCCCGGGTGGCCGCCCTCAGCCCCCGTGAGACCGCCGAGCTGATGGAGATGCGCGGTCTCATCGAGCGTTTCGCCGTGCAGCGAGCTCTGTTCCAGCGTGTCTCGCCGCACGAGGCTCTCGCCGAGATCATGCGCCGTCAAGAGGCGGTGACCGAGGGACTCGAGCGAGTGACCTTCGAGCAGGCCCGCGAGTGCATCGAGCTGGATCGGCAGTTCCACCAGCTTCTCGTCGACGCCGCGGGCAACACGTTCCTCTCGCGCAGCTACGCCGCGCTTCGTGAACGCCAGGTGAGAGTCGGCATCGCCGCTCTCGGGTCGGGCCCGTCGCGCTGGAACGCCGTCACGCACGAGCACGGCGCGATCGTCGACGCCCTGCGGGCGGGTGATCAGGCGGCCGCCGAGAAAGCTATCGACGACCACCTAAGCATCACCCTCCGGACGATTTTGACGGGCGCCTAGGACTCGACCCGGGACGCGGCGAGGACGTCGAGGTACTCCTCGTCTTCGGCGTGCTGCGGGTTGCGCCCGAGCATCACTCCGACGATCGTCAGCACCGCGGCCACGGCGAGATAAATCGCGGGGGCGACCCAGCTCCCGGTCGCGCTGAGCAGCGCCGTGAAGATCACGGGGGCGAGGGCTCCGCCGAACACGCCGGCGATCGTATACGCCAGCGAGGATCCCGTGTAACGCAGGCGCGGGCTGAATTGCTCCGTGATGAACGCGGCCTGAGGACCATACATGAAGGAGTGGATCGCGAGGCCGACCACAACGCCGAGGATGAACAGGGGCTGAGAGCCGCCGCCGATCATGAGAAAGAACACGAACGGCCACCCAGCTGCGGCGACGGCCGCGATCGCGTAGAGGACGCGGCGGTTGACGAGGTCGCTGATCCATCCGGCGAGCGGGATGAGCGCCAGCTGGAACGCCGAGCCAATGAGTGTCGCCGTCAGCACCTGCGAACGGTCCATCCCCAGCTGCGTGAGGCCATAGGTGAGGGTGAACACCGTGAACATCGCGTAGAGGATGTCGGGCGCGAGACGGCACAGGATGGCGGCGAGCAGTCCCCGACCCTCGAGCCGGAACACGTCCTTGATGGGAGCCTCGGGGCGGTCGCCCGACTGCTCGATGGCCCGGAAGATCGGGGTGTCTTCGAGCGCGAGGCGGATCCACAGGCCGAAGGCGACGAGCACGGCCGAGAGAAGGAAGGCGACGCGCCATCCCCATGCGAGGAACTGGTCATCGGTCAGCATGAGCGTCAGCACGGCGAGCACGCCGTTGGCCAGCAGGTTTCCGGCGGGAGGGCCGACCTGTGCGGCGGACGCCCAGAAGCCTCGACGCTGCGGTGTGCCGAACTCGCTCGACAGCAGCACGGCGCCGCCCCACTCGCCGCCGACGCCGACACCCTGGGCGAAGCGCAGCAGGACGAGGATGACCGCGGCCAGCGGGCCGACGGTGTCGTAGGTGGGCAGAACGCCGATCAAGAAGGTCGCGACACCCACGAGCATGAGCGTGATGACGAGGATCTTCTTGCGGCCGATCTTGTCGCCGAGCCGGCCGAAGACGATGCCGCCGACGGGGCGGGAGAGGTAGCCCACCGCGTAGGTCGAGAACGCCAGCAGAGCGCCCGTCAGCGGGTCGCTCTCGGGGAAGAACAGCACCGGGAAGACGACAGCCGCAGCTGCGGAATATACCGCGAAGTCGTACCACTCGAGGGCTGTGCCGGTGAGGCTGGCGGTGTAGGCCTTGGCGAGCGAGCGCTTGTGCTCGCGGCCGGCCGGCGCGCCGTGTCGAACGTTCGTCATGGGGGTCCTATCTGGTGTGGGCGAATCCGCTTCGTCGCGTTTTCGTTTCCCTCATACTTGCTGTATACAAAACGTATACGCAACTGATGCGGGGATATTTTCCCGCGTCGTAACAAAAGGAAGAGGCGACGTGACCGCTTTGGAATTCGAGATCATCGGCGAGGGCACCCTCGTTTCTGTCGACGTGCAGCGCCTTTACAACGCCGGATACGCGGGCCGCGATCAGGCCGCTGTGCGCCATCACATCGAGGAATTGGCGGAGCTGGGGGTCCCCGCGCCCACCACGACTCCGTCGCTCTACCCCGTGTCGTCGTACCTTGCCCGTCAGAGCGACATCGTCCAGGCGCAGCACGAGCGCACCTCCGGTGAGGCGGAGTGGGGCATCATAATCACCGGCCCGACGGCCGACGATGTGCTGCTCACCGTCGCCTGCGACCACACCGACCGCGCGCTCGAGGTGCACGGTGTCGCGTGGAGCAAGAACGCCGGTCCCGACATGCTCGGCCGTCGCGCTTGGCGTCTGTCGTCGCTAGGCGAGCGCGTCGACGACCTGCGCCTGCGCGCCTGGGTCGGCGCCGAGCGCACCCTTATCCAGGACGGCCGCGTCGGCGACCTGCTGTCGCCGCAGTACTGGCTCAACGTGCTCGCCGAGCGGGGAGAGCGAGCGGAGGGCGTCGCCCTCATCTCGGGAACCATCGGGATGATCCCCGGCGTCGACCAGTTCGCCGACCAATGGGAGGTCGAACTGCTCGATCAGACCACCGGCGAAGCGGCCACTCTGAGCTACGGCGTGGAACGTATGCCCGCGCCGATTGGCTGAAAGCACAGCAGGGCAGGGAGTTGCTCGCCCCTCAACGTTCGTGCGTTTGCGCCAGCTGAAGGCCGTGGAAAGCAACCACTGTTAGGATCTCGTAGCCCGGACGGACATCCCCCTAGGTGTGCTGACCGGGGACGTTGATCAAACGTGAGAAGGGCGGCTGGCCTCCGCAGGCGGTGTGGGGTCGGTGGTGGTTGTAGTAGTGCCGCCAGCCAGTAAGTTCACCGCGACGCTCAAATTCGGACGCGTAGCAGCGAGCATAGGCCCAGCCATCGGCCATGGTCCGGTGGAAGCGTTCAACCTTCCCGTTGGTCTGTGGCTGATACGGACGGGTTCGTTTGTGCGTAATGCCGCGCTCAGCGCAGGTGTCTCGCCATAGGTGCGATCGATAGGCACCCCCGTTGTCCGACAACACCCGCTCAACAATGACTCCCCGCTGGCCGAACCAATCCACTGCTCGAAACAGAACAGCCGTTGCGGTGATCGCGGTCTCGTCGTTATGAATCTCGGCGTATGCGACGCGGGAATAGTCGTCGATGACAGTGTGGACGTAGGCCTTCCCCATGAGTGGATTGGCGTACTTGTTCCGGGGTTTGTCCGGCGTGGAGCTTCGGTTTCTCTCTCCTTGCTGCCGGCGCACGTAGCGCCAACCTCCGCCGTCTGGGATGTTTCCAAGCTTCTTCACATCCACGTGAATCATCGAGCCGGGATAGTCATGTTCGTATCGCCGGACCGGTTCTCCGGTTGCCCGGTCGACATGCGATAGGCGGTTCAAGCGGACCGAGCTGCGGATGCGATGAACCGTCGATGGGGCAATGCCCAAGCGGACGGACAGTTGAACGGGGCCTTCGCGAAGGCGAAGACGTAGGGCGATGCAGCGGCGACTAGTGGTTGTGTCCGTCTTGTTCGGCGAGTGGTGTGGTCGCGAGGATCGGTCTCGCATCGGTTGCCCTGCTCGATATCGGTTGGCCCATCTCTTTACCGTGGGCCACGAGACCTGGAATCGGGCGGCGACTTCACTGATCGGCCAACCTTCGTCAACGACGAGGCGGGCCACCTTCAGTCGGTGGCGCGGTGTGAGAACAGTGTTTGGATGTGTCATAAGACCCTCCGAGACGGAAAGGGTCCAGCCGAATCGGCTGGCCCCTTCAGGTTGCGAGTGCAGTTCAGCTGGTGTGCGACGCTGCGCGAATGATCTCGGCGAGGTCACGCGGCCGGCTCCACATGGGCCAGTGCCCGGTGGGAAGGTCTACGACATCGACGCGTTCGAGGTTTGCGACCTCAGCGAACATGTGGTGGCCCGCCTTGACCAGCCCCATCACCTGCTCGCCCGAGGTCGAGCACCAGCCAACGGTGCGTTCCTCGTGCTGGTTGACGATCACCCCGGCCACGCGCAGCGAGGGGTTGGAGTACGCGCACACATTCTCCACGGTGTCGAGGAGCTGCCCGAGTCCGTCGAGGCTACATTTCTTCGTGTGGGTGACGATCACCGCGGCATCCGCGGCGGACAGTGCGTTGATCGTGAGCTGGTCGAGCGAGGGCGCGGAGTCGATCAGGATCAGGTCGTAGTCGTCCACGACGGGGGCCAGGGCCTCGCGCAAACGGGCTTCACGGCCGACCCCGGCGATCACAAGTTGATCGCGAACCTCGCTCAGCGTGCGGCCCGTCGTCTGCACGACGTCGAGGCCAGCCAGACACCGGGCACGATGACGTAGCGCAGCGTCTCCCCCGCTTGAATGCTGAGGACGTCGGCTAGGCCGACCTGATCGGCCTCCACCTCGTCGGCGGTGATGTTGCTCGTGAGGTTGCCTTGTGGGTCGTTGTCGACGGCCAGCACGCGGCGACCGGCGAGGACCGCGGCGCGGGCGAGGTGGAATGTCGTTGTGCTTTTGCCGACGCCGCGCTTCTGGTTGCAGACCGATGCGAATGGATTATTGCGCATACCTTGCACGAGGCTTACGCAAGGTATGTGCAAGGTTGGGTTCTGGTTCGATCAAGAATGCAGCGAAGCAATGTCCTTGAAGCATCATGCCGCGGTCAAGGCCAGAGCGATGCCAAATGACGGCCGCATATAACTTGCCCACAAACTGCGTGCGTGTCGGAACAGGACTCGACCTAGAAGTGATCTGCCGCAGGCAATTAATGCACAACGGTTGGCAGCGGCCTGGGTCACGAACGGGTAATTTGTGTGTACCTGCAAGACACGCAAGTCATGTGGCTCGTATCGCGACACGCCAGGACATGATGATGGCTTTGCAGTAGGCGGCAGTAGGTTTGGTATGTGAACGAACGCGTCAGGGCTGGGGATGCGTACGCCTCGCGTACATTCCCGAACCAGGCTTGTGACGACCTTGCGCAGGCCTTGCGCACACCTTGCTCAGGGAGTGATTGATGAGAGTTTTAGCCGTGGTCGGTCAGAAGGGCGGTATCGGCAAGTCGACCACCGCGATGAATCTGGCGGCATGCATGTCTCGATCATCGTCTGTGGCCGTGATCGACGTCGACCCGCAGGCTTCCACGACGAAGTGGGCTGAGCGCGCAGGGGAGGACCTGCCTTTCGACTTCACCAGCGAGACCGACATCAGCATGCTGTCGATGATGCGTCAGCTGGACTACGACGTCGTGATCGTGGATACGCCCGGAAGCCTCGCAGATCAGGATGTGCTGTCGGCGCTGCTCGATCAGACTGACTACGCCATCGCACCGCTGTCGCCGTCGTTCATGGAGATTGAACCGGTGCAGCGGACGCTGCAGGACTTTGTCATTCCGCGCGGGATCCCGTATCGGGTTCTGATGAACAAGGTGGACCTCCGGGACGGCAAGGGCGACCTCGAGAGCTTCGAAGAGCTGCTGGACACCGGCAGCTTTTTCGACGGTCAGGTTGGTATTCCGCGGTTCAGGAACTACATCCGACAGGCCAAGGTGATGAAGATGATGCCGCTGCAGGGCACGGTCATCACTGACTACACCGACACCCGTAACAGCCGCGCCGCGATCAGCGACTACACCTCTGTGGCGCTCGAGCTGATGAATCTGTGGGCACGCGAGAGGAAGACCGCCTGATGGCCAAACTCGACATGCGAAAGGCGCTGGCTGGCGCCGTAACGCCGCTGAACGCGCACAAGCCGGAGGGCGACTCCACGCCCGAACTACGCCTGGTCGATGAGGTCAGGCCCGTTGTTGAAAGCCCCACGACGGACGAGGGTGTGACCGCTGTCGGGGACGACCGCGAATCCACTATTGCTGTCGACAAAGAAGCAGGCGCCGTAGACCCCATTGCGACGACACCCTTGCGCCGTCGTACGAGTACGGGGAAACCTGCACCGGTAGGGAAGCCTGCCGCTCGTTCGGAGCCATCCGCAGCTGCGCCGGTGACAGCGATGGGTGTCGACGTCGAGCCGGCACTGAACGCGCGGTTCGTTGCATTCCGGAGTGCAACTCGACTGAGCTACCACCAGATCATCCTCGACGCGGTTGAGCACTCGTATCCCGTGCTGGGTGACCTCGTGGCCAACGCGCTTGGCCGTGGGGGAGAGGTCGCGGTCCCGCAGGTGAAGCTGTTCGAGCGGACGTTCGTCCCGCCGCCGGTACCCGTTAGCGGTCGTCGAGATCGCATCACTCACACGATCCGCATCACTGTGTCGAACAGGTCGATGTTGGACGACATCGCCGCCGAAGCGTCATCGCCTTCGAGGAACTTCATGATCTGCGTCGCGCTCGATCACTACCTACCCGTCGAGTAACGGCAGCGTTAGAACCTTCACAGCGTCCAGACCGCGGCTGGACGCCGGGGTTGGCGTCGGCAAGTGCATATGAACGTCGAGCCGTTACAGTGCGGTAGCGACCATGCTCGTCAGCCTCAGGCGGCCAGGACAAGCCCCTGCTCGAGGTAACCGGCACGAATGAGCTCACGCGCCCTCTTGTGGTCTCGCCGTTTTGTGGGCCCTCGTGGATACGCGGCGTACTCGGGGCGGTCGGATTCGTTCGAATACGACTTCTTCCCTCGCCGATGCTTCGCTCGCCGCTCCATCCATGTGACCTCAGCGAGCCACCACGCCCACACGAGCCGTTCTCCGTCGTAGCTGGCACGGCGTTGGTCGAGGTATCCGTCCACGCCGCGTGCGCGGGCGACGGAGTCTCGGACAGTGGGGGAGAGGCGCCGCCAGCCCCCTCCAGTCCGTTCGACGAGGCCGGCTGCGGTCAACTCGTCGACGCGGCGGCGCAAAACATCTGAGTCCAGACCTGTTCGGCGGACAAGGTCTTCAAAGGTGGCACTGCCGTCCGCGGGGGTGTTCTTGTAGATCAGTCCCGCCTTCCTGCCCATGCTGCGAGGGGCAGTGAAGACGTCGTGTGCGAGTAATTCCAGCCGGGTGCCGATATCTCTGATGAGGGCTTGAGAAAGCGGGAGCGCGTTGGACAAGGCGCGCATATGCGCTTGTGTCCGGTTTTCCATCGACTTCTCTGTGGAAAAACGGGCGGCCAGCCGGTATCGCTTCGCGTGTACTCCTTCGGCGTTAGTGACGACCTCCAACCAGCCGCCGGTGCCGTCTTCCCCGGTAAGGGCACGGAGGGCACGGGAGACGCTTGTCCGCCCGTAGCCGGTGTCGGCGCTAAGTCGGCGGACGTCGGCTTCGACGGTGTGATGGGAGCTCTGCAGCATGTACAGGCAGACGGCGTCCAGTACAACCCGCTGCGCGTGGGAGCCTTCGACGCGGCTGTTGTGCGTGGCCCAGATGCCGGGGAGGGCGTCAGCGCGCGTGAGAGCGCGTTGGACAGCGGCGGTGACAGTCGCGGTGCGCTGGCGGTAGTCCTCGTCGTCTCCTGAGGCGCTGAGCGGGTGTGAGGCGACGTAGCGGACGGCATACTCCCACGCGGCGGTCAGCACCTTGTCGATTTGGTGTTCGCTGCGCCGCTGGCGTTTGGCTCCGACGCGGCGGGTCCGGGCGTGTTCGAGGCCGGGTGCGCTGTGGACCTGCTCTCGGATGTCCTGGTAGCTCCACCGGGCGTGAGCGGCGGCCGCGAGGATTCTCACCAGTGTGTGAGACGCGTCGGGTCCTGCTTCGCTGTGCAGCACCGAGTCCATCGCCATCGACAGGGGCCGACGGCGGCCGCGGACACGGGGCTTCCCGGCGTCGTCGCGAACGACGTTGTGCAGATCCTCGGTGGATGGGGCGGGCAGTTCCGCGCCGAGGTCGACAAGCAGGGCGTGCAGCTGGCCGGGTGCGTCCTCGTCGGCGGCGTGGTCGGTGATCGCGGCCAGGTCGGCGACCGGCGCCGAGTGTCCACCGGCGCGGTGGGGAGCGTAGGGCGGGCGGACGCAGCCGGCTTTGGGGTTGGTCAACGGCGCGAGGTCCAAGGAGGTGAACAGGCTCCTCGTCAGATAGGCGATGTCGCGTACGGCGTCGGCATCAGCGGGCACGTCGAGGTGGACCCAGACGTGGCGTCCGCCCGTGGGGCCGGACAGGCACAGCAGGTGGGGGATGTTGAGCTGCTCAAGCCAGTACGTGAAGCGGTTTGCATCGCTCGCAGCGTCGCCGGCGGATGCATCGAAGTCGAAGCAGAGGTAACGGAAGCGGAGGTCGTCGTCGGCGAGGAACATCGCCCACGTCGTTGACGGTGGAGCCTCGTTGAGGGGCCAGAGCTTGTCGTAAGCGTTGAGCACCTCACCGCTGGATGCGCGCGCAGCCGCACGGACGTCATCTCTAGGGGAGAGGCGGCGAGTGATGGCCCATACCTCGTCGAGGGAGTACGGCGACACGCCGGTGGGGTCGGCGAGCGTCAATGCTCGAGCGCGCCCCCGGATGGGAGTTACCATGGCAATACCACCTCCTCGGAGGTACAGCAAACGCCCCTTGCCAAGGGGCCGGGCTGAATACAGCTCGACCCGACTGCCGGGCGCCAACCACTTGGTCGGATCGAGCGAACGCTTTACGACTGACAGGCCTTGCGCACTTCGCCAAAAGTGCTCGGGGCCTGATGTCGTTTATGGGCGCGTCACATGACGGGCTCCCTTCATCGAAGAGAAGGCGAGCCGGCCAGCTGACAGGCCGAGGATGCGGGTCTCAGCAGGGAGACCGGTCAGCAAGCGCGCCGGAGCGCGGTGGGGGAGAGGCAGGGTTCCGCGATCCTCCGAAGTCGACGAAGAAGTGCCAGGAGCGTTGCTCGACCGGGCCATGCTGAGGGGATGTTCGTGCGACACGCCGATGTGGGTACACGAATCCATCCCGGCGCGCGGGGTTTCGGTTAGCATGAGAGCACCTCCTGAGGCAGCTTGGGTGGGTTCCAGACTTTGGTTTGGTCGCTACGGTCTGGCGAATTACCTATGAGGGGCCCCGTCTTCGGACGGGGCCTCTGTTCGTTAGCTGGCGATCTGCGTCGGCAGCTCCTTGCTGGAGGGTCGGGGTAGTGCCGCGAGAGGCGGCGCCATTACGGGAACGTTCATCTGCGGGAAGTCCTCCAAGAGGAGCTCTTCCAACATGTCGCCGGTCACGCCGGGTTCCGGCGCCCATTCCGGGCGCCCGTAGGCGTGGGCGGCAAGGTGCAGCACGTAATCGCCGTAACTCATGTGCAGCTTGTCCGCGTTCTCGCGGATGACGTCAGCGAAAGGCCGCAGTGGCTTCGTCGTGATCGGTACTCGATCACCTTTGCTTGGTCGTCCCATGTGGACAAGCATGGACCGCGTTACCTTTGTTGAGAGGAAACTCCCGCGGCGTGTCGAAACCTATGTAGAGAGGAAAAATCGCGGGCGAGTGCTCGCCTTTCTCACCTCCTCATTCGCGGCGGCCACCATGTGAGAGGTCATGCTGCGAGCATCCGGCGAGAAAATGCCGACAAGGCGGGCACCCTCGGGCGCGTCGGGGACCTCACGCCCTCTGTGCTGCTACAGCGTGACGGGCGGCGGCGGCTACTCCCGCGACGTCGCCCGCGGCGAGACGGTCAATGTAGCGCTCCGTGTGATCACCATCGCCGAGCATTGGAGTGTTCAGCCACTGTGCCCAAGCCCAGGCGTCGTCCACACGGCTGCGAAGGATCGGGAGTACCTCACTCAATCCGGGGACGAGTGCGCGGTTGTGCACCTGAAACGCGGGATAAAGCGTGCGTCTGTCAGTGGTGTCCAGCCGGATAGCCCTCCCCTCGCGTACCGCTTTTGAGATCGCCGCGCGCCCTACACCTAGCTCCTGCTGGAGTCCGCCACTGGTGAAGCAGGGGCCGACGATATCCGCCCATGGACTCTTCACGAGGCCAAGGCGCGCCACGACGTCAGCAGCCACAGAGCCAGGATCTCCGAGGACCGTGACCTTCGCGCCGTCGCGGACCAGACCCAGAAGCCGCTCGCGAATCGCACCGAGGAGCGCGTCGACCGCCCGCGCCTCAGCCTCAACCTGCAATTGAAACTCGCTCATGCTCACCTTTAGTGTCAACCGTGTCAACTCGCTACCCAGCGGGGGTTGATGTCAACTATGTCAACTATCCGCGGCGTCGGGGCAGAGACGCGCGCCCGTCTGCCGCTGAACGAGCCGAAAAAATCCAAGTTGACACCTGTGACGATGGCGCGGCCGGCGATGGGCCGTTCGCTACAGCAAGTCGTCCGCAATGTCGCAACCGAGGTGGGCGACGCGGAGGTAGCTGAACAGCTCGGCCCATCTCAAGTCGAAGAACTACAACGGCAGGCGGCCACCGCCGCGCGCCGTGCGGTGACCGCGGCTTTCGACGAGCTGGACATGGAGCCTGGCGACGAGCATCCCAAGCTGTATTTCGGATCGGTCGACGAGTTTGGGCGCGGCTACCTGCTCCCCAACTACAAGCGCCGCGTGGACGGTCAGCGCGTGCTTTGGGCCGCGGAATGGTGGAAGTACGCCGAAACTGTCGCCCGCCTCGACGCGCTCTGGCGAGCATGGGAACACCTGCGCCAAGACCCGCAGACAGGCATGTCGGTATGGTTTCGCGATCACGCGGAGCACCACATGTCGATCCTGCTCAACAGGGACGGTCCCTTTGCCGCTGCCGGCGAGGGCGAGAACCGGGAGAACACGAACAAAAAAGGCAAGACACTGCAGTACGCGCCACCGCCTCGAGGACCATTTCTCGAGATACGCCAGGCTGGCTGACCTGGCTTGGGGCGCAACAGCGCGTCGCTGGCCTCGGTGCTTCACGCAAGCACGCTTAGTTATCAGTGATGTGCGCCTTCAGGACTAATGTCACTCGCATGGCTAGGCACCGTTACGGGCGTGCCAGGGCCTCACGGGCGGCCCTGACCGTTTCTTGCGGCAGTGTGTGCGGGCGATTGTTGGGGCTTTGATGCTGTTGCTGGCACTGGGCGTCATCGTCATGTCCGCAGGTTTGGCGGTAATTGTGCTGGGAGCACCCCCCGCGCACCTGGACGACCAAAACCCTCGGTCAATTTTCTTGCGAGTCGCCGCTGGCTCGGCGGCGATGTCGCTGTGCTCGGGCGTGTTGTACATGTTCGCTTACGTGGAGAACGGCGAAGCCGCAACAAGTACTCCTGCGTACACCGCGCTCGTGCTCTCTCCAGCGTTGATGTGCGTGGCACTGTCCTCCGCTCACCAGACGCTAGCGTGGCTCGCCATCGTATTCTCCGTCGTCATTGGCCTCGCCGTCGCCCTCAGTTTTACGCTGCTGACACCGGAGCAGGCTCTACCCGTTCTCCTGACGGTTATGGCGGTATCGTGCGCCAGCTGCGCGGTCCTTGCTGCCCGTGACACCGCCTTACCCCACACGGCGATGCGCGTGCTCGCAAGCGGCGCAGCGTTCTATGCGGTGTACTGCACAGCCAGAGTCGGCGCACTGATCATCTCTGGGGGAGAGTATGGCGAAGCGACGGTGCTTTTCGGTTTTCTTCCCTCGCTGCTCGCTGCCCTCCTCGCGTACGTCGTCGTCGCCACTGCGGTCGTGACGGTTCTATTCAGCGCGACTCGAGCTGGGCGACGACGCGCGCTCACTGCCGTGGCCATCACTATCCGCGACTGGGATCTGGTCGTCGCAGCTTACGGGCGAGCCCGAGCGGTGCAGATGGTGGACGAGCTGCGTTCCGCCGCGCGCGACCGCGATTCATCGTCATCCGACATCAGACGTGGAGTCGCCACTACCTTGCCGTCACCCTTGCGCCAACTACGCGAGGCCCTTGTTCTCGAGTATGGGTGGGGCCCCGAGCAAACAGGTCTCGTCATGGTGGATGCGGGTCCGGCGGAGTGACTGCGACCTCGTCTTTTGGGATGAAGTTGGCACCATCCCTGCCGGATTGAGGTCAAGGCGTTGATGCCTTTCGTGAGAACGACGGATACGACGCATAGTTATCGCAAGAGTGGGACTCGCCCCTGACTCGCGCAGGACACATTGAGCGAGCGGCCGCGGCTCGTCCTCGTCAGCTATAAGTTCTCGGACTAGGCCCGGCGTAGATACGGAGATGGATTGCCGACACCATCGACGGTCCAACAACTTAAGCTGGAGCCACCCACATTGTGGGAGTGTCTCTGACGGGACACATTCCACTCGAGCTTGTCTTCAGCGGCATCCTGTTCTGAGCGGCCAGCGTGCCGACCGCCCTCCCGTTCATCACTCGGCTGCCGTCCCCATGTCGACGGTGGGGTCACAAGCCGTCTGCGCCCGTATTACCGTTTGCTCTTTCCACGCGCTGCCGAGCACTACGGCGTCTACGCAGAACGGGCACCTACGAAACCGCCTTGACCGCAAGGAGGGACAGTTCGTCTGGGCTCCACCCGTACTCGAGCGCGAGCGGAGCCAGCAGAACGTCGAGAGGCGACGCAAGGGCGGTCACAACGCCGTCACGAATGTCTTTCGACAGCGGATCACGCTCGTGGGTGGCTGTTCGCAGCTCAAGGAGGAGCTGCCGCGACCGCGCCAGGCCATAGGCCTCCCGCACAAGGTTCCAGTCGGCAATAGTCACGGCGGTGGGGACCTGAGTTCTCTCGCGGGCTTCGCGGACCGCAGGCAGCAGCATTGCTGTGGTTGCAGTGAGCACCGTGACGTAGGTCGCCAGAGACACCAGGAGTGAGGCAGTGAATCCGAAAGGGGAGGTTGTGTCGGCTGAGGCGGGCCCTATGAGTATGAGGGCGATCGCCCGAGTAGCGGAGTACAGGGCGTAGACCGCCATTGCTAACGCGATGAGGCGCACGGGCCGGCGGGGGAGCAGGGTGTCGCGTAGAGCAAGAAACGAGCACGATCCACAGGTAACAGCCAGCGCGCCAAGTAGCACCGTTCGGGCGGTCATCGGGGTGAGGAGCTCTGCGCTCGTTGCAATCACAGCACCGGCGACGAAGGTGAACCCTGCCGCGGCATGAGCGCGGTGTTGCGTCCCCATCGAGACGGCAACGCACATGAGACCGGCGCTCAAAATGAGAGCAGTGTCGGCGACAGGATCAGCGCTGATGCCAACGGGCTCGGGCATGCCGATGAGATATGCGACAACAGCCCCAAGGGACATCACTCCCGATGCGGCGGCTACACGCAGGAACGCGATTCGTGGGTCAAGACCTTCATGCTGCGCGAACGCGGCCGCGACAACGACGACAACGACGCCGATTGCAATGACGGCGACGCCGATCGACAACAGCAACACAACAACCTCCGAGGTACCACGTACGTCACTGCAGATCAGGGGTGAGGGCGGCACCATGGCAGTGCGCCCCCGGGCGAAGCCGAGGGCGCACTGTGCGAGGGGTTCAGCTTTTCAGGGTCCAGCGCTGGGCGGAGCCGTTCGAACAGGTGGACAGCTGTGCCGGGGCACCGTTATCGGTGCGGGCCCCGGTCGTTGAGAGGCACAGACCAGAGTTGCGGGCGGTAATGGTGCCACTCGCGTTCAGCGTCCACTTCTGGTTGGTCTGGCCGTTGCAATCCCAAATGACTACGCGGGTTCCATCGGTGGTGCCGCGGTCGTAGGCGTCAAGGCACTTGTTTCCGTAGACGCGAAGTTCCCCAGCGGGCGTGTAGGTGAGTCGCTGGTTGGAGGATCCACTGCACGTCCATAGCGCGGGCTGCGTCCCGTTCTGAGTCGCAGCACCAGGCACGTCGAGACACTTCTGCGCATCGTTGAGAACAATGGTGGAGTTCTCAGCCACCGTCTCCTGGGAGATGGGGAAAGTCCACCGTTGGTTGGAGGCGTTGGCGCACGTTGACAGCTGCGCAGGGGCGCCGTTGTCGGTTCGGCTGTTGTTCAGAGCCAGGCAGAGGTTGGAGGTTTTGCCGGTGATGGTTCCATTGCCGTTCAGTGTCCATTTCTGGTTGTCCTGGCCGTTGCAGTCCCAGATGACGACGCGGGTGCCATTGGTCGTGCCGCGGTCGAACGCATCGAGGCACTTGTTGCCGTAGACGCGGATCTCGCTGGCTGCGGTGTAGGTGAACTTCTGGTTCGCGCTGGAACCGCAGTCCCACAGGCCGGGCTGGGTGCCGTTCTGGTTGGAGCCGCCGGGCACATCGAGACACTTGCCGGAATCGTTGTGGGTCAGGTTCTGGTTTCGGGGTGCGGGAGCGGTGCGGATGACCGTGGCCGAGGAGGTGGACTGAATCGATCCGTTGGAATCGGTGACGAATAGCTTGTACTCGCCATTGTTCTGAGGGATCTGGATTGAGGTGGCGTCACCTGCGGTGCTGGTGGCGGTGGAGCTCGCGGTGAAGGTGGTGGTTCCTGCCGGGGCAAGCCACAGTCGCTTCGAGCTGTCGCCCACACCGCGGACGGCGAGGGTGCTGGTGGATGAGGGAACGACGACGCTCGAGGGGAGGGCGAACGTTGCGGTGCGGCCGGTGTTGCCGAGGATGTTCCGGTACGCCGATTCCAGGCCGGAGGCGACGGTGACGTTGTAGGCCTGGGTGGGCCAGATGTAGTCCGGGTATACGCGGACGTCCTCGATGACGCTGTCGGGGATGTTCTTGTCGTAGATGGAGTTGATGGGTCCGAAGGTGTTGCGGATCTGCAGGTTGTTCTGGCGGCCCCATGTGCCGGAGTGGATGATGTCGGTGACGTTGGGGTCGATCTCCATCACGTTGTTGTTGTAGGTGATGTTGGCTGAGCCCTCGTCGGGGTGAATGCCGTAGGTGTGGCCGGGGCGCACGCCGTTGGCGTAGTTGTCGTTGATGACGCTTTTTTTCTGGTCCCCAAGTGTGTACAGCGGTCCGGAGTCATTCAGGAATCGCATGATGTCGCGAATTTCGTTGCGTTGGATGCTGTTGTTGCGGGCGACATTGCTGGGCTTACCAGGTGCGTTCGACTGCGAGGAGCCGTCGAAGTTACCCCAGCCCCAGCCCATGGAGATTCCAGCCCAAGAGGACTTTTCGATGCGGTTGTTCTCAATAGCGACGGTGTCGAGGTAGTAGCCCGTGATGGCGGCCGATCCCCAGAACATGACGGCGCTGTCGTAGAGGTAGTTGTTGCGGACGGAGATGTTGGTGGGTGCGCCTTCCACGTTGGCGGGGTAGTGCTCACCGTTGGTGGAGGTCGCGTCACCGATGTAGTTGTGCTGGGGGTCACCGACGTTGATGCCGGCGCCCGCGACGTCGTTGGTGACGTTGCCTTCGATCTTGGAGTTGACGACGTCGTTGTTGAACTGGATGGCGTCTGCGCCGGTGTGTTCGACGCGGTTGCGGATGAAGTCGATCCCTGAGGCGCTGTTCACCTCGACGGCGCCGGGCTGGAGGAAGACGTTCCGGTAGACGTAGTCGTGGAAGTTCTTCTTCGCGTAGTTCATGTTGACGAGGTTGCCCTGCTGCGCCTGCTTGAACGAGGACCCATCGACCTGGGCCAGGTTCCAGTCCGAGTGCTGGAACGAGAGGCCGGTGAAGGTGATGTCGTGCACACGGTCCGAAGTGCTCTTCCCGGTGACGTCGAGGATGGTCTCGATGTTGTCCGGGGCAAAGACCGGCGCTGACGCGAGGTTGGTGTTGGAACCCTTGTAGAGGTAGACCGTCTTGGCTTCGCGGTCGTAGTAGAACTCGCCTGGTTCGTCGAGGAACTCGTAGGCATTGGATAGGGTGTGTGAGCCACCGTCCTGAAGATCTCCATTGAACGCTCCCTGGGCGATCGCCGCCCCGGGCTGCTGGAAAAGCACGGCACGCTGGGAGCCATCGGAGGTGGTGGTCACCTGACGGATTCCGGTGATCGCCGTCGTCCAAGTCGTCTGAGTCTGGAGTTCCATGTCCTGCTGGTTGCGGGAGATGGCGGGCACATCATTGAGGGAGTACTTTGCTCCATCGCATTCGCTGCCCGATTCCCAGGCCCATGGCGCTTGACCCGCGGTGATGTTGTACGTGCCGTAGCAGCCAGCCGAGTTGACGGTCTTTCGCGCCATGACGGCACGTTGGCCGTCAACGTACAAAGCGCGGAGCTTGTTCGCACGGTCGAGAGGAGCCTTCCAGATGTTCCCTGAGTGCTGTGACCATCCGGTTACCGCCGTGCCCGCCTCCAGCACCGGCACCTCGTTCTGGTAGGCGGAGTAGATAACTCGGTGGCCGTTCGTGCCGGAGTCGGCAGTGCCGAACTGGATCGTGCTGTCTACCGGGTAGGAACCTCCCCGCAGATACACGGTGATGTCGCCCGACATGTTGGTGTTCATCGATCTGACAGCGTCACGCGCTCGTTCAACTGTCTTGAAGGGAGACCCGATGGAGCCATTGGACCCATCGTTGCCGCTGGGTGACACGTACAGGACCGTGTCAGCCGCGGACGCGGGGGAGGCGACGACTGGAGCGGCTACCACTCCAGCGCTGATCAAGAATGCGGTCAGGACGGAGGTCAGTTTGATGGGCTTCTGAGATCGCTCGGCAGTGAGCATGAGGCACCTTCCTGGGGGAAGTTGGGCACGTCGGTGTACCCAAACGTAAGACATAGTACAACTAGAGACGCACAGGTCAGGCCACGATGCGAAGAATTCTGCCGGGGCCGACTGAGGCCTCTTCTGTGACCCAAAACGGACAGAGCGGCCCTGCTCACGTGCGTCACATCCCAAAGCTTGCGTTGCGGTCGAAAAACGGCGGTCGACCGCTTGCTCGGCGCGTAAAAGTACTATGTATTATGACGCTGCGAGGATGCGAGCCTGTGTGTCCTCATGGACTGCTCTGGAGGAATCATGCGCGCAGCTGCGTACACCGGCGACGGAGTCGTCTCGATCACAGACGTCGCGCCCGTCGAACCCGGACCAAACGAAGTCGCCATCGACGTCGCCTACGTGGGCGTGTGCGGCACCGACCTGCACATCATCCATGGCTCGATGGACGCGCGCGTCTCGCGTCCACTCATCTTCGGGCACGAGATGAGCGGCACTATCCGCCAGCTCGGCTCCGATGTCACCGATTGGTCGATCGGCGACAGCGTTACCGTCATGCCCCTGGACTGGGACGGCACATGCTCCGCCTGCCGCAACGGTAACCAACACATCTGCCAGAACCTCGACTTCATCGGCATCGATTCCCCTGGCGCCTTACAGCAGACGTGGACTGTCCCGGCCTCCACTCTCGTGCCTCTCCCCGCGAGCCTGTCGCTGCGCACCGCGGCCTTGATCGAACCCGTGGCCGTGGCCGTGCACGACGTGCGTCGCTCCGGACTGCGGGCGGGCGACCGCACCGTGATCATCGGCGGCGGCCCCATCGGTGTGCTCATTGCCTCAGTCGCGCGCCAGGCCGGCGCCCAGGTAGCGGTGCTCGAACTCGACCCCGCCCGCCGCGAGCTGATCGAACGCCTCGGCTTCATCACCGTCGACCCGACCGCGGTTGACGTTTCCGCGTGGGTCGAGGAGTGGACCGACGGCGCCGGTGCCGATGTGGTCTTCGAAGTGTCAGGCGCCGCCGCCGCGGTACGTTCTGCCACGTCCCTCGCGCGCGTGCGCGGCACCATTGTTATTGTCGCAATTCACCCCACCCCGCGCGAGATCGACCTGCAGCGCGTCTTTTGGCGTGAACTACGTCTGCTCGGCGCCCGCGTCTACCAGCGCATCGACTTCGAACGCGCCATCGAGCTTCTGGATTCAGATGCCATCGACGTCGAGGCCGTCATCACCTCGGTGTACCCGCTGGCCGAGGTGACCGACGCACTCGACGAGCTGCAAAGCGGCACAGCGCTGAAGGTCCTTATTGACGTGCAGGCCGGCGCATGAGCGCCTCGCCGTTCGCCCTGACCGGGCGTATCGCAGTCGTCACTGGCGCCTCGCGCGGTATTGGTCTCGGCATGGCCGAAGCCCTCGCTGCGGCCGGCGCAGACATCATTGCCGTGGCCTCGTCGCCTCTAGTCGAAGGCAGCGCCGTCGAGCGCGCCGTCACCGCACATGGGCGCCGCTTCACCGCCCGCCACGCCGACTTCGCCGATCTCGACGCCGTCGCCGGCCTCGGTGACGAGCTCGCCGGCCTAGGCGTCGACATCCTCGTGAACAACGCGGGCACGATCGAGCGCGCCCCCGCGGTCGAGCACCCGCTGGAGTCGTGGAAGCGTGTCATCGACGTCGACCTCACAAGCCACTTCGTGCTCACACAGAAGGTCGCCGCCCCCATGCTCGAGCGTCGCGACGGCCGTGTCATCTTCACGGCCAGCCTGCTGAGCTTCCAGGGCGGCATTACCGTCCCCGGCTACTCGGCGGCGAAATCGGGCATCGCCGGTCTCACGCGCGCGCTTAGCAACGAGTGGGTCGGCCAAGGCGTCACCGTCAACGCGATCGCTCCGGGCTATATCGCCACCGACAATACCCAGGCCCTCCAAGACGACCCCGACCGCTCGCGCAGCATTCTGGAGCGCATTCCTGCCGGTCGGTGGGGGCGCGCCCAGGATTTGGGCGGTGCGACGGTGTTCCTCGCATCCGCTGCCGCCAGCTACGTGTCGGGCATCGTCCTCCCCGTTGACGGCGGATGGCTCGCCCGATGAGCCTGTCGTCGATCGACGGGGTCGTCATCGTCCCCGTACTCACGGCGCCAACCGTCTCGGCCGCACTGGTCGCCGGACGTGCCCTCGCGCGCGGCGGCATCACGTGCGTCGAAGTGACGCTGCGCACCGCGGCAGGACTCGAGTCGCTCGCTGTGCTCGCGCGCGAGACCAATCTCCTGGTCGGCGCGGGCACAGTCCTCTCCCGTGGCCAGGTCGAGGCGGTGGCCGCCGCCGACGCGCGGTTCGTGGTGAGCCCAGGGTTCGATGACGACGTGGTGAATGCCACCCGCTCCGCCGGGATGATCTCGCTGCCGGGCGTGGCCACGGCGACCGAGATCCAGCGGGCGGTCGCCGCGGGGGTCGAGACACTGAAGTTCTTCCCGGCCGACCGCCTCGGCGGCCTCGACACCATTCGGGCCCTGGCCGCGCCCTTTACCGGCGTGCGATTCGTGCCCAGCGGCGGCATCAATAATCGCAACGCCGCTGAGTACCTCACCCACCCCGCCATCGCGGCGGTCAGCGGCTCCTGGGTTGTACCGGCCGACGCAGTCGCTGCGGAGGATGGGGAAAGTATTGAGCGCATTGCGGCCGCCGCGGTCGCCACCCTGGAGGCATCCGGTCTGCCCACCCCCCGGCGGGTCGGCTGATTCGTCAGAGTCCGTAGACCCGTGCCGCCGTTCCTCCCAGGACGGCGGCACGTTCGGCATCGTCGAGGGCCGCCAAGGCGCCGGTCACCGCGCTCCATGCGCGAGCGTAGCCGCCTGCCAGGAGGACGACCGGCCAGTCGCCGCCAAAGAGCAGGCGGTCGGGGCCAAACAGCTCCAGGGCGTCGTCGATGAAGGGTGCAACCTGCTCGGAGGTCCATGCGTCGAGTGGACCGGCGGCCGCCGACAGCCCCGACAGTTTTGCAGTGCTCATCGGGTCCCCCGCGATGTCGGTGAGCAGGGCGCGCCACTCGCGGCGCGCTCCGTCGGTGCCGCCGATGGGCGGCTTGCCGAGGTGGTCAACGACGACCCGCAGGTTCGGCGTGGCTTCTAGCAGCGCGACCACGTCGGACAGCTCGTCATGCGTCGAGGTGACGACGTCGAGCGGTAGTCCCGCGATAGCGACCGCCGCGACGTTTTCACGCTGGTGCTCGCCGAGGATCCAGCCGCGCACACCCTTCACGTGCATGAGGTTGCGTAGGCCCACGATCATGCGGTTGACGCGCAGCTCGTCGAACGCCGTGGCGAAGGCGTCCGGATTGGCGCCGAGGTTGGCCCACCCGACGACCCCGCGCACCCGGTTGTGCCGCACGGCCTGGTCGAGCATGTTCAGCGTATCGACGGCCGTGTCAGCGGACTGAACGAGCACGACCCCGTCGATGCCGCGTTCGTCAAGGGTCGGGCCGATATCGTCAAGCGACAGGTTCCGATGCAGCTGCGGCACCGACGAGTCCGGCCAGTCGTAGCCACCGCGCGTCAGATCCCATACGTGCACGTGGGCGTCGATGATCATCGCTCGGTCGCCTCGGCCACCGCGCTCAGTTGCGCCGCACGCTCGTCGAGGCGCGCCCACAGCTCGTCGGGAATGGTCGCCGCGGCGCGATCAACACCGCTGACGACGTGGTCCACCGTGCGCGCACCGAGCACAACCGAGCGCACCGCGGGGTGACGCAGCGCGAACTGGACCGCCGCATCAGGCAGGGAGACGTCATACTTACGGCAGAGGGAAGCCATGTCGCGCGCGCCCTCGATGAGGGCTGCGGGCGCCTGCGAATAATTAAAGCGTGCGTCGGTAGGCACCTCGGCCGCACTCAGCAGGCCCGAGTTATACACGCCCGCCGCAACGATCGCGACGTCGTGCTCCACGGCCAGAGGCAGCAATTCACGCGCGGCGGTGCGGTCGAGCAGCGTGTACCTTCCCGCGATCATCACGACGTCGATATCGCACCGACGAATGAACTCCGCGGGCATCTCAGCCTGGTTCATGCCCACGCCGATCGCACCAACGACACCCTCGTCGCGCAGCTCACGCAGCGCTTCAACACCGGTGGTAGAAGCCTGCTCCCAGTGCTCATCGGGGTCGTGCAGGTAAGCGATGTCAACTCGGTCAACGCCCAGCCTGGTCAGGCTTTCGTCAATCGATCGGCGCACTCCGTCGCGGCTGAAGTCCCACACCCTCTTGGTAGTCGCGGGAACGATGAAACCGTCATTGTCGAGTCCGCCTACGCCATCGGGATTGTCGACCAAGAGACGCCCGACCTTGGTCGACAAGACGTATTCCTTGCGTGGGCGGCAGCGGAGGGCCAAACCCATCCGACGCTCCGAGAGACCCAGACCGTAGTGCGGAGCGGTGTCGAAGTACCGGATGCCGCGTTCCCATGCCGCGTCGACGGCGGCAGCTGCTTCTTCGTCGGTGGTCTCACGGAACAGATTGCCGAACTGCGCTCCTCCGAGGCCGAGGGCGGTGAGGGGTAGACCCGTAAGGCGGGACGCAGCCATGAAAGCTCCTTCGCTCGATATAAATGATGCGTAGTATGTCCGACATGGGAAACGTACGTCGGGTTGCGTCGGTTATGGGCATCCGGGAATCCGCCATCGAAGACTACGAGCGTTACCACCGGGACGTGTGGCCTGAAGTTTTGGCAGCGATCTCGGCCGCGGGCATTCAGAACTACTCGATCTACCGGTTCAAAACATTGCTGTTCTCGTACTGGGAGTATGAGGGTGATGACTACGAAGGCGACCTCGCGGCCATCGACGACGTGCCTGCATGTATCCGCTGGAATGACCTTATGGCGACCCTGCAGGTGCCGGTTGAGGAAGCCCGGCCGCGTTCGTGGCTGCCCTTACCCGAGGTCTTTCACCTCAAGTGACTAGAGGTTGAGGTGATGGTGACCGTCGGTGGGGCGACGGCGACGCCATGAGCCGAGGATATGTTCCTCCATGGCCACTCGCGCGCGAGCGGCGTCACCCGCGTGCATGGCCGCGAATATGAGCTCATGCTCAGCGAGCGTGCGTTCGACGGCGTCAGTGGGGTTGTTCCCCTCCCAACGCTGTGACCAGCGGGGGCGGGTGAAAAGCGAACGGGCAATCGTGCCAGCGATACGGTTCTTGCTGGCTGCCATTGTGGCCAGATGGAAGTCCTTGTCGGCCTCGAGAAACGCAGGGTTGTCATCCCGGAGCCGCCGCATCTCTTCGAGATGACCACGGATGAGCTCGAGAGCGCCATAGTTGCCGGTCCTGGCGACTTCGCTAGCCATGACCCCTTCTAGAGCTGCTCGCGCGACGCTGACTTCGTCGAGGACACCCAAGGATTCGTCGTGGCGAACGAGCGCATCGAACACGTCGGGGTCGAGCACGTTCCAGTCGTTGAAGTGTCGCACCTGCGTACCGCGACCTTGGGTGACGACGACCAGACCTTTTTCTTGGATGCGTTTGATCGACTCCCGGATGACCGTACGGCTCACGCCGAATTCGTCGCAGAGCGCTTGTTCGGGAGGAAGAAATTCTCCCACTGCCACCCCGCCCGTAACAATCATCTCGACAAGCTCTTCCAAGACACGCACGCCGATGCGGTCAATGTGCGCCCTCTTCGGCACCATTGGGCGCGATCCGGGAGCGGCGAGAGGCATGGTGAGCACTCTACTCCGCACCTCTCTTTGTAGCGCCAAGGCGCACTCCGAGTTCCAGTCCAGCGCGGCTGCTGCGAACGTGAGGGCCCCCCTGGCCTCCCCACACGAAGTCTGTTGATCCGACCTCGATCGATGGGTCCAGGGACACGCCGCCACCTGGCGAATCGCCCAAGACAATACCGCCGTCCGAGACCTCGTAGTCGACCGTGACCCCCGCCGGCGTCTGCAGAGAGGTCACCTCCGTCAACAGGTGGTTGGGTAGGGCCGTGGCAGCGTGAAAGACGGCATAGTTCGACGTCATGCCGATTGGGCTGACAGGCAAGTCCCGGGAGTGAGCCGCGACAGCGACACGGAGCGCATGGCTTACGCCCCACACCGCCGACGACTGGACGATGTCGACGGCCTGCGCGTCAAAAAGCGCGCGGTATTGCTCAAGCCCGGTGAGGTTTTCGCCGGTGGCAATCGCTGGCGAAACGCAGTCGCGAAGTCGCCTGAGGCCCGAGGCATCCCAGCGTCGCAGTGGTTCTTCGACCCACGCGAGCTCCACCTGCTCTTGCAAGTGGGCAATGTAGCGGATGGCTTGCGGTGCATTCCACGATTCGTTGGCGTCCAGCATCAGGACTGGATCGTCAGTCGCCTCATTCAGGACGTCACGCACGAGCTCCAAACGCCCGGCGTCGTGGCGAAAGTCTCGCCCGCCCTTCAACTTCGCGGCGGTGAAGCCTCGATCGCGCATGGTGCTGTAGTAATGCCCGAGAGCCGCGGAATCTAACGCGATGTCGAGTCCTGAGGCGTAGCCCGGAACAAATCGGTCGCGGCCTCCGAGCAGTCGCCAGAGCGGCTCGCCGGCGAGCTTGGCTTTGATATCCCAGAGGGCGCTGTCGAGCGCACCGATCCCTCCGAACACAGCCCCGCCATGTCCGTTTTTGAACATACGGGAGATCATGCGGTCATACAGTGCCGACGTCGCGCGCGGGTCCTCGCCCTCGATGGCTTCGAATATCTGGGGGATTCCGTCGTGCATGCCCATGCCGATGCCTTCAACGCCTTCGTCCGTCTCGACGATGACGATGGGCACGGCGGTGACACCGGAGTCGATGAATCCATTGACGTCGCCGACGGGGCGGCCCCAGTCGAGCGTGGTGCTGATGAGTCGGTAGCCGGTGATCTTCATGATGAGACTTCTTTCGACCCGCGGAGCGGGATCATTCCTTCGTTCCGCCCGCGGTCATGCCCTTGACCAGGAATCTCTGTGAGAAAAGGAAGACGATGAGGATGGGCGCGACCGATACGAGCGTCGCTAGGGCCATCACCGGGAGATCCAGAGTGACCGAAGCGGCCGAAGTGGGGTTAAACAGCGGCACGTTTGACAACAGTTCGGCCAGTCCGACCTGGATGGGGGCCTTTCGCCCCGGCTCCATGACGAAGGGCAGGAAGTAGTTGTTCCAGTTGCCGACGAGGTTGAAGAACCCGACGAGCGCGATGACGGGCGTTGCCAGGGGCAAGGCGACTGAGAGGAAGACACGCAGTTCTGTCGCTCCGTCGATGCGGGCGGCGTTCAGCAGGTCTTTCGACACGCTCGTCGTGAAGTAGATGTAGGTGAGGTACACGCCGAACGGGAAGAACGAAAACGGCAGGATCACCGCCCACGGCGTTCCCACGAGCTTCAGAGCACTCATCTCCAGGAAGACGGGGAGCACCAGTGCCGTGTTGGGGATGAGCATCACGACCAGGGTTATTACGAGCAACACCCCCCGGCCGCGGAATTTCGTCATCGCGAGGGCGTACCCGGCAGGGATTGTGGCGAGGAGGGTGATCACGAGGGCAACACCGGTGTATAGGGCCGCGTTCGCGGTCCACTGCCAGATAACGCCGTTTTGGAACTCCGACAGCCGTGCCCAGTTGTCAGCGATCGTCGCAAACGACCCGAAGCTAAATGGCGCTTCCCCGGTCAGTTCGGTTGCGGACTTAGTTGGCGCAAGTAGCAGCCATACGATCGGGAGACCGAAGACGAGGGCGAAGAACAAGATGATGACGGTGACCAGGCTGCGTCCGAGGAATCGGGCCGGGGTCGTCACGCGCTTAGTCGCGTTCAAAGAGTCCTCCTCGGAAGACGAAGAAGGCGGCGAGGCCCGCGGCGACGACGAGCAGCAGCAGCGAGATAGCCGCTGAACCGTTGAAGTCGTTCTGCCGGAAGGCGTAGAGGTATGCCACCTGGTTGAGCGAATAGTCCAGGCCGACGACGCCCTTGCTTGCCTGCGACAACACGCGTGGCTCGACGAAGAGCTGCGTTCCGGCGGCGAGTGACATGACGGCCATGTACGAGATCCATTTGCGCAGTAAGGGGATCTGAATGTGCCAGGCGGTGGCGATCGGCCCCGCACCGTCGATGCGGGCTGCTTCCATGACTTCGACGCTGATGTTGTTCAAAGCGCCGTACATGATGACGATCCAGCCGCCGGCCCCGGCCCAGAAGGCGATGACGGTGAAAACAATGGGGAGGTTTGCCTCCGTGCCGACGACGTCGACGAAGGTGTCGAAGCCGAGGGCTCGCAGCAAGCCGCTGACGGGACTCACCGTGGGGTCGAGCATGAACAACCACAACAAAACGCTCGACGCCCCGGCGAGAGCGCCGGGGATGTAGAAGATGAAGCGGGCGGCCGCGGAGAGCCAGCGCACGCGGATGGCATGGACGATGACGGCGAGGATCACCACGAGGACGATCAGGCTCGTCAGCCAGATGGCTACGAAGGCGGCGACGTGGCCGACGGCGGGAAGGAAGCGGTAGTCGACGACGACCTTCTGGAAGTTCTGGAACCAGACAAAGGCGCCGTCGCGGGTGAATGCCAGGAAGGCGGCGTAGAGGGTAGGGAAGACGCCGAAGGCCAGAAGCAGAAGGACGTAGCCGCTGATCATCAGGTAGGCGAACGTCGACTGCGCGCGACGTAGGGAGAACATGCTCACTCCGATAGGGGGGGAGGGGTGGGCTGGCCGCAGTCGCATTGCGGCTGCGGCCAGCCCGGGAGGGGGAAGGGCGGCCGGTTACTCGCCGACTGTGTAGCCCTGCACCTGTGCCTGGTTGTCCATTTCGGTCTTCCACGCGTCGGTGACGCTGGCGACCGTGTTCCCCGCAGTGATGGCGGGCAACACGACCTTGGAGTAGGCCGCCTCGATGCTGAAGCTCGGGTAGCCCCAGCCCTGCCAGACCGACGACGCTGCGGTAGAGAGCCCGCCCTCGAAGTCGCCCACGTAGAAGTTGCTCGCGGCCTGCTTCTTGAGCCACGCATCTGCTGCCGACTGGTAGGCCGGCAGGCCTGCGGCCAGCTCGACGGCCTGGTCGGAACTCGTGACGAACTCGAGGAACTTCTTCGACGCGTCAAGGTTCTTCGAGTGGCTCGAGGCGTACCAGACGCCGCCGCCGACGTTGCCGGTGACCTTCTCACCGTCAGACCAAGAGAGCGGGGCGGCCACACCAACCGTGCCGGCGGCGTAGTTCAGGCTCTCCGGGTTCTCGAATAGCGCGCCGGAGTACCATGCCGGCCCGGGGATGCCGAGCAGCTTGTCTTTGTACTTGGTCACGAAGTCGGTACCGAAGACGCTGTCGGTAACAAGCGTGCCGTTTTCGAGCATGTGGTCGATGAGGTCGGTGACCTTCTCGGACTGCGCGGCGGCGAAGTCTGACGAGAAGGTGTCGCCTTCCACCTGGAAGATAGGCGCTTCGCCGCCCCAGTAATAGATGTAGGGCGCCTGGAACGAGTCGCCCACCGAGCCGAGGATGTACCCGGGGTGTTCCGCGGCGAGCTGGTCGCTGAGGTCCTTGTACTCCTCCCACGTGGTGGGAACGGTGTAGCCGAACTGGTCGAACAGCGCCTGGTTGTACCAGAACACGACCGGGGCCAAGTCGTTGCGCACACCGTAGACGGCGTCGTCCACAGTCATGGGGGAGAGGGCTCCATCGGTGAAGCCGTCGAGGAAGGAATCGTCGAGCCAGCCCTTATTCAGCGGGGCCGCGAAGGCCTGCACTCCGTTGTTCTCTTTTGATGCCCACGAGGTGTCGTTCTGCTGCGACGAGAAGACCACATCGGGCCAACCCTCGCCCGCCTGGTCGAATAGAGCGACCTTTTGCTGGAACGTTCCTGATCCGCCGGAGCCGCCGTCGTAGGTCTCGATGTTCACGGTCACGTCGGGGTTGGCTTCTTTGAATGCGTTGGCGATGGGCTCACGCGACGAGTCAACCCAGACCGTGATGGCGCTCGACGCGTCCTGCTCGGCGGCGGTGAAGCCGTACTGCTCGTCGTTGCCTCCGCCGGTGGCGCTCGGGCTGCAGGCGCTCAGCGCGAGGGCAGATACAACGGCGAGGCCACTGGCGAGAACCAAGCGGCGATGGACACGGGGATAGTGCTGCGGCATTGCAAGACTCCTGTCTTCTTCGACGAGGCCGGACGACCTCAGGCTAACATAGGCCATACGTAATAC
The DNA here is from genome assembly GCF_004854025.1 of Microbacterium hydrothermale. Taxonomy (GTDB): domain Bacteria; phylum Actinomycetota; class Actinomycetes; order Actinomycetales; family Microbacteriaceae; genus Microbacterium; species Microbacterium hydrothermale. The sequence continues at coordinate 39,190 of NZ_STGM01000010.1, forward strand.
GTATCGCCTGTTGCGTTGATCACAAATGCGCAACGACACCAAGGGAGTCAGCTATGGCATCCGTCTTGACCTTCGGAGAAACGATGGGTCTCATCCGGGGCGCCGACCTCGGTGGATGGGAAACAATCTCGAATGCGAACGTCAGCATCGGTGGCGCAGACAGCAACGTCGCAATCGGCCTCAGACGGCTCGGGGTCCAGACCACCTGGATCGGTCGGGTCGGAGCGGACGCGCTCGGTCGCCGAATCGAGCGTGAGATCCGCGCCGAGGGCGTGCTCGCACGCGTCATCGTCGACCCAGACCGGCCAACCGGTCTGATGCTGAAGGAGCGACGCACCGCTACTCACTCTCGAGTCTCGTTCTACCGCCGCGGCAGTGCAGGCAGTGCGCTTAGCCCTGCAGACGTGACGGACGAAGAAATCGTCTCATCGGGAGTGGTTCTCGTGAACGGTGTCACCGCGTCGCTCTCAGCGACGGCGCGCGACACCGTTCTTTCAGTAGCGAAGCGAGCACAAGCGCATGGCGTGACCGTTGCATTCGATGTCAATCACCGTCCATCGCTCTGGGGGCGCGCAGACGCGCGCGCGCTTTACGTCGAGATCGCACGGTTGAGCGACCTCGTGTTCGCGGGGGAGGACGAAGCGCGGCTTCTACTGGGCGCCTCTGCCGAATCGACCACAGATCTTGCGTCCAAAGTTGCTGAGCTAGGGCCCCGGCAGGTTGTAATTAAACGCGGAGCAGCGGGTGCCCTGGCCCATGCCGACGGTGAGATCACGAGCGCGCTCGCTATCCCGATCGACACTGTCGACACCGTTGGGGCCGGCGACGCGTTTGTGGCGGGCTATCTAGCCGCATACCTCGACGGCGCACCCGTGATGGCTCGGCTGGCGATGGCCGTGCGATGCGGCGCGTTTGCGTGTTTGGGACCCGGGGACTGGGAGAGCGCCCCTCGGCGCGAGGATCTCGCTCTCCTGGACGGAGGCGACCCGGTCACCCGGTGAAGGTGTTGCGGTACGTCAATCGGAAGCAAGGCTGCAACGCTCCACCCGGCCGGTCGCAACGGATATGTCAGAGCGAGGTCGGTACCCCACTCTGCATCGTGGTTTCGCGGCTACCCCGTTGACGTCTTTTACCCCGGATCGGCTGGCTCACCCGAAAGGTCAACCGGACGCTGTCTGATCTATTCACCCAGGTTTACGTATGCGCGGGGTGCCGTCGCTCGAGTGCCGCTCCCTCGACGTCGACGTTGGGGATGATGCGGTCGAGCCAGTGGGGAAGCCACCAGGCGGACCCGCCGAGCACGTGCATGACGGCAGGCATCAGCAACATACGTACGACGAAAGCGTCGAAAAGCACGCCAAGAGCGAGCCCAAGACCGAAGGTCTTGATGATGACCGCCTCAGACGTGATGAACCCGGAGAAAACGGCGATCATGATGATGGCCGCTGCCGTGACGACAGAGCGTCCGGCACGGAAGCCCTGCGCTACGGCGAGCCGCGGGGCCGCACCGTGCGCCCACGCTTCGCGCATACCCGTGGTGAGGAAGAGCTGGTAGTCCATCGCGAGACCGAACAGGATGCCGACGAGGATCACGGGCAGGAAGCTCAGGATGGGACCGGGGTTGTGTACCCCGAACAGTCCGCCGAGCCATCCCCATTGGAAGACCGCCGTTACGGCGCCGTATGTCGCGAACAGCGACAGCACGAAGCCGGCGGTGGCAATGAGCGGCACCAGCAACGACCGAAAAACGGCCACCATGATGAGGAAGGACAGTCCGACCACCACGACGAGGTAGACGGGCAGGACGTCGGCGAGGCCTTCTGAGATGTCGATGTTGATGGCGGCAGCCCCCGCAACACCCAGCTCAATATCGCCGTTCACGGGCGGAAGACTGCGAAGGTCTCGTACGAGACGCTCCGTCGATACGGCGTTCGGCCCCTCGCTCGGAACAACCTGGAACACCGCGAGCGTACTGTCGTCGGAAACGGCCACGGGGGCGACTGCATTGACGTCGTCCTGTGCGAACAGTTCGCGCGCGACTGCGAACTGCAACCCTTGGACGTCTTCCTCGGCTGTGTTGGCGGGCAAGGTGGCGGTGACCAGAAGCGGGGAATTGGCGCCAGGGCCAAATGCCTCCTCCGTCCATGTGAAGGCTTTGTACCCCGTGGAGTCTTCGGCCTCGGAACCGCCGTCGGGAAGTCCCAGCCGCATCGACAGCGCAGGAATAGCGACAACGAGCAGGACGACGGTGGCGACCAGCATCGTGGTAACGGCGCGCAGCGTGGACATTGGCTTGATATTCGACGCCGTACCGGTGTGAGCGGTTCGGCGCGGATGCTCGGTGGCGTCCATCACGGGCTCGGCGCCAGTGCGGGCGGCTCGGCGCGGATGCTCTGTGTCGCGGGAGTGGGCGACCCGGGCGCGAGCGCGACGGCCGAGGATGCGCATGCCCGCGAGGCCGAGCAGAGCCGGTATCAGTGTGACGGCGATGAGCACGGCGGTAAGCACGCTCACCGCGCCCGCGGTACCCATAAGACCTAGGAATGGAATGCCGACGATGTTGAGCGCAAGTAGCGCGACAATCACCGTCAGGCCGGCGAAGACCACGGCAGTGCCCGCAGTCCCGTTGGCGAGACCGATGGATTCCACAACTCCAGCGCCCTGCAGCAGCTGTCTCCGGTGGCGATACAGGATGAACAGGGCGTAGTCGATGCCGACGGCAAGTCCCAGCATGACACCAAGGAACGGGGTGACGGATGCCATCTGGATCACTCCCGAGAACGACAACGTCGCCATCGCTCCGATTGCAACACCGACGATGGCGGTGACGATGGGGAAGGCGGCCGCGAGGAGCGATCCGAGGACCACAATGAGCACGACCCCGGCGACCGCAACACCCACGACCTCGCCGACCCCGAAGATCTCGGGAATACCCTGCGAGATCTCGGTGTTGAACGCGACGTCAACACCGTCAACGCCGGCAGCCGTGAAGTGCTCAACCACGGCCTCCTTCGAGGCCTCGGACAGCTCCAACCGCGGCTTGTCGAAAGCGACGTTGACGATTGCCGTGGAGCTGTCATCAGAGACTAGACGGATGGCGTCCGCGAACGATAGCAGTTCCGCGCCCTCGTCGAGTTGCGCCTCCTGCTCGTCAATCTGGGCAAGCCCGTCGGTCAGCTGCGTCTGCTGCTGCTCGAGCGCCGTGCGCTGCTGATCGAGCTGCGCCTGTTGAGCGTCGAGTGCGTCGAGCTGAGCCTGCTTCTGGGCGTCGGGCAAAGGTGCGGCCTCCAGCTGCGCACGGCCGGCGTCGAGTTGCTGCTGAGCCTGGTCGAGCTGCGCAGTTCCCGCGTCGAGCTGTTGCTGCCCCGACTCCGCCTGAACGCGCGCATCACCGAGCTGCTGACGTCCGTCGACAACCTGCTGACGCTGGGCCTCGAGCTGGGCTTGCGTGCTGAAGGGGTCGGTGACGTTCGCGACATCGGGCAGGTCGTCAGCTGAGGACACCAGCTCGCTGATGCGCGCCTTCTGGTCGTCACTCAGGGCCGCGCCGTCGTCGGTGCGATAGACGACAGCGCCGGACGCACCACTGAAATCGGGCAACTCCTGCTGCAGCTCGGCGACGACGTCTCCGGAAGCCGTGCCAGGGATGTCGAAGCTCGAACTCAGGCCCTTGAATCCCAGGGAAAATCCACCCACGACGACACAGAGGATGACTGCCCAGGCAACGATCACGGTCCACGCCCGCCGGGCGGCGAAGGTTCCGAGACGGTGCAGTAATTCGGCCATTCAGGGGTGTTCCTCTCGTGCGGTGCGCGCGAGGGAGCACCGTCGGCTCCGACTGTTCTGCGTAAACATAACACGGACCGTCTCGTCTCAATTGTTCTCGGCATCGCGCACAATGTGTGTATGGCTCTTGCGCGCACCGGTCCCTTCCGCAGCGAGGCGGCGCGCCTGGCAATCCTCGACGCCGCCGTCTCGCTGTTTGCCGAACGCGGCTACGAGCAGATGACGATGGAGGGGATTGCGCGACGCGCCGGTGTGGGCAAGCAGACGATCTACCGCTGGTGGCCGAGCAAGGGCGACGTGATTGCCGAGGCCATCCTCGAGGGACGTTTGCTTGGTGGACATCGCGAGGTCCCCAACACCGGTAACCCCCGAATCGACCTCGCAGAATGGCTTACGGATCTGTTCACTTTGCGCGCGAGCCCCGAAGGCGAGGGTTTGGTGCGCTCGCTTGTGGCCGCGGCAGCCGGAAGTGCTCAGACGGGACGGCGACTGCGGGCAGAAATTCTCGCCGCTCCGCTGATGGAGAGGCTCTCACGGGCTCTCGGTAACGTCACCGGTCCGCGGCTTGAGGCCGCGGCTGATGCTTTGGTAGGAGCAGTCATCCTCCGAGCGCTGAGCCGCGAGGACTTCGACGGCGATGACATGCTTCTGCTCGTCGACACAGTTGTGAGCCAAAGCACGCCGCCTGGTTGACACTCCGACCGTGAGTGCCGCCGGCAGATGAATTCAATACTGGAAACGCCGATAATCACCGGTTATGTCATTCGCTGCCGTGGGCGGGGAGGCTCCTGCATCTTCCTGCACCTGCGAACCGGCGGGTGAGTCGGCCAGCGACGTTCGCAAAGTAATCCGGGTTGTGGGGGGCGGCGTGTTGATCCGTTGGCGCTGAGAGGTCCAATTCGAACTGACCCCAGCACATCATTCGCTCCTCACGACACATCGAGACGCTTGGTGAGCAGCCGCTCCGCCAGTGCGGCATCTGTGACCAGCGACTGAACGAGTCCTGAGGTAAGTGCCCCCTCAACAGCGCGGGTCTTGCGCTCTCCTCCGGCCACGGCGATGACCTCGGGGATACGGCGGAGCTGGTCCGCGGTAATGGCGATTGTGAGCTCATCTATGTCGGTCATAACCCGGCCATTCTCGTCATAGATCACCGCGGCCACCTCGCCCACCGCCCCGCGGGCGACGAGCCGCTCGGCGATGCCCGACTCTATTGCCGCGTCGTACAGCTGCGAGTCGGGCGGATCCCACGAGCCGACGGCGACGACGCCTTTCGTCACGTGGTCGAAGTGCGCGAAGGCGTCCGCGATGAGCGGGTCGGAGCGCAGCGCGGCGGCCGTCGCGGGGCTCTGGACGAGCAGCGGCGCGAAGATCGGGTAGCTTGCACCGCTGCTGGCCGTCGCGACGCGGCGCATAATCTCGACTGAGTGCTCCTTGACCGAGCCCGCGGCCACCCCGCTCAGGGCGACGAGGTCGCTGGCCGGAAGGCGGGTGAGGTGCCGTGCCATCGCGTTGAGCGTTCGCCCCGACGTGAATCCGAGCATGTCGCCTTCGACGACGATCTCTTCGAGCAGGCGCGCCGCTGCCTTGCCCAGGGCCTCCTGCAGGGCTCGCGGCTCCTCGCCGGGCGTGCGGATGACCACCGCGCGGCGTAGGCCGAAGGCGCGACCGAGTGCGATGGACAGCTCGGTGTCGACGTCGACGGGCTCCTGGATCTCGATGCGCACGATGCCGAGCTCCCGGGCCTTGTCGATCATCCGCGCCACTTTGAAGCGTGAGATGCCGAGCTCGGCGGCGATGCTCACGTGGCTGGCGTTGTCGAGGTAGTACCGACGCGCGGCGTGCGTGGTCTGGACCAGTTCCTCGGGGTTCATCGATCTCCTTCGACTCGCTCAATCTACCCTCGATCGTGCAACCGCTCAAATGAGCGGTGGTGTTGCCCATCTGAGAATTTGGGCTATCGTGGACGCCGAGCAACCCACGGACGGGATTGCAGAACGCGACGGAGCGTGCCGTCGCAGAAGGGCGCAACGATGGACAGCACCGCATCGGCGACCATTCCCGGCGAACGGGGCGAAGCCCCCTTTGCCCTCGAGATCCGCGACGTCGAGAAGGCCTTCTCCGGCATCCCCGTGCTGCGCGGCGTCGGGCTCAACCTGCGACCGGGCACCATCACCGCCCTGGCCGGCGAGAACGGCGCGGGCAAGTCGACGCTGATGAAGATCGCGTCCGGGCAGTACCGCGCCGACGCGGGGACCGTCCTGGTGCGTGGCGAAGAACTGCCTACGGGCGACGCCGCCGCAGCCACGAGGCACGGAGTCGCCATCGTGCCGCAGGAACTGGCATCCATGCTCGAGATGACCATCTACGAGAACATCTTCATCGGACGCGAACTGGCCGGCCCCCTGGGGCTGCGTCGTGCTGAGATGGCCGCCGAGGCCGAGAAGAGCCTGCGGGAGTTCGGCGTCGCCGTCAGCCCGAACCGACGGATGGGAACGCTGCCGGTCGGCATCCGTCAGATCGTCGAGATCATCAAGGCCACGAACACCGGCGCACGAGTCGTGCTTTTGGACGAGCCCACCAGCGCAATCGCCGTCCGCGAGGTGCAGCGACTCGTCGACGTCATGCGCAAGCTCCGCGACCAGGGCGTGGCCCTGCTGTTCACCACCCACAAGATGGAGGAGATGCGTCAGCTCGCCGACCACGTGGTCGTGCTGCGCGACGGCCGCCTCGTGCTGGATGCCGACATGGCCGCCACCCGCGACGACGAGATCGTCACCGCGATGATCGGACGCGAGCTGGAGAACCTGTTCCCCGAGCTCCCCGACCACGGCGACGAGGTCGTCCTCGACGTCCGCGGCCTGCAGGTCGAGGGCGCCGCCGCACCGGTGGACCTCACGGTCCGCGCCGGCGAGATCGTCGGACTGGCGGGCCTGGTCGGCGCCGGTCGCACCGAGCTCATCGAGGGCATCTTCGGAATGCGCCGCACCCAGGCGGGTGAGATCACCGTGAAGGGCCGACGCGTCGCCCGCAACCGCCCCGACGCCTCGATCTCCGCGAACGTCGCACTCGTGCCCGAGGACCGCAAGGGGGCGGGCGGTGTACTGAGCATGGACATCCTCGACAACGGCAGCCTGCCGCGCCTGAGCTCCTTCACCCTCGGCGGCTGGCTTCGCGAGGGGCGCCGCCGCGCCGCCGTGCAGCAGGCGACGACGTCGGTGCGCCTGAAGAGCCGGGGGATGAAGCAGAGCATGGAGACGCTCTCCGGCGGCAACCAGCAGAAGGTCGTCTTCGCGCGGTGGCTGGTCGGCGAGGTCGACGTGCTGCTCCTGGACGAGCCCACCCGCGGCGTCGACGTCGGCGCGCGCAGCGAGATCTACCGCATCATCCTCGACCTCGCGGCCCAGGGCATGGCGGTGGTGATGGCCTCCAGCGACATGCCCGAGATCCTCAGCCTCTCGCACCGCGCCTACGTCATGCGCGAAGGGCGGCTGGTGGGAACCCTCCGTCGCGATGAGCTCGCCGACCCCGACATCCAAGACACCATCTTCCGGCTGGCCAGCGGACTGCTCGACAGCAAACACGACGACATCACGATCGACGACACGAAGGGACGCTCCGCATGAGCACCGACACCCTCCCCGCTCCCCGCGGCCGCCAGCGCGTCGCCGCGGTCGCCAAGACCCTCGCCATCCGGTATGCGATGGTGCTCGTGCTGCTGGTGGTGATCGGCTACTTCATGTACCGCAGCGCCCGCTTCGGAACGCCCGAGAACGTCGTCACGATCCTCGTGGCCGCGGCGCCGTTCGCGCTGATCGCGCTGGGACAGACCCTCGTCATCCTCACCGGCGGCATCGACCTCTCGGTCGGTAGTGTCATCGCCCTCAGCGCCATGACGGGAGCGCTCACCGCCAAGTCCTTCCCGGACATGATCTGGCTCGCCCTCGTCGTGGCCGTGCTCGTGGGACTGGTCGCCGGATCCGTGAACGGGTTCGTCGTATCGGTGATCAAAGTGCCCCCGTTCATCGCCACCCTCGGCATGCTCACCCTGGCATCCGGTCTCGCGTACGTCGTGGGCGGCGGCGCTCCCATCAACGGTCTGCCCGCGGCATTCGGCGCGATCGCCAACACGCAGATCCTGGGGCTGACGATTCCGGTCATCCTCATGATCGTCGGCATCGTGGGCCTCGGCATCATCATGCGGCGCACCTCGTTCGGAATGCGCATCTACGCCGTCGGCGGCAACGAGCTCGCCGCCCGCATCGCCGGCGTCAAGACCGGCCGCGTCCTCTTCTCGGTGTACGCCATCAGCGGCGCCCTCGCCGGCCTGTCGGGCATCATGCTCGCCTCCCGTGTCATCACCGGCGCACCGACCCTCGGTCAGGGCTACGAGCTGGATGCCATCGCGGCGGTCGTGATCGGCGGCGCCAGCCTCCTCGGCGGACGCGGCACCGTCTGGGGCACGGCCCTGGGACTGCTGCTGATCCAGACCCTGAACAACGGACTCGACATCCTGACCGTCCCCGCCTACTGGCAGGACGTCATCAAGGGTGTCCTGATCGTCGCGGCCGTGGCCGTCGACGTCTGGGCCGCCAAACGGCGCGCCTGACCCCTCACCCGAGCACCACCTCTCACATAGATCGGAACGACGTCAATGACGATTTCTCCTCGACTGACCCGCCTCGCAGCCGTCGGTGTCGCCGCCGCGACCACGCTGTTCGCCCTCACCGGCTGCGGTGCCGGCGACCCCAGCGCGCAGTCCGACAACGGCGACGGCCCCAAGCGCGTGACCGTCGGCGTCACGGTGTACAACATGTCCTCCTTCATCACCGAGGGCAAAGAGGGCATCGACACCTACGCCAAAGCGCACAACATCGACATCCTGTGGAACTCCGCCAACAACGACGTGACGACGCAGGCCTCGCAGGTCGACCAGTACATCCAGGCCAAGGTCGACGCGATCATGATCGTCCCCGTGCAGGCCGACACCCTCGCCCCGCAGGTCCAGGCCGCGGTCGCGGCGAACATCCCGATCCTCGATGTTAACGCCACCCTGAACAACCCCGACATCACCGCCAGCGTGCAGCCCGACGACGTCGCGGCCGGCTCGCAGGAGGCGAAGATGATGATGGACAAGCTCGGCAACAAGGGCAACGTCGTCATCCTGCAAGGCCCGCTCGGCGGCTCCGGCGAGATCAACCGCGGTGCCGGTATCGACAAGGTCCTCGCCGACAACCCCAACGTGAAGGTGCTGGCCAAGGACACGGCCAACTGGAGCCGTGACGAGGCCGTCAACAAGGTCAAGAACTGGATCTCCGCGTTCGGCGGCGACATCGACGGCGTGATCTCGCAGAACGACGACATGGGTCTCGGCGCACTGCAGGCGCTGCGCGAGGCGGGCATGACCAATGTCCCCGTCGTCGGCATCGACGGCATCGAAGACGGTCTCAACGCAGTCAAGGACGGCACGTTCATCGGCACGTCGCTGCAGAACGGCACCGTGCAGCTGGCCACCGGCGTCGCCGTGGCGGCCAAGCTCGCGCGCGGCGAGGACGTCGACAAGCACACCACGTACGTGATGCCTCCCATCACCTCGGAGAACGTCGACGCGGCCATCCAGCACGTCGTCACCGACCGGTCGGCCTTCCTCGCCGGTCTGTCCGACCTGATCGAGCAGAACCTCAAGACGGGCGACATCGCCTACGAGGGTCTGCCCGGACAGACCCGCAAGTAATGGCCCGGGGTGGGCGGTCCACAATCGGCCGCCCACCCCGTCCCCCCTCCCACCCCACAGGAGAACACCCCGTGTCCCTTTCCCCTGACCTCGAGGACGACGTCGACGCGCGCATCCTCGCCACCGCCCGCGGCGTGATCGAGCGCGAGGCCCACGCGTTGGCCGGTGTCCCCGCGCAGATCGGCCCAGACTTCGTCCGCATCGTCCGTTCCGTGCTGGACCTGTCCGGCAAGGTGGTCACGACGGGCACGGGAACCTCCGGCATCATGGCCGAGCGCCTCGCGCACCTGCTCGCCGTATCGGGCACCCCGGCCTTCTACCTCCCGTGCCTGGACGCCCTCCACGGCGGGATGGGCGCCATCACGACCTCCGACTACGTCATCGCCTTCTCCAAGGGCGGCCGCAGCGATGAGCTGATCCAACTGACCGCGCGTCTGGTGGATCGCGGCGTGCACGTGCTCGCGGTGACCGAGCGGGCCGAGTCCCCGTTCGCCCGCGCGGCGAGTGAGACCGCCCTGCTGCGCACCGACCCGGTGGATGCCGACCCCGGCGGCCTGATCGCGATGGGCTCCACCCTCGTCGTGGGCGCGTGGGGCGACGCGTTGGCGGCCACGCTGATGCGTCTGCGCGAGCATTCGTGGAAGGACGTCGTCGACATCCACCCCGGCGGGTACGTAGGCGGACAGACCACCCTCCCCGCCGACGAGGGGCTCGACGCGTGAGCGGCATCCCTCTCGTCGCCGGTGTCGACTCATCGACCCAGTCCACGAAGGTCGAGCTGCGTCATCTCGACACCGGGAAAGTGTTCGCACGGGCGTCGAGCCCCCACCCCGCGGTCACGCCCCCGGTGAGCGAGCAGCATCCCGACGCGTGGTGGTCGGCGCTGGTCACCGCGTTCCGCGACGCGCGGGAACAGGTTCCGGGTGGTCGGGTGCGCGCGGTGTCGATCGCGGCGCAGTGCCACGGGCTCGTCGCGCTCGACGAACGCGACGAGGTCATCCGCCCGGCGAAGCTATGGAACGACACAACCTCCACCGCCGCACTGCGTGCACTGCGCGAACGCATCGGCACCGACACCCTGATCGACCGCGTGGGCACGTTGCCCACGGCGGCGTTCACGATCGGCAAGATCGCGTGGCTCGCGCAGCACGAGCCCGAGAACTTCCGGCGGATGCGTCGCATCCTGCTGCCGCACGACTACCTCACGTTCCGCCTCACCGGGCAGTACGTCACCGACCGCTCCGAGGCATCCGGCACCGGGTATTACGACGCCGACCGCGGCGAGTACCTGCCCGACTTCCTGCGTCACATCGACGCCGACATGCCGTGGGAGAGCATGCTCCCGCGGGTGGGGGCTCCCGCCGACGTCGCCGGCACCGTCACGCCCGCCGCGGCGGCCGCTCTCGGGCTCGACGTCGACATCGTGGTGGGAGTGGGCGGCGGAGATCAGCACGCCGCGGCTCTGGGCCTGGGAATGACCCCCGGCGACGTGGTGTACTCGATCGGCACGAGCGGCGTCGTGCTCACGCTCAGCCCGCACGCCGTGCGCGACACGAGCGGGTGGGTCGACGGTGTCGCCGACATGACCGACGGCTTCCTGCCGCTGGTCTCGACGCTGAACGCCGCCAAGGTGACCGACACCTTCGCCCGCATCCTCGGCGTCTCGCACGACGAGCTCTCGCGCCTGGCTCTAGCGGCGTCGCCGGATCGGCCCGGCCCCGTGCTGGCACCGTTCTTCGAGGGCGAGCGCACCCCCGACCTCCCGGATGCCGTGGGCCTGCTCGCACGTCTAACCACCGACACCACGCGGGAAGAGGTCGCCCGCGCCGCCTACGAAGGGGTGCTGCTGGGGCTCGTACGGGGTCAGAGCGCCATCGAGCGGATGGGCGTGGACACCTCCGGTGACGTGATGGTCGTCGGTGGAGGTGCCCGTTCCGCGGCCACCTCGCAGCTGCTCGCCGACCTGCTCGGACGCGACGTGCAAACCGCCGACGTGCCCGAGGCGACCGCAACCGGCGCCGCCATCCAGGCGGCGGCGGTGGCGCGCGGAACGGACATCGTCGCGCAGCGTGACGCCTGGGCTCCCGCGCGACGTCTGCTCGCCTCGCCGCGAGACGGGGCGCGCGATCCGCGACCCGTCTACGAACGGGTCGCCGCGGTGCGCTCGCTGGACCGGCCGTGAGCGTGGTCCTCGCGCCGTGGGGGCGCGTACTACGGGCGCACGGGCTGGCGGGCAGCCTCTTCGCGGTGAACGCCGCCGACCGCGTCGCCGCCGCACACGCCCTCGACGCGGAGGGGCTCGCCGTCCACGCGGACGTGATCCTCGATCGCGGTGGCGCGCACCGCGGCGTCGATCCCGCGCAGATCGAGCGAATCCGCGGCGACCTGCCGCACGCCCGCATCGACGTGCACCTCATCCTCGACGACGACACGCTCACGCGGACGGCGGAGATCGTCGCCGAGACGGTCGCCGTCAGCGAGCGCGTGCGCGCCGAGCGCCTCACGGTGTCGCGCGCCGTCCTGCGCGCGCATAGGGCGCCTCTGCAGGGCGCCCGCTCGCGCGGCCTCCCCGTCTGGTGCGAGGTCGTGCACAACGACCACGAGGCCGCCACGGCCGCCGACGAAGACGCCGACGGGTGTCTCGTCATGCTCATCCGCCCCGGCACGACCGACCTCGCCGATTCCGGCGGTCTCGCGACGATCCGTTCGCTCCAGGGGCGCGTGCCCGTCGGGGTGGACGGCGGAGTGACCGAGGACCTCGCTCGCGTCTGCGCCGACGGGGGAGTCTCTCCCATCGTCTCGGGCCGCGCACTGCTCACCGCACAGCTGATTGGAGATCACACCCATGTCCATTGACACCCCCGACCGTATGCGCGCCAGCGTGCTGCTCGCTCAGAACGAACTCACCATCGAGGAGCGGGAGGTGCCGGCGCCGGGGCCGCACGAGGTCCTCGTCGAAGTCGCCGCCGTCGGCGTGTGCGGTTCCGATGTGCACTACTACCGGCACGGGCGCATCGGCGACTTCATCGTCGACCGGCCCATCGTCCTCGGTCACGAGCTGTCGGGACGCATCGTCGCCGTCGGTGAGGGCGTCGCCGGCGACCGCGTCGGGCAGCGGGTCGCGATCGAGCCCCAGAAGCCGTGCCACCGCTGCCGCCAGTGCCTCGCCGGACGGTACAACCTGTGCCCGTTCATGGAGTTCTACGCCACGCCCCCGATCGACGGCGCCTTCGCGGGCTACGTCACGATCGAGTCGTCGTTCGCCCACGCCGTGCCCGACGAACTCTCCGACGAGGCCGCGGCCCTGCTCGAGCCGCTGTCGGTGGCCATCACGACCATGCGCAAGGCGCACATCGTCCCCGGCTCGCGCGTCCTGATTGCCGGCGCCGGCCCCATCGGGATCATCTGCGCGCAGGCCGCGCGCGCCTTCGGCGCGGCGGAGATCATCGTGAGCGACCTGGTGCCTGAGCGTCGCGAGCGCGCACTTGGCTACGGCGCCACGCGCGTCATCGATCCGGCCGTGACCGACGTCGCCACGGCCGGACTCGGCGTCGACGCCTTCATCGACGCGTCCGGGGCCCCGCGCGCGGTGTTCTCCGGGATCAAGGCCGTCGGCCCGGCGGGGTACGCCGTGCTGGTCGGTCTCGGCAACTCCGAGATGACCCTGCCCGTCGAGCACATCCAGAACCTCGAGATCTCGGTCACGGGAATCTTTCGCTACACCGACACCTGGCCCGCGGCGATTCACCTGGTCGCGACGGGACAGGTCGACCTGGACTCTTTGGTGACCGGCCGCTTCGATCTCGAACACGTCCGCGAGGCGCTGGACAGCGACCTCGACCCCGACAGCCTCAAGTCCATCGTCTACCCCCAGCGCTGACTGCGCCCTCGTTCAGAAAGGCATCCTCATGACTACTCCCTTCAGCCTCGCCGGTCGCACGGCGATTGTCACCGGCGGCAACCAGGGGCTCGGGAAGGCCTTCGCCTTCGCGCTGGCCGAAGCCGGCGCCCGTGTCGCCATCGCCGGACGCAGCGCCGAACGCAACGCAGCCGTCGCCGCCGAGGCGCTCAAGGCCGGGCACCAATTCGTGACCATTACGGCCGACATCACCGACGACGCCCAGGTCGCCCGGATGACACAGGAGGCCCTCGACGGGCTGGGCGGGCGCATCGACATCCTCGTCAACAACGCCGGCACCTGCTATCACAACGAGTCGTTCGCCGTCACTGACGAACAGTGGCAGAACGTGTGGGATCTGAACGTCCGCGCCCTGTGGAAGGCCAGTCTGTCGGTCGGGGCGCACATGCGCGATTCTGGCGGCGGGTCGATTGTGAACATCGGCAGCATGTCGGGGCTAATCGTGAACCGCCCGCAGTGGCAGCCCGCATACAACGCATCCAAGGCCGCGGTGCATCACCTCACTAAGTCACTCGCGGTCGAGTGGGCTCCGCACAAGATCCGTGTCAATGCGCTAGCGCCCGGCTACGTCAAGACCGAGATGGCCCCGGTCGACCGGCCCGACTTCCAGCGATACTGGGTTGAGGATGCTCCGCAGCAGCGATTCGCCCTGCCCGAGGAGATTGCCCCAAGCGTGGTCTTCCTCGCCAGCGACGCCGCCTCCTTCATCACCGGATCGGTGCTGGTCGCCGACGGCGGCTACACCGCCGTCTGAGCTCGAACGAAAGGACACCGCCATGACTGATATCCGTCGCGTCATCGTCACCGCCATTGACGACATCCGCCTCGAGGCAACACCCGCCCCCGCGGCCGGGGCCGGCGAGGTGGTGGTCCGCAGCACCGTGGTCGGCATCTGCGGCAGCGACATGCACGCCGCCCACGGGCGGCATCCATTCATGTCCCTTCCCTTCTGGCCCGGGCACGAGGTCGTCGGCGTCGTTACCGAGACGGGCAAGGGCGTGGATGCATCCCTGCACGGCCGGCGCGTGGTGATCGAGCCGAATCTAGCCTGCGGACACTGCGAGCAGTGCCGCGATGGGCGCTACAACATCTGCTCGACCCTCGACGTGTTTGGATGCCAAACACCCGGGGGGATGACCGACGCCTTCGCGATCGCCGCCGACCGCGTGATCCCGCTGCCCGACGACCTCGACGACACATGGGCGGCGCTCATCGAGCCGTTGGCGACGCCGGTGCACGCGGTGCGGCGTGCGGGCGACCTCACGGGCAAGCGGGTGGTCGTCTTCGGTGCAGGTCCGATCGGGCTCTTCCTCACGGTGGCGGCTCTGGATGCTGGTGCGGAGCGCGTCGTCGTGGCCGATCTGCTGCCCTCCAAGCGGGAACGGGCCGAGCGCCTGGGCGCCGCGGGATCGTTCGACCCCACGACCGCGGACGCCGCGGACACGGCGCTTGAACTCCTCGGCGGCCAAGCGCACGTCGTTTTCGACGGTGTGTCGCGAGCGACGACGGTGGCACTTGCGGTCGAAATACTCGCCAAAGGGGGCAAGCTCATGACGGTGGGGGTGCCTGTCTCAGGCGAGACCGCTGTCCGGCTCGACCTGGTACAGGATCACGAGCTGGAGATCTACGGCAACCTCATGTACGTCCGTGAGGACGTACTGCACGCGATCGCCCTGCTCGGGCGCAAGCCGTTCTCCCTCGACGAGATCGTGACCGCCATTTTCCCTCTCGACGAGGCCGCACGCGCATTCGCCGCCTCCGACGATCCCGAGCAGGTGAAAGTCCTCGTCACCGTCCCCTGACGCTGGCGTCTGGCGATGCGGCGACGACCTTTCTGAGAGGACTGCCGCAACGCTTACCCCGCGAGTGCCCCAGCCGTCATCCGCGTCTGGGGCATTCGCCATCTCGTCGCGCTGCACCCGGTGGCTTTGGCTGACGGCGAGGCCGTCAAGCTGATGCCCACCGACGGTCGTGTTCAGGCCGCCATCGATGATTCGAGACGCGCCGATAATAGATATTATGTCAGAGTTGGGTTGGAGCGGAGTCTGCAAGCGACAACGATAATAGTTCGCAGACCCGCCCAGGCGTGCGCTGTGAGCCGAGCGTCACCGCGGAACGTAATCCGGATACTCCTGCGTCCAATCCCGCCTGACCACCACTCGGCTTATGTCGTCGGCACTCATCCCTAGATTCAGCATCTCCACAAGCTGCGTCGCGTTCCCGCGATGCATGTCGACGATCTCTCCCCAGTTCGTCATGAGCGCTCGATTGTCTTCGTCGAGAATGTACAAGATCTCCAAGTCACCGAACGCGGCTGACCATTCCCCGGATGCGGGGGTCGTCGACCTGATGCGGAGCATGATGCTGGGCGCGTCAATTTCCATGACCGATAACTGACGGATATTGGCGTCTAGGAGCAGCGACGGGCTCTCGCACGTCAGCACGAGATGACCGTTGTCTATGCCGGACGGGCGCAGATCCTCTACCCGACTGTGGGCTTCGGGAGGAATCATTGCCGAGGCCTTCGGGCCCATGAAGGCGATGTTGCCGCTGTCCTTCGCGTGGGCGAGCACGGATACCGGCCGGGGCCCGAGCTCGTATCCCAGCTCGGCCGCCGCGAGGTGCAGTAACGCGGCTGCTTCGACGCAAGCCGGCACACTCCCGAAGACGTCTCCGATCGCGATGACTGCCTCCTGCAGCATCTCGATTGGCGCAGGATCTGTGGGCGTCCAAGCCACCGCATCGAGACGTTTGCCGACGGCTCGCTCCTTCACTCGCCGGTTCGCTTTCAGACGCGCTGCTTTCCCCATGGACCGAGGGTATCCACGCGAAACCGCGTCGGCGGAGTGCGCTTGCTCGAAGTGCACGGCCACCATGTCGCGTGTCCGGGGGCACGACATACCCTGAGGTTCATGACAGACGACGACACAAAGCCCTCCGACCGGCTGTACTACGGCATCGCTTCAATCCGAGGTTGGGACGAGGCTCTGCGGGAAGCGCACCACTATGGCGGGAACTACAACATCAGAATCGGGCGAGTGTTGTCCTCACTAATTCTCGGTGGCGGTGAAAATAGCGAGCCGGTCGCCGTTGGTGGCACCCTCGACGACCACGGCGACGGCCATCTGATTGTCATCTATCCCGATCTCGCCGTATTCGGGCGAGCACACAAGCTGACCGCCAACGGCGGGGAGATGACGGTTACCGTGCACTCCCTCGACGAGATCGACAGGCTGCAGGTGAGTACGGAGCACAACTACTACGACGGCACGGCCAGTTACGCCCGCCACTCCGGGATCACCGTCGGGCTGACGCTCGACGGCGAAGAGCTCAAACTCATAGGCACGAGCTATTCGCAGAGCCCACTGTCAACGAATGCTGCGGTGTTCGCCGCGCTTGAAGTGCTCCGCAAACGGCGCGCACGGCAGACTCAGGCGACGAGCTGACCGTCCGGGAGCGTCGGAGCGGTCGGAATCTCACCGCGCGCTGTCGCGCGGAACCAGAGATGCGCTCGTAGCGTCTTCCGCTCGGGGCGAGACATGCCGCGGTAGTCGACGAAACAGTGCGCAGGCGCGCGCACTTCGCCCTCCACGAGCGGGGCAGCCGAATCATCGACGACGTACCGGCCGCCCTCGACGACCTCCTCGACGGTCACCGCGTACACCGCGAGCGAGGGCCGGCTGGCGTTTCGAGTGTGCCAGTCTCGAGCGTCCTGCGGTGACGTGAGCGACGACCGCGCGAATGAGGGCATGTCCCGGTCGATCGTCGCCGGGCCGAAGGCGGTCGTCGCGATTTGATCCCCGTCGATCATCAGCTCCGTGATCTGACGATAGAGCTGCTCTTCCACCGCGCTCACGAGACTCTCCCCCTGGCGCAACTCGAGGTCGACGTCGGTCATTCCACCCCCCGGCGGGCAAAGTCGATCGCTTCAGCCAGATTTTTCGTCTCGAAGTGAACACCGCTGCGATCTGTCGGAGTCATCTCGAACAGCTCGAACAGGCCGTCGGCCAAGATCTCGACGCTGCGGACTCCGGCGGTGCTCGCCCACTCCAGGAGCACGCCACCCTCCGCGGTCGGGAAGAGTCCAGGAAGCGCGACGTCGGCACCGACCGCTCGCACAATCTCTTGCGCAGCCTCTAGTGCGACGAACGAGATCTGCTCGCCTTCGCCGTCTTCCCATCCGCTGGGCAACGCCGCGAACTCCGTCAGCCGCTTACCCGCCGGTGTCGCGTCAAACTCGACGAGTTCGACGATGTGCGTGCGCCAGAATCGCTGTGGCTCGCCGTTCTTCGACCGCAGCTCGCCCGTTACGCGGGTAAGTGGGCCCTCGTTGGCAGAGTTCAGCACGGCGCGCAAATCTTCCAGCAGCTCTGTATTCTCGCGATACCACCCGTGCACCTTGCCCTGGGCAGTGACAAGCTCGAACTTCGTCGAGTTCGCGTCGACAGCCGTGATTCGACCGACGAGGCTCTCGTCGCGCTTCTCGACCAGCGGGGCGATCGTCGGCGGTTCGGGCTCGGCGAAAAAGTCGGTCAGCATCAAGTCGGCGCGAGCCTCGCGGCGCGTCTCGACGGTGATGACGGTCGGCGTTGCGTCCGCTGGGTCCGCGTAGAACTCGATCGACTGTCCGTTGACGAGCGACTCACCAATGTCGGCGATCTCCTCGCGCACCTCGGCGACTAGTGCCGAGGGCACAGATGGTAGGTCCGGGAGCGGCGTGTGTGAGTAGGCGGCGAAGATCGTCGCGTCAGCGGCGTCTTGCGCCTCGACCTGGTACTGCACGTAGGTCGCATGTTGCTCGAACGCCAGGAGCACATCTGCGCTGCCCTCATCGATCTTCTCGATCGTCAGACCCACTCCGCCCGCGAAGTCGGCGGGCAGCTCGTCCTCGGGGTGATCGCGGCGCCACTCGAACTCCGCGAGCTTGCGGACCACGTCCTGGTAGCGCTGCAGCTCGATCAGTGAGTCGACCGGCAGCCGGCCGCCTTCGAACCGGTCGCCCGTGAGACGGATGCGCTTGAAGCGTGGCCCCCCCAGGTCGTCCATGTGGACATCGTACGGTCAACCCACCGACACGCACGAACCGCCCTGGGCGGCTACCCGACCGCAGCAATCTGCCCGCCCCCCCCCGATGCGGGGACGAGGCTCGAACGCTTCCGGCCCGTCCGGCTCGTCGAACCGCGTTCTGTGGGTGCTAAGAACGCCTCTTTCAGGTGATAGACCGATAGCGGATCATACGACACGGTAGGCAGCCCCCCCTGAAGACCTTGGGACGCGGCCACTCCCCCGCACCTTTGGCGGGTTTCCTGACGTATAGGGCATTCGCCGGTGAGGCGTCAATCCGCGTCGTTCGGTATTCGGTGCTAGTACGGTCACGTCTGCGGCCCCCGGCAGCGGAGGCGAAACCGTCTGCTGGGGTCCGCGCTTCCCGGTGTCACCTGGGCGGCCGCGATCTCGCTGGATCACCGGCCGCTCAGGTGATCAGGTCACACCCGCGTCGACGGGAGCGTCAACCCGTCCGGTCCGCTGGCCTGCTCCATCATCTCCTCGATGAGGTGCTTGTCGATCTGCGGGGGCCGGCTGCCGTAGAACTGCATGACGATCGGCGTCGCCGGATGGAACCAGATGCTGAGCTTGCCGTGCTCGGGGTGGGGCAGGTTCAGCATGAACGACTCTTGGCGGCGGAGCTTGTTCATCACCACGATGCGCAAGTGGGAAAGCAGCCGGTCCTCGATGTCGACGACGGTGCGTTCCTGGTAGATCAGACGGCCCAACGGTGCCCCTTCAAATCAGCGCCCCAACAGGCAACCTCGTGATGGTACCGGACCGCCCGATCCGCGGCCGCACGCGGCAGTATGTTTCCCGAGGCGAGCGCACCACCGTAGGCGCGAGACCCACTAAGGTTCGACGCGAAGCCGCGTGTCAACTTTGAGGAAGTCAACCGATTACACGGCGACGGAGTGGCGGGGCGGCTCGCGATACAACGGGTAGAAGTCGCCGACAATCTGCTCCGCCACCTCGTAGGAGTACCAGGCCGCTCCGCCGAGCCGCTGCTCGGCATCCTCCGTGAGGCGCACGCGCGCGGTGTGTGTGCCGGTGGGCTGAGCGCCGAGACGCACGAGGTCGAGGTCGTCGTCGAGCGATGCGCGCACACCGAGCTCGCCGATGCGACCGTAGGAGAGGATCTCGACCTCGAGATTCGTCACGAGGACTTTGGCGACCGTGACGTCCCCGTGGGACGTGACCATCGCCAGCACGTCGTGCGGCGGGGTGTGGCCGTCGAGCGACGCCAGGAGATGAGCCAGCAGGTGCGCCTGGGTGGAGATCTCCGGGAGGTCCGTCACCACGATGTCGCGGTAGTCGACCGTGCGATCGGTGCGCGGGGCCGTCAGGTCGCGCAGCGCTTCGGGCGACAGATCCGCCCACTCCCGCATGGCCGCGTACGCGCGGTCCTCCCCGCGCGAGGACGACCCGGCGTCGACGGCGTCCCAGTACGAGGGGGGACCCAGCCGGCGGGCCTCGTCGAGCGGACCGAAGCAGAACATCTTGCGCGCCCGGGAGTTGGCGAACTCCAGGAGCGCCTTCGTGAGGCTGACCTCCGCGGACGGGTGGGCCGCCTCGCCGCACGCCGACACCTCGATCCCGGCGTGGAAGTGATCGTCCGAGCCCATCACGTAGGTGGAGCACACGCCGAACTCCGTCGCCGCGTGCTTGAAGACCGGAGTCACGCCCGACCTCCGCATCTCGTCGGCAAGGGCGCGGACGGACGCGGGCAGCGTCGAGGGGTCGATGGTCGGCGACAGCCGGTCGAGGGCGCGGAAGCGCAGGCCGTTGGTGTGCCGCTGCAGGATCTCGCCAAGCCCGTGGGCGATCGCGCGCTCCGCGTCGAGGCCCGCGCCGAGTCCGTTGGTCACCGGGGGGATGAGGGCTTCGCCGTCGAGGACGCCGGAGTCGCTGACGAGGAAGTCCACGGGCACCAGGACGCTCTCGCCTGTGCGCAGCCGGACGGTGGGGAGCCAGGTCAGGACCGTCTCGTCGTCGTAGGTGCTGCCCGCCGGGAGCCCGAGCGTGCGGGGGTCGACGACGTGATCGTCGCCGTCGCGGAGGACGAGCTCGCGTCGCGATGCGCGGATGGCGTCGGGCAGCGCCTCGCGGAGCGCCCGAGCGAGCACCGTGCCCTCGGCGAGCTCGCCGAGACCGCCGATGCGGGCGGCCTCGAGAGTGCGCCCGTAACCGTTGCCCTGCGCGTCGAAGCGGCCGTCGCGCAGAGCGGAGCACGTGGTCACCGGCACGCCCAGCCGGTCCAGGCCCGAGATGTCGAATTCGACGACGGTGCCCATTCCCCGCAGCGCCGCCTCATAGTGTGTGATGATGTCGGCTGCTTCCATACGGGTCAACGTACTGACGTGTGGTGCTGGCGAGCCGGAGGTTGCACATGCCGCATGATCCTGAATTCGTCCGGATCGTCGAGGAGCAGGGGCGTCGACCCGTCGGCATCCCGGTGCTGCTCTTCACCGATGCGACGCTCGACGCGACGGACGCGACGGATGCCACCGACGCACCGGGCTCCGCCGGTGCGGGGGCCGTCCGCGCCGCCGCGGACGCGATCGGGGTCGACCTCGCCGACGTCGAGCTGTTCACCACCGACGCCTACCGCCTGCAGAGCGTGGCCGGGCACCTGGTCGTGGAGGAGGACGCGTGACGGACGACCTGCGCTGGTCGCCCGCGCGGCAGCGGGCGCTCGAGACCCGCCCCCTCATCGCCCTGAATTTCCACGAGGTGCCGCTCGAATGGCGCCCTCAGGCGCGGGAACGCATCGCCGACCTGTTGCGGTTCGGACCCGGGCTCGACCTCGACCGCCTCGACGAACCGGCCGAGGGGCCGCGCGTGGTCATCGGGTGGTACGACGGGTGGCGCGACACCGCCCTCTTCGGCGCCGACGTCTGCGCGGAACTCGGGGTGAGGGCGTTCTTCTTCCCGATCACCCGGCCCCAGCGCTCCGGGCGCGGCACGCTCACCGCCGACGATCTCGCCGACATCGCGACGGCCCACGAGGTGGGCTTCCACACCGCGACGCACCGCAGCGCGCCGACGATCACGCGCGCGAACCTCCGCGCCGAGGTCGACCGGCCGATGGCCGAGATCGAGCGGGCGACCGGTCGGCGCCCCCGCGTGGCGGCGTGGCTCCTCGGCTCGCGCTACGACCCGGAATCGCTCGGCAATCAGCGCCTGCGGGAGTTGGGCGTGGAGTTCATGGTGTCGAACTGGTCGCTCGAGCGTATTCCCTGAGCCGAGGCGTGCGGAGGTCGGTCGGCTCGCGCATCGAGGATGTCGTCGTCGGGCGGGATGCCGGGACGACGCCGTCCGCGGGATCGTCTTCCTGTCGTTCGCGCGGCGTGACGACCACTTCGCCGATTTAATCAAGGCCCCCGTGGCGGAGACCGCGCGCCCCACAATGAGCGCAATGGATCTCCGCGAGCGAGTCGCCGTGCTGCCTGCTTCAGGCATCGGGCCGACCGCAGCGCGCCCCGCCCCATCCCACGTCTCCGTCGCGGCGCAGCGCGTATCCCGCGCGACCGCCGGTCGGCCGAGCGACCGCCTCGGCGGACGCGGCCTCGACCGGCCGCGCCGGCGACCCCACAGTCCCTGCCCCCTTCGCCTGCGCGACGGCGCTCCCGGCCCCCGCGGTCGGACATCGCTCGTCGTGCCCGAGTGGGATCGGCTGCCCCACAGCCGTCCGCTCATCGACACGAGAGATGAACCATGACCACCAGACGAATCCTGGGCGCCACCGCCGCGATGGCGGCGACCGCGCTCACCCTGAGCGGATGCACCGGGTTCACCGGAGGCGGCAGCACGACCTCCGAGGGCACCCTCACCTTCACGACCTGGGCCAGCGAGTCCGAGAAAGCCTCCTTCGAGCAGCTCGTCAGCGATTTCGAGGCCGCGAACGACGGCGTCACCGTGGAGCTCAACGTCGTCCCCTACGACCAGATGTTCAGCAATATCGACGCGCAGCTCTCCGCCGGGAACGCCCCGGACGTCTTCCGCGTCGACTACGGCAACCTCGGCGTCTACTCCAGCCAGGACCAATTGCTCGACGTCAGCCCGTACTTCTCCGCCGACGAGATCGCCGCCTTCACGCCCGCGATGTGGGAAGCGGTGTCGTACGACGGCACGCCCTACGGCGTCCCGCACCAGACCGACGTGTCGGCGCTGGTCGTGAATACGCAGCTCCTGGCGGCGGCGGGCGTGACCGACCTACCCACCGCGCAGGCGGACGCATGGACCTGGGACGAGTTCGCCGACGCCGCCGCGAAGCTGAAATCCTCCCTCCCGGCCGACACGTACCCGTTCGTCTACAACTGGCAGCTCGGCGGGACCCCGCGCTGGCTTAGCTGGTTATTCCAGGCCGACGGGGCGCTTCTCGCCGACGACGGCACGACGCCGGCGATCGACTCCGCCGCGGGGGCGAAGGCCCTCGACTTCACCCGCTCCTTCTTCGAGAACGGATGGGTGCCCCCGACGAGCTCGGTCAAGGCGACAACCTACGCGGACGCGTTCTTCACCGAGCAGTCGGTGGCGATGGCCTTCGCCGGATCGTTCGTCGTGCCCGACATCGACAACCTCGCCAATTTCGAGTGGACGGCACTGCCGATGCCCGTCGACGAGCGCGGAGCCACCGACCTCGGCGGGAACGCCCTGGTGGCCACAAAGGGCACAGACCAGCCCGACCTGGCGGCGTCGTTCCTGAAGTTCATGGTGGATGCCGAGAACATGACGACCTTCTGCGCCGCGACGAACGAATTGCCCACGCGCGTCGACATCGACCCGGCCTCCATCGACTTCGCCGTGCGTCCCGACGTCATGCCCGTCTTCGTCGAGCAGGCCGCGACGATCCAGCCCTCCGACGTGACGCAGCTGACCTCTCCGTACCTCGCGTCGATCGCGGTGTCGATGCAGGACCAGCTAGAGGCGGCGTTCCTGAACGGACAGAGCACGGCCGACACGCTGGCCAACCTCACCGACGCCATCCGCGAAGCGACCGCGTCATGAGCGTCGCGCCCGTCCGCGGCCGCCCGGGCCTCGTTCTGCCGGGGCGTCCGCGGACGGCGCGCGTCCGGGAGACCCTCACCGGGTACGGGTTCATCGCGCCCAACATGCTCCTGATGGGGCTGTTCCTGTTCGTCCCCATCGTCTTCGCGGTGCAGCTCTCGTTCACGAGCTCCCGGGGCTTCGGTGACCCCGAATGGGTGGGGCTGGCCAACTACAGCCGTATGGTCGGCGACCCGGTGTTCTGGCAGAGCCTCGGCAACACGCTGCTGTTCACCGCCATCACCGTGCCCATTGAGCTGGTGGGGGGCTTGGCGCTCGCTGTGCTGCTGAACTCGGTGCTACCGGCCAAGGGCTTGTTCCGCACCTTCATCGTGCTCCCGCTGGTCATCTCGGGCGTGGCGTCGGGGATGATCGCCGTCACCATGTTCAGCGAGGGGTCTGGGATCATCAACAAGGCCATCCAGGCGTTCGGTCTGCCCGCGGTGGCGTGGCAGTCCGACGGGACGGCGGCGTTCGTCTCGGTGATGATTACGGCCATCTGGTTGCGCATCGGCTTCAACATGGTCATCTACCTCGCGGGTCTGCAGAGCGTCTCGCCCGAGCTATATGAGGCAGCGC
The DNA here is from genome assembly GCF_004854025.1 of Microbacterium hydrothermale. Lineage (GTDB taxonomy): Bacteria > Actinomycetota > Actinomycetes > Actinomycetales > Microbacteriaceae > Microbacterium > Microbacterium hydrothermale. Next base: position 63,303 of record NZ_STGM01000010.1, read on the forward strand.
GCCTCGACGGGGCGGGCCGGTGGCAGCTGTTCCGCAACATCACCGCGCCGCTGGTCGGACCCTCGACGTTCTTCCTACTGATCATGAACGTGATCGCGTCGTTCCAGGTGTTCGACATCGTGTTCGTCATGACCGGGGGCGGCCCCGGGTTCTCGACCTCCGTGCTCGGCACCTACGCCTACCGCAACGGGTTCCAGATCCGTGAGCAGGGCTACGGCGCCGCGCTCGGCGTCGTCATCCTGCTCATCACGCTGCTCTTCACCTACATCCAATGGCGCACGAGCCGCTCGCGCGACCTCGTCGAGTAAGAGGCATCCATGACCTCCTCCACCCTCACCCAGATCGCTCCGGTAGCCGAGCCACCGCACGTCAATGGCCCGCGCCGTCGCCGCGGTGGTCGCGACGGCTCCGCGTTCGGCCTCGTCGTACGCATCGTCCTGGCCGTCGTCGCCTCGGCGCTCGTGTTCTTCCCGCTCTACTGGATGCTCGTCATCGCCTTCTCCCCCAGCGGCGAGGTATTCCGTCCCGGCGGCGTGCAGTTGTGGCCGAGCGAATTCAGCACCGAGAACTTCGCGACGGTGTTCGCCCGGTTCCCGGTGGCGGACTGGTTCGTGAATTCGCTGGTCATCGGTGCTTTTGTCACCGCCCTGACGGTGATCGTGAACCTGCTTGCGGGCTACGCCTTCGCCCGCGTCCGCTTCGCCGGCCGTGGCATCCTCTTCATCCTCGCCCTGGCGACGATGATGATCCCCGTGCAGGCGATCATGGTCGCCCAGTTCCGTCTCGTCACGGGGCTGCATGTGGCCGGCACCTACTGGTCGGTCATCCTGCCCGGGGCGGCAGCGGCGTTCGGCCTGTTCCTCGCTCGCCAGTTCTTCCTCAGCATCCCGCAGGAGCTGATCGAGGCGGCCCGTATGGACGGCGCGGGACACCTCCGCACGTTCCTGCAGATCGTGCTGCCGCTGAGCAAGCCCCTCATCGCGGTGTTGACGCTGCTCACCCTACTTGGGAGCTGGAACGACTTCGCCTGGCCACTCATCGCCCTGAAAGACCCGGCGTTGTTTACCCTCCCCATCGGACTGCTGTACCTCAAGGGACAATCGACCCCCGACTACAGCGCGAGCATGGCCCTCGCCCTCATCTCCGTGCTGCCGATGGTCCTGCTGTTCCTGCTTTTCCAGCGGTACTTTGTGCAAGGCTTCGCACGCAGCGGCATCCGTTGAACTGACGCACCCTACGCGCGAACGCATGATTGCGGGGTTCGTAAATGCGTGTCAGACCGGTCCTGGGGGTTCGGCAATCGGACCCTCTTGGGTCGTCTGGGGCCGGAGCCCCTAGATCATAATGCCGTCCGTGTTAAATTTACCAACATGCGCTCAGCGGTCCACAATCCTTTCCAACCCGGCTCCGATGTGGTTCCCGAGATCTGGGCTGGGCGAACAGAGCAACTCAGTGATTGGCGTGACGTGCTCCGGCCGCGCCTCGAAGCAGGCCTGTTCGAGCGCGGCCGAACAGTGCTCGGGGAGCCAGGGCTGGGCAAGTCCTCGCTCGTGCGGCGGATCGCGATGCAGGCGGAGCGAACGGGTGACTGGGTCACCCCACAGATTCGTCTCGCATTAGGTACCGATCCGCTGAAGCGCATCGCTGCCGAGGTTCTGAAGCTGGCAGAGCGGGCAGGGTTGCCCGCCGCACGCGAGAACCGGATCTCAAGCTTGCTCGAGCGAGTCCAAACGGTTGCCGCAAGCGGAGTTTCGCTTGGACTGCGTGATCGTGAAGGGGGCGAGCCGCATACGGCCCTGACGGAGCTGTTGGTGGAGATTGGTCACGCTGCGATTCGGCAGAACCAGGTCGTCCTTATTCATGTCGATGAGGTGCAAAACATCACCGACGAGAAGCTTTTGTCGCAGATGTTGATCGCACTGGGCGACGCGATTACTCGGGAGGTGGAGATTACGGTGCCCGCGGTGGGGACCATCACCCGATCGCTCCCCATTGCCGTGTATTTGACGGGCCTGCCCGAGTTCGACGACAGATCGGGGGCGCGCAAAGGCGCGACCTTTGCGCGCCGGTTCGCGACCACCACGTTAGAGCCCATCAACGACAATGACCTGCGAAGCGCTCTGCGACCGCTCGTTGTCGATGGGTGGGAGACGCCGTCTGAGGGTGGGTCCATCCTCGCCGTGAGGTTGGCGCCGGACGCGGCGGAAGCCATCGTCGATGTGTGTCGTGGGGAACCGTTCCTGTTCCAGCTCGCGGGCCAGCGTGCTTGGTACGCGGGGAAGGGGGACGTGATCAACCGGGATGAGGTTCTCAACGGCTGGCGTCAAGCTGAGCAGGAAGCCATCGCCCACGTCGAAAGAATTCTTGAGCGGCTCCCCCCGCGCGAACGGGAGTTCATCAGCGCGATGGCAGAGCTGCCCCCGAGGGAACGCAGCCAGGGCCAAATTGCGGCGAAGGCGGGCTTTGCCAAGCCCACCGATGCCGGCACCCCCTCCCAGCGTCTCGACAGGGTCCGCGGGATCATTGGGCGCGGAAAGCCGTACACCTTCCGCCACCGAGCCATCGAAGCGTTCCTCACGAGCAACTGGCCCTCTGTTGAGTAGTAATCGCGCGTCGACTGCGATGGCGTGCCATCCCCCAGCCATCTGATTGGGCGGTACACACGTAGACACCTCACAACAATGGCTGCTCAGGTGCCGCCGGTCGGCAGCAAGCCTCTCCTGTGAACTATGACGGTGACTGGCGGACTGATGAAGTACAGCGCGTCAAACGACGGTGCCGCTCTTGCTGCAAGCTTGTGAAGGGGCTCGCTGACGTGTCCCCGTGCAGTAGTCCAATGGGTCGTTGGACGTCTGAGTGAGGGTGACCATGCCTGGGTGAACCGCCGCGTTATGTATAGATGGGCGCGCAGACGGCTTTTCCTTACGGGTGATTCTGCGGAGGTCTCCCCCGGAGCGGGTGTGTGCCGAGTTCCCGGATCCTTGTTCCGTTTGGCAGCCAAGGATGGGGTCACCGACCCGCCCATACAGTTCAAAGAAGTCCTTGTTCACCGCGCGCTGGACCTGTAGTCGCGCAAGGTAAACCGGGCTTTCATCTCACTGCTACTGGTGGAGTGCTGATCGGGTGCTTGGTCTGATCTCAGCCTGCTTTCCAATCGGCGTGCCAAGTAAGTGGAAGAATGCAGTCATGGCAACTAAGCACGTGACGCATCTCGTCGATGATCTGGACGGTTCTGTCCTTGAGGGAGGGGAGGGTAAGCAGGTCACCTTCTCCTTGGAGGGACGTTCATACGAGATCGATTTGTCCGCCGATAATGCGGACAAGTTGTATAAAGCGTTCGCTCCGTACATCGCCGCGGCCCGACCCGTCAGTTCGCTCGGTGCTGGACGCGCCCGGCGCAGCTCTCCCCGGAAGAGCAGCGTCGAGTTGGGCGCGGTCCGTGAGTGGGCTCGCGCAAATGGTCACACGGTCAGCGACCGGGGCCGTGTTCCTGGCAGCATCATTGACGCGTACGAGGCCACTAACAGCTAATCGACGCCACTCCCCCGCGTGCGACGACCTGTCCTCCCTCGTAGGGTGATGCGAAGTACCACTGGCACTCGGTCGCCACGTTCGAGTTACTCGAGCAGTTGCGCGCGGAGCTGCGTGATGAGCGAGTCGATACGGTCGACATCTACCGAGTAACGGGGAGCGCGGCCGCGGCGTGCACCGATGGGTTGGTCGACATCGGTGCGAACGACGCCAATGTCCTCCAGGAGTCGCAGGTCTCGAGTGAGTGAACTCACTGCCGTCTTGGTCGCCTCACGAATGTCGCCGTAGTAACTGCCGGGGTGCTTCACGAGATAGTTGATGACGTTTCGGGGGCCTGTGCGGGCGAGCAGTGCGATCGCGTCGGCGGGAACGGTCGGTGCTGGCACTGGGGCTCCTGACTGTGGGTACGACGAAGCGATGGATGCTTATCGACGTGAAGCGGGGGTGCGCAGGTTCGACAACGCGGGATGCTGGTCCTCGTAGGGTACGCAAAGACCTGCGGCGGGTGTGAGAGAAACCCGCACCCGCTTACCGAGCCCGCGTTTCTCGAGGCGCCGGAATGGTCACCGTGAATGAGCGATCGCCGATCTGAAGGCGCGTGCCGGTAACGGCCGTCCGTGCGTGTCCGGGGGTGAGGTCAATGGGGTCTTTTCCGGGTTCGGTGACGGTGGTGCCGTTGGCAGAGGACTGGTCGGTGACCCAGAGTGTGCCGTCGTGGAACGACAGGATGCAGTGGGATTCTGACACTGAGCGAGCGGGGTCATCGACCGTGACGGTGGCGTCGACGCCTTCGACGCCCTCGAGGGGCCGACGTCCGAGCAGGATGGTCCCGCGGATGATTTCGGTGGAGCCGTCGTCGAAGGTGATCATGGCGCTGCGCACGCGCGAGCGACGTTCACCGCCGCTGGTGAGGTCGAAGTCGGGGTCGATCTGGGGCGTGGGCGCCGGCGCCGTATGGGCGGCGGGCTCAAGGATTACTGCAGGTGTCGCCGGGAGCTCGTCGACGGTTTCGCGGATCGGCTGCGCCGATCCCTCGTCCGCTGAGGGTTCGTTCACGGGGGCCAGTGCGCGGGCCCGTTCCCTGTCGGCGGTGACGGCGCCGTCTGGGTCGATGGTGAGCACGAAGGAGGTGCCCGTGTCGATCGCATGGGCGTACTGCCGCCTGCCGGTGGTGGCAGTGTATGCAACCAGCACCTCGACGGCTTGTGCTCGTGCGGCGTCAGAGTCCGCTGCGGTGATGGGCACGCTCTGGCCGGGGAGCGTGACTACGCCCGTGCCGTCTGTGTCGATGCTGACGTTCATCATGGGGCATCTCCTTCGGTTGCGGTCGAGGCGTAGACCAGTGTCTCGTCGACCTTCTCGCTGATGACGTAGACCGTCGTGGTGAGCGCTGCCAGCGGCGACTCCGATACTCCGGTGGTCAAAGTCGTGAACGGCTCCGAGCTCGGCGCGGTGGCGCTGGCGTCGACGAGGACGGCTTTGTTGCTCTCGGTGCCGTAGACGGTGGAGCCGGATGCGGCGACGGGTGTCATTCGACTCGGGAGTGCGACAGCACGCGGGGCGGCGCTGTAGTCGATGAACGCTTCGCCGAGGGTGAGCGTTTCGGCGTCGGCGGCGTGGATGGGGACGTCCTGGGCGGTGATCCGGGCGTTCATCGGTGCGGTGAGCGTGATCGTGTTGGAGGGGAGGTCAACCAGTGTCACGGTGAGAGTCGGCCGCTGAGACCAGACGACGATGAGGGTGTCGTCGTCGGCCGCGGAGATCAGTAACGGGGCTTCGTCGACGCCTTCGGGCCGGGGGAGGGGCTTTTTCACGGGTGCTTGATCGGCGGTGAGCGTCCACCACGACTCTTCGTTGGCCGCGATGATGCCTTCGCGGCCCGACAGGATGGGGACCGCGGTGACGGGCACGTCCGTCAACGTGAGACCGTCGCTGGTGAACAGGCCCGCGGTCTGGTTAGGCAAGGTGATGAGCGGCTGTGAGCCGAGGTAGGTCACCTCTGCACTGCGGCCGACGTTGACTTCGACGGGAGCCACCGGGGACTGGTCCGTATCGAGTGGCCACAAGGTGAGTGAGGACTCGCCCGTGGCGAGGACCGGGCGTCCCTGCACTTCGGAGGCGTGTACGACGTCGTTGACGCGAGGTGCCTGGGCGCCGCGCCATGTGAGGGCGCCGGTCGCGGCGTCGACGATATTCAACTCGCCGCTGTCCGTGGTGATCAGCAGTCGCTGGTCGTCGATGAGCCGTGGTTCGCTGCGTGGGGCGATCGAAAGCGACCACGATGCTTGTTCGGAGAACCCGGGCGGGACCAGGACGGGGATGTTCGCCCCGGCACCCGGGGGGCCGGGGTCAGCTGTGGCCACGGGGGCCGGCGCCGGCTGCAGCACGACGGCGAGAGTCGCGACGGTTCCGCCGACGACGATCACCACGGCAAGTCCCAGCGCGAGCAGGAGCGGCAGGCGCGAGCGCTTCTGCTCTGTCTCGGGCGCCGGCATGGCGAGCTCGTGAGCGGCGCCGTCTGCGGTGACAACCATCCGGTGCTCGGTGTCGTCGACGACGGCACGCACTCGCACCGCGTTCAGGCCGAGTTGGGCCGCCTGCTGGGCCGCGGCGGCGACTCCCGCCTCGGTAGGGGTGGAGCCTTCGGGTACGTCGACCGGCAGGCCGTTGAGGGTGACCAGCTGCTCACCTTCCATCGCGAGGGTGAGAACCGGGAATGCCGGGACGGTCGTCGGGTCGAATTCTTCGTCGCTCATGCTGCTACTCCCCAGAATTCCCAGTGCCATGATTCGGTTGGACCGCGCCCCCCGGGTCGCGCCCAGTCGGGGTTACGCCACCCGAAACGGGGGGCGTTCTGGTCCATCCACGCGTACTCGAGGCTGTAGAAGCTGAAGATGCCGACGTCGACAGCGAGTGCCCACCCGTGGTTGGACTGTCCGGGTGTGGCGGCATCGCTGCCGTAGATTTCCTTGGCTCTGACCTGCTCGTCGTAGTCGCGGTACCCGTCGTTGACGATGAGGTTCTGACCGAACTGAGCGCGGTAGGCGTTGTTTAGTGCGACGAGAGCTTGAGCGGCGTCGGCGCGAAGAACGTACTCGGGTTTCCACGGGATCGGCGAGAGAGTGTCCTCGGAAATTCGGCCGTTTTCGTATCCGCCCCACGGGCCGGGTTCGTTGATCCCGCCGGGGATGATGCCGTCAGGGACGGTACATTCCTGGATCTCCCCGGGGTCCACGCCGGACAGGCCCGCGACCACCTCTGCGGCGGGCTGGACGAAACGTTCGTAGTGGTACGGGTCAGCGTTGACCTGCACTCGATGGGCCGCGATTGAGGGCGGCAGGTTCTCCCAGCCCTGGATTTGCTGGAGGGCTTTGAAGAAGTTGGTGGCCGAGATGAACGGGTCCATCCGGTCCTCGTAGGACCCCCAGCGGCCGTTGTCGCGCTGCTGGAAAAGGCCGCGAGAATCGGGGCCTACGGCGTCGCCCTGATCGAGCACACGGAGCGAGGACTCCCCCATGGCCGTCATCACGCCGATGGTCTGCCCGCGCGCGTCCAGACCGAGGGCGGCGCCCGCGGCCATGATCTGTGCAGCGTTCTGCAGCTGCTCGCCGCTGTAGCCGGCGATGCCTCCGGGCGGCAGCTGGCTGACGTTGACGTTGGCAGGGGTGGGCTTGCACACGGCTGCGGCGCCGTTGTCTCCGAAGAACAGCACGACGAGAAGCGTCGGCAGGAGAATGACGCCGGCAATAACGCCGGGGATGACCTTTCTCACCGTCAGGGGCCCGCCTGTTCGGGGGGCGTGAGCCGGTCGACGGCCCATCCCGCCCGAGCATTCTCGCGGTACAGGACGATCAAGTATTGCCCGATTCCCGTGGGGATCAACACGTTCAGCTGGGTGGCACTGGGCGCCGCTGACACAAGCGGTTCTCCCGTGATGGTCGTGCCGGGCACGCTCTGCGGGTCCGTGTACTCGTATGCGAAGACCGCTTCTGGGGTAAGCATCGGCTTCAGCTGAGCCCACCAACTGTCGTAGGGCAGGTCGCGCTGCAGGAACGCCTTCAGTGCAGCCTGTGCCGTGTCGGTCCCCGCATTGTGTTCTTCGTCGTCGAGGGTGTCGGCGGATGCCGCTGAAGCGGTCGGCGCATTTGACAGAGCCGGGCTGGCAGCAGGTAACGTGCCAGGTTCTGCCTCTCCCCCGGAGCAACCCACCGTCATCGCGACGAAGATCACCGCGGCCACCACGGCCGACGTTTTGCGTGCTCTCACCATGACGCCCTCCCCCATTTGTGCTTCTATAGACACTACGAGATGTTGTCTATAACCAAGAATTAATTCTTATGCATGAACTCGGGGGCACGGATTGGCAGAAGCACGCAGCGTTGAGCTCCGTCCGCGGAACCCCTTCCTCCCCCCGGCCGTACCGACGGCCGACCCGGAGGAACGCGACGAACCAGACCGGGTGTGGAACAACGCCGTGGCTTTGCGCGGCCCGTCGACGCCCGCAGCCGTCCCGAACAGCAATATCGACGGTCTCGCACCCTGGCCCACGCAAAACACCACCAACCGGCCGCTGCTGACCGTTGTCGGCCTGCACGGCGGGGCGGGAGCGACCACGCTCTGCTCGCTCCTCGGCACGGACGTTGTAGACGGCCACGGCGCCTGGCCGGTCTTCACCGGCTGGGACCGCCCACTCCCCGATATGCCGGTCCTCGCCGTGGCGCGCACCCATCACGCGGGCGTCGCGGCGGCCAGCCGCTTCGCACGGCTGTGGGGGGCAGATCAGCTTCCGGCATCCCGGCTGCTGGGCGTCGTCATGGTGGACGACGGCCCAAAGCTCACCTCACAACAGCGCCTCGTCGCTCGCCGCCTCGGACAGATGACACCGCGCGGGTGGCACATCCCCTGGCAGGAGAACTGGCGCCACGAAGCCCCCACGCCCCTCACCATCGGCGGCCGTCTCAGACGGGTTCTCGCCAACATTCGCTCTCTCGCCACACCTACAGGAGTAAACCCAGCATGATCAGCAACGCACTCACCGCCCTCTCTCACGCGGTCGTGGCACTGCCCAACCCCACCCCCGAGCAGCCGCCCGGCACAGACGGCATCCTCACCGTCCTGAACTGGATCAGCTGGATCGTCATCGTCGCGGGCATGGCCGGCTTCCTCATCTCGGCGGGAACGCTCGCATTCGCAGCGTTCACCGGTCGCGAAGTGAACAGTTTCAAGGGCATCGTTCTCGCGATCATCGTGTGCGTCCTGGCCTCAGCCGCGGGCGTCATCATCCAGGTCTTCATCTAACGATTGGACGGGACTTGCCATGAGCAACGACGGCACCGCCACCAACACCCCCTTCAACCGATGGTGGATCGTCTCGACCCTGTTCGTCGTCGCGGTCGCGGTGGCGATCGTTCTCGTCCTCGCCCTGGGACGTGGGGGGCAGAACGACGCCGCGCAGCCCGGCGCCGAGCCGTCTGACACATCAGGCGCCTCTCAGCCGAGCACGACGAGCGCGCCCCCCACCAGCGGCGGCGCGTGCGACGTGAACACCGCCAACCAGGACATTCCCACCGCCGGCCCCCCGGCCGAATGGGTACCGGAGCGGTACTTCTTCTATCCCACAAGCACCGAGTACGGGCCCGTCGACTCAGACGGGCCCTGGGGCTGCTTCGCGCACTCCCCCACCGGCGCCCTCTTCGCCGCAGCCAACGCAGTGACATGGGCCGCAAGCGAGGACTTCGCAGCAGTCGTGAAGGCGAACGCTGTCGACAATGGCGGCGGCGAGCAGTTCATCGCTCGCACGCAAAACGCCAACCGCGACCAGCCCGCGGGCCGCGTGGCTCAGATTGCCGGCTTCACGTTCAAGGCGGTCGAGCCTCAAGCCGTCTCCGTGCAGATGATCTTCGTGCAGGGTGACGTCGAAGCCTCGTCGACAGTGAATCTTGTCTGGGAGCAGACGAGGTCAACCTGGCTCGTCGACTATGCGACATCGACTGTGCTTCCACAGCAGTACAGCGGCGCCCGATACACCCCGTGGTCTGCCGGTGAATGATGGAGGCCTAAGCGACTGCCCAGTCTGGGATGTCGGGTGTGGGATCGGCAATGTCGTCAAGGGCGGTATTCAGGAGTTCGTCCGCTCTCTCGCGGACGGCGCGGTGCAGTTCCTGGGGTGGCTGACCAGCTTCTGGATCAACATCCCCTCCCCGGATGTGCAGTCCGACGCGATCCAACAGATCACCAGCGGTCTGCACTTCTACACGATCGTCCTTGCGATCGTTGGGCTGTTCGTGACCCTAATCCGCATGATCTTCTCGAACTCGTTCCGAGATGGCATTCCTGCGATGAAGATGATCGTGAACCTCATCGTGGTGACCGGTGTGTACGCCGCTGCCACCACGGCACTGATCCTCGCCGGGGACTCTTTCGCCCCCTGGATCATCGCCCGGGCCACCGGCACCCAGGATCTCGACCTCACGCAGCTGCTCACGACACAGGCGATCATGACGGCCGGCGTCGGCCCCGGTGTCCTTTTGGGCATCGTGGCTCTGCTCGGCAGTCTGATGAACGTCATCCTCATGATCCTGCGTGGCGTGCTCGTCACGTTGGTGTTCGCGTTCCTGCCTGCTCTGGCTGCGGCATCCGCCACGGAGGCGGGGAACCAGGCTTTCAAGAAGGCTCAGGGGTATCTTCTGGCACTGATCTTGTTCAAGCCGGTCGCAGCTGTGATCTACGCTCTCGGGCTGCTCCTGATCCGCACGCCGCCGTCGTTCACGACGACGGATGAATTGGGCGCTTCGCTGTACCACGTGTCGGTGGGCGTGATGACGCTGCTGATCGCAGGGCTGGCGCTGCCAGCCATCATCAAGTTCATCGCCCCGGTGGCCGCTGGCGGTGTCTCGTCGGCGTTCTCGGGTGCCGGACTCGCCGCGGGCGGTGTGGCCGCGGGCGCCGCGGTCGTCTCTCTGGGCGCCGGCGCCGCCGCGGGCGGCGCTCTTGCGGCGAAGGGTGCCGCAACGACGGCATCGACCGCGGGTAACGCCGCGGCCGCCACCGGGCAGGGAGCGAGAGCCGTCGCCAGCACCGCCGCCAACAACAGCGGTGGGGGTGGGGGCGGCGCAGCTGTCGCCACGGCACCCCGCACGGGCGGCGGCGACAGCGCTGCACCCTCGAGCAGCTCTCCGAGCACGCAGAACGGCCGCGGCGCCTCTGCTGCACCTTCGAGCTCAGGGGGCGCGGGCGGTGGTGCGCAAACTTCTGCCGCGCCGACGCGCGGCGCCGCGGCGGGCGGCGCACAGTCCGTCGCACCCACCACGCGCCGCCGAGACAACACGGGACGTGTTGCCGATCTGACCGCGGGCGGGGCCCGCACCATCAACCGCAACGTTGACGACGCCGCGGAGGAGCAGTGATGTCTGAGAACGCCAGCGTGACCTACGGAAACATCGTCAAGCCCGGGCGCCTGGGCATCTTGGGCCTGCCGATGGGGGTCTCGCTCGCGCTGATCCCCGTCGTGATCCTCATGGTGCTGCTCCTGGTGACCGGAAACATCCTGGGTGCGCTGCTCGTCGTCGCTGTCGGCGCGACGGCTGCGGGCCTCATGCTGTGGCGCGGACGCGCTGACGGCCGAAACATCTACGAAAGGGGCGTGCTCATGTTCGCGCACCGCCGCAAAGCGAAGAAGGGCAACAACCTCTACCTCGCCGGCCCTGCCGGTCGCGTCCCGGACGGCAAGATGCGCGTCCCGGGCCTGCTCGCTGCAAGCGAGCTCTCCGAGCACACCGACGCCTACGGCAACCCCTTTGGTCTGATCCGCGTGCGCGCCACGAAGCACTACACCGTGGTACTCGAGGCGTTCCCGGACGGTGACCAGCTGGTCGATCAGAAGGTCATCGACTCCCAGGTCGGGCACTGGGGTGCATGGATGGCACAGCTGGGCGTCGACGGCGGCATCGTCGGCGCCAGCGTCACGGTCGAAACAGCGCCCGACTCAGGCCTTCGCCTCGAGCGGATGACGCGCGGGAACCTCAGCGAGAACGCCTCGGCATTCTCCGCCGCCGTCATCGACGAACTGCCCGAGCACTACAACTCGGGCTCACCCTCGGTGACCACCCGCATCGCCGTGACCTTCTCCGGGAAGGGACTCGACAAAGACGCCAACGACCGCGGCATCTCGATCATGGTCGAAGAGATCGCCAACCGGCTGCCCAGCCTAATCGGCAATCTCTACGCGACGGGCGCGGGAACCTCTGTGCGCGCGTGCACCGCGCAGGACATCATCGACTTCACCCGCACCAGCTACGACCCCACCGTGGCATCTCTCATCGAGGAAGCACGCGCGGAGGGCGGGACGGGCCTGTCCTGGCCCGATGCGGGTCCTGTCTTCCACGACGACCAGCTGGACCGGTATTTCCACGATCGCGCCGTGTCGAAGACGTGGGAGATGTTCGAGGGCCCACGCGGGCAGTTCTACTCGACCGCTCTGCGGCGCATCATGGAACCGACCCCGAACGTCCTCCGCAAGCGCGTGACGATCCTGTACCGGCCGATCCCGTCGTCCGAGAGCGCGTCGCTGGTGGAGAGCGACATCAACAACGCCGCGTTCGCGGGCTCTCAGAAGCAGCGCATCAGCGCCCGCCAGGAGCAGCGTCTCGCCTACGCGAAGAAGGCCGCACAGGAAGAGGCACAGGGCGCCGGCCTGGTGCGCTTCGGCATGATCATCACGGCGACCACGGCGACGTCGGATGACTTCCCGCGCCTGGACAAGATCATTCCGTCGATGGCCAACGCGGCGCGTCTGCGCATCCGCCCCGCGCTCGGCAATCAAGCGGTCGCCTTCCAGGCGGGGCTCCCGTTGGGGGTTGTCCTCGCCGAACACTCGCTGCTCGACGACAAGATGCGGGCGTGGCTGTGATGGCCCGCCGCGACAACCGGCGTCCCTACTCGGACGACGATCTGTCCCTCACGCTGTCTCCGAAGAAGGCCCGCCAGACGCGGCGGGATGCCAAGCGCCTGTCCACGGCACAGCCGAAGTCCTCTGGCGCCCTGGACCGGCTGCAGGAGTTCTTCAACAGCGCCGCCGCGGGCCGCGCAGACGCGGCGATCCGTCCCGGTCGCCGCGGCTGGGCCGGACGCGGCACCGGCCGCGTCAACTACATCGAAACGCCCGTGGAGTACCAGGGGACGACGGTACAAGTGTGCGGCCTCTGGCCCTTCATTGCCGGTTCCGGAAGCCCCGTGGTCGGCGCCCCGCTGGGGCGGCACTTGACCACCGGCTCCGTGGTGTGTGCGGACCCGATCAGCTGGTTCCTGGCGAACCTGATCGGCAACCCCAGCGCCTTCGTCATCGGGCGCCCGGGTCTGGGTAAGTCCAGCCTCGTCCGTCACATCCTCGCGATCCTCGAGGGGTGGGGCATCGTCCCCATGGTCCTCTCGGACACCAAACCCGACTACGCCGACCTCATGGCCGCGATGGACGGGCAGGTCATCCGCCTCGGCCGCGGTGTCGGCGCGCTCAACGTGCTCGACCTCGGCCCACTCATGGGCCAGCTCGAGCAGATTCCCGACGAGGAGCACCGCCGACAGGCGCTCGAAGAGATGCGCGGGCGCCGGCTGACGCAGGTCATCGGCCTGGTGGCCCTGGTGAACAATCGGCCCCTGGAGTCCTTCGAACGCTCGATTCTCTCGGAAGCGCTGCGCATCCTTGACGAGCGATCTGAGCGCACTCCGGTCATCGGCGATGTCACCGACCTGGTGCGCAACCGCGAACCCCGCCTCGCCGCCCTCGCCATCGATCGCGACGATGTGAACCGGTATCACGAGCGCGTGCAGAGCCTCGTCGACGGGCTCACCGCGCTGGGCCCGAACGGTCCCTTCGGCGACATGTTTGCGCGTGAAACAACCGAGCACATCGAGGTTGGACGGCCGATGGTCTTCGACGTGTCGACCATCGACGAGGCCGATCACCAGATGCACGCGGCCGTTCAGACCGTGTGCTGGAACTACGGCTCCGCCGTGGTGTCGGCTGACAAGCACCTGGCGGAGGCGGGCCTGAAAGAGCAGCGCCACTATTTCCTCGTCATGGACGAGTTGTGGCGGATGCTGCGCGCCTCCGACGTCATGGTCTACTTCCTCGACTCGCTCACGCGCCTGAACCGTCAGCGCGGCATCGGACAGGTGATGATCACCCACACGATGAACGACCTCGAGCTGAGTTCCGAGCACCTCAGCAAGATCGCATCCGGCTTCGTCGAGCGATCCGGCATGGTCTTCCTCGGTGGCCTCGCAGACGCCGAGATGGGCAATCTGAAGAAGGTGTTTGCCATGTCGCAGACGGAGACCACGATGATCTCGGATTGGTCTGCAGAGAGCGCGGTGAATCCCGAAACCGGCCGCTCCGCGGCCCCTCCCGGACGCGGGAACTTCCTGCTAAAGCTCGGCAAGAAGCCCGGCATCCCCTTCACCGTGGTGCTGACCCCGACCGAGCTCGAGGTGAACAACACCAACCGCGCCTGGCAGCAGGCACAGGCGCGCGCCGAGGGCACCGCGGCCATGGGCCTCGATCCCGTCGACGAGTACGACGCGGTGGACGCATGAGCAGGCAGGCAAACCGCCGCGCTCAGCCCGCCGGCAACGACCTCGGCTGGATCATCCTCGGCGGCGTCCTCATGCTCGGGCTCGTCGGCCTCGCCGTGGTGTGGGTCGGCGCGCAGCTGAACCCCGCGATCGAGAACCTGCCCGACCGCGGCATCGGCACAGTGCTGACCGCCATGCTTCGCGGGACGCTTCCTCCCACGGCCCTTCAGATCGGCTCAACAATCGTGATGGCCGTGGTTGTGGTCGGCCTCGTCGGAATCCTCGGCTGGGCGATCTGGAAGCAGTGGAACCAGCGCTCCCGCGTGGACCACAAGGCGTCCTCGATGGGGCAGACGCGCGACGTCGCCGACCTCCTGGAACCGGCGGCACGCGCCGATAGCGCCCGACTCGGCGCCGAGAAAGCCGGCCCGGGCGTCACCTTGGCCAGCCACATTCCCAGCGGCAAGCGTCTCTATGCCTCGTGGGAGTGGGTGCAGCTATGGATCATGGGACCCCGCGCCGGTAAAACGTCGTGCGTCTGTGTCCCGCAGATTCTGGAGACCCGGGGCCCGGTCCTGGCCACCTCCAACAAGCGCGACATCGTGGATCTCTCCCGCGGCCCCCGCTCGGAGAACGGTGTCGTCTGGGTGCATGACGTGCAGCACATCATCGGGGAGGAACCCACCTGGTGGTGGGACCCGCTGTCGTTCGTGCACGACATGGAGACCGCGGAGAAGATGGCTGACGTGTTCATCACGTCCGCGACCGCGGCCGGGTCCAAGCAGGACGCCTATTTCGAGTCGGCGGGACGCGAGACGCTATCCCGTCTCATGCTCGCCGCGGCCCTCGGGGGCCTGTCGGTGCGCAACGTGTTCGCCTGGGCCAACGACCCGGACTCTCGTCCGGGAGCCCCTGACGACCCCGCGCAGATCCTCTCCGAGAACGGTCAGACAGAGCAGGGCCGTGCGCTTCGGCAGACGCAGAACCTCACGGAGAAGCAGCGCGACGGCGTGTACGAGACGCTGCGCCCCTGGATCAGCGTTCTGGGCAACACCAAGGTGCTGCCCTGGATCACCGACGAGACGCGATCGCGGCCGCACTTTGACCCCGATGCGTTCGTGCGCTCCACGGACACCATTTACCTGATCTCGAAGGAGGGTGGCGGCTCCGCTCGAGCGATCACCGGCGCCCTCACCATGGCGATTCTCATGGCCGCGGAGCGGTACGGCTCCACGCAAGCCGGGGGCCGGCTACCGACCCCGCTCATGGCGGTGCTCGACGAGGCCGCAAACGTGTGCCGTTGGCGCGAGCTCCCCGACGTGTACTCGCACTACGGCTCACGCGGCATCATCATGTCGGCGTTCTTCCAGTCCTGGGCGCAGGGAGTTGAAGCGTTCGGGGAGACCGGGATGAGCAAGCTCTGGTCCGCGGCCAACATCCGTGTCGCGGGCGCCGGCCTCGCCGAAGACAAGTTCCTGCCGTTCCTTGCCAGCCTTATCGGTGACCACGACGTGGTGAAGCGGTCCTCGTCGTCGCAGTCGAAGGGACGGAGCGTGACGACGAGCCTGCAGCGAGAGCGCATTCTCGACACCGCCGATCTGACGGCGATGCCGCGCGGCCGCGCGGTACTCCTGGCATCCGGGGCCCCGGCGACGCTGATCAAGCTGAACCACTTCTCTAAGCGGCCATACGCCCAGGCCGTCAACGACAGTCGCGAGTACTACGAAGCTCGCGCCGTCGCCTCCTCGAGCAGGGACGTGGCCTGATGGACGCTATCGAACGAGACGACGACGACATCGAAGTCGTCGAGACGACCTACGCGAACGTCGCCGAGTTCGTCGAGCAGTTCCTGTTGCCGACCTACCGCCGCAACCCAGCGAAGCATCGCTGGGACCCGCGGTGGTGGGAGTACCAGGAAGTCGCGATGCGGCTCGAAGCGCTCTGGCGATCGTTCGAGTACCTCCGCCTCGAAGGGCCGACAGGCATGGCCGTCTTTTTCCGCGACTACCTCGACCCCACGATGCGCGAGCTCACGTCCGAGAACGGACCGTTCTGGCGCCTCGACAAGCTCGGCGACGAGCGCACGGTTCCTGACGCCTGGCCTTCAACACCCGCGCCGCGCGGCATGTTTTGACAGACCTTTGCACGCACCTTTCCGCTGCGCCGAATAACCAGCGGTCCGACGTAGAGAACACCCCCGTCAAGGGTGAGCGCAGCACATCGCGACAGCGACGCTCAGCACCCTTGACGGGGGTGTTCTCCACGTGAGAATCCCCGCACTCCGGTGGAAGCGATCGATGACGCGCTACTTCAAGAGGTCCGTATAACGAACGTCCGTCGATACGACGCTGAGGTCCGTCGTGTACATCTGATCTTCCTGGCCGAGGTAGTTGGTGAATTTCTTCAGGCTGAGGACGTCGTATGTCTTGTCCCCGGTGGGGCTTTCGGCATTGATTCTGATCACACCGTCGTCGCCAACGTCCGACGCAAGCACGCGGGACAATGCCATGAAGGTCGCCGTGCTAGCGCCCCACTCATTGATGCGACCGTCAATGTAAGCCTGGCGTTCGATCTCGGACGGGTTGGCAACTATGACGCTGGCCTTCTTCGCGGTCAAGGAGTCGAAGCTAATCCCGTCTTCTCCCATCTCCTTCAGAGTAGATAGGAGCGCGAAGTTGAAGTCTTGCTGGTCAGCCACATCTTTCAGATCGGAAGAGTCTGGCGCATCATCCAGGCCAACTATTCCGTTCTTGCTCAGACGGTGAACCGCGATCTCTCGGTTGTTGTCGAGGATGTAGTCGCCGAAGAACAGTTGATCCACCGCTGGTTGTGCACGGAACTCGGCCAAGTCCATCGCGTCCATCCGGCTGAGGCGCTCCTGCGTGGAGGCAGGCAACGAGGGGAAGAGGTGGAAACGTAGCACGTCCTCAGGAAGTACAGTCACGTCGATAGCGGCTGTCTCCTCAGGAGGGGAGGCGTCTACCGATGGAGCGACAGCAATCCCGGAGGCGACCGGCTCGGGTTGCTCTGTGGCGCTGCATCCTGTCAGCAACAGGACTATGACGGCTGGAGCATAGACGGCGGGCAGCGAAGTTCGGCGCACAGCAACCCCCATGTAGAAACTGCGTCGAGTCAGGTTGTCGTGAGCGTATCCGATTGTCGGTATATCGACGGCGTAACCCCACTGGGGGCCCGCACCGTCTCGTGACGAACCGCACCGCTTCCCGGTCGGCCGCACAACGCCGCCGCCGGCACCTTAGGTGACCGACGCGGCCGCGTGTGTACCTCTAGCGCGAGATCTCCTGCACTTGTTCGCGGCTGGCCAATCCTCCGCGCGCGGTGCGTGCGCGGGGTGATCCGCGGCGCAGACCGCGGGCGACGGACTCGCCGGCCGGCTCGGGGAAGCTGCGGTCGACCGCCTTTTTCACCTCGAGCTGCCGCGGGCTGAGACCCTTCTCGCGGGCTGTGTCGTTCCCGCTTCCATCGAGGCCGCGTGCCTCGGCCTGGTGGCCGCGTTCTTCGCCACGGTGGAACGCGGCCACGTCCTCGCGTTCCTCGGCGCGTTCATCCGCGGCCTCGGCGCGCTCGCGCGCCAGATCGGCGTGAGGCTGGCGCTGCTCGTCGTTGGCCTGGTCTTCCTCGTCGCGCTCGCGTGCGGCCTCTGAGCGGTCGTCTGCAGCCTGCGCGTCTGCACGCAGGGCTGCCAGGCGGTCGTCGACGGCGTTGAGAAGGGCGTTGCGTCGCGCTTCCTCGTTTTCGGGGTGCGCGGCGCGGAGCTCGTCGACGTTCAGCCCGAACTGGCTGTTCGCGCGTTCGCGCACGATCTCGTAGATCTCTCGCGCCTTCGGGTCGTGGTTGTAGAGCGTGGCGCCGTATGTCGCGGCGTTGGCGACGCGCTCACCGTTCGCGTTGCGCCAGAACTCGTCCCGTTGGACGCGCTCGTAGATGGTGGCCGTGAGGTTGGCCTGGTCGCGCTGCTTCTGCATCACCTCGGCGCGTGCAGCCTCGTCGCGCACCTGGGCGCGACGGCGCAGCCCTTCGGCTGCCTGTCCTGCCCCCATTGCTGCGGCGCGAAGCACCCGGTCGAACTCGTTGCCGATGACGTCTTCCTCGTCCATGCTCGTGTCCTTTCTCGTGCTGTTATCCGCGGCCGCGGTCGCTGTCGGGGGTCGTGGGCGACACTGTAGGTCGCATGCTCGGAGCAGCCCCTGGGCGTCCAGGCTGGGTAGCCGACGACGTGCCCGCCGTGGCGCCGGTGCGCTGCGCTTCCGCGCGTTCGATCACGGCGACCGCGGCGGTGACCGCGGCGGTCGTCTCCTGGGCGGCGGCGAGTCGGCCGCGGGCGCGCTCGGCCGCGGCGACGGCGTTGCCGACACGGGAGATCTGGCGAGCGACAGCGAGCCATCCTGCAGCGCTGTCGCGACCGACCGCGCGCGCCGCAAGTCGTGAGACGTAGGCGGCGTCGGCGCCGAGCTGCTTGCGCTCGATCCGTTGTCGCTCGGGCTGGTTGGGGTCGTACCGGCTGGCTTGGGATGCCCGTGCCAGCACGTCCGATGCTTTGGCGATGGGACCGTGACTGGTCGTCTCGAAGTACAGCGAGGCGCGGGCGAGCGCTCCCGATGCGTCGACGGCTGCTACCCGCGTAAAGCGGGCCGTGCGGTCGGGCACGACGATCTGCTGAGCAGATTCGTTCAGCTGCTGCACGACGTGCAGGGGCAGACGCTTCGCGCGCACCCCTGCGGGAACGTCCGGGGTTCCAGCCCGCAGGTTCTGGTGCCGCTCGGACCAAACGGCCGCGGCCTGCGCCTCGGCGTCCGCGTCGGTTCCCCAGCGCTCCCGGAGCGAGCCGAGCCCGAGGTTGGTGTCCAGCTTGGACGCGGCGAACCACACGGGCTGGGGACGCTCGCCGTCCTTCACGGTCGGAACCAGAGCGGCCGAGTAACCAACAACTCGCGACGTGTCGCCTTTCGCGAAACGAGGACGTACGAGCACGCGAGCGTCGCGCGCCTGTGCGACGAATTCGGCTTCGCTGCGCGCCGCGGTGGCCGCGCCGCGGAGGCGGCGTCGGAGCTCGTCGCGCTGGGTCACATCGTCACCCTCGCGTGCTGCGCGCTGAAGGTCGCCGGGCTTGTTCCCGCGCACCGTCTCGCGCTCAGCTTCGCGGGATTCCAGCACCTGGAGTCCGTACTTGTGCTCGAGCTTGTTGGCCGCCGCCTGCGCGCGGTGGTGGTCGTTGTGGATGCGAGCTTTCGTGCCGTCCTCGGCGACAAGGCTGACGGCAATGTGCACGTGGTCGTTGCCGTTCTTCGACAGCCCGTGACGCACAGCTACCCAGCGACAGGACTTACCGCCGTCTGGGTCGGTGAAGCCCATCTCGTTCACGAAGTCTGTCGCGATGGCGTTCCACTGCGCGTCGCTGAGCGGTCCCTCGATCGGGTTCAGACTGAGCGAGCAGTGCCAGACGTGCGCGTCCTTCTCGCCGACCTTGATCTTGCGCTGGCTGGCGTCATCCCACTCGTACACGGGAGCGGTCACTTCAGTGCCGTAGAGGCGTCGAGGTTGGTCGAGAACGAGCGCAAGATCGAGCACCGTGTCGGAGTCCTGCAAGGACGCTCCACGGGCGGCCTGCATCACGACGTCGTGTCCGGCCACGACGTGCTGGTCGCTGTGGTCGTTGGCGCGTCCGGGGCCGGCGAGGTACATCATCAGCCCCGCCATGCGGTCGCCGCGTGTGATGTTCGGCATCATCGCGCGACCACGCTGTCGTTCATGTAGGCATCGAGCGATCCGCAAACGCGATCAACGGCAGCGAGTGTGTGCTTCAGTTCGCCGTCGACGCCGTGGCCGGCGTTCACGGCACGCGCGATCTGGTTGACGTTGTTGGACACCGACGCCAGCAGGCGTCGGATGTGAAACAACTCAGTGAGCTCATCCCGGCGCTGCACGGCGGTCTTGCCGTCACCGTCCGAAAGAGCAGCCTCCACCAGCAAGCGCGCGACCGTGACACCCGCTTCTTTGGAACGCTTCACCAGCGCTAGCTCTTCCTCGGCTGACACCTTCACGCGGTGTTCCGCGACGCGTCCACCCTTGACGTTCGCGCGGCGGCGCCGGCTCTGAGCGGTACGCGCGTTGTCCGTCATCCGTTCGTCCTCTCGCCCAGTGCAACGACCCGTAGAACACGGGACCACACCTACAGTGTGCCGCATCCGGCCGCCCAGCGGGAGGAAAGGGGCCATTTAGGGGACCTAAATGTATAGCTTGCTCCCCACCGGGTGCATTCGAGTATCGGTTCTAGTCATCGAAGCAAGAAGAACTCACGGGTTGTTGTGCGCGTCCGTGGCTGACACACTCGATGTTGAGCGCGCGCTGCGCGCCGTCTCACATCCCCCCGACAGAAGGACACGACATGGCCAACGTGATGAACCCCGATGAGGTGCTGCGTCGCGCACGCGACTTGCAGGAATCGCGCCTCGCGATGATCGACGACCTCGTTCGAACGAACGTCGAACTCGCCGACGCTCGCGAGCGTGTCGCCGCCGCCGAGAGCGATTACAGCCGCTCCTACGCCGCGGCCGTGAGCGCGGGTTGGACGAGCGGTGAGCTGAGCAAGATCGGCTTCGCCGAGGCAGCGAAGACGCCCCGTCCGCGGCGGCAGTCTCGTCGCCAGAGCACCACTTCGGAAGAGTCCGTAACGGAATGAGTTGCGTATCCCCCTGACCACCTGTGGACGGCCTGACCTACCTTCGGGCTCCACCCGCCCACAGGTGGACAGCGGGACCCTCGTCACGTCCACGGACCCACCACCCCGATGCCGGAAGGTATTACCCAGCTAGCCCCCGTCAAGGGCGCTTCGCGTCACTACGTGATGCGGCAGGCGCCGCACCCTTGACGGGGCTAGCTGCGCGAAGAGCGGCAAGTATCGGGGAGCTGGGAGAGGAACGGATGCTCACAAATGACTAGCGCTCGAGGTCTTCGCGCTCGATGACCGGGGCCGATGTGGACCGTCGATCGGACGCCGCTGATCCGCCTCGTGAGAGGTCCCGCGCGAGTGTGCGCGGGAATGCCGCGGCGAATGGCGACTTCGGCTCTGCGCTCGTCGACTCGGACGGCGCCGGCTGTTCCGGCGTGGCCTGTGCGTTGAGTTGTTCGACGATGCTTTGCACGCGCTGGTGCGCGGCGGCGAGTTCGTCGGCGTGAGCGAACGGGGCACCCAGGCGGGAGTCGGCTTGTGCGATGACAGCGTGGGCGTCTGCAATCCGCCGTTCGTGTTCTGCGATGACGGTGGGGATGCTGTCGACACGGTTTCCGAGTTGCACCATCGTGCCGATGTTGTTGCGGAGCGCTTCTGCCGGATCGACGGTGACGCCGATGCCGGGGGCGTCTTCGAGGGTGAGCCTGAGCATGTTCTTTCCGCCCGTGGTGGCGTAGTACTGGCGCTCGGTGTGCGCGGTGATGACGTGCCCGCCGATGGAGCCGATGCGTTCGGGAACGGGGATGGCAGTGCCGTACTGGAGGCCGTGTCGGTGGGCCCAAGCGCCGAGAGCTTCGGCGGCTTCTGATCGGCTGGTGTAGGTCCGTTCGCCGAGCTCGATGCGGAACTTGTCGCCGCTGACATCGGTTGAGCGGGCGGCGGCTTCACGCAACTGGGCAACGATCTGCTGGCCGCTGTCGATCTCCTTCACGGCGCTGCTGCGGCGTGTGCTCAGGGACGATTGGGCGCGGTGATGCGCGGTCTCCTGACGGCGGAGTTTCTGCAGCGCCTGGTCGGCTTGCGCCTTCTCCAGGATGAGCGGGTTACCGGATGCCAGGGCCTTCGCCTCCGACGCGCTCATCGTGGACTCGCCGATGTCCTCGATCTCGCGCGAGTCCAGCCGGCCCCGCATGATCTGGTTGATGAACTTCGCTTTCCGCTCGACCGTTTGGTACGAGTAGGCGTCGAAGCTGCGCTCGACGACGTACCGGTAGATCGCCACCTCGTCGTTCTGGTTGCCCTGGCGGATGCCGCGGCCGTCGCGCTGCTCGAGGTCGCTGGGACGCCACGGGCAGTCGACGTGGTGCATGGCCGTGATGCGGTCCTGGACGTTCGTTCCGACGCCCATCTTCCCGGTCGATCCGATCAGCACGGCGACGTGTCCGCTGCGGGCGGCGGCGAATAGCCGGCCTTTCTCGGCGTCGTTCTTCGCTTCGTGAATGAAGCGGATCGAGTCGGCCGGGAGGCCGCGTTCGGTGAGCTTGGTGCGTAGTTCGTCGTAGGCGTTCCAGCGGTTTGCGGCGGGGGTGCTCTGGTCACAGAACACCAGCTGCAAACCGCCCGTGATGGGCGAGGGTTCGCGGGTGGTGCTGTCGGTGAAGATGAGGCCACGTTCGCGTCGCCAGTGCTCGGCAACGCGGTCAGCAACGTAGTCCAGCTTGCCGAGCCCATCGGGCTCGACGCCGGGACGCACCAGGCGCATATCGAGGGCGGCGGCGCGGCCGTCGCCGGAGATTTTGAGCATGTTGTCTTCGGTGGGCGACACCTGCTTGGCGCGCACCCGCTCCGCGCGGTCGGCGATCTCTGCGATGTACTCCTGCATGGCGGGAGACGGCGGGATGACGACGGTCGCGTGAGCGCGCTCACCGTCGCTGTCGCGTGCCGCGATCGCGGGGGTGGGGAGGTTGAGGTCTTCCGCGGTCTTCACGTCGGCGAACACGTGCCACATGCGCAGCATCTCGGGGACGTTCTGGAATTTCGCGAATCGGGTCTTCACACGGAAGTCCCCTGCGGGTCCCATCTCCAACTCGGTGACCTGTTCGCCGAACGTTGCCGCCCATCCGTCGAACGAGGTGATGCCCGCCTCTTCGAGCAGGTCCGGTCGGAGGTAGCGCTGCATCACGTAGGCCTCGGTGACCGAGTTGGCCAGCGGCGTTGCGGTCGCGGCGGTGACGACGCGATCGCCGTGTTGGCTGCGCAGATACTCCAGCTTCATGTGCAGGTCGGTGGCCTGCTTCGATCCGACCTTGCCCGCGTCTTGGATGTTCGACACGACCGTGAGGTTCTTGTACATGTGCATCTCGTCGACGACGACGTAATCGATTCCCGTGCTCTCGAACTCCAGACCGGGGTCACGCGGGATATCGGCCTTCGCTCGGTACGCCTCCTCGGCTCGGAGGATGGCTTTCTCGATCTGCTTGATCGACTTGGCGTCCTCGCCCTGCGCGTCAGCGAGGGCGGCGCGAAGCTGGTCGGTCTGCGCCTGGATGTAGTCCGCTTCGAACTGAGGCGAGAGGGGAATCGTCTTGAACGCGCTCTGCGTCATCAACACGGCGTCCCAGTCGTTCGCCGCGGCGCGCGCGACGAAACGACGTCGTTTGTCCCCGGTGAGATCGGCGGTCGACGCCGCAAGGATCTTCGCCTGGGGATACATCTGCAGCCACTCACGGGAGAACTGCTCGAGCATGTGGTTCGGGAGCACGACGACGGGCTTGTTCACCATGCCCATGCGCTTGAGCTCCATCGTGCCCATGACCATCTCGGCGGTCTTACCCGCGCCGACCTGGTGGAACAGCCCCACCGCGGGTTCGGCGATCATGCGCGCGACCGCGCCGCGCTGGTGCGGGCGTGGCGTGAAGCTGCTCGCGAGCCCTGGCAGCGTGAGGTGGTCGCCGGCGGCGGAGTAGTCGCGAAGAACGAGGCTGTTGAAGCGGCGGTTGTACTCGTCGTGCAGGCGGGCAGCGCGCTCGGGTTCTTCCCATACCCATTCCGCAAACCGTGCCTGTAGCGCCTGGCCTTTCTCCTGCGCGGCTTCCGTTTCCACGGCGTTCGGGATCTGGCGTTCCCGTCCCTCAGCGTCCTTGATCGTGTCGTGCACGATCAGGTTGCGCTGCTCCATGAGTGCTGCGGCGATGTCGGTAGCGGGGCGCCGATCGGTGCCCCACTCGTTGGTGGCGCGAATGCCCCACCGCTGCCCGCGCACGTTCCACTTGCCGGGAAGAGGGTTCTCCACGGTGACGCTGTTGTCCTGCAGGATGTCGCGCAGGAAGGCTTGGTGCGTAGGAGCGTCGATCCACACGGCGCCGAGACGGGGCTCGATCTCTTCCATGCCGATGGGTTCGGGCATCACCTCGCGAAGCGCGGTGACGTTCACCTCGAGAGTCGGGTTGGTTTCGGCGGCGGCGACGGCTTCTTCCAGCTTCGTGCGGACGTTTCCCGAAAGGTACTCGGGGGCCGGCATGATGCCACCGGTCGCGGGGTCGTCGTAGACGAGTGTGCCGAGCTGTTCGCGAGCGTCGGCTTCGTCGACGCCGAGCAGGTCGGCGATCACGGCGAGGTCTGCACTGCCGGTGCGATCCAGGCTTAGGGCGAGTGCATCTTGAGCGTTCTCGGCGCCCTGCGCGATGTAGCGCGGCGCCACCACACGTTCCGTGAGGAGCGTGGCGGGCACGGCGGTGCGGGTCTGTTCGTCGAAGCGCTCCAGCGCCAGCGTGAGCGCCGCGAACGGGTCATCTCTCATGAGACTGACCGCCTTCGGCATGACCCGCGCGAGGATCTCCTCTCCGGTCTCCGCGTCGACGCGGCCGGTGGAACGTTCGTTGAACCGGTTGATCGGGCCGTAGGAGTCGACGTAGGCGCGGTAGTCGGCGAGCAGCGCCTGACGCTGCGCCACCATCTCGTCGGTGTCCTCCGACTCGCGCGCCTCCCGTGTGACCAGGGCGCGAGCCTGGTCACGAAGCCCGAGCAGCGCTGCGAGTTCCCGCGCGTGGGTGCGGGGCACCTTCAGCGGCGTCAGCGCGCCGTCTGCGACGGTGGCGAACTCTCCCCCGCCTTGGTCGACGATGGTTCCGTCCCACAGCGCAGGATCGGCTGTGACACGCGTTTCCCGCTCGGTGAGAACGTCGGCGCTCGGCGCCGCCATGGTGAGCCCGCGTTCGATGCCGCTGGTCGTGATGTCGGTGAGGGCGGCGTCCAGCTGCGCGGCCGCGGTTGCGAGATCTCCGCGGACCTGCAGCGTGGTGGAGCCGTGGATACCGGTTCCCACCTCGAGCGCGCCGAGGATGTGGTCTGGTCGGTTGTCGAAGTAGGAGTTGACGTAGATCTTCTCCCCGTCGATGAGCCGCGGGGTGACGCTCTCCCAGGTCGCGTCCGCGGGCTCGGCGCCGGGTTCGCGTCGACGAAGGATGAGGAGGTCCGTGACGGCTTCGGTGCCGGCGGCGCGACGGTGTGCCCCGGTGGGCAGGCGCACCGCGCCCACCAGGTCGGCCATGTCGCTCATCTCGCGGCGGGCAGCGGGGTTCTGCGAATCGAGCGTGAACCGGCTTGTCAGCACGGCGACGAGCCCGCCCGGGCGCGTAAGGGCGAGGGACTTGATGATGAAGTGGTTGTGCATCGAGTGCCCGCCACGGTTGTGCGTGGAGTCGTGCAGCGCGACGTCGGCGAACGGGACGTTGCCGATCGCGGCGTCGAACGATGCCCGCGGAAAGCGGGTGTCCGCGAACGACTCGGTGCGCACATCTGCGGCCGGATAGAGCCCGTGCGAGATGGAGGCGGTGAGCGGGTCAAGCTCGATACCGGTCATCTCGGCGCCCACCGGCGCCATGCCCATGAATGTCCCCGCGCCGCTACCCGGCTCGAGCACGCGCCCGCCCTCGAAGCCGAGGCGCTGCATCGCCGCCCACATTGCGTCGACGTAGGCGGGGTCGGTGTAGTGCGCGTTGATGGTCGTGCGGCGCGCGGCGGTGAGCTCCGCGTCCGTCAAGAGGCTCTGCAGCTGCTCCCGTTCACGCGCCCAGTCGTCGCGGCGTTCGTTGAACACCCCCGGGATGGCGCCCCAACTCGACCAGCGCGCGAGCGTGGCCTGTTCATCGGCGGTAGCCGGCCGCTGCCCTGCATCGAGCCGACGAACGGTCTCGATGGCGGCGATGTTCGCCTGGAAGCGCGCCTTGGCACCGGAGGGTGCCAGATCGTCCTGCGCGGCAGGACGGAAGCTCAGTACCCCTCGGGAACCTTCGCTTCCAGTTCCACGATCCGCGCCAACGTCTGCTGCATTTGCGCCAGACGTTCCTCGTACACCGCCGTCAGCAGCGCCGAGTCCGGGTCGCTCTGATCCTCCTGCAGGTACCGAATCTGCCGCTCGAGCTCCGCCCGATCGGGAAGCTCCCCCAGTTCCTGGGATGCCGCTTCCGTCTCGTCGTACTCCACCTGATCCGGCGTCAACCAGACCAGATCGCTCAGCGCCCGCTCCTCCGCCTGCTTCCGGTAGGCGTTCAGCAGCGCCACCTGGTCCAGGTAGTCCGGGGACGGGCGATGCTGCCCCTCGAGAATCCGAGAGAGGGTCGTCACCCGATCCGCTACCTGCTCCCCCAGGCTCTCGAAGAACTCGTCCGGGTTCTCCAGCTGCGCCACTCTGCTGGGTGCGTACTTCGTCCAGTGCTCGCGCGCGAGCATCCCGTACCGGTTCATCGCGAACCTCCGTGTCCTCGTCGAAGTTGAAGTCCAGTTGCCCGTCGACGAGCTGCTGCTCGACGGGCGCGGGCGGCGCGTTCCGCGCCTGCTCGATGCTTTGGTCGGCCTGTTGCTCGGACAGCCCCCACAGGTCGAAGACGCCTTGCCCTTCGTGTGGCCGCTGCGCGCGACGACGTGGTGCCATCTCTGCCCCCCTCGATCAGCCGTGTGATCGAGGCTATCGACAGCCCTCCGGAAAGGCGCGGGGCCTGGCCCCTTGTGGAAGAGATCATGCGTCAGCGCTCACCTGTAGGCGCCCGCGCAGATGCTTGGCGGCCTGAGACCCGTCGAATGACGCGATATCCAGCGCTTCGGGGTACTGGTCCCCCGGCATCGTGACGTAGGCGGTGAACACGGCAGGGGTGTCGCCGGGGTTGAGCACGCGATTGGCGACAACGCCGTTGCCCTGGACTACCTCGTACTGGAAATCGTGCTCGAGGTGGCCCTTGTACTCGGTGCGAGCCCGGGTCACGCCCGTTCGCCTGTTCGACCAGAACGCGGTGTCGTAGGCCATGCGCGGGATCTCCCGCGGGCGGCTGCCCTCGTTCTGCATGTACACCGACACCGCCCACGTGCGGTCGATGACGCGGTCCTCGGACACGCGGGCATCGGTGAACTTCACCGTGAGGCCGTCGAGCTTGCCGGGTTCCGGGCTGCGGTAGAGCACCTTCGGCACCCATACCCCCATGGTCACCAGGGCCCCCAGCAGGATGACCCCGCCGACGACCAGGCCGACGATCCTCAGCGTGTCCATCACTCCCCCACCTTCTGAGCGCTGCGCGCCTGATGGCGCGCCTGAGCTCGGTAGACGCCCGTGCGTGACGTGTTGAACATCTGCGCGATCTCCGCGACCGCGAGATCGCCCGCGGCCATGTGCTTGGCGATGTTCTCGTCCTGCCGTTCGGTCAGTTTCGGGCGCCGGCCTTTCAGCTTCGCGCGGACTTTTGGTCGCGCCATAGCCTCGCGCGTGCGCAAGCTGATCCACCCGCCTTCCGCCTCGGCGACGGCGGCGAGGATGGTGAAGAACAGCTTCGCCATCGGGTCCTTCGGATCGTATGGCGTGGTGCCGTTTTGGAAGATCACCCCAGCATCCGTCAGTCTGCGGATCACCTCGAGCGCTCCTTCGGTGCTCCGCGCGAGACGGTCGAGTGCGGGAACGACGAAGGTGTCGCCCTCGCGCACCGCGGCCAGGGCGTTGTCCAGCCCGGTCCGGGTCATTTTCGCGCCGCTGAAACCGACATCGCTGTAGATGCGGTCCTCTGGCACGCCGAGCTCGAGCAGCCGAGCCACTTGTCGCTCGGCGTCCTGCTCGATTGTCGAGACTCGCGCGTATCCCACCCTCATACGCGGAGCGTACCGCATAGGCTCCCCTTAACGGTATGCGCAATCGGACGCCTATGCGGTACGAGTGTCCCCCGCGGGATTTCGCGGAATCCGTGTCGCTGGGCCGCCGGCCCCTGCCGTACCGGATAGCGATCCCCATTCGGACAGCTACTTCACCAAGATTTTGCATCACGATGACCCGCCAGATCTCGAGAACTCGACGACTCCCAGGCGGTAGTGCGAAACCGATCGGTTTCGCACCACGGACACACCCGCGCGAGCAGCCCAGCTCGGGTTCTCCTACGAAGCACTCCCTGACGGGCCTGTCGAAACATTTCGCACGGGATGCCAGCAAAGAGGAACCCTCGGCGCCTACCGTGTGCTCATGGCGGCAGATTTCACCACCGGTTCGTCGGCCTCGTTGGCTCTTACATACAACGTCACGGGGACGAGGTTTCCGAGGAGCAGGCGCAACGGAAGATTGCCGGTCTCCTCAATGGGTGGAGGGACGCGATGAACGGCCGTGACGGGGTTATGTCGCGCGAAGACGGCTCCGACCTCCGCGAAGACAAACTTCGGCTGCCGAAGCTATCCGTTGAGAAGCGCAGCGCGGCGACGAAGACCGACCCGCTCTCGCTCGTGTCGCCAGCGCATCAAGCGGACAACGGCATCCAGACGTTTCACAATCTCATGCGCGCCTTCGACAGCATGGTCCTGAGCGATGATCGTAGGGGGATGCGGCTCCACCTGTCGGCCGAATTCGTACTGATTCGAGGGCTCCTCGAAGCTGCCAACACGGCTTTGTGGGTTCTCGGGCCTGAAGAAAGTGACGAACGGATAGCCCGATCCCTACGGCTTCGATACACCGAGATTTCCTACTCTCGCAAGCTCGCCATGAAGTTCACCGAACTAGCCGGCCCCGACGCGCAGGACGCTTTCATTGCGCAGGAGAGGTTTGTCAATGGGCAGCTCGCGGACCTGGCGACAATGGCCACAGACGCCGGACTCGAAGTCAAACGCGCCACAAAACCCATCAGTCCGAGCACGCTCGCGAGCGAAGCCGGCACATACGTACCCGGCCTGGGCGACGCCCTCGGCTACTGGTACTGGTCGACGGCCAGCTCCATCGCACACGGAGAACCCGCAAACATGCGCGAGCTGGCGGACATGACGTTCATCGGTGTAGACGTGCGTGACGAGCCGGTTGCGCAGGTGGACCCGAGCGCTGTCGCGATTTGGAATCACCTAAAAGTCGCGCACGACATCATCACCGCGGCGCACGTTCTATGGAACCACCGTGCCGCAGCACAGGAAGCCTGACGCGCAACTGTGCCGGGTGAAACTCGCAATACGCCCGTGCCCGCCGTCACGGCAGGAGTGGACAGCGACGCTGGCGCACAGAGGTGGCGAGGCAGATGGACACGGGGATGGTTGCTGGTGACGGCAGGGTTTCGCGTCTAGCGGCACGATGTTGTCGGCTTCGGGAAAACGGCCTGCGCGGCGTTTACCTCCCTCCCCCAAGGCGACGGTGCGTTCATAGCCGATAACAGAGACGATTCCTCGTCGATGTACTTGATTCCATCGGCGGGTGCAAGCGGGCCGTTGGGTGTGGGCTGCTCGTTAGCGTTCTCAGCTGTGGCATACGACGACCTCGAACCCAGCCAACGACGCTCACTCGTGCGAGCAATCCGGGACGGTCTGATCGCTAAGAACGTCGGCACCGTCACCCTGAATGATCCGCTCGGTGGGTCTGCCGCGGCGCGCGCACACATGGATGCGGCATGGATCTTCGACAGCGGATGGGCCAATCGCACCGAAGCCGGGTGGTCGGTCGATATTGACACCTACCTGATCCAGCCGTGGCCCCGCAAACGGTGACGGCGGCAGTGTCGGAGGTCACCTCTACGATCATCGTGTGGAACCCGAATTGACCAATTCACCCCCCAGGCGCAGCGCCACCCTCCTCACCGAATGGGTGGAGGAGTTTCGCGCTCAAGGACACCTCATTGCCGGCGACGTCCATGTCGCCCCTCAAGAGGACGACGACACCGCCGACACCGGTCTGGTGATCGTCAACCTCCATCACGCAAACGCCGCAATCATCATTCAGGCAACCGGGTACGACCAACCCCTCTGGGAGGCCACTCTCACGGCGCGAGATGACGACTTGACCCTCGCACCCCACGCTCTCGCCTCCCTCGCGGCAGAACTCGTCGTCGCAGGAAACCTCTGCACCTTCCTGCAATTCAAGGCCCTCGAATGGGACCGGTACAGCGGGCGCCCCGGCGACCGCCCCGGAGCTGAACCCTCGCGCGCCTGAGTCGATGTTGAGGTTTGGGCCGTCTTGCAACCCCCTCGTGCCGCCTGGTCGGAAATGTACGGTTTCGACAAAACAATTTCATGACGAGGGAGCTGACCATGAGCACGCGAGGTGTGGCTGTCGTTACAGGGGGCTCGGCGGGTTTGGGTCGAGCAATCAGCCGGGAGCTCGCGGATCGCGGGTGGGACGTGGCGGTTCTGGCGCGAGGTGCGGATGGCCTGGCCGCGACCGTAAGAGAAATCGAGGCACGTGGACGACGAGGGTACGCCGTCAGCGCGGATGTCGCCGACTCAGAAGCCCTCGACGCAGCCGCGACAGAAATCGAAGCCAACCTTGGCCCGATCGACCTGTGGGTCAACAACGCCATGGCTGGCACCATCTCGGAGTTCCTTAAGACGTCCGTCGAGGACTTCGACCGTGCCACGAGTGTCACCTACCTCGGAGTTGTCAACGGGACACGCGCAGCACTCAGCCGCATGACTCCGCGGGGCGCAGGTCACGTCATCCAAATTGGATCCGCCCTTGCCCACCGGGGCATCCCCCTCCAATCGGCATACTGCGGCGCAAAACACGCCATCCACGGATTCACCGACGCCGTTGTCGCGGAGCTAACTCACAACAACAGCCAGGTCGCCATCTCCCTTGTGGACATGCCCGCGCTCAACACAACACAGTTCGGCTGGGTCAAATCCAACTTCCCCGAACACCCACAACCCGTACCTCCCATTTTCGAACCCGAGGTGGGGGCCCGCGCGGTCGCCGACGTCGCTGACGTCCCGCGTCGACGCACCTGGGTGGGTGAACCTACCGCAGCCACCATCCTCGGGGCGCGTTTCGCCGGACGGTTTCTCGACTGGTTCCTCGCCAAGACTGCATACAGCGGTCAGGTGCAAACGGGCAGACCTCGCTCCACCCAACATCCAAACCTCTGGGAACCCGTCGCTGGCGACCACGGCGCCCGAGGCATCTTCTCGGACGAAGCCCACTCGTTCAGCCCACAAACGTGGGCCATCCGGCACCGGCGACCCGTGCTTTTCGCCCTCGCTCTCATCACCGCCGTCGTAGGTGGCTTCACCGCCACAAAGCTGAGATATAAGCAGTCTCTACCCCAGCTGCGATGAGCCTAAGCAGGCGGGCGGAGTATTTGAGGCCCGACGAGACGGAGGGGGCGGCCGTGTGAGGATTCGGCTGCCAGGGCGGAGCTGATCCATTCCACGTCGAGACAGCGGAGCTGCTGCACTTGCACCCCTAGGTGCTGAGGTGGGCGATGATCTGGTTGCCGGCTTTCCGTTTGGTCTGGCGCAAGCCAGCCTGGTAAGTGTCCGGCATGTCGTACGGTTCGCTTGTGATCCACACCACTGTCTACGTCAGCACCCTGGTCTCGCCCACGGCCTCCGAGGACGTGGCGATGATGCTGGATGCGTCTCGCGCGGCGAATGCTCGTCGGGGTATCTCGGGGCTGCTGCTGTTGCGCGGGCGGAGGGTGATGCAAGTGCTGGAGGGTGAGGAGCAGGAGGTGGAATCTCTCTTCTCTCGCATCCAGATCGACGAGAGACACAAAGACGTTATGAAGGTGTGGTCTAGCAATCACGCGGCCCGTCGCTTTCCGCAGTGGTCGATGGGCTTCGATGATCTCGACGCCGTGTCACTCCTGCCATCGAGCGGGAGTGGGTGGCCAGAGCCGACCGCAGAGCTTGTCGGCGCAGACGCTGCCAAGGATGGTTACGTCGCGCGGCGTGCCGCAGTCTTGCGCCGGGCGCTGGTCAGTGGAGATCGATTGGTTGCGGGGTTGGCGATCATCCTCCACGGCCACCGCCCGGAGACTGTCCTTGATGAGACTTCCTTGCCCCGCGTGCGATGCGCGGAATGCCGAGTGCCTCCTACGTCATCAGCGACGGAGTACCCCTGCTCCACGGCCCAGAACGCAATCTGGGCTCTCGAGGGCGTGTTGCTGTAGTGCACGTATCGCCCACACGTTTCCGCGGCATCCGCAACCAGCCGGTCGCGGCGTCAGGGTCAGTTAGAAACGGGGGGAGCATCCCGACGGCATCCAGGCAGGAGAGTCGATGACGCCGCACGGCCACCACCCATCGCACGAGCAAGTCCCCTCACTAAGGAACCCGCTGCGTAACTCGCTCGCTAATGAACACAGGAAGGCGCGACATGTCCGACCAACCCCAGGTTGACGAGGTGAGCTGGTCGCGTGTCGAGGAGGGATTTTTTGTCGGGAGCCACCGCGGCAACTTCATCGGCTACATCGACCGTCTCCCCAGCGAGAGTTATGTTGCCTTCGACGCTTTCTCACGCGACATCGGCACCTTTCCCGACCGAGCGACTGCGATGGCCGCGGTAGCATCTCCGCCCGTACCCGACCAGAAGCCCCCGCAGTGGTGAAAGGATCTACAATGCCCGACCAGGCACTGCACTCCGTGGTCTACTCCAGCACCGCCACGAAGCCGTTCAGCCCCGTCGACCTCCAAGACCTGCTGAAGCACAGCCGGCAAAAGAACAGTACGAGCAACCTCACCGGGATGCTCCTCTATCGCGGCGGTCGGTTTATTCAGGTGCTCGAGGGCCCCGAGGATGTGGTTCGGGATCTCGTGGAGACAATCCGCCTGGACTCCCGGCACACAGGCATGCGCATTCTCTTGCGCGAGACCCTCCAGCAACGCAACTTCCCCAGCTGGACCATGGGCTACGAACCCATCGGAGTCCCCGCTGACACCCCGCCCGAGGGATACCGCGACACATTCGACGACCTTTACAGCTCCGACACATCCGTCACTATCCGTGCTGTCCGCGAGCTCACCACCTGGTTCCGCCACCGAAGTGGACGCGCCACCTAGATAAATCCGAAGCCGACGAAGACCTGCGTCGGTGGACCGAGCTCTACAAGCATGGGCGCTCCCTGTTGCACACCGGGACCGTGATCCGCGTCGACCAAGCCGACGCCCACCGGCACGTCTACGGCGTGGTCGCGACCGACAAACGGGGAGTCTTTTGCTGCCTCAGTGAGTGACCGTTCGTCCGAGGCCGACGCCGAGTGCGTGCATCTGGATTGCAACGACGGCTGCGCCTCGGGCCCATTCGTTGAACTGGAAGTCTTGGACGATCACGTCAGGCTCGGGGCGATCAACGCCGTCCCCTTCTGGCTCGCCCTGACGAACAGCATCATCGTGTCAGTGACGGTGTCAGCCAGCGTTGTGTTGTTCTCGACTCTCGCCGGCTACAGCTTCGCGAAGCTCACCTTCCGAGGAAAAGACGCGCTACTCGTCTTCGTCGTCGCCACCACCGCCGTCCCCACGCAACTCAGTGTCGTCCCACTCTTCATCGCAATGTCGAACCTCGGATGGGCGGGCTCCATCTGGGCTGTCATCGTCCCAACGCTCGTCACGCCATTTGGCGTGTTCCTCATGACTCAATACCTCCGCAACACGATCCCCTTCGAACTGATCGAGGCGGCACGCATCGACAGATGCTCCATGTTCGGCACATTCCTGCACGTCGGACTGCCAGCCGCACGCCCGGCTGCCGCGATGCTAGCCCTCTTCACCTTCGTCACCACATGGACGAACTTCTTCTGGCCCTTCATCGTCCTACCCTCCAGCAACCCGACCCTGCCGGTCGCGCTCCAGTCACTGGCCGCGGGCAACTTCATCAACTACTCGCTCGTTCTCGCCGGTGTGGCCCTCGCAACGATCCCGCTTCTTCTTCTCTTCGGCATCGCCGGACGCCAGTTGGTCAGCGGCATCATGGCCGGCGCCGTGAAGGGCTAG
>NZ_STGM01000011.1 GCF_004854025.1 Microbacterium hydrothermale
GAGGTCCTCCTTGCAGAACCGGCTCGTGGCCGGTCGGGATGGTGGGGCGGGGCGGGGCGGCC
Source organism: Microbacterium hydrothermale (assembly GCF_004854025.1). Lineage (GTDB taxonomy): Bacteria > Actinomycetota > Actinomycetes > Actinomycetales > Microbacteriaceae > Microbacterium > Microbacterium hydrothermale. The sequence goes on from NZ_STGM01000011.1 coordinate 63, forward strand.
TCGCCCGCGCCCGGGCGTCAGCGCCGGAGGATGCGCTGGGCGAGCGTGTTGCCGAGCAGCTGACCGGCCTGCACGATCACGACGATGATCGCGACCGTCACCCACGTCGCCTGCTGGTTGAACTGCTGGTAGCCGTAGATGATGGCGAAGTTGCCGAGCCCGCCGCCGCCGATGTACCCCGCCATCGCCGACATGTCGACGACCGCGATGAACATGAACGTGTAGCCGAGGATCAGCGGCGCGAGGGCCTCGGGGATGACGACCCCGAACAGCACGCCGATGCGCCGCGCGCCCACGGCCCGGGCCGCTTCGACGGTGCCGGGGTCGACCGCGACGAGGTTCTGCTCGACGACGCGGGCGATCACGACGGTGGCCATGATCGTGATCGGCACGATCGCGGCATCCGTCCCCAGGGTCGTCCCCGTCACCGCGCGCGTGACCGGGGCCACGGCGGTGAGGAAGATGATGAACGGGATCGGCCGGATGAGGTTGATCACGAGGTTCGCGACGAAGAAGACGACGCGGTTCTCGAACAGGTTGCCCGGCCGCGTGGCGTACAGCAGGGCGCCGATGATCAGCCCCGCGACTCCGGCGATGAGCAGCGAGACGGCGACCATGTAGACGGTCTCGCCGATCGACTGCAGCAGCACCGGGGTGAGGGTGTCCCACTTGTTCACGCGCGCACCTCCCCCGCCGGCAGCACGACGTCGGTGTGCGCGCGCAGCTCCGCGACGACCGGGGCGAGGTCGTCGGCGTGCACGCGGTAGGTGAGGGTTCCGAGCTGCTTGCCGAGCACGTCGGTGACCCCGCCGTAGACGACGGAGTGCCGTGCGCCGTGGCGGTGGAAGACCGCAGAGACGTCTTCGCTCGAGAACTCGTTGATCTCGACGCTCACGAGCTCTCCCCCGCCTGCGGCGAGCGCCGACAGCGCCTCGCCCGAGGGCACCCCCTGCGTGACGGCGGCGACGAAGCGCTTCGTCAGCTCGGCGCGGGGGTGCGCGAAGACGCGGTACGTGTCGCCGCTGTCGACGACACGGCCGCCGTCCATCACGATGACCTGGTCGCACAGCTCGTGCACGATCGAGATCTGGTGCGTGATGACGACGATCGTGATGCCCAGGCGCCGATTGATCTCGCGCAGGAGGTCGAGCACTTCGGCCGTGGTCTGCGGGTCGAGGGCGCTCGTGGCCTCGTCGGCGAGCAGGATGCGGGGGTCGGTCGCGATCGCGCGGGCGATGCCGACCCGCTGCTTCTGGCCGCCCGACAGGCGCCGCGGATACTGTCTCGCCTTGTCGCCGATGCCGACGAAGTCGAGCAGTTCCGCGACCCGCTTGTCGCGGTCGGCCTTCTTCCAGCCCGCCACCTTGAGCGGGTAGGCGACGTTGGCCGCGACCGTGCGCGAGGTGAAGAGGTTGAACTGCTGGAAGATCATGCCGACGCGGCGCCGCAGGTCGCGCAGCGTCGCCTCGGTGGCATCCCCCACGTCCACGCCGAGCACCTTCACGGTGCCCGACGTGGGCTGCTCGAGCCCGTTGAGCAGTCGCACGAGCGTGGACTTGCCCGCGCCCGAGTAGCCGATCACGCCCACGATCGACCCCTCCGCCACCGTCAGCGACACGTCGTCGACGGCGGTGGTGGAGGAGCGGCGATCGGTGCGGAAACTCTTCGTGACGCCCCGCAGCTCGATGACGGAGGTCATCCGTTCTGGGCCTCGAGGGCGTCTTCCAGGCTCGTCAGCTCGTCCTGCAACTGCGCGCCCGTCCACTCCGTCTTGAACTGCAGGTTGCCCTGGTTCAGCTCGGTGACCGCGGCTTCGACCTCGGGCGAGTGGTAGGCCTCGACGAGCTTCGCCCAGCGCGGGTCGTCCTTCTTGTCGTCACGGGTGACGAAAGCGTTGATGTAGGGCGCGAGCTGGGGGTTGTTCAGGTCTTCCTTGAAGATGATGAGGTCGTCGCCGAGCCCGCCCTTCTGCGCCTGCGTGTTGTTGACGATCGCGGCCTGCGCGCTGCCGTCCTTGAGCGCGGTGACCGTCTGATTGGTGTCGACCGGCAGCAGCTCGACCTTCGAGGTCTCGATGTCGGCGGGCGTCGAGAAGGCGTTGCCGCCGTCCTTGAGGGTGAGCAGCCCCGCCGTCTACAGGTTGAGCAGGCCGCGCGCGAGGTTCGTGGGGTTGTTCGGGATCGCGACCTTCGCGCCCTCCGGCAGGTCTTTCACGTCGGTGTACTGCTCCGAGTAGAGGGCGAGCGGATACACCGCGGTGGCGCCGACCGGCACGAGCGTGCCGTTGTTCTCGACGTTGAACTGCGACAGGTAGATGAGGTGCTGGAAGAGGTTCACGTCGAGCTCGCCGTCCTGCACGCCCTGGTTGAGCTGCACGCCGTCGTTGATGGTGCGCACCTCGAGGTCGATCCCCTCGCTCGCGAGCTTCTGCTTCAGCACCGTCCAGTGCGCCTCGTTGCCGTCGTCGGCGCCCAGGACGATGCGCGAGGAGTCGTCGGAGGATGCCGCTCCCCCGGCGCAGCCGGTGAGGGTGAGCAGGAGGGCGGCGGTGGAGGCGCCGAGGATCGTGGCCAGGCGCGGGAGGCGGTGCGAAGTCATGGGACCACGTCAACATGCGTCCGCGCGGGGCCCAAACCGGGCCGTTACGGGTGGTAACGGGTCGTCACACGGCGTCATCGATTCGACAGATCTCGGGCTCGATGGCATCCCGAAGTCGGCGTGGACGCGCACCGGCCCCTCCGCCCTCTGTGGGGAACGGAGGGGCCGACGCGAGCGATCACGGTCCGGTGAGGACAGCCCCGTCGACCCAGGCCTGCGCGGAACCGCTGTTCTTGTAGAAATACAGCAGCGCGGACGTCGCCGAAGGGCCGGTGGTGAAGGTGACCGACGCCTGCTTCCAGCGGCTGGTCGTCACCGGGGTCGAGACTTCGGTGCCGCCGAAGTTCTTCGCCCCCACGTAGACGGGCTCACCGCCCGCCGACTTGGCGAAGCCGCTGAACGTGTAGGTCGTGTTCGGCGTCAGCCCCGACACGACCTGGAACACGCCCCTGCCCGCACCGGTGAAGGTCGCGGCGTAACGCCCGTCGTAGGTGTTCGTGGGGACGACGGATGCCGCACCCTCCACCGACCACGAGGTCAGGTCCCCGCTTTCGAAGCCCGGGTTCAGCGCACCGGCATTGGTGAGCTCGAGCTCCGCGAGCTGCAGACGGTAGACCTGCGACGACCCCTCGGTGACCGGTTGGCCCTGCTTGGTCGCCGTGAGACGGACGTATCGGTACGAAGCCTTCCCGGTCGAGAAGACCTGCGGTCCCGCGATCTTCTGTCCCGCCTTGTAGCCCGTCTTGGTCACCAGCGAGGTCCAGGTCGAGCCGTCGTTCGAGCCGGCGAGCGTGAAGTCGACGGGGAAGCTCGAGCCATCGGCATCCTGATCGTCGCGCGGCCAGAGGGTCGCCGTGTCGAAAGACTTGACGCCGCCGAGGTCGAGCTGCACCCACTGCGTCGCCTGCGCCGTCGACGTGGCATCCGAGGTGAAGCCCTGCGAGATCCCGCCCGTGTCGGAGGCGTTGTACGTGTGACGACGACCGTCGACGAGCTTCGCTCCGCCCCACCCGCCACCGGTGTAGCTGCTGGAGCTCGTCACGGTGCTGGCCCGCGCCACGTTCGTCGACGAGGTCGGCGTGCTCAGCGAAACGGCACCCGCGGCCTGGGTCGACGGGCTCAGCACGAACAGCGACACCGACTTGGCGGGCATGGTCACCTGCGACGACCACGTGGATGCCGGCGCAGAGACGTTCACGCTGGACGGGCGCAGCAGCTCGTTGGGGCCCGTCGTGCGGTTGCGGGTGCCGGCGGACCAGTCGGCGTAGTAGTTGCCCGACGTGGCGTTGACGTCGTACCGGGCGACCGAGAAGTTCGACGATGCGAACGGGAGCGCACTCGCCGACAGCGAGACGGTGGAGGCGTCGCTGCCGTCGTTCCAGGCGAGGAACGCGGTCGTCTTGCTGCCGGTGTCGCCGGTGGCGATGGCGCCGACCGACCGGTCGGTGGGCGCTCCGGAGGTGGTGGACGACAGCACGGTGGACGGCATGAGGTCGACCATCTCGAACACGTTGCCGACGGCCTTGCGGTGTCCTTCCACGGTCAGCAGGCCGAGGTCGGTGGAGAAGTCCGCGGTGGGGTTCCATCCCTCGACCGGACTGAAGAAGAACACCCCGTTGAGGGTGGGCTGCAGCAGCGCCGAGGTCAGGCGACGGGCCGTGTAGGAGGCGAGCACGTTCGTGTCCGCGTCCCCGCCGGGGGTGGAGCCGAACGCCGCCGTGGTGTGCCACTCGGTGATGTACTGCTTCTTCGCCGGGATCTTGCGCGACGACAGCATCCCCGCCACGGTCGCCGACTCCGAGAAGTCGTTGCCGCCGTAGTCGTGCCAGCTGACGAAGTCGAACGGCACGCTCGGGTTGGCCGCGATGTAGTCGAGGAACGAGCCCATGATGGGCGCCTGGATGTTGTAGACCGCCGGCCCGCCGATCTGAGCCGTCGGATCGGCGCTCTTCACGGCGCTGGCCGACGCGGCGTAGAGGTCGTTGAAAGCCGAGGCCCCGGACTTCCAGAAGTCGAAGTCGGGCTCGTTCCAGACCTCCCAGTTGAGTCCGGTGTGCCCCAGATCGGCGTAGTGCTTCACGGTGGTCGACACCACCGTCGACCAGTCCGCGTAACTGGAGGGAGCGGTGAACTTGTCCTTCGCCAGCGCCCCGGGCATGTAGCTGAGCGTGAACCACGGGACCATGCCCTGATCGAACAGGGGCAGCACCACCGAGTCGAGCTTGGTGAAGTCGAACGTCAGCGCTCCCGACGCGTTGCGGGAGACGAGCCCGTAGAAGTCGTCGTCGAAGATGTGGTCGATGCGCACCGACCGCACCCCGGTCGAGTTCACCTGACCGAGCGTCTCAGGCAGCAGGTGAAGGTTCTTCGTGACGGCATAGCCGCCCTGAGAACCGTTGAGCAGCCGGGCGTCATCGAGCTGCTGGCCCGCATCGGTGCCGTACGTCGCGCTGAATGTGACGGAACTGGCCGCCACCGCGGGCGGCGCGGACACCCCCGCCAGGACCAGGGCGCCGATCGCGGCGCCGACGGCTGCACTTCTTCTGATGGACACGGATTTCTCCTCTTCATCGAGAGACCGGCGGCGTCGTCGCCGCCGGGGTCGTGGCAGGTCGACCGCCGTCACGGTCGACCTGCCACGGTGATCACACCGCGACGGTCGGTGCGAACTCCACGGAGAACCGGTGCACACCGGCTCCGACTTCTGCGTCGACCTCACCCAGCCGCACCTCGGCGACGACCCCCTCGGGCACGGTCGCCTCGAGATGCACGAGGGGCCCCTCGCGACGCCAGGCCACGGCGATCGGGCCATAGACGCTGTCGTACGACGTCGATGCGTCATCGATCCCGTCGATCGGCTGCGGCGCGATGCGCACGCGGGAGTACCCGGGCTCCAAAGGGGCGAGCCCCGCCAATTCGCGGTGCATCCAGTCGGCGACCGCACCCAGGGCGTAGTGGTTGAACGACGTCATCTCGCCGGGGTTGATCGCGCCGTCCGGCAGCATCGAGTCCCAGCGCTCCCAGATGGTGGTCGCCCCCATGGTCACCGGGTACAGCCACGACGGGCATTCGCGCTGCAGGAGCAGGCGTCCGGCCGTGACGAGGTGACCGGTGCCGCTCAGCGCGTCGAGGATGTAGGGGGTACCGGCGAACCCGGTCGAGATGCGATGGCCGGAGGCGTCGACGAGCTCCGCGAGACGGTCCCCCGCCCACGACGACTCCCCGTCGTCGAGCAGACCGAAGACGATGGCGAGCGCGTACGACGTCTCGCAGTGGTTGCGCAGGCGCTGCGCCTCGAGGTCGACGTAGGCGTCACGGAAAGCGCGTCGCGTCGCGTGGCGGAGGCGTTCGAGCTCGTCCCGCACATCCCAGCGGTCGAGGACATCGGCGACGCGGACGGCGAGGTCGGCCGACCGGTACAGGCACGCGGTGGCCACGAGTCCGCGGTCCGCCTTGGCCGCGGCGGGATCCTCCGGCGGCGCATCGGGGTCGAGCCAATCGCCGAACTGGAACCCGCGGTCCCACAAGCCGCTCTGCGACACCAGCGACGAGACATGGCGGAGGTGCGCCAGCATCCCCTCGAAGTTCTCCGAGAGCACGCGCGCGTCACCGGATGCCATCCACACGGCCCACGGGACCCAGACGATCGCGTCGCTCCACACGGCCGTCGAATCGACGGGGGTGATGTCCTCGGGAACGCCGACGTACTTGAGAACGTCGGGTACGACGTACGGCACCACTCCCCCCTGGTGCTCCTGCTCGACGACGACGTCGCGCAGCCAGTCCCGCAGGAAATCGCCGACGTCGAAGAGGTAGGCGCTGGTCGGCGCGAACACCGCGATGTCGCCGGTCCATCCGAGACGTTCGTCGCGCTGCGGGCAGTCGGTGGGCAGGTCGACGAAGTTGCCGAGGGTGCTGTTCACGACGTTCTCATGCAGGCGGTTCAGTAGTGGTTCCGAACTCGAGAACGTGCCGGTGCGCCGCAGTTGCGAGCTGATCCGCACCGCTTCGAGACCGCCTCGGCGCACGGCATCCACCCCTCCCGGCCACCCGTCGACCTCGACGTAGCGGAAGCCGTGGGAGGTGAAGCGGGGTTCGAAGACGTCCGGGCCCCCGGAGAGGATGAACCGGTCGGTGGCGCGGGCCGAGCGCAGCGGGCGGATGCCGATCTCGTCCTTCTCGAGGACCTCGGCGTGCCGCAGCGTCACCACGCGACCGGGCTCGCCGGTGACCTCGGCGCGCACCCAGCCGACGAGGTTCTCGCCGAAGTCGACGATGAGGCGGCCGGCGGGCGACAGCCAGGCGTCACGCACCGGAAGCGTCTCCACCGGGGCGACGGGAGGCCCGACGTACGGCTCGAACCGCGCGGCGGGAGCGTCGAGCACCTCGACCGCGGCCTCGACAGCAGAGGCCCCCCGACGACGGGCGTCGATGGTCTGGCCGTGGTAGAGGTCGTCCGTCACCGTGTCGGCCGGGCGGACCGTCCACGACGTGTCGGTCGCCCAGACCTGGGTGTGATCATCGGCGAAGACGACCTCGACCTCCGCGATCGCGGCGAGACGGTCGCCGTAGACGCCGGTCGCCCCCATCCAGGTCAGGCTCCCGCGGTACCAGCCGTTTCCGAGCGTGAGCTCGAGCGTCGAGTCGGCGGTGACGAGAGCGGTGACGTCGGTCTCGGCGACCCGCACGCGCCATTCGTAGCTCGACCAGCCGGGGGTGAGCAGGTCGTCGGAGACGCGGGCGCCGTTGATGCTCGCCTCGACGACGCCGAGCGCCGAGTATCGCAGGGTGGCGCGGACGAGGGCGCCGTGGTCGGAATCGAGGGTGAAGCGGCCGACAAGCGTGGGAGCGCCGTCCACGGGCGCGGCAGGGGAGATGAGTCGAGCAGTGGTGAACATGATCAGCCCTTGATCGCCCCACTGGTCATGCCCGCCACGATCTGACGGTTGAAGAAGATGTACATGACGAGCGGGGGAATGGTGATGAGGAGGATGTCGGCGAAGAGCAGGTTGAGCTGCCCGGCGCTCGTCGAGCTCGACGCGTAGGCGTAGAGCGTCAGCTGCACCGTCGCGTTCGCGTCCCCGGGCAGGAAGTAGAGCGGGTTGGCGAAGTCGTTGAAGACCGCGACGGACTGCACCACGATGACGGTGACGATCACCGGCTTCAGCAGCGGCAGCACGACCTGGAAGAACAGGCGGATCGGCCCCGCGCCGTCGATGAGGGCGGCCTCGTCGAGCTCCCGGGGGATCGTCGACACGAAGGCTCGGAACAGCAGGATGCAGAACGACAGACCGAAGGTCGCCTCGATGAGGATGAGTCCGCCGAGGGTCTTGAACAGCCCGAGGCCCTGGAGCACCCAGATCGTCGGCACGACCGCCGGGGGGACGATGAGACCCGCGAGGACGAAGAAGTTGATGACCGCGTTCCAGCGCGACTTCTTGCGCTGGAGCACGTAGCCGACCATCGCCGCGAGGATGACCATGATGACCACGCTCGCGACCGTGAGCACGATGCTGTTGACGAAAGCACGGACCAGGATGCCGTTGCGATCGGCGAGGACCGCGGCGACGTTGTCCCACAGCTTCCACTCGGTGGGCCAGCTGAAGGCGAGCATCGACGCCTCGGGCGCGGTCTTGGCCGCGGTGACGAGGATGAAAGCGAACGGCACGAGGAAGACGACGACCGACACGACGATCGCGATCGTCCCGACGGTCCACCGCCGCACGGCGAGGCGGGTCATGACTCCACGCTCCTTTTGTTGATGAACATCGAGATGGGGATCATGACCGCCGTCACGACGAGGAAGAGCACCACGTTGCCCGCGGTCGACAGGCCGTAGAAGCCCGCCTGGTACTGCTTGTAGATCACCGAGGCGATGACGTCGGAGCTGAAGCCCGGGCCGCCTTTGGTCATGGCCCAGATCAGGTCGAAGGAGCGCAGACCGCCGATGAGCGACAGGATGACGACCGTCCCGGTCGCCGGCCATGACAGCGGGAAGGTGATGTTGCGGAACACCTTCCACGCGCTCGCGCCGTCGACGCGGGCGGCCTCGAAGTACTCCTGCGGGATCGCGACGATGCCGGCGATGTAGATGAGGGTCGCGATGCCGAGGCCCTTCCACACGTCGACGAGGGCCACGCTGATCAGGGCGAGGTTGGGGTCGGTCAGCCATCCCGGACCCTCGATTCCGAAGACGGACAGGGCGCCGTTGACGAGACCGTCGAACGGATCGAGCAGCACCTTGAAGGTCAGGCCCACCCCGATGGTCGAGACGAGCACGGGGAAGAACGTGACGGCCCGCAGAAATCCGCGCCCGATGATCTCCGAGGTCAGGAGCACGGCGAGGGCGAGGCCCAGGACCACCTTCAGGCCGCTCGTGACGACGGCGTAGACCAGCGTGTTCAGGAACGCCTGCGACAGCTGCGGGTCGGAGAAGAACTGGACGAAGTTGTCGAGTCCGATGAATTGGACATCGAACAGCGACCAGCGCGTGAGGCTGAAGTAGAACGACGCGAACGTCGGGATGGCGAAGAGCACGACGTAGAGCGCAGCCGCGGGGATGTAGAACCACGACGGGTACATGCTGCGCATCTTGCGACCCGCTCGCGTGGCGGGGGGCGCGCCTCGACGCCGGTTCCGCACCTGGGGCGGGACCACGTTGACGAACGTCTGGGCCATCGGTCACTCCTTCGTGGGGGAAAGTGCGGGGCCGGAGAGGGGGGCTCCGGCCCCGCGATATGCGGAGGGGTCGAGCGCCGACCGCACGGGGCGCTGGAATCAGCGCGGTTGTTACCAGCCGGCGAGACCGAGCTGCTGGGCCTGCTTCTTCACGTCGTCGTCGTACGCCGCCGCACCGTCCCGGGCGCTGGAGATACCGGACCCGACGCTGATGGCGATGTTCTCCAGGTTCGGTCCCTTGACGGGCGAGAGGAACTCGAGGGCGGGAGCGCTCTTGCCCTCGTCGACGTACTTCTGGATCTCCGCGACCATGGGCGCGGCATCCGCCGGAACGGAGCACGAGCTGATGGAGAACGGGCCTCCCGCGACGTAGTTGGCATTCTGCACGTCGCAACCCTCCGAGGAGTTGACGAACGCGACGAACTTCTTCGCGGCGTCGAGCTTGGCACCCTCCGTCGACTTGGGGATGAAGACCGCGTTGGGCTCCCACACCGTCAGCGTGGTGTCAGCGGCCTTGTCCGCCGGCATCGCGAAGAAGCCGATGTCGCCGACCGCGTCGGGGTTCGACTGCTTGATGTTGCTGAGGACGGCGCTGGAGAGCATGGGGTACATCGCCGCCTTGCCCGTGGCGAGGGCAGCCGAGCCCTCGGCGGCCGTCGCGGTGGCGAAGTCCGTGTTGAACAAGCCCTTCTGGAAGGCGTCCTGAAGGTGGGTGAAGCCGGCGAGGGCGGGCTCCTGGGCGAACTTGGACTTGTTGTTCGTGAAGTCGTCGGCCCAGTTCTGGTCCTGCGCGTAGACGTTGCCGAAGTCGGCCAGGAGGAACAGCTGCGACGTCCAGGTGTCGCCGTAGGTCTGCTCGATCGGCGTGATCCCGGCTGCCTTGATCTTCTCGGCGGCCGAGACCAGCGAGGACCAGTCGGTCGGCACGCTGATGCCCAGGTCGGAGAAGACCTTCGAGTTGTACGCGATGCCACCGGCCATCGAGGTGCCCAGGGGTGCGCCGTAGGTTCCGTTCTCCGTGGACACGACGGTCTTGAAGTTGTCGGTGACCTCGGACGCCCAGGGCTGGTCGGCGAGGTTGACGAGCGTCTGATCCGGGTTGATCGCTTGGAAGAGCGAGCCCGTGTTGTAGAAGAACACGTCGTCCATCTCGCCGGTCGACAACTGGGTCTTGACCAGGTTGTCGCCCTCCGTGCCGCCCGGGCGGGTGTTCAGGGTGACGGTGATGTCGGGGTTGGCCTTCTCGAACGCGGAGATGAGCGCGTTACCGGTGGCGATGGAGTCGTCGCTGTTGGTGGTCAGGAAGGTGATCTCGACCTTGCCGTCGGCGGAGTCTCCCCCCGTCGCGCCGGAGCAACCGGCCAGGGCCAGGGCGGCGAGACCGACGCCGGCGACGATGGTCGTCGTCCGACGCGGGGTGATGATTGCGGACACTGCTTACCTCCTTGTAAGGGGCCGGGTGCGGGTACTCCGGCCGATACGACGCCTCGGGACTCAGGTGCGAGATCGAGTGTAAACCGATCTACACGGGGCGACGAAGCGAGACTAGACCGACTGGCGCGATTTCGTCAACCGATCTACATTGGAGATAAAGACCGAAGGAGTTCGATGCTGGACAACGCATCACCCGCGGGCCCGCCGACCCGCGCCGCGACGATCGAAGACGTCGCGCAGCACGCCGGCGTGTCCAAGGCCGCGGTGTCGAAGGTCATCCGCGACGCCTACGGCGTGAGCGATCGGATGCGCGAGCGGGTGACGGCATCCATCGCCGCCCTCGACTACCGTCCGCGCGTGGCGGCCCGGGCGATGCGTGGCTCGACGGCGACCATCGGCGTGCAGCTGCCCCAGGTCGACAACGAGTTCTTCACGCGCATCCTCACGGGCATCGTGCAGGAACTCAACGCCTCTGCCTACCGGTTGATCATCGCGCCCATGGCTGATCCGGTCAGCGGCACGGCCGCGCTCGAGAGCCTGTACGACCGGCAGGTCGACGGCATCATCGCGGTCGCCCCGGCCGTTCCGCAGGCCTGGCTCGAGGGTCTCGCGCGGCGCGTTCCGCTCGTGCAGGTCGGCCAGCACGACCACCCGCAGCACTACGACGTCGTGGTCGGCGACGACGATGCCGGTGCCCGCCTGGTGATGGAGCACCTCTTCGACTCGGGTCACACGCGCATTGTGCACGTGACCAACGATGAGCGGATCCTCGTCGAACCCCGCACCGATCCGCACCCGCGGCGTCTGCGGGTGTACGAGAGCATGATGCGCGACCGGGGGCTCGAGCCCGACGTCATCCGCATCGTTTCGTCCGATCACGACATTCGAAACACGGTCAACGACCTGCTCGATCGCGCGACACCGCCGACGGCGCTGTTCGCGGGCCACGACTCCCTGGCGCTGTCTGCTCTCGAGGTGTCCGCCGAGCGTGGAGTTGTTGCCACGGAGTTCGCCGTCGTCGGCTACGACGACGTGCCGATCGCCAGCCATCCCCTCATCGGGCTCTCCACCGTCGATCAGCACGGACAGGAGATGGGCGCCACCGCGGCGCAACTGCTGCTCGAGCGCATCAGCGGACGGCAGGACGCGCAGCGTCGGGTGTTCTCCCCCGCACTCCGTGTGCGCGCGACCAGCGGTTCCGCTCCCTCGGTCCGACGCACGGAGTCCTGAGGGACCACCTCTCCTCGACCCGGCCCGACTCCTCTCCCGAGGCGGATAGCCTGGACAGCGATGTCACGGGACGAGAACGCGCGGAAGAGATTGTCCCGGAACAGCCCTCAAGGTCTGGTCGTCGCCATCCTGGCCCTCGCGGGACTGTGCTCGTCGTTCATGTTCACCCTCGTGGTGCCGATCCAGTCGCAGTTGCCGCAGCTGCTGAACGCGTCGCGCGACGACACCGCGTGGGTCGTGACCTCGACGCTGCTCGCCGCGGCCGTGATCACGCCGATCGCGGGCCGACTCGGCGACATGTACGGCAAACGGCGCATCGTGCTCGTGCTGCTGGTCGTGATGATCCTCGGTTCGGTCATCGCGGCGCTGTCGACCGGCATCATCGGCATGATCATCGGGCGCGCCCTGCAGGGCGCCATCGTGGGCGTCGTCCCGCTCGGCATCTCGATCATGCGCGACGTGCTGCACGAGAACCGCGTCGACAGCGCCATCGCGCTCATGAGCGCGACGCTCGGCGTCGGCGGCGCACTCGGCCTGCCGATCAGCGCGCTCGTGGCCGAGAACACCGACTGGCACTGGCTGTTCTGGATCGCCGGCGGCCTCGGCGCGGTCGTGTTCGCGCTGATCCTCTGGATCGTGCCGGTGAGCGTGCTGCGCACCGCCGGCCGCTTCGACTACCTCGGCGCCGTCGGTCTCGCCCTCGGTCTCATCGGCATCCTGCTGGCCGTGTCGCGCGGCAACACCTGGGGATGGACGTCGCCGCTGACGCTGTCGCTCGCGATCGGCGGTGTCGTCGTGCTGCTGCTGTGGGGATGGTTCGAGCTCCGCGTCGACAATCCCCTCCTCGACCTGCGGGTCGCCGCCCGCCGCCCCGTGCTGCTGACCAACCTGGCATCCATCGCCATGGGCTTCGCCCTGTTCACCTCGAACGTCGCCTACCCGCAGATGCTCGAGCTGCCGGTCGCGACGGGGGTGGGCCTCGGGCTGTCGCTGCTGGCCGCGAGCCTGGTCGTCATGCCCTCGGGCCTGGTGATGATGGTGCTCTCACCCATCTCGGGCACGCTCGCGCGCACGATCGGACCCCGCGTGCTGCTGATCGCGGGCGCGATCTCGCTCATCGTCGCCTACGGGTTCAGCCTGGTCTTCTCGAGCGAGGTCTGGCACTTCGTCGTGGCGAACATCCTCATCGGCTTCGGCATCGGGTTCGGCTACGCGGCCATGCCGATGCTCATCATGCGCGCCGTCCCGCCCAGCGAGACGGGCGCGTCGAACGGTCTCAACGCGCTCGCGCGCTCCCTCGGGACGAGCACCGCCGCGGCGATCGTCGGCGTCGTGCTCGCGACGCTGTCGACCGGCGACGCTGAGACGCGCGTGCCCACGGCGCAGGCGTTCCAGGTGTCGTTCCTGATGGGCATCGGAGCGGCCGCGGTCGCGCTCGTGCTGGCGCTGCTGATCCCGACGCGGCCGTCGACGGCCGAGAAGCACCCCTCGCTGCCGGGTTAGTCCTCGATCGAGGGCCGCCGGCGACGGCGCAACCACGCCGACAGCCGCGCCGTGTGTCGGTCGGTGAACTCGTTCGACAGCTTCAGCGCCTCCGCGCCGATGTCGGCGCCGTCGTCGATCGCGCGGAGCGCGCGCAGGGCGCGTTGCTCCGGGCTGTCCGGCTCGGGGTCCATGCGGTCCACGGTACGCGCCCGTCAGCGACGCCGACCTCAGTCCAGCAGCAGCGCGGGCTCCTCCAGAACGGATGCCACGTCGGCGATGAACCGCGAGATCCCGTCGCCGTCGACCACGCGGTGATCGAACGAACCCGACACCGTGGTCACCCAGCGCGGGCGCACCTCGCCGTCGACGACCCACGGCTTCTGCCGGATCGCGCCGAGGGCGATGATGCCGGCCTCGCCGGGGTTTATGATCGGGGTCCCGGCATCCACGCCGAAGACGCCGATATTGGTGATCGTGAAGGTGCCGCCGGTCTGGTCGGCGGGGCTGGTCTTGCCCTCGCGCGCGGTGAGGGTGAGGTGCTCGAGCGCCTTGGCGAGCTCGCGCGTCTTCAGCGCCTGCGCGTCCTTGATGTTCGGAACGAGCAGGCCGCGCGGGGTCGCCGCGGCGATGCCGAGGTTGACGTAGTGGCGCACGCGGATCTGCGCACCGTCCTCGGTGTCGACCCAGGCGGCGTTGATCATCGGCGTGCGGCGGAGCGCCCAGATCACGGCGCGCGCCATGATCAGCAGCGGCGAGATCTTGACGTCGGCGAAGTCGGGCGAGGCCTTGAGGCGCTTGACGAGCTCCATCGTGCGCGAGGCATCGACGTCGACCCACACCGACACGTGCGGCGCCGAGTACGCGCTCGAGGTCATCGCGTTGGCGGTGGCCTTGCGCACGCCGCGGACGGGGATGGATTCCTCGCGCGCGTCGTCGACCGGGGCGGTGGGGGCGGGCGCGGGAACCGGGATCGTCTCCTCGCGCACGGCGCCCCACTCGGGCGTCTCGATGTTGCGGAAGACGCTCGCCTGCTCGGCGTGCTTCACGACGTCGTCGCGGGTGACCTCGCCCGCGGTTCCGCTGGGCGTCACGGCCGACAGATCGACCCCGAGGTCGCGCGCGAGCTTGCGGATCGGGGGCTTGGCGACGACACCGACGGATGCCTTGACCGGGCGCTCCGCGGGCTTGCGCCGCCGCGACGACACGGCGCCACCGGTGCCGTAGCCGACGAGCACGGCCCCGCCGGGGTCGCTGGGCTCCGGAACGGTGACGGGCTCGGCCGGCGCCGGGGCGGCGGCATCCGCTGCTCCGATCGTGATGATCGGCGCTCCGACCTCGACCGTGGAGCCCTCGGATGCCAGCAGCTCGCCGACCGTGCCGGAGTACGGCGACGGCAGCTCGACGAGCGACTTGGCGGTCTCGATCTCGACGATCACGTCGTTGACGGCGACGGTGTCACCCGGGGCGACGCGCCACTGCACGATCTCGGCCTCGGTGAGGCCTTCTCCGACGTCGGGGAGGACGAAGGTCTGCTCGGTCACGGTGGTGTCCTTTGCTCGCGAGCCGTCATTCCGCTGACGAAACGGTGACGGGCTGCCGCGGTTTCGTCAGCGAGATGCAGTCTCGCGGTTCATGGCGGGGAGAGGAAGAGCGGGTCAGTACGCCAGAGACCGGTCGACGGCCTCGAGGATGCGGTCGGCGTCGGGCAGGTAGGTGCCCTCGAGCTTCGCGGGCGGGAAGGGCACGTCGAACCCCGACACCCGCAGCACGGGCGCCTCGAGCGCGAAGAACGCCTTCTCCATCACGGTCGCGGCGATCTCGGAGCCGAGCGAGGTGAAGCCCGGAGCCTCCTGCGCGTAGACCATGCGGCCGGTGCGGCGCACCGAATCGAGCAGCGGACCGTAGTCGACCGGCGACAGCGAGCGCAGGTCGATGACCTCGCAGCTCGTCCCCTCGCTCTCGGCCAGGGCCGCCGCCTGCAGCAGAGTCGTGACCATCGCGCCGTGGCCGACGAGGGTCACGTCGGTGCCGCGACGCACGATGCGGCTCGCGTGCAGCGGCAGGGCGGGGGCTTCGAGATCGACCTCGCCCTTCTGCCAGTACTTGGCCTTGGGCTCGAGGAAGACGACCGGATCGGGCGAGTCGATCGCCTGCTGGATCATCCAGTACGCGTCGTTCGCGTTCGAGGGGCTCACCACGCGCAGACCCGCGGTGTGCGTGAAGTACGCCTCGGGGCTCTCCTGGTGGTGCTCGACCGCGCCGATGTGGCCGCCGTAGGGGATGCGGATGACGACGGGCATGCGCACCGCGCCCTCGTGGCGGTTCGTGATCTTCGCCAGCTGAGAGGTGATCTGGTCGAAGGCGGGGAAGACGAAGCCGTCGAACTGGATCTCGAGCACGGGGCGGAAGCCGCCCATCGCGAGACCGATCGCGGTGCCGACGATCCCCGACTCGGCCAGGGGCGAGTCGATGACGCGGCGCGGGCCGAAGTCCTTCTGCAGCCCCTCGGTCACGCGGAAGACGCCGCCGAGCGGGCCGATGTCCTCACCCATGAGCAGGACGCGGTCGTTCGTCTCGAGTGCGCGGCGGAGGCCGGCGTTCAGCGCGCGGCTGATCGGGAGGTTCTCGCTCACTGCGCTCCCCCTTCCATCGACGCCTCGTAGTCGTCGAGCCAGCGCTGCTCCTCGGCGATCAGCGCGTGCGCCTCGGAGTAGACGCTCTCGAACATGTGCGCCCGCGGGATCGAGCCGAGCTCGTTGGTGCGCACGCGTACGTCGTCGGCGAGCGCGCGGCCCTCGGCATCCGCGTCGTCGAAGAACTGCTGCGAGGCGCCGCGTCCCTCGAGGTACGCGCGCATGCGGGCGATCGGGTCGCGACCGGCCCACGCCTTCTCTTCATCGGACGTGCGGTACTTCGTGGGGTCGTCGCTGGTGGTGTGCGCGCCCATGCGGTAGGTCATCGCCTCGATCGCACGAGGGCCGAAGCCTGCGCGCGCCTCGTCGAGCGCGGTCTTCGACACGGCGTAGCTGGCGAGCACATCGTTGCCGTCGACCTGGAGGCTCGGGATGCCGTACCCCTCGCCGCGCTTGTACAGCGGCGAGCGCGACTGCGTCGCGACGGGGACCGAGATCGCCCACTGGTTGTTCTGGAGGAAGAAGACCTCGGGGGTCTGGAAGCTCGCGGCGAAGACCATCGCCTCGTGCACGTCGCCCTGGCTCGAGGCGCCGTCGCCGTAATAGACGATGACGGCCTCGTCGCGCTCGGGGTCGCCGCTGCCGCTCTTGCCGTCGAAGACGAGCCCCATCGCGAGGCCCGTGGCGTGCAGCGTCTGCGCGCCGAGCACGAGCGTGTAGATGTGCGTGTTGCCGTTCTTCGGGTCGGTCGGGTCCCACCCGCCGTGGGTGAGGCCGCGCATGAGCCGGATGATGTCGAGCGGATCGACACCGCGGATGCGGGTGACCACGTGCTCGCGGTACGAGGGGAAGATATGGTCCTGCGCGCGCGCGGCGCGGGCGGAGCCGACCTGCGCGGCCTCCTGCCCGAAGGACGGCGGCCACAGGGCCAGCTGCCCCTGGCGCTGCAGGTTGGTGGCCTGCACGTCGAACGCGCGGATCGAGACCATGTCGCGGTAGAAGGTCTCGAGCTCGGCGTCGGTGAGGGCGTCGATGAGCGGCAGGTAGCGCTCGGCGGCGGGCGTGGGGGCCAGCGTGCCGTCGGCTGCCAGAACGCGCACGAGAGCGGGGTCGTCGAGCGGGGTCATGAACCCACGCTAACGCGCGGCCCATGCGTGAGACCGCATGAGGTGCACAACGGATGCCGCGAACCGGGGTCGGAATGCGACAAAACGCCCTACTCGGCGACGGGGACGTATCGCACCGCGATGATCCGCGCCGGGTCGTCGCCCAGAGCGCGGAGTCCGAGGGTGCGTCCCGTGAAACCGCCCGCGACCTCCGTGGAGAGGTAGCGACCGTCCCACTGCGCGAGTCGGCGTTCACCCGCGGCGTCGATCACGCCGAAGCGGAGGTCGTCGGGGCCGTCGGTGGTGGCATCCACCGCCTCGACGACCAGCGTCACGATCTCACCGTCGGCGCGGCCCGCGTCGTCGCGGGTGAGGAGCGGGCCGATCTGCGCGGCGACCGACACGGCTCCGGCCTCGAGCCGCACCTCGTACCCGTGCCGCTCGTCGAGGCGCACCCGCAGAGCGACCGCGCCCGCGGTGGCGTCGACGCGCGCCTCGTACCTCCAGCGCAGGTCGCGCGTGCGCACCGACAGGGCCGCGGGCGCTCGGTCGACGGCATCCGTCCGTCGCAGCCGCACACCCGCTCCCGGAGCGGTCTCGGCGAACGCGGACGGTACGGCCCCGGGCGAGATCCAGCGCGGATGCAGCGGTCCGGCGAAGTCGTCGTCGAACGCGGTGTCGGTCGGGGTCGGCAGCACCTCGGCGGTGTCGACCACGGGCCACCCGTCGACCCAGTCGACGCGGGCGAGGAAGGTCTCGCGGCCGTTGACGTGGAACGACGGGCTGAATCCGCGCGGGCGCACGCCGAGGTAGACCATCGCCCACGATCCGTCGACGTTCTCGACCAGATCGGCGTGGCCGGTGTTCTGCACGGGCGACGACGTGCTGCGCCGACTGAGGATCGGATTGGCCGGGCCCGCCTCGAACGGCCCCTCGATCGCGCGCGACCGGGCGATGGAGACGGCGTGCCCGCGCTCGGTGCCGCCCTCGGCGATGAGCAGATACCACCAGCCGTCGCGGCGGTAGAGGTGCGGGCCCTCGGGGTGGGCGAGCCCGGTCCCCTCCCACACGGGCCGCGGGGGCTCGAGCACCTCGGCGCGCGCGAGGTCGACGCGCGCCTGCGCGATGACCGGCAGCGCCCCGCCGTCGGGGCGGAGCGCCGGGTCGAGGCCGCAGTACGTCAGCACGCACGTGCCGTCGTCGTCCCAGGCGAGGTCGGGGTCGATCCCGCCGAGGCCCGTCAGCACGATCGGGTCGGACCACGGACCCGCGGGGTCGGTGGCGGTGACGACGAACTGCTCGCCGGAGGCGTCGACGTTCGTCGTCACGAGCCAGAAGACGCCGTCGCGGTGGCGCAGGGTCGGGGCGTAGATCCCCCGGCTGGGGCCCGAGGCCCCGGCCGCGAACTGGCTCTCCCGCTCCAGGGCGTTGCCGAGCTGCGTCCAGGTGCGCAGGTCGCGGCTGTGCCAGATCGGGATGCCGGGGGCGTACTCGAACGACGAATTCGCGAGGTAGTAGTCGTCGCCGACCCGGCACACCGAGGGGTCGGGGAAGAATCCCGGGATGACCGGGGTCGTGGCGGCATCTCGTCGGCCGCCACGCTCCACGGTCACGCCCGCGCGGTCGGGGAGGTGGCCGCCGCGACCTCGACGACGCGGTCGAGCGACTCCTCTTCGCCGATGGACACGCGGATGCCGTCACCCGGGAACGGACGCACGATGAGACCCGCCTCTTCGAACGCCGCCGCGACCTCGGCCGTGCGCTCGCCCGCCGCGAACCAGACGAAGTTGCCCTGGGCGTCGGGGACGTCCCAGCCCGTCTCGCGCAGGCGCTCGACGAGACGGTCGCGGCGCTCGGCGATCACGGCGACGCGGTGCAGCAGCTCGCTCTCGGCGTCGAGGCTCGCCAGGGCCGCGGCCTCGCCGGCGGCCGTGACCGACAGGGGGATCGCGGTGCTGCGTGCGGCGTCGAGCACGCCGGTGTGACCGATCGCGTACCCGACGCGCAGGCCCGCGAGCCCGTAGGCCTTCGAGAAGGTGCGGAGCACCACTACGTTCGGGCGCGCGAGCACGGCGCGCACGCGGCCGCCCTCGACCGAGGCGGTGTCGGTGACGAACTCGGCGTAGGCCTCGTCGAGCACGATGAGCACGTCGCGCGGCACGCGGTCGACGAAGGAGACGAAGTCGTCGTACCCGACCGTCGGGCCGGTGGGGTTGTTGGGGCTGCACACGATGATCAGGCGCGTGCGCTCGGTGACGGCATCCGCCATCGCCGGGAGGTCGTGACGGAAGTCGGCGGTCAGGGGCACCTGCACGCTGGTCGCCCCGGCCACGGCCACCAACGACGGGTAGGCCTCGAAGGAGCGCCACGCGTAGACGACCTCGTCGCCGGGACCCGAGGTGGCCAGCAGCAGCTGAGCGAGGATCGAGACGCTGCCGGCGGCCACGTGCACCTCGTCGGCGGAGACGCCGTAGCGCGCGGCCAGACGCTCGCGCAGGCGCGCGGCAGTGGCATCCGGGTAGCGGTTGAAAGCGCCGGCGGCGCGGACCGCGTCGAGCACGCCCGGGAGGGGTTCGAAGGGGTTCTCGTTGCTCGACAGCTTGAACGCGTCGGGGCTCGCCTGCTTGCCCTGCCGATACGCGGGCAGCGCGGCGATCTCGGGACGGATACGGGGCAGGACCGGGTCTTCGCTCACCCCGCGAGCCTAACCGCGAGACCCGCCCGCGCGTCAGGGCCGATTCCTCCCCAGGGGATAGTCCCTGCCGCGCGGCGGCGGCGCGTGCCACGATGTGGGCATGCGCTTCGTCGTCCGCGTCGCCGTCAACGCCTTCGCCATCTGGATCGTCACCCTGCTGCCCGCGCTGCAGGTGCGACTGATCCCCTTCGCCCCGGGCGAATGGCTGCAGGTCGCCCTGACCCTGCTGCTGGTCGGGCTGATCTTCGCGCTGGTCAACACGATCGTCGGCACGGTCGTGAAGGTCGTCGCGATCCCGCTGTACATCCTCACTCTCGGGCTGATCTCGCTGATAATCAACGGTTTCCTGCTGTGGCTGACCGCGATCATCACCGAGAACTGGGACTGGGGCCTGCGCACGGGCGAGTTCTGGCTGACGGTCGTCGCGGCGCTGCTCATCGGCATCATCAACGCCGTGCTCGGCGGCATCCTGCGCCCCCGACGCGACGACCGCGCACGACGGTGACGGCCGCAGCGCGCAGCCGACTGATGCGCGCGGCGCTCTTCCCCGCCATGATGGAGGGATGACCGCGAGTGCCGACGCGCCCTTCCGCGTCGTGTTCGTCTGCAGCGGCAACATCTGCCGGTCGCCGATGGCCGATGTGGTCTTCCGGCGCATCGCCGAGACGTCCGGCCTGGGCGCCCACGTCGCCTCGAGTTCGGCCGGGACGGGCGACTGGCACGTCGGCGAGCGCGCCGACCACCGCACCCTCGCCGCCCTCGACCGCCTCGGATACGACGGATCCGCGCATCGCGCGCGGCAGTTCCAGTTCGCCGACTTCGACCGCAACGACCTCGTCGTCGCTCTCGACCGCAGCCACGAGCGCGTGCTGCGCGGATGGGCGCGCACCGACGATGACGCCGACAAGATCGCCCTGCTGCAGTCGTTCCTCCCCGATGCCGAGACCCTCGACGTGCCCGACCCCTACTACGCGGGCCCGCCGATGTTCGACGAGGTGCTCGGTATGATCGAACGCGCCAGCCGCGCCCTGTTCCGGCAGCTCGAGCCCGCCATCCGTTCCGCGGGCTGACCTTTTCGCGCGACCCCCGGGAGACCCGTGTCCGCTCTGCCTCCGCAGCCCCTCAGCCCCCTCGACGGTCGGTACTTCGGCGTCGTGTCCGAACTCGGCGACTACCTGTCGGAGGCGGGCCTGAACCGCGCCCGCGTCGAGGTCGAGGTCGAGTGGCTGCTCGCCCTCACCGACCGCTCGCTGTTCGGCACCTCGCCGGTCTCCGACGCCGACCGCGCGAAGCTCCGCGCGCTCTACGAGGAGTTCGGCGCCGACGAGATCGCGTGGCTGAAGGAGAAAGAGGCGGTCACGCGTCACGACGTGAAGGCCGTCGAGTACCTCGTGCGCGACCGCCTCGACACCCTCGGGCTCACGGGGCTCGCCGAGCTCACGCACTTCGCCTGCACGAGCGAGGACATCAACTCCACCGCCTACGCCCTCACCGTGCAGCGCGCGGTCGAGCGCGTGTGGCTGCCGAAGCTGCGCGCGGTCACGGCCGCCCTCGCCGAGCTCGCCGTGCAGCACCGCGACGCCGCGATGCTCTCGCGCACGCACGGCCAGCCCGCCACGCCCACGACGATGGGCAAGGAGATCGGCGTCTTCGCATGGCGCCTGGAGCGCGTCATCCGTCAGCTGGATGCCGGGGAGTACCTCGCGAAGTTCTCCGGCGCGACCGGCACCTGGTCGGCGCACGTCGCCGCCGAGCCCGACGTCGACTGGCCGTCGCTGACGCGGGAGTTCATCGAGTCGCTGGGCCTGGGTTTCAACGCGGTCACGACGCAGATCGAGTCGCACGACTGGCAGGTCGAGCTCTACGACCGCGCGCGTCACGCCGGCGGCATCCTGCACAACCTCGCCACCGATGTCTGGACCTACATCTCGCTCGGCTATTTCACGCAGATCCCCGTCGCCGGGGCCACCGGCTCGTCGACGATGCCGCACAAGATCAACCCCATCCGGTTCGAGAACGCCGAGGCGAACCTCGAGATCGCCGGCGGTTTGTTCGGCACCCTGGCATCCACCCTCGTCACGAGCCGCCTGCAGCGCGACCTGACCGACTCGACGACGCAGCGCAACATCGGCGTCGCCTTCGGTCACTCCCTGCTCGCTCTCGACAACCTGCAGCGCGGCCTGACCGAGATCTCGCTCGCCGAGGACGTGCTGCTCGCCGACCTCGACGTGAACTGGGAAGTGCTCGCCGAAGCGATCCAGACCGTCGTGCGCGCCGAGATCGCCGCCGGTCGCTCGCAGATCACCGACCCCTACGCCCTGCTGAAGGACCTCACGCGCGGCCGCCGCGTCGGCGGACCCGAGCTGACGGAGTTCGTGCGCGGCCTCGACATCGGGGATGCCGCGAAGGAGCGCCTGCTCGCCCTGACGCCCGCCGCGTATGCGGGGCTGGCGTCGCGGGTGGTCGACTCGCTGTAGTCGGCTGGGCGCCGGGCGCTGCCGGGGCGCCCCGGGGGATCGAGTGTCCGATACACCCGGACGATTTCTCGCGGCGTCCGGGTTTTCTGGACGTTCGACAGGGACAAGCTGGCGCGCGCGGTCGGGCGCGTGCGCGGCCCGGGCGTGAACGCGACCGTGCGCGCGGGAGAATGGATGCCGTGCGCGCGATGATCATGGACGCCCTGGCCGAGCCCCTCGAGGTGCGCGAGGTCGCCCCGCCGTCGGCGCCGGCCGGGGGCGTGGTGGTCGAGGTGCACGCGACCGGACTCTGCAAGAGCGACTGGCACGCCTGGGTCGGTCACGACGACGTCGCCCTCCCCCACGTCCCGGGTCACGAGCTGGCCGGGACCATCGTCGAGGTCGGCGAGGGCGTGCAGCGGTGGGGCGTCGGCGACCGCGTGACCGTGCCGTTCGTCATGGGGTGCGGCGCGTGCGAGTGGTGCCTCGGCGGAAACGCGCAGGTGTGCCCCGACCAGCAGCAGCCGGGCTTCACCCAGTGGGGCAGCTTCGCCGAGCGCGTGGTGCTGCGCGCGGCCGACACGAACGTCGTCCGCATTCCCGACGGCGTCTCGTTCGAGGCGGCGGCGGCCCTCGGATGCCGCTTCGCCACCGCCTACCGCGCCCTCACCGGGCGCGCGCGGGTGCAGGCGGGCGAGTGGATCACCGTGGTCGGCGCGGGCGGAGTGGGGCTGAGCGCCGTGATGATCGGCGTCGCCCTCGGTGCCCGCGTGATCGTGGTGGATCGCACTCCCGCCGCCCTCGACGCCGCCCGTCGCCTCGGCGCGGAGCACACCCTGATCGCCGGAGAGAGCGACATCGCCGCGGCGGTGCATGAGATCACCGGCGGGGGGAGCCACGTGTCGGTCGACGCCGTCGGCAGCGCCCAGACCGCGCGCGACGCCGTGCTGAGCCTGCGCCGCCGCGGTCGGCACGTGCAGATCGGCCTCCTCCCCACCGACGACGGCATGACCGCCATGCCGATGGCCCGTGTGATCGCGTGGGAACTCGACCTGCTCGGCAGCCACGGCATGGCCGCCGTCGACTACCCCGAGATGCTCTCGCTCATCGACAGCGGCGCCCTGCGCCCCCAGGAGCTCATCGAGCGCGTGATCGGTCTCGCCGAGGCCGCGACGCTGCTCCCCCGGATGGATGCCGCCTCCCCGGCCGGCATGACGATGATCGACCCGCGCCGCCCCTGACCGCGCCCTCGCGCCCTGGCATCTTCGTCGCACCGACCGCCCCCCTGCCCGCGCGCTCGCGCCCTGGCATCCTCGTCCCCACCGACGCCCCCCTGCCCGCGCGCTCGCGCCCTGGCATCCTCGTCCCACTTATGGCCGGTCAACGCCGCCCGCACCCACCACAAGTGGGACACGCACCGCCACAAGTGGGACGAGGGTGCCTCAGCGAGCCCGAGCGGGGACGCAGTGAGCCGCAGCGGCCCATCGAAGGCCCACCAACCCCGCAGCGGCGGCCAAAGGCGCGAGGCTCGAAGGCCAGGCGCAAAGGCCAGGCGCGAGGCGCGAAGGTCAGGCGCGAGGAGCGGACGGGCCTTCGTCGGTGCGCGGAGCCTCGGGCGTGGATGCGGGGCCGGAGGGGGTGGCATCCGGTGCATCCTTCGGGAGGAGCAGCGGACGGTCGACCGTGGTCGTGACCTTGGTGGGGTCGACGACCAGCAGCAGCAGGGCGAGAGAGACGAGCGTGATGATGAAGGTCGCTCCGGCGGCCACGAGGGCGACGATCAGCGCGCGCTGGATCTCATCGGCGGGGCGCGTCTGGAAGAACCCCATCGACATGAGCGTCACGAAACCGGCGAACACGGCCGCGATGAACGCCAGCCCGAGTAGCTGAACGGGCTTCATGAGGTCTTTGCGGGTGGTGGGCTTGTCGGTCATGACGCGGCCTCCTCGGAGGATACGGCCGGAACGGGCTCGGTGCGGCGCGGAGAGAAGCCCGCGATCGCGAGGAACACGGCGACGACCGCCGCGTATCCGCCGAAGAGGCCCACGGCGATGGTGATCCCGGTGAGGGTGAAGGACCCCGCGCCGGTGATGCTGTAGTCGAGCGCGTACTGCTGGAACGGCAGCAGCAGCGCCGCCCCCAGGACGAGGGTCAGGATGCCGATGAGCACGCCGTCGCGCGCTCCCGCCGTGCGGCCCGCCTTGCGGTCGCGGATCGCCCCGATCAGTTCGATGAGGCCGGTGAGCAGCGCCCACGCGACCACGACACCGAAGAAGACGCTCGTGGTGCGCCAGGCGCCGACGCTGGCCACGAGGCCCGCGAGGATCGAGACGGCCCCGAGGAGCGCGGGGACCGTGCGCCGACCCGCCGGGAAGACGAGCCACATCGCGAGTCCGAACACGAGGCCCGTCGCCAGCGCGAAGCCGGAGAAGACGCTCAGCCCGAGCACCGCCGAATGGTCGCCGGAGAAGGTGATCATCGCCGCCGCAAGGGCCGCGAAGAAGGCGCGCGCCAATTGCACGTGTCGCTCGTCGAAGACACGAGCGGAGGAAGAAGTGGTCACGGAGGGTCCCGGTGAGACGGTGTCGATACGCCTCAGTCTATTCCTCGGCGCCTGAGCGGACTTCGTGGACGCTCGACGTCGAGATGCCTGGCCGCGACGCTCGCTCATGCGTCGCCGTCAGGCGGAGGTCGGTCGGGGGCGCGCGGGCGACAGCGTCTCGACGGGTTCGAGGCGCCCAGACCACCTGACACAGGGCGAACGTTCCGTGCTTCAGCGGCACCGCGAAGACGTCGCCCTCCGGTTGTTCGGTCCGCCCCTCGAGGATGCCGCGGTCTCCAGGAGATCTTCTACTCGACGAGCTGACGCTCCTTCTCGGCCAGTGTGCGCGCGACCGCCGCGGCGACGCGCTCGTCCTCCGCCTGCTGAGCGCGACGACGGCGCTCGCGCAGCAGGCGCGGACCGAAGACCGCGCCCGCGACGATGAGGGCGAACACGAGAAGAAGGGGCCACGGCACCGCCCATCCCATGGCGGATACGGTGATCGGATCGAGCGTCGTGGTGGAACCGGCCGCATCCGTCACGATCGGTGTCACGGTGGCCGAGGCGATGAGCAGACCCATGGCGGCGACAGCCGGAACCGTCACGTCGCGCTCCCACGACTCCCCGGGCAACAGCGTCGGAGCCGGCGATTCGGGGCCTGCTTCGGTGCGGGCGATACCGAACGGCCCGCTCACAGCGTCGGTCTCGTCCGCGCCGAGGGCGACGTTCCCGGTGTTGTCGAGGCGGTAGTGCACGGTAGCGTCCCCGGTCACGAAGGGGACGATGCCACCGTCCCACACGACGCGCAGGTCATCGACGGCGAGCGCCGGGGCGAGGTCACCGCCGACCCGGATGCCGGTGCGGATACCGAGGCGGCGGTCGACGTTGACATTGGCCGACGCATCGGCGACGGTGAGCGACGTCACGACACCGCCGGCGTAGTCGCCGGGGGAGGCGTTCGCCGGGACGTCGACCGAGAAGGGCACGTCGACGGTCTGCCCAGCCGGCACGGAGACATGCTGCTGCGGGACCGTCACCCACGCTCCCACGCCCACCGACTGCTCCCCGGCGATGCGGAGATCGAGCGCACCCGTGGTGGTCGTGTAGCCGTCGGCCGCGTACACGTCGAGTTCGACGGTCTCGCTCCCGCGGTTCGCAACGACGATCCCGTCGTCGAGATGGGCGCCCGGATTGAGCGTGTAGCTGTAGTTCGTACGGTCGGCACCGAGGGCGTTCGACGCGGTCCGCACGGTCCAGGTCACGTCGTCGGTGGCGGCCGACGCGGGTGAGGCGCCCAGAGCGGGAGCGGCGATCAGCGTGGCGGCGAGCGCCGTGGCGGCGGCGCGGGGGAACCACGACCGACCGAGCAGGGGGAAGCGAGTCATGAGGGGTCCTTCGGGTGAGACGCCGGCGGGGAACGGAGCTCCCCGCCGGCGCTGTTCGCTGGTCAGCCGGCCAGCGCGGTGAGGGTCAGGGTCGCGCGGTAGCTTCCCTTGTCGATGGTGTTGGGAACCTTGAGATCGAGATCGGCTCCGACGACGCCGGCGCTGCGGTCATGTCCCGAGGTCGCCGAACCGAGAACGCGCGAGACCGACAGGCCGTCGCCGCCGTCGTATCCCGACCCGACCGCGGCACCCGCGACGGCACCCGCACCTGGGGTGACGACCTTGGGCGCCCATCCCAGGAACGAACCCTTGAACGTCTTCCCGTTGTCGATGAAGTCCCCGACCGACGCCGAGACAGACCACGGCGACTTGCTCGCGCGGGTGTCCGTCACCGTGATCGGGTTGATCTGTCCGGTGGCCTCGAAGTACTGCAGGTTCTTCTCTTCGGCGGTCCCCATGTCGACCAGGCCGTTGTGGCCGTCGATGGTCCACCCGAACTCACCGGGCGCGCTCGTGGGGACGTCGACCTGGATGTCCTGACCGTCGCCGTGGTTGGGGTGGATGGTGACCTCGTCCTGGATCGAGCCCACGGCCTCCGCCGGCTTCGTCCCGTTCTCGGGACCACACCACAACACCTTGTTCAGCTCGACCGCGGCGTTGGGGGCGGCGCAGGTTCCGGAGCGGATGTTCTGCACGACCAGCTGGTCCTTCTTGACCTGCACCTTCACGTACGAGCGCACGTGCTCCTGGTTCTGCACGGAGTTGTACCAGTAGTTCGCCGGGTTCAGCGGGTCGGCGCCGTTGCCGGCACCGCTCGTGCCGCTGCTGTCGGGCGTGGTGATGTCGTAGTACTTCGATCCGGATGCCGAGTTCGCGGTGACGTAGACGACACCGCCGGGGCCCTCGAAGACCTCGTCCTGACCGGGCTTCTCGTCGGCGTTGGCCTTCGCGCCGTTCTTGATCTCGTAGGAGCGCGAGTAGCTGTGGTCGTGGCCCTGGAGAACCAAGTCGACGCCGAGCTTCGAGAACGCGGTGGGGAAGTCGGTGCGACGGACCTTGTTGTCGGAGTCCTTCGCGTGATCCGCCGGCGAGTAGATCGCGTGGTGGTACACGAGCACCGTGTACTTGGCATCCCCGCCGTGTTTGTTCACGACGTCGGTGACGTACGAGATGTGCGCGTCGTCACCGCCGCCGCCCTGCGAGGTGGCGTAGCTGTTGCTGTTCAGGTCGATGTACAGCACGTCCTTGTAGATGAACCAGTAGTCACCGCCCGACTCGGTGCCGATGCTGCCCGAGCCCTTGCGGTAATAAGCGCCGGACCGGTCGGTGTTGGGTGTGTAGAGGTGCTGCTCGTACGCCTTGCCGCCGACGTCGTGGTTTCCGATCGTCGCGACCCAGGGGTACTGACGCAGCTGGTCAGGAGCGAGGAAGGAGTTCCAGTGCGCCTCGGTGTTCGCCGTTTCGACCTGGTCGCCACCGGAGACGAGGAGTTCGGCGTGGGGGTTCGCGCCGACCGCGACGTTCATCGTGTCCTGCCAGCCGGCCTGATCCTTGGCGAGGTCGCCGGAGGAGCCGATCTGGGGGTCGCCGAAGAAGAGGAAGTCGTAATCACCCTCGAATGACTGCGTTGTGAAGGCGTACGTGGTCGACCAGTTGCCGTCGGAGCCGACGCGATACGAGTACGCCGTGTTCTCGGCGAGACCCGTGATCGTCGCGTGACGGTTGAAGCCGCCGCTCGAGGCGATGTTGGCGCTTCCCGAGGCCGAGAAGGTCGTCGCCGAGGCGGGGAACTGGCCGTTCACGAGGGCCGACGTCGGCGCGAGCTGCACCGTCTGGGTCGTGTCGGCGGAGGAATACCAGGTGACGATGCGCTGCGACTCGTCGGCTCCGACCCCGAGGATGATGCCGGAGAGGGTGGCCGCGGTGTCGGCCATCGCCGCCGGGACGGTCGCGGTACCCGTGAGCACGAGCGAAGCGCCGATCGCGGCGGTTGCGATCCACGAGACACGGCGACGCGTGCGCGTCCCGTGCGACGTCGATGCGGTGAGGAACATGGGTTTCCTTATCTTTCGAGGGGGGCTCTGGTGCGCGCTCACCGGTCGGGAGCGAATCCCACGCTCCGCCCACCTGGTGACGCGCACGTGAATGCTCGATTCAGCAGGCGTATCCGGGTCGCCAACACAACGTCACTCGATCCCGAGAAGGCGCTGCACGAACCAGACGAGACCGGCCGCCGTGACGACGACGGCGACCGCCGCACTCACCCACATCCCGACGCGCGGTGCGCGGCGTCGCAGCAGCACCAGCAGCGGGAAGACGACGACGATGATGCCGATCTGGACGGCCTCGATGCCGACGTTGAAAACCAGCAGCGACCACAACAGCGTCCACGACCAGGGCTCGTCGATGCCGAGCGCCGAGGCGAAGCCGAGTCCATGCACGAGACCGAAGACGAACACGACGACCACGCGTGACCAGCCGGCGCGGTCGAGACGCAGGAAGCCGTGCGTGGCGGTCAGGTCCTGATCGCCGCGATCACCACGGATCAGGCGCCAGAGGTACCACGCCGCGACCACGGCGATCGAGAGCGCGATGGTGGGCTCGACCACCTCGGGGGGAGCGGAGATCACTCCGGTGGCGGCGAGGATGAAGGTCACCGAGTGGGCGATCGTGAAGGTCGTGGCCGCGATTACGATCTCGCGCAGACGCCGGGAGCCGACGATGAGTGCGAGGAGGAACAGGATGTGGTCGATCCCCGTCAGCAGGTGCTCCGCTCCCAGGCGGAAGAATTCCCAAAAGCGCTCGAGCGTGCTCTGCGCGGTGGTGAACGAGGGGTGCTCCGCGTCGAGAACCGTGCTGCCCTCGTGCAGATCGAGCGCGTAGGTGAGGATCGTCTTCGTGTCGGAGACGAAGCCTTCGGCGTCCGGGAACAGGGTCGAGGCGATGTCGTGTCCATTCCCGGACGGCGGGCAGTTGTTCTCGACCGTGACGACAGCGTAGGGGGCCCCGTCCTGCCACGTCATCGAGATGTCGTCATCCATGCGCGCGGCGCACTTCCCGCCCGCCGCGCTGATCGTGAAGCGCGCCGTGACGTAGTCGGCCACCGTGTCGTGATGTGCCGCGAGAGCGGCCGCCTGCTGAGCGGCGTCGCCCGTTTCGAAGGCGGCCGTGCCCTCGCGATAGAGCGGGTCGTCGCGCTCGGCGTCGGCGACCGACACCACGAGCAGGTCGTATTCGAGCAGCAACTGCGCGCGCACGACACCCGGGCCCTCCGCGGAAAGGTCGGCGTAGACCACCGATTGGAAGCCGTGGGCCCAGACCGGGCCGGCGAGCGGGAGGATCGCCGCGACGAGGGCGGTGATGAAGAGCAGCCGAGTGAGGATGCGGCGGGCGAGAATCGACATGAACACCTTTCCGCGGTGATGCTGCGCGGTCGTCGTGAACGGTTGCCCGCGGTGGGGCGAACGGAAACGAAACGTGCGACCGTCGTTCTCCTGCGCGCCACCCGGCTGGTCCAGGGTGAGCGGGTGAGACGCAGAGTCCTCGTCGCGGCGGCGACCGTGCTGACGATCGGAACGCTGGTGTGCGCGCTGGCCGGGTGCGCGACGGATGCCGGTTGGCCGGCGACCCGCCCCGCTCCGGCCGCGATCGGCACGGCCGCTCCGGGCTTCGCCCCGAGGGAGGCCCCCGCCCCGGAGTCCACGCTGTCGCCGAGTCCGGGGTCGTGGAGCAGCGTGAGCGCTCCCGCCGGGTATCGCGTCGTCCTGCTCACCGTCGGCGAAGACGCTCCCACCGAAACCCTGGTGTCGGCGGTCGAGAACTGGGCGAACGAGACGAGAGTCGACCTGCGCACCGTGCACGCCGACGACGACATGATCGACGGGGCCGTGCGGGCGATGGAACTCAACCCCGACCTCATCATCAGCGCGGGGGACGCACTCGTCGATCCCCTCGCGACGGTGACCGCGAATCACCTGGATCGGCAGTTCCTCATCGTGGGGGCGGAGCTCGCCGAGCCCACGGGCAACGTCACGGCGGTCGACTGGACCGGCGCCGCCTACCGGGGCGAGGGCCTGGGCACGGCCGCGGCGTACGACCCGGCATCGTTCACGCCGGACCGGGCCGCAGCCGCGGTGCGAGCCGGGGTCGCAGCGGTGCTCACCGACCTCCGCGGCGTCGTGCTCTGGATCGACTGAGGTCGCGGGCACGTCTGCCGGCGACGGATCACAGGCGCGGGACCGCGGGATGACGTCTCCCGCGACGGCGGGAACGCGAGACGACGAGGCCTGCGACCAGCACCGCGGCGCCGAGACCCGTGATCGCCGCCATTCCGGTGGGGTCCCACCCGGTGGCGGGAAGCGAACCGCGGTCGTCGGCGAGCCCAGACGGCGATGGACTCGCCGGGGCTGGAGAGGCGGAGGCTCCGGTTGGTTCGGGCACGGGCGTCGCACGGACCGCCTCGGGGATCTGCACGACGATGGTCTGCGTGCGCGACTCCGAGTCACTCTCGGGAACCGGGGTCGGCGCGCCTGAGACGGCGATGGCGAGCGCGATGGCGAATGTTACGGTCACGATGGTGTCCTTCCCACCCGCCACCGTGACCACTCGACATGGACATCGGCCCCTCGCCGACCGTCCCGGAGGGAAACTCCGAGCGAAGACAGCGACTCTCTCACCCGTCACGTCTTCAGACGTCCCCCCGGCGGCGGGAGAATCGTCCGGACCGACGAGTTCCCCCACGGGCACGCCCGCTCGCACGTCGGCGAACGGGCCACGGACCGGGAGGGTGTGGGGCCAGCTCCCGGCCCGCGGGTCTCAGCCGACTCCGACGCCGGTGCGACGACGGCGTCGAGTACGCGGCTCGGAGGCCTCGACGCGCTCGGGCGCTCCGTCCTCGAGAGCGGCGGCTTCGGCATCCGTCACCTTCGGCTTGCGGGGCCACCAGAAGCGGTCTCCCGCGATGAACGCCATCGCCGGCACGATGACCGTGCGCACGAGCAGGGTGTCGATCAGCACGCCGATGCAGACGATCACGCCGATCTGCGTGAGGGTGATCAGCGGGAGCACTCCCAGCACGGCGAAGACCGCGGCCAGCAGGATGCCGGCGCTGGTGATGACCGCTCCCGTCGCGGCGAGCGCGCGGATCATGCCCTTCGTGGTGCCGAGGGTGCGGCTCTCTTCCTGCGCGCGGGTGACGAGGAAGATGCTGTAGTCCACGCCCAGCGCCACCAGGAACAGGAAGCTGAACAGCAGCACGTTCGTGTCGATCGCGGGGAAGCCGAACAGCGGGGTCTGGAAGAGCCACCACGCCGCTCCGACCGCGGAGAAGAAGCTCGCGACCACCGCCAGCAGCAGCAGGATCGGGGCCAGCAGCGAGCGCAGCAGGACCACCAGCACGATGAGCACGAGCACGAGGATCAGCGGGATGATCAGGTCCTGATCGCGCTGCTGGGCTCCGGCGACGTCGAGGGCCTGCGCGTCCAGGCCGCCGACGAGCGTCTCACCCGAGCTGATGCCGTCGAGGTCGGCGCGCATCCGCTCGATGGTCGCGAAGGCCTCGGGCGTCTCGGCCGCCGACGACAGCGTCACGTCGATGCGCGCCCAGTCGTCGGTCTGCTCCGCCAGGCGTGCGGAGTCGACGCCCTCGATGGATCCCGCCGCCTCGACGACCGCGTCGGCGTCGGCCACGGGGGTCACGACCGTCGCGGGGGAGGTGGCTCCGGCCGAGAACGCCTCGGCGAGCACCTCCTGCCCCGCCACCGCCTCCGGCTTCTCGCGGAAGCGGTCGTTCTGCGACAGACCGGTCTGCACGAAGAAGAGTCCGCTCGCGAGGGCGCCGAGCACCACCGCGCCGGTGAGGGCGACCACGACCGGGCGCCGGGAGACGCCGCGACCGAGCTTTCCCCAGGGGCTGCGCGAGATGGCATCCGGGGATCCGAAGCGCGGGACGTACGGCCAGAACAGCCAGCGTCCGAACAGCACGAGCGCTGCGGGGAGCACGAGCAGCGCGAACGCCATCGCCACGATGATGCCCACGGCGCACGCGAGACCGAGCGCGCGGTTGCCCGACAGCTCGCCGAGCAGCAGGGTGGCCAGGGCCAGGGCCACGGTCGATCCGCTCGCGATGATCGCGGGGCCGGCTCCGCGGACGGCGCGACGCATGGCCTCGCGGCGGTCTTCGGCGAGGCGCAGTTCGTCGCGGTAGCGCGCGATGAGCAGCAGGGCGTAGTTCGTTCCCGCGCCGAAGACGAGGACCGACAGGATGCCGGTGATCGAGGCGTCCAGCTGCACACCCACCGCCGCCGCGACCCGGCGCGCGACGATTCCGGCCGAGGCGTCGGCGGTGCCGATGACGATCAGCGGCACGAGCCACAGCCAGGGGCTGCGGTAGGTGATGAGCAGCAGCACGGCGACGACGATGACCGTGGTCAGCAGCAGCGTGAAGTCGGCGCCGTCGAAGACCGCCGCGATGTCGACCTCGAAGCCCTCGGGTCCGGTGAGGTAGGTGCGCACGCCGTCGAGACCGTCGGCGGCGAGGGTGCGGATCTCGGCGGCGCGCTCGGCCTGGGCCTCGACGTCGGATTCTTGAGGGAGAGGGACGATCATCAGCGCGACGGAGCCGTCGTCGGAGAGCTGCGCCGGCGGGATGAAACCGTCGGGCGTCAGGTCGACCAGCTCGCCGAAGGCCTTCTGCTGGATCGCGGCGACCGTCTCGGCCGGGAGTGCCTGACCGTCGTCGGAGGCGAACACGAGCAGGGCGGAGGTGCTGTCGGCGTCGGGGAAGGTGTCGAGCACCTTCTGCACCTTGACCGACTCGGCGGAGTCGGGGAGCCCGCTGGAGGGCGCCGTGTCGCCGGTGGCGCCGGAGCCGAGCGCGAAGAGCGCGGCGGCGCCGGCGAACGCCACGACGAGCACGATCCACGACGTTCGGGCCGAGGTGAGGAAACGGAGGAAGCCGGTCATTGAGGGGCCCTCGCTAGATTTTTGAGTATCTCGATTATCGAGATACGAGAAAGGTAGCCCAATCGCGCGTAGAGTGCCAGTCATGGAAGCATCGGATTCTTCCTCCACCCCCCGCACCGTCGGCGGCGTTCCCGTGGCACCCACGCGGCGCCCGACCGCGCTCGTGCGCGACCTGTTCACGGCCGGCTCGGCGTTCGAGAAGTCGCTGCAGCGCGAGCTCGCGGTCAACCCCACGGGCCTGGATGCCATGGGCCACCTCGTGATGTCGGGCCCGCTCTCGCCGGGCGAGCTGTCGCGCCGCCTCGACCTCACGACCGCCGCGACCACCGCCGCGATCGATCGCCTCGTCGACCTCGGTCACGTGACGCGCACGCCGCACCCGACCGACCGGCGCAGCGTGCTCGTCGTGCCCACCGACGCGTCGATGGCGCGCGCGATGGGTCACCTCATGCCGATGATCGCGGGCGTCGACGCGGTGCTCGACGACTTCAGCGAGGAGGAGCAGGCGGTCATCACCCGCTACCTCGAGCGCGTGGTCGACACCTACGGCCTCCCCGCCGACGACGGCACCCGATCGATGGCGATCCCCCGCACGACCCACTGAGGCCGGGCGGCCGTCCCGCGCGGTCGGCGCTCGCCCCTAGCGGTCGGCGCCTCGCGCGGCCCACCCCGCGCCGACGCCCGGCAGCGACGGACGTCCACGCAC
This sequence comes from Microbacterium hydrothermale, assembly GCF_004854025.1. Classification (GTDB taxonomy): domain Bacteria; phylum Actinomycetota; class Actinomycetes; order Actinomycetales; family Microbacteriaceae; genus Microbacterium; species Microbacterium hydrothermale. Next base: position 33,974 of record NZ_STGM01000011.1, read on the forward strand.
CCCCGCGCGGCTGCTAGCGTGCGGGAGTGCTTCCGGATGCCGCAGCCCCCCGCCGGATCCGCGTCTCGGCCGCCGTCATCACCGACGCCGACGGACGCCTGCTCGTCGTGCGCAAAGCGGGCACGACCGCTTTCATGCAGCCCGGCGGCAAGCCCGAGCCGGGCGAGAACCCGGCGCAGACCCTCGCGCGCGAACTCGCCGAGGAGATCGGCGTACACGTCGAACCGGACGCCCTCGAGCCGCTCGGCGAGTTCCGTGCATCCGCGGCCAACGAACCGGGCTTCGAGGTGGTCGCCGACGTGTTCCGCGTCGACATCGGCGACCAGCAGCCGACACCGGATGCCGAGATCGCCGAGCTGCGCTGGATCACCGCCGCTGCGGCATCCGGGCTCGAGATCGCCCCGCTCGCCCGCGAGTACTTCCTCCCCGCCTGACGCGGCGCGACGGCGCCCCTTCTCGCGCGAGATCACACGATCGGCGCGAGATCACAGCCACCGACCGCGACCGATCGTGCGACCTCGAGCCGATCGTGTGATCTCGCCGCAGAACCCCGCCGCGTCCGCGCCGCGCTGCGCCGCGCGCAGCGAGCGCCGCGCGCGGATCACCAACTGCTCTTGCGGTAGTCCTTCAGAAAGATGCCGAACAGGTCTTCGCCGGCCTCGCCGCGCACGATCGGGTCGTACACGCGGGCGGCTCCGTCGACGAGGTCGAGCGGGGCGTGGAAGCCCTCCTCGGCCAGGCGCACCTTGGTGAAGTGGGGGCGCTCGTCGGTGATCCAGCCGGTGTCGACGGCGGTCATCAGGATGCCGTCCGACTCGAACATCTCGCGGGCGCTCGTGCGCGTGAGCATGTTGAGCGCCGCCTTGGCCATGTTCGTGTGCGGGTGGCCGGGGCCCTTGTAGCCGCGGCCGAACACGCCCTCCATCGCCGAGACGTTGACGATGTACTTGCGCTTCGCCGTGGATGCCGCCATCGCCGGGCGCAGGCGACTGACCAGCAGGAACGGCGCGGTCATGTTCGCCAACTGCACCTCGAGCATCTCGAGGGGTTCGACCTGATCGACGTGCTGCGTCCAACTGTTGATGCGGTCCTCGTCGGGGATGAGGCCACCCGCGTCGATCGCCGTCCCGGTCATCAGCCGCTCGAGCGAGGACGAACCCGCCGCCATGGCCTCGGCGGTCAGCTCGTCGGCCGTGCGGGCGGCGGACGCCAGGATCGGGTGCGACGACACCGACTGCGCGAGGGCGAGAGGGTGCGCGTCGCTGGTATGCCCGAAGGTGACCAGCTCGGGCAGCGGCCCGTCGGGGAGCGGCGCCAATTCGGCATCCACCAGGGGTTTGTAGGCACCCGGCGAGCGCCGCACGGTCTGCGCGGCGTTGTTGATGAGGATGTCGAGGGGACCATCGGATGCCACCGACTCGGCCAGCCCGATCACCTGGGCCGGGTCGCGCAGGTCGATGCCCACGACTTTGAGCCGGTGCAGCCAGTCGGCACTGTCGGGCAGCGACGAGAACCGGCGCACCGCGTCGCGCGGGAAGCGCGTGGTGATCGTCGTGTGCGCACCGTCGCGCAGCAGCCGCAGCGCGATGTACATGCCGATCTTGGCGCGGCCGCCGGTGAGCAGGGCGCGCTTGCCGGTGAGGTCGGTGCGGGCGTCGCGCTTCTCGTGGCTCATCGACGCGCAGTCGGGGCAGAGCTGGTGGTAGAACGCGTCGACGAGCGTGTAGTCCTCTTTGCAGATGTAGCAGGCGCGCGCCTTGATGAGCTCCCCGGCGAACGGCATGGCGGTTCGCGCCTGCAGGGGGATGCCGCGGGTCTCGTCGTCGATGCGATCCGGGGCGCCCGTGGCGGTCGCGGCCACGACCGCGCGGTCGGCGTCGGCGATGCGCTGACGCTTCTCTTTGCGCGACTGGCGCTTGACGTCCTTGTAGAGCTTCCCGGTCTGGCGGCGCAGCGCGATGTACGCGGGGTCGTCATGGTCGAGCGAGGAGGCGGCGTCGATGACGCGCAGCGCGATCTCGAGCTCGTGCGGGTCGATGGTGGTCGACCGCGCGGCATCGCGGTCGGGATTCAGCAGTGTTTCGGGCACGGGGCAGTGTACCGAGGCCTTGCTGAACGACCGGTGGGCCCGGGCGTGTCGTGGGCTCAGGAGCGCAGGATCGTCACGGCCGCGTCGACGAGCCGCCGCGCGTGCAGAACCAAACGCTCCGCGTCGGCCTTGGTCGGCAAACGGTCTCCGTAGGACTGCGTCGACTTCGCCGCGATCAGCACCTCGAGGTGAGGCGACACCGAGGAATCCGATGCGTGCCTCAACGCGGTGACGGCGTCTCGGTGTGACTCAGCGGAGGCCTTGTACCCCAGAACATGTCCGCAGACGGCGTCGCTCGCGGCAATTCCGGCGCTGACCGCTATCTCCGCCGCATGCTTCCACTCGTGGGGACTCTGACCGCTCATCTGCAGTTCGGCGGAATCCAGTCGTGTCTGGGCGTCCTTCATGCGGATCGACACCGCGCCGGCATCCATCGCCTGACGGCGCACACTCATCCGCGGACTCATTCGGTACCCCATTCGTCCGGGGACGGGCCGAAGAGAGGGATGCCATCGCGCCGGACGTTGACGAGAAAAGGATCGCCATCGGCATCCCGACGCCGATATTCGCCGCGACCCATGGCGTTGATCTGCGCGGCGTTGCCCGTGAGCTCCTCAATGCGTTCAGCGAGACCGAGGACGATGTCCGCTCGAGCGTCGGGGTCGACGTGCTCGGGGAACACGATGAGGACATCGACGTCGGACTCGGTGGTCGAATCCCGACGGGCAACGGACCCGTAGAGGGTCGCGGTCGGGCGCAGATCGGCGGGGATCTCCTCGGGCACCTGATCGACGAGGAAGAGCCGGATCTGTTCGATCGCACGATCACGAGCCCGAAGGGCTTCCTCGATGGCGCTCCAGAGGACGTGCCGGCGATTCGGTCGGTAGACGAGGGCGGGAGGCCGCGACTCCACCGAGACCAATCCGGTACGAGCCAGGCGGGTGAGAGCTCGGTGAGCTCCCGATGTCGACCCGACACCGGCGACGGCCTGCACCTGCCGACCGGACAGCCCAGCGTCCGTGCGGCTCAGGACCCGCAGCGCTGCGGCCTCCATCGGCGGGAGAAGCCCTTCCAGAGGTTCCGTCAGGTTCATGCGTCAAATCTGACACATTTGTCCCCATATGGGTACATCCATCCCCATTTGGGTGCATTCATCCGCATTTGGGGACGTTCGCGCCCGTTCGGGGACGATCTTCGACGCGTGAAAATGCGACGAGTCGCGCCAATTTCCCGGCGGGCCGATCCGTGGGCTGCTCCGCCCGGCGCGCCTAGCGGGCGATTTCGACCCCGGCCGCGGCCGCCGTGCGCTGCGTCCGGGCCCGGTCGTACCGCAGCAACCAGCGCTGCGCGGGCACCTCCACCAGCTTGTGCATCACGAAGGCGAGGGCGAGGGCGATGCCGAACGCGGCGAGCGCGAGCAGTACGGCCCGACGCCACGGAAGCTGGGGGTGTCCGTCGGGCCAGGCCGACGACACCGAGGCGATGACCAGCAGGTGCACGAGGTAGAACGCGAACGACACCCGGCCGAGCTCCTGCCAGAGCGGCCGCGCGAGGAACGTCGACGACCGGTGCGCATCGGCCGAGGCAAGCGACGCGACGAGCAGGGCGAAGGCGCCGACGGTCATCGCGAGGCCCGGGTGCACGTCGGTGCCGGGCAGGGTGGGCGCCTCCGACAGCGCGTACCCGAGGATCGCGAGAGGGAGCACGAAGCGCACGCGGGGCGGCATCCATGCCCCGCGCTTGACGAGCAACGCGAGCGTGACACCGATCACGAACTCCGGCAGGCGGAGGAGCGGAGTGGATGCCGCCGACATCGGCACGGGCGAGAGGGCGGCGATCTGCGGGGCCAGGGCCACCAGCACCAGGGAGGCGCCGACGACGATCGTCTGCGTGCGGGCGGAAAGCCGGACGAGGGGCCGGATGAGGAACGGGAAGCTCAGGTAGAAGAACGCCTCGCACACGAGCGACCAGCTCGCCGGGTTACCGGCCTGCCACCAGTCGGGCACCCAGCCGTTGACGAGCAGGACGTTGGCCGCGAGCGGCGCGGCTCCGTCGGTGCGGATCTCGGGCACGAGCGTCGCCGCGGCGACGAGTGCGAGCCCCACGCCCACCAGGTGCAGCGGGTAGATGCGCGCGACGCGGTGCCACCAGAACGAGCCCGCGCTCTGCTGCGGCTTGTACCCCCAGGCCAGGACGAACCCCGACAGGATGAAGAAGAGCGTGACGCCGGTCTTGCCCGCCTCGAACACGAACGCCCAGACGTCACCGGCGGTGCCGCCGAAGTACTCCACCGCCATGAGGTGGTGGCCGAAGATGAGCATCGCCGTGGCCCACCGGAGTCCGGTCAGCGACGGCAGGTGGCGCGCGGCGATCGCAGGAGCGGATGCCGGCGCCCGCGTCTCGACGCGAGGGGTCGTCAGGGTGCTCACGGTCGTCCCCTTCCGTCTCGACGTCGTTCTTCTCGCGCGCGCGTTCCGTGTGCTCGTCGACGGCGTCTTCGGGGTCGACCTGGGCACATGGAGTCGCACAGACCGGGTCAGACGGTACTGGACCGGGTTGAGGAGAAGCCTGAGAGGGGTGGGGGGTTGACGGTTCCGCGATGCCCCCACCCCGGTCGGCCCGCTACCCCTCCGTCACCTCCGCCCGGTCCACGCGGAACGTCTCGCTGCGCCCGTCCGGCGTCGTCACCGTCACCTCGGCGACACCCTCACCCCCGGGGAACACCCGCAGGAGCAGCCCGTCGAGGTAGTCGTAGTCGGGTCGGTCCTCTCTCGCGCCCCACGGCACGACCGCACCCGGGCGCACGTACAGCGGCAACGAGTCGAACCCGTGCGTCTCGTGTCGCCATCCGCCGCCCGTCACGCGCTCCCCGGACCGCAGGTGCGTCCACTCTCCCGCGGGCAGGTAGAAGGTCGAGTTCCCGGATGCCGAGAACACCGGCGCCACGAGCAGATCGGGGCCCAACATGTACTGGCGATCGAGGTGCAGCGTTGTGGGATCGTCGGGGAACTCCAGCGCCATCGGGCGCATGACCGGGATCCCGGTGACCGTCGCCTCCCGCGCGGCGGCATAGAGATAGGGCATGAGCCTCATCTTCAGGCGGGAGAAGAGTCGGGTGACGTCGACGGCCTCGTCGTCGAACGCCCACGGCACCCGGTACGAGTCCGAGCCGTGGAAGCGGCTGTGCGACGACAGCATCCCGTAGGCGATCCAGCGCTTGAACACGGCCGGGTCGGGGGTGCCCTCGAATCCGCCGATGTCGTGGCTCCAGAACGCGAAGCCGCTCCACGCGAGCGAGAGACCCCCGCGCAAGGTCTCGGCCATCGAGGCGAACGTGGAGGAGTTGTCGCCGCCCCAGTGCACGGGCATGGTCTGCCCGCCGGCGGTGGCCGAGCGGGCGAAGAGCACGGCCTCGCCCTCTCCCCTCTCCTCGACGAGGACCTCGTGCACGGCCTCGTTGTAGAGCTGCGCGTACAGGTTGTGCATCCGCTCGGGGTCGGTGCCGTCGTGATAGACCACGTCGGTGGGGATCCGCTCGCCGAAGTCGGTCTTGAAGCAGTCGACACCCTGGGCGATGAGGCGCCGCAGGTGCCCCTGGTACCACCGTACGGCATCCGGGTTGGTGAAGTCGACCAGCGCCATGCCGGGGACCCACAGGTCCCATTGCCACGGCGATCCGTCGGGTCGGCGCACGAAGTAGCCGTTCTCGACCCCCTCGGCGAAGAGCACGGAGCGCTGCGCGATGTAGGGGTTGATCCACACCGACACCCGCAGGTCGCGCTCATGGAGGCGTCGGAGCATGGCATCCGGATCGGGGAAAACCCGTTCGTCCCACGTGAAGTCGGTCCAGGTGAACTCGCGCATCCAGAAGCAGTCGAAGTGGAACACCGACAGCGGCAGGTCGCGCTCGGCCATGCCGTCGATGAACGAGGTCACCGTCTGCTCGTCGTAGTCGGTCGTGAACGACGTGGTCAGCCACGTGCCGAACGACCACGCGGGCACGACCGGGGGTCGGCCGGTCAGGGCGGTGTAGCGCTCGAGCACGTCCTTCGGGGTGGGGCCGGCGATCACGAAGTACTCCAGCGCCTCCCCCGAGACCGAGAACTGCACGCGCTCGACGTTCTCCGACCCGACCTCGAACGAGACGTGGCCGGGGTCGTTGACGAGCACGCCGTATCCGCCCGACGAGATGTAGAACGGCACGCTCTTGTACGCCTGCTCGCTCGAGGTGCCCCCGTCGGCGTTCCAGATCTCGACGGTCTGACCGTTCTTGACGACGGGCCCGAACCTCTCGCCCAGGCCGTAGACCGCCTCGCCGACACCGAGGTCGAGCTGCTCGTGCACGAAGAAGCGCGAGGCCGGGATGCCGGTGTCCGCGCCGGCGTTCGAGATGACGCCCGTGTCGACGTCGGCGTCGGCGGCCAGGCTGACACGTCCCACGGACCGGTGCCCGCTGCCGGTCACACGCGTGCCGTCGACCTCGAACGATAGGTCCCAGGGCGCGCCCGCCGCGATGCGCGCGGTCAGCCGCCCGGCGCGGAGCGTGCCGTTCTCCGCGTCGACCGCGCCCCCGCCGACGCGGGCGCCCGGAAGAGCGAAGCCTTTCGCTCGTCCGGCTCCGTCGTGGTGCACGATGCGCACGCGCACGATCCCGTCGAGAGGCGACGAGAGCGTCACGGTCAGCACCGAGCGGTTGAGGACGTCACCGCGCTTCGCGATCACCTTGGTCGGGGCGTGCACCACGAGGCCGGGTCCGTCGGGGGTGTCGACCCGGTCGATGTCGTACGCCTCGGCGGCGTAATCGACCGTGACACCCGGCCTCATGAGCCAGAAACCATCGGTGAACTTCATTACTTGACTGCTCCTGCCGTGATGCCGCGTGTGAGCGTGCGCTGGAAGATGAGGAAGAAGATGAGCGTCGGGACGATGCCCAGCAGGGCCGAGGCGCTGATGGTGGTGACGTCCATGAGCCGGTCGCCCTGCAGCACGCTGATGGCGACGGGCACGGTCTGGTTGTCGTTGGATGCCAGGAACGTGAGCGGGATGAGGAACTCGTTCCACGTCCAGATGAAGAAGAAGATCACCAGCACCGACAGCGTCGGACGGCTGATGGGGAAGACCACCCGCCAGAGGATCTGCCAGCGGCTGGCGCCGTCGATCGCGGCGGCCTCGAGGATCTCGCGGGGGAAGGTGCCGTAGACCGACGACAACAGGTACGTGCCGAAAGCCGCCTGGATCACGGTGAAGACGATGATGACCGAAAGCAGGTTGTCGTAGAGGCCGACCGACTTGAACATGTAGTACAGCGGGTACAGCAGCGCCTCCTGCGGAAGCAGGTTGGCCATGAGGAACAGCAGCACGATGCCCGTGCGACCGCGTACCCGGCCGATGCCGATCGCGAAGGCGTTGAGCATCGAGATCAGCACCGCGAGCACCGCGACGACGCCGGAGATGAGGATCGAGTTGCCGACCTTGCGAGGGAAGTCGACGCGGTTCCAGAAGTCGACGATCCCGCCGAAGTCGAGCTGCTGCGGCAGCGTGAGCGGGCCCGAGGTGGCGTAGTCGACGGGCGACTTGAACGAGTTCACGAGCACGAGGTAGAACGGCGCGAGCACGAGCAGCGCGCCGACGATCACGAGCGCGAGCAGCAGCCAGTCGACGGGACGTCGTCGGGTCATGCCGCCGCGGGCTCCGCGACGCGGCGGGCGCCCGCCAGTGGTGATGACGGCGGTGGCGGTCACAGTCCGGCCCTTTCCTTGCGTTCGAGGGAGTTCTGCACCCGCACGAACACGATCGACACGATGACGACGACGATGGTGAGCACGGTCGCGATGGTCGCCCCGTAGCCGACGTTGCGCTTGGTGAAGAACTCCAGGTAGGCGTAATAGGCCGGGACGATGGTCGAACCGGCCGGCCCGCCCTGCGTGATGACGTAGACCGGCCCGAACACCTTCAGGGCGGCGATGGTGCACGTGAGGGTCACGACGAAGATCTCGGGACGGATGATGCTCACCGTGATGGCTGTGAAGCGCTGGAACCAGTTCGCGCCGTCGAGCTCGGCCGCCTCGTACAGTTCGGGATCGACGCGCTGCAGGGCCGCCATGAACACCACGACCGGGTAGCCGATCTGCACCCAGACGAGCACGACCATCAGCACGATGAGCGCCGAGGGCATCTGTCCGAGCCAGTCGTAGGAGGGCAGTCCCAGGCCGCGCAGCATCTGGTTGAGCGCTCCGGTGTCACCGGGGCGCACGATCCAGCCGATGACGATGCCCGCGACCGCGATGGGCAGGATCTGGGGCAGGTAGTAGGTGGCGCGCAGGAAGCTGCCGACCTTGCCGCCGAACTTGCGCCCCACGACGTCGAACAGGAGGGCGGCGACCGCCAGGCCGATCACGGTGGGAACCACGACCATCGCCAGCACCATCCACACCGAGTTGGCGAAGGAGGTCCAGAAGTCCTCGTCGGCGAGCAGCTTCGTCCAGTTGTCGAGCCCGATGAAGTCGGGGTCTCCGACTCCGCGCCATTTGGTGAAGGTGAGGAACACGTTCCACACCAGCGGGACGATGACGATCACCAGCAGGAGCACGAAGCCGGGGAGCAGGTACAGCCAGTATCCGGCGGTCCCTCCGCGACGTTGCGGGATGGCCGGCTGATCGGGTGGCAGCGCCACCTTCGCCGGGCGGGTCAGAAGAGCCATGAGCGATCTCCAGGTCGAGGGGACGGGGGCGGCCTTTCGGCCGCCCCCGTCGCGGGTCAGCGGAAGTCCGCCGTCCCGTCGTCGTACTTCGCGCCGAGGTTGGCGTTGGTGGTCGCGGCATCCTGAGTGCCGGTCACGAGCCCCTGCAGCTCCTGCACGAGGACGTCGTAGAAGCCGGGCGCGGGCCAGTCGGGGTAGAACGAGAGTCCGTCGTCGGCCAGGACGCCGTTGAAGGCGTCGATGAGCTCCTTGCTCTTGGCATCCGTGATGTCGGCGGTGTCGGCTGCGACCGGAACGCCGCCGTTGTTGCCGATGATCGCCTGGATCTCGGGGCTCATCGTGATGTCGATGAACTCGTACGCGAGATCGTGGTTCTTCGAGCGCTCGGGAACCACCCACAGGTTGCCCGACGATCCCAGCGACAGCTTCGAGCCCGGGAAGGCCGCGAGCGACCAGTCGAACCCGGCCTCCTCGGCGAAGCGGCCGTACCACCACGACCCCGACACGAAGATCGGCGACGAGCCGTTGATGAACGAGACGCCCGCGTCCTCGGCCTTCACCGACGAGACGTCCTTGGCGATGTAGCCCTTGGCGACGTAGTCGGAGAGGGTCTGCGAGGCGTAGTCGACCTCGGGGCCGTTCCAGTCGACGGGGTTCTTGTACAGCTGGTAGTCGTCGACCCAGGAGCGGTCGGCCTTGGTGAGCGCGAGCTGGTACCAGAGCTGGCCGAGCGGGTATTCGGCACCCGCCTCGGCGAGAGGGGTGATGCCCTTCGCCACGAACGCGTCGAGCACCTTCACGAACTCGTCGTAGGTGGTGGGCACCTCGAGGCCGGCCGCCGCGAAGGCGTCGAGGTTGTAGTAGACGCCGACGAACTCGCCGTAGTTGGGCACGCCGTACCAGGTGTCGCCGCCCATCACGCCGTCGGAGGAGTACTTCGCCGTGGTCTGCAGCGAGGGGGCGAGCTTGGCGTCCCACCCGTACTCGGTGACCGCGTCGCTGATGTCGGCGATGAGTCCGGTACTCGCGAGGAAGCCGGCCGTGGCGTTGCCCTTGTTGAACTCCATGAGATCGGGGGCGGCGTCGGTGTCCAGCACCTGGCTCGCGGTCTTCTGGATCTGCTCGAACGACTTCTCCTCGACCTTCACCGTGGCTCCGGTCTTCTCCTCGAAGATCGGGATGGCGGCGTTCCAGGCTTTCGCCATCGCGCTGTCGGCTCCCTCGTAGTGCCACAGGGTGAGGGTCTTGCCCTCTCCGTCGGCGGAGCCGGAGTCGCCTCCTCCGCCGCTGCATCCGGCGAGGGTGAGGGCGGCGACGGCGATCGAGCCGATGGCCGCGAAGGTTCGGGTCGCGCGTCGTTGTGCGGGGGTGCGTGCCATCGTCGGCACTCCTTTCACTGTGTCCGCTGGGTCGTCGGTGTCCGCTAGCGGTGGCGGTGTCCCGCCGGTGTCGAAGACTGTCGAAGCGCTTCGATGTTGGGCGACGAGACGGGTGTGCGGTTGTGGATGGGATTCAGGAGGAAGGAGGCGCGGCCACGGAGCCGCGATCCAGATAGGTGGGGGCGATGAGGTGGAGGCCGGATGCCACGGGGCGGCCGGCGATGAGCTCGATGGCCAGGTCGACGGCGAGCTCGCACGAGCTCTGCGGCACGAGCGGGATCGAGTCGATCGGAGTGGGTTGAGCGTCGGTGTCGAAGCTGCTGCCGACAGACACGATCGAGACGTCGGAGGGGACGCTCTTTCCGAGCGCCGCGAGCTCGGCGAGCACGACCTGCAGCACCTCCTCCGGCGCGTGCAGGACGATCCCCGTCACTCCGGAGTCCACGAACCGGCGCACGGAGCGGCGCACGTCGTGACGATCGATGACCACCGCTCCGGATGCCACGACTTCGGCGGTCAGCCCGCGCTCGGTCGCGCGCTGCCTCACCGCGGCGCGCACGCGCGCAGGGAAGTTCGACTTCTCGTAGGCCCGTTCGGATCCGCCGATGAGACCGACCGCGCGGTGACCGGCGTCGGCGAGGCGATCAACCGCGTCGATCGAGGCGCGCTCGAAGTCGAGGTCGACGCACACGAGTCCCTCGTCGTCGTTCGGGATGCCGACGAAGATCGTCGGGGTCGCGCTCGCCCGGGCGATCTCGACCCGCGCGTCGTCGGGGGCGACGTCGAGCACGAGGATCGCGTCGACGAGGCCGCTCGCGGCAACCCTCTTCATGCCGGCCGAGGCGTCTTCGTCGGTGAGGAGCAGCATGTCGTACTCCTTGCGCCGAGCGGCGACGGTCATGGCGTGCATGAACGACATGTGGCTCGGTGCGTGCGAATCGGCGCGGAGCGGCTCGGACAGCGCGAAGATGTTCGTCTGACTGCCGGCCAGCATGCGCGCACCGGCGTTGGGGCTGTAGCCCAACTCGTGCACCGCCCGCTGAATGCGCCGCCGGGTCTCGGCGGAGACCGGGCGCTTACCGCTCAGGGCGTACGAGACGGTGCTGATCGACACGCCCGCGGCACGGGCGACCTCGTCGATCTTGGCCATAGCGACTCCTTCGTTGCTGTGTCGAAGCGCTTCCGAGAAGCGCTTCGACAGCCACGGTAAACGACGGCAGTCGGGAGCGCAAGACTTTCGTTGGCTTCGGCAACAAACCGGTGCGGGCCCTTCGCCGTCGTCCGGGCGCCGCCACCCCGCCACGCCCGACCGCCGCGCCCCATCCGATCGCGCACCCCTTCCGAATAGATTCATCGGTGACGCACACCGCGCACCGCGGAGCTCCCGCCCCGCACGATCCGCCCCGGAAGGACGAGATGCGCGAGTCGCACACCCCCGCTCTGGCGTCGCTCGACGCGTACGCCAACGTCACCGACCTACTGGTGCGTCGCGCGGCGGAGGCCCCGGACCACGTCGCGTTCGAGGTCCCGCCCAGCGGCTCTGCGGGCTCGAACGCCTGGACCCCCGTCACCACCGCCGCTTTCCTCGACGAGGTGCGCGCCCTCGCGAAGGGCCTCGTCGCGGTGGGGCTCGCCCCCGGCGACGCGGTCGCGATCATGGCGCCCACCCGCTACGAGTGGGCGGTGGCCGACCTCGCCACTTGGTTCGCCGGCGGCGTCGTGGTCCCGGTGTACGAGTCGTCGTCGGCATCCCAGGTCGAGGCGATCGTCGCCGACGCGCGCATCCGCGTGGGCGTCGGCGGTGCGGACGCCCACGTCGCGCTGCTCACCGACGCCCTGGCATCCGCCGACGACGCCGTGGGCGTGTGGGGCATGGACGATCTCGCCGCCCTCGCCGGCCGCGGGGCCGCCGTCTCCGACGAGGAGCTCGAGCACCGCCGCACCCGCGCCGGGCACGACGATCCCGCGACGATCGTCTACACCTCGGGCACCACCGGCGAGCCGAAGGGCGCCGTGCTGACGCACGCGAACTTCCTCGGGCAGGTGCTCAACATCGCCGCCGCCTACCGCGAGGTGGTGCACCCGGCGGGCAACACGATCATCTTCCTTCCCCTCGCGCACGTGCTCGCGCGCGGCCTGCAGCTGATCTGCATCGCGAGCGGCATGCGCATCGCGCACCTGGCCGACCCGGCCGCGGTCGTGCCGACGCTCGCGACGCTACGGCCGACGTTCCTCGTCGTCGTCCCGCGCGTGCTGCAGAAGATCCAGGCCGCGGCCGGTGACAAGGCCGCGGCGAAGGGGCTGTCGGGCGTGTGGGGGCGAGCCCGTTCCACGGCGATCGCCGCCGGGCGTCTCGCCGAGCTCCAGGATGCCGGCACCCCGCGCCGCGCCCCGCTCGGGCACCGCGTGCGTCACGCGGTCTTCGATGCCCTATTCTACCGGCGCCTGCGCGCGGTCATGGGCGGTCGCGTCGACTACATGCTCTCGGGTGGCGCGACCCTCGACGGCGAGCTGTCGCTGTTCTTCCGCGGACTCGGCGTCCCGGTCATCGAGGGCTACGGCCTCACCGAGACCACCGCTCCGCTCACCGGCAACCTCCCCGGTCGCATCGCCTCGGGCACCGTGGGCCTTCCGCTGCCGGGGTCGACCGTGCGCATCAGCGACGAGGGCGAGGTGCTCGCGCGCGGCGTCGGCGTCTTCGCCGGGTACCGCGATCCGAAGCACGACGGCGAGGCGTTCGTCGACGGCTTCTTCCGCACCGGCGACCTCGGCCGCCTCGACGACGCCGGCCGGCTCGTGCTCGAGGGCCGCCTCAAAGACGTCATCGTGACCTCGAACGGCAAGACCGTCGTCCCGGTGCGGTGGGAGTCCGCCGTCGAGGCCGACCCGCTCGTGCACCACGCCGTCGTGGTCGGCGAGGGCAAGCCGTACCTCAGTGCCCTGTTGATCCTGGATGCCGAGCAGGCGGCCGCGTGGGCGGCATCCGCCGGTCTGCCCTTCGATGCGCGGACGCCCGACGGTCTGCGCGCCGTGGACGAGCCGCGGCTGCACGCGCACCTGCAGCGGGCCGTGGATGCCGCGAACGCACTCGTCGCGCGCAGCGAGCAGGTGCGGCGCTTCGAGCTGGTCGTCGCCGACCTCGACGACCGCGAGCTCGTCACCCCGACCCTGAAGATCAAGCGCCGCGTGGTGGTCGACCGCGCGGCCGACACCATCGAGTCCCTGTACCGAGGAGCCCCGTCATGACCGCCCCCGTCCCCTCGTCCTCGGGCTCGCCCGCGAAACAGAACCGCTCGGCGCTGATCGCCGTGATCGTCGCCGTGCTGATCGGCGTCGGTCTCGCCGTCGCCGGGAGCTTCTCGGGCGCGCGGGTGGGAGGGGTCCCCGTGTTCGCCGTCGCCGTGATCGCGGCGTACGCGATCCAGTTCCTCGTGTTCATCCCCTCGGCGCTGCGCCGCACCGAGCGGTTCTTCGACCTCACCGGCAGCGCGACGTTCATCGCCGTCTCGGTGGCGGTGGCCCTGCTCGCACCCCAGCAGGACGCGCGGGGGTGGATCCTCGCCGCGATGGTGATCGTGTGGGCGGCGCGCCTGGGCTCGTTCCTGTTCGCGCGCGTGCACCGCGCGGGTTCCGACGGCCGGTTCGACGAGATCAAGACGAAGCCGCTGCGTTTCCTGCAGGTGTGGGCGATCCAGGGGCTCTGGGTGTCGCTGACCGCGTCGGCCGCGTGGATCGCGATGAGCGCGGATGCCGCCGCCCGTCCGTCTCTCGACGGTTTCGCGATCGCGGGCATCGTCGTGTGGATCGCCGGCATGGTGTTCGAGGTCGTCGCCGACCTGCAGAAGCAGGCGTTCCGCGCCGACCCGGCGAACAAGGGCGAGTTCATCCGCACGGGGCTGTGGTCGCGCTCCCGCCACCCCAACTACTTCGGCGAGATCCTCGTCTGGGTCGGCGTCTTCCTCGTCGCCGCTCCCGTGCTGCAGGGCTGGCAGTGGGTGGCGGTGCTGTCGCCGCTGTTCGTCATCCTGTTGCTCACGCGGGTCAGCGGCATCCCGCTGCTCGAGAAGCGCGCCGACGAGAAGTGGGGCGATCGCGCCGACTACCGCGCCTACCGCGACGCGACTCCGGTGCTGATCCCGGCGCTGACGGCGCGCGCGAGCGCGGTGTCGCGGGGGTAGCCTGGCGGTTCCGCCCGCCGGGTGGGAACGGGGGATGCCGATGAGCACGGGACATCTGCGCGAGCTGCCGCCCGAGACGCGGGCGCGGCGCGCACGGATCTTCGCGTACGTCGTGGCCGTGCTGTTCGTCGGCGGCGCGGTGGGGTTCGTCGCGATCAGCGGCGGATTCCCGCTCTTCGTGGTGGCCGCCGCGACGATGATCGTGCTCGCGGCGTTGATGGTCGTCGCCGTGCACCGCGCCTCGCCCGCGACGCGAGCGACCGCTCTCGCCGTCGCAGCGCTCGGCGTGGTCGTGGGCTTCGTCGTGGCGTTCGCGACGTCGTCGACCGACACCGGTTCGTCGCTGATGTCGATGATCGGGGTCGCGCCGGTGCTGCTGATGGGAGCGTTCCTCGTGCACCTGCTGTCGCGGGCCGTCGAGGTGCACCGGGGCTGAGGCGCGGTCAGTCCTCGTCGGGCAATGCCCGCTGGGCCACCACGCGCCGCGCTTCGACGACGGCTTCGGCGAACTCGGTGTCGGGGTCGTCCATGACGATCGCCGTCGCCCGCGCGTGCGCGCTCACGACGTCGTAGGGCGAGGCCGCCGCCCGCTCGACGGCGGCTTCGGCGCGGTGTCCGATCGCCGCGAACGCACGGCTCAGGCTCCGTTGGGTGTCGTGGTCGCCGCGTCCGAACTGGGTGGCGAGCTCGTCGGCGAGCACTTCGTGCGCGTCGTCGGGAACGAGCCCGGATGCCGTGCGCCACGCCGCCCGCGCCACCTCGGGGTGCCGGTCGCGCAGCACCGCCGGCGTGATCACGGCGAAGGCGGCCGGGTCGCCGATCTTCGACAGCGTGTGCAGGGCCTGGCTTCGCGCCTGGGGCACCTCGGATGCCACCTCCGGCAGCAGTTCCGCGACCGCCCGCGTCGCATCGTGCCGCGTGAGCGCCCACGTGAGCATGTCGCGCACGAAGAAGTCGGGCTCGACCGCGCACCGGGCGACGAGCTCGGCGATGTAGCTGTCGTCGGGCCGCGTTCCCGCGGCGAGCGCGGCCTGCAGTCGTGCGGACGCGTCGGAGTGCGTGAGGGCGGCGCGCAGGCGGTCGGCGGGGGTGGTGTCGGTCATGGTGGTTCCAGGGTTTCACGCGGGGCGGCGGCGAGGGCCGTGCTGGCGGATGCCGAGATCCGTCGGGAGTCGCGCAAGCGGCATCCGTCCGCCGCTCGCCCTGCGTGCCGCTGCTCGGCGCGAGGCGCTACTTCCGCCCCACCCGCCGCTCGACCATCTTGCGCGCGACGTCCATGAAGCTCGGCGCGTACTTCGCCCACTCCTGGTCGAGCTTGCGCACGTCGATCTTGCCGGTGTGCAGCAGTTCGCAGATCTTGAGCCAGCTCTCCCCCGTCGCCGCCGTCAGCGCGGCGGCCACCGCGGCGTTCACGACGACTCCCGCGCCCGGGATGAGCTTCAAGAAGCTCGTGGCGAGCGCGCGTCCGGCCACCTGCACCCCGAACTGGGCGAGGGCTCCGGCCGAGAGCATCGTCTTGACCTCGAGGTCGTAGATCGCGGCGATGCGTCCCATCATCGTCAGCTGGATCGGCGCCAGCGTGACAGCATCCGAGACAGGAAGCGGAACGGATGCCGCGCCCGCGGCCGCTGCGGACGCCGCGGCGATGATCGGCCGCGCCATCTCCCTCTTCCACGGGAGGTTGAGTCGCTGTGCGATGCGAAAGGCGTCCTTGTCGCGCTCGGGGGCGAGCTCGAGGGTCTGCGCGACAAGGTCACCGAGGCCGTGCCCCTTGCCCTTCCCGTGCCGGTCGCGCGTGGACGTGAGGATGACCTGTCGGTACGGGATGCGGATGCGCTCTCCCGTCGCCGGGTCGATTGGGTCGTTCAGCCAGTCGACGAAGGCCTGCAGGTCTTTCGCGACGCCCTGGTGCCCGGTGATGGGGTTCTTGATCCAGTCGACCTTGGTCAGCACGAGGATCACCGGCAGCCCCCGCGCGTCGAGCTCGCGGATCATGGCGATGTCAGCCGGGGTGAGCCGGTCGTCGGCGGCCCGCACGCAGTACCAGACGACCGAGATCTGGTGGTCGCCGGGGTGGGCGGCGATCGCGTCGAGGTGGGAGCGCAACTGCTGGTCGGGCGGGACGGGTGAGCCGATCTCGAACCCCTCGACGTCCCAGATGCCGAGCGAGTCGTCGCTGTAGAAGTGCACGCCCCGCGTGACCGGCAGCCCCCGCCCGACCTTGGCCCAGTCGCGCCCGAACACCGCGTTGACGAGCGAGGATTTGCCCACGCCCGAGGCGCCCACGATCGCGAGGTTGAACCGCCCGTACCGCGACTTCGCCTCCGACGACGCCTCGACGAAGGCCTTGTCGTCGAGCTGGCGCGCGTCCACGTTCTTCTTCGCCATGGTTCCGTGCCCCTCGCTCGCAGTGTCTCGGCCAGTGTCGCATCCTCCGCGGGAGTGGCACGGAGGCTGGACAGCGACGGCTCACGCCCGCCGAGATCACACGATCGGCGCGAACGCACCCCTTACGACGTCAGCAGAGCGCATGATCTCGCGCCGATCGTGTGATCTCGCGACAGCACCGCACCGCGCGGCAACCGTCGAGCGTCACCGCGGCGACGCCTCACGGCTGCCGCCGCACCCCCGCCCACCCGTCGCCGTCCCGCACGAACACGATCCGGTCGTGCAACCGCGACGGGCGCCCCTGCCAGAACTCGATCTCGCGCGGCTCCACCCGGTACCCGCCCCAGTGCGGCGGCCGCGGCACCGGCTGGTCGTCGCCGAAGCGGGCGGCCACCTCGGCCATCTGCTCCTCGAGGGCGGCACGGGATGCCACGGGCTCCGACTGGTGGCTCGCCCAGGCCGACAGCTGGGATCCGCGCGGTCGCGAGGCGAAGTACGCGTCGTCCCGCTCAGCGGGGAGGGGCATCGCCGTGCCGAGCACGATCACCTGCCGCTGCAGCGCGTACCAGGGGAAGAGGATCGACACCGCCGGATTCCCCGCCAGCGCCTGCCCCTTCCGCGAATCCCGGTTCGTGAAGAACCACAGCGCACCGTCGTCGTCGACCCCGCGCAGCAGCACCGTCCGCGAGGTGGGCCGGGCTTCGGCATCCACCGTCGACACGACCATCGCGTTCGGTTCGGGAAGGTCCGCGGCATCCGTCAGCCACCGCTGGAAGAGCGCGAGGGGGGATGCCGCGAGGGCCGCGTCATCGAGCTCGTCGAGCGTGTAGTCGAGGCGGTGGGCGAGGGGGTTCTCGGTCATCGCGGATCCTCCGGTGGGTGGGTGGGGCACCAGCGTATGGCGATCCGCGCCCCGTGAGGCGGGTGATCTAGCGGTCGATGAACTGTCGGCTGAAAGAGGGCGTCGCTCGAGGCGACGCATCTGCACCTCATCGAGACTCCGGATGCCGACGAGCTCGTCGGCCACGCCAACCTCGTCATCGTGGGATCCGACGGAGGCCTGGACGCCGGCAGCGACCCGGGCTCCGGCGGCGCGGCGAGCGTGCGGGTGTACGGGGCTGAGGGGGCGGTTCGCGATGCGCTCCCCTGGCATATATCTCGATAGCAATGTTGAGGAACCAAGCAAGACGACGGATGACGCTGTGGTGGGTCTGGTCCTGCGCTCTTTGAAGTAGCCCGCAAGGCGCCGTGCCCCGGCCGTGAATGACTACTCACGGGAGCATCGGCAACGATCGGCAGTAGAGGGTTGCAGCGCGTGTCGGGGGTGAGCAGTAGCTTGCTGAGTGTGACCGACGCGGGCGAAGTGAGTAACGGGTTTTCGGACCGATGGCTAGCAGCACTGCGTGACCTGGAAGCCTCCAAAGTGTTCCGAGCATCTCCGACGCAAGATGAAGACCGGCTTCCTTCCTTGTGGCTTCGGCTCCGCGCGGCCCGGGATAACGGGGGCTCAGCTGATGTTGTGGAGCTGGCCAGCTTGCTCAGTCAGGTGGCGTCATTCAGCCCAAGAGCCGACGACTGGTCGGCCCCATATGAGCCGATGCTCACCATGGTCGAAGGCCGCACAGCGATACCGAGTGACTTGACAGACGTACAAATCGAGGTACTGGTAGTTGTCTCGGACGCGCTGCCCGACCACTTGCTGCGCGCGCGAGTGTATGACGTGCTCGCCATTCGAAGCTTGACGGGCGCAGATCGCGCCCGTTGGTATCAAGCCGAAATGGGGGCCGTCATCGAGGCAACTCTCGGCGGCGAGAGGTGGATGCGGGACCGCGATATGTGGGATCGAGCGCTTCTGGTGGGGCGGCGCGGTGGAAAGCCGATGGCAGCGAGCCTCCAAAAATTGACGCAAATCCTCATTGATCACGCGTTGACCGCGGACCTTGCGGAGTTTCCCGGGCCAGTTGCGGACTTGCTCGACAAACATGGTCTCGCACGCGATCGGGCGGGTGCGTTAGCTGCGCGGATGCGCAATCTTGCTTCGTCAGCAGAATTGGAGCCCGCGCGCAGCTATCGCGAACGCGCTGCTAGGTGGCATGGAGTCGCCGGGAACTCAGATGAGGTCTCGGTTGACCGTCTAGCCGTTGTGAACAGTCTGATCGCGGAGGCCGAAGGTCTCAGCCTTGGGCCGGATAGCGATTCACATCCGCGGTCCGCGTACCTGTACGAACGAGCGATGAAAGCGCTCCGAATGATCCCTCGGAAGCAACGTGAGAAACTCGGAGTGTCCGCACTGACGACGGAGTTAGGGAGACGTATACGGGCAGCCGGCGCGGCAACTCTTGGAACGATGGGTGTGCTCGAATCAGAGTCGGTTGACCTATCGGAGGCGCGAGATCACAGTGTTGCGGCTGTGAGCGGCAAACCTGCCCTCGAAGCGCTGAGGGCGTTCGTCGACTTGTCCTCCTTCAGCTCACTGCAGGACGAGCGCGACCGAGCCGAGAAGATACTTGCGGAGCATCCTCTCCAAACTCTCTTCTCGAATGTCCACTTTGCAAGCGACGGCCGGGTAGTGCACCGGTCAGGCGGGCAAGGTGGTGAGCCAATCTATGGTGAAGATCCGGCGACCTGGCGGCAAATGATTCAGGCTTACGAGATCAAAGTCTCCTTGATGGTTCAGGGGATGCTCGCACCTGCGTGGATGGCGCTCAGCAACGAACATCGCTTGATGCTCGGAGACTTTGTCGCAATCATGCGTGGGAGCTCGATAATCCCGTCGGACAGAGAACTGCTCATAGCGCAAGCGTTGTACTACGGGTATGACGGTGACTTCCTCACCTCCGCGCAACTACTCGCTCCGCAGATCGAGAACATGGTGAGACTGCACCTGCGCAATGCCGGACAGCAGACCAGCACAATAGACCGCGGCGTGGAGCAGGAGATCGGTCTCACCGCCTTGATGGGCCGCGAGTCCGTATCCGAGATTTTCGGGGAGGACATTGCATTCGAGATCCGGGCGCTATTCTGCGGCCCTATCGGACCGAATCTGCGGAACAATTTTGCTCACGGGCTCGTGAGCGACGACTCGGTCAGATCCGTGCACGCAATTTATTGCTGGTGGTTCGTTCTCCGCTTGGCCTTCGTTCCGTTCTGGAATCGGCTACACGATGCACGAACCGCTGACAGCCACGAGCCCGCGGAACGTGACAGACCATCTGCGCGCGAGGGCGAGACGGGGAGCGAGCCGGGGCCCTGATTCTCTCTTGAATCGCGTAGGTCAGCCCTTTCCACGACGGGGTAGTTCCGCCGGCCGACAGAGGGTCTCAAACCACCGACCAGCGAAAGATGCACAAGCGGTGTCATATCGCGAGGCGTTCAGCCTCGAACCTTACCGGGCGAGAAGAACGGGCTACGTGACGACGCGGCATCCGCCCCCCATCCACCCCGCGCGGCCGATTCGCGCACACCTCCCGCCTCGGCTCGCCCCGCACAGAGCGGCCGTGTCAGCCTGAACGGATGGGACGCGCCGCAACGATCACCTTCGCCGCCTCCGCCCTCGTCGTCGCGGGGCTGGTCGCCCTGGTGATCCCGGCGTTCACGGGGACGGATGCCGAGGAGCCCGAAGCTCCTTCGGTCGCGGTCGTGGGACCCGCGGGGGATGCGCCCTCGGTGCGCACGACCGTGCCCGAGATCCCCGAACTGCCCGAGTGGGCGAAGGCGTCGGGTCCGTGGATCATCTACCCCGACGGGTTCGAGTGCCAGGGCACCGAGGGCTGCCCGAACAATTTCCGGTCGCTCATCGGCGAGCCCGGCGACGTGCTCCCAATGAACGTCTACTACTACGATCCGGCGCAGCACGATTACGACCCCGCGCACCCCAATCGGTTCGGGATCATGCCCGCGCCCCTTCCGGGCGCCGACCGCGGTCGCGCTCCCGGAGCCGACGGGTGGCCGGTCGTGTCGGGAGTCGATCGCCGGGTGACGTCCTACGTGGTCGCCCGGGATGACTCCCTGGATGCCATCGGCGAGCGCTTCTCGATCGACCCCGCCGAGCTGACCCGCAACGGCGAACCCGTCGTTCCCGGAGAGACCTGGCTCGAACCCGGCGACGTGCTCGTCTTCCCCTGAGCCGTCGCGTCAGAGCCCGGCGATCTCGGCCGACCGCACGACGAAGTGCACCAGGGTCGCCACGAAGACGACCACGAGCACGACCATGGTCCAGAACAAGACGATGCGCAGCCGGCGGACCTGCGCCGACTCTCCGGGCCGGTTCCAAGGCGCGCGCGCCATCACCGTTCGGCTCCGACTCGTGCGATCGCGATAGACATCAGCATCCGTTCCCCCCGCGCTGCTTCATGGACGAAAGGCCACGCTAGCCAGCCCCACGTGTGGATGCCAGCACCTGGCGGCAGCCCGCGTCAACCCGCCGCTGCACACATGTGCATCCCGTGGAATAGGTCGTCGCCGCGCTCCGTTACGTTCGCGTGGCCCTTTGACCCCCACGAAAGGACTTCTCGTGAGCCTGTTCAGCCCCACCACCGTCGGCAGCATCGGTGTGCGCAACCGCGTGTCGCTCGCCCCCATGACCCGCCTGCGCGCGAGCGCCGACGGCGTTCCCGGCCCGATCGTCGCGAAGTACTACGAGCAGCGCGCCGGCATCGGCCTCCTCGTCACCGAGGGCGTGTTCCCGAGCGCCGAGTCGAAGGCGTACCCCGGCCAGCCCGGAATCGTCACCGACGAGCAGGCCGTCGGCTGGGCGAAGGTCGCGGATGCCGTGCACGCCGAAGGCGGAGTGGTGTTCATGCAGCTCATGAACGGCGGGCGCGTCACCCACACCGACATCACCGGCACCGACCGCATCGTCGCCCCCTCGGCGATCGCGATCGAGGGCGACACCCGCCTCGCCGACGGTTCGAAGGTCGCCTACCCGGTGCCCCACGCCCTCGAGACCGAGGAGCTCGCGACCGTCCGCGACGAGTTCGTGAAGGCCGCCCGTCGGGCCGTGGATGCCGGCATCGACGGCGTCGAGCTGCACTCGGCGAACGGATACCTGCTGCACGAGTTCCTCTCCCCCGCCTCCAACCAGCGCACCGACGGCTACGGCGGATCGCCCGAGGCCCGCGCCCGCTTCGTCATCGAGGTCGCCCAGGCCGTCGTCGCCGAGGTCGGCGCCGACCGCGTCGGCATCCGCATCTCCCCCGCTCACAACATCCAGGACGTCTGGGAGAAGGACGACGCCGAGACCCGCGCCACCTACGAAGCCCTCATCGCCGGCCTCGCCCCGCTGGGCCTGGCCTACGTCAGCGTGCTGCACGCCGACCCCGCCAGCGACCTCATCCAGGACCTGCGCCGCGCCTTCGGCGGAACCTTCATCGTCAACTCCGGCTTCTCGAAGATGACCACACGCGAAGAGGCTGTCACCGCCGTCGACGAGGGCATCGCCGACCTGGTCGCCGTCGGCCGTCCGGCGATCGCCAACCCCGACCTCGTCACCCGCTGGGAGCAGAACGCCGACGAGAACGAGGTCGACCAGGCCTCCGTCTACGGGCCGGACGAGCGCGGGTACACGGACTACCCGTTCCTCCAGGGCTGAGATTCCGGATGCCAGGGCCTCGCGCGATCTGATCGCGCGGGGCCCTTTCAATTCATCTTGTGCGCACAAGTCATGTGTTCAGCAGTAGGGACAGGACCCCGCCGCCGGAATCTCCACAAAATGCTCGTTGCAAGTAGTCGGTGGGCGAGACGCGGGTCTGCTTTGCTGCACGGGGTTGCCCTGCACCTCGAAACCAAGCTGGACCAGTCGACCTGCCGCCCCGCCCTTGCCCCCGCTGATCTCTTTGCTGGAAACGGGAACGCCGTGTTGACGCTCGTACGCCGCAGCGAAGATCGCCTTCGAGTCGTAGAGGAAGCCGTTGACGACGAGGAAGTACTCGCGCGCCACGCCAAAGCCGAAACGCTCGAGGAACGCATCACGACCGAGCCGATCGAATTCGGATACCGCCCAGTGCACGGCGGCTCTGTCGGTCAGGTCAGAGTAGGAAACCATGTCGCGAGTATGCCCCGAGCCACCGACATTCGTGATCGGCGAACAGCAATGGAGCCAGCGACTTCCTCTGCAGTGGACCCTCGATCGGCCCCTCTCGAAGCGGGCCAACAACACGCACATGAAAGGGCACTCGAGGTACATGGAGGTTCAACTTCCGCCACCGCCGGGCACGTGTAAGAGTCGGCAGCATGGCACGACTTGAACGACAAAATGCTCTCGCCTCCGCACTTGAATTGCTCGGCCTCAAACTCGGTGGGACATCACCAGCCCCCCGCTTCCCAGGGCTTCCGGAGCCCGCCGCGTCGTGGGCGATTGCGAACTATAAGCAGCTTGGTGGAGTGCTCGAAGCACCCATCCTTCGACCCTTGGGCTGGGATATTCAGGCGACGAGTGGACTCATCGTCGAGCTCGACGAAGAACAACACTTCAACAGGTACCGAGCAGAGACACTTCGAGCGGAGTGGAGTGCCCATCTGCCATGGCGAGCGGATTACCTGCGCCAGTGCGCCGAGTATGAGCCTGTTGCCCTGAAGCGTCACTCAGGGGGCGGATTCTGGACGAACACGGGATCAGCCGCGCAATTCGGTTCAGCTGGGTACCGCGGTGTTCTCGATGGAGAAGGATCACCGCGCTGGAAGCAGCGAGCCTTGTACGACTCGATGCGAGATTCCCTCGCAGCAACGAAAGCGGTGTCGCTCGCTCGCCTATCCGTACACGATCGACTCGGATCTGTTCGCCTGGGCGACGCGCTCCGCGACACAGCTCTCCTCGACTTGCAGAAGCTGCGCGACCTCCTCGTCAGGCGGACCGCGAACCCCTCATTCTCTGATTGATGTCAAAGCGTCTGCGCGGTCCAGTTCGCCCGCCGGTGGCATTGCCGACTACCTCCTTCCCCGCTGGGAGTGAGACGAGCAAGGTGCCGAAGTCGAAGATGTCAACTAGTCATCGGCCCACAGGACCGACGCGCACGGCGCTCAAACCGCCTGTGGCTGCACACAACTGCCAGTGGCAGGAGCGCCGCGCGTGACCAGTTCGCGCGGCGCTCCCTATGCGACGGACCGGTAGCGCTGCACCATCGCGCCCGATCGGAACTCACTTCGCTCGACCGGCTCGAGCTTCAGGTCGACCCCCTCAAGGAGGCGCGGACCGCGTCCGGCGACCACCGGGTGCACGACGAACGTGAACTCGTCAATGAGCCCCTGCGCCGCGAGCGTCACCGGAAGCTTCACGCCGCCGAGTGAGATTCCCCTCCCCGGCTGCTCCTTGAGCCGCCGGACCGCCTCGACCACGTCGCCGCTGACCAGCTCAGCGTTCCAGTCGACGGCGTCCAGAGTCGCGGATACCACGACCTTCCGCATCGGATCCATCACCTCCGCGAACGCCACCTCGCTGGCATCCATCCAGTCGGGCCACTCCCCCGAATCCGGTCGGCGCCACGCACCCTCCATCAGCTCGTACGTGACTCGCCCGTAGAGGAGCGTGTCGGAGCGGCGCAGCTCGTCGGTCCAGAACGCCATGGACTCGGCATCCGGCGGGAGACCCTCTTCGTGCGAGCAGCAACCGTCGAGGGTGACGTTGATCGCGTAACG
This sequence comes from Microbacterium hydrothermale, assembly GCF_004854025.1. GTDB lineage: Bacteria > Actinomycetota > Actinomycetes > Actinomycetales > Microbacteriaceae > Microbacterium > Microbacterium hydrothermale. The sequence goes on from NZ_STGM01000011.1 coordinate 58,340, forward strand.
CAACGGCTGAGCCATACTGGATCCTCTCGACGAGACGCGCGCCCTCGCACGTCTGCCTTCATCGTCCCCGCACCAATAGCGTCCGTCCAGCGTTCCTCTGCTGAGATCCACCGCCTATTCACGCGGAGCGATAGCCTTCGCCAGCCGAGCCATCTCGGCCTCGAGATCGTCGATGCCTCCGGCGAGGCTCACCGCATGCACGTGAACGTCGACTTGCGCCGAGGGGATGCGAATGACCTGAGAGCCCACGTCACCTGAGACGTAGATGAGGTGCGCGGTTCGCACGTTCAGAGCAAGCGCGTAAGCGACCATCTGGTAGATGTCACCGCTAGGCGGACCACCGCTCCCATCAGTGAGCACCTTGTACTTCGTGTCGGCCACGCTCGTCGGCACATCGGTCTCGACGACCATGTCCGGACGAAGAGCAACCACGCGCTCCGTGTCGAGCCACCATCTTCTGTCCTGCGGGGTAACCCGAAGACCCTTCGGCTCCAGGAGCGCACGCAAACGTTCCGCGACGAACGATTCGAACACGGTGGCCATGTTCAGCAGAAATGTCCCGCCCCGTCGGACGCCTTCACGGTGCGTCCACGACACCGCCTCGAGAATCAGCCGGGCGAGCATGAGAGCGGGCCCGAGGTGCTCGGTCAATCTGGTGATCACGACAGTCGGCAGTGGCATCCCGCGAGGCACCAGACCGGTCTCAAGGAAATCCATCTCGAGCTGCGTTCGGACCGACTCGACGCCACGCGGGAGATCTACGGCTCGAAGCACACGAATGGCGGTGTGCAGGATGCGATTGGCCGGCACATCCTCACTGAAATGGTCGTAGTCGATCTCGAGAGGGAGTGGCAGCCCCGGGCGGACGGCTAGCTGTCGCGACACATCCCACCGACCCCGAATGACGGAAGCGGACTCGTGCGTCTCTTCGTAACCCTTCACCAGACCTCGACGCGTGGCGCGTTGCACCTCTAAAAGGAATGCACGGGCGAGAGCCGCGGGGAAGGCTCGCTCCCCGTCGTGATCCACGAGGTGTTGTCCGACGCTGATGTGTCGATACCCTGCCGACGCCATGTAGACGAGGTTCTGCAATGGCGTCTTGGGCACGACGTGCAGCACCGTTTCACCCACCACCGCGGTTCCCACCCGCGTCACGTCGGAGACGCGCCAAAGTCCGGACTGCGTTGTCGGGCTCACACGACAAAACCGCATCTCCTGCAATTCCATCGCCTCGCCGAGCGTGAGCTTGACGAGGCTCTCACCCTTTTCAGTGATGAAGGCGCGTGGACGTGATTCGCTCACCTATCCGATGACTCCTGGCTGTCACTTTCCTGCTCGCGTGGGCGCGCCGCCGGGGGAGTGACCTTTTCCAGCAGAACTTCCAACGAGAACGTCGCATGAACATCGACAGCACTTCCGAGATGACGCTCCTCGAGCAGCGGCATCAAGTTCTCCGTCCAAATCGCATCAAGAGCCTGCCGACTCAGATCCTCGGTGCGCAGCAAATGACTGGGGCCGATGCGGTCCTCCCGGTCGCGAATGCGCGAATTGAGCTCGGCGTAGAGGGCAGAGATATCGACGGTCTGCGGGTGCGCAGCCGTCCACCGATCCAGGATGCCGGCCACCGGCGGAACGTCGGGATGGAGCTCGAAGAACGAGAAACGCCGACGCATCGCCGAGTCCAGGAGCGCAATCGAACGATCAGCCGTGTTCATCGTGCCGATGATCACGACGTTCGGTGGCAGCGAGAATGTATCTCCGCCGTCCGTCCCCGACCCGGCGTAGAGCAAATCGATCGGTTCGTCCCGGTACTCGAGGAGGTAGTAAAGCTCGCCGAAGACCTTCGAAAGGTTCGCACGATTGATCTCATCGATCATCAGGACGTGCGTCACATCGGGATCTCGCCGAGCTGCATCTGAGATGCGGCGCAAAGGCCCCTGGGTCAGTTCGAAGACGAGCTGACCGTCCTTCTCGCGCGGGCGGTACCCCGCGAAGAAGTCTTCGTATGTGTATGAGGGATGGAACTGAATTCGTCGAGCCGCATCGGGTTTGGTGGTGAGTGCCTCCGTGATCGCCTTCGCGACGAAGGTCTTACCGGTTCCCGGCGGGCCATAGAGGATGATCTGGCCCCGCCGGTACAGGGCATCGATGACGCGAGCGATCCAACCCTCGTCGAGCTTGAGGCGCTCGCTCAACGCTGCGGTGTCGATGTCGGCTGGGCGGAAGCCGCGTGGGTCGGTTTCGACCCGGTCCTCTTCATCGGTCGGTGCCACGACCACGTGATGCGGCTCGTCCACGAGTTGCGGCACATCCAGCCACTGCTCCCGCAGTGGCGTCCGATAGAAATCGATCGGCTTCTGCTTCTTCACCTGAAGAGCAATGGCGATGCGCTGAAGGTCCGCATCGGCGTCGGAGGAGAAGCTCCCCCCGATCTCGCCGATGAATGCTTCTCGGACGCGCCGACGGTGATCAGCTGAAACGATGGGGCCGAAGAAGCCAGGATGGACGAGATAGAGCAACGACCACCGCTGGGTCGGGAAACCGTCGCCGTCCAGCGCCAAGACGAAATCCCGCCAGCGGAGCGGATCTGCCAGCGTCGACTCTTGATCATCGGCGTCGAGCTCGACCCACGCTTTCGCCAGATTGATGATGATCGTGACCGCGTGATTGACATTGGTGAGCATGCCGGATCCGGGGTGAAATGACCCACCGCCGAACGCCTCATCGAAAAGCGTTGGGATCGACACCTTGTGCTGCATGAGCGCGAGAACCGCCTCGACTTTCGCCGTTTTCTTGGCGTGGCCGATGGCAGTTGAGATGGGGAGGATCTGTAGCGCCACCACCTCGGCCATCAGCAATTTGACATCATCGCTCTCGTCAGCGAGCTGTAGCGCGACGTTCTCGACGAAGTTCTTGCCCTCGACCTTTTCGCTCGTCGTCCACACCGTGTGCAGGCGCTGAACCGTCTGCAACGACCACACCTCGCGGCCCGGACTGAAGACGGATTCGCCGGCCTGCAGCGACCTTTCTACCCACACGCGCGCAGCCTCGAGCAGCTTGCGCTGAGCATTGTCGGTCGACACCCACGTCGTCGGGAGGGCCGCGGCGACCGCCGACTGCAACTCAATGCGCCCTGCTGCGTATCGTCGCGTCGCCTCCGCGTGCAACTCGTCGCCCGCGAACTCACGAAGCGCCTGTCTGCCGGCGTCAGTGATCGCCCACTGCCCCGACCCATCGGGATGCTTGCGTAGCCACCCAGCAGCAGCGAGGTCCGCGCTGGACCAGCGCCAGTCGCTCTCCCCGCGGGGACGACCCTTGCGCACGAGCTCGGCCTCGTGATCAGAGAACGGGACTCGCTGCTGTGTTGCAGCCCACACCTCGTTGAGAGGCAGGAATTGCTCGCCTACGGTGTTCTCGTCGAGATATTCCAGCGATGCTCGGGCGCGAGCCGCTCGACGGACGTTCTGATCTGCGGCCACGCTGCTCCTCTGCCTGAACGACGAACGGTCCCGTTCATCGTGGGCGGTATCCCCCGCCTCACCTTGTCACGTGAGTGCCGGATCACGCGAGCACAGACCAACCGGCGCAACTCGGCCAGCGCCCACTTCGCCATCGAACTCGCCCGGGCTGCCGTCACCGAAGTCGGTGCCAACCGCGTCGACATCCACATGTTCTCGCTCACAGAACGAGGACGTCTGGTAGAGCAACGCTAAAGCCCGCGCCACCCACACGGTCCCCATCAGACGCCCCGCCCCGCACCGCCCAGTCTTCCTCAGCGTGCCAAGAGGTCGGTGCTGATCAAATCGAAGAGCACGTGCGCCACGTCCCGCACCTCGTGATGCTCCGCTGAGCCTCAGGCGCGTGTGCATACTCGACGTCATCGTCGCCACCGGAATGCGGTCTGTGTCCGCCGAGACAAACAGACTTCGAACTGATGCCACTGATGCAGGCTCCTCGTGCGAGCACCAATCGGTGGCCCGGCTGACACACCCCCGCGCGCCTCCTAAAATTGCTGTAACGATTGGATCCACCTTGACCCTCGCCGAGACCTTCGCTCGCCCACTTCTTGGCACGGCGGGCAGCGTGTCCGAGTCTGAACTTGAGCTCGCAGCCCAGTTCGACCGCCTACACCAGCTCCTCTATACGAAAGGCGGCGTCCGGCCTACGAACGCCGCGATCGAGGAGGTTGGAAAGCTGCTTTTCCTCCGCCTCGTCGCAGTGCGTGAAGGGGACCATGGCTCGACGAGTCTGGCCGCGCGCCTCTTCCAGGGCGGCATAGAAGGCGAGCCGCTGGTAGCCGCCGCTAAGAGGGCTTTCACCGACGCCCTAAGCCGCAGCGAGTTTCACGTTCGCGATGCGGAGGGAGGCGGCCACCCCCTATGGCCACTGGACGAGCCGTTTCGGTTGATGAACGCCGAGGTGCTACAGGAGGCCGTTTCCATCGTAGACGTCGTGGTAAGCGGTGACTCGCGAGTCGGGGACCCGATGGGAACCGCTTTCGACGCCTTCCTCAGCGGCCGATACGATCACGCGGGGGGTTTGGGCACCTTCCTGACGCCAAGCGGAGTCGCGCGAATGATGGCGGAGGTTGCGTTTTCGATTGCGGACCCCACGGACAAATGGGACGGTCATTCCCCGGTTGTTCTTGACCCCTTCTGTGGCACTGGACGCTTCCTCGTTGCGGCGTTCGACGTGGCGTCCGCCAGAACGCCCGACGACTCAGAAGCACTGAGACAACTGCTCGAGAACGGTCTTGTCGGCGCTGACCAATCAGCGACTGCTGTGGCGAAGACCGCACTCAACCTGATGCTTTACGGCGCTCAGCACCCACGCGCCTGGGCGGTACGCGACTCGATGACCGACCCCCACCTTGACCGGGTAGAGGGATCATTCAGGCTGATCCTCACTAATCCCCCGTTCGGTGGAGGGAAATACACTGACTCGGAAGGCATCGTCCGCACGCGTCGACTCCTGCCGGTTCGAGGCAACGCGATCGACCCTGCACTAGCCGGTTTGGCCCGCTGCCTAGATCTTTTGGCGGACGGGGGCGTTCTGGGAATCGTGCTGCCGGACGGGCTTTTATCTGGCTCTACATTTACGGACTTCCTGACGCGGCCCGATTTCTCCGTCGTCGCCTCGATCAGCCTTCCGACGCCAACGTTCGCTCTGAGCGGCACGGTGGCGAAAACCAGCGCGGTCTTCATTCAGAGATCAACGCGTCGCGCCCACACGGTGCTTGCTCGAGTGGATCACGTCGGATTCTTGAAGCAAGCGGGAAAGGCGGTCGCCGATCCCGCGGGTAGCGAATTGGAGGCTGTCTCTAAGTCAATCTGTGCCACATTCAGCCGCCCCCTTCTTGGGCCCGCGGTCCACACACTGCTGAGAGCACCACTCGTAGCGTCCGTGCCGAGCGATGGGCTGGCTAGCGTTGACCCGAGCCGGCTGGATCCCGCGGCCATTGAGGGTCGCGCGAGCCTACTTGCCGAGGGCGGAATGGAGCTCGGCGAAATTCTTCGCGCGGCCCCCAGATTGAGGAGACGAATCCGTGAACGTGAGCCCTTCGTCTCTATTCTTCATGTCGACCAACTTGGTACCGTGAGCTGGAACGAGACCTTGGACTACAACCCCACTACTCCGGGTCAGTGGGCGTCAGCCGGGGACGTCCTCGTTTCGCTACTGAACCCTTCCAAGCTGCGTGCGGCAGTCATCGCAGAAGACTATCCGACCGTCATGTGTAGCGCCGAGTTCGGTGTGTTCAAACCCTCCATTGATCCGTACGCTCTGCTAGCTCTTCTGTACGAACCGCGAGTTCAGGCTCAATTGCGCCCTCTCGGGACCGGAACTTCAAGCTCACGGCGACGCATTGGGCCCGAGGACGTGCTCGCTCTTATCGTTCCGCAGAAGACGCCGTCGGAGATAGCCGAAATCGGTGAGCGTTCGCGTCGCGAAGTACGGAACATCGAGTCCTCTCGGCTGCGGCTTACCGCACTCCGGCGTTCGCTCTAGATCAGCTGCACTCCTGCCGCACGTCGGCATCGGTCTCAATCTCAGATATGACGACCAGGTCATTGCTATCACACGGGTCGAGGACTCCCGGAAAGAGCGCGCCCAGATCTTTCGTTCCTAGCACGACGTCCGCCGTGCCGGTAAGACGAGTAGGACGAGCGCCCTTTCCATCGTACTGGCGCGCCCTTGTCCTTCCAGCGATGGGAAGTACACGCTGAGGTAATGGAAGGTGCCAATCGACGCTAGGACGATTGCGGTCAGCAAGGCTTAGGCGCGCGTCGAATATGAGTACGTCCGCAAAATCTAGATTCCCAAGCGTGTTCACAACGACGTCATCGTCGTAACCGACCGGTGGGTGCAACTGAAAGTTATATGTGCGCCCCGAGCGCGAGGCCAGAAACGTTTCAAAAAGGGACCGCCAGTCCCGATCCTGCTGAGCGTCAATACACCAAGCCCGGATGCGGATAGGGGCGGGATCTGCAACCCCGTGCGGCCGGTCGACCAGCAGATAGAACATCAGCGGAACGCCGAGGTACTCATCGCCCGCTGTTTGCAGGTTTCGCCCCCGGCGGCGCTCGTCGTCGTCCAACGATCCCAGGTTGTGGTTCCATCTCGGTCGGTCGACGCCTGAGATGTTGGCGGCGCTTTTGACCTCGCTGCCGTCCGCTAGGTCGTCGCCCTTGCCGCGGAAACCCTGACCGGGCTCACCAAGAACAATTGACGCCACGAATTGTGCGATGTAGCCCGTATCGACCTGCGCGGATTGTCCGGTCAACGCTGCCCAGCGCTGCAACATCACATGCTGGTGGCCAAACAGGTCGACGAACAAGTCCTCCAGGAGCACGACACGCTGCTCGTAGGAGAGGGACGACAAGATTTCCCTACGTACCCGAATCCCCTGGATGATGGCCTGATTTACCGCATTCTGCATCTGCCACTCCCCCGTCGCAGTATCGGCACCCTCTGAGGAAAGTATCCAGGATCAATCTGCGATAGCAAACTCGCGGCGAGCTTTGGCACTGGGAAAACCAGTGCCGCTGCGTCGTACAGCCGACGAGTCCTTTGCTGCGAACGCTTTGAGTTCCTCCTCGCATCGTGGGGCGGATGGTGCATACACCCGTGCTCACACTGCGCAAACCGGTGCTTGTGCGCGAAACTGCGACCGCTTCATTTGCGAAGACCCCGCCTACGGTGCCGCCACATCGCACGAGGGACGTGCTGAGGTGGTCGCGGCTCACCAAGCTTTCACCGCGGGGTGGTGGAGGACGGCGCTCCATCACAGTCGCGACCGAGGATCGCAAACTCACTCAGAAATCGCATGAGCCGACGAGGACGCAACATGGGTAGGGCAACGAACGGCGAGTCCGACCGATGTCGGACAAACCGTCGAGAACGGTTCTCAGTAATCACTCATCGCGCGACATAGTCACACACAATGGTGGGCCAAGTTAGCCGCACAACGGCCCCGCGGACAACTCCGGGAGCATCATCGGCTCGGCCGGAATCTGCGCTGCGTACGCCACGACAATGAGGACGGCGGCGATCGTGAGCAGCCATCCCTGGGCTCCTTCCCACCTGGCACAACGCGACCCGTAGAGGCCCTTCAGTGTTCTTCTCTCCCCGGGCCCGCGCGCCTCATTTACATTGCCCATGAGAGCGTCCTCAGCAGCGCGTGCATCACATATCCGCGCCAAGCCCCCGAACAGCGCCCCTAGAACGTACAGTAATCGTGTCCGTCGACACGATACGACGTTTCGCCACGATCAGAACCAACTCGTCCACACGGGGTGAGTAACACTCATAATCGGCCTCGCCATGCGGCAGCACATCATGTCGGCCTCCCGCTCAATCGGGCCCACTGACTCGGGTCCCGCTCAGCGCCGGGTTGTTGCCGGGCCGCTGCGCGGCAGGACGCTCCAGCCGAGACAGAGCGTCCACAGGCGCCGCTCCTCGTCTGCCCACCATCCGGCACCCTCGCCAGCCCCTCCCCCGTCACAATCGGAATCCACAAGCACTCGCCTGCCGCCCTCACAACATCCAATCTGAGTCAGCCGCGACCGGAATCTCGGCACACGTCACCATGCTGTCCTTCAGAGTCAAAACGAGCTCTGTGAGAATGTCGAACCACGCCGCTTGATCTCCGCGCGCGTCGCCGGCGTTAATGACGGTGTTGCCCGGTGCGAGGCGGAACCGGTGGTGAGCGTCAGGACCGCAGCATCCGGTCCGGAGAGGCGCTGGCGACGCTTCCGCGTCAATCTCAAACAAGACACCGATTAGCTGAGGATCCCACGTCGGCGGGTAGCATCATTCGCGCGGCGAGTCGAATGAGGTCGTTCATCTCCATCGCGGACATGTGCCGATCGAGGAGGACGTGATCGAGCAGAGCAGGCCCGTCGAGGGTCAGGGCGCCGTGGTCGAGACGATAGCGCTCGATCGCCCAGCTTGCAGAAGGCGCTGATCGACGTGCAGTGGGGGCGGCGCTGACGAGCGGTACGCATCCAGCCTGTGCCTCTCAACGCCCGTTGACTGTGACGTGAACGCGGACACGATCGTCCTCGTCCATGAACCTCTAGGAGCAAGGCTCACCTCAGGTAACCGACCCGAGGGCGAAACGTTCGTCCGCTACCTGCGATCCAAGTCGTCCCGACGAGGAGACTACTCCCACGCTGGCCTCAATGTTCGAGTCGGGTGGACCTCGCGGACACCTCACCCGCGAAATGAATATCTCAAAAAGCAGCTAAAGGGTAAACAATCACATCCCCGGCGCCATATCCGCGAACCGCGAATAATGCCCCTGGAACGCGACGGTAATGGTGTCGGTCGGCCCGTTACGGTGCTTCGCCACGATCAGGTCGGCCTCGCCCGCGCGCGGCGAGTCCTTCTCGTACGCCGCCTCGCGGTGCAGCAGCACCACCATGTCGGCATCCTGCTCGATCGAGCCCGACTCACGCAGATCGGAGAGGGCCGGCTTCTTGTCGGCGCGCTGCTCGGCGCCACGGTTCAGCTGCGACAGGGCGATGACGGGAACCTGCAGCTCCTTCGCCATCAGCTTGAGCGCGCGCGAGAACTCACTGACCTCCTGCTGACGCGACTCGACGCGCTTACCGCTGGTGAGCAGCTGCAGGTAATCGATGACGACCATCTTGAGCCCCTCGCGCTGCTTCAGGCGACGGCACTTCGCGCGGATCTCGACGAGCGTCATGTTGGGGCTGTCGTCGATGTAGAGGGGGGCGTCGTTGATGCGGCCGCGGGTGGCGGCGACGGTGGTCCAGTCGCGGGAGTCGAGGGTTCCCTTTCGCATGCTCTGCAGGGGGATGGCTCCCTCGGCGCTGAGCAGGCGCATCGCGATCTCGCTGCGCCCCATCTCGAGCGAGAAGAAGATGCACGGGGCGTTCGACTTGATCGCGGCGGCGCGGGCGAAGTCGAGCGCGAGCGTCGACTTACCCATGGCGGGGCGGGCGGCGAGCACGATCATCTGGCCCGGGTGCAGACCGTTGGTGAGCTGGTCGAGACCGGCGAAGCCGGTGGGGATGCCCGTCATCGACCCGTCGCGACCGCGAGCGGCCTCGATCTCGTCGACCGCGGCATCCACCGCCACCGTCAGGGGGATGTAGTCCTCGGCGCTGTCGTCGCCCGAGACGTTGTAGATCTCGGCCTGCGCGCTGTTCACGAGCTCGACCGGGTCGCCCTCGCCGGCGTAGCCCATCTGCACGATGCGCGTGCCGGCCTCGACGAGGCGGCGCAGCATGGCGCGCTCCGACACGATCGACGCGTAGTAGCCGGCGTTGGCGGCCGTCGGCACGATCGAGGTGAGCGTGTGCAGGTAGTCCGCTCCCCCGGCGCGCTGCAGCTCACCGGTCTTGATGAGCTCGTCGGTCACGGCGACGACGTCGGTCGGCTCGCCGTGCGAGTAGAGCGTGAGGATCGCCTCGAAGATCAGCTCGTGCTTGGGCACGTAGAAGTCCGGACCGCGCAGGGTTTCGATCACATCGGCGACGGCGTCTTTCGACAGCAGCATGCCGCCCAGCGCACTCTGCTCGGCCAGCATGTCGTGCGGCGGCGTGCGCTCGGGGCGGGGTGCTTTTCCGAGACGGTCTTCGGCGATGTCAGCGATGGCCACGTGCTCTCCTTCAGTGCTCGGACGCCCCGTCACCGCCTCACGCGCGCGCGTGAGGAGACCGGAAACGCTGCGGGTGGGACGACCTCGCCAGCATGAAATCACCGACATCCGACATCGACGCGCGTCGGTGGTGAAGGGGATGCCCGAGGGGCTGCACCCACGCTAGATACCACGGTCTCCACATGCAAACAGACCTGTGGATAACTCTGTGGAGAGTTTGCGGGAAACGCCGCCACGTCTGTGCACAACTACTGTGGAGAACTCGGTGGATGGATACGAATTTGGCGCCTGAAACCACTCCTGACCGGCTGTAAATCTCTCCACAGCTTTCCTGCGTAAAACCTGCGTGAACTTCGGCTTGAAGGTTGTGCGCTAGGGCGTCCACATGTGTACAACCCGGGGGATAACTCGCCGAATCCCTACCGATCCGAGACCCCCGCTGTCAAATCTTTTTTCCCATCCGGCGTGTCGGCGGTCACCTGGCCGTCACCTTTCGACTACTGGGATTTCACCCATACCCTTTCGATCCCTCGGATGCAGGCGTACCGTGGCCCGCGCAGAATCGCTGACGATTCTTTTGGGGGGTGCATCGATGGATGCCATGGCGGGACGAAGGGTGTCGCACGCGCTGCGACTGCTCATCGTCGGCGCCTGCGCGGCATTCGCTCTCGCGCTCCTCTCTCTCATCCTGTCGGTGACGTCGGCCTCGGCCGACGACGGCGGAGGATCGGGTCTGCTCGGCGGGATCGCCTCGACCGTCGACGACGCGACCGACACGGTCGCCGACGTCGCCCGCCCGGTCACCGAGGCCGTCGAGCCCGTCGCCGATCACGTGGCCGACACCGCGGCATCCGTCACCGACACCGTCTCAGAAGTGCTGCCCGAGCCCGTCGCGGCCCCGGTGACCGAGATCGCCGACACGGTGACCGACACCGTCGCCGACACGGCGGGCACCGTCTCCGACACCGCGGGCGACGTGACCGGCGGAGCGCTCGACACGGTCGACACCGTCGTCGAAGACACGACGCAGGGAGTGTCTGACGTCGTCGACTCCGGCGTGGTCGGCACGATCGTCGAACCCATCGTCGACACCGTCGAGACGCTGCCCGTGGTCGGACCCATCGTCGGCGACACGGGCCTCGGCGAGGTCGTCACCGACGTGGGCGACACCGTCGACGGCACGGTTCCGGTGATCGTCGGCGAGCTGCCCTCGGTCGACCCCGTCGCCCCGATCACCCCCGTCGTCCCGACCACCCCGATGCCCATCGAGCCGGTCGACCTCGGCGGAATCGTCGCGGCCCCGGCCGCGACCCCCACGACCGACACCACGCCCCCGCCGGCGGTGAGCGCACCGTCGACGGCTTCCCCGGCCGCCCCCAGCGATGCGCTCACCGCGCAGGCCCGCGCGACCGCCGCGTTCTTCACCGCCGCCGCGCACTCCGCACCCTCGACGCAGGTCGCCGCCGCCCCGGCATCGCCCGCGGCTCCCGCCGACGCTCCCGCGCCTCTCGCCGCGCAGAGCGTGTCGGGCGTCCCGGCCTCGTCGACGGCATCCGGAAGCTCCTCCGCCGGCTCCTCCCCCGTCGCAACGCCCGCCGACGCCGCCTTCGGCGCCGGGCTGCTGCTTCTCGCTCTCCGCCACGACGTCGACGACGATCTGCCGGGGAGCCCCGTCTTCGCCACCGACGTCTCTCCTGACTGAGGACGGTCGCGCCGTGCCCCGCACGGCACACGACCCCGCGCGTTCGCGCACCCTCATTCACACACAGGAGAAACACTCATGCGCAAGTTCTACTCGCGTGCCCTGCTGGGCGCGCTCGTCGGGGGCGGCCTGGCCGTCCTCGGATGCGGCATCGCCAATGCCGCGGAGACCTCGGGAGCAGACGGTCTGCTCTCGGGAGACCAGGCCGGCATCTCGGTCGACCTGCCCGTGACCGTCGGCGGCAACGCCGTGTCGCTCATCGGCGACAGCCACAGCGAGGATGCCGACACCTCGGCCCCCGCACCGGATGCCGCCCCGGTGACCACCACCGACGGTGGCGACGGAGTGGCCTCGGGCAACCAGGGGATCATCTCGATCGACGTGCCCGTCACCGTCGGCGGAAACGCCGTCTCGGTGATCGGCGACAGCCACAGCGAGGATGCCGACACCTCGGCCCCCGCGCCGGCCCCGGAGCCCGCTCCCGAGCCGGAGACGGCTCCCGAGCAGCCCCCGCTGCACGTCATGCCGGTCTACACCGACGAGGTGCCCGCGCCGGCGGACTCCGCGACCACTGACGGCACCGACAGTGTCGCGGGTGGCAACCAGGTCGTCGCGCCGGTCGAGGTTCCCGTCACCATCGGCGGAAACGCCGTCTCCGTGATCGGCGACAGCCACACCGAGGACGCCACCACCACCGGCGGCACCACCGGCACCAGCAACGGCTCCACCGGCGACGTCGAAACCGACGGCACCGACAGCCTCCTCGGCGGCAACCAGGCCATCATCCC
>NZ_STGM01000012.1 GCF_004854025.1 Microbacterium hydrothermale
ACTCGCCCGCCCGCCCGCGCCCGCGGCGCCGCCTGCGCGCCCCGTTGAGTGTCCGGAACACCCGGACGATCTTCGAACCCGTCCGGGTGTCGTGGACACTCAGCGGGCTGCGCAGCACGCACGGCGCAGGAGCCGCGACCGTGACGGGGCGGGGGCGAAGACCAGCCCGGCCACGAGCGCCGCCCGACGCGCAACAGCCCCGCCGCGCAACAGCCCCGCCGCGCAACAGCCCCGCCGCGCAACAGCCCCGCCGCGCAACAGCCCCGCCGCGCGACCGCGCGCCCCGCCTCCCCTCGAGAGTCCGCCTACCCTCGGAACATGACCCTTCCGCGCACCCTCGCCCGCTGGTTGCTCGGGGCCGCGCTCGTGTTCACCGGCGCCGCGCATCTCACGTTCGCGCGCGAGACTTTCGGCGCCCAGGTGCCGTCGTGGCTGCCGCTCCCGGTCGACGTCACGGTGGTGGCATCCGGGGTCGTCGAGATCGCGCTGGGCCTCGCCCTCCTTCTCCTCCGCCGGTGGCGCGTCGCCGTCGGCTGGATCGTCGCGGCCTTCTTCGTCGCGATCTTCCCGGGCAACGTCGAGCAGTTCGTCCGGGGCACCGACGCCTTCGGCCTCGACACCGACCTCGCCCGCGGCATCCGCCTGCTCTTCCAACCGCTCCTGGTGATCTGGGCGCTCTGGTCGACGGGGGCGTGGAGGGCGTGGCGCGCCCGGCGCCGCGCACCGGCCGGGAGCTGACCTCGGCGTCGCGCCCGACGGCGTGCGGCGCTGCCGCCTGCCACCTTGCCGGGGTCATCGCCGGGGGAATGTCCAAAAAACCCGGACCAGTTTCAAAACCGTCCGGGTTTGTTGGACGCTCGAGATTCTCTCGAGCGGAAGCGCGCGGATGCCGCGCCGTCGGCGTCAGCCCCGGCCCGCCTCCGCCGCCAGCACCTCGGCCAGCACGTCGAGGCCGCGGTGCGCATCGGCGTCGCCGATCACCGCGGGCGGGACGACGTGCACGCGGTTGTCGGCAAAGAAGCCGAGCACGCCCTTCTCGAGCATCGCGGCCTTGATCGCCCCGACGCGGGCGGCGGGGAGGGGCTCGCGCGTCTGCGGGTCGGCGACCAGCTCGACCGCCCAGAAGACGCCGCGCCCGCGCACCTCGCCCACGAGCGGCGCGTCCTCGGCCAGCTGCTTCAGGCGCGGACCGATCACGTCGGCGCCGATGCGGCGCGCGTTCTCGATCACGCCCTCCTCGGCCATCGCCTCCTGCGCGGCGACGATCGAGGCCGCCGCGAGCGGGTGACCCGAGTACGTCAGTCCGCCCGGGAAGACGCGGTCGTCGAACACCCGGGCCACGGCATCCGAGATCACGACCCCACCGACCGGCACGTACCCGGAGTTCACGCCCTTGGCGAAGGTGATGAGGTCGGGACGCACGTCGAACGCGTCGAAGGCGAACCATTCCCCGGCCCTCGCGAAGCCCGCCATGACCTCGTCCAGGATGAGCAGGATGCCGTAGCGATCGGCGATCTCGCGCACGCCGGCCAGGTAGCCGGGCGGCGGCACCAGGATGCCGGCCGTGCCGGGGATGGTCTCGAAGAGGAACGCCGCGATGGTGTCGGGCCCCTCCGCCTGCACGGTGCGCTCGAGGTGACGGAGGGCCCGCGCGGTCTCCTCCTCGGGCGTCTCGGCCCAGAACTCGGTGCGGTACAGGTACGGCCCGAAGACGTGGACGTGTCCGCGCGAGTACTCGTTCGGCATCCGGCGCCAGTCTCCGGTGGCGACGATGGCCGCCCCCGTGTTGCCGTGGTACGAGCGGTAGTGCGACACGATCTTGTCGCGGCCCGTGGCCAGGCGGGCCATGCGGATCGCGTTCTCGTTGGCATCCGCCCCGCCGTTGGTGAAGAAGACCTTCGAGAACCCCTCGGGCGCCCGCTTCAGCACGAGCTCGGCGGCGTGCGCGCGCATCTCGTTCGCGTGCGCGGGCGCGACGGTGGTGAGGGTCGCCGCCTGCTCCTGGATGGCCGCGACGACGCGGGGGTGCTGGTGGCCGATGTTGACGTTGACGAGCATGCTCGAGAAGTCGAGGTAGCGGCGGCCGTCGGCGTCCCACACCTCCACGCCCGATCCGCCCGCGAGGGGGAGGGGGGCGAGCGTGCGCTGCGCCGACCACGAGTGGAAGACGCTCCGGTGGTCGCGCTCGCGGATCTCGGCGTTGCGGGTGGTCGTGGCAGCGGTGGTCATGCCACCAGTGTGCGTCGCGCGTCCGCGGGCGGGGAGTGCCGATGTGTCGCTAATCTGGGCTCTCCATCGACAGTTTGGCCCGAATGCCCGCCACGCTCCACCTCCTGCTCGACGAGGGCTCGTTCCCTCTGCGCGTGCTCACGGTCCTCGACGACGAGGTGCTCGAGCGGCCGCTGTCGTGGGTGCACAGCTCCGACCTGCTCGATCCCACGCCCTGGCTCGAGCCCGGCACGCTGCTGCTGACCAACGGCGCCCAGTTCTCCGCGGATCCGGATGCCGCCGACGCCGTCGCCTACTGCCGGCGGTTGCGCGCGCACGGGGTGGCGGGGCTGGGCTTCGCGACCGAGATCATCCACGACCGCGTCCCGGAGGCGCTCGTGCGCGCGGGCGAGGAGACCGGGCTCCCGGTCGTCGAGATCGCCCGGCGGGCTCCCTTCATCGGGATCATCCGCTTCGTCGCCGACATCATCGCCACCGACCGCGCCGCGCGCTTCTCATGGCTGCTCGACGCCCAGCGGGCGGTGGCGCGGGCGGCCGTGCGTGACGACGGGCTGCGCGAGATCCTGCACACGCTGTCCCGGCTGCTGGGGGCCTGGGTCGACCTCTACGACGCGGTCGGCGGGCGCCTGTCGCTGCCCGGCCTGCGCGCCGCCCCCGACGACATCGAGGCCGAGGTCGGTCGCGAGGTGCGGCGCCTGCTCGAGCGCCGCACGGCCGCGAGCCTGGTCGTGCCCGCGGCCGGAGGCGCCCTCCTGCAGACCATCGGCCAGAGCTCGCGGCTGCGGGGAGTGCTCGCCGTCGGCGGTTCGCAGCCGCTCGATCCCGCGGGGAGGGACCTCGTCGCCACGGTCGTGGCCCTCGCGAGCATCGCCCTCGAACAGCAGCGCAACGTGCAGAGCTCGCTGCGGGCGGTTCGCGCGGGCGTGCTCGAGGTGCTGCTCGCGGGCAGCGACGACACCGCCCGCCGCACGGCCGACGCGGCTCTGGGCGGCCTTCCCGAGGCTCCGTACGTCGTCGGCGTGATCCGCGACGCGGCCGACTCGTCGGGCCTGCTCGACGAGCTCGACCTCGTCTCGAGCGACCCGCGCCGGATGTTCTCGGCGGAACGCGGTGCCGACGTCGTCGTGCTGCTCAGCGAGACGGCCGAGGGTCCCCTCGCGGCGCTCGCCGAGAGGCGGGGGCTGTCGGTCGGGACGGCGCGCCACGACGAGGGCGAGGCGGTGGCGGTGGCCCTCGACCGCGCGGCGCACGCGGCGCGGGAGGCGCCCCCCGGCACGGTGCGCGCCTACGCCGAGCTCGCCGGCCGCGGTCTCGTGGAGATGCTCCGCGACCGCGGGGGCGAGGTGCTCGCGCGCACGCTGCTGCAGCCCCTCGAGGCGCTGCCGCCCGCCGAGCGGCGCCGGCTGCGCGAGTCCGCGCGCGTGTGGCTCGAGGCCAACGGCGCCGGGGATCCCGCGGCGCGGGCCCTCGGCATCCATCGGCACACCCTGAAGGCGCGCCTGGCCCATCTCGAGCAGCTGCTCGGTCTCGACCTGTCGACCTTCGCCGCGCGCGCCGAGCTCTGGGCCGCGCTCGAACTCGAGCCCTGACCCCGCCGCCCCGCGCGGGCGGACGGCGGGTCAGGGGCGGAGAGTCAGGTGTTCTGGGGGAAGCCGAGGTTGATGCCGCCGTGGGTGGCGGGGTCGAGCCAGCGGCTGGTGACGGCCTTCTCGCGGGTGAAGAAGTCGAAGCCGTGCACGCCGTACGCCTTGGCGTCGCCGAAGAGGCTCTTCTTCCAGCCGCCGAAGGAGTGGTACGCGACGGGGACGGGGATGGGCACGTTGATGCCGATCATGCCGACCTGCACCTCGTTCTGGAAGCGTCGGGCGGCGCCGCCGTCGTTGGTGAAGATGGCGGTGCCGTTGCCGAACTCCCCGCTGTTGATGAGGGCGAGTCCCTCTTCGTAGGTCCTCACGCGCACGACGGAGAGCACGGGGCCGAAGATCTCCTCGGTGTAGGCGCGCGAGGTGGTGGGCACCTCATCCAGCAGGGTCGGCCCGAAGAAGAAGCCGTCCTCGTGCCCGTCGACCGTGAAGCCGCGACCGTCGACGACGATCTTCGCTCCGTCGGCTTCGGCGATGTCGACGTAGGACGAGACCTTGTCGCGGTGCGGGGCGGAGATGAGCGGACCCATGTCGGGCTCGGCGGCATCCGCTCCGTTGCCGATGCGCAGTTTCGCGATGCGCTCGGAGACCCTGGCGACGAGCTCGTCGGCGACGGGCTCGACGGCGAGCACGACGCTGACGGCCATGCAGCGCTCGCCCGCGGCGCCGAAGCCGGCGTTGACAGCGGAGTCGGCGACGAGGTCGAGATCGGCGTCGGGGAGCACGAGCATGTGGTTCTTCGCACCGCCCAGGGCCTGCACGCGCTTGCCGTTCTTCGACGCGGTCTCGTAGATGTACTGCGCGATGGGGGTGGAGCCGACGAAGCTGATCGACTGCACCGCGGGGGCGGTGAGCAGTCCGTCGACGGCGACCTTGTCGCCCTGCAGCACGGTGAACGCGCCGTCGGGGAGGCCGGCCTCCTTCCACAGCTGCGCGAGCCAGAGGGATGCCGAGGGGTCCTTCTCGCTGGGCTTGACGATGACGGCGTTGCCCGCGGCCAGGGCGACGGGGAAGAACCACATCGGCACCATCGCCGGGAAGTTGAACGGGCTGATGACGCCGACCACGCCGAGCGGCTGCTTGAGGGAGTACACGTCCACCCCGGTCGAGGCGTTCTCGCTGTAGGCGCCCTTGATCAGGTGCGGGAAGCCGGTCGCCAGTTCGACGACCTCCTGGCCGCGGAGGATCTCGCCCATGGCGTCGGAGAGCACCTTGCCGTGCTCGGCGGTGATGATCGCGGCCAGCTCGCCCTTGCGGGCGTTCAGCAGCTCGCGGAACGCGAACAGCACGCCCTGGCGCTTCGCGATCGAGTACCCGCTCCACTCCGCGAACCCGCGCTCGGCGGAGGCGACGGCCGCCTCGACGTCGGCGTCGTCGGCGAGGGCGACGTGCGCCTGCACGGCACCGGTCGCGGGGTTGTACACGGGAGCGGTGCGCCCGCTCGACGAGGCGGCGGCGGCGCCGTCGAACCAGTGCGCGATGACGGGGAGGTCGGTGTCGGTCATGGCTCCAGTAAACGACCCTCCCGGCGGCGACGCCGCTGACAGAACGTCGAGATCGCCGTCGCGGGCGGGACAGATCGGCAGTCCCCTCGGGCCGTGGCTGGGAGAGTCGTATGCGCGACCCGCTGAGTTTGAGAACGATTATCAGCAGCGATACGGTGTCCGTATGACCCGTCGCCTTCTCGCCCCCGTCGCCCTCGGGGCCGTCTCCGTCCTCGCCCTCGCCGGCTGCGCCGGTGCCACGACCTCGAGCGGATCCACCGCCGACTCCGCCGGCAAGGTCACGGTGGTGGCATCCACCGACGTCTACGGCTCGATCGCGGAGGCCGTCGGCGGCGACTTCGTCGACGTGCAGTCGATCATCACCTCGCCCTCCCAGGACCCGCACGAGTACGAGGCCAGCGCGCAAGACCAGCTGACGCTGAAGAACGCCGGTCTCGTGATCGAGAACGGCGCCGGCTACGACGCCTTCATGGAGTCGCTCATCGAGGCGAGCGGCACCACGGCCCCCGTGCTCACGGCCGTCGAGTACAACCACGACTACCCGGGCGCCGAGGGCCACGACGACGGCGCCTCGGCCGAGCCCAGCGCGAGCGCCGACGACCACGCGCACGACGAGGGCGACGGCCACTCCCACATCGAGGGCTTCAACGAGCACGTCTGGTACGACCCGCACACCGTCGAGGACCTCACCGCGGCGATCGCCGACGAACTGGGTCGCCTCGCCCCCGACCACGCCGCGGACTTCACGGCCAACGCCGACGCTTTCACGCAGCAGATCGCCGGGCTCGAGGACTCGCTGGCCCGGATCGAGTCCACGGATGCCGGGGCGAAGGTCTTCGTGACCGAGCCGGTGCCCGTGTACCTGACCACGGCCGCGGGCCTCGACAACGCCACCCCGAACGAGTTCAGCGAGGCCGTGGAGGAGGGGCAGGACGTGCCGCCGGCGACCCTGCTCGAATCCCTCCAGCTGCTGGACTCGGGACAGATCAGGGTCATGATCGTCAACCCGCAGACCGGCGGGGCCGAGGTCACGCAGGTCGAGGACGAGGCGAAGGCCAAGGACATCCCCGTGATCGAGTTCACGGAAACGCTCCCCGAGGGTCAGACTTACATCTCGTGGATGCAGAGCAACATCACCGCGCTGAGCGACGCGCTGGCGGCGTGAGCGCGGGAGCGCCGCTGCGCATCCGCGGCGCCGCCCTCGAACGCGGCGGCCGGGAGCTGTGGTCCGGGCTCGACCTCGAGGTCGAGCCCGGCGAGCTCGTCGCCGTCCTGGGCCCCAGCGGGTCGGGCAAGACCACCCTGTTGCGCGCGATCCTCGGTCTCGAGCGGCTCAGCGCCGGCTCGATCGAGGCGCTCGGCGCCCCGGTGCGTCGCGCGGGCAACCGCCGCATCGGCTACATCCCCCAGCAGCGGCCGCTCCCGCGCGAGACGCCGCTGCGCGGACGCGACATCGTCGGCCTCGGCGTCGACGGGCACCGGCTCGGCCTGCCCCTGTCGCGCAAGAAGGATCGCGCCCGCATCGACGACCTGCTCGAGGCGGTCGGGGCCACGGCGTTCGCCGACCGCCCCGTCGGGCTGCTCTCGGGCGGCGAGCAGCAGCGCCTGCGCGTCGGTCAGGCCCTGGCCGACGACCCGACCCTGCTGCTGTGCGACGAGCCGCTCACGAGCCTCGACCTCGCCAACCAGCAGGCCGTCGTGCGCCTCATCGACCGCCATCGGCGCGAGCGCGACGCCGCGGTGCTGCTGGTCACCCACGACATCAATCCGGTGCTGTCGAAGGTCGACCGCATCCTCTACATCGCGCACGGACGGTTCACCCTGGGCACGCCCGACGAGGTGCTCACGACCGAGACGCTGACCGCGCTCTATGGCGCCCCGGTCTACGTGGTGCGGGCGGGCGACCAGCTGATCGTCGTCGGAGCCCCGGATGCCGACGAGTCCCACCACCATCACCACGACGAGGACGACGCATGAACTGGTCCGACGTCGGCGACGCCCTGTTCGGCGGGGTGAGCCAGTACGGCGCCATCCTCGAGCTGGTGCAGAACTCCGTGTACGCGGGAGCGGTCCTCGGCCTGGTCGGCGGACTCATCGGCGTGTTCGTGATGCAGCGCGACATGGCCTTCGCCGTGCACGGCATCAGCGAGCTGTCGTTCGCGGGCGCCGCCGTGGCCCTGCTCATCGGCGTCGACGTCGTCTCGGGCTCGATCGTCGGCTCGCTCATCGCCGCCGCGCTCATCGGCCTGCTCGGTGCCCGCGCGCGCGACCGCAACTCGATCATCGGCGTGCTCATGCCGTTCGGTCTGGGTGTCGGCATCCTGTGCCTCTCGCTCTACAACGGGCGCAGCGCCACGCGCTTCAGCCTGCTGACCGGGCAGATCGTATCGGTGCAGAGCGCGCAGCTCGGCTGGCTGGTGGTCATCGGCGTCGCCGTGCTGGTCGCCCTCCTGCTCATCTGGCGACCGCTGCGCTTCGACTCGCTCGACCCGCAGTCCGCGGCCGCGCGCGGCGTGCCCACGACCGCGGTGTCGCTGGCGTTCATGCTGCTGCTGGGCCTCATCGTCGCGGTCGCCGTGCACATCATCGGCGCGCTGCTGGTGATGGCGCTGCTGGTCACCCCCGCCGCCGCGGCCATGCGGGTGGCATCCGGTCCCCTGTCGGTGCCCGTGCTCGCGGCGCTGTTCGGCTTCGTCTCGGCGGTGGGCGGCGTGCTGCTCGCGGTCGCCGGAACCCTGCCGGTGAGCCCCTACATCACGACCATCTCGTTCGCGATCTACCTCGTGTGCCGGGTGATCGGCGCGCGCCGCGACCGCACCACCCGGGCGCTCTGAGCCCGCGCGCCACGACGGACGCATCCGCGCGTCGGGGTGCGTCCCGCACCCAGCCGATTCACCGAACCCCTCGCTAGACTCGCCGCCATGGTCCAGCGCAACACGTGGCAGCGCGAACGCGTGCGCGAAGCCCTGTCGGGAGCCGGCGGGTTCGTCAGCGCGCAGTCGCTGCACGCGACCCTGCGCGACGAGAACACCGGCATCGGCCTGGCCACGGTGTACCGCACCCTCGCGGGTCTCGCGGCCCGCGGCGACGCGGATTCGCTGCAGAGCCCCGAGGGCGAGAACCTGTTCCGGGCGTGCGAGACCCGCGGTCACCACCACCACCTCATCTGCCGCTCGTGCGGCAAGGCGGTCGAGATCGCGGCCACCGACGTCGAGGAGTGGGCCCAGCGCACCGCCGCCCAGCACGGCTTCAGCGAGGCCGAGCACGTCGTCGACATCTTCGGCGTGTGCACCGACTGCGCCCGCGCCCGGGCTCGCGAGCGTGGCGACGAGTAGTCGCACCGCGCCGCCCACGGGCCGGCGTTCCGCACCCTCCCGTTCGGGCGCCCCCCGTTCGGGCGCGTCCCGCACCCTCGTCGCCCTCGGCGTGGGGGTCGTGGTCGTCACGGCGCTGTTCCTCGTCGACGCCTACGCGCCGACCTTCTTCGCGCAGCCCCTGCCCACGCGCGCGCAGGACGGGCTGACCCTCGCCCTCAGCGTCCTCATCGAGTCGCTGCCGTTCGTCATTCTCGGCGTGCTGCTGTCGATCATCGTGCAGGTGTGGGTGCCGCCGGGGGCGATCGAGAGATGGATGCCGCGCGCGCCGTGGGCGCGCCGGGCGGTGCTGTCGCTGCTGGGCATGTTCATCCCGGTCTGCGAGTGCGGCAACGTGCCGTTCGCGCGCGGACTGCTCATGCGCGGATTCGGGGTCAGCGACACCCTCACCTTCCTCGTGGCGGCGCCGATCGTGAACCCGATCGTCATCATCTCCACGCACGCCGCCTTCGGCTTCAGCGACGGCATCCTCGTGGCGCGCCTCATCGGCGGGTACCTCGTCGCCAACCTCATCGGGTGGCTCTACAGCCGGCATCCGGATCCCGACAAGCTGCTCACCGAGCGCTTCCTCGAGACGTGCGAGATCGTCGTGCAGGAGCGCGGCGACCGCGGCCGCCGCACGCTCGCGCAGTTCGTCGTCGAGCTGCGCTCGGTCATGCCCGCCCTCATCATCGGGTCGCTGCTCGCCGGGGCGGTGCAGGTGCTCGTGCCGCGCAGCGCGCTGCTGGCGATCGGGTCGGACCCGGCCCTGTCGATCGCGGCGATGATGGTGCTCGCGATCGTGGTCTCGCTGTGCTCGAACGTCGACGCGTTCTTCGCGCTGTCGTTCGCGTCGACCTTCACCCCCGGATCGATCGTGGCCTTCCTCGTCGTCGGCCCGATCATCGACCTGAAGATGATGGCGCTGCTGCGCACGACCTTCACCACCCGCGTGCTCGCGGGCATGACCGTGGTCGTGGTGCTGTTTGCCTTCGCCCTGGGAACGGTGGTGAACCTCCTTGTCTAGAACGGGCGCCCTCGCCACGCGCTGGCTCGGCGTGGGCCTGACCACGTGTCTGTCGATCACGACGATCACGCTGTGGATCACCGGCCGCATGTCGCTGTACATCAACCCCGACTCGGCCTGGTTCGCGGTCGGCATGTCGATCGTCGCGCTGATCGGCGCGGTCGCGTCCTTCGCGCTGCCGCTGGGCGCCGAGGCCGATCACGGACACGACCACGAGCACGGCCACGCGACCGCGGCCGCCGGGGCACGCCGCGAGGCCTTCGCCCACGCTGACCACGCGCACAGCGACCCGCTCGACGAGCACGACCACGCCGCGCACGATCATCTCGCCGCCCGCCCCCGCCTGACGCCCGGCGGCATCGCCGCGTTCACGGGCGGTGTCCTGGCCTCGGGGGCGGTCATCGCCGTGCTGCTGACGCCGGCGGCGTCGCTGTCGACCGAGCTGGCCGTCTCGCGCGACGTGGGCGCTCCGCCGCTGTTCGCCGGTTCCGACGTCGTGACGCTCGCCGCCTCGGGCGACACCTCGAAATTCGGCATCGGCGACTGGTCGGCCGTCTTCGCGCACGCGACGAACCCCGAGACGTTCGACGGCAAGCCCGTCACGCTCACGGGATTCATCACCCCGGGTGGCGACGGGGCCACGTTCGATCTGACGAGGCTGGTGATCACGCACTGCGTGATCGACGCCCAGACCGCACGCCTGCCGATCGCCGCCTCGGTCGACGCCCCCTCGACCGGCCAGTGGGTGACGGTCACCGGGACCGTCCGTTCCAGCGGCGACGGCAAGCTCGAGGTGCACGCCGATCAGGTGGCCTCGATCGACGAGCCGGCGGACCCCTATGAGTACTGACTCCCGTCGCGCGGGTGACTCCCGGCGTTCGCGCGCCCGCAAGCGCCGTGGTCGCGGGTTCGCGATCGCCTTCGCGGCGGTGCTCGTGGGTCTGATCGTCGTGGGCGGAGTGGGCGGTGTCGTCGCCGTCGCGCAGGGCCCCCGCGTCACCGACGTGCAGGTGGATCCCGCGGCGGCGGTCGCGGCATCCGGATCCCGCGTCATCCTCACCACGACCCAGTCGCTGCAGAGCGTCGACCCCTCGCAGGTCGAGGTCGAGCCGGCCACCCCGTTCACCGTCGACACCTCGGGGCGCAGCGTGGGCGTGCGGTTCACCCTTCCGCTGCGCGACGACACCGACTACCGCATCACCATCTCGGGCGTGAACGGCTTAGGGGCGGGACCCGCGTCGACCCTCACCGAGACCTTCCGGACGCCGCCGCTGCAGGCCTACCTGATGCAGCGCGGCACCCCCGACGGCGACACCATCTTCCGCACCGACCTCAAGGGCGAGGCGGGTCTGCCCGTCTTCGTGCACCCGCACATCGAGGACTTCCGCGCGACCGCGAACCACCTCGTCATCTCGGTGCGCGACGGAGACACCGCCCGCGTGATCGTGACCGATCCCGACGGCAAGAACGAGCGCGACATCGCGCTCCCGGGCCCGGGCTTCGTCACCAACCTGCAATCGGCCGACCGGGGCGAGCGCATCGGTTTCACCTTCTCGGATGCCGACCTGGGCGCCGCCGGAGGACGCGAGAGCCGCCTGTTCACGGCCTCAGCGGCCGACGACTCCCCGCCCACCGAGGTGGGCCTCAACGGCGGCGACGTGCGCATCGCCGATTACCGGTTCGTGCCCGACACCGACAGCATGCTCGTGCTCACCTTCGACTCCCGTCTGCTGCTCACCGATGCGCAGGGCGGCAACGCGGCCCCGCTCGGCAGCGCCGTGTCGATCGACGGCATCGCGCGGGGGTCGTCGATAGCGATCGTCGAGCGCCTCGAGGGGATCCGCGCGATCAACCTCACCGACGGCTCGGAGCAGGGGCTCGTCGAGCCGGTCGACCCGCCGGGGCTCGCCGGTCGCGCCACCCCGGTGCCCGGCGCCGGCGCGGGCACGATCCGCTCGTTCGCCGACATCAGCACCGACGGGGTCTCGCGGTCGACGATCGTGGCGCACGTCGACGACGCCGGCACCGTGCGGCAGCTGCTCGACGTGCCCGGATCCGACACCGTGCTGCAGACCTGCGTGTCGCCGAGCGGACGCTACGCCGCCGTCCTCGTCGCCCCGCGCGCGGTCGACAACCCCTTCGACCGCTATCAGCTGCCCCTCCCGCAGCGCCTGCTGACGCACCTCGTCGAGGTCGACACCGGCCAGGAGGTGGTCGCGCTGCAGGGGTTCGACCTGTCGTGGTGCCAGGTTCCGCCGCAGTGACGCGTCCCGCGACGCGCGCCGATCTCGCGGACCTCCCCGTCGAGGTCGCGCCGCGGCTGCTCGGCGCCCTGCTGCAGACCGTCGTGGGCGGCGAGCGGGTCGTGGTGCGGCTGACCGAGGTCGAGGCGTATCACGGTCTGGGCACCGGCGACCGGCCCGATCCCGGATCCCACGCGCGCAGCGGTCCCACGCCGCGCAACGCGACGATGTGGGGAGAGCCCGGTCACCTGTACGTCTATCTCAGCCATGGCATCCACTCGTGCGTGAACGTGGTGTGCGGGCCCGACGGGGTGGCCGGCGGTGTGCTCCTGCGCGGCGGCGAGATCGTCGCGGGCGAAGGGATCGCCGAGCGGCGCCGGCTCGAACGCCGCGGTGCCGTGCGGGCAGCCCGCGACCTCGCCCGCGGCCCCGGGCGCCTCGGCGATGCGGTGGGCCTGCGGCATCCGATCCACGACGGTATCGATGCGGTCACCGGGGAGGAACGGGCGGGAGCGCGGGCGCGACTGCTGCTGCCCGACGAACCGGCGGCGGCCGTGGCGACCGGTCCGCGCGTGGGCGTGGCGGGCATCGCCGGAACCGAGGCGTTCCCCTGGCGCTTCTGGATCGACGGGGATGCCACGGTCTCGGCCTTCCGCTGGGGGCGCGGGGCCGCGGAGACGGCGCGCGGGGCGGGGGAGGCGCCGCGGTGATCGCGGTCCCCTCGGCCGCGGTCGATCCACGGGCGCAGGGTCAAGCCGACACGCCGTGCTAGACTGACCCCTTGTCTGCGCGCACTCCAGCACGCAGTTCGCATCCCTCCTCCTGATCCCGACCTTCCGTCGTGTTCAGACGGGGTGCAGACAAGGGATCTTGGGTGACACCGTCCGGTGTCACGGTACAGAAGGAGACATCACCATGGCAGCAGTGTGCCAGGTGACTGGAGCGGTTCCCGGCTTCGGTCACAACATCTCGCACTCGCACCGCCGGACGAAGCGCCGCTTCGACCCGAACGTGCAGAAGAAGACCTACTTCGTTCCGTCGCTGGGTCGCAACATCAAGCTCAACGTTTCGGCGAAGGGCATCAAGGTCATCGACGCCCGCGGCATCGAGTCCGTCGTCCGTGACCTGCAGGCGAAGGGCGTGAAGCTGTAATGGCGAAGAAGGCTCAGGACGTTCGTCCGATCATCAAGCTGCGTTCGACCGCCGGCACGGGGTACACCTACGTGACGCGCAAGAACCGCCGCAACAACCCCGACCGCATCGTGCTCAAGAAGTACGACCCCGTGGTCCGCAAGCACGTCGACTTCCGAGAGGAGCGCTAAGCACATGGCTAAGAAGAGCAAGATCGCGCGCAACGAGCAGCGCAAGGTCGTCGTCGAGCGCTACGCCGCGAAGCGCGCCGAGCTGAAGAAGACCCTGGTCGACCCCAACGCGACCGACGAGGCCCGCGAGGCCGCCCGCGTGGGTCTGCAGAAGCTCCCCCGCAACGCGTCGCCCGCGCGCGTGCGCAGCCGCGACGTCATCGACGGTCGCCCCCGCGGTGTCCTCACGAAGTTCGGCGTCTCGCGCGTCCGCTTCCGTGACATGGCCCACCGTGGCGAGCTGCCCGGCGTGACCAAGTCGTCCTGGTAAGCACCGGATAGACAGACGAAGGGCGGGACTCCGAGAGGGGGCCCGCCCTTCGGCGTTCTCACGCCAGGATGCGCTGCAGCTCCACGACCGCTTCGGGGCGGGCGCTCACGCCGAGCTTGAGGTAGATCGACCGCACCTGGCTCTTCACGGTGTTCAAGGACACCCCACGGGTGCGGGCGATGTCGGCGAGGCTGAGGGAGGTGACCAGCAGATCGGCCAGCGCACGCTCGGTCGGGGTGAAGCCGTGGAGCTCGTCGGCCGTGCGCGGGGCTTCGACGGGAGCGGCGACCGACGCCAGTGCCGCGCGGATGTACGCGGCGGTCTCGGCGAGTTCGGGGTGCGTGCCCACGGCGGCGTCGACGAGCTCGGTGCACTCCTCCGGGGGGAGCATGATGAACGGGGTCATCGAGTTGCCGGTGTGCGCGATGAGCAGCAGGGCCGATTCCATGCTCTGCGCGGCGCGGCGGTCGTGGCCCAGGCGTCGGAACGCGATGGCACGCCGCAGCAGGAGCGGTGTGAGCGTGCGCAGGCAGTGATCGGCCTCGGATGCGACGCACGCCTCGGTCTCGGCGAGCATCTCCCGTTCGCGGCCGAGCAGAAGGAGGGCCCCGCCCCTCTGCATGGCGAAGCAGATGCCGTGGCCCTCGGGGCTCTCGGCGGCGGAGAGCGAGGCGAGCGACTCGGCGTACTGCCCTTGAGCGAGCAGGATGTCGGAGCGGATGCACAGCAGGAAGTCGCGGATGAAGCGGTGGCTCATGCTCCGCTCGCTGCCGTGCAGCAGTTGCTGGCAGGCGGCCAGGCCGGCGGCGTAATCGCCGTGGATGAGCTTGCCCATCGCGGCGATCGCCCGGGCGGAGTAGACGGAGTAGGGGTCGGAGGGATGCACGCGCGAGAGGTCCTGCGCCACGCGATGCAGGCCTCGGTGGTCCATGCGCGCCGCCGACACAAGGGAGTCGGCGAGCAGCAGGACGTACGACGTCTCGGCCTCGGGCCAGCCGCGGTCGTGAAAGAGGTCGTTCGCCGCTCGCATGGCCGGGTCGGCCGACGTGTACTCGCCGTTGAGGGCGAAGCCGAGTGCCGTCACGGTCAGGGCGTAGTACCGCAGGGCGTCGCAGTCGGCGAAGAGCTGCGCCTCGCGGCCGAAGCGGACGGCGACCTGCGGCAGCCCGACCGCGCAGAGGTACTCGCCCGCGCTGGCGAGGAGGAGGGCGCGGGAGTCGGTCGACAGCGTGGCCGGCCTCAGCAGACGCGTGCCCTCGAAGTAACGCCACACGAGAGAGGCTCCGTCGCTGAGCGCGTCGCGGCGGGCACGGGCGGCGAACAACGCCGCCAGCGCGCGGGCGCTGGAGTCCGTCCACACGGACGGGGGCTCGAGAGCCTCGACCTCCGAGAGCAGAGAGAGGTGGCGCGGGTCGGGGAGCCCGTGACCGGGTGGCAGGCGCAGCGCGATGGCGTTCACTGCCGCGCGGAGCGCCGAACGAGCGTCGATCGATGTCTGCGTGCCCGGCATCTTCGCCACCCCCCCCAATTCATCCCACCCGGTGTCCTCATCCGATCCGGTCATGTTCTTCACCGAATCTTCCGCGGTCATCGTACTTCCCCCCTTTCGTCGGCAGCGCGGGTGAGAGCAAGCACTGTCTTTCATCGCGAACTATTCACAATGCGATTCACCCGGACGCTGCCCGACGCTCGCTAAAGCGGGCGAGAGCGAGACCGGCGCCGCAATCGCTGATCGACGGCGGGCCACCCCTCGGGCGGCCTCCCTCGCCCAGCCGTGCACCGGCCGATGACGACACGCCGCCCGGAATGAGACGAAATCCGTCAGAATCCGCGTAATTCCGCGGTTCGGTTGATACTGTCGAGGCGGTCTCCCGACCAACGGGGAGGTGTTCCTCCCCGTCCGCGTAACGAGAGGCGACCCGCGTGGTCGTCTGGAGGACAAACCACATGGCCGACAAGTCCATCACCAAGACCGAGCTCGTCGCGAGCATCGCCAGCGCGACCGGGCAGAGCCAGTCCGCCGTGTCGGGCGTGCTCGACTCCCTCTTCTCCACCGTCTCCGAGGCGGTCGCCAAGGGCAGCAAGGTCTCGATCCCCGGCTGGATCGCCTTCGAGCAGGTCGCCACGTCGGCTCGCACGGGCCGCAACCCGCAGACGGGCGAGGAGATCTCCATCCCCGCCGGCAAGCGCGTCAAGGTCACCGCGGGCTCCAAGCTCAAGGCCGCCGTCAAGTAAGACGACGCCGAACGAACGAAGGGGGGATGCCCAGCGGCATCCCCCCTTCGTCGTTCCCCCGCGACGTAGGCTGGGAGGGTGAATCCCCGTCTGCTGCGCGTGGCGGGACCCGTCATCCTGATCGTGGTCTCGCTGATCGCCGTCGTCGTAGGTCTCGCCTACGGCGGGGGAGCCGCGGCGCCCCAGTTGGCCGATCCCGGCCCGGTCGTCCGGTGGGGCCTGCCGATCGCGACCGTGGTGGTCAACCTCTCGGCCGCCGCGATGGTCGGTTCGCTCGTGCTGGCCCTCTTCGCCCTGAAGGCGGGGGAGCGGCCGTTCGAGATCGCGCTCGACACGGCATCGATCGGTGCCGCGGTGTTCACGGTCGGCGCGGCCGCGACCGGATACCTGACGTTCCTCAACGTCCTCAACGCCAAACCCACCCTCGACGCGGTCTTCGGGCAGCAGCTCGGCCGCTTCCTCGTCGAGAGCTCGGTGGGGCAGGCCTGGCTGGTCACCACCATCGCCGGGGCCGTGCTGACGGTGCTGACGTTCGCCGTCCGCTCCTGGATCCCGACGATGCTCGTCGCGATCGGGGCCCTCGCCGCCCTCATCCCCATGGGAACCCAGGGGCACACCGGCGCCGAGACCAGCCATGACGCGGCCGTCACCTCACTGGTGCTGCACATCGTCGCCGCCGCCGTCTGGCTCGGCGGTCTGATCCTCGTCGTCGTGCTGCGGCCCGCGATGACGCGCCCGCAGGTGCAGACCCTGCTGCTGCGCTACTCGTCGCTCGCGCTCGTGGCGTTCATCGTCGTGGCGATCTCGGGGACCGTGCGCGCCTCGATCGGCCTGCAGGGCCTGCAGAACCTCTGGTCGGCCTACGGCGCCCTCGTGCTCGTGAAGGTGGGCGCCCTCGTCGCGATGGGCGTGCTCGGCGCGTGGTACCGCCGCCGCCTCATCGCGCGCATGGCGGACGAGCCCGGATCCCGTCGGTTCTGGGGCGTGGTCTCGCTCGAGCTGGTGTTCATGGGCATCGCCAGCGGCGTCGCTGCGGCCCTGGCCCGCACGCCCCCGCCCGGGGAGGCGTCGCTCGTGGGCACGTCGCCCGCCGAGGTGCTCACCGGCAGCCCCCTGCCCCCCGAGCTGACCCCGGAGCGCTGGTTCACCGCGTGGAACGTCGACCTGCTCTGGACCCTCATCGTGCTGGGGGGACTCTTCTTCTACCTCGCGGGCGTCTGGCGCCTGCTGCGCCGGGGCGACTCCTGGCCGATCGCGCGCACGGTGCTGTGGTGCCTCGGCATGCTGTCGGTGTTCTGGGTGACGTCCGGACCGCTGAACGTCTACCAGGACTACCTCTTCAGCATGCACATGATCGGGCACATGCTGCTGTCGATGGCGATCCCCCTCATGCTCGTCGCCGGCGCGCCGGTGTCGCTCGCCGCGCGCGCGATCCGCAAGCGCGACGACGGCACGCGCGGGGGGCGCGAGTGGATCCTTTGGGCCGTGCACAACCCGGTCGCGAAGGTCCTCACCAATCCGTACGTCGCGGCGGGGCTGTTCATCGGCTCGCTGTGGGCGTTCTACTACACCGACCTGTTCCGCTGGTCGCTCTACGACCACGTCGGCCACATCTGGATGGTGGCGCACTTCCTCGTCACGGGCTACCTGTTCGTGCTGAGCCTCATCGGCATCGATCCGGTGCCGTACCGCCTGCCGTACCCGATGCGCCTGCTCGTGCTCATCGCGATCATGGCCATGCACGCGTTCTTCGGCATCGCGATCATGATGAACTCGGGCCTCATGGTGGCCGAGTGGTTCGGGGCGATGGGGCGGACCTGGGGCGTCACCCCGCTGCAGGACCAGTACGCCGGCGGCGGCGTCGCGTGGTCGGTCGGCGAGATCCCCACGCTCATCCTCGCGATCGCGGTGGCGATCCAGTGGAGCCGCAGCGACGAGCGGCAGCAGCGCCGCCGCGACCGGCACGTCGACCGGGTGGGCGATCTCGAGCTCGACGCCTACAACGAGGAGCTCGCGCGACTGGCCGAGCGCGACGCCCGGGTGGCGGCGCGCGGCGGACGCTAACGCCCCTCAGTCGCCGGAGCCGCCGCCGACCAGGATCGACGCCGTGCCGTCGGGCAGGACGGCGATCTGCCCGTCGACGCGGAACGGGACGTCTTCTTCGACCGTGCGGACGCTGCCGTCGAAGATCGAGCGGATCTCGACGTCGATGTGCGCGACGGCCTTCGCCGAGGGGATGCGCCATCCGGACCCGTCGGGGACGACCGTCACGACCGGCTGCTCGACGATCGACCAGCTGGGCGCTCCGTCGATGCGGTTGCGCACGGTGTAGCCGAAGGGGCAGCCGGTAGGCTGCAGCACCTTCTGCTCGGCGCAGGAGGTGAGGAAGTCCTCCACCCGCGTCTGCACGACGCCGATGAACTCCTCGGTGGGTTCGGCCTGCACGTCGACCGGGATGCCGGCCAGGGGCGCGTCCGCGAGCACCGCGACCCCCGGGGTGGCGGAGATCGCGGTGTCGACGTCGACGGAGTACAACCCCGGCGAGAAGACGAGGAGGGGGACCGCCGCAGAGGGGTCGGCGTCGGCCCCGTCGACGGACACCTGTCGCTTGTCGACCTCGAAGCCGTTCACCGCGAAGCGCATCGACCCCATCACAGTGAGCTTCATGACCGAGAGGGGACTGCGCGCGAAGCGCCAGCGCGGCAGGAGCCCCTCACCGGGGTCGTGCTCGATCGCGAAGGTGGTCGAGCCGGAATACCCGCCCGCGATGTAGCTCACTGTGACGCGCGCCTGGTCGCCGTCGACGCTCTCGTCGGTCACGGTGGCGTCGGTCAAGGACGTGAGGGCGTCGGGGCGCAGCAGTGCCTCCGAGGCCGTTGCGGGCAGACCGACCGCCTCGAGCTCGGCGGAGTCGACGGCCACTCCCGGCACCGCGAGCGCCTCGGCCGTGCGGTGATCCTGGAGCAGTTCGAGGTAGTTCAGCACGAAAGCGCGAGGGCTGTAGACCTCGCGGTACAGCGATGCGGCCCCCGCGCCGAGGGCGGCGAGGAGGAGCACGCCGATCACGGCCATCGCGAGGATCTCGCGTCGCAGGCGCGTACGCGCACCGCTGACGCCCCGGAGCGTCGCGGGGCCCCCGCCTGCGTTGTCCACGCCTCCAGTGTAGGAAGTGCGCCTGGACGGGGGCCGCGCGCGTCACCGCGCGATGAGCGACTGCACCACCGCCACCGCCGCGAGCTGCCCGCCGGCGATCGCCGCGGCGAGCGAGAACATCGGTCCCGGGAGGTGGTCGGCCTGAGCGAGATCGCCGACCGCGTAGACGCCCTCGACGCTCGTACGCCCGAACGGGTCGGTGCGCACCGCCCCGGATTCCTGCCGCTGCACGCCGAGCCGGTCGAGAAGACCGCCGCGCGGACGCCAGCCGGGGGCGATGAAGGCCCCGGCGACGTCGAGCGGTCCCGAATCGAGGTGCAGACGCAGCCCGTCGTCGAGACCGTTCACCTCGCGCACGTCCGCGGGATCCACCACGTGGACCTCGGATGCCACCGGCTCGAGCATGCGCGCGACCATCTCGGCGTGCGTCCCCGCGTTGATGACGGCGACGGGTCGCCCCGCGAACTCGTGACCGTGGCAGAACGGACAGCTGGCCACGGTGTCGCCCCAGTGCGCGGCGAGGCCGGGGATCGGCGGCAGATCATCGACCACGCCCGTCGCCAGGATCACGGCGGTGGAGAGGTGCTCCCGCCCGTCGGCGACGACCCGCACGACGCCGTCGCTCGCGGAGATGTCGGAGACCGCGGCATCCGTCGTCTCCACGGTGTCGTAGGCGGCGATCTCGGCGCGGGCGATGCGGCGCAGCTCGGCGGGATCGCGTCCGTCGTTGGTGAGGAGATTGTGCGCGTGGCGCACGGTTCCGTTGCGGTACTCGCCCGAGTCCAGCAGGAGGGTGCGGCGGTGCATGCGCCCCAGGGTGAGGGCCGCCTGCAGGCCGGCGGGGCCGCCCCCGATGATGATCGCGTCGTACACGATGAGTTCCTTCCACTTGCGTTCGCGTCCATCGTGTGACTTCATGTCGACATGAAGTCAAGCGGCGAGTCCATCGGCGAGACCGCGGCACGGTTCGGCCTCGACACCCACGTGCTGCGGTACTGGGAGGACGAGGGGCTGCTCCGGCCCGCGCGCGACCGCGCCGGACGACGCCTCTTCGCGGAGGACGACGTCGTGCGCGTCGCGGTCATCCTGCGCAACAAGGCGGCGGGGATGTCGCTCGAGCAGATCCGCGTGCTGCTCGACGAGGGGGCGCCCGATCGGCACCGGGTACTCGAGGAGCACATCGCCGAGCTCGACCGGCGCGCCGCCGACATCGCCGAGGCGCGCGCGATGACCGAGCATGCGCTGCGCTGCCGGTCGCACGACATCACGCAGTGCCCCCGCTTCCGCAGTCACGTCGGCGACGTGCTGTCGGGCGAGGCGCGCTGGCTGCTCGACCGCACTGAGCCGAGGGGCGGCCCCGTCGGCGCGGCACCCGGACCCGCTCCCGCGTGACGGAAGGGGCGGTCGGCGAGGCTCGCGATCCACACGGGGCCGCCGCCCGCGAGCGCTGCGAACTAGCATGAACCGGTGACCACGCCGCCCCTCTCCGCCGAGCAGCAGGCGCTGTTCCGGCTGATCGAGGACACCCGTGAGCACGTCTTCGTCACGGGGCGCGCCGGCACCGGCAAGTCGACCCTGCTGCAGCACCTCGCCTGGAACACGAAGAAGCAGATCGCCGTGTGCGCACCCACGGGGGTCGCCGCGCTCAACGTCGAGGGCCAGACGATCCACTCCCTCTTCCGCCTGCCGATCGGGCTGATCGCGAACGGCGACATCGATCAGAACGACGCCACGCGCAAGATCCTCAACGCGATCGACACACTCGTGATCGACGAGATCTCGATGGTCAACGCCGACCTCATGGATGCCATCGACCGCTCGCTCCGCCAGGCCCGGGGTCGACGGTCGGAGCCGTTCGGGGGAACGCAGATCGTCATGTTCGGCGATCCGTACCAGCTGGCGCCGGTCCCGCCGCGGGGCGACGAGATGCGCTACATCCGCGACCACTACCGCTCGTTCTGGTTCTTCGACGCGAAGGTGTGGTCGGGGGAGGCGGCGACCGACGGGCTCATCGACATCGGCCGGCACGGGGCCGACCTGCACGTCAACGAGCTCGTCGAGATCCACCGGCAGTCCGACCCCGGGTTCAAGCAGCTGCTCAACGCGGTGCGCTACGGGCGCGTGACGGCCGAGATGGCCGGCATCCTGAACACCGCCGGCGCCCGCACGCCCCCGCACCCGGCCGACGGCGAGCACCCGATCATCACGCTCGCCACGCGCAACGACCGCGTCAACACCATCAACCGCAAGCACCTCGACGAGCTCATCGGGCGCACGCAGACCGCGAACGCCGAGATCTCGGGGGACTTCGGCCGCGGAGAGGCGAACTACCCGGCCGAGATGGAGCTCACACTCAAGGTCGGCGCCCAGGTGATGTTCCTGCGCAACGACGGGGCGCAGTTCGGCGAGGCGCCGCGCTGGGTGAACGGCACGATCGGCACCGTCACGCGCATCGCGGGCGACAGCGTGCGGGTCGAGGTCGACGGCGTCGAGCACGACGTCGAACCCGCCGTGTGGGAGAGGTACCGCTACGCCTACGACCCGGGCACCAAGAACCTCTCGCGCGAGATCGTCGCGGAGTTCACGCAGTTCCCGCTGCGCCTCGCCTGGGCCGTGACGATCCACAAGTCGCAGGGCAAGACCTACGATCGCGCGGTGGTCGACCTCGGTGCGGGAGCGTTCGCCCCCGGCCAGACGTACGTCGCGCTCAGCCGGCTCACCTCGCTCGACGGGCTCTATCTGTCGCGACCGCTGCGCCCGAGCGACATCCGGGTCGACGAAGACGTGCGCCGCTTCATGAAGCAGGCCTGGCTCGCGCGACAGGATGCCGCGCAGGCGTGAGCCTCAGGCGACGTGCGCGCCCTTGGCGCGGGTCAGGTCGGCGAACAGCTCGGTGGTGAAGCGGTAGGCCACCAGCACCTCGGCGATCACGCGCTCCTTCTCGGCGTCGTCCCAGGGGGCGGCGTCGAGCTGCTCGCGGTAGACGGTCTTGAACGCCCGCGGGTCGGCGATGTCGCCGAACAGCAGGAAGCCGATGCCGTTGGTCTCGAACCCGAACCGGCGCCGCATGAGGCGCCCGATCGAGGGCCCGCCCGAGAGGTCGCCGAGGAGGCGCACGTAGTGGTGGGCGACGAAGCCGCCCGGCCAGGTCGCCGCGACCCGGCGGATGCGCGAGACGTAGGCCTGCGTCGTCGGCAGGGGGTGGACGCTCTCGCGCCAGTCGGCGCCGATCAGGAAGGCCAGGTCGGATTCGAGCGCCGGCAGGCGGGAGTGGCGGTCGCGGAGGAACACGGATGCCACCGGGTCGAGCCGCATGCGCGCGGCGGCCTCCTCGAGGGCGGAGTAGATGAACCAGTGCTGGGCGACCAGGGCGATGTAGTCGTCGCGGGTGCCGGCGCCGGTGAGCAGGTCGGTCATGAACCCGTCGCACTCGGTGGAGGAGTGCGCGCTGCTCGCGCGTTCGCGCAGGGCGAGGGAGAACGGGACCGGGGCGTTCATGCGGCCATCATACGCACTGACTTAGGTCTGCCTAACCCCTGATTCGCTGTGCGTCGCGGGTCGCGTCCGCAGTCGTGATGCAGACGTGACGCCCGGGCGGTGCAAGGGGCGGTTGCGCTCAGGTGCCGTGTGTTTGAATCGACGGAGCGCGCGCGTGTCGGCGCGCGGAAATGCCTGGGGGTTACCAATGCGCAGATGGCGTCGTTCCGCGGCCATCGCGATCGCGAGTGCCGGTGTTCTGGCGATCGCGCTGAGCGGCTGCACGCCGCAGCAGTCGGTGTCGATCGACGTTCCGGCTCAGGTCGACGCCCCTCTTCCCGATGCCACCGTCGCCGAACTGCAGGATGCCGTGACCTCGGCCATGACCGCGACCGGGTCGACCGGTGCGATCGTCGGCGTGTGGGCGCCGTGGAGCGGCACGTGGGTGTCGGGCGTGGGCGCGCAGAGCCTCGCGGGCGGCGAGGTCACGAGCGACATGTCGTTCCGCGCGGCCGAGGTGACCGGGGCGATGACGTGCGACGTGCTGTACGAACTCGCCGCGGACGGCACCCTCTCGATGAGCGACCCGATCACCACGTGGGTCAGCAACCTCCCCGGGTACGACGACATCACCCTGCGCGAGCTGTGCGACGGCACGTCGGGTCTCGCCTCCTACACCGCGACCCTCGAAGGAGCGGTGCTCGGCAACCCCGAACGCGTGTGGAACCCGCGCGAGCTCATGGCCTACGGTATCGCGCGGCCCCGCCTGAACGCCCCGGGCGCCGCGTACGGCACCTCCGCCA
Source organism: Microbacterium hydrothermale (assembly GCF_004854025.1). GTDB lineage: Bacteria > Actinomycetota > Actinomycetes > Actinomycetales > Microbacteriaceae > Microbacterium > Microbacterium hydrothermale. The sequence goes on from NZ_STGM01000012.1 coordinate 23,301, forward strand.
CCAACTACCTCATCGCGGGTCTCGCGGTCGAGCGGGCGACGAACGAGCCCCTCGCCACGGTGCTCGCCGAGCGCGTCGCGCAGCCGCTCGGGCTCTCGTCGACGTTCCTGCCGGCGCCCGCCCCCGCGACCCCCGGCCCCTCGTCGCTGAACGGCTACTGGTCGCAGCCGAACGCCGAGGGCGTCTGGAACTGCACCGAGCCGGCCGACTTCACCGAGATGTCGTCGAGCTACGGCGGTGCCGCAGCCGGTGCGGTCACCTCGATCACCGACCTCGGACGCTACGCCCAGGCCCTCGCGACGAAGGCATTGCTGCCCGCCGACAGCGACAGGTTCGCGAACCCCGTCCCCGTCGGTCCCGACCAGCCGTCGTGGTTCACGGCGGCCGGGGGGACCTTCCAGGCCGGCTCGCTCATCGGACAGTTCGGCTGGACGCCCGGGTACATGACCGCCGCCTTCGCCGATCCCGCGACCGGGATGTCGGTCGCGGTCGTGCTCAACAACTCGGGCGGCAACAAGCTGACCAGCGCCTGGCTCGCCTGGGAGCTCGCGGCCATCGCGTCGAAGGCCCCCGCGGCCGCGGGGCAGACGCTGCCCGAGGCCGGACTGCCCTGGACGGCCCAGCAGATGCGCGACAACATCGTCGGCAACGCCATCTGCGCCGCCCCCGCCTCGTGATCCGGTCGTGACCGCCCGCGGCGGACAGGGCTCGGCCGCCGCTCTCGTGCTCGTCGGCCTCGCCTGTCAGGAAGTGGGCGCCTCGTTCGCGGTGATGCTGTTCCCCGCGACCGGGCCGCTGGGCATCGTGATGCTGCGCCTGCTCTTCTCGGCGCTCCTGCTCCTGCTCATCGCCCGACCCCGCCTGCGCGGTCACACCGGGGTCGCGTGGCGTTCGGTCCTCGTGTTCGGTCTGGTGCTGGCATCCATGAACGGGCTCTTCTACCTCGCTCTGGAGCGCCTGCCCCTGGGGGTCACGGTGACCATCGAGGTGCTCGGGCCGCTGACCCTGTCGATCCTCACCGCGTCGGGGGCGGCGCGCTGGCTCTGGGCCGGTCTCGCCCTGGTCGGCGTCGTGGCGCTCGGCGCCGGCGGGTGGGACCGCCTCGACGCCCTCGGCGTGGTCTTCGCCCTGGGCGCGGCCGTCAGCTGGGCGTTCTACATCCTGTCGTCGGCGAAGGTGGGGCGGCAGTTCCCGCGGCTCGACGGCCTCGCGCTGGCGATGGCGTTCGGCGCCTGCCTGGCCCTCCCCTTCGGCCTGTGGCAGGCCGGCCCCGCCCTTCTGCGCGTCGACATCCTCGCACTCGGCGCGGCCGTGGCGCTGCTGTCGTCGACCATCCCGTACGCCCTGGAGCTCGTGGCCCTGCGGCGGCTGCCGGCCTCGGCGTTCGCGATCATGATGAGCCTCGGTCCCGCGACGGCGTCGATCGCCGGTTTCCTGCTGCTCGGTCAGCACCTGTCGTGGCTCGAGGTCGTCGGCATCGCCCTCGTCATCGCGGCCAGCATCGGCGCCGTGCTCGCCTCCGCCCGGCGCGGTGCGGCCGGGGCGCGGCATCCGGGACCCGACGCCGACGAACCGCTCAGCGAGCCCGTCGGCTGAGACGAGGGATGCCACGGTCCCGACCGGGACGCAAGGGGGCCATCGCACGCGCGGGTGCTGGCGAGGATGACGGCATGAGCGACGACGACGACCAGACCCGGAAAGACTTCGACGCGGCGGTCAACATGACCGCGAGCGAGCTGAAGAAGTGGCTCGACACCGACGACTCCAAAGCGGTGGGGCAGAAGAAGGACGGCGGGGAGTCGACCGGTCACGAGAGCGGGCGCCACATCGTGCGCATCCTCGAGAAGAAGAAGGCCGACCTCACCGACGACGACCTCGCCCACATGCGCAAGGTCGTCGGCTACGTCAAGCGGCACAGCGCGCAGAAGCCGGAGGGTGACATCACCGACACCGACTGGCGCTACTCGCTGATGAACTGGGGCCACGACCCGAAGAAGTGACCGGTCCCGCGTGAGGATGTCGTGAGGATCGCCCTCCGGCCATCACCCGGCACGGTACAACGGTAGACATGCCCATCATCGACAGCGCGGTCTACGTCGACGGTCGCCGGATCGAGAACCCCTCGAGCCTCGACCAGACCTTCGAGTACATGGAGGCCCACGGCGGGATGGCGTGGATCGGCCTGCTGCGGCCCTCGCCCGACGAACTCGAGCGGGTCGCCGCGGAGTTCTCGCTGCATCCGCTCGCCGTCGAAGACGCGCTCACCGGCCACCAGCGGGCGAAGCTCGAGCGGTACGGCGGCAACCTGTTCACGGTGCTCCGTCCCGCCCGCTACATCGACGAGACCGAGACCATCGAGTTCGGCGAGCTGCACGTCTTCATCGGCGCGGACTACGTCGTCACGGTCCGTCACGCCGAGGTGCCCGACCTGTCGCGGGTGCGGCGGCGACTCGAGAAGAACCCCGACCTGCTCGCTCGCGGTCCCGAGGCGGTGCTCTACGCCATCCTCGACGAGGTCGTCGACCAGTACGACCCCGTCGCGCGCGGACTGCAGAACGACGTCGACGAGATCGAGGACCAGCTCTTCAGCCCCGAGGGCGCCGAGCTCACGCAGCGCATCTACGAGCTCGCCCGCGAGGTCATCCACTTCCAGCGCGCGGCCGAGCCGCTGCGCGACATGCTCGAGGCGCTCCTGCGGGGCGCCGACAAGTACGGCGTCGACCTCGAGCTGCAGCGGTCGCTGCGCGACGTGCTCGACCACGTGCTGCGCCAGTGCGAGAAGCTCACCGCCCTGCGCGCCATCCTCGACAACGCCCTCACCGTCAACGCGACGCTGGTGACCCAGCGGCAGACCGAGACCTCGCTCGAACAGAACGACCAGGTCAAGAAGATCTCGGGCTGGGCGGCGATCCTCTTCGGCCCCTCTCTCGTGGGCGCGATCTACGGCATGAACTTCAAGAACATGCCCGAGCTCGACTGGACCCTGGGGTACCCGATGGCGCTGGCCCTCATGGCGGCGACGTCGTTCGGGCTCTGGCTGACGTTCAAGCGCAAGCACTGGCTCTGATCCCCGGGTCCGCGACGCGGGGGGAAATGCCGGGCTTCGCGGCGCGCTTCCTGGACAGCTGCTGCGCGAAACGCACGATGGGTACGTGAAAGACACCACCTCGGGCTCCGGCGACGCGGCCACGCCGATCCACACCTCGACCGTGCAGCTCGAGGACAGCGGCTACCACAAGCGGCTGACCTCGCGTCAGGTGCAGATGATCGCCATCGGCGGGGCGATCGGCACCGGCCTCTTCCTCGGCGCCGGAGGGCGACTCGCCCAGGCCGGACCCGCGATCGTGCTGTCGTACGCGGTGTGCGGCCTGTTCGCGTTCTTCATCCTCCGCGCGCTCGGCGAGCTGGTGCTGCACCGCCCGACCTCGGGATCGTTCGTGTCGTACGCCCGCGAGTTCTTCGGCGAGAAGGCCGCGTTCGTCTCCGGGTGGTTCTACTGGATCAACTGGGCCACCACGACGATGGTCGACATCACCGCGGCCGCGCTGTACATGAACTTCTTCGGCAAGTACGTGCCGTGGATCGCCGCGGTGCCGCAGTGGGTGTGGGCGCTCGCCGCCCTCGTCACGGTGCTCGCCGTGAACCTGGTGTCGGTGAAGGTGTTCGGGGAGCTGGAGTTCTGGTTCGCGCTCATCAAGGTGGCGGCGCTCGTGGCTTTCCTGCTGGTCGGCATCTACTTCGTCGTCTTCGGCACGCCCACGGGCGCCCCGACCGGGTTCTCGCTCATCGCCGACAACGGCGGGTTCTTCCCCAACGGCATCCTGCCCGCGATCATCCTCATGCAGGGCGTCGTGTTCGCGTACGCCTCGATCGAGCTCATCGGCACGGCCGCCGGCGAGACGAAGAACCCCGAGAAGGTCATGCCCCGTGCGATCAACTCGGTGATCATCCGCGTCGCGGTCTTCTACGTCGGGTCGGTGCTGCTGCTCTCGCTGCTTCTTCCCTTCACCGCGTACTCGAAGGACGAGAGCCCGTTCGTCACCTTCTTCGCGTCGATCGGCGTGCCCGGGGTCGACGTGATCATGAACCTCGTCGTGCTGACGGCGGCGCTGTCGTCGCTGAACGCCGGCCTGTACTCCACCGGCCGCATCCTGCGCTCGATGGCGGTCGCGGGGTCGGCGCCGAAGTTCGCCGCCCGCATGAACAAGGCGGGCGTGCCGTACGGCGGCATCGCGATCACGGCGTTCGTCGCCCTGTTCGGCGTGGTGATCAACTACGTCAATCCGAGCGACGCGTTCGAGACCGTGCTGAACGTCGCCGCGGTCGGCATCCTGGTCACCTGGGCGACGATCATCATCTGCCAGATGCGACTGAAGCAGCTCGCGGACCGGGGCGAGCTGGTGCGCCCGTCGTTCCGCCTGTTCTGGGCGCCGTACACGGGATACCTGACCCTGGTGTTCCTCGCGGTGGTGCTCGTGCTCGTCTTCATCGACTCCCCGGCGACGCTCGTGGTCGCCGTCGTGGCGAGCCTGCTGATCACGGCGGGCTGGTTCGCGTGCCGCAAGCGCATCGCCGAGCTCGCCGCCGAACGCGAGGGCTACACCGGCACGGTGCCGGTGGTGCCGAGCCCGTTCCCGCAGCCGCGCGACAAGAAGGACTGAGCCCGGGCTCACTCTCTCGGCGGCGCTCGGGCTTCGGCTCGGGCGCCGCTGTCGTGCGTGCGGCGGCGGCGGCGATCGAGCGTCCAGAACACCCGGACCGAGCTCGAGGCCGCCCGGGTGTTCTGGACCCTCGCGGGGGAATCGAGCGCGCCGCGCGGTCAGGAGGGGAAGGGCCAGCCCGTGTACGCCTCGGCGAGGGCGGCGCGGCCGTGGGCGGACTCCACGACGGAGCGCAGCTCGCCGACCTGCCGGCGACGGTCGAAGTCGGTGGCATCCGGGGTCACGTGCAGCAGGCTCGTCATCCACCACGAGAAGTGCTGGGCCTTCCAGATGCGGCGCGACGCCGCCTCGGGGTAGGCGTCGAGGGCGCGCTCGTCTCCCTCGAGCAGCGAACGGCGCAGCGCCTCGGCGAGCAGGCGCACATCGGCGATCGCGAGATTCATGCCCTTCGCGCCGGTCGGGGGCACGGTGTGCGCCGCGTCGCCGGCGAGGGCGACGCGTCCGCGCCGCAGCTCGTGCGCGACGAAGCTGCGGAAGCGCAGCACGTCGCGCTGGAAGATCGGCCCCTGCTTCAGCGTCGTGCCGGGCACGCGCTTCTGCAGTTCGTCCCACAGCTGCTCCTCGGTGAAGGCCGCGGTGTCGGTGTCGGGGTCGCACTGGAAGTACATGCGCTGCACGGTGTCGGAGCGCTGGCTCACCAGCGCGAAGCCGTCGGGGGAGTTGCTGTAGATGAGCTCGTCGGCGCTCGGCGGTGCTTCGCACAGGATGCCGAACCACGCGAAGGGGTATTCGCGGAAGTATCCGCCCTGGCTCGATCCGGTCACCGCGGCCCGGGCCACGCTGCGCGAGCCGTCGGAGCCCACGACGAAGTCGGCCTCGATCTGCAGGGGACGCCCCTCGGCATCGCGCGCGAGAACGCGGGGACGGTCGGTCTCGGCATCCGCGATCGCCTCGGCGGTCACGCCGAAGCGCAGATCCTGGCCCGCGGCGAGGCGCGCGGCGACGAGGTCTTTCAGCACCTCGTGCTGCGGGTAGAGCCACACCGCGCGACCGACGGTCTCGGCGAAGTCGATGCGGTGCCCCTCGCCCTCGAAGCGCAGCTCGATGCCGTCGTGGCGGTGGCCGACCGTGCGCGCGCGGGAGTGCGGGCCGAGGTCGTCGAGCAGTTCGACGGTGCCCTGTTCGAGGATGCCGGCGCGGATGGTGCTCTCGATCTCGTCGCGCGAGCGCTGGTCGATGACGACCGAGTCGATGCCGGCCCGGTCGAGCAGGTGCGAGAGCAGGAGCCCCGCGGGGCCGGCGCCGACGATGGCGACGCGGGTGCGGACGGTGGTGGTCATGGCGCTGTCTCCTTCGACGGTGGCTGAGTCGATGGTGCCCGTCGCGGTGCGATTCCCACGGCGCTGCTCTCATTGATCGGGATGCGGCGCGGCATCCTTCCGTCGAGACCTGACGGGTCGAGCGGGGCGCCGCGGGTCAGCCGCGGAAGCCGAGGGCGCGCTCGGTGTCGCGCGCCGCGCGGTGCAGCTCGACGAGCGCGAACTGCGTCTCGGCGTCGCGCGGCAGCACGGCCGACAGGGCCGCGATCACGGCTCCGGTCTCGTCGCGCACGGGCACGGCGACGCCCGTCGACACCTCGTCGACGTATCCGGGCGCGATGACCCGGCCGAGGGTGCGGATCTCGGCGAGCGTGCGGCGCAGCGCGGCGGGGTCGACGATGGTCGAGGGGGTCACGGCGCGCAGGGGGCCGGCGAGCACGCGCTCCTGCAGGTCGTGCGGGGCGAAGGCCAGCAGCACCAGCCCCGACGACGACGCGTGCAGCGGGAGGCGCCCGGCGACGCGCGTGACGTTCGCGCCCGAGTCGGGGGCGCTGAGGCGCTCGAGGAAGAGCGCCTCGTCGTGTTCGAGGATCGCCAGCTGCGTGTGCTCGCGCACGCGCTGTTGCACGCGCTCCATCGCGGGCAGGGCGGCCTGGCGCAAGCGCAGGGCGTGCGACGACCGCGTCGCGAGCTCCCACAGCCGCATCCCCACGCGCACGCGGCGCTCCTCGTCGCGCTCGAGCAGTCCGGCCTCGACGAGCTCGTTCACGATGCGGTGCGCCGACGAGCTCGGCAGGCCCGCGCGTCGGCCGATGTCCGCGGTGGTCTGCGCGGTGCGCGTGGGCGTGAAGGTCTCGAGGATGCGCACCAGGCGGTCGGTCACCGAGTCGCCCGAGGGGGAGTTGGCCACACTCCAGGATGCCACGATTCCCATTCACCGGGAACGTTCTGGCGCGCGCCGGGCCGGTGCCCGACGATGGGAAGGTCGAAGGAGACCCCATGACGAACGCCCCCGCGGCCGCACCCGAGACCTTGCTGGCGGCCCCCGACCAGGCCACGCAGGACGAGATCGTCCGCGAGATCCGCGCCCGCCACGCCGAACTCGACCGCGCCGAGGCCGCGGGAGAGCGGGTGCCGGCCACGGCGCACGACTTCCCCGCCTACCGCTCGAGCGTGCTGCGCCACCCCACCAAGAACCCGAAGCTCGTCGACCCCGAGACGATCGAGCTGTTCTCGCCCGCGTTCGGTCAGCGCGACGTCGCCGCGATCGAGTCCGACCTGACGCTGCAGCACGCCGGGGAGCCGCTGGGCGAGCGCATGAGCGTGCAGGGGCGTCTGCTGGACTCGTGGGGGCGCCCCGTGGCGAACCAGCTCATCGAGATCTGGCAGGCGAACGCGGCCGGTCGCTACATCCACCAGCGCGACCAGCACCCCGCCCCGCTCGACCCGAACTTCACCGGCGCCGGCCGGGCGATCACGGACGAGAACGGCGAGTACCGCTTCACCACGATCAAACCGGGGCCGTACCCGTGGAAGAACCATCGCAACGCCTGGCGCCCGGCCCACATACACTTCTCGGTCTTCGGCTCCTCGTTCACGCAGCGACTCGTGACGCAGATGTACTTCCCGGGCGACCCGCTCTTCGCACTCGACCCGATCTACAACAGCATCCCCCGGCAGAGGGACCGCGACGCCCTCGTCGGCGTCTACGACCACGACCTCACCTCGCCCGAGTGGGCGACGGGGTACCGCTTCGACATCGTGGTCGACGGTCCGGATGCCACCTACTTCGAGCCGGAGGACGAGGCATGACCCCCGCCAAGACCCACCGCGCCACCCCCGGGCAGACGGTCGGGCCGTTCTTCGCGTACGGCCTGGAGTACCCGCGCCAGCACGAGGTGGCCTTCCCTCACTCGCCCGGGGCGATCGTGCTCTCGGGCACCGTCTTCGACGGCGCCGGCGCGCCCATCCCCGACGCGCTGGTGGAGATCTTCGGGGCGGATGCCGACCGCTCGGTGCCCCGCGCGCGCGGGGCGTTCCGCCGCGACGGGCACACCTTCACCGGCTTCGGCCGCGCCTTCACCGACGACGAGGGGCATTACGAGTTCTGGACGCGCGAGCCCGGCGGCATCCACGGTCGCCCCGGCTTCTTCGCCGCGATCGTGTTCGCGCGCGGTCTCCCCGACAAGCTGCACACGCGCATCTACGTGCCGGGGGACGCCGACGCGCTCGCCGCGGATCCCCTGCTGTCGTCGCTCGACGAGGCCGAGCGCGCTAGCCTCGTCGCGACCCGGACGCCCGACGGGTACCTGTCGCACGACATCCGGTTGCAGGGCGAGAACGAGACGGTCTTCCTTGCCTTCTGACGCCCTCCCTTCGATCGACGTCGGTCTGCTCGCGCCGGTGAGCGTCGGGCACGACGCGCTGCTGTCGGACGGGGCCGTGCTGTCGACGATGATCCGCGCCGAGTGCGCACTGGTCGCGGCGTACGTCGAGGTGGGGGCGGCCCCGCGCGAGGCGCGGGTCGAGATCGACCACGTCTTCGGGATCGACGAGAAGTACGGCTCCCCCGAGCGGGGCATCGACGTCGACCGACTCGTGCGGGAGGGCGTGGCGGGGGGTAATCCCGTGATCCCGCTCGTGGGGATGCTGAAGGCGCAGGTTCCCGAGGAGCACCGCGCGTGGATCCACCGGGGCGCGACGAGCCAGGACATCCTCGACACCGCCCTCATGTTCGTCGCGCGCCGGGCCGTCGAGCAGACGCGCCGCTCGACCGCGAACGCCGCCGTCTGGGCCCGGCAGCTCGCCGTGCGGCACGCCGACGACGTCGCCGCCGCGCGCACCCTGACCCAGCACGCCGTGCCCACCACGGTCGGCGCCCGTGCCGCGACCTGGGCGCGCGGGCTGGAGCGCGCCGCGCAGCGCCTGGGGGAGCTGACCTTCCCCGCCCAGCTCGCCGGGGCGGGCGGAACGCTCGCCTCGTTCGTCGAGATCACCGGATCCCAGGATGCCGCGAACGCCCTGCCCGCGGCCCTCGCCCGCGCTCTGGAGCTCGACGCCCCCGAGGCCCCGTGGCACACCTCCCGCTGGCCCGTCACCGAGATCGGCGACGCCCTCGTGCAGGCGATCGACGCCCTCGGCAAGGTCGCCGCCGACATCGCGACCCTCAGCCGCACCGAGATCGGCGAGGTCTCGGAGGGCGTCGGCGGCGGGTCGTCGGCGATGCCGCAGAAGCAGAACCCGGCCGAGGCGGTGCTCATCCGTTCCGCCGCGCTGCGCGCACCCCACCTCGCCGCGACGTTGCACGTGGCATCCGCCCTCGCCGTCGACGAGCGCCCCGACGGCGCGTGGCACGCCGAGTGGCCGACCCTGCGCGAGCTGCTGCGCCTCGCGGTCGGGGCGTCGGCGCACGGCTCGTCACTGCTCGCACACCTGCGGGTCGACGTCGAAGCCGCGGCGAGCAACGCCGGGCGGACGGGCGGGCGCATCGTGAGCGAGAGGCTGCGCGGCGTGCTCGTTCCGCTCATCGGCGCGGAACGCTTCGCGGCCCTGCTGGCGGGCGACGACGACCTCGCGCCGCGGCTGCGGGCGATCCCCGAACTGCAGGGCACCGGTGTCGACATCGCCGCGCTCGTCGACCCCGCCGCCTACCTCGGCCTCGCCCCCCGACTCGCGCGCGGCGAGCACCACCCGGGAGGCGGCACCGCCCGCGAGCACCTCGGAGGCACCGCATGACGAACGCTCTCATCGCCCTCACGGCTCCCGTCGGACCGGAGGGCGCCCCTCTCCTCGTGCTCGGGCCGTCGCTCGGAACCTCGACGATCCTGTGGGACGACGTCGTGCCGCTCCTCGCCGACGACTACCGGATCGCCGAGTGGGATCTACCCGGTCACGGCGCAGGTCCCATCGCGCGCGAGGCGTTCACGGTCGCCGATCTGGCGGATGCCGTGGCCGCGGCCGTGCCCGACGAGACGTTCCTGTACGCGGGGGTGTCGCTCGGCGGGGCGACGGGACTCGAGCTCGCCCTGCGGCACGGTTCCCGGGTGCGGGGCGCCGCGATCGTGGCATCCGGAGCCGTCCTGGGCGATCCCGCGTCGTGGGCCGAGCGCGCCGCTCAGGCGCGCGCGCAGAGCACGTCGAGCCTCATCGTCGGCTCGGCCCAGCGGTGGTTCGCGCCCGAGTCGATGGCGCGCCGCCCCGAGATCAGCGGGCGGCTGCTGCACGTGCTGCAGGACGCCGACGACGACAGCTACGCGCGCTGCTGCGAGGCGCTCGCCGCGTACGACGTGCGCTCCCGGCTCGGGGAGGTCTCGGTGCCCGTGCTCGCCGCGTGGGGGGAGTTCGACCAGGTGGCGCCCGAGGCCAAGGCCGTCGAGATCGCCGAGGGGGTCGCGGACGGGCGCGTCGTGCGCATCGACGACGCCGGTCACCTGCCCCCCGCCGAGCAGCCCGAGGCCGTCGCCTCGCAGCTGCGCTCGTTCTTCGCATCCGTCTCGAGAGGGGACGCCTGATGGCCACCGACCAGGAACGCCACGACCAGGGGATGGCCGTGCGCCGCGCCGTCCTGTCCGACGCCCACGTCGACCGGGCGACGGCGGCGGCGACCGACCTCACCGCCGACTGGCAGGACTTCATCACGCGCGTGGCCTGGGGGGACGTGTGGTCCCGCCCGGGGCTGGACCGTCGTTCGCGCTCGATCGCCGTGCTGTCGTCGCTCATCGCGCACGGCCATCACGAGGAGTTGGCGATGCACCTGCGCGCGGCGATCCGCAACGGCCTGACGATCGACGAGATCCGCGAGGTGATCCTGCAGTCCGCGATCTACTCCGGCGTGCCGGCCGCGAACACGGCGTTCCGCATCGCTTCGGAGGTGTTCGCCGAAGGAGCGTGAGTCGCCAGAAATCGTCGCTTCGGGCTCTGTGAAAGCGACAGATATTGGCGACTCACGCGCGTGGATACCGCGCATCAGAACCCCTTATGTCGAAATAAGGCATAAGGGGGTAGCGTCGAAGCGAACCCCAGAGAGAGTGAGCGACGATGCTTCTCGAAAGAGACCTCATCCAGTCCGTCGGCTTCCGCAACGTCCGCGAGGGCGGCGACGGCGGCGAGATCACCGGCTTCCAATTCCGCGTCCGGATGCCGTCGTACCGCGGCATGGCGGCCTCGCTCATCGACGGGATCGGGGTCAGCATCCCCGGGCTCGTCGACGTCGCGCCCGACGTGCCGCTGTGGACGCTCCAGGGCACGCAGTACACGCTCGCCGAGCTGTGGGACGGCGACGGCGTGCGCTGGCCCCTCGAGGACGCCGCGATCGTCACGGTCCCGCTGCCCGGGGGTCTCCCCGACGGCGTGCACGAGCTGTCGATCGAGCTGCGGCTGCGGATGTCGTACATCCCCCAGGAGCACCAGCCGAGCACATACCGGGTCACCAAGCACGTCACGCTCGCCCCCGAGGCATCCGGTGCCCCCTTCCGCTACGGCGTCTCGCTCTACAGCTACATGACCGACTTCGGCACCGTCCTGGACCTCGAGACCGCGATGGCCTCGATCGCCGACCTCGGCGCGACGGGGATCGAGATCCTCGGCGAGGCGCACATCCCGAACTACCCGAACCCCTCCGACGAGTGGGTCGAGCAGTGGTTCGCGCTGCTGTCGAGGTACGGCCTCGAGCCGACGAACTACGGCTCGTGGATCGACACGCGCCTGCACTCGAGCGGCCCGAACGGCCGCGACATGACCGTCGACGAGGGGGCGGCGGCTCTGCAGCGCGACCTGCGTCTCGCGAAGCGTCTCGGCTTCCGCTTCGTGCGGCCCAAGATCGGCGTCGTCTCGAGCGATCTGATCCCGCACCCCATCTGGACCGAGGTCGTCGAGGCGTCCCTGCCGCTCGCCGAGGAGCTCGACGTCATCATCTGCCCCGAGATCCACTCGCCGACCCCGATCAAGCACGAGGTCGTCGACGACTACATCGCGCTGATCCGCCGCACCGGCACGAAGCACTTCGGGCTGCTGCTCGACACCGGCATCTTCCAGGACCGCCCCATCCCGCTGAAGCCGGGCGAGCTGCCGGGTCAGCGTCCGGCGTTCCTCGACGGCATCCACGTCGACCCGAACGACGTGTTCGACGTGATCGAGAACGTGGTCTTCATCCAGGCGAAGTTCCACGACATCGACGAGAACCTCGACGACAAGCAGATCCCGTGGGAGCCGGTGCTCCGGGCGCTCAAGGACGCCGGCTACACCGGATACCTCTCGAGCGAGTACGAGGGCGAGCGCGAACCGTGGCGCTCGATCGAGCAGGTGCGCCGCCAGCACACGCTGATCCGCCGGATCGCCGACGGGCTCTGAGGAGACCACCATGCCCAACGGACTCATCCACGACGACAGCCTGCGCGCACACCCCGACGGGCTCGCGCTTCGCCTCACGATACCCTGGTACCGCAGCCTCTGGCTGTCGTCGGTCACGACCCTCGCCCTCACCGTCGACGGGGAGCAGGTGGATGCCGCCGACCTCCGCGTCGCCTTCGACGACACCTCGTACGGTCTCGACGAGCTGCCCGCGCAGAGCGAGCGCCTGTGGTTCCTGCAGGAGCATCCGCTGCTCATCGCCCGCCGCGACGTCCCCGTCGCGCTGGGCGAGACCCACGACGTCGTGCTGCACGGCGAACTGCGTCTGCCCTACATGCAGATCGCGCCCGGGCAGGACGGCGGGCCGGGCATGTACGTGCCCAACGTCGTGCACGACGTCCGCACGCTCACGGTCGTCGACGCGGATGCCGGCATCCCGGCCCTGGTGTCGGACGTCACGCCCCCGCCGCCGGCGGCCGAGGACGACCCCTTCCAGCTCGGCCTGACGCTGTACTCGGCCAGCGCGGAGTTCCGCGCGGGGTACTTCGACTTCGACGGCTTGCTCGACCGCGTCGCGGAGCTCGGGATCGGTCCGGGCATCGAGATCGTGGCATCCCAGATGGTTCCGACCTATCCCGTCGTCGGCGACGACTTCGTGCGCACGTGGCGTGCGGCATTCGACCGGCACGGGTTCGTGGAGAGCTCGTTCGGGGCCAACCTCGACATGGGACGCCGCCGCGATCGCGACATGACGCCCGACGAGGAGTTCGCGTTCTCGAAGCTCATGTTCGAGGGGGCGAAGAAGCTCGGCTTCCCGCTCGTGCGCATCCAGAGCGCCAAGCCCGAGCTGCTGCGCCGCCTGCTGCCGATCGCCGAAGACCTCGAGCTGAAGCTCGCGTACGAGATCCACGCGCCCATGGGCCCGAACGCCGAACCGATCCTGCGCGTGCGCGAGACGTACGCCGAGCTCGACTCCCCGCTGCTCGGGTTCGTCGCCGACTTCTCCTCCACCATGCACGCGATGTCGCCGACCCTGCTGCGGGCTGTGCGCCGTGCGGGCCTCGACGACGAGGCGGTCGAGACGCTGCAGAGCATCTGGGCGACGGATGCCACGATGCAGGCGCGCCAGCAGGAGTTCATCGCGTACCTCCGCGGGCGGGACTTCGACCCGGGTCGGCTGGGCGCCTTCGCGCACCTGGCCTTCAACATGCACGGGCACGTCGACCCCCGGGAGTGGGCCGACATCATGCCGCAGATCCTGCACGTGCACGCGAAGTTCTACGACATCGACGACGCCGGTCAGGAGCCCGCGATCGACTACCCCGAGCTCGTGCGCGTGTTCGTCGAGGGCGGGTACCGCGGCTTCTGGTCGAGCGAGTGGGAGGGCCACGCGTTCGCCGAGCTCGGCGAGGTCGACCCGCTGCTGCTCGTGCGTCGTCAGCACGACCTCATCCGGTCGGCGATGCGGGCGGTGCCCGTGGGCTGACCCTCCGTTCGAGGGGATTCGCCCCCGGCCCGTGGGCCGGTCGAGCGTCAGGCGGCCGCCAGGGTCAGGAACACCGTGCGCGTCAGCCGCTCGAGCAGCTCCGACCAGCGGTAGGCGTCGTGCGGCGTCGCGGTCGCCGTCACACCGAGGCCGAGATACCGCACGCACAGGCTGTAGAAGACCTCGAACGCCCAGACGGCGTCGTCGTCCGACAGCGTGACGCCGTGCGCGGAGGCCGCGGTCAGGAGGGCGCGGACGAACACGGCCTGCCCGGCGTCGCCGGAGCGTCGGCCGCGCGCGAGGATCTCGGCATCGTCCACTCCCATCACGAAGAAGGGGGAGAGCAGGTCGCGGTTCTCGCGCAGGATACCGGCGTAGACCGCGACGATCTCGGCCGTCGCCGTCTCGAAGTCCGTCGCGCCGATGCCGGCGGCCGCGACGCGTTCGGCGGTCTCGACGTCGAGGCGGTCGAACTCCTGCGCCTGGATCACGCGCAGCAGTTCGGCCTTGCCCGAGACCCGGCCGTAGATCGAGCCGATCGACACCTCGGCGCGCGCACTGACCTCGGCGAGTGAGAACTGGCCGGTGCCGCGTTCGTGCAACAGCGCGAGGACGGCGGCGCGCACCTTCGCGAACGAGTCGCGACTGCGCTGCTGCTTGGGCTCGGACACCCCGCCCGCTCCCTCTCTCGTGACCATCGCTCTCCCCGGCTCCGCGCTCAGGCCGTCAGCTCCACGAGGAACACCGACTGCGGCTCCAGGGCGAGGTCCATCTGCAGGCTCCCCTCCGCGGACACCGCGACGGGGGAGGGTCCCTCGACCGCGCCCGACAGCGACGTGACGGTGGCGTGCACGGTGGCATCCGCCCAGGGAAGGTTGCGCAGGTCGAGGCGCACCCGTTCCACCCCCGCGGATGCCAGGTCGGGGCGCTGCGGCGGGAGGGTGAGCCCCAGTTCGATGCGCTGCTCGCCGATGGGGATGCGGAACGTGAAACGGTCCTCCGCGCGCGGGGCGAGGGCGCTGTCGGGGGCGACGTAGTTCGTCACGAGGACGCGGACGGTGTCGCCGTCGCGCCCGGCGGCGACCGCCAGCCCCGACTCGTCGCCCCCGGTGGCCTCCAGCCGCCGCCCGGTCAGCGCCCGACCCGCGAGGACGAGGGCGCGCGAGCGCTCGTCGGGCCGCCCGTCGACGTCGCCGACCCCGCCCGGGTCGACGAACCCGTAGTGCGGATCGCGGCCGGTGTCGGCGCGGAAGAAGAACGCGTGGTCGATGACCGTGTCCTGCAGGGCGATCGCCGTGGCCGCCATGAACGCGCCCTTCTCGGGCGCCGGTGCGGTGCTGCTGGGCACCGCGAGGTAGTTCCAGTAGCTGAGCGTCAGCTCGGTGTCGGTGAACCCGTGACCATCGAGCACCGCGCGCAGCTCGCGCGCGACGTAGCGGTAGTCCATGGGATCACGGCTGCCGTCGGTGAACCACAGGAACGAGAAGAAGTGCAGCGGCAGGTCGTTCTCGCGCACGAACCGCAGGAAGCCCTCGCGGTAGGGCGAGTCGGCCTCGAGCGAGAAAGCCACCGAGGGTCCCCCGACGGTGAGGGTCGCGTCGACGCGCTGCACCGCCTCGCAGAAGGCGCGGTACATCGCGTAGAACTCCTCCGGTCGCCCGGCGAAGTGCAGCGGCCCGAAGTCGGGCTGATCGCCGAACTCGAAACGACGCACGGGCGTCGCCGGCCCGCCCGCCCACCCCTGGGAGTAGTGCCGGACGATGTGCTCGACCACCCGGCCGTACACCTCGACGTCGTCGGCGGGCAGCTTGTTCTTCGGGATCGAGCTGGCCACGGTGAACAGCACCTCCGCGCCGATGGCGTGGACCGCGTCGACCCACGCGTCGGTCGCGGCGAAGTTGTAGCTGGCCGGGTCGTCGGGGTCGGCGCTCCAATCGGGGAACAGGCTCGTGGGGTTGTCCCGCGTGTCGAGGCGCGAGACCCAGTCGAAGGAGCGCACGAGGGTCACCCCCGCCGCGCGCCACAGCGGAGTCATGTCGGGGAAGTCGGGATAGGCCGCGACGGGGCCGGGGACGCCGCCGACGCCGTTCAGCGCGCGGAAGGCGCTCTCGCGGGCGGCGTCCACGACGAGGGTGCGGGTGGGGGTGTGCGACACGGGTGTCTCCTCGGGGGTCTCAGTAGGGCATCCGCAGGAGGCGGTTCGCGTACTCGTTCGCGATCGGCTCGTCGTGACGGAGGTGGTCGATGCGCGCGCGGTAGGTCTCGTCGGTGACCGAGTCGAACTCCTCGAGCATCGACTCGATCGAACGCTCGTGCACCGCGCGCACCCGGGGCAGGCGGCGCTTCATGAACTCGAGCTGGGCGTCGAGAAGCGACTGGTCCTTCGCGAGCTCCTGCGCGAGAACGACGCCGTCTTCGATGCTCATCGCCGCTCCCGATCCGAGATAGGGCGTCATCGTGTGGGCGGCGTCGCCGAGGATCATGATGCGTCCGCGGAACCACGGGTACGGCACCCACACCGTCGAGTAGGGGGTGTAGGCGACGTTCTCGGCGTGACGGACGTCGTCGAGGGCGTCGGCGAGGAAGGCCGACCCGCGCGTGAGGGACGCGGCGCGATCGTGCATGATCTCGGCCATCTTGCTCGCGTCGTAGCGCGGGCGCCCCTCTTCGGCCACGGTGAGCACCATGTACATGGTGTCTTCCGACAGGGGCGTGAGCATGATCTTGCCGCCGTAGCCCTGGCAGATGATCGGCTGCATGATCTTGCGGCGGTTGGGCAGCCCCGCGCGCCAGGCGACTCCGCCCACCGGGCGCGGAGCGTACTTCTCCCCGAAGTACTCGCGGCGGATCTGGGAGTTCAGCCCGTCGAAGCCGAGCACGAGGTCGTAGTCGGCGCTGTCGCCGGTGTTGAAGGTCACGGTCGCCCTGTCGGCATCCTGGGCGATGCCGGCGACGGTCGTGCTCATGTGGAACGTGGCGCCGTTGGCGAGGGCGTGGCGCGCGGCCATCTCGAGGAACGCCATGCGCGACATCGTCACGCACCCCGGCAGGCCCTCGTCGCGGGTGCCGTAGCTCATGGTGCTCAGCAGGGTGCCGTCGGCGTCGTAGTTGTCGATGCCCGGGGCGGGATGGCCGATCTCGAGGACGTCGTCGAGCAGTCCGATCTCGCGCACGGCGCGCAGGCCGTTGATGCGGAGGCCGAATCCGACGCCGGCGACGCTGATCTCGGGCTTGTCGTCGATGACGTCGACGTGCGCACCGATCCGGGCGAGGGCGGATGCCGCGGTGAGGCCGCCGATGCCGGCGCCGACGATCAGGATTCTCAACGGGGTCGACATGGGTGCTCCTCCTCGAGCGGACGGCCGGGCCCGCGGGGGTGCGCGCCGACCGAATCAGAACGTTGATTCTGATTTCAGGCTAGGGATGGGCCGGGCGCGCGCACAACGACCGCACCCCGACCGCCGTGGATGCCGTCCATCACGATCGGTGATGCGGGCGGCATCCGCCCGTC
This sequence comes from Microbacterium hydrothermale, assembly GCF_004854025.1. Classification (GTDB taxonomy): domain Bacteria; phylum Actinomycetota; class Actinomycetes; order Actinomycetales; family Microbacteriaceae; genus Microbacterium; species Microbacterium hydrothermale. The sequence goes on from NZ_STGM01000012.1 coordinate 40,626, forward strand.
TCAGTGCGGGGCGTGGCCCGCGGCGATCACGCGGCCGGCCTCGGCGAAGAGGCCGCGCATCCACTCGTGCTCGGGATCGCGGTTGTGCGAGGGGTGCCACCACAGGGCGCTGACGATCGGCGTCGCCGCGAACGGCAGGGGCACCACGCGGATGCCGCCGATGCGCAGCAGGTGGGGGGCGAGGGCGGACTGCACGAGTCCCACGCGCCGCGTTCCGCTGACGAAGTGCCCCACCGAGAGGAAGCTCTCCAGCACCACCTCGATGCGCGGTTCGACGCCGAGCTGCTGGATCTGGCGAGCGGCCGAGGTGAAGGCCGAACGCGACTGGAAGGTGAGCACCCACGGCAGGTCGGCGAGGTTCTGCATCGTGAGCGACTCGCCCACCTCGTCGTTGTCGTCGGCCACGACCGCCAGCCAGTCGTCCTGCCAGAGGTCGAGGTAGGGCAGCTCCGACACGGGGCCGTGCGGGATGACCATGGCGTCGGCCGAGCGCAGGCGGTTCGCGGCGTCCTCCACGATTCCGGGGTTGTGCAGCATGTAGCGGAACCGCACGCCGGGCGCCTGCTCGGCCGCCAGCTGCGAGACGACCGTGCCGACGGTGACGAAACCGTAGTCGGAGCCGTAGATCGAGAATTCCCGCGTCGACTCGGCGGGCGACCACGACGCCTGGCTGTCGAACACGCGCCGGGCCGCTTCGAGGGCGGTGCTCGTGTGATCGGTCAGGCGGACGGCGAACGGCGTGAGTTCGTAGGTGTTGCCGCGACGCGCGAGGATCTGGTCGTTGAAGTGCGTGCGCAGGCGCGCGAGGGAGGCGCTGAGGGCGGGCTGGCTGAGGTGCAGACTCTCGGCGGCGCGCGTGACGCTGCGCTCGGTGAGCAGCGCGTCGAGCGCCACCAGGAGGTTGAGGTCGAGGCGCGAGAGCGCCGAATGATCGGTCACCACGGCGTGATCCTTCGCTCGGGAAAGCTGTGCAGTCATCGTATCAATGCGGTCTATGTCGGGGCTAGGGCGTATCTCCCGGGGCGATGCAGCCCCCTCCGCAACGCCTTATGCGCTACATCGCGAAGACTTATGTGCTTTTTCTACTGATCGCACGGATACTGAGTCACACAGCACAGGCGCTCCACCGAAGGGGCCGCCGACAACGTCGTCAGAAAGGCTGGCCCATGGCTCCGCAACGCGTCACGCGCATCGCAGGTCTTCTCGCTCTTCCCGTCACCGCCGCTCTCGTCCTCTCCGGCTGCTCCGGCTCGGGGTCGGGGGACTCCGGGGGCGACGCCGATTCGTTCACCTTCACGTTCGCCACCTCCAACAACCTCGAGAGCCCCTACGAGACGCTCGCCAAGGAGTACATGGCGGCGAACCCCGGCGTCACCATCACCTCGAACCCGACCCCCAACGACAAGTACGGGGAGACCATCCGCACGCAGCTGCAGGCCGGGAACGCCTCCGACGTGATCATCACCGCGCCCGGCGCGGGTGACGCACGCGGTCTCATCCCCCTCGCCCAGGCCGGGTTCTTCGAGCCGCTGGGCGACACGGCGACGTCGCTCGTGCCGACCGGCAGCGACACGCTCTTCGAGATCGACGGCAAGACCTACGGGCAGCCGCTGGACTTCACCATCGGCGCGGTCGTCGCCAGCATGGGCACCGCGGGCATGAACGGGATCACGAGCTGGCCCACCACCATGGACGACTTCTACGCCGAATGCGGCAAGCTCGCGGGCGACGGCAAGTCGATGCTCGCGCTCGCCGGCGCCGCCGCCCCGAACGCCGGTCTCACCGCGCAGGGCATCGCGGCGACCCGCGTCTACGCATCGGACCCGAACTTCAACACCGAGCGGGCCGAGGGCAAGACCACCTTCGCGCAGAGCAAGGGCTGGGCCGACACGCTGCAGACCATCATCGACCTCAAGGACAAGGGCTGCTTCCAGGCCGGCGCCGAGGGCGGCGGCTTCGACGCCATCACCAACGGACTCGCGCAGGGCACCTCGGTCGGCAGCTTCATCCCCTCGGGCTCGGCGGTCGAGATCGCCGCGGCGGCTCCCGCGGAGGCCGACTTCAAGGTGCAGCCCTTCCCGCCCGCGGCCGGCGGCAAGCCCTTCGTGCTCGCCAGCTCGAACTACGCCGCGTCGATCAACGCGAAGTCCCAGAAGAAGGATGCCGCGAAGAAGTTCCTGGACTGGCTCGCCACCCCCGACGCGCAGGAGAAGTTCTACGAGGCCTCGGGCCTGCTGCCCATCTCGGAGTACAAGAACCTCGACCTGAGCAACACGATCTACTCCGAGGTCGTCGACGACATCTCGAACGGCTCGTACACCACGCTGCCCTCGAACGTCTGGCCCAACCCGGCCGTGTACGACGCGCTCTCGACGGGCGTCCAGGGTCTGCTGACCGGCCAGAGCAGCATCGACCAGGTGCTCCAGAACATGGATGCGGCCTGGGGCAACTGAGTGAATCCGCCGCCCGGGCCCCTGGACCCGGGCGGCGGAGCCGCACCCCATCGAGGATGACGAGGACGCCATGAGCACCACCTTCCGAGCCGGCGAGGTCGCCGCCACCGAGACCGAGCGCGTGGTCCTGCCGCGCCGCGGCGGACGCCGCCGACAGGCTCCCGCCCCGCGGCGCAAGGGCCTGCTCAAGTTCGGCTACTGGTGGTGGGCGCTGCCCGGCATCCTCTTCGTCATCGGCATCCACTACGTCGCCACGAGCGTCGGCGGCTTCTTCGCCTTCACGAACTGGACCGGCATCGGGGCCTTCGAGCTGATCGGGCTCGACAACTTCACCCGCATCTTCCAGGACCCGACGAAGATCGGGGCCCTGTGGAACACGCTGTTCCTCGCCTTCGGATCGGTGATCCTCAGCAACATCCTGGGCCTGGGCATCGCCCTCGGGCTCAACCGGGGGCTGAAGAGCCGCTACATCCTGCGCACGCTCTTCTTCATGCCGGTCGTGCTGAGCCCGCTGGCGACGTCGTACATCTGGAAGTTCATCTTCGACTTCAACGGACCGCTCAACCTCGTGCTGCGCGGGATCGGCCTGGACTCGATGGCCCGTGCCTGGATCGCCGACCCCACGTGGGCGATCTGGACCATCCTCGTCGTGCTGGTCTGGCAGAACATCGGCTTCTCGATGGTGATCTACATGGCCGGCCTCGCCGCCGTCCCGGTCGAGATCGAGGAGGCCGCGGCCATCGACGGCGCCAACCTGTGGCAGCGCTTCTGGCACGTCACCCTCCCCTCCATCCGCCCGGCCGTCGCGATCGCGACCACCCTCGGGCTGGTGAACGGACTGCGCGTCTTCGACCAGATCATGGCGCTCACCGGCGGCGGCCCCGCCGCGGCGACCGAGACGCTCGCGACGCAGGTCTACAAGCAGTCCTTCGCGCTCGGCAACTTCGGCTACGGCGCCGCCCTCGCGCTGCTGCTGACCCTCATCATCCTCGTCTTCGCCGTCATCCAGCAGCGCGTCACCGCCGACCGTTCGGAGGAGAACTGACATGTTCCGCTACACCAAGCTCACGGGACTGCGCGAGTTCCTGTTCTGGATCGCCGCGCTCGTCTTCCTGCTGCCGTTCTACTTCCTGGTCACGACCTCGCTGAAGTCGGACCGCGAGGTCATCACCTCGTCGACGCTGGCACCGCCGACGGCGCCCGACTTCGGCAACTTCCTCAAGGTGCTCACCGCCACCGGCAACTCGAACGTCGTGATGGGGCTCGTCAACAGCATCATCATCACGGCCGGCAGCATCGTGCTGCTGGTGCTCCTGGGCTCGCTCACCGGCTACGTGATCGCCCGCAGCACGCGCCGGTGGAGCCGCGTCGTCTACTACCTGTTCCTCGTGGCGATCGTGCTCCCCACGCAGCTCGGCACCGTGCCGCTGTACATCGGGGCGCGCGCGCTCGGACTCACCGGCTCGGCCTGGGGCATGATCATCCTCTACACCGGGATGCTCCTGCCGCTCGCGATCTTCCTCTACGCGGGGTTCTTCCGCGGGCTCGGCACCGAGTACGAGGAGGCGGCGACCATCGACGGCGCCAGCCGCACGCAGATCTTCTTCCGCATCGTGCTCCCGCTGATGTCGCCCGCGACCGGGACCGTGGCGATCCTCGCCGGCCTCATCGTGTGGAACGACTTCTTCACGTCGCTGATCTTCCTCGGCGGCTCTGCGAACCAAACCCTCCCGGTCGCCATGTACTACTACATCGGCTCTCTGGTCTCGGCCTGGAACCAGATCTTCGCGATCGTCATCGTCTCGATGATCCCGATCCTCGCCTTCTACCTCTTCGCCCAGAAGCGCTTCATCCAGGGCTTCGCCGGCGGTTTGAAGGGCTGACCCCACTTCTCACGGGCTGAGCCTGCCCAGATGGATGCCGCGGAGCGTGGCATCCGTCGATCGTCGCGCCCCGCAGCCGAAAGGACACACCCCATGTACCGACTCGCCCCCAACATCGAACTCCTCTTCACCGAGGCCGGCGACTACCACGACCGCGTGCGCGCGGCGGCGGCGGCCGGGTTCGACGCCGTCGAGATGTGGGGTCCCACCGGGGTGGACGCCCCGGCGACGCCCAAGGACCTGCCGGCGCTGAAGGCCGCGCTCGAGGAGACCGGCGTGCAGCTCACCGCGCAGCTCAGCGAGCCCCGCACGCAGTTCATGATCCCGCCGTGGGATCACTCCGAGTTCTTCCGCAAGCTCGACGAGGGCGTCGCGATCGCGCAGGACCTCGGCTGCCCCCGCATCGTGGTGGGAAGCGGCACGGGCTTCGGCGGGTGGAAGCGCCAGGTGCAGCTCGACAAGCTGATCGAGATCTACCGCACGGCGATCGCCCAGATCGAGGGATCGGGCGTCGGTCTCGTGCTCGAGCCGGTCAACGTGCGCGTCGACCACCCCGGTTCGCTGCTGGACCGCACCGCGGAGGGGGTCTACGTCGCCCGCGGCGTCGACTCGCCGCACTTCGGGGTGCTGTACGACATCTACCACTCGGCGGTCGAGGGCGAGGACATGGAGACCGAGCTCGCGAACGCGGGCGACCTGATCCACTACGTGCAGCTCGCCGACGCTCCCGGTCGGGGGGAGCCCGGAACGGGCTCGCTCGACTGGGCCGAGCGCTTCCGTCTGCTCCGCGACAGCGGCTACGACGGGCCCGTGGGCCTGGAGTACTACCCCACCACCGCGTCGGAGGCCTCGGTCGCCCACGTCGTCGAGATCGCGCGCGCGGCATGAGCGCCCGGGAGTATCCGGCCTCGGTCGACGTCGTCATCGTCGGCAGCGGGCCCACGGGTTCGGCGTACGCGCGGATCCTCTCGGAGCGGGTGCCCGGGGCGAGCATCGCGATGTTCGAGGTGGGGCCGACGGTGTCGAACCCGCCCGGCGCGCACGTGAAGAACATCTCCGACACCGCCGCACGCGCTCGCGCGCAGGTGGCGTCGGAGGGCCCGGGGGAGCGCGGCGAGAAGGTCGCCAGCCCCGGGGCCGCCCGTGCCGGGGTGCGGGGGGCGCGCCCCGGCACCTTCCTCCTCGACGAGGGCTACGCCTTCGAGGGCGAGGACGGCATGCCCGTCGCGGCGATGTCGAGCAATGTCGGCGGCATGGCGGCGCACTGGACGGGTGCGTGCCCGCGACCTAACGACAGCGAGCGCATCGGCTTCCTCGACGACCTCGACGAGCTCCTCGACGAGGGCGACCGCCTGCTGGGGGTGACGCGGGACGCGTTCGACTCGGCGCCCTTCGGCGAGATCGTGCGCGAGCGCCTGTCGGCCGCCGTGGACGCGGGTCGCGTCGACGCCACGAAGGTGCAGCGGATGCCGCTCGCCGTGCACCGCCGCGACGACGGGCGGCTCGTATGGTCGGGCTCGGACATCGTCCTCGGCGACGTCACGCGCGAGAACCCCGGCTTCGCGCTGTTCGACGAGTCGCTCGTCGTGCGCGTGGTCGTCGAGGGTGGTCGCGCGGCCGGCGTCGTGGTCCGTGATCTGCGCTCCGGCGAGGAGCACCGCGTCGCGGCCCGCTTCGTCGTCGTCGCGGCCGACGCGCTGCGCACGCCGCAGCTGCTGTGGGCGTCGGGGGTGCGGCCCGAGGCCCTCGGGCGGTACCTGAACGATCAGGCGCAGGTCGTCTTCGCCTCACGCCTGCGCGACATGCCGCCGCTCGCCGAGGACGCCCCGACGACGGGTCTCGCGGAGTACAGCGGAGTGAGCTGGGTGCCCTTCACCGACGACATGCCCTTCCACGGGCAGATCATGCAGCTCGACGCGTCGCCCATCGCCCTGGCCGAGGACGACCCCGTCGTGCCGGGCTCGATCGTCGGGCTCGGCCTGTTCTGCGCCAAAGACCTGCGCGCCGACGACCGCGTGGTCTTCGACGACGAGCACGTCGACGGATACGGGATGCCGGCCCCTCGCATCCACTACCGCCTCACGGAGCACGACCACGAGGTCGTGGAGCGCGCGCGGCGGGAGATCGTGCGCCTGGCGGAGGCGATCGGCGACCCGGTCGGTGATCGACCGTTCACCCTGCCGCTCGGTTCGTCTCTGCACTATCAGGGCTCGACGCGGATGGGCACGACGGACGACGGCACGAGCGTGTGCGACGTCGACAGCGAGGTGTGGGGCGTTCCGGATCTGTTCGTCGCCGGCAACGGCGTCATCCCGACCGCGACGGCCTGCAACCCCACGGTGACCTCGGTCGCCCTGGCGGTGCGCGGGGCGCGCAAGATCGCGTCGGTGCTGTCGCAGGAGCGGGCCGTGGCCGTCTCGGCATCCGCCTGATCCTTGCTTATGCAGGAATCAGACATTAGAGTGTAGGAATCAAGACAAAGAGGTCTGCGGCTCCAGCCGCGTCGACGAGGAGGTCATCGTGATCCCGGATCGCATCATCGAGCAGGGCACGCTCACCGCCGCGGGTGGTCGGGCGTCGGTGGAGGTGCGCCTGCCCTGGTACCGGGCGCTGCCGGCATCCTGCATCTCGGGCGCGAAGCTGGCCGTCGACGGGGTCGAGGCGCCGGCCGCCTCGCTGCGGTGGCAGATGAACGGCAAGGAGTTCACCTTCGCCGAGATGAAGACCAACACCGCGCAGTGGTGGTTCCCCACCGACTCGGCCGTGCTCTCGGGAGACCTGGCGATCGATGCCGGGGAGCACGAGGTGCGCGTCGACCTCGAGCTCTACATCCCGTACATCATCATGTCCGACGAGAACTCCGCCGACACCGTGCTGCACATCGAGGAGCACGACACCAAGACGATGACCGCACGCCAGGTCGAGGAGGCCCGCGCATGACCGAGCCCGCCGCGAAGGGAACGCCCATCCAGGGCGTCACGCTCTACAGCTTCACCCGCGCGTTCCACGGGCGCGAGTACGACCTCGACCAGCTGATCCGCAAGACGGCTGCCGAGGGCTTCGGCCCGGGCCTGGAGATCATCGGGTTCTCGAGCTTCCGCGGCTTCCCCGAGATCGACGACCACTTCGCGGGTCGCTTCTCCGACCTCGTCGACGAGGTCGGTCTGGTGCGCACCTCGCTCGCCGTCAACGCCGACATCGGTCTGCGCCCCGACAGGCTCATGAACCAGGACGAACTCCTCGCCTACATGCGCACGCAGATCGCGGCGGCGGCGAAGCTCGGCTTTCCGATCGCCCGCGTGCAGATCTCCCTCACGCCCGACTCGATGGAGGCGCTCGCCCCCATCGCCGAGGAGTACGGCGTCACCCTCGCCCTCGAGGTGCACGCCGACCAGTACGCCTCGCACCCCCGCATCCTGGCCCTGCGCGACCGGTACGAGAAGGTCGGCTCGCCCTTCCTCGGCTTCACGATGGACTGGGGAGCCACCGTCACCGGCTTCGCGCCCTCGCTCGTCGAGGCGTACCGCCGTCGCGGTGCGTCGGAGGAGCTGCTCGCCGCGGTCGTCCAGCTTTGGGACGACTTCTACGAACAGGGTCCGCCCGCCGACCAGGCCGATCACGGCCAGCGCTTCGGTCGCTTCATCGGTCTCGCGCACCAGCACGGTCGCCCCGACCTCGGCATCGACTTCGGCATCAACGGCACCGGTCTGTTCGGTCCCGCGCGCGTCGACGACTGGCTCGAGATCATGCCGTGGGTGAAGCACGTGCACGGCAAGTTCTTCGGCATCGACGAGAACGGGGACGAGCCGTCGGTGCCGGTCGCCGACCTCATCACGCTGCTCGTGGACAACGGCTACAGCGGCGCCGTGTCGAGCGAGTACGAGGGCTGGCACTGGAACCACTGGCAGAGCCCCTTCGAGATCGTCCGCGGCGAGCAGGTCATCCAGCGCGCCGCCGCCGAGGCCGCCGGTTCCCGGATGATCACGGATGCCGCCGAGGCGCGCCGCGCCCTCGACGCCCACCTCGCGCACGCCGTGCGCGCCTGAAAGGACCCGCTTCATGAGCGACGGCATCGCCGGAACCGGCATCCGCCTCGGTACCACCCTCTACTCGATGACGAGCGAGTTCGCCGCGGGGCTCTACACCCCCGAGACGCTGATCCGCGAGGTGCACGACCAGGGCATCGGCCCGGGCGTCGAGTTCAACTTCGCGCAGCTCCTGCGCTCGTACCCCGACGTCGACGCGGAGTTCACGAAGCTCTGGTTCGACTCGCTCGAGAGGTACGGCCTCGAGGCGAGCGCCGTCGGCACCAACCTCGACATGGGGCGCCGCAAAGACCGCGACATGACCCCCGACGAGGAGCACGACTTCTTCGCCCGTCAGCTGAAGTCGGCGCACACCCTCGGCTTCACGACCGTCGTCATCCGCTCGGCCGGCAAGGAGCTGCTGCGTCGCCTGCTGCCCCTCGCCGAGAAGTACGACCAGCGACTCGCGTACGAGATCCACGCGCCCTCGGGACCGAACGATGCGAAGGTGCTCGAGATCCGGGAGGTCTACGACGAACTCGGCAGCGACCGTCTCGGCTTCACGGCTGATTTCTCGTCGACCATGCACTCCCTCTCGCCGACGCTGCTGCGCACCCTCGGCCAGATGGGGATGGATGAGAAGCACTTCCCGATCATGGACGAGATCTGGCACGAGCCCACGCCCATGCACGTGCGCAATCAGAAGTTCGAGGACTACCTCGCGGGCGAGGGCGTCGATCCCCTGCGCTTCGGGCCCTTCACGCGCCTGGCCTTCAACATGCACGGTCTCGTGCCGCCGGAGGAGTGGCTCGACATCATGCCGCAGATCTTCCACGTGCACGCGAAGTTCTACGACATCGGCGCCGACGGCGAAGAACCGGCCATGGACATCCCGCGCACCGTGAAGCAGTTCGTCGTCGGCGGGTACGAGGGCTACCTCTCCAGCGAGTGGGAGGGCCACGCCTTCAGCGACCTGGGCGAGAGCGACCCGATCGACCTCGTCAAGAAGCAGCACGCGCTCATGCGCACAGCCATCGAAGACACCGTCGCGGCGCGCCAGCCCGCGTGATCCACCACCACACCGAAGGAATGACCATGTCGAACACCACCACCGAGGCATCCGTCTCCGACCTCATCGCCGAGGTCACCCGCCTGCGGGAGCAGGTCGAGGCCGCCCACGCCCTCGCGCAGCGCGCCGAGGACCGCGGTCAGGTCGAGAACCTCTTCAACCGCTACATGTACCTGCACAATGCGTTCGAAGACGAGCAGATCATCCCGCTGTGGGTGAAGGAGGGCACCGAGGGGATCCGCGCGCGCTACACCAACGCCGGTCAGTACACGACCTGGCAGAGCGTCACCGACTACCACCGCGGGCGCCCTCACCCCGAGGGCAAGCTCATCCTGCACGCCACGAACACCCCGGTGATCGAGGTCGCCGGGGACGGCAAGACCGCCACGGGCGTGTGGATGATGGCGGGCACCGAGTCGGGTCTGACCGACCCGAAGGTCGCCGAGGAGTTCCCCGACATGTACTCGCCCGAGGAGGTGCTGGGCAAGAAGGTCTGGGCGCACTGGGTGTGGTGCAAGTACGCGATCGACTTCCTCAAGCAGGACGGCGAGTGGAAGTTCTGGAAGTTCCGCTGCTACGAGCTCGCCCGCGCTCCCTTCGAGGAGAACTGGGTCGCGTTCGGCCTGAAGAACCAGGGCGCGTTCGACCTCGACCTCATGTACTTCGGCGACGACGGCAAGCCCGTCTTCATGCCGAAGGCCGACGAGCCGGTCCCCTCCACGAACCACCCGTACAGCCCCGAGACCACGCAGAAGCTCGAGCCCGCGCCGCCGGTCGCGCACCAGACCTTCTCCGACAACTACGCCTGAGAGACAGCCCCCATGGCCACCCACAACTCGCTCTTCGCCGAGAAGGACGTCCGTCGCACCGACGACGGCCTCGCCGTCTCGGTGCAGTTGCCCTGGTACCGCAGCCTCTGGCTGTCGGCCGTCGATGACGTCGCCGCGACGGTGAACGGCGTCGCCGTGCCGAGGGACGACCTGCGCTTCTCTCTCGAGGGCCGCGAGTACCGCGTCGAGGAGCTGCCCGAGCAGTCCGAGACGCTGTGGTTCGTCGCCGACCGCCCCGACGTGCTGATCCACCTCGACACCCCGCCCGCGGCGGGCGAGGCGGTGACCGTCGAGGTCGTGCTGACGATGCGCCTGCTCTACATGCAGATCATGCCGGGAGTCGACGGCGGGCCCGGGCGGTACGTCACGAACCGGGTTCCGGTCGAGCGGGAGCTGGTGCTGTCATGACCCTTCGACGGGCTCAGGGTCCCGCGCTGCGCGTGGCGATGATCGGCTACGGGTTCATGGGGGCCGCGCACTCGGTGGGGTGGCGCCAGGCGCCGCGGATGTTCGATCTGCCGCGTGCGGTCGAGATGACCGTGGTGGTGGGGCGCAACGCGGATGCCGTGGCATCCGCCGCCGAGAAGTGGGGGTGGGCCGAGTCGGCCACCGACTGGCGCGAGGTCATTGCGCGTGACGACATCGACATCGTCGACATCGTCACTCCCGGCGACTCGCACGCCGAGATCGCGATCGCGGCCCTCGAGGCGGGAAAGCACGTGCTGTGCGAGAAGCCGTTGGCCAACACGGTGGCCGAGGCCGAGGCGATGGCCGAGGCGGCCGAGCGGGCTCGGGCCCGCGGCATCCGG
>NZ_STGM01000013.1 GCF_004854025.1 Microbacterium hydrothermale
TACGGGTAGATTTCTCCCTGGGAAGGACGATCATGTCGACGGACGACGGCAACGAGCGCAAGAGCAACGAGGGGCGCTCGGGCGACCGCGCGTTCGGACGTGATCGGCCGTCGCGTGATGGCGGATCCGCGTCGCGCGGTGACCGCCCCGCCCGTCGCGACGGAGACGCGCGTCCCTTCCGCCGGGAGGGTGAGCGTCCCGCCCGCCGCGACGGCGACCGTCCGTTCCGTCGCGAGGGAGACCGTCCCGCACGTCGCGACGGCGACTCGCGCCCCTTCCGTCAGGACGGGGATCGTCCGTTCCGTCGGGATGGGGATCGCCCGGTGCGCCGCGACGGTGATCGACCGGTTCGCCGTGACGGGGATGCACGTCCGTTCCGTCAGGACGGGGATCGACCGTTCCGTCGGGACGGGGAGCGCCCGGTGCGTCGTGATGGCGACCGTCCTCTGCGTCGTGATGACAACCGACCGGTGCGTCGTGACGGGGACTCGCGTCCGTTCCGTCGGGACGGCGAGCGCCCGGTGCGCCGTGATGGCGACCGTCCCGTGCGTCGTGATGGCGACCGATCGGTGCGTCGTGACGGGGACTCGCGTCCGTTCCGTCGGGACGGGGATCGCCCGGTGCGGCGCGATGGCGACCGTCCCGTGCGGCGCGACGGTGACCGTCCGGTGCGTCGTGACGGGGACTCGCGTCCGTTCCGTCAGGACGGGGACCGCCCCGTGCGGCGCGAGGGTGATCGCCCCTTCCGGAAAGACGGCGACCGAGCGCCCTACCGCGGGGGCGAGGGTCATCCCGCCCGCCGCGACGGCGACTCCCGGGGCTTCGGTTCCGGTGACCGTCGACCGTCGCGCGACAGCCGTCCGGGCGCCGGCGCCCCCCGCCGTTTCGATCGTGACGACGCGCGTGCCACCCGGCCTCCCCAGGATCGTCGCGAGCGCGGCCCGGAGCTGCCCGAGGACGTCACCGCCTTCGACCTCCCCGGTGCCGCGCGCAACGAGCTGAAGACGCTCAGCAAGGACAACGCCGACAACGTCGCGCGTCACCTTGCGATGGCCGCCCGGCTGATCGACGACGACCCGGCCCTCGCGCATCAGCACGCCCTCGCGGCGTCGCGCAGCGCAGGACGCGTCGGCGTCGTGCGCGAGACCGTCGCCATCACGGCGTATGCGGTGGGTGACTTCGCTCTCGCGTTGCGCGAGCTGCGGACGCATCGTCGCATCACGGGCTCGGACGAGCAGCTGCCGCTGATCGTCGACAGCGAGCGTGGCGTCGGACGCCCCGACCGCGCGCTCGAGGAAGGCCGAGCGGTGGACCGCACGACCTTGTCCGTCCCCGTGCGCGTGCAGCTCGCGATCGCCATGTCGGGTGCGCGACTCGACCTCGGACAGACCGACCGTGCCCTGCAGGAGCTCGAGATCCCCGAAGCCGACCCGGACCGCGCGTTCGAGTGGAGCCCCGCGCTGTTCTCCGCGCGGGCGGCGGTGCTCGAGGAGCTCGGGCGCGACGAGGAAGCATCCGAGTGGCAGCGACGAGCAGACATCGCCGCCGAGGCGCTCGACGCGGCGGCCGGAGTGGCCGATCGCGAGGTCATCGTCGTCGAGGAGATCGACCTGATCGATCACGAGGGCGGAGTGGACGTGGCATCCGGTGTCATTCCCCTCGAGGAGTCCGCGGACGAGGCGGACGCGGAGGTCGGCGACGACGAAGGCGGGGCCGAGTCCGAGGACGCCGCCGCCGACGGCCCCGCGGATGCCGCGGACCCGTCGTCAACGGACGACGAGGCTGGGGACGCGCGATGATCTTCCGCCGCGCCGCCGCGCCGGCGACGCCGCTGGACGGGGTGGACGTGGTCCTCTCCGATCTGGACGGGGTCGTGTACGCCGGTCCGGGCGCCCTCCCGCACGCGGTGGATAGTCTGAACCGCGCGCAGGACGAGGGACGCCGGCTGGGGTACATCACCAACAACGCCTCCCGGACCGACGCCTCCGTGGCGGAGCACCTGAGCTCGCTCGGACTGCGCGTCGTCGCCGAAGACGTCACGACGAGCCCCCAGGCGGCGATGCGCCTCATGAAGGATCTCGTTCCGGCGGGGTCGACGCTGCTGGTCATCGGCGGCGAGGGTCTCGTGGTCGAGGTCGAGAAGGCCGGTTTCGTCGTCACGCGCAGCGCGGACGACTCTCCCGCCGCGGTCGTGCAGGGCTTCGCTCCCGAGGTCGGCTGGAAGCACCTCGCGGAGGCCGCGTACGCCCTCGCGACGCCGATCGAGGACGGCGGCATCCCCTGGGTGGCGACCAACACCGATTGGACGATCCCCCAGGCGCGCGGGATCGCACCGGGGAACGGAACCCTGGTGTCGGCCGTGCACACCGCCGTCGGACGTCTCGCGACGATCGCCGGCAAGCCCGAACGGCCCATCTTCGACGAGGCCGTGACCCGCACCGGGGCGACGTCGCCCCTGTTCATCGGCGATCGTCTGGACACCGACATCCAGGGCGCGCGCACGGCGGGTATGCCCTCGCTCCTCGTCCTGACCGGGATCGACCGCCCGAAGCAGGTCCTCGCGGCGCCGCCGTCGCAGCGGCCCGACTACATCGTCGAAGACCTCCGGCAGCTGTTCGAGCCGTACCCGGCGACCATCGTCAAGGGCGAGCGCACCCGCGTGGGCGACGCGATCGTCGAGATCGACGGCGTCGACCTGCGCATCGTGGCGGAGGGCGGCCGGCAGATCGACCTCCTCCGCGCGGGAGCGGCGGCGATCTGGAACTCCGGGCGGGCCATCTTCGGCTTCCGTGTTCCGGAGCAGCTGTACGCGGACCCCTTCCGGGCGCGCTGACGTCGGTAGCATGGCATCCATGTCGGACAGCGAAGACCCGGATGTCTCGACGGAGCTGATCGATCGCCTGCGTCTGATCGAGGAGCAGCCTCTGCACGCGCGCGCCGACGCCTACGCCGCGGTGCACGACGAACTGGCCCGGCGCCTCGCATCGGCGCCGACCGATCCCGCCGCGGCGTCGCGCCCGTGACCTCCCGCCTCGACGCCGAGCTCGCCGCCCGCGGGCTCGCCCGCTCGCGTTCGCACGCATCGCAGCTGATCGCCGCCGGAGTCGTCAGCGTGGACGGCAAGCCGGTGGTGAAGCCGTCGACGCCCGTCGGCGCCGCAAGCGACATCACCGTCGCGGGTGCCGATCACTACGTCAGCCGGGCGGCGCACAAGCTGATCGCCGCGCTCGACGCCTTCCCGATCGAGGTGGCGGGGCGCACGGCGCTCGACCTCGGCGCCTCGACCGGCGGATTCACGCAGGTGCTTCGCGAGCGCGGTGCCCGGCCCGTTCTCGCCGTCGACGTGGGGCACGGACAGTTGTCCACCGTCGTGGGGAGCGACCCCGACGTGGTGTCGGTGGAGGGGTATAACGTGCGGTTCATGACCGCCGATTCCCTCGCCGCCGCAACCGGCATCGACGAGCGGCCGAGCGTGGTCACCGGCGATCTGTCGTTCATCTCCCTGCACCACGTGCTGCCGGCGGTGGCGACAACCGCGGCGAGCGAGGCGGATGTCGTGCTGCTGATCAAGCCGCAGTTCGAGGTGGGACGGACCGCGGTCAAGGGCGGCCTCGTGACCGACCCTGCCCTGCGCTCCGATGCGGTGCACGGCGTCCTGTGGGCGGCGTGGGACACGGGGCTGCGCACGGCCGGACTGATCGCGTCGCCCCTCGTCGGGACCCACGGCAACCAGGAGTATGTCGCGTGGTTCTCGGCCGTCCGGGGCGGTGACCCCTCAGAATGGGAGAGCACCGTGACCGAACTGACCGGAAGCCGATGACCCCCAGCGATCGCCGAATCCTCCTCGTCGTGCACGCACGCCGCGATGACACCGTCCATGCCGCCGAGCGCATCCTCACCGCCGTGCGCGCCGCGGGGGCGACTCCCGTCGTCTCGGCGGAGGACCGACCCGAACTCGCCGAGCGGCTCTCGCTCGAGGGAGTCGAGACCCTCGGCATCGATGTCGACATCGCCGACGTCGAGCTCGCGATCGTCCTCGGTGGCGACGGCACGATCCTGCGCGCGGCCGAGACCGTGCGCGGGGGGCGCGCTCCGATCCTCGGGATCAACATGGGCCACGTCGGCTTCCTCGCCGAGATCGAGCGCGACGACATGGACGACGCCGTCCGCCGCGTGATCGCCCGCGACTACACCGTCGAAGAGCGTCTCGCCCTGGCCGTCCGGGTGCTGGATGCCGACGACACCGTCATCTTCGAGACCTGGGCGCTGAACGAAGCCACCGTCGAGAAGGCCAGCCGCGAACGCATGCTCGAGGTCGTCATGGAGGTCGACGGTCGTCCGCTGTCGTCCTTCGGGTGCGACGGCGTGGTCGTCGCTTCGCCGACGGGATCGACGGCCTA
This sequence comes from Microbacterium hydrothermale, assembly GCF_004854025.1. Taxonomy (GTDB): domain Bacteria; phylum Actinomycetota; class Actinomycetes; order Actinomycetales; family Microbacteriaceae; genus Microbacterium; species Microbacterium hydrothermale. The sequence goes on from NZ_STGM01000013.1 coordinate 4,401, forward strand.
CAACTTCTCGGCCGGGGGACCGGTCATCTGGCCCACGGTCGAGGCGATCGCCGTGGTGCCCCTCTCGGCCCACGCGCTCTTCGCGCGCCCGCTCGTGGTGAGCCCCGACGCGACCGTCGCCGTCGAGGTGCTCGAGCGCACGAGCGGGAGCGGCATCCTGTGGTGCGACGGGCGACGCTCGCACGAACTGCCGCCCGGTGCCCGCGTCGTGGTGCGGCGGTCGTCGCGCCCGGTGCGGCTGGCGCGACTGCATCCCGCGGCGTTCACCGATCGGCTCGTGCGCAAGTTCCGCCTGCCCGTCACGGGCTGGCGCGGGGCGACGGGAGGCACCGCGTGATCGAGGAGATGCGGCTGAAAGACCTCGGGGTCATCGCCGACGCCACGCTGCCGATCGGCCGCGGGTTCACGGCGATCACCGGCGAGACCGGCGCCGGCAAGACGATGGTCGTCACCGGACTCGGTCTGCTGCTGGGGCAGCGTGCCGACTCGGGAGCCGTGCGCTCGGGGGCCGCACAGGCCGCCGTCGAGGGCGTCTGGCTGGTGCCCGAAGACGGGCCGGTCGCCGCTCGCGTGCGCGAAGCCGGGGGCGACGTCGAACCCGTCGGCGAGGGCGCGGCGGAGCTGTACCTCGGCCGCACGGTGTCGAGCGAGGGTCGCGGGCGGGCCACCGTGGGCGGGCGGACCGCCCCGGCCGGGGTGCTCGCCGATCTGGCCGACGACCTCGTCGTGGTGCACGGGCAATCCGATCAGCTGCGCCTGCGCTCGGCATCCGCCCAGCGCGATGCGCTCGATCGCTTCGGCGGCGAGCCGGTGGCGACGGCACGGGCGACCTATCGCGCCGCGTGGGACACCTGGCGTGCGCTCGACGCCGAGCTGTCGACCCTCACCGGTGATCGCGACGAGCGCGCGCGCGAGGCGGAGCAGCTGCGCGCGGCCATCGCCGATATCGAGGCCGCGGCGCCGCTCCCGGGCGAAGAAGACGAGCTGGCCCGTCGCGCGGAACGACTGGCCAACGCCGAGGAGCTCCGCGTCGCCGCGGTGACCGCGCACGCCGCCCTCTCGAACGAAGACGGGGCCCCCGACGTCGTGTCCCTGCTGGCGGAGGCCCGCCGCGCCCTGGAGCGCATCTCGGGCAGCGACGCCGCTCTCGCCGCGATCGGCGAGCAGATCGCCGATCTGGGCTACCGCGCCACCGATGCCTCCGTCGCGCTTTCGGGGTACCTCGCCGACCTCGACGAGTCCGGCCCGCACGAGCTCGCGGCCGTCGACGAGCGCCGCGGGGTTCTCGCCGCCCTCGCCCGCACCCACGGCTCGGTCGACGCCGCGATCGATCTGCTCGCGACCGGGTCGGCCCGCCTCGTCGAGCTGGACGACGACGGAGACCGTCTCGAACGACTCGCGGCCCGACGCGACGAGGCCGCCCGCGAACTCGACGCCGCCGCCGACGCCCTGACGTCGGCCCGCCGCGAAGCGGCGGAACGCCTCGGTGCGGCCGTCACCGAAGAACTGCACGCCCTGGCGCTGCCCGACGCGAGGCTCACGGTCGACGTGGCTCCCGCCTCTCCGGCCGCGCACGGGCGCGACGACGTCGCCATCCTGCTCGCGCCCCACCCCGGGGCCGACCCGCGACCGGTGTCGCGGGGCGCCTCGGGCGGCGAGCTCAGCCGCGTGATGCTGGCCATCGAGGTCGTGATCGCCGGCGTCGACCCCGTGCCGACGTTCGTCTTCGACGAGGTGGACGCGGGAATCGGCGGCGCCGCGGCGATCGAGGTCGGTCGACGCCTGGCCCGCCTGGCGGAGTCGTCGCAGGTGATCGCGGTCACCCACCTCGCCCAGGTGGCGGCCTTCGCTGGCAACCACCTGACGGTCGTCAAGGGCAACGACGGCGCGGTCACGGCATCCAGCGTCCGACGCCTCGACGGAGCCGAGCGCGAGGCGGAGATGGCGCGACTGCTCTCGGGACTCAGCGACTCGGATGCCGCCCTCACCCACGCCCGCGAGCTGCTGGAGACCGGGCGGGCACGCTGACCCGACCGCGCCCGACCCCTGATCGACACGCGGGCGTGACCCGGATGTCGGAAGGGGCTGTCAGACTCTGAGGCGAACCCCCACACCCGACTGATAGGATCGAAGCCCGTGATGCAGACTTCGGACGCGGGACATTCAGACAGCACGACCTTCACGACGAAGCACATCTTCGTGACCGGAGGAGTCGTCTCCTCCCTGGGCAAAGGCCTGACGGCGGCAAGCCTCGGCAACCTCCTCACGGCCCGCGGACTCCGCGTGGTCATGCAGAAGCTCGATCCCTATCTCAACGTGGATCCGGGCACCATGAACCCCTTCCAGCACGGCGAGGTCTTCGTGACCGACGACGGCGCCGAGACCGACCTCGACATCGGGCACTACGAGCGCTTCCTCGACATCGAGCTGAGCCAGGCCGCCAACGTCACCACGGGCCAGATCTACTCGCAGGTGATCGCGCGCGAGCGTCGCGGCGAGTACCTCGGCGACACGGTGCAGGTGATCCCGCACATCACCGACGAGATCAAGCGGCGCATGCGCCTGCAGGCCAGCGAGAGCCCGCAGCCCGACGTCATCATCACCGAGATCGGCGGCACGGTCGGCGACATCGAGTCGCAGCCGTTCATCGAGTCGGCCCGTCAGATCCGCCACGAGCTCGGTCGCAAGAACGTCTTCTTCGTGCACGTGTCGCTCGTGCCGTTCATGGGCGCCTCGGGCGAGCAGAAGACCAAGCCCACGCAGCACTCCGTCGCGACGCTGCGATCCATCGGCATCCAGCCCGACGCCCTCGTGCTGCGCAGCGACCGCCCCGTCACCGAGTCCAACAAGCGCAAGATCGCGCTCATGTGCGACGTCGACGAGGACGCGGTCGTCAACGCGATCGACGTGCCGAGCATCTACGACATCCCGTCGATGATGCACGACCAGGGCCTCGACGCGTACATCGTCGACGCCCTCGAGATCGCCAAGGCCGCCGACGTGGACTGGACGCGCTGGAACCGCGTGCTGCAGGCGGTGCACAACCCCAAGCACGAGGTCACGATCGGCCTGGTCGGCAAGTACATCGACCTGCCCGACGCCTACCTCTCGGTCACCGAGGCCATCAAGGCCGGCGGTTTCGGCCAGGAGACGCACGTGAAGATCACGTGGATCCCCTCCGACCTGTGCGAGACGCCCGAGGGCGCCGCGAAGGCCCTCGGCGCGGTCGACGGCATCATCGTCCCCGGCGGTTTCGGCATCCGCGGTATCGAGGGCAAGCTCGGCGCGCTGCGCTTCGCCCGCGAACAGGGCATCCCCACTCTCGGCATCTGCCTCGGCCTGCAGTGCATGGTCATCGAGTACGCGCGCACCGTCGCCGGGCTCGAGGGCGCCTCGTCGAGCGAGTTCGACCCCGACACCGCCCACCCCGTCGTGGCGACGATGGCCGAGCAGGTCGACATCCTCGAGAGCGGCGACCTCGGCGGCACGATGCGCCTGGGTCTGTACCCGGCCGCGCTCGCCGAGGGCTCGCTCGCGGCCGAGGTCTACGGATCGAGCAACATCTCCGAGCGCCACCGTCACCGCTACGAGGTCAACAACGCCTACCGTCAGCAGCTGAGCGACGCGGGGCTCGTCTTCTCGGGGCTCAACCCCGATCTCGACCTCGTCGAGTTCGTCGAGCTGCCGCGCGACGTGCACCCGTACTACATCGCCACGCAGGCGCACCCCGAACTGCGCTCGCGGCCGACCGAGCCCCACCCGCTGTTCCGCGGGCTCGTCGGGGCGGCGCTCGAGCGTCACCGCTCGAGTGAGCTGTTCGACGTCGAGGAGGACTGAGATGGAGTCGCTGCGCGACGAGCGGGTCGACCTCGAGGTCGTCTCGACCGACCTCGTGTACGAGGGTGCCGTGTGGGACGTGCGCAGCGACACCGTCCGGTACGGCGACGGCGAGATGACGCGTCAGTACGTCGAGCACCCGGGAGCCGCGGCGGTCGTCGCGATCGACGACGAGGGTCGCGTCGTCCTCATCCAGCAGTACCGCCACCCCATCAAGGAGCGCGACTGGGAGATCCCGGCGGGACTGCTCGACGTGGCCGGAGAGCCGCCGCTCGAGACGGCGAAGCGCGAGCTGACCGAAGAGGTCGACCTCGAGGCCGACCGCTGGCAGCACCTGCTGTCGATGCACACCACCCCGGGCGGGAACGACGAGGTCGTGCACCTCTTCCTCGCCCGCGGGCTGCGCGAGGTCGAGACCGACTACGAGCGCGAGCACGAGGAATCCGACATGCGGGTCGAGCGCGTGCCGCTCGACGACGTGATCGACGGGGTCATCGCGGGGCGTCTGCGCAACGGCATCCTGGCCGCGGGGGCGCTCGCGGCGGCCGAGGTCCTGCGCCGCGAGGCCGCGTCGGCCTGACGTGGAGCTCGAGCGCGCGGTCGACACCTACCTGCGACACATCGCGCTCGAACGGGGCCTGTCGGATCACACGGTCGCGGCCTATCGGCGCGACCTCGAGGTGTACACGGCGTGGCTCCGCGCGCGCGACGTCGTCGAGGCCGAGGCGGTGACCGCCGAGCTGGTCGCCGCCTTCGGCGCGGAGCGGGCCTCGGCCGACCCTCCGCCCGCGGCGTCGTCGCTCGCGCGTCTGCAGTCGTCGGTGCGGGGGCTGCACCGCTTCCTCGTGCGCGAGGGGCGGACCGAGGCGGATCCGAGCGGGCGTCTGCGGCCGCCCAAGACGCCCCGGCGCCTGCCGAAGGCCCTGACCGTCACGCAGATCGACGAGCTGCTGGATGCCGCGGGGCCGGCGCCCGGATCGCTCGATGCGTCGGCGGCGGAGCCGGTGGCCGTCCGCGACCGGGCGCTGCTCGAACTGCTCTACGCCACGGGCGCGCGCGTGTCGGAGATCGTGCAGCTCGACCTCGACGACCTGTCGCACGGCGACCTGCTGCGCGTGCGCGGCAAGGGCGACAAGGAACGCATCGTGCCGGTCGGCTCCTACGCGCGCGCCGCCGTCGAGGCCTATGCGACGCGCGTGCGCCCCACCCTCGCGGCACGGGGACGCGCGACGCCGCGGCTGTTCCTCGGGGTGCGCGGAGCCCCCCTCTCGCGGCAGAGCGCGTGGCTCATCATCCAGGCCGCGGCCGATCGCGCCGCCCTCACCGCCCACGTCTCGCCGCACACGCTGCGCCACTCGTTCGCGACGCACCTGCTGCAGGGCGGTGCGGACGTGCGCGTCGTGCAGGAGCTGCTCGGTCACGCGTCGGTCGCGACCACCCAGATCTACACGCACGTCTCCGTCGACGCCCTTCGCGACGTGTACGCGACGGCGCACCCGCGGGCGCGGTGAGGGGCGACGTGTCGGCGGGGCGGCAATGCGGATCACGGATGCGGGGAGGGGCTCGGCCGAGCCCGGAGAGGGGATGCCGATGAGCGCATCGGACGCATCGACGACCCGGAGGAGACTGCTCGACGGCGGGCTGGCCCTCGCCGCACTGATTCCGTTCGCCGTGCTCGGTCTGATCGGGGCCGTGGTCTGCCTCTCCTCGCTCGCGGGAACGGGCTCCGGCGGCGAGGAGGGGGAGACCCTGGTGCTGAGCCTCCTGCTCGGGGCCGTGTCCGTCGCCTTCTGCCTGCTGGCGGCGGGGGCGTCGGCGCGCGGGGGCCGCCTGTCGTGGCCGCGCGCGCTCTGCCTGGTCGCCTTCGTCACGATCCTCTGGACGGCTGCCACGTTCGGCCTGTGGGGCACCGGCGCCTTCCTGCTCGTCGCCGATCTCCCGTGGGTGTTCTCCCTCATGGTCGTCACCGGGTTCACGCTCCCGGTGGCGGGCCTCGGCATCCTGGGGCTCGTCGTCGTCGCGATCGTCCGGCGCGCTCGGGGCCGGGGCGCGCCGGACATCACCGAGGGGCCTGGGAGACTAGGGGGATGACCGCCACCCTCGTCGCCCAGAACCTCGCCGGGGGATACGGCCACCGCACGCTCTTCGAGGGCGTCGACCTCACCGTCGCCCCGGGCGACGTGGTCGGGCTGGTCGGGGCCAACGGCGCCGGGAAGTCGACCCTGCTGCGGCTGCTCGCGGGCGCCGACGAACCCCTCGCCGGAACCGTGGGCCTCGCTCCCGCCGACGCCTTCGTGGGCTGGCTCCCGCAGGAGCACGAGCGCGTACCGGGTGAGACGGTCGCCGCCTACATCGCGCGGCGCACGGGCTGCGCCGAGGCCGCCCGCGAGATGGATGCCACCGCCGCGGCGCTGGGCGACCCCACCGCCGTCGGCGCCGACGACGCGTACGCGACGGCCCTGGAACGCTGGCTCGCGAGCGGCGCCGCCGACCTCGACGAGCGCATGCCGCAGGTGCTCGCCGACCTGGGGCTGGAGGTGGGGCCGGATGCCGCGATGACCGGCCTCTCCGGCGGACAGGCGGCCCGCGTGGGTCTGGCGGCCCTGCTGCTGTCGCGTTTCGACATCGCCCTGCTGGACGAACCCACGAACGACCTCGATCTCGACGGACTCGAGAGGCTCGAGGCGTTCGTGCGCGGGCTGCGCGGCGGGGTGGTGCTCGTCAGCCACGACCGCGAGTTCCTCGCACGCTCGGTGACCCGCGTCCTGGAGCTCGACCTCGCGCAGAATACGCACCGGATCTACGGCGGGGGATACGACTCCTACCTCGAGGAGCGGGCGACGCTGCGCCGTCAGGCGCGCGAGAAGTACGAGGAGTACGCCGAGACGAAGGCCGACCTGGTGTCGCGGGCGCGCACGCAGCGCGAGTGGTCGAGCCAGGGCGTGCGCAACGCGATGAAGAAATCGCCCGACAACGACAAGATCCGCCGCAAGGCCGCGACCGAGTCGAGCGAGAAGCAGGCGCAGAAGGTACGACAGATGGAGAGTCGCATCGCGCGCCTCGAGGAGGTCGAGGAGCCGCGCAAGGAGTGGCAGCTCGAGTTCACCATCGGGTCGGCACCCCGGTCGAGCTCGGTCGTGTCCACGCTCTCCGGAGCGGTCTTCCGCCAGGGGACGTTCGTGCTCGGCCCGGTCTCGCTGCAGGTCAACGCCGGGGAGCGGATCGGCATCACCGGGCCGAACGGTGCCGGGAAATCGACGCTGCTGCGCGGCATCCTGGGCCGTCAGTCACCCGATGAGGGGACGACGTCGCTCGGGACGAGCGTGGCGATCGGCGAGATCGATCAGGCCCGGTCGCTGCTGGTGGGCGAGCGCCCGCTCGCCGAGACATTCGAGGCGCTGGTGCCCGAGATGAACGCCGGCGAGGTGCGGACGCTCCTGGCGAAGTTCGGGCTCAAGGCCGATCACGTCACGCGGCCCGTCGACGGTCTCTCGCCGGGCGAGCGCACGCGCGCGGGCCTCGCGCTGTTGCAGGCTCGGGGCGTCAACGTCCTCGTGCTCGACGAACCGACCAACCACCTCGACCTCCCCGCGATCGAACAGCTCGAGCAAGCGCTGGGCTCGTACACGGGGACGCTGCTGCTGGTGACGCACGATCGGCGCATGCTCGCGGCCGTCGAGACCGACCGTCGCTGGCACGTCGAGGCCGGGCGGGTCACGGAGCTATAGCCGCCAGGCGCTCGCGGGTGCTTCGCGCAAACGGGCTGAGCGGCGAGGAACGCCCCGAGTCTCGGGACCGTTCAGCGTTCATCGTGACGCAGGGGGCCGCAGGTCAGCGGCCCTGGCGCTTCTTGTACGGCTTGGGCTGGCCCTTCACGATCGGGGCGCGGCCCTTCCCCTTGTTGGCCTTGGCCTTGCCGCCCCCGGGGGCCTTCTGCCTGGGTGCGGGGGGAGGAGCGTCGGCGATGCGGCGGTGGGCCTCCTCGAGCAGCAGGGTGCCCGCCGGGAGCAGACGCGTGGGAGCCGTGCGCTGGACCAGCGGCTGGCCCACCTCCTCCTCGAGCTTGTCGAGCGTCGTGTAGAGCGAGGCGAGCGGGATGCCGAGCTTCTCGGCCGCGCGAGGGAAGTGCAGCTCCTCGGCGAGGGCGGCGAACCGGACGAGGTGCTCGAGCTTCATGGCATCCATTCTCCCGTGTGCGTGCCGACATCACACGATCGGCCCGAGATCACTCGTCGCGGTCGGTCCGTGACGTGTGACCTCGAGCCGATCGTGTGATCTCGCGAGGGGCAGGGGGCGTGCCCGCCCGGGCGGGGTCAGGCGGCGGCGGATGCCAGGAAGCGGTCCGCCGTGCGCAGCGACAGCGCCATGATCGTCAACGCCGGGTTCGCGGCGATCGCCGAGGGGAAGACGGAGTTGTCGCAGATCCACAGGTTCGGGATCTCGTGCGAGCGGCCGTCGGCGTCGACGACGCCGTCAGAGGGGTCGGTCGACATACGACAGGTGCCGATGGTGTGGGCCGTGCGGGCCAGCACCATCGTGTCGCGCGCTCCGGCCGCCTCCATCACGCGCAGCATGAACGCCGTCGCGTGCCGGTCGATCGCCTTCTCGTTCTCTCCCGCGGTGAAGGTGACGCGCGCCCGGGCGATCCCGAACTCGTCGGTCTCGTCGCTCAGCACGAGCAGATTGTCGTCGGAGGGCAGGCAATCGGCGTTGATGCCGATGCCGGCCATGAACCGGTACTGATCCAGCCGCTGCATGAGCTCCGGACCCCACAGGCCGCCGCCGCGCACGAGCGTCGTCGACAGCGTCAGCGGCATCACGCCCAGGCTCTGGACGAGGTACCCTCCGGCGAAGTCCGCATCGGCGGGACGCATCATGTCTTCGGAGATGAGCGACGACGGGTAGCCGCGGTGCCCGCGCACCGGCTCGTCGAAGCGGCCCCACACCTGCGTCGCGCCGTGCGCGAGGAAGTTCCGGCCGACCTGGCCGTTGTCGTTGGCGAGTCCGGTGTGCAGGAGGAGGCGGGGTGTCTCGACGCCGCCGCCGGCGAGCACGAGCGCGCGGCACCGCTGGCGACGGTCCACGCCGTCCTTGCGGTACACCACGGCCGCGACGTGCCCGCGCTCGTCGAGTTCGATGCCGTGCACCATCGACTCGCTGCGGATCTCGGCGCCGGCCGCGACCGCCGCGGGCAGGTACGTATTGGCGGTGGAGGCCTTGGCATCCACCCGGCATCCCTGGTGGCACTCGCCGCAGTTGATGCACGCCCCGCGCTCGCCGTGGTGATCCTGGAGTCGCGCTCGCGTGAGCACGGCCGCGGGGGCGTCGGCCCAGCGCACGCCGAGGGCGTCGCAGCCCTTGGCGACGAGGTTCGCCGGCGCGTTGCGCGCCGCGGGGGCGTACGCGTAGGTGCGGCTCGGATCCCATGGGTAGGGAGTCGGGCCCGAGACGCCGATGTCGCTCTCGACGCGCTCGACGTAGGCGAGCAGTTCGTCGGGGTCGACCGGCCAGTCGCGGCCCACTCCCGATTCGCTGCGCAGCGCGAGGTCGCGCCGATCGGGACGCGGGGTGAAGGCGCCCCAGTGCAGCATCGAGCCGCCGACGCCGCGACCGCTGTTGTTCGGGCCGAACGCCGTGGGGTCGTCACCGCCGCTCAGTCGCTCCGACATCCAGTTGATCTCGACGGCCTCGGTCTCGTCGGGCGTCAGATCATCGAGTGCGAAGTGGCGCCCGGCCTCGAGCGCCACGACGCTGAGTCCCTTGCGGGCGAGTTCGTTCGTCAGCGGCGCGCCACCGGCGCCGGTTCCCACCACGACGACGTCGACCGTCTCGTCGTCGGTGAAGGTGCGCATGCCGTCGAGGTTCATGCGGCGTCTCCTGTCGCGATCGTGCCGCCGACGTTCGACGGCTCCCAGTCTTCTCGGCGGCCCAGCCGCAGTTCCACGTAGCCGCGCATCGGCGAGCCGCCCGTGGCGAATCCGTCGTAGCCGACCCGCGCCATGCTCGCCGGATGCGCGAGCCACTGCCGCACGAGGTCGTTGCGCACGTCCTCCAGCCACACCTTCAGCTGAGCCGCGTCGAGAGCGCCCTCAGCGGTGCTGTCGGCGGCGCTCTCGCCCTCGATCGCCTCGCGCAGGACACGCGTCCGGTCGGCGGGATCGGTCGGCCAGTGGCGGGCGAGCGTGTCGAGCCCCGCCCGGTACGCTTCAGGGTCGGTCGGCAGGTCGGCGTTGCGCCAGCCGTCGCCCTCGCCGCGCGCGAGCTGCGCGTCGACGCGCGCGGCGATGTCGATCGCGGGGCCGTCCTGCGGGACGACCAGGTCGGCGATCTCGCGCAGCAGGGTGAGCTGGGCGAGGTCGAGCACCTCGGGGGCGTACCCGCGGTCGTCGGGAAGAGCGCGCCGGGCCAGGATGCCGCGCACCCGGGTATCAACGCGATCGCCGGCGATGAGGCGGACCCACTCGTCGGCGACCACGGGCCCCACCCGGATCTCCTCGTCGACGAAGCGTTCGATGGCCGCGGCGGCCTCGGCGTCGCGCTCGAGCGGGATCAGGTGACCGGTGTCGGCGAGGGGGACGAAACGGGCTCGTGGGTACACCGAGGCCAGCAGGCCCGGTTGGGCGGCCGCGCCGAGGTCGGCGTCGTCCTCTCCGGCGAGCACGAGGGCGGGGAGGTCGAGCGTGCCCACCTCGGCCGTGGCGTCGACGCGGCTCCCCGTCTCGAGCCAGGTGCGCCAGGCCGCGGGGGAGGTGCGGCGGAGGTCGTCGATCGCGGCGGCGTGCGCCGCGTCGTCGAGGGGCTCGGCGGTGTTCTGCGCGAGGAAGGTCGCGGCATCCTCGTCGGAGAGGCCGCCGTCGGACACCCACGACAGCATGCGCTCGCGGCGCTCCTCGTCCATGGGTTCGGGGCGCGGGGGCGAGGGGGCCATCAGCACCACGCCGGCGAGGCCGAACAGCCGCGCCTCGCCCCGCAGGACGCGCGACGCCACGAGCGCGGTGACCTTGCCGCCCATGCTGTGCCCGCCGAGCAGCCAGGGGCCGCCAGTGTGGGCCGCCAGCGCGCGCTCGACGTGCGCGACGGTCGAGGAGAGGTCGGTCTGCGTCGCGGACGCCTCGGAACCGAAACCGGGCAGGTCGATTGCGACGAGGCGCACGCGGCCGGCCAGCCTCTCGGCCACCCGATCGAACGAGCGGGCGCTCGCGCCGAGCGCGTGCAGCATGTACAGGGTTAGGGGCGCCTCGTCGGGGACGGAGGCGGTGTCTTCGGACATGACATCACCGTTTCGCACCGCGGGCACGCGGGAGGGTCGGTTGCGGATCTCCGCGATTTGCGCAAGAGGCCCGGGTACCCGCGGGGGAAGCGTGCGGGGCGGGCATGACGAACGCCCCGACCCGACGGGCCGGGGCGTTCGCCGGGGCACGTCAGGGAGTGACCATGCCGCCGTTGACGTTGAGCGTCTCGCCCGAGACGTAGCTGGATTCCGCGGATGCCAGGAAGACGAACGCCGGCGCGATCTCGGCCGGCTGCCCCGCGCGCTGGTAGGTGCTCTCGTCGTCGAAATGCTCCATCTGATCGTCGGAGACGCCCTGGCTCACCTGCAGCGCCGACCAGGTGGGACCGGGGGCGACGACGTTCACCCGGATGCCGCGGGACGCGAGCTGCTGGGCGAGGCCCTTCGACAGGTTGTTGATCGCCGCCTTCGTCGCGGCGTAGTCGAGGCGATCCGGCGCGGGCACGTAGGCCTCGAGGGAGGCGGTGTTGATGATCGTGCCCCCCTCGGGCAGGTGCGCGAGAGCGGCCTTGGTGATCCAGAACGGGGCGAACACGTTCGTGCGGAAGGTCTGCTCGAACTGCTCGTCGGACAGGTCGTCGACTTTCTCGACCATCACCTGCTTGCCCGCGTTGTTCACGACGATGTCGAGGCCGCTGAGCGCCTCGGCCGCGTGCGAGACGAGCTCGCGGCACGCGCCGGGATCGGTGATGTCGGTCGCGATCGAGACGCCCGTGCGGCCGGCATCCCGGATCTGCTCGAGGATGTGGTCGGCGTCGCGCTGCTCGTCGGGCAGGTGCACGATCGCGACGTCGGCGCCCTCGCGGGCGAACGCGATCGCGACCGCACCGCCGATCCCGGAGTCGCCGCCGGTGATGAGCGCCTTGCGCCCGGTCAGCCGGCCGAGTCCGCGATAGGTCTTCTCGCCGAGGTCGGGCACCGGGGTCATGTCGGCCTGAACGCCGGGCTCGGGCTGGTGCTGAAGAGGCGGTTCGACGCGGGCGTAACGCGTGACCGGATTGTCGAAGGTGAACTGGTCGCGATCGGAGGTCATGCGTCGACGGTAGGCACCTCGCCCTCCGGGGGGCATGGCCTTGACGGAGTCCGGCAGAGGGACTCAGCGGCTCGTGGTCACCCGCATGCCTGTGGTGACGTGGCGGCGATTCCCTCTCCCGGCCGGGCCTACTGTCACGACGTGTCTGCCTCGAATGCCTGCTCTCCCCTCGACAGCGACGATCCCCGAGCCGATGCGGGGTCGGTCCCACCCCGCGTCGTGCTCCACCTGGTCGACCGATCGACAGGCGGTGTGCCCGTGGCCGTGCGCGGATACATCGCTCACACGCCCCCGGGCTTCGAGCACGTCGTCGCCTCGACGCACGCCGACGGCGCCCCTGCCGCTGTATGGACGGAGGGCCACGGAGCGGCCGTCGTGCGACACCTTCATTGGGACACTTCGTCGCCGCTGAAAGCCGTCTTGTCGTTGCGCAGAATGATGAACACCGTGCGGCCCGATGTGGTTCACGCGCACTCGAGTTTCCCCGGTGTGTACGCCCGGGTCGTACCCGTGGGCGGCGCGCGTCTGGTCTACACACCGCACTGCTTCGCATTCGAGCGACGCGACGTGGGCCGCCCGATCCGATCGCTCTACCGGTGGATCGAGCGATCTCTGCGCCGCCGCTGCGACCTTCTCGCCGCAGCGGGGCCGGGGGAGGCGCTCACGGCCGCCGGACTCGGATACGACCCTGGCCTCCTCCGAATGATCCCCAACGTCCCCTCGGTGCGCCGCTCAGAGGAGGAGAAGCCTCGAACGGCGTCCGCTTCGACGACGATCACGGTCGGCATGCTGGGCCGGTGGGCTCCGCAGAAGGACCCCCGCGCGTTCGTCGATCTGGTCTCGGCCCTCCGCCGGGAGTTGCCCGGGGTGAACGTGCGGGCGAAGTGGATCGGAGGAGGCGACGGGGGCGTCGAATCTCCGAACGGTATCGAGATCACCGGGTGGAAATCTCCTGAGGATGTCGCTCGAGAGCTCGCGGGCCTGGATGTCTACTTGCATACCGCCGCGTGGGAAGCCGCGGTTGCAATCGCGGTGCTCGATGCATTCGAGTGCGGCATCCCGATCTTGGTTCGCCCGATCGCAGCCATGCCCGCCCTCCCTCCGCAGGTGCGCACGGACTCCGGGCTGCAACCTCTCATCGAGGCGACGCGGGCCGGCCGCTTCGCCCTCTGGGCGGAGGAGAACCTCGAACAATGGGATCGGTACCTCGGTGATTCCTTCACTCCCGCCGCCCAGCGTGCTGCGCTGCATGCAGTGTGGGGGTAGTGCTCCTCACCACCGCGCCATCTTTGCGATCGATCGGTCGACGACTTCGGCGACGCGGTGTGCCGAGACATCCCAGCTGAAGCGGGCCTCGTTCTCTCGACCGCGTCGAGCGAGATCGGCGCGGAGAGCGGGGTCGCGATCGATCGTCTCGAGACCACGACGAATGTCGTCCTTGTCGTGCGGATCCACCCAGAGAGCGCTGCCCCCCAATACCTCGGGTAGCGCCGACGAACGAGCCGCGACGACAGGGGTCCCCATCCGCTGGGCTTCGAGCGGAGGGATGCCGAACCCCTCGTAAAGAGACGGAAATACGAACGCCGTGGCCCCTCGGTACAACCGCATGAGTTCTTCGTCGTCGACACGGCCGAGCGCCCGAATGCGTGAGGAGGTCTCCGCCGGTGCCGAGGACTGGAACACGTGTGCTTGTTCCCCGACGATCAGCAAACGTTGGATGTGGGCGAAGCTGGCGTCATCGAATGCGGAGACGAGCGCATCGAAGTTCTTGTGGCGGTTGGGAGACGAGACGGCGAGAAGGTAGGGCACCCCCTCGTCGTGCACGGGGCCATCCGCGTCGAATTCGGGTGAGACGGCATTGGAGACGACGGTGATGCGACGAGGGTCGGTGCCGAAACGCGAGGAGATCTCGGACGCGGAGAACTCACTGACGGTGAGGACGTGAGCACTGTTGCGCAGGAGCCGCGGCGTCATGAACGCATAGAGCAGGCGGAACGGTCGGGAGAAGCTCTCGGGATGTTTCGCCCAGATGATGTCGTGAACGGTGATGACGTGGCGTCGGTAGTGCACGGGGCCGGTGTTCGCCAAGCCGAGTAGAAGGGGGCAACCGATCCGTCGCAGGTAGCGGGGAAGAGTCTGTTGCTCCCATCCGTGGCCCCCCTGGCGCCCCACCTGGACGATGTCGGCGCCGATGTCAGCATCGATCAGATCGCCGGGAGGGGCGATGACGGTGAGTGGTCGGACACGCGCGAGGGCACGGGTGATCTCGCGGGCGAATCGTTGAACGCCGGTGGGGGTATGGGTGAGGAACCTGCCGTTGACGACGAGCGGAATGGGGGTGGATTCCACGGGGACTGCTTTCGATCGGGAGCGATTGGAGCCGGATCGATGGTGGCTTCTTCTGAGAAGTGGTTGTGCTCCCCTTTGGCGGCCGACCGCGCGATCAGGGAGGTGGCCGTTGCGTGAAGGCGGATGACGCGGGCGAACGCGGGGAACAGAATCGGGCCCGGTACTGCGAACGTCGACTCTTTCCTTCACTCCGATCCTCACCCAGGGGTGAGGATCCGGTAGCCCTGTCGTTGGTGGCCGGTGGCCGGGAGGCAGCACGGCACGATGGACCGCGACGGCCCGGAACGAGGCCGAGAAGGACAGTCATGGGCCACATCGTTCTCGACGCGCGCGCGTACTTCACGACGACCGGGCGTTACATCCGCAACCTCGTCAACGGCCTCGCCGCGATCGAGAGCGACCATCGCTTCACCCTCTTGCTCCCCCCTGAGGGGATCGCGCAATGGACTCCGCCGTCCAGTCGTTTCCGCGCCGTGCCATCCGCCGCGGCGTTCTTCTCTTTGAATGAGCAGACTCTCCTCGCCCGCCAGATCCGGTCGCTGAAGCCGGATCTCGTGCACTTCTGCATGCAGCAGCAGCCGCTCTGGATCGGCGTGCCTCGCATAACGACGTTCCATGACATGACCCTGCTGAAGATCCGCAACGCGAAAAAGCCCCTCGCCGTTTCGCTCCTCCGACGTGCAGCGGGGTGGGCGGCGTTCACGGCCGCGGCGCACGTCGGGAGAGCGAACATCGTGGTCAGTCGCTACAGCGGCGATGACCTGCGCCGCTTCACCGGGGCGTCGCCCTCGAAGACCGTCTTGACGTATCCGGCCGCAGACGTGGTCGCCGCTGCAGCTGAGCGGGTTGCACTGCCGTCGGGGCGATTCGTGCTCTTCGTCGGCAATCAGGTGCCCTACAAGAACCTCGAGCGTCTGGTGGACGCGGTGCGCCTGGTGCGACGCGAACATCCCGACGTCCATCTGGTGGTCGCCGGGCGTATCGACGACGATGGACGGCGCATACTCGACCGCCGACCCGAGATCGCGCAGAACGCCCACTTCACCGGGTACGTCAGCGACGGCCAGCTGAGGTGGTTGTACGAGAATGCGAGCGTCTTCGCCTTCCCCTCGTTCTTCGAGGGCTTCGGTCTGCCAGGACTCGAGGCGATGCGCCACGGCTGCCCCGTGGTGAGTAGTTCGGCCACCTGCCTGCCAGAGGTATACGGCGATGCGGCCCTCTATTTCGATCCCGAGCGGGTGGACGAGATCGCGTCGGCTCTTCGCCGTGTGTTGCTCGAGCCTGCTTTGCGAGGCGACCTCGTGCAACGAGGGCATGAGCGGGCGGAACTCTACTCATGGCGGCGTATGGCGCGGCAGACGCACGACGTTTACGAGCGGTCTTTGCGCGGACGGTGAGTCGGGAGCCCGTCTGCGAGGCGGGCCCCGAGTTCAGCGAACCTCGTTCCCGGGAAGGGGATAGCTCTCTCCCAGACGGTTGCGCAGGCCGTCCATACTGGCACTCCAGATCGCACCGAAGACCTTCAGACGGCCGACGGCGAGGGCAGCCACGAGAAGAAGCCCGAGCCGGACCGCCGCGTTCACCCCGAGGCGGACGCGCGCGGATCGGGACCCGCGGGACTGCACGGAACTCAAATAGGCGGCATTGCGCGCCTGATACTTCACGCGCCACAACTGTTCTTCGGGCGTGCGCAGTACCCGCGGGACGCGGATGAGCCCGCGAGCTGGTTCTGCGCTTCGACGCCAATCCACGGTGTCGTGGATCTCGATGTCGAGACAAAGTCGGAGATCGACGCCAGCCGATCGCAGGGAGGCGGAGAACGCATTGTCGTCGCCGTAGAGCACCAGTTCGGAAGGTGGAAGGATGCCGAGAGCAGCGACCTCGGCGGGCAGGAACGTGCCACCCCACATCGTGTTGCCCAGAGGAACGAGACGTTCGCGGGCCCGTGATGTCTCGAGCTGCTCCCGGGAATCGTCGGCGGTGCGTCGGACGCGGAAGAGGTCGGTGCTGGCGAACGCACCGGGTCGGAGCTCGGCGAAGAGCTCCTCCGGCGGGAGCCCCTCCCGAAGCAGACTGTGGACCGGATTGACGGACCGGAAGCAGGCCAGCGCCGTGGGAGCCGCGCCGCGTTCGTTCAGGGTGGCTGTCACTGCGCGCAGACGATCGATCGCCCCCGACGGGAGGGGATTGTCGTCGTCGAGGATGAGCACCGGCGTACGACGGCGGTATCCCGCACTCAGCCCCTCGGCGAATGCCGGGGCGGAACCCCGGTTGCGATCGAATACGATCAGGTCCACTCGAGAAGGGTGCTTTGCCGCGAGCGTCCGCACATTCCGGAGGGTGTTCGCGGACACGCCGTTGCACACGACGATGAGATGCGTGCGCGGGTCACCGAGCACGGACGCAGCGGTCGCCGCCAAGCCCACCTCCCATCTGTCGGCATAGGTGACGGTGACGACGGTCAGGTCGTCCGGGTTCGGCGGAGTCGCAGGGGTGCTCACCCTCCCCGTTGTAGACGACGATGCGTGAACGACCGATCGGGCGGGAGGCTGTCGTCGACAGGGAACGCGGGGGGCCGCGGCGCGGCGCGTGCGCCCGTTGGGGGAGGCGATCATCACAGAAATCACCTACGTGCACCCGAAGTGTCACCAGCAGCGGGCGAAGTGCCGACCGACATCCGACCCGTCACCAACCGGTGAGGGTTGCGAGGTGTCCACGATCCGTCCGTGCCCGATCGCATGAGGTCGCTCTCAGCCCGCCTCTTCGGGTTCGGCTCCCTCCCCCTTCTCGCATCCCTCGCTCCGCTCCTGCTTCTCGGGATCGTGACACGATCTTGTTCGATCGAGCAGTGGGCTGCGCTGAGCGTCGGTCAGGCAGTCGGGTCGTTCGCCACGTCCGCTGTGATGTTCGGCTGGCAGGTGGTTGGTCCACCGGCCATCGCCCTCGCGAAGACGGAGGAGATTCGCGCCGGCGTCTACGCGTCGAGTTGGTGGATGAGGTTGCTGCTCCTCATCCTTGTCACCCCGTGCAGCGCCATCCTCGCGGCTGCCCTCTCGCCGCCGGAAACTGCCGCGCTCGCCGCGATCATGTGCGCGTCAGCGGCGCTGTCAGGGCTGTCCATGACGTGGTACGCGATCGGCCTCGGGCGTCCCGGACTCATCACTGCTTACGAGGTCCTGCCGCGGCTGTCGTCTCTTGCCATCGGTGCTGCGATGGTCGCCGTGACCTGCCGGGCGATCTGGTACCCGGCCTGCGCGATCCTGGGCGTCGTGGTGGCGCAGATCCTCTTCCACCGCAGCCTTTTCTCGAGGTTCTTCCCTGCACCGCCGGGGCGCGAGGCACTGCGCTCCGCAGCTCGGCTGAGCGTTCCCGGTGCCGGCGTGATCCTCATCGCGGGGGCTCGATCGGCCGCGCCCGTTCCGGCGGCCACCTTCGTCGGCGACGCCGGACAGGTGGCGCTACTCTCGTCGGCTGACCGGTTGTACCGCTATGGGTTGTTCAGCGCGTCGGCGCTCGGCGATGCGCTGCAGAACTGGGTGCTCGAGGATGCCTTACGAGGGCGGCGGCACGCTATCGCAGTCGGGCTTCACATCGTTCTCGGCGTCGTCGGCGGACTGCTCCTCATCTGGGCAGGGCCGCTCGCCTCCCGTCTCCTGTTCGGAGACCATCTCGAGGCGCCGGTCACCATGTTCATCGGCTATGCCGCGGCCTTCTTCTTCGTCTCGGTCGGAACGCCGATCGTTCGCAACGTTCTCGTTCCGCGCGGCCGAACGAGGGTCGTGTTGGTCTGCGACATGATCGGACTGTCATGTGGCGCCGCCGCTGCTCTGCCGATGATCGAGAAGTTCGGGTGTGCCGGCATCCCACTCGCCCTTGCCGTGGCCGAAGGGGTCGCGGCATCGGGCTACGTGCTCATGGCCCTCCGCGCCCGGCGAGTCGGCGCGGACGGCGATCCGATCGGCTCCACGACGACCTCCTGACGATGGAGTACCCCGAGGGGTCTCGGCAGGAGCGACCCGACGGCCAGAATCATCAGGGGGAGTTGCCAGAGCTGCTCGTCGAAGGAGAATCCCATGACGGCGACGAACGTGCCGATGCCGATCGCCAGTGCGCCGCCACGAATCGACCACGAGAGGACGGCGCAGAAGAGGATCACGGCGAGCAGGCCCGAGAGCGCGAACAGCGAGATGTAGGTGTTGTCGAAATAGACGAGGTTGCGCGCGCCTCGCACGATGCCGGAACGGAAGAGTTCGGCGGTCGCTCCCGCACCCCACCCGAACCAGCGGAGCGTCTCATCCTGGCTCCAGAGATTCGACCACGAACCGGTGACGAGTGTGCGGTGGATGAACGACACCGAGGATTCGAAGCGGCTGTCGAGCGCCAGGAGCTGAGGCAGGTTCACGAGCAGAGCCAGAACCGCGAGGATCCCCGCTCCGGCGATGAATGGGAGTAGTCGGTGCCACCGCACGTTCGCGAGGGCGTAGGCCAGGAGAGCGGCGATCAGGGCGACCGCGGCGCTGCGTGTGCCGGAGAGGACCAGTGCGATCAGAGAGACGGCGACACCGATCCCGTAGCGGCGTCGGCGGTATTGGAACGCCGCGTGGGTGAGGATCAATCCCGAGAAACACGCGAAGAACCCGAACGGGATCGGGTGTCCGAACGAGCTCTGCGATCGTCCCGCGAGAGACGGCACGAGGACGTTCAGCCGGTCCTCGATGGTTTCGAGCGACTTCTCTCGCAACTGCCAGACGGCGCCCACCGCGTTGATCTGTTCGAGTGCTGCGTAGACGGTGTGCGCGATGACGAGAACGAGCACCACGTCCGCGATGATTCGCAGGTCTGATCGTCGAAGCAGCGGTACCACCAGCGCCAGCGCACCGACGGTGATGAGCATGCCGACCTGGAGAACGACGGATCTGGCGGAGAACTGCCCGACGATGCGCGCGGCCGACCACGTCAGAAATGCCAGCAGGAGCGCGACACCGACGCCGCCCGGTAGGCCGACGGACGCGGTGCTGCGCACCCTCGCGATCAGGCAGACCCCGACCGAGATCGCCATGGCGGAGATGGCGACCGTCTGGTCGGCGACCGCCATCACCGGTACGAGGGTGGTCATGACGATGACAGAGCCGACCGCGCGGACCGCTACTTGATCGGGGACGGCGCGGAAGCACATCCAGAAGCTGGTCAGACCGACGAGGGCGACGAGGGCGCCCGCCCAGGTCATGATCGCGCTCCCTTCCGGGCGGCGAACCGGCCTGGGAGCGCCTCGCGTAGGCCGCGGATCAAGCGGCGCCGACGTGCCCGTCCGGGGTCTTCGGTCGGATCGTCCGCCTTGCGGGCCGATGCCAGTGCCACCTCGTCGGAAGGCCAGAGCACCCCGATCGCCGCCCGATAGCGTTCCCTCCGGGGAAGAGAAAGCAGTGCCACCGCGTATGCCTGCCAGCGAGTCGGCTGGGTACGCCACTTCCAGTCGCGCGGGACGCCCTCATCGCGCCAGTCATCGTGCCCGGTGAGCGCGCGCAACTGGGTTTGAAGGGCAGGAACCGCCCCGAGCTCGCGGGCGCGTTCGAGAGCGGCCCGGCCGCCCGCCTGCAGAGCGGAGAGCGCGCTGGCGGATGCCGCCGTCGCCCGAGCGCCGTCGCCGGGACCGGGGCGTACCGCATTGACGGCGGCGATCACAGCGTGGGTCGCGGGGGAGGGGACGCGCGCCTCGACGCCCGCATACCGCAGCGGGACGGTGTCCTCGCGGACGAGGTGGAAGGCGCGATCGTCGTCGAGCGTCAGTCCGGGAATGCGCCGGTGGATGTCGATCTCGCATCCCCACCCGCTCGGCAGCATGGCAGTGCTGTGGGGGACACTCGTGCCCGCCCACGGGTCGGGGGCGCGATGCCATCCCCACTCCTCGAGCGCTCTGGCGAGAACGTCGACGTCCGATGGATGGCACCACACGTCGATGTCCCCGGAATGTTCGCGAGTGCGCAACCCCTGACGGTGCAGGGCCGGGCCTTTCACGAAGACGCACGCAACTCCGCGCTCCCGGGCGACGTGGTGGACCACCGCATAGAGCAACTCGTGGATCGGCGAGGACAGAGCCGGGACCGGCACGGTCGAGACGACGGCGGGATGGTTCGGTTCGGTGGTGGCCAAACCCGCGGACGCCATCTCGCTCACGAGCTGAGACTCGGCGGCGGTGAGAGTGTGGGCGGCCACCGGCTGCGTCTCGACCAGTCGCCGCCAGAGCGACGCCGCGGGCTCGACGAGACAGAGGGCGACGCCTGGGCGAGTCGGTGCGACGAGGATGTCGCCGGCAGGGGGGAAGCCCGGGACGGCGCGAACGTCGAGGGCTCCGAAAGCGATCGGCATCCACCCCACAGCGGGAGGACGTTCTGCAGACATGGGTGCTCCTGAGCGTGCGGGGGTCGACCTCACAGTCTCGCCCGCGGTGCGCTCCGCCGAGACGCGCTCCGGTCCTCCGCCGCGATGCGTGCGGGCGGTTCGCGCGGAACCTCACCTGCCCGCCGGGTGATTGTCACCCGATCTCCGCGATCGGAGATTTTGCGTCAGCGCACGCCGCCCCGATCCACCAATCGCGTCGGCACGAGGTGGGTGTGCGAACCGGTCGCCGGGGCGGCGGCACGGCGCAGCAGCGTCTCCGCGGCGTGACGTCCCAGGTCGGCGACGTCGTAATCGACGACGCGGATACGACGGGGGAGCAGGTGCGACAGCTCGAAGTCGTCGAAGCCGGCCACGTCGACGTCCGCTCCGCGCGGGAGGATCGCCTCGAGCACGCCGATCGTGATGCGGTTGTTGGCGCAGAACACCGCGGTGGGCGGATCGTCGCTGTCGAGCAGGCGGAGCATCGCGTCGCGGGCCGCGGCGGGGGTGTGCAGCGCGTCGACGACCCACGCGGGGTCGGGCTCGCGCCCGATCGCGGCGTAGGCCTCTTCGACGCCGGCTCGACGTTCGACCATCGTGTAAATGCCCGGTGCGTCGAGCAGCACCGCGATGCGGCGGTGACCGGCGGCCAGCAACTCGGCGACGGCCGCGCGCGCGCCGCCGCGGTTGTCGAGCAGGATCGTGTCGGCGGGGATGCCGGTGCCGGGACGGTCGAGGAAGACCACCGGAGTGCCGAGTTCGACCTCGCGCTGCAGGTAGGCGTGGTCGTCAGCGGTCGGCACCACGATCAGGCCGCCGACCTGACGCTGGCACAGGTCGAGGGCGAGGGTGCGTTCGTTCGTGGCATCCTCTTCGCTGGATGCCATGACCAGGTGCATGCGCTCCCGGGAGGCGACCGAGGATACGCCGGCGGCGACCGCCATGTAGAACATGTTCGACAGATCGGCGGCGATGAAGCCGATCGTGTCGCGGTCGCCGGAGCGCAGGCTCGCGGCGAGGGCGTTGCGGTGGTAGCCGAGCCGCGCGACCGCGGCCAGGACGCGTTCGGCCATGGCCGGGTCGACGTGCGGTTGGCCGTTGATGACGCGCGAGACGGTTTTGAAGCTGACGCCCGCCTCGGCGGCGACGTCGACCATGGTCGGCCGGCCGGTCTTGCGCATGCGTCTCCTCGGGTGATGCCGTCGGGAGCGGCATCCTCCGAGCATAGGGATCGACCGGGGCGCGGTGCCATCCGGGGCGGTGCCGTCCCCGAACCCCGCCCGCCGGCCTCGGGCGACGCCGACTCTCCCTGGAAGACGAATGTCCACGACACGCCGCATCTCGGGGAGGGGAGGCGGCGTGTCGTGGACACTCACGAGAGGGTCAGAGAGAAGGAGCGACCAGGGTGCCCGTCTCGTGGGAGGCGATCGCGGCGGCGAACAGGCGGTGCGTGAGAGCGGCCTCTTCGGGGCGGACGCAGCCGAAGCCGTCGCCCAGCTCGCCCACGTACTCGGCGAGGAAGGCCGCCCACATCTGCAGGATGGCATCCGAGAATCCGGACTCGAAGTTCGGACCCGTCACCGTGGGCCACACCGACTGGCTGCCCGCGTCGACGCTCTGCCAGCTCTGCTCGCGGCCGACGCCGGGCACGTCGACGAAGGCGAACACCTCGACCTGCTTCGGGTTCTTGGTGCTGAAGCGCACCCCGCCCGACATGCCGATGGCCTCGAACTCCCACGTGTTCTTCTGGCCGGGCGCGATGCGCTTGGTCTCGGTCGTGAGTGGGAACGGCGCCCCCTCGTGACGCGCCCACGAGTGGATCACGGCGTTGTCCCACGTGTCGCAGGGCTGCGGCGAGCCGTCGGGACCCGGACGCTCGGTGACGATGTCCTGCAGGATGCCGACGACCTTCTCGGGCGTCCAGCCCAGGCGCAGCGGCACGTGCCAGGTGTGCATGCCGAGGTCGTTGAGCACGCCCGCGTCGCCGCAGAACTGCTTCTGGCGCTTCCAGTTGAGGGGCTTGTTCACGTCGATGTCGCTCGAGTGCAGGAAGGTGCATTTCGCCTCGACGATGCGGCCCAACGCTCCGGAGCGCACGTAGTCGACGGCCCACTGCGCGCCGGGGAAGAACGGCATCTCGCTCGAGACGCGCACGAACGACTGCGGGTTCTCGTCGATCGCGGCCACGACCGCGTCGGCGGCGGCCCGGTCGATGCCGAACGGCTTCTCGGCGAGCAGCGCCT
The DNA here is from genome assembly GCF_004854025.1 of Microbacterium hydrothermale. Taxonomy (GTDB): domain Bacteria; phylum Actinomycetota; class Actinomycetes; order Actinomycetales; family Microbacteriaceae; genus Microbacterium; species Microbacterium hydrothermale. The sequence continues at coordinate 27,532 of NZ_STGM01000013.1, forward strand.
TGCCGGCCTTCACGGTGTCGACGTACAGACGCTCGTGCAGGTCGTGGCGGACGGCGATGTAGACGACGTCGACGCGGGGGTCGGCGAGGAGCTCGTGGTGGTCGGTCGTCGTCAGCTGGACGGTGTCGATGCGCTCGAAGAATTCCAGCGCCGCGGGGTTGATGTCGCACACCGCGACGAGCTCGGGCTCGGCGGGGTGGTCGATGAGGGCGGGCCAGCGGCGCAGCGCCGCCGCGATCTCGCGGCCCATGAGGCCGCCGCCGATGATGCCGACGCCGATCTTCTTGCCGGTCATGCGGCACCGCCGATCAGGGTCAGCGCGTCGTCGACCGAGGCGTTCTCGTGCACGACGGCCATGAGCGCGGCGGTGATGCCGGCCGGATCGCGGTGCTGGATCACGTTGCGGCCGTAGACGATGCCGCGCGCGCCCTGCTCGAGCACCGCCTGCGTGCGCTCGAGGAGCGTGCGGTCGTCGACGCGACCGCCGCCGCGCACGAGCACGGGGGTGTCGCCGGCGGCCTGGATGACGCGGTGGTAGTCGCCGATGTCGTCGGTCGGGTCGGCCTTGATCAGGTCGGCGCCGAGCTCGCGGGCCTGGCGGACGAGGGTGACGACCTTGGCGGTGTCGCCGTCGACGCCGTAGCCGCCGGAGCCGGGCTTGGTCTGCATGACCAGGGGCTCGATCATGAGCGGCATCCCGTACTTCTCGGCGTCGGTGCGGAGCGCCAGGATCGAGCGGATGCACTGCTCGCGCACCTGGGGCTCGCCGGGCAGGTCGAGCAGGTTCACGCACACCGCCACGGCGTCCAGGCGCACGGCGACCTCGATCGCGTCGGGGACGTGGATGCTGTGCAGGGGTGCTTCGAGCGGGTCGTTGTAGACGTTGGCGATGTCGGTGCGCAGGACCAGGCCGGGCTTGTTCTTGCCGGGGACGGACTGCAGCAGCGGGGCCTGGCCGAGCGTGAGCTGCACGGCGTCGGGTCCGGCGTCGACGAGGGTGGCGACGGTCTTCGCCATGTCTTCGATGCCGGTGAGGAACGAGGGCTCGTGGAACGCGCCGTGGTCGACGGCGACGTCGAACGCGCGACCGGAGCGGGCGTTGAAGAGGCGGTTGAGGCGGGGTTTCGACATGGGGTGTGGGTCTCCGAAGCGTCGTGTCGGGGCGCGGCTCTGCGCTCGACGGTCAGTATGCGGGGAGCAAGACAACGTTGTCAATCACTGCTACCGTGAGGCGCACCACGGCGAGGAAGGCGGGGGCTCATGGGCGAGCTGTACGGGCGATCGATCGACGAGGCGCTCCGGCGCGCGGGCTCGACCGCGCAGGTGGCGTCGGTGGAGCAGTCGCTTCGCACCGACGGTCCGGATGCCGGCACCCGGCGCGTGCGCATCGTCGCGGGCGACCTCGACGTCGAGCTGCTGCCCGACCGCGGTCTCGACCTCGGGCAGGTGCGCCACCGCGGCGTTCCCCTGGCCTGGGTGTCGCCGACCGGGTGGCCTCGGCCGGGCGCCGCGGGCTTCGGGGCGTCGTTCGGGGGCGGGCTCGTGACCACGTGCGGCCAGCTGTCGTTCGGGCCGCCGTCGGTCGACGCCGAGGGGGCGCATCCCCAGCACGGGCGCTACAGCGGGCTCTCGGCATCCATCACCCGAGCCGAGGTGCGGGCGGATGCCGTGATCGTGGAGGCGACCGTCGTGGAGGCGGCGGTGCTCGGCGCTCACCTCGAGCTTCGGCGGAGGGTGCGCGTGCCACTCGGCGAGGGGCGCATCGAACTGCGCGACGAGATCGTCAACCGCGGCTCGAGGGCGGTCGAGCCGATGGTGCTCTACCACGTCAACCTCGGGTGGCCGCTGGTCGACGCGGGCACCGTGCTGCGCTCGCCGGCGGAGCGCGTGCACGCCCGGGACGCCGCGGCCGAGGCGGGGCTGGCCGGATGGGCGGAGTTCCCGGAACCGGCCGCGGACTACCCCGAGCAGGTGTTCCGTCACGAGCTTCCGGCCGACCGTCGTGTCAGCGCCGAGGTGGTCGCGGCGTCGGGGCTCGGCATCCGGATCTCGTTCGACACCGCGCAACTGCCGGCGCTGTTCCAGTGGCGGGTCGCTCAGGACGACGGTCTCGTTCTCGGGGTGGAGCCGGCGACGGCGGCGACGATCCTGGGTCGCGCCGATGCGCGGCAGGCGGGCCTGCTGCGTCCGCTCGCTCCCGGCGGCTCTCGGGAGCTCGGCCTCGACATCGATGTCATCGGATATCGAATCGAGACTTGACAACGTTGTCCGCCTGACCTCAGGATGACTCCATCGAGGCCCTCCCCGGGTCCTCCCGTCCGAATGACAACGATGTCGGAGATGCGATGACGCACGACGAGCAGGTGACCGCGACAGCGGTCGGCGAGGCCCCCGTGGCCCGCCCGCGCGCCCGCCTCATCGACGTCGCGACCGCCGCCGGGGTCAGCCCCAAGACGGTCTCGCGCGTCATCAACGACGAGCCCGGCGTGCTTCCCGGCACCCGGGACAAGGTGCTGCAGACCGTCCGCGCCCTTGGCTTCGTGCCCGACCGCAGCGCTCGCGAACTCAAGCGGCAGGCGGCCGACACGATCGGCATCCTGATCGACGCGATCAGCGACCCCTTCTTCGCCGCGTTCGTCAGCGTGGTCGAAGAGCTCGCCGTCGCCGAAGGGCTCAGCGTCATCTTCGCCAGCACCGGCTACGACGCCGCACGCGAGCGCACCCAGCTCGACCGTCTGACCGGTCACCGCCTCGCCGGTCTCGTCGTCGCTCCCGTCGCGGTGGGCGCGGTGACGCTCGCGGGACTGCGCACGCGCTTTCCCGTGGTGACCGTCGACCGCTCGCGATCGGGCATCGACGCGGTCGTGATCGACGACTTCGGTGCGGCGGCCGAGGCCACCGCGGCCCTGCTCGCCCACGGACACCGTCGCGTGGCGTTCATGGGCGAGGACGTGCCCTACCCCACCGTCAGCGACCGCCTCGCCGGCTACCGCTCGGCCCTCGAGGCGGCGGGAGTCGCCTTCGACCCCTCGCTCGTGGTCACGCACGAGCGGTTCCGCGCGGGGGAGGCGGCCGAGGCCTCGCGACTGCTCGAGCGCGACGACGCCCCCACCGCGCTGCTGTGCGCCACGAGCCTCGCCGCGATCGGCACCGTGCAGGCGATCCGCGCCCGGGGCCTGGCGATGCCCGCGCTGATCTCGTTCGGCGACTTCACCCTCGCCGAGGTGCTCGAACCGGGCATCACCTACGTCGACCACGACCCGCGCCTGATGGGGGCGGCGGCCTTCCGGCGCCTGCGCGAACTCGCCCTCGACCCCGACGCCGAGCCCACCCGCACCGTCGTGCCGACGCGCCTCGTCGCGCGCGGATCGGGCGAGGTGCCGGTCGCGCCTCGCGGCGCCACGGCGCGCGGCACCTCCTCCAACGGCCACGCCCTGATTCCCACCGCCGCGCCCGCGGCGCTCGCCCCCGTCCACCTCGAGCCGGTCGGCGCCGTCGCCGCCTCGGCCGTCGTCCCCCTCGGAGCCCCCTCATGAAGCCCGTCCTGCTGCCCCCCAACCCCGTGCAGCACTTCTACCTCGGCGGCGACCGCATCGCGGCGCTGCGCGGGATCGTGCCCGAGACCGACCGTCAGCCCGAGGAGTGGCTCGGCTCCACCGTGTCGCGCTTCGGCTCCGACGAGATCGGCCTCGCCGTGACCGACGAGGGCGCGTTCCTACGCGATCTCGTGAGCGCCGACCGCGCCGCCTGGGTGGGAGCGCGAGGGGGACGGGATGCCGCGGATCTCGGCATCCTGGTCAAGCTCCTCGACGCGCGACAGCGCCTCCCCGTGCACGTGCACCCCGACCGCGCCTTCGCGGGCGCGCACCTCGACTGCCCATACGGCAAGACAGAGGCGTGGTTCGTGCTCGAGACCGAGGACGACTGCGCCGTGCACGTCGGCTGGAACCAGGACGTCGACCGCGACGAGCTCGACCGGCGCCGCGACGCGCAGGACAGCGAGTGGATGCTGTCGCGCATGAACCGCGTGGTCGTGCGACCCGGGATGGGCGTGCTCGTCCCCGCCGGTACCGTGCACGCGATCGACGGCGGCATCTTCGTCGCCGAGGTGCAGGAGCCCACCGACTTCTCGATCCTGCTGGAGTGGTCGGTCACGACCTCGACGCGTGAGGAGTCGCACCTCGACCTCGGCTTCGACGCCGTGATGCCCGCCGTCTCGACCGCGAAACTGGATGCCGCCGCCCTCGACGCCCTGATCAGCACCGCCGGCACCACCGCTCCCGGTCCCGCCTTCCGCTCGCTCATGCCGGCGGCCGCCGATCCCTATTTCCGCCTGTTCGACGCGGCGGGCGACACCGCGGGCGACGCCGCGTCGCTCGACGCCGGCTTCGCGGTGGTGCTGGTGCGCGAGGGCTCCGGTGCGCTCGTGTCCGACGCCGGGACCGTCGAGGTCGAGCGCGGTCAGGTCTACGCCGTGCCCCACGCTTTCGGCGCCTGGCGGCTGACCGGCGCGGCCGAGATCCTCGTCGCCGCCCCCGGCGCCGGCTGGCCCGCCACCCTCCGCGGGGGTGACGTGCGATGAGCGACTACGTCGTCGGGATCGACATGGGCTCCACCAGCACCAAGCTGCTGGTGTCCACCCCCGACGGGCACCAGGTGCTCGTCGTGAGCCGTCGGTCTCCGTGGACCAACCTCGACCACGGGCAGGCCGAGATGACCGCCGCCCAGGCGATCGCCGTCGTGCACGAGCTCGCCGCCGAGGCCGACACCCGCCTCGACGAGGGCTACCGCATCGTCGCGCTCGGCGTCTCGGGAATGGCCGAGGCGGGCGTGCTGCTGGATGCCGCGGGCGAGGCGCTCGCGCCGATCATGGCCTGGTTCGACCCCCGGGGCGCCGCGCAGATCGCGGCGACCCCCGCGGACTTCCGCGCCGAATTCCCCGGCCGCACCGGACTGCCGGTGGGGCCGTTGGCATCCGTCTCGAAACTGCTGCACCTGCGCGACACGGGGATCGCCCTCGCGGGCACCACCTTCCTCAACGTGCCCGAGTTCGTCGTGCACGCGCTCGGCGGCCCGCGCGTCGCGGAGTACTCGCTCGTCTCGCGGACCGGTCTCATCGACCAGGACGACAGCACCCCGTGGCAGGCGGCGCTGGACGTGCTCGGCGTGGACGCCTCGATCCTCGGGAGGCTCGTCAGCGCGGGCGAGGCCGTGGGGACGCTGAGCGACCCCGACATGCCCGCGGGTTTCCAGGGGGCGGCGCTCACCATCGCCGGTCACGACCACCTCGTCTCGGCGGTCGCGGCCGGAGCGACCCACACGGGTCAGCTCTACGACTCGATGGGCACCGCCGAGGCCCTCGTGCGCGTGCTCGACGACACGCTGCCGTTCGCCGCGCGCGAGCGCCTCGCCCACGCGGGCATCAACTGCGTGCGTCACGTCATCCCCGGCAAGTACGTGCTGCTCGCGGGGACCAAGTCGGGCCTGCTGATGCGCCGCGTGCTGCAGCTGCTCGGGATCACGGATGCCACGGGCCGCGCCCGCGTCGACGACGAGACCATGGCGCTGCCCGTGGACGGAACCGTCTCGGACGCCGGTCTCGCCGTCTCGGGGGCGCGCAACGACGACGGAGTGCTGAAGATCGTCGCCCAGAGCGACGGACTGAGCCCCGCGGAGCTGTTCGCCGCATCCCTGCGCCACGGCAACGACATGCTCGCCGAGTGCATGGCGGTGATGGACCGCGAGGTCGCTCCGCCCACCTCGACCGTGCTCACCGGGGGGTGGTCGTCGATGGCATCCGTCGTCCGCTCCCGCTCCGCGCTGCTGCCCGAGGTCACCGTCTCGACCCACGACGAGGGCACCGCCTACGGGGCGGCGCTGTTCGCGGCGTTCGCCGTCTCTTCCTCCTCTTCTTTCGAGGACGTCGCCGAGGCGTTCCTCTCTTCCTCTCTCCTCACTACGGAAAGGAGCTGACGATGTCGTCAGTCACAACGGCCACGCCCGTGCTGCAGGCGCGCGGTCTCTCACGGCAGTTCGGTCACGTCCGCGCCCTCAACAACGTCGACTTCGAGGTCTACCCCGGCGAGGTCACGGCCCTGATCGGCGACAACGGCGCCGGCAAGTCCACGCTGGTGAAGGCGCTGTCGGGAAACCTCGCGGTCGACGAGGGTGAGATCCGCTTCGACGGCAAGCCGATCGAGATGACCAACCCGCAGGTGGCGTCGTCGCTCGGTATCGAGACCGTTTACCAGGACCTCGCCCTCGCCCCGCACCTCGACCCGGTGCAGAACATGTACCTGGGCCGCGAGATCCGCCGGCCCGGGATCGCCGGGGCCCTCGGCTTCATGAAGACGAAGGACATGGCGAAGGCCTCTCGCGCCGCGTTCGACGAACTCGGCGCGACCGTGCGGTCGCTGTCGTCGCCGGTGGGGGAGATGTCGGGCGGTCAGCGTCAGGCGATCGCGATCGCCCGGGCTGTGCACTGGGCCGGTCGCCTCGTCTTCCTCGACGAACCGACCGCCGCCCTGGGCGTGCGTCAGACGAAGAACGTGCTCGAGACGATCCGCCGCGTGCGCGACAAGGGCATCGCCGTCGTGCTGATCTCGCACTCCATGCCGCACGTGATGGAGGTCTGCGACCGCATCCAGGTGCTGCGCCTGGGGACGCGCGTCGCCAACATCTCCGCGAAGGACACCTCCATGGAAGAACTCGTCGGGCTCATGACCGGCGCCGTCACGAAGGACGACTCGAAATGAGCACCACCACGCCCCCCACCGAGACGGTGGCCATCGGCACGTTCGAGGACACCAAGCCCAATTTCTTCGTCGGCTTGCTGAAGGCGCAGGCCTTCCAGATCCTGCTCATCCTCATCGTCATCGTGCTGATCTTCAGCGCGCTCGCACCGGACTCGTTCGCGCAGTGGTCGAACTTCCGCCTCATCATCCAGAACGCCTCGATCCTCGCGGTCCTCGGCGTCGGCATGACCTACATCATCATCACCTCGGGCATCGACCTCTCGATCGGCTCGGTGCTCGTGTTCTCGGGCGTCGTCTCCGCCCTGACGATGCGCGCGCTCGGCGGAGAGGGCTGGGGAGTGGCCACCGTCGGCATCCTCGTCTCGATCTTCAGCGGCGTGTGCTGGGGCCTGCTGAACGGCTTCCTCATCGCGAAAGCCAAGATCCCGCCGCTCATCGTCACGCTCGGATCGCTCGGCATGGCGCTGGGTCTCGCGCAGATCCTCACGGGCGGCGTCGACATCCGCGACGTGCCGACCGTGCTCACGGTGTCGATCGGCTACGGCAACGTGTTCGGGTCGCTTCCGATCATCAGCGTCATCGCCCTCGTGGTGGTCGTGATCGGCGCGGTGGTGCTGCACTTCACGAAGTTCGGCCTCTACACCTACGCCGTCGGCTCCAGCGAGCTCGCCGCCCGCCGCGTCGGCGTCAAGGTCGACCGCCACCTCATCTCGGTCTACACGCTGTCGGGGGCGCTCGCCGGACTCGCCGGCATCCTGGCCCTCTCGCAGTTCTCGACCACGGCGATCGCGGGGCAGTCGCAGACCAACCTGAACGTCATCGCGGCCGTGGTGATCGGCGGGACCTCGCTCTTCGGCGGCGTGGGAACGATCTTCGGCACCGTGGTCGGCCTCTTCATCCCGGCCGTCCTGCAGAACGGCTTCGTCATCACCGGCGTGCAGCCGTTCTGGCAGCAGGTCGCCGTCGGCGCGGTGCTGATCACCGCCGTCTACGTCGACCAGGTGCGCCGCACCGCCGCGACCCGCGGCAACACCCAGAGCCTCTGGCGCAAGTTCGTCAGCGGAGGACGCCGCGGCTGAGCGCCCGGCATCCGGAATCAACCAAGAGAGAACAGGCAATCACAATGCAGTGGAACAAGAAGGTTCTCGCGTTCGCCACCCTCGGCGCCGCAGCCACCCTCGTCCTCGCCGGGTGCTCCGGCGGCTCGTCGTCGGGATCCGCGTCCGGCGGTTCCGACGGGGGTTACAAGATCGCGTTCGTGCAGGGCGTCGCCGGGGATGAGTTCTACATCTCCATGCAGTGCGGCATCGAAGCCGAAGCCAAGACCGAAGGCGCCACCGTCACCACCCAGGGCCCGGAGAAGTTCGACCCCACCCTGCAGAAGCCCATCGTCGAT
>NZ_STGM01000014.1 GCF_004854025.1 Microbacterium hydrothermale
CCCACCCGGATGCCGGGACCCCCGCTCGCGCGGAGGTCCCGGCATCCACCCCCCACCCTCCCCCGCGTGAGTCGCCAGGAATCGTCGCTTCAGACCCCCTCGAAGCGACAAACCCTGGCGACTCACGCCCCACCGCACACCACTCCCGGCATCGCCCACCCCTCGCGTGAGTCGCCATGAACCGTCGCCTGGGAGCCCCCGAAGCGACAAACCCTGGCGACTCACGCGAAACAGACCCCACCCCGCGCCGCGCGCGGAGAGAGAGACCGCCGTGCCGCTGGCCGACATGCCCGACCTGCTCGCCGCGCACCGCGCGGTCGGGGCCTTCAACTTCATCACCCTCGAGGTCGCCGAGGCCGTCGTCGCGGGGGCCGAGGCCGCTGAGACCGGCGTGATCCTCCAGCTCTCGCAGAACGCGATCGCCTTCCACGGCGGGATCGCACCCGCCGCCACCGCCGCCCTGCGCCTGGCCGAAGCCGCGCGGGTCGACGTCGTCGTGCACCTCGACCACGCCACCGACGAGCCGCTCGTCGACGAGGCGTTGGCCGTCGGCATCCGCTCCGTCATGTTCGACGCGGCCCACCTGTCGGATGCCGAGAACCTCGAGCGCACCGCCGCCGTCGCCACCCGCGTGCACGCCGTCGGCGCCTGGATCGAGGCCGAGCTCGGCGAGATCGGCGGCAAGGGCGCCCACGCGCCGGGCGTGCGCACCGACGTCGCCGAGGCCGCGCGCTTCGTCGCGGCGACCGGGGTCGACGCCCTGGCCGTGGCCGTGGGCAGCGAGCACGCGATGCGCGAGCGCAGCGCCCGACTCGACGAGGCGCTCATCGCCGAGCTGGCCGCAGCCCTGCCCGTTCCGCTCGTGCTGCACGGCTCGAGCGGTGTCGCCGACGCCGGGATCGACGGCGCTGTGCGCGCGGGCATGCGCAAGATCAACATCGGCACGCACCTCAACACCGTCCTGACCGCGGCCGTCCGCGACGAGCTGGACCGGGATCCGGATGCCATCGACCCCCGCCGCTGGCTCGCCCCCGGCCGCGCGGCCGTCGCCGGCGAGGTGCATCGCCTTCTCGACGTCATCACCGGGCGGGTCGTCAGCGAGGTCGGTGCATGAGCCGCATCGTCACCCTCACCGCCGCCGGAGCGATCGACGCCACCTACCGCGTCGCGTCGCTGCGCCCCGCGACCTTCACCCGCGCCGACAGCTACACGCGCGAGGTGAGCGGCAAGGGCGTCAACGTCTCGGCCGCCCTCGCCGCGGGCGGCGCCGACACCGCGGCTGTGGTGGTGCTCGGGGCGGACGACGTGCGGTTCGCCCGCTGCGGGTTGACCGCCCCTCTCCTTCGGATCGTCGAGGTGCCCGGCGCGACGCGGGTGAACACGTCGATCATCGACGCGGTCGGCGCCACGACCAAGGTCAACGCCCCGACCCCGCCGCTGTCGATGCAGGCGTGGGATGCCACGGTCGCGGTCCTGCGCGAGGAGCTCTCGACCCGCGGCGACGCGTGGCTCGTGATCTCGGGGAGCCTGCCCGAGCTCGCCGGCACCGGGGAGATCGTCGACCTCGGGGGCGTGCGCGATCTCGCCCGCGAGCTGGGCGCCCGGATCGCCGTCGACACGAGCGGTGCGGCGCTCGATGCGCTGCTGGCCGATCCGGCCGGCATCGACCTGCTCACCCCGAACGTCGACGAACTCGCAGCGGCCGTGGGCCGCCCGCTCGCGACCCTCGGTGACGTCGTGGTCGCGGCGCGCGAGGTCGTCGCCCGGGGCGTGCAGACGGTGCTCGCGAGCATGGGCGCCGACGGACTGCTCGCCGTGACCGGCGACCGCGCGGTGTTCGCGCGCGCCGACGCCCCCTACGTCGCCAACACCGCCGGGGCGGGAGACGCCGCCCTCGCGGGCTTCCTGCTCGGTCTCACGCGCGCCCCGGCCGCGTCCGCCGCGGGTGCCGACGCGCTCGCGGTCGCCGCCGCGAGCGCCGCGGAGTGGGGGGCGCACGCCGTCGCGCACGCCTCGACGGTCGTGGCGGGTCCGCCGCTCGGCATCCGGGCCCTCGTCGAGACCTCGCCCGACCTCTCCCGCGTGCTGACCGCTGAGGGGGATGCTGCTCCGGCGCCCGCCGCCGCTCGACGACCCCAGGAGACCGCATGAGCACCCTCGCGCCCGAGATCACCGCGGCCGTGGGCGATGCCTCGCGCCTGCGCACCCGCGCGATCGATCGCGTCGCCTACGCCAACGACGCCTCGCACTACCTCCTCACCCCCGAGGCCGTGGTGGTCGCCGCCGACGCGGCGGAGGTCGGCGCGATCCTGCGCGCGGCCACGGCCTCGCGGACCCCGGTGACGTTCCGCTCGGGTGGCACGAGCCTGTCGGGGCAGTCGTCGGGCGCGGGGCTGCTCGTCGACGTGCGGCAGGGGTTCGGGCGCGTCGACGTGCTCGACGGCGGACGCCGGGTGCGCGCCCAGCCCGGGGCGACGGTGCGCCAGGTCAACGCGAGGCTCGCGCGGCACGGCCACCGCCTCGGTCCCGATCCGGCGAGCGAGGCCGCCTGCACGATCGGCGGCGTCGTCGCGAACAACTCCAGCGGCATGGCCTGCGGGACGGCGGAGAACTCGTACCGCACCCTCGAGTCGCTCGTCGTGGTGCTGGCATCCGGAACCGTCGTCGACACCGCGGACCCGGATGCCGACCGCCTGCTCGCCCAGCGCGAGCCCGCCCTCGTCGACGAGCTGATGCGCCTGCGGGAGCGCGTGGTGTCGGATGCCGCGAGCGTCGCCCTCATCGAGCGGCAGTTCGCGATGAAGAACACGATGGGGTACGCCCTCAACGCGTTCCTGGACTTCGACACCCCCGCGGCCCTGCTCGCTCACCTCGTCGTGGGATCGGAGGGGACTCTCGCCTTCGTCGCCGAGGCGACGTTCCGCACGGTGCCCATCCGCCCCGCGATCGCGACGACGCTCGCGGTGTTCCCGACGCTCGACGCCGCCACCCGTTCGCTTCCCGCGCTGGTGGCGACGGGCGCGGCGACCCTGGAGCTGATGGATGCCACGTCGCTCCGCGTCGGCCAGCGTCTGGCGGGCACGCCCGCGGCGATCCACGGCTTCGAGGCCACCACCCAGGCGGCGCTGCTCGTGGAGTACCACGCGGACGATCCGTCCGTCCTGCGCGAGCTCGCCGACGCCGGGGGGCGCGTCCTCGCGGAGCAGCAGCTGCTCGACCCGGCCGTCTTCTCGAGCGACGCCGCCGACCGCGCGGCCGCGTGGACCTTCCGCAAGGGCCTCTACGCCTCGGTCGCCGGCGCGCGACCCTCGGGCACCACCGCCCTGCTCGAAGACGTGGTCGTGCCGGTCGAGCGCCTCGCCGACACGTGCGAGGGCCTGCAGGAGCTGTTCGCGCGCTTCGACTACGCCGACAGCGTGATCTTCGGTCACGCCAAGGACGGCAACATCCACTTCATGCTCACCGACCGCTTCGAGGGGGCGACGGCCCTCGGCCGGTTCGAAGGCTTCACCGACGCGATGGTCGACCTCGTGCTGGGCGCCGGCGGCAACCTCAAGGCCGAGCACGGGACGGGCCGCGCGATGGCGCCCTACGTGCGACGCCAGTACGGCGACGAGCTGTACGACGTGATGGTGCGACTGAAGCGGGTGCTCGACCCGGGCGGCATCCTGAATCCGGGCGTCATCATCGACGACGATCCCGCCGTCCACATGCGCAACCTCAAGACCCCCGTCTCGATCGAGCCCGAGGCCGACCGGTGCGTCGAGTGCGGGTACTGCGAGCCGGTGTGTCCGAGTCGGTCGCTGACGCTCACCCCTCGCCAGCGCATCGTCGTGCGGCGCGCGTCGACCGCCGCCCGTGAGCGCGGCGACGGAACCCTGGCCGCGGAGCTCGAGAAGGACTACGGCTACGACGGCGTGCAGACCTGCGCCGTCGACGGCATGTGCCAGACGGCCTGCCCCGTGCTCATCAACACGGGCTCGCTGATGAAGCGGTTTCGCCGCGAAGACGCCAACCCGGTGCTCGCCGCGGGCTGGTCGGCCGCGGCGACCGGGTGGGGAGCGGTCACGCGAGCGGGTTCCGCGGCGCTCTCGGTCGCGTCGGCGCTGCCGACGCCGGCGGTGCGGACGGTGACGGATGCCGCCCGCGCGGTGCTCGGCACCGACACGGTGCCGCGCTACTCGGCGGAGTTGCCGAGCGGAGGGTCGTCGCGTCGCTCGCTGGGCTCCGTCGTCGGGGCTCCGGGCGCGGAGCCCGTCGCGGTGTTCCTGCCGGCCTGCGTGGGCAGCATGTTCGGCCCCGCCGACGGGATCGGCGCGACCGCCGCGTTCACGCGCCTGCTCGAGCGCGCGGGGGTCGCGGCGGTGGTGCCCGACGGCATCGACGCGATGTGCTGCGGCACGCCCTGGTCGTCGAAGGGCTACGCGAAGGGGCACGCGACGATGTCGGCGCGCGTCCGCGCCGCGGTGCGCACGGCCTCGCGCGAGGGGGCGCTCCCGGTCGTGTGCGACGCGTCGAGCTGCACCGAGGGATTCGCGGCGACCCTGCGCGACGAGGGCGTGGAGGTGATGGATGCCGTGGCCTTCGCGGCATCCGCTCTGCTCCCGCGTCTCACGGCGACCCCGGTGGCGGAGCTGCTGGCGCTTCACCCGACGTGCTCGTCGAAGCAGTTGGGCATCGACCCGGCGCTGCGCGCGGTGGGGGAGGCCGTCGCGACCGAGGTGCGGGTGCCCGATGCGTGGGGCTGCTGCGCCTACGCGGGAGACCGCGGGATGCTGCACCCCGAGCTGACCGAGGCGGCGACGGCTCCCGAGGCGGCCGAGGTCGCGGGATGGGGTGCCGACGCGCACGCCTCGTGCAACCGCACGTGCGAGCTGGGGATGACGAAGGCGACGGGGGAGTCGTACGTGCACGTGCTGGAGCTGCTGGAGCGGGCGACGCGGTAGGAGACGGAGCCCTCTTCGTCGGCGACGGCTCCCGAGGCGGCCGAGGTCGCGGGATGGGGTGCCGACGCGCACGCCTCGTGCAACCGCACGTGCGGGTCCGACCGGGCGCCCTCGTCGGCGCGGACTGACACGATGGGGGGATGGACGAGACGAACGGGCTGATCGCGGTTACCGGAGGATCGAGGGGGATCGGCGCAGCCGTCGTGGAGCGTGTGGCGGCCTCCGGCCATGACGTCCTGATCGGATTCCGCGAGGACCGCGACGCGGCGGACTCCCTCGCGGATCGCGTGCGCGAGGCGGGATGTCGCGCGGCGATCGCCCGGGTCGAGACGACGGACGCGCGGTCACTGGATGACTTCTTCGAAGCAGGGGAGGCCCTCGGACCCCTTTGCGGAGTGGTCGCAGCGGCCGGCGCTGTTCGCGCCGTCGGTCCCCTCGCCGATCTGGACCCGGGGGACATCGCGCAGGATCTGAACGTCAACCTTCTCGGAACGGTGCTGACCGCGCGGGCGGCCATCCCGCACTTGTCGCGCACGAGCGGATCGATGGTCCTCATCGGATCAGCGGCATCGACGATCGGCAGCCCCGGGTCCTACGTTCACTACGCCGCCGCGAAAGCGGGTGTCGCAGCCCTCACCGTCGGACTTTCGAAGGAGCTCGCCGGCGCCGGAATACGCGTCAACTGCGTCGAGCCCGGAACGATCTGGACCGACTTCCATCAGGACCCGCAACGGCCCGCGAAGGTTGCGGCGTCCATCCCCTGGGGACGAGCGGGCGAGCCTCGGGAAGTGGCCGCAGCTGTTGCGTGGCTGCTGTCCGCGGAAGCCGGATACACGACGGGAGCGACTCTGCGCGTGGCCGGCGGGCTCTAGTGCCGCGGGTGTCCCCGGATGCATCGGCCAGAACGATCACCTCGGGACGCTGGGTGATCACAGCGCGCAGGCGGGACAATGAGGGCATGCGAGCGGGGGACTTCGATCTGACGATGGACGAGCTTCGCGCCGTGGCCCGATTCGCATCCGACTGCGCGGAGGAGCTGCTCCCCGTTTTCGAAACGGTCGCCCCGAACGACCTCCGGCCGCGCGAGGCCATCATTGCGGCGCGCACGTTCGCCGGTGGCGCTGCACGATCGAACCTGCAGCGAACAGCCGCGGTCGCGTCGCACCGGGCAGCGAAAAGCGTCTCCGAGGAGACGGCCCGGCTCGCCGCGCTCGCGTGCGGCGATGCCGCAGCGGCCGCCTACCTGCACCCGATCGCGAAAGCGTCGCAGGTCGGACACATCCTCCGCGCGGCTGCCCTCGCCGCACGGGTGGCCGAGCTGAGAGCGGGCGGCACGGACCACGAGGGAGTCCGCCGGCAACTCGACCGGGCCCATGCGCCCGTGCCCGAGATCCTGCGTCGATACCCCGCCGCCCCCTCGGGTGGCTCCCGGGTCGCACAGATCATCCAGCAACTCGACTCGGCCATTCGAGAGCGGAGTGAAATCCCTCCACGACGCGGCCACGACACGGGCACGCCTCCGGGGAGCGCCCGCTCGGTCGGATAGGCCCCACCCGTGAAGGCGGCACCGAGCCGCCTCCACGGGGACGTGGGTCAGGCGGCCATCGCGCCGTAGCGCTTGTGCCCCTTCACGTCGTAGCGGTCCAGCATCATGACCTTCGACCAGACCTCGACGAAGTCGCGGACGAACCGCTCCTGCCCGTCGGTGCCCGCGTAGGCGTCGGCGATCGAGCGGAGCTGCGCGTTCGAGCCGAACACGAGATCGTTGCGCGACGCCCGCCAGCGCGCTTCGCCCGTGGCCTGGACGCGGCCGGTGAAGGTCGACGCGGTGTCGTCGTCCTTGGTCCAGACCAGATCGGTGTCGGTCAGGTTGACGAAGAAGTCCGTCGTCAGGACGCCGATGCGATCGGTGAACACCCCCCGGTCGGATCCGTCCCAGTTGGCGCCGAGGACGCGCAGGCCGGCCGTCAGGACGGCCCACTCGGGCGCGGTGAGCGTGAACAGGTTCGCCTTGTCGAGGAACGCCGCCTCGGGCGCGACTCCCGGGGCGAACTGGTCGAAGCGCTCGGACACGAAGTTGCGGAAGCCGTCCGCGACCGGCCGGAGCCACTCGAACATCTCGATGTCGGTGAGCTCCTGCGTCGTGTCGACGCGGCCCGGAGTGAACGGGACCTCGGCGTCGGAGCCCGCCGCCCGCGCGGCCTGCTCGACCGCGGCCGTGCCGGCGAGGACGATGAGGTCCGCGAGCGAGACCCGGCGTCCGTCCGACGCGGCGGCGAAGTCCGACTGCACGGACCGCAACGCCTCGATCACCGGGAGGGTGCGGCGGTTGATCGCCCAGTCCTTCTGGGGCGCGAGGGCGAGACGTCCGCCGTTCGCCCCTCCCCGCTTGTCGCTGTCGCGATAGGTGGAGGCGGCGGAGAAGGCCGTGTACACGAGGTCGGACACGGACAGCCCCGTGTCGAGGACGGCCTTCTTGAGGGTCTCCACGTCGGCCTCGTCGAGGGCGGGGCCTTCGGCGTCGGGCAGCGGGTCCTGCCAGAGCAGGTCGTCGGCGATGGTGACCTCGGGGCCGAGGTAGCGGTGCTTCGGGCCCATGTCGCGGTGGGTGAGCTTGTACCAGGCCTTCGAGAACGCCAGCGTGAAGAGGTCGAAGTCGGCCAGGAAGCGCTCGCACACGGCCCGGTACTCCGGGTCGACCTTCAGGGCGATGTCCGAGGTCATCATCATGAGCGGGTTCATCTGCCCCGGCACGTGCGCGTCGGGGGTCTTCGGCGCGTCCGGGTCGGTGGGCGTCCACTGCAGCGCGCCCGCCGGGCTCTTCGTCTGCTCCCAGTCGTACGCGAACAGGTTCTCGAGGTAGGTGTTGTCCCACTGGATCGGGTTCGGCGTCCAGCTGCCCTCGATGCCGTTGGTCGAGGTGTTCTCGGCGTTGCCGCTGCCCACCGGGTTGTGCCACCCGAGACCCATCGACTCGATCGGTGCGAGCTCGGGCGACGGGCCGATCTTCGACGCGGGCACCTGGCCGTGGCTCTTGCCG
The DNA here is from genome assembly GCF_004854025.1 of Microbacterium hydrothermale. GTDB lineage: Bacteria > Actinomycetota > Actinomycetes > Actinomycetales > Microbacteriaceae > Microbacterium > Microbacterium hydrothermale. Next base: position 7,987 of record NZ_STGM01000014.1, read on the forward strand.
AACGCGTGTCCGCCGGCGATCAGGGCGACGGTCTCTTCGTCGTTCATCGCCATGCGCGTGAAGGTGATGCGGATGTCACGGGCCGAGCCCATCGGGTCGCCGTTGGCGTACGGCCCCTCGGGGTTGACGTAGATCAGGGCCTGGTGCGACGCGGCCAGCGGGCTCTGCAGGTCGTAGTCCGCGTCGCCGTTCTCGCCGTGCCAGCGTTCGTCGCGGCTGACCATCTCGTCGGGGCTCTCGACGTTGTGCGGGTTCCAGACCTCGGGTCCCCACCAGGTGCCGTCGTCGGGCTCCCAGGCGTCGAGTCGTCCCCCGGCGAAGCCGTACGTCGGCAGGCCCATCAGCTCGAGCGAGCAGTTTCCGGTCAGGACCATCAGGTCGGCCCACGACAGCGCGTTCCCGTACTTGTGCTTGATCGGCTGAAGGAGGCGACGGGACTTGTCGGTGTTGCCGTTGTCCCACCAGCTGCCGATCGGGGCGAAGCGCTGCATCGCGGTCCCCGCCCCGCCGCGACCGTCGGCGATGCGGTAGGTGCCGGCGGCGTGCCAGGCCATGCGGATCATCTGCGGGCCGTAGTTGCCGTAGTCCGCCGGCCACCAGTCGACCGAGGTGGTGAGCAGCTCCTTGATGTCCGCCTTCAGCTCATCGAGGTCGATCGTGGCGAACGCGGCCGCGTAGTCGAAGTCGGCACCGAGCGGGTCGGCTGCGACGCCGTTGCGGTGCAGCAGCTCGACCTTCAGTCGCTGCGGGTACCAGCTGTCGAGGCTCGGCGCCTGTCCGAAGGTGCCGCCGAGGTGATCGCCACCCGCCGGGAGACGGCCGGCCATGTGGTAGCTGCAGGTGTTGGTCGCGTCATCCGAGCTCATGTGTGCTCCTTCTGGTCTCGAGCGGGGGAGGGCAACTTCGCCGAGGTCGGTTGCGACACGATCACGAAAGGGAAGTTGCGCGAATGGGCCCAGAGTAAGCAGCCGCAGCGCGGCGCGCTATGGAACAAAGGGAATCCCCAGCAGGGGTTCCTATTGGCGTAAGGTGTGCGGCCGACGTCGTTCAGGAGCGCGGTCGCCCGGGGGCCATGACCCTCGCGCGCGGGCCGTTTCCGGCGCGCGGCGGCGGACGGCGGGCGTCGTTCCCGCCCGTGGCCGACGGCTGGTCGGGTGCCGCCGCGACGGTCAGGCGATCACGCCGGGACGAGCCGCAGCGCCCCCGCTGCGGTGGCCTCGATACGCAGGGCATCCAATCCGTCGACGACCAGGTCGGCGGTCAGTTCCTCTTCGGAGGTCGTGCCGGTGAGGGCGATCACCGCGCAGCCCGCGGCGCGGGCGGCGGCGATGCCGGCCGGGGCGTCTTCGACGACGAGGCAGCGCGACGGATCCACGCCCAGGCGCTCGGCGGCGAGCAGGAACGGCTCGGGGTCGGGTTTGCCGTTGACGACGTCGTCGACCGTGACGAACACCGCGGGCCGGTCGTATCCGGCGGCGGCCAGGCGGGCCGTGGCGATCGGCACCGAGCCCGACGTCACGATCGCCCGACGCTCGGCGGGCACGGCGTCGAAGAACACGTCGGCCCCGCGGATGGGGTGCAGGCCCACGGCATCCCTCACCTCGAGATCGGTCACGTGCGCGAGCGCCTCGGCGTGACGCTCCGCGGGGAGCAGCAGGCTCACGAGCGTGCGCGCGGGCTGGCCGTGGTTGGCGTGCAGGGCCTGCATCGACACGTCGAAGTGCTCGGCGAAACGCCGCCACGACCGCACGACGGATGCCGTGGAGTCGACCAGCGTGCCGTCGAGGTCGAAAAGCACGGCGTCGAACTCGCGCGAGAAGATCGCCGCGCCGGGGTCGACCGGGCGCCTGCGACCGAGCGCGGGGAGCAGTCGCGCGAGCTGCTGGGTCGTCGTGAGCTCCGCGTCGACGCTGAGGACGTCGATCGCGGGGGCGACGGACGGGGTGTCGGGGCGGTGCGCGTCGCGGGAGGCTCCCCGAACGGCGCGACGCGAGGCCAGCACCGCGGGGTCGCCGTCGACGTGCACGACGATCGGCTCGGTGGGGAAGAACGCGTCGCGCAGGGCCTGCCACTCGTCGCCCCCGGCGAGCTCGGCGGTGAACGGGGCGACGACGACGACGCGTCCGGCGGTCGCGAGGACGTCGGCGGCCGTGGCGCGCAGGGCGGCGTAGCGCCCGGAGCGGATCGCGCCCGCGTGCGGCGACGTGAGCCAGTGCCCGCCGAGGGTCTCGGGCGGGAGCGCGTCGAGCAGAGGCGTGGTCACGCTGTCGAGGTCGATCAGGGCGGCTCGCAGCTCCGCCGCGAGCGCTCGACCGAGCGTGCTCTTGCCGCTTCCGGCGGGTCCGGCGACGACGACGGCGAGCGGATCGGGTATTTGACACGACGACGGCATGCCCCCACCATAGACGTAGCAAGTCACCGGTGTCATGCTCGTCATTCCGGGACTCGAAGAGGTTCCGGAAAGGACGGCCGCTCATGCACGACACCGGTGACATGGTGCGGGGGTCGGAGCGCCTGCACGGCGGCATCGACCTCGGCAGCACGGGCATCAAGATGCTCGTCATCGACGACGACGGCATCGAGATCGCCGGCGCCCAGGTGCCGACGCCGTGGCGCGTCGGCGAGGCCGGCACGACCGACATCGAGGCCGAGGACCTGATCGCCGCCCTACGCACGCTCATCGGCCTCGTCGACGCCGAGCTCGCGCCGCAGACCTCGACTCCGCTCACCTCTCTCGCGGTCGCCGGCATGGGCGAGACCGGCATCCTGATCAACGCCGACGGTCGCGCGGTCGCCCCCGGCTTCGCGTGGTTCGACCCGCGCGGGTGGGAGCAGATCGCCGCCTTCCCCGACGCCGTCCGCGCGGAGTTCGCCGGGCGCACGGGCCTGCCGCTCGGCGCGCAGGTCAGCGTCGCGAAGCTCGCGTGGCTGCGCGACCAGGGCACCGACCTCGCGGGGCTCCGCTGGCTCGACCTGCCCGAGTTCGTCGTCGCCGCGCTCGGGGGAGACATCGCGCTCGAGCTGTCCCTGGCCTCGCGCACGGGCCTCATCGACCAGGACTCCGGCGCCGCCTGGCCCGCGATGCTCGACGCCCTCGGCATCACCGCCGACCTGCTGCCGCCCCTGCGCGGCGGCGGACTGCCCTGGGGCACGGCATCCGCGGATCTCGGTCCCCGCGTCGCGGGCGCAATGCTCACCGTCGCCGGGCACGACCACCTCGTCGCCGCCCAGGCCAACGGAACCCTGGATGCCGACGGCTACCACGTCTCGCTCGGCACCGCCGAGGTGCTGCTGCGGGTGCTCGACGCGCCCCTCGGCTTCGCGGCGCGGCAGCGCCTCGCCGACGCGCTCATCAACGAGGTGCGCCACGTCGTCCCCGGCCGGCACGTGCTCGTCGCCGGGGTGAAGACCGGACTGCTGCTGCGCCGGGCGCTGCACGCGGCCGGGATCAGCGACCGCGCCGGGCGCGATGAGCTGGATGCCGCGGTCATGGCCCTGCCCTACGAGGGCGAGCTGCCGGCCGGGGCGATCGAGGTCGCCGGCGCCCGCAACGACGACGGCGTGCTGCGGCTGACCCTGCACACCGAGGCGAGCCCCGCCGAGATCTTCGGCGCCGTGCTGCGGCACAGCAACGACGAGATCGCCCGTCTGATCGCCGCCATGGACCGCGAGGTCGCCCCCGCCACGCACTCGACGCTCACCGGCGGCTGGGCGGGCATGGCCTCCGTGCGCCGCGCCCGCGCCGAGGTGCTGCCCGATCCGTCCCTGTCCACCCGCGAGCAGGACGTCGCCTACGGAGCCGCCGACATGGCGCGGCGGCTCGTCACGGCATCCGTCCCATCCTGACTCCCCACCCGCCGCGCCCGTTGCGACCCGACGCGCGAACAGACCACCCGCGCCGACCGGCGCGAATGAACCCCAGAGAAGAGAGATCATGAACGCCCTCACCACCATCGAGCGCCGCGCGCTCCAGTCGATCAGCACCCCCGACGGACACATGCTCATCGTCGCCGCCGACCAGCGCAACGGCATGAAGGCCGCGATCAAGGACGCCCCGAACGGCTCCGACGCCATCTCGCGCGAGGAGCTCGCCGAGGTGAAGGCCGACCTCGTGCGCCACCTCGCCAACCACGCCCCCGCGATCCTGCTCGACCCCGAGGTCGCGCTGCCTCAGATCGTCGACGACGGCGTGCTCGCCCGCGACACCGCCCTCGTCGTCGGTCTCGACGCCTCGGGCGCCGAGACGGTCGACGGCCTGAAGTACACGCGCTACGTCCCCGGGACCACGCCGCACTCGATCCGCGAGCAGGGCGCCGACGTCGCCAAGATGCTCTGGTACACCCGCCCCGACAAGCAGGACGCCGACTCTCGCGTCGCGCACGAGATCCGCGACCTCGTGCAGGCGTGCGAGGCCGAGGGCCTGCTGCTCATCGTCGAGCTGCTCACCTACCAGCTCGAGGGCGAGAGCGACGAGGAGTACCAGGCGAAGTTCGCCGACCTCGTGGTCGACGGCGCCGCGCTGGCCGTCGCGTGCGGCGCGAAGATCCTGAAGCTGCAGTACCCCGGCTCCGCCGAGGCGAGCGCCCGCGTGACCGAGGCCGCCCAGGGCGTGCCGTGGGCCGTGCTCTCGGCCGGCGTCGACCACGAGACGTTCATCGAGCAGGTGCGCACGGCCGTCGCCAACGGCGCCTCGGGGGCCATGGCCGGTCGGTCGCTGTGGAAGGACAGCCTCTCGATCGACGCCGACCGCCGCGAGGAGCTCCTCTCGGGTCGCGCGCTGCCCCGCCTGCGCGAGCTCGCCGACGCGGTCGACGGACGCTGAGATGACCACGCCCGCCCGGCGCCGGTCGCGTCCGCCGGCCGGATCCGACCCCGGTCGGACCGGCTCTCCGCGGGTGCACGCGGGGGACGGATGCCGCGGTGCCGGGCGGGTGGACCGGGGGACCGGCCGGATGGTCTCGGACGCGACCACGGGCGGGGGCGCGGCATCCGGTCGCCGCTCCCCGGCGCCGGGCGCGCGCTCGGACGTCGGCGCGCGGCGGATAGGGTTGCGAGTCGAAGCCCCCACCCGCCCGCACCCCGGAGGTGTCTCGTGACCACGATGCGCGACGTCGCCCAGCGCGCCGGGGTGAGCACGAAGACCGTGTCGCGCGTCTTCAACGACGACCCGCACGTGCTGCCCGACACCCGCGCGCTGGTCGAGGCGGCCATGCGCGAGCTCAACTACGTGCCCAACGCCCTGGCCACGACGTTCCGCGCGGGTCGGGCGTCGGTGATCGGCGTCGCCGTGCCCGACGTCGTCGACCCGTTCTTCGCGGCGATCGCGCGCGCGGTCGAGGACACCGCCCGCCGGCACGGGCTGTCGACGCTCGTCACGAGTCTCGGCGAGAACCCCGACGACGAGAAGCCCGCCCTCGAGTCCCTGCTCGGACGCCAGCTGACGGGGCTCGTGATCGCCCCGGTCGGCACCGACCACTCGTGGCTCGAGCGCTGGCGCGGGCACACCCCGATCGTGTTCGTCGACCGCGCTCCCGTCGGACTCACCACCGACACGTTCACCGAGAACGACGAGGCCGGAGCGCACCTGGCGACGACCCACCTGCTGTCGCACGGTCATCGCCGCATCGCGTACGTCGGCGACATGGTGCACCTCTCCACCGAGACCAAGCGCGTGGAGGGCTGGCGCCGGGCTCTGCGCGAAGCGGGGATCGACGTCGACGAGGCTCTCGTGGCCTCGCAGGTCGCGACGCGCGAGGCCGCGGCATCCGCCCTCGAGCGTCTGCGGGCGCTGCCCGAGCCGCCCACGGCGATCTTCTCGGCCAACGCGCGCTCGTCGATGGCGCTCGCGCACGTGCTGCGGGGCGAGCCGATGCCCTTCGTCGGGTTCGGCGACTTCCCGATGGCCGACACCCTGACGCCTGCCGTCACGGTGATCGACCAGGACCCGCGTCGCATCGGCGCGCTCGCCGCCGAGCGCGTGTTCGCGCGTCTCGAGCCCGACGCCGGCCTGGGCCTCGACGAGGTCACGGTCATCGACGTGTCGCTCGTCGAGCGGGAGTCGTGCGCGGTCTGATCGTGCTCTCCGCGGCGCGGTCGAGCGGCTCGAGCCCCTCGGACGACCGGGGCCGGTCCCGTCGACGGGCTCGGACCGACGCACATCGTCGCGCCCGGGGCAAGAGCGCTCACCCGTCGGGGCGCGGGCGGTAGGAAAGACAGGGACAGACGCCACCGCTCCCGAGAAGAGGGCTCCGATGACGACCTCCCCGCACCCCGACCGCCGCCCCGCCGCTCGGACGGAGGTGGCGTCGTGAGGCTCACCGACACCAGCGACCTGTGGTGGAAGACCGCCGTCTTCTACAACCTCGACGTCGAGACGTACCTCGATGCCGATGACGACGGCGTGGGCGACCTGCGCGGTCTCGCGCAGCGGCTCGACCACCTCGCCGAGCTCGGCGTGACGTGCCTCTGGCTCGCCCCGTTCTATCCCTCGCCGCAGCGCGACAACGGGTACGACATCGAGGACTACTACGGTGTCGACCCCCGTTACGGTTCGCTCGGCGACATGGTCGAGGTGTTGCGCACGGCCCACGACCGCGGGATGCGCGTGATCGTCGACCTCGTCGTGAACCACACCTCCGATCGGCATCCGTGGTTCCAGCAGGCGCGGCAGAGCCCCGACAGTCGCTACCGGCACTTCTACCAGTGGAGCGACGAGGTGCCCGACGACGCCCCGGCGAGCATGTTCCCCGACGTCGAGGACGGGGTCTGGTTCTTCGACGAGACCGCGGGGCAGTACTACAAGCATTCCTTCTACCGGCATCAGCCCGACCTCGCCACCGACCACCCCGAGGTGCGCGAGGAGATCGCGAAGGTCATCGGCTTCTGGCTCGAGCTGGGTGTCGACGGTTTCCGCGTGGATGCCGTGCCCCACCTCATCGATGGAGACGACGGGCCCGAGCACGACTTCCTCCGCGCGCTGCGGGGATACGTCTCGCGTCGCAGCGGTCACGCCATGATGCTCGGCGAGGTCAACCTGCCCTACGACGAGCAGCTGCGTTTCTTCGGCGACGCCGACGGCGACGAGCTCACGATGCAGTTCGACTTCGTCGCCAATCAGCGGCTGTACCTCGCCCTGGCCCGGCAGGATGCCGCGCCCCTGCGTGAGGCGCTGGAGTCGCGGCCCGCGATCGCCCGCGGCAACCAGTGGGGCAACTTCGTGCGCAACCACGACGAGCTCACGCTCGATCAGTTGAGCGCCGACGAGCGGGAGGAGGTGTTCACAGCCTTCGCCCCCGAGGAGGGCCAGCGCATCCACGGCCGGGGCATCACGCGCCGCCTGCCGTCGATGCTCGAGGGCGACCCGCGCCGCATCCGCATGGTCTACAGCCTGATGTTCTCTCTGCCCGGGGCGCCGGTGCTGTACTACGGCGAGGAGATCGGGATGGGCGAGAATCCCACGATCTCGGGCAGTCGCGCGGCCGTGCGCACGCCGATGCAGTGGACCGCGGACATCGACGCGGGCTTCTCGGGGGCGGACGACCTCATCGCCGACGTCGTCCCCGGTGGATTCGCGCCCGAGCACGTCAACGTCGCGCAGCAGCGGCGCGACCCCGACTCGATGCTGCGGTTCACGCAGAACCTCGTGCGTCAGTACCGGGCGTCCCCCGAGATCGGGTGGGGGGAGCTCGGCATCCTGGATCAACCCCACGCGTGCGTGCTGGCCCACTCGGTCACGAGCGAGCTGGGCATGCTCGTCGCCGCGCACAACTTCGCCCCCGACGGCCGCACCTTCCGCCTGCGGATCGAGGGAGCGGATGCGGATGCGCATGCCGGGACCTGGCGCCTCGTCGATCTTCTCGACGACGCGGGCGGGGCGCAGACCCTGGACGGCGACGGGTTCGAGGTGACGCTCGACGGGTACGGGTACCGATGGTGGCGGGTCATCCGGCCGGGTGAGCGGCGGATCGCCTGAGAGATGCGCGGGACCCTCGCGCGAGCGTATTCACGGGAATAGGCTGAATCGGCATCATCGTTGCTGCCGCGAGGGTCGATGGGACGGTTATGGAGCCGCAGACGTTCTCCACCCGACGAGTGGGTCGCGCCGGGCGCATCAGCGCCTGGGAGGCCCACCACGAACGTGCGCTCGTCGGCCTGGCCTGCGTCGCGCCGCGGTCGGGAGCGTTCGACGCGACCGTGCGCAGCGCCCGCGTCGGGCCGTTCGACGTGGCCCACGTCGTCGCGACGCCCCACGCCGTGAGACGCACGCGCGCGCACATCGTCGCCCATGACGAGCCCGGCCGGGCGATCTACCTGACCCGCCGGGGCGATGCGCGCCTGATCACTGACGAGCAGGTCCTGGGACACGGCCCCGGATCGGCCGTCGTCTGCGCCACCGACCGGCCGTTCTCCCGGGAGTTCCGGGGCGGGGTCGACGAGATCGTCATCGCGTTCTCGGATGCGGACGCCGCGCACCTGCTCGCGACCGAGGCGGTTCCGACGGGACGGCTCGATGTCGGCGCATCCGCGACGATGCGACTCGTCGCGGGCGCGGTCCATCGTCGCGTGATGGGGAGGCTCGCGTCGTCGGGCTCGTCAGACGACGACCTCATCGACCGGATCCGGTTGCTCCTGGTTCCGGGGCTCGCGTCGACGGAGGCGGGCCGGCGGAGCATCGTGCTCGACTTCGTCGACGCGCACCTCGACGACACCCGACTGAACACCGCGTCCGTCGCCGCCCGTCTCGACCTCACGGATCGCACGATGCGTCGGCTCTTCTCCTCCGCGGAGCGGAGTCTGGCCGAGGAGATCCGGACGCGGCGGCTCTCGGCCGCTCTCCACATGCTGCGCGGGACCGTGCCGATCGGAGAGATCGCCGGACGGTGCGGCTTCGCGTCTCACCCGCACTTCAGCCGGGCCTTCCGGATGCACTACGGGTGCACGCCTCGGGAGGTCCGCTCCGGGCACCCCGTTTGACGAAACCGGACATCGAGGGAGCCTTTCGCCTTCGTCGACGGACGTCGCGGGGTCGCCGACGCATACTTCCCGGGACGCCACGAGGTCGTGGCGCAGGGATGAAGGACGGACCCATGGCGGTTTTCGATGACGGCATCACCGACACAGCCCTCCCGGACGCCGGAGTGGTGCATACCGATGTGCTGATCATCGGGACGGGCCCCGCCGGCGCGTCGGCCGCCCTGGCGCTGGCGACGCTCGGCATCGACACCGTGATGATCACGAAGTACCGGTGGACGGCGAACACCCCGCGCGCCCACATCACGAATCAGCGGGCCATGGAGTTCTTCCGCGACATGGGCATCGAGGATCAGGTGAAAGCCGATTCGACCCCGCACGAGATGATCGGCGACACCGTGTTCTGCACCTCGCTCGCCGGGGAGGAACTCGGCCGGATCCTCAGCTGGGGGACGAGCCCCGCGCGCCACGCCGACTACGTCGCCGCATCCCCGACGCTCAACTGCGACGTGCCCCAGAACTACCTCGAGCCGATCCTCGTGCGCAACGCCACGGCGCGGGGGACGCAGACGCGGTTCTCGAGCGAGTACCTGTCGCATGTCCAGGACGACGCGGGCGTGACCGTGCGCGTCCTCGACCGGGTGACCGGACGGCCGTACGAGGTGAGGGCGAAGTACGTCATCGCCGCGGACGGAGCGCGGTCGCGCGTCGTCGCCGACCTCGACCTCCCGTTGGAGGGCCGCATGGACATCGCCGGGTCGATGAACATCACGTTCACCGCCGACATCGACCACCTCGTCGGCCACCGCCCGAGCGTTCTCTACTGGGTCGTGCAGCCCGGCTCGAACGTCGGGGGAATCGGTGCCGGCCTGATCCGCATGGTGCGGCCCTGGAACGAATGGCTCATCGTGTGGGGATACGACATCGACGGTCCGGAACCGGTCATCGACGAGGCCGCGGCCGTGCAGATCGTCCGCAACCTGATCGGTGATCCCGACCTCGAGGTCACCATCACCGGGACCTCCCTGTGGGGGAACAACGAGATGTACGCCACACGCCTGCAGAAGGGACGCGTGTTCGCCGCGGGAGACGCGATCCATCGGCATCCCCCCTCCAACGGATTGGGATCGAACACCTCGATCCAGGACGCCTACAACCTCGCCTGGAAGCTCGCCGCGGTGATCCGCGGACAGGCGGGCGAGGCCCTCCTCGAGACGTACACGGCCGAGCGCGCGCCGGTCGCCCGGCAGATCGTCCTCCGGGCCAACAAGTCGGGGCGCGAATTCGGGGAGCTCTTCACCGCGCTCGGCATCACCGACGCCGAGACGGAGGAGGAGATGCGGGACCTCATCGAGGAGCGCAAGGACGACACCCCGCGCGGGCGGGCCAAGCGTCGGGCGATCACCGCGGCGATGGAGCTGAAGAACTACGAGTTCAACGCCCACGGCGTGGAGATGGGCCAGTTCTACCGGTCGTCCGCCGTCGTCCCGGACGGAACCTCCCGGCCTGCTCCGACGCGCGACCCGGAGCTGTACTACGAGCCGTCGACCGTCCCCGGCTCGCCGCTCCCGCACGCATGGGTCGGCGACGCGCGCCGATCGTGCTCGACGCTCGACCTGGCGCCCAGCTCGCGCTTCACCCTGTTCACCGGAATCGCGGGGCAGGCATGGGCCAACGCGGTCCCCGAGGTCGCCGACCGTCTGGGCGTGCCGATCGAAGCGGTCGTCATCGGACCGGGCCGGACGTACACGGACCTGTATTTCGATTGGGAGCGGCTGCGCGGTATCGATGAAGAGGGAGCCCTGCTCGTCCGACCCGACAAAATCGTCGCCTGGCGTGCTCCGCACCTTTCGAGCGACCCGGCCGGGGTGCTCGCATCCGCCCTCGCCGCGATCCTCAGCAGGTCGCGATGACGCGCCCCGTCTCGTTCGTCCACACCACGCCGGCGGCTCGCGTCGTCTTCTCGTCGGGCCGGGCGCTGACCGGCACCGTCGCCGAGATCGAGCGGATGGGGGCGACCCGGGTCATGGTGATCGCGTCGCCGTCGCAGGCCGAGCTCGCGAGAGCCCTCCGCGCCGCCGTTCCCGTCGCGCGGGAGTGGAGTGAGGTCGCCCCGCACGTCCCGGTCGACGTGGCCGACCGGGCTCGACACGCGGCGACCGAGGAGCGCGTCGACGCCGTCGTCGCGATCGGCGGAGGTTCGGCGATCGGTTTGGCGAAGGCGATCGCGCTGACCACGGGCATCCCGATCATCGCGGTTCCGACCACGTACGCCGGATCCGAAGCCACCGACGTCTGGGGTCTGACCGAGAACGGCCGCAAGACCACCGGGTCGGATCCCCGCGTGCTGCCCCGTGTGATCGTCTACGACCCCGAGCTCACCGCCTCGCTGCCACGGGACCTGGCCGTCGCCTCGGGACTGAACGCCCTCGCGCACTGCATCGACTCGCTATGGGCGCCCAACCGGGACCCGATCAATGCGGCGCTCGCGACCGAGGGGGCGCGGTGCCTGGCTTCGGGCATGCGCGCCCTCGTGCGCGACGACGCCGACCCGGCCGGGCGGGAGCAGACACTGCTCGGCACGTATCTCGCCGCGGCCGCCTTCGCCTCGGCCGGGTCGGGTCTGCACCACAAGATCTGCCACGTCCTGGGCGGGACGTACGGACTGCCGCACGCGCAGACGCACGCGATCGTGCTGCCCTACGTCACGGCGTTCACGATCCCGTTCGCGCCCGATGCGGCGCAGCGCCTGCGCATGGCCTTCTCGGCGGAGGACCCCCTCGGCGGACTCCTCGATCTTCGTCGAGACGTCGGCGCGCCCGTCGCCCTGCGGGACTACGGATTCCGTCGGCAGGACATCCGCGATGCGGCGGAGCTCGTTCTGCCGGTCGTCCCGCCTTCGCATCCCCGTCCTGTGACGCGAGAAGACCTCGAGTCCCTTTTGACGGCCGCGTGGGTCGGGGCGCCGGCGGAACCTCTCGGGACAGGAGAAGGAAATGAATGAGCACACCCCGTCGCCGCAGCAGCGCGCCCGCGAGGAGGAGCTGATCGAGACCGTCGTCGACTCGTTCGCCGCGGCGCCCGACGTACGGCTGAAAGAGGTCATGCAGGCCCTCACCCGCCACCTGCACGCGTTCGTGCGCGAGGTGCGCCTGACCGAGGAGGAATGGGCGGCCGGTATCGCGTTCCTCAACGCGGCGGGCCGGATCACCGACGAGCGGCGACAGGAGTTCATCCTGCTCTCCGACGTGCTCGGTGTCTCGATGCAGACCGTCGCCGTCAACAACGAGGCCTACGGCGACGCCACCGAGGCGACGGTGTTCGGTCCGTTCTTCACCGAGGACGCACCGCTCATCGAGAACGGGGGCGACATCGCCGGAGGCGCGCCCGGTCGACCCTGCTGGGTCGAGGGCACGGTGACGGACACCGCGGGGGCCCCGGTCGCGGGAGCACGTATCGAGGTGTGGGAGGCCGATGAAGACGGCTTCTACGACGTCCAGTACGGCGACGACCGCGTCGCGGGGCGCGCCCACCTCTACACCGACGAGGACGGACGCTACCGGTTCTGGGGTCTCACTCCCACGCCCTACCCGATTCCGAACGACGGGCCGGTCGGGAAGCTCCTGGATGCCGTGGGCCGGTCGCCGATGCGTGCCTCGCACCTGCACTTCATGGTGTCGGCTGCGCAGATGCGGACCCTCGTCACGCACATCTTCGTCCGGGGAGACGAACTGCTCGACCGGGATTCGGTGTTCGGCGTGAAGGAGTCGCTGATCATGGACTTCTCCGAGCAGGCCGCGGGAAGCGAGACCCCGGACGGCCGCGATCTGGGCGGGCGGAGCTGGTCGCGGACCCGATTCGACATCGTCCTGGCCCCCGCTTCCGAACCGACGAACACCCGCGCCGAGGCGCAGAAAGGGACGGACCGATGACGTTCTTCGACCCGCAGACCTGGGAGGGCCGCTACTTCGACGGATCGTGGGTGAGCACTCCCGACACCGCGGCTGTCGTGTCGCCGTCCACCGGCGAGACGATCGCCCGAGTGGCCGCGCCCACCGCCGCCGACCTCGACCGGAGCGCGGATGCCGCGCATCGCGCGCAGACCGCGTGGGCGGCCGCGCCCGCCGAGGAACGGGCCGCCGTGATGCGCCGCGCCGCGACCATCATCGAGGAGAACACCGAGACGCTCGCGCGCTGGCTCGGCGACGAGGCCGGATCCGCGCAGGGCAAGGCTCACTTCGAGGCCGGGCTCGTCGCCAACGAGTTCCATCTCGCCGCGGCGACCGCGATGATGCCCTACGGTCAGCTGCTGCGCTCCGCGCGTCCGCGGTTGAGCCTCAGTCGACGCCGACCGGTGGGGGTGGTGGGTGTCATCTCGCCGTTCAACTTCCCCGGCATCCTGTCGGCGCGCTCGATCGCTCCCGCCCTCGCCCTCGGCAACGCGGTGGTGCTCAAGCCCGATCCCCGCACGAGCGTGAGCGGCGGACTGTTCTTCGCGGCGGTGCTCGAGGCGGCCGGGGTCCCCGCGGGGGTGTTCTCGGTGCTGCCCGGCGGCGTCGAGGTCGGGTCGGCTCTCGTGGACCACCCCGCCGTGCCCGTCATCTCGTTCACCGGTTCCACCGAGGCGGGGCGCGTCATCGGAGCCCGGGCGGGACAGCTCCTCAAGCGCGCGCACCTCGAGCTCGGCGGCAACAACGCCCTCGTCGTCCTCGGCGACGTCGACGTCGCCGCCGCGGCATCCGCGGGGGCGTGGGGGTCGTTCCTGCACCAGGGCCAGATCTGCATGACGACCGGGCGTCACCTCGTGCACGCCAGCATCTACGACGAGTACGTCGAGACCCTCAGCGCGAAGGCGGCGGCCCTCCCCGCGGGCGACCCGGCGACCGGCGCACCCCTCGGCCCGATCATCGACGAGCGTCAGCGCGACAAGATCGACGCCATCGTGCGCGAGACGGCGGATGCCGGGGCCCGGGTCACCGCGGGCGGGCACTACGACCGGCTGTTCTACGAGGCGACGGTGCTGGCCGACGTGACCCCCGAGCACGCCGCCTTCCAGAAGGAGATCTTCGGTCCCGTCGCCCCCGTGACGCGGTTCAGCTCGGTCGACGAGCTCGTCGACCTCGTCAACGCGAGCGACTACGGGCTCTCGCTGGGCATCCTCGCGAAGGACGCCTTCCGCGCCTACGCGCTCGCGGATCGTCTGCCCAGCGGCATCCTGCACATCAACGATCAGACGGTCGACGACGAGTCGCAGGCACCGTTCGGCGGCGTCGGCGCATCCGGAACGGGAGCGCGCTTCGGCGGGCACGAGGCCAACATCGAGGCGTTCACCGAAACCCAGTGGGTCACGATGCAGGCCGACGTGGCGACCTATCCGTTCTGACCCGCGCGATCGCGGTCGACGACCCGACGGAGACGCGAACGGGCGCGGCACCCCCCAATGGTGCCGCGCCCGTCGCGGACGGATCGGGAAGCCTCCCCGATCGCACGCGCGCAGGGGTTCCCCCACGGACACCCCGCGCGCGGTCTCCTCCATAAAAGCACAGCGCTTCGTAATTAGCACCCGGCAACTGGTCGTAAATACGATCAGTCCGTCGTCTCCGTGCCCCCGCGGCGTCTACGATCGGAGAGTGGGTCGCGGTGCTGTCGGACCACCCTCGCGGTACTCCCGCCGAGTGGTGGCGAACGTGGATCGCCTGCGGAGGGCGCAAGGGCTCACCGTCGGCGAGCTGCTCCGTCGCGCCGGAATGACGAAGAGCTACTACCAGGCGCGCGCCGGTTTCTCGCTGCCCTACAACACGAACGACATCGAAGCGCTCGCCGCCGCCCTCGGGGTGACGCCCGAGGAGGTCGCCAACCCCGATTCCGCGCCGCGGGTCGAGATGAGGGTCCCGGCGGCCCCCGTCGCCGCGCGGGTCCGCCGACTCGTCGAGAGCCAGGCCGCGCGCGAGAGCGACCTGCTGACGCACCTCCACGAGATCGACCCCGCCGCGGCCGAGAGCGCGCGGGTTCTCCTCGCCGCCGCGACCAACACCGTCGTGCTCGACGAAGAGGTGCTCCGTCTCATCACGCACTGGGCGGACGTGCCGACCGAGTACCTCACCGACTACACCGACGACGCCGTGACCGATCGCACCGACGCCGAACTCGAGTTGCGCGAGGCGATGCGCGACGCCGGCGCCAGCAGCATCCAGTTCCGCGCCCTGGGCGAGATGTCGCCCGACGCCCTGCGCGCGATCGCGCACTCGTTGCGAGGCAGGCCGCCCGCGACATGAACAGCCGTGAGGGGGGACGGCGGTGACGGAGGCGGATGAGGTGCTCGCCCGCGTGCGAGCGCGCGCGGATCGCGCCGTCCGCCGTGCCGAGCTCGCGCCGGGGATGACCTTCGAACAGGTCGTCGAAGCGGTCGAGCGGGCCCTGCGGATACGGCTGCGCATCGTCGCCGAGACCGACACCAGCGGCTGGGGGACGCTGACCGGCTTCGTCACCTCGTTCGGCGACCGTCGCGAGGCCAGCATCCACGTGCGGGCCTCGGATGCCCCCGTCTACCGGCAGTTCGCCGCCTCGCACGAACTGGGGCACCTCCTCGACGACGCGCACTGCGCGGGATCGCTGCACGAGCGCTCCTCGGTCTCGCCGCACGACAACCCCGATCTGAGCACGCCCGAGTACGAGGCGGAGCTGGTGGCCGAGCACGTCGCCCACCGGATCGCGCGTCTGCTCTACGCGTCGCCGAGGGTGGCGGAGTCGTCGTGGTGACCGTCATCCTCATCGACGTCGCTCTCGCGGGTCTCCTGCTGGTCGTCGCGTTGCGGGCGCGGGTGGCCTGGCGCCAGCCGCGCGCGCGCATCGCGTGGTTCGCCGCCCTGATCGGCTCGATCGCCCTGCTGACCCAGGGCACCGTCGTCCCCCTCGAACTGCTCGACGGCCTGCTCGGCGGGACCAACGTGCTCAAGCTCGTGCAGAACGTCCTGACCATGGTCGCGCTGTGGCTCGGCATCCAGGCCGGAACGGCCCCCGTGACGGCGCGCATCCGGACGCTGCGCTGGTGGTTCCCGGCCTCTCTCGCGGCGCTGTTCGCCGTCGTGTTCTTCGTCGCGGTGCCCGAGCGGGGGTCGTCGTCGTTCCTCTTCCTCGAGAACCTGGCCGCGACCTCGACCGGCGCATGGGCGTACGGGGTGCTGCACATGGCGGGGATCGCTCTCGTCGGCCTGCTGCTGTTCCGCTCGGCCCGCCCCTCGCTGCCGAAACCGCGCGTGTTCTTCCGCGTCGGGGCCGTCGGCATCGTCCTCGGGTGCGTGAGCGAGATCGTCGACCTCACGCTCTCGCGGTTCTTCGCGCCGGACGCGGTCGTGAGCGCGCTCTTCGACCCCCTGTTCTACCTCGGCGTCGTGTCGTTCGTGATCGGCATCTTCGTGGCATCCCGTTCATCGACGACGATCCGTCGCCGCGGCGAAGACCTCCTCGCGCGGCTCGAACCGGTCGCGCGCGAACGCGGGGTCCGCTCGTTCGCGGGGGTGCCCGCCGACGCCGTCGTCGAGACGCGCCTGCACGCCCTCCGGGTCGCCGTCGAGGACGACGCGATCGCCACCTCATCGCCGCTGAGCCCCGCGCAACGCGCGCTCATCGACGAGATCGACGCCCACCTCACCCGCCGAACCACGGGAGTACGTCCATGATCCGATCCCTCGCCATCGGTACCGGTGTCGCCGCCGCGACCGTCGCCGTCGCCCACGAGGCGCTCGCCGGCTACGTCGCTCGCCGGCTCATCGCACCGCGCGCGCCGAAGGTATACGCCCCCATCACCGTCGCCGGCGACACCGTCACCGTGCCCGCGACCCTCGAGAGCCGCGAACCGGGCACCTACGGGCTCTGGCTCGACGACGGCCGTCACGTCGTGGTCGGCGAACCGCTGCGCATCGGGAAGGACCGGGTCGTGCGCGAGCTCGCCTCGCGTCCGGACGGGCTCGCAGACGGGGAGGCCGTGGCCACCTGGACCTCGCAGAGCATCGGCGCCCCCGAAGACGTCGGGCCCACCCGCCACGTGTCGGTGCCGCTGCGCCGCGGCGGCGTCGCCGAGGCCTGGGAGATCGGCGATCGCGACACGGCCGACGGGCGGTGGACGATCCACGTGCACGGCCTGCGCTCGAGCCGCAACGGCGCCCTGCGCTCGACCCCGGCCACGGCGGACGCGGGCTGGATGTCGCTCGTCGTGTCCTACGCCGGCGACGAGGAGTGCGCCCCCGCCGACGCCCTGCCCTCGACGCTCGGTACGCGCGAGTGGCGCGACGTCGACGACGCGATCGCCTACGCCGTCGCCCAGGGCGCGCGCGAGATCGTGCTGGTCGCGTGGTCGATGGGCGGGACGATCGCGATGCTCGCCCTCGAGCAGTCGGCCCACCGCGACCGCGTCACCGCCCTCGTGCTCGTGGCACCGGCGCTGGACTGGACGCGGGTGGTCGAGAACGCCGTCGCCGGAGCCCGCTTGCCGCGCTCGATCGCGGGGGCCTCGATGCGCATCCTCGGCAGTCGAATCGGCGCGCGGGCGCTGGGACTCATCGAGGCCGTCGACGCCCCGGCGCTCAACTGGGTCGACGGCCCCCGGCCGGCACCGACCGTGCCGACGCTCATCGTGCACAGCCTGCGCGACCCCGTGGTGCCGGTGAGCGGATCGCTCGCGTACGTGAAGCGGCATCCGGATGCCGAGCTCGTCGCGTTCGACGCGACCGGGCACTGCAACGAGGCGAACCAGGATCCGGTCCGCTTCCGCGAGGCGATCACGGGCTTCCTGCGGAACCGACCGCGCGTCTGACGCGTCGGTCGGTCAGGCGGAGAGCGCGGCGATCGCTCCGCGCGCGCCGTGTTCGGCCAAAGCCGCGCGCGCCGCCAGGTAGGCGTCGCGCAGGCGGGGATTCTGCCCGAGGTCGCCGAACACCGGCGCGTAGTCGAGGAGCTTCTCGGCGTCGTCGGCGACGATCGCGCGCAGCTCGTCGAGGCGGCTGTCGACCGCGGGGGTCTCTTCCCCGGTCTCGGTGCGGCCCTCGAGGAACACGCTCCACCCCGCGAGCACGAGGGCGGCATGGTCGATGCGCCCGCCCGACGCGAGCTGCTCGCGAACGACGGGCAGCAGGAACTTGGGCAGTCGGTCGGAGCCGTCGACCACCTGACGTGCGAGGGTGTCGCGGATCGCCTCGCTGCCGAAGCGCGCGATGAGCTGGTCGCAGTAGGCGTCGAGGTCGATGCCCGGAACCGGTCGCAGCGTCGGTATCGCCTCGTCGTGCATGTAGCCCTGCAGGAAGTCGACGAACAGGGGATCCGTACACACCTCGTGCACGTAGTGCGCACCCGACAGGATGCCGAGGTAGCTCATCGCCTGGTGCGAGGCGTTGAGCAGCCGCAGCTTCATGAGCTCGTAGGGCTCGACGTCGTCGACCAGTTGCACGCCGACCTCGTCGAACGGCGGGCGGCCGGCGGGGAAGCGGTCTTCGAGCACCCACTGCTCGAAGGACTCGCTGCGCACCGGCCAGCGATCGCGGATGCCGAACTCCGAGGCGACGGCGGCGCGCGTCTCGTCGGTGGTGACGGGGGTGATGCGGTCGACCATCGAGTTCGGGAACGCCACGTTCGCGGCGATCCAGGCGGCCAGTTCGGGGTCGCGTCGCTCGGCGAACCCGAGCAGTGCCGCACGGGCGACGTGGCCGTTGCCCTGGATGTTGTCGCACGACATGACCGTGAACGCCGGGATGCCGGCATCCCGCCGCCGGCGGAGCCCCTCGGCGAGCAGACCCATGACGCTGCGCGGGGCCAGTTCGCCGTCGAGGTCGGCGAGGGTCGCCTCGTCGCGCGGGGCGTAGGCGCCGGTCGCGTCGTCGATGCCGTAGCCGCCCTCGGTGATGGTGAGCGAGACGATCGCGGTGTCGGGGTCGGCGAGCTTGGCGACGACCGCCTCGGGGTCATCGGGGACGAAGAGGTAGTCGACGATCGAGCCGACCACGCGGGCTGTGGAGGAGCCGTCGGGGGCGGTCGTGACGAGCGTGTAGAGGTCGTCTTGAGTGGCGAGGGCGTCGCGCATCGCCGCGTCGAAGGAGAGGACCCCGACGCCGCACAGCCCCCACTCGGTGTGTCCGGCCTCGAGCAGGCGGTCGAGGTACATGGCCTCGTGCGCCCGGTGGAAGCCGCCGACGCCGAAGTGCACGATGCGCGCGCGCACGGCCGACCGGTCGTACGTCGGAACGGAGACGTTCGCCGCGAGGGAGGGGAGGGCGGCGGCGGTGAGGTCGGTCATGCGGTACTCCGGGGTGCGTGGCGTGAGTCGCCAGGTTTCGTCGCTTCGAGGGGGTCTGAAGCGACAACAGCTGGCGACTCACGCGGGGAGGGTGGGGGGTGGATGCCGGGGCCTCCGCGTGGGGGCGGGGGTCCCGGCATCCGGGATCAGGC
>NZ_STGM01000015.1 GCF_004854025.1 Microbacterium hydrothermale
CCGCCCGTACTTTGAGAACTACACAGTGGACGCGAGCATCTTCCAGGATGATCTTCGGATTGTTCTGGTGAAGATGATCTTAAAGATCATTAGTCAATTTTTTGACGATTCAACTCATGTGATTTCAAGTCTTTAAGAGCAAACGGTGGATGCCTTGGCATCTGGAGCCGAAGAAGGACGTAGCAATCTGCGATAAGCCTCGGGGAACTGATAAGCGAGTTTTGATCCGAGGGTGTCCGAATGGGGAAACCCCGCCAGGGCGCGTGCGTACCTGGTGACTCCCGCCTGAATATATAGGGCGGGTAGAGGGAACGTGGGGAAGTGAAACATCTCAGTACCCACAGGAAGAGAAAGCAACAGCGATTCCGTGAGTAGTGGCGAGCGAAATCGGATCAGGCTAAACCTCATGCGTGTGATACCCGGCAGGGGTTGCGTGTGGGGGGTTGTGGGACTTTTCGGATTGTTCTGCCGAGCAGTCGACGTGACAAGAGGGTATAGACGAACGGTTTTGAATGGCCGGTCATAGAGGGTGCGAACCCCGTAGTCGAAATGCTTGTTCTTGGCGTGAAGAGTATCCCAAGTAGCACGGGGCCCGAGAAATCCCGTGTGAATCTGTCAGGACCACCTGATAAGCCTAAATACTCCCAGATGACCGATAGCGGACAAGTACCGTGAGGGAAAGGTGAAAAGTACCCCGGGAGGGGAGTGAAATAGTACCTGAAACCGTTTGCTTACAAACCGTTGGAGCCTCCTTAGTAGGGGTGACAGCGTGCCTTTTGAAGAATGAGCCTGCGAGTTAGCGATACGTGGCGAGGTTAACCCGTGTGGGGTAGCCGTAGCGAAAGCGAGTCTGAATAGGGCGATACAGTCGCGTGTCCTAGACCCGAAGCGAAGTGATCTATCCATGGCCAGGTTGAAGCGACGGTAAGACGTCGTGGAGGACCGAACCCACTTAGGTTGAAAACTGAGGGGATGAGCTGTGGATAGGGGTGAAAGGCCAATCAAACTTCGTGATAGCTGGTTCTCTCCGAAATGCATTTAGGTGCAGCGTTGCGTGTTTCTTGCCGGAGGTAGAGCTACTGGATGGCCGATGGGCCCTACAAGGTTACTGACGTCAGCCAAACTCCGAATGCCGGTAAGTGAGAGCGCAGCAGTGAGACTGTGGGGGATAAGCTTCATAGTCGAGAGGGAAACAACCCAGACCACCAACTAAGGTCCCTAAGCGCGTGCTAAGTGGGAAAGGATGTGGAGTTGCTTTGACAACCAGGAGGTTGGCTTAGAAGCAGCCACCCTTGAAAGAGTGCGTAATAGCTCACTGGTCAAGTGATTCCGCGCCGACAATGTAACGGGGCTCAAGCACGCCACCGAAGTTGTGGCATTGACATTTTTGGTAGGCCTTCGTGGTCCAGCCGTGTTGATGGGTAGGAGAGCGTCGTGTGGCGAGTGAAGCGGCGGGGTGACCCAGCCGTGGACGCTACACGAGTGAGAATGCAGGCATGAGTAGCGAAAGACGTGTGAGAAACACGTCCTCCGAAAGACCAAGGGTTCCAGGGTCAAGCTAATCTTCCCTGGGTAAGTCGGGACCTAAGGCGAGGCCGACAGGCGTAGTCGATGGACAACGGGTTGATATTCCCGTACCGGCGAAGAACCGCCCCAGTCAATCCAGTGGTGCTAAGAGTCCTAGCTCGGAATGTTCCGGATCCCTTCGGGGTGATGGTCGTCCGTGTGAACGCTCGACCCCATGCTGGTGCGGCTAGCGTATTAACAGGTGTGACGCAGGAAGGTAGCCCAAGCCAGGCGATGGTAGTCCTGGTGCAAGTGCGTAGGCCAAGTGATAGGCAAATCCGTCACTTATACAGGCTGAGACACGATGCGGATAAAAAGTGGGTGATCCTATGCTGCCGAGAAAAGCATCGACGCGAGGTTCTAGCTGCCCGTACCCCAAACCGACTCAGGTGGTCAGGTAGAGAATACCAAGGAGATCGAGAGAATCGTGGTTAAGGAACTCGGCAAAATGCCCCCGTAACTTCGGGAGAAGGGGGGCCATCCACTTATTAGGACTTGCTCCGAAAGGGTGTGGTGGCCGCAGAGACTAGTGGGTAGCGACTGTTTACTAAAAACACAGGTCCGTGCCAAGTCGCAAGACGATGTATACGGACTGACGCCTGCCCGGTGCTGGAAGGTTAAGAGGACCGGTTAGCCGCAAGGCGAAGCTGAGAATTTAAGCCCCAGTAAACGGCGGTGGTAACTATAACCATCCTAAGGTAGCGAAATTCCTTGTCGGGTAAGTTCCGACCTGCACGAATGGCGTAACGACTTCCCAACTGTCTCAACCGCGAACTCGGCGAAATTGCATTACGAGTAAAGATGCTCGTTACGCGCAGCAGGACGGAAAGACCCCGTGACCTTTACTACAGCTTGGTATTGGTGTTCGGTGTGGCTTGTGTAGGATAGGTGGGAGACGGTGAAGCATTCACGCCAGTGAGTGTGGAGTCATTGTTGAAATACCACTCTGGTCACTCTGGATATCTAACTTAGGACCGTGATCCGGTTCAGGGACAGTGCCTGGTGGGTAGTTTAACTGGGGCGGTTGCCTCCCAAAATGTAACGGAGGCGCCCAAAGGTTCCCTCAACCTGGTTGGCAATCAGGTGGCGAGTGTAAGTGCACAAGGGAGCTTGACTGTGAGACTGACAGGTCGAGCAGGGACGAAAGTCGGGACTAGTGATCCGGCAGTGGCTTGTGGAAGCGCTGTCGCTCAACGGATAAAAGGTACCTCGGGGATAACAGGCTGATCTTGCCCAAGAGTCCATATCGACGGCATGGTTTGGCACCTCGATGTCGGCTCGTCGCATCCTGGGGCTGGAGTAGGTCCCAAGGGTTGGGCTGTTCGCCCATTAAAGCGGTACGCGAGCTGGGTTTAGAACGTCGTGAGACAGTTCGGTCCCTATCCGCTGCGCGCGTAGGAAGTTTGAGAGGATCTGACCCTAGTACGAGAGGACCGGGTTGGACGAACCTCTGGTGTGTCAGTTGTTCCGCCAGGAGCACCGCTGATTAGCTACGTTCGGGATGGATAACCGCTGAAAGCATCTAAGCGGGAAGCCGGCCTCAAGATGAGACTTCCATACCCCTTGTGGGTGAGAGGCTCCCAGCCAGACTACTGGGTTGATAGGCCGGATGTGGAAGCGCAGTAATGCGTGAAGCTGACCGGTACTAATAAGCCGATGACTTGATAACACACCGTTTTAGGTGCTTGCGTCCACTGAGTGGTTCTCGATGTACGGTCGAGAACAACACAACAATGAAACACATGTCGTTGTTGGTTTTTGAAACACATCAATAGTGTTTCGGCGGCCATAGCGAGAGGGAAACGCCCGGTCACATTCCGAACCCGGAAGCTAAGCCTCTCAGCGCCGATGGTACTGCAGGGGGGACCCTGTGGGAGAGTAGGACACCGCCGGACTTCCTTTACCGAAATGGCCACCCAACGCTGGGTGGCCATTTCGCATT
>NZ_STGM01000016.1 GCF_004854025.1 Microbacterium hydrothermale
GTAGGTCTTGGTGACTGTTTCTGTGGGTGCGTCCGTTCCTTGAGAACTCAACAGCGTGCACTTGTCAAATGCCAATTTATTCCTCGTCGGTCTGACTTTTGTTGGATTGCGAGAAATTCCTTTGGATCAAAGACCAGCCTCTTTTGGGGTTGGCATATGGATACGTCAGTAATGATGTTTCTCTTTGGTCAGTTTCAAACTCGCTGCGGTCACTGTTTTCCCGGTGGTTGTATGCATTTCTTTTTTACGGAGAGTTTGATCCTGGCTCAGGATGAACGCTGGCGGCGTGCTTAACACATGCAAGTCGAACGGTGAAGCCAAGCTTGCTTGGTGGATCAGTGGCGAACGGGTGAGTAACACGTGAGCAACCTGCCCTGGACTCTGGGATAAGCGCTGGAAACGGCGTCTAATACTGGATATGAGCCTCTTCCGCATGGTGGGGGTTGGAAAGATTTTTTGGTCTGGGATGGGCTCGCGGCCTATCAGCTTGTTGGTGAGGTAATGGCTCACCAAGGCGTCGACGGGTAGCCGGCCTGAGAGGGTGACCGGCCACACTGGGACTGAGACACGGCCCAGACTCCTACGGGAGGCAGCAGTGGGGAATATTGCACAATGGGCGGAAGCCTGATGCAGCAACGCCGCGTGAGGGATGACGGCCTTCGGGTTGTAAACCTCTTTTAGCAGGGAAGAAGCGAAAGTGACGGTACCTGCAGAAAAAGCGCCGGCTAACTACGTGCCAGCAGCCGCGGTAATACGTAGGGCGCAAGCGTTATCCGGAATTATTGGGCGTAAAGAGCTCGTAGGCGGTTTGTCGCGTCTGCTGTGAAATCCCGAGGCTCAACCTCGGGCCTGCAGTGGGTACGGGCAGACTAGAGTGCGGTAGGGGAGATTGGAATTCCTGGTGTAGCGGTGGAATGCGCAGATATCAGGAGGAACACCGATGGCGAAGGCAGATCTCTGGGCCGTAACTGACGCTGAGGAGCGAAAGGGTGGGGAGCAAACAGGCTTAGATACCCTGGTAGTCCACCCCGTAAACGTTGGGAACTAGTTGTGGGGACCATTCCACGGTTTCCGTGACGCAGCTAACGCATTAAGTTCCCCGCCTGGGGAGTACGGCCGCAAGGCTAAAACTCAAAGGAATTGACGGGGACCCGCACAAGCGGCGGAGCATGCGGATTAATTCGATGCAACGCGAAGAACCTTACCAAGGCTTGACATACACCAGAACGGGCCAGAAATGGTCAACTCTTTGGACACTGGTGAACAGGTGGTGCATGGTTGTCGTCAGCTCGTGTCGTGAGATGTTGGGTTAAGTCCCGCAACGAGCGCAACCCTCGTTCTATGTTGCCAGCACGTAATGGTGGGAACTCATGGGATACTGCCGGGGTCAACTCGGAGGAAGGTGGGGATGACGTCAAATCATCATGCCCCTTATGTCTTGGGCTTCACGCATGCTACAATGGCCGGTACAAAGGGCTGCAATACCGTGAGGTGGAGCGAATCCCAAAAAGCCGGTCCCAGTTCGGATTGAGGTCTGCAACTCGACCTCATGAAGTCGGAGTCGCTAGTAATCGCAGATCAGCAACGCTGCGGTGAATACGTTCCCGGGTCTTGTACACACCGCCCGTCAAGTCATGAAAGTCGGTAACACCTGAAGCCGGTGGCCCAACCCTTGTGGAGGGAGCCGTCGAAGGTGGGATCGGTAATTAGGACTAAGTCGTAACAAGGTAGCCGTACCGGAAGGTGCGGCTGGATCACCTCCTTTCTAAGGAGCATCTG
>NZ_STGM01000017.1 GCF_004854025.1 Microbacterium hydrothermale
GCGAGGGCCTCGGGGCCGCCGACGAGGCGGTCCATACCGGCGTCCTCCCACTCCACGCTGGTGGGTCCGTCGTAGCCGATCGCGTTCAGCGCGCGGAACAGCGGCTCCCACGGCACGTCGCCGTGTCCGGTGGAGACGAAGGTCCACCCGCGGCGGGGGTTGTCCCACGACAGGTGTGAGCCGAGCACGCCGTTGCGGCCGTCGAGGTTCGTCGTCGATTCCTTGCAGTGCACGTGGAAGATGTGCTCGGCGAAGTCGAGCACGAACGCCACCGAATCCAGCTGCTGCCAGACGAAGTGCGAGGGGTCGAAGTTGAACCCGAAGCTCCCCCGATGCCCGATGGCCTCGAGCGTCTTCTTCGCCGTCCAGTAGTCGTACGCGATCTCGGAGGGGTGCACCTCGAGGGCGAAGCGCACCCCGACCTCCTCGAACACGTCGAGGATCGGATGCCACCGCTCGGCGAAGTCCGCGTAGCCGCGCTCGATCATGGCGTCGGAGGCCGGCGGGAACATCGCGACGTACTTCCAGATGCTCGACCCCGTGAAGCCGGTGACCGTCTTCACGCCGAGCTTCGCGGCGAAGCGCGCCGTGTTCTTCAGGTCTTCGGCCGCGCGCTGCCGCACGCCCTCGGCATCCCCGTCTCCCCAGACCCGGGGCGGCACGATGTCGTGGTGGCGCTCGTCGATCGGGTCGTCGCACACGGCCTGGCCGACGAGGTGGTTGGAGATCGTCCACACCTTCAGGCCGTTGCGCTCGAGGATGTCGAGGCGCGACTGCACGTAGTCGGCGTCGTCCCAGCGCGAGACGTCGATGTGGTCGCCCCAGCAGGCGATCTCGAGGCCGTCGTAGCCCCACTCCCCGGCGAGGCGCGCGACCTCTTCGAAGGGCAGGTCGGCCCACTGGCCGGTGAACAGGGTGATCGGGCGCGCCATCATGCTCCTTCGCTCAGGGCGACCGGGACCCCGGCGGCGACGCCGGTCCAGGCCGAATCATTCTCACTGCTGCGGTCGACCGCGTCGAGCACGCGCTGCACGCTCAGCCCCTCGTCGAACGAGGGGTGCGGATCGGTGCCTGCGTCGATCGCGGTGACGAGATCGACGACCTGGTGGCTGAAGCCGTGCTCGTAGCCGAGCATGTGGCCGGCGGGCCACCACGCCGAGACGTAGGGATGCTGCGGCTCGGTCACCAGCACCTGAGTGAAGCCCTGACGGCCCTCGGGCGCGGTGCGATCGTAGAAGCGCAGGCTGTTGAGGTCTTCAAGGTCGAAGGCCAGGGCCCCGCGGTCGCCCGACACCTCGATGGTGAGGGCGTTCTTGCGTCCCGTGGCGAAGCGCGTCGCCTCGAACGACGCCAGCGCCCCATTGGCGAGACGCCCGGTGAAGATCGCCGCGTCATCGACCGTGACGTCGCCGACACCCTCTCCCGCCGACCCCGACAGACCCGAGCCGGCGGCCTGCAACGGACGCTGCTTCACGATCGTCTCGAGCGTCCCCGTGACCCTCTCGACGGCGAGACCGGTCACGAACTGGGTCATGTCGATGATGTGCGCGCCGATATCGCCGAGCGCCCCCGACCCCGCGTGCTCCTTCTGCAGACGCCACGCCAGCGGCATCCCGGGATCGACCAGCCAGTCCTGCCGATACGCCGCGCGCACCTGCTGCACCGTGCCGACCGCGCCCTCGGCGATCATGTCGCGAAGGAGCGTGACGGCCGGGACCCGGCGATACGTGAATCCCACCATCGA
>NZ_STGM01000018.1 GCF_004854025.1 Microbacterium hydrothermale
GCTGTCGTCGCCTCCAAGCCCGACGCACTGCTCATCGCGCCGACGGATGTGTCGGCCATGCAGGCGCCGATCGCCGCAGCCGAAGCCGCCGGGATCAAGGTCGTCCTCGTCGACACCACCCTGGAGGACCCCTCCGGGGCGGTGTCGCAGATCTCCAGTGACAACGAAGGCGGCGGAGCGGCCGCGTTCGAGGCGATCCAGAAGGCCAACCCCAACGGCGGCAAGGTCCTCGTCGTGTCCACCGACCCCGGTGTGTCCACCACCGACGCCCGCGCCCAGGGCTTCGAAGACGCCGTCAAGAAGGACTCCAAGTTCGAGTCGGTGGGCGTGCAGTACTCCCACAACGAGCCCTCCACCGCCGCGGAGATCGTCACCGCCGCCCTGCAGAAGGACCCCGACATCGTCGGCATCTTCGCCGCCAACCTCTTCGCCGCCGAAGGTTCCGCCACCGGCGTGCAGCAGGCCGGCAAGCAGGGCGCCGTCACCATCGTCGGTTTCGACGCCGGTCCCGCCCAGGTCAAGGCCCTCGAAGCCGGAACCGTCCAGGCCCTCGTCGCCCAGGAGCCCGGCACCATCGGCTCCGACGGCGTCAAGCAGGCCATCGCGGCGCTGAAGGGCGAATCCACCGAAGCGAAGATCCAGACCGGCTTCACCATCCTGACCAAGGACAACATCAACGGCGACGGCAAGGACGCGGTCTACAAGTCCAGCTGCTGAC
>NZ_STGM01000002.1 GCF_004854025.1 Microbacterium hydrothermale
GTCCGCACCGTCCGCATCGATGTCCAGGATATCGGCGTCGAGAACGTCGACATCGGCGGCGTCGGCATCGGCCACGTCCGCGGCGACCCCGAAGGTGCGGGTCTGCGTGGAACCGTCGACATCCTGCGTCGCGGTCGCCGAGTACGTCCCGACCGCGACATCCGTGAACGTGACGGTCCACGTGCCGTCTTCGAGGACCGTCGTCGTCTGCGACACGGGGAGCCCGGCTCCACCGGTCACCACGACCGTGACGACAGCGTCGGGCTCACCGGTTCCCCCCACGGGGACGGATGCCGTCGGCAGTACGCCCGTGGCCGGCAGAATCGCTCCTTCGGCCGGGGTGGTGATGGCGACCGGCACGATCGGCGCGGCGTCGACCTCGTTGGGGCCGACGCTCGCGGTCGCGAGGGCGATCGTCGTCGCGATCGATCCGGGGAGGATGGTGACGAGCGCCGCCGTGATCGAGAACACCTCCGCGTCGGCGGCCGTGCGGTTGTTCACGGTCACCGTCGCGACCGCCGGGATCACGTCGTCCAGCGCCGGCACGAGGATCTCGTTGACCGGGCCGAGCAGGGCTTCCAACGCGGGGGCGATGCCACCGACCACGCCATCGATCGGTACGGCGAGCAGGTCCGCGATCGCCTGCAGACCGATCGGCAGGCTGATCGGTCCCAGGGTGAGTCCCACCGGATCACCGGCGAGCAGGCCCCCGAGGGTCGTGTCGATGCTGAGGAGCGTCGTCGTCCCCAACAGCGTCTGCGTGACCTGGCCCTTCACGGATGCGTCTCCCACGGCGGTGACGACGCGCTCGACGACGTCGTCGACGAGACCGCTGACGAGGGCGACCACCGAGTCTTCGACGGATTGCAGGGCCGTTCCGCCGATGATGTTCGTCCCGGCGGGCAGATTGTTGAGGTCCTGGATCTGGTCCAGGTCGACGGTGATGGTTCCCGTCGAGAGGTCGATGACGACCCCCGGGTAGTCGGGGGAGGTCAACTGTCCGGTGAGGAGCTCGTCGACCGCCGCAGAGAGGTCGAGCCCCGCGCCCACGGTGAGATCCACGCCGACCCCGGGCAGGGGCAGAACTCCGGAGAGGGCGACCTCGAGCGCGGTATCGAGGCCGACGACGTCGCCCTCGATGGCATCGACGGCGTTCGACAATTCCGCGCTCACAGCAGCGAGGGTCTCACTGCCGATCACGAGCTGTCCGCCGGCGATCGTGTACTCGCCGGTCGCCGCATCCGGCGCCGCCTTCGCGGCGCGCGCGCTCACGGCGTCGAGTTGGAGGTCGAGGGTGGCGATCTCTTCGACGAGGTCCGCCGCGAGAGAACCGGCCAACGTGTCGACCGCTGCGTCGAGGCTCACCGAGAGAGGCCCGGGCGCCACGCCGTCGGCGGGCGGAACGCCGTTGCCGATGACGCCGCCCTCGCCGATCGCGCCGGCCGCGCCGACGGATGACGCATCGGGCGCGGCAGACGCGTACTGGCCGAGCACACCGGCCGAGCCGAGGTCCACCGGGATCTGCACCCCGCCGGGGGCGGTGACGTTCACCACGCCGAGAGCGGTGAGGTCGAGGGTGTTCGCGTCGGTGACGGTCGACCCCGTGCCGGTGCTCGAGGCCAAGGCGCCGTCGAGGTCGGCGATCGCCCCCAGCGGGATGGCGTCGAGGATGGTTCCGCTCAGAAACGTGCCGCTCGCGCGGGAGACGTCGCCGGGGGCCGCCTGCGCGGCGCTGATCCCCCCGAACAGGCTCAGCGAGACAGCGCCGAGGGCTGCCGCGGTCTTGACGGCCGTGCGACCCCCGCGCGTCGTCGTCCAGGCTCCGCCCGCCATCGTCCGCCCGGGCGACGTCCCCGGATTACCTCTGATCCCATGCATCGTGCAGCACTCCCCTGTGTCTTCCCGCGCCCTCGTCGGCGCTGGTCGCAGCCGTCCGCGCAGCAGACGACCGTCCGGCCACGCTAGGTGCCCTGTGAGTAGTCTGTGAACGCGCGAAGCTACTGGTTCGGGTGCGGGGTTCGCGGGGCTACGTATACGCAGGTAGCGCGCGGCGGGTGCTCCCCCGGGCCGCCCACACGCGCGTGTTCGCGCGGATCGTCACCCTCTCGGGGACTGCGTAGTACGGGGACGCGGGCGGCATCCTGCACCCCCATTCCAGGCCTCCGGCGCGCGGGGAAATCCGTCCTCAGAGCTTGCGCAGCAGCACCGAGTCGACGGTGTGGTCGGCGCCCTTCTGCAGCACGAGCTTGGCGCGGTGCCGCGTGGGCAGCACGTTCTCCTCCAGGTTGGGGAGGTTGATCTCGCGCCAGTACCCCAGGGCGCGCTCCACCGCCTCCTCGTCGCTGATGTCGGCGAACACGCGGAAGAAGGAGGTCGGGTTGGTGAAGGCGTTGTCGCGCAACGCCAGGAAGCGGTCGACGTACCAGCGCTCGATGTGGGCCGCGTCGGCATCCACGTAGATCGAGAAGTCGAACAGATCGCTCACGGCGACCTCGTTCGGCGACGGCGGCGGCTGCAGGACGTTCAGTCCCTCCACGATGACCACGTCGGGACGGTGCACGGTGACGTGCGCATCGGGCATGATGTCGTACCGCACGTGCGAATAGAACGGTGCGCGCGCCTCTTCTGCTCCCGACTTGACCTCGCTGAGGAACTCCACGAGCGCCCGACGGTCGTACGACTCGGGGAACCCCTTGCGGTCCATGAGCCCCCGGCGCTCGAGCTCGGCGTTCGGGTAGAGGAAGCCGTCGGTGGTGACCAGTTCGACGCGCGGGGTGTCGGGCCAGCGGCTCATGAGCTCGCGCAGCAGTCGGGCGATGGTCGATTTGCCCACGGCGACCGAACCGGCCACCCCGATGACGAAGGGGGTCGTGGCATCCGGTTCGCCGAGGAACTCGCTCGTGTCGGCCCCGAGGCGGCGCGTCGCGCGGGCGTAGAGGCTCAGCAGGCGGCTGAGCGGCAGGTAGACCTCCGCGACCTCTCGCGGGTCGAGACGGTCGCCGATGCCCCGCAACTGCACGATCTCATTCTCGGTCAGCGGCTGCTCGAGACCGCCGGCCATGCGGGCCCAATCGTCGCGGTCGATCTGACGGTAGGGGCTCAGCGACGGTGCGGGAGCGGCTGTCTCGGCGGCGGACACTCGCTCATGCTACCCGCGCGGTCACTTCGTCCCCGGCCGGCCGGGTCGCGCCTCGCCGCCCCGGGCGAGGCTTCGGGACGATCGGCGGGGTAGATGCGGCCGTGCGGGGCTGGGGCGCCGTGCCGCGTGGGAGTTCTCCCGCCGATCGAACGCCCCGCTACGCTCGGACCGTGCGCCTGGGAGTTCTCGACATCGGCTCGAACACCGTCCACCTCCTGGTGGCCAACGCCCGCGCGGGCGGTCGCCCCACCGCGACGAGCTCGCACCGCTCGGTGCTGCGCCTCATGCGCTACCTGCAGGCCGACGGTTCGATCTCCGCCGAGGGGATCAACGGACTGGTGGATGCCGTGACCGCCGCCCGCGATCGGGCCCGCGCCGAGGGGGTCGACGAACTCCTCGCCACCGCGACCTCCGCCGTGCGAGAAGCGACGAACGGCGAGGAGGTCATCGCGCTCATCGAGGAGGCGCTCGGCCAGCCCCTGCAGGTCCTCGGGGGCGAAACCGAGGCGCGCTTCACGTACCTCGCCGTGCGGCGCTGGTTCGGGTGGTCGGCGGGCCAGATCCTGCTGTTCGACATCGGCGGCGGCTCGCTCGAGATCGCCGGCGGCGCCGACGAACTCCCCGATCTCGCGGAGTCCGTCCCTCTGGGTGCGGGGCGCTCGACCGTGCAGTTCCTTCCGCACGACCCGCCCGGCGACGACGAGATCGACGCGCTGCGCGAGCACGCGGCATCCGTCCTCGCCCCCGTTGCCGAGCGTTTCGCCGCGCTCCCCCGACCCGACCACGTCATCGGATCGTCGAAGGCGATCCGCTCGCTGGCCAAGCTCGCCGGCTATCCCGTGCCGGGGTGGTCGGGCATCGACCGCATGGTCCTGCCCCGCAAGGAGCTCAAGGACTGGATCCCCCGTCTGGCCCGCATCCCCGCCGACGCGCGCGAAGCGCTCCCGGGGATCACCGCCGACCGCACCTTCCAGATCGTCGCGGCGGCGATCGTCGTCGAACGGGCCATGAAGGCGATGGACGTCGAGGAGCTCGAAGTCTCGCCGTGGGCACTGCGCGAGGGCGTCCTGCTGCGCTACATCGAGTCGCTCGAGTACTGACGACCGCGGGAGGACGCGAGCCGGTTCTGCCGGCGACCCGGAATCGACGAAAGCCCAGGAGCCCCGCGGCGGGGGCCCTGGGCTTTCGCACGGATCGACGTCAGAGCGCCAGGCGCTCCCGCACGACCTCGGAGAGCCGGTCCGCGTGGGCCCGGGCGACGTCCTCCGACGCCGCCTCGACCATCACGCGCACGAGCGGCTCGGTGCCCGACGCGCGCAGCAGCACGCGACCGGAATCACCCAGCTCGGCGGTCGACGCGGCGACGGCTGCCTGCACGCCCTCGTCACTCACGCCGTCGCGGTCGACACCGCGCACGTTCACGAGCACCTGGGGGTACACGGTCATGATCGACGCGAGCTCCGCGAGCGTCTTGCCCTGGCGCGCCATCTCGGCCACGAGGTGCAGACCGGTCAGCAGCCCGTCGCCGGTCGTGGCGAACTCGCTCATGATGACGTGTCCGGACTGCTCGCCGCCGAGGGAGTAGCCCCCCTCGTTCATCGCTTCGAGCACGTAGCGGTCGCCCACCCCGGTCTGCAGAACACGGATGCCGTGCTCCTGCATCGCCCGGTGAAGTCCGAGGTTGCTCATCACCGTCGCCACGAGCGTGTCGTCGGCGAGCGCACCGCGCTCCTTCATCGCGACCGCGAGGATCGCCATGATCTGGTCGCCGTCGACGACATTGCCCTGCGCGTCCACCGCGAGGCAGCGATCGGCGTCGCCGTCGTGCGCGATGCCCACGTCGGCCCCAAGGCGGACGACCGCCTCCGCGAGCACGTCGAGGTGGGTGGAGCCCACGCCGTCGTTGATGTTGAGACCGTCGGGGTCGGCCCCGATGACCGTGACCTGCGCACCGGCGTCCTTGAACGTCTCGGGCGAAACCCCGGCCGCCGCGCCGTGGGCGCAGTCGAGCACGACGTGGATGCCGTCGAGCCGATGCGGCAGCGAGCCGAGCAGGTGCAGCACGTATCGGTCTTCGGCGTCGGCGAAGCGACGGATGCGGCCGACACCGGCCCCGGTGGGCTGCAGACGCTCCCCCTCGAGGGCGTGCTCGATGCGCTGCTCGACGATGTCGGGGAGCTTGGTCCCGCCGCGGGCGAAGATCTTGATGCCGTTGTCGGGAGCGGGATTGTGGGACGCCGAGACCATCACACCGAAGTCGGCGTCGTGATCGGCGATGAGGAAGGCCGTGGCGGGGGTGGGGATCACTCCCGCGTCGAGCACGTCGACCCCCGACGAGGCCAGCCCTGCGGCGACCGCGGCGGCGAGGAACTCCCCCGACACGCGCGGGTCGCGCGCGACGACGGCCGTGAGTCGGCGACCCTCGGCCTTGCGCGCCTCCGCAGAACGGCCCTGGCCCAGGACGACAGCAGTCGCCTGGGCCAGGTGCAGCGCGAGTTCGGCGGTGAGGAGGCCGTTGGCCAGCCCCCGCACCCCGTCCGTGCCGAAAAGAGGCATACGGAGGTTCGAACTCAGCGCTTGGAGTACTGAGGCGCCTTGCGGGCCTTCTTGAGACCGGCCTTCTTGCGCTCCTTGACGCGAGCGTCGCGCGAGAGGAAGCCGGCCTTCTTCAGGGTCGGGCGGTTGTTCTCGGCGTCGATCTCGTTGAGCGCACGGGCGATGCCGAGGCGCAGCGCGCCGGCCTGACCCGAGGGGCCGCCACCGGAGATGCGCGCGATCACGTCGTACGAGCCCGCGAGCTCGAGCACCGTGAACGGGTCGTTGATCAGCTGCTGGTGCAGCTTGTTCGGGAAGTAGTCCTCGATCGTGCGGCCGTTGACCGTGATCGTGCCCGAGCCGGGAACCAGGCGCACGCGGGCGATGGCCTGCTTGCGGCGGCCGACGGCTGCGCCGGGAACCGAGAGCACGGGGCGCTCGGCGGCGACGACGGACTGCTCGGCCGGCGTCTCGGTGCTGTAGTTGCTGGAGTCGATGTTCGACACTGTTTCGTCCTTATCCGGCGGCGCTTACTGGGCGACCTGGTCGAAGGTGTATGCCGTGGGCTGCTGGGCACCGTGGGGGTGCTCGGCGCCGCGGTAGACCTTGAGCTTCTTGAGCTGCGCCGCGCCGAGGCTGTTCTTGGGCAGCATGCCGCGGATGGCCTTCTCGACCGCGCGGACGGGGTTCTTCTCGAGGAGTTCGTCGTAGGTGACGGACTTGAGGCCGCCCGGGAAGCCCGAGTGGCGGTACGCCTTCTTCTGCGAGAGCTTCTGACCCGTGAGCGCCACCTTTTCGGCGTTGATCACGATGACGAAGTCGCCGGAGTCGATGTGGTTGGCGAAGGTGGCCTTGTGCTTGCCGCGGAGGAGGACCGCCGCGTGCGAGGCGAGGCGGCCGAGAACGACGTCGGTGGCGTCGATAACGACCCACTCGCGCGTGACCTCAGCGGCCTTGGGGGTGAAAGTGCGCGTCACAGTAGTGCTGCTTTCTTGATCGAACGGAGGAGTTCGTGAATCCCGCTCCGGTGGTCCGTTCACCGTCCGTCAGACGAGGGAACAGGGCCGGTGGAGGGCTCACGTTCGGGTGAC
The DNA here is from genome assembly GCF_004854025.1 of Microbacterium hydrothermale. GTDB lineage: Bacteria > Actinomycetota > Actinomycetes > Actinomycetales > Microbacteriaceae > Microbacterium > Microbacterium hydrothermale. Next base: position 6,766 of record NZ_STGM01000002.1, read on the forward strand.
CCGCTCGCAGAGAGGCAGGCACCAAAGATCAAGACTACGTCATCCGGATGCCATCGCCAAACGGCGACGGTCTCACGCGAGGAGCGTCCCGACGGCGAGCAGCAGATAACCCGAGGCGTTGAAGACGACGTGCACCGCGACCGCCGGCCAGATCCTCCCCGTTCCGAGAACGAACGCCCCGGTGACGACGCCCACGGCGGCGAGCGCGATCGGATCGAGATCGGCCGCGCTGCCGGAGACCAGGTGCGCGACGAGGAAGAGGGCCGTCGCGACCGCGACGGCGGCGATCCCCGCGGCGACGCGACCGCTGGAGCGGCGCACGAGGACGTAGACGCAGATCAGCACCACCCCGCGGAAGAACAACTCCTCCAGCGTCGCGGCGACGAGCGTGTCGGCGAGGGCGTCGACGACGAAGGACTCCGGGAGGGCCCCGCCGACCGAGAACATCGAGGGCCAGGGAGCCGGACCGTCGGGGATTCCCGCGACGGCCCCCTGCAACAGGCGCAGGGTGAGGCCGAAGACGACGCCGTAGAGCGCGTCGACGAGACGCACCCTCAGGAGCCCGCGCGGCCTCGACCGCGAGAGGGCCAGGGCGACGGCGCCCCCCATCGCGACCCAGACGACGGCCCGCGCACCGCCCTCCGCCGTCTCGGGCGGAAGGAGAGCGGATGCCGCCCGCCCGGCCAGCAGGCCCGCGCCGAGCGCGCAGACGGCCCAGGCCAGCATCTCGAGGTCCCAGCGGCGGGTCGTCGACTCGCCCGTCCGCCAGGGACGCGGGGCGCGCTGCCGTCGGCGCCGCCCGGATCGGGTCGGCGCGTCGGGGGCATCGGTCATGGCCGCCACCGTAGAGCGGTGCTCCGGCCTTTCGAGGGTCGCCCCGGAGGCGGAGATGCCCGCCGCGCCGCGCTTCACCCGTCCCGTCGCCCGTGCGGCTCGGATCGGTCATCTCAGGGCCGGCGACCTGTCGCCCGCACGCCGATGCCCCGTCGTCATCGGACGACGGGGCATCGGAGGATCGGCGCATCCCCCGCGGGTGCGGGCGAGAGTGGGGTGCACCGATTGGTCCCGAGCTCCGGAACGACCGGAGCCCCGGGGAGGGTCAGCGCTTCAGGAAGTCGACGAGGACGCGGTTGAACTCCTCGGCGTGGCTCACGTTGACACCGTGGGGTGCACCGGCGACCACGTGCAGCTCGCTGCCGGCGATCGCCTCGTGCGTGCGCTTGCCGGATCCTTCGAACGGCACCGTCGCGTCGCTGTCGCCGTGGATGACGAGGGTGGGCACGGTGACGTGGGGCAGATCGCCGCGGAAGTCGGTGGTCGCGAACGCCTCCATCGACTTCAGCGCGGCGTGGTGGTCGGCCTGGTTCGCCAGGCGTTCCGCCTCGGCCTGCTCCTCGGGCGAGACCGTGAGCGTGCCGTCGACAGAGAAGAAGTCGGTCGTGAACTGGTGGTAGAAGGACTTCTCGTCGTCCTTCAGACCGCTCTTCATGCCGTCGGCGGTCTCGTCGTCGAGGGGGCCCTCGGGATTGTCCTCGGTCTTCGCGAGGTACGGCGGGACGGCCGCGGCGAAGACGACGCTGTGCACGCGGTCGGCGCCGTGACGCGTGAGGTAGCGCGCGACCTCTCCCCCGCCCATCGAGAAGCCGACGAGGGTGACGTCGCGCAGGTCGAGCGCCTCGAGGACCGCCTGCAGGTCGTCGGCGAAGGTGTCGTAGTCGTACCCGGTGCGCGGCTTGTCGCTGCGACCGAAGCCACGGCGGTCGTAAGTGACGACCCGGTGACCGGCCGCCTCGAGGGCCGGAACCTGGTGCGCCCACGATTCGCCCGACAGGGGCCATCCGTGGATCAGCACCACGGGTCGGCCCGAGCCGCCGGTGTCGTCGACGTGCAGGTCGATGTCGGTCAGGAGTCCATGGTGTGCGGTGATCTCGCTCATGCAGGCGATCGTTCGCGCCCTGCCTGAACGCGACCCCGGCATTGACGATGTGCTCGCAGCTTGGTAAAGCCCGCCATCAGGACGGGCCGCGACGCACAGCAGCCGCGGCGACGCAAGCTCTGCGGGGAGCGGATGGTGCGTCGTTAGCCTCACGGCATGGCCTCGATCCGCCCCCTGAGCGTCGCCCTCCTCGTCGCCGCGCCCCTCGCCCTCGGGGCGTGCGCGCCCTCCGCCCCCGGCGGAGGCGATCTGACCGCCACGGACCGCGACGCCGTGCGGGCCGTCACCACCGCCGAAGCCGATGCGGGAGGGCGGGCGTTCCAGCTCGACACCGACGACGGCCGGTGGCAGATCCACGTCGCCGTCGGCGATCAGGAGATCGAGGTCGTCGTCAGCGCCGACGGGTCCCAGGCGCAGTCCTCCGACGACGCCGAGGGTCTCGACACCGATGACGCCGCCGCCCTCCAGGCCACCACGACGACGCTTGCGGATGCCGTCCGGATCGCCGCCTCCCGGGCCTCCGGTGATGCGCGCATCGAGGAAGCGAGCCTGGAGAGCGAGGACGGGACCCCGATCTGGAAGATCGACCTGGTCGGCGGCACCACGGTCCGCGTGTCCGGGACCGACGGCAGCGTGCGCTGACGCAGCAGAAGCGCACGGGCTGCGCAAGCCCCGTGCTCCCCGGCATCCGGACCCTCGGCGCTCACTACACTCGGCGCATGCGCCACGCTCTCGACGCCGACGCCCACAGTCCGCGTGCCCGGGTCAGCCCGGGTGCGGGCCCGGAGCAGGTGGGGGCGGAGCGACGATGAACGACCTCGCCCTCAACATCGTGCTCGTCGTGGTCTTCGTGCTGATCGGGGGCGTCTTCGCCGCCACCGAGATGGCCCTGGTCACGCTCCGGGAGAGCCAGGTCAACGCCCTCGCCGCTCGGGGCCGTCGCGGGCAGAAGGTCGCCGATCTCGCTCGCAACCCCAACACGTTCCTGTCCGCCGTCCAGATCGGCGTCACCGTGGCGGGGTTCGCGTCCGCGGCCTACGGCGCATCGTCGATCGCTCCGTCGGTGACGCCCCTGTTCGTGGCGTGGGGACTCGACGAGCCGATCGCGGCGACCGTGTCGACCATCGCCCTGACCCTGGTGATCGCCTACCTGTCGCTCGTCCTCGGCGAGCTCGTCCCCAAGCGGCTCGCGATCCAGCGGAACGCCGCGTTCGCGTACGGGGTCGCTCCCGTGCTCAACGGCTTCGCGACCCTCATGCGGCCCGTCATCTGGCTGCTGTCGATCTCCACCAACGTGCTGGTGCGCCTGCTGGGCGGCGACCCCGACAAGACCGGTGAAGAACTCACCGAGGAGGAGCTGCGCGACATCGTCTCCAGCCACGAGGGGCTGCCCGCCGACGAGCGCCGCATCCTCGACGACGTCCTCTCGCTGCGCGACCGCCACGTCAGCGAGGTCATGCGCCCGCGGCCGGAGGTCGTGACCCTGGATGCCGCCGGCTCCATCGCCGAGGCCGTGCAGCGCGTGCGCGACCTGCCGTACTCGCGCTACCCGGTCGCCGAGCGCACGGTCGACGACGTCATCGGGTTCGTCCACGTGCGCGACCTCTACGAGGACACCTCGCGCCCGCTCACGGCCGTCGTGCGCGAGATCCGCTACATCCCGTCGACGGCGCGCGTGCTGCCCACCCTCACGGCCATGCGCGCGGAAGGAAGTCACATCGCCGTCGTGGTCGACGAGTACGGCGGCACCGACGGCATCGTGACGCTCGAAGACCTCGTCGAAGAGGTGGTCGGCGAGATCTTCGACGAGTACGACGACGCGGCCGAGCAGCCCCTGGCCGAGGGCGAGCACGGCTCCGTGGAGGGCCGCTTGAACCTGCAGGACTTCGAGGAGGCGACCGGCGTGACCCTGCCCCGGGGCGCCTCCGACACCGTCGCCGGTTTCGTCGTGGAGCGGCTCGGCCGCCTCGCGCGGGTCGGCGACACCGTGGAGGTCGACGGTGCGACGCTGCAGGTCAGCGCCGTGGAGCGACGACGGGTCGCGGAGTTGCTGGTGACCCGGCATCCGGTCGACGACGACGAAGACGCACCGCGGGATCGCTTACCGCGGGACTGACGCGCGTTCCGGCGCGGGCCGTGCGTCGGGTGGGCGCGCGCGTGCTGCGCCGGAGCGGTGCTCCCGGCGCGGCGGACTCAGGCGAGGTCGCCTCCGAGCGGGGCGGCGGAGTCACCCAGCTCGAAGTGATGCCCGTTGATGGCGAGCAGGTCGCGGTCGCCGTCGGGGAGGAAACCCGACGGCGCCGTGAAGCTCGCGTCGCTACGGCGGATCATGCGCCCATCGTCACCCGTCAGGGATCCCGACGGCAGGGGTTGACACGGCAGCCGGAAGGACGGCGGACCTACTTGGTTGTGCACAATTGAATTGTGTGCAATGGTTGTCCGCATGCCCGCCGTCGACTCGCTCGTGTGCTTCGCGCTCTACGCCGCCAATCGCACGACCACGCAGGCGTACCGCGTGCTCCTCGAGCCCTGGGGCCTCACCTACCCGCAATACATCGCGATGGTGACGCTCTGGAACGACGGCGAGCAGACCGTCAAGAGCCTCGGCGATGCGCTGCAGCTCGACTCGGGAACCCTCTCCCCGATGCTGGCTCGCATGGAGGCGTCGGGGTATCTCACCCGCACCCGCCGGGCCGACGACGAACGCGTGGTTTCGGTCGCCCTCACCGAACGCGGAGCGGAGCTGAGAGAGGAGCTCTCCCACGTCCCCCGGTGCATCGCCGCGGGGGCGGGCCTCACCGACGCCGACAGTGCGCGCGAGCTCATCGACGCCCTGCACCAGCTCACCGAGGCGATGAAAGACCTGCGCGACCACCCCGACGCGATCCTCGGGGCCGCGGGCGCCCCTCGACCCCGGACCTGATCCGACTCCCCCTTCCTCGTCCACAGAAAGGAACCCCCATGGACGTTCTCTACACCGCAGAAGCCGTCTCCACCGGCCACGGCCGCACCGGTCACGTGACCGCCGGCGACTACATCGACCTCGAGGTCGCCCCGCCGAAGGAGATGGGCGGATCGGGGGCGGGCACCAACCCCGAGCAGCTGTTCGCCGCAGGTTACGCGGCCTGCTTCCACGGCGCGCTGCACGCCGTCGCGCGCGGCCGCAAGATCACGCTCGAGGACTCCTCCGTGGGCGGCCGCGTGCAGATCGGCCCGAACGGGCAGGGCGGGTACCAGCTCGCCGTGCTGCTCGAAGTGGTCCTCCCCGGCGTCGAGCACGAGCTCGCGCAGGAGCTCGCCGACCAGGCGCACCAGGTGTGCCCCTACTCGAACGCCACGCGCGGCAACATCGAGGTCACGGTCACCGTCTCCGAGGACTGACACCGCTCGCGCCCCGTCCTGGGTCCGCCTCCGGCAGAGCGAACGCCGCCCGCTTCCCGCGGGCGGCGTTCGTGTCTCACGACAGCTGCAGTTCGTCCTCGGTCTTGCCGTACGAGCGACGGAGCCACTGACCGAAACCGGGCTGGGCGAGGCACGCCGCCGCGTCCCCGCACGTGACGACCGGGTCCTTCGCGGCGTAGACCTGGTACACGCCGACCTTCGCGTCCAGCGGGGCGCCGATCACGTTCACCGGCTGCCGCTTGGACGGGTAGCCGATGTAGTAGGTCACCGCCGCGGCATCCACCCCCACCGTCGGCGCGACGGCGCGCACGAGCGAACCGACACACGAGTGATCGGGGTGGTCACCGCGGGCGAACGCGCTCTCGTGCGGGATGTTCGTGGTGATGCGGTCGGGTCGACCGGCGTGGATCAGCTCCGCGATCGTGTCCGAGAGCCGACTGGCGTCCAGGGTGGGGCCGTCGTCGATCGGCGCCAGCGCGGGCACGATGCCGTTGATGAGCTGTGTGAGCCCGGCATCCCCGGTGCTGGGGAACCCCTTCGCACTGAGGTTCCCGTCCGGCAGGCGGAGCGTCGTGATCGACAGCCGAGGATCGTCGGATGGGACGAAGCGCGTCACGCGCGCTCCGCTGAGCAGCGTGATCTGCCGTGTGTCCCACGGCGCCGTGCTGCCGCGCATCTCGTCGTAGGCGGCGCGGATCCCGGCCTCGCGCTGCTCCGCGTAGCCGAGTCCGCGACCCGCATCTCCGGCGGTGACGAAGATCGTGCGCAGCGTGGCACCCGACGAGATCAGCTCGCCGAGATGGGGATTGGCGAAGATGATGTCGTCGTCGGCGTGCGCCCACACCGCGACGGTGGTGTCCGCTCCGGGCTCCTCGAAGGCGGGTGACGCGTCGCGCGGGGCGTCGCGGGGCAGGGGCACGATCGGGCTCAGCTTCACCCACGTCCCGTCCGGACCGTCGGCACGTCGCAGGTCGCGGTAGACGAGGGCGCCGCCGCCGATCGCGGCCAGGCCGCCCACGGCCAGGCCGCCGAGGAGCAGGGCGCGACGCGACACCTTCGGCCGGCGGCTGTCCGCCCCGCCGTTCGCGGCGCCGCCCGACCCGTCGCCCCGCGCGGGTTCGGTGCCCGATGGCTCGTCGATGTCACTCACGGCGACTCCGTCCTGTGCTGCGCCCCCCGGCGACGGATGTGCGGGTTCCCCCTCGCCCTCAGGCGTATGTCGACGGTACCGCGAAGCGCGTCGCTCACCGCACGCGAAACCCCGCGTCGGCGCGACGTCAGGGACTTAGCGAACCGTTCGACCTTTCGATCATCCCGCGGGTGAAGGCCCGGCGTCGGTGAGCCCACCTGGTCCATGGCCGATGCTCAGCCGGCACCTAAGGACGCTCGCGACACTCTCCGTCATGCAGACGTCCTCACCGCCGCGGTCTCTGTCGCCCATCGCCCTCCGGGTGCGCGCCGTCCTCAACGACTGGGACCCGATCGGCGTCCACCTCATCGGTCCGGGGTGGCCCGACGACGAGTACGACGACCTGATACTCCCGATCCTCAAAGCCCTCGAGGTCGAACCGAGCGTGGACGACCTCGCCGCGGATCTGCGCGAGGTGATCGAGGTCGACTACGGCCTGCCCACCCCGGACGGATGCCACGACGCCGCCCGTTCCCTCCTCGCTCTGGCACCCTGAGCGCTAACCTCCCCCGGTCGCGCACGCAAGCCCTGCCGAGTCGTCACCGCCGCGTCCTATCGTGCCGAGCATGGTCGATCTCACCCGCCCCCAGACGCCCGATCCGTACCCGCTGCTTCCCGCCACGGCCTCGTTCGACGTCGTCAGCGACGACGTCACCGACGGGCAGCCCCTGAAGGACGACCAGGTCGCCGAGAAGGGCAACACCTCCCCCCACCTGCGGTGGTCCGGGGCGCCGGAGGGCACGAAGTCGTTCGTCGTGACCTGCTTCGATCCGGACGCTCCGACGCCGAGCGGTTTCTGGCACTGGGTCCTCGTCGACATCCCCGCCGACGTGCACGAGCTCACCACCGGCGCTTCCGCCGGCGACCTGCCCGGCGCCGCGTTCCACGTGCGCAACGACGGCGGCGAGGCCGGCTTCATGGGCGCCGCGCCCCCGCAGGGCGATCAGCCCCACCGCTACTTCTTCGTCGTCCACGCGGTGGGCGAGGAATCCCTCGGCGTCGACCGCGATGCGAGCCCCGCCGTGGTGTCGTTCAACCTGGCGTTCAAGACGACCGGTCGCGCCATCCTGCACGGCACCTACGAGCACTGAGGAGCCGACATGACGCAGCGCCAGGACGGCTTCGACAAGGCCGAGACGATCGCGGGTGTCGAGGGGCGGGTGCAGGACCGCTTCCCCGAGGCTCCGCACAAGGTCGTCCACGACGAGGCCGTCGCCGCGGTCGACAAGTACGCGAATGCGCCCGTGAAGGATTTCGTCGACATCATCGCCGAGCGCGAGGCGCGTGCGGCCGTCGAGGACGCGCTCGCCACGGACGACTGATCACCCCAGCTGCAGCTCGGCCTCGGTCTTCGGGTACGACCGCTGCAGCCACTCGCCGAACTTGCGCGTCTTCAGGCAGCTGCCGCGATCGGCGCAGCGGATGACGCTGTCCTGCTGCGTGTAGATCCGGTACGTGTCCACCTTGGCGTCCAGCACCGCGCCGTCCAGGTTGCGGGGCAGGTTCTCCGAGGGGTATCCCACGAAGTAGCGGATGCCGGGAGCGACCGTCGCATCGGACGACAGGGCGTCCCGCACCAGGGAGCCCACGACCGAGTGGTCGGGGTGATCCCCGGGCGCGAATGCGCTTCCGCGGGGGATGTGCGTGAGGGTGCGCGTCGGCCGCACCGCGTCGGCCAGTTCGCGCAGCGACGCGACGAGGTGGTCGCGGTCGATCGCGGGTCCGCCGTCCACCGGCGCGAGCGAGGCGAGCGAGCCGTCGAAGAGCTTGCTCAGGGTCGCGAAGCCGGTCGCGGCGAAACCGCCGTCCGTGATGTTGCCGTCGGGCAGGCGCACGTAGGTCACCGAGATGCGGTCGTCACCGTCGGGGCTGAGCCGGCGGATGTGCAGGCCGGTGTCGAGGGTGATCTCGTCGGCGTGCCAGAGTCCCTCCCGCCCGCGCATGGCGTTGTAGGCGCGCAGGATGCCGAGCTCCCGCGCCTGCACGTACTCCATGCCCTTGCCCGCGTCGCCCGCCGTGACGAAGACGGTCCGCACGCACTCCCCCGCGGCGATCGCATCCGAGAGGGTCGGGTTGGCGAAGATGATGTCGTCGTCGGGGTGCGCCCAGATGCTGAGCAGCGTCGGAGCCCCCTCGCACACCTGCGCGGCGGGCGAGACGGGGGGACTCGGCGTCGTCGGGGTGGCGGACGGGGTCGGCGTCGATGTGGGTGTCGGGTTCGGCTCCTCCGTCGCGATCGGGGAGGAGGACGGTGACGGCGACGCGACCGCATCGATCGCGGCGGGGTCCCCGACGGGCCGCAGCAGAGCGAAGGCGAAGATCGCCGCCACGGCGACGAAGAGCACCGCGGCGATGGCGATCGCCGCGATGAGACCGGCCGATCCTTCGCGCCGCACGCCGGTGAGGGGCGGCGGGACGCGGCTCATCGTGTTCCTCCGGGCGGCGGGTGGGCATCCGTCCCGCGGCGCGGGCGTGATCTCGCGACGGCCTCGTCGGCCGATCCGCTGCCCGAGTGTAGGCGACGAGGGGCACCGGGGCCACCGCGCGAGCAGGACTCCCCCAGCTTGGACCGTCGACGCGCAGTCGTACGACACGCCCGGGGCTTCACCCGATGGGTGAGTTATCGGATGACGACCAGGGTGTTTCAGCCTCGTGACAAGAGACGCAGGGTGACTTATCGGGTGACATTGGCCTGTTATCGTTCACGGGGTAAGCCGAGATGCTCGCCGGCGGGGGGAGGAGCTGCACACCGTGACGTCTGACCTGCAGGTAAGCGCCGCATCCTCCGATGCGGACGCCCTCGACGAACCGGGCCCGAGAGAAACCGCGGCATCCGCGCCGATGTACCGTCGCGACCCGTGGCGGCGTCGCTATCGGCGCAATCTGGCCATCACCGACCTCTTCTCCCTGATCTGGGTGGTCTACGGGACGCAGCTGCTCTGGTTCGGCCTCGGCAACGTCCAGGTCGCCGCGGGACGCGACAGCCGGATCAGCGACCTGTCGTACTGGGTCTTCTCGGCGATCCTCATCGTCACCTGGATGTGGGCGCTGTCGTTCGTCGACTCGCGCAGCGACCGCGTGATCGGGACCGGCTCGGCGGAGTACGTGCGCATCGCCGATGCGAGCTTCCGCCTCTTCGGCACGGTCGCCATCATCGCCTTCCTCACGCAGATCGACGTGGCTCGCGGGTACCTGCTCATCAGCCTGCCCCTCGGCATCCTGGTCCTCATCTTCACGCGATGGATGTGGCGTCAGTGGCTGATCGCGCAGCGCTCGCGCGGACTCTACTCGGCCAACCTCCTCCTCGTGGGGTCCCTTCCCTCGGTCACGCAGCTGGCCCGCGAATTCGCGCGGACGCCGAGCGCCGGATACCGGGTGGTCGGCGCCTGCGTCCCCAACGGCAAGATCGCCGACGTCATCCCGGGCACCGTCATTCCCGTGATGGGTCACGTGGGAGACGTCACCCGCGCGCTGCAGGTCACGGGAGCCGACACGGTCGCCATCACCAGCGCCGACGACCTGCCGGCCGACAAGGTCAAGCAGATCTCCTGGAGCCTGGAGGCCGGCCGGCAGCACCTCGTGCTGGCGCCGAGCATCATCGACATCGCCGGCCCGCGCCTGCACACGCGCCCGGTGGCCGGCCTTCCCCTCATCCACGTCGAGACGCCGAAGTTCTCGCGCGGCCAGAGCTTCCTCAAGCGCAGTGTCGACCTGGTCGCGGCGTCGGTGGGCGTGATCCTGCTGAGCCCGCTGCTCGTCTTCCTGATGATCGCCGTGCGCCTGTCGAGCGATGGGCCCATCTTCTTCCGTCAGACGCGCATCGGGTTCCGCGGCCGCGAGTTCACGATGATCAAGTTCCGCTCGATGGTGGTCAACGCCGAGGATCTCCTCGAGCAGCTCGCCGCGCAGGAGCGCGACGCGGGCAACGAGGTTCTCTTCAAGATGAAGAACGACCCGCGCGTCACGCCGATCGGACGGATCATGCGCAAGTTCAGCCTCGACGAACTCCCCCAGCTGTTCAACGTGATCGGCGGCTCGATGTCGCTCGTCGGTCCCCGTCCCCCGCTGCCCTCCGAGGTGGCGGTCTACGCCGACCACGTCCACCGCCGCTTCCTCGCCAAGCCGGGTATCACCGGACTCTGGCAGGTCAGCGGGCGGTCCTCGCTGTCGTGGGAGGAATCGGTCCGTCTCGACCTCTCCTACGTCGAGAACTGGACCCTGCTCGGCGACTTCGTCATCCTCGGCAAGACCGCCCGCGCCGCCCTGGCGCCGGGCGAGACGGCCGCGTGAGAATCCTGCGCTCCCTCGCGGGTCCGCGAACCGGTGTCACCGTGTCGCGTCGACGTGAATCTGAAAGGCTCTGATCGTGCGTTTGTCTGTGGTGGGTTGCGGGTACCTGGGAGCCGTGCACGCGGCGGCGATGGCGTCGATCGGGCACGAGGTCGTCGGCATCGACGTCGACGAGCGCAAGATCGCCGCGCTCTCCAAGGGTGAGGCGCCGTTCTTCGAGCCCGGTCTGCAGGAGATCCTCTCGGAGGGCATCGCGTCGGGACGCCTGTCGTTCACCACCGACATGTCGGCGGCGCAGGGCGCCAAGGTGCACTTCATCGGCGTCGGAACGCCGCAGCAGGCGGGCGGGCACGCCGCCGACCTGACCTACGTCGACGCGGCCGTCGACGGGCTCCTCCCCTACCTCAGCGAGGGCGACATCGTCGCGGGCAAGTCCACGGTCCCCGTGGGCACGGCGGCCCGCCTCGCCCCGCGCGTCGCGGACCGCGGCGCCGTCCTCGTCTGGAACCCCGAGTTCCTGCGCGAAGGCTGGGCCGTCCAGGACACCATCGACCCCGACCGACTCGTCGCCGGAGTCCCCTCCGAGGACGGAGCGCCCACCGCCGACGGCGAGCGCACCGCGGACGTCCTCCGCGAGGTGTACCACCCGTCGATCGCGAAGGGCACGCCCTTCATCGTCACCGACTACGCCACGGCCGAGCTCGTCAAGGTCTCCGCGAACGCGTTCCTGGCGACCAAGATCAGCTTCATCAACGCCATCGCCGAGATCGCCGAGGTCACCGGCGCCGACGTGACCACCCTCGCCGACGCCATCGGACACGATGCGCGCATCGGCCGCCGCTTCCTCGGCGCCGGCATCGGCTTCGGCGGCGGATGCCTCCCGAAGGACATCCGCGCCTTCTCCGCGCGCGCAGAGGAGCTGGGCCGCGGGGAGTCGGTCGCCTTCCTCCGCGAGATCGACGCGATCAACCTCCGCCGCCGCGATCGCGCCGTCGAGTTGACGACGGACGCCCTCGGGGGCAGCGTCTTCGAGAAGAAGATCGCGGTTCTGGGAGCGGCCTTCAAGCCGCACAGCGACGATATCCGCGACTCGCCCGCACTCGACGTCGCCGTCCGTCTGCACGGCCTCGGCGCGCACGTCACCCTCACCGATCCGGCGGCCATCGAGAACGCACGTCGCATCCACCCCCAGCTGAACTACGAAGCCGATCTCGATGAGACGCTCCGCGACGCCGACGCCGTCATCGTCGTGACGGAGTGGGACGAGTACCGCCGCGAGCTGTCGCCCGAGCACGCCGCGTCGCTCGCGCGAGGGCGTGTGATCGTCGACGGTCGCAACTGTCTCGACCCCGTCGCGTGGCGCGCCGCCGGGTGGTCGTACTTCGGCATGGGTCGCCCCTGACCCGATACACCCGCGAACGCCCCGGCCCTAGGTCGGGGCGTTCGTCGTATCGGATCAGGAAGTGACGCGGGGCGCGGCGCCTGCGCGACCCCGCTGTCCGACGACCTCGGATCGACCGTTCCCGAGCGCCGATCCGACGAATATCCCCCTCGGCGTGACGAATGGGCGGTCCGACACGTCTCCCTGGTGACGGTTCGGTGCGCTCCGGCTCCGGGCCCCGTGCAGAAGGAGGATGCCATGCGCAACAAGTTCATCCTGATCGGCGTCGTCGCCCTCGTGGCCTACGTCGCGGGGACCCGCGCCACGCGCGTCCAGGTGAAGAAGCGCGAGTCCGTCGGCCACCAGATCGTGCGGCTCTGGGACGACCCCCGGGCCCGGCGTCGACGCAAGAAGACCGCCGAGAAGGCGGCTCGCGCCGCGAAGAAGCGGGCGCGTCGCACCCTGCGCGAACTCCGCTCCTGACTCTCATCACGATCTCCGAGACATCCCGAGGAGGAATCCCCATGTCCCGCTCCCTGTCGAGCGGCACCCTGATCCGCTCTCGCCGCAGTGCCGTCGCTGCGCTCATCTCCGCCGTCGCCATCGTCCTCATCGCCCTGCTGGCGTTTTTGCCCCTCGTGGGCGTGCTCGCCGGCGCGACCGCGAGCACGGCGGGCCTCATCCCTTTCCCCGTGCTCGCCGTCTCCGTGACGACGATCCTGGGGTCCGTCCTGGTGCTCGCCCTGCTCGTCGGCTCCGCCACCCGGCGGCGCACCGCGACGGCCTGGACACTCGCCGCGTCGGCCATCGTCGTCGCACTCGTCGTGACGGTCTTCCCCCTCGTCGCCGTGGTGGTCGGATCCATCGACCGAGCGGGTGATCTGGGAACGGTCATCGGCGCGCTGGCGCAACGGTTCGGGGGATGACGTCGCCCGTGTGGATGACGACCTCGCGCGCGCATGCGCATGCAAGAATGCTCCCCACAGGAGGAACCATGATCACGTCCGTCTTCCGCCCGGTCCCCGGCATCTCTGCCCACGACGACGACGTGATGGCCGGATTCGCGCCACAGTGTCCCTCCTGCAGCATCACGACGCAGCCGCACGGTACTCGGAATCACGCGTGGTGGCGCTGCCCCTCCTGCGCCCTCCCCGTGCTCGGCTGAACGGGCGGCTACGCTGAGCCCCGTGGGGGCGACCATCCTGATCTCGATCTCCGCCGTCGTGTCGGCGGTGCTCGTCGGGTTCGTCGCGCGACGGATCCTGGGCACCGCGGTCGGATGGCCGCGGAGCATCATCGTCGGTCTGCTGGTGTTCTTCCTCGGTGTGCCGTCGGCGCAGTGGACCCTTCGGCAGACCGGTCTGACCGAGGCGACGGCACCCGTCCCCGCGGCGGACGTCTGGCTCTGGATCGGTCTGATCGTCCTCTCCCTCGCGTGGGTGTTCGCCCTCGGGGTCGCGGCGTTGGTCGCGAGCGAGGCGATCTTCCCGACGCGGCCCTTGCCGAACCCGATCGACCTCGTGCGCGCCGCGCTGCGTCAGCGCAAGCGCACCCGCCGGTATCTCGAGATCCTCGCCATCGCCTCACGGCACGGAGTCGGATGGCTCTTCCACGGCGGTCGCTCACGGGTCGAAGAACAGCTCAGCACGACCGAAGAGCGCGCGAACGCGATCGTGGCGACCATCAACGATGCCGGCGTCAGCTTCGTCAAGCTCGGGCAGGTCCTCTCCACACGTCGCGACCTCATCCCCGAGCCCTACCTCACGGCCCTCTCCTCGCTCCAGACGAACGCGACCACCCTCCCATGGGAGACCGTGCGCGCCGTCATCGAAGACGACCTCGGCGTCTCGATCGACGAGATCTACGCCGACGTCGACCCGGTCCCCCTTGCCGCGGCATCCGTGGCGCAGGTGCACCGCGCCCATCTCCACGACGGCACGCCCGTCGTCGTGAAGGTGCAGCGCCCCGCGGCGCGAGCCCAGGTGGAGGCGGATGCCGACATCATCGGCCGTCTCGCCCATCGCGCGGAGATGCGCACCCGCGTGGGCCGCGACCTGCGCATCGAGTCGGTCGCGCGAGGGTTCACGGGCACTCTTCTGGAAGAGCTCGATTACCGCATCGAAGCCCGCAACACGCGGATGATCCGCTCCACCCTGGATCTCATCGACCGGGCCGAGCCCGATCGGCGCGGGGTCGTCACGGCCCCGCGCGTCTTCGCCGCGGCCTCAAATCAGCGCGTGCTCACGATGGAGCTGGTCGGCGGCGCCGCGCTCAGCGACAGCGCCGTGCGGCTCGCGTCGCTCTCCCCCGAGGATCGCGACCGGCTCGCCCAGACCCTGATGTCGACGGTGATCGAGCAGATCCTCGTGTACGGCGTGTTCCACGCCGATCTGCACCCCGGCAACGTCCTGCTCACCGACGACGACACCCTCGGGATGATCGACTTCGGGGCGGTCGGGATCATCGAACGCAGTCGACGGCAGCACCTGACGGCGCTCCTGCTCGCCGCGCTGAGCGAGAACGACGTCGCCGCAGCCGACGCGCTGCTGCTGATCGTCGACCCGCCCGACGACCTCGACCTGGACGCCTTCCGTCACGACGTCGGGATCGTCCTGACGACCGAGCACCTGCGCACGGACGGCCAGGGATCGATCTTCACGCGGATGGTCGACGTGATCCGCCAGCACCGCATCGCCCTCCCCGGCGAGCTGGCGTCGGCGTTCCGCAGCTTCGCCACCCTCGAGGGGTGTCTCCGGGTCCTCGTCGATGACTTCGACATGGTGGGCCGCGCCCTGCCGCTCATGCCGACCCTGCTGCGTCGGACGCTCTCGATGAAGCGCATGGCCACGGACCTGCAGGCCCAGAGCGTGATCAACCTGGCGCGCCTCGAGCGGATGCCGCAGCGGATCGACGCCCTGCTCTCGGGTGTCGAGAAGGGGGCGATCGGGGTCACCCTGCGCAGCGATGACGGCAGCGACGTGAGCGGCATCCTCGGACGCGTGACGGCAGACGTCGCCTCGACGCTCGTGTCGATCGCCGCCGTCGTGATCGCCGTCGTCCTGGTCATCTCGGGTGGTGGCCCGCTTCTGGGCGGTTCCGTCACCCTCTTCGCCGTTCTCGGAGCGGTCATCGGCCTGTTCGGCTTCCTCGGCCTGCTGCGCATCGTGCGGAAGACGTTCTCCCGACCTCGATGACGAGACGGCGCGCCGCACGTGACGTCTCACCGGCGAAGGCGGTACGGTGAGCGCACCACCGACCGGTGGGCGGACTCCGAAGGAGTAGTCCCATGATCGCTCTCATCGTCGCCATCATCGCCGCGTCCATCTGGGTGATCGTCGCTCTCGCAACGGGCATCGGACTGGGCCGGGTCATCGCCCGCGCGGAGTCCGAGGAGGGGACTCGCCTCCCGTCGACGGGCGGGCCCCTGCGACGACCCGCCCGGCTCTGACCCGTCCTCGACCGCACTGAGGCCGGTCAGCGCGGGGGTTCTGCGCCGCGCGGTGGCACGGGGCGCCCGATCACCCGTCCCGGTCCGCCTCGCCCTCGGACGCGGACGAACCCTCGAGCCGGATGCGCGGCGTCGAGCCCGATGCCCCGGGTGGAGCGGGGTCGGGCCTTGCACCGTCGTCGTCCGCGAGCGCCGAATGCGCGGAGCCCGCTGACTCCGGGACGCCGTGCCCGTGCACCTCGTGCGCATCGTCGAGTCGACCGCTCGGTTCACCCGGACCGCCTCTCGACGTCGCCCGTTCGACCGCCGAGGCGGCCGCTGCCGCGTTGAGGTCCTGGAGGATGCGCCGCGGATGCAGCTGCCGCGGATCGTATTCCCGCCAGTCGGGGGCGAACTCGTTGAGCTCGTCGACGACCTGCGCCCGGCCCTGCTGGTAGAGCTCGTGAAGTCGGCCGAGGTGTCGAGGAAGGGCACGCCGGAGTTCCCTCAACCGCTCGGGGCCGAGGATGATGCCGACCAGAACGGCGACCACGATCATCTTGTCGAATCCGAAGTCGAACATGTCAGCCCTTCCGCGTCGAGCGGCGATCCAGCACGGAGAACTCCCGCGACCGCCGGTACTCGCGACGCGTCAGGATCGGCGCCGCGCTCCCTTCCGGATGGACCGGTGGGGCGAGTGTGGCGACCACGCTCAGGATCGTCGAGACGGCCTGCGTCGCCTGGCGCTCGAACGCCAGCCAGGCAGCGTCGGGCCCGCCCACGGGGTCGACGACGTCGTCGTCCTCGTCGTGCGTCCGCCGTACCGTGAGACGAGCTCGCGACACCGCCTGGACGAGACCCGCCCAGCTCGACGCCCTCCCTTGGACCGCTTCAGCCAGACGCGCGAATTCACGCAGGGCGAAGACGGATGAGATGAGGTCGGGCCGCAGATCGAGCACGACCCGCTTGTGCGCGCGCTCAGCGGTGAGGACGGTGTCACCGGTGCGGAGGACTCCCTCATCCAGTCGCCGAGAGCGGTGGGGATCCAGATCGAGGCCGTAGGTACGCCCGAGAGCGACAACCCGAGGGTCAGCGGGGATGGACGGACGCGCCATCGTGCCCGCGCTGTCGAGGATGAGCCGCTGCTCGAGAGAGGAGGGCATGCGCGAGGCGAGCAGGCCTGCCACGAAGGGCGATCGGATCACGTTCGCCGTGCAGACGATCACCAGTCGGTCGCTCCTCGCAGTCATGGTGTCCCCTCGCCGGGCCTCGCGCGGCGGGAGAAGTCGTCGCGCGGGCGTTCCCAGTAAAGCGCGGTGGGTTTCCGCCCCCTGACGAGACCCGGACCACGCGCCAGGGTGAAGTCGGTGCGATGGTCGGGCGATTGTGCCTGGGCGACGCCCGTCTGCGCGGGCGAGCGGCGGAGCATGGGAATCACGACGGCCACTCGAAAGGACTCCGCCATGGGCATCTTCGGCAACGCGTTCTCCGGATGGCACCTCTTGCTGATCCTCGCCGTGGTTCTCCTCCTGTTCGGGGCGGCCAAGCTGCCCGGCCTCGCGAAGAGCGTCGGCGAGTCCGTGCGGATTCTCCGCTCCGAAAGCAGAGCTTCCGAGAACGGCGGCGACGACGCTCCCTCCACCTCGTCTCAGCCGACCGAGCACGCGGAGACCGGTCACCCGGACCCTTCGACGCACGCGTGAGCCGCGACGATCGCAAGCGACGTCGACGGGAGCCGGCCCGACGGGATGGGAGAGGAGGGGCGATGCCCCTCCTCTCCCATCTTTCGGAGCTCCGACGTCGGTTGGTGATCACTGCGTCCGCCATTCTGGTGGGCGGTGTGATCGGGTTCTTCCTGTCGGACGCGGTCATCGCCGCCGTCGCCGATCCTCTCGCTCACGTGCAGGGCCCGTCCGTGACGAGCTTGAACTTCACGCGTCTCGGCGAAGCATTCGACCTCCGATTCAAAATCGCGCTGACGCTGGGCATCGTCCTGGCCGCGCCGGTGTGGATCTGGCAGGTCTGGGCTTTCCTCGTGCCGGGCCTCACCTCGCGGGAACGTCGCATCGGGATCGGCTTCGTGTGCGCGGCCGTGCCTCTCTTCCTCATCGGCGTGGGGTTCGGGTGGACGATCGTTCCCCACGTGGTGAGTCTGTTGGCCGGTTTCGCCCCGGCCGCCTCGACGACCATGCTCACGGCCGGTCAGTACTTCGACTTCCTCCTGAAGCTCATTCTCGGCGTCGGGTTGTCGTTCGTCTCTCCGCTGGCGCTGATCGCTCTCAATGCCGCCGGCGTCCTGAGCGCCCGAGCGATCATCCGCGGATGGAGGATCGCGCTGGTGGTGATCGTCGTGTTCTCCGCGGTGGTGACACCCGCCTCCGACATCATGAGCATGCTGTTTGTCGCGCTGCCTCTGTGCGTGCTGTACGCGGGAGCCGCGGTGTGGACGTACGCCCACGACCGGCGAGTCGCCGGACGCGCGACGTCACTCCCCTGAGTCACCCGTCGCAGAGAACCCGCGCAGATTCCGGTCGGAATCGATGGCTCGTCTCAACGCCCTCGCGGCATCTCGCGAGAGAGCGATGGATGCGTCACCCGGGCGTTCGACGACGAACCACGTCTCCTCATCGGAGGACCTCCGGAGCAGTCCGACCTCCCACTCCTCGAAACGCCCCTCGCCGTCTTCGGCCGCGTTCCGCACGCGCACGGTGACGGCGCACCCCACGCTGCGGTGATCTTCGTCGAGCGCGTGCACGGTGCGTCCGTGTTCGGTGGAGCACCAGTCGTACATGCAGGTGTGGGGGTCGGACGGGAAAGCGTTGGATCGGGTCATGGCGCGCACCTCTCTCAGAGGACCGCCCGAGTGGGCGGACCGGACGTGGGTGGGCACGAAGCAAGTCTGACCCGAACCTCCGACACCGCCGTCAACGACCGGGAGCGAGACCCCCCGGCGGCGGTGGAACGAGGTCGTGAAGCGGGATGTCGAGCACCTCCGCGAGGAAGACCAGGGTGCGAAGCCGCGGGTTCGCCGCCGTGCCCGGGTTCGATTCGCCCTTCTCGAGCTTCCGGTACGTGAAGGTCGCGAGCCCGGCCGCATGGGCGACCTGCTCCTGCGACATCCGCTTCTCCGCGCGAGCGCGGAGAAGACGCACTCCGAGCTCTCGCGCGAATTCGGTCCAGGGGTCGGGCGCTTCGCTCATGGTTCCAGCTTGATCGGCCGCCCACGCTCACATGAACATGTCAACATGCTGTGGTGCTCCTCGGCCCAGCGGAGCCCGCCTCTCGGAGGGTGGTGAGCGAGACGTCCGACAGGGTGAGCGACGGAGCGATCCGGACACACCCTTCGGCGGCGCCCGCCCGCACGGACGGTCTCCCATCGCTCCTGCGGGCTGCCGCGGACGTCGGCGATACCTCACCCCTGCCGAGCGGGTCGGCAGCGGCATCGTCGATCCCGACGTCGATGGGACAGTTCCCGCGCCCACCGTCGTATCCATGCCCGGCCGACGGCTTCTTCAGGACCTCGGGGCGCGGTCCGCGGAGCACAGATGAATCCTTCCGTCTCACTTATCGACTCACCTCGACCGACAACCCACCTCACCACGGCGGAGCCTTCTCACCCCCGACCCTGGCCACGCCGATACGCACGGCTCCTCGGAGCGATCGATCTCACGGTCGTCGCGGCGGCCGTCTTCGGGTCACAGGTCCTCTGGCTCGGGCCTCATCCCGTCGATGTCGCCTCGTCGTCCGTGGACTACACGACCCTGTCGCTGATCCTCACCGTCTGCTGGTTCGGCGCCCTCACCGTCTGGGGATCCCGTCTCCCGCGGAGCATCGGGTACGGGGTGCTCGAGTACCGACTGATCCTCGCGGCATCCTTCCAGCTGTTCGGGGGCGTGGCGATCGTGGCCTACCTGACCGGCGCCGACGTCTCCCGCGGGTACTTCCTCCTCAGCCTCCCCGTCGGGACGGCCTCGCTGCTCGCGGGGCGCGCGGTGTGCAGAGTGTGGCTCCGCCGCCGTCGCCGCCTCGGCGCGATGAGTTCTCGCGTGGTCCTGGTCGGCGGAGCCGAAGAGAATGCCCGCGTCGCCGCGGAGCTGGCCCGGCAACCGGCCGCGGGGCTGCGAGTGGTCGGAGTGCACGAGATCGCCGCCGACAGCCGCTCGGCATGGGACGACGCCCAGGCGGACGCGTTGCGTCGTCGGCTGTCGGATCTCCGGGCCGACAGCGTGCTCGTCTCCGGTGGGGCTCTGCTCGAAGCGCGGGACATCAGGCGCATCGGTTGGGGGCTGGATCCCGGCCGCGAGCACCTCATCGTTGCGGTCAACCTCACCGACGTCGCGGGCCCTCGACTTCACACCCGCCCCGTCGCCGGGCTCCCCCTCGTCCACATCGAGACCCCGCAGTTCTCGGCGACGCAGCGCATCCTCAAGCGCACGTTCGACATCATCGGGTCGGGCGCGCTCCTCCTCCTGCTCGCGCCGCTCTTCCTCGTGCTGGCGCTCCTCGTACGGGCATCGGGCCCGGGGCCGGTCTTCTACCGCCAGGACCGCATCGGACAGGGCGGGCAGCGATTCGGCATGCTGAAGTTCCGATCGATGGTGGACGGCGCCGACGCGCGCTTGCAGGAACTCCTCGCGGCGCAGGGACGAGAGGGCACTCCCCTGTTCAAAGTGGCGAACGACCCCCGGATCACCCCGGTCGGCCGATGGCTCCGCAAGTATTCGCTCGATGAACTGCCTCAGCTGATCAACGTCATGGCCGGCCAGATGAGCCTGGTCGGCCCGCGGCCGCAGCGCGACGCGGAGGTCGAGTTCTACGACGACGACGCTCACCGGAGACTGATGGTTCGCCCTGGTATGAGCGGGCTCTGGCAGGTGAGCGGTCGTTCCGCCCTCGCGTGGGACGACGCCATCCGGCTCGATCTCTTCTACGTCGAGAACTGGTCACTCGTGGGCGATCTGACGATCCTCGCGCGGACGTTCAAGGCTGTGCTCGTCCCCGGCGACACCGCCCACTGACGAGACACGCGAAAGGCGCCGGCCATGAGGCCGGCGCCTTTCGCATGCGCAGCGTCTCAGGACGTCGTGCGGCGTCGCCGCTCGGCGCGCGGCGCGACAGTGGCCACCGTCGTCGTTTTTTCACTCGACGACTCACCCTCGGCCCGTGTCGATGTCCTCCGCTGCGCCAGCGTCCGCAACCCGCTGACGTTCTCGGGCTGCACGTCCGTCGAACGTCGACGGGCGCCGGCGGACTCGGCGGGGATCGAGGCGTCCGCGCCACGGCGTCGGCGACCGAACAGCCCCCGCTTGCGCCCCTCGTCCCGGGGCGAGCCGTATCCGTAGTAGCCGCCGTAGCGACCGCCGTAATAGCTCGAGTCGACGCCGCGGAGCGGGACCCGGTTGAGGACGACCCCCAGGAGATGCCCCCGGGTCTTTCCGATGTTCTCCGCCGCGCGCGACAGCATGTCGTCCGTGGTGCGACCGGCCGTGACGACGAGCACCGCGCCGTCCGCCCAGCTCGCGATCACGGCGGCGTCGGCGACCGCGAGCGTCGGCGGGGAGTCCACGATGACGACGAGGTCCTCGGCGAGCTTGCGGACGAGCGCCTGCATGCGCTGCGAGCCGACCATCTCGCTGGGGTTGGGCGGGGTGCGTCCCGCGGCGACGACGAACAGGCTCCCCTTCTCGTCGACCTGATGGGCGACCTGTTCGATCTGCGCGCGACCGGCCAGCACGTCCGAGAGGCCCACGTCGTCGGAGAAGCCGAACATGCCGCCGAGGACCGGGCGTCGCAGGTCCGCGTCGACGAGGATGACGGCCTGCCCCGTGGCGGCGATGCTCACCGCGAGATTGGCTGCCGTCGTCGACTTGCCGTCGCCCGGAAGCGGGCTCGTGATCACCATCACCCGGGCGGGCCTGTCGACGTCGACGTACTGCAGGTTGGTCCGCAGTTCCCGCATCGCCTCCTTGTGGGCGAAGGAGCCCCGCCCGTCACGGATGTCGTCGAAGGAGAACACGGCGCGACCCGAGGCCAGGTCCTTGTCGACGGGGAGGATGCCGACCACCGACGCGGCGATGGTTCCGGTGATGTCGGATGCCGATCGAATCCGCCGGTCGAAAGCTCGACGGACGAGGGCGAAGACGATCCCCGCGACGGCACCGACGAGCGCGCCGATCGCGATGTCCAGCTTCACGTTCGGAGAAGACGGCGCGGTCGGCAACCGCGCGGAGTCCCCCGCGATGAGCCGGACGGCACTCTGACCTCCTCCGCCCGACTGGAGCTGATCGACCTCCGCGGTCATCCCGCGGATCCACGCCTCGGCGAGATCCCGCGCGGACTCCGGCGTCGGACCGGTGGCATCGACGCGGACGTTGACCGTGTCGACGGGGTTCGACACCTTCACACGCTGCACGAGCGCCTCCGGACTGTCCGGGAGGCCGAGATCGGACTTCGCGGTCTCCGCCACACTCCGCCAGTAGCCCATGTCGATGAAGGACTTCACCTTCGACAGCGCGAGCTGATCCCCGGCCAGGGCCGCACCGGTCGACCCGTCCGACGCGACGGCCGCGACGTAGCCGCTGGCATCCGCGGTGTAGACCCGCGGCTGCACCGCACTCCAAGCCAGACCCACGAGACCACCCGCGACCGTCAGCGCGACGATCGCCTTCCAATAGGCGCGCAGGATGCGCACCACCCGCTGCATGTCCACTCGAGTCCGCCTTTCCACGCCCGACGGCGAGCCCCGTCGAGACGTCCGCAGCATAGGCACGCTCGACGAGGGCGTCGGGACGGCCGGTCGCGCGCGACCGACGGGCGAGTCCGCACCGAGCGGTGGGGGATGACGGAAAGGGTGATGCGCATGGGGTGAGAAGGGGATGACGAGAGGGATGAAAGAGCGCCGTTCGGTCCGGATCGACCCCTGCCTCACCCCCAGGATCATTCGTGCGTGGTCGGCGACTCGTCGAACGCACGGGTGTCCGTCGAAGACGCACCCGGGTTCCGGACTGGAGGTACCGATGCTCATCGATGTGGACAGGCTGCCGACGAACGCTCGTTCGAATCGTCGCACGAGCCGCTTCTGGACCCCTCGGGCGGCGACCCTCGCGCGGCTGCACGAGGCGCTGACGGCGGACGTGGTCCTCGTGCGCGGACCCGCCGGCGTGGGGAAGACCTCGCTGCTGCGTCAGTTCGCCACGTCACTGGAGGACGACACCGAGCGGGGCGTGCAGCTGATCGACGGAGCCCACGCGGCAGCGGCATCCATCCCGGACGTCCTCGACGCGTTCGCCGCAGGGCCTCCGATCCACATCCTCCTCGTCGACAACTTCGCCGAGGATGCCGGGCTCTCGACCGAGGATCTCCTGGGCATGCTGCGCAGCGATCCGGCCCTGCGCATCATCGTGGCCACGCGCCTGTCGACGGGGTGGGAGAGCCCGCTCGTGGCTCTGGAGTTCGACGTGCAGGTGATCTCGCCCGAAGACCTGCGGATCACACGCGACGAGCTGGCCACCGTCCTCTCGCTGAACGGGGTCGAATCGTCCGAGTCCGCCATCGACGCCCTCGTGGATCTCACCTACGGGTGGCCCGCTCTGGGGCAGCTCGCCAGCGCGCACCTGCGCCTGGAGGGGATGGCGCTGCGGACGCACGACGACGCGGTCTCGGCCGCGCGATACGCGGTCTCCGCTCTCACCACCGACATGGAACAGCGACTGGGCCTGCCGGTGACCGACGAGATGCGACTCCTCGCCGTCGCGCCCTACGTCACGGCACCCCTCGCCGAGGCGATCGGCATGGACACCACGACCGTCCTCTCGCGCGACCTCCTCGCCCGGATGCAGAGCGCGGGGCTCGTCTGGCCCGGCTCGATGCGCGTCACCCTCGCGGAGCCGATCCGGGCGCAGTGGCTGAGCGACATCACCGCCCGAAGCCCGCAACTCGTCGCCGCCGCCCAGCTCCGTCTCCTCGGGCATCTCGTGGAGGGCGGGGAATCCCTCCTGGCGGGGCGCCTCGCCGCGGATGCCGGCCAGTGGAGCACTCTCGCCGGGGTCCTGCGGGCATCCGGGCCTGAGATCTGGGCGCGCGACCGGGAGACCTTCGACCGGCTCGTCGCATCGCTGAGGACGGGCGCTCCTACCGAGCCGCGCGTGGTCGACGCGTTGCTGGCACTCGACCCCGAGACGGCGATCTCCTCGGAGACCCCCGCGCACGTGGTCGGGGCTCTCGGGCGACTCCCCGACGCCAAGAGCGCTGCAGCCGGCAACGTGGAGGCGCTCATCCTCCGGGTGAGCCTCCTTCGCGCCGCGGGTCGGTTCGCGCTCGCGACCGAAGCCGCGGCCCTGCTGTCCGACGCCCTGCGCCGCCGCCGGGATCTCCAGGGCGAACTCGTCCACGAGGGCTGGTACCAGGTCGGCATGACCGCCTTCGCCATGGGCAAACTCCGCGACGCCACGCTCGCGCTGGGGCACGCGGAGCGGGCGGCGCCCCCGGCTCGGCAGATGCGGGCCCGTGGCGCACAGGCCGTCATCGCCCTTCTCGAGGGCGATGTGCGCGGTGCGCGAGTCCTGATCGAGGAGAACCGGGAGGACCCGTGGTTCTCGTCGCCGTGGGGCGAGGGGATGCGTATCGCCGAGGCGTGGCTGCTCCTGGAGATCGGCGACGCCGCGACGGCCCGGGCGCGATTCGACGCGACGACGGCCACGCAGGGCGGACGGGAGCTGTGGCCCTTCGCCGCGTCGGCGCACGCGTTGTCCTTCCTCCTGTCGGGCGCGGCATCCGATGCTCTCGGTCTGCTGCGGGCGTGGACGGCACGAGCGCGCAGCACTCCGCCCTCGCACTTCCAGTCGACCCACATGCTCACGGCCCGCGCGAAGGTGCTCATCGCGTTGCGGCAGGCCCGCAAGGCCCTCGCCCTCTTCGAGGGCCCGTTCGCCCTCTCCCCCGCCACGGCACCGGCGATCGCGCTCTCGCAGCTGTACGCCGGGAGGACGCACGAGGCGTTCGTTATGAGCGTCAAGTGGGGCTTGCATCACGAGCCGTCCGCGCGCGCCGCTCTCGAAAGCCTGGTGGTCAGCGTCGTCGCCGATGTCCGGTTGAACGGGGTCGACGCGCACCGCACCGCGGTCCAGCGGGCGGAGGCGCTCAGCACGCGGCACGACCTGTGGGGGCCGTGGAGCGCGGTCGCCCCCGAGGATCGGCACCTCGTGCTCCGGATGCTGTCACCCGCGGCTCGCGCCGAGATCACCGAGCGCGCGTCGTTCTTCGCGTCCTCGGTGAGCGTGCCGCACCTGACCAAGCGCGAGCAGGTCGTGCTGGCGCACCTCACTCCCACCTCGACCATCGCCGAGATCGCGCGCGCTCTCGTCGTCTCCCCGAACACGGTGAAGACGCAGCTGCAGAGCCTCTACCGCAAGCTCGAGGTGTCGGACCGCTCGAGCGCCATCCGCGCGGCGCACGCGTGGGGACTCATCGAGAGCGACGGCGAGGCGTGACAGGGTGGTCGCGGCGTCCGCGCCGCGACCACCCCATCGCCAATCGAACGACGAAGAGCAGGCCGATCGCGATCAGCACGCCCGGAACGGTGAGCGGCACCCCCGCGCCCTTCAGCACCGTCACCACGACGAGAAGGGCCGCGACGGGAAGCAGGATCCCGGACAGTCGCCGGATCCACCTCAGTGCGACGGATGCG
Organism: Microbacterium hydrothermale; assembly: GCF_004854025.1. GTDB lineage: Bacteria > Actinomycetota > Actinomycetes > Actinomycetales > Microbacteriaceae > Microbacterium > Microbacterium hydrothermale. The sequence goes on from NZ_STGM01000002.1 coordinate 32,076, forward strand.
TTCCGCCGAGGGTGCGGGGGCCTGTTCGTCACGTCAGCGGCCTCGGCGCCCGCTCGCGGCCGCACGGTGCTCGATCGCCACCTGCGATCCGAAGATGCCGAACCACGTGATCGCCAGCGTCGCCGCCGTGAACTCGAGGTTGCCGCCGAGCACCGTGTCACCGCGGAACAGCGCGATCATGGCCCCCGTGAGCGCGGTCGCACCGACGGCAACGAGAGTGAGCACACTCGCGGCCCTCATCCACGGGCGCCGACGGAGGGCGGCGACCTGGCCCATGGCGACGATCGCGAGGACGAAGCCGACGACGGCGAACGTGATGTGGATGAGATCCTGCGGCAGCGACCCGTCGGTGAAGGGCACCGGGCAGCCCGGTGAACAGGTGACGGCGGAGGCGACACCGAAGCACAAGCCGCAGAGGAGGAGGGTGGTCGCCACGGGCCAACCGACACGATAGAGGCCGCCGTCTCCCCGCAGCGCGCGATCGACGAGCACCGCGGCGATCGCGAGGAGCAGCAGCGCGGCGTTGAAGAGGGGGGCGGTCGGCATCCCCGTTGCTCCGAGCTGGCTGACGTAGTGGACGCTCGGGTCCCACACCCGGCAGACCCAGATGAGCGCCGCACTGACGAAGGCGGCGCCGGCTCCGATTCCGGCCTGCACCCCGGACCGACCCGCGACGCGGGGCGGCAGGATGCCGGTCGGCCGTTCGACGGTCTCGGTCATCGGGTCCTCCTGGATCGGGCTCCGCAACATTACCGTCTCGGCGTCGTCGGGCCCGCGGAGCACGGGTGATGTCCCTCGTGCGGTGGGTGATTTCACCGCGGACGCCGCGGGTCGGTTCTCCCCGGGGAGGGATGCTGGGCGAGCGGGCAGAGCGAGAGCGTCGTCGTGTGAGCCGGGGGGCCGCGCGAAGGACCATCGCTCTGCCCGCCCCTCGATGACGCCCGCCGGGGAAACGCCCAGGAGGCGAGCGGATGCCCCGACCCGAGGCGAAGCCGGGGATGAAAAACCCGCCCCTCGCGACGGCCTGCGCGATGGCGGCTGCCAGAGTGAAAGCGAGCGGACGTCGAGTGGCTCTCCCCCAGAACCTCACTCTCCCGTACCTCTGCTCATTCCTGGATGCGCGGCCCCGGCCACGGCACCCGGCTGTCGGGCCGCGCATCCTCTGAGAACCTCCCCCGAACACCTCCGACCGAAACGACCGGTGGGGTTGAATCGGAAGGCGCAGGGGGCGCGAACACCGAGGAGGAACCCCGTGACCGATCGAGCCGACAACGATCCGAATCGTCCCGACGACGACCGCGTCGACGACTCCTCGACACCGGATACCGAGCTCGATGCCCTCCTGAGGTCGATCGACGGAGACGACGGCCCCGTCTTCCCCGTCGGTTTCCGCGGCTACGACCGCGATGCGGTCGACGAAACCGTTCGAGAGCTCGGCGAGCGGCTCCGTCGCAGCGCCGAGGACGCCCACGACGCCAAGCTGCGCGCAGAAGCGGTCTTCGCGCAGCAGCGAGCGGAACACGATCAGGAGCTCGAAGAGGCGGCCCGCCGCCACGCCGAGGAGAACGGTGCTCTCCGCGAGCAACTGCGCGAGGCATCGGCCCGCGCCGCGGAGGCGGAGACGCAGATCTCCGCGCTGTCGAGCGACTTTGCCGCTCGACGGGGCGACGATGACCTGGAGCAGGGTCGTCAGCAGTTCGATGCGATCCTCCGGGTCGCGGAGGAACAGGCATCGGTCCTCGTGCAGAACGCGGTGGGTCAGTCGGAACGGCTGCTCGCGAGCGCCCACGACGAAGCCGCCTCCATCCGCGAAGAAGCGCTCGCCGAGCAGACCCGCCTGCGCGCCGAGGCGCAGCACGACGCGGATCAGATCCGACTCCGCGTCGAGACGGAGGCCACCGCGCACACCGCACGGCTCGAGAGAGAAGCCGCTCACGCGGCCGAGCGGGTGTCGCAGGCGGAGCGCGAAGCCCTCGCCATCCGCACGGAGTCCGAGAAGGGCGCCGCGGCGCTGCGATCGCTGGTGTCGCGCGAGACCACTGACCTCCGCGCCAAGGCGGAGCGCGACGTGCGCGAGATGACGGCCCGGGTACTCGAGTTCGAGGAGTCCCTCACACGCCGGCAGGACGAGGCGCAGCAGGAGTTCCTCGTGCTGCACAACCAGGCCGTCGCCCACGCCGAGCGCATCACATCCGACGCGACCGAGCAGGTCGAAGCCGCTCTCGAGCACGCTCGACGCATCGCCGCGCGCGCGGACGACTACGAGCGTCTCGCCCGCGCGCAGGCGCAGCGGACCGAGGCCGACGCTCAGGTGCGTGCCCGCGAGATCCTCGACGAGTCGCGTGACCGCGCGCAGAAGATCGCCGACACGATCACGAACCACGCCACGGGCGTCCTCCGCGACGCGGAAGACCGCACACGGGACCTCCGCTGGCAGCAACAACAGCTCGGCAGCTTCATGGCCGAGATGAACGAACTGCTCCGCGCCGCTCCCCGCGGCGCCCGCGACGGGCTCGCCTTCGACGAGACCGGCACCGATGAGACCGGCACCGACGACACCCACACCGTCGAGCGCGATCCGACGGCGGCGGACGCCCCCTCCTCGCCCGAACGCTCGGAAGAGACCGACGACACCCCGGAACGCTGACACCGGGCCGCGGTCGGGCGTCACCCGGCTAGCGTGGGGTGATGCGCAGTGTTCCCCTCGGCCCCTCCGGTCTCACCGTCCCGAATGTCGTGGCGGGGATGATGCGGATCGATGACAAGACCGACGCGGAGGTGCGCGCCCTCTACGACGCGGCGCGTGAGTCCGGGATCGATTTCTTCGATCACGCCGACATCTATGCGAAGTCCCTGCACTCGGCCGAAACGAGGTTCGCCGAAGCTCTGTCGCTGAGCGCCGGCGAGCGGTCCGAGATCCGTCTGCAGACGAAGGCGGGCATCGTGCGCGAGGGCCCGTACTTCGATTTCTCGTACGAGCATCTCGTCTCCTCGGTCGAGGAATCGCTCCGGGCCTTGCGCACCGACTATGTCGACGTCCTTCTCCTGCACCGACCCGACGCGCTCGTCGAGCCCGACGAGGTGGCCCGTGCGTTCGATCATCTCGAGCAGTCGGGGAAGGTGCGCGCCTTCGGCGTCTCCAACCACACGCCCCGGCAGATCGATCTGCTGCGCACCGCGGTCCGCCAGCCCATCGTGGCCAATCAGGTGCAGCTGTCCATCGCGCACGCGCCCCTGGTCGTCCAGGGCCTCGCCGCGAACATGGAGACGGCACCCCAGTCGGCGGTCCTGGACGGCGGCGGGCTCGTGGAGTACTGCCGCATCGAGAACATCACGCTGCAGGCCTGGTCTCCCCTGCAGGGCACGCGGGGCGGCGGCGGTGTCTTCCTGGGCCACCCCGAGTACGCCGAGCTCACGCGGGTGATCGACGATCTCGCGAACCGCTATCGCGTGACTCCTCTGGCCATCGCCGTGGCCTGGATCACGCGGCATCCGGCGAGGATGCAGGTGATCCTGGGAACGACGACGCCTGAGCGCGTGCGCGACGCGGCGGAGGGCTCGGACCTCTCACTCACCCGGGCGGAGTGGTACGCGCTGGTCCGCGCGGCGGGCTACATCGTCCCCTGAGGACCGCTCCGGCTCAATCCCCGCGCCGGCGACGCCGACCTCGCGAGATCACCACGATCGCTCCCACGACGACCACCGCCGCTCCGATCAGCGGGATCAGCACGAAGGCGAGACGCCCGGCCTCCGCCTCCGAGTCGGGCTGGGCCTGCTCGCCGACGACGGCGGAAGAGGAGTCCGCGACGATCTGCGTTTGCGGCGCGCCCCGCTCCGCCGCGGTGGCGAGGGGCCCCGGTGCGAGGGCGATCGAGGCGGCGAGAACCGCGGAGACGAACAGGGGGGTCTTTCGAGTGAGCACAGCGCTCCCTTCGTCGGTCCCGTCACGCTATGCGCCGCGGTGACCGTGATCCGGGTGCTGGACGGCGAGGCCGAGTCCCGCTATGCGCCCGCGTCACTCGCCTAGGCTGAGGTGGTCGGACGGCAGGAGGGGAGACGCGATGCCTCGATATCGGCGCCCCCTCGGTGCGGTGCTCAGCGGCGTTGCGGCGGTCGTGGCCGCGGTGCCCACGCTGTTCTTCCCGGCCGATTCCCCCACCGAGCCGAAGCTCGCGCTCGTGGGCGTGGGAGCGGTCATCTTTATCATCGCCATCGTGCGGATCCGGACCGAGGGCGCTGGATCCGATGTCACCACGACACCGGACGACGTCAGTGGGACGACGCAGCCTCCGGCGCCTCGGCGGTGATCACGGAGATGGGCTCAGTGGGCAGGTCCCACGACGCGACGGGGTTCATGCGGATCTTTCCTTAGGGGATGACGCAGCGGAGAGCGCGGAGCACGGCCCTCGATGAGCCGCCCGCGCGGGCGGCGGGGAGATGGTTCAGGCGGCGCGCGCGAGTGAGCGCGTGGACGCGCTCTTCGGCGAGCTCGACCGCGTCGGTGCGACGCCGACGGCGGGCTCCTCGACGGCGATGTCGAGGCTCAGGCCTCGCGAGGAGTTGGCGTCGTTCGCCATGCGCTTGAGGAGGTTCTGATCCAGCGTCTCCGGCTGCTCGGAGTCGAAGACGAAGCGCAGCGGGATCGACGGCTGCAGCCAGATCGTGGAGCGGCCGACGGGCTGATCCGCGCCGTGGACCCAGGAGAGGGTGAAGCTCTCACCGCGGCGGAGCTTGGTGGCGACGACCACCTTGACATGCGCCAGCAGCCGGTCGTCGATCTGAATCGGCTCCGTCGTGGTGCCGTAGAAGAGCTTCGCCATGATGTGACCCCTTTGCTCGTTGCTCACGGATGAACTTACTAGGTAGACTAGCGAATAGGCAAGCGAGATATTAGGAGCGAGATGAACACCGACACGCCCTCGCCCCCGTCCTACTGGTACAGCGACAGCGCCGACGACGAGCGCGGTGCGCGGATCATGGAGGCCATGCGCGCGTACCGTTCCGCCGAGATGGCGATGCGTCGGCGCACGCAGGAGTCCATGGCGATGGGCGAGAACGAACTGCTCGTCCTGCGCCATCTCACGCGATCCGCCTCCGAGGGCTCCGTGGTGACGCCGATCGATCTCGCTCGGCATCTCGGCGTGTCGACGGCATCCATGACCGCCCTCCTCGACCGTCTGGAGAAGTCCGGGCACCTGCAGCGCCACCCGCACCCGTCCGATCGGCGCAAGGTTGTGGTCACGAGCACGACCCATGCCGATGAGGAGATCCGAGACACCCTCACCGCCATGCACGCCCGGATGATGCGGGCGACGCGAGGGATGAGCGAGTCCGAAACGGCGGCGGTGACGCAGTTCCTGACACGGATGCGGTGCGCCGTCGCCGACCTCTGCGCCGTCAGTGGGACGTGCTGCCCCGAGGCGGCGGCCACCCGTGCCTCCCCTCTCGAACCGGATGCGGCCGCGTGAGGGCACGGGTCGGGGTCGAGCTGATCCTCGACGTCGAGCGGGAAGCCGACGTCGTCCTCTCGATCGTGCCCGCCGACGGATGGGCCGTCGAAGAGATTCTGACCGTCCGCGCCGACGGCCACGACGTCACGGCCAGCGCTCTCGGCGACGCTCACGGGACCCGGGTGCACCGGGCGCTCCTGCCGCCCGGACGCACCGTCGTCTCCTATCGCGGTCTCGTGTCCAGCCCCTCCACCCCCGCCCCGTCGGACGATCTCGACGCGGTCCGATACCTCCGGCCCAGCCGTTACGCCCCCTCCGACGACCCCCGATTGGCCGACGATGCGTCGGTGGAGGCGGAGTCGGCTCGCGAGGCGGTCAGCGAGATCGTCGAACGGGTCGCCGGTCGTCTCCGCTACGTCTCCGGATCAAGCGGTCCCGCGGACACCGCTCTCGACACGCTGCGCGAAGGCGCCGGGGTCTGCCGCGACTACGCCCACGTCACCATCGCTCTGCTGCGGGCCGCCGGCATCCCCGCGCGACTCGTGTCGGTGTTCGCCCCCGGGCTCGAGCCGATGGACTTCCACGCCGTCGTCGAGGCGTTCGTCGAGGGGCGGTGGGAGGTGGTGGATGCCACTCGCCTCGCGCCGCGCGCGCACTTCGTGCGCATCGCGACCGGCCGTGACGCGGCCGACACCGCGTTCCTGACTACCCTGTCGGGGATCGCCACCCTGGCCTCGGTCGAGGTGACGGCCGTGGCGCTCGGCGACCTTGTCGCCGAGGATCCCGAGGCCACGGTCCTGCTGCGCTGAACCTCCCCGGGTCGGAGGGGCTCGGCATCCTGATACTCGCCGCACGGCGAGGCCGCGGCCGGAGGACGGATGCCGACCCCCCGGCGCGGGCCGCTCATTCCGCGGCGCGAACGATCTCCGCGACCACGCGCGGGTCGGCGAGGACACGGAAGTGCCCCCCTTCCGCGAGGCGGACGTTGCGCGCTCCGGCGAGCTCGCTCCCCTCGGGAATGTGCGGATCGAAGGGGCCGTAGACCGAGACGATCCGGGCGTTCGCCTCCGCGGCGGCAGCGAGCGCGCGCATGGTGGCGTCGCCGGAGGCGAACGCGCGAAGAGAGGGGGTCGGCATCAGTCTGCTGTAGCGCGATCCGCCGAAGGGTGTGGCGACGGCGACCATCGCGCGGACGCGCGCTCCCTCCGGGGAGAAGGCCAGGAGGTGCTTTCCGATGAGCCCACCCTTGCTGTGGGCGACGAGCACGACGTCGTGGAGGTCGTGCGCCACGAGGAAGGCCCCCACGCGCTCCGCGGACTCGGCGATCGGACGGCGGTTGCCGCCCAGCTCGACCACGGCGTGGACCGGGTGCCCGCGCGCGTGCAGGACGCGGGCGAGCGGCTCCAGGAAACGCCACGTCTCGTAGATCCCCGGCAGAAGGACGATGGGCCGCCCCTCCCCCTCCGCGAGGGATGCCGCGATCCCCCGCCCCCGGATGGCACGGGCCTGCGCGCGCACGGCGAAGGCGTAGTCGCGCACCCACCACGAGAGATCGCGCATCCCGGTGCGCACGGCTGCCACGGCATCCCTCGTCATCCGTCCATCCTGCGGTGCGCGGCCCGCGCGCCGGGCGGGGTTGCGGACGGCGACGCCGCGCACGCGCGCGCGCCGCGCGCAACCCCGGGATCGCGGCCACCGGGACCGCCCTAGGGTGAGGCCATGGACATTTCGGACATCCGCTGGAACGAACCGGCGCGGCAGAAGATCCTCGACGACGCCGACGGCGTGTTGCGCGAGGCCGTCGTCGCGATCGCCCGCGAGAGCGACGGGATCTCGTCGGACGAGGCGTTCGCGCAGATCAACGCGCGCATCAAGGACCGCTTCATCGACTACGAGCCCGGCCCCGACATCCGCACCTACGCCGATGCGATCGCGGCCGGAGAGATCCCCACCGACGACGCCGGATGACCCGGGGGTCGATCCTCCCCCACGGGCGCCAGTTCGTCCTGACGTGGGGGATCCCGAGCGAGTACGGCGGTCTGACGGCCGCGCTCCTGCAGCGGTCCCGTCTGTTCGCCGAGCGCGGCGGCATCCCGGTGCACGTGCTCACGTGCGACGACCGCGACGACCGCGCCGCTGTCGCGGCGGAGGTGGAGCGCCGCGGCGCCCTCGCGGAGGGCGTCGGCATCACCAACCTGTGGGACTGGCTGCGCGAGAACGATCTCCGCGGGCGGCCGGTGGGGGCGGGCTCCGGCTTCTCCCCCCTGTCCGACGACGCCGACACGCGACGCGAATACTCCGGCGGCATCCTGGTCCGGCGGATCCGGACGGATGCCGACGGCGCCGTCCGCCAGATCGACCATGTGCGCGACGACGGGACGCTCGCCGTGAGCGATCGCCGGGACGTCCCGCACTCGTCCGGCCGCCCGCGCCGCGTGATCGTCACGTGCGACGCGAGCGGACAGCCGCGCTCCGCCTGGCGCGGGGTGCGGGAGCTCTACGCCGCATGGCTGGACCGGCTCACCGCGGGCGAGCGCTCGTTCGTCCTCGTCGACAGCAAGGCGATGGCGCGTTTCGCCGCCGGCTACCGCCGCCCGGGGGTGGTCGTGGTGCACGTCGTCCACGGGTCGCACCTCACCGACGACGGCTCGGCGATCCGCGCCTCGCGAGCGGAGGTGTTCTCGCGCCTCAGCGCCTTCGACGCCGTCGTGTTCTGCACCGCCCGACAGGCGGGTGACGTCCGTCGCCAGGTCGGGCCCGCACCGCTGCTGGCCGTCGTGCCGCATCCGGTCGCGCCGGTCGACGGCGTCGACACCGCGCGGCACCGCGACGACGCCGTCGTGCTCGCCCGGCTGGAGCCCATCAAACGCGTGGAGGACGCCATCGACGCGGTCACCCGCGCTCGCAAGGTCGCTCCGTCTCTCGAGCTCGACGTCTACGGGGACGGTCCCGCCCGCCCGCGACTGGAGGGACTCGTCGGAGACGGCATCCGTCTGCGCGGGTTCGACCCCGCGGCGCGGGAGGCCCTGAGCGATGCGTCATTCCTGTTGATGACGAGTCGCTCGGAGGCGTTCTCGCTCGTGGTCGCCGAGGCGATGGCCGCGGGTTGCCTTCCGATCGCCTACGACGTGCCGTACGGCCCCCGAGAACTCATCGCCCACGGCCGTACCGGATGGTTGGTCCCGGCGGGCGACGTGCAGGCCCTCACCGACACGCTGGTGCGGGCGGCATCCCTCGCCCCCGACGAGCTCTCGCGGATGCGCCGCAACGCGGTCGACAGGACGCGCTCCCTGGACGAGACCACGGTCCTCACCCGGTGGGCGGTGACGCTCTCGCGTGCCGCTCGTCGGCACCGGCTGAGGGAAGCGACCTGGCGATTCCGCGAGGTGCTTCGGCGCCGTCTTCGCATCGGCTGAGAGCCGGCTCGTTTCCGCCCGCCCGCGCGTACTCTTCTTCTACCCGGCCCCGGCATTCGCCGGCGCGGATGACGTCGATCCGGCGTCCCCGACGACTCCCGTCCGTCGAGCCCGTCCCCCACCTGGCTCCGGACGGGAGTCGTCGTCCGGCTCAGCGGTCCTCGCCGTAGCCGCGGATGCTGCGGAGGTCGTCCTTCAGGTCTTCCTTCGAGGCATCGCCCGGGACGATGTCGCTCTGCGGCGCGTCGTCCTGCACCGCCGCGTCCGCGGCCTGCTGCTCGCGGGCGCCGTCCTTCTTCTCCTCCACCGCGGCGTCGGTGGCCCCGTCCATGACGGGAGCGTCCTGGGTCTCTTCGCGTTCGGTCATCGTCGTCCTCCTCGGAGCGGGTCGTGATCGGCATCCTGACCCCCTCGGGGATCCGGGAGGCGGGGCTTGCGTCGCCGTGTCCCAGGTGCTTCGCGATCTCGCCCCGGGGCGGTCGCTTCGGTGCCCGGATAGCACACGCGCGCGGACGACGTCCAGCGAGGGAATTTCCAGCCGCCTCCCGTAGACTCGTCTCAGCAAGGGGAGTACTCCCACCGCGACGATCTCGTCAATACGGTCCACGCCATCGAGGACCCGGGACGTCGGCCCATCTCGCCGGGTGGAGGAGACCTTGGTGTCTTGTCGTACACCTGTTTCCCTTGGAGGCCGTCTTGGGCGTCACACCCTTGATCTGGATCATCACCATCGCGATCACGATCGCGTTCTTCGTCTTCGAGTTCTTCGCGCACGTGCGCAAGCCGCACGAGCCGTCGATCGCCGAGTCGGCCCGCTGGTCGGCCTTCTACATCGGCCTCGCCCTGCTCTTCGGCGTCGGCATCGGCGTCGTGTCGGGCTGGACCTACGGCGGCGAATACTTCGCGGGCTACCTCACCGAGAAGGCCCTCTCGATCGACAACCTCTTCGTGTTCCTGATCATCATGACCGGGTTCGCGGTGCCGAAGATCTACCAGCAGAAGGTGCTGATGATCGGCATCGTCATCGCGCTGGTCATGCGCGGAGCGTTCATCGCCGTCGGCGCCGCGCTCATCGAGAACTTCTCGTGGATCTTCTACATCTTCGGCGCCCTGCTGCTCTTCCTCGCATACCGCCAGGCGTTCTCGCACGGTGAGAGCGACCCCGCGAACGGCAAGTTCATGCGGTTCGTCCGCCGCGTCCTGCCCGTCAGCCCCGACTACAACGACGACAAGCTGACCGTGAAGAAGGACGGCAAGCGCTTCGTCACCCCGATGCTGCTCGTGATCATCGCGATCGGCTTCATCGACCTCGTCTTCGCGGTCGACTCGATCCCCGCGATCTACGGGCTCACGAACGAGGCGTACATCGTCTTCACCGCCAACGCCTTCGCGCTCATGGGCCTGCGGCAGCTGTACTTCCTCATCGGCGGGCTGCTCGAGCGTCTCGTCTACCTCGCGCAGGGGCTGGCCGTCATCCTCGCCTTCATCGGCGTCAAGCTCGTCTTCCACGCCCTGCACGTCAACGAGCTGCCCTTCATCAACGGCGGCGAGCCGCTGCTGTGGGTGCCCGAGATCCCGATCTGGTTCTCGCTGCTGTTCATCGCGGCCACCGTGGCGGTCGCGACGATCGCGAGCCTCCGCAAGACCCGCAACGACGACCGCAAGAAGGAGCGCGAGACCTTCGACGGAGAGAAGGTCATCCACGCCCCCGAGGACTGAGGTCCGCACGAAGGGTCCGCGGCATCGCCGCGGGCCCTTCGGCGTTCCTGCCGCATCCGCGCGGCGAGCGCAACCCCGGCGAGCGCCCTCACCGGCCGTCCTACCGTGGCCGACATGACGCGATTCGGCTACACCCTCATGACCGAGCAGAGCGGCCCGAAGGCCCTCGTCGACTACGCCGTCGGTGCCGAGCGCGCCGGCTACGACTTCCTGGTCTCGAGCGACCACTACTCGCCGTGGCTGACCAGCCAGGGCCACGCCCCCTACGCGTGGACCGTCCTCGGAGCGGTCGCCCACGCGACCACCGATGTCGAGCTGATGACCTACGTCACCTGCCCCACCGTGCGGTATCACCCCGCCGTCGTGGCGCAGAAGGCCGCCACGCTGCAGCTACTGTCCGACGGACGGTTCACCCTGGGCCTCGGCTCGGGCGAGAACCTCAACGAGCACGTCGTCGGCGAGGGATGGCCCGCGGTCCACGCGCGGCAGGACATGCTCGTCGAGGCGATCGAGATCATCCGCGCCCTGCACACCGGCGACCTCGTCACGTACGACGGCGAGTACTTCCGCGTCGACTCCGCGCGCGTCTGGGACGCGCCCGACGGAGGGGTGCCGATCGGCGTTGCCGTGTCCGGGGAGCACTCCATCGAGCGGTTCGCGCCCCTCGGCGACCACCTCATCACCACCGAGCCCGACGGCGACCTCATCACGGGCTGGGACGCCCACCACGACGGCGCTTCGCGCAAGATCGGCCAGATCCCGATCAGCTGGGATCCCGACAAGGATGCCGCGATCGCGCGCGCCCACGACCAGTTCCGCTGGTTCGCGGGCGGCTGGGCCGTGAACGCCGACCTGCCGACGCCGGCGGGCTTCGCCGGAGCGTCGCAGTTCGTCCGCCCGGAGGACGTCGCCGACTCGATCGCCTGCGGTCCGGACCTCGACGAACTCGCCGAGAGCGTGCGCCCGTTCATCGACGCGGGCTTCACCGACATCGCGATCGTGCAGGTGGGCGACGAGCAGCAGCAGCGCTTCGTCGACGAGATCGCCGGGCCCCTCCTCGAGAAGCTGCGCGCGCTCTGACTCGCGGCGGGGCGTGCCGGCGGCGCGCCCCGTCCGTCAGCGCCCCGCCCTCAGCGGCGGAGGTACCCCGCTTCGACGACCCACTGCTCGAGCTTCCACGCAGGAAGACGGAAGACGCGCGCGACGGCGACCGTCGAGAACCCGCCCTCGACGACGGCGGCGACGGCGAACTGGCGCAGCGAGGCGAACTCACGGCCCGCCAGCGCGCCCTCCCGCAGATCCGCGAAGGTGCGGGGCTGACGGCGGGTGTCCGCGCCGGAGGCGGTCAGGACGTACGGCGACGTCTCGTCGACGGGATGCCGCACCGGCGAGGCGACCACCTCGGGGGCGCCGTGCGGAAGAGTCGTCTGTCTCCGCGCGGGCTCGACGGGAGCGACCGGGGCCGACCCCCACCGCTCGACAGGGCTCTGCGCGGGGACGACGGGGGCGCCCACCGTCCCCCGGGAGGCGAAGGGCTCCCCCTCGGGTGTGGTCGGCGCAGCGGGGGCTGCTCCCCACGGCGCAGGAGGGAGGTCCCCGTCCCGCGCGAACCCGATCGGGGACACGACGGTGTCCGCCCGCGGAGCCTCCGGCATGGTCGGCGCGGCGGGGAGGTCACCACCCCAGATGACCTCGCTCGGCACCACGTACGGGCTCACGGCGGGAGCGGGCGTCGCGGCGAGCCACGGGGCCGGAGGGAGCTCGCCGCCCCACACCACCTCGCTCGGCACGACGTACGCGCTGGTCGGGGTCTCGATCGCCCCCTCCCCCGCGGAACGCGCGGGGCCGCCGAACAGCTCCGCGATCTCGACCTCGAACGTCTCCGCCAGAGCGACCAACGTCGCCAGCGAGGCCGTCGTGCGTCCCGCCTCGATCGCGCGCACGCGCGATTCCGACAGCCCCGCCTCGAACGACAGCTCGAGCAGCGTGAGTCCGCGTTCCTCACGAAGCCTGCGGACGCGGTCGGCCAGGGTGCGCAGGACCTGGTCCAGGCGCCCGTCGTGTGAATCCATCGTCATCCGGCCAGGCATCCTCGTGCGGTCTCGGCGGGAGTCGCCGCGAGGCGACCGTGCGGCGGTGACGGGCGTGACGTGGTGCCGGACATCTCTTCATCTCCCTGTGCCGACGACGCAGCGGTTCCGTCCGGGGGAAGACGGTCCACGATATCGCGCGCGCGCACGCGGAACCGTCATCTTTCGCGCGACGACACGCGAGACGTCGCGACGGAACCCCGCCCGGGTCAGGAGCGCAGGCTCGCCGAGCCCAGGACACGCTCCACCGCGATCTCCAGTACGACGCGGTCGGGGTTGACGCGCGGCTGGCGGTACCGGCCCGCGTAGAGCCGAACGGCGTGGGCCACGGCATCCGGATCGTCGCTCACCCGGGCGGGTCCCTCGAAGCTCAGCCATCGCGCTCCGTCGACCGAGCACACCGAGGCGCGACCGCTGCGCTCGGCGTTCACGAACTTCTGCGTGCCGCGCGAGCCGATGACGCGGACGACCCCCTCTTCATAGGTGAACCCGACCGGAACGGCATGGATGCGACCGGAGCGACCGATCGTCGAGAGGGTGGCCAGATGGTATTCGCTCACGAAGGCGAGGGCGTCGGCGGTCAGCACCCCTCCAGCGTGCCATGAGTGACCACGTCGGAGACGGTCTTCGTCGCCGTCTCCCAGCGCCGGATGCCGACCGCCACCACGTCGCGCTCGGGCGGGGCCTGCTGGGCCAGGACGTCGAGCGCCTCCCCCAGCCGGTCGAGGGGCACGCGCCGCGCGAGCGTGACGTGCGGCGTCCAGGCTCCCGGTCGCGTGTGGTCGACGTCATCGCCCGCCCCCGCGACCTCGTGCACGCGCGCGTGCAGTGACAGGAGCGCCGCCGACGGCACGACCGACCGGGCGATCACCCGGGAGCGGCCCGCACCGAACAGCACCGGCGCGCCGAGCGTCATCGGAAGGGGGAGACCGTCGGCGAGGAGCGCGCCGTCGAGGTTCGGCAGCGACCCCCGCACGAGGAGCGTGATGTGCGGGCGGTTGCTCGCTCCGGTGTGGCGCGCCTGGCTGGGCAGATCAGCCGCGAGCAGGACGTCCCACTCGGCGCGGATCGCCGCATCCGACTCGGCGTCGAAGACGAGTTCGAGGCTGACGATGTCGCTCACGGGCGTCTCACCGCGTCGACCACCACGCGGCCGCGACCAGCGCCGGCTGGAAGAAGAGACGACCGAATCGCTTCTGATCGGTGTCGAGTCCGAAGGCCGAGCGCCCCTTGCGCCACTGGTCGATGTTGCCCGGGAAGATCGCGACGAAGAACGCCGCCAGCGCGGCGCCGATGCGTCGTCGTTCCTTGGGCAGCGCGAGCAGGGCGAGCCCGAACGCGGCCTCCACGACCCCGGATGCCACGACCACCGCGTCGCGATCGAGGGGTCCCTTCTCGACGAGGGCATCGGGAACCTGAGCCTGGAAGTCCCGCCGCGCGAAGGTGAGGTGGGAGATACCGGCGAACATCATTGCCAGGGCGAGGGCCCAGCGCACGAGCGACTTCATGACAGCACGCTAGGGCGCGAGCGGGTCGGTCCTCGCGGGCTTGACGGGCGATGCGGGATCCCTCTTCTCCCGCGGGGGCGGCGCTAGGGCACGCGTCCCGATTGCGCAACCCCCGGCCTCGGACGACGCAGCGAGGTTGACTGTGAACACGGCGGTCGAGGAGGTGCCCATGACCATGACGGATGCCGAGTCCCCCGCGACCCGCGAGGACGATCTGGACCAGCTGCTCGTGCGAGCGGCTTCCGGCGACTGCGACGCGTTCGTCGCGTTCTACGACGCCACGGCGCCGCGCGTGTACGCCATCCTGCTGTCGCTCACGGGAGTCGCCGACAAGGCGGACCGCATGCTCGAGGGCATCTACGTCGAGGCGTGGGAGCGCATGCGCGGGCGCAACGCTCCCCCGTGTCCCGGCATGCAGTGGGTCTCGGCCATCGCCCACCGGCACGCTTCCGCCCGCGCCTGAGCGTCAGGGCCTGAACGATCCGACCGCGGCGCGGTCGAGAACTCAGGGCACGTCCGCCGCTGCGGGAGCGGCGTCGTGGACGTCGATGTCGAGCGTGAGTCCGCTCGACGAGTTCGCCGAGTTCGCGTACGCCTGCAGGAGGGCGGGATCGAGCATCTCCGGCTCGACGGAGCCGAAGACGAATCGCAGGGGGATCGACGGCTGGATCCAGATGGTGCTGCGGCCGGCGGTTTCACCGGACGGATGCCGCCACGACATCGTGAAGCTCTCGCCACGCCGCAGCTTGGTCGCGATGACGACCTTGACGTGGGCGAGGACCCGGTCGGGGATGTGAATCGCGCGCTCGGAAGAACCGTAGAACAGAGAGCCCATCAGCTCCTCCTTCCGAGGATGCCAGCTTCCGTTATTTTACTAGATTGCCTAACTATCACCAAATGAATTCGCGGGAAATATGCGGAAGACGGACTTCTTGGACGGGGGCGGGAAATAGTTTGGACATCTGGAATCTCGGCGACCTAACTAGAATGACGCCACGGGGGCCAGACCCGGAGGAGACGCATGACGATCGAGACCGCACACGACCCCGCGACGACCGCTGCGCAGGCGGTCGAACGTCTCCGCCTCGCCGAGGCTCGCCTGGCGCGTCGTCGTCAGACCGAGTGCGGGCCGAGCGAGAACGCGCGGGCGGCGATGCGGCTCATCCTCGAACGCGCCGACGCCGGCACCACCATCACGCCCACCGAGATCGCGCAATCCCTCGCGATCTCGACGGCCTCGGTGACCGGCATGCTCGATCGGCTGCACGCCGGGGGGCTCATCGGATTCGTCGCGAACCCGGCCGATCGGCGCAGCAAGTTTGTGGTGCCGTTCGATCGCGACCTCGACCCCGACGCGATCGACCCCGTCACCGCCCGCATCCGCGAGTTCGCTCTCGACCTGCCCACCGACACGGCGGGACAGCTCGCGCTCTTCCTCGACCGCGTGCGCGAGGTCGTCGATGCGGAATGCCGCTGACGGCCTCAGGGGGCCGAGATCGTCTCCGGCTCCGGCTCGTTCGTGATGACCAGGCCGTGCGCGGAGCTTGCCTCGTTCATGAGGTCGTCGATCCACCGGCGATTCAGCTGCGGGGCCCGGCTGCCGTAGAAGTGGAACACCAGGGGAATCGAGGGCGAGATCCAAAGGCTGCGCGTGCCACTGCCGTCGCCGAGCGGGAAGTGGAACATGAACGGCTCCCCGCGGCGCAGCTTGTTCATGAAGACCATGCGGAGGTGGGAGAGCGTGCGGTCCTCGATATCGAACGAGTGACCCAGGGTGTTGTAAACCAGTTTTCCCACCAGAAGAGACTACAACCCTTCACCCGGTTAACTACCCCGCCGTCACCTTCTCGACACCTCAACTAGAGTGCTCACCGTGCCCCGACTCCCGCGATTCACCCGCCCTCGGCGCCGCGTCCCGCGCGCCGTTCTGGTGATCCTCGCCGTGGTCGCGCTGGTCGCCGTGATCGCGGCGATCGCGCTCGTCGGAAACCTGGTGAGCACGCTCTTCCAGACGCTCGCCGCTCGCCCGCCGGCCGTCGACACGCGCATCGTCGCCCCCGACGAATCGAAGGCCGCCCAAGCGGCGCAGTCCGCGGAGGGCAGTGCCGACGAGCAGGCCGCCGCGCAGTGGCTCGCTGCGCAGCCCACGACGTATTGGCTCACCCCGGAGATCGACCCCGTCGACGAGGTGTGGGACCGGATCGCGCACCTCGCCGCCGAAGCGCGCGACCAGGATGCCGCCCTCTCCGTCGCGGTGTACGGCCTGCCCGACCGGGACTGCGGAAACCACTCCGCGGGGGGCCTGGATCCGGACGCCTACCGCGCGTGGACCGCCCGCATCGGCGACGCCCTCGGCAACGCCTCTGACATCCAGAAGATCGTCGTGCTCGAACCCGACAGCATCGCCCTCTCGTCGACGTGCGGCAGCCCCTCCGACCGCGCCGGATATCTGAAGGATGCCGTGGACAACATCCGCGGGATCAACACGTGGATCTACCTCGACGGCGGGCATTCGTCGTGGCATCCGGTCAGCGAGATGGCCGACCTCATCCGCGCCACCGGGCTCCTGCCGGACGTTCGCGGAGTGGCGCTCAACGTCTCGAACTATCAGGACACGGCAGCGGAGTTCGCCTACGCCCACGCCCTCTCCGACGCCCTGGGCGGAACGCACGCCGTGATCGACACCTCGCGCAACGGCGCCGGCCCCGCGGGAAGCGAGTGGTGCAATCCCTCCGATCGACTCGTGGGCAGCCCCGGCGGCTCGTTCGGAGACGGCGTCGTCGACACGAACCTCTGGATCAAGCCGCCCGGCGAGAGCGACGGCGAGTGCAACGGCGGTCCCGTGGCCGGAACCTGGTGGCCCTCCGCGGCCGCAGAGCTCACGCGCGAGCAGCGCTGACAGCTCCGCGACTTCCCGCCTTCTGGTGCGGGGCGGGCGACTTCGTCGCGAAGTGTGTCAAGATTGCGCTCGTCGCTGTGCCAAGCGACGGACACCGTGTCTCGGGGGAGAACGCGGGCACGATCTCGTGCGAAGCC
Source organism: Microbacterium hydrothermale (assembly GCF_004854025.1). Classification (GTDB taxonomy): domain Bacteria; phylum Actinomycetota; class Actinomycetes; order Actinomycetales; family Microbacteriaceae; genus Microbacterium; species Microbacterium hydrothermale. Next base: position 49,295 of record NZ_STGM01000002.1, read on the forward strand.
GGAAGAGTGGGTGAAATGAGCGACAGCTCCGAGTTGCTGAAGACCGCGGTGATCGTCGAGGACGACCCGGACATCCGACACCTCCTCGTCGAGGTCCTCGAATCGGCCGGTTTCTCCACCGTGTCGGTCGGGAACGGTATCGACGGGGTGCGGGCGGTCATCGCCTACCAGCCCCTCATCACCACGCTCGATGTGAACATGCCGGGCATCGACGGGTTCGAGGCGGCACGCCGCATCCGTCAGCAGAGCGACACGTACATCATCATGCTGACCGGCCTCGAAGAAGAGGCCGACGTCGTGCTCGGGCTGGGCGCCGGAGCCGACGAATACGTCGTGAAACCGTTCCGCCCGCGCGAGCTGCGTGCGCGCATCGAAGCGCTGCTCCGACGCCCCCGGGGCGGAGAGGCGCAGCCGTCCGCCGCGCCCCGCCAGGACAGCGTCGGTCCGTCGTTCCCCGCAGCGCGTCCCGACGTCGCCACCCCGCCGCCCGCGGCGCCCGCCCCGGCACCGAGCGCCGCGGTCATCGTGCCGTCGTCGCAGGGACCCGAGCCGCGCACGGCTCCCGCCCCGGCGGCCGCGCCACGCACCGAGCTGGTGCCGCGCCCTGCGGCCGGAGACCTCACCCCCACGGGGGGATCCTGGGTCGCGCATCGCGATCTGCAGCTCGACCCCGACAGCCGTCTGGTCCGTGTCGGCGGGGAGGAGCTCGATCTGACCCGCACGGAGTTCGACCTGCTCGCCACGCTCATGGAGTCCAAGCGGCGCGTGCGCAGCAAGGCCGATCTCACCCTCGTTCTCCGAGGGGAGTCCTACGTCACCAGCTACTTCGTCGGAGAGGCCGACAAGCGCGCGATCGAGGCGCACATGACGAACCTGCGCCGCAAGCTGGGTGACAACCCGGCCAACCCGCGGTACATCGAGACCGTGCGCGGCGTCGGATACCGACTCACCTCGGAGTTGTTGGCGGCTCCCTGAGCTCACCCCCGCGAAATAACGGATGCCTCGACCCTCCCCAGGGCCGAGGCATCCGTGTCTCTGATGCGTTCGGGCGCGATCAGATCCGGTGTTCGTCAGACCTTGAAGCCGTGCTGGCGACGAACGAGCTTGGAGAACATGAGCAGGGTCTGCAGGACGGTGACCACACCGACGATGGGCCACCCGATCCAGAGGATCGAGGACTGCACCATCGGGCCGACCATGACCCAGATCACGGCGAGGGCGATGGCCACGGCGATGAGGACGACCATCGGGGTCCAGTGACCGAGACCGCCGCCGCGCTCGGCCTTGGCCTGCATCGCCCAGTTGTCGACCTTCTTGCGGGAGAGGAAGCGGGTCCACGAGCGCACGAAGTGGCTGATGCGGATCCACATGAACAACTCGGCGGGGAAGAAGAGCACCGCGAACAGCACGTCGCTGCGGTTGCAGTTCTTCATGGTGCGGGCGATGCGGAGGTTCAGCAGCATGGCGATCACCGGCGGGATCAGCCAGAGGGGCGAGAAGACGAAGGCGCCGATCGACAGCGAGCCCGCCAGCAGCGTCAGGAACGCCACACGCACGAACAGGTTGGTCAGCATGCCGAAGTTCTCGAACCACCGCAGGCGCAGGTTGGGGTGGAAGGGCTGCCCCTTGGTGTCACCGCGCTGGCCGGGCCACATCAGCTCGATCGCGCCGTAGGTCCACTTGACCTGCTGAGCGTCGTACCCCGACAGCGTGGTCATGCCGCCCACGTCAGCCCGCGCGTACGGGCTGATCTTGGTGAGGTAGCCGGCGCTCTTGATCTGGAGCGACAGCAGCGAGTCCTCCACCTCCGAGTCCTTGACCCACGGCGTCGACTGGTGGTTCTGCTTCATCGCGTCGCGCAGGGCGTTGGTGGAGAAGATCGAGAACTGCCCGCCGAGGACCGCCATGTTGCGACCGCGGAGCATGTTCTGCAGGTTGAACGCCGCGAACTGCGTGCGCTGACCGGCGGTCAGGAACCGCGCGATGACGCCCTTGATGGGCTTGTCGTCGATCGTGTAGATCGCGGAGATCCCGCCGATGCGCGAGTCCGACACCGCCTCGGTCTCGAGGTACTCGACGGCCTTCGTGTCGGCGATGGTGTCGCCGTCGACGCCGAGGAGGTAGTCGTAGCCCTCCACGAGCGAGTAGCCGTAGTTGAGCGCGCCGACCTTCTTGTCGGGGTTCTTTCCGATGTCGTGCACGAAGACCTCGGTGAACTGCTCGCCGAGTTCGGTGTGCAGCTCGTGCGGGCCGCTGTACTCGGACGCGATCTTCACCGTGGCATCCGAGGTGTTGTTGACGACCACGTGGATGACGTCCGGCACGCGGGTCTGGGCGAGGAGCGCTTCGATCACATCGGCGATCGACTCCTCCTCGTTGTACGCGGGGATGACGCACCCGATGGTCGAGCGGTGGACCGACGTGTTCTCGAGGACCGCCGCGAAGTCGTCCGCAAACCCGTGCTCATCCGCCGACGACGCCGCCGCCAGCTCGCCCGCGTGGAGATCGAATTCCCGGGCGTGGGGGGTGAAGCTGCGCGCATCGGTCATGGCGGTGTCTTCCTGTCGGTGTAATGGCGTATCGGCCATGTCCCACTCTGGTAGGTTCGCCGCAACGCGACCACCGCACACGAACACCTTCCCCGCAAGATTTCCTCAAGATTTGCGGGCGGTCCCCCGAAGGAGACGCGACCCCGTGATCTTCCTCGCTCTCCTGGCCTCCATCGCCGCTGCGGGTCTCGCGCTGACGATGCTCTTCCTGACCCATGGTCGCCCCGAGGACGACCGCGGCGGCCCCCGCGCCGACATGGTGCGTTACTTCGGCTGCGCGGCGATCGCCGCGCTGCTGTGCGGGGCGATGAACGTCCTGGAAACAGCCGGGGGCGGCGACACCGCGGCCGCGATCGGCAACGCCACCAATCTCGTCGCCGTCGGCCTCATCTGGGCCGGAGCGCGGCGGTTGAACCGCCGTCGCGCGATCGGCGCCGTCAGCACCGCCGCGGGCGCCGTCCTCATGCTCGGCTTCACGTTCCTCATCCCCCTCGACGACGCGACGCTGCTGAAGACGGCCGGACTGACGGTGTTCGGCGCGCTGAGTGCACTCGAGCTCTCACGACGCCCCCTCGGCGCCCTGTCGGGGGCGCGGGTGATGTCGTGGACGCTCGGCGTCTACGCCGCGTACAACCTCTCCCGCCTCATCGTGGTCGGCGTCGCGGGAGTCGGCCCCCTGATCGGACGCGGTCCCGTCTCCGCCGAGACGACCGCCGCTGTCAGCGCCGTCGCCATCGTCCTCGTGTCCGTGTCCGTGGTGCGCCTGGGCCGTCAACTCGACGACGCCCCGGCGCCCGGCACACGCGCCCACGACCGTGGCGTGCTCCGCCGCGCGGCCGCCCGGATGCTGGCGACCCGGCAGAGCGTTCGCGCGACCCTCGTGCGGGTGCCGGAGATCGACCTGATCCGCGCGGCCCACAGCACCGAACGGGCGGACATGATCCTGCGCGCGGTGTCCGCCGCGCTCGAGGACTCTCTCGAGGACGCCGCCTGCGGGATGCCGGGACGCGACACGGTGTTCGCGGTCGCTCCCGCGGCGCCCGACACCGCCGAGCTCGAGCGGGAGGTACGCATCGCCTTCGCGCGGCGCATGCCCGAGATCGACTACGCCGACGTGCCCGATCTGACGTTCGAGCATCGCCTGGTCGCCGACGTGGACGAGCTCTCGCTCCTGATGGACGCCCGCCGACCACGCCCCCGTCAAGAGCAGCGCGAGGACTGACCGGCCCGAGCGGCCGCTCAGTTCGACCCGGTGCCCTGTCCCCATCCGGGCGCGCGCCCGGTGCTCGAGGAGGTCCCGGTCGTCCCCGTCGAGGCCGCCTGGCCGCCGTCGCTGTAGATGGCGATCGGCAGGTACTGGTACACCGTCTGCTGCGAGAACGACGAGTCCGTGTTCGCGGTGCCCTCGACGGCGACGTTCAGGGCGAATTCCAGCGTGATGCCGTACGTGTCGTTCGGGAGCTGCCGGATGGAGGTCGTGGGAACGAGCAGACCGCCCTGGAAGCTGTTGAGGAGAAGTCCACGATCGGAACGCAGCGTGTCGGACGGGACCAGCGTGCGGGGATCCGCGCTGAACTGGAACGGGTTGGAGACCTGCCCGCTCGTCTGGGCCGTTTGGGAGCTGATCGACACGGAGGACAGGTAGACGCGTCGCTTCTGCGTGAGGACCGCCTTCTCGTCCACGCGCTTGTCGACGACGTTGATCGCGAACCCGAACTGCTTCTCGTTCGTCGACGTCCACTCCATCGTGCGCTTCGGGTTGTCGGCCCACACGTCCAGGCGCACCTCGAGACCGTCCGCCACCTCGGAGGTGAGAGAGACGGAGCCGTCGTAGGTGAACTGCGAGTCGAACGGCTTGGCCGTCGCGGTCACGGCGGGCTCGGGGGTCGCCACGACGACGGACTGACCGCCGCCGCCCACCTGTCCGGGCAACGCGTTGAAGAGGTCGGCCACCTGCGCGCAGCCGGTCAACGTCGCGGGGACGACGACGGCCATGGCGAGGACCGATGCGATCGCGCGCGCGCGACGGCGAGAGGGCATGCTCACGGTGTACTCCTGAGGATCAGCGCAGAATGCGCAGAGGTCGCTGAACGACCATCACGCTGCGGGATGCAGGCCTCAGGGGGAGTCTGACCGGTCGTCGCGATGCGAGGATCGCGAGCGGCGAGCAGAGACAGGATGGCGCGCAGAAGACTACACCACTCTCTATACACTCGAAGACATGGCATCCGTGAGGAACGTCCCACCGGCGGTTGCTGCGGGAGAGGGGCACGACGACGACGGCGCGAGCCCGAGCAGCCGCACGCGCTCCGTCTGGCTGCTCCAGCTCGTCCTCGGTGCGAGCGTGGTCATCACCGTCCTGCTCGTCCAGGCCCTCGAACCGACCCTGTTCTCCCTGTGGTCGTTCTCGTCGGGGGTCGGCCTCGTCATCGCCCTCACCGCCGTGGCGATCGTGGTCCCCTGGCACCGGTTCCCCCGCGCGGCCGTCGCGGTGATCCCGTTCGGCGACATCATCGGAATCGGCCTTCTGAGCTTCGGCACCGACCTGCGCTTCGGATTCTTCTGGGTGTTCCCGATCATCTGGATCGCGACCCATTTCGCCCTCGCGTACCTCATCTCGGCGATCGGCACGGTCGGCGTCCTGATCGTGGTGGACGCGACGATCAACTCCACCGGGCCCGTCACCGCCCTCCGGCTGATCGTCGTGCTGCTGTCGCTGACCTTCATCGCCATCACCTCGTTCCTGTCGGCCCGGCAGACGCGCGCCTTCAAGCAACTCCTCCGGCGTCAGGCCAGCCGACTCCAGGGCACGCTGCAGCGCGTCTCGGGGCAGGAGCGACGCGTCTCGCAAATGCTCAACGGGCTCGACACCGGCATCGCCCGCCTCTCGGCCGACGGCGAGGTGCTCGCTCTGAACGACACCTACGTCGACCTCTACGGCGTCGAACGCGACGAGCCCCAACGGCCGGGCGGAGCCGTCGAGTACGCCACGCTCCGCGGAGATCCGCTCCCCGAGGCCGAGCGTCCCTTCGCCCGCGCCGCCCGCGGGGAGCAGTTCGACGACGAGCGTCTGTGGTTGTTCGACACCCACGGGGACTGGCACGCCCTGTCGGTGTCGACCCGACGCCTGATCTCGTCCGACGAGCCCGAAAGCACGCTGCTCATCGTCCACGACATCACCGCGCTCATCGAGTCCGAACGGGCACGCGAGCGCCTCGCGGCCACGGTGTCCCACGAGCTGCGGAACCCCCTGACCGCGATCGTCGGGCACGCCGACCTCGCTCTGGACGACCCCGACCTGTCCCCGAAGGTGCGCGAGCAGCTCGAGGTCATCGCCGGGGCGGGCGAGCGCATGCAGAAGCTGATCTCCGAGATCCTCGCGAGCTCGCGCGGCGTCTTCCGCGATCAGGCGGCCCCCGCCACGGCGGACGCGAGCCGTATCATCGCGTCGTCCTTGGCATCCTTCCGGCCCGCCGCCGCCGCGCGACGCGTGGACGTCATCGACGAGCTGCCCCCGTCGGCGGAGGTCCTCGGCGATGCTTTCCGCCTCCGCCAGGCGTTCGACAACATCCTCAGCAACGCGATCAAGTACACCCCCGCAGGTGGATCCATCCGCATCTCCGGAGAGGTCTCCCCGGATGACGTGATCCTGCGATTCACCGACACGGGGATCGGCATCCATCCCGACGATCTGGCGCGCGTCTTCGATCCGTACTTCCGCGCCCAGAGCGTCCGCGACAGCTCCACCCCCGGCACCGGCCTAGGTATGGGGATCATCCGGAGCATCGTCGAAGACCAGGGCGGGTCGCTCTTCCTCGACAGCGAACTGGGCTCCGGCACCACGGTGACCGTCGTCCTCCCCGTCCGCACCGAGACCGAGGCCGCATGACCCCCAGCGACGTGCTGTCCAACCTCGGACTCGCCCAGGCCACCGTCGCCACCCTCGGGACGATCATGATCATCGGGCTGGGCTTCCTGCACCGGCCCTCCCGCTCCGCTCTGCTGTGGTCGCTCGCCTTCGTCCTCGCGATGACCAGCACCTGGGTCTCGGTGACGGGTGCCATCCTCGATGACGAGACCGTGCGGCGTGCGGGGCTCGGCCTCATGCTCGGTGCCCCGGCGCTCATCTGGTCGGGCTTCCGCGCCCGACGGGGAAAACGGTCGATGCCCTGGATCGGCGCCCTGCAGGCCGTCGTCACGGCAGCGGTCTTCACCAGCGTCGCCGACCTCAGTGCGTACGGGCTGGCTTTCCGCCTCGCGTTCGTGGGGGCCGCGGTGTTCGCCGGGCTGACCCTCGGCGAGATGCGTCACGCCGCGGACCGACTCGAGAGATTGGCCCTGCCCCTGGCGATCGTCTCGGCCGCCTTCGTCGCGCTCGGCGTCGCCGTCCTCGTCTCCGGGCTCTCCTCCCCCGCGAGCATCGGAGACCTCTCTCTGCCGCGGATCATCAACGGGCTGGCGATGCTGGTCTTCCTGGTCTGCGCGACCGTCTCCCTGCTGTACTTCACTTCCGTCTCCCCCTCCGGGCAGCGAGCGGCGTCGTCGTGGCCGCACTTCGTGGTCACGGCATCCGACCGCCTCCGGCGCGCCGCGCGCGCTCGAGAGGAGTGCTGGGCCGTGCTCACCGTGCGGCTCGACGATCCTCAGCAGCTGCGCAGCGCCGCCGGCGAGAACGCCTGGATGCGACTCGTCGGCGACTTCGAGGCGGTCGTCGCCGCGACCTTCCCCGCGGAGGCGGATCTCGGACGCGAGACCCGCGGGCGCGTCGTGGTCGTCGTCTCGCGGCCGGACTCGGTGCTGAGGGAGCATGTCCGCACGGTCCTGCGCCGCATCACCGAGATGGACTCGTCGTCGCACGTGGGAGTACAGGTGTCGGCGAGCGTCGGATGGGTCCCCGCCGAGACGGCGGACTTCGACCTGACGGCCCTCGTCGTCGAAGCGGATCGCGCCGCCGCCGAGGCCACCCGCCAGGGCGGCGATCGCTGGGAGCGCGTGCGGGCCTGATCAGCCCGATGTGCTGTCGCCACCGCCGGCGATCGCCACGGTCAGGCTGTCGCTCGCGGTCTGTTTGGCGAACTCGTTCGACGTCGGGGTGGTCTGGACCAAGAACTCGAAGGTGAATTGGAGGGTGACGAATGTGGCATCCGCCGGCACCTCTCCGACGTTGAACGTCTGCGAATAGCTGTACGGCGCAAGCACCAGGTATCCGGGGGCGTCGGTCTGATCGGACTGCGCGGCGAGCGGCGAGAACGACTGTGCGGCGTTGCCCGGGACGGCCGTCATCGTCGCGCGCTGCAGATAGACCTTCTGCCCGTCATCGGGCGACACCGTCGTCACCATCGACAGGCTGACCGGTTTGAGGGCCGTCGGCGTCCACCGGTCCATCGACAGCGTCGACCAGTAATTCACCGTGGCGCTGACGGCTCCCGCGGTGAGCGGCCGTTGCGTGGACCCGCTCGACAGATCGTTGCGGACGGGCTGCGGAACCGCACTCGCCGTCGCCGTCGGGGAGGGCGACGGCGACGCCTGGTCTGCACCCTGGGCCCAGGGCGGGGCACCGCACCCGGAGAGCGCGAGCGCGCCCGTGACGAACAGCGCTGCCGCGCCGGCAAGCCTCCCGCGCCTCGTTGCGAGCCTCATTCGTCCTCCCCCGGATCGTTCTCCTCAGTGTAGGTGCCCCGTGCGGGGCGACCGCCGACGAGCGCCTATCGTGTGCGCGTGACGCGCTCTTCTTCCGCACCCCGTCGTGTCCGCGCGGCCACGATCTTCGCTTCCGCCGTGCTCGGCGTGTTCGTCCTCGGCGCCGGACTCGCCGCGTGGATCGGCGTGCGCGGGGCGGTGGCCGTCCAGCACCTCCGGTCGGCGGAGGCGACGGTCGCGGCGGCGACGGCCGACGCGCAGGATCCGGCAGGAGCCATCGAGCGTCTCAGCGACGCGGCCTCCGACACCTCCGCGGCCCGCTCCCTCACCGACGATCCGATCTGGTCCGCCGCGCAGGCGCTGCCCTGGATCGGCCCGCAACTGGCCGCGCTGTCGGTCACCGCCGCCGCGGTCGACGACGTGGCATCCGAGGCCGCTCCTCCGCTTCGCACCGCGGCCCAGCTCCTCGCACCCGATGCCCTTCGCGGCCCCGACGGGGCGATCGACGTCGCCCGTGTCGCGTCCGCGGCGCCGGCCGTCTCCGACGCGGCGGGCGTGCTGCAAGGGGCGGCCGATCGCGTGTCGGCCATCGATGCCGCTCCTCTCCTCGGCTCGCTCGCCTCCGCGGTGTCATCGACCTCCGCCACGCTCGAGCGCGCCGCCGCCGACAGCGACGCCCTGCAGCGGGCGACGATCCTGTTCCCGCGGATGCTGGGGGCCGACGGCCCTCGATCGACGCTCCTGCTCTTCCAGAACAATGCCGAATGGCGCTCCCTTGGCGGCGTGGTGGGCGCTGTCGCGCAGGTCGACTCCGCGGAGGGGCACCTCGCGCTCACCGCGCAGGCCTCGAGCGGCGACTTCTCCGTGTTCGCCCACGATCCCGCGCTCACCCTGCCGGACGACGTCCGCGGCATCTTCGACACGCGACCGGCCCGGTACCTGCAGAACACCACGCAGATCCCCGACTTCGCCCTCGGAGCGCAGATCGCCCGTGAGATGTGGAGACGAACGCACGGGGTCGACGTCGACGCCGTGGTCGCCGTCGACCCCGTGACCCTCTCCTACCTGCTGCGGGCGACAGGACCGGTCACCCTTCCGACCGGCGACGAGCTCACCGCTGACAATGCCGTCCCTCTGCTACTCGACGAGGTCTACCGGCGCTTCTCCGACCCGCGCGCGCAGGACGCGTTCTTCCAGAGCGCATCCTCGGCCGTGTTCCAAGCGCTGGTCGAGGGGCGCGGCGATCCGGTGGCCCTCGTCGACGCCCTGACGCGCGCGGGAGCCGAGCGCCGCGTGCTGGTGTGGAACGCGGATGCCGCCGACCAGTCCGTTCTGGACGGCTCGACGCTGCAGGGGGCACTGCCCGCCTCCGACGGGGAGCGCACCACGATCGGCGTGTATCTCGACGACGGCACGGGATCCAAGATGGACTCCTACCTCCATCCGGACATCGAGGCCGGATGGTGCGGCGACGACCGGGTCGTCGTCCGCGTGGCCCTCCGGAACGGCGCGCCCGATCCCGCGACACTCCCCGCCTACGTCACGGGCGGCGGTGAATACGGAGTGCCCGTGGGCGACGCGCTGACCGGTGTCTACGTCTATCTCCCGCGCGGCGCCGAGGTGGCCGCCCGACGCACGACATCGAACGACGACACCCCCTCGGGCTTCGCGGACGGGACGCACGACGGTCTGTCCGTCGTCAAGTGGTCGGTCCAGCTGTCGCCCGGCCGCTCCGGGGTGCTGGAGCTGGACGTACGGATCCCGACGACGCCGCGGCTGGACGTCGTCTCGACGCCGACGAGCGATCCGACGGAGGTGGCCCGAGCGGGTGCGTGCCCCACGCTCGCGGGAGTCGGATGAGACGCCCGTCGCGGGTGAAGTCCGGTGAGGCGGGGCGTGAAAGCGGTCTCGACGCGCCGCGTCCCTCCCCTGTCGTGGGGAAGACTCCCGATGGAGCGGCGCGTTCCGCTTCGATCACCGGCTCGACCACGCCAAGCAGATGGGGCACACCATGAAGACCACGATCATCCGGGCCGTCGCCGCGCTCTCGCTCGCCGCAGCGGCGCTGATCGCACCGACAGCCGCCAACGCCTATACCGACCCTGCCGTCGTGACCATATCGCCGTCGGTCGCCACGCCCGGCGGAGTGGTGACGTTCTCGACCAGCCGAGCGGCGTTCCAGGGCAACGAAGATATCGCCATCTCGGCCACCGGCACGGCGGCCAAGGGCCTCGCACTCGCCTCGGTCACCACCGAGACGAACGACACGCTGCGTTCTCAGGCGGTCAATGGCAACCTGAACGCCCAGGTCCGCTTCCCCGCGACGGCGAATGGCGTCTACTCCTTCACGTTCACCGGAACGCAGAGCGGCGTCGTCCTCCACGCGAGCGTCACGGTGAACGCGGCGGGAGCGCCGAGCGCGCCGGCTCGAGGCGGGCTCGCCGCCACCGGCTTCGACGCGGGCAGCACGACGGGCCTGTGGCTGACCGGCGCGGCCCTGCTCGCCGGAGGCGCGGCCGTCGGCATCGGCACCGTCGTCCGCCGCCGCCGCGCGAGCAAGAGCTGATACCCCACCCGACCGAAGAGGGGGCCGTCCGCAGACGGCCCCCTCTTCGTCGTATCCGACTGATCAGTCGCGCAGCGGCGCACGCGGTGCCGACACCTGCGCCGTGATGAGGATCGGCAGGTGATCGCTCAGCCCCTGGGGCAGGGTCTTGATGTGCGCGATGTCGAAACCCACCGATGTCGCGAAGTCGTAGTGGCCGCGGAAGAACCGGTACCGCGTGTACGTCCGGGTGTCGCTCAGGGTGAGCTCGTACCCCTGATCACGCACCTTCTGGCCGAGGTTCTCTTTGAAGACGGGGTAGTTGTAATCGCCCACCATGAGGGCGGGGAGCCCCGGTCCCAGGTTCTGCAGTTCGGTGAGCGCCGTTCGGATCTGGTGACGACGCAGGGAGTTCAGCGCCGTGAGCGGCGCCGCGTGGAACGAGGCGACGATCACGTCGCGCCCCTGATCGATGTCGCGCAGGCGCACTCCGAGCATGCGTTCCTCGGCCGGCTTCAGGACGTAGTCGTGGAGCGATTTCTTCAGGGCGATGGCCCGCACCTCTTCGGCGCGGAAGGTGTTCTCGCGGAAGTACAGCGCGAGTCCGAGCCGGTTGCGCTGCGTGGCCTCGGCGAGGCGGAGACCGCCGATGCGCTCCGGGATGTCGGTGGCGTCGCACTCCTGCAGACAGAGCACGTCGATCTCGTGCTCTTCGACGAGCGCGTCGAGCTCCCCCGCCGCGCGGTGCTTGTTGAGGTTGTACGAGATGACCTTCATGGCCTGGTCAGCATACGACCTGCGCCGATGGCCGCCTGCGGGGGTTGCGCGCGGTCGGGGAGGGCGAATCAGGATGCCGCGTCGTCGGCATCCCTCCGGTTGCGCGTCTGCTCGGCGCGCGCCGCGAGCAGCTCGTCGGCGGGATAGCCCACCTCGGCGAGCACGAGGCCGCGGGCGGCGAGGACCTTCGTCTCGGGGATGCGAAGTCGTGCGTCGCGAATGGCGACGACATCGTCGATCTCGATGCGCCCCTCCCCCACGGCCACGCACGCCCCGACGAGGGCGCGCACCATGCTGTGGCAGAACGCGTCGGCGCGCACGTTCGCGACCAGCACCCCGTCCGCCCCGCGGTGCCAGTCGTACTCGAGCAGGGTGCGGATCGTCGTCGCCTCTTCGCGCGCCTTGCAGTAGGCCGCGAAGTCGTGGAGTCCGATGAGGCGCCCGGCCGCGGCATCCATCGCCTCGACGTCGAGAGCGCTGCGGAGGGTCGTGGTGCGGGCACGGTCGAGCGGGTCGTAGGCGGTCGCCGCGTCTGCCAGACGGTACGTGTACCGCCGCCAGACGGCGGAGAATCGCGCGTCGAACCCCTCGGGTGCCCGGGACGTCCTCCGCACCGTCACATCGGGATAGGCGCCCAGCACGCCGCGCACGCGGCCGGCAAGAGCCGCGACGGCGTCGGACTCGTCGTTGTCACGACGCCGGCGTGGCAGGCGGGCGGCCTGATCGGGGTCGAGATCGAGGTGGGCGACCTGGCCGGAGGCGTGCACTCCCGCGTCGGTGCGGCCGGCCACGATGAGGCGGGGCTCGCCTCCGACGATCCGCGCGAGGGCGTCCTCGAGGACGCCCTGGACCGTCCGCAGGGCGGGCTGGCGTGCCCACCCCCGGAAGTGGGTGCCGTCGTAGGCGATGTCGAGGCGAATGCGCACCCGTCCAGCCTACGAGCGCGGCGGAAGGGCGAACGACGAGGGCCCGACCGGGGGCGGGGTGGAACGACGAAACCCCCGCCCGGAAGGGCGGGGGTTTCGTGCGAGCGAGAGGCTCAGGCCTTGGCGTCGTCCTGGACGGCGTCGTCGGCGGCGGCCTCAGCGGCCGCGCCTTCCTCGGGCGACTCGGCGCCGGCGGCGGCGGCCTCGTCGGTCGAGGTCTCCTCGGCGGCGGGCTCTTCCGCGGCGGGCTCCTCAGCGGCCGGAGCAGCAGCGGCGGGAGCCGCGGCGGCCTTGGTCGACGTCTTCTTGGCGACGGGCTCGAGGACGAGCTCGATCACGGCCATCGGGGCGTTGTCGCCCTTGCGGTTGCCGACCTTGGTGATGCGGGTGTAGCCGCCGTCACGCTCGGCCACCAGCGGCGCGATCTCGGTGAAGAGGGTGTGAACGACCTCTTTGTCGCCGATGACGCTCAGCACGCGACGACGCGCATGCAGGTCGCCGCGCTTGGCGAAGGTGATCAGACGCTCGGCGAGCGGACGAAGGCGCTTGGCCTTGGTCTCGGTCGTCTTGATGGACTTGTGCGTGTAAAGAGCTGCCGCGAGGTTCGCGAGAAGCAGACGCTCGTGGGCCGGGCCGCCTCCGAGGCGGGGACCCTTCGTGGGCTTGGGCATGTCGTGTTACTCCAGGGAAAGGTTCGGTCGGGTCCGACGGGGTCAGACGGTCTCTTCGTCGTAGCCGCTGTAGAACTGGGCGCCGTCGAAGCCGGGCACCGAGTCCTTGAGCGAAAGGCCGAGGGAAGTGAGCTTGTCGCGCACCTCGTCGACCGATTTCTGACCGAAGTTGCGGATGTTCATCAGCTGCGTCTCCGAAAGGGCGACCAGCTCCGAAACGGTGTTGATGCCCTCGCGCTTGAGGCAGTTGTACGAGCGGACCGAGAGGTCGAGGTCTTCGATCGGCATCGACAGCTCGTTCGAGAGGACGGTCTCGACCGGCGCGGGGCCGATCTCGATGCCCTCGGCCTCGACGTTCAGCTCGCGGGCGAGACCGAACAGCTCGGTGAGGGTGCGGCCGGCCGAGGCCACGGCGTCGCGCGGGGCGATGGAGGCCTTGGACTCGACGTCGAGGACGAGCTTGTCGAAGTCGGTGCGCTCACCGGCACGGGTGGCGTCGACGCGGTAGCTGACCTTGAGCACGGGCGAGTAGATCGAGTCGATCGGGATCTGACCGGCCTCGGCGTACTCGTTGCGGTTCTGCGTCGCCGAGACGTAGCCGCGGCCGCGCTCGATCGTCAGCTCGAGCTCGAACTTGGCGGTGTCGTTGAGCGTCGCGATGACCAGCTCGGGGTTGTGCACCTCGACACCCGCCGGAGCGGAGATGTCGGCGGCGGTGACCTCACCGGCGCCGGTCTTGCGCAGGTACGCCGTGATGGGCTCGTCGCGCTCGCTCGAGACGACCAGCTGCTTGATGTTCAGGATGATCTCGGTGACGTCTTCCTTCACGCCCGGGATGGTGCTGAACTCGTGCAGGACGCCGTCGATGCGGATGCTCGTGACGGCCGCGCCGGGGATCGACGAGAGGAGGCTGCGGCGCAGCGCGTTGCCGATCGTGTAACCGAAGCCGGGCTCGAGCGGCTCGATGATGAAACGGCTGCGGAACTCCCCGATCTTCTCCTCGGTCAGAGTGGGACGCTGTGCGATGAGCACTATGTGTTCCTTTCGATCACGTGCCCGCTATATGACACGTGTAGTGGGGTGAGGTGTTGAGTTGTACTCGCGGGATGCCGGTCGACCGCGACGGCGGGTTCTCGGCATCCGGAAGTCTGAGTCGCGCGCGAGCGCGGCGTTCCCGGGGAGTGACGAGCACTCCCCGGGAACGGTCGCGTCAGACGCGGCGGCGCTTGGGCGGACGGCAGCCGTTGTGGGCCTGCGGCGTCACGTCCTGGATCGAGCCGACCTCGAGACCGGCAGCGGTCAGCGAGCGGATCGCGGTCTCACGACCCGAACCCGGACCCTTCACGAAGACGTCGACCTTCTTGACGCCGTGCTCCTGCGCCTGGCGAGCGGCCGACTCCGCGGCCATGCCGGCGGCGTACGGCGTCGACTTGCGGGAGCCCTTGAACCCGACACCGCCGGACGAGGCCCAGCTGATGACGGCGCCCGAGGGGTCCGTGATCGAAACGATGGTGTTGTTGAACGTCGACTTGATGTGGGCCTGACCCACGGCGATGTTCTTCTTCTCTTTGCGGCGCGGCTTGCGCGCGGCGGACTTGGCCTGTGCCATGTGCGTTCTCCTGAATCCTGACGCTCAGCCCGCGGCTTAGCGCGCCTTCTTCTTGCCGGCGACGGTGCGCTTGGGACCCTTGCGGGTACGCGCGTTCGTCTTCGTGCGCTGACCGCGCACCGGGAGGCCGCGGCGGTGGCGCAGGCCCTCGTAGGAACCGATCTCGACCTTGCGGCGGATGTCGGCGGCGACCTCGCGACGGAGGTCACCCTCCACCTTGTAGGTGCCTTCGATGTGGTCGCGGAGCGCGACCAGCTGGTCGTCGGTGAGGTCCTTGACGCGGATCTCCTGGCTGATGCCAGTGGCGTTCAGGATCTCGACGGAGCGGGTGCGACCCACGCCGTAGATGTAAGTAAGTGCGATCACCACGCGCTTGTCGCGCGGGATGTCGACGCCGGCGAGACGTGCCATGCGGCTCTCCTCAGAGTGTCGTGGAGGTGTGGAGCAGGATCGGTGCTCGGGCCTCCGCCCCGAGGTGTCCCCCGCCCGCTCGCGCGGGTGGGATCTGATCCTGCCGGTGTGTATTCAGTTGGAAAGGTGTCGAGCTGGAAGCTCAGCCCTGGCGCTGCTTGTGGCGCGGGTTGCTCTTGCAGATCACCATCACGCGCCCGTGGCGACGGATCACCTTGCAGTGGTCGCAGATGGGCTTGACGGAGGGGTTGACCTTCATGATGTTCCTGTTTCGCTGTCTTCGAGACCGCTGGGCGGCTCGTTACTTCTCGGCCGGGCTCAGCGGTAGCGGTAGACGATACGACCGCGGGTGAGGTCGTAGGGGCTCAGTTCGACGACGACGCGGTCCTCCGGGATGATGCGGATGTAGTTCTGCCGCATCTTGCCCGAAATGGTGGCGAGCACCTTGTGACCGTTCGTCAGTTCGACACGGAACATCGCGTTGGGCAGTGCCTCGGACACCGTGCCCTCGATCTCGATGACACCGTCTTTCTTCGCCATAAACTCGCTCACGCTCAGTTGCAGACCGGCCGGTCTGCGGTGGATGGGGATTCGGTGCTTCGACACGCCAATGAAGGCGCAACGCACCAAAGATCAAGCATACGTGGTAATGCTCCCCCCGGCAACTCGCCGGGGAACGCCTCACCCGTTGAGCCGGGCGACGATGTCCTTCTGCGGGTCGCCGGACAGGTCGTTCTGGTTCGACAGGACGGTGCCGTTCACCGCGATGGTCGGGGTGGCGACCCCGCTCTGACCGGGCTGGACCGGCGTCTTCTGCGTCATCGCGGTGACGAACTTCGTGTAGGTGCCGTCGTTGATGCACGAGGTCACGGCATCCGAGGCTCCGGCGGTGGTCGCGATGGAGGCCAGCGTGGCGTCGTCGAGGCCCGAGGTGTTCTCCTTGGGCTGCTGGGCGTACATCGCCTTCACGAAGGCGGGGATGTTCGCCGCGTCGTCGACGGCGACGCAGTAGGCGGCGTTCGCCGCACGGGTCGAGTACTGCGTCCCCTGCGACAGGCGGTCGAGGATGGCGATGGGGTGGATCTTCAGCGTGATCGTGCTGTCATCCGCGAGCTGCTGCAGGGTGGGTCCGTAGGCCTGCTCGAAGGAGTTGCACACCGGGCACATGAAGTCGACGTAGGTGTCGACTGTCTTCTCGCCCGAGCCGACCGAGATCGCTCCGGTCTCGGTGTCGACCGCCGACGACTGCGGCAGCGTCCCCGGCGAGGTCGCCTGACTGTTGGCGAAGAAGACCACTCCCCCGATGATCAGCACGACGACGACGACAGCCGCCGTGATGCCGATCGCGAACCAGTTCGTGGACTTGCGGACAGCCGCCATCATCATCAGTCGATCTCCTTCGGCACCACGCCGAACGGCGCCAGTTTCTCGGCACCGCCGTCGTGAGCGGTGAGGACCCAGATTCCCCCATCATGCACGGCGACACTATGTTCCCAGTGGGAGCCGTCTGTGCCGTCGACAGTCGACACCGTCCACCCGTCGTCTTCGACCAGCGTCTGCTGATCTCCGATGACGACCATGGGCTCGATCGCCACGGCCAGGCCGGGGCGGACTTCCGGACCGCGATCGTCGACCGCGTAGTTGAAGATGCTCGGCGACTCGTGCATCTTGCGTCCGATGCCGTGCCCCACATAGTCGCGGAGGATGCCGTACCCGCCGTCGGGCGCGTGCTGCTCGATGTACGCCTGGATCGCGGCACCCACCTCACCGAGATGGGTCGCGCGACTGAGGGCGGCGATACCCGCCCACAGCGAGCCTTCGGTGACCTCCGACAGGCGACGGCGAGGGGCGACGACCTCTTCGGGCGCCTCCCCGGGCACGATCACCGTGAACGCCGAATCGCCGTTCCATCCCTGGAACTCGGCGCCCGCGTCGATCGAGAGGATGTCGCCGGAGCGCAGCGCGCGGTCGTTCGGGATGCCGTGCACCACCTGCTCGTTGACGGACGCGCAGATCGTGTGCCGGTATCCGCGCACCATCTGGAAGTTCGACTTCGCCCCGCGGCTGCCGATGACCCGCGCGGCCTCCGCGTCGAGCTGGAGGGTGGTCATGCCGGGTTCGATGAGACGGCGGACGGCTTCGAGCGCGTCGGCGGTGATCAGCCCGGGCTCAACCATCGAGCGCAGCTGGGCCGGCTTCTTGTAGATCGAGGAACGCAGTCCCACGTCAGCTAGCCGAGATGCCGCGCGCGTCGAGCGCCGCGAAGATGCGGGCCGTGACCTCGTCGAGGCTGCCGACGCCGTCGATCTCGTCGACGATGCCGCGCGTGCCGTAGACGTCGAGGATCGGGGCGGTCTCCCGCTCGTAGATCCCCAGGCGCGTCGCGATCGCTTCCTCGGTGTCGTCGGCGCGCCCCTGTTCGGCCGCGCGCGCGGTCAGGCGCGACAGCGACTCCTCGCGCGGGACGACCAGAGCGATGACGGCGTCGAGGGAGTCGTCGCGCCCCTCGAGGAACTCGTCGAGGTGCAGCACCTGCGCGAGGTTGCGGGGGTACCCGTCGAGCAGGAATCCGTCCGCGGCATCCGGCTGGGCGAGACGATCGCGCACGACGGCGCTCGTGAGCTCGTCGGGGACGAGGTCGCCGCCGTCGATGATCGACTTGACCTGCAGGCCGAGCTCCGTGCCGTCCTTGACGTTGGCGCGGAAGACGTCACCCGTCGAGACGACGGGGATGCCGAGGGCTTCGCCGACACGGACGCCCTGCGTTCCTTTTCCGGAACCCTGGGGTCCGACGATCAGAAGACGCGCGGTCATCGCAGCAGCCCTTCGTAGTGACGCTGCTGGAGTTGCGCGTCGATCTGCTTCACCGTCTCGAGACCGACACCCACGATGATGAGGATCGAGGCGCCGCCGAACGGGAAGTTCTGGTTGGCACCGACCGTCGCGAGCGCCACGAGGGGCAGCAGCGCGATGAGGCCGAGGTAGATGGAGCCCGGCAGAGTGATGCGCGTGAGCACGTAGTCGAGGTACTCCGCCGTGGGACGGCCCGCACGGATGCCGGGGATGAAGCCGCCGTACTTCTTCATGTTGTCGGCGACGTCGACCGGGTTGAACGTGATCGCGACGTAGAAGTACGCGAAGCCGATGATCAGCAGGAAGTAGATCAGCATGTACAGCGGGTGGTCGCCGCGCGTGAGGTACTGCGAGATCCACGTGACCCACGGCTGCGGCTCCTGGCCCGCCTGCGGCTGGTTGAACTGCGCGATCAGCGCGGGGATGTACAGCAGCGACGAGGCGAAGATGACGGGCACGACGCCGGCCATGTTGACCTTGATCGGGATGTAGGTGTTCGTGCCGCCGTAGGTACGTCGGCCGACCATGCGCTTGGCGTACTGCACGGGGATGCGGCGCTGCGACTGCTCGACGAAGACGACGAGGCCGACGATGACGACGCTGACGGCGAGGACGAGGAGGAAGACCTCCACGCCGCGGGCGTTGAGGATCGAGATCATCGCGCCGGGGAAGGTGGCGGCGATCGAGGTGAAGATGAGGATCGACATGCCGTTGCCGACGCCGCGCTCGGTGACGAGCTCGGCGAACCACATGACCAGGCCGGTACCGGCGGTCATCGTGATGATCATGAGCAGCTGCGCCCACCAGATGTCGTTGGTGAGCAGCTGCTGGCACTCGGGCACGCCGGCCGAGCCGAAGAGCTGGCCCGAGCGGGCGACGGTGACCAGCGTCGTGGACTGCAGCAGCGCCAGCGCGATCGTGAGGTAGCGCGTGTACTGCGTGAGCTTGGCCTGTCCGGCCTGACCCTCTTTGTACAGCGTCTCGAAGTGGGGGATGACGACGCGCAGCAGCTGCACGATGATCGTCGCCGTGATGTACGGCATCACGCCCAGCGCGAAGATCGACAGCTGCAGCAGCGCCCCGCCGGAGAACAGGTTCACCAGCGAGAGCAGGCCCTCGGTGCCGCCCGACTGGTTCAGACACTGCTGAACGTTGGGGAAGTCGACGAAGGGCGTCGGCACGTGGGCACCCAGCCGGTAGATGGCGATGATGCCCAGCGTGAAGGCGATCTTCCGCCTCAGGTCGGGCGTGCGGAAAACCCGCGCGATGGCGCTGAACAAGGGAGAATCCTCCAGAACGATCTCGGCGCGCGACGGGGCGCACACCAAATCAGACTAACCCAGAAGGGGCCGACGGCCGTAAGGCCGCCGGCCCCTTCTGGGTCGGGCGTCAGTTGACGGAGCCGCCGGCGGCGACGATCTTCTGCTCAGCGGAGCCGGAGACCTTGTCGACCGAAACGGTCAGCGCGACCGAGATGTCGCCGGTGCCGAGCACCTTGACCTTCTCGTTCTTGCGGACGGCGCCCTTGGCCACGAGGTCGGCGACGGTGACGTCGCCGCCCTGCGGGTAGAGCTCGGCGAGCTTCTCCAGGTTCACGACCTGGTACTCGACGCGGAACGGGTTCTTGAAGCCGCGGAGCTTCGGGGTGCGCATGTGCAGCGGCATCTGCCCACCCTCGAAGCCGACCTTGACCTGGTAACGGGCCTTGGTTCCCTTGGTACCGCGACCGGCCGTCTTACCCTTCGAGCCCTCACCGCGACCGACACGGGTCTTCGCGGTGTGAGCGCCCGGGACGGGACGCAGGTGGTGGACCTTCAGCACGCCGGGACGGGCCGCGGGGGCTTCCTTCTTGGCGGCCGTCTTACCGGCCGTCGACTTCTTCGGGGCGTCGACCGTGGCGGTCTCGTCCTTCTTGGCAGCCATTAGTCGATCTCCTCAACCTTGACGAGGTGGGCGACGGTCTTGACGTAGCCGCGCGTCTGCGCGTCGTCGGGACGGACGACCGAGTCGCCGATCCGCTTGAGACCGAGCGAGCGCAGCGTGTCACGCTGGTTCTGCTTCTCGCTCACCTTGGACTTGATCTGCGTGACCTTCAGACGCTCGGCCATCAGGCACCTACCTTCTGAGCGGCGGCCTCGGCGCGCACGAGGCGGGCCGGGGCGACCTGGTCGAACTCCAGGCCACGGCGGGCGGCCACGGCGCGGGGCTCCTCGAGCGACTTCAGAGCCTCGACGGTCGCGTGCACGATGTTGATCGTGTTCGACGAACCGAGCGACTTCGAGAGGACGTCGTGGATGCCGGCGCACTCGAGGACGGCGCGGACGGGACCACCGGCGATAACACCGGTACCGGCGGCGGCGGGGCGCAGGAGCACCACACCGGCAGCGGCCTCACCCTGGACGGGGTGCGGGATGGTCGAGCCCGAGCGGGGGACGCGGAAGAAGTTGCGCTTGGCCTCTTCGACACCCTTCGAGATCGCGAGGGGGACTTCGCGGGCCTTGCCGTAGCCGACACCCACGACGCCGTTGCCGTCACCCACGACGACGAGCGCCGTGAAGCTGAAGCGACGGCCGCCCTTGACGACCTTCGAGACGCGGTTGATGGTGACGACGCGCTCGAGGAACTGGCTCTCGTTGCGGTCGCGCGAACCACGGTCGCGCTGGTTGGTGTTGCGCTCGCGACCACCGCGACGGGGCTCGCGCTCGCGCTCGGCGGGGGCCTGAGCCGCAGCCGCACCCTCAGCCGGTGCAGTCTGCTCGGTCACTTCGGTCTCCTTGTTGTCACTCACAGGTTCAGCCCTCCTTCGCGAGCTCCGTCGGCGATCGCCGCGACGCGTCCGGCGTAGCGGTTGCCGCCACGGTCGAACACGACGTCGGAGACGCCCACGGCCTTGGCACGCTCGGCGACGAGCTCGCCGACCTTGCGGGCCTTGGCGGTCTTGTCACCGTCGAAACCGCGCAGGTCGGTCTCGAGGGTCGAGGCGGAGGCCACCGTGTGGCCCTTGCTGTCGTCCACGACCTGGACGAACACGTGGCGCGCCGAACGCGTCACGACGAGGCGGGGGCGCAGCTCGGTGCCGACGACCTTCTTGCGAAGGCGCGCGTGACGACGAGCACGAGCGACAGACTTTGTCTTGACAGCCATGGTCACTTACCACTCTTTCCGGCCTTGCGGCGCACGACCTCGCCCGCGTACCGCACACCCTTGCCCTTGTACGGCTCGGGCTTGCGGATCTTGCGGATGTTGGCGGCGGCCTCGCCGACGGCCTGCTTGTCGATGCCGCTCACGGTGACCTTGTTGTTGCCTTCGACCGTGAGGGTGATGCCCGCGGGCGGGTCGATCAGGACGGGGTGCGAGAAGCCGAGGGCGAACTCGATCGAGCTGCCCTTCTGCGCCACGCGGTAACCCGTGCCGACGACCTCGAGGCCCTTGGAGTAGCCCTGGGTGACACCGATGATGTTGTTGTTGATGAGGGTGCGGGTCAGGCCGTGGAGCGACCGCGACTCGCGCTCATCGTCGGGGCGGGTGACGAGAACCTGGTTCTCCTCGACCGACACCTCGAGGGGCTGCGCAACGGTGAGCGCGAGCTCGCCCTTGGGGCCCTTGACGTTGACCTCCCGGCCGTTCACCGAAACGGTGACGCCGGCGGGGATGTCGATGGGAAGACGTCCAATACGCGACATGTCAGATCACCACACGTAGGCGAGGACTTCCCCGCCGACGCCCTTCTGCTCGGCCTGACGGTCGGTGAGGAGACCGGAGGAGGTGGACAGGATGGCGACGCCGAGTCCGCCGAGGACCGTGGGGACCTCGGTCGACTTCGCGTACACGCGAAGGCCGGGCTTGGAGACGCGCTTGATGCCGGCGATCGACCGCTCGCGGTTCGGGCCGTACTTCAGCGTCATGTTGAGGGTCTGGCCGACACGCGCGTCTTCGACGCTCCAGTCGGCGATGTAACCCTCCTGCTTGAGGATGGCGGCGATGTTCGTCTTGAGCTTCGAGCTCGGCATCGACACGGAGTCGTGGTGCGCCGAGTTCGCGTTGCGCAGACGGGTCAGCATGTCTGCGACCGGGTCTGTCATCGTCATGTGTTGCTTCTTTCTTTCATGAGGTTTCGGCTGCCGTTACACGACAGCCGACCTTCGATGACGGGCCCCCGGAAACCCGGGGGCCCGAGGGGTCAGGCCTGCTGGTCGGCCGACTGGAAGGGGAACCCGAGCTGGCGGAGCAGCGAACGGCCTTCGTCGTCGGTCTTGGCGGTGGTGACGATGGTGATGTCGAAACCACGCACGCGGTCGATGCGGTCCTGATCGATCTCGTGGAACACGGACTGCTCCTGAAGACCGAAGGTGTAGTTGCCGTTGCCGTCGAACTGCTTGGCCGACAGACCGCGGAAGTCGCGGATGCGGGGCAGGGCGAGGTTGACGAGGCGGTCGATGAACTCCCACGCGCGGTCGCCACGGAGGGTGACGTGCGCGCCGATGGCCTGGCCCTCACGCAGCTTGAACTGCGCGATGGACTTGCGGGCCTTGGTGACGACGGGCTTCTGACCGGTGATCTTGGTGAGGTCGTCGACCGCACCATCGATCACCTTGCTGTCACGAGCGGCCTCGCCGACACCGGTGTTCACGACGACCTTGACCAGGCCGGGGATCTGCATGACGTTCTCGTAGCCGAACTCGTCCTGCAGCGCCTTCTTGATCTCGGCGTTGTACTTCTGCTTGAGGCGGGGCTGGATCTTGCCAGTCTCCGCGGCAGTCACGGTGCTCATGTTCAGAGGTCCTTGCCTGACTTCTTCGCGTAGCGCACACGGACGGTGCGCTTGACGCCGTCCTTCACCTGCTCCTCGACACGGTGGCCGACACGGGTCGGCTTCTTGGTCGAGGGGTCGACGAGCGCGACGTTGGAGATGTGGATCGGGGCCTCGAACGTCTCGATGCCACCGGTCTTGGTGCCGCGCTGGGACTGGCCCACGCGGTTGTGCTTGGTGACGTAGTTCACGCCCTCGACGATGACGCGGTTCTGCTCGGACAGGACCTCGAGGACCTTGCCCTGCTTACCGCGGTCTCCGCCGCGCTCGGGCTTTGCGCCCGAGATGACCTGAACCAGGTCGCCCTTCTTGATTTTCGCCATGATCAGATGACCTCCGGGGCGAGCGAGACGATCTTCATGAACTTCTTGTCACGAAGCTCACGACCGACCGGTCCGAAGATACGGGTGCCGCGGGGCTCCCCGTCGTTCTTCAGGATCACGGCGGCGTTCTCGTCGAACTTGATGTACGAGCCGTCGGGACGGCGGGTCTGCTTCACGACGCGGACGACGACGGCCTTGACCACGTCGCCCTTCTTGACGTTTCCACCGGGGATCGCGTCCTTGACCGTGGCGACGATGACGTCACCGAGGCCGGCGTAGCGACGGTTGGAGCCGCCGAGCACGCGGATCGTGAGCAGCTCCTTGGCGCCGGTGTTGTCGGCGACCTTCAGCCGGGATTCGTTCTGAATCACTTTTTACTCCTTGGGTTCCAAGCAAGCCGCGAGGCTTACTTGGCCTTCTCGAGGATCTCGACCAGGCGCCAGCGCTTGGTGGCGCTGAGCGGACGGGTCTCGTTGATGACGACCAGGTCGCCGATGCCCGCCGAGTTGGTCTCGTCGTGCGCCTTGACCTTGGAGGTGCGGCGGATGACCTTGCCGTAGAGCGGGTGCTTCACGCGGTCCTCGACCTCGACGACGATCGTCTTGTCCATCTTGTCGCTGACGACGTAGCCACGACGCGCCTTGCGGTAACCGCGGGCGTTCTCGTCGCGAACGTCGTTCTCGGCGTGCTCGTGGCCGGCGACCTGCGCCTCGGCCTTCTTCGCGGTAGCCATTACTCCGCCTCTTCCTTCGTGGCGTCGTCAGCGGCATCCGCCTTCTTCGCCTTGCTCTTCTTCGCCTTCGCCGGAGCCTCGACCGGAGCCGGGGTGGCGCGGATGCCGAGCTCGCGCTCACGGATCACCGTGTACAGACGCGCGATGTCGCGCTTGACTGCACGGATGCGACCGTGGCTCTCGAGCTGGCCGGTGGCCGACTGGAAGCGCAGGTTGAACAGCTCTTCCTTGGCCTTGCGCAGCTCCTCGACGAGGCGCTGGTCTTCGAACGTGTCGAGCTCGCTCGGGGCGAGCTGCTTGGTGCCGATCGCCATTACGCGTCGCCCTCCTCGCGCTTGATGATGCGTGCCTTCAGCGGCAGCTTGTGGATGGCTCGGGTCAGTGCTTCACGAGCGAGTTCCTCGTTGACACCCGCGACCTCGAAGAGGACGCGGCCCGGCTTGACGTTGGCAACCCACCACTCGGGGGAACCCTTACCGGAACCCATGCGGGTTTCAGCCGGCTTCTTGGTGAGCGGACGGTCGGGGTAGATGTTGATCCACACCTTTCCACCACGCTTGATGTGACGCGTCATGGCGATACGAGCGGACTCGATCTGACGGTTGGTCACGTAGGCGGGGGTCAGAGCCTGGATGCCGAACTCACCGAACGACACCGAGGTGCCACCAGTGGCCTGGCCCGAGCGACCGGGGTGGTGCTGCTTGCGGTACTTGACCTTGCGGGGGATGAGCATTACGCCGACGCTCCTTCTGCCACGGGGGCCTCGTTGCGCGGGCCACGACGACGGTCGCCACCGCGGTCGTCACGACCGCGCGACTTGGGTGCGTTGGCCTGCTCGCGGGCGAGCTCCTTGTTGGTGAGGTCGCCCTTGTAGATCCAGACCTTCACGCCGATGCGGCCGAAGGTCGTCTTGGCCTCGTAGAAGCCGTAGTCGATGTTCGCGCGCAGGGTGTGCAGGGGCACACGGCCTTCGCGGTAGAACTCGGAGCGGCTCATCTCGGCGCCGCCGAGGCGGCCCGACACCTGGATGCGGACACCCTTGGCGCCGGCGCGCTGCGCGCCCTGCAGACCCTTGCGCATCGCGCGACGGAACGCCACGCGAGCAGAGAGCTGCTCGGCGACACCCTGCGCGACCAGCTGAGCGTCGGCCTCGGGGTTCTTGACCTCGAGGATGTTCAGCTGGATCTGCTTGCCGGTGAGCTTCTCGAGGTCGGCGCGGATGCGCTCGGCCTCGGCGCCGCGGCGACCGATCACGATGCCCGGACGGGCGGTGTGGATGTCGACGCGGACGCGGTCACGCGTGCGCTCGATCTCGATGTTGCTGACACCGGCGCGGTCGAGCGAGGTGGTCAGCAGGCGACGGATCTTGATGTCCTCGGCGAGGTAGTCGGCGTAACGCTGACCGGGCTTCGTCGAGTCCGAGAACCACCGCGACACGTGGTCGGTGGTGATGCCGAGGCGGAAGCCGTACGGGTTGACCTTCTGTCCCATTACTTGCTCGCCTTCTTGTTGGCGCGAGCCGGGGCTGCCTCAGCGGCCTCGGGCGTCGCGAGCACGACCGTGATGTGGCTCGTGCGCTTCTTGATCTGGAAGGCGCGACCCTGAGCGCGGGGCTGGAAACGCTTCAGCGTCGTGCCCTCGTCGACGTACGCGTTCTTCACGTACAGGTCGGCGTCATCCAGGTATTCGTTCGTCTTGTCGGCGGTGACGCGAGCGTTCGCGATCGCCGAGGCGACGAGCTTGTAGATCGGCTCGCTCGCGCCCTGCGGCGCGAACTTCAGGATGGCGAGGGCCTCTTCGGCCTGCTTTCCCTTGATGAGCGCGACGACACGACGAGCCTTCTGAGGGGTCACGCGGATGTGTCGCACACGTGCGATGGACTCCACCATTTCTCTCTCCTCCTCGGTCGCCTTAGCGGCGACGGCCCTTCTTGTCGTCCTTCACGTGGCCGCGGAAGGTGCGGGTGGGCGAGAACTCGCCCAGCTTGTGGCCGACCATGGTCTCGGTCACGAACACGGGGATGTGCTTGCGACCGTCGTGCACGGCGATGGTGTGTCCCAGCATGGCGGGGATGATCATCGAACGGCGCGACCAGGTCTTGATGACGTTCTTGGAACCGGCTTCGTTCTGCGAGACGACCTTGCGAAGCAGGTGCTCGTCGACGAAGGGGCCCTTCTTAAGGCTGCGAGGCATCTTCCTCTACTCCTACTTGCGCTTCTTGCCGGCGGTGCGACGGCGGACGATGAGCTTGTCGCTCTCCTTGTTCGCGTGGCGGGTGCGGCCCTCGGCCTTGCCCCACGGCGAAACAGGGTGACGACCACCGGAGGTCTTACCCTCACCACCACCGTGCGGGTGGTCGACCGGGTTCATGGCGACACCACGCACGGTCGGGCGGACGCCCTTCCAGCGCATGCGGCCGGCCTTGCCCCAGTTGATGTTCGACTGCTCGGCGTTGCCGACCTCACCGATCGTGGCGCGGCAGCGCACGTCGACGTTGCGGATCTCGCCGGAGGGCAGACGCAGCTGCGCGTAGGGGCCGTCCTTCGCGACCAGACGCACCGAGGCGCCGGCCGAACGGGCCATCTTCGCTCCGCCGCCGGGACGCAGCTCGATCGCGTGGATCACGGTACCGGTGGGGATGTTGCGCAGCGGCAGGTTGTTGCCGGGCTTGATGTCGGCGCCGGCACCCGACTCGACGACGTCGCCCTGCACCAGCTTCGCCGGGGCGAGGATGTAGCGCTTCTCACCGTCGGCGTAGTGCAGCAGCGCGATGCGCGCGGTGCGGTTGGGGTCGTACTCGATGTGCGCGACCTTGGCGTCGATGCCGTCCTTGTCGTTACGACGGAAGTCGATCAGACGGTACTGACGCTTGTGGCCACCACCGATGTGACGCGTGGTGATGCGGCCCTGGTTGTTACGGCCACCGGTCTTCGACAGCGGGCGCAGCAGCGACTTCTCGGGCGTCGATCGGGTGATCTCGGCGAAGTCGGCCACCGACGAGCCGCGGCGACCGGGGGTCGTGGGCTTGTACTTGCGAATAGCCATTGTTGTTGTCCTCTATCCCGACCGTCAGCCGACAGACGTGAAGATGTCGATGGTGCCGGACTTCAGCGTGACGATGGCACGCTTGGTGTCCTTGCGCTTGCCGATGCCGAAGCGGGTCCGACGGGCCTTGCCCTGACGGTTCAGCGTGTTGACCGAGGCCACCTTGACGCCGAAGATCTTCTCGATCGCGAGCTTGATCTCGGTCTTCGACGCACGGGGGTCCACCAGGAAGGTGTACTTGCCCTCGTCGATGAGCGAGTAGCTCTTCTCGGAGACGACCGGCTTCAGGATGATGTCGCGCGGGTCCTTATTGACGGTGGTCATGCCGAGACCTCCTCGGTGGCAGCGCTCTTCGACGCGACGAACGCGTCGTAGGCGGCCTTGGTGAAGACGATGTCGTCGGAGACGAGCACGTCGTAGGCGTTCAGCTGGCCGAAGGTCAGCACGTGGACGTACGCGAGGTTGCGCACGCTCTTGATCGTCAGCTCGTCGTCGCGGTCGATGACCACGAGGACGTTCTTGACGGCACCCAGGGCGGTCAGCGCGGTCGCGGCGGCCTTGGTCGAGGGAGCACCCTCGATGCCGAAGCTGTCGACGATGTGCAGACGCTGCCCACGAGCACGGTCGCTGAGCGCGCCCAGGAGGGCGGCGGCGATCATCTTCTTGGGGGTGCGCTGGCCGTAGTCGCGGGGCTTCGGGCCGTGGACGATGCCACCACCGGTCATGTGCGGCGCGCGGATCGAGCCCTGACGGGCGTTACCCGTGCCCTTCTGCTTGAAGGGCTTGCGGCCGGCACCCGAGACCTCGCCACGACGCTTGGTCGAGTGCGTGCCCTGGCGAGCCGCGGCGCGCTGCGCCACGACGACCTGGTGGATGAGGGGGATGTTCGTCTTGACGTCGAAGATGGCGGCGGGCAGCTCCACGGAGCCGGCCTTCTTGCCGTCGGCCTTCAGGACGTCGAGCGCGAGAGTCGAGTCAGCCATGATCAGGCACCCTTCACTGCGTTGCGGACGTAGACGATGCGGCCACGAGCACCGGGGACGGCGCCCTTGACGAGCATCA
Source organism: Microbacterium hydrothermale (assembly GCF_004854025.1). Classification (GTDB taxonomy): domain Bacteria; phylum Actinomycetota; class Actinomycetes; order Actinomycetales; family Microbacteriaceae; genus Microbacterium; species Microbacterium hydrothermale. The sequence continues at coordinate 77,249 of NZ_STGM01000002.1, forward strand.
GGCCCTTCTCGGCGTCGACGGCGTGCACCGTGAGGTTGAGGACGGTCACGCGCTCGCCACCCATACGGCCGGCCATGCGCATGCCCTTGAAGACGCGGCTCGGGGTCGACGACGCGCCGATCGAACCGGGCTTGCGGTGGTTGCGGTGCGCACCGTGCGAAGCGGAGACGCCCTTGAAGTTGTGACGCTTCATGACACCGGCGGTGCCCTTGCCCTTGCTGGTGCCGACGACGTCGACCAGCTGGCCGGCCTCGAAGAGGCCGTCGACGGTGAGCTCCTGGCCCAGCGCGTAGTCGGCGGCATCCGCGGTGCGCACCTCGGTGAGGTGGCGGCGCGGGGTGACACCGGCGGCGTCGAAGTGAGCCGTGAGGGGCTTGTTCACCTTGCGGGGGTCGATCTGGCCGTAGCCGATCTGAACGGCGTTGTAGCCGTCCTTCTCGAGCGAGCGCAGCTGGGTCACGACGTTCGGGGCGACCTCGATGACGGTGACGGGAACGAGCTTGCCGTTCTCGTCCCACACCTGGGTCATGCCGAGCTTGGTGCCGAGGAGGCCCTTGGAGATCTTGGAGTTGATGTCAGCCATGTCGAACCTCAGAGCTTGATCTCGATGTTGACATCGGCCGGGAGGTCGAGACGCATCAGCGAGTCGACGGCCTTGGGCGTCGGGTCGATGATGTCGATGAGGCGCTTGTGGGTGCGCATCTCGAAGTGCTCGCGGCTGTCCTTGTACTTGTGGGGCGACCGGATGACGCACACGACGTTCTTCTCGGTCGGAAGGGGAACCGGGCCCACCACGGTGGCGCCGGCACGGGTCACGGTGTCGACGATCTTGCGCGCCGACGAGTCGAGCCCGGCGTGGTCGTACGACTTCAGGCGAATGCGGATCTTCTGTCCCGCCATTGTCTGCTCTCTCTCTTTCAGCGTCTTACCCGACCTGGGGCATTGGACGCACGGTGGTGCTGACGCACCCTGGCACTTCCCCTCGCTTTCGCGAGAGATGCTGCACCGCTGTTCAGCTGTCAAACCGCACGCCACGTCGTGGCATCCGGCCCGCCCCGCGCACGCACGCGTGCGAATCCCGTGAAGGATGAGGGGTTCGGTGTGGTGTTCTGCTGCCCGCGGCCCAGGACCCTGCGCTTCCGCGCCGCCTGTGCACTGCCGAGACAGTGATCCTGGCGCGCGCCGAGCGCACGCCGGAATGTGGAACTGGTCTAGTCTACGGACCCCCGGCACGCGCCGCAAACCCGGGCGTGTCGCGCTCGGCGGATGCTCAGGATGCCGCGCCCGAACACCGCGGCGCCGCCCCCGACTCGCGGGGACGGCGCCGGTGCAGGGCAGACGATCAGACGTTGCCGATGTGCTTGTCCACGTTCTGGCGAACCTCGTCGACCTTGCCGTGCTGTTCGGTCGGAACGACCTTCTTGATGGCGTCGGCCGCACCGTCGAGGATCTTGTCGCTGACTTCTTCGGCCTTCTCGCTCTTGAGCGCCTCTTCGATCTTGTCGCGGTTCTCGTCGAGGAGCTTCTTGCCCTTCGCGATGATGTCGTCCACTCCACCCATGTGCATCTCCCTCGAGGATCGGTGTCGGCAGGATGCCGACGGGGTGGGGTTCATTGTGGGCCGAATGCCGCGCGAAAAAAAAGGGTCTCGCCGCCGGGACGCGGTGCGGATCAGCTCGAGAAGCCCGCCACGAAGGGATCGCATGAAGCGTCGACCGTGACCGGCGTGTCCGAGGCGGTCGGCGTGTGACGAATGTCCAGGGGCCCCAGCGGGCCCGCGGGCAGCTGCACCGTATAGGAGACCGTCCGGGACTCCCCCTGTCCGAGTGTCACCATGCGACTTTCACCGGAGTTGCCGTTCTCGCTTCCACTGCGCGACAGCGACGGGATGTCGCCATCCGCGGGGTCCAGGGCGGTGATGGTCGCCCCCGGCGGAGCGAAGAATAATGCGTTCAGCATCATCGTCCGGGGCGGCAGGCCGTAATCGCTGTTGCGGAAGCCCAAGGTGTAGGCATTAGTGATGTCGTCGGTGATGCTGTTCCGCATATTCACCGACATGTTCACCGTTCGGTCTGCGGCGTTGCACGTCGCGAAGACCTCGGTTGCCAAGTGGTACTCCAGCTTGCCGATCGAGAAGTCGTTGAAGTAGATCCCCACCTGCGTGGAGGCGGCATTGTCGGCGCGGAGGCCGCCGTCGAGACCGACTTCCGAGACGAGAGACTGCGCCTGCTCGTCTCGGAACCACAGATTGATCCGCTGCTCCTGCGCGCTGCGGGTCAGCTGGTCGAACATCGCGATGGGGTTCCACTGGCCGCCGGCCAGGCGCGAGAACACCGTCGACGAGACCGTGGCGAAGAACTCGTCCGACGACCGCCCGTTGTCACCGGCATCACCGTACCGCTGATACGCGTCGCTCAGAAGCAACTTGACCGCGTTGTCCGAGGTGATCTGCTCTCCGGACGGCAGGTCCACCGGCCCGAGGACTTCGAGCATGTGCGCGAGGACCACCGGGTCGATCGACATCACGCCGTCGAACTGCGAACCATCGGTGCGGTTCCACAGCGACTCGAACAGGCGGGCGGTGGTCGGGAAGTCGGGGCTGAAGGTGTAGTCCTGCGAGTACCGCGTGAACGTGTCGGGATACAGAGCGAGCGTGCTCTCGGGAAGGTCGAGTACGGAGCGGCCCGCCTGACCCGCGGCGTAGAAGGCCATCGAGTCGGACTGCTCTTTGAGCTCGATCCGCCCGTCGTCGACGACCATGACGCTGGAGGCGGCCGGATTTCCCCCTGTCGCACGGATCTCGGCGTTGTTCTGGAACACCACGAGGTACGTCTTCGGCCCGTCCCCGCCCGCCGCCGCGAGCAGCGAGGGGAGGTATTTCTGGACGAGGGTCAGCGAAGGGGCGGCCTGGTCGACGATCTGGGCGACCTGATCGAGCGGCTCGGTGACGATCGGCAGGAGGTTCGTGCGGTCGATGCCGTCGGTGACCACCTTGGCGTCGGTGAAGGCGCTGGTGATCTCCGGAAGCGCACCCTCCGCTTGGCGGAAGGGCTCGAGGTTGATCCCCCCACCTTCCACGGCGAGGGACGAGAAGTCGGATGCCGAGAGGAGGGCGACCGTCGGCGGGAGGGCCCGGCCGGTCAGGTCGCGCGTCATCGCGGTCAGCTCCTGGACCGCCTGGGTGTTGTCCTTCACGAGGGGGAAGGAGGACGCCAAGTCCCAGAGAGGTCCGGACGAATTGGCATCCGCCCGATTCGTCTGCTCGAGCACCTCACCCGAAACCTGGTTCAGCCCTGCGATATCGCGGTTGGCGACGATCTGCGGAACGAAAGAGAGTTTCGTCTGCGCCCCCAGGAGGTCCGTGCGCACGACACCAGCCTGATGAACGAAAGCAAGCGCGATGGCGGCCGCACCAAAGACAGCGAAGCCGAGGGCTCCGACGGTCCAGCCGGCGATGGTGGCGGCAAGCTGGCGTCCAGAGCCGGCTGACTTCTCGGCTCTCTGGCGGCGATCCCGCCGCTCAAGGTCCCCGCTCACGGAGCCACCGTCGAGGTCGGGATGGGGGCGGGCTCGGATGGAGTTTCACCGGAACCTCCGTCAGAGTCGCCACCGGATCCGCCTCCAGAGCCACCGTCGCTACCCTCGCCTGAGCCGTTTCCGGAACCGTCGCCGGTACCGCCGCCGGTGTTACCTCCGCCTGTGTTCCCACCGGAACCTGCGTCAGAACCCCCATTCGAGTCGCCACTGGACCCCCCTCCAGTGTTCTCGCTACCGGAGTTGGACGACCCTCCTGAATTCGACCCGCCAGTACCGGGGTTGCGCGGCGCGGGGACGACAGGGGTGGAGTTTCGGATCTCATCTTCTAGACGCAAAACGCGCTGGTTCTCGGCACGCAGCGCATCGACCGCCGCGGCGTAGACCGGCATCTCCGCGAGACCGTCTCCACCGGCCTGCTGGGCCGCCGTCACGCGTCCCGCCGCGTCGGTGACCGCCGCGCGGAAGCTCTGCGCCGCGGAGTCGTTCTCGACGACCAGCTTGTTGGCCTCGGACTCGATCGCTGAACCGAGGTCCGAGAGCTCCGTGCGAAACGCCGACACCGCCCCGCTGACCTGAGACCGCGCGTCGCGTGCATCGGTGATCAACGTGGGGAGCGACTCGCGCGCGAGGCGCACGCCGTCAATCGCCTTGCCCACGTCGGCGAGCGACTCCTCGTCGATCGATGCGCGCTGATATTCAGGGACGGATACGGCAACCGCCATGGCTGCCACCTGAAGAAGCGTCCCCCGTGCGGCTTGTGCTTCCGCCAGAGCAGTCCCATCCACGCGGCCTTCGAGCGCCGCGAGAACGGACTCGCTGTTCTGGGCCAGCGACGTGGCCTCCCGCACCGACGCGTCATAGAGATCGGCCGCCGTCTGCAGGACCTTCGTGTCATTCGCCAGTTCCGCCTCGCGCTCACGAAGGCTCACCATCGCGTCATCGGCGGGATTCGCCGTTGCGCGCTGCACCACGGCGAAGGACGCGGTTCCGACGATCGCCACGACCGCGAGGACGGCGGCAGCAAGGCTGAGATAGTTTACGGCTCCGGCCTTCCGGCGCCCGTTAAAGATCGGGCGCTTGCCGACCTGGGCGAGCTCGGGCGCCTGCCACCCGACATCCTTGGCGGACTCGCCGCCCGCACCAACGAGCGTCGACAGCGTGGCGCGCGGGTCCGGGGACGACGCGGGGCGAGAACCGCCTATCGGCACGGACAGCGCGATGGGGGAGCCGGGAGCCGGCGCCGACGCAGGAACTCCGGTCAGATCAGTGAGCTTCTGCGAGCGGGACGTCGAAGAATCGAACGTGCGCTCTCCGACGAGGGCACGCAACTGCGAGGATTCAGACGCGATTCGCGCGTCATCCGACACGGCGTCCGAGGCTCCCACGAGGTCGCGCAAAGCAGCCGTGTTCGTCGGCGCCTGTGCCGCCGAACGCGCATTGAGATCCGATTCGGTCGAGGATCCGACGAGCTTTCTGAGATCGTTCATGGCGTCTCCCCGGCGCATCTCCGGCGCCGTTCTGCGGATGTCGTAGGGTAGTCGAGGGGGCGCCGAGTACGGCGCGGATTATCTCGGGCAACAATAGCCGCAGAAATCCTGCGTATCCGCCGGGCACCCACTCACCTAAACGTCAGGCGAATGGACGAGGCTTGGAACTGCGCGATTATCTCCGGATCCTGCACGGCAATTGGATCTTCATCCTTGCACTGACCATTCTCGGCGGCGCCGGCGCCTATGGGTACTCACTACTGCAGACGCCCACGTACCAGGCAGACACGCAGCTCTACGTATCTGTCCGGAGCGACAGCTCGGGAGTGAGCGAGCTGGCTCAGGGGACGAACTTCGCGCGCCAGGCCGTAATCAGCTTCGTTGACGTCGTGAACAGCGCTGTCGTACTCGACCGCGTGATCGACGACTTGAACCTCGACACGACCGCCCAGGATCTCGCCAAGTCCATCAGTGCGTCCTCTGCGACGAACTCGGTCATCATCTCGATACGCGTCACCGACACGAGCCCCGAGTCGGCGGCGGCCATCGCGAACTCAGTCGGCACCAACTTCGCTGATGTGGTGGTGAATCGCCTAGAGAAGCCCAACGGCGACACTCCGAGCCTGGTGCGCGTGGAGACGATCGCTCCGGCCCTTGTGCCGACTGCACCGGCGTCTCCGCATATCCCGCTGAATGTCGCGTTGGGCGTCCTGCTGGGTCTCGTGCTCGGGCTGGGCTTCGCTATTCTGCGGTCCATTCTGGACACGCGCATCCATTCTCTGCACGATATTGAGGCCGCCACGGATTCGCCGGTTCTCGGAGGGATTGCCCTGGATCCTGAGGCGAAGAAGCGTCCGCTGATCGTGCACGCCGATCCACGAAACCCCCGAGCCGAGTCGTTCCGCAGCCTCCGGACCAACCTTCAGTTCATCGACGTGGACGGGTCTTCACGCTCATTCGTGGTGTCAAGTGCCGGGCCGGGCGAGGGCAAGTCCACGACCACCGCCAACCTGGCGATCGCGCTGGCCGAGACCGGGGCGCGCGTCGCTCTCGTCGACGGCGACCTGCGGCTGCCGCGCGTGGCCGACTACATGGGAATCGAGGGAGGCGTCGGCTTGACCGACGTCCTAATCGGACGCGCGGAGCTCGTCGACGTACTCCAGCAGTGGGGTGCGGGAAAGCTTTTTGTCCTCCCGTCGGGACGGACGCCCCCCAACCCCTCTGAGTTGCTCGGCAGCCAGGCGATGCAACGGACCCTGGAGGCCCTTTCGGAAGCGTTCGACTACGTTCTCGTCGACGCCCCTCCCCTGCTGCTTGTCACCGACGCGGCCGTGATCTCGCGCTTCACAAGCGGCGTGCTGATGGTCGCCGCGTCGGGAACGACGAAAAAGCCGCAGCTCACCGCCGCGGTCGACAAGCTGAGCGCCATCGGAAGCCGCCTGTTCGGAGTCATCGTCACGATGCTGCCGTCGAAGGGGCCCGACAGCTACGGCTACGGCGCCTACTCGTACAGCGCCCCGCAGGACGCCGGTACTTCTAGCAGGGGCGAACGACGATCGCGCCGGGGTAGCAAGGCAGAAAAATGACTTTCTCCATCCTCTCGGTGTGCACAGGTAACATCTGCCGATCGCCGGTTGCCGAGCTCATTCTGGCCGAGCGGTTGGCGAGGTTCCCTGATGTTTGCGTGGAGAGCGCTGGAACAGGGGCACTCGTCGGTCACGACGTCCCACAGCCGGCCCAGCGTCTGGCTCGTACCGTCGGCATCGACGCATCCGCCCACCGGGCGCGTCAAATCGATCTAGCAATGATCCGAGAGGCCGATCTGATCGTCGGAATGTCCCGGGATCACCGGCGCCTCATCGTCGAATCATTGCCCGGGGCGATGCGTCGAGCTTTCACTCTCCGCGAGTTGGCCCGTATCGCAGACGTCGTCGAACCGGAACTCTCGACCATCATTCCGTCATCGGGGGCATCGACGGTGGAAGATGGGATGCGAGCGGCCGTGGCGCTCGCAGCGGCGTTGCGCGGCACTGTCCCTCCGCCGCCTTCCCCTGAAGCATTCGACATCATAGATCCCTACCGCCGTAACGACGACGTTTTCGCGCAGTCATTCGACGAGCTGGCTCCCGCCGCGGCGCGTGTGGCGGCATTCCTCGCCACGGCAGCGACGCTCACCGATCCCCGCTGACGATACACGTCGCCGCGGCACACCACGTGTCGGCGGTGAGGACGACTCCCGGAGCACTCTGGAACGTGGAATCAGTGGATCCCCGCCGGCGGGGCGTCGACGTTCCTGCCCCTCGGTAGCCGATCTCGCGCAGGGTGAGATGCGCAGCATGGGTCGACACGCCGTCATCATCTGACAGACTGATTGCTCAAATCGGGGCTCGAGCACCGTGAGGCCTGGGAAATCCGGATTCGCCCGCTCGAGCTTTGGTAGACGGCGCGACCGCGAATTGGGGGGCGGACATGTCGAGGACTACGGCTGTAGTCGCAGCTTTTGCGCTGGCACTGGGGTTCATCGCCCCACAAGCCAGCGAGGCGACAGCACAGACCGCGGCGGTTGCGGCGGCTGACCAGCCCGCCCCTTCCGGGCGTTATGACAACAAGGCGCCCGAGGTGCGGTACTCCGGCACGTGGGAGACCCTCGGCGCCGACACCCGAGACTACGGCGGCGACGTCGTCAGAACGCGCACGACCGGAGACTGGGCCCAACTGACCTTCAACTCCACCGGCGTTCGATGGCTCGCACGCACAGGCCCGTACTTCGGAATCGCGCAGGTCTACATCGACAATCAGCCCGTCGCCACGGTCGACCTCTACAGCGTCAGCACCCAGTATCAGCAGACCGTCTACGAGACCACCAACCTCTCCGCGGGCAATCACACGATCCGCATCGAGAGAATCGGCAAGAAGAACGCCTCCTCCCCCACCAGCGACATCCTCCTCGACGGCTTCGACGTTCTCGACAAGATCGCCCCCACCAGCGTCACCAACCTCACGGCCGCGAGCAGGTCCAGCGTCGTGGATCTCTCATGGGCGGCGAACACGGAGGGCGATCTCTCGCATTATTCGATCTCGAAGAAGGTCGGCGACTCGTCATCCCAGGACCTCTTGGACATCGAGAAGGGGACGACCAACTACACGGATGCGAATGTCACTCCGGGTACGAACATCGTTTACACCGTCCGGGCGGTGGACACCAGCGGTAATCAGTCATCTCCGTCGACGGTGAACTTCAACGCCCCCCTGGGACGCGTGGCCGCATCGGGGCGGTATGACAACAAATCCCCCGAGGTGCAGTACTCCGGCACGTGGGAGACCCTCGGCGCCGACACCCGAGACTACGGCGGCGACGTCGTCAGAACGCGCACGACCGGAGACTGGGCCCAACTGACCTTCAACTCCACCGGCGTTCGATGGCTCGCACGCACAGGCCCGTACTTCGGAATCGCGCAGGTCTACATCGACAATCAGCCCGTCGCCACGGTCGACCTCTACAGCGTCAGCACCCAGTATCAGCAGACCGTCTACGAGACCACCAACCTCTCCGCGGGCAATCACACGATCCGCATCGAGAGAATCGGCAAGAAGAACGCCTCCTCCCCCACCAGCGACATCCTCCTCGACGGCTTCGACGTTCTCGACAAGATCGCCCCCACCAGCGTCACCAACCTCACCGGGTCGGACAACCGTTTGGGTAGTCAGCTGAGCTGGAGCGCGCCGGAGCAACAGGACATGCGCCGGTTCGACATCTCACGGCGTACGCCGGGCGGGCAGTGGGCCATCGTCGGTAGTGCCGACCCGTCGAAACGTAGCTACATCGACATCGAGGCACCGTACAACGGGAATTACCAGTACCGGGTCGAGTCGGTCGATTGGAGCGGTAATCGCTCCATCGGGGCATCACAGCCGACCATCACGCGGGGTGCCACCCCCGGCTCGATGAGCCGGTCGTCACAGTGCCCGACCACGGGGGCCACGACGGTTCGCACGGCGACCGAACTGCAGTCGGCCCTCCAGACCGCCAACCCTGGCGGGGTGATCCGCCTCGCACCCGGCACCTACCAGGGTTACTTCCTCATGCAGCGCTCCGGAACGCTGAGCTCGCCCATCTGGATCTGCGGCAGCTCTGACACGATCCTCACGCGCGGCTCCACGTCTGCGGGCTTCGCCGTGCACCTTGAGGGCGTTCACGACGTGATCCTGACCGGCATGACCATCCGAAACGCCACACAGGCGGTCGCCCTCTCTGGAAGCACTCGCGTCACCGTGTCCGACCTCCGCATCTCGAACACCGGGCAAGAAGCGATCAAGCTGCGCTACAACACGACCAATTCGCGCATCGGATGGAACTCGATCGACGGCACGGGAAAGGTCGAGGCGGAGTACGGAGAAGGCATCTACGTCGGAACGAGTCCGGCGAGGTGGTGTGAGTACACGAACTGCCAGCCTGACGCCAGCGACGGGAACTTCATCGTCCGCAACACCATCAAGAACACGACGGCGGATCCCATCGAGGTGAAGCAGGGATCCAAGAACGGCGTGATCATCGCCAACACCCTTGACGGCGCAGGACTTCGCGCCGCCGGCGTGACGTCCCTGATCTTCGTCAAAGGCAATGGGTGGCTGGTTCGCGACAACGTGGGAACCAACTCCCCGTCATCCGCCTTCGCCGCCAACATCGACTATGCCCCTCAGCCGGACTGGGGGAAGAGCAACGTCTTCGTCGGCAACCGGGCGACCTCGCCCGATTCGACCCGCCCCCTCGTCGCTGTCCGCGAGAACGTGGGGAACCGGGTCGGGTGCTCGAACAAGCCGGGCAGTGGCCAGCCAATCTCGAATATCGCCTGCGGGTAGAGCTACCGAGCGGAGCCCGCGAGGTTCTCAAGACGACGGAGGATCATTTCGACCGAGCGCTCGATGGTCAGCCCCTCGGCGTTCGCCCGGACATGGTCCGATGCGGTGGCCCGAAGAGCCGCATCCGATGTCAGGTCGTTCATCCGATTCGTCCAGGCGTGGGGGTCTCGGGACTGCACCACGAGTACGTCCGACATCGCTCCGCCCTGTACAAGGAGATCGGCGCACCCATACCGGGACCCGATGAGCGTGGGCTTCCCCGCGAATGCGGCCTCGACGGCGCTTCGACCGAACGCCTCGCGAACCGACGTACCCACGAAGATCCCACCCGGCTCACGCCAGATATCGGCCGCGCGCGCCCAGCCCCGATAGGTCACGTTGGAGGGCAGGGCGGCGATGACGGTCTCCTCGAGGGGCCCGGTGCCGTACATGACGCCTGTCGCGTCGACTTCCCGCATCGCCTCCACGAACAGCAGCGGGTCCTTGTCCCGGGTAAGTCGACCAGCCCAGATGAATCGCGGATCCTCGGGTCCGAATGTATTCCTATCCAGCGCCGCGACGCCCGCTGGTACCAGGACCGCCTGGGCGGCGGACCGGATATCTTCGGCGAGCCGCGGGGTCGTCGCCCATACTTCGGGTGCCGCGCGCAGTGCTCGCGTCTCCAGCAATCTCTTCACTGTACGCACCGGCAGGGACGCCTCTCCGCGCCCCGGCCACGGAAGGCCGCGCACGAAAGGCACCCAGGTCACTCGGCGACGGAGCGACGACCGGCTCATGGCGATGTCGCTCTGCGCGATCAAGGTGATCACGACATCCGCGTTCTGCACGGCGTCCCGTGACAGGACATCATCGTCGATCTGGCGGATGCCATCCATGCCGTGCGCCGACATCTCCACCGTGCTGATAGCCGGGTCGATCTGTTCGTCCTTCTCGAAGATCGCAGGACGTAGCCCTATGACCGCCGACCAATCCAGGCCGGCGGAGCGCGCGCTGCGCACGAGCTCGACGGTCGACATGAACACTCCGCTGCGAGCTGTCAGTGGAGCCGCGACGAGGCATACGCGCATGGTTTCAGCCCTTCTCGCCGGCTTCCCGGCGGTTGAGCGAGTGAAGCTTGATCGCCAGAGAGGCGAACTTCATCGCGTAAGAGACGGACACTCCGACTGCGGCGCCCAGCGGCCCGGCCACCGAGGAGCCGATCGTGAGACCGACGACCGTGACGACGGCGAATATGACACCGTTGGCGGCCGTGTACCGCTCCCCACCGCGAGCCTGGATGAGACCGCCGAGCGGGGAGCAGAGGGCGACAACCGACATGGAGATCAGCAGAACCTGAGTGGCCGGGATCGCGCCCGAGAAATCGTCGCCGAGAAGAAGGGGGAGGAGCGGTTCGGCGAGCAGTGCAGCGATGATTCCCATCACCCCGCCGAGCAACGTGAGCAGATACAAGCCGCGCGCCGCTTTGCGGGCCACGGCCGCGCCACCCTTGGTCGCCGACGGCAGGAGCACAGTCGCCAGAGCAGATGCCACCAGAAGAGCGGGGCGGGACAGGCGCGCACCCGCACCATAAAGCCCCGCGGCCGCTGGCCCCGCAACCGCTCCTACGATGGCGCTGTCCAACTCGCGGACTTGCGCACTGGTGACGGCGACCCAGAAGGGGAAAGAACCCCTCAGCGCCTGTCTGCTCGGGCGCGATACCCCCGATACCGAATGGGTCGATCGCCGCAGGACGAGATGCGCGTGCGAGACGCCGTAGACCGCTCCTACGAGTTGAGCGATGCAGAACGCCAGCACCGGAGCCACGGCCAGCGCCAGAAGGACGAAGAGGACCAAACCGACGAGCCGACGCACGAAGTTGATGGCCGACACGACACCGACGGCCCCGTCGGCGGTCGGGATGGACAGATGGGTATCAGTGTTCTTTTCGAGACCGATCCACACCCCGAGGAGGATGGCCTCCGCCGTCCCGAGGCCCAGAACGAGGGCACTCGCTACGCCGCCCACAATGAGGGCAAGAGTGAGGACATCATTCGTCTTCAATGCCGGACGAATGAGGGGGCTGTGCGGCGTCGCCGCGCGTTCCTTCAGCAGATAGGTGCCGATACCCAAGTCCGACACGGCTGCGAGGAATGCCCCCACCCCGACGAACGCGACAACGGGTCCGAGTTCGGAGGGACCGACCAACCGAGCGAGATAGAGGATCGCCAGAACCTGAAAGAGACTCGCGCACGTTCTCGCGACGAAGAGCTGTACGAATTGCCGCCGCATGGCTACCGGCTCGCGCCATGCACGAGCGCCCGGATCTCCCCTGCGTAGCGCTCTTGAGAGAACCGTGTCAGCACCGAGGACTTCCCCGCCTCAGCCACGACGCCGCCGTGCTCCGCGTCGGACAAAGCATCGAGAATCGCCGCTGCGAGGGCATCGACGTCTTCGGGGGCAAAGACGAACCCGGTGCTCTTGTCCTCGACGATCTCGAGGAGCCCTTGCACCCCGGCCACGACGACGGGGAGATTGCACGCCATCGCTTCCGCCGCGACAGTACCGAACGGCTCGAGCCGCGACGGGACGACGGCGACGCGCGCCGATCGGAATGCCTCTTCCGGCTTCTCTACAAACCCCAGGAAATGAACACGCTCAGACATGCCAGCATTGCGAGCCCGGTCGCGTAGATCCTTCTCGTACCACTCGTAGCCGGGGAAAACACTGCCCGCGAATGCGACGGTCAGGGCCGGGTGGTCCTCCGATAGACGCTGCAGAGCGTCGATGACGAGGTCCTGTCCCTTGCGGGGACTCAGACGCCCGACGACCATGACGTCGTACTTTCTGCGATCCGCGCCCTCGGGTGACTGCAGGAACGCGCCCCAGTCCTTTCCGTTGTAAACGACCTCCACCCGAGGTGGGCGCCTGCTCAGCGCATCCCTGATGAACTTCGCCGTAGCCGCACTGTTCGCGATGACGGACGAGGAGAAAAGGGCGGGGAGGCACAGAACAGATCGCACGAGGGCTGACGATTCCGTCTCCGCCTCACGCACGTGGAGAAGCACCCGACGCCGAAGTGCCCAGCCGGCATACACCCAGACGGGCTGAGTGAGGGTGTTCGCGTACACGACGTCGATGCGGTTGCCCAAGATCACACGCAGCGCGGTGATGAGGCCGATCACGGAGAGCCCGACGAGCCGAACGAGCCCTGACGGCTTCATCAGGGATTTGCGAAGCACGGGGACTCGACGCTCCAGGACCGGAACACCCGCGCGCCGCAGTTCATCAACGAGCGGACCTCCGTTGGGGACGACGACCGTCACTTCGTCGCCTCCCGCCCGCAAATCCAGGATGGTCTGGATGGCCATGCGGTCCGCGCCGTAGAGCTCTGCGCCAGGGTGGCAATACAGGACGCGTGTCATCGACGACGGCCGATCGCCTGCTCGAGCACCGACTCATACCGCTCGCATACGTCCGTCCACGAGAAATCTCGTTCCGCCCGAGCGCGCGTGGACTCGCGCAAGCTCTGCCGAGTCTGTCCGCCCTCCAGCACAGCGAGCAGTGCCGGTGCGATGGCGCCCGGCTCCGGCGGGACGAATACTCCGGAATCCGCGAGGACTTCGCGGTTGAATGTCGTATCCCGCGCGACCGTGGGCGCCGAGCACCACATCGCCTGCACGAGCGCGGGATTGGTTCCGCCCACGCTGTGTCCGTGGAAATACACACCCGCGTTCTCCCACAGCGAGTGCAGACGGGCATCGTCGCTGATGTGGCCGAGCCAGTGGAAGGACTCGCGTCTCTCCGCCAATTCTCGGGCCCGTTCATCCAGTGCGCCGCCATACCCCGCCGTGCCCACGACGACGACAGGGACGGATTCGGGAAGGCGTTCGACGGCCTTGAAGAATTCCAGGACCGTATTCTCCGGCACGAAACGAGCGACCATCAGAACGTAGGACCCGGGGGGGAACTCCGCTTCGCGGCCCGCTCCGAGGGAATCGATACCGCCGTAGGGGATGTAGTGTCCATCCCGGTTGAACTCCGTCTTCCAACGAGCCGCGATCGCCTTCGCGTCATAGACGAGGTGATCGCCGAACTTCGCAGTGAAACGTGCGCCGCCGTGGAACACGGCCTTCGCGGCGCGACCCCACTTGGCGCGTTCCCATTCGATCCCGTCGACGTTCACGACCGACGGGATACCGCGCGCCCGCAGCAAGGGGAGCCAGAACCCGTTCGCAACATTCATCACGAGAGCCACATCCGGCCTACGCCGGGCCGTGTCGGCGACAGAGGTGAACCCGTAGGACAACGTGCTGAGAGATTTCGACTCAACGCCCCTCGTCAGACGAGAGATGACGCGCTGGTCCCGAGTCGCGTCGTCGCTCTTGACGGCGCCATTTCGGCCGTAGACGGTGACATCCCAGCCCTTCTCGGCGAGATGGGGCGCAATGAACCGGACGGCCGTCTCGAAGCCCCCGTAGTAGCTCGGATAGCCCCGGGTGCCCAGGATTGCAACGGATCTGGTCAAGTGACGCTCCCCCTGTACACTTCAGCGGCAATCAACAGGCCGCGCTGTTTCGCAGTCATGGCACCAATCACCCGAGAGGACCCGTCTGCGTACGAGCCTACCTGGGTGTCGATAGGCATTCGAACGAGCGTACGAGGCAAAATCCATCGCTAAACTCCAGGGGTGGACGTGCGACGAGGATTCGAGTGGGCCGGAGCTGCTGCGTTCACACTTCTGGTCATCGTTGCCGCTCTAAGCGTCAGCCCGGTGATCGCGGCGGCGATCGTGGTCGCCACCCCATTGATTTTCGTTGTGGCGAAGATTCCGAATGCCTGGCTACCGTCATTAGCCCTCGTGGCCTACGCCGTGATACCGGAGAAGCTCTACAGTGCTTCCGAGATCGTCAAGGCGGTATCCGTCGGCACCGTGCTGCTCATCGCGTGGTTTGTGCGCGGTATGGCGGCGAAGAAGACCACCCGAGGTCGATTCGCGATACCGATAGGCGGGCAGCTCGGAACGATCGCGGCGGTCGCCCTTTTCCTCTGGTTCGTCCTTCTTCTCGCGTTCGGCACAAGCGCAGGCGCGAGCCCTGGGTGGACCATTAGCTTCTCTGCCGCGGCCCTCCTCCCCTTCTTCTATCGGAACTATTCGACGGAGGGTGTGCATCTGCGAACCGCAGCGGCATGGGTCGGCTCCGTCATTGGCGCATTCGCCATCATCGAGACGGCCATCGGTGCCAACCCTCTGTTCGACGCGATCTACCGAGCGTTCGGGATGTCGAATTCCCAGCACTGGTCGGTCTACCGCGCGGAGGCAGCCTCCGGCCACCCCCTGTACGCCGCGACACTGCTAGCGGCCTGTTCGGCCATCGCCCTGGGGGCCTGGCTGGAATCCGACCGCGGCACCTCGAAGATCTTCCTGCTCGGCGCCTCCGCATTGGCCGCTGGCGGTGTAGTTGCAACTGTTTCCCGCGGCGGTATCGCCGCTCTCGCCGGCGCATTCGCAGTCGTCGTGTGCTTCTCCATCTTCCGTGGGGGGCGGGGCACTGTCAGCAAGATCCTCGGCCTCGGCATACTCGGGGTAGGCGCATACTTCACCCTGGATCTCGCGGTCTTCGCACAACGAGGCGCATCGAACGAGGCGGGTCAGTCGGCGGACGCACGCCAGACCATCATCGACCTCGCCATCATCACGGCCAGATCGACCGGCTGGTTGGGTGCCGGCCCGGGAGGCTCGCAGCTCGCCGTCGAAGCGGCGACGGGCACGTCGTTGCTCGTGGAAAGTTCTCCCCTACAGCTGCTCGTGAGCATCGGCATACCCGGACTAGCCCTGCTCGCAGTCCTCGCGGGCGTGATGCTCGCGAACATCTTCCGGAGGGCCAACACCGCGGCCTTGGGCGGCATCATCGCCTTCGCCATAGCGACGACCGGATACAACGCACTCGACGCACTGCGCACGATCCATGTTCTCCTGGGCTGCCTCGTGATTCTCGCCCTTGCGCCGACGGCGTCCGCCCTTCGCGCCGACCGCGAAGCGGGTGCCCTCATGCAGTCCTCGCGGGATCGTGGTGCCGCCGCCGCCCGGAAGGCGCGTCAATTGAGTTCATCACGGTGACTCGAGCGGCTCAGGGAACCATTCGACGCCAGAAGCGGAAGCCGTCTATGTCACCTTCGAGTTCGTAAGAGGCGGCGACCCAGGGAGCGAGACCCTCGAAATGCGCCTTACCCTGACCGCACTCGATCGAAATACCGCAGGACGTCGGCGATTCGACGATCAACGTGGGCGGGACGGCCTGTATCTCAGCCAGGTACTGGGCAGGGAGACCCCCGTAGCCCTGCTCGACGGGAAGGGAATACGTGATGGGCGTCGGCGAGAGCCTCCCCGTCGACGCTAAAATCCACGTCTCAGCCCCGTGCACGAGCACGCGATCGTTCGGCGTGGTCTCCGCGAGAACGCGATCGACGATCCGGGCCTGGTACGAGCTCGAGACGAAGACTCCTGAGCTCAACGTCGTTCTGAGCTCGCGTGCCCCAGTCGCGGCAGAACTCGATACGAGGATGGCGGCGAGGGCGAACATACCGCCCGCCGCGAGAACCCGCGTCCTCAAGGCCTTACGCCGATCCCACCATTTCGAAGCAATTGGCGAAAGCTGGGCTCCGGCAACCGTCGCCGCCACCGCGAATCCAGAGATCGCCACGACGAGATAATGCGGATAGGGGCGTCCGGATAGCACCTGCGACAGCGCGTCCACGACGCCGACCACGAAGAATGCGATGACAGCGTGAGCGATCCGTGCCACCTGCCCGTTCGCCGTTCGCCACCGTCCGGTCCAAACACCAATCAGAACCAGCGCGAGTGCGACAACAGCGCTCGAGAGCAGCAGTTGCGTGAGCGTCGCAACGGCGCTCAACCGCTCGCCCACGGCGGCTCCGCTCGAGTATGCGAGGTTATAACGCAGATACTGGTCGATGCCCGCTCGGAGAGCGTCACCGGACAGGAGCCACAAAGCCAGGGATGCACCAGCGAGGATGATCACCAGACCCGTCGCCGCCATGAAGGCGACCCGGCGTCGGAAAACGACGGCAGAGGCGACGGCGACGGCGACGAGGCCGGCCACGTTGTTCATCCGAGTGAACAGACCGATTGACAGGGCCACACCCACGACGAGTCCGACGCCGCCTAGGGTGACCGTCGATACTTCACGACCGTGCCGCAGATATACGTGTGCGACGACGCTGTACGCCACGAGTTGGAACGGAAAGAGCCACGTCTCCGTGAAGTTCCCTCCCTCGAAGATCGACGCATAAGTCACGCCGACGACGAGCACGAGTGCGGAAGCCCAGCTTCCCACCCATTTCGACCACAGGAAGCCGGCGACCGCGAGGCTGAGAGATAGCAGGACGGCCTCGAGGACATACGGAGTACTGATGCCCCCGCCGAGGTTCCACGCCGCAGCCTCGATCACTGCGAGTAGAGGTCCTTTATGGTCCCAAGAATCCACGTAAGGCATTCCGCCGCGTGAAACGACCATGCCCGTGTAAACGAAGACCCCGGAATCTCGTGTGATGTGTCCCGTCGCGATGACAGGTAAGTACACGCCGAGACTCACCGCTAACGCCGCTAGTGCGGAGAGGAGACTCGCGCGCAAGGAAAGCGGGTTCATGCGGAGGGCACCCGCCTGTCATCGCTGTTGTGTCGCCGCCACCTCGCGAGCACTCTCCTGTCGCGTTGGTGGACAACAGCGACTGAAAGCGCGGCTAGCGCCGTTCCTGTCCAGCCGCCGGCCGTGTTGGCGATCACGTCATTGACGCTCGCGAAGCGCGCCGGAAGAGCGAGGAACTGGATTGCCTCGAGCGACGCCGACAGCATCGGAACCAGCGGGATCGAGAGCCAGAGAAACCGCGTGGGGAACACCAGCGCGAGGAAGTAGCCGATGGGCACGAACATGAGGATGTTGGCGGAGAACTCCAGCCAGCGGTACCCGAACCATGCGGGGACACCGTTCCGATGGAGGAGCATCAAGACACGCTGGATCACGCTCTCGTACCCCTGGTCAATCGGCGTGGGAGACAGAGTGGCGGCCAGAACAACGACGAGGCACAAGCTCAGTCCGATTGCAGCGAGACCGAGACGCACGATCAGCCGCGCACGGCCACGTCGCCGCCGACCGGACGATCGATGTCGGCGGCAGAACCGATGATGTCTATGCGCCACAACTCCGCGATAGCTCTTGCGGCGAAACTGAGCAGGCGCTTAGGCGGAAAAACGACCCGGGACCGCCCAGATCCCCACATCGTCCCCTGGGCAAGACCGCCTCTCCGAGGAATGCTCGCGACCGAGACATAGCGGACGCGAAGACGTGAACGCGCCTCAGCGATCGAGAAATGCACATGCGGCACGAGCGCAGTGGGCGGAACGTCGCAGAGAAGCGATTCGAGCACTCTCGGGTTGTATGCCCGAAGTGGCGTATTTACGTCCGGTACGGAGCGTCCGCAGAGAATCAGCACCGCCAGACGGACGAGTCCGCTGAGCGCCCGTCGGAACCAAGGATCCGTCCGTCCCCGGCGTACGCCGTGCACGACGTCGGCCTGCGTGCGGTCGAGGGCCGCAGCGACGCGAACGATGTCATCGCCGTAGAACTGGCCGTCGCCGTCGACGTGCACGATCACGTCGGCTCCGCTGCGCAGGCCTTCGGCATATGCCCTGAGAGCCGTGGGCCCGTGGCCGCGATTCCCGGGCACGCGGACAACGCTCGCGAGCGGGGATGCGACCTCCCCCGTCTCGTCCGTCGAAGCATCGTCCACCACGATGACCGTGACAGACGCACCGACGTCGTCGAAGGACCCTCGAATCTCGGCGAGGAAGGAAGGCAGAGCAACAGCTTCGTTGAAGGCCGGTATGACTATCGCGACATGATCTCGCCCCTGCACTCCCGCACCCCATTCCTGTCCGGGGCACCTTCACCCGGCATCTCCCCCGAACATGTAGCGTATGTCAATCGTGGGGAGTCGCCGGAATTTGCGTCGTGCGGGTGCTCTCTCTGCCCGCTTTCTCGTCGTCGGCGCAATCAGCACGATCATCGAGATCGCGACCTTTAATCTCTTGCTGCTCGCCGGCGTCGGGCCCGTCGCCGCGAAGGTCATCGCGTCCCTGGTCGCCCTGATCAACGCCTATTTCGGCAACAGAGAATGGGCCTTCCGTTCGCGTGCCCGAACGAGAGTGGGCCGCCAGATGGCGCGTTTCCTCCTCGTAAACGCGGCTTGTACCGCGATCGGGGCAGGAGCCGTGTGGCTGGGAGTTCTGGCACTCCAGCAAGTGTTCGGCCAAACGGGGGCGGTCGGGCTCAATGCGGTGAACCTCGTCTCGATCATGGCGGTGACAGTCGTGCGGTTCCTCCTGTACCACTACGTCGTGTTCCCCGCGCGACCCGCAATGCGGGAGGTCGAAGGCGCCTCGGATAGGCTCCTCCCGTGAGAATCGTTCCCCGAGTGCTCGGTACAATGTCTGTCCTTGCCGCACTCGGTTCGATTGGAATCCAATTCGCTGTCGTTGCTCGACTGTGGGCAGCTTTCGTGGAGACGGTCTCCCTCCAGGGCACCTTGGCGCTGAGCGCTGCAGCAGCATTCCTCGGACTGGCGCTCGCGGTCGTCGCCGTCGTCGTTCGGCGAGGCTCACCCGGCGTTCTGGCCCCGATCGGGGGATTGCTGAACCTCGGGCTTCTCGCCGCACACGCCTATCTCTTCACAATCCTGTGAGAGCGATCTCTTCGTCGGCTGCCGTGCCACCCCGAAATCACGGTTGACGGCATTCAGCCACAGGGTGTCTCGACGACGGTCGTATCCACGGGGTTCACCATCGGCGTATGCACCAGCGCCGCGTCGGAGCCGTCCTGAGGCGAGCCTTCGAAGGTAACGGTGAGCGTGTGCACTGCCTGTGGGGGGTTCACGACCCACATACGTCCGACGGCGCGCCCGAGGTGTTCGCCGGTCGTGATCGAGACATCGACGCCGTCGAGCGTGGCTCCGACGAACGTCGACCCCGTCGGCCCATAGAACTGGATGTCCGTTCCGATGGTGCCCTTCGGGTAACGGCTCCCCGTGTTGACGTACTGCACGAGACCGTCAGACGTCGCTTGGTCGAGCGCATTCACGAACGTCACCGTCGTGGTGTACGTGGGAACGATGGAGCAGCGATCGACCTTCACAGCCGCGGACATCCACGTGTAGTAACTCAACTTCGACTGAGTGAGATCGTTGACGAAGACCCCGAGCGTCGGTTGCGCGGGGTTGTCCTGCTCCGGGAGCGGTCCGTTCAGCCTGGATCCCGCGAGTGTGGCCTCAGTCGAGGTATCAAACGAATGGAAGTACACGCGGTGTTCGTCGACGGCCCGCGAAACCGCCTGGGCGAAGGCGAGCGGCTCGAAATCGCCCGACGACACCGCATCGAAGACCTGTACGGCCGCTGCCGCGAAGAAGATGTCCTGATCCTTGTTCTTCGGGTAACGGGCGTAAACCGAGCTCAAAAGGGTCTGGACCGCGTTATCGGACGAGAGCTCGTCGCCCGTCGCGAGGGTGACGGGACCGGTGGCCTTCAAGATGTACGACAGGACGACGGGGTCGATCGATATGACGCCGTCGACGTCCGATCCGAAGGACTCCTTCCAGAAGGCTCGTGCGAGTTCCGCGGACAGCGCGAAATCGGGTGTCGAGGTGATGTCCTGGGACCACCGCCCCACCTTGTCGTCGAAGAGTTGAACGACGGACGAATCGAGCGGAAGGATGGGGGAGGGTCTCTTGTTCGTGAAGCTCTCACTCGACGCCTGCTGGGCGATTTCGAGCTTCCCGTTGTCAACTCTGAGAAGCACCACGGACGCAGGGATACCGCCCAGCCCGCGCGCCTCAGCATTGTTCTGGACGAGGAGGAGGTAATTCTTCGGGCCGTCCTGGCCCATCATGGACGGCAGCTGGGGCAGCATCGCGTCAGCGCGCGACAACGCCGGCTGAAGGCTGCCCACGACCCCGATCAATTGGGCGAGCGGCTGCTGGAGCATTCCCGGCACATACCTCAGGTTCACGCCCTCCAGTGCGCCGGAGGCCCGCTCCGCGGCGGCCGATGCTGTGCCGAGCGGCCCGGCGAGGTCGGTGAGCGCACCGACGTCGAACGCGCCCCCCCGCGGTCGCAAGAGGGCCGGGTCGATGTCGACGAGTTCGGGCAGGACACCATTGGCGAGCTCGTCCACGGCGACGGTGGACCCGCGCACCGCGTGCAGCGACGAACCGACGAAAGGCGCCTGTTCGGCAATCCACCAGAGCCAGGTGTCGGCGGCTCCTCGTGCTGCGCTCGCGTGTGCGCGCAGTTCTTGAATGGATGCATCGAGGCCGACTCGGTCATCAGATTCGAATTGGTCCTGCATCGCCGACACGACCGGGATTGCAGCGCGCAATTCCTTCTGCGCGACGAATGCACCGACCCCGACGGCTGCCGCCATGGCGAGGATGGCAACGCTCAACGCGCCGAGAGAAATCCAGGCGACGGAACTCAGCCGAAGACGGCGGGGCGTGCGACGTGTCATTTCCATCCGATCACGCCGCGAGTCGGTGGTCCGGCGCCGAGCGCGACGGCCTCGTGCCGCGCGATCGGTATGCTACCTGAGTCCGATAGGAGCCCTCTGAGCAGCCGTCCCGTTCGCTGCCTCGGAGGGCGTACCCGCTATCTTCGGCGATCATGGGGAGACGCGTGAGATACAGGCCGCGCTCGTCCTGCCCGCAGGGATCAGCGGTCGCGAACGCGGGAGCCGGGCTTGTTTGCGATATTGGAATGAGCGACCGAGGTGCGATCGCGGATCTGCCGCGATGGGGTGCGCGAGAACGGGAGCCTCACAGGGTCAGGTCCTCCGACACTCGTCCGGCGGACCGCATCGTCCCCGCATTCCTGCGACCCGAGAGGAACCGCTGAGCCGCCATGGGTATCGTTCATAAGATCATTGACGAACAGCGACAACGTCTCCTTGAGGCCGGGAGCAGCCGATGGGCGCTCGTCAGTGCGCAATTGGCCGCCAAGGTCGGCCCCATGGCGATCCGTGGGGCTCTTCTCGCCCCGCGACTCGGAACACGTATGGGAATTCCGCTCATCGGGCGCGGGGTTCGCGTGCGCAACCCACATCTCATCCACGTCGGAGCCGACCTCGTCGTCGAGGACTTTGCGGAGATACAGGGCCTGAGTCGCGACGGCATCCGCCTCGGCGACCGCGTGTCGATCGGGGCCGGCACTCTCATACGCCCGAGCAGCTACTATTCGCGCGCCATCGGTGTCGGTCTGGTGATGGGAGATGGCAGCAGCCTGTCGCCCGGCTGTTACATCGGCTGCTCCGGGGGCGTGACGATCGGCGACAAGACCATGCTCGGACCAGGGGTCAGGCTCTTCGCCGAGGACCACGTCATGGACGATCCCACCGTGGACGTGAAGTCCCAAGGCGTCTCATGGTCGCCGATCACGATCGGCTCGGGGTGCTGGATCGCCAGCGGGGTCACGATCACGTCAGGCGTCACGATCGGAGATGGCGCCGTCGTCGCCGCCGGTGCCGTGGTGACGCGGGACGTGCCCGCTGGCGCCGTCTTCGGCGGAATCCCGGCGCGTGAGATCAAGAAGCGGAACGCTGCGTGAGCCGCCGTCGCGCTATCGTCATCCACCCGTCGGATGAGATGTACGGCGCGGATCGCGTGCTCCTCGAGGTTCTGAGAACCGTGCCGGAAGACCTGGATCTGGAGGTTTGGCTGCCCACCGATATCGAATACCCAGAGAGAGAACTCTCCCGCTCGCTCAGCGAGTGCGGAATCACTGTCCGGCGGCTACCGTTGCCCATCATGCGCCGCGCCTACTTGAGGCCTACCCGACTCGTCGGACTGGCCGTGCGCGCGATCACCACCGGTGTGCGATTGATCGCGGCGCGTCCGACTCTCGTATACGTGAACACGGCCGCAGCTGCCCTCACCGCACCGCCGGCAAGACTGTCGGGCGCTCGCGTCGTTCTCCACCTGCACGAGCACATCGATGGACGCTCCCGGTCCGTCCTCCCGTTCCTCCGGTACGCTCACCACATCATCGCGGTGAGTTCGGCGGTCGCTCGCGCGCTCCCCTCTCATCTGCGGGGCAGAACCACGGTGGTTCACAACGGCTTCGACACGAAGCCGCCGACCGACCTCCCCCCTTTCAACGAAGGCATCCGGGTAGTGATCGCAAGCCGCTGGAACGCCTGGAAAGGGCATCGGGTCTTCCTCGAAGCGTGGGGTCGGATGTCGAGGTCTGACATGACGCTGGAGATTCTGGGGGACGCGCCCCCCATCGGTGAGGCCGTAGATGTCCGCGCGCTCGTGCAGAATTCAACGCGGGGTTCCCAGATCTCGATCGTGGGACGGACAGCCGATGTCCGGTCCCACCTGGATGCCGCACACGTCGTCGTCGTCCCGAGCGTGCTTCCGGACCCGCTCCCCACGATCGCGATCGAAGCGCTCGGCGCAGGTCGCGCTCTGCTCGTGAGTGACGCCGGCGGCCTGCGTGAGATCGTGGGCGACAGCCCCCTCCTCGTCCAGCCCGGCGTCGTGGAGGACTGGTCCGCCGCACTGGACGCGCTCGACGAGGATGCGATCCGCACCGCCGCCACCGCGGCGCGCGAGCGCTTCGAGCGGTTGTTCGCCCGCGACACCTTCGATCGGCGGATCCGGGCGGAACTCTGGGACCTCGTCGCCGGTTCATGAGCATGCGAACGTCGACTGCCTACTCCCGCCCGAGCCTCACCCATCGGACGCGCATCGTTACGCTCTGTCTGGTCGTCGCCGTCGTGCTCAGCTCGTTCCTCGGGCGCTACGACGCGACCGTTCTCGGGTTCCGAGTGCGCGTCGAGCAGGTCGTTCCGCTGACGCTCGTGGCCTGGATGTTGCTGCACCCCGTGCTGCGCGCCGCATTCTTACGAACGCTCCGGCATCCTGTTCCGCTCGTCTTCGCGGCGTTCGTCGCGTGGAACGTTGTGTCGACGCTCATCTTTTCGCCGAGTCTGACGTGGAGCGCGTCGATCCTCATCTGGCTCGTGATCGACCTGCTTCTGCTCGTGTCGCTCATGGCGATCGCCGAGGGGGCGGAGCTCGCCGGACGACTAGGGCGGTTGTCGGTCGCACCGTGGGCGCTGGTGGGCTTCGCCGCCTACGCCGTCGCGAACCTCACCCGCGGACGGGTCGCGCTCGGCGCCGACTTCGACTACCTCTACGAGGTCTACGTCGCGCGTGTGACGGCGCTCGAAGCCAACATCTACGCGTCCATCCTGATCTTCTGGACGCTGCTGACGATCACCCGTCGCAACATCGGGCGGTGGGAGGTCGCGGCGATCACGGTCAGCGTCCCCCTCGGGCTCGTCGCCTCCCAGACGCGCACCGCGGTGTTCAGCCTCGCCCTCGGACTGGGCGTCTTCACCGTCTACACCCTGTTCTCGCACCGGTCCGCCTGGCGAGAGCGACTGCGGCGCATCGTGCCCGCGGGGGTCCTCGTCGGCACCCTCATGGTCACCTACGGCATCGTCGCGGCCCTCGGTGGCACGGCCCCGGCCGACCGGACCCTCCCGCCGACCGCCGAACCCTCCGCCTCCAGCGCGATCGCCCCCGGGGCGACGCCCACCTCCGCCCCCACGCGCGAGCCCGACCCCACCAACCCCGAGCAGCAGAACAAGATCGGTGACGTCGACTTCCAGGGCGGCACGATCGCGTTCCGCGTCGAGGTCGCGCAGCTCGCCGCGCAGGAGATGACGGGTGTCAACCTGTGGCTCGGCAGCGGGACGAACACCTTCGGCCTGCGCCACGAGCAGCCCGGCACCCCCGGGATCAGCGGGCACATCATCATGCTGCCCGTGCAGGTGCTCTACGACGGCGGCATCGTGGGCCTAGGCCTGCTCATCGCCCTGTTCGTCGCCGTCTTCGTCTGCGTTCCCCGAGAACGCAAGCCCGTCGCGGCCGGCCTGCTCGCGTCGTACCTGCTCTCGGCGACGCTCACGAGCATGTTCTGGTTCGCCATCACGTGGATCCTCATCGCCGTGCTGCTGCGGCCCCTCACCGAGGACGAACGTGACCTCACCCGCGCCTGAGGCCCGGCGACCCCACCGCGCGCGCAGCGTCGCGCTGCTGACCGCCGTCTCGGCCCTGTCCGCGATCTCGCCCCTCATCGCCCTCCCCCTGATCACCCGCGCCGCCGGCCCCACCGGGTTCGCCGAGCTCGCGATCGGGCAGGCACTCGGCACGCTCGCGGCGACCATCATCACGTTCGGGTGGGCCGTGCGCGGGCCCGTCGAGGCGGCGCGCTCGAACCACCCCTCCCGCGTCTTCCGGGCGAGCATCCTCGTGCGCGGAGCCAACAGCGTGGTCGTCCTGCCACTGGTCGCGCTGATCGCCGCGATCGCGAGCCACGCCGACGACCACGCCCTCGCGGTCGTCTCGGCGCTGGCGTTCTCGCTCCAGGGCCTGTCCCTCAGCTGGTACGCGGTCGGCGTCGGCCGCCCGCTGCTGGCGCTCGTCTTCGACGCCGTCCCGCGCATCGTGCTGAACCTGGCCGGCGCCGTCGCGGCGCTGGTCACCGGCATCCCCCTGATGTATCCCGCCATCCTGCTCGTCGGGACGTTCGCCGCCGCCGTCATCGCCACCTGGCTGCTCACGTTCCGGGAACGCTTCTCGCTGCGCGACGCCGTCGACGATGCCCGCTCCGCCTATCGCGACGGGTGGCGCACCGCGCTGGCGGCGGGGCTGCTGACGTTCTCCGAGACCGCTCCCCTGTCGACGCTCGGCGTGGCTTCGTCCCCCGCGGCGGTCGGATTCGCGCCTTTCGACCGGGTTCTCAAGTACGGCTACATCGGCGTCTACATGATCACGGGGTCGTTCCAGGGGTGGGTGTCGTCGTCGACGGGCGCGGCCGGCATCCGTCGGATGCGACGCGCCGTGGGCATTCACGTCGTCCTCGCGCTCGCGCTCGGGGTGGGCTTTGCCCTGGTGGTGCCGCGGGCGACGCCCGTCGTGCTGGGTGCCGGTTTCGACATCGCCCCGCTGACCGCGCTGTTCGGGGGGCTCGCCCTCGCGGCGATGACGATCGCCACGGCCCTCGGCGTGTGCGTCGTGCTCCCCGCGGGTCGCGACGGCGCGTATCTGGCCGCCGTGTGCGTGGGCGCCGTCCTCGTCGTGCCGGCGGTGCTCATCGGCGCAAAAGCCGCGGGGGTCACCGGCGCGGCCGCGGGAGTCGCGCTGGTCCAGGTCGCCGTGCTGACGGCCCTGGCCGCGACCGCGACGCCGATCCTGCGGGGGCGCTGAGCCGCCGGTCACCGGCGCGGCCGCCATTCCGGTCGAGCACGGGACACGGGCGCTGAGCCGCCGGCTCGACGCGCGGCCGCAGGCGTCACAGCCTCCCAGATGACCGTACGGGCGGCCCTGGCCGCCACGACGACCGTGGCCCTCCTGGATTGCTGGGGCCTCGGGAGCCGCGAGCAGCCCGCCGCCGGGCGTCTCAGGCGAGGACGTAACCCGCGATCGACATGAGCACCCACACGCCGGTGAATACCATGCCCATGAGCAGGGGACCCCAGACCCGGCCCGACAGTCCGACGAACACGGATGCCGCTATGCCGAAGCCCACGAAAAGGGCCATGGGCATCCCCGACACGGTTCCCGCGAACACGATCGGGATGACCGCGAACGCGATCGACGAGACCGCTCCGGCGACTACGCGCGACACGAGCGGGCTGAAGCGCGTGGACGCGTACGCGAGGGCGGCCGGATAGACGAACGCGATGGCGAAGAAAGTCATCATCAGCATGACCAGGAACGGCGCCGCGACCCCCAGGAGCAACCATCGTGGCGACAGGGCGGCGAGAGCCGGGAATCCGAGGGAACGAGACGCCACGCCCGTGATGAAGGGGAGGACGAAGCCGAGCACCAGCGCCCACAACACGTCGAGACCACGGAGGGAGAACAGACCGGGGGTGCGCGTGCGCACCATCAGGCCGAGGCCGGTCCCTCCGACAACCACCGCCGCCAGGACGCTGCCCACGCTGCGACCGGTCGTCCCGTCGAAGGCGACCGAACCCAGCAGGCCGACGACGACGGCGACCACGAGGGCGGCCGCGGCCCCGACGAGCGGCTTCCACGTGCCGACGAAACCGGATGCCCCCGCGCGGCCCAAGCGGGACGTCTCGGCGTCTCGGGGCGACTCGGTGTCGTAGAGCGCGCTGCGGCGCTCGGTGGACGGGGCGTCGTCGGGAACACTCAGGAAGATCGCGTCGACAGACGCGCCGTCGTCGGGGAGACCGACGGCCGCTCGCGCCTCGCGACGGGAGCGCCGGCTCGGCTCGGAGGGGGCGTCAGTCACCCATCCAGCTTACGGGCTTCACCCTGTCCGCCCGATTCGACGCGAACGCGGGCGTGCGGCACGCGGACGCAAGTGGGCGCTCTCCTGACCGGGGAGCCCGCTATACGACGCCGGGAACGCCGTCCTCGACGGGGCGGCGGCACCGCGTGCCGGCATCCGGAAACGACACAGGCCGGGCCCGAAGGCCCGGCCTGTGCCGAGTGAAGTCTGGAAGGACTTACTTGAGGATCTTGGTGACGGTACCGGCACCGACGGTGCGGCCACCCTCACGGATCGCGTAGCCGAGGCCCTCTTCCATGGCGATCGGCTGGATGAGCTCGACCGACATCTCCGTGGTGTCACCGGGCATGACCATCTCGGTGCCCTCGGGCAGCGTGATGACGCCGGTCACGTCGGTAGTGCGGAAGTAGAACTGCGGGCGGTAGTTCGTGAAGAACGGGTTGTGGCGGCCGCCCTCTTCCTTGGACAGGATGTACGCCGTGCCCTCGAAGTTGGTGTGCGGGGTGACCGAACCGGGCTTCACGACGACCTGGCCGCGCTCGACGTCGTCACGCTTGGTGCCGCGGAGGAGCAGACCACAGTTCTCGCCGGCCCAGGCCTCGTCGAGCTGCTTGTGGAACATCTCGATACCCGTGACCGTGGTCTTCTGCGTCGGACGGATGCCGACGATCTCGACCTCGGAGTTGATCGCGAGGGTACCGCGCTCGGCGCGACCCGTGACGACCGTTCCACGACCGGTGATGGTGAAGACGTCCTCGATGGGCATGAGGAACGGCTTGTCCTTGTCACGCACCGGGTCGGGGATGGAGGAGTCGACGGCCTCCATGAGCTCGACGATCGAGTTGACCCACTGCTCGTCACCCTCGAGAGCCTTGAGGCCCGAGACGCGCACGACGGGGGCGTTGTCGCCATCGAAGTCCTGCGACGACAGAAGCTCGCGAACCTCGAGCTCGACGAGCTCCAGGATCTCCTCGTCGTCGACCATGTCGCTCTTGTTCAGCGCGACGAGCAGGTAGGGCACGCCGACCTGCTTGGCGAGCAGGACGTGCTCGCGGGTCTGAGCCATCGGGCCGTCGGTGGCGGCGACCACGAGGATCGCGCCGTCCATCTGAGCGGCACCGGTGATCATGTTCTTGATGTAGTCGGCGTGACCGGGGGCGTCGACGTGAGCGTAGTGACGCTTGGGGGTCTCGTACTCGACGTGCGAGATGTTGATCGTGATACCACGCTGACGCTCTTCGGGCGCGGAGTCGATCGACGCGAAGTCACGCTGAACGTTGGTGGCCGACGGGAACTTGTCGGCGAGCACCTTCGAGATGGCAGCGGTGAGCGTGGTCTTGCCGTGGTCGACGTGACCGATCGTTCCGATGTTCACGTGCGGCTTGGTCCGCTCGAACTTGGCCTTAGCCACTGGGTCCTCCTCAGGACGTTGGTTGCGAGGTCTCGGGCGCTGGATTGCGACCGATTCTTCGCGGGGATGGTTCTCAGATTACTAGAGAGTCGGTATTCAGTTTGTGCGGATGCCGGGAACCTGAGCAGAACCCGGGGTTCCCGGCATCCGTGAGAGCGGAGTTACTCGCCCTTGTTCTTCTGGATGATCTCGTCGGCAACGGCCTTCGGGACATCGGCGTAGCTGTCGAACTCCATCGAGTAGACGGCACGGCCCGAGGTCTTCGAGCGCAGGTCGCCGATGTAGCCGAACATCTCGGACAGCGGCACGTTGGCCCGGACGACCTTGACGCCGGCGGCGTCTTCCATCGACTGGATCTGGCCACGACGCGAGTTCAGGTCGCCGATGACGTCGCCCATGTACTCCTCGGGAGTACGCACCTCGACGGCCATGATCGGCTCGAGGATGGTGGGGTTCGCCTTGCGGACGGCCTCCTTGAAGCCCATCGAACCGGCGATCTTGAACGCCATTTCCGACGAGTCGACGTCGTGCGAAGCACCGTCGAGGAGGATCGCCTTGACACCCACCATGGGGTAGCCGGCGAGCACGCCGACGTTCATGGCGTCCTGGAAGCCCTGGTCGGTCGGCGAGATGTACTCGCGCGGGATGCGACCACCGGTGACCTTGTTCTCGAACTCGTAGGTCTTGTCGGCCGTGACCTCGAGGGGCTCGATCGCGAACTGGATCTTCGCGAACTGACCCGAACCACCGGTCTGCTTCTTGTGGGTGTAGTCGTGACGCTCGACCGACTTGCGGATGGTCTCGCGGTACGCCACCTGGGGCTTTCCGACGTTGGCCTCGACCTTGAACTCGCGCTTCATTCGGTCGACCAGGATGTCGAGGTGGAGCTCGCCCATGCCCTTGATGACGGTCTGACCGGTCTCGGCGTTCTGCTCGACGCGGAACGTCGGGTCTTCTTCCGCGAGCTTCTGGATGGCGACACCCAGCTTCTCCTGGTCGGCCTTGGTCTTGGGCTCGATGGCGACCTCGATGACCGGCTCCGGGAACGTCATCGACTCGAGGACGACCTGGTTGGCCGGGTCGCAGAGGGTGTCACCGGTGGTGGTGTCCTTCAGACCGATGACCGCGTAGATGTGACCGGCGGTGACCGAGTCGACCGGCATCTCCTTGTTGGCGTGCATCTGGAAGATCTTCCCGATGCGCTCCTTCTTGCCCTTGGTCGCGTTGACGACCTGGGCGCCGGAGTCGAGGTGACCCGAGTAGACGCGGATGTAGGTGAGGCGACCGAAGAAGGGGTGCGTCACGATCTTGAACGCGAGGGCCGCGAAGGGCTCCTCACGGTCGGCGTGGCGCTCGATGACGACCTCTTCGTCCTTGGGGTCGTGCGCCTCGATGGCGGGCACGTCCAGGGGCGAGGGGAGGTAGTCCACCACGGCGTCGAGCATGGGCTGCACACCGCGGTTCTTGAACGCCGAACCGCACAGCACGGGGTAGACCTCGCTGGCGATCGTCATCTTGCGGATGGCGCCCTTGATCTCGTCGTGCGTGAGCTCTTCGCCACCGAAGTACTTCTCGAGCAGCGCGTCGTCGGACTCGGCGACGGTCTCGAGGAGCTTCTCGCGGTACTCCTGCGCCTTCTCGACGAGGTCGGCCGGGATCTCCTGGATCTCGTACTTGGCGCCCATGGTGACATCACCCTTGGCGTCGCCGGGCCAGACCAGGGCACGCATGTAGACCAGGTCGACGACGCCGACGAAGTCGTTCTCGGCACCGATCGGGATCTGGAGCACGAGGGGCTTGGCCTTCAGGCGGTTGACGATGGTGTCGACCGTGAAGTAGAAGTCGGCGCCCAGCTTGTCCATCTTGTTGACGAAGCAGATGCGGGGGACGTCGTACTTGTCAGCCTGACGCCACACGGTCTCGGACTGGGGCTCGACGCCCTCCTTGCCGTCGAAGACGGCGACGGCACCGTCGAGCACGCGGAGCGAGCGCTCCACCTCGACGGTGAAGTCGACGTGACCGGGGGTGTCGATGATGTTGATCTGGTTCTTTTCCCAGAAGCAGGTGACGGCGGCGGAAGTGATCGTGATGCCACGCTCCTGCTCCTGCTCCATCCAGTCGGTGGTCGCCGCACCATCGTGCGTCTCACCGATCTTGTGGTTGACGCCCGTGTAGAACAGGATGCGCTCGGTCGTCGTCGTCTTGCCGGCATCGATGTGCGCCATGATGCCGATGTTGCGGACCTTGTGGAGGTCGGTGAGCACGTCTTGTGCCACGGGTGTCTTCCTTACCTGTTGGGAGGTTGATGCCGGGCCCATCGGAGGGTCCGTGACCGGGGTTCGATCACGGACCCTCCGCGGGTTTTACCAGCGGTAGTGCGCGAAGGCGCGGTTCGACTCGGCCATCTTGTGGGTGTCTTCGCGGCGCTTGACCGCGGCACCGAGGCCGTTCGAGGCGTCGAGGATCTCGTTCTGCA
The DNA here is from genome assembly GCF_004854025.1 of Microbacterium hydrothermale. Lineage (GTDB taxonomy): Bacteria > Actinomycetota > Actinomycetes > Actinomycetales > Microbacteriaceae > Microbacterium > Microbacterium hydrothermale. The sequence continues at coordinate 108,394 of NZ_STGM01000002.1, forward strand.
GACGCTCGGTCATCGTCTTCTCACGACGACCCTTCGCGTAGCTCACGAGCCAGCGCAGCGCGAGCGTGTTGGCGCGGTGCGGCTTGACCTCGACGGGAACCTGGTAGGTCGAGCCACCGACGCGGCGGCTCTTGACCTCGAGGGTGGGACGGACGTTGTCGAGCGCCTTCTTGAGCGTCGCGACGGCATCCTGGCTGTTCTTCGCCTCGACACCCTTGAGGGCGTCGTAGACGATCGACTCGGCGATGGACTTCTTGCCGTCGACGAGGATCTTGTTGACGAGCTGCGTGACGACGGGAGCGCCGTACACCGGGTCGTTGACGACGGGACGCTTCGGGGCGGGACCCTTACGAGGCATGGTTCTCAGCCCTTCTTCGCGCCGTAGCGGCTGCGAGCCTGCTTACGGTTCTTGACAGCCTGGGTGTCGAGTGCACCGCGGACGATCTTGTAGCGGACACCGGGGAGGTCCTTCACACGACCACCACGGACGAGCACCAGCGAGTGCTCCTGGAGGTTGTGGCCCTCACCGGGGATGTACGCGGTGACCTCGGTGCCGTTGCGCAGCTTGACGCGGGCGACCTTGCGCATCGCCGAGTTCGGCTTCTTGGGGGTCGTGGTGTACACGCGGGTGCACACGCCGGCCTGCTGGGGGTTCGACTTCAGCGCGGGAGCCTTGGTCTTCGAGACCTTCGGCGAGCGGCCCTTGCGAACCAACTGCTGAATGGTTGGCACGTTCTCTCCTTGATTGGCCGGACGGTTCCTCTCGGGCCGTCCGGGGTGCTGCACGGTGACAGCGGTCGTGTCTCCCCCGCCATGCCGCTCATCTTGCGATTCGTGACGTGTCGGGCTCACGTGTGATCCACCGCGCGACAGAATGATCGGAAGCGGTTGTGGTGGATATGCCGTGGGGGCGACCTGTTCGCAGATCGATCCCTGAGATGGTGCGAGCGTTGATCCGCACGACACGCCCGAAGGCACGACGCACGGCGCGCGTGAACGCACACCCGCTCAATGATACGCGTTCCCCGGAGGTCGGGCAAACGTGCACGGGTCTCCCTGCCGTCGACGGCCCGGATGCCGCCCGCTCAGCCCAGGAGGACGATCGCGGTCACGGCGACCGCCGCCAGCACGACGACCACGGCGACGCCGACCAGCAGGGCCCGCCACGCCGCGCGGCGCGTCGTGCGGGGGCGCACCGCAGCGGCGTCACGATCGGGCGGAGCGGACGGTCGCGGCGCGGAACGCTCGACGCGGACGGGGGCGTCGGCGCGCGGCCTGTAGATCTCGCGCTCGAGGGCGACGGGCACGCGGGCGTCGCGGGTCGCCTCGGGAAGCCCCGAGCCGGATGGAGACCCGCGGTCGGACGCCACGGCATCCGCATCCGCAATAGCTCCCGTTGCGGCGTCCGCGGCGGCGGATCGACGGGCGCGGCGGGTGCCCGCGCGGGTGTCGCCGCTGTCGTCCGGGGCCTCGCGGCGCACGGTGTCGTCGTCGACGGCCTCGGATCGGGGGGTGGCGGCGACGCGCGAGCGGGTGGCCTCGTCGAGCTCGTCGACGGGCTCCGGCCGGGGGCGTGCGGTGACGCGCGGGCGAGTGGTCTCGTCGAGCTCGTCGAGGGGGGCGCGCGCCGGCGCGCCGGCGACCGTGGGCTCGTCGCCCGGGGCGGGACGGGACACGACCGTCGCGTCATCCGGCTCATCGATCGGACCACGCGGGCGGGACACGACCGTCGCGTCATCCGGTTCGAGCGCCGCGGCGCGGGTGGGGCTGAGCACGGTCGCGTCGTCGGGCTCGTCGACCGGACCACGCGGGCGGGACACGACCGTCGCGTCATCCGGTTCGTGCGCCGTGTCGCGGGTGGGGCTGCGCAGCGTCGCGTCGTCGAGCTCATCGGCGGGAGGATCCTCCGGGCCGGCCGCTGCGGTGTCGCGCGGCCGGTCGGTCCCGGGGCGCAGGGTCGCGTCATCGACGCCGTCGTCGTCGGAGCTCGCCGTGCTCGGCGCGTTGTGGGCGGCCCATCCCCGCAGACGACCGGCCCACAGGGTGACCTCGTCGGGATCGTCGGGGCGGTCTCCGGGGCCGCTCACACGGTCCTCCGGGTGAGGCGCACCTCCGCGTCGCCCAGGAAGAACCGCTCTCCGGCCTCGATCTCCTCGCCCGGAGGGGCCTCGACCTCGGTGCCCATGAGGGTGGCGAAGAGCACGCCGTTGGTGGAGTCGAGGTCGGTGACGTACCAGGTGTCACCGCGCAGCTCGAGGCGGGCGTGCGTCTTGGAGACCGTCCGCGTCTCGTCGGCGACGGGCACGAGCTGGGCGTCGGGGTACGCACTGTCGTGGCCGGGGCGACGACCGAGGATGACCACCGACGACGTCAGGTCGACCGTCTCGCCATTGGGGGCGATGAGCGCCCACGGGATGCGCTTGCGCCGCGCCACGACCGTGCGGTCGAGAGCGTCGAAGTCGTCGTCGGCGGGGACCTCCGGGCGGGTGTACAGCGCCGACACCGACGTGCGGGCGGAGCGCGGGGCACCCGCGTCGGGGGCCTCGGGGACCGCCGACACGGCCTCGGAGGTCTCCGGGAATTCATCCACGGGGGTGCGCGCCACGCGCGGAGCGGGCATCGGAGCGGCGGCCGCGGGTCGCGTCAACGGTGCGGCATCCGCGAGGTCGTCGGTCGGGGGGACGTAGCGCCGTGCGGGGCCGGCCCACGGCGAGGGCGCCTCGTCGACGGCGTCATCGGCGGGCGGCTCCTCCGAGACGGGGACGTCGTCGCGAGGGGATGCCGCGGGCTCCGGCTCAGCCGGCTCGGTCGGCCGGGGAGCGGCCCACGACGGAACGCCCCGCGTGGGCGAGCCGGGCAGGAGGAGGGCACGGGTGGCCAGGCCATCGTCCTCCGGGTGGGGCTGGGGCTCGGGTCGGTGCTCGGGCTCCCGCTCCGGCGCGGGCTCCGGCTCGGGCGCGGCGTCCGTGGGGCGGGGAACCCAGCCGGACGGCGCGTCGGTGGCATCCGGGATCCGCGAATCGGGTGCGGCGGGCCGGGAGGCCGCTGCGGGCTCCTCGTCGATGGCGGGCGAGGCGGCGCGCGCCGCGGGAGCGCTGTCGCGCAGGGCGTCGAGCACCTCGAAGACCGACCCTGAGACGGCGGGGGCGGGCGCCTCGGACGCCTCGGACGCCGCGGGCCGCTCCGTCGACCGGCGGCCGTCGAGGCGGGCGGGCGCGAGATCGATCGGCGGGCCCCAGTCGCTCGGCGACGGAACGGCGTCGGACAGCGATCCCGCGGGCGCGGCGAAGGGCTGCACGACCGGCTCCGACACGGGCGCGGGGGCATCCGCGTCGGCCGCGGCATCGCGGTCGTCGGACCCCGGCTCCGGCGTCCACCCGCCGATGAGCGGCACGTAGGGCCCCTCGAAGTCGCGCCCGCGGCGCACCGGGGCGGAGTCCTCGTCGAGTCCGCGCTCGCTCGAGCCCTCCCATCGCGCGGAGCCGAACCCGAGGATGCTGGCCCACACGACCGGGACGACGGCACCGACCACCGTGAGTCCCGCTCCGGCTCCGAACCCGACGGTGATGCGGTGCACGGCGACGATGAAGACCACGATGAAGGCGAGGAAGCCGAAGAGGGGCACCAGGTTGATGAGCACGAGCCACGGCGAGAATCCGCCGATCTTCAGCACGGTGGCCACGTTGACGACGGGCACCCACGCCTTCCACACCGGCTCGCCGACCTTGCGGAACATCGCGGCGAGCGCGAGAGCGGACCACAGGTAGAGCACCACGACCAGGGCGAGGGAGCTCGCCCCCAACACCAGCAGCGTCGAATCCGTCATGTCGTGTCGCGCCCGGCCGCCGTGGCGGGGCGCTTCCCCCTCTCGTCGCGATGCGGCGACCCCCGCCGAGAAGGCCGGGGGGCGAGGAACCGCAGGAACGATCTCAACGATACGGCCGCGCGCACACGGCGCCAGAAGCCGCGCTGACGGGTGAGCACGCGGCGCTCCTCGTCGACGATGCGCCAGAACGCGGCGACCTCGTCGGCGCCCACCTCGTCGGCGGCGAACACCGCCCGGTCCGCGTCGGCGGCGAGACGGATGCCGGACGGCGTCGCGAACGCCTCGGCGACCTCGCGCCGGGTCGGAGCCCGTGGCACGGAACGGCCCGCGTCGACTCCGGCGTCGACGTACTCGTCCCACCCTCCCGCAATCGCCCCGCGAGGATCGGGATCGCGGCGGCGCCCGCGGCGGCGGACGACCTTGGCGATGACGATAGCGAGGAACGGGCCGAAGAGCACCAGCACACCGAGCAGCGAGAGGCCCGCGACACGAAGGATCGGCCAGAGCCACGCGAGGTCGAGCCCGTCGTCGGTGCGGGTGTCGTCGTCGAGGGCGTCGTCCTGCTGCACGGGCTCGGGCGGGACGACCTCTTCGACGGTGTCGGGGCGCACATCGGTGACGTTCTCGGGGTCCTGCTGCTGCGTCACCTCGAGGCTCGGCGACTGCTCCCACTGCGGGGTGACGTCGATCGCCGCCCACTGTCCGTCGGCGCCCTGCACCTCGGTCCAGGCGCTCAGGTCGCGCGGTCGGCACTCCCCGGCGTCGCAGACGGGCAGGCTCGCGTCGGTCGTCGTGAGGCGCGTGCCGACGACGACCCGGGCCGGGAAGCCCAGCTCGTGCGCGATAAGGGCCGTGGCCACGGCGAACTGCTCGTCGTCGCCGACCGCGGCGACGAAGTTGCCCGACGCCGCGGCGCGCGGATCGTCTTCGCGGTCGAGCAGACGCTCGAACATGCGGTCGATGCGCGCGAGGGAATGCCCCGAGGCGCTCGGCTGCAGCTGGTAGCCGGGCAGGTCGAGGGTCCAGGCGGGGGCGGCGGCCCCGGGCGCGGCGAGGCTGTGGCTGAGGTATCCGCGCTCGCGCAGCAGTTGCACGAGACCCTGGAGCGCGGCGCCGTCCGAGCCGGCGGCGTGCTCCTCGACCCAGCGCTTCAGGTTGTCACCGCCCGACACGCCCTGCGGCGCCCCCGGCGGGGTCAGCGTCGCGAGGTCGACGGGGGCGGGTTCGACGCCGGTCAGGAGGTATCCGTCGCCCGCGCGGAGGCCGCCGTCGGCGGTCTGCACCCCCGCCTCGGCGGCGGAGCTGTAGTAGAAGCGGTCGGCGAGGGCGCCGCGGCGATCGCCCTCGAACGTCGCCGACGACAGGCGGCCGGCCGTCGGCATCCAGATCCCCTCGAGATCGACGATCTCGACCTCGGCCGACAGGGAGCGCCCCGCGCCGGCGTCGCGCGTCGAGGGAAGGCGCACGAACCCGGCCCCCTCGTCGCCCGAGGCGCGGAAGATCTCGCCGTCGTAGGTGTCGAGGGTGGCGAGACGGATGCGATCGGGCAACGTGCCCTCGCCGCTGACGCGGAAGAGCACCTCGTCGGCGCGGGAGTCGGAGAACATCGCACGGTACTCGGCGAGAGGGCTGACCGCCTCCGCGATCTGCCGGTCGGGTCCCGCGGCGGAGCGCAGGACCTCACGATCGGCTCCGCGCGCGACCCACGGCACCACCGCCACCGTGACGACCACCGCCACGGCGATCATCGCCACCCCGAGCGCTGTGCGTCGGCGATCGGCCCGCGATCGTCCGGGGCTCGTCGGCATCGCCGACACGTCGCTCGCCCTCCGCAGGGCGCGGGCGCGCTCGTCGTGGGCACGCCACGCGAGCCACAGCACCGCCGACAGCAGGGCACCCACCCCCACGGCGGTCTCGACCGGAGCGGCCAGGACGAGGGGGCCGATCTGCAGCGGCGCGCTCGTCGCGGTGCGTCCGAAGAACAGTCCGAAGCCGGTCATCCCGAGACCCGCGACCACCGCGGCCGTCGCCCACCGGTCGCTGCGGCCGGCGAGCGCGAGCGCGAGCGCGGTGCCGACGAGGAAGACCACCAGAGCGGGGATGAGCAGGTTGCGATAGGCGCCGACGGGGAGGTCGACGGTGACGAGGTCCTTCCACGCGACGACGATGCCGGCGTACGACTCCCCGAGGCCGCGCAGCACGTCGAGGGGAGAGGTGAGCCGCGAGGGCACGGCCACGGGCACGGCCAGGAGTGTGAAGGCGGCGACGAGCCCCGCCGCCAGCATCCATCCGCTCCCCCGCCGCCACGTGACCGACGCCACCACGACGGCCGCGGCGACGGATGCCGCGACGACGAGGATCACGAAGCTCGCGGCGGCGTAGATCGGCCACGCCGCCACCGCGGCGAGCACCACGGACGCGAGGGTGTAGACGGCGGCGGCGACCCAGCGCGGAGCAGCCGACGCCTCACGCCGGCGCCGCGGGGCGCGCTCGCGCGACCCGCTCACGAGGTGGCCCCGCGCACGAGAAGGCCGGAGAGGTCGTCGAGAGTCCCGATCGTGAGCACGGTGAGCCCCGCCACGCTCTGCATGCGCGGGTGCGCGCGCTCGTCGCAGATGACCGCGGCGACGGCCGTGTCGGAGGGGAAAGCGAGCGCCGCCTGGCGTAGACGCGCGAGGGGAACGACCGAACCGGTCACCACGAACGCGATCGAGAGACGTTCGTTCGCCTCGGCCGCCAGGCGGCAGACGTCCTCGACGGGCATCGTGTTGTCGTGGCGCTCGATGGCGCTGAACCCGTCGAGCATCGCGCGCGACGAGATCACCGGGATGTGGCGGATCGCGCGCAGGCGCCCCTTCACCACGCGCGGGATCTCCGACCCCGTCACGATGTCGATGTCGCGCGCGTCGCGCACCGCGCGCATCCCGAGAGATGCCGCGGCCGAGACGGCGAGCTCGTACTCGTCGGCATCCGCGTACTCCTGCGTCGCGGCGGCGAGGACGACCGCCATCCGCGAGCGACGGGACTCCTCGTACTGCCGGACCATCAGCCGACCGGTCTTGGCAGTGGACTTCCAGTGCACCTGCCGCTGCGAGTCACCGGGGGCGTACTCGCGGATCGCGTGGAACGACATGTCGGCGTCGACGAGACGACGGGTCGCGTTGCCCTCGAGGTCGCGCACCAGACCGGCGCTCGTCGAGGGCAGGCCGACGGTACGCGGGTGGACGAAGAGGTCGTGCACGTCGTCGAACGCGTGCTCGCGGCGCAGCAGTCCGACCGGGTCGCTGCGCACGGTGGTGACGGGGCCGACGCGCACGACCCCCCGGGGAAGCGGGGGGATCTGCAGCGGTTCGGTGCTTCTCTGCCCCGGTCGCAGCAGCGGCACGCCGAACTCGACGAGCCCGCGGCCGACCGGGATGTCGAGCCGCCCCGGCAGCGCCGGACGCGAACTGTCGTTGCGCACGACGATCTCGCCGGTGACCCCGTGCCCCGCCGTCACGCGTTCGTGCTGCAGGGCCAGATCGACCTCGTACGCGCGGGCGCCGAAGAGGAACGGCACGCTCATGACGAGCAGCAGCAGCGCCGCGGACCCCGCGACCATCCATTCCATCCACCCGAACAGGATGCCGAGCAGCAGACCCGCGGTCGCCGCGATCGCGACGACCGCTCCCGCGGGACGCACGGTGCGGCCGGCCCACGACACGGCCGCCGCCACCGCCTCGGTGACCACCCGCCACGCCTCGGACGCGCGCACGACCGCGCGGACGATGCGGCGCTGGCGGCGGGTCGCGGTCGAGGTGATCGAGGTGCGCGATCCCGTGACCATCGTCGCCGCGGAGGTGCGGGTCAGCCGCGACTCGGTGAGGTTCACGTCGGGCACGGCTCACCCCCCTCCCGCGCGGCTGCGGATGCCGGGCGCACGGGCGTCACGCGCTCTCGCGCTGGGTGGGCGGGAGCGTGTCGAGCAGCACCTGGCCGATCACGGCCTCCTGGGTGACCCCGTCGAACTCCGCCTCGGGGTGCAGAATGAGCCGGTGCGAGAGCACGGGGACGGCGAGGGCCTTCACGTCGTCAGGCGTGGCGTACGTGCGTCCCTGCGAGGCGGCCCGCGCGCGGGTCGCGCGCGTGAGGGCCAGCGCGCCGCGGATGCTGACGCCCAGACGCACCTCGTCGGCCGTGCGGGTGGCATCCACGAGGCGGGCGATGTAGTCGAGAACGAGGGCGTCGACGTAGACGGATGCCGCCAGGTCGGCCATTCCGACCAGGGCCTGCGGCGTGATGATCGGGCGCAGGTCGGCGGTGGCGACGGGGGCGCCGTCGAGGATGCGCACGGTCGCCGCGTGGTCGGGGTAGCCGAGCGAGGTGCGCAGCAGGAAGCGGTCGAGCTGCGCCTCGGGCAGGCGGTAGGTGCCGGCCTGCTCGACGGGGTTCTGCGTCGCGAGGACGAGGAAGGGCACGCCCACCTCGCGCGAGACGCCGTCGATGGTGACGCGTCCTTCCTCCATCACCTCGAGCAGGGCGGACTGGGTCTTGGGGCTCGCGCGGTTGATCTCGTCGGCGAGCACGATGTTGGCGAAGATCGGACCGCTGTGGAACTCGAACGCCCCGGTCTTCTGGTCGTACACCGTGATGCCGGTGATGTCGCCGGGGAGCAGGTCGGGCGTGAACTGGATGCGCGTGTTCGTGCCCTGCACGGACTGCGCGACCGCTCGCGCGAGCGAGGTCTTGCCGGTGCCGGGGACGTCTTCGAGCAGCACGTGCCCGTCGCTGAGCATCGCGGTCAGCACCAGCTCGACGACGTGACGCTTGCCGAGGACGGCGCGCTCGACGTTGTCGGCGATCTGCGAGAAGGTCTGGGAGAACCAGGTGGCCTGCTCCTGGGTGATCGTCATGTCGGTGCGTTCTTTCCTGTGGGGGACGGGGATGCCGGGGCGGGGATGCCGGGGTCAGTTGTTGCCCGCGGGCGGCTGCGAGGGGTCGACCTTGCCGGGGTCGCACGTGCCGCCGGTGACCAGGGTGGCGTCGTCGAGGCCCCAGCCCTTCGCCGACCAGCTGACCAGGACGCGGGCGTTCTCCACTCGCACCGCCCCCTTCGGGACGATGGTCGGGTCGGTCGCGTCGAGCTTCTTGCCGGCCTTGTCGTAGTAGATGACGCCGGAACGGTCGGTGGAGGTGCGGGCCTCGCCGTTGCTGGTCTTCCAGCCGAGCTTCAGCTCGCTGCCGGCGACGCAGGAATCGACGCGAGCCGAGGCCTGCACCTGGTACGGGGCGCTTCCGGACGCGGGCTTCACGACGCCGCGGTCGGAGCGGGTCTGCCAGAGGTTGTGCTGGAAGTAGACGCCGATCCCGGGGTCGCTGTCATAGACGAACGTGCCGTCGTTCCAGTTGTCGTAGACCGCCGTGTTGTTGCGGGGCGGCTTGTCTCCCGCCTCGATGCGGCTGATCTTCCACCGGGCGGTGTCGCCGTCGACCACGGGCTTCGCGTCGACGCGGAACGTGTATCCCTGCGGGGCGGAGGTGTCCTGGGCGGCGTCGACGGTCTGCTCGATCTGGGCGGAGCCGAAGCTCTTGCCCTGGTAGACCGAGTCGACGCACATGCGCACGGTATACGTGACGCCGTCGTCCTTGCCCGGGAACTCCCGACGGGAACCGTCATCGCCCACGCGGCACGAGCCGTCGATCGCGAAGCCGTAGCGCAGCTCGGAGCCGTCGCCGTTCTTCGAGGCCGATCCCTCGGCCACGATCGTGACCTTGCCACCGCCTTCTCGCTTCGAGGTCAACGAGAGGGTGAGCTGCTGCGGCGCGCCGACGCCGTGCGCGGAGAACACGAGGGCCTGCCCGCTCTGCGACCCGCCGAGACCCGGCGGCACCGTGAAGCGCGAGATCGGGGTGACCGTGATCTGGGTGGAGGAGTTGCTGCCGACCGGGAAGGCGTCGATCGAGACGTTCTCCTGGTTGCGGCCGATGTCGACGGTGCGCTTCTGCCCCGCGGCGCTCACGATCTCGAGCGACCCCGTCTCGGCGGCATCCACACCCCGGATCGTCAGGTCGGCGACGCCGCCCTCTCCGCCGTTGTCGACGGGCGTGAAGTCGCCGGACCTCGGCCGGTCGGGCGAGGCGTAGGCCCACGCGGTCGTGCGGACGGCACCGCGCGACTCGCCGACGCTGTTCACCGCCGTCACGATGTACTCGCGCTGCTCGCCGTTCGGCGCCGAGATCACCGGGCAGCCGCCGTCGGGGCCGCACTGCGCGACGACCTCGCCGCGCGAGCGCACCGTGAACCCGGCGAGCGCGGGATAGGCGCGGCGGGCCTCGCCCGGGTCGACGCGCAGCGTGAGGGAGCCGTCGGCGTAGGCGGTCTGCCGCACGCTCGCGGGGGCGCGGGGATAGCCGAGCAGGTCGAGCACCACGCGGGCGTCGCGCGTGGAGGCGGTCGTGCGTCCCTGGGCGTCGCGCAGGGTCACGCTCGCGCTGCACGTGGCGCCCGGGGCGTCGGCGTTCCACGACGCGACGACGCTCGTGGGCGAGGCGACGGAGAAGTCCACTCCCGCGCACGCGGCGGTGGGCCGCACGCCCACGACCTCGAGCGGGGTGCGCGGCAGCGGGTTGACCTCGCCGCTGATGCCGATCACGCCGATCGTGCAGCTCGAGCCCTGGGCCTGCGAGCACTGCGACGAGGTGGTGCCGCCCTGGGGCAGGGTCGAGGGGGCCGCGCCCACGCGCAGCACGAGTCGCGCCGGGGCGACGGCGTTGTGGCTGGTGACCGAGACCACCGCCGCGGTGTCGGTGCCGGGCACCGCTCGGTCGTCGCCCACCACGGTCACCGTCGAGCCGTCGAGGGAGACCTGGAACGCCGACCCGCTGTCTCCGAGCGCGTACCGGATGCCGGCCCAGTCCTCGCGGCCGAGCTGCCAGGAGGTCATGTTGCGCAGGTCGAACGTCTTCGTCTCGCCGGGGCCCACCGTGATCGAGCCGGGCCGCAGTTCGGGCTGGGGATCGCGCGCCACGACGCCGATCGGCACCGACAGCACCGTCCACTCCTGCGTCCCCGCCACGCGCACGGGCACCTGGCACGCGTCGGTCCACGGCGAGCCGGTGCCCGCGTCGTACCGCACGACCGAGCCGCTGACCGAGCAGCGCCCCTCCGCCCGCACGCCGGTGGTGGCGACGTCGGTTCCGACCTCGAGGGTCGCCCGGCGGGGCAAGGCGACGAGGGATGCCATGTCGAACTCCACCGACGCCAGCTCGTCGACGCGCTGCGCCGAGCCGGGCCGCAGCGCGAGACTCACGTCGTCGTCGCCGGGGACGCGCAGGAACGCGTAGGTGGTGACGTCGGCGTCGCCCACGCGGCCGGTCACCGCGAACGGGATCACGCGCCGCGTGGCCGGAAGATCGCCGGACAGACGGCGGCCGTCGAGACGGACGTCGGTGGGCTGCCCCCACAGCGACACGTCGAGATCGCCGACCTCGCCGCCCGACCAGGTCGCGCGACCCGCGAGCACGTCGACGCCGGTGGAGAAATCGTCGCGGTTCTCGACCGTGAGCACCGTGTCGGTGACGACCGGGTAGTCGGGAACGCTCTCGCGGACCACCTTGACCACGATGAGGCCGCGACCGGTGTTGCCCGAGTCGGACTCGACGTCGTAGAGGAACGACATCGTGCCCGGGTCATCGCCCGCCTTCAGGACGACGCCGGTGTCGCTGACCGTCTCGACGAACCCGTTCAACCGCGCGTACTCGGGGTTGGCGCTCCCGTCGACCAGGGTCTCGGGCAGGTCGGGACGCACCGCGGTGAGGGTGAGGCGCCCCTGCGTGGGGTCGATGTCATTCGCGAGCGGGCTGACGCGGATGGTGCGGTCTCCCCCGGCCTGCACCTGCACGTAGTCGGTGAAGGTGATCGGACTCGGGTTGGCCTCGGCATCCAGGATCCCGATGCGCACCGTGCCCTCGCCCGTGGCGCCGGAGGGGTCGGACACGCGGTAGCGGAACGACACCTGCCCGCGATCTCCCGGCACCGAGGAGTAGACGATCGACGAGCCGTCGGGGGCGACGGATGCCGTGCCCCGGTCGGGCTGGGCCACGATGCGGTCCAACGTCACGGCGTCCCCGTCGGGGTCGACGCCGAAAGCCTGGAAGTCGATCGTCGTGGTCCCCCCGCTGAGCACGCGCCCCTGCAGCGTCTCGGGGAGCGGAGCGCGGTTGGCCTCTGCGCCCAGGACGGTGATGCGTACGGTCGCCTCGTCCCACAGGGCGGGCGTTCCGGTGGTGTACACGCGGTAGGTGACCTCGTACGCCCCGGGGGTGGTGGGGGCGAGGTAGCGCAGCACGCCTCCAGACGCGAAGGCGAGGGCGTCGCTCGCCGGCTGCGCCTGCACGCTCGAGGGGTCGAGGCTCGGGCGCCCTCCGGCCGGGGAGATGTCGTTGTCGAGGACGGGGATGTCGATCTGCGCGCCCGCGCGCACCGTCACGGTGTCGTCGACCGCGATCGGCGCGATCTCGGGCGCCGGCGGCAGCAGGTACACCGTCGCCTCGCCCGCGACGCGGGAGCCCTCGTCGTCGGTGCCGTCGCTGACGGTGTATCCGACCGTGCCGAGCAGCCCCGCCGCGCCGTCGGCCGTCGAGCCCGAGACGCGGAGGTCGTTCTGCCCGACGGTGTCGACGGTGAGCGACGCACTGTCCGCGGCGGCCGGGGTCACATCGCTCAGCAGCAGTACGCGCCCGGTGGGGTTGGAGACCGCGGTGAAGACGTCGAGGGTGGCGTCCTCCTGCGGGCGGACGAAGGCCACGACCGGCGCCGTCGACAGTTGCGCGGGAGCGTCGCCGGGCAGCAGGGTGATGCGGGCCGTGCCCGTGGCATCGCGGCCCCCGCCGTTGACGGTGAAGTCGACGCGGTACACACCCGGCGCGGAGGCGGAGAAGTCGAACACCGTGCTGCCCGCGACGACCGTCGCGGTCGCGGCGGCGTCGTCGAGTACGCGCACCGAGCCGAGGGTCACGTCCCCCGCGGTGCCGGTGACGTGCGGACCCACGTCGACCGAGAGCGAGGTGCCGACGGTGTCGATCGTCGCGAAGGACTGCACCGCGAGCGAGGGATCGGGGGTGACGCGGATGACGAGGGGCTTCGTGGTCGTCGCCCCGGAGGTGTCGGCGACCGTGACGTCGAGCTGGATGTTCTGCTCGCCGCCCGAACCGTCGTCGGCGTGCTGGTAGACGACGTCGCCGCCCGGGGTCGCGGCGACCGTCCCCACCCCGCCCGGGTTCTCGACCGACAGCAGCAGCAGGGGGTCGCCGTCGGGGTCGACCCATCCGGGCAGCACGGGGACGGTGATCGTCCCGCCGCGCGCGACCTCGGGGGTCGGCCACGGCTGCAGGCACTTGTCGACGCCGCACCAGACGGGGGCCGCGTTCGACTCCGCGGGGGACACGGTCAAGGTCACCGTCGTCGCGGCGGAGGTGAGCCCGTCGGCCGTCGTGCCGTCGGTCACGGCGTAGGTGAAGGTCGCGGTGCCGGTCGCTCCCGGCTGCACGCGCACGGCGAGGCGCTGCCCGGAGTCGGTGAGCGAGAGGGCGCCGAAGGCCGGGTCGAGACCGGTGACGCTCTCGGGCACGATGCTCAGCACGTCTTCGTTGGGGTCGTGGTCGTTCAGCAGGACGGGGAGGGCCGTGAGCCGCCCCGCGCGCACACCGAAGGCGTCGGGCTCGGCGATCGGGGGCTTCGGATCGAGGACGACGCTCAGCTGCTCGTCGCTCTGCACCGCGGCCTGTTCGGTGCGATCGTCGAGCGACCAGTTCTGGCTCGAGGCGACGAGGGCTCCGTCGGGCACGGTCCACACCCAGCCGGTGCGCGTCTCGTTCAGGATGACGGCGTGATCGGTCGCGACGAAGACCGGACGACGCTGGTCGGGCAGGCTCGCCCCGCCGTAGTCGAGGGAGGTCTCGCCCTGGTCGCTACGCCAGAGCGTGCCGCCGCCGTCGTCGGGGAGCAGCCACGCGGCGTAGGCCACGCCCTGGTGGGTGAGCGGGCGCGCGGGCTGGCCGCGCACCTCGCCGCTGCCACCCGCTTCGCGCCGCGGCCCCGAGCCGTCGGCGGGGATCGCCCACAGCGAGCTGTCGTCGGCGAGGTAGACGGCGTCGGCGCCCGCGTCGGCCTCGCTCAGCGAGGCCTGCTCCCCCAGATCGATGTCGACCGGATCGGCGCCGCGCGTCCAGACGCGGCCGGCCTCGGCATCCACGAGCACCCAGGTGTCGCCCGCGGCCGAAAGCTCGGGGGCGGTCACCGCGACATCGAGGGCGTCGCGCGCGCGCACCTCGTCGGCGTCGATGTCGTACCGGATCACGGACTTGTCGACCGAGGAGTAGGCGAAGAGCATGCCGCGATCGTCGAGGGCGATGGCATCCGCGGTGTACGACACCGCGTCGTCGTCGCCGGCGGTGCCGAAGGGGTCGAGCTCGGCGGAACGTTGCGCGGCCTCGCTCAACCGCCCGGCGAAGAGCGCGCCCGTGTCGGTGCGGTAGACGACGTAGTCGCCGGCGGTGGCCACCGAGGTCGTTCCCGGAGGGGTGTCGGGGGCCGCCTCGAGCTGGTCCTGCTCGAGGTCGACGGGCTGCGCCTCGTCGATGCGGGTGAGCTTGCTGTAGCTGTCGGTGAACAGGTAGGCGCCGTCGCCCGCCTGCGCCACCTGGCTCGGGTTCCCTGCCGTCCGCACGGTGTCGAGCTCGCCGACGGTGGTGTTCACCCGGGCGTAGCGTTGCCCGTCGCCGGTCTGCAGCGCCCACACCGAGGTGTCGACCTCGGGGGTCTGCTGGGCGTCGAGCCCCGGCCAGACGATGCTCGCGGTGACCACGAGCGTGGCCGCTACGACGGTCGAGGCGAGCCCGACCAGCGTGTGGCGCTTCACCGCAGCACCCCCGTCGCGTAGAGCGCGGCCACGACCACCGCGCCGGCGGTCACGAGCGTCGCCGAGGCGAGCACCCACGGCAGTGCCCGGGATGCCGTGGAGACGGGCGTCGCGATGTCGGTGTCTTCGTCGCGGGCGTATCCCGTGATGCCCGACGAGTCGCGGGTCTTGCGCGAGATCTCGCGCTCCACGCGCGAGCGGGCGGGTCCGCGCACCGTGCCGTCGGCGAAGTCGATCGCGCGCGCGGCGGGCGCCCACTCGGCCGCGGGCACCTCGAGCGGCGTGGCCGCGGAACCCATGTCGGTCTGCACCCCCTGCAGCGCCTCGCCGAAGGCGCGGGCGCTCGCGTACCGCTGCGCGGGATCGCGCGCCATCGCCTTCGCGAGCACCTCCTGCACGGACGGCGGGACGTCGTCGCGGGTGATCGGCGTGTAGGAGGCCCGGGCGATGCGCCTGCGCAGCTGCTCGCGCGAGTTCTGGCCCTTCTCGCGCCGCTCGAACGGGCTGTGGCCGGCGAGCAGCGAGTAGACCGTGGCCCCGAGGCTCCAGACCTCGCTCGCCACCGTGCCGGCGGTCTGCTCCGCCACGACCTCGGGCGCGCTCCACGGGACGCTCATGGCGAGCATCTCGTCGGCTCCCTGACGCACGAGGGACGACGAGATGCCGAAGTCGGCGAGCACCGGGGCGCCGAAGGTGGTCACGAGGATGTTGCTGGGTTTGACGTCGCGATGGATGAGCCCGGCGTGATGCGCCGATTCCAGCGCCCCGGCCATGCGCACGCCGATCGAGAGCACCTCGGCGACGGGGATGCGCTCGACGCGGTACCGCTGCGCGAGCGAGCCGGGGCAGAACTCCATGACGATGTAGGGGCGCCCGTCGGCCGAGATCCCGGCCTGGTAGACGGTGACGATCGACGGGTGCGCCGACAGGTGCGCGAGCACGTCGGCCTCGGCGTTGAACATGCGCAGCAGGTCGGTGTCGCGCACGTCGCTCGGCAGCACCTTCACCGCGACGTCGCGGCGCGGCATGTCCTGCCCGTAGAGGAATACGTCGGCGAACCCGCCCGACCCGAGGGGACGGATGTACGCCAGCCCGGGCAGGATGGGCGGCGACGACGGAAGCCGCTGCGGCATCGAGCCCCCTCCCCCGGACGACGCACCCGCGACTCAGCGGGCGCACAACCCGACGATGCTAACAAAGCAGTCTTTGACGACCGTGCGCGTTGTGCACAGGCGCCGATCGGTCCCGGCGTCGACTCAGGATGCCGGGGCGTCGGGCTCGCGGGGATCGAAGGGCGCGTCGAGGGAGCGCGTCAGATCGTCGAGCAGGGCGGCGATCTGCGGCTCGACGTACTCCGCGACCGCGGCCTGGATGCGCAGGCGGTGGTGCAGCAGGATCGTGCACACCTCGCGGCCGATCATGTTCGCGTAGTCGTCGGCGAGACCCACCTCCTGCCGCAGGGCCGCCTTCGCGGCATCCGACAGCGGAGGGAGGGCCGGGATCTCGGCGTCCTCCTCGGCGGCGAGCCCCGACAGCGTGAACAGGAACGGCGACCCGGGTTCGGGGTCGGGGTCGAGCGGCATCCCGTCGAACTCGGGCTCGAGACCCTCGGTGGGGCGGTACGACCGACGGCGGTTGCGCTCGGCCTGCTGGTCGAGCTCGGCCTGCAGCATGGGGAGGTTGCGCGCGGTGTAATCGGCGACGGCGTGGTCGACGATGCCCTTCACCCGGGTCGAGAGTCCGTGCTGCACACCGTGCGGCACGTCGGACCCCAGACCCGCGGCGGAGAGGACCGGCGACCCGAAGCACCGGCGGCACGGGGCGACCCGCCCGCGGTGGTGGGCGGGTTCCCAGCGCGGCAGCCATCGCAGCCAGGCATCCACCGCCTGACCGACCTGGCTCTCGAGCGACCGCTCCACGGCCCCTACGCTAGTGCGACACGCCCGGGGACATGCGGATGCCACGGCGCGAGCGCGTCACGACGCCTCCTCGTCGTCCTCCCAGCGCCAGCGCGGCCCCTCGGCCCGCGTGCGGCGCAGGAAGACCCCGACGAGGCCGGCGAGCAGTCCCGCCGCGGCTACGACCGCGCCGGGGAAGCTCAGAGCGACACTGCCCGCGGCGGCGACACCGCGGGCCGGGTCGGCCCCGCTCACCAGCGCGCCCACGACGATGCCGCCCACCTCGCCCACGAAGGCGGCGATCGCGCACGGCACCGCGGTGAGATACCCCGGCGGGTCGGCGCGCAGCCCCCACAGCAGTACCGCGGAGAAGAGCGCGAGGGCGGCGACCTGGCCGACGACGCCGGGGATCGCCCCGAGCCCCCGCACGGGGATGACGTCCGCGTTCAGGGCGAGGCTCGCGACCCCGAGTCCGCCGATCGAGAGGGCGATGAAGGTGATCGCGGCGAAGACGACCGCGACCGGCGGGGTGACCCCCGCCGGTCGCGGCTCGTTCGTCATCGCGGCAGCATCCGTGTCCGCGCTCGCGTCAGCGCTGCGAGAGCTGAGGGCCGGCTTCGAGCGTGCGCTCGTATTCGCGCTGCGCCTCGGCGTTGATCTCGGTGACGCGGCGACCGCGTGCGGCGACCCAGGCGCCGAACCAGATCGTCAGCTCGCGTCCCAGCACGAAGGCGACGATCGCGAGCGGGGCGAGCACGTTGTTCTGCAGGAGGTCGAGCGACTCGCTCGAGGTGATGCGCCAGAACGGGGCGGCGAAGAGCACACCGAGCAGGTGTCCGGCCCAGGCGATGACGCCCACGATCAGACCCCAGACGACCCAGTGGCCCCAACGGCCGCGGTTGATCAGGGCACCCAGGAACCAGAAGCCCAGGTAGAACGCAACGGTCGGCACCCACAGGCCCGCCGTCGTGAGAGCGGCGAGGGCCTCTCGACCGAGGTCCGAGACGCCGAAGGCCCCGCTGAGCAGGCCGAGGCCCAGGGTCGCGGCCAGGTACAGCACCGCGAAGACGAGCGCGGCGAGCAGGCCGATGGCGCCGGCGGCTCCGCGGTTGCCGCGGGGGCGGGGCGCCTCGGGAGCCTGGACGAAGATCGGCTGCGGTCCGCCGACGGCCCGCGCGGGCTCCTCGGCGACGGGGGCCGGGGTCGTCGCAGCACCCGCTCCGGCGGCGGCCGTGCCGACCGCTCCCGCGGCGACGGCCGGGGCGACGGTCGTGGTCGCGTCGTCGTGGCGCGCGGCGTCGGTCTCGGCGGGGGCGTATCGGGCCGTGGCCGGCTCGGGCTCGGCGGAGGCGGCGTACGCGGCCCAGCGGGCGTCTTCGTCGTCGAGGTCGGCCGACGACACGCTCGTGGCGGCCGGGCTCGTCCGCGGCTCGACCGGCGAGGCGTCGTGCACGACGGGGGCGGGGTGCTCCGCGCGAGCGGTCACCGCCGAGGCGGCGTCACGTTCCGCGGTTTCGCGCTCGTCCCACGCGGCCTGGGCGGCGGCGGGGTCGACGGCGTCGCGCTGCGCGGCTTCGGCGTCGGCGAGGCCCTCGTGCGCGCGGCCGACCACGTCGTGCGCGTCGTCACGGGGTTCGGCGACGGGGTCGCCGTACGAGTTCGTGGGCTCCGCGACGGGGTCGCCGTGCGGCTGGTGGTCGCTCATGGGGTCTCCTCACGCGGTACTTGCCGCGCAAGGCTATCCCGCGTGCCGCCCCGCACCCGGGAGGCGTGCCGCGGTTCTGCATTCCGCCTGGGCGGGAGGCGGCGCTGCGCATAGGCTGAACGCATGTCCGGTCGCCTGTCCCGCACGCTCCTCGCCGCTGCGCTCGCGGGTGCGACGGCGCTGGCGCTGAGCGCCTGCGCCCCCTCCGCCGACGAGGCCGCGCCGCAGGAGTCGGCTCCCGTGGTCTCGGTCAGCCCCACCCCGATCCCCACGATCACCCAGACCGCGACGGCCGTGCGCATCCCCGCCGACTGCCGCGCGATGCTCTCGACCGACGTGCTCTCGCAGCTCGGCTCGGTTCCCCTGAACGATCCCTCGCTCGGCCCGTCGGGCGTCCAGTCGGACGGCTCGCTGATCTGCATCTGGCGCGACCCCGCCGCCGACACCACGAGCCTGACGACGAAGATCTCGCGCATGGACCGCGGCCCCGCGCTCGACATGCTCAACGACCTGGTCACCACCCAGGGCTTCAGCTGCTACACGCCCGACGAGGGCACGCGCTGCGAGAAGACGTGGATCAACGACACCTACCCCGTCAACGACGGCCGCACCCTGTTCTGGCGCGACGGCGTGCTCGTCGACACCCAGTACTCGAACCTCGCCCCCACGGGCTACACCGCGAGCATCATCACCTCGATCTTCGGCTGAGCGCGGCGGGCGCTCACCCGCCGGAGAACGCGTGGGATGCCACGATCGCGGCGTAGTCGTCGGGCGCCCATCCCGAGAGGGTCGACGAGACCCACCGGTCGCCGCGCAGGTCGTGCACCTCGACGACATCGCCGGTCGTCCGCGCGCAGTGGGTCGTGTCGCCGTCGGCGGTGCACGCGAACCCCTGCGCGGCGAGGGTCGTCGATACCGCTGCCGCCCCCTCGGGCGTCACGGTCGACACGGTCGTCTCGACGAACCGGCCGGCGGAGCCCCGCCAGTGGCACGTCACGACGACGGTCGGCGATGCGGCGGCGACGGCCTCGGAGGTCGACAGCGCGACCGTGCGGCGCTGCCACAGCAACGCGTCCGGCGACCACACCATCGACGACCACAGGGGCTGCGAGTACAGGTGCCGGCAGTCCTGCGCGGGTTCCGCCGGGGCGGTCTCGACCGCGGCCGGCGTCGACGTGGCCGAGCGCAGCGTGTCGCCCACGAAACTCACCGCCGCGGGGATGCCGGGGGCGGCCAGCACGATCATCGCCGCGACCGCCGCGGCGCACAAGACCCCCGCGGGCCATGCCAACCACAGGCTGCGTCCACCGATCCGGGCCATGCGTTCCTCCGCATCCACGGTAGGCGCACTCCCCCGGCTCCCCCGCTCCTCGACACGCCGCGCGGCCGACCCGACACCGACGCGACACACCGCCGACACGAGGAACGGGGCGGGGGCGCGGGGAGCCCGGACACGACGAAGGCCCCCGGCGCGAGCCGGGGGCCTTCGGGGATCAGGATGCCGCGCCGGGGCGTGGCATCCGTCGATCAGGGTGGAGCCGGCTCAGCGGCTCCACCCTGCAATCAGTTGTAGGTGCCGGGCGTGAAGTCGTCCGTCGAGAAGCTGTCGAAGTCGACGTAGCTCAGGTCGGCGTCGCTGTACGCACCGTCCGAGGCGAAGATGCGGTTGGGGTACCGCTCGCTCTTGGCCTCTTCCGTAGCCTCGACCGTGACGTTGCGGTACTTCGCAAGACCGGTTCCGGCGGGGATGAGCTTTCCGATGATGACGTTCTCCTTGAGGCCGACCAGCGGGTCGCTCTTGCCCTCCATGGCCGCCTGCGTCAGGACGCGGGTGGTCTCCTGGAACGACGCGGCCGACAGCCACGACTCGGTCGCGAGCGACGCCTTGGTGATACCCATCAGCTCGGGACGACCCGACGCGGGGCGCTTGCCCTCGCCGACCGTCTCGCGGTTGATGGTCTGGTAGCGCTTGAAGTCCACCATCTCACCGGGCAGCAGATCGGTGTCGCCGTGGTCGACGACGGTGACCTTGCGGAGCATCTGTCGGACGATGACCTCGATGTGCTTGTCGTGGATCGGCACACCCTGCGAGCGGTACACGCCCTGGACGCCGTTGACGAGGTACTTCTGCACCTCGCGGGCACCCTGCACGCGCATGACCTCCTTGGGGTCGAGCGTTCCGACCTGGAGGGGCTCACCCACCGAGACGTGCTGGCCGTCCTCGACCAGGAGCGTCGCGCGCTTCAGGACGGGGTAGACCACCGGCTCGTCGCCGTTGTCGGGCGTGAGGATGACCTTCTTGGCCTTGTCGGTCTCGTCGATCGTGATGCGACCGTCGGCCTCGGCGATCGGGGACGCACCCTTGGGGGTACGCGCCTCGAACAGCTCCTGCACGCGGGGAAGACCCTGCGTGATGTCGTCGGCCGACGCGGAACCACCGGTGTGGAAGGTACGCATCGTCAGCTGGGTACCGGGCTCACCGATCGACTGGGCCGCGATGATGCCGACGGCCTCGCCGATGTCGACGATCTTGCCGGTCGCGAGCGAACGGCCGTAGCACTTCGCGCAGACACCGACGGCCGAGTCGCAGGTCAGCACGGAGCGGACCTTGATCGTCTCGACGCCACCGGCGACCAGCTTGTCGATGAGCACGTCGCCCACGTCGTCGCCGGCCTCGGCCAGCACGGTGCCCTGCGCGTCGACGACCGCCGTGGCGAGCGTACGAGCGAACACCGAGTTCTCGACGTTGGCATCCTTCACCAGCGAACCGGTGGAGTCGGCCGCGGCGATCGGGAGCTCGAGGCCCTTCGACGTGCCGCAGTCCTCTTCGCGGATGATGACGTCCTGCGAGACGTCGACGAGACGACGCGTCAGGTACCCCGAGTCGGCCGTACGGAGGGCCGTGTCGGCCAGACCCTTACGGGCACCGTGCGTCGCGATGAAGTACTCGGCGACCGACAGACCCTCGCGGTACGAGGAGATGATCGGACGCGGGATGATCTCACCCTTGGGGTTGTTCACCAGGCCTCGCATACCCGCGATGTTGCGGATCTGCAGCCAGTTACCACGGGCGCCCGACGAGACCATGCGGTTGATGGTGTTGTCGGCGGGGAAGTTGTCCCGCATCGCCTTCTGGACCTCGTCGGTGGCCTCGGTCCAGATCTTGATGAGCTCCTGGCGACGCTCGGCGTCGGTGGTGAGACCCTTCTCGTACTGGCCCTGGACCTTCGCGGCCTGCTTCTCGTAGCCCGCGACGATCTCCGCCTTGTTCGGCGGGGTGAGGATGTCGCTCAGCGCCACGGTGACACCCGAACGGGTGGCCCAGTAGAAGCCGGCGTCCTTGATGCGGTCGAGCGATGCCGCGACCTCCACCTTCGGGTACTCCTCGGCGAGCTTGTTGACGATCTGCGACAGCTTGCCCTTGTCTGCCTGCTCGCGCACGAACGGGTAGCCCTTGGGGAGCGTGTCGTTGAAGATCGCCTGACCGAGTGAGGCGTCGACGAGGCCGTGGACCTCGTAGCCCTCGGGCGCCTGGCCCTCGAGGAAGGTCAGGCCGGGGATGCGGATGCGCGCCTTGGCCTGCAGGTCGAGGGTGCCCTCGTCCTTGGCCAGGATCGCCTCGCCCACCGAACCGAACGCACGGCCCTCGCCCACGGCACCCTCCTTGAGGGTGGTGAGGTGGTGCAGACCGATGATCATGTCCTGCGAGGGCAGGGTGACCGGACGGCCGTCCGAGGGCTTCAGGATGTTGTTCGACGCGAGCATCAGCACGCGGGCCTCGGCCTGAGCCTCGACCGACAGCGGCAGGTGGACGGCCATCTGGTCGCCGTCGAAGTCGGCGTTGAACGCCGCGCAGACGAGCGGGTGCAGCTGGATCGCCTTGCCCTCGACGAGCTGGGGCTCGAACGCCTGGATGCCGAGACGGTGCAGGGTGGGTGCACGGTTCAGCAGTACGGGACGCTCGCGGATGATCTCCTCGAGCACGTCCCAGACCTCGGGACGGTAGCGCTCGACGGCGCGCTTGGCGGCCTTGATGTTCTGCGAGTGACCGAGGTCGATCAGGCGCTTGATCACGAACGGCTTGAACAGCTCGAGAGCCATCTGCTTGGGCAGACCGCACTGGTGGAGCTTGAGCTGGGGTCCGACGATGATGACGGAGCGGCCCGAGTAGTCCACGCGCTTTCCGAGCAGGTTCTGGCGGAAGCGACCCTGCTTTCCCTTGAGCATGTCGCTCAGGGACTTCAGGGCGCGGTTGCCGGTACCGGTGACGGGGCGACCACGGCGACCGTTGTCGAACAGCGCGTCGACGGCCTCCTGCAGCATGCGCTTCTCGTTGTTGACGATGATCTCGGGGGCACCGAGGTCGATCAGGCGACGGAGGCGGTTGTTGCGGTTGATCACGCGACGGTAGAGGTCGTTCAGGTCACTGGTGGCGAAGCGGCCACCGTCGAGCTGGACCATCGGACGCAGCTCCGGCGGGATCACCGGGACGACGTCGAGCACCATCGAGGCCGGCGACATGCCGGTCTGCAGGAACGAGTTGACGACCTTCAGACGCTTGATCGCGCGGATCTTGCGCTGGCCCTTGCCCTCCGAGATCTGCAGGTGGAGGCTGTCGGCCTCGGCCTGCAGGTCGAAGGTCTCGAGGCGACGCTTGATCGACTCCGCACCCATGTGGGCCTCGAAGTACTGACCGAAGCGGTCCTGGAGCTCGTGGAACACGTCGTCCTCGGGCTTCAGGGCGCCGACCTCGAGCGTGCGGAAGTCCTCCCACACGCGCTCGAGCTTGGCGATCTGCTCGTCGGCGTTCTTGCGGGCCGCCGTCATGTCCTTCTCGGCGGCGTCCTTGACCTTCTTCTTCTGGTCGGCCTTGGCGCCCTCCGCCTCGAGGGCGGCGAGCTCCTCCTCGAGCTTGGCGAGGCGAGCGGCGACGCGGGCGTCGCGGCGGTCGCCGAGCGTCTTCAGCTCGAGGCGGATGTTGTTCTCCTGCGTGGCCAGGTCGCGGTGACGGGCGTCCTCGTCGACCGAGATGACCATGTAGGCGGCGAAGTAGATGACCTTCTCGAGGTCCTTCGGCGCCATGTCGAGCAGGTAGCCGAGGCGCGAGGGCACGCCCTTGAAGTACCAGATGTGCGTGACGGGCGCGGCGAGCTCGATGTGGCCCATGCGCTCGCGGCGGACCGAGGACTTGGTGACCTCGACGCCGCAGCGCTCGCAGACGATGCCCTTGAAGCGCACGCGCTTGTACTTGCCGCAGGCGCACTCCCAGTCGCGGGAGGGTCCGAAGATCTGCTCGCCGAAGAGGCCGTCCTTCTCGGGCTTCAGCGTGCGGTAGTTGATCGTCTCGGGCTTCTTGACCTCACCGAAGGACCAACGACGGATGTCGTCGGCGGTGGCCAGACCGATACGGATCTGATCGAAAGTGGTTGATTCGAGCACTGGTTCTCCTGTGTCGGAATTCTCTGAAATCTGAGCTGGGTCGCTGAGCTGGAAGCTCAGATCTCGTCGATCGACGAGGACTCGAAGCGGCTGGAGATGTTGATGCCGAGCTCCTCCGCGGCGCGGAAGGCGTCGTCATCCGTGTCGCGCAGGTTGACCGCGGTGCCGTCGGCCGAGAGGACCTCGACGTTCAGGCACAGCGACTGCATCTCCTTCATGAGCACCTTGAAGGACTCGGGGATGCCGGGCTCCTGGATGTTCTCGCCCTTGACGATGGCCTCGTACACCTTGACGCGGCCGAGGATGTCGTCGGACTTGATCGTGAGGAGCTCCTGCAGCGCGTACGCGGCACCGTAGGCCTCGAGCGCCCACACCTCCATCTCACCGAAGCGCTGGCCACCGAACTGGGCCTTACCGCCGAGCGGCTGCTGGGTGATCATCGAGTAGGGGCCCGTCGAACGCGCGTGGATCTTGTCGTCGACCAGGTGGTGCAGCTTCAGGATGTACATGTAGCCGACCGAGATGGGCGCCGGGAACGGCTCGCCGGAGCGACCGTCGAACAGCAGCGTCTTACCCGAGGAGTCGACCATGCGGTCGCCGTCGCGGTTCGGGATCGTCGAGTCGAGCAGACCCGCGATCTCGGCCTCGAACGCGCCGTCGAACACCGGGGTCGCGACCTTCGTGCCGGGGGCGGCCTCGCGAGCCGACTCGGGCAGCTGAGCGGCCCACTCCGGGTTGCCCTCGACCTTCCAGCCCTGCTGGGCGATCCAGCCGAGGTGGAGCTCGAGGACCTGACCGAAGTTCATTCGACCGGGGATGCCGAGCGGGTTGAGGATGATGTCGACCGGCGTGCCGTCGGGCAGGAAGGGCATGTCCTCGATCGGGAGGATCTTGGCGATGACGCCCTTGTTGCCGTGGCGGCCGGCGAGCTTGTCGCCCTCGGTGATCTTGCGCTTCTGGGCGATGTAGACCACGACGCGGCGGTTGACGCCCGAGCCGAGCTCGTCGTCACCGTCCTCGGCGTTGAACTCCTTGACGGCGATGATCGTGCCCTGCTCGCCGTGGGGCACCTTCAGCGAGGTGTCACGGACTTCGCGGCTCTTCTCGTTGAAGATCGCGCGCAGCAGGCGCTCCTCGGCGCTGAGCTCGGTCTCACCCTTGGGCGTGACCTTGCCGACGAGGATGTCACCGGGACGCACCTCGGCACCGATGCGGATGATGCCGCGGTCGTCGAGGTCCTTCAGCAGGTCGGGGCTGACGTTGGGGAGGTCACGGGTGATCTCCTCCTTGCCGAGCTTGGTGTCGCGCGCGTCGACCTCGTACTCCTCGATGTGGATCGACGACAGCGTGTCGTCCTTCACGAGGTCCTGGCTGAGGATGATCGCGTCCTCGAAGTTGTGACCCTCCCACGTCATGAACGCCACGAGGAGGTTCTTGCCGAGGGCGAGCTCGCCGTTCTCGGTCGCGGGACCGTCGGCGATGACCTCGCCGGCCTCGATGCGCTCACCGGCGGAGACGACCACACGCTGGTTGTAGGACGTGCCCTGGTTGGAGCGGTCGAACTTGCGCAGGAAGTAGTCCTGCGTGCCGCCCTCGTCGAGCTGGATGGTCACGACGTCGGCCGAGACCTCCAGGACGACACCCGACTTGTCGGCGGTGACGACGTCACCGGCGTCGATCGCGGCGAAGCCCTCCATACCGGTGCCGACGACGGGCGACTCGCTGCGCACGAGCGGCACGGCCTGGCGCTGCATGTTCGCACCCATGAGGGCGCGGTTGGCGTCGTCGTGCTCGAGGAACGGGATGAGCGAGGTCGCCACCGACACCATCTGGCGCGGCGAGACGTCCATGTAGCCGATCTCGTCGACGGGGAACAGGTCGACCTCGCCACCCTGACCGCGGCGGGCCAGGATGCGGTCCTCCACGAAGTGGCCGTCGGCCTGGAGGGCGACACCGGCCTGGGCGACGATGTGGTCGCTCTCTTCGCTGGCGGTGAGGTAGTCGATCGTGTCGGTCACGCGACCGTCGACGACGCGACGGTACGGCGTCTCGATGAAGCCGAACGCGTTGATGCGCGCGAACGAGGCGAGCGAGCCGATCAGACCGATGTTCGGGCCTTCGGGCGTCTCGATGGGGCACATGCGGCCGTAGTGCGAGGGGTGGACGTCACGGACCTCGACGCCGGCACGCTCGCGCGACAGACCACCGGGGCCCAGGGCCGAGAGGCGGCGCTTGTGGGTCAGACCCGCGAGCGGGTTGTTCTGGTCCATGAACTGCGACAGCTGCGAGGTTCCGAAGAACTCCTTGATCGCGGCGACGACGGGGCGCACGTTGATCAGGGTCTGCGGCGTGATCGCCTCGATGTCCTGCGTGGTCATGCGCTCGCGGACGACGCGCTCCATGCGCGACAGACCGGTGCGGACCTGGTTCTGGATCAGCTCGCCGACCGCGCGGATGCGACGGTTGCCGAAGTTGTCGATGTCGTCGGTGTCGAGACGGATCTCGGCGGCCTGGCCGTTGCGCGTGCCGTCGAAGGTCGCGTCGCCGCGGTGCAAACGGACGAGGTACTTGATGGTCGCGACGATGTCGTCGACGGTCAGCACCGAGTCGCTGAGCGGCTTGTCGAGGCCGAGCTTCTGGTTGATCTTGTAGCGACCCACCTTGGCCAGGTCGTAGCGCTTGGCGTTGAAGTAGAAGTTGTCGAGCAGCGCGCGGGCGGCCTCGGCGGCGACCTGCTCGCCCGGACGGAGCTTGCGGTAGATGTCGCGGAGCGCGTCTTCCTTGGTGAGGATCGTGTCCTTCGACAGCGTCTCTTCGATCGAGTCGAAGCCGCTGAACTCGGCGAGGATGTCTTCGCTGGTCAGACCGAGGGCCTTGAGGAAGACGGTGACCGACTGCTTGCGCTTGCGGTCGATGCGCACGCCGACCTGGTCGCGCTTGTCGATCTCGAACTCCAGCCACGCGCCGCGCGAGGGGATGACGCGCGCCGACACGATGTCCTTGTCGGAGGTCTTGTCGGGCGTCTTGTCGAAGTAGACACCGGGCGAACGCACGAGCTGCGACACCACGACACGCTCGGTGCCGTTGATGATGAACGTGCCCTTGTCGGTCTGGAGCGGGAAGTCGCCCATGAAGACCGTCTGGGTCTTGATCTCACCGGTCTGGTGGTTCATGAACTCGGCCTCGACGTACAGCGGGGCGGCGTAGGTCTTGCCGCGCTCCTTGCACTCTTCGATCGAGTACTTCTCGGGCTCGAGGTAGGGGTTCGTGAACGAGAGCTGCATCGTCTCGCTCAGGTCTTCGATCGGGGAGATCTCCTCGAAGATCTCTTCCAGACCGCTGATCTCGGGCACGTCGGTGCGACCGGCGGCCTGGGCCTCGGCGACGCGCGCCTTCCAGGCCTCGTTACCGACGAGCCAGTCGAACGACTCGGTCTGCAGCGCGAGCAGATCGGGAACGGTCAGCTTGTCGGAGATCTTCGCGAACGAGAGGCGGGATGCTCCGCGTCCGCTCTTGGGGGTGGTGGTGGTGGATGCGTTGCTCGCAGCAGCCAAGGGAATAACCTCCAGAAGCCCGGGCGAGGGGCTCGTGATTCCTTGTCGTCAGGTGGAGTGCGTTCCTGCCCCGAAAACCTGCACGTCGCACGCCGCGGTGAAGCGGGGACGGGCAGGCTCAGCCGACCACCATATGAGGGCAGGGGGAATCGAGGAGCGCAAAGTCCAAGCATACGCGGGAGGACTCGCCGTGTCCAGTCCAATTCTTGACGCGTTTGCGGACCTGCGGTATAACCGCGTGCGCCCGTTCGTCATTCCCCGCGGAACCGGGCGTCAGGCGCGCCGGAACCGGAGCCGATCGCCCGGTCGCACCTGCGCGAGCGCGTCGAGGGCGGCATCCGTCACCACGGCGATCACGGGGTACCCGCCCGTGACGGGACCGTCGGCCAGCAGGATGACGGGCCGCCCGTGCGGGGGCACCTGGATCGCCCCCGGCCGCATGCCCTCGCTGGGGAGTTCGTCGTGACGCACGCGTTCGAGGGCGGGGCCGTCGAGGCGGATCCCCACGCGGTCGACGTCGCTCGAGACCGTCCATCGCGCCTCGAGAAGGGCCGCTCGCGCGGCGGCGGTGAACCAGTCGGCGCGGGGCCCTTCGGCGATCCGCACGTCGTGCAGCGCGGGCGGGACGGTCCACGGGAAGACGTCGATCGCCGGAACAGCGGATGCCGCCCGCCCCGCGTGGAGCACGTCGCCCGCGCGCACGGGAGCGGGGCCGAGGCCGGCCAGCACGTCGTGCGAGCGCGAGCCCAGGGCGGCCGTGGTGACGACCCCGCCGCGGACGGAGAGATGAGCGCGCAATCCCGCGCGCGCGGGACCGAGGCGGATCTCGCTCCCGGCGGGGACCAGCTGGGGCGCGTACATGTCGACCGCGCGATCGGCGACGACGACGTCGACGAGAGCACCGGTCACGCACACCCACGTGTCGCTCTCGGCACGGGCGACGAAGCCGCCGACGGCGATCTCGAGGCCGGGGGCGCCCTCGTCGTTGCCCACGAGGCGGTTGGCGATGCGCAGGGCGCGCCGGTCGAGAGCTCCCGAGCGGGCGACGCCCAGGGCGGCACGACCGGGGCGGCCGAGGTCTTGCACGATGGCGAACGCGCCCGGGTCGAGCACGCGGAGGGCGGGTCGGGGCGGGAGAGAGGAGGGGGCTGAGCCCGTCGGAGCCTGCGGACGCGGCGATGGGGAGAGGGTCCCGGCCCCTTCGACAGGCTCAGGGACCGCTGAGCGCGCAGGGGCCTCGGCAGGCCCAGCGACCTCGGCGGGCGCGAGCGGCGCCGCGGAGGTGACGCGCTCGCGCTCCGGCACGAAGCGCACGCGCGCTCCCGGGGGCAGCAGCACCGGGGTGGCGGCATCCGGATCGAAGAGCACCGCGTCGGTCGCGCCGATCAGCCGCCAGCCGCCCGGGGTCTCGCGCGGATAGGCGCCGCTGAAACCGCCCGCGAGACCGACGGCCCCGGCGGGCACACGGGTGCGCGGCCGGGCGAGGCGCGGCACGTCGAAGGGCCAGTCCTCGCTGACGAGGTAGGCGAAGCCCGGGGCGAAGCCGGTGAAGGCGACCGTCCAGTGCGCCCCCGCGTGTCGGGCCACGAGATCGACCGCCGGGATGCCGAGCAGCGCGGCCGTGTCGTCGAGGTCGGCGCCGTCGTACCGCACGGGCACCTCGACGAGGGGGCCGGGTCGCACCGCCGCGGCCCGCGAGCCGGTCGCGCGGCGGATCCACTGCTCGACGCCCGCGCGTCCGATGCGGGCGGGGTCGAAGGCGACGAGCACGGTGCGGGCGGCCGGGACCAGCTCGTCCACGCCCGCGGGCGGCGCGGCGGCGAGCGCCGCGTGCAGCGCCAGGACGCCGGCGAGGTCGGCGACCTCGGCCAGCACGGCTCGCTCCCCCAGGGGTCTGAGGACGATGGCATCCGCCGGCTCGTCGTCTCGCGGCGAGGTCACCACGGGGCGCGGACCGCGATGCCGGCGTCGTCGAGCGCGGCGCGCACCGCGCGGGCCGTCTCGACGGCGGCGGGGCTGTCTCCGTGCAGGCAGAGCGAGGCCGCCTCCACCGGGATCGTCGTGCCGTCGACCGCGTCGACCACCCCGTCGCGCACGAGCCGGACCGCCCGCTCCGCCACCCGGGCGGCGTCGTCGAGCAGCGCTCCGGGGGCTCCGCGCGGGACGAGGGCGCCGTCGCGGGTGTAGCCGCGATCGAGGAACGCCTCGCGCACGAACGGCAGTCCCGCGGATGCCGCGGCCTCGGCGATCGCGCCCCGCAGGCCGAGCACGGGCAGGGGGCGACCGAGGCGGGCGGAGTGGTCGGCGACGGCCGCGACGACCGCGGCGGCCTGCCCCGCGTCGTCGATGACGGCGTGGTACAGCGCGCCGTGGGGTTTGACGTAGCGCAGCTCGGCGCCGGCGGCGGTGAGCGCGTCGAGCTGCACCGCGATACTCCGGCGCAGGTCCGCGGGGGCGGGATCGCGGCGCACGCGGCCGAAGTTCGCGCGATCGTCGTACGAGGGGTGCGCGCCGACCGCGACCCCGAATCGGCGCGCGCGCTCGACCGAGGCGCGCATCGACGCGTCGTCGCCCGCGTGCGCTCCGCAGGCGACGTTGGCGCTCGACACGACGGCGAAGAGGGCCTCGTCGTCGGCGGTGGGCATCCCGTCCACCGTCTCGCCGAGGTCGGCGTTGAGGTCCACGTGCATGGAGCCACGGTAGCGGCGGGCCCCGACAGCGCGGCGGGGCGCCGCGGGATCGCCCCGGCGTGTCACCACGGCACGGGATGCCACGGGACGGGACGGACGACCGGAGCGGCATCCGGCCCCGGCGGACCTCCCGTCGTCGATGCCCCTCGCGCCCCGAACCGCCCGCGAGGGCGGGCCGGTAGCGTGAGCGCATGGCCCGCATGCGCATCGAACCCGACGACGCCCCGACGGCCCGCCTGTCGGACGGGTCCATCGCGCGCGTGTCGCCCTCGGGGTTCGTGTCGGGGTGGGAGCTCGTCGTCGACGGCACGCCGCAGTCGCACGTCGACCTCGACGACCCGACGCACCTGCACTTCGAGTACGTCGCGCGCATGGGCGCCGTGATCGACCGCCTGCGGATGCCGGGACAGCCGCTGACCGTCGTGCACCTGGGCGCGGGGGCCCTCACCCTTCCCCGCTACGTCGAGGCGACCCGGCCGGGATCCCGCCAGCAGGTGATCGAACTCGAACCCGCGCT
Organism: Microbacterium hydrothermale; assembly: GCF_004854025.1. GTDB lineage: Bacteria > Actinomycetota > Actinomycetes > Actinomycetales > Microbacteriaceae > Microbacterium > Microbacterium hydrothermale. The sequence goes on from NZ_STGM01000002.1 coordinate 138,921, forward strand.
GTGGGACCTGGTGCGCGAGAACCTCCCCCTCCCCCGCGGCGCCTCGGTGCGCGTGCGCATCGGCGACGCGCGCGAGGGCCTCGGGCGGCTGCCCGCGGGCCTCGACGGCGCGGTCGACCTGCTCGTCAGCGACGTCTACTCCGGCGCGCAGACCCCCGCGCACCTGACGACCGTGGAGTTCTACCGCGCGGCATCCCGCCTGCTCGCCCCCGACGGCGTGCTGCTGGTCAACGTCTCCGACGGACCGGGGCTCGCGTTCGCGCGCCGGCAGGTCGCCACCGTCCGCGAGGTTCTGCCCGAGGTCATCGTGCTCGCCGAGGTGCAGGTGCTCAAAGGACGCCGGTTCGGCAACCTCGTCGTCGCGGCGTCGGCGGCACCGCTCCCCGTCGAGTGGCTGCCGCGCCTGATGGCGGCCGGGCCCCACCCCGCGAAGGTCGCGCAGGGCGCCGAGATCGTCGAGTTCATGCGCGGGTCTCGTCCCGCCACGGATGCCGATGCGACGCCGTCACCCAAGCCCTCGGCATCCCTCTTCGAACGCTGACGGCAGCGCTTTCGCCCCTCGACCGCGTGGCGCGTGCGGTGTCGACGCGAGGTCGGCGCAGACTGGAACTCCTGCCCGACCGAGAGGAGTGACGGTGAGCTACATCCACGGGTACGACCCCGACACGCTGCGCGAGATCACCGACTCCCGCGAGTGCCAGGAGCGTCTCGACGAGATCGGGTCGCAGCGCAGCCTGCACGCCCTTCTCGAGCGGGTGTGGCTGCTGAAGGTGCTCGACCGCTTCGACGAGGCGCTCGCGATCTCGGAGCAGTCGGTGCGCGTGGCCCGCATGGCCGGGACGCGCCGCGACCTCCTGCGCGCGCGCATCCTGCACGCGACGATCATGCAGTGCCGGGGCGCCTACGCCGCCGCCGAGCAGGAGCTGACGATGTGCGCCGAAGAGGCCGAGGGGCAGGGCTGGGCGAGCATCGCGGCCTTCGCCCTGCAGCACCGCGGCAAGGTGCACTACGACGAGGGCGACTTCGACAGCGCCCGCCGCGATTTCAAGCAGGCGCTGTTCCTGCGGCAGAACGCCGGAGCCACCGACGCTCAGCTCGAGTCCACGCTGCTGGCGATCGACGCGGCCGACCGTCGACGCACGCGCGAGGTCGTCGCGAGCTGAATGTCGTAGGCCCCGCCTAGCCTTCCGGTCATGTCCGATCTGCAGCGCGTCCGCACGTGGGCCGAGGCGTTGATCGCCCTGCACCTCGACGCGTCGTGGACGTTCGCGTTCGACAACGCCAAGCGACGCGCGGGGCTGTGCGACTACGGCCGCCGCCGCATCAGCGTCTCGCGCTACCTCGCGGCGCGGTACGACGACGACACCAATCACCAGACGTTGCTGCACGAGGTGGCGCACGCGCTCGCGGGCGCCACCGCCGGCCACGGCCCCGCGTGGAAGCGCACGGCCTCCGAACTCGGCTACGTCGGCGGCACGACCCACGCCGGAGAGACGGCGACCGAGCTGGCGCCCTGGGTGGGAACCTGTCCCGCCGGACACGTGGCCTATCGGCATCGGCGCGCGACGCGGCCGACGTCGTGCGCGCGGTGCGCTCCGACCTTCGACCCGCGCTTCGCGCTGTCGTGGGTGCGGCGCGACATCACCCGCGCCGAACGCGTCGCCGCCGCCACCCCGCGCTGAGGCGCGGACGGCGCCCGCCCTCGGCGATCAGGCGGAGACGAAGATCCCGTCGCGCAGCACCGGGACGACGGATGCCGCATCGCGCGCGGCTGCGGCGAGAACCTCCTCGCGCCCGCCGTCCGCGGCGATCGCGCGCCCACCTCCGCTCGCGGTGAGGAGGTGGCGCACCGCTCCGCCGAGGGCGCGGAAGCCCTCTCCCGCGACCGCGGCGTCGGGTGAGGCGTGATCGATCCCGAGGTCGCCGAGCGCGGCGACGACCGCGCCGGCCCCGAGCAGGTCCTCCACGGCGAATCGCGTTCCCGCGTCATCGATCTCGCCCGCCGCGAGCACGGAGATGCTCGTGCGTTCGGCGCGGGAGCGCTGCACCTCGAGCACGTGCGCGGCGACCGCCGCGGCGTTGCGCAGGCCTCCCGCCACGACGTGCGCGCCCGTCTCCGCCGCCGCGCGTGCCAGGGCGGCCGCCGCGTCGTCGTCGTCGGCGAGGTCGAGACCGGCCGCGTTCTCGACGGCGCTCAGCGCGTGGGCGGTCAGCCCCAGCGTCTGCACGATCACCACGATGTGCGCGGGAGCGAGGCGACGCAGCCCGCCCGCGCCCCACTCCAGGCGCACCTGGTAGTCGGACTGCGAGAGGGCGGGGTCGATCGGCATCCTTCGATGCTAGAACGACCCGGGGGTCGCCCCCGCCGCCCGGATCCCGCGAGCCCGATCGTCAACCCGCCCCGCACCCCGCGGCGGATCGTGCACCATCTGATCATGCGGATCCTGCTGAAGTTCGTGATCGACTGCGACCCCGACGCCGCCTGGCGCGCCCTGCACTCCCCGCGCGCCGTCGCGGAGCTGTACGGGCCCCTGCTGGCCGTTGAGGGCCTGGGCGAGATGCCCACCACGTTCGAGTCCGGCGACGACGTGCCCGTGCAGATGAGCGTCGCCGGGGTGATGCCGGTGGGACGCCAGCTCATCTCCGTCGCCGACCGCGAGACGCACGACGCGCACGGGCGCGTGCGCGTGTTCCGCGACTGGGGACTCCCCCTGACCGGCCCGCTCGCGGTGCTCGATGTGTGGGATCACCAGATGGCGGTGTCGGCCGCCCCCGGCGAGCCCGGAAAGACGCTGTGGCGCGAGCGGCTCACCATCGGCGGCGCCGCGGCCCCCGCGCTGTGGCCGGGCCTGTGGGCGACCTGGCAGTGGCGGGCCGCGCGCATCCGCGCCCTCGCACCCACGTGGGCGCACGACCCCGAGAACGACGACGCTCCACCCCGCCATGAGTGAGATCCTCGTGCGCGCGGCGACGCCCGACGACAGTCGGTGCATCGCCCACGTGCACGTGCAGAGCTGGCGCGAGGCCCACACCGATCAGGTCCCCGAGGCGCTGTCGGAGCAACTCGACGTCGAGCTCTCGGCCTGGCGCTGGGCGGCGCGCCTGCGCGGAGAGACCCCGCCCGGCGCCGAGCGCCTCGGCGACGCGTGGGTCGCGATCGTCGACGGACGGGTCGTCGGCTTCTCGTCGGCGGGCCCGAGCCGCGACGCGGATCGACCGGAGACGGATGCCGAGCTCTACGCGCTCTACGTCCTCGCGGCGCACTACGGCACCGGCGCCGGCCGGGCGCTGCTGGAGGCCGCGGTGGGCGACCGGCCCGCGAGCCTCTGGGTGCTCTCCGGGAACGACCGGGCCCTCGCCTTCTACGCGAAGCACGGCTTCGCCCCCGACGGCGCGTCACGGGAGGACGACCGCTGGGGCGGCCCCCTGCGGGAGCTGCGGCTGACCCGGTGACGGGAGGCGCGACGACCGACCGCTCCTCAGACCAGCCCGTGACGATAGGCGAACACGACGAGTTGCACGCGATCGCGCAGGGCCAGCTTGGTGAGGATGCGGCTGATGTGCGTCTTCACCGTCGCCTCCGACAAGAACTCGCTCTCGGCGATCTCGGCGTTGCTGAGGCCCGTCGCCGCGAGCGCGAAGATCTCCCTCTCGCGGTCGGTGAGCGCGCCGTAGGCCGCGGGGACCGGCTCGGCGCCCGCGCCGTCGGCGATGTGCGCGAACAGCTCGCGGGTGGCCTCGGCCGCGATGACGGCCGAACCCGCGTGCACGGTGCGCACGGCCGAGAGCAGGAACTCCGGCTCGGCGTCTTTGAGCAGGAATCCGCTCGCCCCTCCCTGGATCGCCCGAGCGGCGGCCTCATCGAGGTCGAAGGTCGTGAGCACCACCACGCGGGGCGCATCGGGCTCGCGGAGGATCTCGGCGGTCGCCGTCAGCCCGTCCATGACCGGCATGCGCACGTCCATCAGCACGAGGTCGGGGCGCGTCGAGCGCACCACCTCGATGCCCTCGCGGCCGTCGGAGGCCTCGCCGACGACCTCGAGGTCGGGTTGCGAGTCGATCACCATCCGGATGCCGGCGCGGAACAGTGCCTGATCGTCGACGAGGACGATGCGGACGGGGGCGGTCATGCGGAGAGGCCTCTCTCGAGAGCGGACGGGGGCGCGGCATCCGGAGTCGTCACCGCGAGCCCCCGATCGGAAGGGTCGCGCGGACGACGAATTCGCCGTACTCGGGCTCGGCCGTCAACCGGCCGCCGACGAGCTGCGCGCGCTCGCGCATGCCGATGAGCCCGTGTCCGCCGGTGCCGACGGCGGCACCCGCGGCGGCCGTGGATCGGGCGTTGCGCACCGACAGCTCGACGCGGTCGGCGAACCAGCCCAGGTGCACGCGCACGCGCGGGTCGACGCCGTGGCGGAGGGCGTTGGTGAGCGCCTCCTGCATGATCCGGTACACCGCGAGCTGGATCGCCGCGGGCGGCTCCCCCGGCGGCGGCGGGTCGACGCGCACGTCGAGGTGCACCCCGGCCGCCCGCACACGGTCGAAGAGCTGCGCGAGGTCGGCGAGGGTCGGCTGCGGGCCCTCGCCCTGGCTGTGACGCAGCTGCGTGAGGAGAAGACGCACATCGGTCAGCGCCGCTCGCGCGGTCGTCGAGATCGTCGCGAGCGCGTCGGACGCCGCCGCGGGGTCGCCGGCGGCGGCGTAGCGGGCGCCGTCGGCCTGGGCGATGACCACCGCGAGCGAGTGGGCGACCACGTCGTGCATGTCGCGCGCGATGCGCACCCGCTGCTGCTCGGCGATCGTCTCGGCCTCGGCGGCGCGCTGGGCACGACTGTTCTCCGCGGCGCGCAGGGCCGTGCGCACGAGGGCCCCCGACACCCACGCGAGCATCAGGGCGAATCCGGATGCCAGCAGCAGGGCGCCCACGGCGAACCAGTCGTTGACGGAGGGGGGCTCGGACAGCCCCCGGCCGACGAGGTAGAGCGGGATGATCGCGGCACCCGCGATGCCCGAGGCGAAACCCCACCAGAACACGCGCCGACTGCCGTAGGCGGCCGTCGTGTAGAGGACGGCGAAGATGGCGAGGTCGGTCGGGGACGGCTGCCTGCCGAAACCCATCTGCAGGAACGCGCCGACCCAGGCCAGGATGAGCGCGAGACCGGGCTGCAGGCGCCGCATCGCGAGGGCGGCGGTCAGCGCGAGGGCGACGAGGATCGCCCCGACGTTCTCACCGACCAGCGAGAGGGGCGCCAGTGCGCCGCTGGTGGTCCCCGCGACCTCGACCAGCAGGGCCAGCAGACCGAACAGCGCCGCGACGCCGAGGTCGGTGACCAGCTGATAGCGCTGGAGCGGGCGGAGGGAGAGCATCGCCCTCACGCTACGCGGGACCACGGGGCCGCGGCATCCGCCTGTGGATGTATCCCGGGCCGTGGCAAGATCACCCGATCGTCTCGAGATCACACGCCGGGGCGCGGGGCGGGCGGTGAGATCGTGTGATCTCGACGCGGGTCAGCCGGGGAAATCGGCGGGCTCGATCGGGCGCGCTTCGAAGAACGTCTGCAGCACCACGGTCGTGCGGGTGTTGACCTGCGCCGCGGCCCGGATGTCGCGGATGAGCGCCTCGAGATCGCGCGGGGTGGGCACGCGCACGAACAGCATGTAGGCCGCCTCCCCCGCGATGGAGTGGCAGGCCTCGATCGCGCTGAGGTGCGCGAGCAATTCGGGGGCGTTGTCGGGCTGCGCGGGGTCGAGCGGGGTGATCTCGACGAACGCCGCGAGCGGTCGCCCGAGGGCCTCGGCATCGAGGATGGGCCGGTAGCCCTGCACGATGCCGCGCGCCTCGAGACGGCGCAGTCGCGACTGGACGGCCGAGACCGACAGGCCGACGCGCTCCGACAGGTGCGACAGCGTCGCGCGCGCGTCGATCGAGATCTCGCGGACGATCGCGGCGTCGACGGCGTCGTCGAGGCGGGGGGCGCGAGCGGGGGCCTCGGTCATGCGCTCGACAGTAGCAGTGGGCGCGAGGACGGCTCTGGCGGCGTCCGTAAGTTTTCCGTTAGCATGACGTTTTGACAGGAATATTTACACCCCCTGATCGGAGGATGCCATGACCATCGCGACGCCCACCCGCACCGACCGGGATCTGCTCGACGGTCGCACCGTCGACGAGGTCGAGCACACCCCCGCCTGGGCGCAGCTGAAGAGCGCGGCGACCGCCCTGCAGGACCTGCAGTCCACCGACGGCTCCATCGAGGACACCGCCGCCGCCGCGCCGCTCATCGACGACGTCGTCGAGGCCATCGCCGCGCTCGCGCCCCTCTTCCCGCACGACGCCGACTACCTCGCGGCATCCGTCGCCGACTTCCGGCGGTGGGAGGCGGAGGGCATGGGCACGCCGGACTTCCTCGACTCGCTCGTGGCCTTCCAGCCCCAGGAGCACCGGGTCGACGGCATCCGTCACCTCGTCGTCTTCCCGATGTACACGCAGAACGGCTCGAGCGACCGTCACGTCGAGGCGGTGCTCGTCGAGGCCATCTGGCCCGAGTTCATCGCGCGGCTCGAGACCGAGTACACCAACCGGCTGTTCGTCTCGCTGCGGCTGATCGACTTCACCTCGGGATACGACACCAACTCCGCCGTGCTGTTCCCCGAGACCGTCGCGATGCGCGAGATCCCGCCCTTCACGTGGGGCGCGATCTTCCAGGACCGCGAGGCCGCCCGCTACCGCCGCGTCACGCGCGCCGCCGCGGAGATCACCAAGCTCGAGCTGCCCGCGGCGGCCGCCCGCATGCTCGACGACCAGGCGCTCACCGAGCGGACGTTCGTGATGTGGGACCTCATCCACGACCGCACCCACATGCGCGGCGACCTCCCGTTCGACCCGTTCATGATCAAGCAGCGGATGCCGTTCTTCCTGTACTCGCTCGAGGAGCTGCGGTGCGACCTCACCGCGTTCCGCGAGTGCGTCTCGCTGCAGAAGCGCCTCTCGGCCCGCGACGACCTCGACGACGCCGAGCGCACGATGCTCGAGCACGCGGAGCTCGTGCAGTACGCCGTCATCTTCGACCGCATCTTCCGCTTCGCCATCACCGGCTCGCGCGTGCGCAACTACGACGGACTCGGCGGTCAGCTGCTGTTCGCGTGGCTGCACCAGCGCCGGGTGCTGCACTGGACCGACACCTCGCTGGCGTTCGACTGGGACGAGGTCCCCGCCGCCGTGGTCGCCCTCGCCGACGCCATCGACGAGCTCTACTGGCGCTCGATCGACCGCCCCAAGACGGCGCACTGGCTCGCCGCCTACGACCTCGTGCGCAGCGTCGTGACGCCGCACCCCGCGTCGGTGTGGGCCCGCGGCCTGTCCGACGAGGTGCTCGCCGGCCTCCCCAAGGGCTACACGGATGCCGTCTTGAACGACGAGTTCCCGCTGTCGATGTTCTTCGAAGCGCTCGAGAAGAAGATGCGCCCGGTGATCGCCTCGACCGAGGGGATCCGCGGCACCGACTGAGCGGCATCCCGCGTCCGTCGAGGGTCCAGGACACGTCGAGCAGGCCGACGCCGGACCGACGTGCTCTGGACGCTCGACGCAGGGGGACGCCCGCCGCACGCGGAACCGGTCGCGCCCGGAGCCCCCGGGGAGCACACTCGGGGCAAGCGGAGCGGATGACGACGAGCGAAACGACGACGGAGACGACCATGAGCGACACGGTGCAGACGCAGGAACTCGAGCTCGTCGAGGGACGACTCGTCCTGCTCGCGGGGGGTACGAGCGCGGCGGGACGCTCCGCCGCGCGGGCCCTCCGGGAGGCGGGCGCCCGGGTCGTGATCGTGGGGTCGGATGCCGCGCGCCTCGCCGACGCGGCACTCGCGGCACCGGGCGCCGCGACGGAACAGTGCGACCTCACCGACGCGGACGCCGTGGCCGCCCTGCGCGAGCGCGTCCACGCGGCGCACGGGCGCGTGGACGGTGTGCTGCATCTGGTCGGCGGGTGGCGCGGCGGCGGCGGGCTGGCCGGGCAGAGCGATGACGACTTCGCGTTCCTGCTGCGCTCGTTCGAGGCGCTGCGGCTCGTCAGTCGCGCCTTCGACGACGACCTGCGCTCCTCGCCCGCGGGACGACTCGCCATCGTCTCGTCGACGTCGGTGACACGCCCCCTCGCGGGCGGGGCGAACTACGCGGCGGTCAAGGCCGCGAGCGAGGCATGGACGCGCGCCGTCGCCCAGGGTTTCGCCAAGAGCGCCCGCGACGCGGACCGGGCGATCTCCGCGGCGGCGGTCATCTTCCGCGTCAAGAGCCTCGAAGGGCTCGAGGACGCCCTGGCCGCCGCCTTCGTGGCGCTGTGGGACGACACCGCCGACGCGTTCAACGACGTCGTGATCGAGGTGGGCGCGGGCGCCTAGACCTCGGTGGGGCGACGGGGGTCGAGACCGGGGGCGGGGGCCGTACCGGCGTCGGTGCGCGGGTCGGCGTGCGTCGCGGGCTCGGGGGCCGACCGGTAGAGCTGCGACAGGGTGCGGTACGACCGCGAGAAGAACGCAAGCACGCCGACGACGACCATGACGAGCCCCGCGAAGACGAACACGAGCGCGATACCCCGCGACTGGCCCTCTCCGAGGAGCCAGCCCCAGGCGGCTCGCCCGCTGTCGCCGTTCATGTAGGGGATCACGAGGAACTGAGCGATCGGGGCGATCAGGAACGAGGTCACGGGCGCCGCCGCTGATTCGAAGGCAGCCGCGAAGCCGAAGACACGCCCCTGCGTGTCGAAAGGCACGACCCGTTGGATGACGGTCTGCTCGGCCGCTTCGACGGGCGGGATGAGGGCCATGTAGACCCAGATGCCGATCCCGTAGAGCCACCACCACTCACGCAGGGTGAATACCGCGCCCAGCGCCCCCATCGCGATGACGATCCACAGCATCGTGCGGATCGGGTTGCGTCCGAGCCCGAACTTCGCCACGAGACCGCCGCCGACGATGAAGCCCGTCGCCGTGACCGCCAGGACGACGCCCCACACCTCCGCCTCGTAGACCCGACCGTCGATCTCGAGACGGTAGAGCTCGAGACCGTAGGGATCCATGAGTGCCATGTAGACGCCGCCGATCAGGTTGTTGAACGTGGAGAACAGCAGCAGGGCGAACAGCCCGGGCGCCGCGCGCACCGCACGGATGGCGCCGGCGACGTCCACCACCGGACCGCGCTGCGCGCCCGCGACAGGAGGGGGCTCGGGGATGCGGATGGTCAGGAGGTGGAGGAGGGCCACGACGGTGAGCACGACCGCGATCGCGAGCGTCCACCCCATGCCCAGGAACCCGACCGACAGCCCGCTGAACACGCTCGTCACGACGAACGCGAGGCCCTGCACGGTGCCGACGAGCCCGTTGGCGTTCGCGTGCCGTTCCACGGGAACCAGGAGGATGACCGTCGTAGACAGGGCGATGTTGCGGAGATTCTCGATCACGGCGCCGCCGAGGATGATTCCCGAGAACAGCCAGAACCACGGGCCGCCGAGGTCGAGGAGCACCGACTCGGGGAAGCTCAGCCACAGGGCCCCCGCGAGGAGGAAAGCCGCGAGGGTCACCACGCCGGAGACGACCATGACCCGGTGCTTGCGATGGCGATCGACCAGCGTTCCGAACACCATGGCGAAGACCGCCAGCAGCAGCATGTATGCACCGCCGACGATTCCCGTGGCGAGAACCGACCGCGTCTCGAGATAGACCCAGAAGGTGAGCGCGAACCAGAGGAAGCTGGTCGTGACGTTTGCCGCGGCCGTGTTGATCACGACGCCGAGGAACGTGCGCCGCCCCCGCGCGGGCGTGACCGCGTCGGCTGCGGCGGACGGCGAGGCGGACATGGACACACGGTAGACCCGACCTCCGACATCGGCCAGGATCGGGCTTGGACGGTCCGCGGCGGGAGGATTCCGTCGGACGCCGGCTCGGGCCGTCGCGCGTGCGACGCCGGCCCGGGGCCGTCGCACGCGGAATGCCGGCTCGGGGCCGTCGTGCGTGGACGGCCGATGCGCGCGAGACGCCCGCCCGGGGACCGTCGCACGAGACACACGCCCGGAGCCGTCGCGTACGGGGTGCCGGCACGGGCCGTCGCGCGCCGCCGCCCGCGCGAAGCACGGCTCAGTCGAGCAGGCTCCGGATGTCGTCGGCGGTCAGCCGGGGGCCCGCGGCGAACGCTCCCCCGTCGTCGTCACCGCCGTCGAGCACGCGGGAGAAGAGCTCGGACTTGGCCTCCCGCAGGGCGACGACCTTCTCTTCGACGGTGTCGGACGACACCAGCCGGTACACGATCACCGGGCGCGTCTGCCCGATGCGGTGGGCGCGGTCGATCGCCTGATCCTCGACGGCCGGGTTCCACCACGGATCGAGCAGCACGACGTAGTCGGCCTCCACCAGGTTGAGGCCGACGCCGCCCGCCTTGAGCGAGACGAAGAAGACCGGGTCGTCTCCCTCGCGGAAGCCGTCGATCTGCGCCTGACGATCGACCGTCGTGCCGTCGAGGTAGCGGGAGGCGAGGCCCGCGTCGGTCGCGCGTTGACGAGCGGCGCGCAGGAACCGCGTGAACTGGCTCAGTACGAGCACCCGGTGCCCCTCGGCCGCCGCCTCGACGAGGAGCTCCTCGAGGGCGTCGAGCTTCGCCGACGGCGCTTCGCCCTCGTCGACCAGGGAGGGATCCAGGGCCAGCTGCCGCAGCATCGTCAACGACCGGAAGATCGCGAACCTGTTGCCGTCGGCATCGTCGTCGAGCAGGCCCAGAAGTCGCTGCCGCTCCCGGTGGAAGCGTCGGTCGTAGAGCTTGCGGTGCGCGGGATGCAGCCCCACCGCGATGACGGTCTCCTGCTTGGGCGGGAGCTCGGATGCCACGAGCTCTTTCGTGCGGCGCAGGAGGAACGGCCGGATGCGACGGCGGAGGAGGTCGAGCCGCTCGCGATCGGAGTGCTTCTCGATGGGGGTGCGGTAGAGCTCGGCGAAGGACTCCCTCGTGCCGAGCAGCCCCGGAGCGACGAGGGACATGAGCGCCCACAGTTCGAGAAGGTTGTTCTCCATCGGGGTGCCCGTGATGACGAGCGTGAAGGGCACCGCGAGGCTCCGCGCCGCGCGATACCCGCGCGAGGCGGGGTTCTTGATCTGCTGCGCCTCATCGAGCACGAGCCCCGACCACGCGACCTCGGCGTACTGCTCCTGCTCGAGGCGGAACAGGGCGTAGCTGGTCACGACGACGTGCGCACCGGCGGCCGCCTCGGCGATGCTCGTCGACCGTCTCGCGCTCGTCGCCGAGACGGTGCGCACCGCGAGCTCGGGGGCGAAGGCCGCGCACTCGCGCGCCCAGTTGCCGACGACGCTCGTGGGCGCGACGATCAGGAAGGGGGCCATCGCCGGATCGTCGGCACGAGCGGCCTCCATCATCGCGATGGTCTGCACGGTCTTCCCGAGACCCATGTCGTCGGCCAGGATGCCGCCGAGCCCCTGCACGCGCAGGAAGTGCAACCAGTCGAGACCGCTCCGCTGGTAATCGCGAAGCGTCGCTCGAAGGCCCGCCGGCGGATCGACCGGTTCGAGGGCGGCGTCGTCGGTGAGACCGCGGACGCGCAACCACCACTCCGCCTCGTGCGCGGCGATCATGCCGAGCTCGGACAGGTCGTCCCACAGACCGACGTTGTAGCGATTGACGGCCAGCTCCGACCCGGGGCGATCGGCGAGGGTGCGCGCCTCGTCGATCACCGCGCGGAGGCGGTCGAACTCCGGGGTGTCGAGGCGGACGTACTCGCCGTCGCCCACGAACAGCACGCGATCGCCGAGAGCCAGGGCCGTGTAGAGGGAGGTGAAGTCGACCTCGACGTCGCCGACGCTGACGCGCGCGTGCAGATCGAACCAGTCGCTGCCGTCGTCGTCGCCCGTGCTCAGCTGGACGACCGGGGCCTCGGCCGACACCCGGTACACGGGCTCGTCGCCCCGGGTCTCGACGCGGACGTGCGCGAGGGAGCGCAGTCGCGGCAGGCCCTCCGCCACGAGCAGCGCCGCCTCGCTCGCACTCAGCGCTCGCGCCGGGGCCGCACCCGTCGCATACGGGGCGGGGAGCTCGACGCGCATCTCGTCGGCGAGCGCCGAAACCGCGCTCCACACCGCCCTCTCGTGCTCGTCGTGGCGACGCCCTCGCGTCGGCGACCGGTCCCATCTCGAGGCGACGCTCGTCGCCACGTCACGGTGCTCGAGGGTGAGCTCGAGGATCGGGAGGGGAGCCGGCGGCACCTCGACGGTGCCCCTCGGAGACGCCACCGGCGCGTCGAGCTGCAGGCGGGGCAGATACTCCCGCAGGAACGTCGGAGTGCCGCCCTCGTCGATCGTGAGGGCCCCCGAGCGCGCGAGCAGCCCGCGAACGGGTCCCGACACGGGGGCCGACAGCCGGGCGAGGGTGATGCGCTCGTCGTCGCCGTCGCGGTCGGCGACGAACGCCACGGCGACCGCCGGTTCGCCGACCACCCACGACGGCAGGGCCGCGGTGTCGTCGTCGAGGCCCTGGACGCCTCCGCGCACGTGGAGCGTGCTGCCGCGCCGATCCAGCGTCACCGCCGCCGCGACCGGCTCGTCGACGATGCGGACCGGGTGGTGCGCACCGGCTCCCGACACCAGGGGGACGCCCGCCGCGACGACCGCATCGAGCTGCAGCCACAGCGAGTGCGGAGGAACGGCGGACAGCGGCATCCATTCGTCGGACAGGTAAGCGCCGGCACCGTAGCGCCCCAGTCGCCCGAGGCTGTCGAGCGCGGCGCGGGCGCGCGGATCGGCGGGGAGGGTCGCGAGGGCCGACCAGCCGGCGCGCCCCTTGATCCACGTTCCGCGCGTGCCGCGCACCCCGGGACGCGCGGTGAGGGTCAGGGCGGTGCCGTAGCCGCGCCCCCCGCCGCGGCGGATCGCCAGGAAGAGGCAGAGCTCGAAGGGGGCCTCGTCGTCGACGGGCGGTGCGGTCGCGAACAGCTCGTCGAGCGAACGCTGCCATTCCGGGCGCGGCGGACGCCCCGCGGCGATCAGCCGGTCGAGCAGGACGAGCGCCGTCGCGCACGAGTGCTCGCACTCGGGGCCGCGACCGCAGGAGCACCACCCGGACACGCGGGAGAAGTCGGCGGCGACGCGCAGTTCGAGGTGCTCGTAGCCCGCGGCGCCGAACGACTGGGCCGACACCACGAGCACGTCGCCGACCGCCCGCGCGTCGCCCACCTCGACGGAGCCGTAGACGAGGAGGCGGTCGGCGCGGATCATCGCGGACGACGAGAACATCTCGCCCGCGATGCTGAGCGCTTCGGGATCCAACCTCATCCCCCCATTCTCGTCGGGGGCACCGACACCCCGTCGCGCGTCGGGCGATCCGTGGAGGAGATCACCCCTGGGGAGGAGTCGGGAAAAGTTACGCTGGAGGGGTGACTTCCCTCCACGACACGTCGGTGCGCGGCTTCGCGTCCGACAACTATTCCGGCATCCACCCCGACGTCCTCGCCGCGATCACCGCGGCCAACGAGGGCCACCAGGTCGCCTACGGCGAAGACGTCTACACCGCGCGCCTGCAGGAGCTGTTCGTCTCGCTGCTGGGCGAGGGTGTCGAGGCCTATCCCGTGTTCAACGGCACCGGCGCGAACGTCGTCGGCCTGCAGTCGATGCTCCCCCGCTGGGGCGCCGTGATCTCGGCATCCACCGCCCACATCAACGTCGACGAGGGCGGAGCCCCCGAGCGCGTGGGCGGCATCAAGCTGCTGACCGTGCCCACCGACGACGGCAAGCTCACGCCCGAGCTCGTAGACCGCGAGGCGTGGGGCTGGGGCGACGAGCACCGCGCGCAGCCCCTCGTCGTCTCGATCACGCAGTCGACCGAGCTGGGCACGCTTTACACGGTCGACGAGATCCGCGAACTGGCCGCGCACGCGCACGGGCACGGCATGCGCCTGCACATGGACGGCGCTCGCATCTCGAACGCCGCCGCCGCCCTCGACGTGCCCCTCCGCGCGTTCACGCGCGACGCCGGCGTCGACGTGCTGAGCTTCGGCGGGACGAAGAACGGCGCGATGATCGGCGAGGCCATCGTCGTGCTCGACCCCGAGGCGTCCACGGGCCTGACCTACCTGCGCAAGCTCGACATGCAGCTCTCGAGCAAGATGCGCTTCGTGTCGGCGCAGCTGGTCGCCCTGCTCGAAGACGACCTTTGGTTGCGCAACGCCCGGCACTCGAACGCGATGGCGCAGCGCCTGCGCGCGGGCGTCGAGGCGGGCCTCGCCGACGGGTCGATCCGGGGCGTGGAGTTCACCCAGCCCACCCAGGCCAACGGCGTCTTCGCGACGCTTCCCGCCGGAGTCGCCGACCGCCTGCGCGCGAGCTTCCGCTTCTACGACTGGGACGAGATGCGTCGCGAGGTGCGGTGGATGTGCTCGTTCGACACCACCGAAGACGACATCGACGCGTTCGTCGCGGCCATCGCGCGCGAGACGACCGCCTGACCCCGGCGCCGCAGGGCCAGGGTGCAGCGCGGGCCCCGGCATCCCGTCCCGATCCGGAGGGGATGCCGGGGCCCTCGTCGTCTCACGCTCCCGCGAGCCAGTCCCGGTAGGCGTCGAAGGTGTTCTCGCGTCCGAGGAACGCCTCGACGAGCTCTCGTGCGTCGCGCGTGCCGCCCGGCTCGAGGATCTCGCGCCGATAGCGCGCGGCGGTGTCGGCGTCGAAGAGGTCGTCGCCGAAGGCCGACAGCAGGTCACGCGCGATCACGAGACTCCACTGATAGGTGTAGTAGCAGGCCCCGTAGCCGGTGAGGTGCCCGAAGCCGGCGTAGGAGTGCGACCCGTCGAGCGGGGCCACCGGGCTCGCGGCGCGGTAGTACCCGTCGACGGCCGACGCGAGGTCGGCGGGGCGGTCCACGTGCAGACGGTACGACGTCGTCGCGTGCCCGAGCTGCCGGGTCACCTCGAGCCCCCGACCGAACGCGTCGGCGGTGCGCATGCGCGCGACGAGATCGGCGGGAATGGACTCGCCCTCGTCGTTCACCGCGAAGGCGGCGAGCGCCTCGGCATCCCACGCCCACTCCTCGAGAAGCTGGCTGGGCGCCTCGACGAAGTCCCACTCGGTGGCGACGCCGGTCCAGCGCGCCCACTTCTGGTGCCCGCCGAGGATGTCGTGCACGAGGTGCCCGAACTCGTGGAAGAACGTCACGACCTCGTCGTGCTCGAGCAGCCCGCGCGAGAAGTTGCACAGCAGCACCGACTCGGGCAGGGCGCGCCCCGCGATGCCGGGGGCAAGGCCGAAGCACGCCGCGTGGTTGTACTTGCCCTCGCGCGGGTGCAGGTCGAGGTGGATGCGGCCGAGGCGCTCCCCCGCCCGGACGACGTCGTACGTGCGCACGTCGTCGTGCCACGACGGCGTCTCGACGGGCTCGTAGGCGACGTCGAGCAGGCGACCGGTGGTGGCGAGCACGCCGTCGAGCACCCGGTCGAACCGGAAATACGAGCGCACGAGCTGCGCGTCGACGTCGTACTCCTCGCGCTTGAGCGCCCCGAGGACGTACCAGAAGTCGGCGATCGTCACGGCGTCGGCGTCGGGGTCGTCGCGACGCAAGCGCTCCCGCACGCGCTCGTACTCCGCGGATGCGGCCGGGGCCGCCGCCGCGGCGACGCGTTCGAGGAACGCGGCTACCGCCGCGCTCGAGCCGATCATGCGGGTCTCGGTCTCGTAGTCGGCCCAATCGCCGTAACCGAGCAGCGCCGCACGCTCCGCCCGCACGGCGAGCAGTTCGGCGAGCACCGGCTCGTTGACCGGCCACGCGAGGTCGTTGTACGCGCCGACCAGGGCGTGGCGCAGCGACCGGTCGCGCGCGTACTCGCGCACCGGCATGAGGTCGGTGTACTCGGTCGTGAGCGTGACCAGCCCCTCCGCGTCGGCGGGGTGCGCCTCGATGAAATCGGCGGGCAGCCCCTCGAGCGACGAGGCGGGCACGCGGATCTCTCGACGCCCCTCGCGGATGTTGCGGGAGAACGTCAGCGACAGCTCGGTGTCGCGATCGGTCAGCTCGCGCACGCGTTCGCGATCGGCATCCGCGAGATCGACGCCACCGCGACGGAAGTCCCGACGGATCTGGTCAAGGAGGCGCCGTTCGTCGGGGTCGAGCCCCTCGGCGTCGAGGTCGGCGAAGACGCCCCACAGCTCGCGGTCGAGCAGCCGACGCGACTGCACCGCCTCGACCGCCTGCGCCTGAGCCTCGGCGGCGTCGCGGACCTCGGCATCGGGGTGCGACTCGCTGAGCAGGTGGGAAGGGGCGGCGGCCTCGACGAGCGCGAGCTCGGCCTCGTTCCAGAGGGCGAGACGCTCACGGGCTCCCGACGACGTCTCGGCGACGAGCCGCGCGTCGATCTCGGCGACGCGGTCGAGCCGCTCGCGCGGGCGCTCGGCCGCGAACGCGCGCCACCCGTCGAGGTCGCGGGGCAGGGTCAGGGGTTCCAGGGGAGAATCCGGCATCCTCCGACCCTAGGCAGGGGGTGCGACAGCGGGCAATGGTCGGTGCGGAACCCGCGGCGGGGCCGTCGTGGGGAGGACTCGTCAGCGCAGGGCGCCCACCGAGGCCAGGGCGAGGCGGATCAGCGTGCCGCGGCCACCCTCCATCTCATCCGACAGGGCGTCGGATGCCGCCTCCTGCGGCGAGAGCCAGGTGACCTCGAGGGCGTCCTGGCGCGGCTCGCACGTGCCGGTGACGGGGACGACGTACGCCAGCGACACGGCGTGCTGCCGGTCGTCGTGGAACGCGCTCACGCCCGGGAGCGGGAAGTACTCGGCGACCGTGAACGGCGTCGGCTGCGGCGGGAGCAGGGGGAAGGCCATCGGGCCGAGGTCGTTCTCGAGGTGGCGGAAGAGCGCGTCGCGCACCGTCTCGCCGTAGCGCACACGTCCCGACACGAGCGTGCGGGTCATTTCGCCCAGCGGGGTCGCGCGCAGCAGGATGCCGACCTGCGTCACCGCTCCCATGCCGTCGGTGCGCACGGGGAGGGCCTCGACGTAGAGCATCGGGAGCCGTCGCCGCGCCTCGGCGAGCTCGACCTCGCTCAACCAGCCCGGATTGGGGTTGGGGCCGCCCGGGGTGCCTGAGAACTGCGCCGAGAGCGGCTCGCGCTCGTCGCCGTTGTCGCCGGGTTCGGGGTCGGGGGTGCGCACGGGCATGCTCCCTGTATATCAACGTCTGCCCCGGATGCCGCGACATCGACGCCCCGCGGACCCTCGGCGGGCGATCGTCGCGGGCGCTCCGCCCCCGGGCGTCCCGGGCCGCGCGTGGGCTCGCCTCGCCTCGCCCCCGGCGATGTCGGAGGCCTTTGCGACAATGTCGGCATGAGCGCGCATCCCTCCCTCGACCCGTCCGTCGTGCGGTGGTCGGTCCCCGCGGCCGAACGCGGCGACCGACCGGTGCTCGTGCTGCTGCACGGGTACGGCTCCGACGAGCACGACCTGTTCGGTCTGGTGCCCCACCTGCCCGAGCGGTTCGTCGTGGCGAGCGTGCGCGCGCCCCTGGCACCGCCGTGGCCCATGCCGGGCGCCTCGTGGTACCCGATCGAGGGGCTCGACGGTCGCGATCCCGCGGCGGTGACGCACGCCGCGCGCGCGGTGCTCGCGTGGGTGCGCGACGCGGTCGGCGCGCACCCCGTGGGATTCCTCGGCTTCTCGCAGGGCGGGGCGGTCGCCGTGCAGGCCCTGCGCGTCGACCCCGACGCCGTCTCGTTCGTCGTCGTGCTCGCCGGCTACGCCGCCGGGGGCGAGCTGCCCGGCGACGAGGTGCTGGCCGAGCGCAGACCCCCGGTCTTCTGGGGCCGCGGGGCCGCCGACGACGTCATCCCGCCCGCCCTGGTCGATCAGACGGCCCAGTGGCTCCCCGTCCACAGCGAGCTCAGCGGACGGGTGTACCCCGGCCTCACGCACTCGATCTCGCAGGACGAGCTCGACGACGTCCGCGCCTTCCTCGACGCGCGTCTCGCCGAGGCGACCGCTCCGAACGCCGGCTGAGCGGCAGGCCCTGCACGCGAGGACGGCGACGACGCCCTCCCCGACGGCACCGGGGGGGGTACCGCGACGACCGATGTGCGACTACCGTGGAGATCCCTGTCCCCGAGAACGAGGTCTCCTCCGGTGAAGAACGTCGACGCTTCCGCGCCCCTGTCCGCGCGCTGACCCGTCGACCCGCCGTTTCTCGGCCGCCCTCCGCTGACGCGGACGGGTCCGGTGTCCGCGCATCCCGCGTTCCCGGAGTTCCGTCATGTCAGCTGTTTCCCCCTCCCTCGTCTTTGACCGCGTCCGCCTCGTCTGGCCCGACGGAACCGTCGCCCTCGACGAGGTCTCCGGCGCCCTCGGCCGGGGCCGCACCGGTCTCGTCGGCCGAAACGGCGCCGGCAAGTCCACGCTCCTGCGCTTAGCCTCGGGGCACCTCGCCCCCACCTCCGGCACGGTCTCGGCATCCGGTGACGTCGTCATGCTCCCGCAGCGTCTCGCGGCGGATCCGCACCGACCCGTCTCGGCACTCCTCGGCGTCGAGACAGCACTGACCGCCCTGCGCGCCATCGAGTCGGGCGACGTGGCGCCGCACCATTTCGACGCGGTCGGCGACGACTGGGACGTCGAGGCGCGCGCCCACGCCCTGCTCGCCGAGGCGGGCCTGGCATCCGATGCCCTGGACCGCACCGTCGGGGAGCTCTCGGGAGGGGAGACGATGCTGACCGCGCTCGTCGGGCTCCGCGCCCGCGCAGCCGACATCACGCTCCTCGACGAACCGACCAACGACCTCGACCGCGACGCCCGGGCGCGCGTGAGCGAGCTCGTTCAGAGCTGGCCCGGCACCCTGGTCGTCGTGAGCCACGACGTCGGCCTGCTCGAGCTGATGGATGCCACCGCCGAGCTCTACGGCCAGAGCCTCAGCGTCGTCGGCGGCCCGTACAGCGTGTGGCGCGCGCACCGCGACGCGGAGCAGGAGGCCGCCGTGCGCGCCGAACGCGACGCGGTCCAATCGCTGCGGCGCGAGCGGCGACAGCGCATCGAGTCGTACGACAAGCTCGCCACGCGATCCCGCGTCGCGCAGAAGGCGAAGGTCGAGAAGAGGGTCCCGAAGATCATCGCGGGGGGTCGCGCCAACGCGGCGCAGGTGAGCGCGGGGCGGCTGAGCATCGAGATGAAAGGGAAAGAGGATGCCGCGCGCGCGGCGCTCGACGAGGCGTCGGCCCGCGTGCGCGACGACGACGTGGTGCGCATCGACCTGCCCGACCCGGGGAACGCGGCCGGACGGCGGATCCTGACGCTCGGCGACGAGGAGCGCGAGTGGATCGTCACGGGTCGCGAGCGCGTCGCACTGGTGGGTCGCAACGGCATCGGCAAGACGACGCTTCTCGAGAGCCTCGTCCGCGCCGTGGACCCCGCGGAGCCGATCCATGCCCGAGCGAGCGTCGAGCACGTCGGCTACCTGCCGCAGCGTCTCGACGGCCTCGACGACACGGCATCCGTCCTCGACACCGTGTGCGCGGCGGCGCCGGGCGTTCCCGTGGCGCTCGTGCGCGATCGGCTCGCGCGATTCCTCGTGCGCGGAGACGCCGTCGGCCGCCCCGTGGGGAGCCTGTCCGGGGGCGAGCGCTTCCGCGTCGCGCTCGCGCGGCTGCTCCTCGCGGATCCCCCGCCGCAGCTCCTGGTGCTCGATGAGCCGACGAACAACCTCGACCTCGACACGGTCGACCAGTTGGTCGTGGCGCTGCAGGCGTACCGAGGTGCGGTCCTCGTGGTGAGTCATGACGATGTCTTCCTCGACCGGCTCGACCTCGACCTGCGGCTGCGGCTGGACGACGGGCGGCTGACCGAGGCACCGTGAGCCCGGCGACCGGGCGGCGAGACCGCACGCGCGGAGCGAGGCCGTGCGTCTTCGCGCACGATCGCGTGCGATTTCGCGCGGGAGAGGCGCTTCCGCGCCGACGCGCGTGCTGCGCCCCTGCGATCTCGCGGCTCGACGGGCGTCCGTTCCGCGGCGGGCGAACGTCAACCCCGACCCGATGTCGGAGGTCCGGGGGAGGATGTCGGCATGGCCGACGTGCTCGAGAAATTCGGTCCTGCGACGCAGGACTGGTTCCGCGGTGCGTTCTCCGCGCCCACCAACGCGCAGAAGGGCGCGTGGGAATCCGTCTCGTCGGGCCGCAACGCCCTCGTGGTCGCGCCCACCGGCTCGGGCAAGACGCTGTCGGCCTTCCTCTTCGCGATCGACCGCATCTTCCGCGAGAAGGCGCCCGAGACCCCGGATGCCGCGCCCCCGCGCCGCGGTAAGAAGTCCGCCGCGAAGGTCCCGACGACGAACACCCGCGTCCTGTACATCTCGCCGCTGAAGGCCCTGGGCGTCGACGTCGAGCGCAACCTGCACTCGCCCCTCGTCGGCATCGGCCAGTCGGCGCGCCGGTTGGGCATCGACGTGCCGAACGTGACGGTGGGGGTCCGCTCGGGCGACACCAGCTCGAGCGACCGACGCAAGCTCGTCAGCGACCCGCCCGACATCCTCATCACGACGCCCGAGTCGCTCTACCTGATGCTCACGAGTCAGGCGGCCGAGACCCTTCGCGGGGTGCACACGGTCATCATCGACGAGGTGCACGCGGTCGCCGCGACCAAGCGCGGAGCGCACCTCGCGGTGAGCCTCGAACGCCTCGACGCCCTGCTCGATGCCCCCGCGCAGCGCATCGGCCTCTCGGCCACCGTGCGCCCCATCGACGAGGTGGCGCGGTTCCTCGGCGGAGCGCAGCCCGTCGACATCGTGGCGCCGAAGGCGACGAAGGCCTTCGACCTCTCGGTCGTCGTCCCCGTCGACGACATGCTCAACCCGCCTCCTCCTCCGGGCTCGCCGGCCCCCGACGAGGCGACCGACGGCGAGTGGTTCTCCGACCGCCCCGAGAGCACCGAGATGGCCGGCTCGGTGTGGCCCCACGTCGAAGAGGCGATCGTCGATCGCATCCTGCAGCGACGCTCGACGATCGTCTTCGCCAACTCCCGCCGCCTCGCCGAGCGACTGACCGGCCGGCTCAACGAGATCTACGCGGAACGGCAGGGCATCGACGTCCCCGAGCCGACGGTCCCCGCTGTGACGATGGCGCAGGCGGGATCGTCCGCCGGGGTCGCCGCGATCCTCGCCAAGGCCCACCACGGCTCGGTGTCGAAGGAGCAGAGGGCGCAGGTCGAAGACGAGCTGAAGTCGGGGGCGCTGCGCTGCGTGGTGGCGACGAGCAGCCTCGAGCTCGGCATCGACATGGGCTCGGTCGACCTCGTCATCCAGGTCGAGTCGCCGCCCAGCGCGGCATCCGGGCTCCAGCGCGTCGGACGCGCGGGGCACCAGGTCGGCGAGGTGAGCCGGGCAGCGCTCTTCCCCAAGCACCGCAGCGACGTGCTGCACACCGCCGTGGTCACCGAGCGCATGCTCGGCGGACGCATCGAGGCCATCTCGGTGCCGCAGAACCCGCTCGACATCCTCGCCCAGCAGACGGTGGCGGCCTCGGCGCTCGGGGCGATCGACGTCGAGGAGTGGTTCGACACGGTCAAGCGCAGCGCGCCGTTCCGCTCGCTGCCGCGTTCGGCGTACGAGGCGACGCTCGATCTGCTCGCCGGACGCTATCCCTCCGACGAGTTCGCCGAGCTGCGACCGCGCCTGGTGTGGGACCGCGACGCCGGCACGCTCACCGGCCGCCCGGGGGCGCAGCGTGTCGCGGTGACCAGCGGCGGAACCATCCCCGACCGCGGGTTGTTCGGCGTCTTCGTCGCGGGCGAGTCGCAGAACGCCCGCGTCGGCGAACTCGATGAAGAGATGGTCTACGAGTCCCGCGTCAACGACGTGTTCACGCTCGGCACCACGAGCTGGCGGATCGTCGAGATCACCCACGACCGCGTGAACGTCGTGCCCGCTTTCGGGCAACCCGGCAAGCTGCCGTTCTGGCACGGCGACGGCATCGGACGCCCCGCCGAACTCGGCGAGGCCCTCGGCAAGTTCTCGCGCGACATCGCCGGGGCCGACCGCGCGAAGGCCGAAGAACGCCTGCGCGAGTCCGGACTCGACGACAACGCGATCACCAACCTCCTCGCCTACCTCGCCGAGCAGCGCGAGGCCACCGGCAGCCTCCCCACCGACAAGACGCTCACCGTCGAGCGCAGCCGCGACGAGGTCGGCGACTGGCGCATCATCCTGCATTCCCCATACGGCATGCAGGTGCACTCCCCCTGGGCGCTGGCCGTCAACGCCCGCATCCGCGAGCGCCTCGGGGTCGAGGGCGCCGCCGTCGCGAGCGACGACGGCATCATCGCGCGGGTTCCGGATGCCGCGGCCGAGCCGCCCGGAGCCGAGCTCTTCGTGTTCGAGCCCGACGAGCTGGAGCAGATCGTCACCGACGAGGTGGGCGGCTCGGCGCTGTTCGCCTCGCGCTTCCGCGAGTGCGCGGCGCGCGCGCTGCTGCTCCCGCGCCTGAACCCGAACCGCCGGTCGCCGCTGTGGCAGCAGCGGCAGCGGTCCGCGCAGCTCCTCGAGGTGGCGCGGCGGCACCCGAGCTTCCCCATCATCCTCGAGACCCTGCGCGAGGTGCTGCAAGACGTCTACGACCTCCCGGCCCTGCTGCGTCTCACGCGTCAGATCGGCGAACGTCGCATCCGCCTCGTCGAGATCACCACCTCGCAACCCTCGCCGTACGCGCGCGACCTGCTGTTCGGTTACGTGGGCGCGTTCATGTACGAGGGCGACTCGCCGCTGGCCGAGCGCCGCGCCGCCGCCCTCTCGGTCGACCCCGCCCTGCTGAGTGAGCTCCTCGGCAAGGTCGAGATGCGCGAGCTGCTCGACCCCGACGTGATCGCCCAGTTCGAGCGCGAAGCGCAACGCCTCGCGCCCGACCGCCGCGCGCGAGGAGTGGAGGGCGTCGCCGACCTGCTGCGCATCCTCGGCCCCCTCGACGCGGCCGAGGTGGCGGCACGCCTCGACACGGGGGAGAGCACCGAAGAGAGCATCGACGGAGACGCCGACGCCGTCGCCCAGGCCGAGCGACACCTCGCGACGTTGGTCGACGAGCGACGGGCGATCCGCGTCACCATCGCGGGCGTCCCGCGCGTGGCCGGCATCGAAGACGCCGGGCGTCTGCGCGACGCTCTCGGGGCGGCACTGCCCGTCGGCATCCCGAACGCGTTCCTCGAGCCCCTCGCCGACCCGCTCGGCGATCTCGTCGCGCGCTACGCCCGCACCCACGCGCCCTTCACCACCGACGCGGTCGCCGAGCGGCTCGGAGTCGGGGTCGCCGTCGCCCGTCTCACCCTGCAGCGGCTCGAATCGCAGGGGCGGCTCGCGAGCGGTTTCTTCCTGCCCGCCCCTTCGACAGGCTCAGGGACCGGTGCCTCAGAACGCGGCGACGAGACCGAGTGGTGCGACGTCGAGGTGCTGCGGCGTCTGCGCATGCGCTCTCTGGCGGCCATCCGCGGGAGCGTCGAACCCGTGCCCCCCGCCGCGTACGCGCGGTTCCTGCCGGTCTGGCAGCACCTCGGTCGCCCCCTCGAGGGGATCGACGGCGTGCTCGCCGTCGTCGAGCAGCTGGCCGGGGTGCCCATCCCCGCGAGCGCGTGGGAATCGCTCGTGCTGCCCTCGCGCGTCGCCGATTACACCCCCGCCCTGCTCGACGAGCTGACCGCGACCGGAGAGGTGGTCTGGTCGGGTCACGGCACCCTGCCCGGCCGCGACGGATGGATCGCCCTCCACCCGGCCGAGGCCGCTCCGTTCACCCTGCAAGACCCCGAGGACGCCGACGACCCGGCCCCCGACTCGCTCGAGGCCCGCATCCTCTCGGCCCTCGCCGGCGGAGGTGCCTACTTCGCGGCGCAGCTGAAGCAGCTCGCGGGCGCCGAGAACGAGCAATCCGTGAACGACGCGCTCTGGGCCCTCACGTGGGCCGGACGCGTGACCAACGACACCTTCGCCCCGGTGCGCACCCTGCTCAGCGGCGGCGGGCAGTCGCACCGTGTCGCGCGCCGCGCACCGCGCGCGCGGATGTATCGCGGTGCCGCCATGCCCCGGGCGACGTCCGCCCCGCGACCGCCGTCGCTCGGCGGCCGGTGGTCGCTCCTGCCCGATCGCGAGCCCGACCCGGCGGCCCGGGCCACCGCCACCGCGAGCCTGCTGCTCGACCGCTACGGCGTCGTGACCCGCGGTGCCGTGCAGTCGGAGGGGGTGCCCGGCGGCTTCGCGCAGGTCTATCGCATCCTCGCCGGTTTCGAAGAGGCGGGTCACTGCCGACGGGGGTACGTCATCGAGAAGCTCGGCGCCGCGCAGTTCGCCGCCTCGGCGACCGTCGACCGTCTGCGCGAGTTCGCCGCCGTCGCCGACCCCCCGCCGCTGCGCACCGTCACCCTCGCGGCCACGGATCCGGCGAACCCCTACGGCGCCGCCCTCGGCTGGCCCGCGATCGAGGGTGTCACGCACCGACCCGGGCGAAAGGCCGGCGGCCTCGTGGTGCTGGTCGACGGCGAGCTCACGCTCTACCTCGAGCGCGGAGGGCGCAGCGCGCTGGCCTTCACCAACGACGAAGCCCGGCTGCAGGCCGCGACCCGGCACCTCGCCGAGACCGCGCGCCGGAGACGACTCGAGACGCTGACGGTCGAGCAGGTCAACGGCGAATTCGTCTACGGCACCGCCGTCGGCCGCGCACTGCGCGAAGCGGGGTTCGTCGAGTCGCCGAAGGGGCTCACGCTGCGCAAGCTCACGGCCGGAGACTCCCTGCGCGAGGCCGCTCGTGCCTGAGGGCGACACCGTCTACCGCGCCGCGGCGAAGCTGAATGCGGCCCTCGCCGGCAAGGTCGTCACCCGCTTCGACATCCGCGTGCCGGGGAGCGCCACCGCCGACCTGCGGGGCGAGACCGTGCACGAGGTCGCCGCCCGCGGCAAGCACCTCCTGCACCGCATCGGCGGGTACACCCTGCACTCGCACCTCAAGATGGAGGGCCGCTGGGACCTCTACCGCCCCGGCGAGCGCTGGCGCCGAGCGGCGTTCAAAGCGCGCGCGATCGTCGGCGTCACCGGGGTGGACGCGGTGGGTTTCGATCTCGCCATGGTCGAGGTGATCCGCACCACCGACGAGCCCGACATCATCGGGCACCTCGGACCCGATCTGCTGGCCGACGACTGGGACGAGGCGGAGGCGGTGCGCCGCGTCTCGCGCGACGAGCGCGCCGCCCACGTGGCCCTGCTCGACCAGCGCAACGTGGCGGGTTTCGGCAACGTCTACGCGAACGAGCTCCTCTTCGTGCGCGGGATCGCCCCCACCACGCCCGCGACGCAGATCGACGCCCAGGCCACGATCGCGCTCGGCGAGCGCATGATCCGCGCGAACCTCCCCCGCCCCGAGCGCACCTTCACGGGCGACAGTCGGCCCGGACGCCGATTCTGGGTCTACGGACGCGAGGGGGCGCCGTGCCGCCGGTGCGGCACCCCGATCCGCGCGACCACCCTGGGAGCGTCGAACACAAGTGAGCGCAACGTGTTCTGGTGCCCGACCTGCCAACCCGGCTGAGCCTGCCGCCTGCCCATCGCGCCGAGGTCGCACCTCCGTCGCCCGCCCGCCAACCGCACCTCCCCCATCGCACCGACCGCGTCTCCCCCGGCCCTCGCGACGGTCGCGCGCGCGCCTGCCCTGGCATCCGGCATCCCGCGCGAAAGCGAGCGTCCGCCGCCCCGCTGTCAACCCGCCCGTGACTCCCGGTCGCGCGTGCGAGAACAAGGGGACAACACAACGCCGGGAACGCCCGCACCGAGGGGAATCTCTCGACATCGAGAAAACCGATAGCGGTGAGGGCGACGAAGAACCATTCGAGGGAATGAAGGGCATTCCCCACCCGTTGTCAGACATGTCGGCACACCCGAAGGCCGATCGGAGGGGATCGTGGGAAAGAACTACATCGACATCGAGAACGACCACGGCGAGACGCTGCGATACCGCAAGCACGTCAATGGTCGCGGACTCGTCGCGCACGGCGCGAAGGTCCACCCGTCGGCGCTCGTGGAGAACGGCGCTTACGTCGAACCCGGCGTGCAGATCGCGGCCGGTGTTCGAGTGGGACGCGGCGCCTGGATCGAATCCGACGCCGTCATCGGTCCGGAGGCCCGGATCGAACCGCACGCCCACATCTGCGCGGGAGCGGTCATCGGGGCGGGCGCGCACATCGGCGTCCGCACCCAGGTCGGCCACAACGCGCGCATCGCGGTGGGCTCGCTCATCGGCGACGACGAGATCATCAACGACGGCGAGGCCGTCGCCACCGATCGCCGGGGCCTGCGCCTGGCGGCCTGACCCCCGCCCGATCGGGCATCCATCGACCCGCACGACTCCCCGGAGCGTGCGGGTCTTCGTCGTCTCGGGAGCGTTCGCGCACCGGTCGCCGTCGCGCGCCGGCCCGCGGCATCCGCCCCCTCGGCGGGCGGAGCACTCCGCCGCGCGCGACCTCAGGCGAAGATCGCGAGCACGAGACCGATCAGCGGCAGCGTCCCCTGGATCGCCGCGGGACGCAGGTACTTGCTCCCCGAGGTCACCAACACGAGGGCGGCCGCGAGCATCGACCCGAGCGAGAAGATCAGCAGCGTCCGGCCCGCGACATCCCCGGTGCCGTTCGCGATCCACAGCACGATGCCGATCGCGGCGCCGATGGCGAGGAACAGGTTGTAGAAGCCCTGGTTGTAGGCCATCGGCTTCGTGATGTCGGCCGCCCGCTGGTCGGCGATGCCGAACACCTTCCACGTCTTCGGCTGCGTCCACCGCACGCTCTCGAGCACGAAGATGTAGACGTGCAGCAGGGCCGCGAGCCCCGCGAAGACGAGAGCGAGAATGCCGATCATCCGTTCAGCGTAGCCGCGCGACTAGCCTGGGACCATGGCGAACGGTTCGGGCTCCCGAGGGCGCGGCGGCAGTCCCTCGCGACGCGGTGGACCCGCGCACGCGGCGGCGAAAGGACGCCCACGGCCCACGCCGAAGCCCTCGCGCCGAGCCGAGCCGACGCCTCCCCCCGAACCGCGCGAGTTCCGCCTCGGCGCCGTCCCGGGTGCGACCCCGGGAAAGTGGATCGGCCTGTGGCGCGAGCGCGTCCCGCACGTGACGCTCGAGCTGCGCGAGATCGCGGTGTCGTCGCAGCGCGACGCGCTGACCGAAGTCGACGCCGCTCTCGTGCGCCTGCCCCTGGCGGCCCCCGACGACGCGCACGTGATCGAGCTCTACGACGAGCTCCCCGTGGTGGTGATGGCCGCCGAGTCGCACCTCGCGGCGGCCGACGAACTGACCCTGGCCGACCTCGCGGGCGAGGTCGTGATCGTCCCCGTCGACGACGTGCTGAAGGTGCAGGTGCCGGATGCCGCGCCCCCGGCCTTCTCGTCCCCCCTCGACACCGCGGAGGCCATCGCGACCGTCGCCGCGGGCATCGGGGTCGTGATCGTGCCGATGTCCCTCGCCCGGGCGCACCAGCGGCGCGACGTCGAGCATCGCGTCCTCACCGACGGCCCCCGCTCCACCGTCGCCCTCGCGTGGTTGCGCGATCGCACCACCGACGACGTCGAGACGTTCGTCGGCATCGTGCGCGGCCGGACGGCCCGCTCCTCGCGCTGAGGGACCTCTTCCGCCTCCTCCTCCACCCCGGCGCGGGCTCCCCGCCGCGTCGTCGCTCGTGCGCGATCCGTTCCGCCCTCCGTCGCCCGGAGTTCACGCGGCGCGCTCCGCGCGGTCATGAGAGCCCCATAGGTTCGCTCCGTCTCACGCCGCGGCACAGCCCGCCGGCACTCCCGAGAGATCCGAGAGGAACCCCCCATGTCATTCCCGAGCTTCTCCGCCGGTCGCCCGATCGCCGGGATCGCCCTCGTCACGGTCGCGGCCCTCGCCCTCGCCGGGTGCGCGGGCGGCAGCACGGCCTCCCCCGCCGACGGCGGGACGGATGCCGCGACCGCGACGAGCCTCGCCGACTTCGGCGCCCTGGCCGACCTCGAGACCGCGGCGAAGGCCGAGGGCCAGCTGAACGTGATCGCGCTCCCGCGCACGTGGGCCAACTACGGGGAGATCCTAGACCTCTTCGCGCAGCGCTACCCCGAGATCACCGTCAACGAGCAGTCCCCCGACGTCTCCAGCGCCGAGGAGATCCAGGCGGCGACGGCCAACGAGGGCCTCGACACCGCGCCCGACGTCTTCGACCTGGGACTGGCGGTCGCCCTGCAGAACACCGACCGGTTCGCCGCGTACAAGGTCGAGACCTTCGACGAGATCCCCGACGCGCTGAAGGAGCCCTCGGGGCTGTTCGTCGGCGACTACGGCGGGTACATGTCGATCGGATACGACTCGGCGCGCTTCCCCGCCCCGACCCAGCTGAGCGACCTGCTCAAGCCCGCGTACAAGGGCGCCGTCGCGATCAACGGCGACCCGACGCAGGCGGGCTCGGCGTTCGCCGCCGTGGGCCTGGCGACCGTGCAGAACGACGGCACGCTCGACGACTTCACGCCCGGAATCGACTTCTTCGGCGAGCTCAACGCGGCCGGCAACTTCCTCAAGGTCGACCCCACCGACGCCACGATCGCGAGCGGCGAGACCCCGGTCGTCTTCGACTGGGACTACCTCAACGCCGCGCAGGCCTCCGCCGTCCCCACGTGGAAGACCGTGGTGCTGCCGGGCACGGGCTACGCCGGGTACTACAACCAGGCGATTAACAAGGACGCCCCGCACCCCGCGGCGGCGCGCCTGTGGCAGGAGTTCCTCTACAGCGACGAGGTGCAGAACCTCTGGCTCAAGGGCGGAGCGCGCCCGGCCCGCATGGAGGCGATGACCTCCGCCGGGACGATCGACGAAGCCCTCGCCCAGGCGCTGCCGACCGCCCCCGCCGACACCGTCGTCCCGACGGAGCAGCAGTCGACCACGGCCGGCGAGACCCTCGGACAGAAGTGGGCGACGGCGGTCCAGTGACGGTCCTCGACCAGGTCGTCGCCCCCGCGGTGCCGGAGCCGTCCGCTCCGGCACCGCGGGGCGCGGCGCGTCGCGGGTGGAGCGCGGTCGGCCTGCTGCCGTTCGTCCTCTACATCGCGCTCTTCCTCGCCCTGCCGACGGTCCTCGCGATCGCCTCCGGGTTCGTCGACAAGGCGGGGGTGTTCACGCTCGACAACGTCGCCGCCCTCGGCGACCCGCTGGTGCTCTCGACGTTCGCGAACTCCGCGGTGCTGTCACTCGTGACGTCGGCGGTGGGAGCGGTCGTCGGCGCGCTGGTGTGCTGGGCGATGCTGGGCCTCCCCGAGTCGGGCGCGGTGCGCACGGCTGTCGACGCGGCATCCGGAGTCCTCGCCCAGTTCGGCGGGGTGATGCTCGCCTTCGTGCTCATCGCCGCGATCGGCGCGAAGGGCGTCGTGACCGTGGCACTGGCCGAGCTCACCGGGATCTCTCTGTACGAGAACGGGATGTGGCTCTACGACCTGCCCGGGGTCGCCGTAGCCTACCTGCTGTTCCAGGTGCCGCTCATGATCATCACGTTCATGCCGGCCCTCGCCGCGCTCAAGCCGCAGTGGATGGAGGCGCACCTGACCCTCGGCGGCACGCGCGCCGGGTTCTGGCGTCAGGTCGGGATGCCGGTGCTCGCGCCGTCGTTCCTCGCGAGCCTGCTGCTGCTGTTCGCGAACGCCTTCTCGTCGTACGCGACGGCCGCGGCCCTGGCCAGCCAGGGTTCGCAGATCGTGCCGCTGCAGATCCGCTCGGCGCTGACGAGCGAGACGGTCCTGGGGCGGGAGAACCTCGCCGGAGCCCTCGCCCTGGGCATGATCGTCGTCGTCGCCCTCGCGATGACGCTGTACTCCCTCGTGCAGAGGCGCGCGTCGAGGTGGCGGTCGTGAACCCCCTCGCTCCCCCGCGCGCGGCGCGCTGGATCATCGGCGTCGTCGTGACCGCCGTCGTCGCTGTGCCCTTCGTCGCGACGCTGCTGTTCACGCTCGCGCCCGCGCCCGGCGGCTCGGGCCTGTCGCTGACGCACTGGGCCGGGATCTTCGACCCCGCGAACGCGGCGAAGTACCGTCCGATCTGGACGGGCCTGGGCAACTCGCTCGTGCTCGCCGCCGTGACCGTGGCCCTGGTGCTGTGCCTGTTCACCCCGACGATGGTGCTCGTCGCCCTCGCGTTCCCCCGACTGCGTCGGGTGTTCGAGTTCGTCGCCCTGCTGCCGATCTCGCTCCCCGCGATCGTGCTCGTGGTGGGTCTCACGCCGATCTACCTGCAGATCGGCCGCACCCTCGGAACCGGGGCGTGGACGCTCGCCTTCGCCTACGGCATCCTCGTCCTCCCGTTCGCCTACCGCTCGATCCAGGCCTCGATCGACGCGATCGACGTCACGACCCTGGCCGAGGCGGCGCGCACGCTCGGCGCGGGATGGGGCGCCGTGCTCTTGCGCGTGATCCTGCCCAACCTGCGGTCGGGCCTGCTCGCGGCCTCGCTCATCTCGGTGGCGGTCGTGCTCGGCGAGTTCACCATCGCGTCGCTGCTCAACCGGCAGACGCTGCAGACCGCGCTGCTCGTCGTCAACAAGCAGGACGGCTGGGTCGCCGCCATCTTCACGCTGCTGGCACTCGCGTTCGCGTTCGTGCTGCTGCTCGTCATCGGCCGCGTCGGACGCATCGGCGCCGGAAGGAAGACCTCATGACCACCGCCGACTCCCCGATCCGCGCGCTCCCCGACACCGCCGCGAACGCCCTGCTGAGCGGCGGACGCGAGAGCGCCGGCGTGCAGCTGCGCGGTGTCGTGAAGGACTACGGCACGACCCGCGTGCTTCACGGCGTCGATCTCGACGTCGCCCCCGGGGAGTTCGTCTCGCTGCTCGGGCCCTCGGGCTGCGGCAAGACGACGGCACTGCGCGTCATCGCCGGTCTCGAGAGCGCGAGCGGAGGCGACGTGCGCATCGGCGGACGCGACGTCTCGACCGTGCCGACGAACAAGCGCGACATCGGCATGGTGTTCCAGTCGTACTCCCTCTTCCCCCACCTGCGCGTTCTCGACAACGCCGCCTTCGGCCTGCGGCGCCGAGGGGTCGGCACCGCGCAGGCGCGGCGACGCGCGGGCGACGCCCTCGATCTGGTGGGGCTCGGGCATCTGGCCGATCGCTACGCGCACCAGCTCTCCGGGGGCCAGCAGCAGCGCGTCGCCCTCGCTCGCGCGTTGGTGACCGAGCCGCGCGTGCTCCTGCTCGACGAGCCCCTGTCGGCCCTGGATGCCAAGGTGCGCGTGCAACTGCGCGACGAGATCCGCCGCATCCAGCTGCGCCTGGGGACGACCACCGTCTTCGTCACCCACGATCAGGAGGAGGCCCTCGCGGTCTCCGACCGCGTCGCGGTGATGGGCGCCGGCCGCATCCTACAGGTCGGGAGTCCCGAAGACCTCTACCTGCGCCCGGCCGACGCCGAGGTGGCGGCGTTCGTCGGCGCGTCGAGCCTGGTCCCGGGCGTCGTCGCCGGCGGGACGGTCGAGGTGTGGGGCCGACGCCTTCCCCTCATCGCGCCGGCGCCGGACGGGGCGTGCGAGGTGTTCGTGCGACCGGAGAACATCCGACTCGTCGGAGCGGGCGAGGACGGCGTCGCGGGCGTCGTGGAGCAGAGCACGTTCCTCGGCAGCACCCGCCGTTCGTCGCTGACGACCGAGGACGGCTCGCGCGTGGACGTGCAGCACGGGGCCGACCTCGCGCTGACCGTGGGCGAACGCGTGCGGGTACGGCTGGACGACGTCGCGGTGCTCACGCGCCCGGTCGCCGGCTGAGGGGTCGCGCGGGCGGCATCCTGTCGCCTCCCCGCCACCGGGGCGGGACGGTCGATGCCCCGCCCCGAGCGATCCGCGCGCCGTGTCGCCGTGTGTCCCCTCCGGCGCGGTCTCGGCGGGACGCGCATAGAATCCCTGAGTGACCGCCCCCCTCCTGTACGTCTGCGCGCGCCCTCAGCGGGTCGCGGCGGTGGCGGAGTGGGCGTCGTTCCGCGACGGGTTGGGGGTTCGCGACGACGAGCTCGTGCACCACGACCTCGTGCGCGAGCCGCTCCCGGCCGACCTCGACCGGTTCGCCGCGGTGGTCGTGGGAGGCAGCCCGTTCAACGTCACCGACCCCGACAAGACCGACGAGCAGCGCCGCCTCGAGCGTGACCTCGAGCGCCTCGCCGCCGCCGCGATCGAGGGCCGCACGAGCGCCCTGTTCACATGCTTCGGGATCGGCGTCGTCACGCGCCTGCTCGGCGGCGAGGTCACCCTCGACCACGCCGAGGGCACCGGCCCGGCCGACATCTCGCTCACCGACGCCGGTCGAGAGGACGAGCTCTTCGGCATCCTCCACCCGCGGTTCGAGGCGCTCACCGCCCACAAGGAGGGCACCGCGAGCGTTCCGCCGGGCGCGACGCTCCTGGCCGAGAACGCCGACTGCCCCGTGCAGGCGTATCGGGCCGGCCGGGCGCTGTGGGCGACGCAGTTCCACCCCGAGCCGACCGCCGAGGCCTTCGTCGAGCGCATGACTGTGTACCGGGATGCCGGATACTTCGACGCCGACGCCTTCGACGAGGTCTCCGCGCACGTGCGCACGGCCTCGGTCGAGCAGCCCACGCTGCTGCTGCGGTCGTTCGCCGCGCGCGCCGTCACCGCCTGACCCGGCGCCCCGCGCGGGCAGAGGTCGAGAGGATGTCAAGCCTCCTGCGCCGATTTACCTAGCTTTTCTAGTCTTCTGGGTATGAACGCAACAGCTCAGTGGCGGGGCGCCGACCTCGCGCGCCAGATCGTCGTCCTCTCCGCGGTGTCGTTCATGCTCATCGCGGCCGTGATCGGCGCGGGCGCCTTCGGAAACTCCGCCGTCCAGGACCAGCAGGGCGGTGCTCTCGACACCAACGGGTCGTACCTGGCCCCGGCCGGTCCAGCCTTCTCGATCTGGTCGATCATCTACCTCGGCCTGATCGTCTACGCGATCTGGCAGGCCCTCCCCCGCCAGCGCACGAACCCGCGCCAGCGCGCGCTCGGCTGGCTCATCGCGCTCACGATGACCCTCAACGGTCTCTGGCTCGTCGCGGCGCGCTTCGGCACCCTCTTCCTCACCGTCGTCGTGATCGTGCTGCTGCTCGCCGCCCTCGGCTGGACCTTCCGCGTCGCCGTCGCCACGCGCGAACCGCGCGGCGGAGTCGTCGACTCCGTGCTCATCGACGGCGTCACGGGCCTGCACCTCGGCTGGGTGACCCTCGCCACCGTCGCCAACACCGCCGCGTGGCTCACCACCGTGGTCCCCGCCGAGTGGGAGAACGCGGCGGACGCGATCGGCATCGCCGTGCTGATCGTCGTGGCGCTCATCGGGCTCGCGATCGCGTGGCGCAGCGCGTGGCGCGTGGCCCCCGCCCTCGCCCTCGCCTGGGGCCTCAGCTGGTTGGCGGTCGAACGCTTCGGCGGGGAGCCGCAGAGCGCCCCGATCGGGGTGACGGCGATCATCGTCGCCGTCGTCGTGCTCCTGCCCCCGGCGATCGTCAGCGTGCTGCGCCTGGTGCGCCCGAGCGTCGACTGATCGTTGGCGGGCGGGTCCGAGGGGCACGGGCCGTCCGCCTAACCCTCCGGCGCTCGACGCACAAGAGCATCGGATGCCGCAGCCGTCGGTGGTCTGATCGGGACGTGGATTCGTTGCCCTTCGCCCTGCTCGTCGCCATCTTCGTCGCTGCCGCCGCGGTCGTCTGGATCGCCGGCATCCAGCTGTCGAAGGCGACCGACGTCCTCGACGCGCGGCTGCACCTGGGCAGCGCTCTGGGCGGGCTCATCGTCCTCGCGGTGGCGACGAACCTGCCCGAGATCGCCATCACCGTCTCGGCGGCGGTGGCGGGGAACCTGGAAGTCGCCGTCGGCAACATCCTCGGCGGCATCGCCCTCCAGACGGTCGTGCTGGTCGTCCTCGACGCGTTCGGCAAACGCGGGCGCGGCGTGAAGCCGCTCACCTACCGCGCCGCCTCGCTCACCCTCGTGCTCGAGGGGCTGGTCGTGGTGGCCGTGCTCGCGGTCGTGATCGCCGGAAGTCAGTTGCCCGACGGTCTCGAGGTGCTGCGGCTGACGCCCGACGTGGTCCTCATCGCCGCCCTGTGGATCGTCGGGCTGGTGCTGGTGCAACGCGCCGGAAAGCACCTGCCCTGGCACGAGGACGGTCGCGCCCCCGATGCGAGCCCGAAGCCCGCTCCCGCGAAGAAGAAGATGAGCACGAAGAAGGCCGTGGTGGTGTTCTCGATCTCGGCGCTGGCCACCCTCGTCGCCGGCGTCGTGCTCGAGCGGACCGGTGACGCCGCCTCGTCGCAGATCGGCCTCTCGGGCGTGCTCTTCGGTGCGACGGTCCTCGCACTGGCGACGTCGCTGCCCGAGATCTCGACCGGTCTCCAGGCCATCCGCCAGGGGGACGACAGCCTGGCCATCAGCGACATCTTCGGCGGGAACGCCTTCCTTCCCGTGCTCTTCCTCCTGGCGACGGTGATCTCCGGATCGGCGGTGCTCCCCCGCGCGAACGGGGCTGACATCTACCTCACGGCTCTCGCCGCGCTGCTGACCCTGGTCTACGTGGTCGGCCTGATCTTCCGCCCGCAGCGACGCATCGCCGGCATGGGGGTGGACTCGCTCGTGGTCCTCGTGCTCTACGCCGTGGGGGTCGGCGGGCTCTTCGCGATCTCGGGGTGAGGACGACCGCCCTCAGCCGCGACCGAGGTCGATCTGCCGCTGGATCTCCTCGCGCGCGCGACCGAGCTCGCTGTCGGGACGGTGGCGGGGCGCGCCCCATCCTCCGCCGGAGCGGTTGACCGCGAGGGCGACAAGGAAGGCGACCGCGAGCACCAGAAGGCCTCCGGTCGAGACGGCGGCGACGAGTCCGGCAGTCATGGGGCCTCCTTCGTGAGGGGACTCCTCACGCTCCCAGCCGGTGCGCGCGCCGTCAACCCCGATCACGCGGTGAGCTCGACCACCACCGCCTGCTGGGGGTTCTGGACGGGGGGACGCACCCCGACGACGGCCAGCTGCCGTCCGGTGAGCACGGTGTCGTGGTGCGCCCAGGGCAGCGGCGATTGCGCGGGATCCTGCACGAGTCCGCCCGGTGTGACGAGCCGCACGCGGTAGGCGCGGTCGGGGTCGAGGCCGGGCAGGCGCACGCGCCCCGCGGGAGAGGCGATGAGGGTCTGCGTCTGCGCGATCGTGAAGAACGCGTGGTCGCGCTCGGCCGAGACCACGCCCCGCACGTCGAGACCGGGGTCGGTCGTGTCGACGTTCACGAGGCGTCCGGTCGCCACGAGCGGACGCACGCGGCGCGCGAGCGCCACCCATTCGCCCACGAGGGCTCGATCGTCGTCCGAGAGCGTCGTGAGGTCCCACTCGATGCCGAAGTGCCCGAACAGTGCGACCGCTCCGCTGAACGCGAGCGAGACGGTCCGCCCCGTGGAGTGGACGCGCGGGGTGGTCAGGTGCATGCCCATCATCTCGGGCGGCACGACCAGCGCGGTGTGGCGCTGCGTCTCGAGCCGCTCGACCGGATCGAGGCAGTCGCTCGTCCAGATGCGGTCGGTGCGATCCAGGATGCCGAGATCCACGCGCGCTCCCCCCGAGGCGCAGCTCTCGATCTCGAGGCCGGGGAACGTCGCCTTCAGCTCGTCGATCAGCCGGTACACGGCGAGCGTGTGCGCGTGCACGGCCGAGCCGCCGCCGGGCCCGGTGGCGGCATCCACGAGGTCGCGGTTGTGGTCCCACTTGACGTACGCGATCGGGTAGGCGCGCAGCACCTCGGTCATGCGGTCGCGCAGGTAGGCGTACGCGTCGGGGTGGGCGAGGTTCAGCACCTGCTGCTGGCGGGCGGAGGGCGGCAGTTCATCGCGACCGCGGAGGATCCACTCGGGGTGTGCGCGCGCGACGTCGCTGTCGGGGTTGACCATCTCGGGCTCGAACCACAGACCGAACTCCATGCCGCGCGCGACGACGTGGTCGGCGAGCGGGCTGAGCCCCTCGGGCCAGACGCCCTCGTCGACGTACCAGTCGCCCAGGCCCGCGGTGTCGTCGCGGCGGTGGCGGAACCACCCGTCGTCGAGCACGTACCTCTCCACGCCGATGTCCGCCGCGACGTCGGCGAGCGCGAGGAGCTTCGGCAGCCGGTGGTCGAAGTACACCGCCTCCCAGGTGTTGAGGGTGATCGGCCGGGGACGCCGCGGGTGCTGCGGACGCGCGCGCCAGGTGGTGTGGAAGCGCGCGGCCAGCTCGTCGAGCCCGTCGCCCCACGACCCGTAGACGATCGGGGACGACCCCTCCTCGCCCGGCGCGAGCGAGATCTCGCCCCAGGGCGACATCTCGCCACCCGCGAGAAGGGCCTCGCCGAGGGGGAGGCGCTCGGCGAACACGCGCTGGTTTCCGCTCCAGCCGACGTGGATGCCGTGCACGAGTCCGCTCTCGAACCCGAACCCGGGGCGCCCCGCGGCCAGCAGCAGCGTGGCGTCGGCGCCGGGCCGTCCGCGGCGGCTCTCGCGCAGGTGCGTGCCGTAGGTGAACGCGTGGCGCTGCGCGGAACGCTCGCGCAGGTGCCGTCCCGTGGTGTCGAGGATCTCGGTCGCCTCCCACGGCACGGGGAAGGTGGGCTGCAGCGTCTGAACGACCAGGTCGTCGGAGCCGTCGTTGACGGCCGTGAGCTGCTGGGTGAAGAGCCCCGCGGCATCCACTCGCAGCTCGGCGCGCACACGCAGCGCGCGCTGCTCGTCGACGAGGTGCAGCGTCAGCGCCCCGTCGGAGGAGTCGACGGATGCCAGGGAGACGACCGTTCCCTGCACGACGCCGCCGCGCCCTCCCTCGTATCCCGGTGCGCCCGGCCAGCCGGCCGCCGCGGTCGGGACGATCGTGAGCCGGGGCGTCTGGTCGATCCCGCCCGAGACGCGCTGCGGCTGCGCCGCGACGATCATCGACGTCAGGTCGTCGGCGGAGAGCTCGCCGAGGTCGGGGCCCCAGTGGATGATCGCCGGGGCGGGCTGCGCGGTGAGGTCGACGACGACGCTCGTCCCGCCGCCTCGCAGGTGGACGGCGTGCTGGAGGGGGTGGGGCATGGCATTATTTTTATCACGGAACATATTGCGCGGAGCGAGGGGGTGCTCGATGCTCACCGACACCGAGGCCGCCGTCGCGCGGGAGGTGCTGATCCACGGACCGCTGTCGCGCCGCGCCCTCGCCGCGCGCCTGCATCTGTCCCCCGCGAGCCTGACCCGTCTCGCCCGCCCCCTGCTCGACGCGGGGCTGCTCGTCGAGCGCGACGACGAGGTCGACGGATCGGTGGGCCGCCCCTCGCGCCCCCTCGACATCTCGCCCGCGGCGGGCGCCTTCGTCGGCGTGAAACTCACCGGCGAGCGCCTGTACCTCGCCGTGACCGACATCCGCGCGGAGCTGCTCGACCGGGCCGAACTCCCCCTCGACGACCTCTCCCCCGAGGGGGTCGCCGCCGCGATCGTCGCCGCCGTCGCGGCCGTCGACCGTGACGACGTCCGGGGCGTCGGTGTGAGCCTGGGCGGTCACGTCGCCGACGGGATCGCCGTCGACGCCCCCTTCCTCGGGTGGCGCGGCGTCCCCTTCGCCCGCACGCTCGCCGAACGGCTCGACACCCCGGTCGCGCTCGAGAACGACGTGGTCGCCCTTTCCGAGGCCGAGCGCTGGTTCGGGGTGGGGCGCGGCATCCCCGGATTCGCCGTGGTCACCATCGGGGCGGGCGTCGGTCTCGGTCTCGTCGTCGACGGCCGCACCGTGCGCACGCCCGATGCCGGCATCGGCACCGTCGGCCACCTGACGCTGCGCGCCGACGGACCGGTCTGCGCGCAGGGTCACCGCGGCTGCGCCGATGGCCTGCTGACCACCACCGCGATCGCGGCGCGCGTGTCGACGAGCCTCGGGCGCGAGGTCGGCTTCGACCGGGCGCTCGCGCTCGCGCGGGCGGGAGAGCCCGCCGCTCGCGACGCCTTCGATGACGCGGGCGACGCCCTCGGCACGCTGTGCGCCCTCGCGGCGACCCTGTCGTTGCAGTCCAACGTCGTGCTCGCCGGAGAGGGGATGGACGCCTTCGATCTCCTGCGCGGACGCACGGAGGCGGCGATCTCGCGGATCCGCCCGCCCTCGGCATCCGCCGTCTCGCTCCACCCCGACGACGCCGGCTTCACCGCGTGGGCCCGGGGAGCCGCGGCGGTGGCCATCCAGGCGGCGATGGGCCGCCTTCCGCTCCCCCGCTGACGATCCGCCCCGGTCGGGGCGGGACCGCTCAGAGCGCCGGAGCGACGATCGCGCAGGCTCCCGCAGGCACCGAGAGACCGACGCCGTCGAGCACCACTCCCTCGGCGGTGGCCAGGAGCACGCGCGACCCGGAGGCGACGGATGCCGCGGCCTCGGCATCCGAGAGGTTCACGACCACGACGAGGTCGCCGCGACGCAGCTCGTACACGCGTCCGCCCTCGGCCTCGCGCGCGGCGGCCGAGAGGCCCTCGCGCGAGGGGTCGGTGAGCTCGGGCCGCTCGCGCCGGATCTTCGCCAGCTCGCGGTACAGGCCGAGCAGCTGGGCGTGATCGCCCTCTCCGACCTCGTCCCAGTCGAGCTTCGAGTTCTCGAACGTCGAGGGGTCCTGGGGGTCGGGCACGGAGTCCTCGTCCCAGCCCATCTTCGCGAACTCGGCGATGCGCCCCTCGGCGGTGGCCTTGCCGAGCTCGGGCTCGGGGTGCGAGGTGAAGAACTGCCACGGGGTCGTGGCGCCCCACTCCTCGCCCATGAACAGCATCGGCGTTCCCGGGGCGGTGAGGGTCAACACGGCGGCGGCGGCGAGCCGGTCGTAGCCGAGCGACTGCGACAGGCGGTCTCCGGCGGCGCGATTGCCGATCTGGTCGTGGTCCTGCGCGAAGGTGACGAGGCGCCAGTTCGGCACGTCGCCGGGGATGGGCTTGCCGTGCTTCTCTTCGCGGAACGACGAGTAGGTGCCGTCGTGGAAGAAGCCGCCCTCGCTGACCTTCCGGAACGCGTCCAGGTCGGCGAAATCCTCGTAGTAGCCGATCGTCTCGCCGGTGAGGGCGACGTGCGCGGTGTGGTGCCAGTCGTCCGACCACTGCGCCGTCAGCCCGTAGCCGCCGGCCTCGCGCGGCAGGATGAGCTTCGGGTCGTTCATGTCGCTCTCGGCGATGGTCGTGAGCGGAATGCCGCGGTGCGCCGA
This sequence comes from Microbacterium hydrothermale, assembly GCF_004854025.1. Lineage (GTDB taxonomy): Bacteria > Actinomycetota > Actinomycetes > Actinomycetales > Microbacteriaceae > Microbacterium > Microbacterium hydrothermale. The sequence goes on from NZ_STGM01000002.1 coordinate 178,158, forward strand.
CAGGGCGTCGGTGCGTTCCGCGATCTCCTGCAGCACGTGCGGCTCGCGGTGGTCGAGCAGGGCGTGCACGGCATCCAGGCGCAGACCGTCGACGTGGTAGTCGCTCATCCACATCAGCGCGTTCTCGACGATGTAGGAGCGCACGGCGTCCTCGTCGAGGTTGACCGAGTCGCCCCAGGTGTTGCGGCTGCCCTCGCGCAGGTACTCCCCGAACTCGGGCAGGTAGTTGCCCGAGGGGCCGAGGTGGTTGTAGACGACGTCCTGGATGACGGCGAGGCCCGCCGCGTGGGCCGCGTCGACGAAGCGCTGGTAGGCCTCGGGGCCGCCATAGCCCTCGTGCACGGTGTACCAGAGCACCCCGTCGTAGCCCCAGTTCCAGGTGCCGTTGAAGCCGTTCACCGGGAGCAGTTCGACGTGGGTCACGCCGAGGTCGACGAGGTGGTCGAGGCGGCCGATCGCGGCATCCAGGGTCCCCTCGGGGGTGAAGGTGCCCAGGTGCAGCTCGTAGATCAGGCCGCCGGCGAGCTGCCGACCCGTCCACGCGTCGTCGTTCCACGCGTAGACCGAGGGGTCGAACCACGCCGACGCCTCGTGCACGCCGCCCGGCTGGCGCCGCGAGCGCGGGTCGGGACGCAGGTCGTCGCCGTCGCCGAGCACGAAGCCGTACCGCTCGCCGTCGGCGAGGTCGACCGGAGCGGTCCACCACCCGTCCGCGGCGGACTCCATCTCGATGTCCTCGACAACGGCATCCCCGCTGTCATCCAGCCGGCGCAGCCGCACCCGCTCCGCCTTCGGTGCCCAGACGTCGATGCTCATGAGGTTTTCCTTTTCGCGTGAGGTGCCACAAAGTGTCGCTGCGGGGAGGCGTGAGGCGACACTTTTTGGCACCTCACGCGCTCGCGGTCAGAAGATCAGCAGGGCGACCGGGAGGAACGCCAGCAGATCGGAGAGAGGGGTCGCGCCGCCGGCGAACGAGCGGCCGGTCAGCACGTCGACCACGGGCGTGTCGGGCAGCAGCACGACCGTGTCGCGCCACCCGCCCGCGGCCTTCAGCCCGTGCGGCAGGCGCGTCGCGACGGTGAACACGCCCCCGCGATCGAACGCCACGACATGAGCGGATGCCACTCCCGCGGCCTCCAACGGACGGTAGATCTCGAGCGGGTGCTCTCGCCGCAGGCGCAGGGCGCGCGAAGTGACGAGGAGCTTGGCCGCACCCGTGGCGTCCACCGCCGGGAACGGGGCGCCGGGCGCGTCGAGCGCGGCGAGCAGGCGTCGGCGTTCGGCGAAGTCCACCGCGCGGCGGTTGTCGGGATCGACGAGGGACTGCTCCCACAGCTCCGAGCCCTGGTAGACGTCGGGGACGCCCGGACCCATGATCTGCAGCAGCTTGGCCGACAGGCCGTTCGACCAGCCCGCGGGTGAGATCTCGTCGACGAACGCGCGCACGCGCTCCGCGGCGGGACCGGTGGCCGCGTCGACGACCGCGTGCATGCGCTCCTCGAAGGCCTCGTCCTGCTCCCACCAGCCGGTGACTTCGCTCGCCTCGCGTGCGGCCTTCTCGGCGTAGGCGTGCAGGCGCTCCCGGTAGACCTTCAGACCCTCGGGCGTCGAGGCCGAAGCGGGCCAGGCTCCCACGATGGCCTGCCACAGCAGGTTGTCGAAGGGGCCGTGACCGGTCGAGGCGATGCCCTGGAACTCCGCGAGCCGCGCGGCCCAGGTCTCGGGGATCTCCGCGAGCACCGCGATGCGGGCGCGCGTGTCCTCGCCGCGCTTGGTGTCGTGCGTCGACAGCGTGGTCATGGCGGTGGGCCACGACGCGTGCCGCTGCGCCTGCGCGGTGTGGAACCCGGCGACGTCGAGCGAGAACTCGCCCGGGTCACCGCCGACCTCGGTGAGCGAGCCCAGCCGCGTGTAGCGGTAGAACGCCGTGTCCTCGACGCCCTTGGCCATCACGGGCCCGGTCGTCTGCTGGAACCGCCACGCGACCTCGAGACCCGTGTCGGCGAGCACCGGCACGAGCTTCTCGATCACGTCGCCGAGCTCGGGGCGGCGCACCTCGGCTTCGCCCGCGGCGGCGTCGAGGTGCGCCCGACCGGCGGGGAGGTAGGAGCGGTAGACGGGGAAGCACGCGAGGATCTCGGCGAGCGCGTCCTGCAGGACGTCGGCCTCGAACTCCTCGCGCAGCTCCACGGGCAGGCCCCGGACGAGGCGGCGGATCTCCGACACCTGGATCGAGTCGGCGATCTTGCGCTTGGTGTCGTGGATGAGGTCGTGCCAGCCCGTCAGCGGCGGGAGGTCGCTGTCGACGCGCAGCCGCGCGTCGAGGGCGTCGAGCGCCGCCTCGCCCGCGGGGTCGGTGAGGACGCGGTCGATCTCGGCGAGCGCGTCGTACCCGGTCGTGCCGGCGGTCTTCCACCACGAGGGCAGCGCCTCGCCGTGCTCGAGGATCTTCTCGCCGAGCACGTACCCGACCTCGCCGTCGCCGGCCTCCTCGAGCGCGACGGCGAGCCGGTCGAGGTACCCGCCGGGGTCGACGAGACCGTCGGGGTGGTCCACGCGCAGGCCGTCGGCCAGTCCCTCGCGCACCCAGCGCAGGATCTCGGCGTGCGTGGCGTCGAACACCTCGAGCAGCTCGACGCGCACGCCCGCGAGGGTGGTCACGGCGAAGAAGCGCCGGTAGTTGAGGTCGTCGGCCTCATCCTGCCAGAACCGCAGCTCGAAGTTCTGCGCGTTGAGGAGAGCCTCGATCGCCTCGCGCGAGCCCGAGGCCGCGGCATCCGTCCCCGTTCCCGGCGCGACCGGGAAGGCGTGCTCGTAGTAGCGGATCAGGCCGTCGGGCGCATCGTCCGCGGGCGTCGGGTCGTACGAGATCTCGCCGATCTCGTCGGCCAGGTCGGCGCCCAGGATCGGCACTCGCACCTTGCCGTCGCCGAACTCCCAGTCGATGTCGAACGACTCGGCGTGCGCCGAGGCACGGCCCTGACGCAGCACGTCCCACCACCACGCGTTGGCGCGCGGCTCCGAGACGCCCATGTGGTTCGGCACGATGTCGATCAGGATGCCGAGTTCCGCGGCCCGGGCGGCGCGGACGAACGTGTCGAGCCCCTCGGCGCCGCCGCGGGCGGGGTCCACGCGCGAGACGTCGACGACGTCGTAGCCGTGGTCCGACCCCGGGGTGGCTTCGAGCAGCGGCGAGAGGTACGCCCACGAGACCCCGAGGTCACGGAGGTATCCCGTGACCTCGGCGGCGTCGTCGAGGGTGAAGCTCTCGCGGATCTGCAGGCGGTAGGTCGAAAGCGGATGCCGCATCTCGCTCACATCTCCGGCTTGGGGGCTTGTCCGGGCAGGTCGTCGGTGCCGATCACCTGGATCTGCGCGGTGAGCGAGGCGGCGACGGAGTGGTCGACCTCGGGCTCGGGCAGGTGGTGCTCGCGCAGCACGATGAGCGACTTGGGCTCGAGCGGCAGCACCTCTCCGGGGTTGAGCGGCTCGGTGTTGGCCCGCTCCCCCGCCGTGTCGACGTACGCGTCCCACTTGGGGGCGTACTCGAAGTCGGGCAGCTGGAAGTCGACCTTGTCGTCACCGGCGTTGAACAGCACGAGGAAGTGGTCGTCGCTGATCGACTCTCCGCGACGGTCGCGCTCGCGGATGCCCTGGCCGTTGAGGAAGACCCCCACGGCGAGGCCGAAGCCGTTGTCCCAGTCCTCGGGCTGCATGAGCGAGCCGTCGGGACGCAGCCACACCACGTCGGGGATCGGCGCGCCCTCCTCCATCTTCACGGGGCGGCCGTCGAAGAAGCGGCTGCGACGGAAGGTGGGGTGCTGCTTGCGCAGTCGCGCGAGGGCCGCGGTGAACTCGATGAGCGGGGTGTCGATGTTGGACCAGTCCACCCAGGTGATCTCGTTGTCCTGGGCGTAGCCGTTGTTGTTGCCACCCTGCGTGCGACCGAGCTCGTCGCCGTGCAGCAGCATCGGCACGCCCTGGCTGAGCAGCAGCGTCGCGATGAAGTTGCGCTGCTGCTGGGCCCGGCGCTTCAGCACCTCGGGGTCGTCGGTGGGACCTTCGACGCCCATGTTGCTGGAGCGGTTGTGCGATTCGCCGTCGTTGTTGTCTTCGCCGTTGGCGTCGTTGTGCTTCTCGTTGTACGACACGAGGTCGCGCAGCGTGAAGCCGTCGTGCGCGGTGACGAAGTTGATGGATGCCACCGGGAACCGGCCGGAGTGCTCGTACAGGTCGGCCGAGCCGGTCAGGCGCGAGGCGAACTCGCCGAGGGCCTGCGGCTCACCGCGCCAGAAGTCGCGGACCGTGTCGCGGTACTTGCCGTTCCACTCCGTCCACTGGGGCGGGAAGTTGCCGACCTGGTAGCCGCCGGGGCCGACGTCCCACGGCTCGGCGATGAGCTTGACCTGCGAGACGATCGGGTCCTGCTGCACGAGCTCGAAGAAGGCCGCGAGGCGGTCGACCTCGTAGAACTCGCGGGCGAGGGTGGATGCCAGGTCGAAGCGGAATCCGTCGACGTGCATCTCCAGCACCCAGTAGCGCAGGGAGTCCATGATCAGCTGCAGCGTGTGGGGGTTGCCCACGTTCATGCTGTTGCCGGTGCCGGTGTAGTCGGTGTAGTAGCGCTTGTCGTCGTCTTCGAGGCGGTAGTACGCCTCGTTGTCGATACCGCGCATCGAGAGGGTCGGGCCCATGTGGTTGCCCTCGGCGGTGTGGTTGTAGACCACGTCGAGGATGACCTCGATGCCGGCGGCGTGGAGGGCCTTGACCATCGCCTTGAACTCCTGCACCTGCTGACCGTGGTCGCCGGTCGAGGAGTAGGTGTTCTGCGGGGCGAGGAACGCGATGGTGTTGTAGCCCCAGTAGTTCGACAGCCCCTTCTCTTCGAGGGTGGAGTCGTTGACGAACTGGTGCACGGGCATGAGCTCGATCGCGGTGACGCCGAGCTTGCGCAGGTGGTCGATGACGGCCGGGTGCGCGATGCCGGCGTAGGTGCCGCGCAGCTCCTCGGGCACGTCGGGGTGCAGCTGGGTGAGGCCCTTGACGTGGGCCTCGTAGATGAAGCTCTCCGCGTAGGGGATCTTGGGCTGACGGTCGCCCGACCAGTCGAAGAACGGGTTGATGACCACGCCCTTCATCATGTGCGGGGCGGAGTCCTCGTCGTTGAACGAGTCGGGGTCGCCGAACTCGTAGCTGAAGACGGGCTGTCCCCAGTCGATCTGGCCCTCGACGGCCTTGGCGTACGGGTCGAGCAGCAGCTTCGCGGGGTTGAAGCGCTTGCCGTTCGCGGGGTCGTACTCCCCGTGCACGCGGTAGCCGTAGCGCTGCCCCGGCTGGATGTTGGGGAGGTAGGCGTGCCAGACGTACGCGTCGACGTCGATCAGCTCGACGCACGTCTCCGTCCCCTCCTCGTCGAAGAGGCAGAGCTCGACTTTCTCGGCCCCCTCGCTGAACAGGGCGAAATTCGTCCCGTTACCGTCGTAAGTGGCCCCGAGGGGATAACTGGATCCTGGCCATACCTGCTGCACGTCGCTCACGATAGACCAGCGTCGTTTCCCCGAACCGACGGGGTCAGGCCTGTTGACACCCGCCCCACCCCCGACTATGCGCGCGGGTCTTTGTGCGCGCGGATGCTCACGCCCGCTCGGGCGGATGCCGCAGCAGCTCGACGCGCTCGTCGAGGTAGCGCGCGAGCGGCATCCAGCCCCCGGCCGCGCTCCACCGCACGAGCGCGTCGCCCTCGCGCAGGGCGAGCGGCCGCGACGCCGCGTCGAGGGCGGAGAGATCGATCGGATGCCATCCGAGGTGCACCGTCTCGCCCTCGGGCACGCCGCCGCGCGCGGCCGCCGCCGCGAGTTCGGCCCGGCGACGCTGGGACTCGGCGGCGAATCCGCGCCGCACCTCCGCGCGGGAGCGCACGATGTCGCCGGTCGCGAGCACCGCGTCGTCGGTCAGCAGCAGCACGCCGAGATGCCACGCGGTGCCGCGGGGCACGATGCGGGCGGCGCGCGGGATGCCGAGGAAGCGGCGCCCCTCCTGGAGGTCGCCGAGGCGTTCGCGCGGCGCGTCGACGAGACGCTCCCGCGCGGAGGCGAACAGGGCGGCGGCGTCGGTGCCTGTCCCGGTCATGCGTCGTCCCCCGCGTCTCGAGCCGCCTCCGCGCTCTCGAGGGCGCGCAGCGCCTCGCGCACGGCGGTCTCGGCGTCGTGTCTCGCGCTCTCGCGCTCGCGCTGCTCCTCGTCCGCCGCGGCGGCCTCGGCCTCGGCCCGGCGCAGCTCCGCGCGCAGACCGTCGACGCGGGCGTGGACGCGGTCGGCGTGCTCGCGCGCGGCGGCGAGGCGCGTGTCCGCGGTGGACCGCGCGCGCTCGGCCTCCGCCCGGGCGCGCTCGGCCTCGCGCACCGCCCGCTCCGCGGCCTTGCGCGCACGGCGTGCGGCGAGGTCGTCGCGCGGCGCCTGCTCCGGGGCCGGGACGGCGTCGGGCACCGATCCGGCGACCGCGTCGACGAGCGACCCCGGGTCGAGGGCGGCCAGGTCGATCGCGGTGACCAGCCGCCCCGTCAGCACGGCCGCCGCGGCGGCCGGATCGACCACCGCCGCGTTGACGGTCTTCTCGACCGCGTCCGTCACCGCCGCGCTCAGCGGCGTCCCCGCCTCGGAGGCCAGGTCGCCCGCGCGCCGCGCGAGCGCGGTCACCAGCTGCCGGCGCTGCCGTCCCAGTCGGGCCAGCTCCGCGGCATCCAGATCGTCCTGCGCCTCGTGCAGGGCCCGCGAGAGCTCGACGGCTTCGCCGAGCTGTCCGTCGCGCACGAGCAGATTGACCGCCCACGCGGCGACCGTGGGCTTGCGCAGCTTCGCGATGCGGCGACCGAGGTCGCCCCCGGCGGACGCGGCCCGCGCCGCGCGCGCGGCGGTGAAGCGGGAGGGAGGCAGAGCGAGCAGTTCGGCGGCGGCCTCGTCGAGGCGGGCGGCGTCGTCGCTCATCCCCCCATTGTGCCCGTCGTGCCGCATCGGCGCGGCGGCACGACCCCTCAGAGCGAGACGATCCCGGGCCGCGGTCCGCGGATCTCGCGGTGCAGCCGCTCCATCCGGGCATCGAGCTCGGCCGCGGTGTCGGCGGCGTTCTTCAGCTCGGCGAGCAGATCGTCGGGCACGAGGCGGTCGTACTTGTAGTAGATCTTGTGCTCGAGACTCGCCCAGAAATCCATGGCGATCGTGCGGAACTGCACCTCGACCGGCACGTCGACCCGCCCCGTCGACAGGTACACCGGCACCTCGACGATCACGTGCAGGCTCTTGTACCCGTTGGCCTTCGGCTCGGCGATGTAGTCCTTGACGTCGCGCACCGTGATGTCGTCCTGCCGCGTCAGCAGCTCGGACAGACGGTAGGCGTCGTCGACGAAGCTGCACGTGATGCGGATCCCGGCGATGTCGGTGATCGCCGCGCGGATGGAGTCGAAGTCGGTCTCGATCCCCTTGCGCCGCACCTTGTCGACGAGGCTGTCCGGCGACTTCACGCGACTCGAGACGTGCTCGATCGGGTTGTAGGCGTGCATCTCCTGGAACTCTTCGCGCAGGATCGAGATCTTCGTCTCGACCTCGGCGAGCCCGAAGCGGTACTCCATGAGGAAGCGTTGGAACTCGTCGCGCAGCGCTCGCAGGGCGGCACCGGAGACGGTGATCTGCTGATCGTCCAGCGGGTCCGACATGCTCCGACGCTAACCCCGACGACTACGAGGTCGCTGGGAGCGTCACGCGGGCGGTCCGGGGCGCGGCGGCTCGGAGGCCCGCGGGACGAGCTCGCCGTCCACGACGTCGATACCGATCAGACCCTGGAAGACCTCGGGGAGATCATCGGGTTCGCCCGCCGGTTCGGGATTCCGAGGGGTGGGGGGATGTGTCACGGCGCCTCCTTCCGTGCATTCCCTCCACTGTCTCAGGGGGCGGCCGCGCGGGCGGTGGTCTTGACACCGGATCGGGGGCGGCGTATCCCGAGGCGCCCTGGCGTATCGTGAAGCCCATGGGGACCATTCACTACGGCGGAAGCGGCACCACGGTGCACATCGAGGACCGCGCTCTGGCCCACCTGAAAGTCGTGATCTCGACCAAGCTCCGCCGCGGCGAGAGCTTCACCCTGTCGTGGCGTCACCGCGACGACGAGGAGCGCGGACGCAGCACGCTGTGGCTGCACCCCGCCATCCCCCTGCGCTTCGTGTTCGACGACGCCGAGCCGACCACCCTGAGCCGGGAGTGGATCGAGCGTCTCGCCGACTCCGCGAACTCCTCCGGTGGCATCATGCTCGTCCCCGAGGACGTCACGCCCGCCCAGGACGCCGAGAAGCGCTAGGGGTCAGCCCTCTTCGACGTGGGCGTCTTCGCTCGGCTCGGGCGTGATGGCCAGACCGTTGGGGCCGGATGCCGCGAGCATGAGGTCTTCGACCCACACGCGGTTGATGCGGGGCTGCCGGCTGCCGTAGAAGTGGAACTGGATCGGCACCGAGGGGTGCATCCAGAAGCTGCGACGGCCGCTGCCGTCGCCGACCTCGACGTCGAACATGAACGACTCCGAGCGGCGCAGCTTGTTCATCACCACGATGCGCAGGTGCGCGAGCGTGCGGTCATCGATGTCGACGGCGTTCGCGACGGTGTCGTAGATGAATCGGCCCATGCGCAGAAGCCTAGTCGAGGAACGCAGCGTCGTCCGTGAAGCGCGTCGCCCCCGATCGCCGACCACGGCGGGCACGCCCGGGATGCCACGCCCCCGCGCGCGGGGCAACCCCGGCCCCCGTCGGGCGTGGGGGCGACTAACGTGCCCGTGTGGGAACGCTCTACTACGGCGACGTCGCTACGCCGATCGAGATCGAGGATCGTGCTCTCGCGCACGTCAAGGTGGTCATCGCGACCAAGCTCCGGCGGGGGGAGAGCTTCACCCTGTCGTGGACGCACGGTCCCGGCCAGGAGGTGGGCCGCAGCACGGTCTGGCTGCACCCGTCGATCCCGCTGAGGTTCGTGTTCGACGACCCCGAGCCCGCGCTGCTCAGCCGGGCGTGGATCGAAGCCCTCGCGACGTCGGCGAACTCGTCGGGTGGCCTGCTCCTCGTCCCCGAGCCGGATCATCCCGGCGCCTGAGTCAGACGAGCGGCTGGTCGAGGATCTCGCGAGCGCCCTCTTCGACCGCGGTGGGGACGACCAGCGGCCGACCGGCCGAGAAGGCCTCCCACTCGCGCAGCACGACGGTCTCGATGTGCGCGGGGTCCTCGTCGGGGTAGTCCGCGCGCAGACGATCGATCACCCCGCGGAACGAGGCGACCTCGACCCCGTCGACCACGTGCGCGGCCTCGGACGCGCGCGCGGACGGCATCCGATCCACCGCGCTCTCGTCCATGACCTCATGGTTTCACGACCGCGCCGGGCGGCCTAATGCTGCGCGGGAAAGAAGGCCGCCTACCTTCTTAGGGGCCGATGCTTCCCGCGCGGTCGCGACGGCTTCAGCGAGCGGCCTCGGCCTCCACCGGGTGCGGGTCGACCTGGTCGACGGCATCCTGGAGCCGGCCCAGGCAGGCGATGACCGCGGAGCTCTCTTCGGGGGTCATGTCGACGACGGCCGCCATCATGCGCGCGTGCATCGACCCCAGGGTGGCGCGCACCTCTTCGTCGCTCGCGGCGGTCGCGACGATGAAGATGCTGCGCCGGTCGCTCGGGTGAGGCACGCGCGTGACGTGACCCGACTTCTCGAGCCGGTCGACGATCGCGGTCGTCGACGCCGTGGAGACGCCGAGATAGCGGGTGAGCTCGCTCGGCGACACCTGGCGGTTCTGGCCGGCGGCCTTCAACAGGTAGCGCAGGACGAGCAGCTCGTTCTCGCCCATCGACATGGACTCGCGCGTGCGCCGGCGCATCGCGACCTCGGCGGCGCGGTAGACGCGGAACGCCTGCAGCACGTCGACGGCCCGGCGACGACGGTCTTCTTCGCTCGCGCCGTACCAGTAGCGCGACGTCTCGGACCCGTTTTCCACCAGGGCATCTTATGACAGGGGCCCGCGTCCAGCCCCCTGCCGGTGCGCATGGCGGACAGGTACGATGGTAAGTAGATCAGCTACCTACTCGACAGTCGCCTTGATCGCCTGTCGAGACACTAGCGCACCGAGAGACAACGGGGAGGGACATGAGCGACACGGCATCGACGGACGACGTCGTCAAAGCCCTCAACGACCTCACCGACTCGGGCGTGGCATCCGAGCGCGTCGCCCTGCAGTCCCTGGGCATCGGCCCCAACGACGCCAAGGTCCTGCGCTTCCTCCTCCAGCGCCTGCCCGACGACGAGCCGGTCACCCCGCGCATGCTCGCGAGCATGCTGGGGATCTCGTCGGCGGCCACCACGGCGCTGATCGACCGCCTCGCCGAAGCGGGGTGGGTCGAGCGCGAGCCCTACCCCGGAGATCGTCGATCGATCGTCGTCCGCGAGACGATCGACGCGTCGTCCCCCGCCCGGCGCATCCTCTCGGTGCGGCGGGCCTCCGCGGTCGCCGCCGCGGCGAAGCTCGGTCCGGCCGAGCGTCGGATCGTCGCCGACTTCCTCGACGACATCGCGCGAGGCGAGCGGGAGGACATCGACGACATGACCGCGGACGCCGGGGCGTCGCACACGGCCTGATCGGCTCGCGCGGGACGCCCCGGCCCTCGTGCACCGGTATCGGACCGGTGCCGCGGCGGCTCACTCGGTGGAGCGGCCGGTCTCGTTCTGCAGGCGGTCGATCTGCTCCGAGGCCTCGGCCTTGGTGAGGTCGGCCGGGACCTCCTCGCCCGCCTCGCGGGCCAGGGTGTCGAGGTAGCTGCGCTGGGGCGCGGTCATCGGCTCGTCGCCGGTGACCCAGTCGGACGGGTCCTTCTCGGCGGGGTTGTCGCCCTCGCGGACGGCACCCAGGGTCTCTTCTTCGCGGGAGGTATCGCTCATTCCGGCAGGCTAGGCGCCGCGGTGGGCGCGGACCCCGGGATTGACAGGTCGCCCAGCCGGATACGGCATCCTGGTCCGATGGCCTCCGACCCCCGCCCCGTCGACGTGCAGGTCGAGACGTACCGTGCGGCGGGCGTGCGCACGCGGGTGACGCGCGTGTCGTCCGGCGCCGGGTCGCAGCGCCCGTTCGTCCTCATCGCGGGCATCGGGGTCGCCTCGACCTACTTCGAGTTCCTCGCGCCGCTGCTCGCCGAGGACGGCGACGTCTACGCCCTCGACCTCCCCGGATTCGCCGGGGTGCCGGCATCCGGGCAGCCGCCCACCGCCGCCTTCTTCGCCGACCAGGTCGAGGGGGTGCTCGACCACTACGGCCTGGCCGACCCCGTGCTCATCGGGCACTCGATGGGCACTCAGGTCGTGACCGAGGTTCTCGCCCGTCGACCCGCGCTCTCGCACGCCGTGCTGGTGAGCCCGGTCGTCGACGAAGCCGAGTCGGGCGCCCTCGTCCAGGCCGTGCGCTTCGTGCAGTCGACCGTGCGCGAATCGCTGCACATCGCCCTGCTCGCCCTCTCGGCCTACCTGCTGTGCGGTCTGCTCTACTTCCTCGAGACCCTCCCGCACATGCTGCGCTACCGCATCTCGGACCGGATCGGCGCGGGCCGGGCCACCCTGCTCCTCGTGCGCGGCGAGTTCGACCGCCCGTCGCCGCGACGCCTGCACTCGCGCCTCGTCGCGCGCGCCCGGTCGGCGCGACGGTGGGAGATCGAGGGGGCCGCGCACTGCGTGGTCAACAGCCACGCCGTGGGCGTCGCGCGTCTCGTGAAGCGCCACATCGCCGACGACCTTCCGGCGAAGGGGCGGATGCCGGCGGACGAGGCCGCGGTCCCGCCCGCTCGTCACGCCGACGTGCGCATGGTGCTCGGCGCCGTCGCCAGCCGACTCGCGGAGTGGGTAAGCGCCGCGCGCAACGACGACGACGGCGTGGAGCAGGCGAAGGCCCGGCACGCGCACGTGCTGTGGGACGCCTACCGCCCCGGCCGCTGACCTAACCCGCAGCCGCAAGCGGGGCAACCCCCGGGACACCGGCTCGTCCGCAACCGAGCATGGACACGTGCCGACTCGCCCCCGCACGCGCTCCGCGCGCCGGACCGTCCCGCCCGCGCTCGATCCTCGACGATGGTGGGCGGATGCCGTCACGGCCGATCGGCTGCTGCTGGCGGCAAAGACCGCCGCTGCCGCGGCCCTCGCCTGGTACCTGGCGCCCCTCGTCCCGTTCGCGCAGAGCGAGTACTCGTACTACGCGCCGCTCGGCGTGCTCGTGAGCATGTACCCGACCGTGGCCCGCTCGGCCTCCAGCGGCGTTCAGGCCGTCGTGGGTCTGGCACTCGGCATCGGCCTGGGCCTCGTCTCGCTCGCCGTGGTGGGCACGGGTCTGCCGCGCATCGTCGCGGTCGCCACCGTGATCCTCGTCGGCGTGCTCCTCGCGGGGGTGCGCGCGCTCGGCGTCGGCCGCGACTGGGTCGCCGTCGCCGGTCTCTTCGTGCTCCTGCTGGGCGGGGCCGACCCCGACGGCTACTCGTCGTCGTACCTCATGACGATGGCCTTCGGAGTGCTCGTGGGCGTCGTGGTGAACCTCGTCGTCGTCCCTCCGCTGCGCGTCGAGCGGGCCGACGATCGCCTCACCCGACTGCGCGACGATCTGGGCGACGCCCTGCACCGCATCGCCGACGCCCTCGCCGGCCACGCCTTCGACCCCTCCGCCGCGGACGAGGCGACCGCGGGCCTCACGGGCACGCTGACCGACGTGCGCGAGGAGGTGGAGCTGGCCGATGAGAGCCGCCGCTACAACCCCCGCGGGCGCCGACTGCAGGCCCCGCGCGACCTCGGGCGGCGACGCCTCGACGCGCTCACCGGCACCGCCGACGCCACGCGCGAACTGGCCGCCGCCCTGACACGGCTCACGGGCGGATCCGACGTCGACGCGCGCCTCCCCGACGAGGCGCGCCGCGTCCTCGCCGAGGCCGTCCGCGCGGTGGCGCGACTGGTGACCACCCCTCCCGAGCCCGAGGGCACCGCCGCTCAGCTGCGCGAGTCCGAGGCCGCGCTCACCGCCTACACGCGGCACCTCCGACGGGTGGACGCCGACGACGAACCCCTCGACGCGTGGGAGGCCGCGGTCGCGCTGCGCCGAGTCATCGCGGCGTGCGGCCCGTTCTCCGACCCCGACGCCGCGACCGCCACGCGCTGAACCGCGCACCCGCCGCCGGGGCGGCCGGCGCATCTCGGCGCGCGGCTCAACGCGCGATCGTCGCCGCCGCGTCGAGAGCCCGCTCGAGGGCGACCGCGGTCGCGCGGCGGGCCGCGGAGGGAACCGCCGCCAGGAACCCGCCGACGAAGGTGTCGCCGAGGCCGATCGTGGTGGGATGCGGGGTGTCGACCACGTGCGCGGCGACGCCGATCGCCGGCAACCGCCGCTCGGCGGCGGCGACCACCGCCGCTCCCCCGGCGTGACGCGCGAGGCGCGCCGTGTCGTCGAGGTGGGCCGCGGTGCACGCATCACCCCACCGGTAGCGCGCGGCCGCGGTGCGCACCGCACTGTCGAGGGCGGCCCGATGGATCGCGGCCCGCGGCCCCACCGCGATCGCCCAGTACTTCGTGTGCACCACGAGCGCCGGAGCCGGGATGAGCTCGTGCGCCTCGGCGAGCGCCGCGACGACGTCGTCGGGGTCGAGCAGGTCGACCGCGCGGCCGAGGTACTCCTGCAGTTCGTCTTCGTTCATGCCGTACACGTCGATGCGCGAGAGCAGGCGCGCACGCACGACGGCCGACAGCTCGCGCCGGTAGAACCCGGCGTCCTCGTAGTAGACGAGAGCCTCCGCGGGGAGCCTCTCCATCGCCGCGACGAGGTCGTCGAGCCGGTGGGCGAGCAGGTCGGCATCCTGCATCGTGTTGAACCCCGACACCAGGAAGGCCGCGGCGTCCGCGAGCGCGTCGCCGAGGGCGGGGGCGATCGCCATCTCGCGGTTCGGGGCGTCGTTGGCGAAGATGATCCGGTTCGACGAGGGCGCGCTCACCTCCCCGTCGAGAAGACGCACGATCGCGCCCGCGGGGTACTGCACGATCAGGTGCGGGTCGAGCGTGTCGCGCGTGGCCGACGACACCACGCGCATCGACCGCGGGAGCAGCCGCCGCACCGTTTCGTCGATGCTCACGAGGTGCTGCACGGTCGGGACGCCGATGCGGTCGAGGGCGATCCCGGCCCGCACCCCCGTCCCCCCGAGGGTGGTCTCGACCTCGAAGTGCGCGGCGAAGCGCTCGACGATGTCGCTGGACAGGACGAAGCGCTCGCCTCCCCCGCCCGTGGCGAGGAAGGCGAGCACCGTCACGACGAGCGCCCGCTCGTCGATGATCGGCGTCGTGGTGGTCAGCTCGTCGGAACGGATGCCGTACCCCTCCGCGAGCGCGGACAGGACGGCGGCATCCCATCGGATCTCGTAGTCGACGGTGCCGCCGAGTCCGAGGACGAGGTCATCTGCCATGGCGCCGATCATCCTCCGGTCAGTACAGGTCGGCCTTGCCGGCGGCGCCGAACAGGTCGATCTTCTCGGCCGCGGTCACCTTCATCGCCGCGATGCACTCGGGCTGGATCGCGTTGGGCTCGCGCAGGCGCCGGTCGGTGCCGAGCACCTCGCGCATGCGGTCGTGGTACGCCACCTTGATGTCGCTCGAGATGTTGATCTTGTTGATGCCGAGCGACACGGCGCGCGAGAGCTCGGCATCCGGGTTGCTGGATCCGCCGTGCAGCACCAGCGGGATGCCGACGGCCGCCTTGATCTGCTCGAGCAGATCGTGGCGCAGCTCGGGGTTCTTGTCGGAGGGGTAGAGCCCGTGCGAGGTGCCGATGGCGATCGCGAGGCTGTCGACGCCGGTCTGCTCGACGAAGCGCACCGCGTCGTCGACGTTCGTGTAGATGATCTCGGCCGCACCCGACTCGCCGTAGCTGTCGTTCGCGCCGATCGTGCCGAGCTCGCCCTCGACCTGCACGCCCACGGCGTGCGCCGCCTCGACGACCTTGCGGGTCAGGGCGACGTTCTGCTCGAACGGCTCCAGCGACGCGTCGATCATGACCGAGGTGAAGCCCGCCTGGATCGCGGCGACGATCTGCTCGTACGTTCCGCCGTGGTCCCAGTGGATCGCGACGGGGACGCTCGAGCGGTGCGCGCGGGCGTGCATCGCGGGGATGAGGTCGGTCGTGATGTGCGAGACCTCGTCGGGGTGGATGGCGATGATGACCGGAGCGTTCTTCTCCTCGCTGATGTCCATGATCCCGGTGAACATCGCCCAGTCGCTGATGTTGAAGGCCGGGATGGCGAAGCTGTGGGCGTTCGCCACGTCGAGGATGGACTTGCCGGTGTAAAGCACGGATTTCTCCTTGTTCGGGGTTGGGTAGGCGGGATCAGCTCTTCACGGAGCCGGCCGTGAGGCCGCTGATGAAGAAGCGTTGGAAGAAGAGGAAGAGCACCAGCACCGGGATCGAGCCGAGGATGCTCATCGCCATGATCTGGTTCCACTCGTAGGAGTGCTGTCCCATGAGCAGCTGGATGCCGATGGGCACCGTGCGCATGTCGATCGTGCGCGTGAGGGTGAGCGCGAACAGGAACTCGTTCCACGCGATCATGAAGGTGTAGATGCCGACCGACACGATGCCCGGGATCGAGATCGGCACGAGGACGCGCCACAGGGCGGTGAAGGAGCCGGCCCCGTCGACGCGGACGGCCTCGTCGAGCTCCTTGGGGAGTGTGTTGAAGTAGCCGGTCATCATGATGATCGCGTAGGGCAGCGTGAACACCATGTAGGTGAAGATCAGGCCCGGGTAGGTGTTGTACAGCCCCAGCCCGACCATCAGGCCGAAGTACGGGATGAGCAGCGTGATCGGCGGCACCGCCTGGACGCTGACGATGATGACGTTGACGATGCGCTTGCCGCGGAACTCGAAGCGGCTGAACGCGTACGCGGCCTGGATGGCGACGAGCAGCGTCAGGATCGTCACGGCCCCGGCCACGACGTAGCTGTTGATGAAGAACCGCACCGTCTCGGGGTTGGTGAAGATCGACGCGTACGCGTCGAACGAGAAGGTGTCGGTGATCAGGCGCGGCGGCAGCTCGAAGATCTGCGTGTTCGACTTGAACGAACTCGACAGCATCCACAGCACGGGACCGGCGGCGAAGACCGCTCCGATCAGCAGGCCGACGAGCACGCCGACCTGGGCGAGACGGCGACGCGTGCGGCTGTTCGTCGTGCGCCGGGGCGCGGGTGCGGCCGCGGTGCGCGGCCGCGCGGGGGTGGTCAGGGCCATGTCAGTCCCTCGCCTTCTGGTGGCGGACATAGAGCACCGCGATGATCATCGACATCGCCAGCACCAGCACCGCCGAGGTGGATGCCATGGAGAAGTCGTACTTCGCGAACGCGAGCTTGTAGGTGAAGGTGCTGAGCATCTCGGTGACGTCGATGGGACCGCCGCCCGTGGTCAGCCAGATGAGGGCGAACTGCTGGGAGGTCCAGATGAGGTCGAGCAGCACGAGGCTGACGATGATCGGACGCAGCTGCGGGACGGTGACGTTCCAGAACCGCTGCGCGGGGCTCGCCCCGTCGACGGTGGCGGCCTCGTACAGGTCGCTCGGGATGCCCTGCAGGCCCGCGAGCAGGCTGACCATGAAGAACGGGTAGCCGGCCCAGATGTTGATGAAGGTGACCGTGCCGAGGGCCAGCTGCGGCGACGCGAGCCACTCGATGTTCGTGTTCAGGAGGAAGTTGACGATGCCGTTCGGGGCGAGCAGCATGCGCCACAGCACCGCGATGACGGCGACCGTGAACAGCCAGGGGAGCACGTAGAGGCCGCGGAACACGGCGCGGGGCACGGCGCCGATGAGCCGGCTGTTCAGCAGCATCGCGAAGGTGAGGCCCAGGACGAGGTGAGCGGCGACGCTGGTCAACGTGAAGAAGAGGGTGTTGCCCGTGGCCTTCCAGAAGCCCGGGTCGGTGAGGATCGCGACGTAGTTGTCTACGCCCACCAGGTCGGGGCTCTTGTTCAGGATGACGTTGTCCTGGAACGAGTAGCCGATGACCATGACGATCGGGACGATCATCAGGACGAACAGCAGGATCAGGGTGGGCGACAGGAAGACGTACGCCTCGCCGGCCTTGCGGAGCTGGCGGGTGCGGCGCGAGGCGGGTCGTCCGGTGACGATCACCTCGGTGTCGGGGGGAGTGAGAGTGCGCATGGTCATGGTGTGCGGCTTTCGATGAGCGGGATGCCGCACCACCCGCGCGGGCGGTGCGGCATCCCGGATCAGGGTCGGATCAGAACTCCGACGTCCATTCGTCCTGCGACTTCTTCAGCGCGTCGCTCATGGACTGCTGACCGTCGAGCGCGGACTGGAACTGCTCGCCGAACTGGCGCATGAGCTCCTCGGCGACGGGGAGACCGGTGAATTCGTTCGCCGGGTATCCCTTCTTGTAGATGTCGAAGGCCGTCTTGAACAGCTCGTCGTCCTCGACGAAGGTGGGCACGCTCTCGGTGTTGCCCGGGAAGGCCTTCGCCATCGTCGACAGCTCGCTGTTGACGTCCTTGCTCATGAGGAACTGCACGAGCTTGAAGGCGGCATCCTTGTGCTCGGAGTTCTCGGCCACGCCGATGCCCCACGAGGCGTAGGGGATGCCGCGTTCGCCGGAGAAGCCGTCCTCGGCCGGGATGGCCGAGATCGAGAACTTCAGGTCGGGGTTGGACTCGCGGATCAGGTTGATGTGCGCGAGCGAGTCGATCATCATCCCGACGCGGCCGTTGGTGAACTCCTCGACCTTGTCCTGCTCCTTCATGGTGAAGGATCCGGGGGCGATGACGCCGTCGTCCCAGAGCTGCTGGATGTAGTCGGTCGCCGACGAGACGTCGGAGTTGGTCAGGTCGGGTTGGCCGTCCTTCAGCATCGATCCGCCCGAGGCCCAGACCCACGACATGACGTCGTTCTGGACGCCGTTCGGGGCCTCGAGCGAGAGCGGGAGAACCCAGCCCGAGACGTCGCCGCCGAGCGCCTTGATCTTCTTCGCCGCGTCGGCGAACTCGGTGCGCGTCGACGGCGGGGCCGAGACGCCCGCCTGCGAGAGGAGGCCGTCGTTGGTGAACATCGGGTAGACGAAGTTCACGACCGGGATCATGTAGGTGCTGCCGTCGACCTTGATCTGGCTGGCGAGCTGGCTCTCGTCGTATCCGGAGTCGCTCATGAGCTTCGACAGGTCGGCGATGACGCCCTGCTTGGCGAAGTCGCTGACCCAGGCGCCGTCGAGGCCGACGACGTCGGGCATCGTCCCCGAGGCGGCTCCGGCGAAGAGCTGCTCCTTCGTCGACGCGTAGGGTCCGCTCACCAGATCGACCTTGATGCCGGGGTTCTCCTGCTCGAACTGGTCCATGAGACCGCGGAACTGGCCGTCGCCGAGCTCCGGCTCCCACCACTGCGCGAACTCGATCGTGACGTCCCCGTCGGCCGAGGTGGCCGAGGTGTTCGACGAGCACCCCGCCATGGCCAGGAGGGTCGTGGCCGCTGCTGCGACACCGACGAGCTTGATGGCGTTCCGACGCCGGCGCCCGCTGTTGTCCATCGTTTCTCCTCGTTGAGATCTGCTGCATTTCGCGCTGTTCTGCGCGTTCTTGCGTCTTTCAGCATGAGTATGCGCTGTCTTGCGGGGTCGGTCAAGGTTCCGATGCAGATTCGTGACAATTGCGGCATCCAAGCGCAGGAAATCCGGCGGAACTACGGGCTTTCCTGCTGTTCCTTGCTGTTTTCGGATGAATTCTGCGGATTCCGTTGCCGTGCTGTGCTAGAGATGACCGCATGGACGCATCCACAGCCACGACGAAGAGGCGGTTGCCGGCCGGCCGCAAGGCGGAGCTCGCCGCGTACGTCGCCGACTCCGGGCAGGTCACCGTGGTCGACCTCGCCTCGCACTTCGGCGTCTCGATCGACACGGTGCGCCGCGACCTCGATCAGCTCGACCGCGAGGGCATCGTCGTCCGCACCCACGGCGGCGCGGTGAGCGCCATGTCCGTCCCCGGACGGGACCGCGGGCTGGACGTGCGATCGCAGATGCAGATCGCCGAGAAGGAGCGCATCGCCGCGCTCGCGGTCGACCTCGTCGAGGACGGGTCGGTGCTCATGCTCAACGCGGGCACGACCACGCTCGCCGTCGCCCGCGCACTGCGCAACCACCGCGACCTGACGATCGCGACGAACAATCTGCGCATCCCCGCCGAGATCTCGCCGTCGGCGTTCCGCGACCTGTTCATCTTCGGGGGCGCCGTCCGCACCATCACGCAGGCGACCACGGGACCGGTGACCCTGGCCACCAACTCCCACGCCCCCGATGTCGACATCCGCGCCGACTACGCGCTCATCGCGGTCGGCGCCGTGGACGCGTCCGGGTTCTCCACGAGCAACCTGGGCGACGCGACGATGATGACCGAGATGATCCAGAAGGCCGATCGCATCGCGATCCTGGCCGACTCGACCAAGCTCGACCGTCGCCTGTTCGCCCAGATCGCCCCGCTCGAGAAGGCCGACTACCTCATCACGGACGCTCCTCCCTCCCGCGACCTGGCCGCCGCCCTCGCCGAGGCGGGGGTCACGGTCCTCACCCCCTGAGAACCGAGGGCGTGCGGGCGGAGAGAACAACGCCCGCAGCGAGGCGACTCCTCCCCGCCTTCGGGGTGAGTTCAAGAGCGAATCCTCCAGCGGCGCCGCAGCGTGCGGCGTCCCGGCCTCCGGCGGCCGGTCGCGGCGGGGGCGACGACACCCCGCCTCCCTCGATCGCGGCGCGATCTCGAGCCCTCCCGGCGCAGCGTGTGATGAGCGTGCACACCCCTCATCCGCGGCATCGCTTAGGAGTTCCCGTGACCTCATCCACCCCCGCCCCGTCCGCGCGACGACGCCGTCGGCTCGCCCTGCCCGTCGTCCTCGCCGGGAGCCTCGCCTCGCTGATCCTGGCGCTCGGCCTCTCCCCGACGGTGGCCGCGTTCACGGCCTCCATCCAGAACACCGTCGACACCGCCGGGGCCGGCTCGCTCACGATGCGCGAGACCGATTCGGCGGGCACGACGGTCTGCAACAGCACGGACGGCGGATCGGTGTCGACGAACTCCGCCACCTGCTCGACGATCAACAAGTACGGCGGCAACGTCACGATGACGCCCGGCCAGACCGTGACCACGAGCGTCAACATCACCAACACGGGATCGGTGAAGGCCACGGCCTTCTCGCTGACGCCCGGCACCTGCACCCAGGCGGCGAGCGCCACCAGTCACGGCACCGCGAGCGACCTCTGCTCGCAGATGACCGTCGCGATCACCTCGGGGTCGTCGACGCTCTACTCCGGCACGCTCGCGGGTCTCACCGCCTCGATCGACGTGCTGAACAAGATCGGCTCGACCGGCGTCACCGCGGGGACCACGATCCCCGTGTCGTTCGCCGTGACGCTCCCGTCCTCCATCGGCGGCACCTACTCGAACCTCCAGGTCTCGCAGGTGCTCACCTGGACCTTCACGTCGTGATCCCCCGCGCGAGCGCGTGAGCGGACTTCCCGACGCACCCCGCCCTCGCGCGCGACGTCGAGCCGCCCTCATCGCCGCGGTCGCGATCGCCGTCCTGGCCATCGCGACCGCGGTCGTCGGCGTCGCCGGGGGCCTTCGGGCCTTCGTCGTCGAGACGCCGAGCATGGCCGAGGCGGCTCCGGTGGGCTCGCTCGTGGTGGTGCGCCCGTCCGCGGACTACGCCGTCGGCGACGTGATCACCTTCGAGGTCGACGGGCGCACCGTCACCCACCGTCTCGTCGCGGAGCACGACGGCGTCCTGCGCACGCGGGGCGATCTGAACGGCGCCGACGACGCCTGGGCCCTCTCGGCCGACCAGGTCGTCGGCTCGGCGATCGCCATCGTCCCCGGCATCGGGTTCCTCGCCCTGGCGGCGCCGTGGCTGCTGCTCGGCGCGGCCGTCGTCGAGGTCGTCGCCCGCCTCCGCCGCGGGCGCGCGTCGTGGTCCTGGGCGGTGCGGCTCACCGGATGGGCGGTGACGCTCACCGCGGTCACGCTCTGGCTGCGCCCCTGGTTCAACCTGCGCCTGCTGGACTTCCGGGCCGCCGACGCGGGCGCCGGAGCACTCATGAACGTCGTCAACACCGGCATCCTGCCGGTGCTGGCCGGATCCACCCGACTGACGAGCGGTCAGCACGCCGTGGTCCTCACCACCGACCAGCTGCCCTCGGGCCTGTTCTCGCTGACGGCGGTCCCCGACCCCGATCTGGTGACCCGCGTCGTGCTGTGCCTGCTGTGCCTGACGCCCTTCCTCGCCTCCCTCGCGATCCGCCCCGACGACGATCCCCCGCCCGACGGGCGTCGAGAGCGCCCCGACCGCCGCGCGCGGACCGTGCTGCTCCCCCTGACGCTGCTCACCATCCTCGCGGTGATCGCGCTGACCACCCTGTCGACCTCCGGAGCCGTCTTCTCGGCGTCGGTGAGGAACACGGCCGACACCGCGGGAGTCGCGCCGCGCACCTGCCGCGACGCCGTCTCGCGCGTGGCGACCCCGGTACCGGCCGACGTCTACGCCGCGTACGCCATGGGCGGCACGACCGGCACCGGCGAGACCGACATCTCGGGCAACGGCCGCACCGGGACGTGGTCGCTGCCGCCCGTGACGACGGCCTCGATCGGATGCCGGCACGACGTCCCCGCCCGATCCACCCGGTTCAGCGGCTCGCAGTGCCTCCTCGTCCCCAATCCCGTGAATGACCCCGAATCGTTCTCGCTCGAGGTCTGGTTCTCCACGACCACCCGTCCCAGCGGCAAGATCGCCGGGTTCGGCAACGGAAACGGGATCGCCCTCGACCCCGACTACTGGGACCGCCACATCTACCTGGACACGGCCGGCCGAGTCGTGTTCGGCACCTTCCCGAACTACTTCATGTCCATCGTCACCCCTCCCGGTCGCTCCTACGCCGACGGGGCCTGGCATGCCGTCGTCGCGACGCTCTCGGCCCAGGGCACCGCTCTCTACGTGGACGGCGTGCTGGTGGGCAGCGATCCCTCGACCAGCGCTCAGAACTATGTCGGGTACTGGCGGTTCGGGTGCGGGCGACTCACGTACTGGCCGGATGCGGGTCTCTCCGTTCTTCCCCCGCCGACCAACTTCGTCGGCAACCTGCAGTACGGCGCCGTCTACACGCGAGCCCTCACGCCCGCCGAAGTGCAGTCGCACTACCAGGCCGGGGCCTGGTGAGGCGCCGGTGGGCGTCGCTTGCGCGCGCCCACCGGCGACCGCTCAGGCGATCACCCGCTCCGGAGCCGGGGCCTCGTCGTCGAACTCCACCTCGGGCGGGCGACGGCGGAAGCCGCGGGTGAGCACGGCGAGCCAGACGATGCCGACGCCGATCCACACCAGCCCGACCGTGAGGGCCAGCGGCGACAGGCTGAACCACAGCCAGGCGGTGAGGGCGAAGCCGAGGCCCGGGAGCACCCCGAACCGCACGATGGCCGCCGCCCCGCGGCGTCGCTCGTCGAAGAGGAAGTGCTTCACGACCGACAGGTTGACGAGCGAGAAGGCCGCGAGAGCCCCGAAGCTGATGAGCGAGGCGACCGTGTTGAGGTCGGCGAAGAGGGCGGCCAGCGACACGACGCCGACGAACAGCGCCGCACCGATCGGGGTCTGGTAACGGCGGCTCAGCCGGGCGAAGAAGCGCGGCAGCACCCCGTCGCGGCCCATCGCGAAGAGGATTCGCGAGACGCTCGCCTGCGAGGCCAGCGCCGCCGCGATGCAGCCCGCGATGTAGGCGACGAGGAAGAAGACCTCGAGCCAGCGACCGGCCGAGACCTCCATGATCTGGTTGGCCGCGGCATCCGGGTTCTCCAGATCCGCGACGTTCGGGATGACCAGGGTCGACACGTACGCGATGACCGTGAAGATGAGCCCGCCGATGACCGTCGTGAGGATGATCGCGCGGGGCACGGTGCGCTGCGCGTCGCGGGCCTCCTCGGAGAGCGTCGAGATGGCGTCGAAGCCGAGGAACGACAGGGCGAGCATCGCGGCACCGGCGAGAAGACCGGGGAAGGTCAGACCGGCGTCGTACAGCGGCTGCAGGAGCGAGACGCCGGGGTTCTGCAGCACGTGCAGCACCGCGCACACGACGAAGACGGCGGCGAAGACGAGCTGCAGGCCGACGAGCACGAGGTTGGCGTTGCGCACGACGGTGATGCCGACGATGTTCAGTCCCGTGATCAGGAGCACGCCCGCGAGGGCGAACACCCAGGGCGGGATGCCGGGGAGCTGGGCGTTGAGGTAGATGCCCATCAGCACGTAGTTGATGAGCGGGAGCAGCAGGTAGTCGATCATGAGCGACCACCCGGTCAGGAAGCCGACGTGTCCCCCGAACGCGCGGCGGGCGTACGTGTAGGCGCTGCCCGCGCGGGGGAAGGCCTTCACGAGCGCGGCGTAGCTGAAGGCGGTGAAGAGCATCGCCACGAGCGTGACGAGGTAGGCCGTCGGCACGTGACCGCCGGTGGTGACGGCGACGAGACCGTACGTGGTGAACACGGTGAGGGGCACCATGTAGGCCAGGCCGAAGATGACGAGGGAGGGCACTCCCATCACTCGCCGCAGCGAGGTGTCGGTTGCGGACATCGGGTTCCTGTTCGGGATCAGTGGGCGGCCGTCGCGGCGACGTCGCGGAAGGTGCGGATGCCGCGTCGCCACGTGCCCCGGATGCGGGCGTCGGCGATGCGGTCGGCGGGGCCGCTGCGGATGTCGCGGTCGAGCCAGACGAGGTCGGCGATCATGCCGGGACGCAGGGTGCCGCGGCTATCGTGATCGCCGGCCTGGAGGGCCACGCCGCTCGTGGCGGCGTCGATGGCGTCGGAGAGGGTGAGTCGTTCCTCGGGCTGCCAGCCGCCGGCGGGGAGCCCGTCGGGGTCCTGGCGGGTGACGGCGGTGCGCAGGCCCGCGAGGACGTCGGGAGAGGTGACGGGCCAGTCGCTGCCGAAGCTCAGGCGGGCCCCGGCGTCGTGGGCCGCCCGCATGCGGTACTGGCGTTCGCGGTGCGGTCCCAGCCGCGGCAGGGTCAGCTCGGTCATCACGGCGTCGGCCATCGCCCACTGGGGCTGGAAGCAGAAGCCGACGTCGAGGTCGCGCAGGCGCGGCAGGTCGGCGGGGTCGACGACCTGCGCGTGGGCGATGGTCAACCGCCGGCCGCGGCGGAGGCTGTCGCGGATGCCCTCGGCCGCGTCGATCGCGGCGCGCACGGCGGCGTCGCCGATGGCGTGCAGGTGCACGTCGAAGCCCGCCGCGTCGCACTGCGCCACGGCCGCGGCCAGCTCCGCGGGTCGCCAGTTCGGCAGGCCGCGGGTGCGGGCGTCGTGGTAGCACTCGAGCAGGTGGGCGGTGTGGTTCTCGAGGATGCCGTCGACGAAGAACTTCACCGTCCGGCAGGTCAGACCGGGTTCGGCCGAGATCCGCGCGGCGAGGCGACGCATCTCGTCCACCTGGGCGGGCCAGCGGGTGGGGTCGGCGCGCAGCGCGAGGTCGACGTCGACGGCGAGTCGCCCGGCGCGGGCGGCCGCGATCCAGGCGGGGACGTCGTGCGGCTCGGTCCACGCCTCCTGCACCCACGCGATGCCCTGCGCCGCGAGGTGAGCGGTGGCCGCGGCGAGCGCCTCGACGTCGTCCTCCTCCGCGGGGCGCGGGGCGTGGTCGAGCACGAGGTCGATGGCGGGTCGTTCGACGAGGGTGCCCGACGGCGACCCGTCGGCCCGCCGGACGATGCGGCCGAGCGCGGGGTCGGGGGTGTCGGCATCCACTCCGGCCGCGCGCAGCGCCGCGGTGTTGACCCAGGCGGTGTGGTAATCCCAGGCGTGCAGAACGACGGGGCGATCGGGGGTCGCCGCATCCAGCCAGCGCGCGTCGAACAGGCCGCCCTCGACGATGGTGGCGTCGTAGCTGCCGCCGACGAGCCACGCGGCGTCGGACGCGGCCGCCCACGCGCGGACGCGGCCGACGATCTCGTCGACGTCGGCGGCGTCGCGGAGCGCGGGTCCCGTGCGCTCGCGCCCGGCCAGGAGGGGGTGGGCGTGACCGTCGCGGAACGCGGGGAGCAGGAGCCCGCCCTCGAGGTCGACGTGCTCGGCCTCGGCGGGCACCGGATGCCGCGGTTCGGCGATGACGCCGTCGACGACCGCCAGCCGGTCGACGTCGGGTGAGCGTCCGTCGATCCGGATCGCGCCGCCCGTGAAGACGATGGCAGCCATGGAAACCTCCTCGAATCCCGGGCTGCGAGAAACATACAGCGTAGGTTTCAAGAACGCTACGGCGTCTTCGCGCGCATCGTCGGCGGCGTCGACAACTCGTCACGAATGCCTTACACGGCCGAAACACGCCGCATCGCGTAGCGTGGTCGAACCCCACCGAAAGGCCCCGCCGTGCCCCGGCCGACCCAGCCCAAGCTCTCCCGCGACGCGATCGCCCGCGCCGCCCTCGCCCTCGTCGACCGCGACGGCAGCGAGGGAGCGAGCATCCGCCGCGTCGCCGACCGCCTGAAGGTGCACCCCACGTCGCTGTACAACCACGTCCCCAACCTCGCCGCCCTGATCGAGGACGTGCGGGCGATCGTGTCGTCGCGTATCGACTCCTCGTTCCTGCGCGATCGGGAGTGGGAGGAGGGGCTGCTGCTGTGGGCGCGCTCGTACCGCGACGCGTTCCGCCTGCACCCGCGCGCGATCCCCCTGCTGATGGGCAACCGCGCGTCGGCACCGCTGCTGATGTCGCAGTACGAGGACTTCGCCGTCGCCGCCGAACGCGTGGGATGGACGAGCGACGACATCCTCCCGCTGCTGACGGCGTTCGAGTCGTTCATCCTCGGCAGCGTCCTCGACGGAAGCGGCCCGACCGTCATCTTCGACCCGACCGGCCAGGAGCAGGACGTGCCGCGGTTCGCCGCGGCCTACGCGGCCCTCGACGCGCACGACCCGGCCGACCCGGTCGCGACGCGGGCGTTCGAACTGGGTCTGTCGCTGCTGATCGCCGGAGCGCGCCCGCGCCCGCGCACGGACTGAGCGGAGCTCACATCCGCGCGTAGCGCGCGCGAGCGAAGCAGAACAGGCCGTACACGACGAGGCCCGCGCCCACGAGCCACAGCACGAACTGC
This sequence comes from Microbacterium hydrothermale, assembly GCF_004854025.1. GTDB lineage: Bacteria > Actinomycetota > Actinomycetes > Actinomycetales > Microbacteriaceae > Microbacterium > Microbacterium hydrothermale. The sequence goes on from NZ_STGM01000002.1 coordinate 204,345, forward strand.
CCGAACGGCAGTCCCGCGAGGGAGCGCAGGGCCGCATCGAGCCCACCCGCCGCGTTCGGGTCGTGCGCGAAGGCCGCGACGAGGAACAGGATGCCGGCCACGCCGATCGCGATGCCCTTCGCGATGTAGCCCACCATGCCGAAGATCCGGATGCCGCGCCCCGCGGCGCCCCCGGGAGCGGAGATGTTCTTCATGAACGCCTTCGTGATGCCGCGGACGACGAAGGCCACACCGATCGCCGCGACCGCGAGGCCGATGATCACCAGCACGACGAGGCCGCCCGGCGACGCCATGAGCTGCGCGCTCATCGTGCGGGACTGGTCGGCGGACTCGGATCGCCCGCCCATCAGGGCGGTCAACGCGGTGGCCCCGATGGCCCCGTAGGCGACGGCGGTGCCGACGTACTTCGCACGGTGCGCCCAGCGCTTCTTCGCGTCGGGGTCGCGCTCCGCCACGGCGTCGGCGATCTGCCACACCGCGAGAGCCGCGAGGCCGATGACGATCACCCACAGCAGCAGCATGCCCGCGGGAGCGGAGGCCACCTGTTGGACCGCTCCGCTCTGATCCGCGCTCTCGCCGCCGCCGCCGGTCGCGATCGAGACGGCGATCGCGCCGATGAGCAGGTGCAGCAGGCCGAGGACGACGTAGCCGATCCGGGCCGCGACACGGAAAGCGGTGGAGTCCTGCGCTTTGTCGGCGGCGGCGGACGCGGAGGCGGAGGCGGAAGTCATCCGAGCACGCTAGCGCTCAGCCCTCGTCACCGACCACCCGTTGCGCGCGACGTACGCGCCACACTTCGATCAGCGCCCAGACCAGCGTCGAGACGGCGACCCCCTCGAGCAGCCCGGCCGTCACATCCGAGAGCCAGTGCGCGTGCAGATAGGTGCGGCTCCACATCATCAGCAGCACCCAGACGACACCCGCGGCCCAGATCCACCCGCGGCGCAGGATGAGCGCGAGGGTCACCGCGATGGTCGTCGCCACGGCGGTGTGCCCGGACGGGAACGAGGTCGCCTGGGTCTCGGCGAGAGAGTCGGAGGGGCGCGCGCGGGCGATGACGGCGGCGAGCGGGGCGCCGATGAGGACGACGAGGGCGATCGCGGAGGCGACGTTCAGCGCGTCCCACGGCCGCTTGACGAGCAGGAAGACGATCGTCGTCGAGACGCCGATCGCGATCATGCCGATCGTCCCGCCGACCGTGGCGGGGATCCAGGCGATGATGACGAGCACGGGGTTCGCCAGCGCGGCCATCGCGTCGTCCCACCACACGTCGAAGGCGAGGGGCGCGCCGCCGTCGAGGTCGACGGCCAGACGCAGCGCCACGAAGAGCACCGCGGCGACGACGCCCACGATGAGGGCGAGGGGCCGACGCGCGTCGACGCGCGGACGATCGGGGAGCAGGGCGGGCTCGTCGGTGGGGGCTTCCATCCCCGCATCGTGTCAGGCGCGGACGCGGGAGCGGTACCGCTTGCCGCGAGCGGCGCGAGCACTCCGGTGCCGGAAATTCCCTCTCGCCCCCGTAAAACAAACGGTGTAGGTTTTCGCCATGACCACCGAGGCCTTCACCGTCGTCGAAGCCGACATCGACCGACTGCGCTCCGCCCTCGACGCCGGCGACGTCACCAGTGTCGAGCTCGTCGCCCGCTATTTCAACCGCATCGCGGCGTACGACCGCTCCGGAATCCGCCTGCAGAGCGTCCCCGTCCTCGATCCCCGCGCGTTCGCGCACGCGCGGGAGAGCGACCGGCGCCGCGCCCGCGGCGAGGCGATCGGCCCGCTCGACGGCATCCCGTTCACCGCCAAGGACAGCTATCGCGTCGAGGGTCTGCCCGTGGCATCCGGATCCCCCGCGTTCCGCGACCTCATCGCCGGAGACGACGCCTTCGCGATCGAGCGCCTGCGGGCGGCCGGAGCGGTCTTCCTGGGCCTGACCACGATGCCCCCGATGGCCGCCGGCGGCATGCAGCGCGGCGTGCACGGACGCGCCGAGTCCCCGTACAACGGCGACTACCTCACCTCGGCGTTCGGATCGGGCTCGTCCAACGGATCGGGCACGGCCACGGCGGCGAGCTTCTGCGCCTTCGGTCTCGGCGAGGAGACGTGGTCGTCGGGGCGCGCGCCGGCCTCGCACAACGCCCTCGTCGCCTACACCCCCTCGCGCGGAGTCATCTCGGTGCGCGGCAACTGGCCGCTCGTCCCCACCATGGACGTCGTCGTCCCCCACACCCGCACGATCGCCGACATGCAGCACGTGCTGGATGCCGTGGTCGCCGACGACCCGCAGACCGAGGGCGACCTCTGGCGCACGCAGCCGTTCATCGCCCTGCCGCAGCCGTCCGAGGTGCGCCCCGCATCGTTCGCCGACCTGGAGCCGCTCCCCCTGGCCGGACGGCGCTTCGCCGTGCCGCGCATCTACATCAACGGCGATCCGCACAACGCCTCGCCGATCGTCACGCGCGAGAGCGTCATGAGCCTGTGGAACGACCTACGCGCCGACCTCGAGGCCGCGGGCGCCGAGGTCGTCGAGACCGACTTCCCGGTCGTCGACCGGTACGAGAAGCTGCACGAGGGCGACGAGGACTTCCTCGACCGCGGATTCGTGACGCGGGAGTTCCTCGACGACGAGGTCGGCGACCTCGCGGTGTGGGCCATGGACACCTTCCTGCGCACGAATGCGGACCCCGCGCTGCCCCGCCTCGCCGACGCGGACGCCGCGCTGATCTTCCCGCACCCGCCCGGGGCACTCCCCGACCGGTACGGCATCTGGCACTACGACATCTCGTACGACATCGGCGAGTACGTCGCCCGCGCTCAGCAGTGGCGGCCCGACTGGCGCGAGGTCGAGAGCCTCGAGGAGGGCCTGCGCGGACTCGAGCACACCCGGCGCGTCGATTTCGAGGAGTGGATGGATGCCGAAGGCATCGACGCCGTCGTCTTCCCCACGCAGTCCGACGTCGGTCCCGCCGACGCGGACGTGAACCCCGCCTCCGCCGACATCGCGTGGCGCAACGGCGTGTGGGTCTCGAACGGCAACCTCGTGCCGCGCCACCTCGGCATCCCCACGGTCACCGTTCCGATGGGCACGATGGCCGACACCGGGATGCCGGTGGGTCTGACTATCGCCGGCCCCGCCTACAGCGACACCCGGCTCGTGCAGCTGGGGGCCGCGATCGCCGGCCTCGGGGCGCGGCGCACCGCCCCCGGCCGCACGCCCGCCCTGCCCGACGAGGCGCTCTTCGCCGAACCGCGACCGGCGGGCGAGGGAGAGCTCGACGTCCGCATAGACGAGGTCGTCCACGAGGGTGGCACCGTGCGCTTCGCCGCGTCGATCACCGGCGCGCACGCCGTCGATCACGCCGCCTACGTCGACGGCGTGCGGGTCGACGTCGAGATCGAGGGCGACCGCCTGAGCGGTGTGGCCCGCATCGCCGCCGACGCGTACGGTGAGCCCGTGAGCGAGTGGGTCGCGCCCTCCGGCCCGCTCGTCGTCGTCGCCGTGCGCGACGCCGGCGGAGCCGTCGCCGGCGCCGTGGGCACGGCATCCGACTCTCCCCTGTGACACCCGAATCACCCGAGGAACAGCCCGTGAGCGAAACAGCACCGATCCCGGTCTTCGACTACTTCAGCCAGGTCGACCTGCCCACCCCGACGCTCTCCGACGACGAGGTGCGCGCGCTCTTCGCCGACGCCTTCGGCGTCGAGATCGACGTGCACGCGCTCGGCAGTCAGCAGGACCAGAACTTCCGCGTCTTCCGCCGCGGCGAATCGCTCCCGCTGGGCGTGCTGAAACTGAGCAACCCGGTGTTCAGCGAGGCCGAGATCGACATGCAGGATGCCGCGGCCGCCCTCGTCGCCGACCGCAGCCCGTACGTGCGCATCCCGCGCCTCGTCGAGGGACCCCGCGGCGCGATGTCGGCGTGGTGGGAGAGCTCGCAGGGCCGCATCCACGCCCGCGTGATCGAGAACATCGCGGGGAGCACCCTCACGGGCTCGCGGTACCTCTCCCCCGCCGTCGTCGAGGGACTCGGCGCCCTCGCCGGCGCGGTGAGCCTCTCGCTCGCCGACTTCGAGCATCCCGCGAGCGGCCGCGTGCTGCAGTGGGACCTGCGCCACGCCGCGCGCGTGATCGACACGCTGCTGCCCCTCGAACCGGACGTCGGGGTGCGCGAGGTCGTGCAGCGCGCGGCCGACGCCGCTCGCGCCGCGCTCGCCCCGGTCGCCGACGCCCTGCCGGTGCAGGCCGGCCACTTCGACGTCACCGACGACAACGTGCTGCGCGCCCCCGGTGCGACGGTTCCCGACGCGGTGATCGATTTCGGCGACGTGTGCGCGTCGTGGCGCGTGGGCGAGATCGCGGTGACCGTGTCGTCGGTGCTGCATCACGACGGCGCGACACCCGAGAGCGCTTTTCCCGCCATTCGCGCCTTCGACCGCGTCCGCGACCTGACCGACGACGAGATCACCGCCCTCTGGCCGCTCGTCGTGCTCCGCGGTGCGGTGCTCGTGCTGAGCGGTCGTGCGCAGGTGCGCCTCGACGACGCGAACGACTACGCCTCGGGCGCCCTCGATCGGGAGTTCCGCATCCTCGAGCAGGCGGCATCCGTCCCCCTCCCCGTGCTCGCCGCCGCCACCCGCGCGGCCCTCGGCCGGCCGCGCCGCGTCGAGCCCGTCGCGACCGGATCGACGCTCACCGCCCTCGGTCGGCACGTCGAGCTCGACGCCTCGACCGAGTCGCCCCTCAACGACGCCGGCGCGTGGCTCGACGCCGCGACGCTCGACGCCGCCGCCCTCGCCGCTCTCGACGCGGGCGCCGCCGTCGTGACGGTGCCCGCCTGGCGCGCGCGCCTGACCGGCACGGTCGACCCGCTCCCCTCGACCGCGCAGACGGTGCCGACCGACATCCTCGTGTGGACGGCCGAGCCGCTCGCCCCCGCCGTCGACGCGGCCGCCGAGTTCGTGTGGACCACCGCCGACGGGGAGCCCGCCGCGGGCGTGCTCCCCGCGCGCGTGCGCCTCTCGGCCCGCCGAGCGTTCGAGGGACTCGTCCCGCCGCCGCGCACCACGCGCGCCCTCGCCGACGCGTGGCGGGAGGTGGCCGGCGATCCCGGTGCGGTCCTCGGCGTCCCCGCGCCCGTTCCCGCGACCGACGACTCGCTGCACCGGCGACACGAAGTGCTCGCCGAGGTGCAGGAGCACTACTACGGCACCCCGCCGCGCATCGAACGCGGGTGGAGGGAGCACCTGATCGACGTCGACGGCCGCGTCTACCTCGACATGGTCAACAACGTCGCCTCGGTCGGTCACGCCCACCCGCACGTCGTCGAGGCCGGCGCGCGACAGATGCACCTGCTCAACACCAACTCGCGCTTCCACTACCGCGCGATCGCCGACTTCGCCGATCGGATCGCCGCGACCCTCCCCGAGGGGTTCGACACGGTGTTCTTCGTCAACTCCGGCTCCGAGGCCACCGACCTCGCGATCCGCCTGGCGATGGCCGCGACCGGTCGCCCCGACATCGTCGCGATGCGCGAGGCGTACCACGGCTGGACCTACGCCAGCGATGCCGTGTCGACCTCGATCGCCGACAACCCGTTCGCGCTCGAGACCCGCCCCGAGTGGGTGCACACGGTCGACGCCGCCAACTCCTACCGCGGGAAGCACCGGGGGGCGGATGCCGCGAAGTACGCCCCCGAAGCCGTCGCGGTGATCGACGAGCTCGCTGCATCCGGTCGCCCGCCGGCGGGCATGATCGCCGAGACGTACTTCGGCAACGCCGGCGGCGTCGCCCTGCCCGACGGATACCTCACCCAGGTCTACGCCGCGATCCGCCGCCACGGCGGTCTCGCGATCGCCGACGAGGTGCAGGTCGGATACGGGCGCCTGGGCGAGTGGTTCTGGGGCTTCCAGCAGCAGGGCGCCGTGCCCGACATCGTCGCGGTCGCGAAGTCGATCGGCGGCGGGCACCCCCTCGGCGCCGTGATCACGCGCCGCGAGATCGCCGACCGCTACCGCACCCAGGGCTACTTCTTCTCGTCCACCGGCGGCTCCCCCGTGTCGTCGGCCATCGGCATGGCCGTGCTCGACGTGATCGAGCAGGAGGGCCTGCAGGAGAACGCGCGGGTCGTCGGCGCGCACCTGAAGAGCCGTCTCGAAGAGCTCGGCGGGCGGCATCCGCTCATCGGCACCGTGCACGGATCGGGGCTCTACCTCGGCGTCGAATTCGTGCGCGACCGCGAGACGCTCGAACCCGCCACGGCCGAGACCGCCGCGATCTGCGACCGCCTGCTCGAGCTCGGCGTCATCATGCAGCCGACCGGCGACTTCCAGAACGTGCTGAAGATCAAGCCGCCGCTGGTGGTCACGCGCGCCGGTGTCGACGTCTTCGTCGACGCGCTGGACCGCGTTCTCACCACCGGATACTGACCCCGACAAGGAGCCCGCCATGTGGCGCATGCCCATCGAATCCGCCCCGCACGAGCGCACGTGGATGGCGTTCCCCCGCGAGGGCGTCACCCTCGGCGAGGGCGCCGAGACCCGCGAGGAGGGCTACCGCGCGTGGACCGAGGTCGCGCACGCCGTCGCGCAGTTCGAGCCCGTCACGATGGTCGTCGACCCGACCGAGATCGCGCGCGCCCGGCGCATGCTCTCCGCCGACGTCGAGATCGTCGAAGCACCCCTCGACGAGTTCTGGATGCGCGACGTGGGCCCCACCTTCGTCGTCGACCCGGAGCGCCCGGGCGTCCTCGGCGCCGTCGACTGGATCTTCAACGGCTGGGGCGCCCCCGACTGGGCCGAGTGGCAGAAGTCGGCGCTCCTCGCGCGCGTGATCGCCGAGCACGTCGGAGCCGAGCGCATCGACTCCCTGCTCGTCGCCGAGGGCGGAGGCCTGCACGTCGACGGCCAGGGCACCGTGCTGCTCACCGAGACGGTGCAGCTCGACCCGCGCCGCAACCCGCACGCCGACCGCGCCCGCGTCGAGGCCGAGATGGCCCGCACGATCGGAGCGACGGATGCCGTGTGGCTCTCGCGCGGGCTGACCCGCGACTACGACGAGTTCGGCACGAACGGCCACGTCGACATCGTCGCGACCTTCGCCGCGCCCGACCACGTGCTCGTGCACGAGCAGACGGATGCCGCCCACCCCGACTTCGAGGTGTCGACGCTCGTGCGCCGAGAGCTGTCCGACGCGTTCGCGGCGCTCGGCCGCGCGGTGACGATCACCGGCGTGCCCGCGCCGGCGACGCTGCGCGACGAAGAGGGCTGGGTCGACTGGAGCTACATCAACCACCTCGTCACCAACGACGGCGTCGTCCTGTGCGGCTTCGGCGAGGAGGCGGCGGACGCGCGGGCGCGCGAGATCATCGGCGAGGCCTACCCCGGCCGGCGCGTGGTCACGGTCGACGCCCGTCCGCTGTTCGACCGCGGCGGCGGCATCCACTGCATCACGCAGCAGCAGCCGACGGTGGGCTGAGCCGCGCCGTACCGCCCGCGAGCGGACGCGCGAGCGGGTACGGTGGAACCCGGCGAAGCCGCCCGTGAGGGCGCCGCCTCACGCTCATGAACCCGCTCCCCTCCGCTCCCCCTCGGGCCCCGCTCGGACCCGTCCTCGTCGTCGGCGACGGACGCATGGGCCGCGCTCTCGTCGCCGCCCTCCGCGCCGCCGACGTCCGCGTGCTCGGTCCCGCGGGCCGGGGAGCGACCGGAGCCGACGCCCCCGTCGTGCTGCTGGCCGTGCCCGATGCCGAGATCGCCACGGCGGCGAGCGCGCTCGCGCCCGGCCGCACGGTGGGGCACCTCTCGGGAGCGCTCGACCTGTCGGTGCTTCACCCGCACGAGGCCTTCGGCCTGCATCCCCTGCTGACGGTCACCGGCGCCGCCACCTCTTTCGCGGGCGTCACGGCCGCCGTCGCCGGGTCGACGCCCGCCGCCCTCGATGTCGCCACCGGGATCGCCGGCATCCTCGGGATGACGACGGTGCACGTACGCGACGAGGATCGGCCCGCGTACCACGCCGCCGCCTCGGTCGCGGCGAACTTCCTCGTCACGCTCGAGGGAATCGCCGAGCAGCTCGCCGCGACCGCGGGCGTCGAGCGATCCGCCCTGGTTCCCCTCGTGCGGGCCGCGGTCGACAACTGGGCCGCGCACGGCGCCGCTGCCGCCCTCACCGGACCGGTCGCGCGCGGCGACGATGCCACGGTCGCGCGTCAGCGCCGGGCCGTCAGCGAGCGTCTCCCCGAACGACTGCCGCTCTTCGACGCGCTCGTCGAGGCCACCCGCGACCTCGCGGCCGCGCCCCGCACCGCCGCGAGCCCGCTGCATCCGGCCCCGTCCCCCGCCGTCACGGAGGCACCGTCATGACCGCCCGCATCGTCCGCACGGTCGCCGACCTGCGCGCAGCCCTCGCCCCCCACCGCACCGACTCGGTCGGGTTCGTCCCCACCATGGGAGCCCTCCACGAGGGCCACCTGTCGCTCGTGCGCACCGCGCGCGCCGAGAACGCGGTCGTGGTGCTGTCGATCTTCGTCAACCCCACGCAGTTCGGCGAGGCCGCCGACCTCGCCGCGTACCCGCGCACCGAGGACGACGACGTCGCCCTCGCCTCGCGCGCCGGCGCCGACCTGGTCTTCGCCCCCTCGGTCGCCGAGATGTACCCGGCCGGGTTCTCCACCACCGTCTCGGTCGGCGGGGCGATCACCGGCACCCTCGAGGGAGCCGTCCGCGGCCGCTCCCACTTCGACGGCGTGGCCACGGTCGTGGCCAAGCTCCTCGTCGCGGTCCAGCCCGATCGCGCCTACTTCGGCGCGAAGGACGCGCAGCAGGTGGTGGTCGTGCGCCGCATGGTCGCCGACCTCGGACTGCCCGTCGCGATCCATGCGCTGCCGACCTCGCGCGACGCCGACGGCCTGGCCCGCTCGAGCCGCAACACCCGGCTCTCACCGGCCGAGCGCGAGCTCGCGTCGGTCGTGCCGCGCGCGCTCCGGCGGGCTCAGGATGCCTTCGCCGACGGCATCCGCGATTCCCGGCGCCTGCGCGCCGAGGTCGACGCCGAGCTCACCGCCGCCGGTCTCGCGGCCGAGTACGTCGAGACCGTCGACGCCGATGCACTCGAGCCGGTCGACCAGGTGACCCGCGCGGCGCTGCTCCTCGTGGCCGTGCGGGTCGGCCCGGTCCGCCTCATCGACAACGTCACCCTCACCCCCGGCGTCGACGACCGGATCAGCATCGAAGGACCCGCATCGTGACCACTCCCCCGGTAACCCTGCGACGCCTGCGCACCCTCGCCGACGAGGGGACGCCGATCGTCATGGTCACGGCGTACGACTTCGTCTCGGGTCGCGTCGCCGAACGCGCCGGGGTCGACATCGTGCTCGTCGGCGACTCCGGAGCGCAGGTCGTGCTGGGCCACCCCGACACCACCTCGGTGACCGTCGACGAGATGCTCGTTCTGAGCAAAGCGGTGCGCCGCGCGGTGCGGACGCCGCTGCTGCTGTGCGACCTGCCGTTCGGATCGACCGAGGTCAGCGACGAGCAGGCGGTGGCGACGGCCGTCCGCTTCGTGCGCGAGGGCGGAGCGGATGCCGTCAAGATCGAGGGAGCGAACCCCGCGCGCCTGTCGCGCCTGCGCGCGATCGTCGAGGCCGGTATCCCCGTCGTCGGTCACGTCGGACTCACCCCCCAGACCGCCACGGCGCTGGGGGGCCTGCGCGCCCAGGGCCGCACCACCGACGAGGCCGTCCGCGTCGCGCGCGAGGCCCTCGCCGTGCAGGCGGCGGGAGCCTTCGCCCTCGTCATCGAGGCCGTGCCCGCCGAGGTCGTCGCCGAGATCCGCCGGGCCCTGGACATCCCCGTCATCGGGATCGGCGCGGGGGCGGCCGAGGGTCAGGTGCTCGTGATGCACGACCTGCTCGGCATCACCGAGGGCCGCTCCCCCGTCTTCGTCAAGACCTACGCCTCCGTCGGCGACGCGATGGTCGAGGGCGTCCGCGCCTACGCGCAAGAGGTGCGCGACGGCGTCTTCCCCGGCGCCGAGCACGTGTACCGGGCCGCGCCCGAAGCGGCCGCGGCGGTGCGGGAGTTCGTGGACGGGCGCTGACGGGGCGGGGCGGGCGCACGCTTCGGGGAGCGGGGCCGGGTCCCACTGCCCCTCGCGCGCGTCAGGGCGCGTACAGCTTCCTCCGTCGCAGGCCGCCGACTCCGAGGGAGAAGACGAAGGGCGCTCAAATAGTCGCCAGCCGGTGGATCGCCTTCTCGTGTTTGAGGCAGAGATCGCCCATGACGCGAGACGTCAGGTCGCCGTGCACGAATGCGATGACGCGCGCGTCGTGCATGTAGATCGCTCGGGCCTCCAACGGGCGCACGGCGACCCGGTGATCCTTCGCGAGCAGCAGGAACCCAGCCTCGGTTCCGGCCGCGATCCACTCCTCGTCCTTCATCTGCTGCGCGCGAGCGTCGCCGTACTCCTCGGCGAGCGTGCGCGCATCCCACCCGGCTTCGCGAAGCCGCGCCACCAGAACGCGACCGCCGACGGGGCGGTCGAGGAGGAAGCGCGGTCCTGGCGCCATTACGCGGCCTGCACGAGCAGTGAGGCCAATTCCTCGTCCTCCAGCCCGAAGTCCTCGGCGACGTCGACCATCGCCTCGCCGGACCGTACCCGGCTGAGCACGTCTTCCACCCGTACTCCGAGGCGCGCGATCGTCGGCTGGCCCGAGTTGCGCGAAGGATCGACGATCACCTCGGCTCGCTCGTACCCGGGCAGTCGGAGGAACTCGACGAATCCGTCCCGGTATCGGATCGTCTGCAGATACTGGTCCACCACGTCTCGGAACACGCCTTGATGATTGCGGACGACAACGAGGTCCTTGTCCCCGTTCGCGATGAGGATCTCGGCTCCGTCGGTCTTCAGTTTCTCGCTGAGCAACGCGTTTTCGATGCCGAGCTCATGCCGAAGGACCTCGACAGCAGGACGGATCCGAGCCATCGGTAGTCCCGCGCGACGAAACGCCTCGACGATGTATCCCTCGGCCAGCGCGTTGAACGGGACGGTGTACCCACGCCCACCTCTGACCCCGCTGAGCAGAGGAGCACTCCACCCCTTCTCGGTGCCGCTTCGTTGCGTGAAGGCATGGCCGTGCGCCCAACGACCGAAGGACGATGCGGGGGCGCGGATGATCTGCGCGGCCTCGGTGAGGGTGTAAATCGGTGTCGTGTAGACCGCCTCCGAGATCGCCGTTTGCATGCAAACAGACTACGCCCGCCCCGGTTCCGGCGCACCCGGCACCGTCTCGCGATCACGGCCCCGGGGGCCCGACGGCATCGCCCGCCGCCGAATGCGGAAGCGCGCACCCTCCACCGCAATCCCCGGCCGCCGCGCGCCGCAGGTCATCCGCCTCGGAGCCGGTGTGAGCTCGAGCGTGACGGCGACCACGTGCGGCGAATCCTCCGCACGAGCGTCCGTCCGCGGGGGGGCGTTCCGGCCGAGCAGCTCGGGTTCACTTCTCGAAGCGCGGAGGCCCGAACGCAGATCAGCCCCGCTCGAAAGCGGGGCTGATCTGGTGAAAATGGCGGTGACGGTGGGATTTGAACCCACGGTAGGGGGTTACCCTACACAACTTTTCGAGAGTTGCACCTTCGGCCGCTCGGACACGTCACCGCCGACAAGCTTACGACACAAGACCGGATGCCGCGAATCGGCGCCCTCCGGCGGGTCGCCGCGCCCGCGCCGGCGTGCGGGACGCAGGAGAACAGGCTCTCAGCAGATTGCCGCTCCTGCCCGGCGTGCGGAACTCCTGAGAAATGGCGCTCCCGACCCCGCATCCTCCCGCGCCGAGGCGTTCGCAGCGAGGAACTCAGGAGTTTCGTACGTCGCGCGCGCCCCGGACCGAGGCCGCGGCATCCGTTCCTCCACCGTCGAAACACCCCTCTGGAGCCGCCTCGCGAGCGCTGCCAGGATCGAGCCATGAGCGTGATCGAGAACTCGAAACTGACGGTCGTGGGCGCGGGAAGCGTGGGGGCGAGCGTCGCGTACGCGGCTCTCATCCGCGGGTCGGCACGCCACGTGGCGCTCTACGACATTGCGACCGAGAAGGTCGAGGCCGAGGTGCTCGACCTCGCCCACGGCACGCAGTTCACCGGCTCGAGCGACATCGTGGGCGGCAGTGACGTCTCGGTGGCCGAGGGCTCGCACGTCGTCGTCATCACCGCGGGGGCCAAGCAGAACCCCGGCCAGACGCGCACCGAACTCGCCGCGACGAATGCGCGCATCATCCGCGACATGATGCCGAAGCTGCTCGAGGTCGCCCCCAACGCGATCTACGTCATCGTCACCAACCCGTGCGACGTCCTCACCGTGCTCGCGCAGGAGGCGACCGACCTGCCCACGCGGCGGATCTTCGCGTCGGGCACCGTGCTCGACACCTCTCGCCTGCGCTGGAAGATCGCGCAGCGCGCGGGAGTCGCCACCTCGAGCGTCCACGCGTGGATCGTGGGCGAGCACGGCGACACCGAGTTCCCCCTGTGGTCGACCGCGACGATCGGATCGGTCCCCATCACGGAGTTCGAGCTGCCCGACGGCTCGCGCTTCGACCAGGAGCAGTTGGACGCCATCGCCGTCGACGTGCGCGACGCGGCGTACAAGGTGATCAAGGGCAAGGGCGCGACGAACTACGCCATCGGTCTCTCCAGCGCCCGGATCGTCGAGGCGATCCTGCGCGACGAGCACGCGATCCTCCCCGTCAGCACCGTGCTCGAAGACTTCCACGGGATCAGCGGCATGGCCCTCTCGGTGCCCTCGATCGTGAGCGCGAAGGGCGCCGTTCCGCTGACCGGCACCCCGTTCTCCGACGGAGAGCTGACGCTGCTCCGCCGCTCCGCCGACGCGCTGACGACCGTCGCCGATTCGCTGCGCGGCTGATCCCCGTCGATAACATCGCCGAATGAGCGAGATCGAGGAGCGTTTCGCCGAGGCCGTCGCCGCGATCGGCGGGGTGCTCAAGGGTCACGGGTTCCGCAAGAAGAGATACGTCTGGACCCGTGTCGGCGACGGCATCGTGCACGAGATCGACGTTCAGCGGAGCCACGGCAACAGTGCCGACGGCGTCCGGTTCTACGTCAACGCCCGGGCGTACGTCGCGGAGTTCGATCGCGCGATCGGGCGCACGGTTCCCGGCGACCTGACCGGCGCGAACGCGCAGTTCGAGACGCGTTTCGAGGAGATCAGCGACTGGCCGACCGACCGCGTCGACGTGGAACGGGATGCCGAGGCCCTGACCACCGCGCTCCCCGCGGCCATCGAGCAGGTCGTGACCCACCTCGACGGGATCACCGACGCGGCGTCGCTGGCGCGCACTCTCCTCGACGGCGGGTACGTGCTCGATGACGGGCTGTTCGCGTGGTTCTGCGCCACCGGCCGGTCTGAGGAGGCTCGGGCCCAGTTCGACGCCGCGCGCCGCCTCTTCGGCGCCGAGGACCGCTGGCCGCGCCTCGCCGCGCGCTTCGGGAAGACGGCGCAGACGCACGGCGTCACCCTCCCCTGATTCCGGATGCCACGGCCTCGCCGACAGCGATGTCGGAGGCCCCGCGTAGCCTGACTGCATGGCATCCCGTCGTCCTGCAACAGCCCCCGCTCCCTACCGGTGCACCGAGTGCGGATGGACGACGCTCAAGTGGGTCGGGCGGTGCGGCGAGTGCCAGTCGTGGGGCACCGTGGTCGAGGCCGCCGAGCAGACCGGGATCGTCCGCTCGATCGTCCCCGTGGCCCCCGGCGCCGCCCGCGCCGCACGGCGCATCACCGAGATCGACACGCAAGACGCCCCGCGTCGCACGAGCGGGGTCGGCGAGTTCGACCGGGTTCTCGGCGGCGGCATCGTGCCCGGTGCGGCGATCCTGCTGAGCGGCGAACCCGGCGTCGGCAAGTCGACGCTCCTGCTCGAGGTCGCAGCCCAGAGCGCCCGCGCCGGGCGTCGCGTGCTCTACGCGAGCGGCGAGGAGTCCGCCGCGCAGGTACGACTGCGCGCCGAACGCACGGGCGCCCTGCACGACGAGCTGTTCCTCGCCGCCGAGACCGATCTCGCCACCATCCTCGGCCACATCGACCAGGTCGAGCCGGGCCTCCTCATCGTCGATTCGGTGCAGACGGTGTCGTCGGCCCACAGCGACGGAGCCGCCGGTCAGCCCGCCCAGGTGCGCGAGGTGGCATCCGCCCTCATCCGCGTCGCCAAGGAGCGGGGGCTCCCCGTCATCATCGTCGGCCACGTCACCAAAGACGGATCGATCGCCGGCCCCCGCATCCTCGAGCACCTCGTCGACGTCGTCTGCCACTTCGAGGGCGACCGCCAGACCTCCCTGCGCTTCGTGCGCGCGCTCAAGAACCGCTTCGGCCCCACCGACGAGGTCGGCTGCTTCGACATGACCGGCACCGGCATCGCCGAGGTCGCCGACCCGAGCGCCCTCTTCCTCGGTCACGGCGAACCCGAGCCGGGCACGTGCGTCACGATCGCGATGGAGGGGCGGCGCGCCCTGCCCGTCGAGATCCAGGCCCTCGCCGTCCGACAGACGGCACCCAACCCGCGCCGCATCGTGAACGGCGTCGATTCCTCGCGCGTCGCGATGGTGCTCGCCGTTCTCGAGAGCCGCATGGGGCTGACGCTCTCCGACCGCGACGTCTACGTGTCCACCGTGGGCGGTGTGCGGCTGGTCGAGCCCGCCGCCGACCTCGCGATCGCGATCGCCGTGGCCAACGCCGTGAAGAACCGCAAGGTGTCGAAGCGGCTCGCGGCAATCGGCGAGCTCACGCTCACCGGCGAGATCCGCAACGTCACGCAGGCCGCGCAGCGCGCCTCCGAGGCGAAGCGGCTGGGGTATCACACGGTGCTCGACGCCTCATCGCGCAAGCTCGCGCAGGCGCTCAACGAGCTGCAGGTGCGCGGCGTGCCGCGCGACGACAGCGAACCGGGGTTCTGACCGGCCGGCCGACAGGAGCCGACGGTTCAGCGCCCGGGAGGAGCGGACCGGCGACGACGGTGCGGGGAGGTCATGCCCAGCACGGCGGGGATGACAAGTCCGGCGGCGCACACGGCACCGGCGATCAGGTACTCCATGCCGTCGAGTCTTGCACGGGTCCTTCACCCGCGCGACTCGGGTCCTTCACCCGCGCCGCATCGTCCCCGGCGCCGTGCCGCCGCACCGCCCCGCCGCGTCACGTTTCCTCCGGTCGAGTGTCCACAACACCCGGACGCCCCGACGAATGGTCCGGGTGTTTCGGACACTCGACCGCCCGAAGCCCGCGCCACGCGCGGGTCGGCGCCGCGCCCGCGCGACGCACGCCCCCGCGCGACGCATCAGCCCCGGCTCCGCAGCGGCCCCGCGCGGCGCAGACAGCCCGCCGACGCAGGTCAGGCGTCGAGAGCGGCGATCAGGTCGGCCGGTGACGCCTGGATCGGGTGCGGCCCCGCGATGTCGATGAACACCGTGGTGATGGCATCCTGATGGGCGCCCAGGAACGAGCGCAGCCACTGCGGAGACTGCAGCGCGACGTGCGGCGGCAGAGTCTCGGGCTTGTGCGCCGCGTCGCTGAACAGCAGCAGCGCGACCTGCCCGGTGTTCGGATCGCGGTACGTCCAGACCTCCCCGACACTCAGCGGGTTGTCGGCGTCGCCGGGCGTCATGAGGGGGACGACGGTCGGTCCGTGCCGGAGGGCGAAGGCGATCGCGGCCATGTCCTGGGTCTGCAGGGCGTCGGTCAGCGCGGTGTTCTTGAAGTCCATGTCGTGCTTCTTCCCTCTGCGCTTCTTGCTCCCGGCCATCCTCCGAGCCTAATCCGGCGGCGCGGTCAGGCCAGGAACCCGCGCAGCAAGGCCTCGGAACCCGCGAGATGATCCCGCATGGCCGCGTGGGCGGCATCCGGTCGGCCCGAGAGGATCGCCGACACGATCGCGGCGTGCTGCGAGGTGGAGTGGTCGATGTTCCGGGGCAGCAGGGGGAAGGTGTCGAGCCACGCGTTCACCTTCGCGCGATTGTCGGCCACCAGGGGAACGAGAGAGGGGATGCCGGCGAGTTCCGCGATCGTGAGGTGCAGCAGGGTGTCGAGTCGGCGGTAGTCCTCTCCGTCGGCGTGCGCCGCGCTCTCGTGCCGCGCCCACAGCACGTCGCGCTCGTCGGCGGACAGCGATCGTCCCGCCGCCGCCCACGCGGCCCCGGGCTCGAGCACCCCGCGCAGCGCGATGACGTCGCCGAGCTCCGCGGCCGAGACCACGGCGGGCTCCGACGGACGCGGGACGGGATCGACGACGAAGGTCCCGCCGTAGCGGCCGCGCCGGGTCTCGAGCCATCCGGCGTCGGCGAGCTCGCGGATCGCCTCGCGCACGGTGTCGCGGCTGACGCCGTACAGCGACGCGAGCTCGCGCTCGGCGGGCAGTGACTCCCCGGGGGCGACGAGACCGAGGCGCACGGTCTGCACGATGCGGGCCGTGGTGTCCTCGAGCGCGTTGCCGCTGCGGACGGGCCGGTAGACGGCCCGCCGCAGGTCGTCCAGGGGCGCCTCGCTCACCCTCTCAGCCTGTCATGCCGGGCTCAGAGCGGGGTGACGTAGGCGTTGGTGATACCGCCGTCGACCACGAAGGCCGTCGCGGTGATGAACGACGCGTCGTCGGATGCCAAGAAGGCGACAGCCGCGGCCATCTCCTCGGGTTCCGCGAACCGGCCCATCGGCACGTGCACGAGGCGGCGCTGCGCGCGCTCGGGGTCCTTCGCGAAGAGCTCTTGCAGGAGCGGGGTGTTCACGGGTCCGGGGCACAGCGCGTTGACGCGGATGCCCTGTCGGGCGAACTGCACGCCGAGCTCGCGGGTCATGGCGAGCACGCCACCCTTCGATGCGGTGTAGGAGATCTGCGAGGTGGCCGACCCCAGGAGGGCGACGAAGGAGGCCGTGTTGATGATCGACCCCTTGCCCGCCGGCACCATGTGCCGCAGCGCCGCGCGCGAGCACAGGTACACGCTCTTGAGGTTGACGTCCTGCACGCGGTCCCAGGCGGGCAGCTCAGTGGTTTCGATCGAGTCGTCGTCGGCGGGCGAGATGCCGGCGTTGTTGAAGGCGATGTCGACGCTGCCGAGGTCGGCGGCGACGCCGTCGAAGAGCGCGTCGACCGAGGCCTCGTCGGCGACGTTCACCTGCCGGAACACCCCGCCCACCGCCTCGGCGGCGGCGGCGCCGGTGGTCTCGTCGAGGTCGGCGATCACGACGCGCGCGCCCTCGGCGGCGAAGCGGCGGGCGGTGGCGAGGCCGATGCCGCTCGCGCCGCCGGTGACGATCGCGACGCGGTCGCGCAGGCGCTGGGTGAGGTCGATGGTCATGGTGCGGTGTTCCTTTCGCGCTGGACCTCGTCCCACTTATGGCTGGTGTGGGGCCTCCAGACCGGCCATAAGTGGGAAGAGGACCGTCATAAGTGGGACGAGGGGGGCGAACCGGCCGAAGCGCCGGCCGGCGGCAGAGGGAGGGAGGGCGGCAGAGGGAGGGAGGGCGGGGGCGGGGGTCACTCGGTGGCGTAGAAGACGTTCTTCACCTCGGTGAAGTGCTCGGCGGCATCCGGGCCCAGCTCGCGGCCGAGGCCCGAGGCCTTCATGCCGCCGAACGGGGTCGCGTACCGCACCGAGGAGTGCGAGTTCACCGACAGCACGCCGCTGCGCACCCCGCGGGACACCCGGATGCCGCGGCCCAGGTTCTCGGTCCAGATCGAGCCGGCGAGACCGTACGCGGTGTCGTTGGCGAGGCGGATGGCATCCGTTTCGTCGTCGAACGGCATGACGGCGAGCACAGGCCCGAACACCTCGTCGCGCGCGATGCGATCGCCCGGCTGGGCGAGCACGACCGCCGGGGCGAACCAGAAGCCGTCACCCTCGGGCGCCGAGCCGCGGAAGGCGACGTCGACCCCGTCGAGGAAGCCCTGGACGGTGGAGCGATGGGATGCCGAGATGAGCGGTCCCATCTGGGTCGATTCGTCGTGCGGGTCGCCGACCTTCCACGCCGCGACGGCGGGTTCGAGCATCTCGAGGAAACGGTCGTACACGCTCCGCTGCACCAGCAGGCGGCTGCGCGCGCAGCAGTCCTGACCGGCGTTGTCGAAGACCGAACCGGGAACCCCGGCCGCGGCTTTATCGAGGTCGGCGTCGGCGAAGACGATGTTCGCGCTCTTGCCGCCGAGCTCGAGGGTCACGGGTTTGAGCATCCGCGCGCATCCGGCGGCGACCTCGGTGCCCACCTCGGTCGAGCCGGTGAAGACGACCTTGTGCACGTCGGGGTGCGACACGAAGCGCTGCCCCACGACCGAGCCGGATCCGACGACGACCTGGAACAGCCCCTCGGGGAGCCCGGCCTCGAGCGCGAGTTCGCCGAGGCGCACGGCGGTCAGGGGCGTGAGCTCCGCGGGCTTGAGCACCACCGCGTTGCCCGCGGCGAGCGCGGGCGCGAAGCCCCACGCGGCGATCGTCATGGGGAAGTTCCACGGCACGATGATTCCGACCACGCCGTACGGCTCGTGATAGGTCACGTCGAGGCCGCCGGCGACCGGGATCTGCGACCCGATCAGGCGTTCCGGGGCGCCGGAGTAGTAGTTGAGCACCTGCGCGACGTGCTGCGCCTCCCACCGGGCCGACCCGATCGGGTGCCCGGAGTTCCGCACCTCGAGCGCCGCGAGCTCCTCGACGTGCGCCTCGACGACGCGGGCGAACGCACGCAGGGCGTCGGCGCGGGCGACCGGGGCGAGAGCGGCCCACGCGCGCTGCGCGCGCACGGCGTCGGCCACGGCGGCATCCACCTGATCGATCTCGGCGCGCTCGAGCGTCGTGATGGGCGAGCCCGTGGACGGGTCGATGACGGTGAAGGTGCTCATGCGGACACTTCCTGGTGGTGAGCGGAACGTTCGGCCCGGTACCGCGCGGCAGCGGCGACGAGCCCGAGGAAGAGCCGCCGGTCCTCGGCGTTCTCCTCCGGATGCCACTGCACGGCCACGAGGTAGTCGTCGCCCGGCAGCTCGACGGCCTGCACGAGCCCGTCGTCCGTGCGCGCGGTGACCCGCAGTCCCTCGGCGACGCGGTCGACGCCCTGGTGGTGGTAGCTGTGGACGGTGAGCTCCCCGGCGCCGACGAGGCCGGAGAGCCGGGTGTCGGCATCCACGTCGACGGTGTTCTCGGCGAACACGCCCCCGCCGATGCGGTAGCGCTCGGTGCCGAGCGCCTCGGGCAGGTGCTGGTGCAGCGTCCCGCCCATCGCGACGTTGATGAGCTGCAGCCCGCGGCAGATGCCGAAGACCGGGATGCCGCGCTCCCGCGCCCCCGCGAGCAGGGCGATCTCCCACGCGTCGCGGTCGGCGCGCGCGGGGTCGGTCGTGGGGTGGCGTTCGGCGCCGTAGAGCTCGGGCTGCACGTCGAGCCCGCCGGTGAGGATGAGCCCGTCGATGCCGTCGAGCACGGCGGCGGCGGCCTGCTCGGGCAGGGGCTGCGGGGGAAGGAGCACCGCCGAGGCGCCCGATGCGGTCACCGCGTCGAAGTACTGCTGCGGCAGGAACGAGGCCCGCACGTCCCAGACCCCCTGTTTCGCGCGCTCGAGGTAGGTCGTGAGCCCCACGACGGGGGTCCGCTGCGGATCAGAGACGCTCGAAACCACGGACCCGCTCCCAGTCGGTGACGGCGGCGTCGTAGGCCTCGACCTCGATGCGCGCCTGGTTGAGGTAGTGCTCGACGACGTCGTCGCCGAAGGCGGAACGGGCGATCGTCGACTCGCTGAACAGGCGCGCCGCCTC
The DNA here is from genome assembly GCF_004854025.1 of Microbacterium hydrothermale. Classification (GTDB taxonomy): domain Bacteria; phylum Actinomycetota; class Actinomycetes; order Actinomycetales; family Microbacteriaceae; genus Microbacterium; species Microbacterium hydrothermale. Next base: position 224,135 of record NZ_STGM01000002.1, read on the forward strand.
GCGCAGCGTCGTCGGGAGGGTGTCGACCCCCGCGGCGTACGCGTTGCCGGTGAGCGGCGCGGGAAGCTCGAGCTCGTTCTCGATCCCGTGCAGACCGCCCGCGATGATCGCTGAGATCGCGAGGTAGGGGTTGACGTCTCCCCCGGGAACGCGGTTCTCGACGCGCAGCGACGACCCGTGACCGACGACGCGCAGCGCGCACGTGCGGTTGTCCATTCCCCAGGCCACGCCGGTGGGGGCGAACGAGCCCTTCGCGTAGCGCTTATAGGAGTTGATCGTGGGCGCGTACAGCAGCGTGAACTCACGGAGGGTGGCCAGGATGCCGGCGATCCAGTGCTGCATGAGGAGACTGAAGCCGTGGTCGCCGTCGCCTGCCATCACCGCGGCGCCGTCGTCGCCGCGCACCGACAGGTGGATGTGGCAGCTGTTGCCCTCGCGCTCGTTGAACTTCGCCATGAAGGTGAGCGATTTGCCGTGGCGGTCGGCGATCTCCTTCGCCCCGTTCTTGTAGAGCGTGTGGTTGTCGGCGGTCTCGAGGGCCTCGGCGTAGCGGAAGGCGATCTCCTGCTGACCGAAGTTGCACTCGCCCTTCACGCCCTCGCAGTACATGCCCGCACCGTCCATGCCGACGCGGATGTCGCGCAGCAGGGGCTCCAGACGCGTGGTGGCGAGCAGGTTGTAGTCGACGTTGTAATCGGTCGAGGGGGTCAGCCCGGTGTACCCCTTGGCCCAGGCGTCGCGGAACGAGTCCTCGAAGACAATGAACTCGAGCTCCGTCCCCGCGTAGGCCGTGAGACCCCGCTCGGCCAGCCGCTCGCGCTGGGCGTTCAGGATGCCGCGCGGCGACTGCACCACGGGAGCGCGGTCCTCCCATGCGAGGTCGGCGAAGACGAGCGCCGTTCCCGGTTGCCACGGGATGCGGCGGAGCGTGTCGAGATCGGGCACGAGCAGCATGTCGCCGTAGCCCTTCTCCCAGCTCGACATCGCGTATCCGTCGACGGTGTTGAGGTCGACGTCGACCGAGAGCAGGTAGTTGCAGGCTTCGGCGCCGTGCCCCCGCACCTCGTCGCGCCAGAACCGTGCCGCGACGCGCTTGCCGACGAGACGGCCCTGCGCGTCGGGGAACGCGACGACGACCGTGTCGATCTCGCCCGCGTCGATCGCGGCATCCAGTTCCGCGCTGGTGAGATTGCCCGCCATGGTGTCGTCTTCCTCTCGCCTTCCGTCGCCCTCCGATCCGAGGACGTAACGAGGAACTTACACGCCAAAGGTAGACACGTCGACCAATAGAGGGCCATGATCTTGCGCAAGGCGAGCCCGAAGCCAGCCATCATCCTTCTGGAGGTCACATGTCCACCTCGAGCAATTCCCGCAAAAAGGTCGCCGGAGCCACCTATACGACGACGGATGCCGCCTACTTCGAGAAACGCACCCTGAAACGCTCGGCGGGGGTGTGGGGCCTGTGGGGCCTCGCCGTCGCCGCGGTCATCTCGGGCGACTTCTCGGGCTGGAACTTCGGCATCGGCTTCGCGGGCTTCGGCGGAATGCTCATCGCCTTCGTCATCCTCGTCGTCATGTATTACGGCCTGACCTTCTCGATCGGCGAGATGGCCGCCGCGATGCCGCACACCGGCGGCGCCTACTCGTTCGCGCGCTCGGCGATGGGGCCCTGGGGCGGCCTCGCGACGGGCCTCGCCGAGACCATCGAGTACGTCGCGACCACCGCGGTCGTCGTCTACTTCTCGGGGCAGTACGCCGACTCCGCCCTCGAGCTGCTCACCGGCGTCAGCCTTCCGGCGTTCGTCTGGTGGATCATCCTCTACGCGCTCTTCATCGCCCTCAACGCCGCGGGAGCGAACATCTCGTTCGGCTTCGCGATCGTGGTCTCCATCATCTCAATCGGCATCATCGTCGTGTTCGGCGCGATGTCGCTCATGACGGGGGCCTTCGACTGGGGCTCGCTGTGGAACATCGCGCCCACCGACGGCAACACCGAGTTCCTCCCCTTCGGCGTCGGCTCGATCCTGCTGGCGCTCCCCTTCGCGATGTGGTTCTTCCTCGGCATCGAGGAGCTCCCGCTCGCGGCCGAGGAGTCGCACGACCCCGCGCGCGACATCCCGCGCGCAGGCCTGTGGGCCCGCGGCACGCTCATCGTCACGGGTCTGATCGTGCTGTTCCTGAACACCGGGGTGCTCGGCGCCGACGCGACCGGCAGCTCGCTCGAACCCCTGCTCGACGGCTTCCGCGCGATGGTCGGCGACCAGGCCGCGGCCCTGCTGTCGCTCCTCGCGCTCGTCGGCCTGCTGGCGTCGCTGATGGGCATCATGTTCGCCTACGGCCGCAACATGTACTCGCTCTCGCGCGCCGGGTACTACCCGCGCTGGCTGTCGCTCACCGGAGCCCGCAAGACCCCCTGGGTCGCGCTCGTGTTCGGCGCCGTCCTCGGCTTCGTCGCCCTCGTGGTCGTGCAGGCGGCGGGCGGCGACGCGAGCCCGGCCGGCGCGATCGTGCTGAACATCGCCGTGTGGGGCGCCGTGCTGGCCTACTTCCTGCAGATGGTGTCGTTCATCGTGCTGCGGCGGAAGTTCCCGAATGCGGTTCGTCCGTACAAGAGCCCCTGGGGCCTGTTCGGGGCGTACTCGGCCGCGATCATCGCCGCGGTCGTGTTCTTCGGACTGCTGCTGAACCCGGCTTACCTGCTCGCGATCGTCGCGATCATCGTCGTCTACGCGGTGATCTTCATCGCGTTCGCCGTCTACGGCCGGCATCGCCTCGTGCTGTCGCCCGAGGAGGAGTACGCCCTGTCGGGTGGCCTGCACGGCGACCCGCAGAAGGAGGGGTACGACGCGATGGAGGGCGAGGTGTTCGGCGACCGGCGCTCCTGAGCGACGGAACGGAGGGGCGGATGCCGCGGCATCCGCCCCTCCGCTTCGCCCGCCGAGGGTTTCGGGGCGCCTTCGTCCGGTGAGCCGGGCTCGGGGCCCAGAGGCCTCACTGCAGGACGAACGACGCCGTTCCGGCGGAGGGGATGCCGCCGATCGAGACGCTGAGGTGGTACGTCGCCCCACCGCCGGGCGCATAGGGGCGCTCGCTCTCGCACGACCCCACCGACGACCGCGTGCGGTCCCACGTGAGGGGAGCCGAGCTGGTGACGACCTGACCGGCCGCGAGGGTGACCTCCATGTCGCTCGGCTCAGTCTGGCAGTCGGTCGAGCGCCACCACACGTCGGATCCGCTGGTCACCGTGAACGACTGCGCGCTCGTGCCGACGTTCATCGTGCACGGCCCGGCCGAGGTGTTGGTGAGCCGGATCGACAGCTGCGGGTTCTCGCCCTGGCCGTACTGCCCCTTGTCGGAGAGCGCCTCGACGGTGATGTCGGCCGCGGTGCACTCCACGGGTCCGGTCGGCGTGCTGGCGGTCGGCGACGGCGAGCTCGACGCCACCGCGGGGGCGGACGGGCTCGCGACGGCGGCGGGGGTGCTCTCGGCGGGCGCGGGCGTGTCGAGGGCTGTCGGGGCGGAGCGCCACGGCGGAGCCGCGACGAGCCACACGACGAGGCCGATCACGACGAGGGCCAGAAGCCCCGCCGCGAGACGACGTCGACGGTAGACCGCCGGGGACTGCCTCCGCCTACGGGGGGCATCGGTCATGGTTCCAGGGTAGGCGCCGCAGCGGTGCCGACCCGCCACGGCGCGCTCCGCCCGGCGCCCTCACAGCGCTTTCGCCGCCTCGCCGGGCGCGAGGGGCGGCAGCCGGCGTGGCGGACGACTCAGAGCTGCTTGAGCATCCGGGTGTTGCCGAGGGTGTTGGGCTTCACGTGCGCCAGGTCGAGGAACTCCGCGACGCCCTCGTCGGGACTGCGCACGAGCTGCGAGTAGACGTCGGGGTCGACGACCTGCTCCCCGATCGGTGCGAAGCCGCGCCGCGTGAAGAAGTCGACCTCGAACGTGAGGCAGAACAGGCGGGCCACACCCAGATCGCGCGCCCGCTGCTCGAGGTCTTCCACGATCGCTCGCCCGACGCCGTGGTGCAGCCAGTCGTCGTGCACGATGAGCGTGCGGATCTCGGCGAGGTCGTCCCACATGACGTGCAGCGCGCCGCATCCGATCACGACACCGTCGACCTCGGCGACGACGAACTGCTGCACCGAGCCGTAGAGGACCACGAGGTCTTTGCCCAGCAGGATGCGCTTCTGCACGAACGGCTCGAGCAGCTCGTGGATACGTCGCACGTCGGCGGTCGCGGCGGGGCGGACGACGAACGGCGTGGCAGAGGTCATCGAACCAGCGTACGCCGCAACACAGAAGGGACCCGGATGCCGTGGCATCCAGGTCCCTGTCTGTTATGCGTCTCAGCTCCCCGCGAGCGTGTCGGGAGTGGCGGCGATCTCGCCGGCCGTTCCGACACCGATGGCGACCTTGTCGCCGCGCGGCGCGCTGTCGAAGGTGAACTGTCCGTTCTCGACGCCGACCTTCACGTGGTCGCCCGACTCGAGCTCGCCGTGCAGGATCTTCTCGCTCAGACGGTCCTCGACCTCGCGCTGCATGGCGCGGCGCAGGGGGCGCGCACCGAGGGTCGGGTCGAATCCGATCTCGATGAGCTTGTCCTTCGCGTCGTCCGACAGCTCCACCGTCATGTCGCGGTCGAGCAGGCGGTCGGCCAGGCGCTTGACGAACAGACCGACGATCTGACGCAGCTCGTCCTTGTTCAGCTGCGGGAAGACGATCACGTCGTCCACGCGGTTGAGGAACTCGGGCTTGAAGTGGCGCTTCAGCTCTTCGTCGACCTTGCCCTTCATGCGCTCGTACGAGGTCTGGGCGCTGCCCTCGACCTGGAAGCCCACGGGGCCACCGGCGATCGCCGACGAACCGAGGTTCGTCGTCATGATGATCACGGTGTTCTTGAAGTCGATGACGCGACCCTGACCGTCGGTCAGGCGACCCTCTTCGAGGATCTGCAGCAGCGAGTTGAAGATGTCGGGGTGGGCCTTCTCGATCTCGTCGAACAGCACGACCGAGAACGGCTTGCGACGCACCTTCTCGGTGAGCTGGCCGCCCTCTTCGAAGCCGACGAATCCGGGAGGGGCACCGAACAGCCGCGAGACCGTGTGCTTCTCACCGAACTCCGACATGTCGAGCGAGATCAGCGCGCCCTCGTCGTCGAAGAGGAACTCGGCGAGCGCCTTGGCAAGCTCGGTCTTTCCGACGCCCGTGGGGCCGGCGAAGATGAACGAACCGCTCGGACGCTTCGGATCCTTCAGGCCCGCACGCTGACGACGGATCGTGCGCGACAGGGCCGCGATCGCCTCTTCCTGGCCGATGACCCGCTGGTGCAGGGCCTTCTCCATGAACATGAGGCGGCTGGACTCCTCCTCGGTGAGCTTGAAGACCGGGATGCCGGTCGCCTGGGCGAGCACCTCGGCGATCAGGCCCTCGTCGACCACCGCGTGCGAGGCGACGTCGCCCGAGCGCCACTGCTTCTCGAGGCGCAGACGCTCGGCGAGCAGCGACTTCTCCTCGTCGCGGAGCGACGCGGCCTTCTCGAAGTCCTGCTCCTCGGAGGCCTGCTCCTTCTGCTCGCGGACCTTGGCGATCTTCTCGTCGAACTCGCGCAGCTCCGGCGGCGACGACAGGATCGACAGGCGCAGGCGGGCGCCGGCCTCGTCGATCAGGTCGATCGCCTTGTCGGGCAGGAACCGGTCGCTGATGTAGCGGTCGGCGAGGTTGGCCGCGGCGACGATCGCTCCGTCGGTGATCTGCACCTTGTGGTGCGCCTCGTAGCGGTCGCGCAGGCCCTTCAGGATGTTGATCGCGTGGGGCAGGCTCGGCTCCGCCACCTGGATCGGCTGGAAGCGGCGCTCGAGAGCGGCATCCTTCTCGAAGTGCTTGCGGTACTCGTCGAGCGTGGTGGCTCCGATGGTCTGGAGCTCGCCGCGGGCGAGGAGGGGCTTGAGGATGGATGCCGCGTCGATCGCGCCCTCGGCGGCACCGGCACCCACGAGGGTGTGGATCTCGTCGATGAAGACGATGATGTCGCCGCGCGTGCGGATCTCCTTGGTGACCTTCTTCAGGCGCTCCTCGAAGTCACCGCGGTAGCGGGAACCGGCGATGAGCGAGCCGAGGTCGAGCGAGTAGACCTGCTTGTCCTTCAGCGTCTCGGGGACGTCGCCCTTCACGATGGCCTGGGCCAGGCCCTCGACGACGGCGGTCTTTCCGACACCGGGCTCGCCGATGAGGACGGGGTTGTTCTTCGAGCGGCGCGACAGGATCTGCATCACGCGCTCGATCTCCTTCTCGCGCCCGATGACGGGGTCGAGCTTGTTGTCGCGCGCGGCCTGGGTGAGGTTGCGACCGAACTGGTCGAGCACGGCCGAACCGCCCTGGGCACCCGAGGACTGCTGCTCGCCGGCGCCGGTGGCGACGCCCGCGGGCTCCTTGCCCTGGTAGCCCGAGAGGAGCTGGATGACCTGCTGGCGCACCTTGTTCAGGTCGGCGCCGAGCTTGACGAGCACCTGGGCGGCGACACCCTCTCCCTCGCGGATGAGGCCGAGGAGGATGTGCTCGGTGCCGATGTAGTTGTGGCCCAGCTGGAGCGCCTCGCGCAGCGACAGCTCGAGCACCTTCTTCGCGCGCGGCGTGAAGGGGATGTGGCCGGTCGGCTGCTGCTGACCCTGGCCGATGATGTCCTGCACCTGCTCGCGGACGGCGTCGAGCGAGATGCCGAGGGACTCGAGCGCCTTCGCGGCGACACCTTCGCCCTCGTGGATCAGCCCGAGCAGGATGTGCTCGGTGCCGATGTAGTTGTGGTTGAGCATCTTCGCCTCTTCTTGGGCGAGGACGACCACACGACGGGCACGGTCGGTGAATCTCTCGAACATCTCAGTCCCTCCAGAAATGGGCTGACAGGCACGCCTCCGCGCGCCGTACATCGAGAGTAACCAGCGGCCGGAGGCCACGGACGCGTGTTCGCCGTGGGCATACCGCCCTCGCATCCGCTCTTGCGAACCCCATCGATAGTCGATACTTTATCGATCACCGATAACAACGATTCTCGATAAGGAGCGATCATGGCATCCCCCCGTCCCGCCGCGCGCACCCTCTCGCGCGGCGACACCGGCAGTTTCCTGCTCTTCATCGTCGCGGGCGTCGCGATCGCCGTCTGGGCCGTGATCAGCTCCGCGGCGACGATCGTCGCCGCCGCCGGCAACCGCGACGTGCGCGTCCCCATCGACTTCCTCGACACGGTCGCCCAGGCGCCGATCGGCCCCGACGGAGCATCCGTTCCGGTCGAGCTGACCGGCGCGGTGGTCACGGCACCGTCGCTCCCCCTCGCCTCCCTCTGGGCGTTGTTCCTGTCGGAGGGGATCTTGGCCGCCGCGGTCGTCGCGGTGGTCGTTCTCCTGCTGATCCTGTGCATCGGCATCCTGCGCGGCGAGATCTTCAGCCGGCGGCACACCCGCCTCGTCGTCGCGGTCGGCATCGTGTCGCTCGTCGCCGCCTTCGCGGTGCCGTTCTTCCACAACATGGTCGCCAACGGCGCCCTCGCCTGGCTGTCCGAGCGCACCTACGACCGCGGGCTGACGCAGCAGATCGATCTGCCGATTCTTATCGTGGTCGGCTTCGTCGCGGCCCTGTCGAGCACCGTCTTCGCCGTCGGCGACCGCCTGCAGCGCGACACGGAAGGGCTCGTGTGACCCCGGCCGCCGCGGACGACGGGCCCACCGGCATCCACTGCCGCCTGGACGAGCTGCTGGAGGCCCGCGGGATGACGCTCACCCGCCTGAGCGAGCTGGTCGGCGTCTCGGTCGTCAACCTCTCGGTCTTGAAGAACGACCGGGCGCGCGCGATCCGCTACTCCACGCTGTCGGCCATCTGCCGGGCGCTGGACTGCGAGGTGGGCGACCTGCTGGTCGTGACGCGCTGACCCGGATCCTCGTTGCGCGTCAGCGCGAGCCGAGCACCGGGATCGGGTCGGTCGACTCCATCCCCCCGCCCGAGAGCACGACCGACGCCTCCCCCTCGGGCGCGTCCTCGCCGACCTCGGCGAGGGTGACCCGCGGAGCGATGTCCATCGTGCAGACCTGATCGGCGGGCGGGGTGGCGAACTGCACCACGATGTCGGAGCCGGAGGCGCTCACCGATTCCACGGTGGGAGGGCAGCCCGAGCTCCCGTAGGTCACGATCGCGACGAGAGCGTCGTCCACCCATCCGGCGCTCGGCGCGAACTGGCCGGCATCCGCCGGAGGGGCGGGCAGAGCGGCGAGAGTCGTCCGCCCCTCGACCACGCCCTCCACCGTCAGCTCGAGGGGCCCGCTCGGATCCACGCCCGCCGGCAGGCTGACCAGCGTGGCCCGCGGCGCCATGTCGCGCGCGCAGTCCGTGCGCGCGGAGTCCGCGAGCGTGACGGAGACAGTGCCGTCCCCGGCGGCGGTGGCCCCCTCGGCGACGGGTGGGCACGACGAACTCCCCCACGTCACGACGGCGACGGAACGGCCCGCGTCGAGCCAGGCCGCCTCGACGCCGGCGGGCGGCGCCGCAGTCTCGGCATCCGGAGCCGCGGACGAGGCGGTACCCGAAGGCGAGGCGGACCCGGGAGCGGCTCCCGTGGCGCACCCGGTGAGCGCACCGGCGGCGAGAAGGCTCGCGCCGACGAGGGCGGCGAGCGTCAGACGGTGACGGGACATGTGAACCTCCGGGGGGCGAGTTCCGGCCCATGATGGCGGAGAATCCTGGATGCCGGCGGCGAACCGTCTGCGTGGCGCGGAAGCGATCCGCCGGCTGTCGCGGGACTCGCCGCGACGGGCGCGTCGATCGTTCGGGGAACTCCGCGCGCTGAGCGGGTGACGACGACGGAGGAGGGCATCGCCCCGGACAGGGGATGCCGCGGAGTCACTGCAGGGCCGAGGTGAGGCGCGCGAGGTTGTCGAGGATCGTCGACCGCAGCGGCTGACGCTGCCATTCCTCGACGGTGAGCTGCCGGTTCAGACGGCGGTAGGTGTGCTCGACGGCGCGCATGTCGCGCACGAACTCCTCGCCGCGCACGAGCATCGACACCTCGAGGTTCAGACCGAACGAGCGCATGTCCATGTTGCTCGACCCGATGACGGCGACCTCGTCGTCGATCGTGACGCTCTTGCTGTGCAGGATGAACGGCTTGCGGTACATCCAGATGACCACTCCCGCGCGCAGGAGTGCCTCGTAGTAGCTGCGCTGAGCGTGGTAGACCATCGCCTGGTCGCCCTCTTCGGAGACGAAGAGCTCGACGTGCACCCCGCGTTGGCACGCCGTGGTGATCGCGAGGAGCAGAGCCTCGTCGGGGACGAAGTACGGGCTGACGATGATGATGCGCTCGCGGGCGGCGAAGAGCAGCCCGAGGAACAGCTTGAGGTTGTTCTGGAAATCGAAGCCCGGCCCCGACGGCACGATCTGGCAGTCGAGGTCGCCGGGCCCCGAGCTGACCGAGAACAGGTCGATCTCGTCGGTGAGAGTCTCGTCGGTCTCGCTGTACCAGTCCGAGAGGAAGACGGCGTTGATGCTGGCCACCACCGGGCCCTCGACGCGCACCATGAGGTCCACCCAGTGCAGACCGCGGCGGATGTTCTTGCGCAGGTTGTACGAGGAGTCGGTGACGTTCTGCGAGCCCATGTACGCCACGTCGCCGTCGATGACGAGAAGCTTGCGGTGATTGCGCAGGTCGGGGCGCTGGTAGCGCCCGCGCAACGGCTGCACGGGGAGCATGAGGTGCCAGTGCGCGCCCATCGCGTCGAGCCGGCGGAGGGTCTGCTTGTAGAACGGCTTCCCGCGATTGGCCCAGTGATCGAGCAGCACGCGGACCACGACGCCGCGCTCGGCCGCCTCTTCGAGAGCACGGAAGAAGTTGTCGGTGGAGTCGTCGGTCTGCAGGATGTAGAACTCGACGTGGACGTAGCGCGTCGCCCGCCGGATCGCCTCGGCCATGGCATCGAGGCTCTGCTGGTAGTCGGCGATGAGCGTCGCCGCGTTGTCGCCCGCGATCGGCATGGCCCCCAGGTTGCGGTTCAAGCGGACCAGGGCGCGGAACCAGTCGGGGGCGTTCGGCCGCAGGGTGCCGAACTCCAGCGAGGCGCTGGTGTCGTGGATGTACTCGTTGATCGCGGCCTGCTTGCGACGGCGCTTGCGCGGGAGCCGGGGGTTGCCGATCAGCAGGAACAGGAAGACCCCGACGAAGGGGATGAAGTAGATCGCCAGGAGCCAGGCCATCGCGGCGGTGGGCCGGCGGTTGCGGGGCACGATGATCACGGCCGCGATGCGCACCACGAGATCGACGACGAACAGCGTGATGACGAGCCAGCTCGCGTCGAACGTGGCGTTGATCACGGATCCTCCTGGGCGGGTTGTGCACCCAGCGTAGCGACGGGGTCCGACAACCGCCGCGAGATCGTCAGTTCGCGGAGCCCTCGCGCGCGGGGGCGACCGGGGGAAGGCCGCGCTTCGCGCGCTCCTCGGCTTCGATGCGCGAGTAGACCTTGCGCTCGGTGCGGTCCATGCGGATCACGTTGCGGAGGATGAAGAAGAACACGACCGAGACGACGATCGTGGGCAGGATCGCCCACAGCGCCGCGACCCAGGTGTTGTCCATACCCACCAGGATACCCGCGCACGACTCCTCCCCAGCCGCGACGATGAACGGGTTCTCCACGATCGAGGTTTCCCGGCCCGCGCGCTCGCGCCCCGACGCGGCACCCTCGTGCCCATGACCACCACCGTCGTCCGAACCCGCTCCTCCGCTTCCTTCCTCGCCCTCGTGCCTCACCTCCTGGAGTGCACACCGCGTCGCAGCCTCGTCGTCGTCCCGTTCGCGGACGGTCGGTCGTCGGGCGCCATGCGCGTCGATCTCCCCCGCGGCGGGCAGAGGGAGGCCGAGAGCGTCGCCTCCACCGTCATCGGCATGGCCTGCAAGGTCGCCTCGACGGATGCCATCGTCCCGATCGTCTACACGGACGAGCCCCTGTCGGGCGACGGCGATCTTCCCGAGCGTCGTCTCGTCGACGAGGTCCTCGCCCGCGCGGGCATCTGCGGCCTGCGCGTGCTCGACGCCCTCGTCGTCGGCCCCGACGCCTGGGGCTGCTACCTCGACCCGTCGGACGCGTCCCGCGGTCTGCTGTCCGACATCGCCGCGGCCGCCGCCGAGATCCCCGAAGACCTGCCCGGCACCGACCAGTTCTCCGCCGCCGCGCTGCCGACGGTCGACGACGAGACCACCCGGGCGATCGTCGCCGTTCTGCGTGACGTCGACGACCTGCTGAGCACCCCGGGGGCGCGGCGCCGGCTCCCGCTCGGCCGCCGCTCGCGAGCCGACGAGGTCGCCGCGCTCGTCGCCGATCCGCCGGCCCTGTTCGAGAAGGCACTCACCGCCCACCCGGTGACGGCGTCGATTACGGCTGCGCTGGCGTTCTGCCTCGAGCGTCCGCTCCTGCGCGACGTGGCGCTCATGCAGTGGGCGGTCAACGCCGCTCGGGGCGACGCCGTCCTCGACGCGCAGACGGCGTTCGGCATCGGCGAACCGTTCCCCGAAGACCTCGCCCGTCCGATGTGGGGCGAAGGAGCCCGACCCGACCCGGCCCGGCTCCGCGCGGCTCTCGACCTCTGCCGCGCCACCACCGCCGCGCTGCCCGCCGAGCGGCGACCGGGCGCCCTGTCGGCGTGCGCGTGGCTGGCCTGGGCCCAGGGACGCTCTTCCCACGCGGCGACGAATGCCGAGGAGGCGCTGCGCATCGACGCCCAGCACGGGCTGAGCACGATCATGCTGAGCCTGCTCGACGCGGGCCGCCTGCCGGAGTGGGTCTTCGAGCGGCCTACTTCACGAGGGGGAAGAGGATCGTCTCGCGGATCCCGAGGCCGGTGATCGCCATCAGCAGACGATCGATCCCCATTCCCATGCCGCCCGTCGGCGGCATCCCGTGCTCCAGAGCCCGCAAGAACTCCTCGTCGATGGGCATGGCCTCGTCGTCACCGCGAGCAGCGAGCTTCGCCTGCTCGACGAAACGCTGGCGCTGGATGACCGGGTCGACGAGCTCGGAGTATCCGGTGGCGAGCTCGAAGCCGCGAACGTACAGATCCCATTTCTCCACCACACCCGCGATCGAGCGGTGCTCGCGCACCAGCGGACTGGTGTCGACCGGGAAGTCCATGACGAAGGTCGGGCGCGTCAGACCGCCCTTCACGAAGTGCTCCCACAGCTCCTCGACCCACTTGCCGTGCGTCTCGTGCGGCGGCGCGTCGACGCCGGACTCTTCGCCGAGCGCGCGCAGCTCGTCGAGCGACGTCTCGGGGGTGACGAGGTGACCGGATGCCGCCGACAGCGAGTCGTACATCGAGATGCGGTCCCACTCCCCGCCGAGGTCGTACTCGGTGCCGTCCGCCCAGGTGACCGTGGTCGATCCCGCGACCGCGATCGCGGCGTCCTGGATCAGGGTCTGGGTGAGGTCGGCGATGCCGTTGTAGTCGGTGTACGCCTGGTACGCCTCGAGCATCGCGAACTCGGGGCTGTGCGTGGAGTCGGAACCCTCGTTGCGGAAGTTCCGGTTGATCTCGTACACGCGATCGATGCCGCCGACGACCGCACGCTTGAGGTAGAGCTCCGGCGCGATGCGGAGGAAGAGCTCGGTGTCGAAGGCGTTGGAGTGGGTCGTGAAGGGGCGCGCGGAGGCGCCGCCGTGCTGCACCTGCAGCATCGGCGTCTCGACCTCGACGAAGTCGCGCTCGGTGAAGGTGCGTCGAAGGCTCGCGTTGACCTTGGCGCGCGCGAGCACGGTGTCGCGGGCGCGGTCGCGCACGATCAGGTCGAGGAACCGGCTGCGCACCCGGCTCTCCTCGCTGAGCTCCGTATGCAGGTTCGGCAGGGGGAGCACGGCCTTGGAGGCGATGCGCCACTCGGCGACCATGATCGAGAGCTCACCGCGGCGGCTCGAGATGACCTCGCCCGAGACGAACACGTGATCGCCGAGGTCGACGAGCTCCTTCCACGCCTGCAGCGACTCCTCGCCCACGACACCCTGCGAGACCATCGCCTGGATGCGGCTGCCGTCGCCGGCCTGAAGAGAGGCGAAGCAGAGCTTGCCGGTGTTGCGGCTGAAGACGACGCGACCCGCGACGCCCACGGTCTCTCCCGTCTCCGCGCCGGCCTCCAGGTCGCCGAAACGCGCGCGCAGCGCCGTGATCGTGGTCGTGACGGGCACCGCGACCGGGTAGGCGCCGCCCGCGGCGTCAGCACGCTCGGCGAGCAGGCGCTCGCGCTTGGCCAGGCGTACCGCCTTCTGCTCGAAGACCTCGTCTTCGGTGGGTTCGGCAGCGTCGTTCGCGGGCGCGTCGGTCATCGTGGAAGCTCCTCGGGGTCCTCCCCAGTGTATTCGCCCGGTCCACGGCCGTTGGGGCGCCGGCGCTCGTCCGAGCGCTCCGACGTCGGCGTTCCGCGCGCGCTCCCCCGAGCCGCACCGATTGCGGCGACCCGTCGCCGACGTCGGCGCGGACATCCGAGGGCGGCGTCAGCGCAGCGAGATCTCGGCGTTGTCGATGAAGCGGTGACCCCCGACCGTCGCCGCGATCAGCGCGAACGCCCGACCGCGGTGGCCGTCGTCGACCGGGAGGAAGGTCGAGGGATCGACGACGCTCAGATATTCGAGCGCGATGCGCTGCTCACCCATGAGCGCCGACTGCGCGGCGGCGATGCAGGCGTCCACGCCGAGATCGGCGTTCGACGCGGCGGCCTCGAGCGCACGCGGGAGCTTGGCGGCCGCACGTCGATCGGCGTCCTCCAGGAGCGCGATCCGGCTCGACACCGGCAGCCCGTCGTCGGTGCGGACCGTGGCGACCGTCTCGATCTCGACCGGGATGTCGAGGTCGCGCACCATGCGTCGCACCAGGAAGATCCGCTGCAGATCGCGCTCGCCGTACACGGCCACGTGAGGGGAGACGAGGTTGAACAGCTTGGCCTCGACGGTCAGCACCCCGTCGAAGTAGAACGGGCGCACGCGCCCCTCGTAGCGGAGGCCGACGTCGCCCGCGGAGACCCTCGTCGTCGCCGTACCGGCGGGGAGGAACTCGGCGGCCGACGGGGCGAAGATCACGTCCACCCCCAGATCGTCGAGCACGCGCGCGTCGACGTCGGGGGTGCGGGGATAGGCGGCGGTGTCCTCCGCGGTGCGGAAGCGCAGCGGATTGACGAAGGTCGACACGACCACGACGTCCGCCGACTCCCTGGCGCGCGTGATGAGGTCGACGTGCCCGTCGTGGAGAGCCCCGAGCGTGGACACGAGGGCGACACGGGGTCCCCCGGCACGTCGCTCTGTCCCTCGGATCTCGTCGAGTCGGGCGCGCAGATCCTCGAGGGTGGCGATCATCCGTCGATCGTAGCGTCGCCGCCGAAGCGGCCCGCGCCGCCGCCGTCGACGAGGGCCTGGTCGACGCTCGATCGGACCAGGGCCGACAGATACCCGCCGGGATTGTCGACGCCCACGCCACGGAGCAGCTCCGACGACTGCCGCACGATGGAGCGCGAGAACTCCGTCGCCGTCGCGATCGCCTCGGCGTACGTCGGCCTGTCGTCCTCCACGACCACGACGGGCTCGCACCCGAGCTCCACCGCGAGCGCCTGCGCGATCGGGAGCACGGGAGCAGGGGCGGTCACCGCCGCGTACGCCTGGGCCAGCTGTCGCAGGTCGATCGACGAGGCACCGGTGAAGACGATCGCGGGGTGGATCGCCAGGGGGATGGCGCCCCGCTGCGTCGCGGGATCGAGCACTCTCGCTCCGTACGCGGCGTCGGTGTGCAGAACGAGTTGGCCGGGCTGCCAGGCTCCGACCTCGGCGAGCCCTGCGACCAGGCCCGGCAGCTGCTCGTGCGGGACCGCGATCACGACGAGTTCGCTGCGTCGAGCGACCTCGTCGGCTGTGAGCTGCGGGACGCCGGGGAGGATCGCCTCGACGCGATCGTCGTCGGAGCCGGAGGTGATGCCGGTCAGGGCGTGTCCCGCCCCGGCGAGCGCCGCCGCGATGACGGGTCCGACGCGGCCGGCACCGATGACGCCCACCCCGAGGCGTCCGTCCCGCCCGCTCATCCTGCCCACCGGTGCGTGCGGTCGCCCGCGGCCGCCGCCACCGCGCCCCGGGCGGTCGCATCGAACAGACGGAGCGCATCGTCGCGGTCGATCGCGCCGAGCGTCGTCTGCACCGTTCCCGCGATGACGTGCCCCGTGAGCGTCGCCGTGCGGACGGCGCGGGCCAGCGGACCCTGGTGGACGCCGACCGACTGAAGCCGCGCCAACGGCAGCAGGGTGAGCGAACGCCAGATCCAGCCTCGACGCAGCAGCAGGGCGTCGGCGGTGAGGAGCACGCCGTTGCGGCGCCACGACAGCGGCCGGAGCCACCGCGCACGCCGAGGGGTCGTCAGATAGGGGTCGTCTTCCACCGGACCCAGGATGCCGTCGCGGAACACGAGTGTCCATTCGTCGCCCGGCAGCCCGGGGGCGAGGATCCGGAGCACGCGCTCGACGTCGGCACGCGTCCCGATGGGCAGCACGGCCGCGAGCTGATCGGTGCCGGAGTCCGTGGAGGCTCGTCCCGACAGGCGGTTCACCGTGACCGACCACCACCCGAACGGCCGCCAGAGCAACGGCTGCCGCACCTCGATGGCGTGGACGCGTCCCGGCGGAACGACCTCGGTCACCGTCGTGAACAGACCGAACGTCACCCTCACCCCGTCGGACGTCGGGGCGATCGAATAGCGCAGCCCCCGCGCGACGGAACGCACGTAGTACGCGCCGAAGGCGAGGAACATGGGCACGACGGTGAACAGCAGCCACAGCGTCGACACCGACGCGGCGACCACGATGCCGACGACGAAGGCGATGAGCACGAGCGTCGAACCGCTCAGCACGCGCGATGCCACGAGACGGCCGAGGGGGATGCGCACGATGCTCTCGGGCTCGGCGTCGGAGAAGTCCTCCCCGTCGACGATCCCCTGCAGTCCGTCCGCCACGGTGTCGGCGGCCACCGTCACCAGAGGTCGGCGGTCGCGCGGGTCGGCTCCGGCCTCGGCCAAGCGGCGACCCGAGGCCAGGCGCAGGATGTCGCCGCGGATCGCCTCGGCGTCCTTGCCCGACAGGTACTCGAGCTTGACGTTCGCATCGAGGCCGGCGCCGACCACCTCGAGCTTCGCCAGCCCGAGGAGGCGCGCGAGCATCGGGCGCGTCAGGTTCACCCCCTGCACGCGGTCCAGCGGAGCGCGACGATGAGTGCGGAAGAGCACTCCGGAGCGCACCTCGACGTCGTCCGCCCCGATGCGCAGCGTGTGGAAACGCCAGGAGAGGCGGAACAACGCCAGCAGCACGATCAGCACCGCAAGCGCCACCCCCGCCGCGATGAGGATCAGGTTGTTCGCGAGCAGGAAGTCCACGGGGTCGGGTGGGAGCTCACCCGGCGGCAGGTCGGTGAAGACGGGGAAGAACAGTTCCAGCAGCCGCTCGCGCAGGTTGGCGACGATGAGACCACCGATCACGAGCAGCGACAGGCCTCCGCGCAGCAACGGCGTCAGCGGGTGCAGTCGGTGCCACTCCCCGTCGCTGTACGGCGAGCGGACGACCGGGCCGCGTCGCGCCCCCGGGTCTCCCCCGGCCGCGCGAGCCTCCCCCAGGTCGTCGTCGACCGCGCCGGACGCGGCCGCTGCGCCATCTCCGACAGCCCCGGGACGCTCGCCCGCGCCACCCCCGGCCACACCGGACCGCTCCTCTCGATCGCCTCCGGCCGCGCCGGGCTCCCGCCCCGGGTCGCTCACAGCCCCGTCCGCCGGGTCTCCGCCACGGCGACGAGGGTGTCGCGCAGCTGCTCGGCCGCCTCCTGCGTGAGGCCGGGGATCGTGACCCCCGTCGACGCCGCCGCCGTGACGAGCTTGAGCTGCGCAATCCCGAAGCCGCGGTCCAGCGGGCCGTGGGTGATGTCGACGAGCTGCATGCGCCCGTACGGCACGGCGACGACGCGCTGCCACAGGATGCCGCGGCGGAAGACGAGGTCGTCGTGGCGCAGCTGGTATCCGAAGGAGCGCGCCTGTCGCGGGGTGATGAGCAGTCCGATCGCCGTGATCACCAGCACGATCCCCGCGGGGATCCACGGCCAGGGCAGCCCCAAGAAGAGCTGGAGCGCGACGGCCACGGCGAGCACGAGGACGAACACCGCGCCCTGCGAGATCAGCTGGACCCACACGTAGGCGCGCGCCAGCTGGTGCCACGTGCCGTCGCCGAGCGGCAGACGGCCCGACGAACGCGGCTCGAGGATGCGCGAGAAGGTGCCCTCATCGAGCGCGCCCTCGCCCGACGGGCCAGCCCCCGACGGTCCAGCCCCCGACGGGCCGGATCCGGACGGGCCGGACCCCGACGGGTCAGATCCCGATGGGCCCGGCAGGGGTGTCTCCGGGGGTGTCGTCATCGTCGTCCTTCCGGAGGGTGCAGAGCTGCTCGGCCACGAGACCCGCGACGACGAGGACGACTGCGCACACGACCGTCGCGATGATCGATCCCATCGAGCCTATCGACGGGGTCGCCGGTCGGCTCAACAAGAAGGCCAGCAGTCCCACGCCGAAGCCGAGCGCCGCCGCCCCGACGAGAGACGAAGCCTTCGCGAGCATCGCGATGCGCAGGGCACGGAACGGGTCGATGCGTCGATCGCTGCGCCCGCGCGTCGCGCGGTACACCGGCACGGCGAGCACGACGATCACGACCCCCAGCAGCGCCAGGATCGTCGGCAGGCTCGCGGCGGGCACGAAGGTCGCCCGGCCCATCGCGGTGAGCATGGTGTCGAGCACGAAGCCGAACACGCCGCCGATGATCACGGCGATGATCAGGATGCCGGCTCCCGTGCGCTTCACGTCGCTTCTCCTCGCAGATCTCGCAGCAGGTCGTCGACCCGGCCCCGGCCGGGGATCTCGGCATCCGGATCCACGTCGAGCCAGGGCACGAGCACGAAATCGCGCTCGTGCGCCCGAGGGTGCGGGACGACGAGGTCGTCGCGGTCGATGACCTCGTCACCGTAGGCGATGAGGTCGAGATCGAGCGTGCGGTCGCCCCACCGCTCGCGGCGGACGCGCCCGTGGCGGGCCTCGATGCGGTGCAGCGCCGCGAGCAGCGCCGTGGGGGCGAGACGCGTGCGCAGCGTCGCGACGGCGTTCAGGTACCGGGGAGCGTCCTCGTCCTCGCCCTGCAGCGTGACGGCGACGGTCTCGATCGGAGCCGACACCCGCACGTCCTCCGTGAGGGGAAGGGCCCGCAGCTCGGCGACGGCGGCGGCCAGCGTCTCGGCGCGCTCGCCCAGGTTCGCGCCCAGGGCGACGACCGCCGCGACGGGCGAGGTCCGGGGGGCGTCACCGATCCCGTGCGCCAACCGCACGCTCACGAGCGCGTCCGCGTGATCGTCACCGACACGTCCGCGAACGGGACGGGGATCGGCGCCGTCGGCTTGTGCACGGTCACGGTGACGGCGTCGATCCGTTCGTCGAGCAGCACGGCGTCGGCGATGCGCGCCGCGAGCTTCTCGAGCAGATCGACGGGGTCTCCCGCCACGATCGCGGCGATGCGCTCGGCCAGCTCGCCGTAGTGCACCGTGTCGACGACGTCATCCGTCTCCGCGGCACGCCGCAGGGGCAGGAACACGGTCGCGTCGACGACGAACTCCTGCCCGTCGCGCTTCTCATCGGGGTAGACCCCGTGGTACCCGAAGGCGCGCACGCCCGTCAGGGTGATGCGGTCGGCGGCATCCATCAGGACTCCCAGGCGCGGGCGACGGCGAGGGCGTCGCGAGTGGTCGGAACATCGTGCACGCGGACCGCCCAGGCGCCCGCGCCGGCGGCGAGGGCGCTCGTGACGGCGGTCGCGAGATCGCGTCGGGAGAGATCGGCGTCGTCGCCGAGCGCGTCGGCGAGGAACCTCTTGCGGCTCGTGCCGACGAGCACGCGGTTACCCCGGGCGACGAGAGCGGGGAGGGCCCGCAGCGTCCGCCAGTTCTGATCACCGCGCTTGCCGAACCCGATACCGGGATCGACGACGATCCGCGACGACGGGATGCCCGCCGCCTCCGCGGCGGCGACGCGCTCGTCGAGCTCGGCGACGACCTCGGCCGCCACGTCGACGTACTCCGCTCGCGCGTACATTTCGCTCGAGGGTCCCCGCCAGTGGCCGATCGCCACCTCGGCTCCGCTCTCGGCGATCGCGGCGAACATCTCCGGGTCGGCGAGGCCCCCCGAGACGTCGTTCACCAGGCGGGCGCCCGCCGCGACGGCGGCTCGCGCGGTCGAGGCGTTCATGGTGTCGATGCTGACGAACGCCCCCTCGGATGCCAGAGCCGCGACCACCGGCAGAACGCGCTGCTGCTCGACCCGGGGCGCCACCCGCTCCGCTCCCGGGCGCGTGGACTCGCCGCCGACGTCGAGCAGGTCCGCACCCTGGGCGCGCAGGGAGCGGGCGTGCGCGATCGCGACGTCGGGGTCGAGGTAACGACCGCCGTCGCTGAAGGAATCGGGGGTGACGTTCACGATCGCCATCACGAGCGTCATCCGCGAGCGCCGATCAGGGCGACGAGCTCGCTACGGGCAGACGGCTCGGCGTACGCCCCGCGGGCCGCGATCGTCACGGTCGAGGCGTCGAGCTGTCGACCGCCGCGCATGGTCACGCACTCGTGCGTGGCGTCCAGCACGACGAGCACCCCTCGTGCGTCGAGGGCCGAGGCGATCGCGTCGGCCACCTGCTCGCCGAGCCGTTCCTGCACCTGCGGTCGCGCAGCGAGCACGTCGATGACCTTGGGGAGGGCGCCCAGACCCACGACCTCCTCCCCCGGGAGGTACGCCACGTGGGCGCGCCCCCGGAAGGGCAGGAGGTGGTGCTCGCACATCGAGCGGAACGCGATGTCGCGCACCATCACGGCACCGGACGGCAGGGTGTCGGGCGCGGGCCCGCGCGTCACCGAGATGGTGTGCTGCAGGGGGGCGCCGGCATCCTGGTCCACCCCCGAGAAGAACTCGGCGTAGCTGTCGGCGACGCGTGCGGGAGTCTGGCGAAGGCCGGGGCGATCGGGGTCCTCCCCGATCGCCTCCAGCAGCTCGCGGACGAGGGCTGCGACCCGTTCTCGATCGACGGCCACGGCGCCTCAGGCGGTCGCCGGGCGCGTCTGTCCGCTCGGACGGGGGTGCGCCGCCGCGGTCGTCTGCGCTTCCGCCTCGGCGGACGCCGCGATCCCGGCCGGAGCCTGGCGACGCGGCACCTCGACGGGAGGCTGGTCCGAGACGGGACGGTCGCCCGACGACAGCCACTGGGGGCGCGGCGTGAGTCGCTTGACGTCCTTGAAGATCTCGGCGAGCTCGATGTGGTCGAGCGTCTCCTTCTCGAGAAGGGCCAGGGCCAGGCGGTCGAGCACCTCGCGGTTGTCGTTGATCACCTGGTAGGCCTCGTTGTGCGCCTGCTCGATGAGCGCGCGCACCTGGGCGTCGACGCGCTCCGCGATGCGCTCCGAGAAGTCGCGGCCGTGACCCATGTCGCGGCCCATGAACACCTCGCCCGACGACGAGCCGAGCTTCACGGGGCCGACCTCGTTGGTCATGCCGTACTCGGTGACCATCTTGCGCGCGATGCTCGTGGCCTTCTCGATGTCGTTCGAGGCACCGGTGGTGGGGTCGTGGAACACGATCTCCTCCGCCACACGGCCGCCCATCGCGTAGGTCAGCTGGTCCTGCAGTTCGTTGCGCGTGACGGAGTACTTGTCATCCAGCGGGAGGACCATCGTGTACCCGAGCGCCTTGCCGCGCGGGAGGATGGTGACCTTCGTCACGGGGTCGGTGTGGTTCATCGCCGCCGCGGCGAGGGCGTGACCGCCCTCGTGGTAGGCCGTGATGAGCTTCTCCTTGTCCTTCATCACGCGCGTACGACGCTGCGGACCCGCGATGACGCGGTCGATGGCCTCGTCGAGGGCGCGGTTGTCGATGAGCTGGGCGTTGGAGCGCGCGGTCAGCAGCGCGGCCTCGTTGAGGACGTTCGCCAGGTCGGCACCGGTGAAGCCGGGCGTCTTGCGCGCGACGACCTCGAGATCGACCGAGTCCGACAGCGGCTTGCCGCGGCCGTGCACCTCGAGGATGCGCTGACGGCCCTTCAGATCGGGGGCGTCGACGCCGATCTGGCGGTCGAAGCGGCCGGGGCGCAGCAGGGCCGGGTCGAGGATGTCGGGGCGGTTGGTCGCCGCGATCACGATGACGTTGACCTTGGGGTCGAAGCCGTCCATCTCGACGAGCATCTGGTTCAGCGTCTGCTCGCGCTCGTCGTGACCGCCGCCCATGCCGGCGCCGCGGTGGCGACCGACGGCGTCGATCTCGTCGATGAAGATGATGGCCGGGGAGCTCTCCTTGGCCTGGTTGAACAGGTCGCGGACGCGGCTGGCGCCGACGCCGACGAACATCTCGACGAAGTCCGAACCCGAGATCGAGTAGAACGGCACGCCGGCCTCTCCCGCGACGGCGCGCGCGAGGAGGGTCTTACCGGTTCCGGGAGGGCCGTACAGCAGCACGCCCTTGGGGATGCGGGCGCCGACCTCTTCGAACTTCTTGGGGTCCTTGAGGAACTCCTTGATCTCGTCGAGCTCCTCGATCGCCTCGTCGGAACCCGCGACGTCCTGGAAGGTGACGGTGGGCGTCTCTTTGGTGACGAGCTTCGCGCGCGACTTGCCGAACTGCATGACCTTGCTGCCGCCGCCCTGGGCGCTGGACAGCAGCCACCAGAAGAGCAGACCGAGCAGGATCAGCGGGAGCATCAGGCCGAGCAGACCGTCGAACCAGCTGGGCTTGGGCACGACGTCGTTGAAGCCGTCGGCGGGGGCCGCCGCGTCGATCGCGCTCGCGACCTCGTTCGCGCGGGCCTGGCTGAAGTAGAACTGCACGTCGTTCGCGCCCTCGAAGGGCTGCGACAACGTCAGATCGACGCGCTGGTCGGGATCGTTGGTGACGACCTGCGTCACGGTTCCGCCCTTGAGCAGGTCCAGACCCTCCTTGGTGGACACCTGACGGGCACCACTGAGGTTGGAGATGAGGGAGAAACCGATGACCAGAAGCAGACCGACCAGCAGAACGTAGACGATCGGATTGCGCGTGATCTTCTTGAAATTCATGGTGGGCGAGCCCAGCCCTTTCGTGATCCTCCGCAGAAACGCGGTCGCATCAGGCTAACGCCCACGGACTATGCCGGGCCTGTGCGTTCGTCGAGGGCGTACGGAGACGGCGCTCCGAACGCCTCAGGAATACACGTGCGGCGCGAGCACCGCCACATCGCGCAGGTTGCGGTACTTCTCCGCGTAGTCGAGTCCGTAGCCGATGACGAAATCGTTCGGAATATCGAAACCGACGTAGCGGCAGTCCACTTCGACCTTCATCGCGTCGGGCTTGCGCAGCAGCGCGAGCACCTCGACCGACTCCGCCCCGCGCGAGGCGAAGTTCTCGAGCAGCCAGCTCAGGGTGAGGCCGGAGTCGATGATGTCCTCGACGATCAGCACGTGCTTACCGGTGATGTCGGTGTCGAGGTCTTTGCGGATCTGCACCACGCCGCTCGACCGGGTGGACGCGCCGTACGACGACACGGCCATCCAGTCCATCGACACGTGCATCGGCAGGTGGCGGGCGAAGTCGGCCATGACCATGACCGCCCCCTTGAGCACGCCCACGAGCACGACGTCGCGCCCCTCGTAGTCGGCGACGACCTGCGTCGCCAGTTCGGCGAGCTTGCCGTGGATCTGCTCCTCGGTGAGGAGGACTTCGCTGATGTCGTCGGAGATGTCGGCCGCGCGCATCCGAAAAGTCTACGGGGCCGGATCCGCGATGTCGTCCGATCGGGGATGCCGCCCGCCCGGCCCCGCACCGACGTGGCGGCGGTAGCGTCGAACGACGGCGGATGCGGGATTCCGCGCATCGATCTCGAGGGGGACGCGTTGGGACAGCCTCTGCACTCTCGCGGATCGGCGACCGTGACGGCGCCCCGTCCGCGCGGAGCCGCCGCCGTGATCGTGGCGCAGCTGCTGCTGCGGACCGCGTCGGCGGCGGGCGCGCTCGCCTTGGGCTCGTACTTCGTGGACCTTTCGCGGCAGGGCACCTCGGTGGGGCCGCTCCTGCTGGGGATCCTGTCGGGCATCGGGTTCCTGGTCGAACTCGTGCTGGCGCCCGTCGCCGGGTCGGCGAGCGACCGCCGCGGACGCAAGGTCTTCCTCGTCGCCGCCCCTCTGCTGGCCGCGGCCGGCGTCATCCTGACCCCCGGCGCCTCGTGGATCGCGGCGGCACCCTCCCTCGTCCTCGTCGTGGTCGTCGTCGGCATCGCGCGACTGCTCGACGGGGCGGGAGCCGCGATCTCCGCGCCGACGACCCTCGGACTCCTCGCCGACACGAGCGACGGTGACCGGGGTCGGCGCGGCCGGGTGACCAGCCTCTACGAGCTGTCGTCGTCGGGCGGCATCGCCCTCGGCGCCGTCGCGGGACCGCTCCTGTACGCCGCGCTCGGACTCTGGACGTTCGTGGCCCTCGCCGCCGTCTACGTGGGGGCGGCCGTGCTGACGTTCGCCTTCGTGCCCACCGCCGCGCCGACGCCGACGGCGCGCACCTCGCCCTCGCTCGGCGAGCGCCTCCGCGTCCTCGTGCAGCCGCGCCTGCTGGCCTTCCTCCCCGCGTGGATCGCCGTCAACGCGATCCTCGGAACCTGGGTGACCTCGCAGATCACGTTCGTCCTCGCCGGCGACACCCGCGTCGACGGGCAGCTCTTCCCGGGCGCCTTCCGCGGCGACGAGGCGGGACTGTCCCTCGTCCTGGGCGTCTACGTGCTCTTCTTCAGCCTGTGCATCGTCGCGTGGGCGTTCTTCATCGGCCGGTTGCCCACCGTGCCCGTCCTCTTCCTCACCGTGTCGGGCGCGATGATCGCCTCCGCCGGACTGCTCCTGGCCAACCGCGGAGCCCCCCTCGCGCTCGCCCTCCCCCTGGTCGCGGTCGGCGTGTTCCTCGAGGCCGGCTTCACCCCGGCCGCCCTCACCCACCTCAGCGACATCTCCGCGGAGTTCCGCGACGACCGCGGACTGATCATGGGGGCGTACTCCGTGGTCGTCGGCGCCGGATACGTGCTCGGGAACGTCCTCGGCGGGGCGTTCGCGCAGTGGCTGCTCTTCGACGGCCTCGCCCTGCTCACGATCGGACTCGCCGCGATCGCCCTCGTGTCGATCGGCGCGATGGCCGTCGTCGAGAAGCGCGTGCGTCGACCGCTCCCGCGCAGCTGAGGACGCGAGCGCGCTCTCCGCTCGGGCCGGCTCGACCGGTGCGCCTTCGACACGGGGGCACCGGATGCCGCCGTCGCGGGGTTCAGTCGCGGACGCGAGCGACGATCTCGATGCGGTTGCCGACCCGCCGGGCGGCGCACGCGGGCAGGTCGATCGGACCCTGCCCCCGCCAGTCGACGGCGAGACGCGCGACCTCGAGCGTCTGCGCGCGGGTCAGTGAGACGCCGAACTCGCTCTCGACGACGTACCGGACGATCCGGTTGCGCAGCGCCGCGGGATTGGCCGCGAGGGCGGCGACCGAGATCGAGATGCCCGCCTCGGCGTGCTCGACGATGTCTTCGATGGTCTCGTCGATCATGTCCTGGAAGGCCGCGGCATCCTCCCGCAGCTGCTCGGCCGTGCGCGCGAGCGCCTCGGCGACGCCCGGTCCGAGCTCGTCCTCGAGCACGGGCAGCACCCGATCCCGCACGCGCACCCGCCGGAACGCGGGGTCGGCGTTCTGCGGATCCTCCCAGGGCTCGAGGCCCTCCGCGGCGCACGCGGCGACGGTCGTCCGCCGGCGCACGCCGAGCAACGGGCGCAGCCAGGTCGGGCCCGCGGCATCCCGTCGTTCCGCCGCCATGCCCGACAGACTCGTCGCGCCGGAGCCCCGGGCGAGGCCCAGCAGCACCGTCTCGGCCTGATCGTCGAGGGTGTGGCCGAGCAGCACGGCCTCGGCGCCCGCATCCGCTGCCGCCCCCGCGAGGGCGGCGTAACGCGCGGCGCGGGCGTCGGCCTCGGGGCCGTCCTTCGGCACCACCTCGACGGCGATCACGCGCGCGGCGATGCCCCGCTCCCGCGCGTCGTGCGCCACGCGCGCCGCGACGGCATCCGAGCCCTCCTGCAGGCCGTGGTCGATCACGACGGCCTCGACCCGGATGCCGAGGCGCTCGGCCTCGAACGACGTCGCCGCCGCGAGCGCGAGCGAGTCCGCCCCGCCCGACAGCGCCACCACGACGCCACCGGTGCGGCCCTCGAGTGCTGTACGCACGGCCCTGCGCACCTCGGCGACGGCGGGGGAGAGTCCAGGGCGGCGATCCATCCCCCTACGGTATTGGCCGGCTGACGCAAGGCAGGAGTTTCGCCCTTCGCGGTCACGGCCGGGGCGGCAACCGGCCGCGTCGCGCCGCGCCCGCCGCGGGTTCTCCTGTGTCGTGGCCCGACCGACCGGCGCGCCGCGACCGCCGTCGCCGCCCACCCATCGCGTGCAGACCACGCGCGGAACCGCGGCCCGACTAGGCTGGGCCGCGGAAATCCACAGATCTAAGGAGCACGAGTATGGGCGCATTCGACGCCGTCATCGAGATCCCCCGCGGCAGCCGCGTGAAGTACGAGGTCGACCACGGCACCGGCCGCGTCTACCTCGACCGCATCCTCTACACGGTGTTCGGCTACCCGGCCAACTACGGCTTCTTCGAGAACACCCTCGGCGAAGACGGCGACCCGCTCGACGTGCTCGTGCTGCTCGACCGCGATCTGCACCCCGGCATCCTGGCCAAGGTGCGTCCCGTCGGCGTGCTGAAGATGAGCGACGAGGCCGGCGGAGACGACAAGGTCGTCGCCGTGCTGGCGAAGGACCCGCGCTGGGATCACATCCAGGACGTCGACGACATCGACGAGTGGACCAAGAAGGAGATCTCGCACTTCTTCGAGCACTACAAGGACCTCGAGCCCAACAAGTGGGTCAAGGTCGACGAGTGGGCGAACGCCGCCGAGGCCGAGCGTCTCGTGGCCGAGGCGTTCACGCGTTTCGACGAGCACGACGCGCAGACCAAGACGCAGGGTGCGGGCGAGGCTCCCAACACGCTCTGAGCCGGCGGCGGCTCAACTGCCGCGGCACGAAGAAACCCCCGGTCGATCGACCGGGGGTTTTCTCGTGTCGGGATCAGACCCAGACGCCGCGATCGCGCAGCCAGGGGGCCGGATCGGTCGTGCCGCCCCACGGCGGGTAGACCTCGAAGTGCAGGTGGCAGCCGAAGGAGTTGCCGGTCTGGCCGGTCGCAGCGATCTGCTCGCCCGCCCCGACGCGCTGCCCGTACGAGACGTAGATGCCGCCGTTGACGATGTGCGCGTAACCGGTGGCCGAACCGTCGTCGTGCTGGATGCGGATGTAGTTGCCGTAGCCGCCGTTGTAGCCGGCGTAGGTCACCCGACCGGCGGACGCCGCGTAGATCGGCGAGTAGCAACCGGCGCCGAAGTCGAGACCGAGGTGCCACGAGCTCGCGCAGTAACTGCCGTTGCACTGGCTCGAGCGCGGGCCGTAGCCCGAGGTCGTGCCGGCCGACGAGGGCCGCGCCCAGCCGGAGCCCGCGACATCGCCGCCGCCGCCTCCACCGCCACCGCCGCCTCCGTCACTGCTGCCTCCGCCGCCGCCACCGCCGCCGCCGTTGTTGTTGTTCTGGCGGTCGCGCTCTTCCTGCTCGCGACGGGCGCGGTCACGCGCCTCGGCTTCTTCGCGGGCCTTGCGCTCGCGCTCTTCACGCGCCTTGCGCTCGGCCTCGACCCCGGCCTGGTAGTCGGCGACGGTCTTGGCCGTGGTGTCCTGCAGCGCGGCCAGCTGGGCCTCGAGGACCACCTGGTTCGCCTGCTGAGCAGCCAGCGCCTCCTGGGCGGCCTGCGCGGCCTGCTGCGCGGCGACCATCTTCTCTTCGGCGATCTTCTGCAGACGGTCGCGCTCGGTGCGGGCGTCGTTCGCCTGGTTGCTCAGCTGGGTCGCGGAGTCGCGGGCCGTGACGGCCGCGGCGTACACCGAGCGATTGCGCTCGATGAGCTTGTCCATCGTGCCGAGCTTGGCCAGCAGATCGTCGGCGCTGGCGGCGGAACCCGAGAAGAACAGGTCGAGCGAGGTGTCGTCTCCACCGGAGCGGTACAGCTGCGCAGCGACCTTGCCGGCCTTCGCGGCGGCGTCGGTGGCCTTGGCCGCCTCGGCGTCGGCCTGCGCCTGGATCTGCTGCGCACGGTAGTCGGCGTCGAGGTAGGCCTGCTGAGCCGTGTAGTACTCGTCGGAGCGGGCGACGACCTCGGCCTGCGTGCGCGCGACCTCGGACTGCAGCCCCTGGATCAGCCCCTGGATGCGGGCGATCTCCCCGGCCTTCGCCGCCTCGTTCGCCCGCGCCGCTTCGACGTCGTCCCAGGACGGGTAGTCGGCGGCGACCGCGGGAGAGGAGAATCCGGATGCCGCCGCGCCGAACGCTCCGACGGCGACGGCACCGATGGCACCGAACTTGAGGGCGCTGCGGCGATCGAAGGTCGGCCAGAGGCGCCGCTGCTCCTGCGCCGTGGGCGCGCAGCCGCAATCGTCTGACTCGTCGGGGCGCTCGAGCGTCACGGGAATACCTCTTCTCACCGGTCGCAACTCGACTCACAGTAGCAACACGAGTCACACGCACAACAGGGCGAGTTCCCGTCGTCAGCGCCCATCTTGCGCGTGCGACACGCGCGAGCGGCGTACGCCACGCCCCGAATTGGCAATCTCGCGGGATGTGAAGTAGGCTCGGTCGTCGGCAAGCGAGTTGGAAATCGCAAGGTTTCCCCCTCATCCGGCCCCATCGTTTAGCGGCCTAGGACGCCGCCCTTTCACGGCGGTAGCACGGGTTCGAATCCCGTTGGGGTCACTTTCCGGTGAAGTACAATTTAAAACGCATGGCCCTGTAGCGCAGTTGGTTAGCGTGCCGCCCTGTCACGGCGGAGGTCGCGGGTTCAAGTCCCGTCAGGGTCGCTCCACAGCGACGGGCCTTCTTTCGAGGAGGCCTTTCGTCTAGGAAGCGGCAGACAAGCCGCTCGGCTCTGTAGCTCAGTTGGTAGAGCGCACGACTGAAAATCGTGAGGTCACGGGATCGACGCCCGTCGGAGCCACACGGATCGTCATTACAACGGTCCCAGAAACCCTCGCCTAGCTTCTATATGGCGGGGGTTTTGCTTTGCCCCGGCGAGGTGCGACGTCGTCTCCGACGCGCCCGGCTCCGACCCCTCGGTCGTCGAGCGGGCACAGCGTGACGAGACGCCCCGCAGCACGCGTGCGGACAGGCGTTCGTTCGAGAACAGGACGGCCGCGGTCGGCTCCATCCTGTCCTCGGACGATCACCTGTTCCCGCGCGGGCCCGGCGCAGCCCTCGCCCGTCCCGCGCCCGCCGGCGCGACCCGCGCCTCGAACACCGGCCCGAGGTCGGACTCCCCCCACGGGGGTATTTCTCCGCGCCCGAACCCGGGCGGATCCGCGGACGGTTCCCCGACCCCGCCGGACAGCGCTACTATTTGTTGACTTTTAGCAAACACCTGGCCCCGGCCCCGGATCGAGCCGCCCGCCACCCCTTCTCGATGAGGACAGATGTCAGACATCACCACGCGACGCAGCCGCGCCCATACGGCTGCCACCGACACGGTCATGACCCACCGCATGATCATGTTCGTGATCTTCGGCCTCATGGCCGGCATGTTCCTGTCCGCGCTCGACCAGACGATCGTCGGAACCTCCATCCGCACGATCGGCGACGACCTCCAGGGCCTCAGCCTGCAGGCCTGGGTCACGACGGCCTACCTGATCGTCTCGACGATCTCGACGCCCATCTACGGCAAGCTCTCCGACATCTTCGGCCGCCGTCCGCTGTTCCTCCTGGCGATCCTCATCTTCATCGTCGGCTCCGTGCTCGCGAGCTTCTCGACCTCGATGGCCGAGCTCGCCGCCTTCCGCGCGATCCAGGGCCTGGGCGCCGGCGGACTGATGTCGATGCCGCTCGCGATCATGGGCGACATCCTCGCCCCGCGCGAGCGCGCGAAGTACCAGGGCTACTTCCTCGCCGTCTTCGGCATCTCCAGCGTGATCGGCCCGCTCGTGGGCGGCCTGTTCGCCGGCGCCGACCAGATCCTCTTCATCACCGGCTGGCGCTGGGTGTTCCTCATCAACGTGCCGATCGGCATCGCGGCCCTCGCGATCGTGTGGCGGTTCCTGCACATCCCGAAGCAGCCGCGCCACTCGGTGCGCATCGACTGGTGGGGCGCCACGACCGTGATCGTCGCCCTCGTGCCGCTGCTGCTCGTCGCCGAGCAGGGACGCGAGTGGGGCTGGGGCTCGCCGATCGCCCTCGCCTGCTACGTGGTCGGGGCTCTCGGCATCCTGGCGTTCGTCATCGCCGAGACGAAGATGAAGGACGACGCGCTCATCCCGCTGAAGCTCTTCCGCTCCCCCACCTTCTCGATGGCCACGATCATCGGCGTGCTCGTCGGCTTCGGCATGTTCGGCGCGATGCTGACGCTGCCCCTGTACCTGCAGCTCGTGCTCGGCTCGACGCCCACCGAGAGCGGCTTCGAGATGCTGCCGATGATCCTCGGCCTCATGATCGCCTCCATCGCGAGCGGCCAGATCATCGCGCGCACCGGTCGCTACCGCATGTTCCCGATCCTGGGCACGGCGCTGATGTCGCTCGGCTTCTTCCTGCTGACGTTCCTGAAGTACGACAGCCCCTACTGGCACGTCGCGATCGCGATGCTCGTCATCGGCCTGGGTCTCGGTCAGCTCATGCAGACCCTGACGATCGCGAGCCAGAACTCCGTCGGCCTGCGCGACATGGGCGTGGCCACCAGCGGCTCGACCTTCTTCCGCCAGATCGGCGGAACGCTCGGTACCGCGGTGCTGCTCTCACTGCTGTTCACGCTCATGCCGTCGAACATCATCGGCTCGTTCTCCGACCGCCAGACGCTCACCGACGCCCTCGACGCCGCCTTCGACCCGACGGTGGCCTCGGCACCGGCCAACGAGAAGATCATGTCGGGCATCTACGGTCCGATCGTCACCCAGACGACGGATGCCGTGACCCAGCAGGTGCAGCAGGGCGTGCAGCAGGCGCAGGATGCCGCGACCCAGGCGGTCGCCGCCCAGGTCACCGCGGGGCAGATCCCGGCAGCCGCCCAGGCGCAGGCCACGCAGGCCGCGATCGCCCAGGCGACGTCGGCCGCCGCGACGCAGATCCAGCAGCAGGTTCCGGTCGCCCGCGTCGGAAGCGACGGATCGGTGAGCCTGGACTTCTCGAACGACGCGGACCGCGCGGCCTTCGTCGACCAGGTGGCCACCACCCTCGAGGACCGTTTCACCTCGGGAGACGAGAACACCTCGATCGGCGGCTCCACGCTCGACGACACGTCGTTCCTGGTGGGCGCCGACGCGCGACTGACCAAGCCGTTCCTGGTGGGCTTCAACTCCTCCGCCACGACGGTGTACTGGACGGCGATGGGCGTGGTGCTGCTCGCGTTCGTGCTCGCGCTGTTCTTCCGCACCCCGCCGCTGCGCGCCAAGTCGGCCCTCCAGGAGGCCGCCGACGAGCGCCGCGGCAAGGACGACGAAGAGAAGCGCGCCGACGAGGCCGCCGCGCAGACCGGCGCCCTGCTCACCCCCTGAGCGCGCACGAAGGGCGGGGCCGTCGCGAGACGCCCCGCCCTTCGTCATACCTCGGGCCGCGGTCGCCGCCCCTCGAGTGGGCCCGCACCGCGGCGCGAGGTCGGCCTTTCCGCATCCATGTCCCACTTATGGTGCGTCAGCGCGCCCCGCACCCCCCACAAATGGGACACGCACCGCCACAAGTGGGACATGCACCGCCACAAGTGGGACGAGAGGGATGCCGGATGCCGATCGCGAGCGGCGACCCCTCCAGCATCCATGTCCCACTTATGGTGCGTCAGCGCGCCCCGCACCCCCCACAAATGGGACACGCACCGCCACAAGTGGGACGAGGGGGGATGCCGACGGCGAGAGGCGCGCGACGTCGCCCCACGGCGGGAGCGGGCCGGGGTCAAACGGCCTCGCGCGCCCTCAGGTCCTTCCGCAGGATCTTGCCCGACGTGGACTTCGGCACGACGTCGATGAACTCCACGCGCCGCACCTTCTTGTGGGGCGCGACGTGCTCCGCGACGAACGCCATGACGTCCTCGGCCGTCAGGCCGGCTTCCGGAGCCGTCACCACGAACGCCTTGGGGATCTCCTCGCCGTCGTCTGCGCGCACGCCGATGACCGCGGCATCCTGGATCGCCGGATGCGACAGCAGCAGGGCCTCGAGCTCGGCGGGGGCGATCTGGTACCCGTGGTACTTGATGAGTTCCTTGAGCCGGTCGACGATCGTGAAGTAGCCGTCGACGTGGTGCACGCCGATGTCGCCGGTGTGCAGGAAGCCGTCGGCGTCGAGGGTCTCGGCCGTGGCATCGGGGCGATTGAGGTACCCGAGCATGACGTTGGGACCGCGCACCCAGATCTCCCCCGGCGCGGTCAGGCCGTCGTCGCCGTGCTCCTCGAGCTCCGCCCCGGTCTCGGGATCGACGAGCTTGGCGTCGCATCCGGGGATGAGCACACCCACCGAGCTGACCGGGAAGCCCGAGTCGGCGGGGATCGCGTGCGAGACGGGACTCAGCTCGCTCATGCCGTATCCCTGGAAGAACCGGGCGCCGATGCGCCGCCCCGCCGTCTCGGCCGTCTCGCCGTCGAGCGGGGCCGCTCCGGAGAACACGCTGTGCACGCTCGAGAGGTCGAAGTCGTCGACCGCGGGGTGCTTCGCGAGGGCGACCGCGATCGGCGGCGCGATGAAGAGGAACGTGCAGCGGTGATCCTGAACGACCCGCAGGAACTCCATGAGGTCGAAGCGGGGCATGGTCACGAGCGTCGCCCGCTGACGCAGCGCGAGGTTCAGCAGCACCGTCATCCCGTAGATGTGGAAGAAGGGCAGCACCGCGAGCACCCGGTCGTCGGGGGTGATCTCGATGATGGGCCGGCACTGGTGCACGTTGGCGACGAGGTTGCGGTGCGAGAGCATCACGCCCTTCGGCACGCCGGTCGTCCCCGACGAGTAGGGCAGTACCGCGATGTGGGTGGCGGGGTCGAACGAGACCGCGGGCGGCGTGCGGCCCTCGCTCAGCAGCGACCGCAGGTCGGGGTGCCCCTCCGCGCCGTCGAGCACGATCACGTGGTCGGCGGCGATGCCCGCGGCCTCGGCCGCCGCGGCCGCCTGCGGCAGCAGGGGCGACACCGTCACGAGCCACGTCGCGGAGGCATCGCGCAGCTGGGACTCGATCTCGCGCGCCGTGTAGAGCGAGTTGATCGTCGTGATCGCGGCGCCCACGCGCAGGATGCCGTGGAAGACCGTCGCGAACGCGGGAACGTTCGGGCACAGCATCGCCACGACCGTCTCGGTGTCGACGCCGCGCGCCGCGAGCGCCCCGGCGAACGCGTCGACCTGCGCGCGGAGGGCCCGATAGGTGGTCTCGGCTCCCGAGGACGGGTCGACCAGGGCCACGCGATCGAGATCGTCCTCCGTGAGCGAGGCGAACAGATAGTCGTAGATGCTCTGATCGGGAACGTCGATGCTCGGGTACGGGCTCTGGAACACGGTTCTCTCCCTCGAAAACAGTCGCGGCGGCGGGGCCGTGCGCTCATCCTGGCATCGGTGGGACGCGGTGTCACCCCGCGCGGGACCGGCTCTCGGCCGCCGCTCAGGTGAACGAGACGACGACGCCGCCCGCGGCCCCCACGAGCACGACCGCCCAGGCGGGCGCCTTGAAGGCCGTCAGCAGCACGAACCCGATCGCCGCGAGCACCAGGGGTCCCGGCCCGGTGATCGCCGTGGTGAACACCGGGGAGTACAGCGCCGCGCCCAGGATGCCGACGACCGCGGCGTTCGCCCCGCCCATCGCCGCGCGCACCCGCGGCCGGCGGCGCACGGCGTCCCAGAACGGAAGCACGCCCAGCAGCACGAGGAAGCCGGGGAGGAAGATCGCGGCGAGCGCGATCCCCGCCCCCGCGAAACCGCCCGGTCCCACGTCGGAGACGGCCCCGAGGAAGGCGGCGAACGTGAAGAGCGGGCCGGGGACGGCCTGCGCCGCGGCGTAGCCCGTGAGGAACGTCTCGGGCGAGACCCACCCCGTCTGCACGACCCCGGACTGCAGCAGGGGCAGCACGACGTGACCGCCGCCGAACACGAGGGCCCCCGACCGGAAGAACGCGTCGGCGAGGGCCACCGCTCCCGATCCCGTCGCCACGGTCAGCAGCGGCAGGACGACGAGGCCGAGCACGAAGACGAGAAGACACCCGACGGCGACCGCGCGGGGGACGCCGAACGGCGGAAGCTCGTTCTCGGGCGGGGAGTCTCCGTCGCGCAGCAGGACGAGCCCCGCGACGACGCCGACAGCGAGCGCACCGAGCTGCCCCGGCGCCGCCGGGAGCAGCAGCGCGAGGGCGAGGGCCACGACGGCGATGCCCGCGCGGCGGGCGTCGGGGGTGAGGGTGCGCGCCATCCCCCACACCGCGTGGGCGACGATCGCCACGGCGACGATCTTGAGACCGCCGAGAACCCCGCCTCCCACGGGCCCGCCGAGCGCGGCGGCACCGGCGGCGAAGGCGACCAGCAGCACCGCCGAGGGAAGGGTGAACGCGGCGAAGGCCGCCAGCGCACCGCCCAGGCCCGCGCGTTGCAGACCGATCGCGAACCCCACCTGGCTGGAGGCGGGGCCAGGGAGGAACTGGCACAGGGCGACGAGGTCGGCATACGCCCGGTCGTCCATCCACCGGCGGCGCACGACGAGATCGTCGCGGAAGTACCCGAGGTGGGCGACGGGCCCGCCGAAGGAGGTGACGCCGAGGCGCAGGAAGGCGAGGAAGACCTCTCCCACCGAACCGGTCCTCTGCATCCCCGGATCCTCTCGCCGCGGGGGAAACGGCAGGTGAACTCTCGGGGGTCGCCGCTAGGAGAGCGGGACCGCGAGCACCTCGTCGACGAGGCGCAGGGTCAGCGCCGTGAGGTCCTGATCCTCGGTGACGTCGGCTCCGGCGATCGCGTCGCGGAAGCGCTCGACCTCACCCGCCATCGGCGACGGCGGAGCGTCGACCTCGATGACCTGGGGAGTCCGCCCCCGCGGCGTGAGGGTGAGCCGGCGCGGCGCATCGATCGCGTCGATCGTGAGCGAGCCCTCCTCTCCCTGGATCTCGCTCGGCAGAGCGGTGTCGGTGATCTTCGACCACGCGACGTCGGCGACGAAGCCGTCGTAGACGGCCAGCGCGCTGCCCAGGCCGTCGGTGCCGGACGCGATGCCCACCCGCACGCCGTGCACCGCCCGGGGCCGGCCGAAGAGGCGCACGAGCGCGTGCAGGGGGTACACGCCGAGGTCGCGGAGGGAGCTTCCCCCCAGCGCGGGGTCGAAGATGTTCGTCTGCTCGCCCGCCAGCACGTGGTCGTAGCGCGCCGATCTCTTCTCGTAGCGCAGCGAGACCCGCCGCACGGTTCCGAGTCGGGGCAGCAGCTCGCGCACCGCCGCGAGACCGGGGTCGTACGCGGAGCGCATGGCCTCCAGCAGTACGACGCCCCGCGCGCGGGCATCGCGCACCGCGGCGTTCCAGTCGTCGGCCGACAGCACCGCGGGCTTCTCGACGAGCGTCGGGATGCCGGCATCCACCGCCGCGGCGATCTGCTCCGCGTGCACGGAGTTGGGGCTGGCGAGGTAGACGGCGTCGACGTCGTCGGCGGAGAGCAGATCGTCGAGACCGACCGCGGTGCCCGGCGCGCCGACGGCGTCGGCGAAGGAACGCGCCCGGTCGGCGTCGCGCGAGGCCACGCGCGACACGGCGACGCCGTCGACCGCGTCGACGGCCTCGACGAAGCGTTCCGAGATGCTGCTGGTGCCGACGATGCCGATGCGGATCATCTCCCCATCCTCTCGCGCGCGCGCATCGCGGCGCGCCGGTCCCCCGGACGGCGCGGATCGTCCCGCTAGGATCGCGGCGAGCCGCCCCACCCGATCCCGAGGCACCGTTCATGACGATCACCCGAGCCGCCCGCCGCCGGCGCGCCAGCCGCCGCGTGCGCGCGCGGCGCGCCCTCGTCTCCGTCGTCGCCGTCGCGGTCATCGCGGGCGGCGTCGCCGTCTTCGCCGTCACGCGCGGAGGCGGCTCCCCCGACACGACCGACGCGGCCACCACGGTCGCCTCGAGCACCCCCACGCCGACGCCCACCCCGACCCCGACTCCCCTCACCCCGGCCGAGCGGC
Source organism: Microbacterium hydrothermale (assembly GCF_004854025.1). GTDB lineage: Bacteria > Actinomycetota > Actinomycetes > Actinomycetales > Microbacteriaceae > Microbacterium > Microbacterium hydrothermale. Next base: position 259,498 of record NZ_STGM01000002.1, read on the forward strand.
TCCTGTCGACCACCACCGATCCGAATGCCTGCGCGGTGTCGTTCGCGGGCGAGGGCATCGCCCTCGACCCTCAGGTGCAGACCCAGGGCTACCGCTACGAGGCCCTGCCCATCCCGCAGGCCGAGGGCCGCGTGTTCGCCGGCTGGTACCCCACCACCGCCGATGCCGCGGCGCTGACGGCCTCCGCTCGCGTGAACGGCGCCGATCTGGTCGCCTGCACCGACAGGGAGCGGGTACTGCACGCCGGATGGACCACGCCCGCGGCGAACACGGCCGAGGACGCCGGCATCCCGATCCTCATGTACCACCAGTTCACGCGGAAGCCGGAGGGCGAGGACGGCTGGCTCCGCGGCAACTACGCCTACGTCGGCGACTTCGACGCGCAGATGGCGTATATCAAGGACGCGGACTTCTACCTGCCGACCTGGGACGAGCTGAGCGCCTTCATCGACGGCCGGCTCTTCCTGCCGAAGCACTCCGTGATCATCACCGACGACGACGCCGACTCCAGTTGGCTCGAGCTGGCCGCCCCGATCGTCGACGGCAAGAACCTGCTGACCACGTCGTTCGTCATCACCTCGTTCCGCACCGAGCCGACCCCGAACACCTTCGTGCTGCAGCGATCGCACACGCACGACATGCACCGCGCCGGCCCCAACGGCAAGGGGCGGATGGTCAACGACGACGCCGACACGATCGCCGCCGACCTGGAGGAGTCTGCCCGGATCCTCGGGGCCAAAGAAGTGGTCGCCTACCCCTTCGGGCATTACAACGAGACGACGAAAGAGGGCGTGCGTCGCGCCGGTTTCGCCCTCGGCCGCACCATCGAGCCCGGGTACGTGCGCATCGGCACCGATAAGCTGGCCCTGCCCGTCGTCAGGGTCAATTACGGAATGACCGTCGACGACCTCAAGGCGAAGATCGGCTGAGCACGACAAGAGATCGTGCCGATGGAGAGCTGTTTCTGGCCGGACGCTGGGGTGAACACCCGCTAGCTCCCAGGTAACTCCTCCACAATCCCAATTTGGGCACGCGTCGGCCGGTCTACGCTGTGTACTTCTGGCTTACCGAGAAAACGCGAGCACACATGGATATTTCCGTCATCGTTCCGACCTTCAACGAGGGTCCGAACGTCGCCGAGCTGGTCCGTCGCACGACGGACGCCCTGCTCGGTCGAGACGTGGAGATCATCTTCGTCGACGACTCCCGCGACGACACCCCCGACATCATCCGGGCGGTCGCCGCGACCGCCACGGTCCCGGTGCGCCTCATTCACCGCGACGAGCCCGTCGGCGGTCTGGGCGGTGCTGTGGTCGAGGGCATCAAGGCCGCGGCATCCGACTACTGCGTCGTCATGGACGGCGACCTGCAGCACCCGCCCGAGGTCATCGCCGAGCTGCTCGCGCGGGCCGAAGAGGGAGACGCCGACGTCGTCGTCGCCTCCCGCTACATCGCGGGCGGGACGTCCGACGGTCTCGCCAACGCCGTGCGCACGACCGTCTCGCGCGCGTCGACGCTGCTGACCAAGGCGATGTTCCCGAAGAAGCTGCACAACTGCTCCGACCCGATGACCGGGTTCTTCCTCGTCGACCGTCGCTCACTCGAGGTCGAGACCCTGCAGCCGCGGGGCTTCAAGATCCTCCTCGAGATCCTCGCGCGCAAGCAGATGCGCGTCGCCGAGGTGCCGTTCTCGTTCGCTCCGCGCTTCGCCGGGGAGTCGAAGGCCTCGTTCAGCCAGGGCATGCGCTTCCTGACCCAGCTGACGATGCTGCGCTTCGGTCGCATGTCGGCGTTCGCGCTGGTCGGCGGCCTCGGCGCCGTCGCCAACCTCCTCATCATGGGAGCCCTGCAGGCCGTGGGCGTGCAGTACATCGTCGCCGCGGTGATCGCGAGCATCGTGACGATCATCGCGAACTTCCTCGCCCTCGAGTACCTCGTCTTCGCCGACATGCGCGCCGAATCCGGACTCATGCGCCACCGCTTCGTGAAGTCGTTCACGTTCAACGGCATCGAGGCCATCGTGCGCATCCCGGTCATCTGGGTGCTCGTGAGCCAGGCGCACATCCAGAGCGTCGTCGCGGCCGCCCTCACCCTCATCGCGGCGTTCGTGGTGCGCTTCGTCTTCCACGCTCTCGTGGTCTACGCGCCCAAGAAGAGCCGCGTCGGCAAGGTCGTGCGCGCCGTCGAGCCGCTCGAAGACGAAGTCACCGCCTGAGCCCCGACCCCGCGGGACTCCGCGCCCGCACAGCGGCGGCGGCGTACGCTGGAGACATGTCCTCCGACGCATCCATCCGTATGTTCGGCGCCGACTGGTGCCGCGATTGCATCCGCACCAAGAAGCAGCTCGACGAGCTCGGCATCGACTACGAGTACATCGACCTCGTCGCCGACCCCGCCGCGGCCGATGTCGCCAAGGAGATCTCGGGCCGCACGAGCATCCCCGTCGTCGTCTACCCCGACTCCAGCCACCACGTCGAGCCCTCCAACGCCGACGTCGAGGCGAAGCTCCGCGAACTCTCGCTCATCTGAGCACCGTGCAGCCGGTCCGGCGGGCGCTGACCGGCGAGGCCGGCACGATGCTGCCGGCCTTCGTCGATCACCACGTGCACCTGCACCTCATCGACGCCGCCGGGCTCCCCCGGCGCGGGGTCGCCGCCGTCGTCGATCTCGGCGGTGATCCCGTCGCCCTCGCCCGTCGCGTCGACGGCCTCCCCCGCGTGTCCTACGCGGGGGCGTTCCTGACCGTCCCCGGAGGGTATCCCCTCGGTCGTTCCTGGGCCCCCGCCGACATCGTGCGCGTGGTGACCGCGAGTTCGCGGCATCCGGGGGTCTCCGGCGGTGCGCGCACGGCGGTAGACGCGCAGGTGGATGCCGGGGCCTCGGTCGTCAAAGTGGCGTTGAACGTCGACGCGGGCCCGGTTCCCGACGACGACACCCTCGCCGCGATCGTCGCGGCGGCCCGCGAGCGCGGGCTGCCCGTGGTCGCGCACGCGCAGGGCGCCGGACAGGTGGAACGCGCCATCGAGGCGGGAGTGTCGGTCCTCGCCCACGCCCCCTTCGACGCCCCCGTCTCGCGACGGCTGCTCGCGAAGGCCGTGTCCGCCGGTCAGGCGTGGATCTCCACCCTCGACATCCACCGCGGCGCGGCGCGCGACGTCGCGATCGCGAACGTGCGCGCGTTCGCGGCGCGCGGCGGCCGGGTGCTCTACGGCACCGACCTGGGCAACGGCCCCCTCCCCGTCGGCGTGAACAGGCGGGAGCTGCTGGCCCTGCACGAGGCCGGCGTGCGCGACGACGCCCTCATCGCCGCACTGACGGACCCCTGGCCCCGCGCGGAGCGGACCCTCGGCGTCTCGACCTTCATCGCCGGTCCCGCTCCCGCCGGTGCCGCACCCGCCGACGACGTTCCCACCTGGCTGAGCCGGGCCACCGTCGTCCCGACCGAGGAGCTGACGCGTGTCGACTGACCCCTCCCCCGACTTCGGATCCGTCGACCGCCTGGAGGTGCCGCACCCCTCGCTGGAGGTCGAGGCGGCCGCCCTCGACGCCGACGACCCGCTCGCGGCGCACCGCGCCGCCTTCGTCGGCGCGGAGACGTCGCTCATCTACTTCGACGGCAACTCCCTCGGACGCCCTCCCCGCGCCACCGCCGAGCGCCTCGCGCGCTTCGTCACCGACGAGTGGGGCGGACGCCTCATCCGCGGATGGGACGAGGCGTGGATGGACCTGCCCTTCGCGATCGGCGACCGCATCGGCGCCCTCGCCCTGGGCGCGGCATCCGGGCAGACCGTGATCGGCGACTCAACGACCGTGCTGCTCTACAAGCTGCTGCGCGCCGCCCTCGACGCCCAGAGCGCCGCCGACCCCGAGCGGGTCGAGATCGTCGTGGGCCGCGACGACTTCCCCACCGATCGCTATCTCGTCGAGGGCATCGCCGCCGAGCGGGGCGCCCGCGTCGTCTGGGTGGAGGTCGACACGTCCCGCGGCGTGGATGCCGACCTGCTGCGCGCCGCGGTCGGTCCGCGCACCGCGGTGGTGCTGCTCAGCCACGTCTCGTACCGCTCCGGGTACCTCGCCGACGGCCCCGCCCTCACCCGGATCGCCCACGAAGCGGGCGCTCTCGTGCTGTGGGATCTGTGCCACTCCGCCGGATCCGTGCCGATGGACCTCGACGCGTGGGGAGTGGACCTCGCCGTCGGCTGCACCTACAAGTACCTCAACGGCGGACCGGGCTCCCCCGCTTTCGCGTACGTCGCCGCACGGCACCAGCACCGCCTCACGCAGCCGGTGCAGGGGTGGATGGGGGCGGCCGACGTGTTCTCGATGGGCCCGCAGTACCGTCCCGCCGACGGCATGCGCCGTTTCCTGTCGGGGACGCCGCCGGTGCTCGGCATGCTCGCGATGCAGGACACCCTCGACCTCCTCGACGAGGCCGGGATCGACGCGATCCGTCGCAAGTCGATCGCGCTGACCGACTTCGCGGTGCGGGTGGCGGACGGCATCCTGAGTCCCCTCGGTGTGAGCCTCGCCTCGCCGCGCGATCCCGCCGAGCGCGGAGGGCACATCACCCTGTCGCACCCCGCGATGCGCGCGGTCACCGCGCGGCTGTGGCGCGGCGACGTCATCCCCGACTACCGCGATCCGCACGGGCTGCGCATCGGACTGTCCCCCCTGTCGACGAGCTTCACCGAGACGCTCGCGGGCATGCGGGCCGTGGCCGACGCGCTCCGCGCCGAAGCCTGACACGCCGCGGTCGAGGCCGCACGAGGCGGGGGGCTAGCCTCGAGAGGTGATCGATCCGCTCATCATCGTCGTCGCCGGCGTGGTGGTCGTCGCCCTCGCCACGGTCATCGGGCCGCGCTTCAACATCGCCGGTCCCCTCGTTCTGCTCGCGGTGGGCGCGGGGGTCAGCCTGCTGCCCTTCGTGCCGGCGTTCGCGGTGAACCCCGAGGTCATCCTCATCGGGGTGCTCCCGCCCTTGCTGTACTCCGCGGCCGTGCAACTGCCCGCGATCGAGTTCCGCCGCGACTTCGCCCCCATCGCCGGCCTGTCGGTGCTGCTGGTCGTGTTCAGCTCGCTCGTGCTCGGACTGTTCTTCTGGGCGGTCATCCCCGGCCTCGGGCTCGCCCTGTCGATCGCGCTGGGGGCCATCCTGAGCCCCACCGACGCGGTGGCCACCTCGATCGCGAAGCGCCTGGGCATCTCGCCGCGCGTGGTGACGATGCTCGAGGGGGAGAGCCTGCTCAACGACGCCACGGCCCTGGTGCTGCTGCGCACGGCGACCGCGGCGGTGGCATCCGGATTCGCCTTCGGCGACGCCGTGGCATCCTTCGCGTGGGCCGTCGTGCTCGCCCTGGCGCTGGGCGCGGTGGTCGGGTGGGTCAACCTGCGCGTGCGGGAGCGCGTGTCGAACTCCGCGGCGAACACCGCCTTGAGCTTCACCGTGCCGTTCATCGCCTACCTGCCGACCGAGCACCTGGGCGGCTCGGGCCTGGTCGCGGCGGTCGTCGCGGGCATCGTCACCGGACAGGGCGCCGCCCGGCGGTTCACGCCCGAGCAGCGCATTAGCGACCGGCTCAACTGGCGCACGATCGAGCTGATCCTCGAGGGCGGGGTCTTCCTCGTGTTCGGGCTGGAGCTGAAAGACATCGTCACGGCGAACCTGCGCGAGCACGAGGGTCTCTGGCACGGGACCTGGCTGGCGCTCTCGGCGCTCGGCATCACGCTCGCCGCGCGCGCGCTGTACGTGTCGTGGCTCATCTGGATCCAGGGACGACGCAGCCACCGCGCCCCCCGGCATCTCGAGAGGGTCGACGACGCGCAGCGGCGCCTCGACCGCTTCGAAGAGGCCTACCGCACCGCCCCCGAGCAATTCGGCGCGCGTCTCGAAGACCCCGCTCGCGCCGAGCGGCGCATCGGGTGGATGCGCACGCGCATCGCCCGCACGATGGCCGATCTCGACTACTACCGCGACACCCCGCTCGACGCGCGTCACGGGAGCGTCATCGTCTGGGCCGGGATGCGCGGCGTCGTGACCCTCGCGGCCGCCCAGACGCTCCCCGTGGAAACCTCGCAGCGCCCCCTGCTGATCTTCGTCGCGTTCCTGGTCGCCCTGTTCAGCCTGGTGCTGCAGGGCCTGACCCTCCCGACCGTCGTCCGCCGGATCGGACTCGCGGGCGACGGGGGCGAGGGGCCCTCCCGCGACGAGCAGCGCGCCCTCGACGCGGAGCTGCGGGATGCCGCGATCGCGGCCGTGCAGTCGGGAACGCTCGTGCGGCGCGACGGCGAGGCCTTCCCCGCGGAGATGATCGAGCGGGCCGGCGCCCGCCTCGTGCAGCCTCCCGACGAGGAGGCCTCGACGCGCGTGCGCGATTTCCTCGAGCTGCGGCTCGCCTCCATCGAGGCGATGCGGCACCGCCTGCACGACGTCGGCCGCGACGGCCGCTACAGCACCGCCGCCCTGCGCCACGCCCTCGCCGAACTCGACGCCGATCAGCTGAGTCTCGAGCTGCGCATCGACGACGGCGAGGACGCCTGAGCGGAATACCGTCGGCGGCATCCCTGTTTATATTCATGCGCATGCGGTCGCCACGAGATCCGCGGTGACTCGACGGCGGGAGAGAAGTGCATCCATGAGCAGGTTCGCCCAGAAGGTCGCCCTCGTCACCGGTGGCGGCAGCGGAATCGGAGCCGCGATCGCGCGGGAGCTGGCAGCGGAAGGGGCGTCGGTCGTCGTCACCGACATCAACCAGGATGCCGCCGAGCGCGTCGTGCAGCAGATCACCGACGCGGGCGGAACCGCCGCGGCCTTCGTGCAGAACACCGCGAAGTGGCAGGACTCGCAGGCGGCCGTCGCCTTCGCGCAGGACACCTTCGGCGGGCTCCACCTCGCCGTCAACAACGCCGGCATCGGCGCCCCGCCGCAGAACATCGGCGACTACGACGTCGAGGCGTGGGACCGCGTGCGCGCGGTCGACCTGGACGGCGTCTTCTACGGCCTGAAGTTCGAGCTGCCGGCCATCGTCGCCTCCGGCGGCGGGGCGATCGTCAACATGGCATCCGTGCTGGGCTCGGTCGGCATCGCGCAGAACGCCGCCTACGTCGCCAGCAAGCACGCACTGGTCGGCCTGACGAAGGTTGCGGCGCTGGAATACACCGCGAAGGGCGTGCGCACCAACGCCGTCGGTCCCGGATTCATCGACACGCCCCTCGTCCGCTCGAGCCTGAGCCCCGAGGCACTGACGCACCTCGAGAACGAGCACGCCACCGGTCGCCTCGGCACCGACTCCGAGGTCGCCGCGCTCACGCTCTTCCTGCTGAGCGACGCCGCATCGTTCATCTCGGGCAGCTACCACCTCGTCGACGGCGGATACTCGGCGCACTGAGCCACCGCCCCGGGCCCGCCGCGCGTGAGGTGCGGCGGGCCTTCGTCGTGCGGGGGTGTTCGTGCCGGGGGCGGTGCCGGGCGCGGGTCTCGCCCGTGAGGGCGGGCATGTCCCACTTCTGGTCGGTGCTGACGCCCTCGACCCGCACTTTTCGGGACGAGCACCGTCATAAGTGGGACGAGGGGGCGCCGACCCCGGCCCGGAGGGCGGTTTCGCAGGGGCGTGGGGCACAATGGTCGCGGAGGTTTCCATGAGCGATCCGATCCCGACGATGCCGTCATCCGCGGATGCCGCCGGGACCAGCCCGGTCCACGTGATGCACACCGCGGCCGAGTGCCCGAAGTGCTTCACCGAGTTGCAGAGTGATCGCGACTGGTGGCGCGCGCGTCCCGCCGGATCCCGTCTCGTCGGACTGGTGGTGTCGCGGCCCGACATGCCCACCGTCGTGCAGCAGCGCGACGATCTCACCCGCTTCGGCGTGCCCATCGAGGGCTTCCGCCACCCCGCCCCGGAGACGCTCGAGGGGTGGGCGAACCGCCTCGACCGGTTCTTCGGCACGCTGACGAGCGGCGACGTGCTCGTGGTCGCGAGCATCCACGCTCTCGGAGCGACCCGAGAGGATGCCAACCGTGCGGTCGCCGACCTGCGCCGACGCGGCGTGATGGTGAAGGTGTTGTCGCACGGCGACCGGCACCTGCACGACGCCTCACTTCCGTCCCGGGGCTGACCGGGGCGGAACTGAGGCGTCGCAGGAGCCGTCCGGCGGAGTCCTCGCCCGCATCGCGGCCCCGCGGCATCCTGGGCCGGCGTGTCACCCGCCGACTCCGCACGACGGCCGAGCCGGACCCACAACAACCGTCACGCGGAGTCCGAGCCCCAACCGCGGCCCCACGGCATCCGGAACCGGCGTGTCACCCGCCGACTCCGCACGACGGTTGGGCCGGACCCACAACGACCGTCCCGCGGAGTCCGAGCCCCGACCTCGACCCCGCGGCATCCGGAATACCCCGAGTCCGCACGACGGCCGCGCCGTCACCAGACGGCGGTGGCCGCCCGCACACGACGGTGCCCCCGCAGACGGATCTGCGGGGGCACCGGGAGAAGCGACTCAGCCCTGGGCGCGACGGTTCGTCCGCGGGTTGCGGGCGCCGACGACCATGCCGGTGGTGGGGGTTCCGGATGCCGAACGCCCGGCGCCCTGCGGACGGGCAGCGGGGGCGCCGGTGCGCTGCGCACCCGCTCCGCCCTGGCCGCGGCCCGCGCCGGAGCGCTGGCCGCCGCGACCGCCCTGCGGAGCGCGACCACCGGCCGGAGCGTCGGATGCCGGGGCACCCGCGCCGCGACGACGACCGCCGCCGCCCTGTGCGCCGCCGCGGGCCGAGGATTGCTGGCCCTCACCGCGGGCCGCGCGCTTGCGCTGGGCGTTGGCGCCCTGCGAACGTCCGCCGCCCTGGGGCTGCGCGACGACCGGCTCGGGCTTGACGTAGGGGGCCACCTCGCCGACCAGGGCGACGACCTCGGGAGAGGTGGAGGTGACCTGCTGCGGGGTGGCCGAGATCTTGGCCTTACGCAGGATGTCGAGGGTGTCGCGACGCTGCTCGGGGAGCATGATCGTCACCACGTCACCGGCGGTGCCGGCGCGCGCGGTGCGGCCGGAGCGGTGCAGGTACGCCTTGTGCTCGACGGGCGGGTCGACGTGCACGACCAGCTCCACGCCATCGACGTGCACACCGCGCGCGGCGACGTCGGTGGCCACGAGCACCTTGGCGCGACCGTCGCCGAAGGCGGCCAGGTTGCGGTCGCGGGCGGGCTGCGAGAGGTTGCCGTGCAGGTCGACGGCGGGGATGCCCGAGGCCGTCAGCTGCTTCGCGAGCTTCTTCGCCTGGTGCTTGGTGCGCATGAAGAGGATGCGGCGGGCGGTGCCGGAGGCGAGGGTCTGGACGAGGTCCTTCTTGGCATCCGCGTCGACCGGGGCGAAGACGTGGTGGGTCATCGCGGCGACGTGCGAGTGGGCCTCGTCGACCGAGTGCAGCACCTCGTTGCGCAGGAAGCGCTTGACGAGCTTGTCCACGCCGTTGTCCAGCGTCGCCGAGAAGAGCAGGCGCTGTCCGTCGGCGGGGGTGCGCGAGAGCAGGCGCGTGACACCGGGCAGGAAGCCGAGGTCGGCCATGTGGTCGGCCTCGTCGAGAACGGTGATCTCGACGTCGCCGAGGTTCGCGAAGCCCTGACCGATCAGGTCTTCGAGGCGACCGGGGCACGCGACGAGGATGTCGACGCCGGCGTTCAACGCGTCGACCTGGCGCTTCTGGTTCACGCCGCCGTAGACCGTCGTGGTCACGAGGTCGTAGGCCGCGGCGAGGGGCTTGATGACCTCGTCGATCTGGTTGGCCAGCTCGCGGGTCGGAGCCAGCACGAGCGCGCGGGGCTTGCGGCCGCGGCGGCGGTCGGCCTTGGCGGCGAGCCGGGCGACCAGCGGCAGCGAGAAGGCGAGGGTCTTGCCCGAGCCGGTCTTGCCGCGGCCGAGCACGTCACGGCCGGCGAGGGTGTCGGGCAGGGTGTCGGCCTGGATCGGGAACGGCTCGTTCTTGCCCTGAGCGGCGAGAACGTCGATGAGGGGGGCGGGCACGCCGAGGTCGGCGAAAGTCTGGGACGTCATGAATACTCCTGCCGCGGCGCACGCGCGCACGGCGGTTCGGGATGCCGCGATGCTGCGGCTGCAGGGGCGAAGGCGCCGGGTGGCGCATCCGTTCGCCGTGAAGGTCAAAGGCCCGAGAAGAGGGGGCCGGTGCGTTCGACGACGCGTGGAGCGAAAGCTCCAGAGATCAGTCTACCGGGTGGGACGGTCATCTCCGTCTCTCGGGGGATCCGCAGAGGCGCGAGCACTCGTACCGTCGATGGCATGGATATCGCCTCGATGATCATGGGCGCCTCGATCGCGTCGATCGCCTGGATCGGGTTCTGGCCGTGGGCGAAGCTGCGGCGGTTGCGAGAACTCGACGCTCACGACAGCACCATCGGCTGAGCGCGCGACCAGGGAAGAGTCACGCGGCGGCGCGCCAGCACCCCGCCACGTGGTCGTCGACCATGCCCGAGGACTGCATGAGGGCGTACATCGTGGTCGGTCCGACGAAGCGGAATCCGCGGCGACGCAGTTCCTTGCTCATCGCGGTCGACTCGGGGGTCACGGCCGGCACCTCGGCGAAGGTCGCCGGGGGTGTGTGCGCGGCGGGGGCGAACGACCACATCAGAGCGTCGAATTCGCCCTCAGCCATGGCCGCCACGATGCGGGCGTTGCCGATCACGGCCTCGATTTTTCCGCGGTGGCGGATGATGCCGGCATCCTGGAGGAGCCGCTCGACGTCGTCGGGGCCGAAGCTCGCCACGATCGACGGCTCGAAACCGTCGAACACCTCGCGGAAGCGCGGACGCTTGCGCAGGATCGTGATCCAGGCGAGGCCCGCCTGGAAGCCCTCGAGGCTCATCTTCTCGAACAGCGGACGGTCGCCGCGCAGCTCGGTGCCCCACTCTTCGTCGTGGTACCGCTGGTACTCGGCGTCGGTGCCCGCCCACGCGCAGCGGGTGACGCCGTCGGACCCGGTGACGAGATCGCTCATGCGTCCAGGCTAGGCGGGGCCTCCGACATCGCGCCGCGCCGCGTCACAGCGGCGGACCAGTGACGCGAGAACAGGCCGACCCTCGACGGATCGGCCTGTTCTCGCGTCATCCCCTGTCCTCGTCGGGGACCGGGGCGGATGCCGTCACCGGGCGGGCTTCTTCTCCGGAACCGGGGCGTTGCCCGAGGCCTTCAGCTCGGCGTAGTACGCCGCGGCCTCGTTCTGGCGGTCGTCCTCGACGCCCGAGGCGATCGAGGCGCGGATGTGCTCCGGGCCGTAGCCGAAGGCATCGACGAGGTCCTGCGCGTGCGGACGGAGACGCGCGCACAGGCGGTCGATGTAGCTCGACACCGCCGCGGCACGCTGCGTCGAGAGCCGGCCGTTGATGAGGTACCAGGCCAGGTGCTTCTCGATGAGCTGCAGACCGAACAGGTCGCGCAGCCAGGTGAGCACCCGGAGGGTGTCGCGGTCGCCGATGCGGTTGATGGCGTCGGTGAAGGCCTCCCACTGCAGCAGTTCGCCGTGCGCGCGAGCGGCCTCGATGAGCTCGGCCTGGTTCTCGTTGAACAGCGCCGCCGCCTCCTCGCGGGAGAGCTTGGATGCCGGGCGCAGGCGCCCCGCGATGTCGGCGATCATCTGCTGAACCCGACCGGCCAGCAGCTCGTGCTGCTGCTCGGCGCGCAGGCCCTTCTCGACCGACCGGGCGGTCGAACCGAAATCGCTGACCGCCTGACCCAGCTGACGCATCCCCGCACCGTGGAAGAGCTTGCCGGCCGTCTGGCCGACGGCGAAGGCGGCGAGCTGCTTGGCATCCTTGCCCTTGAACTGCTTCGCGTAGTCGGCCAGCAGACGCTTGCCGACCAGCTGGAGGAGGATGTTGTTGTCGCCCTCGAAGGTGACGTAGATATCGAGGTCGGCGCGCAGACCCACGAGTCGGTTCTCGAACAGGAAGCCCTGCCCGCCGCACGCCTCGCGCGACTCCTGCAGGGTGTCGAGCGCGTGCCAGGTCGACAGCGGCTTGAGGGCCGCGGCGAGGGTCTCGAGGTCTTCGCGATCGGCGTCGGTGTCGAGCGCGCCGCTGAAGACGCCGTCGAACTTCTGCAGGAACTCGTCGTGCGCGAAGATCTCCGCGTACGTCGTGGCCAGGCGCGGCAGGAGACGGCGCTGGTGCTTCCCGTAGTCGAGCAGGGTCACCTCGGGGGTCCCGCTGCCCGAGTCGAACTGGCGGCGCTGGTTGCCGTAGGTGATCGCGATGGTGAGGCCGATCGCCGATGCCCACGCCGCGGCGCCGTCGAGGGAGACGCGCCCCTGGACCAGGGTTCCGAGCATCGTGAAGAAGCGACGGCCCGGGCTGGCGATGTCGCTGGAGTAGGTGCCGTCGGCCGCGACGTCGCCGTACCGGTTGAGAAGGTTCGTGCGGGGGACGCGCACCTGGTCGAAGTGCAGGCGACCGTTGTCGATTCCGTTCAGACCGCCCTTCAGGCCGTCGTCCTCGCCGCCGATGCCGGGGAGGAAGTTCCCCGCGTCGTCGCGCAGCGGCACGTAGAAGCAGTGCACGCCGTGGTTGACGCCCTTCGTGATGAGCTGCGCGAAGACCGTCGCCGCCTTGCCGTGCAGGGCGGCGTTGCCGAGGTAGTCCTTCCACGCCCCGCGGAACGGGGTGTGGATGACGAACTCCTCGGTATCGGGGTCGTAGGTCGCGGTGGTGCCGATGGCCGACACGTCGGAGCCGTGCCCGGTCTCGGTCATCGCGAACGCCCCCGGGATCTCGAGGCTCATGATGCCGGGGAGCCACTTGTCGTGGTGCTCGCGGGTGCCCAGCTGCAGGACGGCCGAGCCGAACAGACCCCACTGCACACCGGACTTGATCTGCAGGCTCGGGTCGGCGGCGACGAGTTCTTCGAACCCGGCGATGTTGGCGCCGTTGTTCTCCTCGCCGCCGAGGCGCTTCGGGAACGCCCGGTGGACCGCCTTGTTCTGCACGAGGAGGTGGAGCTGGCTGAGGGTGCGCTCGCGGTGCGCATCCATGCCCAGGCTGTCGTCGCGCCACAGCGCGGGGTCTTTGATCATCTCGCGCGCCTCGCGGCGGGTCTCGGCCCAGGTACCGAGCAGCAGGTCGGTGACCCGCTCGGTGTCGATGCGGGCTTCGGCGGCCTCGGCCGCGCTGTGGGCGGCGGTCGGCGCGCCGCCCACGGGCGTGCGCGTGCTCGTGGCGGGCGTGGTGGGACGGACGGCGGCGTCGGTCATTCTCGGCACCTTTCGACGTTGCAAAGGGATGCCTCCACGGTAGGTGTCCCACAACGACCGCTCAAACATCCTGTGCGATGCGCACAACAGGCCCGCGCTCGCCCGGGCCGATTCGTTGTGGGTGGTCAACATTCCCGAGTGGGGGCTGAACGGACGGCGGTGGCTGTGGCGGGGCGGAGGGGCGGGCGGGGCGCGGCGGGTGGGGCGCACGGGGCGCGCGGGGCGCACGGGGCGCGCGAAGCGGCGAGACTGCACACCGCTGACGACTCGGCGGCGCGCTGCAACCGAGATGTCAGCAGCACGCAGTCTCGGCGCTCCCGGCACCCGGGCCCACCCCGGCACCCGCACGCGCACGCGCACCCGCCCCGCGGGACGAGACCCGCGTCAGTTCGCCGCGACCACCGTCAGGATGCCGTCACCGTAGGCCTCGCGCTTCTTGGCGCCGATGCCGGTGATGCCGTCGAGGTCGCCGATCGCCGTGGGACGCGCGGCCGCGATCGCGCGCAGCGTGGCGTCGCCGAACACGATGTAGGCCGGGACGCCCTGCTCCCGCGCCTTCTCGGCGCGCCACGCGCGCAGCGCCTCGAAGAGGTCGCGGTCGTCGGGGGCGACGTCGTCGGCACTCGACTTGCGCTGGCGACTCCCCCCTCCGCCGCCGCCCGTGCGGCCGAGGGCGTCGCGACGCAGCGGGACGGGGGTCTCGCCGCGCAGCACCCCGGCGGAGGCCTCGCTCAGCGCGAGGGTGCCGTAGTCGCCCTGGGCCACGATGAAGCCGCGCGCGAGCAGCTGCCGGATGACGCTGCGCCAATCCTGGTCGGACAGGTCGGCGCCCAATCCGTAGGTGCTCAGGCGGTCGTGGCCCTGTTGCGCGATGCGCTCGGTCTTGGCCCCGCGCAGGATGTCGATGAGGTGCCCCGCACCGAAGGCCTGTCCGCGCTCGCGCTGCAGGCGCACGATCGTCGACAACAGCTTCTGGGCGGCGACGAGTCCGTCCCACGTGTCGGGCGGGGTGAGGCACGTGTCGCAGTTGCCGCAGGGCTCGGAGCGTTGCCCGAAGTAGTCGAGCAGATTCTGCCGGCGGCATCCGACCGTCTCGCACAGGGCGAGCATCGCGTCGAGGTGCTGGCCGAGGCGCATCTTGTAGGAACGATCGCCCGGGGACTGGTCGATCATGCGGCGCTGCTGCACGACGTCGCCCAGGCCGTAGGCCATCCACACCACGGACGGGTCGCCGTCGCGGCCGGCGCGACCGGTCTCTTGGTAGTACCCCTCGACGGACTTGGGCAGGTCGATGTGGGCGACGAAGCGCACGTCGGGTTTGTCGATGCCCATGCCGAACGCGATGGTCGCGACCATCACCACCCCGTCTTCTCGGAGGAAGCGCGACTGATGCGCCGCGCGCACCGAGGCGTCGAGACCCGCGTGATAGGGCAGGGCGTCGAGGCCCTGAGACGCCAGGTACGCGGCGGTCTGCTCGACGGTCTTGCGGCTGAGGGCGTAGACGATGCCGGCCGAGCCCTCGGGCTGCGAGCGGATGAACTGCACGAGCTGGCGACGCGGGTCGACCTTGGCGTCGATGCGGTACTGGATGTTGGGCCGGTCGAAGCTGGCGACGAAGCCGCGGGCGTCGCGCAGGCGCAGGCGCTCGACGATCTCGCGCGCGGTCTCGGGCGTGGCCGTGGCCGTGAGCGCCATGCGCGGAACCCCGGGGAACCGATCGGCGAGGTCGCCGAGCGCGAGGTAGTCGGGGCGGAAGTCGTGGCCCCACTGCGACACGCAGTGCGCCTCGTCGATCGCGATGACGCTCAGGCGGCCGCGCGAGAGCAGCCCGAGGGTCTGCGCGCCGTTCAACCGCTCGGGCGCGACGTACAGCAGGTCGAGCTCGCCCGCGAGGTACGCCTGCTCGACGGCCTGGCGCTCGGCGGGCGCCTGCGTCGAGTTGAGGTAGCCGGCGCGTACGCCGTTGGCGATGAGCGCCTCGACCTGATCGTGCATGAGCGCGATGAGGGGGCTGACGACGAGCCCCGTGCCGGGTCGGACGAGAGCGGGCACCTGGTAGGTGACGCTCTTTCCGCCGCCGGTGGGCATGAGCACGACGGCGTCGCCGCCGTCGACGACGTGCTGGACGATGTCGGCCTGGTCGCCGCGGAACGCGTCGTAGCCGTAGACCTCGTGCAGCACCGCGCGCGGGTCGTGTCCGGTGAAGTCGCGGACGGCGGGCAGCTCACGCGCCGTCCCCGTGGCGGCGGCCGCGCGGGCGAAGGCCGACGCGGGGTCGACCGGGGGCGGCGGCGCGTCGAAGTCGTCGGGTGGCGCGAACTGGTCGGGGTCCCACTGCGCGCCGGCGTACGGGTCGTCGGGGACGTCGTACGACTCGGGCGGAGCGTCGGCGTACGACTCGGGAGCGGCGCCGGGATATGTCACTCCCCCACGGTAACCCGGGCCGCCGACATCGACACCGCCCCGCCCTCCGATGGGGACGACGGGGCGGCTGGGGAGGAGGGGTCAGTGCGTGGGCGGGGAGAAGGCGAGCTGGGATGCCACGAGCCCGTGCTCCCTGCTGACGATCTGCGCGCGACCGGGAGCGGCCCGCTCCGGCTTGACGCGACCGATGAGCGCCCCCTCTTCGGGGTTGCCTCCGAGCAGGATGCCGGTGACGCCGAGGTCGGTGAAGCGCTGGATGATCGGGTCGTAGGCCGCGCGGCTCGCGCCGCCCGATCGACGGGTGAGCACCACGTGCAGGCCGAGGTCGCCGGCCTGCGCCAGCAGCGGCTGGAGCACGGCCAGGGGGTTGCCCTGGCTCGTGGCGACGAGGTCGTAGTCGTCGACGAGGATGAATCCCTCGGCGCCCTTCCACCAGCTCCGCTCGCGCAGCTGTGTCGGCGTGACGTCGGGCCCCGGGATGCGCGTCGAGAAGTACTGCGCCAGATCGTTCATGCCGCCGGTCGCGAGGTCGTGCGAGGTGAGGTACGCACCGAGGTAGTCGTCGGGGATCTCGCCGAGGAGCGCACGGCGATAGTCGACGACGAAGATCTTCGCCTCGGCGGGCGTGTACAGCCGCTGGATCTCCTTCGCCACCGCGCGCAGGAACGACGACTTGCCCATTCCGGAGTCGCCGTACACGAACAGGTGCGGCTCGACGCGGGGGTCGACGCCGAAGGGCGACAGCTGGGCTTCCTCGATGCCGAGCAGCAGGCGACCGTCGCCGGGCTCGGTGAGCGCGCGCACCTCGTCGAGCGTGATGTTCTCCGGCAGCAGCCGCAGCTTCGGTCCGGGCTCGCCGTGCCACGCCGCGGCGACGCGGCCGATCATGTCGGCGACGCCGTCGGCGATCGTCGCGGGGTCGTCGGAGCCGTCGACGCGGGGCACGGCCGTGAGCATCTGCAGCTTCGACGCGCTGAGGCCGCGACCGGGCTGGCCGACCGGCACGTTCGCCGCCTGCTTGCGGTCGACGTCGGAGTCGGTCGGGTCGCCCAGGCGCAGCTCGAGGCGCGTCTGGATCAGATCCTTCAGGTTCGCGCGGATCTCGAGCCAGCGGTTCGCGGTGACGACGACGTGCACGCCGAAGCTGAGGCCGCGGGCGGCGATGGTCTGCACCCGCGCCTCGAGCGGCTCGAACTCCGAGCGGAGGGTCGACCAGCCGTCGATGACGAGGAAGACGTCGCCGAAGCCGTCGTCGAGGCGCCCCTCGCGTCGCCGCGAACGGTAGGTCTCGATCGAGTCGACCGCGTTGCGGCGGAAGTACTGCTCGCGCGCATCGAGGACGGCCTCCACCTCGGCCACGGCCCGGCGCACCGCCTCGGGCTCCGTGCGCGTGGCGACGCCCGACACGTGGGGGTGCTGCTGCATCGCGGTGAAGCCGCCGCCGCCGAAGTCGAGCACGAAGAACTGGAACTCCCGCGGCGTCCCGGTCAGCGCGAGGGCGGAGACGAGCGTGCGCGCGAGCGTCGACTTGCCGCTCAGGGGCGAGCCGACGATCGCCACGTGACCCGCGGCGCCGCCGAGCGACACGGTGAGGTGGTCGCGGCGCTGCTCGAGCGGGATGTCGACGAGACCGATCGGCACGGTCAGCGCGCCGGCGCTGCGCCAACGGTGCGACACGAGCCCGAGCTCGGGGTCTTCGGCCAGGTCGGGCATGAGGGCGTCCAGCGGAGACGGCTCCGCGAGCGGGGGCAGCCACACCTGGTGCGCCTCGGGCCCGCGGTCCTTCATGCGATCGACCGCGATCTGGAACGTCGAGCGCTTCTCGGCCGTGGGGGCCGCGATCGCCGCGGGCGCGGCATCCGCCTGCTCCGCAGACCCGTCGTCGTCGGGCTGGGCCAGGGCCGTGAACACCTCGACGCGGGCGGGGCCGCCCGAAACCGACTCGGCCCCGGCGGCGTCCACTCCCGCCGTTCCGCGCGGGCGCCCCGAGACGTAGGCCGCGCGGAACTGCACGAGGTTCTCGGTGTCGCTCTTGAGGAAGCCGACGCCGGGCTCCTGCGGGAGCGTGTACGCGTCGGGGGTGCCGATGATGGTGCGCGACTCGGATGCCGAGAACGTGCGCAGACCGATCCGGTACGACAGGTAGGTGTCGAGGCCGCGCAGCTTGCCCTCTTCGAGGCGCTGGGATGCCAGCAGCAGGTGCACGTGCAGCGAACGACCGACGC
This sequence comes from Microbacterium hydrothermale, assembly GCF_004854025.1. Lineage (GTDB taxonomy): Bacteria > Actinomycetota > Actinomycetes > Actinomycetales > Microbacteriaceae > Microbacterium > Microbacterium hydrothermale. Next base: position 277,393 of record NZ_STGM01000002.1, read on the forward strand.
GGCCGATGTTCAAGAAGCTGTCGACGAACTCGGGCTTGGCCGTCAGCAGCTCCGAGAACTCGTCGACGACGATGAGCAGAGCCGGCAGCGGAGCCAGGTCGGTGCGTCCCCCGCGACGCGCGGCCTCGTACTCGCCGACGTTGGCGAAGTTGCCGGCGGCGCGCAGCAGCTCCTGGCGGCGCACGACCTCGCCCTGCAGGGCGTCCTGAAAGCGGTCGACGAGCGCGAGCTCGCTGCCGAGGTTGGTGATGACCGCCGACACGTGCGGCATCTCGGCCATTCCCGCGAAGGTCGCGCCGCCCTTGAAGTCGACGAGCACGAAGTTGAGCTGCTCGGGCGAGTGGGTCATGGCCAGCGCCAGCACGAGGGTGCGCAGCACCTCGGACTTGCCCGAACCGGTGGCACCGACCATCACGCCGTGCGGACCCATGCCCTGCGAGGCCGATTCCTTGAGGTCGAGCACGAGCGGGGCGCCCGAGGGCTCCTGTCCGATCGGCACGCGCAGGCGGTCGCGCTCGAGGCGCGGCGTCCAGGCCTGATCGAAGTCAACGGAGCGCACGTCGGGCAGGCCGAGGAGCTCGGTCAGCTCCGCCTGGCCCTGCGTCGTGGGGGCGTCGACGACCACCATGGGGGCGGGGCGCAGCGGCATGAGGCGGCGCGCGGTCGCCTCCGCTTCGGCGATGGACATGGCATCCGGGACGAAGGACTGCGCGCGACCGGCGCCGTCGATGAACTCCGCCGGAGCGGCGACCGGGGCGGCCTCGCCGCGGCGCGGACGGACGACGGTCGGCGTCTCGGCCAGGGCGACACGGGCGACCGTCGGGTCGTCCAGCTCGTCCCAGCGCGTGGGGAGGTCGATGACGGTGACGCCCTGCGCGCCCTCGAGTCCCGTGAGCGGAGCGTTCGACGACGACTCGACGCCGTCGACCACCAGCACGACGTGCGGGGTGATCCCGCCTCCCGGGGTGAAGCGGGTGCGGGAGGCGAGCTGCGCGGGCAGCATGTCGGTCAGTTCGTCGGGGGATGCCGCGATCATGCGCGCGGGTCCGAGACGGTCCTGCACGCGCGACGACATCGCGTGCGGAAGCCACTTCACCCAGTCCCAGGCGCCGATCTGCGCGGGCCCGGCGAGGACCGCGATGATCACGTCTTCGGGGTCGTGCAGCGTCGCCGCCGAGGCCACGAGCGAACGGGCGAGGCTGCGGACGGCCTCTTCGTCGGGGCCGACGAGTTCGATGCGCGCGTATTCGCCGAGGGGGAAGCCCAGCGGAAGGTCGCGCTGGATCTCGTGCGTGAGCATGAAGCGGTGCGCCGCGGAGGCGGCCACCGGGTCGAGTTGCGCCAGGGGCGGCAGCTCGGGGGCCTCGAGCGTCAGGCTCAGCGGCTGATCGGCCACGCCGATGCGGGCCAGCAGGAACGTCTCGTCGCCGGGCTGACGCTCCCACACGCGCGAACGCTCCTCGGCGATGAACGGCAGGGCCGAGGGGGCGGGCATGATCCACCCGCCGTGACGGCGCTGCTTGCGCGCGGCCACGCGCACGGTCTCGCGCAGCTCCGACAGGTAGGCGAGGTACTCGCGCCGGTTGCCCAGCACCTCGGCGTTGCGCTGCGCGCGCTGGCGCCAGCCGTTCACGGCCACGAAGCCCAGCGACGACAGCAGGAACATGCCGCCGATCAGGAAGCCGGTCGGCCCGCTGTTCGAGATGGTCACCATCACGATGGCGCCGACGCTGCCGAGCATCGGCAGGAGGGAGGTCAGGATGCCGCTGCCGCCCTCGTTCGGGACCAGCTCGGGCGGCGGCTGCAGCACGACCCGCCCGTTGGGCAGGGACGGCGGGGCGATACGCGGGCCCGTGCTCACACCGGACCTCCGATCAGTCGGCTCAGGGTGAACACGCGCTCGCTCAGACGCACCCGCGTGCCGTCTTCGAGCAGGGTGCGCGCACCGGGCTGCAGGGGGTGGACGGCTCCGTCGTCGTCGATGAGCTCCGAGCCGTTCGTGGAACCGGCGTCGATCACCCACGCGGTCTCGCCGTCGTGCTCGAGGCGCAGGTGCGTCTTCGAGATGAGCCGGTCGGGGTCGTCGACGGCGATCAGCACGTCGCCGGGCTCGCTCGCGACCGGCGCACGCCCGAAGTTCACCGCGGCGGGCAGGTCGATCTGCGCGCGTTGCCCGGTGTCGAAGACAACGAGCAGCTGCGCGCGGCCCACCGCTCCGGTCACGACGGCGTCATCCGACGATCCGGCCGTGGAGGCGACGACGGGCGCGACGCGCTCGCCGGCGGCGGCAGGTGCCTCGACCGCGGCCGGCGCCTCGACGGCGAGGAGCGGGGTGTCCCACGCGGGTGCGGTCGGCAGCGCGGCGGCGGCCGCCGACACCTGGAGGGGCTCGCGGACGGCGGAGGTGCGCGCGTGGACGGTGGGTTCGGCGAGTGCGGGGGCGCCGTCGGCATCCTGATCCTGTCGACCCCGGGGGGCGACGATCAGAACGGTGTCGGCCGCGCGGTCGGCCCAGGAGCGCCGCAGGCCCGAGCGGTCGAAGGCGGCCGAGGCGACGACGACCCAGGCTCCGGCGACGAGGACGAGCCCACCGAGAAGCACGAGCGATCCGCGTACGAACGCCCTGCCCGCGCCGGGCACGAGGGGAGCCTCGGCGCGCGATGTGCGCAGGCCGAACAACAGCGCGCCCGGGCCAAATCCGAGGCGCGCCTGGAGGATCCACAGGCCCAGCAGCGCCTCGGCGGCGACCGCCGCCCCCAGGACGGGCGATCCGAGGAGGGATGCCGCGCCGGCGGCGATGACCACGAGGGCGGCGTCGACGCTGAAGGCGCCGATGCGCACCCCCACCGTCGCGGGCGCGCCGAGCGGCGGCGAGGGCGTCATGCCGCCATCATCGCACGCGCGACCTCGATCGCTCCGGCGGCCAGCAGGCCGGCCGGGAGCGACAGGGCCGTCGCGAGCGCCTCGAACACGTCGCCCGTGCGCGACCATCCCAGCGACCTCAGGCCGCGACCCACCGGGACCACGAGGAGGGCGGCGGCCACGGCCGCGATCAGGATGACTCCGGCGACGACCACGAGCATGTCGGACGCGATCGTGGGCACGAGCGCCGTCAAGACGGCGGCGACGACGACGACGGCGCCGACACGGGCCACCCACCGCAGGAACGGCACCGTGCTCTTGCGCGAACCCAGCAGCAGCGCGAGCACCACCGTGACCGCGAGGCCGATGCGTCCACCGAGGACGACGGGGTCGGAGACCGCGAACGTCGGCAGGGCGGCGACCGCACTGGCTGCGCCGGCGGCGACGAGGAGCACGACCCCGACCGTCAGTCGCGCGGTCGAGCGTTCGACGAGGGCGTCGGCGTCGTCGGCCTCGATCGTGCGCACCTCGTCGGGCAGGCTCTGCCGCACGGTCCACCGGGTGCTCTGGAAGCGTCGGTAGTCGATGAAGGTGCCGGGCTCGACGTCGACGAGGCTCGCCTGCAGGATGCGCTGCGCGACGGGCACGAGCCCGAGGGTCACGGCGGCGGGGGCGGAGGGGTCGAGGTGCAGCAGGAGCGCGAGCGCCCACACGGCCGCGAGCACGGCGGAGATGATCGTCGCGGTGCGGCTCTGCGCGCGGAGGGTCTGGGTGGCCCCCATCACTCCGGCGACACCGGTGACGACGGACGCAGCGAGAAGACCCGTGAACACCGCGACCTGCACGGACGACGCGGGCAGATCGGGCACGATCGCCACTCCCCCGCCGAACGCGAGGGCGGCGACGGCCACGACGGGGGTGAGAGTCGCCGTGCGCGCCCGCGCGCGCAGAGAGAACATCGCGACGGCGGCGAGAGCCGCGAGAAGGGCGAGCGCGGCGACGGGGGTGCGCACGTCGACGGGAAGGGCGTCGGCATCGATCAGGCGGAGGAAGGCCAGGATGCCGCCCGCCGCGGCCATCACCATCCACACGGCCGTCGCGCGCGCGGCGACGGGTGCGCGGGGAGAGCGTCGATCGATCGCGTCGACCGTGGCGGCCGGATCGACGAGCACCAGCACGACCCCGTCTTCGAGCGAGGTCATCGCCGTGGAGCCGTCGATCTCCCGACCCGACAGACCGACCACGCGCACGTCGCTCCGCGTCGGGGTGCCGGCCGCGCGCAGCACGTCGGAGACCCGGGCGCGCAACGGCACCACCAGGTCGATCCTCGACGCACCGTCGATGAGAGCGACGCGTCGCCCCTGCACCACTTCCGCGCTCAACGGTCCCCCTCGTTCCCGCGCCACCGACCCGAGGGTCGGCTCAACCGCACCAGCGTATCCGCCCCCGTGACGGCGCCGGCTTCTTTCCCCTCACCATCGGGATTAAAGATGAGAGTTTTGTCATCTTTGAAAAAGCGCAAGAGGGTTGTCGCCTCGCCGAGCATTACGTATGTTCGAAGGCCGGTGGGGGGCTCCGGTCACTCCATCGATCCCGCGCGCGGGGCCGAATCCCGTGCGTGCAGACATGATCCGCAACGCCCGGGCGCGCCCCGGAGGAACATCGAGGAGACAACGTGGCAGATCTCATCGCAGCCCAGGAGGGTGCGCTTCGTCGCGGGGCCGAGGCGGTCAACACCGCGAAGTCGGGCATCGACGAGCAGGTGCGCAAGGTCCGCACCGAACTCGACCAGGTGGCCGGCTTCTGGACCGGCGCAGCGGCCGGCTCGTACACCCAGCTCATGCAGCGGTGGAACGAAGAGACCACCAAGCTCAACAACGTGCTCGTCACGCTCGAAGACGCCCTGCGCGGCACCGAGCGCGACCAGGCGGCCTCGGAAGAGTCGCACCAGCAGACCATCGGCAACCTGGGCTCGCTGCTCGGCTGACCCGCTCGACACGAAAGAAGGAACTCTCATGCAGTCCATGTCCGTTCGTCCCGAGCAGGTCATCGCCCTCTCCGGTCAGATCCGCAACGGTGCCTCCGGCATCCGCACCCGTCTCGACGAGCTCGAGTCGCAGGTCAACGCCCTGCGCGCCTCCTGGGACGGTGAGGCGCAGACCGCCTACGACCAGGCGCAGGCCCAGTGGACCCAGTCCATCACCCGCCTGAACGAGCTGCTCCAGCAGATCGCCGGCAAGACCGACGAGATCGCCCAGGGCTACACCTCGACCGACAAGTCGGCCGCGGGCCGCTTCGCCTGACCCACTCCGGACCGGCGGTCGCTGCGGCGGCCGCCGGTTCTCTGGGCTCGCGCGCCTTTCGTCGCTCGCGTGCCCGATTCCCTCGCATCCCGATCACAGAGAAACGAGTGATCAGCATGGCCGATCTCCGGCCCGCTTGGACGTCGCCTGCCGGCCACCCCTTCGGCGTGCGCGCGCCCTTCGACGGAGCGCCGCGATGACCCGAGCGCCGCACGGCCGGCAAGGGGAACACGCCATGACAGAGGCGTGGCGGCGTTGCATCCTCGCGACCCCGCTTCACAGGCGTTTACGCCCCACGATCGCCCCTTCGATCAGAGAGTACGAGTGATCCTCATGTCCGATCAGGTCTCTTACGACGGCGACGTCGTTCAGCACAACGTCATCAACCTCAACGCGGTGCCCGATGAATTGCCCACCGCGGCGAATCTCGCGATCGTCGAGGGCAACTCGACCGAGCCGGCCGCCACGGCCTTCACGGACTTGGTGAGGGACCGCGCGAATGATCTGGGAACCCAGGTCGAAGCGGTCCGGGAATACGTACGCCTTCAGGCCGAGGCGCTGACGAAAGCCGTCGCCGCACTGCAGGAGACGGATGCCATCAGTTCCGCGGTGGCTGCGCAGGCGATGGCCGTCGTGGATTCCGCGACAGGCCCCTCCGGCTCGGCGGCGACGTCGTCCGGGTCGTCCGGCGTGCGGTCGGTGCTGCCCGGGATTCCGCAGTGAGCCGCCTCCGCGGCGCAGCACTGCGTCTGTTCGCCACCGTGGTGGTCGCCGGCGCGACGATATCGGCTGCCACTCCGACGGCGGCGCACGCGGCCGGCACCGACTGGGACTGGTGGCTCGACACCTACGGCGTGCAGGCTGCTCACGACGCGGGCCTGACCGGCGCCGGAGTGAAGATCGCCGTCATCGATGAGTCGATCAATCCGAACCTGCCGGTCTTCCAGGGACGCAATCTGACGGTGTCGGACACCGTCATCTGCCCCGACCGCACGCCCGCAGCCACCGACGTCGCAGACGCGGGCGCCATCCACGGCTCCACCGTCACAGCCATGATCATCGGCAACGGCACCGGCGCAGGAGGACTTCGAGGCATCGCCCCCGAGGCGGATGTCACCTTCTACGGCTACGGCACAGGATCGGACGATTGCCGTCCCGACACCGATCTGGAGATCACCGACTTCGGATACGCCGTGAAGACGGCCGTCGACGACGGGGCCGACATCATCACGACCTCCATCACGATGGGCGCGCGCTCAGCGGATGGCCCGGCCGTGGCCTACGCCCTCTCACGCGGCGTCGCGATCATCGCCGGCACGCCGAACCCCGACATGCTCGCCGTCTACGACAAGGACCTCGGAGCGATGAACGGCATCGTCGCCGCATCCGCGATCGGACGCGAGGGCGACTTGCAGACCTCTCAGAACGGAGAGGTTCTCGCTCTCCCTCAGACCACCGTCGTCGCGGCGGGGAAGAACCTGCCATCCGTCGGTCGTGTGGATGATTGGGATGCCTCGGCGCCGAGCAGCGGGTCATCTTTCGCGGCGCCCGTCGTCGCCGGGATGCTCGCCCTCGCAGCCCAAAAGACGCCCGCAGCGAGCGGCACTCAACTCGTGCAGGCCCTCGTCCGCACGACGAACGGGCAGGTGCATGACCTCACCCGCACCGACGACGGCTTCGGTTACGGCGCGGCATGGCTACCGACACTCCTGAGCGTGGACCCTACGACTCTTCCCGATGAGACGCCTCTCACCGACAAGGCGGCCGGCATCCCGACACCCGACCAGATTTCCGAAGCGGTCAGCGCGGGCGGTTACGTACCCATCGAGAAGCAAGACAGTTTCACGCAGTACGGCGACGACGAAGAAGCCTCCACCCCAGGCATCGGCCCCTTGATCGTGTGGATCATCGCCGGAGTGGCCGGCCTGCTCGTCTTGGCGATCGTGGTCGTCGTCGCCATCGTCGTCTCACAGCGCCGCAAAGCTGGAAAGGAGTTCACATCGTGACCGGAGTGTGGGAACAGCGTCTGATCAATCTCGCCGAGGGAGGCGTCCCGTGGGACATGCCGTATCGGAGCGACTTCCTCAACGGTCTGAACGCACTGAAACAGGTGCTCGATCAGGTCAAGGACGATCCCGGGCTGGCTGGGAAGTCGGGCGACGCGGCGAAGCGAGCCTTCGCGTACACGGCCGGCGAGGTGCAGAAGCAGATCAACTACCTGGGCGTGCACATGCCGATCCCCATCAGCCAGGCCAACGAGGTGAGGACCGAAGCGCGCGACGCTGCCGCCACCCTGCCACCGGGCCAGATGAGCCCCGGACAAGACGCCGCTGTGCGAGGAGCGGCGGTCGGTGCCACGTTGATGCTCGGTCCGGTGGCATTTCTGGCGGGTGAAGGTGCCAGCCGGGCGATCAACACCTACATGGCGGAGCAGCGTGAAGCCGAAGCGAAGCGCCACGTAGAGACCTACTCCGGACGTCTGGACGCTTTGAACATCGACCAGCCGCCGTCGTTCGACGGACGTGTCTCAGACGAGGACGAGACTCCTCCCGAGAATCCCGAACAGCAGACGGGTGGACCGGGTGGTGCCCGTGGTCGCAGCTTCGAGCAGTACCCCGACTGGGACATCGCACCCGGTGGGTCCGGCCCGACCACGGGCGGAGGAGATCCTTCCGCCCCGCCACCCGAGGCAGGAGCCGTCCCTCCCGGGCCCGGCGAGCACGGTCCCTTCCCCGGTGGCGTGCCCGGACTGCCTCCGGGCTCGCCCGCGCCCATCGACATCGGCAACATCCCTCCCGAGCCCACTCCCGACGGTCCGATCAGCGGCAGCCCCACCCTTCCCGGTGGCATTCCGATGGTTCCCGGCGGCGGGGGCGGCGGACTCGTCGGGACGCCCGGCAGCCCCGGAGCCGGTCTCGGCTCGGGTCTTGGAGCCGGTCTCATCGCCGGCGGCGGCGGCGCGATCGCTCTCGGTCGCGTCGGCGGCGGCGCGGGCGCGCCGGGAGTACCCGGTGGCCGTCTCTTCGGCGGCCCCGCGGGCGGTTCGGTCGGCGCGGGTGGCGCGGGCGGGGCGCGGTCCGGCGGTCTGCTCGGACGCCCGGGCGCCGGCGCCGGTCTCGGAACCCGCGGTGTCGGGGGTCTCGGCGCGGCGGGCACGGGTTCGGCGAACTCGACAGCGCGCGGCGCGGGTGCACGAGCCGGCGGCCTCGGTGCCGCAGGCACGCGCGCCGGTGGCGTCGGCGGGGCCGGCGGCTCGACCACGGGAGCGTCGGGTGGGCGTGCGGGTGCGGCGAGCGGTCGGACCGGCGCGGGTAGCGCCGGCGGTTCCGGAGCGGCCGGAACCGGCCGCACCGCGGGCGCCGGCTCGCGCGGCGTGGGCGGCATGGGTGGCCCCGGCTCACGCTCCGAGCGCAAGAAGGACGAAGCACGCGGTCTCGCGGGTCCGATCGCGCCGCGCATGGAAGACGACGAGCAGATCGGTCCCCGGTCCGAGAACGCCCAGGCCGGCGGCCGCGACGAGTGACCCCTCGTCGCGCGTTGATCCTCACCGACAAGAAAGAAGACGATGTCTGATCGCATCTCCGCCCAAGAGGGCGCGCTCGTCCGGGGCGCCGAAGTGGTGATGGGCGCGCACGCCGACATCAGCGACAGCGCCCGCCGCGTCCTCGCCGAGCTCGACGAGCTCGCCGCCAACTGGTCCGGCGACGCGGCGAGCTCGTACAACGCGCTCGTCAATGAGTGGACGGCCGGAGCCACGCGCCTGAATGACGTGCTCGTCACCCTCAGCGCGGCCCTGCGGGCGACCGCGAGCGACCAGGAAGCGGTCGAGGAGCAGCACCGCACCACCATCCAGGGCCTCGGCTCGCTGCTCGGAGGAGAGTGAGATGGGCGATCTCCGCGTCACCCCCGAAGCCCTGCACGCCGCCGCCGCACGGCTGCGTTCCGAGAGCGCCCGCATCGACGCCGCCCTCGGCGGACTGGATGCCGAGGTCGCGCGCCTGCGCGGGAGTTGGGAGGGCACCGCGCAGGTGGCCTACAACAACGCTCAGCAGCAGTGGAGCGCGACCCTGGAGCAGATGCGCGACGCGCTCTCGCGCATCTCGAACGCGGCCGACTCGATCGCCGACGACTATGTCTCGGCCGACCGGGCCTCGGCCGCGCGCTTCCAGTGATCAGCTCGACGCTGAGCGGCCGACGCCGATCACGCAGCGCTGAGTACCGGGCGCCGAGCGATCACCGCTCGGCGCTCGACCGCCGCCGCGACCCGCGGCGATAGGATTTCGAGGTCTGACCGCAGGGGGCTTCGGTCCGGAAAGAGGGGGCCGCGGATGGCTGACGTCATGAACGCGACACGAGCGCTGCTGCGACTCTCGGTGCAGAGCGAAGGGCGGCGGCTCGACATCGCCATCCCCGCCCAGGTGCCCGTCATCGAGTTCCTGCCCGGGTTCGCCCGGTCGCTCGGCGTACTCGATGCCTCGATGACCTCCGCGGGGTACGCCCTGCAGCGCGCCGACGGATCCACCGTCGATCCCTCTCTCGGTGCCTCGGCCCAGGGCATCGTCGACGGCGAGGTGCTCACCCTGGTGCGCGGAGGACTCGTGGCCCAGCCGCGCGTGTACGACGACATCGTCGAGGCGGTCATCGACGCCACCGCGCAGCAGAACCGCCCGTGGACCACGCGCGACAACGCCCGCACCGCACTGGCGGTGAGCCTGGCCCTCCTCGGCGTCTGCGCGGTCCTGCTGCTCGCGGCGGGACGCGCTCTGCCGTTCGGTGCGCTCGTGGCCGGCGGCGGCGCGGTCGTGCTGCTCGTCGTCTCGGCCGTGGTCGCCCGGCTCGGTCAGCGCGAGGCGGGCCAGGGGCTGGGTATGGCGGCATCCGTCTTCGCCGCCGTCGCGGGGTTCCTCGCGATCCCCGCCTCGTTCGATCTGTGGGGCTGGCCGCTGGCGGCCGCCGGAGGCGGGGCGTTCGTGGTCGCCGGCGTCGCGTTGGCGCTCACGCGAGACCGCGCCGAACTGCAGCTCACCCCGCTCGTCGCCGGCGGCGCGCTCGGCGTCACCGGCACCCTCGCCGCCTTCTTCCCGCCCGCAACGGTGTGGACGCTCATGGTCGGCGTGATCGCGACGCTCGCGGGAGCCCTGCCGTGGCTCGCGATGAGCACGACCCGCCTGCGCGTGGTCTCGCCGCAGAACGACGTGGAGATCTTCGCCGATCCGCAACCGATCGACGCCGACGACATCGCCGCCCGCGTCGAGCAGGGCAAGCGCATCCTCATCGCCCTGCGCCTCGCCCTCGCGGCGGCGATCCTCGTCGCCACTCCGCTCGTCGCGGCGCAGAACGCCACGGGTGCGCTCGTGTGCGCCCTCGCCTTCGCCGGCATGATGTTCCCCTCGCGGCAGACGTACGCGCGCTCGGGCGTGCTGACGGTCATGGCCACCGGCATCCTGGGTCTCGTCGTCGCGGGCGTCGTGGCCTCACTCGCGCAGCCGGGGCTGCGGGTCGGCATCCTCGTCGTGCTGCTCATCGCGACCGTCAGCGTCGTGACCATCACCCTGCTCGCGCCGAAGACGCGGCTGCGCCTCATCCGCGTCGCCGACACCGCCGAGCTGCTCGTGCTCGCCGCGCTGCTGCCGCTCGCGGTGATCTCGTCCGGGCTGGCCTGACGCGATGGCCACCAAGGGCGATCTGATCGAGGCGCAGAACTTCTCGCGCCGCCGCCTGCTCACCGCCTTCGTCAGCGGGGCCCCGGGCGGGAAAGAGCTGCAGCCGACCGCCCCCCTGCGCGCCGTGATCGCCGCCATCGCGCTCACGGTCATCGTGGTGCTCGTGGGCGTCTTCTACGGCCTCATCCGTCCCGGACTGCCCACCGGGTGGGAGAACGGCAAGCTCGTCCTCGTCTCCGACACCGGCGCCCGTTTCGTGACCGTCGACGGCACCCTGCACCCCGTCATCAACACCGCGAGCGCGCGTCTGCTGCTCCCGGCGAACGAGTACGGCGTGATCTCGACCGACCAGGCCACTCTCGCGGGCACCCCGGTCGGCGACACCCTCGGCATCACCGGCGCCCCCGACGAGCTCCCGCCCGTCTCGGGCCTGATCAACACGGGATGGAGTGCGTGCGTGTCCGACGACGCGTCGCTCGACGTGCGCATCTCGACGGCGACCGGTCCCACCCCGGCACCGGATCGGGCCGTGGTCGTCTCGGTCGACGGCATCCTGCACGTGATCCAGGGCCAGCGGAGCTTCGCCGTCTCGAGCGAGGACCCCGACGCCGTGCTGCGCGCCGCGGGGATCTCAGCGCTCGACCCCGTCACCGTTCCGGCCGCGTGGCTCGACCTCTTCACCGCCGGCACGGCGTTGACGCCGATCACGCTGAAGAACTACGGCGAGAGCGTCTCGGGAACGTCGCTGCGCGTGGGTCAGGTCGTGCGTCAGGCGGGTGCGCCCGACGACGAGCGCTTCCTCGTGCAGACCGGCGGGGTGCTCGAGACGCTGTCTCCGCTCGCCTGGCAGCTGTACCAGCTCGGCAGCGGAAGCGCCCTCAAGGGCGAGGTCACCGAGGTGACCGGAAGCGAGATCCGCGGCCTGGCGACGGCCTCGAAGGGCATCGGCGACCAGTGGCCGTCGACGGGATTCGAGACGATTCCGACGGGGCAGCGCCCGTGCGCGGTGCTCGAGGGCGCCGAAGGACAGGCGGTCACCACGCTGGCCACCCAGCCGACCTCGACGACCGTGTCTCCGGGCGTTCGCGTCGATCCCAGCCACGGTGCGCTGGTGCGCGCCGGCGGGCGCGGCGACCAGAACACGAGCGTGCTCACGCTGGTGGATGCCACGGGCACGGCCTACCCGCTCCCCAGCGCCGACGACGAGACGATCGCCCGCCTCGGGTACACCTCCGACGACATCGGCTCCATCGCCGACGGCTGGACGGCCCTGCTGGCCACCGGCCCCTCGCTCAGCGAGAGCGCGGCGCAGCGCACGCCGGAGGCGAAGTGAACCACCGCGGCGTCGCGAGACGTCTCGGAGCGCTCGCGATCGCGGTCGGCCTCGTGAGCGCGGGCGTCCCGGCTGCCGCGCAGGCCGCGCCGCTCCCGGGGTTCCCCGTTCTCTCGGCCGCCGAGGACGGTTGCCTCGCCTCGACGCGGGTCTCCGACACTCCGCCCGCCCTGGGTGAACTGCAGAGCGCGGCCGCGTGGGAGATCACGAAGGGCGCCGGGGTGGTGGTCGCCGTGGTCGACTCCGGCGTGGCTCCGAACCCGCACCTCGACGCCTCCGTGCTCCCCGGGATCAACCTCGTGCCCGACGGCACGGACTCGACCGCGCGCACCGACGTCTACGGGCACGGCACGGTGATCGCCGGTCAGATCGCGGCGCAGATCATCCCGAAGTCGGGGGTGCAGGGTCTCGCCCCGGATGCCAAGATCCTCCCCATCCGCGTCTTCGCGGGCACCTCGGAGCAGCTGAGGGAAGCGGGCTTCGGTCCGAACACCGAGCGGATGGCGAACGGCATCCGGATCGCCGCGGATCTCGGGGCGCAGGTCATCAACGTCTCGATGAGCACCTCGGCCGAGGACGGGGGACTCGCCTCCGCCGTCGCCTACGCGCGCGAGAAGGGCAGCCTGGTCGTGGCGAGCGCGGGCAACCGCGACTCCGAGGCGGCCGTCGAGGAGGACGACAAGGACGGCGTGCGCTACCCGGCCGGCTTCCGCGGCGCCCTCGGCGTCGCCGCCACGAACCCGTCGGGAACCGTCACGAGCGCGAGCATCCGCGGGTCGCACGTGAAGCTGTCGGCCCCCGGCCAGGCGATCGCGTCGTCGTGGCCGCAGGGCGGGGATTGCGTGGTGTCCAGCGACAAGCCGGCGACCAGCTACGCCGCCGCGTACGTCTCGGCGGCCGCCGCCCTCGTGGCCGCAGCTCACCCCGACGAGACGCCCGACCAGTGGGCTTACCGCCTCGAGGCGACGGCCGTGCGGGCCCAGCCCGACGCGCGGTCGAACACCTCGGGATGGGGCGTGGTGCAGCCCTACGACGCCATCGTGCTCGTGCCGGGCTCCGGTCTGCGCGGCCCCTCGAACCCGTTCCCCGGAGCGTCCGCCTCGCCGCAGCCGTCGACGACGCCGACCCCGGTCAGTGTCGCGGTAGGCCCGGGTCCGGATGCCGGGGCGATCACCCTCGCGACGGGCATCGGCGCGGGGGCCCTGGTGCTTCTCGGCGCGATCGGAGCCATGGCGGTCTACGTCAGCCGACGCCGTGACGACGCGGTGCCGCGCCGACCGGCGCCCACCGGGCGCGGACTCTACGGCGACGACACGGCCACGGACTGACGACCCGCGTCAGCCCGTGCCCGCACGGCTCTTAAGGGAGCCGCCGCGTGCGCTCAGCCGGCCGCCGGACGCAGCTCGAGACTCGCGTCACCGAGGCGGAACCGGCTCGGCACCGACGCGGTGCCGCCGCCGGGCAGACGTTCGAGACGGCCGTCGTCGTGGACGAGCGTCACGCCGTTCGTCGAGTCCAGATCGGTGAGGGTCCAGCCCGTCACGGTCCAGTCGAGGCGCGCGTGCTCCTTCGACATCGTGCGGGTCTCGTCGACGACCGCGACGTACTGGGTCATGTCGTCGGCGTTCGAGGGCTTGCGGCCCAGCACGACCGTCCGGCTCGTGAGGGACACCATCTCGCCGTCGGGGAGTCCGAGGGTCCAGTCCCCGCGGCGCCGGGAGCGCGGGCGCGCGGTCTGCGTCGACTCGTCGAGGGGGTCGGCGACGTCGGTGCGTCCGGCGGGTCGCTCGGCCGTCGCGTCCGTCGTCTCCGACACGCGACCGTCGATGCCTTCCGCGGCGTCGACGGCGACCGGCGCGACGGACGCCTCCGCCCGCGAGGCCGGGATCCCGGCATCCGGAGTTGGCGCGACGGACGCCTCGGCCCGCGAGGCCGGCATCCCGGCATCCGGAGCCGGCGCGACGGACGCCTCGGCCCGCGAGGCCGGCATCCCGGCATCCGGAGCCGGCGCGACGGACGCCTCGGCCCGCGAGGCCGGCATCCCGGCATCCGGAGCCGGCGCGACTGGCGCCGCCGCCCGCGAGGCGGAGACCACGGCATCCGGCGCCGGAGAGGATGCGTCCGGGTCGTCGCCCGCCCCGATCTCGCGGGGTCCCGGCAGGACGGGGGGCGCGAACGGCTCCGCCGACGTCGCCACGGCACGTCGTCCTCCGGCCGCGGCGGCGACGGGAGCCGCCGGACCCGCGGTGGACGGGGCGGTCGGAACCCCCGGGACGGCGGCGATCGGGCCGTCGACCTCACCGGCCTCGGCGGCGACCGACTCGAGGCCGTCGATCTCGCGCGGGGCCGGGGGTGCGGCATCCGGCGCCTTCGGGTCTCGAGCCAGGACCATCGCCCACGCGGGCGGAAGCAGCACCGCGAGCGTCGTCGTGCCGGCTCCGCGACCGGAGCCCTCGCCGAGCCGGTGCGCCGCCCTCGCCTTCAGCACGAGCCCGTAGACGTTCACGAACGGCACCACGAGCAGCACCGCGCGCACCGGGTCGATGCGGCCGAGACGGAACACCTCCGCCTCGTTCACGAGCGGCACCCACGCGCGCCACGGTTCGCCGCCGTGCGCGGCGAGCACGCGCGACAGTCCGATCGCGTACCAGACGTGCAGCACGAGGGCGATCACCAGCACCGCTCCCGCGGTCGCGGCGATCAGGCTCAGAGCATCCATGCGTCCTCCGTCGACGGTCTGCATCGACGCTACCGCGCCGGGCGTCGCCCGTGGGTGGCCGGTCCTCCCGGGGGATCGAGCAACGGCAGCCGAGGCCGCCCCCTCCCCGCCGGCCTCCGCCGCGTCATCCGATCGCGCGCGACACCGCGACCGGGACCACCGCGAGCGGGTGCTCCCGATCCACGCGCCGAGCGGAGCAGCCGGTACAGCGCACGTAGCGCACGCGTCCCTCGCTCGTGGCGTGCACCGACTCCGTGAGCCAGGCGTGTTCGTGGACGGATGCCGCGGCGGCGGCGGGTCGGGTGCGGGAGGCGGTCATGATCCCAGCGTGTTGTAATGCCCTTATGCATCTCAACCCTTACGGGGAGTACGCCGTGCTCCTGGCCGCCTCGCTCGCCAACGACTGGCCGGCCGACCGCGCCGGCATCGAGGAGCGCACGATCGAGCGGGGGATGACGATGCGCTTCCCGGTGGCATCCGACGATCACGCACAGACGCGCGCGGTGATCGACGAGTGGCTTCGCGTCGTCGACGAGAAGGACCCGGCCGCGCGGGCCGAGCTGCTGAACACGCAGATGGCCGCCGTCACCGCCTACCCCCGTCTCACCGACCACGACGGCGAGGGGTGGCACCTCCACTACCGCGACAGCGACGAAGCGCTGCCGCGCGTCCTCGCGGCCGTCATCTCGGTCGGCACCTCGCTGCACCTCGTCACGCGCGGGATGAACCGCCTCGGTCGCTGCGCCTCGGAGCCGTGCGACCGCGTCGTCGTCGACATCACCCGCAACGGGCGCCAGCGCTACTGCTCGGTGCGCTGCGCCAACCGCGCGGCCGTCCGGCGGCACCGCGCGCGGGCGTGAGCCGACGCCGTCGGGGCGCCCCTGCGCGCCGTGTCCAGGGATGGCGGAACACCGCGGCGCCGACGTACGTTGCTGTGGACACCGACGACAGGAGACGCCGATGGCCGATGAACTGACCGTGACCCGCAACGACGAGGCACGCCGCTACGAGATCAACGTGGGCGACGAGCTCGGCGGCTTCCTCGAGTTCCGTCCCGCGGGCGAGGACCGCGTGGTGCTGCCGCACACCGAGATCGACCCGGCCTTCAAGGGCCGCGGCCTGGGGTCGACGCTGGCGAGCGAAGCCCTCGGCGATCTCGCCCGCCGCGGCGGCAGCGTCATCCCCTCCTGCCCCTTCGTGGCGCACTACCTCCGCGAGCACGATGTACCGGGTCTCGTCGTGGAGTGGCCCGACGAGGCCGACGCCGCCGACTCGGCGGGGTCCGGCGAACCGTCGTGACCCGCCTCGACGTCGCTCCGCCCGCGTCGGAGGGGCCGGTCGAGTGCGACGGGCCGCGCGCCCTCGTGGTCGAGGCGCGCGAGGTGCCCCTGGGCGGGGTGCGCGGCATGGAGGTGCACCGCACCCTCCCGCACCGCTCGCTGCCGATGGTCGGCGCGTGGTGCTTCCTCGACCGGTTCGGTCCGCAGGACACCCTGATGCGCGTCGAACCCCACCCGCACATCGGCCTGCAGACGGTGACCTGGCCGATCATCGGCGAGGTGCGTCACCGGGATGCCGTGGGCAGCGACGTCGTCGTGCGCCCGGGCGCCCTCAACCTCATGACCAGCGGCGCGGGCATCGCCCACTCGGAGTACTCGGTGGGCGAGGGCCCCATCCCTCTCGACGCACTGCAGCTGTGGGTCGCCCTTCCCGAGTCGCGCCGGCACGGCGCCCCCGCCTTCGAACGGCACGAGGACCTTCCCGTGCTCGACCTCGGCGACGGCGCGGACGCGGTGGTGGTGATGGGCACGCTCGGCGCGGTCGCCTCGCCCGCCACCGTCCACACCCCGATCGTGGGGGCCGAGCTGCGCCTCCCGGCGGGCGTGAGCGTGCGGGTTCCCCTGCGCCCCGACTGGGAGTACGCCGTCTACGGGATGACCGGCACCGCCGAGGCGGTCACCGGGATGGATGCCGTCGACGCCGACGCAGTTCGTCGCCCGGGGCCGGCCCTCGAGGCCGGGGAGACGGCATCCGTCGATCACACCCGACTCGTGTACCTCGGCACCGGCCGCGACCACCTCGAACTGCGCAGCACCGACGGAGCCCGCGTGTTCCTGCTCGGCGGCGAACCCTTCGAAGCCGACATCGTCATGTGGTGGAACTTCGTCGGCCGCACGCACGACGAGATCGTCGCGGCGCGCGAGGCGTGGGAGGGCCACTCCGAGCGGTTCGGCGACGTCGTCGACCACGGTCCCGAGCGCATCCCCGCTCCCCCGCTTCCGGCGGTGCGGCTCACTGCGCGGCGACGGCGGGTCTGACCCGGCTCGCCCCGCCCCGCGGGCGGATCGCGAGCCGGGCCCAGAGGCGCACGAGCAGCGCCACGAGAGCACCTCCCGCGATGCCGGTGGCCAGGGCCCCCAGCCATCCGGTGACGAGGAATCCGAGCAGCAGAGCGGCGACGCCGATCAGCGCGAGGACGACCACCGTCAGCACCGCCGCCAGCACCGCGCGGACCGGATGCCGGGCGAACGAGCCGAGGCCGACGGCCCCGCCGACCCCGGCGTTGCCCAGCGGAGACACGACGACCAGAGCGACGAGGATCGCCGGCACGAGCGTCGCCGCCGACAGCACCGCCAGGGCGGCGACGACGACCAGAGCGACCACGACCCCCGCGATCGCGCGTCCGATCCGGGGCCGCCCGCCCGTGCCCGCGAGGACCACCAGTGCGACGGCCGCCGCGGCGATCGCCACCGCCGAGGCCGCGAAGAGGGCGATGAACCCGGCGGATGCCGCGACCGCCGCCCGCGGGACGACCAGCGCCGTCTGGATCACCGCGTGCCCCACGACCACCGCCGCGGTGAGCAGGGCCCGCCTCACGGGGCGTCCCCCGCCGCCGCGTCGATCACGGCGCTCACGCTGCCGGTGAAGACCACCGCGCCCGACACCGTGACGGTGAGGGCGTCGGGATCGGATGCCGGCGAGCTCGAGGCCACGGCATCCCCCTCTCCCGTGGTTCCCGCGCACGAGATCGCCCCGTCGTCGGCGCGGGTGCACGTGGGGACGGCCTCGAGCTCGACGCCGCGGTCGAGGAGGACGTCGATGGTCGCGAACCGCACCTCGGTGAGGTGGTTGCCGCCCACCGGCGCGATCGCCGCGACCTGCGAGCAGCCCGCGAGCGCGAGCGCCAGCACCGCCCCCAGCGAGGCCGACGTCGCGACCCGCCTCACAGCGCGCGCTCCGTCTCGTAGGCGACGATCCGCGCGCGCTCGGCGACGTGCTGCGCCTCGAGCTGCGCGTCGGTGATGACCTCCAGGTCGAACGGCGCGGGCAGCAGCAGCTCGGTGTTGCGATCGAGGGGGGAGCCGCGGCGCATGAGCGGCGTCTCGGCCCAGTCGTTGGCGGCGAGCTCCCGACTGCGGCTGGCGAGATCGGCGACGGAACCCGACGACCCCGGCACCGCCGGAGAGGCGTGATCGAGCACCGTCGTGAACAGCGAGAGCGTGCCGTCGCGGTTGTCCACGAGCTCGACGACCTGCTGCTGCTGCGGGAAGTCGATGCACGACGCGGTGGTGATCTCCCAGAACCCACCGGTGGCGCTCGTGTGCGCCAGGATCTGATTGAGATGCGTGTGGCCGTTGAGCCACCCCACGACGACGGGGAACTCCAACAGCATCGCCACGAACTCCTCCGCCCCGTACAGCTTCTCGTCGGCTCCCGGCCGCACCGCCCGGTTCTCGAGGGTCAGGCTGTTGTGGTGGCTGAAGATCAGGACCAGCCGCTGCTCGCGCTGGGCGATCTCGAGCTGCGCCCGCAACCAGCGCATCTGCGACTCCGGCACCGCCCCGTCGGGACCCGCGACCTGGTTGCACGTGTCGAGGCCGAAGGCGCGCACGCGCGGGCTCAGGTCGACCTGCCACCACGTCTCGCCCGACGCGAGATTGTGGGCGGTGAAGCCGTGCCCGACGGGTCCGGGGGTGGTCTCGGTGCGGAAATGCTCGGCCATGAACTCGCGCCGCTCGAAGAGGTAACGATCCTCGTTCGCGGGCACCTCCCGCATCCCCGGGTTTCCGGATGCCAGGCCGAGGGCCGCGAGGGCCTGGGAGAACACGCTCGTGCTCGACGCCCACCCCTCCAGCGCCGTGCTCGCCGTGGCATCCAGGGTGTACGACTTCCGCCCGCCGACGGCGAGGGCGCGCAGCTGCGGACTGATGTCGAACGTGCCGAGCAGGAGGGTGTCGTGGTTGCCGTACACGGCGTACCAGGGCGCGGGCAGCCCCACCGACTCCACCTTCTGCGCGATCGCCTGCGCGAGCAGGTCGGGCAGGCGCGGGAACCCGTAGTCGCCGAACGCGCCCCCGCGGGGATCGTTCGGCCGGTACGCCCAGATCGCCTCGTTCCAGGCCTGCACACCCTGCCAGGTGGGCCCGCCGGTGGCCGGGTCGACCGGGAGGCCGTCCATCAGGTCGATGTACCAGCGCAGCTCGAGGTGCGAGTGCATGTCGGCGCTGTCGCCGGTGACGATCGCGGCGCTCATCGGCGCTCCGGTGAGCGGGCTGTACCGGGCGTCGGAGAACGCCCGCACCATCGCCGCCGTCGCGTGCGGGCTGAGAGGGTCCTGCGGGTGGAAGGCACTGCCCCACGCGGAGTGATCCTGCACGATCATCGGTTCGATGCGGCCCGGCGACTGCGCCTCGATCACGTGCAGGTCGGACAGGTGCCCCAGGTACAGCAGCGACCGCCGCGAGGCCGTGCGGGCGGCGGACGGCGCGCGCCGCAGGACGTCGGTGCGCGGGAGGTACGGCTCGCCCGCCCCCGTGGCGAGCGCGCGATAGCGTCCCGAGACCACAGAGCCCTGCCGGATGGTCTGCTGAAGGGTGGTCGGGATGCCGGCCGCCGTCGCGGCAGGTGCCTGCGCGCGAGCCGAGGCGGCGACGAGCGCGTCGAGGCCGATCCCCGTCGCGGCGGCGGCAGTGGCGGCGACGTGGAGGAACTGGCGGCGGGACAGACCGGTCACGTGATCATCCGTTCGGGCGGAGGAAGAACACGAATGTAGCGCCTCGGCGCGCGGCGCGTCGAGCGGGGTGGGGCGTGGCGTGGCGGGGGAGGGCGGACGCGGTGGCGGGCGCCTGCGCGGGGCGTCGAGGCGCGGGAGGGGCGTGAGCCACCCGGGGCGTCAGCCACCCGGGGCGTCAGCCACCCGGGGCGTCGAGCGGCGCGAGGCATCGAGGCGCGGGAGGGGCCTGAGCCGCCCGGGGCGTCGGTCGCTCAGTAGGTCGGCGCCGCCGGGAGGCCGAAGAACTCCTCGAGGGTGGTGTACCCGCCGTCGTGATAGGCCTGCGCGAGCTCCGGCCCGATGTAGCGCAGGTGCCACGCCTCGGGCTCGTAGCCGCTGTAGTCCTCGCGCCCCTCGGCGTAGCGCGTGATGAAGCCGAACTCCCACGCGTGCTCGCGCACCCAGGCGCCCTGGGGCGATGCGGCGACGTCGTCGAGCGTGCCGCACGAGCCGTTGCACGGAACGATGTCGACGGCCTTGCCGGTCTGATGCTCGCTGTACCCCGGCCGTGCGCTCTCGCGGTCGGCTTCCGCGACGCCGCCCACGGCGACGCGGCCGGCGTAGGTGGACTTCTGCGTGGAGTAGGAGCGGAAGGCGCTGAGGTACCCGATCTCGCCCGCCCCCGCGTCGGCCGCGGCACGCACCATCGCGCTCAGCGCCTCGGCGGGAGCGGCCCGCAGCGCCGACTGCTCGAGGGCGCGCACGTTCGCCGGCATGACGAGGTCGCCCGGGGCGTAGTCGATCGGGTCGAGCGGGCGCTGCTTGTTGACCACGAGCCACTCGCGGTCCGGGTCGCTCAGCGACACGCACGGGGCGATCCCGGATGCCACCGCGGAGCGGAACGCCGCCCCACCGCCCGCTGCGGCGATCGCGGCGGTGTCGTCGCCCTGCCCGAGCGCGGCGGTGAAGGCCGGGTCGTCGCAGGGTGTCGCGGTCGCCGCGACGGCGGAGACCTGCGGCACGGGCAGCCCCTCGTCCGGAACGGCCGGCGGACCCGCGACGGCGGCACTCACGGTGTCGTCGACGGATGCCGATGCGGCCGCGTCGTGTGCGGAACCCGCTGCCGCGCCGATCGCGACGACGACGCCGACGATCACCGCGGCTCCCGCTCCCATCACGACGGCGAGACGACGTCGGCGGTCCGCGGGAAGGGCGGCGAGGGTCTGCGCGAGCCCGCGGCGCGCCGCGCTCGGGCGTCGAGGCTCTTCGACCCGCGCGGCGCCTGCGCCCTCGCGCAGCTGACGGCGCGTCGGAGCGGGAGGGGGGATCTGCGCGAGGGCCTCCGTCGCGAGTCGCTCGGCTTCCGCGCGGGCCGCGCGGCGGGGGGAGAGCTCGGGATCGGGGGACATGAGTGCTCCCATTGTCTCCCGGGGGCGGCCCGCGGTCGACCCGTCGGCCGGCGACGGTTGCCCCCGCACCCTCCGAACGGGCACTCTGGAGCCACCGTGAGCAGATCGGGGGGGACCATGCTCGACGACGACGACCGCGCACTCGCGCACGCCTTCGGCCGCTATCTCGAGACCGTGAACCGCGTGGTCGCCGCCGACCGGGCCGGGGAGCGCACGCGGCTCGGCGAGGAGGTGAGCGCCCATCTCGGCGTGGATGCGACGACCCTTCCCGTGACCACCGAGACGCTCTCGGCGCACCGCTACGTCGACGCCGACATCGCCCTCGACGAACTCACCGAGCGCGGCGGCGGGCGCCTGATCGGCGTGACCGGAGGCGAGCAGCGCCTGCACGTGTCGGCATCCGAGCTCCTCTCCGGTCCGTATTCGCACTTCGCTCCCGGGCCCGTGTCGTACGAGTCCCGCGACGTGAGCGCCACCGCGCAGCGTCGGGTCGTGTCGTTCGGCGTGCGCCTGCTCCGGTTCGACGGACACCCGCTTGCGATCGTGCAGCGCTCCGCCAATCCGCGGTCGATGCCGGCGCAGCCCCAGCTCGAGGTGATCGGCGCCGATCCGGATGCCACGGCGGCGGCACTCGCCGAGATCCGGCGGCTCATGATCGAGCGCAGCGTGCTGCGGGGCCAGGTGCTGTCGTTCGTCCCGACCGAGTACGGGCACGAGGCCGGGGCGACCTTCCTGCCCCGCCCCGACGTGTCGGCCGACGACATCGTTCTCGGCGAGGGCGTGCTGCAACGCATCGTCGACCACGTCGTGGGCATCGGCGACCACCGCGAGGCCCTGCGTGCCGCCGGACAGCACCTCAAGCGCGGCGTCCTGCTGTACGGCCCTCCCGGCACCGGCAAGACGCTCACGGTGCGTCACCTGCTCGCCCGCACCCCCGGGACGACCGCCGTGGTGCTGACCGGGTCCAGCATCCGCTTCGTCACCGCCGCCGCCGAGATCGCGCGCACCTTCGCCCCCGCCCTCGTCGTGCTCGAAGACATCGACCTGGTGGCGGCGGACCGCGGCTTCTCGCCCGAGCCCGTGCTGTTCGACGTGCTCGACGCCCTCGACGGGTTGGAACCGGATGCCGACATCGCCTTCGTCATGACGACGAACCACGTGCAGATCCTCGAGGAGGCTCTGGCCGCCCGGCCGGGGCGCGTCGACCTCGGCGTCGAGATCCCCCTTCCCGACGACGCCGACCGACGGCGCCTGTTCCGCAGGTACGCCCAGGGACTGCCCCTGTCGGCGGACGCGCTCGAGGCCGCGGCCGACCGCGCCCGGGGCACGACGGGGTCGTTCGCGAAGGAACTGCTGCGCGGCACGGTGCTGCGCGCGGCGGTCCGGGGCGACGAGGCGCCGAGCGACGACGACCTCGCGGCGGCCCTCGACGAGCTGCTCGCCTCGGGGGCCGCGCTGACGCGCGTGCTCCTGGGGACGCGGTCTGAGACGGCGCCGTCGGCGCACGCGGCGACCCTGGTGGGCCACGCGCCCTTCGTCCCGCACCCGGGCGGCCCCCACCTGCAGGTGTCGCCGTTCGGAGATCTCGGCTATCACGACGAGACCGACGGACGCGGGGTCGCCTTCGACACCGTCGGTCAGGATGCCGACGAGCCCGTCGTCGACACGACCGAGCCGACCCACGAGCTGAGCTTCCCGATGCCCGTCTGGCACGCCGTCTACGGGACGCTCGACAACACCGGCTCCGTCGAACGCGTCGGCGGCGACCCGGTCGTCGCGGCCCGCACGGCGCGCCTGATGGATGCCGGCAGCGCCGCGACCGCGCGGCATCCCGGCCCCCTCGCCCCCACCGGATGGCCCCTCGACGATGCCGAGCTGCTCGTGCCGCTCGCGGACGGCGACGAGGAGTTCCTGGTGGAGATCCTCGCGGCGTCGCAGCGCGTGACGCGCGGGATCCTGGCCGATCCCGATCTCCCCGACCACTCTCGCCGGGAGCAGGAGGACTCCCTGGCGCACGGCGCGAAGGCGTTGCGCTTCGTCGCGGCCCGGCTGCTCGACTGAGGCGGCGCGGGAGACGGCTCCTCACTCCCCGCGGCGGCCGGCCGCGACACGGCGTCACGCGATGTCGCTCAACCCGACCTCGGCGGCCGCGAAGATCGCGACCACGATGCTCAGCAGACCCGCGACGAGCAGGAGCGACGGGTGGGCGAGGCCGACGACGACGCGCCGGGTGCGCGGCAGATCCGCGAAGAACTGATCCGGGATGCGATGCCGCTCGGGCACGCCCGCCCATCCGCGCAACCGCGCGATGTAGCCGACGCAGCGGAAGACGAGCACGGCCCACAGCATCGCGACGATGAAGGGGACGACCGCGCCGAAGATCTCGAAGGCCTCCACCCACGCCTTCTCGGGATCGGCTCCGGTGTCTTCCGCGAGCTGGACGGCGACCGCGGCGCCGAGGACGACGGATCCGATCCACAGGATCAGCGCCCCCAGGACCGCGAAGAAACGCGCGAAGAAGTGGCCGAGGATCGACTCCTCGAAGTCGAGATGCGTCCGCGGGGTCTGCGCGAGCACGAGAAGCGTCGCGCCGAGCGACGGAAGGGCGCCGACGAGCGAGACCAGGACGCCGGCCGACTCGTTCTCGACCCAGATCTCGCAGACCACGAGCAGCACCACCGCGACCGCGAGCCAGATCCATCCGGAGAGAGTGGGATGCCGCACCACGAATGCCGGATGCCGCGACTCGAGCGGCCGCGCGGATCGGTGCACGAGGGCGTGACCCCGGACCTGCCGGTCGTCGACCATGCGCCACCCCCTGTCACTCCGCTCGGCGAGCGGACTTGGCTGTCACAGTAGCGCGTCGCCGTTCGTCCATGGAGACGCATGTGGACAACACCGCCTTGCGTTTGAATAGAACATGTGTTCGACTATCGAGATGAGGTGGCAGGGTCAACAGCTGGGCGTCGACGACACGGCGGCGCTGCCCGGCATGGAGCGCATGGACGGTCTCGTCCGCTCCGTCACCACTCCGGAATTCGCCGGCATGACCTTCCACGAGGTGCTGTGCAAGAGCGCACTCAATCGCGTTCCGGGCGCGTCGGCGATGCCCTTCGACTGGACCGTCAACCCGTACCGGGGATGCAGCCACGCCTGCGCGTACTGCTTCGCGCGCAAGACGCACGAATACCTCGACCTCGACTACGGCGCTGATTTCGATTCGCAGATCGTCGTGAAGGTCAACGTCGCCGACGTGCTGCGGACAGAACTGCGTCGCGGATCCTGGGCACGCGAACCGGTCATGCTCGGCACGAACACCGACCCCTACCAGCGGGCGGAGGGACGCTACCGCCTCATGCCCGAGATCGTGGGCGCCCTCACCGACAACGGCACCCCCTTCTCGATTCTGACCAAGGGCACATTGCTGCGCCGGGATCTCCCCCTGCTCACCGCGGCCGCCGAGCAGGTCACGGTCTCGCTGGCGATGTCGATCGCCGTCTTCGACGATGCGCTGCAGCGCGCGATCGAGCCGGGGACCCCCAGCGCCGAGGCCCGCCTCGAGACGGTCCGCGCGGCGACAGCGGCCGGATTCCGGGTGACGGTCTTCCTGATGCCGATCCTCCCCCACCTCACCGACTCGATACCGGTGCTCGACGACGCACTGGCACGCCTGCGTGCGGCGGGAGCCGCCCGAGTCGTCTACGGCGCCCTCCACCTCCGACCGGGCGCGAAGCAGTGGTTCTTCGAGTGGCTCGAGCGCGAGCAGCCGCACCTCGTCTCGTCGTATCGCGGGCTGTATCCCGGCGTCTCGGTCACCGCGCCGAAGGCCTACCGCTCGTGGCTCGGCAAGCGCCTGCGCCCCCTGCTCCGCCTGCACGGGCTCGACGGGTGGGACGAAGACGACCACCCTCGCGGCCGCCCCCAACCAGGACTCGCCGCCCGCACCCCGACCACGAGCAGCCTCGGTCCGGTCCGCAGCACCGTCGGCATGGCATCCGCGCGCCCCCGCGTCGCTCCGGCGAGCGAACCGAGGTTGTTCTGAACGGCGTGAGGCCCTCCGATGGCGCAGACGAGAGGGACGCGAGGCCGTCGGACGGACGGGTGAACGCGAGAGGCCCCCGCCGCGCGAACGCGAACGGGGGCCTCTCGGAGTAACGCTTACGACGTGACGTCGGCCAGCTGACGGCCCGAGATCTCCTCGAGCACGTCGTCGCCGAGCTGGGTCTCCTCGAAGGGCGCCTCGATCTCGGCGCGATCGAGCAGCTCGGTCATCCGGCGGCGACGCTGACGCGTGATGAGCGTCACCACCGTACCGCTGCGACCGGCGCGGCCCGTGCGGCCGGAGCGGTGCAGGTACGTCTTGTACTCGTCGGGGGCGTCGGCCTGGATGACCAGGTCGATGTCATCGACGTGGATGCCGCGGGCGGCGACGTCGGTGGCCACGAGCACGTTGACGCGACCCGAGGTGAGCTTCTCGAGGTTGCGCGTGCGCTTCTGCTGGTTGAGATCGCCGTGCAGGGCGACCGCGGCGATCCCGGCGTCGTCGAACTGCTCCGCGAGCATCTCGGCGTACGCGCGGGTGCGGGCGAACACGAGCGTCTTGCCCTCGCGGTCGACGAGCGAGTCGAGGATCTGCGCCTTGTCACGGTGCTCGATCACGAGCACGCGGTGCTCGATCGTGCTCGAGTCCTGATCCTCTCCGGCGACCTCGTAGACGGCCGGCTCGACGAGGAACTCGTCGACCAGGGCCGCGACCTCGCGGTCGAGCGTAGCCGAGAACAGCAGCTTCTGGCTGCCCTTCGCGGTGGCGCGCAGGATGCGCTGCACCGGCTCGAGGAAGCCCAGCTCGCACATGTGGTCGGCCTCGTCGAGCACGGCGACGGTGACCTCGGAGAGGTTCAGCTTGCCCTGGTTGAGGAGGTCCTCGATGCGACCGGGGGTGCCGATGATGATGTCGACGCCCTTCTTGAGCGCACCCACCTGGCGCGCCTGGGGCACGCCGCCGTAGATCTGCGTGGTGAACAGACCGACGCTGCGCGCGATCGGCTGGATCGTGCGGTCGATCTGCAGAGCGAGCTCGCGCGTCGGCGCCATGATGAGCGCCTTCGGGGCGCGCCCGAACTCGCGGCGCTTGCCGGCCTGCGAGCGCAGGATGCTCTCGACCAGCGGGGCGCCGAAGGCGATGGTCTTGCCCGAGCCGGTGCGACCGCGGGCCAGCACGTCGCGGCCCTCGAGGATCGGAACGACGGTGGCGGCCTGGATGGGGAAGGGCTTCTCGGCCCCGAGTCCGGCGAGGGCGCGGACGATGTTGTCGCCCAGCCCCAGATCGGCGAACCCGGCGCCGGTCACCGTCGCGGCATCCACCGCTTCGGCCTGAAGACGCTCGTGCACCACGTCGACGCGCTGCTCGTGCTCGGCGGAGCGCTTCGGCGACGCGTTCCAGTCGCTGCGGCTCGGTCCGTCGGCGCGGCGCGGGCGGTCGTCGAACGACCGCGCGGGGCGGTCGGCGCGGTCGAAGGAACGAGCAGGACGGTCGTCGAACGACCGACGCGGACGCTCGTCACGGTCGAACGAACGCGCGGGACGGTCGGTGCGGTCGAACGAACGGGCGGGACGGTCGCCCGCGTCACGGCGGGGACGCTCGTCACGGTCGAACGAGCGCGCGGGGCGGTCGTTGCGATCGAAGGAACGGGCCGGGCGGTCGTTGCGGTCGAACGAACGAGCCGGACGCTCATCACGATCGAACGAACGAGCCGGGCGGTCGGTCCGGTCGAACGAACGAGCCGGACGGTCGCCCGCGTCACGGCGCGGACGCTCATCACGATCGAACGAACGAGCCGGGCGGTCGTTGCGGTCGAACGAACGAGCCGGGCGGTCGGCACGGTCGAACGAACGCGCGGGACGATCGCTGCGGTCGAACGAACGAGCCGGGCGGTCGGCACGGTCGAACGAACGGGCGGGACGGTCGCCCGCCTCACGGCGCGGACGCTCATCACGATCGAACGAGCGCGCGGGACGGTCCTCGAACGACCGACGCGGACGCTCGTCACGATCGAACGAACGAGCCGGACGGTCGTCACGGGCGGAGCTGCGGATGTCGCGAGCCTGGTCGCGGCCGGCTCGGTCGGACGCGTTCCAGCGACGCTTGTCGGGCGCGACCTCGGCCTCGGGACGGTAGCCGCGGTGGTTCGGGCTCTTGCTGCCGGGCTTGGCGGGACCCTCCGCACCGGGACGACGCTTGCGGTCCTGGAACGAGGTCTTGGCGCCGTAGCGCGGCTCGAAGTTCTTGGCGGCGCGGCCGCCGGCGGGCTTCTTGTTCTTGGGCATGGGGAACTTCCTGGGTTCTGTTCGCGCGAAACAGCATCACCGCTCGTGGCGGTGGGATACCCGGACTGTCGTCGGCCGGGGGCCATTCACTGATGGGTCGAGGCCGCGATCGCGTCCTGTCCATCGGCCCCTTGGACTCACAAACCCATCCGCGCATCACACGCGGTGTCCAGAGCCGACCGCCCCACGTTACAGGTCGCGCCTGGGAATGGCATCCATGCCCGGCCACCCTCTGCGGCCCCACCCCGCTAGAACAGGGCATCGCTCCAGAACAGGGCTCACCCGAGCGGTCACGGCCTGTTCCCGCACGATCGCCTGTTCTCGAACGCCCGCGCCGCGACGGCGCGACGGGTGACCGAAAATGGACGCATGGCAGACACCGACGCCCACCCCATCACGGTGGCGATCGAGCGGCGCATCGACCCGACGCGCACCGCCGAAGCGACCTCCTGGATGCAGGCCGGCACCGACCTCGCGACCGCCTTCCCGGGCTTCCTCGGCTCGGGGTGGGTGCGCGCGGGCGAAGAGAGCGACCTCTGGTACATGCTGTACCGCTTCCGCGACATCGCCACCCTCGAACAGTGGGAGACCTCTTCGCAACGGCAGTGGTGGCTCGACTCGGGGCGTCCGTTCGCGCGCGAGGAGCGCAGCGAGCGACGCACGGGCATCGAGGGGTGGTTCGACGCCGCGTTCGGCTCGGTCCTCGCCCCGACGGATGCCACGACCTCGCCCGTGCAGCAACCGGTGCCTCCCGCTCCTCCCCGCTGGAAACAGGCCGTGACCATCTGGGTGGGGTTCTTCCCCACCAACCTGCTGGCGTCGTGGCTGCTGGGCTTCGTCCCGGGGTTCGCCGAGATCCCCCTGCCGTTGCGGGTGCTGGCCACGACTCTGCTGCTCACCCCCGTCATGACCTACCTGGTTCTGCCGTGGGTCACCCGCCTGCTCCACCCCTGGTTGCAGCGACCGCCCCGTCCACGAAAGGCCTCGTCATGACCGCTGATCCCACCGGCCACCGCTTCGTCCTGCGCAGCGCGAACGTCTCCGCCGAGATCGCCCAGGTGGGTGCGGCGCTGCGCGCGCTCACCGTCGACGGGGTCGACCTCGTGCCCCGCTACCCCGACGACGTGCCGACGCCCGCGGCATCCGGGGTCGTGCTGGTGCCGTGGCCGAATCGCATCCGCGACGGCAGGTACCGCTTCGACGGCGCCGACCTGCAGCTGGCGATCAGCGAGCCGAAGTTCGGCAACGCGAGCCACGGCCTGTTGCGCTTCGCCGCGTACCAGCCGATCGAGCAAACCGAGGAGCGGCTCGTGCTCGGCGCCGACGTGGTCCCCCAGACCGGTTACCCCTTCCACCTGCGCACGCGCGTGACCTTCACCCTGCAGGCCGACGGGCTGCACGTGGCCCACGACATCGAGAACGTGGGCGCGAGCACGGCGCCCGTCGCGCTCGGTGTGCACCCGTACCTGCAGATCGGGGGCGTCGACACCGCCGATCTGGTCGTGCACTCGTCGGGGACCACCACGCTGGTGCTCGACGATCGCAACATCCCCGTCGACGAGGTACCCGTCGGCGCCGGCACCGACCTGCGCGACGGCGTGCGCCTCGGCGACGCCGCTCTCGACAACGGCTACCGGGGGATGGAGAGGGATGCCGAGGGGCGGGCCCGACACACGCTGACGGCGCCCGACGGGGCGCGTGTCGAACTATGGCAGGACGAGGGATTCCGCTGGGCGCAGGTCTTCACGACCGACCGCTATCCGGGGCACCCCCTCGCCGTCGCGATCGAGCCGATGACGGCGCCCGCGAACGCCTTCGCGACGGGCGACGACCTCGAGCACCTGGAATGCGGCGGCATTCTGCATCGGGAATGGGGCGTGCGCTTCACGGCATAAAGCGAATCTTGTCCCCCATTTGGGGGACAAGAAATACGCCCTATGACCAGGGAAAAGAGGAGACAAGCCCTTTCCCATTTCGGAGGCGCGAACGATACCATTCGGGTTGACGGTTTCCGTCGCGACCGGGGGCAGCAAAGGGTCAAGGTTCCCCCCGGTTTTTACCCGAATGAGCCGACGGGGGCCGAGGGTCCCGCGATGTGGGGGGATCCTCGTTCCGTCACGAGGAAAGATCCCCCATCATGAGCAGCGCGCTCCGCTCCGCCGTCCCCTTCTCCCTGTCGACGTCGCACCTGTCCGGCCTCACCCGCCGGATGCGCACCCTCCCGTCGCTCCACGTCGGCGCCGCCGCCCTGATCGTGCTGGTCAGCGGCCTGCTGCTGTCCATCGCGACGACCAGCGACCCGCTGTGGTGGCAGCTGCACTTCAGCCAGCTGGGGATCTTCGGCGACCTCTCGAGCGCGTTCTTCAACACGACCCTGAAGGTCAGCGGTCTCATCGTCGTCGTGTTCGCGTTCTGCGTCCGCCGCGACGTGCGCCGTGTCGGTCGCGGCCCCGTGCGCCGCGGCGCGGCGACCGTGGCATTCCTCTGCCTGAATGTCGTCGGCGTCAATCTCGCCCTGGTCGGATGCATTCCGCTGAACACCGACAAAGACCTTCACGACCGTGTCGCGGGTTCGATGGTGCTCGGATTCCTCGCCCTTTTGATCAGCGCGCCCATCATGTTCAACCGCCTGGGCAAGCGCATGGCCGTCAGCACCGCGGTCGCGACGGTCTGGCTCCTCATCTCGATCACCCTCTTCGTCACGGCCACCATCAATCTCGCCCTTTTCGAGACCATTTCGTGCACGGCGATGTTCGCCTGGTCGGGAATGTTCACCCACGTTCTCGCCGCGCGCGCCGCGCGCGTCGCCGCCCCCGCGCGCACCGAGGGTGAGCGCACCACCGCGCACCTCGCACGTCGCCGCGCGGGTCGCAGCGTCTTCGCCGCATCGTTCGCTGCCCCGTCGTTCGCCGCCGCAGCGAGCCACCCCTCGGCGCTGCCCCTCATCGCGGTCGTGTCGCACCGCCGCTCCCCCCTCGCCACGGGCCCCGGCCGCCCGACGCGCGCGCGCATCGACGTGCTGTCCGCCCTCACCGGCACGGCGACCGCCGTCCCTGTCGGGTGGCCGCAGCGTCTGGCACCGCTCTCCGCCACGGCGGCCGTTCGGCGCGCAGCCCGCATCCCCGCGATGACGGCAGTGACCGGAGCGGCATCCTCCCCCTCGCACTCCGGCGCCGCGGACGCCGCCGCACGGAGCGGGGCCGCGCAGGCGACCCCGGTGCTCTCCGGCGCGGCACACCCCACGGCGACCGCCCACGCGACGGCGACGACGCACGGCGCGTGCGCCGATGCACACACTCCCGGCGCGCGCCGCACCACCCCGCGGCCCGCGATCCTCGCGGCCGACCCGCGTCGGGTCAGTGCTTCTCGCGCAGCTCGCGGCGGCTCAGCGGGTGCCCGTCGTCCGCGATCGGCGCAGCGCCCGTCGACTCCGACCCGCCCGCGTCTCGCGCGGCACGCCGGGCCCGGCGCCGTTCGCTCGCTCCTTCGATGAGGTTGTAGAGCGTCGGCAGCACGAGCAGCGTCAGGAACGTCGACGACACGAGACCGCCGATCACGACGACGGCGAGCGGCTGCGAGATGAATCCGCCGTGCCCCGTGATGCCGAGGGCCATCGGCACCAGCGCGAAGATCGCGGCGAGCGCCGTCATGAGGATCGGCCGCAGACGTCGCGCCCCGCCCACGATCGTCGCGTCGTGCACGCTGAGACCGCGCGCGCGGTACTGGTTGACGAGGTCGATCAGCACGATGGCGTTCGTGACGACGATGCCGACGAGCATGAGCGCGCCGATCATGCCGGCGACGCCGAGCGGCACGCCCGTCACCAGCAGCAGCAGGATCGCCCCGGTCGCCGCGAACGGCACCGACACGAGCAGCTCCAGCGGCTGACGCAGCGACTTGAAGGTCGCGACCATGACGACGTAGACGATGAGGATGGCCGCGAGCAGCGCGAGGCCGAGCTGGCCGAAGGCGTCCTGCTGATCGGTGACCGCGCCGCCGACCTTCGCGGTGGCCCCCTCGGGCAGCTGCACGTCGGCGAGGGCCGCGTTCACGCTCGCCGACGAGCTGCCGAGGTCGTCGGTCGTCGGTGTCACCGTGATCGAGGCCGTGCGCAGCCCGCGGGCGGTGGAGATCGACGGGGGCGTCTGGCTCTGTTCGACCGACGCGATCTCGTCGAGCCGCACGGTGCCGCGCGCGCTCGGGATCTCGAGGGCGCGCAGGTCGTCGATGGTCTGCGGCGGGTTCGCGGTGGCGAGGTACACCGTGACCCCGCGGCCGTCGAGCTCGACCGTGCCCGCCTGGCGCGGCTGCTGGGCGCCCGAGACGAGGGCGCCGACCGCCTGCTCCGACAGACCGCGCTCGGCGGCCGCGTCGCGATCCACCCGCACCGAGACGAACGGCAGCGAGGCCGAGAGGCTGCTGGTGACCTGGCCGATCCCCTCGCGTCCGTTCAGGCCCGCGACGACGGCGTCGTTCGCCTGCTGCAGGGTGTTCGCGTCGGGGGCGGTCACGTCGACCGTGATGTCGGTGGATCCGAAGCCGCTCCCCTGCGCCGACACCTCGATCTCGCCGGCATCCGTCAGCTTCTCGAGCTCGGTGCGCACGCGCTCGCGCAGCTCGACCTGGTCGGTGCCCGACTGCGAGGTGATCGAGTAGGTGATGCCCGAGCCGCCACCCGAGAAGGCGTCGCGCAGCGCGGAACCGCTCGAACCGATCGAGGTCTGCACGGTCTGCACGCCGTCGGTGTCGAGCAGGACGGCCTCGACCTTCTGGGCGGCCGCGTCCTCGGCATCCAGGCTCGGCGCATCGCCGATCTTCTGGGTGACGGTGAACGTGTTCTGCCCCGAGTCGCCGAGGAAGTCGGTCTT
Source organism: Microbacterium hydrothermale (assembly GCF_004854025.1). Taxonomy (GTDB): domain Bacteria; phylum Actinomycetota; class Actinomycetes; order Actinomycetales; family Microbacteriaceae; genus Microbacterium; species Microbacterium hydrothermale. The sequence continues at coordinate 309,870 of NZ_STGM01000002.1, forward strand.
CAGCAGCGGCACGGCCGCGAGCGTCGCGCCCAGCACCAGCACGGCCACGCCGAGGGTGACCCACGAGTGCTTCAGCGTCCAGCTCAGCACGGGCACGTAGGCCTTCTGCAGACGGGTCGGCGGGGCGTCGGCCGCTTCGGGGTCGATCGCGTTGCCCTCGGCGTCGCGCACGACGGTGCCCGGCTTGAGGAACCACGACGCCAGCACCGGCACGATCGTCAGCGAGACGAGCAGCGAGGCCGCCATCGCGATCGTGACGGTGAGCGAGAAGGGGCGGAACAGCTCCCCGGTGACATCGCCGACGAAGGCGATGGGCAGGAACACGGCGACGGAGGTGATCGTGGATGCCGTGATCGCGGCCGCGACCTCGCGCACGGCCCGGATGATGGTGGGGATCTTCTCGGCATCACCGACGTAATGCCGCTTGATGTTCTCGATGACGACGATCGAGTCGTCGACGACGCGGCCGATCGCGATCGTGAGCGCGCCGAGGGTGAGGATGTTCAGCGAGTAGCCGAAGGCCTGCAGCCCGACGAAGGTGATGAGCACGCTCGTGGGGATCGAGATGGCGGTGACGAGGGTCGAGCGCACCGACATCAGGAAGATCAGGATGACGACGACCGCGAACACCAGTCCGAGCAGGCCCTCCTGGGCGAGGGCCTCGATCGACTGCGTGACGAACGGCGCCTGGTCGAACACCACGGTGAAGGTCGCGCCCTGGCCGAGCTGCGACTCGAGGCCCGGGAGGGCGGCGAGAACGCCGCGCGAGACATCGACGGTGTTGGCCGCTGGCAGCTTGGTGACCGCGATGGTGAGCGCCGGCTGGCCGTCGACGCGCGACAGCGTGGTCACGGGGTCGGTCTGCAGCTCGACCGAGGCGACGTCGCCGATGGTCGTCTGCCCGGCCTGGAACTGCGCGGCATCCGTCGGCACGAGCGGCAGCGCGGCGATCTCGTCGACGCTGGTGAGCTTCGTGCCGGTCTGCACGGTGAGGGTCTGATCGCCCTCGGTCAGCGAGCCGCCGGGGAAGAGCACGCCGTTGGCGTCGAGCGCGTCGGTGATCGCCTGCTGGCCGAACCCGCGCTCGCCGAGCTTCGTCGTGTCGGGGGTGATGGTGACGCGCTGGCCCGTTCCGCCGACGATCTGGGCCCCGTTGACGCCCTCGACGTCTTCGAGATCGGGGATGACGCTCGTCTGCAGGATCGACTGCGTGGCCTGCGCGTCGGTGAAGCCGGTGACCGCGAGCTGGATGACGGGGAAGTCGTCGATGCTGGCGGAGGCGACCGTGGTGTCGGCGGATTCGGGGAGTCGGTCGTTGATGCGCGCGATCGCGGCGAGGATCTTCTGCTGCGCCGCGGCGAGGTCGGTGCCGTAGGTGAACGACGCCGACACGATCGAGGAGTTCGTCGTGCTGGTCGCGGTCGTGGATTCCAGCCCGTCGACACCGCGGATCGCGTTCTCGATGGGGGTCGAGACGTCGGCTTCGACCACCTCGGGCGAAGCACCCGGGTAGGTCGTGACGATCGCGAGCTGGGGGAACTCGATCGAGGGGATGAGCTCCTGCTTGAGGCTCGTCAGCGCCAGACCGCCGAAGATCGCCGCGACGATCGTGACGAGGGCGATGAGGGCGCGGTTCTTCAGGCTCAGGACGGCCAGGTACGACACGAAGGACCCTTCGGGATCACGGTTCGATACAGAGGTGTATCGAACGTCAAGTATCCCATGCCCCTCGCGACGGGTCGCGGCTCAGAGCAGCGAACCCACCGTGAGCCCGACGGCCGCGGCCACGACCGAGCCGACGAACGACAGCACCGCGTACGACACCGCCGCGCGCGTGCGCCCCTCCTCCGCGAGCAGCGCGGTGGTCACCGCCACGGCGCTGAAAGTTGTGTAGCCGCCGAGCAGCCCGGTTCCGAGGATCCACCGCCACGCCTCGTCGGCCGCAAGGGGGGTCAGGATGCCGAGAACCAGCGCCCCGGTCAGGTTCACGACCAGGATCCCCCAGGGGAACCGCTCCCCGGTGCGCCGCCGGACCGCGACGTCGAGCACGTAGCGGAGGGCCGCGCCGACGCCTCCGGCGAGCGCGACGGCGAGGAAGACCAGGGGTGTCACCCGGTCACCCTACGCCGCCGCGCGCGCCGGAGGCGTCGGCTCAGGCCTCGAGGGCTTCGACGCGCCGGCGCAGCTCGGCGGCCTTCTCGGATCCGATCTGGGCGGCGGCGAGCTGCAGGGCCGCGCTCGCGGTGAGCGTGCGGGCGATGAGGTACGTCGGGCTCGCCTTGAGGTCGGGGATGACGTCGAGGATGATGCCCTCGGCATCCGGGTCGGTCATCAGTGCGCCGAGCTTCACCTTGGCGAGGTCGTATCGAGCGGCCATCGTGTCTCCTGATCCGGGTGCGTCCTTGTCACCCTGGCGAGATTCTTGCACAAATGTACTGTTACGTCACGCTCTCGGACGGATGCCGCGACAGGGCGCCGACGAGGGCGTACGCGGACCGCGCCTCCGGCGTCCAGAACGCCCCCACGTAGACGTGGAAACCCGCCGGGGCGGTGACCACCCGCACGGGTGAGCCCGCGTCCCGCGCGCGGCGCCCGAAGGCGACCACGTCGTCGAAGAAGATGTCCCTCCCGCCCTGGAAGACGAGGGTCGGGGGAAGACCGTCGAGCTCGGCGCGCGCCGGATTGACGGAGCCGGCGCCGCAGATGCGCGGGAGGGGGCGCGGGCCGACGATCCGGGTCGAGGGTGGACAGGTAGTCGTCGCGGGACAGGGCGCGGCGGATGCGAGCGGCGTCCATCCACATCGCGGCGGCCGTGAGGGTCATCGACAGCGACATCGCGTCACTCCGCGGCGGAATCGGCGTCGGCGGCGGCGGCAGCGGTGTCGGCCAGGGCGTTCGTGGTCACCAGCCGCACCACGGCGGGCAGCCCCGCGGCGATCCTGCGCCCCACGAGCGGACCGAAGACCGCGGCCAGCGGACCCGAGACCTCGACGCCGTGCGTGACCGAGAGCCCGTTCGGGGTCTGCCGCATGCGATGCGGGAACGACAACACGGCGCCGGGCAGCGAGATGCGGAAGTTCATGGCGACACCGGGCTGCAGCTCGGTGAAGGTGAACGTCTGCGCGGGGGTGCCGTGATTCACCACCCGCCCCTTCGCCCCCACGCGCGCGGGCACGGCGAAGTCGGCGCGCCGCAGATCGGGGTCGTCGACGGCCCAGTCCTCGGGGGTCGTCCACCTCTTCCACACCGCCTCGGCGCTCGCGGTGGTGAGGTGCGTGTAGTGGCGGCGCCAGGTCATGAGGTCCCTCCCGTGGGCGATGCGGTCAGCGGTGCGGTCGTCGAGGCGATGGTCGAGGCGGTGGGCCGGGCCGTGGCGGAGACGAGGGCGCGGGCCTCGAGCGCGGCGCGCTCCCCCGCGCGCACCGCCCCGTCCATGAAGCCCGTCCACCGGTCGGCGGTCTCCGTGCCGGCCCACACGACGCGCCCCACGGGGGCGGCGAGGGTCGCGGCGTACGGCACGACGGAACCCGGACCGGGCGCCGCGGTGGGTCCTCCGCCGACCCACGGCTCGGCCCCCCAGCGCTGGTCGACGTAGCCCGTGGCATCCAGCGCCCGAGGACCGAACAGGTCGGCGAACGACGACAGCACCCGGGCCCGCCGTTCGGCCGGGGGCAGCTCGTCCCACTCGCGGGCGTACACCCCGCCGACGAAGCCGAGCAGGACGCCCGGACCGTCCGCCCCCTCGGGACCGGCGTCGAACGTGATGAACACCGGGCCGGTGTCGCTGAGCCCCTGCCCCGAGAGCGCCTGCTCGCGCCAGAAGGGCGTCTCGTAGACGGCGTACGCCTTCGACAGGATGCCGGCGGGCCAGCGCTGCGCCATCTGCGCGTGCGCGGGGGGCAGGGCGGGGGCGAAGAGGATCCGCGAGCGCAGCGCGGGCGGGACGGCCACGACCACCGCCCCCGCCGTCACGACCTCGTCGGCCGCCGTCACCCGCACCCCGTCGCCCGTGGACGCGATGCGCTCCACCGGCGCGTCCAGGGTCAGGTCGTCGCCCAGCGCGGCGGCCAGGCGGAGGGTGATCTCGTGCGAACCCTCCACGAAGTGCTCCTCCTGCGCCCCGCCCTCGGTGTCGAGCATCGACGACAGCCCGCCGGCCTGGTGGATGTAGTGCAGCGCGTGCAGCAGCGAGATCTCGTCGGGCTCGCACCCCCAGGTGGTGCGGGCCGCGATCGCGATGAGGTCGCGCGCGGCCGACGACGCCCGCGACCGACGGAGCCACGATCCGAGACTCTCCGCGTCCAGCTGGGCCGCCTGCGGGGCCGTCGCGGGGGCGCCGCACGGCACGGTCCGGGCGAGGCGGTCGAGCGTGAGCTGGATGCGACCGACGTCGAGCAGGCTCGCCCCCACCGGCGGGACCGTTCCGCGGTAGCGCCGGCGCTGCCCGCGCCAGCGGATGACGTTCTCCCCCGCGCCGTAGGTGCGGTAGCGGCCCACCCCGACCTCGTCGGCCAGGGCGATGACGCGGTCCTGGCCGGGACCGACGAAGGTGCCGCCGAGGTCGACGTGCACGCCGTCGACGCGGGTCGACGACACGCGGCCGCCGACCCTCGACGACGCCTCGAAGACGCGGACCGACAGGCCGTACTGGCGGAGCCGGTGGGCCGCGGTCAGGCCGGAGAGACCGGCCCCCACGACGACGACATCGACGCCCGCGGCGGGCGGGGAGACGGGGGCGGTCATAGGCTTGCTCCGTTTCTGATGCGATGCCGCCCGGGCGGGGCGGCGAGGAGGACTCCGTGGCCGAGACGACGAACCGGTCGATGCGCGCGAGGGGCCGAGCGCGCAAAGACCTGCTGCTGGACGCGACGCTGGCGATCATCGCCGAACGCGGGATCTCGGGCGTCACGCACCGCTCGGTGGCGGCGGCGGCCGGGGTGCCGCACTCGTCCACGACGTACTTCTTCGCCTCGCTCGACGACATGATCGGCGAGGCGGTGGCGCACGCGATGGACGCCGAGCTCGAGCGTCTGCAGCAGTTCCGCGCCCTGCTCGAAACCGGGGCGAACCGTCCGGGCGCGGCGATCGACGAGTTCGTCGAGATCGTCCGGCAGCAGTCCGAGGAGCACACGGTCGCCCAGTTCGAGATCTACCTCTTCGCCTCGCGGCATCCGGCCCTGCGCGTGCACGTCGAGCGCATCCTCGACGAGACGCGCGGCCTGGCCGCGGCGGTGCTGCGCACGAACGGCGTGACCGATCCGCACGCCGCGGCCGCGGTCGTCGCCGTGATCGACGGTTTCGCCCTTCATCGCATCGCCCGTTCCGAGGTCGTCCAGTACCAGTCCTTGGCGCACGCCCTGCGGGCGGTGCTCGTGGGATTCGTCACCCTCGCCGCGACCTCGTCGCTGGGCGAGGCGGGAGACGGTCCCGCTTAGTTGGCACAAATGTACAGGTTTTGTTGACCGAGGCCAGCGCGATTCCGCCCTCTTCACATTCTCTTCACACAAAGCTGTACTTCTGTGCAATAAAGTGACCCGATAGTCGATCACGACGACGTGACCGGCAGAAGGGCTCACCCGCGATGATCCGTCCCCGACCCCACGACCACCTGCTGCGCGCCGGCGCGAGAGCACTGGGCGCCCTGCCCCCGCGCGCGCTCCGTGCCCTCGCCGGCGCCCCCGTAGAGATCGACGGGAACGAGCTGCACCCCGCCGTGCAGGTCTCCCTGCGCGTGATGAACGACGCCCCCGGCGCCCGGTTCGAACAACTCCCGCTCGCCGAAGCGCGCGAGCACATCGAGAGGGAGGCCTGGACCTTCGCCAGCACCACCCGCCTCGCCCAGCGCGAGGACATCTCGATCCCCACGCGCGACGGGGCGATCGCGGGCCGCGTCTACCGCGCCCGCACCGACCGCCCCGCTCCGGGCGTCGTGGTGTACTTCCACGGCGGCGGATGGGTGCTCGGATCCCTCGATAGCGGGGATGCCGCGTGCCGCACGCTCGCGGCGACCTCGGGCATGACGGTCGTCTCGGTCGACTACCGGCTCGCCCCCGAAGCGCCCTTCCCGTACGGGCTGCACGACAGCATCGACGCGTTCAGGTTCGTGCGCGACGCCGCCGAACGCTTCGGCGCCGCCCCGGGAACGGTCGGCGTCGGCGGCGAGAGCGCGGGCGGGAACATCGCCGCGCTCACCTCGATCGTCACGCGAGACGACGACGCGGGCGCTCCCGCGTTCCAGATCCTCTTCTGCCCCGTGACCGACCTCTCGCGCAAACGCCGCTCGTACGACCTGTTCCGCGACGGGTACTTCCTCACCGAGGCGCAGATGGACTGGTACGCCGCCCACTATCTCCGCGACGGGGCGACGGGCGACGACCCCCTCGTCTCGCCGATCCTGGCCGACGACCTCTCCGGCGTCGCCCCCGCCTACGTCGCCGTCTCGGGCTTCGACGTTCTGCGCGACGAGGGCGTCGACTACGCCGAGCGGCTGACGGCTGCCGGCGTCGCGACGCGCCTCGTGGTGCACACCGGCCAGATCCACGGCTTCTTCAACGCCTGCGGCGCCCTGCGCGAGGCGCGCGAGGCCGTCGCCGACGCCGGTCGATGGGCCCTGCAGACCCTGGCGGCGACACGCGCCGGCGACCGCCGATGAGCGCCGAGACGCATCGGCCGCCCCTTTCGGCCTACGCGGAGCCGACCCGTCCCGTACGGGCGGGATGGATCGCCGCGTTCGCCGGCGTCTGGCTCGGGCTGTGGATGGCGCAGCTCGTTCCCGTCCAAGTGCTGCTCCCCCTGCAGATCGCCGCGCAGCACTCCTCGGAGCAGTGGCTGTCGTCCCTCGTCGCGTACGGGCTCGTGAGCGCGGTCGCGGGCGCCTTCGTCGTCGTGGCGTACCCGATCGTGGGGGCGCTCAGCGACCGCACGCGATCGCGCTTCGGACGCCGTCGCCCCTGGATCCTCGGGGGCGTGCTGCTCGTCGCGGCCGGACTCGCCCTGCTCGGCGTCCAGACCGGGACCGTCGGGACCGTCGTGATGTGGACTACCACGATGATCGGCTTCTGCATGGCATCCGCCGCCCTCACCGCCGTGATGGCGGACCGGGTGCCCGTCGACCAGCGCGGACTGGTGTCGGGCTGGATCTCGGCGCCGAACGCCCTCGGCATCCTGCTCGGGATGGTGCTCGTGACGGCGGTGTTCACCACGACCGCGTCGGGCTACCTCGCCCTCGCCGTGTGCGCCGTCGTGCTGGCGGTGCCGTTCCTGCTGCGCCTGCACGACGTCCCCCTCTCCGACGCCGACGCCGCCCGGCTCGGCCCCGCGACGGTGCGCGGCGTCCTGTCGTCGATCTGGGTCGATCCGCGCCGTCACCCCGACTTCGCGTGGACGGTCGCCAGCCGCGTCCTCATCAACCTCAGCAACGCGATCGCGACGACGATGCTGCTGTACTTCTTCACCTTCGCGCTCGGCCTGGACGATCCCACGGGTTTCCTGGTCTTCACGACGGTGATCTACATGGTCGTCACGATCGTGGCATCCGTCGGCCTCGGCAAGCTCAGCGACGTCGTCGGGCGTCGACGGGTGTTCGTGCTGGCCTCGGGGTCGGCGCAGGCGGTCGCCGCCCTCCTGCTGGCGGTGGCCCCGGCTCAGACGACCGCGATCGTGGGCGCGGTGCTGCTCGGACTCGGGCAGGGGTGCTTCTTCGCCGTCGACCAGGCGCTCGCGACGCAGGTGCTGCCCTCGGCCGAGACGCGCGGCAAAGACGTCGGCATCATGAACATCGCCCTCGCCGGCCCCCAGGCCTTCGGACCGCTGCTCGGGGCGGGGGCGGTCGTCGCGTTCGGCGGCTTCACCGGCCTGTTCGTCGCGAGCGGGGCGGCCGGGCTGCTGGGCGCGGCGATCATCCTGCGCGTGCGCTCGGTGCGCTGAGCGCCACCCGCCCGGGCGAGCACGGCGGGCGGGCACGGCGGGCGGCGCCGGGCACGGCGGGCGGCGGGCACAGCGCTGAACATTGCGGGAGCGGAGCGGCGGCCCGCACAGGATGCCGCGGGCTCGGCGCTTAGGGCAGCAGGCGGCGGCGCGGCCCCCGTGCGCCGGGCGCGCCGGCTCAGCCGAAGAGGACGCGGATGATGCGGTCGACCACGCGGTCGGTGCGCGCCGAGCGCCGCATGCTCGTCAGGGTCAGCGAGGGGAAGAGCCGCCGCGTCACGGCCTTGGCGGAGGCGAACTCGCGCAGCCCGTCGGCCCCGTGGATGCGCCCGAACCCCGAGTCCCCCACGCCCCCGAAGGGCAGCGCGGGAACCGCGGCGAACGAGATCACCGAGTTGATCGCGATCATCCCTCCCCGCAGGCGCAGAGCCAGTTCCCGCCCGCGTCGCCGCGAGAAGACGGCCCCCGACAGGCCGTAGCGCACGGCGTTGGCGCGCTCGATCGCCTCGTCCATGGAGGCCACGCGATTGACGACGAGGGTCGGCCCGAACGTCTCCTCGCGCACCGCGTCCGACGACTCGTCCACCCCCGTGAGCAGGACGGGCGGCACGACGGTGCCCGGCGGGGGCACGGAGCCGACCCGGATCGTGCCGCCGTGCGCCAGGGCGTCGGCGACGTGCGCGCGCACGACGTCGGCCTGGCGGGCCATCGTGAGCGGCCCGAGCCGCGCGTCGGCGTCCACGCCCGCTCGGAGCTCGCGCGTGCGCTCGACCACCGCCTCGAGGAAGCGGTCGTACACCCGCTCGTGCGCGTACACGCGCTCGATGCCGATGCACGTCTGCCCCGCGTTCGAGTACGCACCCCACACCGCCGCCTCCGCGGCGGCGTCGAGGTCGGCGTCCTCGTCGACGAGGAGCGCGTCCTTGCCTCCCGCCTCGATCACCACGGGCGTGAGCGTCTCGGCGCACGCCGCCATGACGAGCTTGCCGGTGGCGGTGGAGCCGGTGAAGGCGACCTTGCCGACCCCCGAACGGCACAGGGCGGCACCGGTCTCGCCCCGCCCCGTCACCACCGCGAACGCGTCGGGGTCGCCACCGGCGCGCACGAACGAACGCCGGAGCCAGGCGCCGACCGCCGGGGTGTACTCGCTGGGTTTGAACACCACCGCGTTGCCGGCGGCGAGCGCGTAGGCGATCGATCCCATCGGCGTGAAGACGGGGTAGTTCCAGGGGCCGATGACCCCCACCACGCCGTAGGGGACGTACCCGACGCTCGCCGACTGGTTGATCATGAGCAGCCCCGGGCGCACCCGCCGTCGCCGCAGCGTCCGGCGGGCGTGGGTCGCCGCCCACGCCAGGTGGTCGAGGGCGAGCATGATCTCGAGCCGCGCGTCGCCGGCGGGTTTGCCCGTCTCGGCGCGCACGAGCGCGATGAGGTCGTCGAGGTGCGCGACGATGTCGCGACGCCACGCCCGGAGGGTGCGGCGGCGTCCGTCGAACCCCTGCCGCCCCCATCGGCTCGCGGCCGCACGCGCGCGCTCCACGGTCGCGGCGACCGCGTCGGCGTCGTCGACCGGGAAGGTCGCGACGATCCGCCCGTCGAGCGGGCTGAGCGAGTCGAACGTCGGCGTCGTCGTCATGGCATCCATCGTCACAGCTCCCGCGTGCGGCCGTACCCGGTCGACACCGCCGCGGCGACGACCTCGGCCTGCTGGGCGGCGGTCAGCTCGGCCGGTTCGCCCACCGCGCGCGCCCGCAGGTAGATGTCGCATGCCCACTCCAGCAGCGCCGTGTTGACCACGGCGTCGGCGAGGTCGCGACCGGTGGTGACCGCGCCGTGGTGGGCGAGGATCACCGCGTTCGCGCTCGCCAGGGCCGCACCGGTGCGCGCCGCGAGTTCGGGCGAGCCGAACACCGCGAACGGCACCACGTCCACTTCTCCGCCGAGCGAGAGCTGCTGGTAGTGCACGCACGGCAGGCGGTCGCTCACCAGCGACAGCGCGACCGCCGCCGGTGCGTGCGTGTGCACGACCGCGCCCACCGCGTCGTCGGCGTAGGCGGCGCGGTGCAGGTCGAGCTCCGAGCTGGGCGCGAGACGACCCGCGACCACGCGCCGGTCGGCGTCGACGATCACGACGTCGTCGGCGACCGCGTCCGCGAAGACCACCCCGGTCGCCGTGATCGCGAGGCCGTCCGCGACGCGCACGCTGACGTTTCCGGCGGTGCCTTTGACCAGCCCCTGCGCGGCGAGTGAGCGGCAGGTCGCGGCGACCGCCTCGCGCACGTCGGTCATCGGGCGACCTCGCGCAGCAGGGCGTCGACGGATGCCGCGTCGTAGTCGCCGTTCGAGGTTCCGACCCCCGCCACCACCTGGGCGGCGACGGCGGAGCCGAAGCGCGCCGCCTCGGTCGCCGACGCGCCGCGGAGGCGGGCGAAGACGAACCCCGCGGAGAACGCGTCGCCGCCGCCGCTGGTGTCGACGGGGTCGGCGGGCACGATCGGTACGCGGGTGAGGTCGTCGCCCTCGACGAGCACGATGTCGTCTCCCCCGTCGGTGACGGCCACGATGCGGGCCCCCGCGGCGCTCAGCGCGCGGGCGGCGGCGGGCAGGTCGGCGGCACCGTTCCATCCGCGCGCCTGTTCGGCGTTGGGCAGCACGTAGTCGGCGTGCGCGAGCAGCGGCTCGATGAGGGGGTAGAACGCCGGTTCGCCGCCGATGAGGAAGTCCAGCGACGTCGTCGCGCCGTTCTCCCGCGCGTGGTCGAGGATCTCGATGACGTTCTCGGGTCCGAGCAGCTCGGGGGCTCCGACGTGCACGTGGTCGGCGGCGGCGAGCGCGTCCCAGGGCACGACGTCGGCGGCGAGGGCGTTCGCCCCGACCACGTGCAGGGCGGGGCGCGAGCCGTCGGAGCGGATGGGCAGGACGGATGCAGAGGTGGGCAGGGCGTCGGTGCGCAGGTGCGTCACGTCGACCCCGGCGTCGTGGAGCAGTCCCCGCAGCACGCGGCCCGCCACGTCGTCGCCGACCGCTCCGCAGGTGGCGACGTGCGCGCCGAGTTTGGCGAGCACGAGAGCGGTGCCGCCCGCGGGACCGGCTGCCGACATCACGATCTCGTCGACGAGGAGCGACCCCTGCGCCGGGGGGATCTCGTCGACGGGATGCACGATCGTGTCGAGCACGTGGGCTCCGAGCGTGACGATCTGGGGAGCGGCGTTCATCGTCGAACCTCCGGGTCGGGGCGCGGCGCGACGGCCCACGCCGAGTAAGTGGCACATTTGTACCACTTTCTCCCGTCGGCGACAACCACGAGGACGGCCGCGGGGGCGCCCCGAGAGCGCCGACCGAGACCCCGGGGGCGTTCCTCAGCTGCGCGCGCGCCCGCCGCGACCGATCAGCACGCCGCCCCACGCCGCGGCAGTGCCCACGACGACGGTCGCCACGCCCCACCACAGCAGCGCGAGATCGGCCGACTCCACGGCGAGGGCGCTGTAGGTGGTGAAGCCGCCCAGCACACCCGTCCCGACGAACAGCTGCACGCGCTGCGCGCGCGAGGACTCCGGCATCCGGGCCCTCCATCCGAACAGGATGCCGATCGCGAACGCCCCCACGACGTTGATGAGCGGCACGAGAGCCGAGCCGAGGTCGGCGCCGAGCGCGAGCGTGAGCCCCGCGCGGACGGCCGTACCGATCGCCCCGCCCGCGGCGACGAGGACCGCGTCACGCCACATGCTCACCGCGCCACCCTACGCCGCCGTCCCGCCCCGCGTCCGGTCGGCGCCCGCCCGTGCCACGCACCCCGGCCGAATGTCCACGACACCCGGACGGATTCCGAACGCGTCCGGGTGTCGTGGACACTCGATCGACGCAGCGGGCTCACTCCCCGAGGATGAGCCGCCGGATCGCGGCATCCTTCGACCCGCCGAGGTCCATCGTGCGCCCCCTGCGGTACAGCGCGAAGACGCGGGGGTCGATGTAGCTCGCCCGGGCGACCGCGGGAGTGTTGCCGAGCGCGTCGGCGGTGCACCGCACGGCCGCGAGTTCGACCTTCTTGCGCTCGTTCTTGCCCCCGACGGCCCCGGCCTTCGCGAGCGACTCGGCCGCGAGGATCGTGCCCCGCAGCGTCCGGAAGTCCTTCGCGCTGAACGGCCCACCGGTGAGCGCGCGCACGTAGGCGTTCACATCCCCCGGCGTGAGGGGAACGCGCCGACGTCCGCGCCGGTAGCTCAGCAGCGCCGCGCGCGAGCGGCCGAGAGCGAGCTCCTCGATGAGGGCGGCCAGCTCGGCGTCGTGCACGCGCAGGTCGGCGCGCTTGCCGCTCTTCGCCGGGAACGACAGGCGGATGAGATCGCCCTCGACCGTGGCATCCCTGCGCTGGAGGGTCGTGAGGCCGCGACTGCCGTTCGTGACGAAGTACCGCGCGTTCCCGACCCGGGGCGCGACGAGGTCGAGCAGGCGGAACGACACCGCCAGCACCCGCTCGCGGTCGATGTCGCTGCGGCGCAGCGACTGCGTCACACGGGCGCGCGCCCGCGGCAGGGTCTCGGCGAGGTCGAGAGCGCGCGAGAACTTGCCCTTGTCCTGCCGCTTCGACCAGTCGGCGTGGTACGTGTACTGGCGCCGCCCGGCTTCGTCGGTGCCGACGGCCTGGATGTGCGCGTTGGGCTCGCGCGCGATCCACACCTCGCGCCACGCCGGAGGGATGACGAGACCGCGCGCGCGTTCGGCGTCGCGCTCGGGCACGGCCGCCCCGGTGTGGTCGACGAAGCGGAAACCCGATCCGGAGCGCACCCGGCGATAGCCCGGGTCTTCGTAGGGCCGGACGCGGACGAGCCTCGCCATGCGCGTCAGTGCGAGCGGAGCATGTCGATCAGCTCCGCCTTCTTCTTGCCCGAGTAGCCGGTGATGCCGAGTTCCTTCGCGCGCTTCTTCAGCTCGTCGACGGTGCGGTCCTCGTAGTCCTCCGCGTGACCGCCCCTCTCGCCGACGGTGTCGCGCCCCTGCGCCGCGGCGGCGTTCGAGATGCGGGCCGCCTTCTCCTTCGAGTCGCCCTTCTTGCGCAGCTCCTCGTACATCTCGGGGTCTTTGAGGCTGCTGGACCCACGTCCCTGGGGCATGATCGACTCCTTCCCGTCGCGGAGTCCGACGCTACGCCGCGGGCGCGGCGCCGCGCCCGCGGGTTGACATCCGCGCGGATAACAGCCGGTTTCACGCAGCGTCAACCCCACTGACCGCGGCCCTCGACGGTGACAGCGTGGACATCAGCCACCCGTTGCGCCGCCTGCTCGTCGCAGAGCGGAGCGGGTGGATGACCTCGCCAGGTCCCGCGCTCCGGCGCGGGAAAGAAGGAGCCCCCCGTGAACATCTTCCTGATCATCATCATCGCCGCCGCGATCGTCATCGCCATCTTCAGCGGACTCGGCCAGGCGGCCAGCTTCTTGTTGTGGATCGCGATCATCGTCGGCCTCATCGCCCTCATCGTGCTGCTGTTCCGCCTCATCAGCGGTCGCAAGCCCGTCTGACCCCATCGAGCGGACGACGCGTTTCGGGTGCGCGTCGACCTCGATTCCCGGCGGGATCTCCCGCCCCGGATGCCACGTCCTCCTCGAGGGCGTGGCATCCGTCGTCTTCGCCCGTCGCGATCCCTTCGACAGGCTCAGGGACCTCCGGGGGAGGCGCCGATCACGGGGCGGCTGAGCCCCCGGGCGCGCTCTCCTCTTGACGAACTCGAGATATATCGCGACACTCGACCCAACGCGATATATCGCGAGTGAGGAGACCCCACATGGAGAAATGGATCATCCATCCCGGCGAGACGCGCGTCATCGACGTCGCCGGACTGCGCGAGCTGAAGATCGGCCTCGTCGGCGGCCAGGTCGACGTGATCGCCCACGACGAGACCGACGCCCGCATCGAGGTGCACGGCGTCACGGTCAAGGATCTGCGCATCGAGATGGTCGAGGGCCGTCTCGAGATCGACCACCCTCAGCTGCGGTGGGACAACTTCCTCGAGGTGTTCCGCAACTTCGGCGCGGGTGGCCCCAAGGCCGAGATCAGCGTCGCCGTGCCGCGCACCGTCGCGCTGACCCTGGGGGTCGTGAGCGCCAGCGCCCTCGTGTCGGGCCTTCGCACCGACGTGCGCCTGAACACCGTGTCGGGCGACATCATCGTCGACGGCCTGGAGGGCGACGTCGACCTGAATGCCGTCTCCGGAGACCTCCAGGTGCGCGAGCTCGACGGCTCGCTGAGCGCCAACAGCGTCTCGGGCGACGTCGCCGCCACCGGCCGCATCGCCAAGGCGTCGATCGACACCGTCTCGGGAGCGATGCTGGTCGACTCGAGCGGCGAGACCCAGTCGATCTCGCTGAACTCCGTCAGCGGCACCGCGACCATCCGCCTCGACCGCGCCCTCCCGGCGAACTACGTCTCGCGCTCGGTCAGCGGCCGCGTGCAGATCGACGGGATCGTGCGCTCCGGCAAGGGCCCCACCACCTACACGGGGTCGACGGGCACCCTCGCGGGGAGCTTCGTCGACGTGCGCGCCAACACCGTCTCGGGCGAGATCACCGTGCTGCGCCGCGGCATCTCGGGCCTGCGCCCCGAAGAACTCGCCGGAGAGGAGGAGTGGTGATGAGCCCCGTCTTCTCGCACGGCGACCTCCGCCTGTACATCCTCAGCCTGCTCGACGAGGCACCCCGCCACGGCTACGACCTCATGCAGGCCCTGTCGGAACGCACCGGCGGCACGTACTCCCCGTCGGCCGGAACGATCTACCCGCGCCTGTCGAAGCTCGAAGAAGAAGGCCTGGTGACCAAGACCGTCGACGGGCGCAAGACCGTCTACGAGATCACGGATGCCGGCCGCGCCGAGGTCGCGCAGCGCGCGGGCGACCTGGAGGGCATTCAGGCGGGGCTCGCCGACAGCGTGCGTCTGATCGCCGACGAGGTGCGCGGGAGCGTGCGGGATGCGATGCGGAGCCTCCGCGCCGACCTCGCGGCCGCCTCGCGCGAGGAACGCGAGCACGCCACCGCGACCCCCGCCGACGACGCCCGCGCGCGCAGCCGCGAGCAGCTGTCGCGGGCCGACGCGGCGATCACCGAGTTCCGCGGACGCGTGCGTTCGGAACTGCGCGCGCACGTCGCCCGCGGCGGCGAGCTGTCGGCATCCGGGGTCGACGGGATCGAGGAGGCGCTGCGCCGCGCCTCGGACGCCGTCACCCACGCCCTGCGCGGGTAGGGCGTCACGCCCAGGGCAGCTCCTCGTCGGCGGCGGCCGGTTCTCCGAGCGGAACGACGAGGACCGGCCGGCGCTGCCGATGACTCAGCCGCGCGGCGACGGAACCGGTGAGGAATTCGCGGAACGACTCCCCGATGCCGCGCTTGCGGGTGCCCACCACGAGCAGGGCCGCGTCGACCTGATCGGCGAGCTGGATGAGGGCGAGTGCGGGGTCGCCGATCACCTGCCGGACGCTCCACTCGACGTCGTGGCCGGCGAGCGCCTCACCCGCCGCTCGGCGCACCTCGTCGAGCGCGGCCTTCGAGGCCGCACCCGCGACATCGACCGTCGAGGAGTGCACGTACCCGTCGGGATCCTCGAACGCGACGAAGCGCGTGGTGTCGACGTGGGCGACGATCAGCGGCGCCTTCGACAGCGCGGCGTAGCGGGCCGCCTCCCGCACGACCCGTGACGACTGTCCCGGAACGACACCGGCGATCACCGCGCCGGGCGCGGCTTCGGGGCGGGGCTGATCGGTCATGACTGCTCCTGTCGCGACGGGCGCTCTCCCGAGCCCGCGACGGCTCGGCCGGAATGCGCCGTGATATCCTGGCTGTTACTCTTACCGGCTCGGTCCGGAACCGCAATACGCAGGGCTCGCACAGCGGCCCTCGACGTCGATCGTGAGGGGGTCTCGCATGGGGCGTGGCCGTCAGAAGGCGAAGAACACCAAGATCGCCCGTGAGCTGAAGTACGACACCTACTCGGTGAACTACTCGGCCCTCGAGCGCGAGCTGGGCGCACCCGCGGCGGGTGAAGACGCCTACGTCGACAAGTGGGCCGACCAGTACGCCGACGAATACGAAGACGAGAAGGCCTGACGCCTCTCGCTCGTCCGCGCACCCGCTGACGCCTCTGCGGCGACCGGGTGGGCACGAGTCGTTCTCGTCGACCCTCGATGTCGAGCGGCGGTGACGTGATCGTCACCGCCGTTCTTTCGTCCCGGGGTGGGCGACGCCCCTGAGTGGGGCGGGTCGTCACCAGGGGCGTCCGGTACGCCTCTCCCACGCGTCCTCGATCGTCTCGCGCCGCGCGACGATCAGCCCCGCGGGCACGGCGCACGCGATCGCCGCGCCGAGCACGACGAGGGCCGCGACCCATCCCCCGGTCAGTTCGTGCGTGAGGCCGATCGCCAGCGGCATGAGGGCGGCGAGCGCGTAGCCCGCGCTCTGCACCAGTCCGCTCAGCGCGACCGCCGTCTCGTGCCCGCGCGTGCGCAACCCGAACAGCACCAGCACGAGGGGGAAGAGCAGGGGCGGGATGCCGATCAGCACGACCCACAGCACCGTCGCCGCCGTGGGGGCCACGAGCAGGCCCGCCACCCCGGTGAGACCGGCGATGACCGCGACGGCGTAGAACGGCGTCGTCCGCCCGATCCTCTGCACGAGCAGGGGGACGAGGAGCGAGACCGGCAGGCCCATGAACGAGAACAGCGCGAGCAGTCCCCCGGCCTCGGCGGCGTCGACGCCCGCCACGTCGACCAGCAGGGGCGGCAGCCAGGCGAACATGCCGTACGCGACGGCGGAGTTCACCGCGAACGTCAGCACGAGCGCCCACGTCTGCGGCACCCGCACGATGCGCGACAGCACGGAGGTGCGCGGCTCCTCGACGAGGTCGACGCGTGCGGCCCGCGCCCGCAGACTCATGAGGATCCAGGGCACGACGGCGGCGAGGGCCACCACCGCCCACGTCGCGAACGATCCGCGCCAGCCCACGGCGTCGGCCAGCGGCACCGCGACCAGCGGCGGAGTGAACGTCGCGACGGCCATCGTCGTCGTGTAGACGGTGGTCATCAGCCCGATTCGCTCGGGGAAGTACTTCTTCACGGCCGCCGGGATCAGCACGTTGGCCACCCCCACCGCCGCGAACACCCCGGCCGTCGCGGCCAGGAGCGTCCACGCGTCGACCGCGGCGGCCCGCAGCCCGAGCATGACGGCGGCGACCACCGCCGCGACCAGCACGCTGCGCTCGAGACCGAGGCGGCGTTCGATCGCGGGGGCGACCATTCCGGCCAGGGCGAACGCCACCGGCGGCGCCATGCCGATCAGGCCCACGACCGCCGCCGGCAGGGCGAAGTCGCGGTCGATGACGTCGAGCAACGGCGACAGCGAGGCCACCGCGATCCGCAGCGTCAGCGCCAGCAGGACGATGGCCGACGCGGCCAGCGCCAGCGTCCCCGCCGGTCTCGGCGGGGTCAAGACTCCTGGCTGCCCTCGACCCAGGCGAGGTACTCCTCCGACACGGTGCCCGTGACGTAGCGGCCGTCGAAGCAGCTCATGTCGAGGTCGACCAGGTCGGTGCCCTCCATGATCGCGGCCTTCAGGTCCTCGACCTCCTGGTACACCAGGTAGTCGCAGCCGAGCTCCTCGGCGATCTCGGGGATCGTGCGCCCGTGGGCCACCAGCTCGTGACGCGAGGGCATGTTGATGCCGTACACGTGCGGGTAGCGCACGGGAGGCGCGGCCGAGGCGAACGTCACGCTCTTGGCTCCGGCATCCCGGGCCATCTGGATGATCTCGCGGCTCGTGGTGCCGCGCACGATCGAGTCGTCGACGAGGAGCACGTTCTTGCCCTGGAACTCCGTCGACATCGCGTTGAGCTTCTGGCGCACGCTCTTCTTGCGCACCGCCTGACCGGGCATGATGAACGTCCGGCCGACGTAGCGGTTCTTGTAGAAGCCCTCGCGGTACTCGATCCCGAGCTTGCGGGCGACCTGCATGGCCGCCGGACGCGCGGAGTCGGGGATCGGCATGACCACGTCGATGGCCCCGGCGGGCGTGTACTTCGCGACCGTGTCGGCGAGGCGCTCGCCCATGCGCAGACGCGTCTCGTACACCGAGACGCCGTTCATGACCGAGTCGGGACGCGCGAGGTAGACGTACTCGAACGAGCACGGCGCGAGCATCGTGGTCTTCGCGCACTGCTGCGCGTGCAGGGTGCCGTCGAGGCTGATGAACACGGCCTCACCGGGCTCGACGTCGCGCACGACCTCGAAGCCCGCGTTCTCGAGCACGAGCGACTCGGAGGCCACGATCCACTCGTCGCGCAGCTCGCCGCCCGGAACGGTCGCGGCGGGACGCTTGCCGAGGATGAGCGGGCGGATGCCGAAGGGGTCGCGGAACGCGAGCAGCCCGTACCCGGCGATCAGGGCGATCGAGGCGTACGACCCCTCGACGCGCTCGTGCACGCGAGCGACCGCGCGGAAGACCTGGTCGGGGTCGAGGTCGGGACCGGTGATCTCGGACTGCAGCTCGGAGCCGAGGATGTTGACGAGCAGTTCGGTGTCGCTGCTGGTGTTGAGGTGGCGACGGTCCTTGCTGAACAGCTCCCGCGTGAGCTCGCGGGTGTTGGTCAGGTTGCCGTTGTGCACGAGCACGATGCCGTAGGGGGCGTTGACGTAGAAGGGCTGCGCCTCTTCTTCGTTGGATGCCGTCCCCTTGGTCGCGTACCGCACGTGCCCGAGGCCGATGTCGCCGAGGAGGGCCCGCATGTCGCGCGTGCGGAACGCCTCGCGCACCTGCCCCCGGGCCTTGTGGATGTGGAACACCCCGCTGGACTCGGCCGTGGCCATGCCCGTGGAGTCCTGCCCCCGGTGCTGGAGGAGGAGGAGCGCGTCGTAGATCTCCTGGTTGACCGGGCCCTGCCCGGCCATGCCGACGATGCCGCACATGGGGTGTTAGTTCGCTCCGTTCGCCGGGTGACCGGCATCCGCGTAGGTTCCGACCAGGCGCACGGCACCGCCGTCGACGCCCTTCGCGCCCTGCTCGTACTCGCCCTCGGGCCGGGCGCCGTCACGCACGACGCCGACCTGCCAGGTGGCGATGCCGTCGGCCTGCAGCGCCGCGGTCGCGGCATCCGCGATCTCGGGCGAGACCACGGCGAGGAAGCCGATGCCGAGGTTCCAGGTGCCCTCGGTCGCGGTGAGGTCGAGGCCGCCCAGATCGGCGAGCACCCGGAACACCGGCGACGGGCTCCACGTCGAGCGGTCGACGTCGACCCACGTGTCCTGCGGCAGCACGCGCGCGAGGTTCGCGGCGATGCCGCCGCCGGTGACGTGGCTGAGCGAGTGGATGCCGGAGCCGACCGCCGCGTCGTCGAGCAGGCGCAGCAGCGGGGAGGTGTACAGGCGCGTGGGCTCGAGCAGCGCCTCGCCCCACGTGCCGCCGAGGTCGGCGGAGGCCGAGCCGTAGGCGATACCCGCGCCGGTGATGATGTGGCGCACGAGCGAGTAGCCGTTGGAGTGCAGGCCGCTCGAGGCGAGCGCGAGCACGACGTCGCCGCTGCGGACGCGATCGGCGCCGAGCACGCGGTCGGCCTCGACGACGCCGGTCGCCGCTCCCGCGACGTCGTAGTCGTCGATGCCGAGCAGACCGGGGTGCTCGGCCGTCTCGCCGCCGACGAGCGCGGTGCCGGTCATGGCGCAGCCGCGCGCGATGCCCGCGACGATGTCGGCGATGCGCTGCGGCACGACCTTGCCGCACGCGATGTAGTCGGTCATGAACAGGGGCCGCGCCCCGACCACGACGATGTCGTCGACGACCATGCCGACGAGGTCTTCGCCGATCGTGTCGTGCTTGTCGATGGCCTGAGCGATCGCGACCTTGGTTCCGACGCCGTCGGTGCTCGTCGCGAGCAGCGGCTTGGCGTAGTCGCGAAGGGCGGAGGCGTCGAAGAGGCCGGCGAAGCCGCCGACCCCGCCCAGCACCTCGGGACCGTGCGTGCGGCGCACGGCCGACTTCATCAGTTCGACGGCGAGATCTCCGGCGGCGGTATCGACGCCTGCGGCGGAGTACGGGTTTTCGTGGGGAGCGGAGGCCACCGCAACAGACTACCCGGGGCGGACACGCGCGGGTGTCCGGCAGGGTCCGCAAGGCCCGGCCCCGAGCCCGCCCCGCCTCCCTACAATGGCGCCATGACGGGCGGCCAGCCGGAATGGGTGATCCGCGAAGACGCGGCGCAACCGGTGCTCGTCGCGCTCTACCTGCGTCAGGTGCTCGGCATCCGCTCTCCCGAGGAGCTGCCCGCCCTCCGCCGCGTCCCTCCGCCGCTCGTCGACGAGCGCACGGATGCCGCGCACGAACTGCTCGAGCGCGAGTGGCGCAGCTACTGGGCGCTGACCGTGGAACCGCAGGCGCATCCCTCGCCCGTGCCGCTCGAGCTGGTCGACGGTTTCGGCACGCTCGTCGCACTCCCGGTCGAGGGCGCCGATGCCCTGCGCGCCGCGATCGGCCGCCACGCCGACGACGCCGTCGACTTCGCGCGCCTCGCCCACGACCGTTACGCGCGGGAGTCCGCGGCGCGACCGGGGGTGTCGTACCGCGCCTACGCGAGCGCGATCGCCGCACACGAGCGGGTGGTCGGTCGACGGGCCCATTCGTTCGAGCTGAACGTGCAGGTGCTCCCGCTCGCTCAGCGGGGCGTGTGGTGGATCGGCTCCCTCACCGTCGCGGTGACCGACGGTCTGCGCAGCGACGTGGTCGCGTTCGACACCGCGATCCACCCGATCATCGCCGAGCTGGCGTGAGGGTCAGACCTCGAACTGCTCGTGGTCGACGGTGACCTGACGGGTGCGTCCGCCCAGGGTGCGCTCGAAGATGAGGGCGACGATCGCGGCGAGCGCGACCCCCAGCACCACGCAGATGAGGGCCGTGAAGCCGAAGACCTGCACCTGCGAGTAGACGACCTGCGTGTAGGGGCTCACGTCGGTGCCGTCGATGGCCACGGTGAGGATGAGGGCCACGAGGATGCCGAGGAAGGCACCCGCGGCCAGGAAGACGCCGTACTTGGGGGCGCGGCGCACCGTGACGGTCTCGATATCGTCGCGGACGTACACCGGTCGTTCGGGAGCGGGCTGGTCGGACATACGCATATTGTCCCACCGCAGAACCGCGAGCGGGTCGGGTTCTTCGGCGTCGAGCGAGCCGGCGTCCGCGGCCGGGCGTTCCGCGGACGGCGCCCCTCGCGCGGGCGGGATCCTTCTGCGAGGAGACCGGCTGCGCGCGAGAGGACCCGCGTTCCGCGCGGGTGCCGGGGCATCCCGCGCGTCGGGGTCCGTTCGGGGCGGGGCCGAGGGTTACGGCCGCAGGGGGAGCAGCGCGCTCAGGTCGGCGCGCACACCGGAGGCGATGATGCGGCCGGCGGCCACGGCATCCGCCCAGTGCTCCTGGCCGGTGGCGACGGCGATCCAGGTGGCGGCGTCGGTCTCGACGACGTTGGGCGGGGTTCCGCGCGTGTGGCGCGGGCCCTCGATCACCTGCACGGCCCCGAAGGGCGGCACGCGCATCTCGACCGAGTTGCCGGGGGCCTTCTCGGCGAGCAGCTGCAGCAGGTAGCGCACCGCGGTCGCCGTGGCCGGGCGCGGGGCGTCTCCGGCGGCGACGGCGGCGAGCGCGTCGCGGCCGTCACCGGTCTCGATACGGCGGGGAGGCATGGCATCCACGCTACTCGGGGCGGTGCGCGTCGGCGCCGCGCGCGATGTCAGCGATTCGCAGAACCTCAGCTCCGCCGCGGCCCGCGCGACGGAGGTTGTGCGGATCACGGAGCGTGCGACCGCGCCGGGCCGGGAGACCGCGACCCGAGCCCCGGCCCCGCGCTCGCTAGGCTGGCCGCGTGAGAATCCTGGTCCTCGGTTCGGGCGCGCGCGAGCACGCCATCATCCTCGCGCTGCGCTCGGAGCAGGAGTCGCACGCGATCTTCGCCGCCCCCGGCAACGCCGGAATCGCGCGCGAGGCGCACCTCGTCGACCTCGATCCGCTCGACCCCACCGCCGTGCTCACCTTCGCGAAAGACGAGGCGATCGACCTGGTCGTGGTCGGCCCCGAGGCGCCGCTGGTCGCCGGCGTGGCCGATCCGCTGCGAGCGCACGGCATCCCGGTGTTCGGCCCCGGCAAGGCCGCGGCTCAGCTCGAGGGATCCAAGACCTACGCGAAGCGGATCATGGATGCCGCGGGCGTGCCCACCGGACGCTCCGCGCGCGCGCACGACGTCGAGGCCGTGGCCGCGGCGCTCGACGCGTTCGGCGCCCCCTACGTGGTCAAGGCCGACGGCCTGGCCGCGGGCAAGGGCGTGATCGTCACGAGCGACCGTGACGCCGCCCTCGCCCACGCCGAGACCTACCTGCCCACCGGCGCGGTGCTGATCGAGGAGTTCCTCTCGGGACCCGAGGTCTCACTGTTCTTCCTCAGCGACGGCGATCACGTCGCTCCGCTCAGCCCCGCTCAGGACTTCAAGCGCCTGCGCGACGGCGACGAGGGCCCCAACACCGGCGGCATGGGCGCCTATTCTCCGCTGCCCTGGCTGAGCGACCGCTTCGGCGATGAGGAGACGTTCGTCGACCTCGTCACGCGCGAGATCGCCGAGCCCGTGATCCGGCAGATGGATGCCGAGGGCACCCCCTTCATCGGACTGCTGTACGCGGGGCTCATCCTCACCGAGCAGGGCGTGAAGGTCATCGAGTTCAATGCGCGCTTCGGCGATCCCGAGACGCAGGTCGTGCTGCCGCGCCTGGTCGACCCGCTGTCGCGCCTGCTACTGGCCGCGGCATCCGGAACCCTCGAAGACGAGCCCCGCCCGGCCTTCGCCGAGGCCACCGCGGTGACCGTCGTGCTCGCGAGCGAGGGCTACCCCGAAGCGCCCCTGACCGGGCGCGTGCTCACCGGCCTCGACGAGGCCGAAGAGGTCGACGGCGTCCACCTGGCGCATGCCGCCACGGCCCAGCGCGACGCCGACCTCGTCGCCACGGGCGGGCGCGTGCTGAGCGTGGTCGCGACCGGCACGACCTTCCGCGAGGCGCGCGAGGCGGCCTACGCGGGGCTCGAGCGCATCGGTCTCGAGGGCGGGCAGTTCCGCACCGACATCGCCGCGCGGGTCGCGCAGGACTGACGGCGCTCGTCGGGGCCCGAGCCTTGGTCGGCTCGGTTGCGGCACCCCGCAGCGCCGCCGGGCGTCAGCGACGCACCGGGTCGCCGCCGCCGGCGAGGAAGCGTTCGAGGTCGCGCCGCGTCGGGGCCGCCTCCCAGTCGCCGGGCACGAGACAGGCCACCGCCCCGCAGGCATTGCCCCGGACCAGGGCGTCCGCGGCCGACAGGTCCTCGAGCCAGGCACTGAGGTAGCCGGCGACGAACGCGTCGCCCGCCCCCACCGTGTCGAGGGATTCGATCACGAAGCCGAGCGCCTCGGTCATGCCGTCGGGCGTGAAGACGGCGGCGCCCTCGGGCCCGCGTTTGACGATCACGTGTGCGACGCCCACCGCGAGGAGCGAGGTCACGGCATCCGGTCCCAGCAGCTCGAATTCCTCGACGCCACCGAAGACGAGGGTCGCGCGCTCCGCGATCTCGCGCAGGATCGGTCCCGCGACCTCGGGAGCGGCGAGCGCCGAACGGTAGTTGATGTCGAAGCTCACCGGCACGCCCGCGTCATGGGCCCGCTCGACGACCGCGAGCACGGTGGCGCGGGCGGTGTCGGACAGCAGGGGCGTGATGCCCGTGACGTGCAGCAGCGCCGCCTCCTCGACCCACCCGTCGGGCACATCGGCCTCGCTCACCCGCGACCCCGCCGAGCCGCGGCGGTAGTAATGGACGGCGGTGGATGCCGCGGACGGACGCTCCTTGATCATCAGGCCCGTGGGGGCTCCGGCATCGACGAGGGCGTGGACGTCGACGCCCTCCCCGCGGAGCTCGCGCGCGATCCGCTCGCCCAAGGGGTCGTCACCGACGCGGCCGAGCCACGACGCATCGACGCCGAGGCGCCGCAGCCCCACAGCGACGTTGCTCTCCGCTCCGCCGATGCCGAGCGCGAGCCCCGACGCGTGCCGCAGCGAGCCGATCTCGGTCGTGCGGGCGAGAGCCATGGTCTCGCCGAGGGTGACGACGCGCGTCACGACGCACACACCTCCACGAACTGCGTCGCCCGATCGCGGAGCGCGCCGAGGTCGCCGCCCCGGAACGCGTCGCCGAGCAGCGGCCCACCTACGCTGACCGCTACGGCGCCCGCCGCGAGCCACGCGGCCGCGCCGGCGGCATCCACCCCTCCCGAGGGGACGACGGCGATGTCGGGGAACGGTCCGCGCAGGTCCTTCAGGTACCCGGGGCCGACCTGTCCGGCCGGGAAGACCTTCACCGCCGAGGCGCCCGCCGACCACGAGGCGAACAGCTCGGTAGGGGTGAGGCCACCCGGGACGATCGGCATGCCCGCGGCCACCGCGCGCGCGACGAGGGCCGTCGAGGTGAGGGGTGTCACGACGTAGTCCGCGCCCACCTCGATCGCGCGCTCGAGCTGGTCGAGGTTCGTGACCGTGCCGATGCCGAGGTCGCCGTCGAACGACGAGCGCAGGTCGGCGAAGGCGTCGAAGGTGCCCGGCGTCGTAAGCGTCAGTTCGACGCTCTGCACGCCCGCCCCGGCCAGGGCGGTGAGCACCGGCGCGTAATCCGACGCGGCGGACGCCCGGGCGACGACGACGAGTCTCGACGCGAGCGTGCGGGAGGGAAGCTCACCAGTCATGTACGGTCCCGTCGAGCAGGCGGTTCACGGGCAGGTACGCCTTCGTGTACTCGAAAGCCCCCGCGGCCTCTTCATCGAGCTCGACACCGAGACCCGGCTGATCACCGGGGTGCAGGAAGCCCCGGTCGAACCTGAAGCTCGTCCGGAAGACCTCGAGCGTCTGCTCGTTGTGCGGCATGTACTCCTGGATGCCGAAGTTGTGGATCGCCAGATCCAGGTGCAGGGCCGCGGCCATGCCGACCGGCGAGATGTCGGTGGGCCCGTGGATGCCGGAGCGGATGCCGTAGATCGCGGCGAAGTCGAGCAGCTTCTTCATCGCGGTGATGCCGCCCGTGTGGGTGACGGCCGAGCGCACGTAGTCGATCAGACGCTCGGTGATGAGCGTCTGGTAGTCATACACGGTGTTGAAGATCTCCCCGATCGCGAGCGGAGTCGTCGAGTGCTGGCGGATGAGACGCAGCGCCGTCTGGTCCTCGCCGGGGGTGGCGTCCTCGAGCCAGAAGAGGTCGTAGGGCTCGATGTCCTTCGCGAAGCGGGCGGCCTCGATCGGCGACATGCGGTGGTGACCGTCGTGGAGGATCCGCAGGTCGGTGCCGAACTCCTCGCGGATCTTCGCGAACACGCCGGGCATGTGGTTGAGGTACTGACGGGTGTCCCACGTCTCCTCGGACGGGCGGTCGCCCGAGCGCTTGGCCGGCTCGTAGTCGTAGCGCACGCCGGGCCCGGTCGACGAGACGCCGTAGATCTGCCCGAGGCCGGGAACCCCGGTCTGCACGCGCACGGCGGTGAACCCGAGCTCGCGGTAGCCGGTAATCGCGTTCGAGAGCGCGGCGAAGTCGGTGCCCGAGGCGTGGGCGTAGACGCGCACGCCGTCGCGGCTCGCGCCCCCGAGCAGCTGGTACAGCGGCATCCCGGCCTTCTTGGCCTTGATGTCCCACAGCGCCATGTCGACCGCGGCGATCGCGGCCATGGTCACCGGGCCGCGGCGCCAGTACGCCCCGCGGTAGAGGTACTGCCAGGTGTCCTCGATGCGGTCCTCGTCCCGGCCGATGAGCATCGAGGCGAGGTGGTCGGAAAGGTACGACGCCACCGACAGCTCGCGACCGTTGAGGGTGGCATCCCCCCATCCGACGACACCGTCGCTGGTGGTGACCTTGAGGGTGACGAAGTTGCGACCGGGGCTGGTGACGATGACGTCGACGGACTCGATGCTCATGCGGGGACTTTCTCGAGGAGGTGGGAAGAAGGATGCCGGGCGGGCTCGCCGTCACGAGCCCGCCCGGGGTGCGGGGCATCGGCCCCGCGGGTCACATCGCGGCGCGCGGGTCGGTCAGGTCGCGACCGGTCCACTCGGGGGCGACGATCGCGGCGACCAGCGCCGACGCGGTGAACACGCCCATGAGCACCATGATCGGGACGATGCTGCCGGTCGCGGCGGCCACCCAGGCAGCGGCGACGACCGGGCCGACACCGGTGGCGATGATCGCGGCGACCTCGCGGACGACGGCGGTTAGGGTGTAGCGGTTGCGGGCGCCGAAGATCTCGGGGATCGAGATGTTCTCCATGGATGCCAGACCCAGCACCGAGATGTTGTGGATCAGCGCGTATCCGACGAAGATCGCACCCACCTCGCGGGAGTTGATCAGCAGCAGCGTCGGGACGATGAGCAGCAGCGACAGCGCCGACATGACGATGTACATGCGGCGGCGGCCGAATCTGTCACCGAGGAAGCCGACCACGGGGATGGTGACGAAGCCGATCAGCGACGAGACGATGACGATCTCGGGACCGACCTCCTTCGAGATGGCGAGGGTGATCGTGATGAACGAGATGAGGTAGGTCTGCACGATGCCGGAGTTGCCCGCCTGGCCGAAGCGCAGGAAGAACGACACGAGCACGGCCTTGAGGGGCTTCTTCTGCAGCGACTCGAGCGTGCGGATGTCGTTGGTCTCGGTGGCGACCTTCTGCAGCTCGGCGCGCGAGAGCGCCTTGCCGTCGACGACGTCGGTGCGCTCCTCGAAGACGGGGCTCTCCTTGAGGTTGAAGCGCACCCAGAGGGCGAAGAGCATGATGACGGCGCTGCCGATGAAGGGGATGCGCCAGCCCCACGCGATGACGTCGCTCTCCATCATCACGGCGAGCAGGATCGCCCAGATGCCCGAGGCGAAGAGCGTGCCGCAGTTGGTGCCGAGGGCGACGAGCGAGGCGACGATGCCGCGACGGTTGTCAGGGGCGTACTCGGCCAGCATCACACCGGCGCCCGAGATCTCGGCGCCCGCGCCGAAGCCCTGGGCCAAGCGGAGGATCACGAGGAGGATCGGGGCGAGGATGCCTACCTGCTCGTACGTCGGCAGGACGCCGATCAGGGTCGTCGCGGCCCCCATGAGCAGGATCGTGTAGAACAGCACCTGCTTGCGGCCGATCTTGTCGCCGATGCGGGCGAAGAAGAACGCGCCGACCGGGCGGGCGACGTAGCCCACGCCATAGGTCGCCATCGCGAGGACGACCGCCATCGCTGCATCCCCTCCGGCGAAGAAGATCTGGCTGAAGACGAGGGCGGCGGCAAGCGAATAGAGCTGGAAGTCCATGAATTCCAGCGCGGTGCCGAGCCAACCCGAGACGGCGGCGCGGGCGAGGTCGCCGACCGACCTCTTGGCGACGGGCGTCGACGACGACGCGTCGACGCCGGGGGCGGAAGAGCTGCTCATCGGATTACTCCTTCGTAGTGATGACGTTCGGTGAGGCGGATCAGAGGGAAAGCAGGACCTTGGCGGATGCCGAGGAGTCGCGCGCCGTGGCGAACGCGGCGACCGCGTCGGTCGCGGGGATGACGTGCGAGAGGACCGCGTCGAGCGCGGCGGTCGAGGCCAGGAGGGCGATCGCGTCGTCGATCTCGGTCGAGAACCGGAACGCTCCCCGCACCGTGAGCTCCTTGGCGAGCATCGGGGCGAGGTTCACGCCGATCTCGGCGTCGGGGAGCATGCCGACCTGCACGATCGTGCCGGCGCGGCGCGCGGCGCGGACGGCCTGCGTGAGCGCGACGCCCACGCCGGAGCACTCGAACACGACGTCGAAGGACTCGGGGTCGATGGCGTCGGTGCCGACGAGGAAGGTCTCGGTCGTGCCGAGAGCGCGCGCCCGATCGAGCGGCTCGGGCCGGACGTCGCTGGCGCCCACAACCGCGGCACCCGCGTGCACGGCCGCGGCGACGACGAGCAGGCCGATGGGGCCGGCGCCGATGACCAGGGCGCGTGTGCCGCGCAGGTCTCCCGCGAGGCCCGCGGCGTGGATCGCGACGGCGAGGGGCTCGGCGAGGGCAGCGCGCTCGAGGGAGAGCCCCGCGGGGAGGACGCGGATCATATGCTCCTCGACGACGAGCATCTCGGCGGCCCCGCCCTGACGGTGCGGGAAGCCCGCGGCGCTGCCCAGGTAGTCGCCTCCGGCGCGGAGGTGCGGGCGGTCCTCGAGACCCGCGACGGAGGGGCCGAAGCGGGCGGGGTGGACCGTGACCGGAGTGCCCGGTGCGAGACGCCCGGAGGGGTCGAGGTCGACCTCGGCGGAAAGCTCGTGGCCCGGGGTCAGGGGCTCACGGACGGCGTACTCGCCGTTCTTAAAGTGGAAGAAGTAGTGCAGGTCGGACCCGCAGATGCCGACGTAGCGCACGCGCAGGCGTACCTCGCCCTCGCCCGGCTCGGGGGTCGGGCGGTCTTCCCAGCGGATGTCTTCGGCGCCGTGGATCGCGAGGAGCTTCATCGCGTCTCTCTCCTGTCGTTCTGCGTTTTGAATGCGTCGGGTGGTGGAGCCGTTCGGGGGCGCCCAGGGGTCAGGTCGCGGGGTGCGCAAGGCTGCCGGCCGCCGCGAGGCTGTCGGCGATCGCGCTCTCGACGCCGCGCTGCACGATGAGGTCGACGAGGTCGCCGACCCGGTCGACGAAGGCCGTCCGATGGGCGACGTCGTCGCCGAACAGCCGCAGGCCGACGACGGCGCGATGGGCGAGGTCGCGCCCGCCGCGCGTCGGGACCGCGGTGAGCCGTTCGCGAGCGGGGTCGGTCATGGCCTCGGCGTACGGGCCGGGGTCGAATCCGGCCGGCGGGGCGATGCAGGCGAGGTAGGCGGCGACCGTGAGCGCGATGAGGTGCGGGAACTCGCCGCGGTCGAGGGCGTGGGCGATCGGCCCCGGGATGCGCTGCCCGAGCTTCGCCGATCCGTCGGAGCCGACCTGACTGGTGCGGTGCCCCAGCGCGCTGTTCCCCCACCGAGCGAACAGCTCACGCTCGTACTGCTCGATGTCCACACCGGCCGGGGCGGTGACCGATGGCTCGTACTCGCCGCGCAGGACCGCCGCGGCCGCGGCTTCGATGTCGGCCAGGGCGATGGCATCCGGGATCGTCGGGACCCCCCGCAGCGCGCCGAGGTAGGCGATGAGCGAGTGCGTGCCGTTGAGCAGGCGGACCTTGAGCTGCTCGTAGGCCCCGACCTCGTCGGTGAATACGGCGCCACCAGCCTCCCAGGCGGGACGGCCCCCGGCGAAGCGGTCCTCGATGGCCCACATGGTGAAGGGCTCGGCCGGGACGGGGATCTCATCGCGTACACCGAGGAGTCCGGCGACGCGGTCGGCCAGCGCCGCAGTGGTCGAGGGGACGATGCGGTCGACCATGCTCGAGGGGAAGGTCACAGCGCGGTCGAGGTAGGACAGGGCGTCGGCGCCCTCGGCATCCGCGAGCTCGTGGAGGAACTCACGGACGAGCTTCTCGGTGTGCGTGCCGTTCGACTGGAGGTTGTCGCAGCTGAGGATCGAGAGGGGCGCACCGCCGGCGGCGGCCCGCGCCTGCAGACCCCGGGCGAGCTGACCGATGGTCGAGGTCGGCGCCCCGCCGCGGAGGTCGGCCAGCACCCGCGGGTCGGTCACATCGAGGTGCTGCGTCGCCGACGAGTAGCTGTACCCGTTCTCGGTGACGGTAAGTGTGACGACGCGCGTCGAGGGGGCGGCGAGATCGGCCACGACCCGGGCCGGGTCATCGGCGGCGACATAGGAGTCGGTGTGGACCCCGGGGATGTCGAGCGTCGTCCCCCCGGGCGAGATTGTCGCGACGGCGTAGAGGTGATCCTGGGCGTGCAGCGCATCCACGACCCGGTGCGACCGGGAGGCCACGCCGACGATGCCCCAGTCCCCGCCCTCGGCGCGAAGAGCGGCCGCGGTGTAGACCGCCTGATGGGCCCGGTGGAAGCTGCCGAGGCCGAGGTGCAGGATGCCGGCGGCGCCCGGGACCGGGGGAAGGGCGACCGACGACAGGGTGCGACGCAGGCGAGCGGTCGGTCTGGAGGGATCGTCGGTGATCGGCATACAAGCAGTGTGATGTGTTTGTACAAACTTGTCAATTGTTTTCAGTTCGGTATGCACGAAGATGGAACGACTGCACGAAGGAGCACGAATGGCGGCCACTCTCACCGACGTGGCCCGGCACGCCGGGGTCTCGATCGCCACAGCCTCGCGTGCCTTCGGCGAGCCCGACCGCCTCGCTCCGGCGACGCTCGAGCGGGTGCGCGTCGCCGCGGCCGAACTCGGCTATGCAGCGTCACAGGTGCCGACGGGGGCGCGCACGATCGCCGTCCTCGTCCCGGATGCCGCCAACCCCGTCTATGCGACCCTCCTCAAGGCCATCCAGGGGCAGGCGTGGCACGGGCGCCACCGGATCGTGCTCTACGACGCGGACGAGGACCTGCGCCGTGAGCGCGAGTCCATCGAACTCGCAGGCAAGGCGGATGGCCTGCTGTTGTGCTCCCCTCGTCTCCCCGAGGACGATGTGCTCGCCCTGATCGGCGACACCCCGCACGTCGTGATCAACCGCCTCATCCCCGGCGCCGTCTGCGTGATCATGGACGCCGAGCGGGGCCCTAGCCAGGCGGTCGAGCACCTCGCCGCCCTCGGCCACGCGCACCTCGCCTACGCCTCGGGCCCGCACGGCTCATGGGCCGATGACCAGCGCGCCCGCACCGTCGCCCGGGCCTGCGAGCAATTCGGCATCCGCCTCACCCGTCTGAGCAATCACGCCGCGTCCATCCAGGGCGGTCGCGCGAGCGCCGCCGCGGCCATCGCCAGCGGTGCCACCGCCGTGATCGCCTACAACGACCTCGTCGCCCTCGGCCTGGAGGCCGGTATGGGCGAGCTCGGGCGGGTCTGTCCCGACGACGTGAGCATCGTCGGAATCGACGACATCGAACTCGCCGGCGCCGTGACCCCGAGCCTGACCACGGTCCGGATGCCGATCGCCCGGTCGGGCGCCCTGGCGGTGGAGCTGCTGCTGCAATCGATGGGCAGCACGGCGCCCCACGAGATCGCGGTGCTCCCCTCGGAGCTGATCGTCCGCGGATCGACCGCCCCGCCCCGGGACTGACGGCGAGGCGTTCGCGGAGCGACACCGACCTCCCGCACTTTCACCTCGACGCCCCTTCCCGCACGAGCAGCACCTGGAACCCGTCCGGGTCGAGGAACGCCGAGGCGTTGTGCTGCCAGTACGGGTTCGCCGGCGTGGTCTCGCGGCCCGCGAGACGAGCCGCGGTGCACTGCAGCTCGGCGTCGTCGAGGTACAGCACGAGCAGGGATTCCGGGTCGGGCGTCGGAGCGGCCTGACCGCCGCCCGACGTGAACTCGAGGTGCGCCCCCGTTCCGGGGAGATCGAAGAAGACCCCGTCGTACCCCGCGTGATCGCGGAACTCCCCCCGCACGGGCAGGCCCAGGTCGTCGCGATAGAAGCGCACGATCTCGGGGAGGCGATCGGTGTGACGTGCGAAGCGAACCTGCATGGGCCCATTCTGAGCGCGTAGCCTCGGTCGGTGTCCCCTTCCCCCGCCTACGACGCACGAGCCGACGAGTACATCGCGGCGCTCGGAACGATGGATGCCGTGCACCCGGTCGACCGCGCGATCGTCGACGCGTGGGCCGCGGGGCTCACGGGCCCGGTGCTCGACGCCGGCTGCGGTCCCGGCCACTGGACGGCGCATCTCGCCGGCTCGGGCCTCGACGTGCGCGGCGTCGACCTCGCGCCGCGCTTCGTGGAGCACGCGCGAGCAGCTCACCGCGGCATCCGTTTCGACGTCGGCACCATCGACGAGCTCGAGGAGGCCGACGGCGGGCTCGGCGGCATCCTGTCGTGGTTCTCGACGATCCACCACGCGCCCGACGCCGTCTCGACGCCCCTGCGCGAGTTCGCACGCACGATCCGTCCCGGCGGGGGTCTGCTTCTCGGCTTCTTCGTCGGGAGGGTGCTCGAACCCTTCGATCACGCCGTCACGCGCGCGTGGCGGTGGCCGGTCGACGACCTGTCGGAGAGGGCGGATGCCGCGGGCTTCGACGTCGTCGAGACGCACACGCGCGCGACGCGGGACGCTCGGCCGGTCGGCACCCTGATCGCCGAGCGACGCGCGTGAGCGCAGGTGTCGTCATCGTGCGCGCCGGACCGGCTGACGCCGCCGCCATCGCCCGCTTCCAGGTCGCGGCGTGGCGGGAGCGCGACCGCCTCATCCGTATGCGAACCGTCAGGACCCGCCGTCCGACGGCGGGCGGTGGAGAGCATGAAGACGTGATCGAGACCGACCTTTGCGACCTCTCCCCCGTCCGCCCCGTCGAGGCCGAGAACGAGTCCGGGGTGATCCTCGGCTACAACTGAGCGTCATCCTCACGGGGCGACGGACGACGCCGTCCCCGTGAATCCGAGGGCGTATGGCTTCCGCGAGGAAAACCGAACCGCGGGGGAAGCGAGACCACGATGACGACGTGCAGTTCTCCGACAACGCTTCTCCCTCCCTCTCGAGCGGCGAGTGGGGGTCGTACGAGCGGCGCTTCAGCGCGCACGGTCTGACCGTCGAGCACCTTCGGGTGCTGCCGCCCGACGCGAGGGCCGACGACCGCCTGCGGTGGAGCCTCACCGCGATCTGGCCCGTCGTGGGCTTCTTCCTCGGCATCGCCGTGTCCGTCGCGACTCACCGGATCGCCTCGGTGGAGGTCGGCGTCGCGGCCGGCTTCGTCGCGTGGATCGCACCCTGGCTCTGGCTGGCGTGGAGCAGTCGCGCTTTCACGCGTGAGATCCGCGAGGAGTGGCGGATCGGCAGCGCAGGATCCTGGGCGCTGGACGACTCCCCCCTTCGGGAGCGGGCGAGGCGCCTGATGGCGGCGAGCAGCGGGAAGCGGACGCCCGAGCGGGATGCGATCCTGCGACCGGTCTGGATCAGCGTGTACGCGGAGATGGGGGGCGCCGACTCCGAGGGCGCCGCGCGCCGTCGCGGGGAGGTCGGGGACCGGCTCCTCCACGGCTGACGATGCCGGTCGCGAGCCGACGGGCGACCCACGAACGCCGGATGCCGCCACCCGCTCAGGTGACGGCATCCGTGATCCTGCGTTACTCCCCCGCGGCAGCCGGGGCGGCCTGCGCGGCCTTCTGGGCCGCGCCCGCGTCGCGCGGTGCACCGTGCGGGCGGATCATCGACGGACGCCGCATGAACAGCACCACGATCAGGCCCACTCCGATCACGACGATCGGCAGCACGAGCGACTGCCCCATGGCCTGCGAGAACCCGCCGACCACCTGCGGCGGCAACGCACCGCCGCCGAAGCTCGCCCCGGCATCCGCTGCCCCCGGCAGGTTCGCCTCGAGACGCGCCTGCATGAAGGCGGCGATGGATGCCGAACCGATGACCGATCCGACGGTGCGGGTGGTGTTGTAGATGCCGGCGCCGGCCCCCGCCTGACGCGGGGGGAGGTTGCGCGTGGCGGTGGTGGCGAGAGGACCCCACATGCCCGCGTTCCCGACGCCCATCAGCGCCGAGGGGATGAGGAACATCCAGATCGGCGCGTCGTTGAGGATCAGCGCGACGTAGATGCCGAGCGAGCCGCCCACCAGCAGCAGACCGGGGACCAGCAGGAAGCGGGGATCCGTGCGGTCGAGCAGCTTGCCGGCGAACGGGGCGAGGACGCCCGAGAGGATCGCGAGAGGGACGAGCAGCAGCGCCGACTCGGTGGGCGTGAGGCCGCGGGCGAGCTGCAGGTAGAACATCTGCGGCAGCGCCATGCTCGTCACGGTGAAGCCGACGGCCGCGATCGCGAAGTTGGCGACCGAGAAGTTGCGGTCCTTGAAGAGGTCGAGCGGGACGAGGGGTTCCCCCGTGCTGCGTCCCTGCGTCCAGATGAAGACGCCCATCACGACGACACCGGCGACGACCATCGCCCAGATCCACGCGGCCCACGCGTAGTGCTCGCCCTCCTGGAGTCCGAAGACGATGAGGAACAGGCCGATCGCGCTGAGGACGACGCCCAGGATGTCGAACTTGTGCGCCGTCCGGGGCAGCTGGGGCACGAGGATCACCGCGGCGACGAAGCCGATGATGCCGACGGGGATGTTGATGAAGAAGATCCACTCCCAGCCGAGGCCGTCGACGAGCAGACCACCGGCGAGGGGGCCGACGAGCGTCGCGACGCCGGCGGTCGCTCCCCACAGACCCATGGCCGCGCCGCGGTTCTGCGGCGGGAAGGTGCGGGTGATGACGGCCATCGTCTGCGGCGTCATCAGCGCGGCGCCGAGGCCCTGCACGGCACGGGCGGCGATCAGCACCTCGAGAGAGGGCGCGAGACCGCACGCGAGGGAGGCGAGCGTGAAGATCGCGAGACCCGTGAGGTAGATGTTCTTCGGGCCGAAGCGGTCGCCGAGGCGGCCGGTGATCAGCAGCGGAACCGCGTAGGTGAGCAGGTAGGCGCTGGTGACCCACACGACGTTGTCGAGGTTGTTCGTGTTCGGGTCGAGGGCCGCCTTGATCGCGGGGTTGGCGACCGAGACGATCGTGGTGTCGACCAGGATCATGAAGAAGCCGATGACCAGGGCCCAGAGGGCCGGCCACGGGCTCTTCGCCGGGGTCTTGAACGAACCGGTGCGAAGAGACCCGGTCGAAGGGGATGCGGATGCCGTGGAAGCGGCGCGGGAGTCGGTCATGGGGTTGTCTCCTTCGAGACGCGTGCTTTCGTGAAGTGTTCCGGGATCTCGTCGGGGCCCCAGGCGAGGGAGCCGTCGGCGAGGCGCGCGCGCAGGGCGTCCTGCCACGCGAGTTCGGCGTCGAGCAGCACAGCCTGACGCTGCACCTCGACCATGAACTGGGCGGGGACACCGCGGTGGGCGGCTCCGTCCAGGCCGGTGCGATGCTCGTCCATCGAGGCGACGAGCAGGGCACGGCGTCGATCGAGCAGAGCGACCACGTCGTCGCGCTCGAGGTTGTGCGCTTCGGCGAGCGCGACCCGGAAGTCGGTGGGTCGCTCGATTTGCGGGAGTTCGGTGCGCACCCACTCCTCGACGGCGCGGCGACCGGCCTCGAGGAGGGTGTAGGTGGTGCGTTCGGGGCGGTTGCCGTCGCGATCGACGCCCACCTCGGCGAGCAGGCCGTCGCGCTCGAGTCGCGCGACCGTGTGATAGATCGTCCCCTTCTGCAGGGGGACGAGGCGGTCGTCCTTTCGCTCGCGCAGCAGGCGCACGAGCTCGTAGGTGTGCATGTCGCCCTCGCGGAGGGTGGCGAGGATCATGACCGCGACCGGCGTGAGGCGCGTGACATCCGGCATCCCGTTCCCCTCCGATCGATGGTCCGTTTCGACTAGTCCACATGGACTATACGCTGCTTCGGCCGGCCACGCGAGTGCGGGAGATGAACGTCGAGTGTCCGGACGGCGCCGCGCGCGCGACGACGCAGCGGGGACAGTCAACGCGCGGCGGAGGGCGCGGACGGGGGGCTTGCGCCGGGCCCGCGGGACGGGGTGCCGTGCGTCCTGGGGCGGGCCAGGGCTCGGCGGCGGGCGCGCCGCGCACACGACGACCCCCGCGCGCACGGGCACGCGGGGGTCGTCGGAAGCCGGGACTACGTCGCGCTCGGCGGCGTCGTCACCTCGTGGTCCGACGGGGCGGCGGCCGGTGACCCGGCGCGCGTGTCCGCGGGTGCGGCCGCGGGCGTGCCGACCCGCGGGCGGCGCCAGGGGGCCACGAAGCCGAAGATGCCGCGCTGGTTGGGCTCTTCCACCTCGAGGCCGTAGTGCTGTCCGATCGAGTCGCGCAGCTGCGCGCGCTCCGCCTTGTCGTACGCCTTCATCTCGCGGCGGAACGCCACGACCGTCGCCCAGCAGATCGCGAGCAGCACGACGCTGAAGGGCAGCGCGATACTGATCGCGGCCGTCTGCAGGGCGGTGAGACCACCCGCGATGAGCAGCGCGAAAGCGATCACGGCGGTGGCGAGGGCGAAGAAGACGCGCACCCAGTTCTTCGGCTCCTCTTCGCCGCCGGTCGCGATCATGCTCATCACGAGCGCGCCGGAGTCGGCCGAGGTCACGAAGAACACCGCGATGAGGATCAGGAAGCCCACGATGAGCACCACCGAGCCCGGGATGCCCTCGAGCATCTGGAACAGCGCCGTCGAGACGTCGACCGATCCGTCCGCCCCCGTGTAGGAGGCCGTACCGGTCAGCTCCCCGTAGATCGCGGTCCCGCCGAGGACCGTGAACCACAGGATGCCGACGAGCGTGGGCACCAGGATCACGCCGACGACGAACTCGCGCACGGTGCGACCGCGCGAGATGCGCGCGATGAAGATGCCGACGAAGGGGGCCCACGAGATCCACCAGCCCCAGTAGAAGGCCGTCCACGCGCCCTGCCAGGCGACGCCGTCGTCACCCGCGTAGGCGCTGACGGTGAAGGAGAGGCCGACGAAGCTCTGGATGTAGTTGCCGATCGACTGCACGACGTCGCGCAGGAGGAACTCGGTGGGGCCGACGAAGAGGAGGAAGAGCATCAGGACGCCGGCGAGGACGAGGTTGATGTTCGAGAGCCACTTCATGCCCTTGCCGACACCGGAGAGCACAGAGAAGAGCACCAGCCCCGTGATGATGCCGATGATCACGGCCTGGCTGACGATCGTCGTCGGCACGACTCCGAGGAAGTCCAGGCCCGCGCTGATCTGGATGACGCCGAGGCCGAGCGACGTCGCCACGCCGAACAGCGTGCCGACGAGGGCCGCCACGTCGATCGCGTTGCCCCAGCCGCCCTGCACGAGACGCGCACCGAGGATCGGCTCCAGGGCCCAGCGGATCGTGCGGGGGCGGCGACGACGGTGGAAGGCGTAGGCCAGGGCGAGGCCCAGCACGACGTAGATCGACCACGCGTGCACGCCCCAGTGCAGGAACGTCTGCGACATCGCCTGCTGCGCGAGCTGCGCGGGCGTGCCGGTCACCCCGGGCCGCGGCGAGACGAAGTGGGTGAGCGGCTCGCTCACGCCGTAGAAGACGAGGCCGATCCCCATGCCGGCGGCGAAGAGCAGCGCGAACCACGACATGGTCGAGAACTCGGGCTCGTCGTCGTCCTGACCCAGCTTGATGTTGCCGAAGCGGCTGAAGCCCATCGCCAGGGCGAACACCACGAAGAAGGCCGCGATGAGCACGTAGTACCAGTTGAAGGTCGAGACGATCGCGGTCTGGACGCTGGTGAAGGTGGCCTCCGCCGCTGCCGGGAAGAACAGCGCGAACGCGATGAACGCCAAGGCGATGGCCGCGGCGGGCCAGAACACCCACCCGCGGATCGTCTTGTGACTGCTCCCCAGGTGAGGGTCGACGGACACCGCGTTGTCGGAGGCTGCATCGGTCATCTTTCCAGGCTAGCCAGGGGCCTCCCGCCGCCGCGGGGGCAGGCGCCGCGCGCGCCGGTGTGGAACAATCCGCACGGGTGCGTTCCGCGCACACCCGCAATAATGAGCGGGTGACCTCCGCCCCTCCCCTCGAGCTCGCCGGCTGGCGCCACGTCTACTCCGGCAAGGTGCGCGATCTCTACGTGCCCGCCGAGACGGCCCCCGACGCCGCTCCCGCGCACCTCCTCGTCGTCGCGAGCGACCGGGTGAGCGCCTTCGACCACGTGCTCGAACCCGGCATCCCCGACAAGGGGGAACTGCTGACGACCCTGAGCCTGTGGTGGTTCGATCAGCTCGCCGGCGCCGACGGCGGGTCGTCGATCCCGAACCACCTCGTCCCCGATCACCGCCTCGAGGGCGATGACACGGTGAGCCTCATCCCGGATGCCGTGCGGGGGCGCGCGATGCTCGTCCGTTCGCTCGACATGCAGCCGATCGAGTGCGTCGTCCGCGGCTACCTCACCGGCTCGGGATGGGCCGAATACCGCGCGCAGGGCACGGTCTGCGGCATCCCTCTCCCCGAGGGCCTCAACGACGGCGACCGCCTTCCCGAACCGCTGTACACGCCGGCCTGGAAGGCCCCGATGGGCGAGCACGACGAGAACATCACGTTCGAGCGCTCCGTCGAGCTCGTCGGCGCCGACACCGCGGGGGCGCTGCGCGACCTGTCGCTCGAGATCTACCGCCGCGCCTCCGCGATCGCCGAGGCGCACGGCCTGATCCTCGCCGACACGAAGTTCGAGTTCGGCTTCGACGCCGACGGCGCGCTGACCCTGGCCGACGAGGTGCTGACCTCCGACTCGTCCCGCTACTGGGATGCCGAGGCCTGGCGCACCGGCACCACCCCCGCCGAGCGCATGGCGAGCTTCGACAAGCAGATCGTCCGCGACTGGCTCGCCGCGCACTGGGACAAGCAGGGCGAGCCCCCCGCCCTCCCCGCCGAGATCGTCGACCGCACGCGCGAGCGCTACGCGACCCTGCTGCGCCTGCTCACGGCATCCTGACCACGAGAACACACGTTCGGCTCGAGATCGCACACCCGCGCCCCGCGGAGCCGTGTGATCTCGAGCCGAGGGTGTGACCTCGGCATCCCCCACCCCAAGGAGACACATGTTCCGCTGGAAGCTGCACGGAGATGGGCGCACCGTCGCACCGGGCGCGGTCGTCGCCCCGGGCGAGCGTCTGAACTGGGGCGCGACGATCGCGATCGGCCTGCAGCACGTCATCGCGATGTTCGGCGCGACCTTCCTCGTGCCGGTGCTGACCGGATTCCCGGTGTCGACGACGCTGCTGTTCTCCGGTGTGGGCACCCTGCTGTTCCTGCTCGTCACGAAGAACCGCCTCCCCAGCTACCTCGGGTCGTCGTTCGCGTTCATCGCCCCGATCACCGCCGCGACCACCACCGCCGGAACGGGCTCGGCCCTCGCGGGCATCGTCGCCGTCGGCGTGCTCCTCATGGCGGTCGGCTTCATCGTGCAGTTCGCCGGGCTCGGCTGGGTCGACAAGGTCATGCCTCCCGTCGTCGCGGGAGCGATCGTCGCCCTGATCGGGTTCAACCTCGCCCCCGTGGCGTGGTCGAACTTCCAGCTGCAGCCGCTGCCCGGCACCATCACGCTGGCCGCGGTGATCCTCTTCAGCGTGCTGTTCCGCGGATTCCTCGGGCGCATCTCGATCTTCCTCGGCGTGATCGTGGGATACGTCGCGACGGTGATCATCCAGCTGACGACGGGTGAGGTCCTCATCGACTTCTCGGTCGTGGAGCAGGCCCCCTGGGTGGGCCTCCCCACCTTCCAGATCGCCGACTTCGCCTCCCCCGCGACGTGGTCGGTCATCGCGATGTTCCTCCCCGTCGTCCTGGTGCTCGTGGCCGAGAACGTCGGTCACGTGCGCGGCGTGGCGGCGATGACGGATGCCACGGCCAACCGCTCCACCGGACGCGCGCTGATCGCCGACGGCGTCGCCACCACGCTCGCCGGTACGTTCGGCGGTTCGGGCACGACGACCTACGGCGAGAACATCGGCGTGATGGCCGCGACCCGCGTGTACTCGACCGCGGTGTACTGGATCGCCGGTCTCACCGCGATCGTGCTGAGCCTCTCGCCCAAGGTCGGCGCGGTGTTCAACACCATTCCGCCGGGGGTGCTCGGCGGCGTGACCACCGCGCTGTACGGCCTGATCGGCATCATCGGCATCAAGATCTGGGTCGACAACCGCGTCGACTT
This sequence comes from Microbacterium hydrothermale, assembly GCF_004854025.1. Lineage (GTDB taxonomy): Bacteria > Actinomycetota > Actinomycetes > Actinomycetales > Microbacteriaceae > Microbacterium > Microbacterium hydrothermale. The sequence goes on from NZ_STGM01000002.1 coordinate 349,490, forward strand.
CTCGCGCCCCGTCAACCAGTACACGGGAGCCGTGGCGCTCGTGCTCGCGATCGCCGGTTTCACGATGCAGTGGGGAGACTTCCAGCTCGGCGCGATCGTGCTCGGCTCCGTCGCCGCCCTGGTCATCTACCACCTGGGCAACGCGATCGCCCGCGCCCGCAGGACCGGCGCCGACGACGGCGGTCCGATCCCCGCGGTGGGCCCGCTGGGCGGCGACCCGAGCTGAGTCGCCGGGGTCGCGGCATCCGGTGCCGAGATCACACGATCGGCTCGAGCGCACCCGTTCCGCAGGCCGCGGAGCGTGTGCGCTCGAGCCGTTCGTGTGATCTCGCGCGCGTTCCGGGCGGGCGCGGTGTCCGCTCGCCTCGCCGGTAGAATGGGGAGCGGCGTGTCGGGAAGTCTGGTCGACGATCTGTCGATCGACCCCGGAAGGGACACTCTTCATGACCGAGACCCACACGCGCGCGCCGAGCTGGCCCGGCTACCGCGAAGTCCACCGCGTCACCACGCTGCTGCGCCGCGAATCCGTCGGCGGGATGCTGCTCGTGGTCGCCGCGATCATCGCGATCATCTGGGCGAACTCCCCCGCGTCCGACGCCTACTTCGCGCTGCGCGACTTCCGCTTCGGATACGAGCCGTGGCACCTCGAGTTGAGCGTCGGATCGTGGGCGGCCGACGGCCTGCTGGCCGTCTTCTTCTTCATGGTCGGCCTCGAACTCAAGCGTGAGATCGTCGTGGGGAGCCTGCGCCGCTTCCAGACCGCGATCGTCCCGGTGACCGCGGCCTTCGCCGGTGTCGCCGTGCCCGCGCTCATCTACGTCGCGATCGTGCACACGCAGCCGAGCCTTCTCGCCGGATGGGCGATCCCGACCGCGACCGACATCGCGTTCGCCGTCGCCGTGCTCGCCCTCGTCGGCTCGCACCTGCCCGGTCCGCTGCGCATCTTCCTGCTGACCCTCGCCGTGGTCGACGACCTCATCGCGATCGCGATCATCGCGATCTTCTACACCAGCGACATCTCGCTCGTGCCGCTCGCCGTGTTCGCGGTCCTCGTCGTCGTATACGGCGTGATCGCGCACCGCGCCCGCGCCTGGTTCTCGCGCCACGCGTGGGGCGCGTGGGTCGTGCTGCTGCCGATCGGCTTCGCCGCGTGGGCGTTCCTGCACGCCTCGGGCGTGCACGCCACGATCGCCGGTGTGGCGCTGGCCTTCACCATCCCGGTCGCGGCGTCGAAGCGGCAACCCGAGCACCACGGCATGGACCTCGCCGAGCAGTTCGAGCACCGCTTCCGTCCGCTCTCCAGCGGCATCGCGGTGCCGATCTTCGCGTTCTTCGCGGCGGGTGTCGCGGTCGGCGGCGGCGAGGGCATCGCGCGTGCGCTGATGGACCCCGTGACCATCGGCGTCGTCTCCGGTCTGGTGCTCGGCAAGCCGCTCGGCATCCTGCTCGGGGTGCGCGTCCTCACCCTCGTGACGAAGGTGCGGCTCGATCCCGCCCTGACGTGGGTCGATCTCGCCGGGGTGGGACTGCTCGCGGGCATCGGCTTCACGGTCTCGCTGCTGATCGCCGAGCTCAGCTTCCCGGACGGTTCCCCGCACACCGACGACGCGAAGATCGCGATCATGGCGGCGTCGCTGCTGGCATCCGTCCTCGCCTCGGCCGTGCTGCTCGTGCGCAACCGCCGCTACAAGCAGCTGGCCCTCGCCGAAGAGGTGGATGCCGACGGCGACGACATCCCGGACGTGTACCAGCAGCCGCACCCCGAGGGACGCTGAGCGCGCGGCGACGCCGAGGACCCGATCAGGCCGATCCGCGCTCGATGACCTCGGTCGGCAGGATCGTGGCGTGCGCCGCCGGGCGCCCGGCGAGGATGTCGAGGAGCACGGATGCCATGTGCCGACCCTGCGTGAGCGAGGGCTGGCGCACCGTGGTCAGGGCGGGGCTGAGGGCCGTGGACACCGCGGAGTCGTCGAAGCCCATCACCGCGATGTCGCGCCCCGGCTCGAGGCCCTTCTCGCGCAGCACCGTGTACGCGCCGCGCGCCATGAGGTCGCTCGCGACGAAGATCGCGTCGGGACGCTCCCCCGAGGCGAGGACGCGGGTCATCGCCAGCGCCCCGCCCATCTCGGTGAAGTCGCCGTTCTCGACGGCCACCGGCTCGAGACCCGCGTCGGCCATCGCGTCGCGGAAGCCCTGCAGGCGGTCGATGCCGGCGGGCATGTCGGTGGGGCCCGAGATCGTGGCGATGCGGCGGTGTCCGCGCGCCAGCAGGTAGGCGGTGGCGACCCGGCCCCCCTCGACGTTGTCGACGTCGACGTAGTAGTCGTCGGCGCGCACGCGCGCGGGGCGGCCGCCGTAGACCACGGGCACCACGTCCGCCACGCGGTCGAGGAACGTGTCGCTGGTGTGGTGCGAGGCCACGATCGCCCCGTCGACGCTGCCGCCGCGCAGATAGCCGAGGGCCTTGGCGCTGGCGTCGTCGCTGGCGATCAGCATGTTCATGATGTAGTCGCTCTCGCCGATGACCTCGCCGATGCCGGCGACGATCGAGGCGAAGAACGGGTCGCCGAAGAAGCGGTCGGTCTGCTCGGGGATGACCAGGGCGATCGCCCGGGTCTGACGGCTCGCGAGCGAGCGCGCCGCGCGATTGGGAACGTACTGCAGTTCGTCGATCGCGCGGCGCACCGCCTCGAGGGCCGAGGGCGAGACCGCCGTGGACCCGTTCACGACACGGGAGACCGTCGAGCGGGAGACCCCCGCTCGGGCCGCGACCTCTTCGATCGTGGCGGTACCGCGCACGGGTGCGATCTCCATAACCCTGCCTCCTGGCGAAACCCGCGGACGCGCTCTAAACCGCGGGTGCGGTGGCCAGGGCGCGTTCGGCGATGATGCGAGCGTACTGCCGGCCCGAGTCCTTGAGGGTGCGCTCCTGCGTCTGGTAATCGACGTGCACGATCCCGAACCGCTTCGCGTACCCCCAGGCCCACTCGAAGTTGTCCATGAGCGACCAGTAGAAGTACCCGCGCACGTCGACGCCGAGCTCGGCGGCGTCGAGGACCGCACCGAGGTGCGCCTCGACGAACTCGACGCGCGCCGTGTCGTGCACCCGGGTCTCGCCCGCCTCGACGACGACCTCGTCGTCGTACGCCGCACCGTTCTCGGTGACGTACAACGCGACGCCGGCCTCCGACGAGTACTCCTCGCTCACCCGCTCGAGCAGGCGCGTCAGCCCCTCGGGCTGCACCTCCCAGCCCATGTTGGTGCGCGGCAGGCCCCGGTCGTGCCAGTACAGCTTCTCGTGCGCCGGGAAGGGCACGCCGATCGGTCGCGTGGTGGGGGCGTCGCCCGCGGGGGGATCCACCTCGGGCGGCGTCCCGCCGACGAACTCGCCGTGGTAGTAGTTCACGCCCAGCGAGTCGATCGGGGTCGAGATGATCTCGAGGTCGCCCGGGTGCACGGCATCCTGCCAGCGCGCGACCGCCTCGGCGTCGGTGTCGCGGAAGTCCTTGATGATGTCGGCGGGGTAGGTCCCGCGGAAGATCGGGTCGAGGAACCACCGGTTGAACTGCCCGTCCACGCGGCGCGCGGCGTCGAGGTCCGCCGGAGCGGAGGGGTCGACGGCCTCGGCGACCGTGAGGTTCAGGGTGATGCCGAGGTTGAGCGCGGAGTCGCGCGCCCGCAGCTCCCGCACGGTCTGGCCGTGACCGAGCAGCAGGTGGTGCGCCGCGAGCATGCCCTCGGCCTGCGAGTAGTGGCCGGGGGCGTGGGCGCCCGCGGTGTAGCTCAGGAACGACGAGCACCACGGCTCGTTCAGCGTCGTCCACACGTCGACGCGGTCGCCGAGGGCGTCGTGCATGTCGAGCGCGTACTCGGTGAAACGGTCGCTGGTCTCGCGCACGGTCCACCCGCCGCGATCCTGCAGAGCCTGCGGGAGGTCCCAGTGGTACAGGGTCAGCCAGGGCAGGATGCCGGCATCCAGCAGCTCGTCGACGAGACGCTTGTAGAAATCGACGCCCTTCGCGTTCAGCGCTCCGCCGTCGGGACGCACGCGCGACCACGAGGTCGAGAAGCGGTACGTCTGCAGGCCGAGCTGCTTCATCAGCTGCACGTCGCCCGCGTAGCGGTGGTAGTGGTCGCAGGCCACGTCGCCGTTGTCGGCGTTGATGACGGCGTCCGGCACGCGGCTGAACGCGTCCCAGATCGACGCGGTGCGGCCGTCTTCGAAGGCCGCTCCCTCGATCTGGTAGGCCGCGGTCGCCGCGCCGAAGAGGAAGCCGTCGGGGAACGAGCGGGTGGTGGACATGGATCGGGTTCCTTCCGTGGGCGCGAGGGTCATCCCTTGACCGCCCCTTGCATGATGCCACTGACCAACTGCTTGCCCGCGAAGACGAACAGCAGCAGCAGCGGGATCGTCGACAGCAGCACCCCGGCGAGCACGATGGAGTAGTCGACGAAGTAGTTCGACTGCAGCAGCGACAGCGCCACCGGCAGGGTCGGGTTCTGCCGGTCGAGCACGATGAACGGCCAGAAGAAGTTGTTCCACGCGCTGACGAAGGTGAACAGGCCGAGCATCGCCGCCGCGGGGCGCGCGGCCGGCGCGCCGACCGTGAGGAACGTGCGGAACGAACTCGCCCCGTCGACGCGGGCGGCCTCGATGAGCTCGTCGGGGACGGCCTGGCGCAGGTACTGCGTCATCCAGAACACCCCGAAGGCGCTCGTGAGGGCGGGGATGATGATCGCGCCGAGCTGGCCGGTCCAGCCGAGCTCGCTGAACAGGATGTACAGCGGCACCACGCCCAGCTGCATCGGCACCGCCATGGTCCCGACGACGAAGACCAGGAGCCACGGGCCCCCGCGGAAGCGCAGCTTCGCGAACGCCCAGCCCGCGAGGGTGGAGAAGAAGACGACGGATGCCGCGATCAGGCCGGAGCTGATGATCGAGTTGAGCAGCGCGGGCCAGAAGTTCACCGCCGGGTCGCCGATCACCGCGGCGGCGTTGGTGAAGAAGTTGCCGCCGGGGATCCAGGAGCGGTTCGCGTCGCGGATGGTCGAGGAGTCGCCCGAACCGATCAGCAACGACCAGTAGAAGGGGAACACGCTGGCCAGCAGCACCGCGCCGAGGCTGGCGTACACGATCCAGCCGGGGCGCGATCCGCGCACGGGGCGGGGGCGGCGGCGCGCGGGCGAGGGGGCGTCGCGCTCCACGATCGGGACGGGGGCGGCGTTGACGGCGGTCATCGACCCGTCTCCTCTCCGCGGACGCCCGCAGGCGCGGCATCCGCCATCATTCGTTCCTTCGCGGCCCGCGCCTGCGCGCGACGCTCGCGGCGGGTGCGGGGGTCGCGGGTGCCGTCGTCGCGCACGAGCGAGCGCGTGACGACCATGTTGATCGCGCCGATGGCGAGGATGATCAGGAAGAGGATCCACGCGAGGGCGGCGGCGCGGCCGAAGTTCCACTCGCCCCAGCCGACGTTGTAGAGCCAGAGCGTCACCGTCAGCCACTGGTTGTCGGCGCCGCCGGTGCCGTACTGGTCGTACATGCGCGGCTCGTCGAAGATCTGCAAGCCCCCGATCGTCGCGGTGATGATGACGAAGATGAGCGTCGGCTTCAGGCTCGGCAGCGTGATCGAGAAGAACTGGCGGATCTTGCCCGCGCCGTCCACCGTCGCGGCCTCGTAGTACTCGCGCGGGATCGCCTGCATCGCGGCGAGCAGGATGAGGGTGTTGTAGCCGGTCCAGCGGAAGTTGACCATCGTCGCGATGGCGATGTGGCTCGCGAAGGCGTCGGAGTGCCACGGAACGGCGGGCAGGCCCAGGTTCTGCAGCGTGGTGTTCACGACGCCGTACTGGTCGCCGAACATGTTGCTGAAGATGAGGGCCACGGCCACGGGGGCCATGACGTAGGGGATGAGCACGCTCATGCGCCAGAACGTCTTCGCGCGGATGTTCTGGTCGAGCATCGCGGCGATGAAGATCGCGACGATCAGCTGCGGGACGCTGGAGAGCAGGAAGATGCTGAAGGTGTTGCGCAGGGCGATCCAGAATTTGGGCTGCGAGAGCACCCACGCGTACTGGTCGAAGCCGATGAACTCGCCGGAGTTGCGGACGAGATCCCAGTCCATGAACGAGATGACGGCCGTGTACGCGATGGGGAACAGCCCCGTGATCGCGAACAGGATGAAGAACGGCGAGATGTAGAGGTAGGGCGAGAGCTTGAGGTCCCACGCGCTGCGGCGGCTCCGGCCGAAGCCGAGTCGGCGCGGTTCGCGGGCGCGCGCCTCCGGCGCCGCGCCCCGCGTGGGTCGCTCGAGTGTGCTTGTCACGGGTCGTCTCCTTTTCCGAACGCGTGAGGTGCCAGAAACTGTCGCTTCGCGACGCCGCGAAGCGACGTTTCTTGGCACCTCACGCGGGGAGGGCGGGGGTCAGGACAGGGCGTCGACCTCGGTCGCCCACTGCTTCCATGAGTCGGCGGCGCTCTGCGTGCCGTCCTCGACACGGGTCAGGGCCTTCTGCATCGCGTCGTTGATCTGGAAGTAGAACTGCCCCTTGAAGGGCGAGACCTTCACGGCCTGCGCGCGCTCCGAGAGCATCTCGCCGACGGGGGCGTCGTTGAAGTACGCGTTGACGCTGCCGGTGAGAGCGTCGGCCTTGAGCGCGTCGGTCTGGCTCGGGAAGGTTCCCGCGTTCTCGAACGCCTTGACCTGGGTCTCGGGGTCGGTCAGCCAGTCGGCCAGCTCCTGGGCGGCCTCGACGTTCTTGCCGTTGCCGGGGACGGTCAGGTACGACCCGCCCCAGTTGCCCGCGCCGCCGGGGAAGACGTTGGCGATGTCCCAGCCCGTGACCTCGGGGGCGTTGCCCTCGATGACGCCGAGCATCCAGCCGGGGCAGAGCATCGTGGCGAAGGCGCCGTTCGACAGACCGGCGAACCAGTCGTCGGACCACTGGCCCAGGTGCGCGGACTGGGTGGCGCTGGCGGCGAGCACCTGGTCGTAGATCTTCTTGACGTCGGGGTTGCTCGTGGCGGTGATCGAGCCGTCGTCGGGGTTCTCGTACGCGGCCTCGACCTGGTTGATCGCGCCCTGGTAGGTGCCGCCGGCGGAGTCGAAGAAGGCCTTGCCGGTCGCGGCGACGTACTTGTCACCCGCGGCGAAGTACGTCGACCAGTCGCCCTCGAGCATCTTGGCGACCTCGGCGCGATCGGTGGGGAGTCCCGCCGCGGCGAAGAGGTCGGAGCGGTAGCAGACGCCCTCGGGGCCGATGTCGGTGCCGTAGCCGACGAGCTTGCCGTCGGAGCTGGTCGCGGCCTCGACCTTGTAGTCGAGCCAGCGGCTCTTCAGGTCGTCGGGCACGGGGGCCAGCAGGTCGGCGTACTCCATGACCTCGGGCAGCCAGTCGACCTCGATCGCCTCGATGTCGGCGAGGCCGGTCTTGCCGAGCTTCTGGAAGTAGTTCTCGCGGGCTTCGTTGCTGGTCGCGGCCTTGTTGTGCACGATCTTCACGTTCGGGTGCGCGTCCATGTACTCCTGCAGGAGTGCGTCGGTGTAGCCGAAGTCGTTGAAGGTGGCGATGGTCAGGGTGACCTCGCCGTCGGAACCGCCCGAGGCGGAGCCCCCGGCGCCGGAGCATCCGGCGAGGACGAGGGCGGAGGTGGACGCGACCGCGGCGACGAGCGCGGTCCGGCGCAGGGCATGGGTGTTCACAGATCACTCCTTTGTGGTGGGTGCGGAACGGCGTGAGCCTCCGGTGTGGGAGCGCTCTCACCGATCGAGGTCGACAGTATGGGATCGCTCCCACGACGTCAAGAGAGCGCTCCCACACCGTTACCCGCTCGAGACCCGACAGCCTCCCGCCGCCGAGGCGCACCCTCGGCCGCCGCGCCCGTCACGCTGGCGGCCGCGCCCGCGCACCACGGCGCGTCGGGCGCTCGCGTAAGATGACTCGCACAACGCCACCCGACTTCTGGAGCTGCAGTGCCCACCATCGTCGTCGACGTCATGCCCAAGGCCGAGCTTCTCGACCCGCAGGGGAAGGCCGTCGCCGGCGCCCTGTCGCGGCTCGGCGAGAACCGCTTCTCCGACGTCCGCATCGGCAAGCGCTTCGAGCTCACCGTCGAAGGCGAGGTCGACGAGGCCACTCTCGCCCGGGCCCGTGAGCTCGCCGACGAGATGCTCTCGAACGCCGTCATCGAAGACGTCGTCAACATCGAGGTCATCGACCGGTGACCGCGCGCATCGGGGTCATCACCTTCCCCGGCTCCCTCGACGACCGCGACGCGCAGCGCGCGATCCGCCTCGCCGGCGGAGAGCCCGTGGCCCTCTGGCACGGCGAGCACGACCTGCAGGGCGTCGACGCCCTCGTGCTCCCCGGCGGATTCAGCTACGGCGACTACCTCCGCGCCGGCGCGATCGCCGCCTTCGCGCCGATCATGGCCGAGGTCAAGGACGCCGCCGCCAAGGGCATGCCCGTGCTCGGCATCTGCAACGGCTTCCAGATGCTCGTCGAGGCGCACCTGCTGCCCGGCGGCCTGATCCGCAACGCCCACCAGCAGTTCATCCGCCGCGACCAGCGCCTGCGCGTCGAGAACGCCTCGACCGCCTGGACGAGCGACTTCACCGAGGGCGACGAGATCGTCATCCCGCTGAAGAACGCCGACGGCGGCTACATCGCCGACGCCGAGACCCTGGCCCGCGTGAACGGCGAGGGCCTCGTGGCCTTCCGCTACCTGGGCGTGAACCCGAACGGCTCGCTCGACGACATCGCCGGCCTCACCAACGAGCGCGGCAACGTCGTGGGCCTCATGCCCCACCCCGAGCACGCGGTCGAGCCGGGCTTCGGTCCGGGCACGGCGGCGGCCATGCGCTCGGGCGTCGACGGACTCGGCTTCTTCACGTCGGCGATCGCCGCCGCGGTGAACGCCGCCGCCTGACCCGGCGCCCTCCGTGACCGAGAAGCGCGCTCCCGACCAGGACGCGCTCATCGATCGCATCCTGCACCTCTGGCGAGCGGATGCCGACACCCTGCCGTCCGAGCCTCGCCTGGCCGAGCTCACCGGCGCGAGCCGCAATTCAGTGCGCGAGGCGCTGATCCGCCTCGAAGAGCGCGGGTACGTGCACCGCACGCAGGGAGCGCGCACGTCTCCGAACCGCCGCCTCCCGGGCGTGGGCCGCCGCATCGACCAGCAGTTCGACCACTCGCTGTCGATCCGCGCGGCGGGCTACGACGCGACCCTCGACCTGGTCCGCTCGGAGCGAACGAGCCTGGTTCCCGGCATCCATCGCTTCGACGACCTGCCCGACGGCACGAGCGTGCTGCGCACGGTGAAGATGTGGCGGGTCGACGGCGCTCCCTACGCCCTCGCCGAAGACCTCGTCCCCCTCGTGCACGAGGTCGAGCTCGACCCGCACCGCCCTGTCTTCGACCTCGCCGAGGCCGCCAACGGCGTGCGGGTCGCCTGGGAGACGATGTGGATCGAGGCGACCGGGTTGGATGCCGAGCGGGCGGCCCTGCTGTCGGCCGAGGCCGCGACGCCGGTCATCGAGATGACCTACTGCGGGTACGGCGCCGACGACGCGATCGGCTACTGGTCGCGCGAGGTGCAGCTGCCCGCTCCCCCGGGCCTGCGCAACGCGCTGATCCGCCGCGTGCGGTCCTGAACGGCGGGCGACCGGTCGGAGTGGATTTCGGCGGCGTAACGGCGTCGTGAACATGTCCGACAAGTGGGCTCAACGCTTGTTGGACAAGCGTATCGTCGGCGTCACCCGACGAAAGCGAGCCGCCATGACCGACACCCTGACCGTCCACACCCTGCGATCCGAGGTCGTCTCGGCCGACGCCTTCGACCCGTTCGGCGTCGTCCTGACGCCCATGGAGGACGGCACCCCGTTCACCGCCGAAGAGGCCGTGCTCGACGTCTCCGGCGGCATCCCGCGCTTCTACCTCATGCACCTCGACGACAAGCCGGCCGCGTTCGTGCGGGTCACCCGCCACCTCGAGACGACCCAGACGCTCATGGCCGTCGGCGACGTGGAGTGGACCATCGCCGTCGCCGCCCCCGGCATCGACGAGCCCGGTCTCGACGATCTGCGCGCCTTCCGCATCCCCCCGCGCACCGCCATCACGATGCGCAAGGGCACCTGGCACGCCGGCCCCTTCTTCGCCGACCCGAGCATGGACTTCGTCAACCTCGAACTCGACGACACCAACGTCTCGGACCACCACAACCACCGCCTCGACGACGCCTTCGGCGTGCGCGTCGAGATCGTCGCGGAGTGAGCGTGCCGAGCCCCCTGCCCGACGCCGCCGCCCGGCTCGCCGCCCTCGAACGCGAGGCGGCCCACCAGGCGGAGGTGAGCGCGGGAGACGGACGATCCTGGGCCGGCGCGAAAGACGGCATCCGCCCGGTGGTCATCGTCGGCGCGGGGCAGGCGGGGCTCGTGCTCGCCCGGGGCCTGCGCCGGCGCGGCATCGACGACGTGGTCGTCGTCGACGCGGCGCCCGCCGACGCGGCGGGGCCCTGGACGACCTACGCGCGCATGCACACCCTGCGCACGCCGAAGGACATCGCCTGGCCCACCTGGGGCACCCCGGCGGTGAGTCCCCGGGCATGGTTCGAGGCCGTCTACGGCGTCGAGGCCTGGCGGGACATCGAGTACTTCCCGACGGCCGCGTGGCAGGGGTTCCTGCGCTGGTACCGCGACGCCTCGGCCGTCACCCCCGTCGCCTCGACGCGCGTGCGCTCCCTCACCGCCGCCGGGGCCGACGACCCCCTCGAGCTGCACCTCGAGGGACCCGACGGCGCGTGGATGCTGCCCGCCCGGCACGTCGTGCTCGCCACGGGCATCGAGGGCGCGGGCGGTCGCCACGTCCCCGCGCTGCTTGAGGGGCTCCCTGCCGGGACGGTGCACCACACGCACGACGACATCGACTTCACCGCCCTCGCGGGCCGGCGCATCGGCGTCCTGGGCGCGGGCACCGGGGCGTTCGACAACGCCGCCACGGCCCTCGAGCACGGGGCCGCGAGCGTCGACGTGCACATGCGGCGGCCCGCGATGCCCCAGGTGAGCCCCTACCGCTGGATGGAGTTCGCCGGGCTCATCGAGAACTACGGCTCCTTCACCGACGCGCAGAAGTGGGAGTTCAACGTGCACCTGTCCGCCGTCGACCAGCCGGCGACCCAGAACGCGCTGTGGCGCGCGCACGCGTTTGATTCCTTCCGCTTCCTCACCTCGTCGCCGTGGAAGAGCGTCTCGTGGACGGGGCGCGACATCGCGGTGACCACGCCGCACGGCATCCACCACTACGACGTCGTGCTCGCCGCGACCGGCATCGCGGCCGACCTCGCCCGACGCCCGGAGCTCGCGGGCGTCGCCGCGGACGCCGCACTGTGGAGCGATCGCCTGTCACCCGCCGAGGCCGCGCGGAACCCGGGCCTGGCCGCCTTCCCCTACCTCGACGACGACTTCGGCCTCGTCAGCCGCAGCGCCCCCGACGCGTCGGCGCTCTCGCGCATCCACATGTTCAACCACGGCGCCCGGATCAGCCAGGGCATGCTGAGCCATCAGATCCCCGGCCTCGTCGGCGGCGCGACGAAACTCGCCGCCGCCCTGTCGCGGCGGCTGTTCCAGCGCGACTCCGAGGCGCTGCTCGCGGAGTACCTCGCGTACGACGTGCCGGTGGGGGTGCAGATCGGTCGCCGCCCGCAGGCACCGGTCGCCGTGGGGTGATCGCGCCCCCACGAGGCGACACGATGCAGGATCTCCGGCGCACGCACACCGCCGCCGGCCGCTCCTGAGGCGGGTAGCGCGCACATCTCCTGCGTCGTGTCCACCCGCGCCGACGTCCCGGCCACGCGGGTAGCGTCGATCGCGTGACGACCTCGACCCCCCTGCTCGTGTCCGTTCCCACCGCCCAGCTGCGCGACGACCTGGGCGAGCTGCCCGACGGCGTCGAGGTGGTGGTGTGGGACATGCAGGATGCCGCGCCCCGAGAGCGCTTCGACATGGTCGTGCCGCCGTACATGTCGATGGACGGCGTGGTCGAACGGCTGAGCGAGATCGAAGTCGGCCTCGTGCAGGGCCAGTCGATCGGCTACGACGACGTCGAGGGGCGCCTCCCCGACGGCCTCGTCTTCGCCAACGCCTCGAGCGTGCACGAGACCGCCACCTCGGAGCTCGCCGTCACCCTCGCGCTGGCCGCCCAGCGGCGCCTGCCCGACATCGTCCGCGCCCAGGACCGCGGCGAGTGGACCGGCGGCGGGGCGCCCGGGCTGGCCGACTCCCGCGTCACGCTCCTCGGGTTCGGCGGCGTCGGTCGGGCGATCGCCGCGCGCCTGAAGCCCTTCGAGGTGCGCCTGCGCGCGATCGCCTCGCACGGCCGCCTCCAGGACGACGTCGAGGTGTTCCCGCTCGGGAAGCTCGCCGAGGTGCTCGCCGACACCGACATCCTCATCGCGTCGCTGCCCGGCGGCGACGCCACGCGCCACCTCATCGATGACGGGGCCCTCGCCGCCCTCCCCGACGGAGCGCTCGTCGTGAACGTCGGTCGCGGTCCGCTCATCGACACCGACGCCCTGGTCGACCACGTCCGCCGCGGACGCATCCGTGCGGCGCTCGACGTCACCGACCCCGAGCCGCTCCCCGCGGGGCACCCGCTGTGGAGCCTCCCGGGCGTGCTCATCGCCCCGCACGTGGGAGGGGCGACGGATGCCATGCGCCCCCGCATCGCTCGTCTCGTGCGGCAGCAGATCGAGCGCCTTGTCGCCGGGGAGGGACCCCTCAACGTCGTGATCGGCGGCTGATCCCCGTCGATCGTTCGACGCGCGCCGTCGGGGACGGACGGCGGACGGCGTCCCGGACGCACGGCGGCTTCACCGGAGGCGAGGGCGTTCAGCCCGCGAGGCGCGCGGAGGAGTTCGCGACGGCCGCGACGTCGTCGACGTAGCTGTCGAGGTGGTTGTACGAGAACACCGCCCGGCGCCAGCCCGCGGGGCTCGTCATCTCTCCCGCGGCGCACAGGTAGCGGGCCGCGGCGAGGGCCGCATCGTCGATCTGGTTCGGATCGGCCACGCCGTCGCCGTTCGCGTCGGCACCCCACTGCTCCCACGTCGACGGGATGAACTGCAGGGGTCCCACCGCGCGGTCCCACACGGCATCCCCGTCGAAACGACCCCCGTCCGTATCGGGTATCGCGGCGCTCGCAGAACCGTCGAGGGCGATCCCCCGGATGGGCGGATCCGGGTAGCCGTCTTCGCGCAGGACTCCGCCCGCGTGCCCGCCGTGTCCGGATTCGATCGCTCCGAGGCCGGCGAGCGTGTTCCAGCCGAGGCCGCACCCCGGCTGCTCGACCTGGAGCGTGAGCGCGGCCGAGGCGTACGCGCGCAGGGCGCGGGCGGGGATGCCGGTGCGCGCGGCGGTGGTCGAGGTCCAGGTCGCGTCGGCGACGACGATCGTCGCCCCGGGGTGGGGATCGGCGACGGCCGGCGCGCTCGTCTCCCCCGCTCCCCCGGGCAGCGCACCCGACTCCCCGACGCTCGCCGCCGCCCCGGCATGGTCCCCGGACACCGCGATCGCGGCCGGCCGAGCGACGACGGGAGTCGTTCGCCGCTCGGCATCGCGCGCCATCGCCTGCGCGTGCGTGCACAGGATGCATATGCCGAGCACGGCGCCGACGAGGGCGATCAGCCACGGCCAGATCGGCCGGCGCACGACGCTGTCGGGGTCCACGGACACCTCCCGGCGCCCTCGGGCCGGGCGCTCGGGGGCCACCGTAGGCGCCGCCGGGTGCGCGCTGTTGAACGAGCGGGATACGGCATCCGACGCGGCTCGCCCCGGCCTCGGGTCAGCCCCGGAAGCCCGCCGGATTCGACAGCAGGTCGGCGAACGCGAGCTCGGCGGGGCCAATGAGCATGAGCCGCGAGCGCAGGTGGGCGCGCTCGAGGCGGATCGTGCGCCCCTCGGCGCCCAGGGGGTGCACGCGGACCGCGTCGGCGAGCCGCTCCCTGCTCACCGACAGGAGCGCCCCGAGATAGCCCGAGAGCACGACGGTCTCGGGTGCGAAGGCGTTGACGAAGTTGGTCAGCGCGAGGGACAGCATCTCGACCTGGCGCGTGACCTCGGTCATCACCCGCGGGTTGCGGGCCACGCCGAGCTCGACGTCGAGCTCGTCCTCGTCGAGCTTGCGGCGACCCAGGAGGGGCTCGAGGATGTCGAGGCTGACCTCGGCCTCGAGGCATCCGCGCCGCCCGCACACGCACCCGCGGCCGCGCGGATCGACGACCGTGTGGCCGAGCTCGCCGGCGTAGCCGGAGGTGCCGCGCAGGAGCGTTCCGTCGATGATGAGCCCGCCGCCGATGCTGTGCATCGCCCCGCCGAGGTAGAGCAGGTTGCCGACGCCCACCCCGACGCCGAAACGCGACTCGGCGAGGGCGCCGATGCTCGCGTCGTTGCCCGCGGTCACCGGCATCCCGAGCTCGTCGCTCAGGCGCGCGGAGACCGGGTCGCGCTTCCAGCCGAGGGTCGGCGACACCAGCACGGAGCCGTTGGCGTTGACCAGGCCCGGAACCGCCAGGCCCGCCCCGACCACGCGGTAGTGGCGGTCGATGTCGGCGCGCATCGCCTCGACCGACGACGCGACGATCTGCACGAAGCGGCGGGGCGACGGCGCCGACGCGGTGTCGTGCCGCAGGCGCGCGTGCACCACTCCGCCGAGGCCGACGAGGGCCACGGTGACCGCGTGGGGCTCGGCGCGGACGCTCAGGGCGGCGACGTGGTCTTCGGGCTCGAGGTCGAGGGTCGGGCGTCCGACCTTGCCGGTGCGCTCTCCGCTCGGGGCCTCGCGCACGAGCCCGAGCTCGGTGAGCTCCATGATCAGGCCGGTCACGGTCGACCGGTTGAGGCCGGTCGTCGCACCCAGCTGCGCGCGTGAGAGCGCTCCCCGCGAATGCAGCAGCGACAGCACCGACGCGAGGTTCTGCTGCCGGATCAGGTCGTTCGTCGTACGACCGGCCGGGGGCGCGAGCGGGGTCGCGGGCTCGAACACGGCAGGGGTCATGAGGGGAGCACCTCCCCCATCATCCCATCGGAGCGATGCGGGCGGGAATCGCGGTGACGCGGATGGGGAGCGGGCCCCGGGGCCGCGCTCCCCATCCGGTCAGACACCGCCGTTGCGGCGCTTGTTGAAGATGTCGAACGCGACGGCCAGCAGGAGCACGATGCCCTTGATCGCCATCTGCCAGGCGGCGTCGACGCTCAGGATCGACAGACCCATGTTGAGCACGCCCATGACCAGACCGCCGACGACCGCGCCGACGACCGTGCCGATACCGCCCTGCACGGCCGCGCCTCCGATGAACACCGCCGCGATGGCATCCAGCTCGTAGTTCTGACCGGCGGATGCCACGGCACCACCGGCGCGCGCGGTGCTGACCACCGCGGCCAGACCCGCCAACACGCCCATGTTCACGAAGATGAAGAAGTTGACCCACTTCGTCTTCACACCGCTCATCACCGCGGCGAACAGGTTGCCGCCCATCGCGTAGATGTGACGGCCGAAGGTCGTGCGGTTGAGCACGAAGGTGTACGCCAGCACGAGCACCGCGAGGATGATCAGCACGATCGGGGTGCCGTTGTAGGCGGCGATGGTGAAGGCGACCGCCATGATCGCGACGACCGCGATCGCGTTCTTCAGCCAGAACGACCAGGCCAGCTCGCGGGGCAGCTCGAGACGGCGCAGCGTCGCGCGGGTGCGCAACTGCTGCACGACGAGCAGCACGCACGCGATCGCACCGAGGACGAGGGTGAGGCTGTCCCAGTTGCCGAGGTAGCCGAGGAAGGGCGGCAGCCAGCCCGCACCGATCGCGGTGAAGCCGTCGGGCAGACCGCTGATCGTACCGCCGGTGAGCAGCACGAGCGTGAGCCCGCGGAAGAGCAGCATGCCCGCGAGGGTGACGATGAACGCCGGGATGCCGACGAAGGCGACCCAGAAGCCCTGCCACGCGCCGACCACGGCACCGACGACGAGCGAGAGCAGCACCGCGACGAACCAGGGCAGGCCCCACTGGTTCATCGCGATCGCCGCGATGGCTCCGACCATGGCGACCACCGAGCCGACCGACAGGTCGATGTGCCCGGCGATGATGACCATGACCATGCCGATCGCGAGGATCAGCACGTAGGCGTTCTGCTGGATCAGGTTGTTGACGTTGCCCGGCATGAGCAGGCGGCCGCCCGTGAGCACCTGGAACAGCACGATGATGATGACGAGCGCGGCGAGGATGCCGAACTGACGGAAGTTGATGCGCGCGAGCAGGCCGCGACGCCGCGGTCCGGGTTGCGTCGGCGCGTCGACCGTCTGGGTGGATGCGGTGGCCATGTGAGTCAGTTCCTTCCGGCGGTCATGTGCCGCATGAGGGTCTCCTGGGTGGCGTCGTCGCGGCTGACCTCGGCCGTGATGCGTCCCTCGGAGATCGTGTAGATGCGGTCGGAGAGGCCGATGACCTCGGGCAGCTCCGACGAGATGACGATGACGGCCTTGCCCTGGGCCGCGAGTTCGTTGATGATCCCGTAGATCTCGTACTTGGCCCCGACGTCGATGCCGCGGGTGGGCTCGTCGAGGATCAGCACGTCGGGTCCGGTGAACATCCACTTCGAC
The DNA here is from genome assembly GCF_004854025.1 of Microbacterium hydrothermale. Classification (GTDB taxonomy): domain Bacteria; phylum Actinomycetota; class Actinomycetes; order Actinomycetales; family Microbacteriaceae; genus Microbacterium; species Microbacterium hydrothermale. The sequence goes on from NZ_STGM01000002.1 coordinate 366,137, forward strand.
AGGACCACCTTCTGCTGGTTGCCTCCGGAGAGACGACCGGTGATCGCCGCGACGCTGGGCGCCTTGATGTTCATCTTGTAGCGGTACGAGTCCGCGACCTTGTACTCGCGGTACCGGTCGACCACGCCGAGGCGGGCGAGCCGGGCCAGGGCGGATGCCGAGACGTTGACCTGGATGTCGCCGATGAGGTTGAGACCGTACTTCTTGCGGTCCTCGGTGGCGTAGGCGATGCCGTGCTTGATCGCGGCGTCGACGGTGCGCACGTCGATCTGCCGGCCGTTCTTGTACACCTCGCCCGAGATACCGGTGCCGTACATGCGACCGAAGATGCTCATCGCGAGCTCCGTGCGACCGGCGCCCATGAGCCCGGCGAAGCCGACGATCTCTCCGGCGCGCACCATGAACGACGCGTCCTGGATGACGACGCGCTCGGTGTCGACGGGGTGGTGCACGGTCCAGTTCTCGACGCGGAACAGCTCGTCGCCGATGTCGGGTTCGCGCGGCGGGAAGAGGCTGTTGAGGTCGCGGCCGACCATGGCGCGGATGATGCGCCCCTCGTCGGTCTCGGGGTCGGAGCGGTGCATCGTCTCGATCGTGCGTCCGTCGCGGATGATCGTGATGCGGTCGGAGATGCGCAGCACCTCTTTGAGCTTGTGGCTGATGATGATGCAGGTGATGCCCTGCGTGCGCAGCTGGTCGATGAGATCGAGCAGGTGAGCGGAGTCGTCGTCGTTGAGCGCGGCGGTGGGCTCGTCGAGGATGAGGAGCTTGACCTCCTTCGCGAGCGCCTTCGCGATCTCGACGAGCTGCTGCTTGCCGACGCCGAGCTCGTAGATCTTCGTCGCGGGGTTCTCGCGCAGCCCCACGCGCTTGAGCAGGTCGGCGGCGGCGGTGTTGGTGGCGTTCCAGTCGATGACGCCGCGCTTGGACTTCTCGTTGCCGAGGAAGATGTTCTCGGCGATCGACAGGTAGGGGCTGAGCGCAAGCTCTTGGTGGATGATGACGATTCCGGCGGCCTCGCTGTCGTTGATCGAGCGGAACGCCATCTGCTCGCCCTCGAGGGTGATCGTGCCGTCGAACGTGCCGGCCGGGTAGACCCCGCTGAGCACCTTCATCAGCGTCGACTTCCCGGCGCCGTTCTCGCCGCAGATCGCGTGCACCTCACCGCGGTACACGTCGATCGACACGTCGGCCAGGGCCGGCACGCCGTTGAACGACTTCGAGATCCCCGCCATGCGCAGGATCGGTTCGGTCATGGTGTGTTTCCTCCGTCAACTCGCTCGCCGAGGCGGCGAGGATCGAGCGGCGGGGCGGGCGAACCCGCCCCGCCGCGAGTGAGCCGGGGCGGGCGGACCCGCCCCGGCCGGTGGGGCTCAGAGCCCGACGTCGGAGGCCTTCAGGAAGCCCGAGTCGATGAGCTTGGACTGCACGTCGTCCTTGACGACGACCTCGGGGGTCAGCAGGTACGAGGGCACGACCTTCTTGCCGTTGTCGTAGGTCTTGGTGTCGTTGACCTCGACCGTCTTGCCGTCCTTGATCTCCTGGATCATCGTGAAGACGCGGTCGCCGAGGGCACGGGTGTCCTTCCAGACCGTCATGGCCTGCAGCCCGTCGAGGATCGCCTTGACGTTGGCCTTGTCGGCATCCTGACCCGTGATGATCGGGTAGTCCGCTCCAGCGGTGTAGCCGGCCGACTTCAGCGACGCCTCGATACCGATGGCGAGGCTGTCGTTGGGCGAGAGCACGACGTTGACCTTCTTGCCGTCGCCGTAGAACGACGAGAGGCGGTTGTCCATCTCGGCCTGCGCCTTGTCGGAGGCCCAGCCCTGGATGCCGATCGAGGCCCAGGCGTCGTCGTTGGCGGGCGACTTGCCGCTGGGCACGACCAGCTGACCCTTGTCGACGTACGGCTTCAGGACGTCCCACGCGCCGGCGAAGAAGAACTTCGCGTTGTTGTCGTCGGGGCTGCCGGCGAAGGGCTCGAGGTTGTACGGGCCCTTGCCGTCCTTCAGGCCGAGCTGCGTCTCGATGTACTGGCCCTGCAGGGTGCCGACCTTGTAGTTGTCGAACGTGGCGTAGTAGTCGACGTTCTCGCTGCCGTTGATCAGGCGGTCGTAGGCGATGACCGTGGCGTTCTGCGCCTTGGCCTCCTGCAGCACGGGGCCGAGGGTCGAACCGTCGATCGCGGCGATGACGAGGATCTTCGCGCCACCCGAGATCTGATTCTGGATCTGGCTGATCTGCTGGTCGGTCTTGTTGTCGGCGTACTGCAGGTCGACGGTGCAGCCGGCGTCCTGGAGCTTCTTCTGCAGCTGCTCGCCGTCGTTGATCCAGCGCTCCAGGCTGCGGGTCGGCATCGCGATGCCGACGTTGCAGTCGCCGCTCGCGCCGCCAGCGTCTCCGCCGCCGTCGGCGGGGCGCGTCGAGCTGCAGGCTCCGAGGCCCACCGCGAGTGCGGCGATGGCCGCACCGGTCAGGATTTTCTTCAGCATGTGATCTGCGTTCCTCTCTGAACAGCAGGGACCGTGTGGTCCGTACCCGCGCCCTCCCCGGCGTCGGATCGGGTACGTCGTCGTCCCGGCACTCTGGTCCGTCGAATTATGACGGCTCCGAAAAAATATCCATCGCCGAGGGTTTTGTCTATAGGCACGTCAAAATTGCCGACGCCCGTGATCGGACCGTGATCGAACGGTCGGGAGCAGCTGGCTCCTGCCGGGGCGGTAGCGCCTCAGACCGCTTCGGCGACCTCGTCGTCCCGCAGCGCGATGTCCTCGAACGCGTCGAAACGCGCCGCGGGCGGACGAGCCGCATCCGCCTCGATCGAGACGGCGACCGGCCCGGCTCCGAGCGTCACGAGATGCGAGAGGACGACCGCTCCCCCGGCGGCGAAGACCTCGAGGAGCGGGCCGTCGACGACGATCGTCACCTCTCCGTCGTCCTCGACCGGGAGCGGAGCCGCGCTCGTCCCGGCGAAATCCGGATGCAGCGCGGCCGCAGCGGAGCCCGAGCGCGTCACCGACATGACCCTCGCGCGCGGATCGTGCACGATCTCGACCGTCGCATCGCTCTCTCCTCGCAGCAGCACCCGCATCGGGCCCGCCGAATGCGGCTGCCGGCCCAGCGTCAGCACGCCGTGGGGCTCGACGAGGACGGGGCTCCCGCCCGCCAACGGAACGGCTCGCATCGGCGGGAGAGTCGTCGGTCGCTGCACGAGACGCCTCTCCCCGTCGACGCGGCGAACGGTCAGCGTCCGCGGCAGGGACATCGCGCCTCGCCAGGGTGCGGTCGGCACGTCGTGGGCGTAGCGCCAGTTGCCCATCCACGCCACCATCACGGCCACACCCCCGGGAGCGTCGGCGAACGTCACGCCGGCGTAGCAGTCGCGCCCGTAATCGAGACGCGAGAGATCCGCGGCGTCGGAGCGGAACACCCCGTCGCGCACGTCACCGACGACGTAGTGCATCGCGGATCCGCCCGGGTCGGCGTGCTCCCCGACGGGATTGGTGCTCAGCAAGAGGACCCACTGCGGCGCGGACGACCCGTGGACCGGGAGACGCACGAGATCGGGGCATTCCCATACCACATCGCCGGGTCCCAGCGGACCGAACGAGCCCGTCTCGCGCCAGCGGTCGAGGTCGTCGGAGACATAGAAGACGACGCGACGCTCGACCGCCTCGACCGTCAGCATCATCCACCCCCCGCCGGGGAGGGGGACGACCTTGGGATCACGGAAGTCGCTGCTCCCGCGGTCGAGCACGGGGTTGGCGGCATCCGGGGTCCAGGTGTAGCCGCCGTCGACGCTGGTCGCCCGCGACTGCGCTTGGATGCCGTGGTCGTAGGCGCTCGTGTAGAACGCGGTCAGGACGCCCTCGGACGCGCAGATCACCGAGCCGGAGAAGATCTGCTCGCCCGGACGGTGCGAGAGGGCGACCGGGTGCTCGTCCCACCTCATCAGGTCGGTGCTGGACGCGTGGCCCCAGCTCATGTTCCCCCAGTCGTTCCCCTCCGGGTTGTACTGGAAGAACGCGTGCCACCGTCCGTCGGCGTGGATCAGGCCGTTCGGGTCGTTCATCCAGTTCCGCGACGGCGCGAGATGGAAGCGCGGACGCGGAAGGCTCACAGCGACTGCCGCGGCACGGACGGGCAGTCGATGAGACGACGCCCGCCGACGGGGGGTGCCTCCAGGCCGAGCAGCGTCCGCACTCCCGCGGCCCCCAGTTCGTAGTGCGGCAGTGCCACCGTCGAGAGGGGAGGTCGCAGGTGCGCCGCGATCACGTCCTGATTGTCGAAGCCGATCACCGCGATGTCCTCGGGGATGCGGACCCCGCGCTCGCGCAGACCGTCGTAGAGACCCATCGCCACGCGGTCGTTATGGCAGAACACACCCGTCGCCCCGGAATCCACCACAGCGGCGGCGACGTCGTATCCGCCCTCTTGCGCCGGGTCGGCGTCGAACTCGAGTGCCTCGTCGACGGCGATCCCGGCCTCGACGAGAGCCGCCCGATAGCCGGCTCGACGCCCATCCCTCGCGGGGGACGGGGTGGTCGTGTTGACGAAGGCGATCCGGCGGTGACCCGCCGCGATCAGCTCGGCGGTCGCGGTGCGCCCGCCCTGCTCCTCGTCCGGAACCACCGCGGGAAAGGAATCGTCCGCCGTGAAGCAGTTCACCAGGACGGTCTCGCTCTGCTGGAGCGTCGACGGCACGGTGATCTCGCGGTGATACCAGGTGGAGTACAGGATGCCGCGCACCTGATGCTCCAGCATCATCGCGATCGCGTCGTTCTCGACCTCGTCGTTGCCCTCGGTGTTGGCCACGAGCAGCACGAAGCCGTGCCGCCAGGCCTCGTCCTGGGCGCCGTGGATGATCTGCCCGGCGAAGGGGGTCGTGGCGATGGCATCCGCCACCAGACCGATGAAGCGCGAACTGCCCTCCGACAGGGTCTTGGCCAGCGCGTTCGGTCGATAACCGAGCGCCTCGACCGCCTCGTGCACCCGGCGACGGGCATCGTCGCCGATGCGCGCCCCCGGCTTGTCGTTGACGACGTGCGACACCGTCGCCACCGACACTCCTGCCGCCCGCGCCACGTCGCGCATGGTCGTGCTCATCCTTTGGTGGCTCCGCTCTCGAGGCCGGCGATCATCGCCTTGTTCAGCACGAGGAACACCAGCAGCAGCGGCGTCACCGTGACGCACACTGCGGCGAACGTCGCCGTCCAGTCGGTGTTGCCCATCGCTCCGATGTAATTCTGCAGCCCGAGCGGGATCGTCTTGAGCCCATCGGACAGAACGAACGTATTCGCGAAGATGAAGTCGTTCCAGATGAAGATGCTGTTGACCAGCACGACCGTGATGATCGTGTTGACCGAAAGGGGCGCCGTGATCTGCGCGAAGATCCGGTACGGCCCCGCACCGTCGAGGGACGCCGCCTCGTACAGCTCGCGCGGGATGTACTCGTAGAACGACGAGAACAGGTAGACGCCCATCGGCAACGAGAAGGCGGCGAGCGGCAGGATCATCGACAGGTGCCTGTCGAGCAGGCCGACCTGCGAGTAGTCGATGAACAACGGCACGAGCGCGATCTGCACCGGGACGATGATGCCGAGCAGGAACAGCGCACGGACGAACCCGCTGAAGCGGAAGCCGAGCACCTGCAGGGCGTAGGCGGCCATCATTCCGGCGATGACGATCAGGACGCTCGCGCCGAGGGTGACGAAGAAGCTGTTGGCGATGTTCAGCCACAGGTTTCCGGTCGCGAAGGCGCGGGAGTAGTTCTCGAGCGTCCATTCGGTCGGCAGCGCGAAGGGGTCTCCCCCGGCGAAGTCGCCGGCCGTGCGGAAGCTCGTCAGGAACAACCACAGGAGGGGGTAGACCTGCACGACGACGATGAGGATCACCGTCACCGTCAGCAACGTCTTCTGCACGCGCGAACGCGACGACCGGTGGACGGGCCGGGGCTCGATCGCGGAGGAACGCGGGGCGGATGCCACCGGGGGCGGGGTCAGTGTCGTACTCATCACGCGTCCTTCCGACGCAGCAGCAGGAAGATGAGGCCCACCGCGACCAGGCACTCGACCACGATGAAGACCGAGATGGCGCTGGCGTAGCCGTAGTCGGTGTGGACGAAGGCCGTCTTGTACATGTACGTCGTCAGCAGCTCCGACGCCTGTCCGGGTCCGCCGTTGGTCAACAGGTAGGGGATGTCGAAGCCGCGGAGGGCGAAGGTCGTCGCCATCACGGTCGTGGTGATCCACACGGGTCGGATGTACGGGAAGCGGATGCGCCAGAACGTCTGCCACCACGACGCGCCGTCCAGGCGGGCGGCCTCCTCCAGCTCCTTCGGCACCGCGATGAGCGCCGCGTAGATGATGAGCATGTAGAGGCCGGTGAAGCGCCACCCCTCGGGGACGGACACCGCCGCCAGCACCGTCTGCACGTTCGAGAGCCACGCCGTCTGAAGGCCGTCGAGCCCCACCCACGCCAACAGCTGATTGAGCAGGCCCACGGGTTCGAGCGAGTAGATGCGGACGAAGAGGAACGCGATGGCCACGGTCGAGATCACCGCGGGCAGGAGGTAGAGCGTCTTGACCAGTTCGCGCGCCCGCGGCAGTGCGGTGAGCAGTCCCGCGACCGCCAGGGCGCCGCCGAGCTGGAGGACCAGGCAGATCGCGAGGTAGCCGAGTGCGTTTCCGAACGCGGTCCAGAAGACGTCGTCACGCGTGAACATCTTCACGTAGTTGTCGAAGCCGACGAACGCGAGGTCCGTGATGCCGTCCCAGGAGAACAGGCTCAGAACCAACGACTGGACGATGGGAAGCAGGACGGCCGCGCCGTACAGCAGCAGCGGAGGGACGAGGAAGACGGCGACGGCCAGACCGGAGCGTCGCGGCAGCATCGAGGACCGCATCGGCGCCCGACGCCGGGCGGGCGAGCCGGCCCCGGTACCCCGGGGCCGGCTCTGGGCGAGGGTGTCAGCCACCGACGTTCTCCGTCAGCGCGGAGTCCATCGTGGTGACGAACTCGTCGGGCGTGATGTCGCCCTGCACCAGAAGGGTCAGCTCCTGCTGGAGCCGGGTGTTGGTCGCCGGGTCGAGCTGCGTGTCCCAGGGCATCGCGATCTTCGTGCCCACATCGCCGGCCTGCTCGATCGCCCGCGTGTACAGCGGGGTCGCGTTCGCGGGGATGGTCGTCTCCACGCCGGCGGTCGGGGAGAGGGCGCCGGAGGCGGCGACCTCGGCGGGGTAGCGCTCGAGGGCGAAGCGCAGGAAGTCGCGCACCAGTGGGTCGTAGGTCGCGGAGTTCACGGCCATGCCGATGCCCGACGGCGTCACGTACTCGTTGTCGGCGGTCACGGCTCCGGGCAGCGTCGGCAAGGTGAAGTAGTCCACGTCGTCGCGCACCCCCGCGTCGAGCTTGTCGGTGGCGAGGTTCGCCAGCTCCCACGTGCCGATGTTGTACACCGCCGCCTTGCCGGAGGTGAACTGGGCCTGCGCGTCGGCGTAACCGGTGGCCGAGAAGCCCTCCTGGAAGCAGCCCGCCTGGCCGAGGCCGTACAGCCAGTCGGCGGCGGCGCGTCCGGGAGCGTCGGAGAACTTCGCCTCGCCGGTCTTCAGCTTCTGCACGTACTCGGGACCGGCCTGGCGGAACGGGTAGTACGCCATGTAGCGCTCGAGCGGCCAGCCGTCGGACCCGTCGAGGGCGATGGGCGTGATGCCCTTCGCGCGCAGCGCCCGGCACATCGGGGCGAAGTCGTCGAGCGTCGCGGGGACCGACACGCCGGCCTGCGCGAGCAGGTCCTTGTTGTACCAGAAGAACTCCAGCTGGAACTCGAACGGAACCATGTACAACGACCCGTCGTCGAAGCGCTGGTAGTTCAGTGCCGCCTCCCGATACTCGCCGGACAGTCCGAGGTCGTCGAGCAGCAGGTCGACATCGACCATGCGTCCCTGCTCGGCGAGCTTCTGCGCGAAGGGGGTGGCATCCGTGTCGAAGAGCTCGGGGAGCTTGTTCGCGGCCGCGAGCGTCTCGTACTTCTGGATGTAGCTCGGGCGATCGGGCGTGGTGATGAGGTTGAGCGAGAAGCCGGGGTGGTCGGCGGCGTATTCGTCGGCGATCTTCTGCATCGCAGTGATGACGCCGCCGTCGGCGGGACGCGACAGCAGCCACGAGATCTGGCGGGGCGTGATCGCGCCCTCCGGGTCGACGTCGGTCGGGTCGCCGCCGCCGCCCGTGCCGGCGCAACCGGACAGGACGATCGCGGTGGCAGCGGCGAGGGCGACCCAGGAGGCCGTGCGGGTGAAGTGGACCATGTGAATCTCCGTTGATGTGTGGTTCAGGTGGGCGGGTGTCGGATCAGAACTGCGCGAGCAGGAGGTCCTCGCGGGGAGCGGAGGAAGAGGTCGTCGCGGACGGAGAGGTCACGTCCAGCGACAACAGGACGACGCTCCCCTCACCCACGAAGGCGCCGACGCGTCCCGCGCGTCGGTCGTAGAGGCGGGTGCTGAGGGTGACCGCACCGTCGACGGTCGCGACGCAGAGATCCCCCTCGATGAGCACGTCGAGCACATGGCGTCCGGGGGCCAGATCCACCGGGCGCTCGAGTTCGACCGCATGCGGGACGTCGCCCGAGATCTGCCACTGCTCGCCGCCCGTGCGCTGCCGCGGCCACCGGTCGAACACGAGGCGTCCGCGACGCGGCTCGAGGCGGAGGACGTACGCCTCGTCACCGTCGTCGTCGGCACGCAGGAGGAGGCCGCACTCCGTGGTGCCCGCGGCGACGTCGAACACCGCTTCGACGCGCGCGACGTCCGGAACGTCGACGGGGAGGACGAGATCGGCGTATCCCTCCGGGGCGGACAGCACGGTCCCGGGCTCCGCGCTTCCCACGGGTTCGTCGAAACCCGCGACGCGTTCCCGGGGCGGGTGCACCCGCAGCGAGCCGTCGGCGCGCTGCGTGGCCTCGAGGACCGACAGCGTCCCCGCCCACTGCCATGCGCCGTCGTCGGCCTCTCCGTCGCGAGTGGCGATCCAGCCGAAGAAGAACCGGCGCCCGTCGAGCTCCGCCGATTTCGACGCGTAGTAGGCCCGCCCGTCGAGGGTGTCCACCTCGGGGACGATCCACGGACCGTGCAGGCTCCGCGCCATGCGATAGCGGGTGGTGAACGACTCGCTGAACTCCGAGTACACGAGGTACCACCACCCGTTCCACTCGAAGACCTCGGGGCACTCGTGGGCCACGTACCGCCGCGGGTCCCAGAACGGCTCCACGGGCTGCCAGGACTCCAGATCGCGCGACACGCACTGCGCGATCACCCCGCGTCGGCGTGCCGGTCCTTCCGCGTGGCGAGCGGTGATGAGCATGCGCCACAGGCCGGCCTCCGCGTCGCGGAAGACGAAGGGATCGCGCCAGTCCGCCGTCTCATAGCCCGGCGTCGCGCCGAAGGTGTGCTCGGGATGCCGCACCCAGGTGTTCATCCCGTCGGCGCTCGTGGCGTGCAGGACGACCTGGAGAGGCAGGCCGTCGGGTCCGCGCTTGTCGGGGTTCTGCCCGGTGTAGAACACGTGGTGGATGCCGTCGGCCTCGACGACGCTGCCGGTGTAGACGTTGTGGTCGTCGGCATCCGGGCCGCCGGATGCGAGGGCCGAACCGGCCTCGATGAAGGTGATCAGGTCGTCGGTCACCACGCGGTACCAGGGCATCCCGATCTTCGGGGTCTGCCGGGTCTCGTGCAGGTAGAACAAGTGCAGCCGACCGTCCTCCGCGTACGGGATGACGTCGCCGACCCAGGCTCCGTGCGGTTGGTAGAACCCTCGCTGGTTCATGGCGTCGCTCCTCGTCGAGATCCGATCCGACCGGATGGTTAATCGGTTAGGCAGACGGTAGCAAGGAGATACAACGATGGTCAAGCGGTTAATCATCGCGTTTCGCGGCGGATCGGAACAGGTCAGCGCACGTCGTGATCCGCGCCCGACCACAGGTCGGCGCACTCGACGAGCGTCGCGTCCTGGGCGATCAGGTACGGCCGCGCGCCCACGTCGCCGCGCACCGCCGACGCCAGAGCGGACCAGTGCGCGCGACCGAGCAGCACCGGATGACCGGGGACGCCGTCGTACACGGCCTGCGCCAGCGCGTCGGCACCGGCGTGCCGGATCAGCCGCGCCACCGCCGCCGGCACCAGCTCCGGGGTGTCGACGGGGACGACGACCGCCGCGACCCCCGGCCCGGAATCGAGCGCCCCGAGCCCCGCGCGCAGCGACGCCGCCATCCCCGACTCCCAGTCGGCGACGCGCACGATCGCGACCCCGTCGGGCACGAGCTCCTCGGCCGCGTCGGCCCCGGCTCCGAGCGCGACGGTGACGTCGCGGCATCCGCCCTCTCGCAACGCGCGCACGGCGAGGGCGAGCCACGGCGTCCCGGCGGGGGTGCGGGCGAGGGCCTTGGGGCCGCCGAAACGGCGACCCGCACCCGCGGCGAGGACGAGTCCCGAGACGGCGACGGCGGGCTCGGCGGGCATGGTCACGACAGCGTAGCGTGCGCGAAACACGCCCCGATTACCGTCGTCCCCATGCTCGATCTGGCCGCCGACCTGGTGCCGCTCCTGGACGCCGGGGTCCCCCTCGCGGCCGTCACGGTCACCGCCGTCGTGCGCAGCGCACCGCGCGGCGTGGGCGCGAGCCTCGTCGTCACCCGCGACGCGCGGGTCATCGGATCGATCTCGGGAGGGTGCGTCGAGAACGACGCCGTCATGCTCGGGCTCGACGCCCTGCGCACCGGTGCCGTGCGCCGCGCCCGGTTCGGCTTCACCGACGACGGCGCCGTGACCCCGATCGCCGCAGGCCTCGCGTGCGGGGGCGCGGTCGACGTGGTCGCCTATCCGCTCGACGAGAGCGTGCGACCGGCGCTCGACGCCGCGCGGGAGGGGCGCCGCGCGCGCGTCCGCCTCGACCTCGACGGCGAGCCGCTCGTGCTCGAGAGGGTCGCCGCGCCGCGGCTGATCATCCTCGGCGCCGGCGAGCACGCGGCGGCGCTCTGCCGGCTCGGCGCGGCCGCCGGATTCCGCGTCACGGTGTGCGACGACTGGGCGCTGCTGGCTACGCGCGAGCGGTTCCCCGACGCCGCCGAGGTCGTCGTCGCCGCCCCCCACGACTACCTGGCCACGCTCGACGACGCCGACGAGCGCACGGCGGTGTGCGTGCTGACGCACGACGAGCGCCTCGACGTGCCCGCCCTGCGCGCGGCCCTACGGATGCCGGTCGGATTCGTCGGCGCCATGGGCGCGCGGGCCACCGTCGCCCGTCGCGCGCAGCTGCTGCGCCACGCGGGGGTGACGGATGCCGAGCTCGCGCGCCTGCACTCCCCCCTCGGCCTCGACCTGGGCGGCGCATCGCCCGAAGAGACCGCCCTGTCGGTGGTCGCCGAGATCGTGGCATCCCGTCACGCGGCCGATGCGCGGCCGCTGCGCGAGGGCTCCGCCGGTCGCCTGCACCGCGGCGAGGCGTCGTCGACGGATGCCGCCGCTTCGTGCGCCGCGAGGAGCGCATGAGCGTCGTCGTGGTGCGCGGCGCGGTCGCCGTCGTCGAGGAGGCGGGCCGCACGCGCACGGGCGACGTCGTGATCGTCGACGGGCGCGTCGACGACACGGCCGACACCGCCGACGCGCGCGTCGTCGACGCGAGCGGATGCGTCGTCACGCCGGGCCTCGTCAACGCCCACCACCACCTCCTGCAGACGGCATTCCGGACACTGCCCGGAACCCGCGGCATCCCGATGCGCGACTGGCTCCCCGCGATGGCGGCCGCGTACGCCGAGGCCGTCGTCGACCCGGAGCTGACGCTCCTCGCCGCGCGCGCGGGCCTCGCCGAGGCCCTGCTGAGCGGGGTGACCACCGTCGCCGATCACCATCTGACCTGGCCGAGCGGGGCCGACACGGTGGGAATGGCGAGGGCCGCGGCGGACGCCGCCGCCGGGCTCGGCGCACGCCTGGCGTTCGTGCGGGGAGCCGCGCGCGACGACCCCCAGGAGGCCGCCGCCTCGGCCGACGAGATCGTGCGCGCCCTACTGCCGGACGCCCACGGCGGCGTGTCGGACGACGGGATGCTGCAGGTCGCCGTCGGTCCGGCGGGCGTGCACAGCGACCCCCGCGAGACGTTCGAGCTGCTCGGCGAGGTCGCGCGCGCGCACGGACTCCGGCGGCGCACGCAGGCGAACGAGGTCGTCGACGTCGAGATCGCCCGCGAGCGGTACGGTCGGCGACCCCTCGAGCTGCTGGAGGAGTGGGGCTGGCTCGCCCCCGACGTCACCCTCGCCCACCTCTGCGACGTCACCGACGACGAGATCGCCCGCCTCGCGGCATCCGGGGTCACCGCCACCCATGCACCCGGCTGCGACGTGCCGATGGGATGGGGCGTCGCCCCCGTGCGGCGGCTCCTCGACGCGGGGCTCGCGGTCGGGCTCGGCACCAGCGGCGGCGGCAGCAACGACGCGGGGCACCTGCTCGCCGACGCGCGCCTGGCCCTGCAGGTCTCGGCGCTCGTGGGGCCTCAGCTGGCGGCATCCGAGGTGCTCGCGATGGCCACGGCGGGCTCCGCCGACGGTCTCGGGCGCCCCGAACTCGGACGACTGACGCCGGGATCGGCCGCGGACCTGTGCCTGTGGGACGTCACGGGCGTCGCCGACGCGGGAGTCGCAGACCCCGTCGCCGGGCTGCTGTGGGCCTCTCCCGGACGCCGCCCGCACACCGTCGTCGTCGCCGGACGGGTCGTGGTCGACGAGGGCCGACTGCTCACCGCCGACGAGCACGCGGTCGTCGCCGATCTCTTCGAGAGGGTGGCACGATGACGTCCATGGCACCACCGGCGGTCCCCTTCTCTTCCACGGACCCGTCCTCCCCCGCGGACGACCCCCTCACCAGCGACGAGCGCCTGGGCGCGCACCTGCGCGGCCTGCGCAAAGCGCGCGGCCTCACGCTCACCCAGCTCGCCGAGGCCGCCGAGCTGTCGCATCCGTTCCTCAGCCAGCTCGAACGCGGACTCGCCCGGCCGAGCATGGCGAGCCTCGAGCGACTCGCGCGCGCCCTGGGCACGAGCCGTGTCGAACTGATCGCGGGCTCCGAGCCCCCGCGCGCCGACGCCGACGCGCAGCCGTCATTCGTCGCGGCCGGACAGGGCGTGAGCGGGCCGTACGCCGAAGGCACCGCGCGCCTGCTCGCGGAGGGGCCGCGTCGCTTCGAGCCGCTCGAGTTCACCGGCTCCAACCCCCAGCCGGGCGATCACTACGTGCACGACGAAGACGAGTTCCTCACCGTCCTGGAGGGCTCCGTCGTCATCTCGTTCGGTCCCTTCGGCGAGCGCACGCTGCACGTGGGCGACTCCGTCTACTGCCGCTCCGGCACGCCGCACCGCTGGCACTCCCCCGACGGCACGCCCTACCGCCTGCTGATCGTGAAAGAGGTCGTGCACGGCGACGGCGCCGACGACCCGACCGACGTCTGACCGAGAAGGAGAACGCGTGAGTGCAGGGGTGAGCTTCGAGGCCGTGGTCCGCGAGCGACGGGATGCCGCCGACGGAATCGTCGTGCTCGACCTCGAGCGCACGACCGGCACGCTGCCGCACTGGTCGCCCGGGGCGCACATCGACGTCGTGCTGCCCGGGGGGATCGAGCGGCAGTACTCGCTGTGCGGATCGCCGTCGGCGCGCGGAACCTGGCGCATCGGCGTCCTGCGCGAGCGCGAGGGCTCGGTGTGGCTGCACGAGAACGCGCACGTCGGAGAGACGCTGCGCGTGCGGGGACCCGCGAACCACTTCCTCTTCGCCCCCACCGCGGGCCGGTCGTACGTGTTCGTCGCGGGCGGTATCGGGATCACGCCGATCCTGCCGATGGTCGAGGCCGCCGAGGCCGCGGGCGTCGCCTGGACGCTGCTCTACGTGGGACGATCGCGCTCGACGATGGCGTTCGTCGACGAGCTCGAGACGCGGTACGGCGAGCGCGTCGAGGTGTTCGCCGGCGACGAGGGGCGCCGACTCCACATCGACGACCGACTGGGCACGCCCGTCGCGCGCACGGTCGTGTACGCGTGCGGTCCCACCCGGCTGCTCGACGCCCTCGACGCCACGATGTCGGTCTGGCCCCGCGGCAGCCTGCACGTCGAGCGGTTCGAGGCGAAGGTTCTCGGCCCGCCCGTGTGGTCGGAGCCCTTCGAGGTCGACCTCATGATGTCGGGGCTGACGGTCACGGTGCCGCCGGAGCGGTCGATCCTCGACGTCCTCGAGGAGAACGGCATCGTGGTGCCCTCGAGTTGCCGGGTGGGAACCTGCGGAACGTGCGAGGTCGCCGTCGTCGACGGCGAGATCGAGCACCGCGATTCGGTGCTCTCTCCGGAGGAACAGGATGCCAACCGCACGATGATGCCGTGCGTCTCGCGCGCGGCGTGCGAGCGGATCACGCTGGAGCTCTGAGCTCGGCGGGGGCCCGCCGGTTGCCGGGCACCCGGCGCGTGCGGTCCGACCCAGGGGATCGTCCCGGAGCAGGACGGAACCGCGTCGTCGCATCCTGTTCCCGCACGATCACCTGTTCTCGCGGGCGGCGCGAAGGACGCGGCGCGGAGTGCAGGCGGCGGGGCGCGCAGGCGCGGGCGAGGGGCCGCACAGCCTGTCCGACATGTTTGTCACGAGGGTCACGCGGGAGAAATACGGCGGAAACGCACGCTTCCTAGCATCGGATCAACGCCGGATGTTGGTCACACCAACACTGGAACCGCCGCTCAGACGGCGCGCCCCACTGCCGTGGCTCCCCTCTCGACGTCTGTCTTCCCGAGTCCCCCGGAGGCCCCCGTGTCTGCCGCTCCACCCGTCACCATCGCCGCCCTGCGCGGCGCGCGCCTCGCCTCCGGCGCGACCGTCGACATCGCGCTCGACGGCGACGAGGTCGTCGCGGTGGTTCCGGCCGGCAGCCCGCTCCCCGACACCGACGGCGTCGTCCTCGACCTGACCGGCTACCTCATCACGGCGGCCGCCGCCGAACCGCACGCGCACCTCGACAAGTCCCAGTCGTGGGATGCCATCCGCCCCCCGTTCGGCGACCTCGAACGCGCGATCGAGAGCTGGCACGCCTACGCCCTCACCCTCGACGAAGACGACACGCTGCGCCGGGCCCGTTCCACGGCGCTGCGGATGCTGGCATCCGGGATCACCTCCGTGCGCACGCACGTCGACCTGCTGCGCGGCGACGACGCGCTGGCCGGTGTGCGCGCCCTCGTGCGCCTGCGCGACGAACTCGACGGGCTCATGGACATCGAGCTCGTCGCCCTCGGCGGACCCACGATCGCCGACGAGGTGTTCGAGGCCGCGCTCGACGCCGGCGTCGACCTCGTCGGCGGCGCCCCGCACCTCGCCGACGACCCGATCGCCGACCTCGAGCGCCTCATCGCCCTCGCGCGACGTCGCGACGTGGGCCTCGACCTGCACACCGACGAGAGCCTCGCCGGCGCCGACACCCTGGCCGCCTACGCGCGGGCCGTCACCGGGTGGCACCGTCCGCGCTCCGCCGGACACTGCGTGCGTCTGAGCATGATGCCCGCGACCGACCTCGTCGCCCTCGCCGCCGACGTGCGCGCGGCCGACATCGGCGTGATCGCCCTGCCCATCACCAACCTCTACCTTCAGGGGTGGGACACCGACCACGCCGTCCCCCGCGGCATCGCGCCGATCGGCCGCCTCAAGGCCGCCGGAGTGCGCGTCGCCGCCGGCGCCGACAACGTGCGCGACCCGTTCAATCCGGTCGGTCGCTGCGACCACCTCGAGACCGCGTCGCTGCTCGTCAGCGCCGGACACCTCGCCCCCGAGGACGCTCTCGAGGCCGTCACGACCGGCGCGCGAGACGTGATGGGCCTGCCGTTCGCGGGGCCCGTCGCCGGCGCCCGCGCCGACCTCGTCGCGGTGAAAGCCGCCTCGCTGGGGGACGCCGTCGCGTTCGCCAGCGCCGACCGCGTGGTGATCCACCGCGGTCGCCTCGTCAGCCGCACGACCGTCTCGACCGAGACCGCGGCATCCGTCCCCACCCGCACCGCCGCACCCGCGACGGCGTCCTGACCCGACCCCACGGAAAGTGAGCGCCCCGTGACCCTGGCCTCTCCCGCCCCGGCATCCGTCGCGGATCCCACCGCGCCGATCCTGGACTTCCGCAACGTCGCCATGACGTTCCCCAACGGCACCACCGCCCTCTCGGGCGTCGACCTCACCGTCGAGCGCGGCGAGTTCGTCAGCGTCGTCGGCCCCTCGGGCTGCGGCAAGTCGACGCTCCTGCGCATCGCCTCGGGCCTCGAGTCCGCCAGCGAGGGCACTGCGACGGTCAACACCGATCGCATCGGCTACGTCTTCCAGGACGCGACCCTGCTGCCCTGGCGCGACGTGCAGGCCAACGTCGAACTGCTCGCCGAGCTCAACTGGCAGCCCAAGCGCGTGCGCACCCCGAAGGCCCAGTGGGCGATCGACCTCGTCGGCCTCAAAGGCTTCGAGAAGCACCTGCCGAAGCAGATGTCGGGCGGCATGAAGATGCGCGCCTCGCTCGCCCGCTCGCTCACCCTCGACCCCGAGCTCTTCCTTTTCGACGAGCCCTTCGGAGCGCTCGACGAGATCACCCGCGAGCGCCTGAACGACGAACTCATCAAGATCTTCGTCGAGCAGAAGTTCGGGGGGCTCTTCATCACCCACTCGGTCTCGGAGGCCATCTACCTCTCCACGAAGGTCGTGGTGATGTCGGGACGCCCCGGCCACCTCGTCGACACCTTCGAGGTCCCCTTCGACATGCCGCGCGACCCCGAGATCCGCTACACCGCCGAGTTCGCGAAGCTCGTCGGCGAGGTCTCCCACGCCCTCCGGGAAGGACACTCATGAGCACCACCTCCGCTGAGCCGGTCGTCGACCAGGCGACCGTACCCCCGGCATCCATCCCTCCGATCGAGCCGCCCCGCCCCCGCACCGCCCGCCGCCGACGCGGCTTCGGAGCCCGCGCCGCCGTCATCGGACCCCCGCTCGCGGTTCTCGTCGTGCTCCTCGGCGGGTGGTACGCCGTGTCGATCGCCCTGGCCGCGTCGGGCAAGGGCTTCCTCATGCCGATGCCCCACGAGATGTTCACGCTCGGGTTCTTCGACCCGCAGGTCGGCGCCGACATCTGGGTCGCCCTGTTCCGCACCACCGGGGTCGCGCTCACGGGCCTCGCCGTGGCGATGATCCTCGGCATCGGCTGGGCCATCGCGATGTCTCTGGCGCGCTGGGTCGAGCGCTCGACGTACGCCTACGCGGTGATGCTGCAGTGCATCCCGATCCTCGCCCTCGTGCCCCTCGTCGGCTTCTGGTTCGGCTACGAGTTCACGGCGCGCGTCATCGTCTGCGTCCTGATCGCCCTGTTCCCGATGGTGTCGAACACGCTGTTCGGCCTGCAGTCGGTCGACAAGTCGCAGCGCGAGCTGTTCCGCCTGCAGAAGGCGAACAAGTGGACCGTGCTCACCAAGCTCACCCTGCCGGCCGCCCTGCCCTCGATCTTCGTCGGCATGCGCACCTCGGCGGGCCTCTCGGTCATCGGCGCGATCGTCGGCGACTACTTCTTCCGCCGCGGCGAGCCGGGCATCGGCTCGCTCATCGCCAACTACCAGTCGCGCCTGCAGAGCGCCGAGCTGTTCGCCGCCATCCTCGCGGCCTGCCTCCTCGGTGTCGCGATCTTCGCGTTCTTCGGCTGGCTGTCGAAGGTGGCCGTCGGCCGCTGGTACGAGAGCGCCCTCTAGACCCCCGGATGCCGCAGCGCAGCTCCTCCCGCACGCACGTGCGGGAGGCGGCATCCGGCGTACCCGAAAACCCGCAGCTTCATCTCCCGCACCCGAGCTCCACCTCGTCACAGAAAGCGAACCAGCATGCAGCGCTCCACCCTCCTCCGCGGCACCGCCGTCACCGGCGCCGTCGCGATCGCCCTGACCCTGACCTCGTGCGCCGGAAGCGCCGCCGAGCAGGCCGCCCCGGCCACCGACATGCCGATCGGCGCCGTCGACCTGTCGGCGGACTGCCCCTCGACGATCGTCGTGCAGACCGACTGGAACCCCGAGTCCGAGCACGGTCACCTCTACGAGATGATCAAGGACGACTACACGATCGACGCCAACACCAAGGCCGTCACCGGCCCCCTGATGTCGGACGGCGAGTACACCGGCGTCAACCTCGAGATCCGCGCCGGAGGACCCGCGATCGGCTTCCAGACGGTCTCGGCGCAGATGTACCAGGACGACAAGATCACCCTCGGCTACGTCAGCACCGACGAGGCGATCCAGCTCTCGTCGACCACGCCCACCAAGGCCGTCTTCGCCCCGCTCGACATCAGCCCGACCATGGTGATGTGGGACCCCGCGACCTACCCCGACGTCAAGACCATCGACGACGTCAAGGGCGCCCTGTCGGCGAAGGGCGGCGTGTGGCGCTACTTCGACGGGTCGGCTTACATCGAGTACCTCAAGAGCGCGGGTCTCGCCGACGCGTCCATCCTCGACGGCTCGTACGACGGCACGCCCTCGAACTTCGTCGCCGCGGGCGGCAAGGACATGCAGCAGGGCTTCGCCTCGGCCGAGCCGTACGTGTACCAGAACGAGGTCTCGGCGTGGGGCAAGCCCGTCGACTTCGCGCTGATCCACGACGCCGGATGGCAGACCTACCAGTCGTCGATGTCGGTGAAGGCCGCTGACTTCGACAAGCTCTCGCCCTGCCTGTCGAAGCTCGTCCCCGTGCTGCAGAAGGCCGGCGTCGCGTACTACAAGGACCCGTCCGCGACGAACGACCTCATCCTGAAGCTCGTCGACGAGTACGCCACCGGCTGGACCTACACCCAGGGTGTGGCCGACTACTCGGTCAAGACGCAGATCGACCTCGGCCTGGTCGGCGACGGCCCCGACTCGACCTACGGCAACTTCGACGACGACCGCTTCGCGGACTTCTTCGACAAGGCGAGCAAGGTCTACACCGACCTCGGCACCCCGCCGGCGTCGGGCTACACCCCGGCCGACCTCTACACGAACGAGTTCATCGACACCTCGATCTCGTTCTGACCCGACGGCCCGGTCCGCCTCGCGCGGGCCGGGCCGCTCGGCGGGCTCCCTCGCGAGACCGCACCGCGCTGACACCTCGGCGACAGCCTGCAACCGACTCGTCAGCGCGATGCCGTTTCGCGAGTCACCTGCGACACAGACTCCTCCCGCACGCCGCATCGCGGCATCCGTTCCACCCGGAGAACCACCCATGAGCGACACCGCCACCCGCGTCCTCTCCCTCGAGGACGACCTGCTCGACCTGCTCGGCCCCGCCGCCGTCAGCACCGAACCGCGCGTGCGCGAACGCGCCAGCGTCGACGGATCGCCGATGTCGCCGATCATCGCCGCCAAACTCCCCCTCGGCCTCGCCGACCTCGTGGTCTTCGCCGAGAACGCCGAGCAGATCGCCACCGCGGTCGCCGCGGCCGCCCGCCACGGCGTCCCCGTGACCGTGCGAGGCAAGGGCACCGGCAACTACGGCCAGGCCATCCCGATGCACGGCGGCCTCGTCGTCGACACCACGCGCGCCAAGGCCATCGTCGAGGTCGGCGACGGCTACATCACCGCGGAGGCCGGCACCCCGATGGTCCTGCTCGAGCAGGCCGCGTGGGCCGCGGGACAGGCGCTGTGGATGTACCCCTCCACCGCGCAGTCGACCCTCGGCGGCTTCCTCTCCGGAGGCTCGGGCGGCACCGGCTCGATCGAGCACGGATCCAACGACCGCGGCTTCGTCGCCGCCCTCGACGTCGTGCACGCCGACGGCAGCGACGAGATCCACCACGTCGAGGGCGACGAGGCCCAGAAGTACGTGCACAACTACGGCACCGCCGGCGTCATCGTGCGCGCGACCGTCCGTCTCGAGCCGCTGCGCGAATGGCGCGGGCTGTGGGCGAGCTTCCCCGACTTCGCGGGGACCCTCTCGGTCGTGCAGACGATCGGCAACCTCGACCCCTCGCCCCGGCTGGTGTCGGGCGACGGGCCCGAGATCTCGGCATCCCTCCCCTCCGACGAGGCGATTCCGGAGGGTCGGTCGAGTCTGCGCGTGATCCTGGATGCCGACCAGATCGAGACCGTGACCGGGATCATCGAGGGCGCGGGCGGCCGCGTCGAGGCGGTGCGCGAGGGGCCGCAGGCCAGCATCCGCCTGTCGATGCTCAGCTACAACCACCCGATCGAGTGGTACCAGAAGAGCCAGCCGCACGAAGTGTTCCACCTCGAGGTGGCTGGGGCGCCGCTCGCCGACGACATCGCCGCGGTCGAGGCCGTGTTCCCCGGCTCGCACCTGCACATCGAGTCGACCAAGGCGTTCCCGATCGGCATGCTCGCCGCGCCCTACGTCAGCGAGGAGGACGTGTACCGCGGCATCGCCGAGCTGAACGCGATCGGCGTGGGCGTGCACAACCCGCACCAATGGAACGTCGACTTCAACGTCGAGCAGACCGTCGAGACCGCGCGCTCGACCGACCCGAACGGGCTGCTGAACCCCGGCAAGCTCGACCCCGACTACGCCGGCGCGCGCAAGGGAGCGATCATCTCATGACCCGTCTGCTGGCCGAGCTGAGCGGACCCGCCGCCGCCGAGGCCCTCACCGAGAAGTCGATCGTGGTCCTGCCCACCGGAGCGATCGAGCACCACGGGCCGCATCTGCCCCTGGCGACGGATGCCATCGTCGCCGAGGCCTCCGCGACGGCCGCCGTCGCACGGGCCGCCGCGCAGGGCCTGGACGTCTGGCAGCTGCCGGCCCTGTCGATCACGAAGTCGGACGAGCACTCGTGGGCGCCCGGGACGCTGTGGCTCACGCCCGAGACGATGATGCAGACGATCGTCGACATCGGCCGTTCGCTGCTGACGACCCGCGCCCGCACGCTCGTCTTCCTCAACGGGCACGGCGGCAACGTCGCCCTGCTGAACGTCGCGAACCGGGAGCTCCGCCGCCGCTTCGGCCTGCGCACGTTCTTCATGCCGGCCGCGCGCGTTCCCTCGTTCGACGGCACCGACGGGGGTCCGAACGAGCACGGCACGGGCATCCACGCCGGACACGGCGAGACGAGCATGATCATGCACCTGCGGCCCGAGCTCGTGGACGCGTCGAAATTCGAGGCGACCGTGCCCGCGCACATCGGCGACTTCCGGCACATCGGGTTCAACGGCAAGCCCGTCACGTTCGGGTGGCTGTCGAACGACTTCGGCCCGACCGGCGTCCTCGGCGATCCCACGGGCGCGAACGCCGCGCACGGAGCGCAGCTGTTCGAGGACAGCGTCTCGTTCGTCGTCGAGGCGCTCGAGGAGATCAGCCGATTCGACTACACGGCGTGAGGGGTTCGGGGCGGGCACGACTCCTGCAGATCCGGCCCGCGAGCCTCGGAACGGCTTCGCGGCGCGCGTTCTGCAGGAGTTGTGCGTCCGCGAGGCGCGAGCCCGCCGCCCTGCGCGTGGCGGCTGGCCTCCGGCCCGTGCGGCACAACTCCTGCACGAGCCGGTCGGGGGCGCGTCTGGATCCCGCGAGACCCGGATATCGCAGGAGTTGTGCAGGCGTCGACACGGGGCCGGTACCGGATGCCGCCGAGCGGGCGGCGCGCGCGTGAGCGTGTCCGCCGAACCGGCACGGGGCGTCCGAGCCTACGGGCAGGTGCTGCGCCTGCCCGGGGCGCGGAGCTTCGTCGCCGCGGGCATCCTCGCGCGTTTCCCGCGGGCGACGCTGTCGCTCGGCATCATCCTGCTGGTCTCCTCCGCGACCGGCAGCTTCGCCTCCGCCGGACTCGTCGTGGCCCCGCTCGTCGGCGGGATGGCGGTCGCCGCTCCCCTGTGGTCGTCTCGCATGGACCGGCACGGCCAGGCCCGCGTCATCCTGATCTCGCTCGCATGCCTCGTGCTCGCGGCATCCGGGTTCCTCGCCCTCGTGCTCACGGGGGCGCCGTTCTGGACGTGGCTCGCGGCCGCGTTCGTCACGGGGGCGGCGACTCCCGACCTGACCTCGGCCGTCCGCGCGCGGTGGACGGTGCTCGCGCCGGAGTCGCAGCGCACCCCCGCTCTCGCGCTCGAGACGATCGCCGATCAGATGGTGTTCATCTCGGGGCCGCCGGCCATCACCGCGGTGGCCGCCGCGATCGATCCCGCCGTGGCGATGCTCGGCTCGCTCGGGCTCGGAGTGATCGGCGGGGTGTGGCTCGCCGCGCAGCGCGGCACGCAACCGGCGCCGACGCCGCGCGGTCCCCGGCGCGGGTTGGTGCTGCCGCCCGCGGGAGTGATCCCGATCGCGATCGCGTGCATCGCCCTCGGCGGCGTGTTCGGATCCTTCGACGTCAGCCTGGTCGGCTGGGCGGAGATGAGCGAGCGGCCGTGGCTCGCGGGCCCCGCGTTCAGCGCGCTGGCCGTCGCGATCGCGATCGGGTCGGTCGTCACCGGAGCGCGGACCTGGAGACTCTCCCCCGCCGCGCGCTACATCCTCTTCGCGGCGCTCGCCTGCGCGGTCGCCCTCGCCCTGCCGTTCGCGCAGGGGTCGGCTCTCGTGCTGTTCGGGGTGATCCTGCTGCTCGGGCTCGCGGTGTCGCCGGTGATGGTGTCGGGGATCCTGGTGGCATCCGGCCGCGCTCCCGAGGGGCGCGTGACCGAGACCCTCGCGTATCCCACCGCCGCGATGTCGCTCGGCGTTCCGATCGGCGGCGTGATCGCGGGAGCGGCACTGGATGCCACGGGCCCGGCCGCGGCCCTGGTCACGATCGCGGTGTCGCTGGCTCTGGCCGCGGCGATCGCCGCGGCGGGCGAGGCGGTGCTGCGGGTCGGGAGGCGGGAGGGCGCGTGAGCACCGCCGCCCTCGTTCCGCGCACTCAAGAGGGGGAGGGCTCCAGGCCCCCAGGGTCACCCACCGGGTGAACTCGACCGATCTTCGAGAGGACCTCCCGGCCGTGCTCTCCTCTCGCTGAGCGCGAAGGATAGCGAGGAGCCTTTCGGCGCGGGTGCAGACCGTGACCACCCCCGGGCAGAGTTGTCAGTTCGGATCGACACCGCACCGACGCCCCGAACCCGAGGACCCCGACCATGGACCACGCCGCGATCACGGACCGAACCGGCGATTGCCTTCTCGCGGCGACCGGCATCGGGGTCGACGCGGGGACACTCGTCATCGGCATCGCCCTTCTCGTCCTGGGTGCGGCGGTGCTCACCCGCCGGACGCGGGGGCGCGCGGCGCACCGCGCTGCGAGCGCGTCACTTCTCGTCGTCGCCGTCACTCTGGTCGCCGGCGCCACCGCCTCCTCGCCCGCGCACGCCGACACCGCGCACTGCCTCGCCGCTTCCCCCGTGGCACCGAGCGCATCAGCGGTTCCCGCGCCGACCCCGACGCCCACACCGGCCTCGACGTCCACACCCGCGCCGACGCCGACGACGACGCCGACGACGACCCCGGCGCCCGAGCCGACACCCACGCGCACCCCGACCCCGACGCCCAGACCGACGATCGACCTGGCCCTCGCCTTCTCCATCGAGGTTCCCGGTTACGCCGTACCCCAGAACGTCCCGACCCGGCTCACCGGGCGGGTCGACGTGCAGAACCTCTCAGGCAGCGGCCTGTCCGGCGGCGACGTCACGTTCCGCATCCCCCATGTCGACGAAGCCACCGACTTCGCCCTGGCGTCGGCCACGGGGTGGACCATCGACACCACGTCCGACCCCGACGCCACGGTCTTCGTGCACGCGGGTCCGCTCGCCGCCGGAGAGACGACGACCGTCGCCTTCACCTTCACCTTCACGTACGCCTTCGACGATCCCTCGAACATCACCTGCCGGTTGAAAGCCGCCCTCGATGACGGCACCGGCCGCGACGACGACCCGACGAACAACACCGCCTGGTCGAACATCATCCCGGTCATCATCGAGCTCTGACCGGCCCCTCGCGGCAATTCCCCCTCAGAGGATGACGCCGAACTCCTCCGCCAGGGCGGGCAGCTGCTCGTGCAGAACGGCCGAGGCCTCCGCGGCGAGAGGGTTCGTCGAGACGCCGTCCTCGTTCACCAGCTTCCCGCCGACGTACACCTGCTTCAGGTTGCGCAGGCCGCACGCGAGCACGTAGCTGCGGACGGGGTTCCACAGCGGACCGACGTCGGGGAGACGCGGGTCGACCACCACGAAGTCGGCGAACTTGCCCACCTCGAGGCTGCCGACGCGGTCGTCGACGCCCATGATCTCCGCGCCCCCGAGCGTGTGCAGGCGCAGCACGCGCTCCGGCATCATCGACAGCGGGTCGTGGGTGCGAGCGCGCTGCATGAACATGCCCATGCGCATGTTCTGCCACGGGTCGGCGACATCGGTGCAGGCCTGATCGTCGAGGCCCATGCCGACCTTCATGCCCTGATCGAGCATCTCGGGCACGTGCGCGATCCCGGATGCGAGACGCCCGTTCGATGCCGGCTGCCACGACATGCTGGCGCCGCCGGCAGCGGCATCCGCGATGATCTCGGGCGTCGTCTGGATGAAGTGGCCGAACATCATGCCGGGACGGAGGGCTCCGGCGTTCTTGTACAGCTGGAACTTCGTCTGCTGGTGCTCGATCGCCTCGTACGTCTCGAGGAAGTGCGCCTGGTTCGTGACGCCGAAGCGGTCCATGACCGCGACCTCGATCTCGGCGGCATCCGGCCGGGTCGACCACTGCACCTGCCCCATGATCGAGGCACCGAGGGCGATGTCGGGGTCCATCGCGAGAACGTGATCGAGGGAAGCCTCGAAGCGCGCGAAGATCTCCTCGTCGGTGCCGACGGTGGCATCCAGGGCGATCGAGTCGACGAAGCGGAGCCCGGCGTCGTGGCATCCGTCGGCCTGCCGGGTGTGCCAGGCGTGATCGCGCAGAATGCCGCCGCCGTCGGCGCGCTTGCCGTCGACCATCGGCTCCCAGGGCAGGAGTGGGTCGGTGAAGTTGTACGCCGTGGTCACGCCGTTAGCGAGGAAGTCGAGCGAGCCGTGCAGCGTCGCCCAGTAGATCTGGTCGGGTGAGGCGTTGTTGAGCACGCTGAACATCGACGTGCACCAGCCGTAGAGCGTCTGGTCGACGCCGAGCCCGCGCGAGCCGCTCGTGAAGAGGTGGCTGTGGCTCGACACGAAACCGGGGGCGACGAACTTGCCGTCGACGTCGAGGATCTCGTCGGCGGTGACGCCCGGGTCGGGGTCGCCGGCGCCGATCGCCGCGATGCGGCCGTCGCGGACGAGCATGTATCCGCGCTCGATGTAGCCGGGGTCGTCGGTGCCCGCGGGGACCGTGATGAGACGTGCATTCGTGACCAGGAGCGACATGTTGATGACGGTAACAATGGCGTGTTTCCGCGGTGTTCCGGGCGTGGGGCGGGGGTTTTGCGGAGGGTGGTCGTGGTGGTGGTTGTCCCCCTTCTGACGGTGCATGTCCCAGAAATGGCCGGTGCAGCGCCGCCCAACCCACCACAAGTGGGACAAGGGGGCGCGGAGGCCGCGCGAGAGCCACGCCCCCTCGAGGCCTCGTCCCACTTCTAGCAATGCGTGTCCCAGAAGTGGCCGGTGCAGCGCCGCCCAACCCCCCACAAGTGGGACGAGGGTGCGCAGAGCTCAGGCGAACGCCGCCCGCACCGCCGGCGCGATCTGCGCGAGCACCTCGTCGCGCGCGGGCGTCGACGGGAACACCAGGAACAGATGCGGAACACCCGCCCTCCGCACGAACGTGACGGGGACCCCGGATGCCGCGAGGCGATCGGCGTACTCCTCCGCCTCGTCCGACAGCGGGTCGACCTCGGCCGCGACGAGCACGGCCGGCGCCGCCGCGTCGACAGCGGCGGCGCGCAGCGGCGCCGCTTCGACGGGCACCGAGCCCGCGGTATCCGGCCGCGGCGGCGCACCGGCGCCCGTCCGCACAGCATTCGGCCGCGGCGAAGCACCGGCGCCCGTCCGCACAGCATCCGTTCCCGGCGAAGCCTCCACACCCGGCGCAGCATCCGCGGCGCCGCCGAGGTACAGCCCCCAGTACCACTGCATCCCCTTCGCCGTCAGCGGCAGGTTCGCGGTGTGCGCGCGGTAGCTGGGGCGATCGGGATCGGGCGCGTCGAGCACCGGACACAGCAGCACCTGCACCCGGATGCCGGGAGCCCGACCCTCGCGCGAGCGCAGGGCGAGGGCTGCGGCGAGGTTCCCTCCCGCGCTGTGCCCGGCCACGCCGAGCAGGGCGGGGTCGGTCAGACCGCCCGCCCCGGAGGCGGCGAAACGCAGGACGCGGTCGAGATCGTCGAGACCGGCGGGGAAGGGGTGCTCGGGCGCCAGGCGGTAGTCGGCGCTCAGCACCTGCGTGGCGGTCGCGGTCGCGAGCGCGCGGCAGAGGGCGTCGTTGTTGTCGAGGTCGCCGGCGACCCAGCCTCCGCCGTGCGCGAAGACGAGGGTTCCCCGGTGCCCCGCACGCGGGCGGTACAGGCGCAGGGCGAGGCCGTCGGCATCCAGGTCGATCGACTCGACGGTGTCGTCGTCGGGCGACCGCACCCACGACGGATTGGCGCGGAGCTCGGCGAGGCGTGCGGCGTCGTCGCCGTCGGCATCCGTCGCCCCCGAGGGGATCGTGCCGGCCTGCGCGGCGAGCCGCGCCAGGTGCGCGCGCACGTCGGGGTCGGTGATGGCCGGGTGGACGTCGTCGCTCACGGGTTTCCTCACTGGTCGCTTCGGCGCGGCGCCGGACGGACCGCCGAGAGCGAGCGTAGGCGCGCCCGAGGGGCGACACGACGCGCGCATCGCAAGCGTTACGGCGTGGAAACACCCGCGTCGCGCGCGCCCCCGACGATGGCCGCATGGACTCCCCCGTGCAGCGCGCCGCGGCGATCCTCGCCGCCCAGCGGTTCGTCGTGATCGGAACCGCCGACGCCGACGGCCCGTGGACGGCGGCCGCGCAGTACCGACTCCTCCCCCGCGGCCTGTACGTCGAGTCCGACGTCTCGTCGCGGCACGCGCGGGCGATCGCGGCGTCGGGCGTGGCATCCGGGGTCGTATTCGACCCGGCGGCGACCCTCGCCGACGCCGACGGCGTGCAGCTGGCTTTCGCGGCTCGGGAAGTGGATGCCGAGGCCTCGGCGGTGCGGGACGTGCTGGCCGCGCGACTCCCCCGCGACGCCGGCGACGACGATCCGTCCCCCGTGCTGGGGGTGCCCACCAAGCGCCTGTACGTGCTCGAGGTCGAGCGGGCGTTCGTGTTCGATCGCGATGCGTGGCGTTCGCGCGGCACCGACGCGCGGCTCGAGGTGGATGCCGCGGCGGTGTGGGCACTGCTCGCCTGAGGAGCGTTACGCCCGCGAAACAGCGCCGTCGCCGCCGCGTTCGCCCCCGGGCGTACCGTGACCGCCAGGGCGACCCGACGCCCGCGGGAGGAGCATCATGTCGCAGCGCGTCATCGTCACGGGAGGCTCCGGCGGCATCGGCGCCGCGATCGTCCAGCGCTTCGTCGACGACGGGGCCCGGGTCGCGGTGCTCGACCGTCGCGCTCCGGCCGGCCCCGCGGCATCCGCCTTCATCGCCGTCGACCTGCGCGACCCCCTCGACACGCGACGCGCGGTCGGCGAGGCGGTCGAGGCCCTCGGCGGGATCGACGTGCTCGTGAACTGCGCCGGGATCTTCCAGCACACCGCGCTGCTCGACATCAGCGTCGACGACTGGGACCGCGTGATCGACATCAACGCGCGCGCCACCCTGATCACGATGCAGGCCGTCGCCCCGACGATGCTCGAGGCCCGTCGCGGCTCGATCGTCAACATCGCGAGCATGGCCGCCAAGCACGGCGGCGGAGGCGAGGCCCACTACGCCGCCTCGAAAGCCGCGGTCGTCGCCCTCACGCGCGCCGGAGCGCAGGAATGGGGATGCCACGGCGTCACCGTCAACGCGGTGTGCCCCGGGTACGTGCTCACCGAGATGGGCGCCGACACCCGATCGGAGGCCGACGTGGCCGCGTGGAGCGCGAAATCGCCGCTGGGTCGCCTGGGCATCCCGGAGGACGTCGCCGGGGTGACGCACTTCCTGGCCTCCCCGGCGGGCGGTTATCTGACCGGCCAGGCGATCAACGTCACCGGCGGCATGATCATGCACTGACGCCCGGGCCGGTGCCGGTTCCCGCGCGGGTTCCGGCTCCGGCGCGTGCGGAACTCCGGAGATCTCGGGGCATCCGGGCCGGGCGGCCCCGCACCGGACCGCGACCGAGCGATCGCTCAGAAGTTCCGCACGGGTACGGGTGCGGGTGCGGATGATGCGACGCGGCGGCGTGTGACCGCGCGTGACGACGGCACCGCTCGGCGCCGGAACGCGGTGGTTACGGTGGGGCGTGGCATCCGCCCCACCCCTTCGACCTGGAGAGCCCATGTCCGAATACTTCGACCGCACTGCCGACAAGACCTACACGAAGGTCTACAAGAACGAGACGCCCGACATCCTCGCCGCGTTCGCCGCGTTCGACCAGGCCGTCTTCGCCCCCGAGGGCCGCGAGATCCCGCTGAAGTACCGCGAGCTCATCGCCCTCGCCGTCGGCATCACGACGCAGTGCGTCTACTGCATCGACGGGCACTCGCAGAACGCGGTCAAGGCCGGAGCCACCGAGGCCGAGCTCGCCGAGGCCGCCTGGGTCGCCACCGCGATCCGCGCGGGCGGCGGCTACGCGCACGGACGCCTCGCGTTCAAGCTCGGCGAGGACGCCCGCCCCCACGAGCACTGACCCGTGTCGCCCCTCGAGACGGAGGCGCTGGACTTCATCCGCGCCCTGATCCGCATCGACAGCGTCAACACCGGAGATCCCGCCACGATCGGCGACGGCGAGACCCGGGCGGCGCGGTTCGTGCAGGCGCAGCTCGAGGACGCGGGATACGAGACCGCCCTGGTCGAGCCCGTTCCGGGACGCGCGAGCGTGATCGCCCGCTTGGCGGGTTCGGATCCGGATGCCGGTGCCCTCGTCGCCCACGCGCACCTCGACGTCGTGCCGGTCGACGCCGCCGACTGGACCCACCCGCCCTTCGGGGCGGAGATCCACGACGGCATCCTGTACGGACGCGGCGCGGTCGACATGAAGGACTTCGCCGGGATGCTACTGGCGATCGCGCGGTCGTTCCGGCGCGAGGGGATCGTGCCCCGGCGCGACCTCGTCTTCGCGTTCTTCGCCGACGAGGAGGCCGGGGGCGTGTGGGGCGCACGCTGGATCGTGCAGCACCGCCCCGAGCTGTTCGCCGGTGCGACCGAGGCCATCAGCGAGGTGGGCGGGTTCTCGCTGCCGCTTCCCGGCGACCGGCGCGCCTACCTCGTCGCCACGGCCGAGAAGGGCGTCTCGACCGCGACGCTCACCGCCCGCGGCCGCGCCGCGCACGGGTCCCGTCCCACCGCCGACAACGCCGTCGTGCGCCTCGCGCAGGCCGTCGCCGCGGTCGGCGCGCACGCGTTCCCCGTGGTCCGCACGGCCGCGCTCGAGCGGTTCGTCGACACCTGGGAGCGCGCGGGCGGGCGTCTCGACGACCTGGGGTTCGCGGCATCCCTCATCGACGCGGGCATGCGCAACACCGCCTCGCCCACGGTGCTCGCGGCGGGAGGGAAGGCCAACGTCATCCCCGCGGCGGCGAGCGCGACGCTCGACGTGCGGATCGTGCCCGGGCAGCACGACGCGGTACGCGCGGAGCTCGCCGCCGTGGTCGGCGATGACATCGAGGTGACGTGGGCGCG
This sequence comes from Microbacterium hydrothermale, assembly GCF_004854025.1. GTDB lineage: Bacteria > Actinomycetota > Actinomycetes > Actinomycetales > Microbacteriaceae > Microbacterium > Microbacterium hydrothermale. The sequence goes on from NZ_STGM01000002.1 coordinate 395,882, forward strand.
CGACATCGCCGCGATCGAGGCACCGGTCGATGCGCCCCTGGTCGAGGTGCTGCAGCGGGCGATCACCGCGGAGGATGCCGACGGGGTGGTCGTGCCGTATCTGCTGCCGGCGAGCACCGACAACAAGCACCTCAGCCGGCTCGGCATCCGCGGCTACGGCTTCGTGCCGCTGCGCGTGCCCGCGAACTTCGACGTGTTCGGGCAGTTCCACGCCGCCGACGAACGCGTGCCGGTGGAGGCGCTCGCGTTCGGCACGCGGGTGACGGCGCGGATCCTGCGCGAAGCGTGAGGCGGCGGGCGGGGCAGGCCCGCGGGTGACGGCGCGGAGCCTGAGCCGGCGGCCGGCGCGGCGCGGAGCCTGAGGCGGCGGGCGGCGCGGCGAGGGGTGAGCCGGTGCGCAGAACTCCTGCAGAACCGCGGATCCAGCGCCCCGCAACCACTCGCGGCGCAGGTAATGCAGGAGTTGTGCGCGGCACCGACCGGCCTGACCGGCCGGCCACCCGGCCCGCCGGCCACCCGGCCACGGGTGACCGCGCGCGTTCCGCGCGGAGGGTGAGCCGACGCCCGGTGCCCGGCACGCAGCACGCGGCGCCGGGCACGCGCGCATAACTCCTGCAGAACCGCGGGTGCAGCGCCCCGCAACCGCTCGCGGCACCGGTAATGCAGGAGTTGTGCGCGGCCCAGACCGCCTCGACCCGCCGGCCGCCCGTGACCGCGCTGATTCCGCGCGGAGCGTGAGCCGACGCCCGGCACGCAGCACGCGGCGCCGGGCACGCGCGCATAACTCCTGCAGAACCGCGGGTGCAGCGCCCCGCAACCACTCGCGGCACCGGTAATGCAGGAGTTGTGCGCCGCCCCGTGCTGCGGGCGCGGCCCCGCGGCGTGAGCCGGACGTACCCGACGCCGCAGGGCCCCGCGCAGCATCCCCGCCGCCGCGCCGCGCCTACCCCGAATCCTCGGGCGCTGTCCAGCGTGTTACCGCCCGAGGCGTCGCATTGCGATGCGCGACAAGTCGTTTCGACGTGTGAATGGCCGTCTCGCGGCCTCCTCCGACGCCGTCGTACCGTGACGCAACCCACCGGCGCCCCGCGCCGTCACCGCCCTTCCGAGGAGCACGTCATGACCACCACCGCGCCGGCCCCCGCCGACCGCACGGCCCCGCGCGCCGGGTCGACCGACAAGGTCGACCTCGGCACGATCGCCGTGGTCCCCACCCGTCACTGGTGGCGCTGGATCCTCAGCGCCCTGCTGCTGTTCGTCGTCGCCCAGTTCGTCTGGAGCCTCGTCACGAACGACCGCTACATGTGGGGCACCTTCGCGCAGTACTTCTTCTCCGAGCCGGTGCTCATCGGCATCGGGTACACCCTCAGCCTCACCGCGATCTCGGCGGTCGTCGGCTTCACCCTCGGCACGGTGCTCGCCCTCGGGCGCCTGTCGGCCTCGCCGCTGCTGAACGCCGTCGCGTGGGGCTACATCTGGTTCTTCCGCTCGGTGCCGCTCGTGGTGCAGATCATCGTCTGGTACAACCTCGGCTACCTCTACCCGACCCTGGGCCTGGGGACGCCGTTCACCACCGACTTCTGGATCGTGGAGTTCCCCACGGTGCAGCTGGTCAGCGCCTTCGCCGCCGCGATCCTGGGCCTCGGGCTGCACCAGGCGGCGTATTCGGCTGAGATCATCCGCGGTGGGCTCGTCTCGGTCGACCCCGGCCAGCACGAGGCGGCTGCGGCCCTCGGCATCCCGGCATCCCGTCGCCTGTTCCGCATCATCCTGCCGCAGGCGATGCGCTCGATCGTGCCCAACGCGACGAACGAGGTGATCGGTCTGGTGAAGGGCGCCTCGGTGGTGTTCGTGATCGCCATCCCCGAGCTGTTCTACGCCGTGCAGGTCATCTACAACCGCAACAGCCGCGTCATCCCGCTGCTGCTGGTCGCGGTGGTCTGGTACACGCTCATCACCACGATTCTGAGCATCGCCCAGTACTACATCGAGCGCCACTACGCCCGCGGCTCAGCCCGCGCCCTGCCCCCGACGCCCGTGCAGCGGGCCCGCCGGTGGGTGAGCGCGCAGTGGGCGCGCCTGGGCGACGCACCGCCGGGGGCGACGGATGCCGCGCGCCCGGCGCCCGAGAAGGGAGTCCGCGCATGAGCGCCACCACCACCGCCACCCGGGGTCTCGTCGAGATCCACAACGTCCACAAAGCGTTCCATGGCACCGAGGTGCTGAAGGGCATCGACCTGACCGTCGAACCCGGCGAGGTCGTCGCGCTGCTCGGTCCCAGCGGCTCGGGGAAGTCGACCCTGTTGCGCACAATCAACCACCTCGAGACCGTGGATGCCGGATCGGTCACCGTCGACGGGGAGTTCATCGGCTACGAACTGCGCCACGGCAAGCTGCACGAGCTGCGCGAGCGCGAGATCCTGCGTCGGCGCACGCAGGTGGGGATCGTGTTCCAGAACTTCCACCTCTTCCCGCACCTGACGGCCCTCGAGAACGTCGTCGAGGCACCGCTCGCCCTCAAGCGGCTGAGCAAGGACGACGCCGCCGAGCTCGCCCGCGGTCTGCTCGACCGCGTCGGACTCGCGCACAAGGCGGAGGCGTACCCGCGGCAGCTGTCGGGCGGCCAGCAGCAGCGCGTCGCGATCGCCCGCGCACTGGCTCTGCAGCCCAAGGTGCTGCTGTTCGACGAGCCGACGAGCGCACTCGACCCCGAACTGGTCGGCGAGGTGCTCGACGTCATCCGCGACCTGGCGAAGCTCGGGACGACGCTCGTGATCGTCACGCACGAGATCGGCTTCGCCCGCGAGGTCGCCGACCGCGTGGTGTTCCTCGACGACGGCCGCGTCATCGAGCAGGGCTCGCCCGACGAGGTGCTGGGTCGTCCGCAGCATCCGCGCACCCGCGAGTTCCTCGCGAAGGTGCTCGGCTGAGGCGCGTCCGCCTCGCGCCGACCCCACCCCCTCCCTTCGGGCTCCGTCCGACGAACTCCCCCACTCACCCGAAACGCGGCACGACCGCACCCCTCAAGGAGACACAGCAATGGCACTCAGCAAGAAACAGGGCATCGCAATCGGCGTCGCCGTCGTCGCGGTGGCCGCGATCGTCGGCATCGGCTCGCTCGCGATCTTCAACCGCCCCGCCGAGGCGGAGGCCGCGGCCGCCCCGGACACCACCGCGTCGGCGAACCCCGACACCGGCGACATCCCCCGCATCACCGGAGAAGCCGTACCCGAGGCCGTCGCCGCCCTGAAGGCGAGCGGCTTCACCCCGATCGAGCCCGGCAAGCTGACGGTGGCGGTCGGCGCGTTCGTCCCGCCGCTCAGCTACCAGCCCGAGGGCACCACCGCCGCGACCGACGTCGCGGGCACCGAGCCGAATTTCGGCGAGCTGATCGCCGAGGGGCTCGGCCTCGAGTACAACCCGGTCGTGGTCGCATGGGCCGACTGGCCGCTCGGCATCCAATCGGGCAAATACGACCTGATCACCTCGAACGTCACGGTCACCGAGGAGCGCAAGCAGCTCTACGACTTCGCCAGCTACCGTCAGGACCTGCTGGGCTTCTACGTCCGCTCCGACAGCTCGATCTCGAAGATCGAGCAGGCCGACGACATCTCGGGCCTCAAGATCGTGGTGGGCTCCGGCACCAACCAGGAGAAGGTGCTGCTGAAGTGGAACGAGGAGCTCACCGCCGCCGGCAAGGCTCCCGCCGAACTGAACTACTACGACGACACCGCCGCCGCGACGCTCGCGCTGCAGTCCGGGCGCGTCGACGCCACCTTCGGCCCCAACGCCACGGCGGCCTGGGCCGCGCGGGAGACCGGCGAGACGAAGCTCGTCGGCATCATCCCCGGAGGATGGCCGCTCGCGGCCGACATCGCCGCGGCGACGAAGAAGGGCAACGGCCTCATCGAGCCCGTCAACCTCGTGCTGAACGCCTACATCGCCGACGGCACCTACGCGAAGGTGCTCGACGCCTGGGGCCTCGAGTCCGAGGGCGTCGACAAGAGCGAGATCAACCCTCCCGGACTCCCGAAGTCCTGACTCCCGCGCACGGCCCGGTCCTTCGGCGGCCGGGCCGTGTCGTGCGCCACGAAGAGAAGAATGGATGCCATGACCCCCGAGCCCACGTCGACCCTGACCATCCGCCTCGTCGAGCCCGCCGAGTACGCCGAGGCCGGTCGCCTCACCGCCGACGCCTACCGCCACAGCTACGCGGGACTGTCGGAGGCGTACCTGGACTCGCTCGCCGACGTCGCGGGACGCGTGGAGCAGGGCGAGGTGTGGGTCGCGGTCGACGGCGGCGGGATCGTCGGCACCGTCTGGACCCCGCGGCCCGGCGAGCGCCTGTCCGAGCTCGCCGCCGAGGGTGAGCTCGACTTCCGTCAGCTCGCGGTGGCCCCCTCGGCCCGCGGACGCGGCATCGGCGAGCAGCTGACGCGCCACGTCCTTCAGCTCGCGCGCGAGCGCGGGGCGACCCGGGTGGTGATGAACAGCGGACCCGAGATGCTCGGGGCCCACGCGCTGTACCTCAAGATGGGCTTCCGCCGCCTGACCGAGCGCGAGGCGCCGATCGAGGTCGAGCCCGGGCGCTGGCTCGACCTGCGGGCGTTCGGGTTCGATCTCTGAACCGCCGCCCCGGGCTCACCTCACCACGAGACGGCATCCGGCTGGCGACTCGGTGACCTCCTGCAACCGACTGGTCCGCAGAATGTCGTCTCGCAGCCCGAGCCGGGCCCATGCCGGCCGAGCGCGGACGACCCCCAGCGGCCGGGCCCGCGCGGGCCGAGCGCGGACGACCCGCCCCGGCCGGGCCCGCTCAGGCCGCGGCCAGCGCGGCGAGCGTGCGGCCGACGACCGGCGTGAACTTGAAGCCGTGGCCCGAGAACCCCGCGCCGACGACGACCGGGCCGAAGCGCTCGAGCACGAAGCGCGCGTCGACCGTCGAGGTGTACGTGCAGGTGATCTCGCTGACGTCCGTGGCATCCACCCCGGGGAGCCACTCGGAGGCGTAGCGGACGAGGGCGGCGGTGAGCGCCGGATCGGGCACGAAGCTGCGGCGATCGGGATCGACCTCGGGTCCCGCCGCGTGCCACCCCGCCTTCAGCCCCTGACCGGGCGTCTGCATGCCGTAGACGACCGCGGCGAACCCCGCGGTCGCCGCGTCGTCGGCGGAGGGGTGGTGGTTGAACCCGGGCCAGGATGCCGCGGCGTCGAGCGGCCGGAAATGGGCGGGCTGCTCCTGCGTCACGCGCAACGCCGGGAGGGTCGCGCCGCGGACTCCCGCCAGGGTCTTCGCCGTCCACGCGCCCGCCGTGCAGACGAGGCGTCGCGCGTGCACGCGGCGGCTCCCGGCCGCGTCGGTCGCGGTGAAGCGGACGTCGTCATCGCCGTGCACCTCGATGTCGGTGACGGCGGAGTTCCAGCGCGTGCGGGCGCCGGCCCGCGCGGCGCCGGAGAGGAATGCGGCCACGGACGCGTCGGCATCCAGTCGCCCCGCCCGGGGGTTGTGCAGCACCGGACCGTCGAAGCGCAGGCCCGGCCAACGCGAGGCCGCCTCGTGACGATCGAGCACCTCGGCGGCGAGACCGGCCGCCGAGATCGCCGCGGCCGTGGCGGCGTGGTCGACGCCGGGACCGTGCGTGACGACGACCGTGGTCGTCAGCAGCGGGCGATCCGCCTCGGCCTCGAGTTCGCGCCACAGCACCTCGGCATCCCGGAGCCAGGCGAGGTACTCGGGCTCGGTGTAGGCGACGTTGAAGTTGCGGGACGCGCCGTGCGAGGCACCGCGGACGTGTCCGGGCTCGAACTGCTCGAACACCTCGACGTCGCGACCCGCGCGCGCGAGATGCCACGCGGTCGCCGCCCCCATCGCGCCGGCACCGACGACCGCGACGTCGACGCGTTCGACGCTCACGCGGGCAGGTCCTTCGCGAAACAGCGCGAGCCCGCGAAGCGCGTGTAGGGCGCGAAGACGGCGACAGGGCGGTACCCGAGCCGCTCGTAGAGGGCGATCGCCTCGGGCTGCCGGTCTCCCGTCTGCAGCACCAGGCGCGCGGCGCCGCGCTGTCGCGCGAGCCGTTCCAGCTCGGCCATGAGCGCTCGGCTGGCACCGCGTCCCCGCGCCTCGGGGGCGACGTAGACGCGCTTGACCTCCAGCTCGTCGCCGAGAGCGCGCAGCGCCGCGTGTCCCACCGCTCGCCGCTCGGCGTCGGTCACGAGAATCACCTCGACGATGGTCGACGGGTCGACCGCGAAGTCTGCGTCGAGCAGAGCCCGCGTGCGCTCGTCGAAAGCGGCGAAGACCTCGGCGTAGCGGGGCGAGATCTCGGCATCCATCGCCGCGCGCAGAGCCGCGGCCCGCTCGTCGTCCCAGGTGACGTTCTCGATCGTCCACGTGGCGTGTGCAGCGGTCATCCCGCCAGTATCGCCGCGCCGCGCGCCACCCCGGGCCGCGCGGGAAACGGCGGGTAACACGGGCCCCCCGGGCTCGCCGCGGGCACCCTCGGTCGCCCCGTCGATCTCTCCCCGCGACGGTGCGTTGCCCGCGGTGACCGCCGAGTTGCACCGAGGCCGCGACCGGCGCAGAGTGTCCCGGTGACCTCCGCTCCGCCCCTCCCCGTCCCCCACGCCGACGCCACCGTCCTCGACAACGCCGCCTGGCACTCGCTCGCCGGTCCCCACGCCGCCTTCGCGATCGGCGGCGACCTCGTGCGCCGCTATCCGGCCGACGTCGCACCGTTCGTCGCCGTACGCTCGTGGGACGAACCGGGCGTCTGGGATGCACTGCGCGAGCTCGTCGGGCCCGGCGCCGAGGTCGGCCTCTCGGGCTACGAGGGGGCGATCCCCGAGGGCTGGGAGTACCTGGGCGGCGGCGAGGGGGTGCAGCTCGTCGAGACCGACGCCCTGCAGACCCGCCCCTTCGACGAGGTCATCGAGCTCGGCGCCGACGACGCACCCGACATGATCGCGATCGTCGAGCGCAACCAGCCCGGCCCCTTCCGGCCCCGCACGTACGAGCTCGGTCGGTACATCGGCATCCGTCGCCAGGGTCGGCTCGTCGCCATGGCGGGCGAGCGCCTGCACCCCACCGGCTGGACCGAGATCAGCGCGGTGGCGGTGGATGCCGACCACCGACGCCAGGGCCTCGCCTCGCGGCTCGTGCTCGACGTCGCCTTCCACATCCAGCAGCGCGGGGACCGCGCGATGATGCACGCGGCCGCCGGAAATGTGAACGCCATCGCGGCGTACGAGAAGCTCGGCTTCGCGTTGCGGCGGCGCAATCGCTTCGCGGCGGTGCGGACGCCTGCCTGAGATGCTCCGCGGGAGGTGCTGCGACCGAGTGTCCACGAAACTCGGACGAATTCTCGAGGCGTCCGGGTGTTCTGGACGCCGGATGCCGTGACCGCGCGTGACTGTCCGTGACGGCGCTCGGCCCTCGCCGTTCGCGTCCCGGCTAGCGTGACCGACATGGCCCGACCGCTGCGCTCCCTCGGCTTCCTCACCATCGGCCTGTTCGACCGCGAGAACCCCCGCGCCGGACACGAGACGACCCTGTCGATCATCGAGCGGGGAGAGCGGCTCGGCTTCGACAGCGCCTGGCTGCGCGACCGGCACCTGCAGTACGGCATCTCCTCCCCCGTGGCGGTGCTGGCCGCGGCATCCCAGCGCACGAGTCGCATCCGCCTCGGAACCGCGGTGATCCCGCTCGGATGGGAGAACCCGCTGCGGCTCGCGGAGGATCTCGCGACCGTCGACGTGCTGTCGGGCGGCCGCCTCGAACCCGGTTTCTCGGTGGGGCCGCCGCGACGCCTCGACGACATCGCGCCTGCGCTGTACCCCGACACCGCCGACCGCGAAGACTACGGGTACGAACGGCTCGCGCGCCTGCGCCGCTTCCTCGCCGGAGAACCGGCCAGCCCGTTCGCGGGGACGGAGGGCATCGAGGAATACTCGGAGCGCGTCGAACCGCACGCCGCGGGCCTCGCGGATCGACTCTGGTACGGCGCCGGGAGCCCGGCATCCACCACGTGGGCGGCCGAGAACGGCTTCCACCTGCTCACCAGCAGCGTCATCCGATCGACCGCCTCGACCGACTTCGACGTCGAGCAGTACGCGCAGATCCGGCTCTACCGCGACACGCACCCCGACGGAGAGAACGCGCGGGTGTCGCAGGGGCTGGTGGTCATCCCCACCGACTCGGCCACGCCCGAGCAGCGCCGGCGCTACGCGGCCTACGCCGAATCGCGGCGCGGGCGCGTCGGCATCCCCCACGGTCCGCAGGGGATGCTGTTCGCCGAAGACCTCGTCGGCACCGCGGAGCAGATCGCCGAACGCCTGCTGTCGTCACGGGCCTATCCCGAGGTCGACGAGGTCGCCTTCGCGCTGCCGTTCTCGTTCGCCGCCGAGGACTACGCGCAGATCCTCGACGACATCGCGGGGCGGCTCGGGCCGCTGCTGGGGTGGGCGCCGGCGGCGGGCTGAGGCCTGGATCCCGGATGCCGCGACCCCGCCGCCGCGCTCAACCGGAGCGCCGGGTGCGGGTGCGGGGCGACGTCGCAACTTCAGCGATCCGCACAACCTCAGCCCCCCACCCCGCGAAACGCGTGAGGTTACGCGAACCACGGAGGCTGCGCCCGCCCGGCGCGCAGCCCGCGCCCCGGAGCCGCCACCCGCTCGCCGCACCCGCACGCGCGGCCTGACCGCTCGCACAACCTCAGTGATCCGCACAACCTCAGCCCCCCCCACCCCCCGAAACGCGTGAGGTTACGCGAATCACGGAGGCTGCGTCCGCCCGGCGCGCAGCCCGCACCGCGCCCGCGGCCGCCGCCCGCACGCCGCACCCGCACGAGCGCCGCACCCGCCACCCCGCCACCCCGCCACCCCGCCCGCCGCGGCACACGCCACGACCCGCGCCCGGTCACCCCTGCCGCGCCACCGCCCGCCCCAACCGCGCCGCGGCCTCGCGCAACGACGACTCCTCGGTGTCGCCGTAGGCGAGGCGCAGGTGCCGGTCGGCGTCGGTTCCCGGCCCCGAGGGGAAGAACGACCCCCGCTGGTACTCCACGCCCTCGGCGCTCGCGTCGGCGGCGAGGCGGTCGGCATCCACCGTGTCGTCGGTCAGACGCGGCCAGAGGAACAGACCGCCCTCGGGCACGGTGACCTCGAACGAACCGGATGCCGAGAGCGCGGCGGCGAGGGTGTGCGCCCGCGACCGGTACAGCGTCCGCGCGCGACCGAGCACCCGGTCGAAGAGCGTCTCGTCACTCGTCAACAGCTCAGCGACGACCGCCTGCACGAGGGTCGACGAGTGCGAGTCCTGGCGGCTGCGCAGGGCCACGGCATCCGGGATCAGGCGCTCGGGCAGCACGACCCAGCCCAGCCGCAGGCCCGGGCCGAGGGTCTTGGTGAAGGTGTTGACGTGGATGACGTGGTCGGAGTCGTGGAACGGCGCGAGCGACTCGGGCTCGCCGTGGAACCGCAGCTCCCGGTAGGGATCGTCGGCGAACACGACGAAGCCGTACCTCTCGGCGAGGTCGACGAGCTCGCGGCGTCGGGCCGTGGGTAGTGACGACTGCGACGGGTTGTGGAACTCGGGGACGGTGTACACGGCGGCGGGGCGGGCGCCGGCGCGCAGCTGGGCGGCGAGCGCGTCGACGTCGAGGCCCTCGGCACCGACGCGGACGGGCAGCACGCGCGCGTCGGCGAGCTCGAGCCCGCGCAGGAACAGCGGGAACACCGGATTGTCGACGGCGACGAGGTCGCCCCGCTCGAGCACCGTCTGCACCGCGATCGCGAGTCCGTGGAACCCGCCGTTCGTGACGAGCACGCGGTGCACGTCCACGCCCTCGCGCAAGGCGATCCACTCGCGCAGCGCGGGGATCCCCTCGGTGCGCGAGTACTGCAGGGCCGGCGCTCCCGGCCGCGCGAGCACGCGGGCGGTCGCCTCGGCCAGCTCGGCGGTGGGGAGCACGGACGGATCCGGGATGCCGCCAAGCAGCTCGATCGCGTCGGGGCGGCGGTCGCGCAGGGTCTGGTCTCCGAAGCCCTTCGGGGCGCTGAAGGCCTCGATGAGCGCGGGGCGGGGAGGGGACAGAAGGGTCATCGGGGGCTCCGGAGGTCGGGGGTGGGGATGGCGTCGACGAGGGCTCGCGTGTAGTCCTCGCGCGGGTGCGAGAGCACGTCGGCCACCCGACCGGCCTCGACGACCCGTCCGTCTTTGAGCACCGAGACGGTGTCGGCGATCTGGCGCACGAGAGCCAGGTCGTGCGAGACGAACAGGTACGTGAGGCCGCGCTCGCGCTGCAGGCGGCGCAGCACGTCGAACACCCCCGCCTGCACCGTCACGTCGAGGGCGCTCGTCGGCTCGTCGAGCACGATGACGTCGGGTTCGAGCACCAGCGCGCGGGCGATCGCGACGCGCTGACGCTGACCGCCCGACAGCGCGTCGGGGCGACGGCGAGCGAGCTGCGGCGGCAGGCCCACGGCATCCAGGGCTTCGGCGACCTTCGCGGACCGCTCGGCGCGCGTGCCGACGCGGTACCGGTCGAGCGGTTCGCGGATGATCCGCCCGACGCTCCATGTGGGATCGAGGGACGTGAAGGGGTTCTGGTAGACGAGCTGGAGGTGCCGACGGATGCCGCGGAGCTCGGCCTCGGTGCGCCCGGTCACCGCCGCGCCGTCGACGAGGATCTCGCCGGCGTCGGGGGTCTCGAGCCCCCGCAGCAGGCGCACCGTGGTGGTCTTCCCCGAACCCGACTCGCCCACGAGCGCGTGGGTCGTGCCCGGCGGGACGCGGAAGGAGACCCCGGCCACGGCGGCTCGAGCCGTGCCGTCGACGACGAAGCTCTTCGAGATCTCGCGCACCTCGATGCGGGCGGCGGTGGTGTCGGTGGTCCAGGCGTCGACCCCGCGCCCGTCGGCGTGACGGTAGCGGTCGGGGTTGAGAGCGGGGGCATCGGCCTGGAGCTGCAGCGTGTACGGCGAGGTCGGCGCGGCGAACACCTCGCTCGTGCGTCCGGCTTCCTGCACCCGGCCGTCCCTCAGCACGACGATCTCATCGGTGCGCTCGGCCGCGATCGCGAGGTCGTGCGTGATGAGCAGCAGGCCGATGCCGAGGTCGGCGCGCAGCTCGTCGAGAAGGTCGAGGATGCGCTTCTGGATGGTGACGTCAAGGGCACTCGTCGGCTCGTCCGCCACGAGCAGATCGGGCCGCGGCAGCACCGCGAGACCGATCAGCACGCGCTGCAGCATGCCGCCGGAGAGCTGGTGCGGGTAGGAATCGTAGACGCGGGCCGGGTCGGGCAGCCCCACCCGGGCGAAGATGTCGAGGACAGCCACGCGGCGGTCGGGGGCGTCGGTCAGCGCCGCCGCCTCGAGCGCCTGCGCGCCGACCGTGCGCACGGGGTTGAGCGCGTGCGAGGGGTCCTGCGGGACGAAGCCGATGCGACGGCCGCGGAACGGCCGGAACCGCGCCTCGGTCAGGCCGAGCATCTCGTCGCCGGCGAACTCCACGCGTCCGCGTGCGCGTCCGGTGCCGCGCGGCAGCAGTCGCAGCACCGAGCGCGCGATCGTCGACTTGCCCGAGCCGGATTCGCCGATCAGGGCGAGACTGCCCCCGGGCGGGATCGAGAACGACACGTCGTGCACCACGGGGGTGCGGCCGTACGCGACGGAGAGGTCCTCGACGCGCAAGAGGGGCGCGGGCGTCTGCTCGCGCAGAGGGGCGGTGAGGGTCATGACGTCCTCCGGAGCCAGCGGCTGATGCGGTTGATCGAGAGCACGGTCGCCACCGTGACCACGGCGGGCCAGACGACGAGCCACGGCGCGCGCGGATAGTCCTTGCCGGCCGAGATGAGCAGACCCCAGTCGGATGCCGGGGGCGGATCGCCGTAGCCGAGGAAGGCGAGCCCCGCGATGACGAGGATCGACAGCCCGAACTGCAGCACGGCGAGCGGGATGAGCGAGCGCGAGGCGTTGGGGAGCACGTGTCGGAACAGCACGTGCAGACTCGAGCCGCCCTGCAGGCGCGCCGCCTCGACGAACACCGCCGAGCGCACGCGCAGCACCTCGGACCGCATGACCCGCGCGAACACGGCGACGGCCGAGACGCCCGTGGCGATCGCGGCGTTGATGGTCTGGAAGCCCAGCGAGCTCACGATCACCACGGCGAGCAGGAAGGCCGGGATGGCCAGCAGCACGTCGACGAGACGGGCGAGTACGGTGTCGGTCCACGATCCGAGAAATCCGGCGAGCAGTCCGATGAGCCCGCCCACGATGACCCCGATCGCCACGGCGACGAGGGCACTGGTCACCGACGACTGCGCGCCGAAGACGATACGGGCGAACAGATCGCGACCGAGGTGGTCGGTGCCCAGCAGGTGCGCCGCGCTCGGCGGCTGCAGCTTGTCGGCGGGCACCCCCTGCGCGGGATTCTGCGCGGTGAAGAGCCACGGCGCGAGCGAGAAGGCCACGACCACGGCGACGACCGCGAACGAGACGATCACGTCGATCGGAACGGAGAGACGGATGCCACGGATGCGGGCGAGCGGCCCGCCCGGCACTGATTCCGGTACCGATCCCGGCGACGGGTCGGCCGCGGGCGGCACCGGGGATGCGACCGGGGGCAGGGGCGCGGCGGTCATACGATGCTCACCTCCTCACGGAGCGGCGGTGCGGGTTCGTCGGACGCGGGGGCGACGACCGCGCGCCCGCGCGCCCCGATGAACACGCGGGGGTCGAGCAGCGGGTACGCGAGGTCGGCGAGGAGATTGACCACGACGAACACGATCGCCGCGAGCGAGACGACCGCCTGCAGCACCGGGAGGTCCTGGCTCGCGACGGCCTGCTCGACGAGGGTGCCGATGCCCACGCGACCGAAGATCGCCTCGGTGATGAGCGCGCCGCCCAGCAGCTCGCCGACGATCAGCGCGAGCACGGTCACCGCCGGCAGCGCCGAGGGCTTCACGAGGTGACGCAGGAACAGCGCGCCCTGCCCGAGCCCGCGCGAGCGGGCCACCGCGACGTACTCCTGCCGCGACTCGTGATCGAGCGAGGCGATGAGCACCTCGGCGAGCTGCGCCGAGACCGGGATGCCGAGCGCCACCGCCGCGAAGAACGTGCCCCACGGCGTCTCGGTGTCGATCATGCTGAACAGTCCGAGCCCGAACGCGAAGACGTGGATGAGCAGCAGGCCGATCACGAAGTTCGGGACGGACAGGAACAGCGACGGCAGCGAGCGCAGGACGCCCTGACCGAAGCGCGCGGGCAGGAACTGCGTCCCGTACGCGATCGCCACGGCGAGGACGACGGCCACCAGCAGGGCAGCGGCCGCGAGGCTGAGGGTCGAGCCGAGCGCGTCGAGCACGAGGGTGCTCACGGGCAGGTTCGACCGCAGCGAGACGCCGAGGTCGCCCACGAGGAAGCGCCCGAGCGACGACGCGAGCTGCACCCACCAGGGTTGGTCGAGACCGTAGTAGGCCACGATGCGCGCGATGTCGTCTTCGGTGAAGCCGTTGTCGGGGTTTCGCAGCGTGCTCGTGATCGGGTCGCCGGGCAGGATGCTGATCACGAAGAACGTGAGCAGGTACGCCAGCAGCACGACGACGAGCGCCTGGCCCGTGCGCCGCAGCGCGAAGCGGCCGTAGGTGCGGAGCATGCTCTCTCCTTCCATGTCGGTGGGGCGAACGGGGGCGGATGCCACGGCATCCGCCCCCCTTCGGATCAGCTGTTCAGCCAGGCGTCCAGGTAGTACGCGTAGGCGAGGCCGTTGTAGCTGACGCCGCTGACCTCGGGTGACTGCACGTACACGCGCTGCACGATCTGGGTGAGCGGCACGAAGTAGCCTTGCTCGAGCACGTACCCCTGCAGTTCGTCGGCGACCTTTGCGCGGGCGTCGCGGTCGGTCGCCGTGGCGATCCGGGTCGAGAGGTCGTTCAGCGTGGCATCCGAGGTGCCGACCTTGAACCAGTCCTCGTCGCCCTTCTTCTGCGAGGTCAGGACGCCGGCCACGGTCCCGACGTCGACGAAGCTGCGGGTGATCTCGGTCGCGGGGATCGTCGCGTTGCCGATCACCTTCTGCCCGTAGGTGGGCACGTCGTAGGTCTCGAGGTTCACCTCGAAACCGAGGGTCGTCAGCTGCTGGTCGACGAGCTCGTCGACCGCCTGCGAGGCCTGCAGGTACGGGTTGGGGTAGAGCGTGAACGACAGCTTCCGGCCGTTCTTCGTGCGGACGCCGTCGGCGCCCTTCGTCCAGCCCGCCTCGTCGAGCAGAGCCGCGGCTTTGTCGGGGTCGTACGCGAAGTCCGTCGTGTGGTCGGTGGCCTCGGGCACCGTGCTCTGGAACAGCGACTCGGCCGCGAACCAGTCGGGGGTGTAGACCGTCGAGAGGATCTCGTCCCGGTCGATGCCGTGTTGGACGGCCTGGCGCACCGTGAGGTCGTCGAAGGGGGCGACGGACGTGTTCAGCGCGTACCCGTTCACGAATCCGAGGTAGCGCGGCGTCTCGACGGTCAGACCCTCCTGCTTCAACGCCTCCAGATCCTGCGGGCTGGCGTTGTACGCCACCTGCGCCTGGCCCGACTCGACCGAGGCGGTGCGCAGGGTGGGCTCCGCGACCTGCTTGTAGGTGATCGTGTCGAGGTAGGCCGGGCCCTCGTGGCCGACGGCCTCGGGGCCCCAGTCGTAGTCGTCGCGCTTCTTCAGCACGACACTGTCACCCTCGGCGACCTTCTCGACGACGAACGGGCCGCTGCCGATGTCTTTCGTGAGGTCGGCCTGCTGCGCGGCGGGGAGGGCGAGGGTGGCCGGCGAGATGAGGATCGAGCCGTGGTAGGCCAGGGTCGGGATGAAGCTCAGGGTCGGAGCCGAGAACGACACCCTTACCGTCGTGGCATCCACCGCTTCGGCGCCCACGTAATTCGCCGATGGGAAAAGGCCGATGCGGTTGATGCCGTCGTCGGGACGCCCCTTCGCCCAGATGTCGATGTTCGCGACGACCGCGGCGGCATCCAGGGGCGTGCCGTCCGAGAAGGTGACGCCCTCCTTGAGGTGCAGGGTGAACTGCGTTTTGTCGGCGTTCTCGTCCCAGCTCTCGGCGATCCACGGGCTGAGGGTGCCCTCGGCGTCGACGTAGATCAGCTTGTCGGTGAGGTTGCCCCAGATCTGGCCCTGGTAGCTCGAGATCGCGCTGTTGTTGGGGATCCACGTGGCGCCGAGCGAGTCGATGAGGAAGACGAGGTCGCCGCCGGGCTTCGGCGAGGAACTCTCCGCCGGAGCGGCGGAGGATCCGGCGCCGCACCCGCTGAGCAGGACGGCGCCGACGGTGAGGGCGGAGGCGACGCCGAGGAGGCGTCGGAGGCGAGTGGTCATGAGGATCCTTGTGCGGTGGGGAACGGGTTACAGGGCTTTTCCGGGGTTGAACAGACCCGCCGGATCGAGCGCGTGCTTGATCGCGAGCTGCGCGATGCGCACGCGCTCAATGAGCTCCTCGGCGGCGAGGTCGCGCTTGACCGTGCCGATGCCGTGCTCACCGCTGACCGTGCCGCCGACGGAGAGGGCCGCACGGACGAGGTCATCGGCCGCGTCGTGCAAGACCGCGGGCACGGTGGCGGGGTCGGCGCCGGCGGGGATGGGCAGGGTGATGACGGGGTGCAGGTTGCCGTCTCCGGCGTGGGCGACGGCGCTCACGGCGACGCCGTAGCGGGCCTCGAGGGCGGGGAAGCCCGCGAAGACGTCGGCGATCCGCGACTTCGGCACGGCCACGTCCCCGCCGACGAACCACGACCCGTCGCCGAGGCGACGGCCCGAGCGGCGCAGCTCCCAGAGCGTCTCGGCATCCGCCTCGCTCTCGACCGCGACGCGGGCGCCGACGGCCTCGAGCGCGGTGGTGAGCTCGGCGGTCTGCTCCTCGATGCCGAAGCCGTCGAGCTCGATGAGCAGCAGGGCCGCGCCGCGAGTGCGCAGGCCGGAGTCGTTGGCGGCGTCGATGCCGTCGAGGGTGGGCTCGTCGAGGAACTCGATGACGCTGGGACGCACGCGCGACGCCGTGATGGCCCCGATCGCCGCCGCTCCCGCGGCGGTGGAGGCGAAGAACGCCGTCACCGTGCGGCGCGCGACGGGGAGCGGCCGGATGCGCACGGTCGCGGCGACCACGATGCCGAGCACCCCCTCCGACCCGACGAACAGCGACACGAGGTCGAGACCGGTCACGCCCTTGATCGAGCGGTGCCCGATCGACACGAGGCTCCCGTCGGCGAGGACGACGTCGAGGGCGAGCACCGACTCGCGTGTCACGCCGTACTTCGCGCAGCGCAGGCCCCCGGCGTTCGTGGCGATGTTGCCGCCGATCGTCGAGATGCGCCAGCTCGCGGGGTCGGGGGCGTAGAAGAGGCCGAGCGGGGCGAGGTGCTCGTTGAGGGCCGCGTTCAGGACGCCGGGCTCGACGACCGCGATCTCGTCGGCCGGCGACACCTCGACGATGCGATCGAGGCGATCGGTCGAGACGACGAGCTGGTCGCGGGTCGCGGTTGCCCCTCCCGACAGTCCGCTGCCGGCCCCGCGCGGCACGACGCTCACCCCGTACCGCGCGGCCAGGCGCACGAGCTGCTGCACCTCGAGGGCGGTCGTCGGAAAAGCCACCGCGGGCCCGTCGACCTCGACGCCCTCACCGTGACGCGGCGCCGTGCCGGCGTCCCACGCGAACGGGGCCGTCGCGGCGGACGGCGCGCGCACGTCGAGGTGCGGCGCCTCCGCGGCCACGGCTTCGAGCAGGGCGGACAGGCCCGTGCGGAGGACGGTCGCGGGGGGAGCGCTCATGGGCGGGCCTCTCGGGATGGGGACGGAAGTGCAGCCGAAGCTAGGGCGACACCGGTGCCGCCCTCACCTCGACGGAAACGCGCCGTCGCGATGCGTCGCGGTCCGTCACGCAACGTCGCGCGGCGTCACGATCGAGCGCGTGCGGGCGCGCTCCCGCTACGCTCCCGCGCTCCCGCTACGCTCCCGCGCTCCCGCGCCCCGCGCCCCGCACCGAGCACCGAGCACCGAGCACCGAGCACCGAGCACCGAGCACCGAGCACCGAGTGTCCAGAACACCCGGACGAATCCCCGCGGCGTCCGGGTTTCGTGGACACCCGACGCGCGATCGCAGCGCCGAGCACGCGTGCGCGCCGTAACAATGACGCCTCGCGGCGCTGTGTGACGCGCGCGATTGTGCCGCCGCGCGCCCGGCGGCACAGTAGGCCTCTCGGCGGGACCGGCCCGCCGCGAAGGAGCCCCGATGCCCGACCGCATCCATCTCGCCGTCGCCCTGGACGGCGCCGGCTGGCACCCGGCCGCGTGGCGCGAGTCCACCGCCCGGCCCCGCGAGCTGACGTCGGCCGCCTACTGGCGCGACCTCGTGCGCACCGCCGACGACGCGGGTCTTCTCTTCGCCACGATCGAAGACGCGCTGAGCCTCGGCGGGCGTTCCTTCGAAGCGGATGCCGAGACCCGGCGCGATCGCGTGCGGGGGCGCCTCGACGCGGTGCTGCTGGCGTCGTTCCTCGCCCCGCTCACCGGGCGCCTCGGCCTCGTCCCGACCGCGACGACCGCCCACCCGGAGCCCTTCCACCTCGCGACGGGGCTGCAGACCCTCGATCACGCGAGCCGCGGCCGCGCGGGCGTGCGTCTCATCGCGGGCTCGACGCCCCAAGAGCGCGCGAACTTCGGACGCCGCACCGAGGGACCCACCGGTCTCCCGGCATCCGGTCGCGTCGACGACGACCCCGCTCTGCTCGCGGCGTTCCGCGAGGCGGGAGAGGTCGCCGAGGCGATCCGCCTGCTCGCCGACTCGTGGGAGGACGACGCGATCGTGCGCGACCTCGAGACCGGGAAGTTCCTCGACCGCGATCGCGTGCACAACGTCGACTTCGCGGGCGAGTTCTTCTCGATCACCGGCGCCTCGATCGTGCCCCGCTCCCCGCAGGGTCAGCCGCTGATCACCGCGCTCGCGCACCAGAGCGTGCCCTACCGCTTCGCCGCGGAGCACGCCGACCTCGTGTTCGTCACCCCCGCCGATGCGGGGGAGGTCGGCGGCATCCTGAGCGAGCTCGACGGCGCCGCGGTCGACCGCGGAGAGCCCCTGCGCGTGTTCGCCGATCTGCTCGTGCTCGTCGAGGAGACGCGCGCCGAGGCGGAAGCCGTATGGAACCGCCTGCAGGACCGCGCACCGCTGCGCAGCGACGCGCGCGTCGTCGTGGGAAGCGCCGACGACGTCGTCGACGAGATCCGCGCGCTCGCCGCGGCGGGGGTGGACGGCATCCGCCTGCGCCCCGCGCGGCTGCCCGCCGACCTCGACGCGATCGCCGAGCGAGTCGTCCCGCGCGCGGCGGCCGCCGGCATCCTGTTGCCCGACGACGGGGCGCCGACGCTGCGCGAACGCCTCGGACTCCCCCGCCCCGCCAGCCGCTACGCCCGTCAGGAGGTCGGCGCATGACCCGCCGTCGGATCCATCTCGCCGCGCACTTCCCGGGCGTGAACAACACCACCGTCTGGACCGACCCGTCGGCGGGCAGTCAGATCGACTTCTCGTCGTTCGAGTACTTCGCCCGCACCGCCGAGCGCGGCGTCTTCGACTACCTCTTCCTCGCCGAGGGGCTGCGGCTGCGCGAGCACCGCGGGCAGCTGCACGACCTCGACGTCGCCGGGCGCCCGAACACCCTCGCGATCCTCACCGCCCTGGCCGCGGTGACCGAGCACATCGGCCTCGTCGGCACGCTCAACACCACCTTCAACGAGCCGTACGAGCTCGCGCGACAGCTCGGCACGCTCGACCTGCTCTCGAACGGGCGGGCCGGTTGGAACGCCGTCACCAGCTCCGACGCGTTCCACGGCGCGAACTTCCGCCGCGGCGGCTACCTCGACCACGCCGACCGCTACGTGCGGGCATCGGAGTTCGCGGCGCTGTCGAAGGCGCTCTGGTCGTCGTGGCGCGACGACGCGATCGAAGCGGATGCCGCGTCGGGGACGTTCCTGCGCGACGACGCGATCGCGCGCGTGCGGCACGCGTCGCGATTGTTCGACGTCGACGCGGTCTTCGACGTTCCGCCGTCGCCGCAGGGCCGACCCGTGATCGTACAGGCCGGGGACTCCCCCGACGGCCGCGACTTCGCGACCGAGCACGCCGACGTCATCTTCTCGCTGCACACCGCCTTCGACGACGCGCAGCAGTTCTACCGCGACGTGAAGGGGCGGCTCGCCGCCCACGGACGCGACGAGGACTCGCTCAAGATCCTGCCCGCAGCGACGTTCGTCCTCGGCGACACGGCGGCGGAGGCCCGCGAGCGCTCCCGCGAGATCGCCCTCGCCCAGGTGCGCCCGCAGACGGCGATCACCTACCTCGAGCAGATCTGGAACCGCGACCTCAGCGGCTACGACCCCGAGGGACCTCTGCCCGACGTCGAACCCGACACGGGCGTCGAGACCGCGCAGGGCTTCGCGGGCCGGCACGCGGCGATCCGCGCGCGCGTGGGGCAGCTGCGCGCCCAGGCCGCGGCCGAGAACCTCAGCATCCGCGAGCTCGTCATCCGTCTCACCGCGAACCACACGTTCGTCGGGACGCCGGAGCACGTGGCATCCGAGATCGACCGCTACGTGCAGGAGCGCGCGACCGACGGATTCACCGTCGTCGGACACGTCACCCCGCACGGCCTCGACGAGTTCGTCGAGAAGGTGGTCCCCCTGCTGCAGGAGCGCGGCTCGTACCGCCGCTCGTACGACGAGGGCGCGACACTGCACGACCTGCTCGGGCTGCCCTCCGTCGCGCGGGAGGTCGTCGGACGATGACCGACATCGTGATCGTGGGGGCGGGGCCGCGGGCGGTGATGCTCGTCGAGCGTGTGCTCGCGCGCCGCACCCGCGCCGACGCCGTTCCCCTGCGCATCACGCTCGTCGATCCGTTCCCTCCCGGGGGCGGCCGGATCTGGCGCTACGCCCAATCCCCGCTGCTGAAGCTCAACTCGATGGCGCGCGACGTCACGGTCTTCACCGACGACAGCTGCGTGATCGCGGGTCCGGTCCGCTCCGGCCCGTCGCTCGGCGAGTGGGCGGAGCGCGTCCGCGAGGGGCGGCTGCCCGACGTCGAGATCGACGACCCCGACCTCCTCGCCGAGGTGGAGGCCCTGCGCGGCGACAGCTTTCCGACCCGCCGCCTCCAGAGCCTGTACCTCGACTGGTTCTGGCGGCGCACGGTCGCCATCGCCCCGCCCGGCGTCGAGGTGCGGTGGCAGCCGGGCACCGTGCAGTGGGTCGACGACGTCCCCGACGGGTGGGAGGTGGCTCTCGCCGACGGAACGCGGCTCGGGGCCCACGTCGTCGTCTACGCCCTCGGACACAACGGCCGTGAACCCGAGAGCACCGCTCTCGACCTGAGCGCCGCGGCCGCCGCGGCGGGCTTCTCCTACCTCGAGCCCGCGTTCACCGCGGATGCCGACCTCTCGCGACTCGCTCCCGGCGCCGACGTGATCGTTCGGGGGATGGGACTGGCCTCGGTGGATGCCGTCGTGCTGCTCACCCAGGGGCGCGGCGGCCGGTTCTCGCGTCGCGCCGACGGCACACTCGAGTACGCGCCGTCGGGTCGCGAGCCGCGGCTGCACCTCGGATCGCGCCGGGGCGTGCCGTACCGGTCGAAGGTGACGTCGCAGGTGCGGGGGAACCCGCCCGAGCGCGAGGTGCTGACGCCGGCGGCGATCGCCGCGCTGCTGGCGCGTCCGGGCTCGATCGACTTCCTTCACGACGTGTGGCCGCTCATCGCGCGCGAGCTCATGTGGGGCCACTACCGCGAGCTGTTCACGGGGCATCCCGAACGGGTCACCACCAGCTGGGAGGTCTTCTCCGAGACCCTGCGGGCGATCGACGGCGATACGGCGGCCCTGCGCCGCGCGGTCGCCGAGGTGGTGCCCGACCCCCTCGATCGCTTCGACGTGCCCGCGCTCGACCTCCCCCTCGGCGACGAGACCTTCTCCGACGAGGACGCCGTGCACGCGCGCGTGCGGCAGCACGTCGCCCACGACCTGCTGCTGCGCACCTCGCCGGAGCACAGCGCGACGCAGGCGCTGTTCCTGACCATCCTCGGATCGTTCCTCGCGCTCGGCGACATCCCCGTCGACCGCTGGAGCGCGCGCTCGCGTGCGGTCGACCTGCCGGTCACGTGGCACACCTTCTTCAGCTACGTCGCGTCGGGGCCTCCGCCGCACCGCCTCGAGGAGCTGCTCGCGCTCGCGGACGCGGGTGTCGTGCGCTTCCTCGGGCCCGACCTCACCGTGCACCTCGACCCCGAGCGAGGGTTCGTCGCGACCTCGCCGCGCCACCGGGGCGAGGTCGTCGCGACCGCCCTCGTCGACGCCTGGCTCCCCGCCCCGGGGGCCGCCGCGAGCGACAACCCCGCCCTCCGCGAACTGGCCACGCGCCACGGGCGGGAGGTGCACGTCGCCGACGAGGCCTTCGCCGGCTCGCTCGGGCGCATCGACGTCGACCCCGACGGCCGCGTGATCGCGCGCGACGGCAGCGCGCACGAGACGCTGTTCGCGCTGGGTCCCTTCACCGCGGGAATCGAGGCCGGCGCCTTCACCCGACCGAACTCCAACGCCCTGTCGCTGCGGCAGACCGATCGCGTCGCGGGGGCCGTCACGGCCGCCGCGACGGCGCGCCGGGTCGCCGGCATCCGCTGACCCGCCCATCCGGCGATCCCGACGCGCCGCCACGACCGGGTCCCCGCCCGGCCCGGCCCGGGCGCGCGAGCGAAACTCCTGAGAAACCACGCCATCGGCTCGCGCATCCCGCGCCCTGCCGCGCGGCCCGACCGCCACCGCGCGACTTCTCAGGAGTTTCGCCCGGCTCGAGGGTGCTCCGCTCCGGATGGGGGCAGGATGGAGCCCTGCGCAATCCGAACCCGGGCGCGCGGCGAACACTTCTCGTAGTGCGATGACGCCACGAAAGGACGACATGCGACTGGCGACGACCCTCCGGCGGTTCGAACTCGACACCCGCCCCATCCACCCCGAGACGCGCCGCGCTCTCGACCAGCGGTGGGCGGAACTGCCCGAACACGCCAAGACGCCCAGCCAGTTGCTTGGGCGCAGCGCCGTCGGGTGCGAGGGGACGCACGGCGTCTTCCCCAAGTGCAACCTGACGTGTTCGCCCTGTTACCACTCGGCGGATGCCAACAAGGTGCGCATCGACGGCGACCACACCGTCGACAACGTCACCCGGCAGATGGACTACCTGCGCGCGGTGCGCGGCCCGCGCGCGCACGCCCAGCTCATCGGCGGCGAGGTGAGTCTGCTGAGCGCCGAGGACCACGCCCGCTCCCTGCTCGCCATGCGCGCCGTCGGCCGCGAGCCGATGTCGATGACGCACGGCGACTTCGACTACGACTACTTGCTCGACGTCGTCCTCGACGAAGACGGCAAACCGCGCTTCGACAAGGTGTCGTTCGCGGCGCACTTCGACTCGCTCATGCGCGGTCGTCGCGGTGCCGTGCGCCCGCGTGGCGAGGCCGAGCTCAACCCGTTCCGCGAGAAGTTCGCGCGCATGTTCGTCGACCTCAAGCGCGACCACGGCGTCAGCAGCTACCTCGCGCACAACATGACGGTCACCCCGTCGAACGTCGCGGAGGTCGAGCAGGTCACGCGCGACGTGCTCGAGATGCCGTTCGACATGATGTCGTTCCAGCCGGCGGCGTTCATCGGCGACGACCGCCGTTGGCGCGAGGACTTCGGCGAGGTCACCATCGACGCGGTCTGGGAGAAGATCGAGGCCGGCGCGGGGCAGAAGCTGCCGTGGCAGGCGACGCAGTTCGGCGACCCGCGCTGCAACCGCTCGACCGTGGGCGTGCGCGTCGGCAAGACCTTCGCGCCCGTGCTCGATCCCGACGACCCCAAGGACATCGCGGCCCGCGACCGGTTCCTGTCGCACTTCGGCGGGATGATCTTCGGCGGCATCCCCCGTCACGTCCTGGCCGTCAAGGTCGTGCGCGCTCTCGCGTCGCACCCGGGCGACATCCCCCCGCTGATCGGCCTGATGTCACGCGTGCTGCGCCGCGCGGGTGGTCTGCGCAAGGTCGTGTCGGCCGCGCGCCGCGGCAAGGTGTCGTTCAAGACCTTCGTGATCCACAACTTCATGGATGCCGAGCAGGTCGCGCCCGCGTGGAAGCTCATGGAAGAGGGCGTCGTCGCCGACGACCCGCTGCTGCGCGAGACGCAGGAGCGCCTGGGCGCGTGCATGTACGCCATGGCGCACCCCGAGGACGGCCGTCTGGTGCCCGCGTGCGTGCAGCACTCGGTGCTCGACCCGAAGGAGAACGAGGAGCTCCGCCGCATCCTGCCGCTGCCGACCGTGCGCCCGGGTGCGACGGTGACGGCCCGGCCGTCGGGGCTGACCGCGGTGCGCGAGACGGGCACACGGACGGCCTGAGCCGGGGTTCGCGAATCCATTTGTTGAGGCGGAGACAGACATCCGCTGGCGCGCCACCGGCCTCAACCGCGTGGCCGGGTGCGTCGACTGATCGATGGCGGTGGCCCTCAGGCGGTCGCACGGCCGTTGCGAGTCGGCATGATGACACCATGCGTCTCATCAGCGGGATCGTGCTCCTGATCGTGGCGACGGCACTGGGGCTCTTCTGCCCCTTTGCGTTCGCTGAGACGGGGCTCGATTGGACCTTCTCAAAGCCCGCTACCGTCCTTAAGGACTCCTCCCAATGGGATGCCGAACGGAGCTTCAGCGTCCCATTGGGGTGACGGCGTTGATCCTGTGGTTCGCGCTGACGGCTGGCGCATTCTTCATCCTGCTGTTCGGGCGGTCGCGGCGGCGCCCGGTGCTCGCAAGTGTTCTTGTCGCGGTGAGCGCTGTGGTCGTGCTCGGGTTGACCGCCGCGGCCCTGTCGGTTCCGCCGGTGGGGGAGCAGTACCCACTCCCGCCCTGGAATCGCGCGTGAGCGCAAACGCGTCGACGCGCAAACGGCGCGCGATTGCCACCTTTATTTCGGCCAGGGTATGCGAGCACTGCGGGGCGCTGTCGTGGCGACTCTGGTTTTCACGCTGACGGCCTGTACGGGTCCCAGGCGCTGCTGTGTGGTGCGAAACCGATCGGTTTCGCACCACGCGGCGCGGGTCGAGCGTGTCGGCGTGGATCCGGCGCACTCAGCGGGTTATCACAGGCGCGACGCTGCGATAGCAGACGAGATGACTTCGTCGCATTGCGGGGGTCGGTAGTAGTCGGACGCACTGCACAAACGATGAGCGATCTAGACCCAGCCTGACCGCGCCCCTGCGATCGGGATTGTCAGGTCATCGAGCTTCTGAAGACTCTCCATAGCAACATGGCGACGGCAATCCGCTCGCGGCCTGCCGCTGATGTTAGATCGACGCCGAGGGTCTGACTGATTCGCGTGATCCTGCTCTGCAAGCTGCTGTGGTGGAAATTTGTGGCTCGCGCCGCTGAACGCAGGGAATCCGCGTGAAGGTAGTGGTCCAAGATCTCGATGCTCTCCGCCCCTTGTGGGCCGGTCGCTAGCCGCTCGAGGTGCAGGATGTCGGATTGTTCAGCGACGGCCGAGGGGTCCAGTGTGCCGAGCAAGCGCAGAGCGCCGAGTTGATCGGAGTTCAACATGCGGGGCCAAGACGTCGTCGCGCCGGCGAATCGCAGAGTCTCGCGAGCGATGGCCCAGGATCGTGGCGCGTCGAGGATGTCGACGACGGGGCCGCTGGCCGCTCGGCCGGTGATGCCATGGGCTGCTGTCCAGTCAACGGGTTCTGCACCTACCGCAATGACTAGTGAAAGGTGGCGAGAGAGCGGTGCGATGTGAACCGGTCTTTGCCACGCTGTGCGCAGAGGCTGGGTGGCAAGGACTCCCGGCGCCGATTCTGTCGATTCAACCGCGATGAGCTGAATCGCACTGGCCGCTTGGAGCCCGATGAGGCGTGCGGCGCGAGACCGTTCCGCCTCAGAGCTGTGCGAGTTGATGAGCAGCTGAGCCAGCGCTGGGTCAGACAGACCCGATGCGGCCTCTGCTCCACCGTAGGGGCGTTGCCGGGCGAGAACAGCCCTCACGGTCAATGCAAACCGCTCGAGGATGAACTCATCGAGCTCATAGCCGGCATCGCTGCGCTCCAGCCACAGCGTTCCGCTTTCATGACGACCCAGCTCAACGGTGACCGTTCGCGGGGTCTGGGTGGGCGGACCGGCCAGCCGGGAACCGTCATTGGAGTATCGAATCAGCAGGCCCTGGGACGAGAGTTCAGCGCCGGCTGGGCAATCCGCGAGGACCGCAGTCGCTCGAATCACTGCATCGAGGTCGGGTGTATTCGATGCCAGCTGGTCGAAAAATGCCACGACACGAAGGGCACGCTCCCCGGGAGTGTCGACGTTGAGCAGCTTCACCATGAGGCCCTGCATGCCCCGATTTTACGGTCACGATCGCCGATTGCCAGCCGTTCGGCTGATCTTCGAGATCCCCCGTGCCGATTGGCGGTCGAAGCGTCGCGGGGACGAGAGGGATGATGTGGGGGTGACTGTCGACGGCCTCTCCTCCCCCCTGTATCTCGACCCAGAGCTCGCAGCGATCAGCGTCATGATCCCCAGCTTCGATTTCACCGATGTGGCAGGGTCACGGCGTTTTGAGCAGGAGCTCGTCTCCCAAGGTCGTCGCACAGTTGAGGGGGTTTTGGCGGAGGACATCATGATTGCCCGTCGAGACGGCTCTGCCCTCGCTGTTCGCGTTTACCGACCCGAACTCGTCGAAACGCTACCCGCCATCCTTTACATTCACGGCGGTGGTTTCGTGCTCGGCGGCTTAGACACCGAGGACGACCGGTGCGCGTACTACGCGCGAGACGCGCACTGCGCTGTCGTCTCCGTCGACTACCGCCTCGCTCCGGAGCATCCCTACCCGGCGGCCTTTCATGACTGCGTAGACGCCCTGTGGTGGATGCACGATGAGGCGGACGCTCTGGGATTCGACAACCGTCGGCTGAGCATCGGTGGGAACAGCGCCGGAGGGGCCATCGCCGCATCCGTCGCGCTGGCGTCTCGCACGGACGAGGCCCCACCTCTCGTGCATCAGCTTCTCGTGAACCCCGTCTTGGATTGCCGAAGTGAGACGGCATCCATGCAACGGTTCAGGACCACGCCCGGGTGGAACCTCGCTCAGAACCAGCTCATGTGGGAGCTCTACCTGGGCGGCTCCACTGCGCCAGTTGACCACAGAGCGGCCGCCGCTCTGGCGGACGACGTCAGGGGAGCGCCGCCGACTTCCATTTGGATAGCTGAGTACGACCCACTGCGCGATGAGGGACACGCCTATGCCCAAAAGCTGATGGCAGCCAACGTCCCCGTCGGGATGATCCAATATCCGGGCACCATCCACGGATTCGATGGCTACCGCATGACGGGCCTGGGCCAGCGAGCACTCGATGATCAAATCACCGCGTTGCGATGGGCGTTTCGCACCTGACGCGCCGCATGGCGCAATCTTGGTGAGGAATTGAGCCAAATGGCGGTCAACGAGGCGAGGGTGCCGACGTAGCGTCGGTTGTACACCTCAAGTCGTCTCGAATCCCGCGAACGCATAACCGCCCTGTGTCTGCGGTCCGGGATCGTTTCGGCCCCGGAAGGACAACGATGACCTCTCGCGCCCCCGTCGATCCCGACGTCGTGACACTGATCGCGAACGCGCCCTCCGTACTGAATCTCGATCCCGCGACCACTGTGGACGAAATCAGGGCCAGAGAGGCCCGGCTCCACTCGTGGATGCGGGGCGATGTCGAGCCGGAGCTCGCGCGCGTCCCTGCGCGAGACAGTTCCGTAGCCGGGATACGCGTTCGCTGGTATGGCGAGGAGCCGCGGGCTGATTCGGACCTCGTCGTGTACATACACGGGGGCGGCTGGCTCGCGGGCGATGTCGATTCCTACGACCCGGATGTTCGCCGGCTGGCCGCACACCTCAGGCTCCCCGTCGTCGCGATCGACTACCGCCGGACACCGGAACACCCGTTTCCCGCGGCCATTGACGACTGCATCGCCGTCCTCCGGGAGCTGCACCAAGGACCTTGTCGATCACTTTCCCTCGCTGGAGACAGCGCCGGCGGAAATCTCGCCCTCGGCGCGACGATCGCTTTAAAGGCCGAGCACATCGTGTCGTCGATGCTCCTGCTCTACCCAGTGGTCGACCCGACGGCATTCGACAACCGTTCCTACAGGGACAACGGTGCCGATTATCTTCTGACTGCGGAAGCCATGCGCGGGTTTTGGGATCTATATACCCCCTCAGACGATCACCGTCGTCATCCGAGCGCCGCCCCCCGCTTCGCGGAGCTCGAAGGGCTTCCCCCGACGGTTGTCGTCAGTGCAGATTTCGACCCGCTTCGCGACGAGGACCGCGACCTCGCTTCCCGCCTCATCAGCGCGGAGGTGCCCACCACATACCTCCCCAATCCTGGGCTCACCCATGGCTTCCAGCAGATGGTTCCACGCGTCCCCGCGGCTGCCGAGGCTCTCCGGTGCGCATACACCGCCTTCGGCGCGGCAATTGCCGGTGGCGGCACGCCCGCCTGGGCACTGACCGCGCTGGGGCGTTGAAAGGAACGAAGGACGCCGACATGATCACTTCACACATCCTCCACTTCGGTGTGGGCAACTTTCACCGCTCCCACCAAGCCAAATACCTGCACCAGCTACACAGTGAGGGCCGTGACCTCGAGTGGGCGATCGTGGGAGCGGGGCTGCTCCCCGGAGATGTCCGCATGCGCGACGCCCTCCGCGATCAGGACTACGCCTACACCCTCGTCGAATGCGCCGCCGATGGCACCAATGCAGTGCACCGGATCACGTCCATCACCGGCTACCTCTACGGGCCCGACGACCCGGCCGCGCTCATCGAGATGCTCGCGGCTGCGTCTACCCGCATCGTGTCGCTGACCATTACCGAGGGCGGTTACAACCTCTCCGACGCGACCGGACGATTCGACACCACGAACACCGCGATGCGCGCCGACACCTGGAACGAAGACCGCCCCACCACCGTCTTCGGATACCTTGCTGCCGCCCTTCGCCGCCGTCGTCGTGCGGGGATAGCGCCGTTCACGGTCCTGTCCTGCGACAACATCCAGAACAACGGCGACATGGCCCGCGAAGCACTGGTGTCATTCATCGGGATGACCGACGTCGATTTGGCCGACTGGGTCGAGGGGAACACCGCATTTCCCGGAAGCATGGTCGATCGCATCACTCCCGTCACCACCGACGCCGACCGCGCGTGGGTTCGCGCCACGACGGGGTACGACGATTCCTGGCCTGTCGTCAGCGAAGACTTCACCCAGTGGGTGATGGAAGATCACTTCCCGTCAGGTCGCCCGCGTTGGGAGGACGTCGGAGCTCAACTTGTCGACGACGTCGCGCCATTCGAGACGATGAAACTTCGGATGCTGAACGGGGCCCATCAGGCTCTCGCATACGTCGGTCTTCTCCGCGGTCACACGTTCGTCCACGAGGCGATGACTGATCCTGCCGTGGCTTCCTTGGTCGACGCCTTCCTCCAAGAGGCAGAGAGCACGGTTCCCCCTCTCCCGGGCATCGATCTTCTCGCCTATCGCATGACGCTGTTGAAGCGTTTCTCCAACGCCTCTATTCGAGACACCCTCGAACGCCTCGCCACGGACGCCAGCGACCGCATCCCCAAGTTCGTCGTCCCCATCGCCCGGGATCTCATCCAGCACAGCCAGCCGGCGCCCGAGGCCGCAGCGGTCATCGCCAGTTGGGTCGCCGTCGCCTCGACGAGACACAACAACTCACGTCCACTGGCAGACCGCCAAGTGGAGGACGTGTGGCAGGGACTCCTGGACGAGCGCGTTGTCGCAGGGTCATTTCTGGATCGCACTGACTGGTTCGGTGCGCTCGGCGAGAACCCCACCTTCCGAACGACGTACGTCTCCTCCCTTGAACGTCTTCGCCGAGGCAACGCGTTCGAGTCCGTCGCCTCAAACGCCCTTTGACCTCTTCCTGCTCTTCACCTGTCCACCCGTTTCAGAAAGGCACCATCATGAACCGCACCACCCGGATGATCGCGCTCGTGGGCACCGCCGCCCTCGCTTTGTCGCTCAGTGCATGCAGCGACGGCCCGCTCGGCGCATCTGACGCCGCCAAGGATGGCGCCAGCGCCGACGCCGTCAGCATCCAATTCGTCAACCCTCTGCCCAACTATCCCGCCTGGCGTGTCATCGGCGACTGCATGGCCGACCAGGCCAAGGAACGCGGAGTGGACTTTAACGAGACCGGCCCGACCGGGCAGGCCATGGACCCCACCACCATGATCGAGCAGATCCAGAGCGCCATCGCGAATAAGAAGTCTGGCATCATCACCCTGCCCGCCAGCGACGCCTTCGGCCCCCTCCTCCAGCAGGCCCGCGACGCAGGAATCGTCACGGCCACCATGTACGGCGACGGGGCCGATGGCAGCGGCGCCGACATCAACGTCGGCATCAACTGGACCGAACTCGGCAAGGTCTACATCGACGAAGTCGAAAAGCTCCCCGGTGACAAGAAGGTGGGAATCATCACGAGCGCCGACACCGGCATCGGCAAATTGTTCATGGACGGCGTCAAGACCGCCGTCGCAGCCACCGACGACATCGAGATCGTCGGAGAGGTGTACACCGGCGATGACTCCGCCAAGGCACTAGCGCAGACCAACGCCCTCCTCACCGCTCACCCCGACGTGAACGTCATCCTCACCAACATGGGAACCGCTACCCAGGGTGCGATCTCCGCCATCGAAGCGAAGGGCCTCACCGGTGAGATCTCCTTCATCGGCAATGGCCCCGACAACGGAGGCAAGGAAGCCATCGAAAGCGGAGCCGAGTACCGCTTCCTGCTCCAAGCGCTGTGCGACGGCGGAAAGGATGCACTCAACGCCGTCGCCGATCGTCTGGAAAGCGGCACCGCTGCCGGGGGCGCGGCAACCTTGATCGACATGGGCACTCGCATGGCCACGAAGGACGACTACGCCGAGTACGTCGCGAAGGGATGGTCGTGACCGACACCGCCGCCCTCGAACTCCGAGGCATCAAGAAGTTTTTCGGATCCGTCGCCGCCCTCGAGCACGTGGATCTCGCCGCCTTCCCGGGAGAAATTCACGCCATCGTCGGAGATAACGGCGCCGGCAAATCCACCACCATCAAGATCATCACCGGCATCCACCGAGGCGATGGCGGCGACATCTTGATCAACGGCGACGTCGTCGAAAGTCACGGCGCCAGCACCCTCGAGAAGGGCATCGCCGTCGTCTATCAAGATCTCGCTCTCGTGGAATGTCTCGACATTTCCACCAACATGGCACTCGGGAACCTTCCCAAGCGCTTCGGAATGATCCTTGATCGCAAGCGCATGGATCGAGAAGCCGCAAAGGTACTCACCGACCTCAACGTCCGAGTCGGCGACGTGAAGACACCGGTAGGACTGCTCTCGGGCGGTCAACGGCAGGTCGTCGCCATCGCGCGCGCAGTCCGCATGGACACCCCCACCATCCTGCTCGACGAACCCACCGCCGCCCTCGGCGTGCAGGAAACAGCACAGGTCGGACGAATGCTCGACGAGCTCCGCGCCGCAGGCAAGGCCGTCATCGTCATTAGCCATGATCTCGACTTCGTCTTCCAACACTCCGACCGCATCACCGTCCTCCGGCTCGGGAACAGCGTCGGAACCCGGCGCACCGCCGAAACGACACGTGACGAGATCATCGGCATGATCACCGGCGCGATCCCCCGCGGCGCTGCGGCTACCGCCTTCAAGGAGAAGTCATGACACAGATCACCTCGACAGCCCCGGCCCCGGCCCCGGTTGTCACTCAGAAGGCCTCACGCCGGATCTCCTCGGTGCTGGTTCGCCAAGAGGCATCCCTCCTCGGCGTCGTCGCCGTCATCGTCATCGCGGCGACGGTGATCAACCCAGCATTTCTCACCGCGACAACATCACCGAAATCCTCCGCAGTTCCGTCATCTATTTCGTGATGGCCTGCGGTGCGGCACTGCTGATTATCGGCGGCGGACTCGACTTCTCCGTCGGCGCGATCTTCACTCTCAGCGCCCTCACCGGCACCTCGCTGATGAAAATGGGGGTGCCCATTCCGGTCGCGATTGTCGCTGCACTCGCCATCGCGGCACTCGTCGGCGTGCTCAACCACCTGATCATCACCTACTGGCACGTCCCCCCGATCATCGCCACCCTCGGCGTGTTCTTCGTCGTCCTCGGCGCAAACTCCCTCATCACGGGAGGCCTCGACGTGCTCCCACTCCCCACGGAGTTCGTCCGTCTCGGTCAGGGATATTTCATCGGCGTCCCCAACATCATCTGGATCGCTGTCCTGGTGGGCATCATCACGTGGTTTGCTCTCGAGCACACCCGCTTCGGCGTCAACGTCCGCGCTCTCGGCGGCAATCGCGCGGCCGCCGTTGCCAATGGCCTCCATGTGAAGAAGCTCGACCTCGCTCTGTACGCCATCGCCGCCGTCACCGGCGGCATCGCGGGCCTGCTTTACTCCGCGCGAGTCGGGGCAGGACAGGTTGAAGCGGGCGGCTCGGCGACCACGCTCGTCGTCGTCACAGCTGTCCTCATCGGAGGTGTCAGCCTGCTCGGAGGGCTCGGGAACATCACGGGCGTCGCCATTGGCGCCGTCCTGCTCTCCCTCATCGACAACGCCCTCATCGTGTCCCGCATCCCACCCCAGTTCAACAACATCGTCGTCGGCGCCATCCTCGTCTGCGCCGTCGCCGTCGACCACCTCCGCCGCCAGCAGCTCTACAAGCGCCGCTAACAGCAACGCGTTTGTGGTGCCTGCGCCACAGAGGCGCCTGTTGGGCGGCTCGGTGGCACAGGCACCATGACGGCTGAGGGCTGAGGGGCCCGGACCTCGCGCATCCGTCGCGTAGTGTCACCACAGAAGGAGAAGCGGATGCCCACCAGCAGAAAGACGCAACCCGCCAACGCTCAGCATTATGGCAGTAGCGCGGCGGCCCGCATCCTGGTCGTCGGCGAGGCCCTGATCGACATCATCGAGAAGGACGGCTCTGTCACGGAGCACGTGGGCGGGTCCCCCGCAAACGTCGCCCTTACGCTCGCGCGGCTCGGCCGCGAGGCGACGCTCGTGACCGACATCGCCGACGACGACCGCGGCCGGCGCATCACCGAACACCTCAGCGCCTCCGGCGTGAGAGTTGTCCACGGCGATGCTTCGCGCACCTCGACAGCCCGTGCGACGCTGCGCGAGGATGGCTCCGCCCAGTACGTCTTCGACCTCTCCTGGAACCCGCCGACCGCCGACCTGAGTGACGTCACCCACGTGCACACGGGCTCCATCGCCATCTACCTCGAGCCGGGCGGCTCTGCCGTGCTCGAAATACTCGAGGCCTTGCCGGCGGGAGTTACCGCGAGCGTAGATGCGAACATCCGCCCGGCTCTCGTGGGCGGGCAGAGAGAAGCGCTCGCGCGTTTCGAGCGGGTCGCGGCGTCCTGCGAGATCGTCAAGCTCAGTGACGAGGACGCCGAATGGCTGTACCCGACAATGCACCTCGACGGCGTGCTAGCCCGACTGCTTGAGCTCGGCGCGCAGCTCGCAGTGGTTACGCGCGGAGGCGAAGGGCTGCTGCTCGCCTCCTCCGTCGCGCGCGTCACCGTGCCCGCCGAAAGCATCGTGGTCGCCGACACGATCGGCGCGGGCG
This sequence comes from Microbacterium hydrothermale, assembly GCF_004854025.1. Lineage (GTDB taxonomy): Bacteria > Actinomycetota > Actinomycetes > Actinomycetales > Microbacteriaceae > Microbacterium > Microbacterium hydrothermale. Next base: position 428,620 of record NZ_STGM01000002.1, read on the forward strand.
ATTCCGCGATGGGCGCGATCCTCGACGAGGCTCACCGGCAGGGGCTGGGTGCGTCAAACGGGATGCTCGTCGACGAACCGTCGCTCCACGCAATTGGGCAGTGGGCGGCGCGGGTCGCGGGAGTTACAACATCCCACTCAGGCGCGAATCCTCCAACCAGCGCTGAACTCCGTTGCCCAAAAGTCAGCAGATGAACGGTGCAAAACCGATCGGTTTCGCACCACCCTTAGGGAACTTGGGAGGCGAGTCCTGCCTCGAGCTCGCCTTCCATCCGGCGACGCATTCGGCGGTAGAGCACGGCGTACCAGAGGAAGGAGCCCACGGTGCTGATTGCGATCAGTACCGTGCCCCAGCGTCGGACTCGCCCCTGTCGTGAGATTCGGCGTCAGGGTCGCCCCTTTCTCGGGCGAGAAGGGCCGCCAGCGGATCGACGAGCGCGGCGAGAAGATCCCAGATCACGCCCATCGGGTGGGGCGCCTCCGCGCCCGCCAGTACCAGCCCCACGCGACCACGCATGTCCCGCCCACCCAAAGAGCGAGAACGGCACTCCATATGGGCAGAACGCGGCCGGTCGAGGTCGGGTCGGAGATCAGCAGCGGTACGGCCAAGATCCCGCACAGCAGGAAGATGACTCCCAGCCAGATGACCCCGGTAGGGCGCGTGGGTCCGTCTGTCATCGTCGAATGCTCGCAGTGGTACGCACGGCTGCCACCGCTTGCAATCCGCCCCAACGCATTGAAGCGTGCGGCCCGTGATGCGACCCCGGCCCGGGCAGCGAAGGTAGATTCTGCAGCCGATCTCGTCCCGACAACTCTCGTACGTTCGTTTCGCCCCTGAGCTCAGAGTCCGACGGGACCGCGCGAAAGTCGCCACGTCACGAACGGCTGTTCGTTCGGTCCCGCGCGAAACCGATCCGTGGGAACCCAATTGCGTTCCCGGTAGAAGCGCTGTGCACGCTTGTTGCCGTGCCAGACTCCGAGTTCGGCTTGTCGCAGACCGAGCGATTGAGCGAACTGGGTGTAGAGCATGGTCCCTATTCCCGATCCGATCCGCTCGGGAATGACATAGAGCCCGACGAGCTCGACGGGCTCCGCTTCTTCCGGCGGGACGCGGAAGTGAATGAAGCCGGCCATTCCCGTGGGCGTATCGACAACGAAAGTCTTTCGGTGGGCTTCCGATAAAAATCGCGTCCACATGTTCAGGCGACTGCGCTCGGATTCGCCATCTCGGAGAGAGTCACCGTAGTAGAAGGCTCGTGAGGCCACATGGAGAGCCGTGATCGTTTCAGCGTCCTCAGGTTGTGAGGGCCGGACAGGAGGCGTCATTCACAGATTCAACCATCACCCCGAACGTGCCCCTCTGTCGCGCCACAGGCGGCGTAACACCCGTCGAATAGCTGGGCGGCGACACGTCGAACGGTGACGCCCACATCATCCACAGCGTCGGCGATCACAACGGCACCGTCTCCGCGAGCGTCCTACCCGAGGCCTTCGTTAATCCGCCTCAGCGGTAAGCGCCTCATCCGTCCTGGGCGGGTCTCGGTCAGGAACCAGTGGCTCCGCGACACCGCGTGCGGAGCCGTCAGGCACGCGGGTCGAGGCCGCCCCTACGCACGTCAGCCCGCGATGACGTGCGCAAGAGCCTCCGGCACCGACAGCGTGACCTCGTCCCCCGGTCGCAGCGGCGAGATCGACCCGACCTCCGCGTGCAGTTCGAGCGCGCCCGCGTCGACGGTGATTTCGCTGCGCGCGCCCACCGGCCGGCGCGATCGGACCGTTCCGACGATGCGCAGGGGGCCGGCATCCGCCCCCTCTCCCACCCGCACGTCCTCCTGCCGGAAGACGAGGGTCGCGGGCCCGTCGGCGAGGCCCGTCGCGGCGACCTCACCGAGCGCGCTGCGATGGATGCCGCCGCGCACCTCGCCCGGGACGGCGTTGCGCGTGCCCATGAGCTCGGCCGCGCGCAGACTCCCCGGGCGGCGGTAGGCCTCGACGACCGTGCCCTCGTGCAGCAGGCGGCCGTGCTCGACCAGCGCGATGCGATCGGCGACCCGCGCGGCTTCGTCGCGGTCGTGCGTGACGAGCAGGATCGTCGGGGCGACGTCGGCGCGCACCGCCTCGAGCAGATCGTGCATGTCGGCCCGCAGCGCCGAGTCGAGCGCGCTGAACGGTTCGTCCAGCAGCAGCACGGCGGGCTCGGCGGCGAGGGCGCGGGCGATCGCGACGCGCTGCTCCTGCCCGCCCGACAGCTCCCCGACCCGGCGTCGGCCGTACCCGGCGAGCCGCACGGTGTCGAGGTAGCGCTCAGCGCGCTCGCGGGCGCGGGCACGCGGCATCCCCGACACCCGGTCCGAGAACGCGACGTTGTCGAGCACCGACAGGTGCGGGAACAGCAGGGAGCGCTGGAAGACCATGCCGACGCCGCGCTGCTCGGCGGCGACGGCGGCGACGTCGCGGCCGGCGATCGCGACCGTGCCGCGGTCGGGCGACTCGAGGCCGGCGATCACGCGCAACAGCGTCGATTTGCCCGATCCGCTGGGTCCGAGCACCGCGGTGCAGGTTCCCGCGGCGACCGTCAGCGACAGGTCGTCGAGGGCGGGGTCCGTCGAGGCGGCGAAGGTCTTGGTCAGTCCCGAGAGGACCAGGTCGGCGCTCACGCGCTCACCTCTTTCGACGAACGGGTGCGGCGGCGGCCGAAGGCCAGCACGCCGACGAGCAGCAGGACGGGCGGGGCGACCGCCGAGAGCGACATCAGGGCGACTGCGGCGTCGTTGCCCAGCCCCGCGGCCGCCGAGGCGACGACGAGGGGCAGGGTGACGACCTCTCCCCCGCCGACGATGAGGGTGACGATGTAGTCGCTCCACGCCACGAGGAAGGCGAGGAACGCGGCGCGCGCGAGCGCCGGTGCGATCAGCGGAAGCTGCACGCGGCGGAGCACCTGCAGGCGCCCGGCACCGAGGAGGCGCGCCTCCTCCTCGTAGGAGCGGTCGTACGCGCCGTAGGCGGTGCGCATCACGAACGCCGTGTACGGCAGCGCCATGACCGTCAGCACCATCGCCACCCCGACGAGCGAGGGCACGTGCGCGCGCAGCAGCACGACGTTGACGCCGAGAACCGCCGCGAAGGGCGGGAGCGCGATCGGCGCGAGCAGCAGCACCGAGACGAACCGCGCCCCCGGCACGGCCCCGAAGGTGAGCGCGCGGGCGGCGAGCGCACCCAGCAGCGTCGCCGCGATCGCGACGACGACCCCGAGCACGAGCGAGCGGCCCAGAGCCGGCACCGCGCCGAGCGCGATCGCCTGGTCGATCGAGCGGATGCCGAGAGCGGTGGGGAGCACGGACGGGAAGCTCCAGCGGTCGGCGAACGACCACAGCACGAGCGGCAGCAGGGGCAGAGCGAACCACCCCGCGAGGGCGACGGCGAGCAGTCGCCGCAGGGCCTTGCCGGCGCCGCGCGAGCGGGTGAGGGGACTGTCGACGGCGGTCATCGCCACGCCGCCGTCCGCCGGAGCGCAGCGAAGGTCAGGGCCACCGCCGCGAGGGCGAGCACGCTCGTGACGAGGGCGACGGCCGCCGCCTCGGGCCGCGAGTCGAGGGACACACCCTGGAACAGGCGCACCGCGAGCACGGGCAGCGGCTCGGGCGAGGTGCGTCCGAGCAACCACAGCACCTCGTACGACCCGAGCGCGTAGACGAAGCTGATCGCCGCTCCGATGAGGATCGTCGGCGCCGTCAACGGCAGCAGCACGTGACGGAAGCGCTGCGCGCGGCCCGCGCCGAGCAGCGCCGCTGTCTCGTCGTAGGTCTGGATGCGGGTCGCGAGCGTGCCCGTGACGATGAGGGCGATGAACGCCGACTCCTTCCACGCCAGCTCGACGATCGCGGCGCCCCAGAGCGGTCCGCCGACCCACGGCGCCCACGACTCGGGAGGGATGCCGAGCAGGCGCGGCAGCACGCCGGCGTCCGACAGCAGCAGCCCCACGGTGGCGGCGGCGATGAGGTGCGGGATGGTGACGGTGAGGGTGCCGAGGGCGGCCACCGCGCGGCTGCTGCGCGTGCGCGAGACGATCACGATCGCCGCGAGCGTGCCGATGACCACCGCCAGCACGGTGCTGACCGCCGCGACGCTGAGCGAGACCCCGACCGCGGCGAACAGCTCGCCCGGACGCGCGGTGAAGGCCTCGACCCCCGGGGTGGGCCGCCCCACCACCGGCAGCAGCCCGAACGCCTGCAGCGCCGTCGCCCCGATGCCGCCGCCCAGCACCACGAGCGAGAGCACGGCGGCGGGCAGCACCAGCAGCGCCCCGCGCAGCTTCTCGCGGGGCGAGCCGGCGCGCCGGGCGACGGGCGCCCAGGTCACCGCGACAGCACGTTCTGCCGCCAGCCGTCGTCGAGTGCGGGGACCCATTCGGCGGCGAGCTCGCCGTGCGCGTTGCGCGAGAGCTCGTCATACGGCGGCACGACGGGCGAGACCGGCAGGGCGTCGAAGAGGGCGCGGTCCTCGGCCGACAGGGCGTTCAGGTCGAGCACGGGGAACTGCCCCCACACGTCGGGCTCGGCCTTCTTCGCCTGCTGCTCGGCCGACAGGGCGACGTTGGCGACGACCATCGCGCCCGCCGCGGCGTCGGAGTTGACGGGCAGGCCGAGGAAGCTGGCGTTGCCGACCGTTCCGTCCTCGAGCGTCAGCACCTTGGTCTGCGCGGGGTAGGTGCCGTCGGCGACGAGGCCCGTGAGGGTCGCCGGGCCGTAGGTCATGGTCATGTCGACCTGACGGTCGGCGAACAGCTGACCGAGCTCGGTCTCGTTGGCGGGGTAGGTGTCGCCGCCGCGCCAGAGGTTCGGGGCGAGCGTGTCGAGACGGCTCCACAGGGCCGGCGTGAGCTCGTCGAAGGCGTCCTGCGAGAAGGCCGTGGGCACCTCGTCGGCTCCGCCCGACACGCTCGCGAGGGCTTCGCGCACGAACACCGAGCCGGTGAAGTCCGGCGGCGCGGGATACGTGAACCGACCGGGGTGGGCGTCGGCCCAGTCGAGCACCCCGGCGAGGGTGGTCGGCGGGTCGGGGATCGCTTCGGCGTTGTACGCCAGGGTGAACTGCGCCTTGTGCCACGGCGCCTCGCACCCGTCGACGGGGGTGCCGAAATCGGACTGCAGCAGCGGGTCGTCGGCCGAGGTGTTCGCTATCGACGGCAGCATCCCGGTCCAGCCGCAGCGCCACGCCCCGGCCTCCTTGCCCGTGCGGAAGTTGTCGCCGTTGACCCACACCAGGTCGACGCTGCCGTCCTCGCGGCCGGCCTGGAGCTCGGTGAAGACGCGGTTCAGCGCGTCGCGGGTGTCGGTGACGGGAACGCGCTCGAGCGTCACGCCGTACTCCGCGACCGCGGGCGCGAGCACGTCGTCGATGTAGGCGTTGCCCTGGTCGTCGCCGCCGTACATCCACAGCTGCACGGTCTGACCCTTCGCGGCCGAGAGCACGGCATCCCAGTCGGCGAACTCCGCCGTGTCGGGGGCCGCGGGCGCGGCGCAGCCGGCGAGGGCGAAGAGGGCGGATGCCGCGGCCACGGTGATCGCGGCGAGACGACGTCGGTGTCGAAGGGGGGTCATGGGGGCTCCTCGGTCGGGACCGGCGACCGCAGGTCGCGTGCGGACTTAGGGTATGGGGAAGCGGAGGGTGATCGATGGAACCGAACCGAACCGACGCGCCCGCGCGCGGTGCGATGCGCCGACCCCTTCTCCGTCTGGTGCTTCTCGGTGTCTTCGTCGCCGTCGTCGCAACGGTTGGTTTCGTCTTCGTCCCGCACGACGTCGAACAGATCCGCGCGTGGTCGACCCAGGTCGGCTGGACGGGTGTCGTGCTGTTCACGCTGCTTTACGCGGCGCTGACGTTGAGCCCCGCCCCGAAGAACGTCCTCGGCATCGCCGCCGGTCTGGTGTGGGGCTTCCCGGTGGCGTTCGCGATGGTCTACATCGGTGCGCTGCTCGGGGCCGCGGCATCCTTCCTGATCGGTCGCGCCCTCGGCCGCGAGGCCGTCGAACGCTTCACGGGGGCGCGGGTGGCCCGACTGGATGCCGCGCTCGGGCGCCGCGGACTCCTCGCGGTGCTGAGCGCCCGGCTCATCCCCGTCATCCCGTTCACGCTCATCAACTACGGCGCCGGCCTGACCTCGGTGCGGCGCCGCGACTACGCGATCGGCACCGCGGTCGGCATCCTCCCGGGGTCGGCCGCGTACGTGGCGCTCGGCGCGTTCGGGTGGGAGCTGGGTCCCGGGTTCTGGATCGCGCTGGCCGCGATCGGCGTGCTCGTGATCGGCGGACTCGTCGCGGGGGCGATCGTGCGCCGCCGTCGCGATCAGCGGGGAGCGCCGGATGCTTGATCGCACGATGCGCGCGGTGCTCTCGGGTCCCCTGGATGCCGCGGCCGCGGCCCTCGACCGTCCCGGGATCACGCCCGACCGGCTCACCGTCGCCGGCCTCGTGCTCGCCCTGGCCTCGGCCGGTGCAGCCGCCGCGCAGTGGTGGGTCGTCGCAGCGGTTCTGTGGCTGCTGTCGCGGGTGGCCGACGGGCTCGACGGCACGCTCGCGCGGCGGCGGCGGGCGCGCGGAGACGGCGGCGAGAGCGAGGCGGGCGGATTCCTCGACATCGCGGCCGACTTCATCGCCTACGGCGCCGGCGTCTTCGGCGTCGCGTGGGGCGCGACGGTGGCGTTCGGCATCCCGTGGTGGCCTTTCCTGCTCGTGCTGCTGACGTACTACGTCAACGGCACGGCGTTCCTGGCGTTCTCATCGATCGCCGAACGCACGGGCCGCCGCATCGACGACGGGCGGTCGCTGTCGTTCCTCGGGCGCATCGCCGAGGGCACCGAGACGATCGTGGTGCACACCCTCTGGCTGCTGCTGCCGTTCTGGGCCGGGTGGATCGCCCTCGTGTGGGGCGTGTTCGTGGGGATCAGCGCCGTGCAGCGGGTCGTCGTGGGGTACCGCCTGCTGCGGTGACCGCCGGGGCGCGGCGGCCCCGGGAGCGCGCGACGCCGCGACGGCGTCGACCCGGGTCGGGACGGGCATCAGCCCCGCCGACCTCGGGCCCGCGCCTCAGCCCGCCGCCGCACGCACCGCAGCCGGCCCGACCCCGCGCGTCAGCCCCGCCGCCGCATGCGCCGCAGTCGGCCCCTCCCCGCCGCGTCAGCCCCGACGCCGCCGCACGCGCCGCAGCAGCCGGATCACCGCGGCGACCGCGCCCGAGCGCAGGGCGCCCTGGGCATCGCGCACGGCGGCGTTCCAGCCGGCATCCGAATACGTCGGGTAGGCGTGCAGCACGCCCGCCAGGTCGCGCACCGAGAGACCGCGCGAGACCGCCGTCGACAGCTCCCCGAGCGACTCCCCCGCGCGCGGACCGACGATCGTGGCACCGACCACCCGCCCCTTGCGGTCGACCGCGAGGCGCGTGAACCCCGCGGTGCGGCCCTCGGCGATGGCCCGGTCGAGGTCGTGGTGCGCGGTCTCGACGATGCGCACGTCCGCGTCCGCGGCATCCGCCGTCGACGCCCCCACCGCCGCCACCTCGGGAGAGGTGAAGGTCACGCGCGGAACGTCGTCCAGCCGCACGCGGCGCTTCAGACCGAGCACGGCGTTGGTGGCGGCGATGCTGCCGAACATCCCCGCGGTGTGGGTGAAGCGCGGCAGCGGTGTCGCGTCGCCCGCGGCGCGGATGCGCGGGTTGCTCGTGGCGAGGGTGCGGTCCACCGCGATCGCGCCCGAGCGGTCGAGGTCGACGCCCGCGGCATCCAGTCCCAGTCCCGTCGTGTCGACGCGGCGGCCGAGGGCCGCGAGCACGCGGTCGGCGACCACCGTCGTGCCGTCGCTGAGCCGCGCGGTCGTTCGCCCGTCGCCGCGGGAGGCGTCGGCGAGCGTGGTCCCGAGACGCACGTCGACGCCGTCGGCGCGCAGGGCCGACAGCACCAGGGCGCTCGCGGCGGGATCCTCCTTCGGCAGCAGCCGCTCGCCGCGGTGCACGAGGGTCACGCGCGAGCCGAGGCGCGCGAAGGCCTGGGCCATCTCGCATCCGATCGCCCCTCCGCCCAGCACGAGCAGGGTCGCGGGCAGCTCGTCGAGGTCCCAGAGCGTCTCGTTCGTGAGCACGTCGACGCCCTCCGGCACGATCGGCGTGCTGCCGGTCGCCACCAGCGCATCCCGGAAACGGATGCCGACGCCCTCGACGACCAGCGAGCGGGGGCCGTCGAACCGGGCGCGGCCGCGCAGCGTGTAAACCCCGGTCTCGGCGAGCGCCTCGGGCGAGTCCACGGGTTCGATCGCGGCGATCGCCCCCTTCACGTGGGCCATCACGGCGGCGAAGTCCACCCGCACGCCGTCGACGTGGACGCCGAGTCGCGCCGCGTCGCGCGCGTCGTGCGCGGCGTCGGCCGCGGCGATGAGCGCCTTCGACGGCACGCAGCCGGTGAATAGGCACTCCCCACCGAACCCGTTCGCCTCGATGAGAAGCACCCGCGCCCCGAGCACGGCCGCGGTGCGGGCTCCGACGAGGCCGGCGCTCCCGGCCCCGACCACGACGAGGTCCCACTCCGCCCGACCCGCTTCGACGGCGGTGAGCGGACGGGCGCGGCGACGCGAGACGGAGGTCATTCCCGAAGCCTAGGGTGGTCGGAAGAGGGGGTGGCGCGATGACGACACCGATGCGCCGCTACGGCGTCGGCGCACGCTGGTACGACGTGCTCTCGGGCGAACGCTGGGTGTACCGGGCGGGCCGGGAGGCCGGCATCCGCCTTCTCGATCCGCGCCCCGGCGACACCGTGATCGACCTCGGGTGCGGCACCGGACTGAACTTCGCCGGTCTCGTCGCGGCCGTGGGACCGACGGGACGCGTGATCGGCGTCGACCGCAGCTCCGACATGCTGGCCGTGGCCCGTCGTCGCATCGGCGCTGCCGCCGCGGGGTGGCACGACATCGTCACGCTCGTCGAGGCCGACGCCGCGACGCTCGACCCCGCGACCCTTCGCGCCGCCGCCGGAGGACGGGGAGCGGATGCCGTCTTCTCGACCTATGCGCTGAGCGTGATCCCCGCGCGCGACGAGGCCTGGCGCCGCGCGTGCGCCGCGGTACGCCCGGGCGGACGCGCGGGCATCGTCGACATGCAGCGCCCGCGGGGCCGCTGGCGCGTGCTCGAACCCCTCGCCCTGCTGGCGTGCGCGACCGGGGGCGCCGACATCGACGCGCACCCGTGGCGACTGCTCGAGCGCGACGCCGCCGACTCCCGGAGCGTCGTCCGCGCCGAGCGCAAGGGCGGGCACCTCGTCGCGGTGGCCGCCGAGCTCTCGCCCGCCGTCACGCGCTGACGCGCCCGGCGCCCGCCCCGCGCCCGCCCGGCGCGCGCCCCCCCGTGCCCCCGCGCGCTCAGCGCAGCCGGCGCGCGATCTCGGCGAGGGCTTCGGCGAACGATTCCTCGGCGCCCTCGCGACCGCCCGACAGGTTGACGCCGACGACGCCCGGCACGGCGAGCATCTCCCGCGCCATCTCGACCGCGAGCGAGATCCCCTCCGCCCGCGGGTCGCGCGAGCGCCGCACGCGCTCCAGGAAGTCCTCGGGCAGCACCAAGGTCGTGAACGACTCCAGCAGGTCGGCCGACGCGTGATCGACGACCACCGGCACGCACGGGATGTACCGGATACCGTCTCCCGCCTCCTCGATGAACCGGCGCACGGGCGCCGCCCCGCCGGCGTGGTTGACGAAGCACACGTCCGCTCCGGCCCGGATCTTCTCGCGCAGCCGCGCCGCGCGTCGGTCCGTCGGCGGGGCCGCCGGTGAGGCCGCCACCGACACCGCGTGCCCGGCGGCGCGGGCCAGCGCGGCGGCCTCCGTCGAATCCAGATCGAACACCGGCGCGGCATCCGGTCGGTGTCCCGTGCGGGTGTGGTCGCCGGTCACGCAGTGCACCCCCGCGACCCCCTCGACCGCGAGGGCCGCGAGCTCGCCCTCGATCGCCACGCGATTGCGGTCGCGCATGTTCAGGCCCGTCCACACGCGCAGGCCCCGGCTCTGCAGCAGGTGCGCGCGGTAGGCGGGAGGGAACTGGACCCGCGCGCTTCCCGCGTCGCCGGCGAGGACGGCATCCACCTCTCCGGAGAGGATCGCGGCGCACCGATCGATGGATGCCACGCTCAGCGCCCGCGCGGGAAGATCGGCCACCACCCAGGGGCGGGTGCCGAGGGCGTCGAGGGTGCGCGCGGCGGCGGCCGTGCGCGGCGCCGGGGCCACCTCGGTCGAGCGGTCGAGTCCCGTCCACGGCACGGTCGGGCGGTGCAGGAACGCGCAGCGGTGCGCCGCGTCGACCTCGCACGATCCGTCGAAGCCGACCCCGCCGCAGGGGCCGTACTCCATGCTCTTCGGGCAGGTGTCGATGAGGGGCAGCACGCTCATGCCGGGAGTGTACGAACCCGGTGTTTCGTCGAATGTTCATGACGGCAACATCGCCGAAACGCGTGGTGCCTACGCTCGTCGCTACCCGCAGCATCCCCGGAGGTCGCATCGCCATGATCACGGCCGGCACCACGTTCGGTTCCGACGTCGACGACGTCGACACGCTCGTCGACGACCCGCTCGGCCTTCTCGTGCGCTGGCTCCCTCCGCACGACAGCGAACTGCGGCCCCTCGCCGCCCTGGCCACGATGGGCCGCGACGGACTGCCGTCGCTGCGACACGTGCTGGTGAGCGACCGCGACCTGACCGGGCTGTACTTCCACACCGACGCCGCGAGCGCCAAGGTCGCGCAGATCGCGGCGAACCCGGTCGCCGCGATGTCGGTCGCCTGGCCCGAGGTGGGGCGGCAGCTCGTCGTGCGCGGCATCGTCGAGCGCGTCGGCGCCGATGAGGCCGCCGAGGTATACCGCCAACGCTCGCGCTACCTGCAGCTGCTCGCGTGGCTGAACACCGACGAGAACGCGCACCTGCATGTGCTCGAACGTCGACACCTGTGGGCGGAGTTCGACGCCGCGCACCCCCACCTCGACCCGCCGGAACGCTGGGTCGGCTTCCGCGTGCGCCCGGTGACGCTCACCTTCTGGCGGGGCGACGCCCTCGGCCAGAGCACGCGGCAGCACTACACCCTCGCCGACGGGCGCTGGACCGGCCGGATCAAGGCGGGCTGAGCATGGACATCACCAGCGTCACCTCGTACCGCGTCGCGCGCTCGCGCGCCGACCTCGCCCTGCGCCCCGGCGAGGTCGTGATGGCCGGCGGCACGTGGCTCATGAGCGAGCCGCAGCCGCATACGACCGGCTTCGTCGACCTGACGGGACTGGGCTGGGCCGACCTCGAGGCGACCGACGAGGGTCTGCGCATCGGAGCGACGTGCACGATCGCCCGCCTGCTCGCCTGGGTCGAGCACGAGGCGCCCCTCGACTGGACGTCGCTCGCCCTCGCGCGCCCCGCGGCCGACGCACTGCTCGCCTCGTTCAAGATCTGGAACACCGCGACCGTCGGCGGCAACGTCTGCCAGGCCTTCGCGGCGGGCGCGATGATCGCGATGCTCTCGACCCTGGATGCCACGGCTCTGATCTGGACGCCCGATGGCGGCGAGCGCCGCATCGCGGTGGCCGATCTGGTCGTCGACAACGCCGCGACCTCGCTCGCTCCGGGGGAGGTCGTGCGCGCCCTCGACATCCCGGCACGGGCCCTGACCGCACGCGTGGGGCTGCAGAAGATCGCCCTCGCCGAGCTGGGACGCTCGGGCGCCGTCGTCACGGCGCGCGTCGACCCCGACGGCACGAGCGTGTTCGTCGTGACCGCCGCGGTGCGTCGCCCGCGGGTGCTGCGCTTCGCGCGCGTCCCCGGGGCCGGGGAGCTGCGCGACGCCGTCGCCGGAGCCACCGACTTCTACACCGATCCGCTGGGCAGCGCCGATTGGCGTCGCGGCGTGAGCATCGTGCTGGCCGAGCGCCTGCGGGCGGGTTTCGCCCGTCACCCGTTGCAGCGGGGTGCCGCGTGAGCGGCGGGGCCCTCGTGCCGCTCTATCCGCGCATGTCGACGTCTTCACGGTGGGCGTGCGGCGAGGATCCGGGCGCACCCTCCGGAGCGCGGCACCGGCGCGGCATCCGTTCCCACGACGAAGTGCCCGCACCGCACCGCCCCTCGACCGCCGGGGAGGCGACCGCGTGAGATTCCATGTCAACGGTTCCCCGGTCGAGGCGGAGCCGCGGCCCGGCCAATGCGCCCGCACACTGCTGCGCGAGACGGGTCACGTCGAGGTCAAGAAGGGCTGCGACGCCGGAGACTGCGGCGCCTGCTCCGTGCTGCTCGACGGCACCCCCACGCACTCGTGCATCGTGCCCGCGATGCGTCTGGAGGGTCGCGCGATCACCACGGCCGCGGGCCTCGCCCCCGGCGACGACCTGCACCCGGTGCAGGAGGCGATCGCGACGGGCTTCGGATTCCAGTGCGGCTTCTGCTCCCCGGGGATGAGCGTCACGGCGTCCACCCTGGGCGCCGACGACCTCGACGACCTCGACCGCCGCATGAAGGGCAACCTGTGCCGCTGCACCGGGTACCGCCCGATCCGCGAGGCCATCCGGGCCTCGGTGCTGGGCCCCGTCCGTGAGACGGGGAGCGGGGCGGATGCCGCGGGAACGGGCGCCGTAGGGACGGGCGCCGCGGGGACGGGCGCCGCAGGGACGGGCGCCGCAGGGACGGGCGCCGCGGGGACGGGCGCCGCGGGGACGGGCGCCGCAGGGACGGGCGCCGCACGGGCGGGCGCCGACGCCTGTGGCGCGGGTTGCGGCGGACACGCCGGCGCCTCCGCCGCAGCCGGATCCGCCCCGGCGGCGCGCACGACTCCTGCAGAACCGCGCGGTCCGCTGCCGTCCGCCCCGGAACAGCCCGATCTGCAGGAGTCCTGCACGCCCGCGACCACCGCGCGCGTCGGCGCCTCGGTCATCCCCGAGGCCGCGCGCCGCCTCGTGCAGGGCCGCGAACCGTTCACGCTCGACGAGCCCGTGCCCGGCGGCCCGCCGCTCGTGCTGCGAGTCGTGTCCTCGCCGCACGCCCACGCGCGCGTCCGCTCGATCGACACGTCCGCGGCGCTCGCGCTGCCGGGAGTGGTCGCCGTGTTCACCCACGCCGACGTGCCCGAGGTGCGCTACTCCTCCGGTCGGCACGAGCACCGCACCGACGACCCCGACGACACGCGCATGCTCGACGATGTCGTGCGGCACGTCGGGCAGCGCGTGGTCGCGGTCGTGGCCGAGACCGCGGAGGCGGCGGATGCCGGATGCCGCGCGGTCCGGATCGACTACGACGTGCTCCCCGCGGTCTTCGACCCCGAAGAGGCGCGTCGCCCGGGGGCTCCCCTGCTGCATCCCGACCGCACGCCCGACGAGCGCGTGATGGAGGCCGGACGCAACGTGGTCGCCGGCTTCCACACCGGTCACGGCGGCGACATCGACCAGGCCCTCGCCGCGAGCCACGCGACGGTGACCGGCGAGTGGCGGTCGTCGCGCGTCACGCACGCGGCCCTCGAGACGCACGCGGCCGTGGGATGGCTCGACGACGACGGGCGCCTCGTCATCCGCTCGTCGACGCAGGTGCCGTTCCTCGCCCGCGACGAGATCGCGCACATCTTCGGCCTCGAACGCGATCGCGTGCGCGTGTTCGCCGCGCGCGTGGGCGGCGGCTTCGGCGGCAAGCAGGAGCTGTTCACCGAAGACCTCACCGCCCTGGCCGTGCTGACGCTCGGCCGTCCGGTGGTCTACGAGTTCTCGCGCACCGATCAGTTCGTGCGGGCGTCGCTGCGGCATCCGATGCGCGTGCGCGCGACCCTCGGGGCGGATGCCGCGGGCTCGCTCACCGCGATGAAGATCGACGTGCTGAGCGACACCGGCGCCTACGGCAACCACGCGATCGGCGTGCTGTTCCACTCGTGCGCCGAGTCGACGACGCTGTACCGGGTGCCGACGAAGTGGATCGACGCCGAGGCGGTGTACACGAACAATCCGCCGTCGGGGGCGTTCCGCGGGTACGGGCTCGGGCAGGTCGTCTTCGCGGTCGAGTCGGCGATGGACGCGCTCGCGCAGGAGCTCGACATCGACCCCTTCGACCTGCGACGCATCAACGCCGTGCGCGAGGGCGACCCCCTGCACCCCGACGACGACGAGGAGTACGAGGAGGACCTGATCTGGGGCAGCTACGGCCTCGACCAGTGCCTCGACCTCGCGCAGGACGCCCTGCGACGCGGCAACGGCGTCGACGCTCCCGAGGGGTGGCTCGTCGGCGAGGGGATGGCGACCGCCATGATCGCGACGATGGCTCCCCGTGGCCACATCGCCCACACCACCGCCACCCTGCGCCCCGACGGCACGTACCTGCTGCGGGTGGGGACGGCGGAGTTCGGCAACGGCACCTCGACCGTGCACCGCCAGATCGCCGCGACCGTGCTCGATGCGTCGCCCGAGCGCCTCGAGCTGTGGGCCGCCGACACCGACGCCGTGCGCCACGACACCGGGGCCTTCGCCTCGGCCGGAACGGTGGTCGCGGGCAAGGCGCTCTTCGGCGCGTGCACGGCGCTGCGGCGGCGGATGGTCGACCTCGCGCGAGAACTCGCGACCGGGGATGATGCCCGGGACCTCGCGATGGCGGCATCCGCCGTCGGGTCGGGGGCGCGCGGGTCGGCCGAACGCGCCGGGTCGTTCGAGGGCGGCGAGGTCGCGGTGGCGGCATCCGGCGTCGGGTCGGGCGTCGGCCGCGACGCGTCGTTCGAGGACGGCGAGGGCGCGGTGGCGGCATCCACCGTCGGGTCGGGCGTCGGCCGCGACGCGCCGTCGAAGGACGGAGAGGTCGAGTTCACGGCATCCGGAATCCGCGTGGGGGACGAGATCGTCTCTTGGGCGCGGATCGTCGCGGCCTCGGGCGAGAGCGAGCTCACCGCGGACGGCGCGGAGTTCGGCGACCTCCGTTCGCTCGCGTTCAACGTGCACGCGGTGCGCGTGGCCGTCGACCCGCAGACCGGGACGGTGAAGGTGCTGCAGTCGATCCAGTCGGCCGACGCCGGGGTCGTCATCAACCCCGCCCAGTGCCGCGGGCAGATCGAGGGCGGGGCCGCGCAGGCGCTCGGTGGCGCGCTGTACGAGGAGGTGCTGCTCGAAGACGGCGTCGTGCAGAATCCCGTGTTCCGCACGTATCGCGTGCCGCAGTTCGCCGACGTACCCGACACCGAGGTGTACTTCGCCGAGACCGACGACTCCCTGGGCCCGTTCGGCGCGAAGTCGATGAGCGAGTCGCCCTACAACCCCGTCGGTGCGGCGATCGGCAACGCGGTGTCGCGAGCCGTCGGCCGTCGAGGGTACGAGCTGCCGTTCTCGCGCGACCGGGTGTGGAGGCTGGCCGGCGGGGAGTGAGGCGATTCCGGCTGCGGCGGGGGGCTCGTCCCACTTGTCGCCGGTGCTCGTCCCACAAATGGCCGGTGCGCGCCGGCTCGACCGACCATAAGTGGGACAAGGGGGCGAAGGACCGGGCCGCACGCGCAGGCCGGCGGCAGGCGCAGGCCGGGGGCAGGCGCGGGCCGGGGCGCACCCTCGTCCCACATATAGCCGGTGTTTGTCCCACATATTGCCGGTGCGGGCCGGCTCAACCGGCCACAAGTGGGACAAGCCGGGCGCGACGTGCTCAGCCCTCCTGCAGCGCAGCCGTGCCGGAGACGCGGATGCCGCCGGATGCCGGAACCTCCACCTCCAGGACGCTCGGCCGGCCGATGTGCCGGCCCTGCCGCACGGTGAAGGCGAAGGGCGAGGGCAGGCCGAGTCGGTCACGCAGGTACGCGCCCAACGAGGCCGCGGCGGAGCCGGTGGCGGGGTCTTCGGTGATGTCGCCGACGGGGAAGAGGTTGCGCGCTTCCACGACGACGCCGTCGACGAGCTCGCCCGCGACGTGCGCGGTGATGACGGTGCCCTTCCAGCCGCGTTCGTCCATGAGCTCACGGAGCTCCGCGGGGTCGAACGTGAACGAATCGAACGTCTCGCGGGACGCGATCGCGACCACCGGATGCAGATTGCCGGCGAAGGCCTGCGCGAGCGGTATCCGGTCGTCGAGATCGGCGCGGTCGAGTCCCAGGATGCCGAGGAGTCGGTCGGCGACGTCGGGCTCGAGCTCGATCGTGTCGGGCTCGACGCTCGTGAACCCGGCGGTGACGTGGCCCTCGGCGTCGCGGTCGGTCGCGACCTCGATCGCGCCCGCTGCGGTGTCGAACGTGAACGGCCCGACTCCCTCCGCCTCGGCGAGGGCGACCGCCGTCGCGATGGTCGCGTGTCCGCAGAAGGGAACCTCGGCGCCCGGGGAGAAGTACCGCACGGCGACCCGGCGGCCGTCGCGCTCACCGACGAACGCCGTCTCCGGGTGGCCGAGGTCGGTCGCGATGCGCTGCATGTCCGCGTCGTCGAGGTCCGTCGCATCCAGGACCACTCCCGCGGGGTTGCCGCCGCCCGGTTCGGCGGCGAAGGCGAGCAGGTGCAGGATGCCGGGTGTTTCGGTCATCCAGCGATTCTCGCGCAGGTCGCCGCCCGTCGCCGGGGGCCAGTCGGGGATCGGTGGACCGGTGCGGCGGCCGCCCCGGTACCGGTACACGCGCCGCCGAACGCCCCCGCCGCGGCACCGGTCCATCCGCTGCCGGACGCACCCCTCGCCTCAGCGCCGCTCCGCCCCCAGGTGCAGGATCGCCTCGGCGAGAGCGCGCAGTCCCGCCGCGACGTCCGCCCCGCTCACGGCCTCGTCGGGGTGGTGGCTGATGCCGTCGGGATTGCGCAGGAACAGCATGCCCACCTCGGTGATCGCACCGATCGACATCGCGTCGTGGCCGGCGCGGCTGAACAGCGTCGGGGCCTCGGATCCGATGCCGGCGCGCACGACGTCCTGCAGCAGCGGCGCGCAGAACACGGCGGGGGCGCTGTGCACCTCGCGCGAACGCCAGCGCAGACCCCGGCGGCCCATGATCGCGTCGAGCTCGTTCGAGATCTCGACCCAGGTGCGATCGCGCGCGTCGTCGAACTCCCCGCGCAGGTCGAGGGAGAAGTGCGCCTCGCCCGGGACGACGTTCACCGCGCCGGGGAAGGCCTCGAGCTGACCGACCGTGCCGATGATGTGGTGCTCTCCGCGGCAGACGCGCTCGACGGCGAGGGCCGCCTCGCTCGCCCCGAGGAGAGCGTCGCGCCGCATGTCGTAGGGCGTCCCGCCGGCGTGCCGGGCCTCGCCCTCGACGACGAGCTGGAACCGACGGGCCGAGGCGATCGACGACACCGCGGCGAGCGCCTGCCCGCTGCGGTGCAGCTCGGGTCCCTGCTCGATGTGGGCTTCGAGGTACGCGACGAGCTCGTCGGGTCGGCGCGCGGCCTCGCCCACGCGTCCGGGGTCGAGACCGAACTCGCGGAACGCCTCGCGCAACGTGGTGCCGTCTGCGTCGGCGAGGTCCCACCACGCGGGGTCCCACTGCCCCGCGACGGCCGAAGAGCCCAGCAGGGCCTTGCCGAAGCGCGTGCCCTCCTCGTCGCTGAAGGCGATCACCTCGAGCGCGAACGGGAAGGGACTGGATGCCGCGCCCTCGTCGTCGATGAGACGGAGCAGCCGGACGACCTCGAGCGCCATCAGCACCCCGACGATCCCGTCGAAGCGTCCGGCGTCGGGGACGGTGTCCAGGTGCGACCCGAGCAGCAGGGCGGGGGCGTCGGGGGCGCCCGCGGGAGCGAGTCGTCCGACCTGGTTGCCCGCGGCATCCTGCCGGGTCGTCATGCCGAGCTCGCGCATCCACTCCGCCGCGAGGCGGTTGACCCGCGCGTGCTCGGGCGAGAGGTAGACGCGGGTGATGCTCCCCGGCGTCGCGGTGACCCGCGCGAGTTCTTCGCACCGCCCCATGACGCGGCGGGCGGCGGCCGCGATGCGCTCGGGAGCCGCCTGCAGGCGGGTCGCGGTGGTCATCGGCGGGCCCCGGTTGCGGCGTCGCGCGGAGCGGAGGACGAGCGAGGACTCACTCCCCCGCCCCCGCGTACACGCCCTGCGCCGCCTCGACCCCGCCGCCGGCGGCGACCGTCGCCCCGTGGCGGCGCAGCACCGTCTCGAGGGCGGCGAGCGTGGTGAGCACGGCGTCCTTCCGGGCGTTGTAGCCCATCGTGCCGATGCGCCAGACGCGGCCGTGCAACGGGCCGAACGAGGTGCCGATCTCGATGCCGAAGTCGCCGAGCAGCTCGCTGCGCACGGCGTCGCCCACGACGGCGTCCGGGATCTCGACGGCGACGACGTTCGTCATCTTGTGCGCGACGTCGCCGAAGACGGTGAGCCCGAGGCCCTCGACGCCCGCGAGCATCGCGTCGCCGTGCAGCCGGTGCCGCGCGATGACCTCGTCGCGCCCCTCGAGCAGCAGCACGCGCGCGCACTCGCGCGCGCCGTAGAGCATGGTCGTCGCCTCGGTGTGGTGGTTCAGGCGCCGCGGTCCCCAGTAGTCGAGGATCATCGCGAGGTCGAAGTAGTTCGAGCGGATGAAGTCGGATGCCACGGCATCCCCCTCCTCGCGGATGCCGGCCTCGACGCGGGCCCGCGAGCGCACGACCTCGACGGCGCGCTCGGACAGGCTGATCGGCGCCGATCCCGAGGGACCGCCGAGGCACTTCTGCAGGCCGGCGGTCGCGGCATCCAGGCCCCAGGCGTCCATCTCGAACGGGTTTCCCCCGAGCGAGGCCGTCGCGTCGGTGTAGAACAGGGCGCCGTGGGCGCGGCAGATCTCGCCGATCTCGTCGAGCGGCTGGAGCATCGTCGTGGAGGTGTCGCCCTGCACGCACGCGACGAGGTGGGGCTTCACCCGCTCGATTGCCGCGCGGATCGTCGAGACCGGGAAGACCTGCCCCCACGGCACCTCGATCGTGTGCACCTCGGCGAGGGCGCGCTCGGCGATCTCGGCGAGCAGGTGCCCGAAGCGGCCGAAGACGGGGACGAGCACGCGGTCGCCGGGGTGGATCAGCGAGACCATCGCGGCCTCGATGCCGGCGCGGCTCGTGCCGTCGATCAGCAGCGTGGCGTCGTTGGACGTGCCCCACACCTGCCGGTACAGCTCCTGCGTCTCGGTCATCGTGGCCGTCATGAAGGGGTCGTACTGACCGACGAGCGGGGCGCCCATCGCGCGCAGCACGCTCGGGTACGCCGAGATGGGGCCGGGACCCATGAGCAGGCGAGCGGGCGGATCGATCGGGCCGGGGAGGTGGGACATCAGGACTCCAGGGAGCGGGGGTGGTGGGACGTCGGGCGGGTGCGGCCGGTGCATCGCGGTGCGGGCGTGCGGGCGAGCGAAACTCCTGAAACGCCGGCCGCGAATGCCGCTGGAACCGGTGCCGAAGCGAGATCGTGCCCGATTCTCAGGAGTTCCGCCCGTGTCCACCCGCCGTCGTCGGGCGTGGACGCGCGCCGGGAGGCAGGGAGCGACCAAGCGGCGCGAGCGGGCGAAACTCCGGAAGAACCGACGGTGGATGCCACGCCGGCGCCGGCCGCCGACCGCTCGGGGCGGAATGTCAGGAGTTTCGCACGGCGGCCGGCCGACGCCGCGACGCGGGTCATCGGCCGGTCCCCGCCCCGACCAGGGCGTGCAGCCGACGGGCGAGACGCACCAGCGCGATGTCGGTGCCCGCGCGCGCCACCAGGCACACGCCGACGGGAGCGCCGCCGACGGTCAGCAGCGGCACCGAGATCGCGGGCAGCCCCGCCGCCGCCGCGGGGGCGGTCATGCGCAGGGTCGCTGCGCGGACGGCATCCACGTCGGCCGTCCGCAGCGGCGCGGGGCCGGGAACGGTCGGGAAGATCAGCACCGCCCCGTCGACCAGCTCGGCCAGGTGCGCGGCGATCGGCTCGAGGTCGGCGCGGGCGCGGGACTCCTCGGTCGCGGTGATCTGCGACGCGGCGCGGAAGCGCTCCGCGACCGCCGGGCCCACGGCCCCGGGGTGCGCGCGCAGCCACTCGCCGTCGTTGCGCCACGCCTCGGCGCCCTGCACGGTGCGGAACGCGGTGAAGGTGGCATCCAGGTCTCCCGTGTGCACGGCGCGGAACGAGGGCGGATCCTCGGATGCCGCCACCGCGGCCACCAGCCGCGAGAAGGCGTCGCGCGTGGCGGGGTCGACGCACGCGAGAATGTCCTCGGGCACGAGGAAGCGCCAGGGCAGGTCGTCGCCGGACGCCCCGTAGACGCTCTCGGTCGAGGCGGAACCGTCGTAGCTGAGGCACCACTCGGCGACCCGCTGGAGCGTCTCGCCGTCGCGGGTGAGCCAGCCGATCGTGTCGAACGACTGTGCGAGGGGCAGCATGCCCTGGCGCGGGACGAGGTCGTGCGTCGTACGCAGACCCCACAGCCCCTGGTACGACGCGGGCACGCGGATCGAGCCGGCGGTGTCGGTCGCGAGCCCGATGTCGGCGTGACCGAGGGCCACCGCCGAGGCCGGCCCGCTGGACGATCCGCCGGGCAGCGCCCCGACCACCGCGCCGTTGGGCGGGGTGCCGTAGTGCACGTTGTCGCCCGCGATCGAGTACGCGAACTCGTCGGTGCGCGCGATCCCCCGCAGCGACGCGCCCGCGCGCAGCAGGTCGGCGACGGCGGGAGCGGTGACTTTCTCGGGGCGCGCCTCCCCGAGCCAGGTCGGGTTGCCCGCGCCGATGCGGAAGCCCGCGATCGCGAAGAGGTCCTTGACCGCCACGGTGAGTCCCGCGAGCGGTCCCTCCCACGCGCCCTGCAGGAACGGGTCGCCGACGCTTTGCCAGATCGTGCGGTCGAGGGCCGGGGTGCGCGGGGTCACGTGCGCGGCCGTGATCAGCCACCGGCCGTCGACCCGCTGCCAGATCTGCGTCTGCAGGCCCCGGCCCCCGCCCGAGAACTGCGAGACCGAGATGAGCAGGGCGACGTCGCCGTCGGCGCTCGCGGTTCCGGATGCCGCGAGCCCGCCCCCCGACGCGAGCGGCCGGTAGTGGATCTCGGTGATCTCGCGCGGCGGCACGCCCCCGCGCAGCGACCGGAACCCGCTGATCGCCTCGTGCCCCACGAGCAGCCCCGCGGTGTCGCCGCGCAGGGTGTCGGAGCCGGGGGCGAAGAAGTCGTCGAGTGCGTCGAGGTCATTGGCGACGATCGCCCGCTCGTACGCGTCGAACGCCGCGCGCAGGTCGGCGGGGATCGGCGGGGAGCCCGTGGCCGAGCCCGGTGCGGGTGCAGCGGGCTCTGGCGTCGCCGTCGTGGCATCCGTCATCGTCCGCGCCCCCCTCCGCGCCGCGCCCCTCCGCGCTGCGTCTCCACGCGCTGCGCCCCTCCGCGCTGCGCCTCCCCGACCTGCGTCGACTGTCCGAAAAACCCGGACATCCCGAGGAACCGTCCGGGTGTTCTGGACGCTCGGCGGGGCGGGGTGGCGCCGGTGTCGGCCGGAACGCCCGCGAGGTCGCCGGCGGCGGCTTCGGCGCGGGCCAGGGCGGCAGCGAGGACGGGGCTCATGCGACGTCTCCTTCATCGTGCGAGGGAACGGCTTCGGACGGCGAGGCGACGGCACCGGATGCCAGGGCGACGGGCTCCACCGCGGGCACACCCGCGAAGTCCGCCTCCCGGATGCGGGCGTGCACCCCCGAGACGATGTCGACGACCTGCGAGATGTCGAAGTCGGTCGCGGCGCTGAGGTAGGCGTACGCGAGGTGCTCCGCCATCCCCCAGCGCCCCTCGATGAGCGCGAGCGACGCCCGCACGCACGCACGCATCGCGGCGTCGAGATCGGTGTCCATGCCGGTGGGAACGAGGTACTCCGGCGTGCGCACGAGCGGGCCGGTGACCTCTCCGAAGGCCGCGCGGGCGGCATCCGCCGGGATCACCTCGAAGCGGAGCGTCGCCCGCAGCGACGCCTCGAGCGCGGTGAGAGCGACCTCGCCGTCGCCCTGGGCGAAGTGCGGGTCGCCGACGTAGGCGAGGGCCCCCTCGACCTGCACCGGGAGGAACAGCGTCGTCCCCTCGACGAGCAGGTTCACGTCGATGTTGCCGCCGTGGGCGCCCGGCGGAACGGAGTGCGGCCGCTCGTCGGCGGCGACGGCGACCCCCATCGTCCCGAGGAAGGGGGCGAGCGGGAACGCGACGATCGGCTCGCCGCCCTCGACCACGGGGAGCGTCCCGTGCAGGATGCCGTCGCGCTCGGCGACCGCGGCGAAGACGCTGACGTTGTGCTCGCCGCGGGGCAGCTCGCCGACCAGGGCGCCCTTGCCGTGACGGTTGGAAACGACCCCGTACGGGACGCGCGGAGCGAGCGCCTCGACGGTGATCTTCAGCAGATCGCCCGGTCGGGCGCCCCGCACGCGCACGGGGCCGACGACGACGTGCGGACCGTCGGCGAAGGGGTCACGGCCGACGGATGCCGCGATCTCGATCGCGTCGGCGAGCACCTGGTCGGCGGGTACGCCGTGGGCCGAGAAGTAGGCGAGCGGGTCTTTGCCCTGGTCGTCGAGGATCCCCTCGTGGCTCACGGTGTCGAAGGTGACGCTCTCACCCGACGCGACCTCGAGCACCGCGGCGTCGGCAGCGCAGGGCAGTCGGCCCCACATCACCGTGGCAGGGGTGGCCGGCACGTAGTGATCGCCGGGGATCGACCCGACCCCCGGCTGGAGGATCTCGAGCGGGGAGGTCGGCGACACGGCGCTCACACCTCCACCGTCGCGGCGGTGCGGAGCAGCTCGCGGCCCTCGCGGTCGGTCACGGGCGCGCCGCGGCGGTACACCGACCGCCCGCGCAGCCACGTCTCGCGCACCGCACCGGTGAGCGTCTTGCCGTGCCAGGGCGACAGGGGGTGGCGGTACTCCAGGCTGGCGGCGTCGACGACGACCTGTTCGTCGGGGGCGAAGGCGACGAGGTGCGCGGGAGCGCCGACCTCGATCACCCCGAGACCGGTGAGGCCCGCGATCTTCGCAGGTCCGGTCGTCAGCAGCGGCAGCAGGGTCTCGAAGGCCAGGCCGCGCTCTCGCGCGGTCGAGTGGATCGCCGAGAGTCCGGTCTGCAGCCCCGCGATCCCACCCCAGGCGAGGCCGAAGTCGGGGTTGGTCTTGAGTTCGACCGTCGCGGGCGAGTGGTCGCTCACGATCGCGTCGACGGTGCCGTCGATCACTCCGGCCCATAGCAGGTCGCGGTTGTCGCCCCCGCGGATGGGCGGGCAGCACTTGAAGGCGCCGGCCCCGTCGGGCACCTCGGCGGCGTCGAGCGTCAGGTAGTGCGGGCACGTCTCGATCGTGAGGCGCACGCCCTCGGCCTTCGCCGCGCGGACGAGGTCGAGGGAGCCGCCGTCGGAGACGTGCACGATGTGCGCGCGGGCCCCCGTGCGGCGGGCGGCCGCGATGACCCGCTCGATCGCCGCGCGCTCGCTGAGCGGCGGTCGACTCGCCTCGAAGTCGCGGTAGCGCGGTCCGAGGGCGTCGTGGGCGGGCAGGTGCGCGGGGTCTTCGGCGTGCACGATGAGCAGCCCGTCGAAGGCGGCCAACTCCTCCAGGCACCGCTCGAGCTGGTCGGCGTCGAGGTGCCCGAACTCGTCGATCCCGCTCGGGGAGAGGAAGCACTTGAAGCCGACGACCCCGGCATCCGCCAGCTCGCGCAGCGAACCGAGGTTCTCGGGCACGGCGCCGCCCCAGTAGGCGACGTCGACGGCGAGCTTTCCCCGGGAGGCCGCACGCTTGGCCTCCAGCGCGTCGACCGAGGTGGTCACCGGGACGCTGTTGAGCGGCATGTCGACCACGGTCGTGACGCCGCCGGCCGCCGCCGCCGCGGTGCCGGTGGCGAAGCCCTCCCACTCGGTGCGGCCGGGTTCGTCGAGGTGCACGTGCGAGTCGACGAGCCCCGGCAGCAGCACCGCGTCGGCGGGGAGCACGGTGTCGGCGCCGACGTCGAACTCCTCGAAGGAGGAGACGACCCCGTCGTCGATCACGACCGTGGCGGGCGCGAAGGCGTCGCCGAGGAAGACCCGACGCGCGGCGATCCGTGTGCTCATGCCGCTCACGCTAAGCGGCTCGCGTTTCACGAATGTAACCGTCATCAACATTCATGCGAACACCTCGACATCCGCCGCCTGGGGAGGAGTCGTGAGCGCGAGAGAGCCCCCTGCCGACGGACCCGGGGTGGGCACGTGACCCGCCCCGATCCGCGAAGCGACCGGCACCCGCCCCTCCCGCACCGGCGGCGACGCGTACTCGTCGCGCTTGCTCGTGCCGAGTCCCATCCGCACCATTCCGGATGCCATCCCCACCGCCGCCGCGACCCCGTCGACGACCGGCACCCCGACGCGCGCCGTGAGCTCGGCGCACAGATCGGCCATTCCCGCACAGCCGAGCACGATCACGTCGGCACCGCCCGACGCGGCCTCGGCCGCGAAGCGTTCGATGGTCGCCACGGCCGCGGACCCGGTGTCCTCGAGGTCGAGGACCGGGATGCCGGTCGCCGCGAGCGAGACGCACGCCCGGTCCATGCCGTAGCGCCCCACGAGATCGCGGGCCCGACCGAGGGTGCGGCTCAGGGTCGTGACGACGCCGAAGTGCCGCCCCGACACCGCGGCCAGGTGCATCGCCGCCTCGGCGATCCCGACGACCGGAGCGTCGACCAGCTCGCGCGCCGCGTCGAGTCCCGGGTCGCCGAAGCACGCGATCACGTAGGCATCGGCGGGCGCGGGACCGTCGCGGTCCGCCGCGACGAGCTCGACCACCGCGGCGGCCGCGGCGACCTCGTCGACGTGGCTCTCGATCGCCGACGCCCCGACCGCGGGGCACACCGCGTCGACGACCACGTCGGGTCCCGCCACCCCCCGGGCGGCGTCCGCGATCTTCGCGGTCATCGCCCGGGAGGTGTTGGGGTTGATGAGCAGGATCCTCACGCGAGCAGGCCTGTGCGCGGGCCGGCGGCGGTCGCGCGCCCGGGCAGCGCTGTCCCGCGCTCCGGAACGGCGGCATCCTGAGCCGTTCGCGCGAGCACCGCGGGCGCATCCGCTCCCGAGCTTCCGGAGCCCGGCACCGGCACCCCGCCCGAGATCGCCGGGGGCTCGGATGCCGCGGTCGCGGCCGCTCCGTGGACCGCACCGTCCGAGATGCCCTCGGTTTCACCGTCGAACGTCGGTACCCGCGGGTCGAGACGCTCGAAGAGCAGGAAGAGCATCAGGCCGAGACCGCAGCCGATGAACCAGCTGTAATCGCTGATCCACGAAACGTTGAACAGTCCGAGGTCGGCGAACAGCTTCGGGAAGACGGCGATCGCGACCGTCGGCACACCCGCCGCGATGACGGCCTTGACCGCGTTCGGGTTGAAACCATTGCGGTACCAGTAGGGGCCCGCGGCATCCATCGTGAACATCGCGTCGACCTTCACGCGCTGGCGGGCGGCGAAGTAGTAACCGGCGATCAGGATGCCGAAGAGCGGGCCGATCAGCGCACCCAGCACGCCGAGCGAGTAGTGGATCGCGTCACTGTTGGAGTACCAGTTCCACGGCATGAGGAACGTCGAGCCGACCGCGGCGATCATGCCGCCCGCGCGCCACGAGATCTTCTTCGGGGCGACGTTGGAGAAGTCGAACGCGGGCGAGATGAAGTTGGCGACGATGTTGATGCCGACCGTGGCCGTGACGAAGGTGAGCCCGCCGAGCAGGATCGCGAACGGGGTGTCGATGCGCTCGACCGTCTTGATGGGGTCGGTCAGCAGTTCGCCGAACACCGGGACGGTGGCGGAGGCCGTGATGACGGTCAGCAGCGAGAAGAAGAGGAAATTGATCGGCAGGCCCCAGAAGTTGCCCTTCTTCACCGCGGCGAAGCTGTTGCCGTAGCGGGCGAAGTCGCCGAAGTTCAGCATCGGGCCCGAGAAGTACGACACGACCAGCGCGATCGCGGCGAACATCACCGGGATCGAGGCCCAGAAGTCGAGTTGGGTGGTGGAGAGGGTGAACGAGATGTTCTCGATGCCGGCCTGTGAGACGAGGTACACCGCAAGCACGATCATCACCAGGTAGACCGCGGGGCCCGCCCAGTCGATGAAGCGGCGGATGACCTCCATGCCGTTCCAGAACAGCAGGAACTGCGCGGTCCACAGGATCGCGTACGAGATCCAGCCGAGCGCCGACAGGCCCGCGAACGACACGTCGAGCAGGGCCGCGGAACCCGGGATGAACTTCAGGAACACGATGTTCAGCGACTCCGCCGCGAGGAAGGTCTGCACGCCGTACCAGGCGATCGCGATGAGGCCGCGGATGATCGCGGGGATGTTCGCGCCACGGATGCCGAAGACGACGCGGTTGATCACCGGGTAGGGCACACCCGTCTTCTGGCTGGGCTTGGCGACGAGGTTGGCGAACACCTGCACGATGACGATGCCGGCGATCAGCGCGACGAGCACCTGCCACGACTGCAGGCCGAGCGCGAAGAGCGATCCGGCCGTGACGTAGCCGCCGACCGAGTGCACGTCGCTCATCCAGAACGCGAAGATGTTGTAGCTCGACCACTTCTGCTTCCGCAGCGGAGCGAGGTCTTCGTTGGCGAGACGCTCGTCGTAGTGGGGCTTCATGTTGCCGCCCCCGTGGGGGTGGCCGGCGGCCTCCACGAGGTCGTGGGGGCCGGTGAGGGGGGTGGAAGTCATGTCATTCCTCTCAGGACGATGGATGCCACGACGTGGAGTCCGCGGCCGGAGTGGAGCTCTGATGTGAAGTTATGGGTTCACACGACGCCGCCGGTTTCGCTCGTGTAACGAGCATGTGAAGTCGCTCCTTCACACTTCGCCGCTCCCTAGACTCGAGGGCATGACGCAGCCGCCCCTCGCCGACGCCGTTGATCGCGACTCGGCCGCGGCGGCCGAGGCGTCGGCATCCGTCGGGGCCCGCATCCGCGACCTGCGCCAAGCCCGCGGCATCTCCGCCCGGGCCCTCGCGAAGACCCTCGGCATCTCCCCCAGCGCCGTCTCGCAGATCGAGCGGGGGGTCATGCAGCCGAGCGTCTCGCGGCTCATCGCGATCACCGACGCCCTGGGCGTTCCCCTCGTGGCGGCCTTCGACCCGGCATCCGATCGCCCCGTCGAACCCGCGGGACCCTCGGGTTTCACGCTGCAGCGGGCCGGGCAGTCGCCCGACATCGTGCTCGACAGCGGGGTGTCGTTCCGCCGCCTCACCCCCGGATCGTCACCGGGCGTCGACTACTTCGAGTCGATCTACCCGCCCGGAGCCTCCGCCCACGGCGCCGACGGGCTGTTCCACCACGAGGGATACGAGGTCGGCACCGTCGTCGCGGGCGAGCTCACCATCGACTTCGAGGCCGAGCGCGTGATCCTGCGGGCGGGGGATGCCATCAGCTACCCCTGCTCGGTCCCCCACCGCCTGCACAACACCGGCGAGACGGATGCCGTGGCGCACTGGCTGATCGTGCACGCCTGACGCGCGGCGGTCCCGCGCGATCGGCGGACACGACGCAGGAGATTCGCTGATCCGCCCGTCTGGGGCCCCGCCATGCCGTCGACGCCGCCTTGAACGGCGGCGGATTTCCTGCGTTGTGTCGCAGGTGCGAGCCGGCGGCCACCCCTGAATGTTCGCCACAGCAACATCGCGGACACATCCCGCCACAGGCCCGTAACGCGGCGCGCCTAGCCTGACCGGCATGCACCTGCTCGACTTCCACGCCCTCGACGACGCGGATGCCACGGGCGTCGTGCGCGTCTGGGCCGACATCCCGGGGTGGGTCGACGCCGTCGTCGCCGGTCGCCCCTACGCGAGCGTCGACGCCCTCGCCGCCTACGCGGGTGACCTCGCCTCCGCGTGGTCGCCCGACGACCTCGCGACGGCCCTGCACGCGCACCCGCGCATCGGGGCGAGAGTGTCGGGCGACGGCGCCGAGGCCGCGGCGTCCCGGCGCGAGCAGGGCTCCATGGCATCCGCCGACGACGACGACGTCGCGGCCATCGCCGCCGGCAACCTCGCCTACGAGGAGCGGTTCGGCCGCGTCTTCCTCATCCGCGCCGCCGGACGCACCCCCGGCGAGATGCGCGCCGAGCTCGAGCGTCGCCTGACGAACGACCCGGATGCCGAGACGATCGAAGCCACCCGCCAGCTCGCCGAGATCGCGCTGCTGCGGCTGCGCACGACCTTCGCCGACGACGCTCCCGCCGAACCCGAAGCCGCCGAATGACCCGCCGCATCCCCCCACGAGGTATCCCCCGATGACCCACCTGACGACCCACGTCCTGGACGCCACCGCCGGCACCCCCGCCGCCGGAGTCTCCGTGACCCTCGCCCACCTCGATGGCGCGACGATCGACTCCGCCGCGACCGACGCGGACGGCCGCCTCGCCCTCGGCCCCGACGTGCTCGACGACGGCGACTACGCCCTCACCTTCGCGACCGGCGCGTACTTCCGAGGCCGGGGCGTCGCGTCGTTCCATCCCGTCGCGACCATCGCGTTCACCGTCTCGGGCGACGCGCACCTGCACGTGCCGCTGCTGCTCAGCCCGTTCGCCTATTCGACCTACCGCGGCAGCTGAGGAGAGTCATGAAGGTCATCGTCATCGGCGCCGGTGTCGGCGGAACCTCCGCCGCCCTGGCCCTGCAGAAGCTCGGACACGACGTCGTCGTCTACGACCGCATGCGCGAGAACCGCCCCGTCGGTGCCGCCCTGTCGCTGTGGTCCAACGGCGTGAAGGTGCTCAACTGGCTGGGACTCGGCCCCCAGGTCGCCGCCCTCGGCGGGCGAATGGACGACATGGCCTACTACGACGGGCACACCGGCGACGAGATGTGCCGCTTCAGCCTCGCCCCCGTCACCGCGCAGACGGGGCAGCGTCCCTATCCCGTCGCGCGCGCCGACCTGCAGCAGCTGATGATGGATGCCGTCGGCCCCGACAACATCCGGCTGGGGAAGCAGCTCACCGGCGTCTCCGAGACCGACGGTGTCGTGACAGCCGTCTTCGCCGACGGGTCGAGCGACACGGCCGACCTGCTGATCGGCGCCGACGGGGCGCGCTCGCTCGTGCGCGACTACGTGACCGAGCCGAGCGGCATCCGCCCCGAGCGCACCTACTCGGGGTACGTCAACTACAACGGCCTCGTGACCGCCGACGAGCGGATCGGCCCCCTCGACCAGTGGACGACCTACGTGGGCGACGGCAAGCGCTGCGCCGTCATGCCCGTCGCGGGCGACCGCTTCTACTTCTTCGTCGACGTGCCCGGACCGTCGGGCGTGGTCGAGGACCGCATGGCCGCCCTCGAAGACGCCTTCGGCTCGTGGGGCGCCCCCGGGGTGCGCGCGCTGCTCGACGGGATCGACCCCGACGAGTCGCTCAACCGCGTGGAGATCTGGGACATCGACCCCTTCGACACCTGGGTGCGCGGGCGCGTGGCGATCCTCGGCGACGCCGCGCACAACACCGCCCCCGACATCGGCCAGGGCGCGTGCTCGGCCCTCGAGGACAGCTTCGCCCTCGGCATCGTCTTCGCGACCTCGACCCTCGGCGTCGAGGACTCACTGAAGCGCTACGAGCGCATCCGCACCGAGCGCGCGGGCGACCTCGTACTGCGCGCCCGAAAGCGCGCGCACGAGACGCACGCCTTCGACGTCGAGGCGACGCAGGCCTGGTACGACGGCCTGCGCCGCGAAGACGGCACGGGCGTCATCCGCGGCATCGTGGGCAACATCGAGGGCAGCCCGGTGGAGTTGGGCGCGAGCGTTCTGGGCTGAGGGGCGCGGCGGCTTCCGCACCCGGGGGGCCGGGCAGAACTCCTGAGAAATCGGACGCCGCCCACCCTGCGACGGCGGAAATCCGGGGCATCCCGCCCCTCACGGCGCGGAAAGTCAGGAGTTTCGCACGCCGCCACCCGGCGACGGCACCTCCGAGAGGGAGGCGTCAGACGTGGAAGACCGAGTGCACGTCGTCGCCGAGCACCTCGCGGCCGCCGAGACCGTCGATCTCGAGCAGCGTCGCGATCCCCACGACCTCGCTGCCCACGGCCTCGAGCAGGTCGCGGCCCGCGCCGAGGGTGCCGCCGGTCGCGAGCACGTCGTCGAGCAGCAGGACGCGGGCGCCCGCGGCGTTGTCGTCGTGCATCTCGATCTGCGCCGAGCCGTACTCGAGGTCGTACGACATGGTCGCGGCGGGACGCGGCAGCTTGCCGGCCTTGCGGATCGGCATGAGACCGACGTTCGCGGCGATGGCCGCGGCCCCCGCCAGGAGGAACCCGCGGGCCTCGACACCCGCGACGGCGTCGAAGCGGCCCGCGAAAGGCTCGATGAGCGCCTCGACGACGGTGCGCAGGGCCGCGGCATCCGTCAGCAACGGCGTGATGTCGCGGAACACGATCCCGGGCTTCGGGTAATCGGGGATGCTCGTGATGAGGGATTCAGCGCGGGCGAGGGCGGAGGCGTCGGGCACGGTTCCAGCCTAATCGCGGCTCTCCCGCGCCGCCCCGCGCCCGGCGCCGGGCCCGGCGCCCGGGCCCCGCCCCCGCACGACCCGAACCCGCACCGCCCTTGACGTCACTGCAAGCGCTTGCACTAACGTGGACCCATGACCTTCACGCAGCAGGACTCGCGACCCGAACTCGCGTCCGCACCCGGCTCGGAGTGGTGGCGCACCGCCGTCATCTACCAGATCTACCCGCGCTCGTTCGCGGACGCGTCGGGCGACGGCCTGGGCGACCTCCCCGGCGTCACCGCGCACCTCGACGACCTGCGCAAGCTGGGGGTGGATGCCATCTGGCTCAGCCCCTTCCAGACCTCGCCGCAGAAGGACGCCGGCTACGACGTCGCCGACTACCGCGACGTCGACCCGATCTTCGGCACCCTGGCCGACTTCGACGCCATGCTGGCGGGCGCGCACGAGCGCGGCATCCGGGTCATCGTCGACCTCGTGCCCAATCACTCCAGCGATCAGCACGTGTGGTTCCAGGAGGCGCTGACGGCCGCCCCCGGCAGCCCGGAGCGGGCGCGGTACATCTTCCGCGACGGCAAGGGCGAGAACGGCGAACTGCCCCCCAACAACTGGGAGAGCGTCTTCGGCGGCGGCATGTGGAAGCGCGTCACCGAGGCCGACGGCACGCCCGGCCAGTGGTACCTGCACATCTTCGACGAGAGCCAGCCCGACTTCGACTGGACCAATCCCGAGGTGCGCGCGGAGTTCCGCGACGTGCTGCGCTTCTGGCTCGACCGCGGGGTCGACGGCTTCCGCGTCGACGTCGCGCACGGCCTGATCAAGGCCGAGGGCCTCCCCGACTACACGCCCGACCCCGACGGGGGGTCGATGGGCGGCGACGCCGAGTCGGTGCCCTACTGGGGCCAGCCGGGCGTGCACGAGGTGTGGCGCGAATGGCACGAGGTGCTCGCCGAGTACGACGGCGACCGGGCGCTCTGCGCCGAGGCGTGGCTGCCCACCGTCGCCGAGACGGCCCTGTGGGTGCGCCCCGACGAAATGCACCAGGCGTTCAACTTCCACTACCTCGAGACGAAATGGGATGCCGCGGCCCTCCGCGCCGTGATCACCGAGTCGCTCGACGAGTACGGTGCCGTCGGCGCCCCCAGCACCTGGGTGCTGTCGAACCACGACGTCGTACGCCACGCCTCGCGCCTCGCGTTGACGGCCGAGAACCCCCAGGGCGCCGGTATCGGCCCGAAGTCCCCGGGCCAGCCCGACCCCGTGAAGGGCCTGCGTCGCGCCCGCGCGGCCACCTCGCTGATGCTCGCCCTCCCGGGCTCGTCGTACCTGTACCAGGGCGAGGAGCTCGGCCTGCCCGAGGTCATCGACCTGCCCGACGACGCCCGTCAGGATCCGACGTGGTTCCGCACGAACGGCGAGCGCTACGGTCGCGACGGATGCCGCGTGCCCCTGCCCTGGACGGCCGATGCGCCCGCCTACGGCTTCAACGACACCGGGGCCTCGTGGCTGCCCCAGCCGTCTGAGTGGGCCGACCTCGCGTTCGACCAGCAGGTCGACGACCCGTCGTCGACGCTCACGCTCTACCGCGCGCTGCTCGCCGAGCGCCGCGCCCGCAACCTCGGCGCGGGCGACCTCGCGTGGGTCGACGGGTACGGCGACGACGTGGTGGCGTTCCGCAACGGCACGCTGCTCGTGATCGCCAACCTGGGCGACGCCGCGGTCGAGCTGCCCGCGGGAGAGGTGCTGGTCGCGAGCGGCCCCCTCGACGGCGAGCGCCTGCCCACCGACACGACCGTCTGGATCGCCGCGGCCTGAGCCGCGGCATCCGCTTCTTCGAGGGCCCGGGACCGTGGCCGGTATCGACGACGTCGCGCGCGCCGCGGGAGTGTCGACCGCCACGGTCTCGCGCGCCCTCAGCGGGCGCGGTCCGGTGTCGGTGGCGACGCGGGATCGCGTGCTCGCCGCGGCGGAGAGCCTCGGCTACGTCGTCTCGGCGTCCGCGTCGAGCCTCGCCTCGGGGCGCACGCGCGCCGTCGGGGTGGTGGTGCCCTTCCTCGACCGCTGGTTCTTCAGCACCGTGCTCGCCGGGATCTCCGACGCCCTCGTGCGCAAGGGCTACGACATCACGCTGTACAGCGTGAGCGCCGACCCCGCCGAGCGCCGCCGCGTCTTCGACGACCACCTCCGGCGCCGCCGGATCGACGCCGTCATCACGATCGCCCTCGAACTGGATGCCGAGGAGTCGGCGTCGCTGAACGGCCTCGACGTTCCGATCGTCGCGATCGCCGGCCCCAACCCCCTGGTGACCACGTTGACGGTCGACGACCTCGCGGTCGGCCGTCTCGCCACGACGCACTTGCTCGGTCTCGGTCATCGCCGCATCACCCACATCGGGGCGGATGCCGCGATCGACGCCGGATCGACCGTGCCGGCGTTACGCCGACGCGGCTTCGAGCAGGTGCTCGCGGAGGCCGGGGTCACCGACGCGCGCTTCGAACCGGCCGACTTCACGATCGAGGGCGGGTCGGCGGCGGCGGCACGCGCCCTCGCCGCACCCGATGCGCCGACCGCGTTGTTCGCGGCATCCGATGAGATGGCGATCGGGGCGATCCTCGCCGCCCGCGACCGGGGCCTGCGCGTTCCTCACGACGTGTCGATCATCGGCGTCGACGGTCACGAACTGGGCCGGTGGTTCGGGCTGACCACCGTGGATCAGTTCGCGCGGGGTCAGGGCGAACGCGCGGCCCACGCGGTGCTGGCCGAGCTCGACGGCGCCGAGCCCGCCCGCGGACGCGGCACCCTGCCGTTCGAACTCGTCGATCGCGGCTCGACGGCCGCTCCGTCTCGGCGTTGACCCTCTCGCGCCTCAGCGCACCGCTCCGCGGCACGATCCGCGCGACCGCTCTCCGCCCGACCTCGGAGAGCGCCGGAATGGGCTCTGCCCTCACCGACCGTTCTGCGCGGCGAGGGCGCCAGGGAGACCGAGCCGGTTGCGGACCGGTCTCCCTTCGCGTCATCCGAGCGAGATGGCGGTCCAGGACACCGGCGGCAGGGTGACCTTCAGGCTCCCGGCCGTGATCGTCGCCGAGTCGTTGGGGACCGGCGCGACGCGCTCGGGGTCGTCGAGTGTGTTGGCGGCCGACCGGTCGTCGTCCGCGAGCGTGTGCGTCTCGAGTACTGCGATCTCCCCCAGCTCCGACACGTCGATCGCCACGTCGAGGGCCTCGGTCGTCGAGCGGTTCACGAGGAATACCGCGCTGCGCCCGGCCTCCGCGTCATGCGTGGCGACCGCGTCGACCAGCGGAACCTCACCGTAGGCCTCGGTCGTGTAGGTCGGCGCCTGCAGGTCGAGACGCAGCGCCTCGCCGCGCGCCAGACGCGACGTGATCGAGAACGGGAAGAACGTCGTCTGCTTCCACGCGATCCCGCCCGGCTCCGTCATGATCGGCGCGATCACGTTGACCAGCTGCGCCAGAGAAGCGGATGCCACACGGTCGGCGTGCTTGAGGAGCGAGATCATGAGATTGCCGAACACGACGGCATCCAGCACGGAGTAGGAGTCTTCGAGCAGCCGCGGGGCGACGGGGAAGTTGCCGACCCCCGAGAGCTTGTCGACCTCGTGGTAGCGATCGATGTACCAGACATTCCATTCGTCGAACGAGATGTCGATGCGCTTCCTGGACTGCTTGACCGCGCCGACGTGGTCTGCCGTAGCGACGACCTTCTCGATGAACGCGTCCATGTCGACCGCCGAGGCGAGGAAGCTGTCGACGTCGCCGCCGCGCTCCTCATAGTAGGCGTGGCACGAGATGAGGTCGACGTCGTCGTAGGTGTGTGTGAGCACGACCCGCTCCCACTCGCCGAAGGTGGGCATGTGGGCGCTCGAAGAGCCGCAGACCACGAGCTGCAGGTCGGGGTCGAACATCCGCATCGCCTTGGCGGCCTGCGACGCGATCTTCCCGTAGTCGTCGGCAGATCGATGACCCAGCTGCCATGGGCCGTCCATCTCGTTGCCGAGGCACCACATGCGCACGTCGAACGGCGTCGGGCGCCCGTTGGCGATGCGCTGATCACTGAGTGCGGTGCCGCCGTGGGCGTTGGAGTACTCGAGCAGGTCGAGTGCCTCGAGCGTTCCGCGCGTGCCGAGGTTCACGGCCATCATGAGGTCGGATCCCACTTTGTCGAGCCACGACGAGAACTCGTGCAGGCCGATCTCGTTCGTCTCGGTCGAGTGCCAGGCGAGGTCGATGCGGCGCGGACGCTTCTCGACGGGTCCCACCGAGTCCTCCCACCGGAATCCCGAGACGAAGTTGCCGCCGGGATATCGGATGGTGTCGACGCCGAGCTCCTTCACGAGCTCGATGACATCCTGCCGGAAGCCATCGGCATCCGCCGTGGGGTGACCGGGTTCGAAGATGCCGGTGTAGATGTGGCGGCCGAGATGCTCGACGAACCCGCCGAAGATCTTGCGCCGGATCGGGCCGATGACGGCTCCGGGGTCGATGGAGAGACGTGCGTCAGGCATGGGTGCGCTTTCTGTGGTCGTGCGAGAAGAGGATGTCGGGAGGTGCGGGGCCGTCACTTGACGCTGCCGAGCGTCAGGCCGCCCTGCCAGTAGCGCTGCAGAAGGAGGAACGACAACAGCAGGGGCAGCACGGAGATGAAGGCGCCCGAGGTGATGAGGTTCCACACCTGCTCACCGCCGGCGCCCGCGTTCGACAGCGCCAGCCAGCGGTTCAGCCCCACGGTCACCGGCAGGGTTTCGGGGTTGGTGAGCATCGCGAGCGGCAGGAAGAAGTTGTTCCATGTGCCCACGATCGACAGCAGCAGCACCGTCACGATCGCGGGGCGCAGCAGGGGCACGACGATCGTGGTGAAGGTGCGCCACTCCCCCGCGCCGTCGATGCGGGCCGCCTCGAGCAGCTCGTCGGGCACGGTGTCCTGCGTGTAGACACGCATGAGGTAGACGGCGAAGGGGTTGAGGAGCGAGGGCAGGATGACGGCCCATCCGGTGTTCACGAGTCCGTATTGGCTGAGCAGCATGAACTGCGGGATGACCAGCGCGGTCAGCGGCACCATGACCGACCCGAGGATCATGCCGAACACGAAGCCCCTGCCACGAAAGCGGTACTTCGCGAAGCCGTATCCGGCGAGCACGGCCACGATCGTCGCCCCGACTCCCGACACGAACGAGTACACGAATGAGTTGCCGAGCCAGGTCCAGTAGATGCCACCCTGGTGCTCGAAGAGACCGGCGATGTTGGCGAAGAGCTGCAGGGGATCGTCGAACCAGAACGCGGGGCTGGAGAAGAGCCCACCCGTGCTCTTGGTCGCGGCGACGAAGAGCCACCAGATCGGGATCACGAAATACAGGGCGAGAATCAGCAGCAGCACGTGCGAACCGATACGGCGGCCCCCCTGCGCGAGGCGGGCGTTGCGGCGCGCCTCACGGCGGGCCGCGCGGTCGGGGCGACCCGCCCCGGCGGTGACGATGGTGCGCGTGCGGTCGTCTCGCGCGGTGGTGGGGACGGCCATCACTTGAGTCCGTTCTGCTTGCGGGTGAGGAAGAGGAAGCCGAACGAGCCGATGAAGACCACGATCGCGAGAGAGAAAGCGATCGTCGAGGCGTAGTTGAACTGGCTGTAGCTGAACGCGAGGGCGTAGGCGTACATGTTCGGCGTGTACTCCGCCGGAAGCGCCCCCGAGGCGATCGAGCGCAGCACGGTCGGTTCCGTGAAGAATTGCAGCGTTCCGATCAGGGCGAAGGTGATGACCATCACCATCGACGAGGCGATCATCGGCACCTTGATGCGCGTCGCGATCTGCCATCCGCCGGCGCCGTCGACGCGCGCCGCCTCGTAGATCGACGGGTCGATCGAGCGCAGAGCGGCGTAGATGACGATCATGTAGTAGCCCGACCACTGCCAGGTCACGATGTTGACGAGGCTGCCGAAGATGGCGCTACTGGCGAGGAAGTCGGGGGCATCGAGACCGAACAGCCCGAAGATCGTGCCGGCCGGGCCGAATCGAGGGCTGTACAGGAAGCTCCACATGAGCGCCCCGATGACGACGGGAATCGCATACGGCGCGAAGATCAGCAGGCGCGACGCCTTCGCCAGCCAGGTTCCCAGGGTGTCGAGCACGAGAGCGGCGACGAGAGCGACCAACAGCTGAGCCGGGATCATGACGAGCGCGTAGAGCGCGACTCGTCCCAAGCCGCCGAGGAAGAGAGGGTCGGTGAAAGCCTTGAGGTAGTTGGCTGCGCCGACGAACTTGGTCCCTGTGGCCAGCGTGGAGCTGAACAGGCTCATCCCGAAGGCGTAGATGAGCGGAAAGATCAGGAACGCCGCGAAGATCACCAGGAACGGGGTGATGAAGAGCCACCCGACGCGCTGTCGACGTGCGTGTCCTGTGGCGCGGCGCCGCGGGGGCGTCGTGACGGTGTGCGTGGCCATGTGTTCTCCCGGTGAGGTCAGGGCGAGAGGGAAGAGCGGGCGGTGGGCCGACCCGTGGGCCGGCCCACCCCGGACTCACTTGATCGTGAAGCCCTGTTCGGTGGCGTACTGCTCGAGGGTCGACTGGAGGTCGTCCAACGCGGTCGCCGCGTCCTTCGAACCGTCGACCGTCACGGCTGTGACCTGCTGCTGGAGCTGGTCGTAGGCGTAGTTCTGGAAGGGGCTGAAGGTGAAGCCGCTGTACCCCGCGGCCGCCGGCAGGAAGACCTCCTTGTTGATCTGCTGACCCCCGAAGAACGGCGATTCGAGGTCGCGGAAGTAGTCCGAGTCGAGGATGGGCTTCCAGAGGGGGAACAGCGCGGCCTCCTCGATGCCGATCTTCCACGCCTCTTCCGTGCCGAAGACCTCCTTCGCGACGGTCGCGGCCGCCTCCTTATCCCTCGCCTGGCTCGTGACCGCGAAGGTCGAGCCGCCCCAGTTGACCTGCACGGGGTTGGCGGCGTCCCACTGCGGAATGGGCGCCGCGCGCCACTTCGCGCTGTCGTCGGTACCCTCGAGACCCTGCAGATAGCCGGGACCCCACGCCGCCGCGACGTAGATCGCGTACGTGCCGTCGACCAGCTTGGTGTTGTAATCGGCGGTGAACGCTTCGTCGGTGGCGACGAGGCCCTTGGACGTCAGGCCCTGCCAGTACTCGAGCACGTCCTTCGCGCCCTGGTCGTTGACGTCGATGCCGATGTCGGTGGGAGCGGCGTTGTCGTAGGTGAACGGCTTCGAGCCGGCCTGAGCGAACAGCGCCTGCGTGAAGGCGCGCCCGTTCGGCGGGAAGTTCGCCAGGACTCCGGGGGCTCCGGCATCCTTGAGCTTCTGCGCGGCGTCGGCGAACTCGGTCCACGTCGTGGGAGCGGCGATGCCGTACTGGTCGAGAATGTCCTGGCGGTAGAGCATGCCCATCGGGCCACCGTCGACCGGGATCGCGTAGACCGCGTCGCCACTGGAGACGTCTTTCCACGCCCCATCGGTGTAGTCGGCTTCGACGTCGCCCGCACCGTACGCCGACAGGTCGACGAGCGCGTCGCGGATCGAGAAACTCGAGAGCACCTCGGCCTCGAGCATGATCACGTCGGGAGCTCCCGAGCCCGACTCGATCGACGTCGAGAACTTCGTGTACTCGTCATTGCCCTGTCCGGCGTTCGTCCAGCAGATCTGCACGTCATCGTGGTTCTGGTTGAACAGGTCGACGACCTGCTCGAAGGCCGGGTACCACGCCCAGACGCTCACCTGGGCGGCATCCGGCTTGAGGATCTCGTTGGTGCACGAGGCTGCGGCGGACTCGGACGACGAGCTGCACCCGGTCAGTGCAGCCACGGTGACGGCGACGACGCCGAGACCGGCGAAGACCTTCTTCTTCATGGGCTGTGTATTCCTCTCGCGGTGCGAAACACCGGTGTCTCTCGGAGATGGATCGGCGCAGCCCGGCGCCGTGGAAGTGCCGCTCTGCACGATTTACAACGTTGGAAGTAAACGTTGTAAACGAATGATGCCGCCCGGGGGACGACGTGTCAAGCGCCGCGAGAACGCGTCAGTTCGCGCCGGGCGCCGATTCGCGCACGACCAGGCGATACTCGGCGAGGACGAGGTGCGGATCGGGCGCCCCTGTGGCGTCGGCGATGCGCGCGAGGAGCGTCTCGACCGCCGTGCGCGCGATCCACTCCTGACCCGGGTCGATGGTCGTGAGCGAGGGGATCGAGTATTTCGCCTCGTCGAGGTCGTCGAACCCCACCACCCACACATCGTCGGGCACGAGTCGTCCCGCCTCCTGCAGGGCCCTCATGGCCCCCAGTGCGAGCGTGTCGTTCAGTCCGAGAACGGCGTCAAAGTCCACGCCTCGGCCCAGGAGCTCCCGCATCGAATCGGCACCGTTCGCGCGATGCCACATGGTCGTGTACCCGACGATGTCGTCGTCGTAGGCGACCCCCGCCTCGTCGAGCGCCTCGCGATACCCCCTCAGGCGGAGTCCTGCCGAGCCGATGACCTCCCCGTCATGGGCACCCACGAGGGCGATGCGTCGTCGCCCGTTGCGTAGCAGGAATCGGGTCGCGTCCCGCGCGGCGTCGACGTTGCGCATCGTCACGTGATCGGTCGGGCCGTCGAAGATGCGCTCACCCAAGAGCACCAGGGGATAGGGCACTTCGAGCCGGTCGACGTCATCCTGCCCCATTCCGAGGGGGCTGAAGATGAGCCCGTCGGTCAGCTTGAGCCGCGGCGAGCGAAGCAACTCGATCTCACGCTCACGGTCTCCCCCGGTCTGCTCGACGAGCACGACCACCCCCCGCCGTTCCGCCTCGGCGATGACGATCGCGGCGAGCTCCGCGAAGTAACTCAGGGCCAGGTCGGGCACGGCGAGGGCGATGGCGCCCGTTCGTCCGCTGCGGAGGTTCCGCGCGGTCAGATTGGGCGTGTAGCCCAGCTCGGCGATGGCCCGCTCCACCCGTTCACGTGTGGCCGGCCGGATGTTCGGACGGTCGTTGATGACGTTCGAAACGGTCTTGATCGACACCGAGGCCAGCCGCGCGACATCATGCAGCGTGGCCGTCATCGGATCTCCATGCGCTCAGGGTACAACGTTGTACACCACAGCTCATCGCACGCCTCGACGATCTCAGCGCGCAGCGCCCCGCAGCGATCCGGTCGTCTGGTCGACGTCGGGGTCGTACAGCAGGCACGAGATCTCACGGTCGCCCTCGGCCCACGTCTCCTCCGACGGCGAGACGTAGTAGTACGCGAGCGTCGACTGCTCCCACGGGATGCCGACGTAGTCGGGGTAGATCGCGTCGCATCCCTCGTACGCCGAGGACTCGATCGCGTCGTCGCCGGGGAAGGCACCGTCGGAGAGGAAGAAGCTGCCGAAGACCTCGTAGGTGTGCGGCTGCGCGCAGTCGATGAGGTTGGAGGGCGAGATGACGCCGCTCGGGACGTCGTCGAGGCACGCTCCGACGGGCAGCGTGTACGCGTCGCTCGGGGCCTGCTCACCCGGTCCGATCGTCACGGATCCCCCGTCGGGCTCCTCGGGCAGGCCGAACGGGTCGGACGACGACGAGGCGACCCCCGCGCCCACGAACGCGAAGAAGACCAGACCGACGATCGCGATGATCGAGAGCACCCCGATGACCGCGCCGGCGACGATACCGCCGATGGCGAGACCGCGTCCCTTCTCGCCGGTGCGCTTGATCTGCGCGAGGGCGACGGCGCCGGCGATGATTCCACCGAGCGGCAGGACGAA
Organism: Microbacterium hydrothermale; assembly: GCF_004854025.1. Lineage (GTDB taxonomy): Bacteria > Actinomycetota > Actinomycetes > Actinomycetales > Microbacteriaceae > Microbacterium > Microbacterium hydrothermale. The sequence goes on from NZ_STGM01000002.1 coordinate 468,759, forward strand.
GCCCATGATGATCGCAGCGATCGCCACGCCGTTCGTGCGACCGGATGCCGCGGGGCCCGCGCCCGCGCCGGGGCCGGGGGCGTACGGCGTCTGTCCGTAGCCGTACGGGGCCGTCGGCGCGGAGGGCGCGCCCGCCGGGGCCGCCCCCGGATAGCCGGGGTAGCCGGTCGGCGTCACCGCCGGGGCCCCGGAGGACGGCGGAGCGGGAGCCGCGGGCACGTCGGAGACGCCGTCGCGGGGGACGGACGGAGCGGGCCACGCCGGGGCGCCGGGCGGGGTCGCGCCCGCTTCCGCGTCGCCGGCGACCGGGGGCACGGCTTCCCCGTGCGCCGGAGCGGGCGACGCGGCCGCCGAATCACCCGCGACACCGCCGGCGATCACCCCCTGGGAGGCGAGGCGGGCTCCGGCGAGGTGCGCGGCCTCGCGGACCACATCGCCCGCCTTCGCCGCTCCGATCGCCCCGCCCTTGAAGAACCCGCCGACCGCCGAGTGCTCGAACGACGCCAGGGCGCCCTCGGCGGTCTCGGTGAGGTGCACGTCGAACCGCACGTGCATGTCCTGCCCGGCGAAAGCGCCCGCGACGAGGGTCGTGCCGAAGCTGCCGCGCGACACGTCGAGCGAGCCTCCGGCCGTGGTCTGGACCGCGAGGCCCTGTTCGGTCAGCGCCGCCGCGACGGCTTCGCGTGCACGGTCGACGGGCAGGGTGAGGCGCAGTTCTGCGGTGGCCATGGATGCTCCCGGGTATCCCGCGCCGTGAGACGCACAACGCGCGTCCAGGTTAGTCCCGGGGTGGCCGACGCGACACCGCCCGGCCGCCCTCCCGCCGGGGGCGCAGAGGCTCCGGACGGGAGGGCCGTCTCGTCAGCGGATGCGGCCGACCAGGTCGTCGCGCGTGAGGGTGTCGGCCTCCGCGAGCACCGCGCGGGCGGCATCCCGAGCCTCCTCGACGTTCCACAGCAGAACGCCGACGACCCGGTCGTCGTCGAGGTAGTAGACGACGCCGTGGTCGGCGTCGATCCAGTCCTCGACGGTCTCGAGCGAGGAGTCGAGGGTTCCGACCGCCTCGTACCGGATGCCGAAGACCGCGGAGTAGTAATAGGGCGTGTGCGTGTACGGCTCGGCGGCGCCCGCGAGGTTGCGCCCCGCCGTCTTGCCCTGCTCGTTCGCGTTGTCGACGTGCTCCACGCGACGACGCCCGAGCAGACGGTCCGGGTAGCTGGCGACGTCGCCCGCGGCGTACACGTCGTCGACCGAGGCGCGCAGTTGCGCGTCGACGACGACGCCGTCGTCCACCGAGATTCCGGCGTCGTCGGCCAGGTCGGCCGCGACCTCGATGCCGAGTCCGCTGACCACGGCGTCGGCGCGCACCTCGTCACCGTTCTCGAGTTCGAGGCGGGCGCCCGTGGCATCCGCCTCTCCCCCCGTGACCTTCGACCCCGCGACGATCTCGACGCCCGCGTCGCGGAAGAGCTTCTCGAAGCGCTCCGCCAGGGCGGCCGGGAAGACCGCGTCGCCGAGCACCGCGCCGGTGTGCACGAGCACCGTGTCTACGCCGTTCTGCACGAGGGCCGCGGCCAGCTCGGAGCCGATGTAGCCGCCGCCGACGACCGCGATGCGCTCGACCTCGCCCGCCAGGGCGCGCAACGCGCGGTAGTCCTCGGCGGTGCGGAACGACAGGGCGCGGGACCCGTCGGAACGGTCGTCGATCGGAAGGGGGACGGGCTTTCCGCCGGTGGCGATGAGGAGCTTTCCGTACGAGAAGGTCTCGCCCGCGGCATCCACCTCGTGCGCGTCGGGACGGATCGCCGAGGCGCGCGTGCGCAGCCGCACGTCGGCGCCGGTGTCGGCGGCGGTGCCCAGCGGCACCTTCTCCCACGTGAACTCGTCGTCGGTCCACAGCTTCTTGCTGAGGGCGGGGCGCGTGTACGGCTCGTCGACGTCGTCGCTCAGGATGCCGATGGACCCGTCCGTGTCGATCTCGCGGATGCCGCGCGCGGCGGTGTCGGCGACCATCCCGCCGCCGACGATGAGGTAATCGAAGTGTGTCGTGGTCATGCGCACAGCCTCCCCGCCCCGCCTGGCCGGATCGGGCGGGTTGCGGGGGTGCGCGGCATCGGGTAGCGGGTGGAGGCAGCGGCGGCGCCCGAGCGCAACGCAGGAGTCTCCGGCGGCACCGCCCGCGGCGACGCGGTGGCTCCGCGGCACGGCAGCGGATCTCCTGCGTTGTGCGCCAGGGTCCCGCCGCCGCACCGCGACCGCGACGCCGCGGCAGACGACCGCGCGCCGCGACGAACCCGTGTCGATGTCGTGGGTGCGAACTAGGCTCGATCCATGAGCGTCGACCTCGAAAGCCTCTACACCGACCTGCACACCCACCCGGAGCTGTCGTTCCAAGAGACGCGGACGGCGGGCGTCATCGCGGCGCACCTCGCCGACCTCGGCCTCCCGGTCGAAGAGGGCGTCGGACGCACCGGCGTGGTCACGAGGATCGACAACGGCCCCGGTCCGGTCGTGTGGCTGCGCGCCGACATGGACGGCCTGCCCGTCGAAGAGCAGACCGGGCTCGCCTACGCCAGCACCGCCCGCGGCACCGACCCCGCCGGCAACGCCGTGCCCGTCATGCACGCGTGCGGACACGACATGCACGTCACCGCGCTCATCGGCGCGCTCGAGCGGCTCGTCGCGACGACCGACGAATGGTCGGGCACCATCGTGGCCGTGTTCCAGCCGGCCGAGGAGTACGGCGCGGGCTCGCAGGCGATGATCGCCGACGGGGTGCTCGATCGCTACCCGAAGCCCGACATCGTGCTCGGCCAGCACGTCACGCCCCTCCCCGCGGGCGTCATCGGCGTGCGCCCGGGTACGCAGATGGCGGCATCCGACGGTCTCACCGTGGTGCTGCACGGCCGCGGCGGTCACGGCTCGCGCCCGCACTCGACCATCGACCCCGTCGTCATGGCCGCGGCCACCGTCATGCGCCTGCAGACCGTGGTCTCGCGCGAGGTCGACCCGCGCGACGTCGCCGTCGTCACGGTCGGCTCGATCCACGCGGGACTGAAGAACAACATCATCCCGGCCGAGGCGAAGCTCGAACTGAGCCTGCGCTACCCCGACGACGCGGCCCGCGAGCGCGTGATGGCGAAGGTCGAGCGGATCGTGCGCGCCGAGGCGTCGGCATCCGGAGCCGAGAAGGAGCCCACGATCACCACCGATCACTCGCTCCCCCCGACCATCAACGACCCGGATGCCACCTCCCGCCTGACGGCCGCGTTCCGACGGGCGTTCGGAGAGGCCGGCGTCGTCGACCCGGGCATGTTCACCGGCAGCGAGGACGTGTCGTGGTTCGCCCGCGAGTCGGGCGCCCCGCTGGTGTTCTGGTTCTGGGGCGGGGTCGACCCGCAGAAATTCGCGGACGCACTGGCGGGCGGCACGATCGAGCGCGACATCCCCACCAACCACTCGCCGTTCTTCGCACCGGTCATGCAGCCGACGATCGACCGCGGGGTCGAGAACCTCGTGGTCGCGGCACGGGAGTTCCTGGACTGAGACGCGCGGTCGTGTGAGGGTGGAGGGGACCTCTGGGGGGCCACCATGACCATCACGCGCGACGAAGCCCGTACCGCCGGACTGCTGCCCGGAGCCGCGATCATCGTCGGCATCCGATCGCTTCTCGTCTGGGCGATCGTGGCGGCGGCGATGATCGCGCTGTTCCTGCACGGCTCGATGAGCGGATGCCCGGGCGGGATCGACCCGTCGGGCGGGTTCGTCGACTCGGCGGGCGACCCGACCGACACCGCACCCCTGTGCGGGTCGATCACGATGACGGCGAACCCCCTCGTCTACACCGCGATCGCGCTCATCGTGGTCCTGACGCTGACGCGGATCCTGCGCCGAGCCGACACCGTCGACGACGCGCTGCGCATGACGCGCACCGCGCGCATAGCGATCCTCGTGCTCACGATCGTGACGTTCGTCGTGGGGTACGTGGCGATCATGACCGTGCGCGTGACCGACTGGAGCGACTTCTCCCTGCTCTCCCCCTTCCCCTTCGTGACCTACGACATCTCGACGCATCCGATGGGCGTGAACGGCTGAGCTCGCGGGGCCTCCGCGGGACGCGGTCCCGGCGCAACCGCCGGCGCGACCCGCACGCGTGTCCGAGCCCGCCGCAGCAGCCGGGTCCTCGGAGCCTCACTTGATGCCGCTGCGCGCGAAGCCCGCCACGAAGTACCGCTGGAACACCAGGAAGACGATCGCGATCGGCACGACGTTCAGCAGCGCGTACGCCATCGTCGCGCCATAGTCGCTGCCGAACTGCCCCTGCAGGTAGAGCAGTCCGATGGGGAGCGTGAACAGGCGGTTCTCGCGCAGCGCGATCAGGGGCCAGGCGAAGTCGTTCCACGACGACAGCAGGCTCATGAACACGAGCACCGCGATCAACGGCTTCGACAGCGGCAGCACCACGCGCGTGAAGGTCTGCAGGTGTCCCGCTCCGTCGAGGCGGGCCGCCTCGATGAGCTCTCGCGGGATGCCGAGCATGAACTGCCGCGCGAGGAACAGCCCGAACGCCGAGGCCGACACCGGCAGAATCACCGCCCAGTACGTGCCGTAGAGCCCCGTCATCGTCACGATGCGGAACAACGAGACCATGATCACCTGCACCGGCAGCACCAGGGTCGCCAGCGCCACGAAGAACAGCGCCGTCGACCCGCGGAACCGCAACTGCGCGAACGCGTAGCCCGCGAGCAGGCTCGTCGTCACCGAGATGAGGGTGACCACGACGGCGATCGCGACCGAGTTGCCGAACCACGTCGCCACCGGGAACGACGAGAACACCCGCTCGAAGTTCTCGAGCGTCACCGCCCGGGGCCACAGGCGCAGCTCGCGACCGCCGAGCAGTTCGGCGCGCGACGAGAAGGCGACGGCGAGCATCCAGTACAGCGGCGAGACGGCGGCCAGGCCGATCACGGCGACGAGGACCGTGCGCACCACGACACCCCCGCGCCGGGGTCGGCGACCACGGGCCGGCGGGGCGGTCGGCGGGGCCACGGGAGAAGCGGATGCCACCCGCTCGTCGACGCTCACTCGACCACGTCCTTCGTGCGGCTGGCCCGATACTGCGCGGCGGCGAACACGAGGGCGAAGACGAACAGCACCATGCCGATCGCGGCCGCGTAGCCCTGATCGCGCGTGACGAACCCCGTCTCGTAGGCGTAGGTGACCAGCACGCTCGTCGCCCCTCCCGGTCCGCCGCCGGTGAGCACGAAGACGATGTCGAAGACCTGGAACGAGAAGATCACGTTCAGCACCACGAGGAAGAACGACGTCGGCCCCAGCAGGGGGACCGTCACGTTGCGGAACCGCTGCAGCCGGTTCGCCCCGTCGAGCGTCGCCGCCTCGTACAGGTCGGGACCGATGCCCTGGAGCCCCGCGAGGTAGATCAGCATGTTGAACCCCGTGCGCCACCACACCGTCGCCAGCACGATCGTCGCGAACGCCGGGACGGGATCGGACTGCCAGGTGACGGGCGAGAGCCCGACCGCGGTGAGGAGGCGGTTCAGGATGCCGGAGTTCTGATCGAACACGAGCACCCCGATGAGGGCCGTGGCCACCCCCGACACCGCCATCGGCAGGATCAGCAGCGACCGCCACAGCGGCCGGGCGGGCAGCGCCGTGTTCAGCAGCGTCGCCGCGACGAGGCCGAGCAGCATCGACAGCGGCGTGACGAGGACGGTGAACAGCACCGTGTTGCCGAGCGCGCGCCAGAACAGCGGGTCGCCCGCGAGACGGGCGTAGTTGTCGAGACCGGCGAAGGTGCCGTCGCCGAAGCCGTCGGTGCGCTGCAGACTGACCGCGAAGGCGCCGATCAGCGGGACGAGCACGAAGACCAGCAGCAGCAGGTAGTTCGGCGCGATGAAGCCGTACGCGGCGAGCGCCTCCCGCCGAGCGCCCGGCCGTCGCGGCGCGGTCGCCCGCTCCCGCAGGGCGCCCCGCGGGGCGGCGAGGGTGTCAGCCACCGGTGGCCGCCTGGATGCCCGAGCTCATGGTGGTCACCGTGGTCGCGGCATCCTGTGCTCCGGTGAAGGCCAGGTCGAGCTGCTGCTTCAGCACAGGGATGATCCCCGACATCGAGGGGCTCGCGACCTGCGCGACGTCCTGCGGCTGGACGAGAGCCGCCTGGCCCGCGAAGACGGGAGCCAGCTCGGGACGCACGTCGAAGGTGAGCTGGTCGTTGAGCAGGTCGGCGCGGGTCGGGAGCAGCGACGCCGCCCGGCAGAAGTCGCGCATGGGTCCGGCGTCGGTGACGAACTCGAGGAAGGATGCCGCGAGCTCGGGCTGCTGCGTGTTCGCGGTCGCCACGAGCGCGTTGCCGCCGAAATCGCTGCCCGCACGCACGTTGCGCGGGGCGTAGGTCGCCGTCCACTCGAAGTCGGCCGTGGTGTCGGCATCCGGGATCTGGAAAGCCCCCGACCACACCATCGCCACCGACTGCGAGAACCACGACTCCGCCGCGTAGCTCGACGAGGCGATCGTGTTGTTGGCGGGCACGTAGTTCTTCGTGAAGAACGAGCTCGAGAACGCCACCGCCTCGCGCGCCGCGTCGGAGTCGATCGCCGGGGTCTTCTGATCGGACTCCAGGAAGGCCCCGTCGGACTGGAAGAGCAGGCTGAGCCATCGCGTGACGCCGTTGCCCTGCCAGTTGTAGGCCCAGGGCCAGCGATCGGCGGACAGGCCCGCGCGCAGCCGGGCGCCGAGGGCGTCGAGCTGCTCCCACGTCCACGCCTGATCGGCCGAGGTGGGGATCTCGGACGCGTCGATGCCGGCCTGACGGAACAGGTCGAGGTTGACGAGGATCGCCGAGGTGTCGGTGTGGTGCGGCAGGCCGAACGTGCCGTCGCCGTTCTGCACCGCGGCCCACGCCTGCGGGGTGAACTGCTCCTGGCGGTCGGCCGACAGCAGGGGCTTCAGGTCGAGCAGCTGGCCGCGACCGGCGTACGCGCCGAACGTGTAATACGGCACGCGGAAGATGTCGGGCGGATTGCCCGCCTGCAGCTGCGCGTCGATGTTCGTGAACATCTGCTCGTACGGCACGGCGTTGAGCTCGACGGTCGCGCCCTCGTTGGCCGCCTCGAACGCGGCGATCGCGGCGCGGAAGCCGGCCAGCTCGGCATCCGTCCCCCACGTGGTGAAGGTCAGCGTGCCCTGCCGTTTCTCGGCGGGTGCGGTCTGCACGAAGCCGCATCCGGCGAGCAGGAGTGGCAGCGCGAGGGCGCCCGATCCGGCGAGGAAGGTACGGCGGGTGACGGTCATGACGAACTCCGATCGTTGGTTGCACAACGAGGAGCGGACGCCGGGGCTGCGCTGCTACTCGCGGGCGACGGTACGCTCACGACCGGCGGGCATCCGGGGGTTGCGGAATCGGCGAAGTGCTGCACACACCGCTCGACGGCGAGAAGTCCAGCCCTGTGGCCGCCGCGGCATCCGCGCGTACCGTGACGGTCGTGACCTTCAACGACAACGCCCGCGTGGGCGGCAACACGGCCAAGCGGCGCGGTGGGACGGTCGCGGCCGTCGGCGGCGGCGCGGTGGGTCTCGGCGCGATCGTGGTGTTGCTCATCTCGGCCTTCACCGGCACCGATCTGACCGGGCTGCTCGGCGGTGGGGCGCCCGCGGCCCCGCAGAGCGGCGGCGAAGCCATCGCGAACTGTTCGACGGGACAGGATGCCAACAACGACGACACCTGCCGCCTCGCCGCGGCGACCCTCAGCATCGACCAGTTCTGGCAGGAGCGCCTCGACGGGTACCGCGAACCGCAGCTGATCATCGTCGACCAGTCGACCTCGAGCGCGTGCGGAACGGCGTCCAACGCAACCGGCCCGTTCTACTGCCCGCCGGATGAGACCGTGTACGTCGACCCCACGTTCTTCTCGACCCTGCGGGAGCAGTACGACACCACCGCGGGCCCCCTCGCCCAGCTCTACGTGCTCGCGCACGAGTACGGGCACCACGTGCAGAACCTCACCGGGGTGATGCAGGAGTATCCGAACAACGGAACCGGACCCGACAGCAACGGCGTACGCACCGAACTCCAGGCCGACTGCTACGCCGGCGCCTGGGTCGCCGCGGCCGGCGAACAGGTCGACGAGAACGGCACGCCCTACCTGCAGCCCCCGACCGACCAGCAGATCAGCGACGCCCTCGCAGCGGCAGCCGCGGTCGGCGACGACCACATCCAGGCCGAGGCGGGCCAGGTCACCAACCCCGAGAGCTTCACGCACGGCTCGAGCGAGCAGCGGACCCGGTGGTTCGACGCCGGGCGCCAGGGCGGCGTGAACGCCTGCGACACCTTCTCGGTCGCGGGCTCGAGCCTGTAGGCGGGGGCGTTCCGCGCCGGGTTGCGGACCGTTCCGCGAACTGCGGCCCCGGCACGCCGGCATCCGGGCCTGAAAGCCGGCCCTCCGGGATCCCGCCGCGCACGACGGCTGGCCCGGAGGGCCCGGGGCGGGTCAGTCCTCGCGGCTGCGCGTGCGCAGGATGATGACGATCAGGATGCCGACGATCACGACGGCGCCGCCGCCCGCGAGCAGTCCGATGGTCAGGCCCGACATCCCGCCACCGGCGGGGGCGTCGCTCGCGGGAGCGGCCTCTCCGGCGCCCACGGCCGAGGCGCACGGCGACTGCTCCGCTCCGCTGGACGTGCTCTCGCCCGTGTAGGTGAACGGGATGACGCCCGAGACCGGGTGGCCGTCGGAGGAGACGGCGCGCCACTCGACCTGGTAGGCGCCGGGCGCGCCGAGGGCGACCTCGGTGGTGAGGCTGGGACCGGCGAGCTCCGTGCAGGCGCTCTCGTAGTGGCGTCCGTCGGGACCGACCACGATCACGACGTTGCCGCCGTCGGCGCCGAGCAGGTTGGCGCTGAAGTCGAGGGTGACCTGCGACAGGGTCGAGACGGCGTCGCCCTCCGTGGGAGACGACGAGACGAGGCTGTCGTGCGCCGAGGCCGCGGTGGCCCCGCCCAGGGCGGCGGTCATCGCCGCAGCGATCACCGCCGCCCCGGCGAGAACGCGGCGCAGCGCGTTGCGGGAGCGCATGCTCAGACGCGCTTCGGACGACGGGCGAACGCGAGTGCGCCCAGCACGGCGCCGGCGGCCGCGACGACCAGCGCGGCGATGCTCAGGCCCAGAGCGACGCCCGAGGAGGAGTCGCTCGTCGCGGCGCTCGCCTCGCTCGAGTGGTCGTCCATTCCGGATGCCGTGGTCGTCGCGGTCGAGCCGTGGCTGTGCTCCGCGGTCGGCGGGGTGTCGTTGATGTAGAGCACCGGTGCGGGCTCGAGCGTGTCGTCGGCCGCGACCTGGTCGGGCGTCGCCGCCCAGTCGACGACCTCGCCGTCGGAGTAGGTCTGGGTCGCCGGCAGCAGGAGATGCCCGGTGTCGGGCACCGGTCCGAGCACGGCCGAGAAGATCTGGAACTGGTCCTGACCGATGCCGACTCCCGGGTCGGCCTGCCAGACGATCTTGAGGGCGGCGTCGGAGATGGTGTTGCCGTCGACCTCGACGGGTGCCGGCAGGGCGCCCTTCTCGACCGTGGCCGTCCACCCCGACACGGGCTCGACGAGCACCGAGCTGAGCGGGGTGTCGGTGGGCAGGGCGACCTCGACCTTGACGGTGGACGCCGTCTCGGACTCGGTCGGAACGCGGAAGTTCACCGTGGCGTAGCTGCCGGGTGTCGCCGTGTTCGGGTTGACGGTCACGTGGGCGGAGGCCGCCAGGGGGGCGCCGATGGCGAGCACGGCGCCGGCCGCGAGGCCCACGAGGGCACGCCGAAGAGTGGTCTTGCGAGACATGGATGCTGCTTTCTGAAAGGGCGCGCCGATCAGACGGACGCGCCGAAGATGAGGGTGTCGAGGATCACGCCGCGCGCGGCGGACCCCGGTGCCTCATCGGCGACAACACCGTCATCGCCCTCGTCAGAAGAGGGGCTTCGGGGGCCGGGCGGACGGCATCCGTTCGCGCGGCGAGCCCCCGGAACGGGCGCAGGACCGCCAGTGCCGCGACCACGAAACGCGCGATCGCGCGCACGGCGCGCTCCCCGCGACCGAGCGCGAGGATCGTCACGGCCGCAGCGACGGCGTGCGCGACCCACATCCAGGGCGAGTGCGCGGTGTGCGTCGGGCCCATGGCGGCCGCATCCCACAGCACCGGCGCGGCGCCGTGGTGCGACACCGGTCCCGCGCCGCTCCCGCTCAGATCGAGGGTCAGGATGCCGTGGAACAGCGCCTGGCTGAGCACCACGGCGAGCGCGAGCCGCCACCACGACGCCGTGCGTCCGGCCAGGAGCACGCACACGGGCGCGGCCAGGCACAGCGCGAGAGCGACGTTCATCGCCGGCGGCAACTGCGCCCCGACGGACGCGTGCGAGACGGTCGCGATGAAGGTCGCCACGGCGGCCGCGGCGATTCCGCGTCCAACGCGCTGCGCGCGCCCTGCTCTCGACGACATGCGACTCCTTCTCCTCCAGCCTAGGCGGCCCCACCGACATCGGTGCGGGCGATGGTCAGGCGTCGAGAAAGGCCCCGGGGCCCACGCTCGGTCGCGACCCGCGCGCGAATCGGACCCGCGGTCCGCGGGGCACCCCCGTAGGGTGATCGCATGAAGAAGGAAGCGGCGATCGCGACCGGGGTGTCGATCTTCGTCGTGGCGGGGCTCGTCGCCCTCGCCGCTCCCGCCGTGTCGGCCGCTCTCCCGCACCTGACGTCGATCGCCGCGGACGCGCCCTCCCCGTCCCCGACCGACGTCGCGGCATCCGGCGCGGAGGGGACCGACCCGACCGACCTCGGCGACGACTACGTCCAGGTGGGCAACGTCGTCAGCATCCCGCGGAACGACCCCGAGGGATGCGACGCCCCGAGCTGGATCCACCTCGACAGGATGAGCGCGAGCGTGAACAACGACCTGATCGACCGGGGCCCGCGCGACCTCGCCGCCGGTCCCGTGGGAGTGGGCGACGGCGGTGTCGTCACGACCTACACCGTCGAACCGGGTGACTCCCTCTACGCGATCGGCGATCGTTTCTGCATCGCCAACCCCCTGAGCATCGCAACGCTCAACCACACGCGCGTGATCCAGCCCGGAGACGTGCTGCTCCTGCGGCCCGACGGATCGCTTCCGTGGATCCCGTACTTCAACCCACCCGACGCTCCCGGGGGCTATCAGCAGATCCCCTATCAGCGCGCCGTCGAGGCCATGAGGATCGCGGCCCACGCGGACGATCTCGACGCGATGCGCGCGATCTTCCGCGACGATATGGCGGGCCTCTTCCCGTCGACCGACGATGCCGATGTGATCGCCCGCGCTCTCGACGCGGGGGATCTGCGCGCTCTCCGCCAGATGTTCGCGTGACCGTCTTGCCGACGTCGGCGACTGGCTACGGTCGAGGGATGGACGACCTCCACGACACCTCCTCCGCCCTCGCCTACGGCGCCGACCTCCTGCGCGGCGAACGCGTCCGCCTGCGGGCGACCACGGATGCCGATCTCGACCCGCTCGTGGACTGGTGGCGTCGCGACGACTCGGCGGTGCTGCAGCAGGGCGGTGTGCAGCATCGGCCCGCGGCATCCGTGCGCGAGATGTTCCAGGCCTGGAGCCGCAACGATTCCCCCGGCGGGGCCGGCTTCAGCATCGACGACGAAGACGGACGCCTCATCGGCCACGCGACCCTGTGGGGCGGCAGCCTGCCCGCGCGCGTGGCGACCTTCGCGATCATCCTGGGCCCCGACGCGGTCGGCCGGGGCTACGGAACGGATGCCACCCGCACGATGCTGCGCTACGCCTTCGACGAGCTGGGCGTGAACAAGGTCGAACTGCGGGTGTGGGCCTTCAACACGCGAGCCCTGCGCGCCTACGAGAAGGCCGGTTTCGTGCGCGAGGGCGTGCGTCGGGCGGTGGCGTTCCACGGCGGACGCTTCCACGACGAGGTGCTGATGGGCGTGCTCGCGGAGGAATTCGCCGGGGTGTGACCCCGGGGGCAGGAGCGAGGGGCCCGCGCGTCATCGCTTTTCGTCCGCACGGGCAGCCGTCCAGCCGTCGACCGACGGACTCACCACCCCCGCCCGGTCGTCGACCAGCCGGCGGCGCCCGATCCACCCGGTGAGGCCGCGCCCGTCGCGCCAGACGACGAGGAGCGCCCCGGTCGCCAGGGCGAGCACGAACGCCGACAGCGACCACGACGCCGGCAGGGCGGAGAGCACGGCGTACGCCCCGGCGCCCGTGAGGAACCGCAGCGGGCGCGCCACCCACGCCGGCAGCACGCCGTTCGTGAAACGCACCCGCGTGGCCAGGTCGCCGATCGACCTCCCGGTCGCGAGGATCACGACCAGCCACACCCCGGCCGAGACCACCGTCCCCGCGAGCGAGGCCACCTCGTCGGTCGCGAAGGTGGCGGCATCCCCCAGCGTCAGCACGATCACGGCCTGCACGGCCACCGAGACGGCGAAGCCGAGGAGCCACACGCCCACCACGTCGCACGCGATGCCCAGCAGACGGCGCCGGCGCGTCACCGGGCGGGGCTGCTCGGCATCCGGGCTCTTGCGCACCCCGCGGTGCGGGGCCGGAACGATGAACGCGAGGACCGAGCCCAGCAGGGCGCCCGAGGTGTTGGCGATGAGGTCGTCGACGTCGAAGACGCGGTAGGCGCACGGGAACAGCCCCCAGACGCCGGTGAGCTGCGTCGTCTCGATGATCCCCGAGATGAGGAGGCCCGCAGCCCCCGCGATCAGGATGCCGCGCCCGCCGAGCACCCGCAGGAAGAAGCCGAGCGGAAGGAAGAGGAGCACGTTCAGCGCCACCTGCAGCACGACGGGGTCGGTGAGGTAGCGACCCGACACGGCGACCGCCGCGCGGATCTCGTCGACGAACTCGAAGGGGCGCAGGTTGACCCCCGCGCAGCGGTAGGCATCACCGTCGGGCAGGGGGATGAGCGTGTAGGTCCAGATCGCCCAGAAGTACACGGCGGCGCCGGCCCACAGCACGGTGCGCCAGAGTGTGAGTCTCCCGCGGCGGCGGTAGCTGACCGCGACGAAGGGCACGAACGCCAGCACCGCGACGATCGCGCCCGCGAAGACGGCGAGCAGTCCCGACCCGAGGATGTTGTGCACCCCGCGAGCTTAGGCGGGCGGCGCGCGCGTCTCCGTCGCCTTGTGCACAGCAGCCGCGCAGCCCTTCTTCGGTAGGGGATCGTCATCGGTGCGACGGCGGCTTCCTCCGCAGGAAACGCCGCGCACGGACCGCACCGGCGACGCCGGGATTACGGCATCCTGCGCCCCCGTTGATCACGACTGAGCGACCAGAGGCTGAACGACGTGCGCGTCAGATTGCGCAGAGCCCGGAGTGCGCGTAATGTCGCGCGCCGTGACTGACGAAAGTCGCGTTGACGGCGAAGAGACGCCGATCGCGAAACGCATCCTGATCGGCGAGCCTCTCACCTCCGAGAAACTCGACGAGCAGCTCCTCCCCAAGAAGATGGCGCTGCCCATCTTCGCCTCCGACGCCCTCTCCTCCGTGGCGTACGCCCCGCAGGAGCTGCTGATGATCCTCCTCATCGGCGGAACGGCCCTCCTGACCCTCAGCCCGTGGGTCGCGGTGGCCGTCGTGGTGCTGCTGGTCGTGGTGGTGCTCAGCTACCGTCAGCTCATCAAGGCCTACCCCTCGGGCGGTGGCGACTACGAGGTCGCCAGCAAGAACCTCGGCGAGGTGCCCGGTGTCGTGGTGGCCGCGGCCCTGCTGGTCGACTACGTGCTCACGGTGGCCGTGTCGGTGGCATCCGGGGTCGACAACATCATCTCGGCCCTGCCCGAACTGAATCCGTTCCGCGTCGAGATCGCGGTCGGCTTCGTCATCCTCATCGTCATCGTCAACCTGCGCGGCGTGCGCGAGGCCTCGAGCGTCTTCGCGATCCCGACCTACCTCTTCATCGGGTCGGTCGGCGTGATGATCGTCGTCGGACTGGGCCGCACGCTGCTGGGCGTCGCCCCGGTCGCCTCGAGCGCGCAGTACGCGGTGCAGGCCGAGTCGCTCACGCAGGCGGCGCTCATCCTGCTCGTGCTGCGCGCGTTCTCGAGCGGCTGCTCCGCCCTCACGGGCGTCGAGGCGGTGTCGAACGGCGTGCCCGCGTTCCGGATGCCGAAGATCCGCAACGCCCAGACGACGCTGACGATGATGGGCGGCATCGCCATCATCCTGTTCGTCGGCCTCACCGCCCTCGCGCTGATCTCGGGCGTGCACTACGCCGAGAACCCCTGCAACCTCATCGGCTTCGACTGCGCGAACAACCCGCAGCCGAGCCTCATGGCCCAGGTCGCCGCCGCGACCTTCGGCATGGGCAGCATCCCGTTCTTCATCATCCAGGCGGCCACCGCGTGCGTCCTCCTGCTCGCGGCCAACACCGCCTTCAACGGCTTCCCGCTGCTCGGATCGGTGCTCGCGCGCGACGGGTACGCCCCGAAGGCGCTCAACACCCGCGGCGACCGCCTCGTGTACTCGAACGGCATGATCATCCTCGGCATCGTCGCCATCGGCGTGCTCGTGGTCTACCAGGCCAACCTCACCACACTGATCCAGCTCTACATCATCGGCGTCTTCGTGTCGTTCTCGCTCGGCCAGATCGGCATGGTCAAGCACTGGCGTCGCGTGCTGAGCGGCCTGAAAGACCTGCCCCCCGAGGCCGCGAAGCAGCAGTCGGCCGCGTACGAGCGCCGCTCGGCCATCTCGGGCCTGTGGATCAACTCGGTGGGCGCCGGCATGACCGTGCTCGTGCTCGTCATCGTGACCATCACGAAGTTCACCCACGGCGCGTGGCTGGTCTTCATCGCCATCCCGATCCTCGCGGTGCTGATGATCGGCGTGAACCGCTACTACCGCGACGTCGAGCACGAGATCCAGATGGACGACAGCGTGCACTTCGGCTCGTCGGGCGACGTCGCGATCGTGCTGGTGAACCGCCTGCAGAAGCCGGTGATGAAGGCCCTCGACTACGCCCTCGCCGCCAAGCACGACAAGACCCTCGCCGTGCACGTGGCCATCACCGAAGAGGATGCCGCGAAGCTGCAGAAGGAGTGGGAGGAGCACGACATGCCCGTGCCCCTCGTCATCATCGAGTCGCCGTACCGCACCTACACCTCGCCGGTCACGTCGTTCATCAAGAGCTACCGCGCCAAGCACGGCTCGTCGGTCGTGACCGTGTACCTGCCGCAGTTCATCGTCGGGCACTGGTGGGAGTCGATCCTGCACAACCGGCGCTCGCGCCGCCTCGCGCAGCAGCTCATGCTCGTGCACGGGGTGTCGATCACCCTCGTGCCGTGGCTGCTCGATTCGTCCGAGCTCATCTACGGCCGTCGCTCCCGACCGCTCCCCGGCCAGCAGCGCCGGGGCCAGCCGGTCGCCGAGGTCCCCGCGCACCGCGGGTCGAAGAAGACCTCCGCCGGCTCGGCATCCTGAGCCGTCCCGAACGCCCTCGCCGCCGGCGGGGGCGTTCGGCGTTTCCGGCGGGGTCGTCGAGCCCGACGGGCCGCTCGAGCGTCCACGACACCCGGACGGACCGTCGTGACGTTCGGGTGTTTCGGACACTCGACGCCGCGGGAGCGCGCGGCGTGCCCTGCACCCGGGCACGTGCACCGAAGAGGCGGAGGGGACAGGACGATGTGGACGTCGGCGCGCGGCTCGGCCAAGGTGGGAGGCATGCCGATCCTCGCCCTGCTGACGCTCGCCGTGATGGTGTTCGCCCTCATCGACGCCATCACGCGGCGCGACGACCAGGTCAAGCACATGCCCAAGTTCGTGTGGGTGTTCTTCATCGTGCTGCTGCCGCTGATCGGGTCCATCCTGTGGTTCACCATCGGTCGCGAGTACGCGCAGCGATCCACGCCGATGTCGTTCGGCGACCCGCGTCGTTGGCAGAAGACGCCCGATCCCTCCCCTGTCCCGCGCCCCTACGACGCCCGCAGCACCGAGCAGCAGATCGCCGACCTCGAGCGCGAGATGCACCTCGCCGACCTCGAGGAGCAGGTGCGTCGCCGCCGGGCCGAGGGCGGCGGCGCCTGACGCGCCCGACCAGGGTCGAGTGTCCACAACACCGGGACGGATCTTCGGAGCGTCCGGGTGTTCTAGACACTCGACGGGGATGGCTGGGCCGACGCGGGCGCGCGCCCGTCAGTCCGTCGGGCGCTGCCGCATCCGCTTCACGTCGGTGCGGCGCTGCTTCGCCTTCAGCCGGCGTTCCTTCGAACCGCGGGTCGGCTTCGTCGCGCGGCGCGGCGGAGCCGGCGGTCGCACGGCCTCGGCGACGAGGGCCGCGAGGCGGGCGCGCGCGGCGTCGCGGTTGCGCAGCTGATTCCGGTGCTCGGATGCCGCGATGGTGAGCACCCCGTCGACGAGCCGCCCCCCGAGCCGGTCGACGATCCTCTCGCGCTGCACGTCCGACAGCACGGCCGAGGCGGCGGCATCCCACATCACCTCCGCGCGGGAATCCGCCGTGTTCACACCCTGACCGCCCGGGCCCGAGGAACGCGAGAACCGCCACGACAGCTCGGACGCCGGGATCACGAGCGCGGCGTTCACGCGCACGTCGCTGTCGGCCATGCCTCCATCATGCGCGGTCCGGCGCACAACTCCTGCAGAACCGGCGGTTCCGACGCTTTCGGAGCGCACGCGATCACGTCGTGCAGGAGTTGTGCGCGACCGGCAGGAGAACCCGAGGGTCTCACCGGACCGCCGCACGACTCCGGCACATCCCGCGTCCCCCGCCGGCTCGGGCCCGATCCGCAGGAGATGTGCGACGCGGCCCAGCCCGCCGCCCGTAAGCACCCCGTATGGGTCCGTGAGCGACCCGTAGGGAAAGCGTTAGGGCCCGAGGATGCCGCGACCCGGCGGAGTTGTATCGACAGACGTGCCGCCCCGCGGCGCCCGCGGCCCGCCCGCGGTACAGACCCGAACCTGGAGTCGTCGTGCTCGATGTCGTCTTCCTCGCCGTGACCGCCGCGCTGTTCGCGCTGGTCGCGCTCGTCGCCAAGGGGGTCGAGAAGCTGGGCCCCGAGGCCCGCCCCTCGTCCGCCCGCCCCGCCGCACGCGGAGGCGAGCGCTCGTGATCGTCTTCTCGGTCCTCGCCGCGGTGCTCGCGGTCGCCGCCGTCGTGTACCTCGTGGTCGCGCTCGTCCGTCCTGAGAAGTTCTGACATGGACGCCGGAAGCATCTGGTCGATCGTCCTGACCAGCCTCACCCTCATCGTCGCCCTGGGCCTGGCCTACCGCCCCCTCGGCGACTACATCGCCCGCATCTACACCGGCGAGCGCGATCTCGCCGTCGAGCGCGGTCTCTACCGACTCATCGGCGTCGACGCGAAGAGCGCGCAGACCTGGCAGGCCTACCTGCGGTCGGTCCTGCTGTTCTCGTTCGTGGGCGTCGTGTTCGTGTACGCGATCATGCGCCTGCAGCCGCTGCTGCCGCTCGCCCTCGGCCTCGAGGCGCCGAGCGAGGCCCTGTCGTTCAACACGGCCGTGTCGTTCGTCACGAACACCAACTGGCAGTCGTACGGCGGCGAGTCCACGCTCGGCTACACCGTGCAGTTCGCCGCCCTCGCCGTGCAGAACTTCGTCTCGGCGGCCGTCGGGATCGCGATCGCCGTGGCCCTCGTGCGCGGGTTCGCGTCGCGTCGCAGCGGCGTGATCGGCAACTTCTGGGTCGACCTCGTGCGCGGGACGTTCCGCCTGCTGCTGCCGTTCTCGATCGTCGCGGCCGTCGTGCTGCTCGCGGGCGGCGTCATCCAGAACCTCTCCGGATTCACGGATGCCACGACGGTGGCGGGGGCGGCGCAGTCGATCCCCGGCGGCCCGGTCGCCTCGCAGGAGGCCATCAAGCTGCTCGGCACAAACGGCGGCGGCATCTTCAACGCCAACTCCGCGCACCCGTTCGAGAACCCCGCGCCGTGGACGAACCTGTTCGAGATCTTCCTCATGCTCGTGATCCCGTTCTCGCTCCCCCGCGCGTTCGGCCGCATGGTCGGCGACGACCGTCAGGGCTACACGATCCTCGGGGTGATGGCGGCGATCTTCGCGGCATCCACCGCTCTGCTCACCTGGGCGGAGCTGGCCGGCGCCGGAACCGCCCCGATGCTCGCGGGCGGGGCGATGGAGGGCAAGGAGGTGCGCTTCGGCATCTTCGGCTCAACGCTGTTCGGCTCGACGAGCACGCTCACCTCGACCGGGGCGGTGAACTCGATGCACGACAGCTTCACGGCGCTCGGCGGCATGATGCCGATGATCAACATGATGCTCGGCGAGGTCGCCCCCGGCGGCGTCGGCTCGGGCATGTACGGCATGCTCATCCTCGCCGTGATCGCGGTGTTCGTCGGCGGCCTGCTGATCGGTCGCACCCCCGAGTACCTCGGCAAGAAGATCGGGCCGCGCGAGATCAAGCTCGCGAGCCTCTACATCCTCGTCACCCCCACCCTCGTGCTCGCGGGAACCGCGCTGAGCTTCGGGGTCCCCGGCATCCGGGACGACGTGGAGTCGACCTCGATCCTCAACCCGGGCGTGCACGGACTGAGCGAGGTGCTCTACGCCTTCACCTCCGCGGCGAACAACAACGGCTCGGCCTTCGCGGGCCTCACCGCGAACACCCCGTGGCTCAACACCGCGCTCGGCGTGGCGATGCTGCTGGGGCGCTTCCTGCCGATCGTGTTCGTGCTCGCGCTGGCCGGGGCCCTCGCGGCCCAGGATGCCGTGCCCTCGACCGCCGGAACCCTGCCGACGCACCGCCCGCAGTTCGCCGGCCTCCTCGCCGGTGTCGCCGTGATCGTCACGGCGCTCACCTACTTCCCCGTCCTCACCCTCGGACCCCTCGCTGAAGGACTGACCCGCTGATGTCCACCCTCACCCACGCCCCGGCGCCCGAAGCGCCGACCCCCACCCCCGATGCCCCGCGCCGCGCGTTCAGCGCCGCGCAGATCGTCGCCGCCCTCCCGGGCGCCGCGAAGAAGCTCAACCCGGCCGCGCAGTGGCGCAACCCCGTGATGTTCCTCGTCTGGGTCGGCGCGGCCCTGACCACCCTCATCGCGATCGCCGAGCCGTTCCTCGGCGGCGCCGACGGCTCCCTGCCCTTCGGCTTCACCTGGGGCATCGCGATCTGGCTGTGGCTCACGGTGTTCTTCGCGAACATCGCCGAGTCGGTGGCCGAGGGCCGCGGCAAGGCGCAGGCCGCGACGCTGCGCAAGACGCGCACGACGACCTCGGCCCGCCGCGTGGTGGACTACTCCCCCGCCGACCCGTCGGCCGTGAACGCCGCGACCGAGGCCGTCCCCTCGGGCGACCTGCGCGTGGGCGACGTCGTGCTCGTCGAGACCGGGGAGCTCATCCCCGGAGACGGCGACATCGTGCACGGCATCGCGACCGTCGACGAGTCGGCGATCACCGGCGAGTCGGCCCCCGTCGTGCGCGAGTCGGGCGGAGACCGCAGCGCGGTGACCGGCGGCACGCGCGTGCTCAGCGACCGGATCATCGTGAAGATCACGTCGAAGCCCGGCGAGACGTTCGTCGACCGCATGATCGCTCTCGTCGAGGGAGCGTCGCGCCAGCGCACACCCAACGAGATCGCGCTGAACATCCTGCTGGCGAGCCTGTCGATCGTGTTCGTCGTGGTGGTGCTCGTGCTGAACCCGATCGCCTCGTACGCGGCATCCCCCGTCTCGATCCCCGTGCTCGTCGCGCTGCTCGTGTGCCTCATCCCGACGACCATCGGGGCGCTGCTCAGCGCGATCGGCATCGCGGGCATGGACCGTCTCGTGCAGCGCAACGTCCTGGCGATGTCGGGCCGCGCGGTCGAGGCCGCGGGAGACGTCACCACGCTCCTGCTCGACAAGACCGGAACGATCACCTACGGCAACCGCCGCGCCTCGGCCTTCGTCCCCATGAAGGGCGTCGGAAACCCCGAGCTCGCCGAGTACGCCTCGCTGTCGTCGCAGGCCGACCCCACGCCCGAGGGCGTGTCGGTCGTCGAGCTCGCCGCCGCTCAGGGCATCGTCGCCGAGATGCCCCGCGGCGCCGAGTCCGTGCCCTTCACGGCGCAGACCCGCATGAGCGGCCTCGACCTGGTCGACGGCACGCAGATCCGCAAGGGCGCCGGGTCGGCCGTTCTGGCGTGGCTCGAAGCCTCGGGCAGCCCCGTCGCCCCGGCGCTGCGCGCGCAGCTGATGAGCGAGACGGATGCCATCGCCCAGTCGGGCGGCACGCCGCTCGTCGTAGCGACGTGGACGCCGGCGCGGGGACCGGTGGCTTCGACGAGCTCAGCCGCCTCCGCAACCGAGGTCCCTGAGCCTGTCGAAGGGACCGGCCGCGTGCTCGGCGTCATCCACCTCAAGGACGTCGTCAAGGACGGCCTGCGCGAGCGCTTCGGCGAGCTGCGCGCGATGGGGATCCGCACCGTGATGATCACGGGCGACAACCCCCTGACCGCGAAGGCGATCGCCGCTGAGGCGGGCGTCGACGACTTCCTCGCCGAGGCCACGCCCGAAGACAAGCTCGCCCTCATCCAGCGCGAGCAGGAGGGCGGCAACCTCGTCGCCATGACCGGCGACGGCACCAACGACGCCCCCGCTCTGGCTCAGGCCGACGTGGGCGTGGCGATGAACACGGGCACCTCGGCCGCGAAAGAGGCCGGCAACATGGTCGACCTCGACTCCGACCCGACCAAGCTCATCGACATCGTCCGCATCGGCAAGCAGCTGCTCATCACGCGCGGTGCGCTGACGACGTTCTCCCTCGCCAACGACATCGCGAAGTATTTCGCGATCATCCCGGCGATGTTCATGGGCGTCTTCCCGGGGCTCGCGGTGCTCAACGTCATGGGGCTGCACTCCCCGGCATCCGCGGTCACGAGCGCGATCATCTTCAACGCGATCGTGATCATCGTGCTCATCCCCCTCGCCCTGCGCGGTGTGAAGTACCGCGCGGCGAGCGCGTCGAGCATCCTCAGCCGCAACCTGCTCGTCTACGGGCTCGGCGGCGTCATCGTCCCCTTCATCGGCATCAAGCTCATCGACCTCGTCGTGAGCCTGCTCCCCGGCTTCTGAAAGGCCCCGTCATGCGCACCACCCTGCGTACCGCCGGCGTCGCCGTCCGCGCGATGCTCGTCTTCACCGCCCTGCTCGGCGTCGGCTACATGCTGCTCATCACCGCGATCGGGCAGGTCGCCCTCCCCTTCCAGGCGAACGGATCGCTCGTGCGCTCGGCCGACGGGACGGTCGTGGGCTCGCAGCTCCTCGGCCAGTCGTTCCAGGATGCCGACGGCCAGGCGCTCCCGCAGTACTTCCAGTCGCGCCCCTCGGCGGCCTCGTACGACGGCGCCGCCTCGACAGGGTCGAACCTGGGCCCCGAGAACGCCGACCTCATCGCCTCTATCGAGGAGGGCCGCTCGGCGTTCGTCGACCTGAACGGACAGGGCTCGGTTCCCGCCGACGCCGTCACCTCCTCCGGCTCGGGCCTCGACCCCGACATCTCCGTCGCCACCGCGGAGCGCCAGGTGGCGCGGGTCGCGGAGGCCCGCGGCATCCCGGTCTCCGACGTCGAGGCGCTGGTCGTGGAGCACACGCTGCCCCGCGACCTGGGATACCTGGGCGACCCGCGGGTCAACGTGCTGGAGCTCAATCGCGCGCTCGACGCGCTCTGAGCGACGAGAATCGCTGACATGACCGTCGTCGCGTCCCCCGCCGCCGTCGCGCTTCCCGCGCGGCGGCGGCGCCGTGCGGTTCCGGTCCCTTCGACCGGCTCAGGGACCTCTGCCGCGACAGCGACGGTGGCCGAGCTCGTCGAAGCCGTCTCCACCAGGGGCACGTCGTGAAGCGCGGGCGCCTGCGCGTGCTGCTCGGCATGGCACCGGGCGTCGGCAAGACGTACGAGATGCTCGAAGAGGGGCGGCGCCTGCGCGACGAGGGCCGTGACGTCGTCATCGCGATCGTCGAGACCCACGGCCGTGTCGCCACGGCGGCGCAGGCCGAGGGTCTCGAGGTCGTCCCGCGGCTGGCCGTCGCGCACCGCGGCGTCTCGCTCGACGAGATGGACCTGGATGCCGTTCTCGAGCGGCTCCCGCGGATCGCGCTCGTCGACGAGCTCGCGCACACCAACGCGCCCGGCTCCCGCCACGACAAGCGCTGGCAGGACGTCGACGCGCTCCTCGACGCGGGGATCGACGTCATCACCACCGTCAACGTGCAGCACATCGCCTCGCTCAACGCCGTGGTCGAGAAGATCACCGGCGTCACCCAGCGCGAGACGGTCCCGGATGCCGTGGTGCGCGCCGCCGATCAGATCGAGGTCGTCGACCTCGCCCCGCAGTCGCTGCGCGACCGGCTCGCGGCGGGCTCGGTCTATCCCGCCGAGCGCATCGACGCGGCCCTGTCGAACTACTTCCGCCTCGGCAACCTCACGGCGCTGCGCGAGCTCGCGCTGCTGTGGCTCGCCGACGAGGTCGACTCGGCGCTGCAGCGCTACCGCTCGGAGCACGGCATCGAGGGATCCTGGCAGGCGCGCGAACGCGTGGTCGTGGCCCTCACCGGCGGCCCCGAGGGCGAGACGCTGCTGCGGCGCGGGGCGCGCATCGCCGCGAGATCGGCGGGCGGCGAGCTGCTCGCCGTGCACGTGTCGACGCAGGACGGCCTGCGCGCGAGCGCCCCCGGCGCCCTCGCCGAGCAACGCGCCCTCGTCGAGACGCTCGGCGGCACCTACCACCAGGTCGTCGGCGACGATCCGGCGACCGCGCTCGTCGACTTCGCGCGCTCGGTGAACGCCTCCCAGCTCGTCATCGGCGTGAGCCGCCGCGGGCGCGTGGCCGCCGCCCTGACCGGTCCCGGCATCGGCGCGACCGTCATCCGCCTCTCCGGCGACATCGACGTGCACATCGTCAACCACGCGCGCGCGGGCGGGCGCTTCACCCTCCCGCGCCTCAGCGGTCCCGCGCTCAGCGCGAAGCGTCGCATCCTGGGCTTCGTCGCCGCTCTCGTGGGCGGGCCGCTCATCTCCGCCCTGCTGCTGTCGACCGGCTCCGACGAGTCGATCACCACCGACGTGCTGGCGTATCAGTTGCTCGTCGTCATCGTCGCGCTCATCGGCGGCATCTGGCCCGCGGTGTTCGCGGCGGTGCTCTCGGGGGTCACCCTCGACTTCCTCTTCATCGCCCCGCTGTACACCGTGACGATCAGCGACCCCGTGCACGCGATCGCCCTGGTGCTGTACGTCATCATTGCGATGCTCGTGAGCATCGTGGTCGATCAGGCCGCGCGGCGCGCCCGCGCCGCCCGCCGCGCCGCCGCCGAGGCCGACCTGCTGGCCACCGTGGCCGGGAGCGTCCTGCGCGGCGAGAGCGCCGTGCCCGCGCTGGTGAGCCGAGCCCGCGAGGCGTTCGGTCTCGCGGGGGTGCGGCTGGTGGCATCCGACGGGGCGACGCTGGCCACCGACGGCGAGCCCGTGCGCGACGGCCGAGCGACGACCGTGCCGGTGGGCGCCGACCGCGCGGTGCTCGAACTGCACGGCCGCGACCTCGACGCCGGCGAGCGCCGCCTTCTCGACGTCGTCGTCGCGCAGCTCGCGGCCGCCCTCGAACGCACCGACCTCGCCGAAACGGCCGCCGAAGCCGGGGCCCTCGCCGAGACCGACCAGGTGCGCAGCGCCCTGCTGTCGGCGGTGAGCCACGACCTGCGGCGCCCCCTCGCCGCCGCCGTCGCCTCCCTGGGCGGCCTGCGCGCCGCGGGCGACAACCTGTCGGACGACGACCGCCGCGAACTGCTCGAGACCGCCGACGAGAGCCTCGCGACACTGTCGGTGCTCGTCACCGACCTGCTCGATGTCAGCCGCGTGCAGGCGGGAGTGCTCGCCGTGTCGCTGACGCCGACCGACGCGGCGGGCGTCGTGCTGATGGCCCTGGACGAACTCGACCTCGGTCCCGACGACGTCGAACTCGCCCTCGACCCCGACCTGCCGGCCCTGCGCGCCGACCCGGTGCTGCTGCAGCGCGTGCTGGTCAACGTGCTCACCAACGCGCAGCGCTACACGCCCGACGGCGAACGCGTGCGCATCGCGACGAGCCGCCTGGGCGGCACGGCCGAGATCCGCGTGATCGACCACGGGCCGGGCATCGCCCCGGAACGACGCGAGGACATGTTCTCGCCCTTCCAGCGGCTCGGCGACACCGACAACACCGCCGGTCTCGGCCTGGGACTCGCCCTCTCGAGGGGCTTCGCGGAGGGCATGGGCGGCACCCTCACGCCCGAGGACACCCCGGGCGGCGGCCTGACGATGGTCGTGGCCCTGCCGGTGTCGGCCGAAGCCTCCGTGGATGATCCGTACACGGTTCCGCGCGGGGCGGCGGGCGACTCCCCCGCGCCCGGCCCCGCCGTCGTTCGCGCCCGTTCCGCGTCCGAGGCTGCGGCCCCGGCATCCCGATCCCCGGAGGACGCCCCGTGAAGGTTCTCATCGCCGACGACGACCCGCAGCTCGTGCGCGCCCTGCGCATCACGCTCGCCGCGCACGGCTACGACGTCGTCGCGGCGGCCGACGGCGCCGCCGCCATCACCCTCGCCGCCCAGGCCCACCCCGACCTCGTGCTGCTGGATCTCGGGATGCCGCACCTCGACGGCGTGCAGGTCATCGAGGCGCTACGGGGGTGGACGACCGCGCCGATCATCGTCGTGTCGGGGCGGACGGGCTCGGCCGACAAGGTCGAGGCGTTGGACGCCGGCGCCGACGACTACGTCACCAAGCCCTTCCAGATCGACGAGCTGCTCGCGCGCCTGCGCGTGCACGCGCGGCGCACGGTCCCCGCGAGCGGGGAGTCGACGGTGCGCTTCGGCGACGTCGAGGTGGACCTGGCGGCGAAGGCGGTCCTGCGCGACGGCAACCGCGTGCACCTCACGCCCACGGAGTGGCGGATGCTGGAGTTCCTCGCGCGCAACCCGGGCTCGCTCGTGACGCGGCAGACCCTGCTGAAGGAGATCTGGGCGAGCGAGCAGGTCGCCGACAGCGGATACCTGCGGCTGTACATGTCGCAACTGCGCAAGAAGCTCGAGGCCGACCCCTCGAACCCGGTGCACCTGCTCACCGAGCAGGGGATGGGGTACCGGCTGGTGGTGTGACGCGCCTTCCGCGCGGCGCGTGCAGCTGTGTCGAACTCCTGAAAGACCGAGCCGGTCGCCCCCGTCCGCCCCCGTTCAGGCCACGACCACGCGGGATCTCAGGAGTTTCGATCGTCCTACGGGTCATCTCGGCCCCCCGCCGGCCCCTCCCACCCACCGGCCCCGCGACCCGCCCGAGCCGGTCGCCCGGCCGCTGTGGCGGCCACCGGCCGCGCCGAACTCCTGAAGAACCGAGCCGGTCGCACCCGCCAGCCCCCGTTCCGGCCGCAATCGAGCGGAATCTCAGGAGTTGTGCTCGCCCTCCGCCTCGTCCTCGCCCGCGCACGCCTCGAACTCGGCCTGCACGCGCGCGCAGCGGCAGGCGTACACGATCGAGTGCAGCAGCATCAGCGCACCTCGCCGACGGTGTGACATCCGGGGCAGGGGAAGGCGATCCGATCGCCGACCCGCACGTCCCCGGGGAGCACGACGGTTCCGCACGGCTCCTCCCCGTGCGCGTCGAGCACCGCGAAGGGCTCGTCGTACGCGTGCGACACCCGGCCGAGCAGCCGCGCCTCGCGCCAGACCGCGTCGAGTCCTGCGGCGCACGCGTCCAGGCGCACCGTGTCGGGAGTGGCATCCACCACCGTCGCGACCACCACGGTCGTCGACAGGACCGCGGATGCCACCCCGCCCGACGCCGGGATCACCGCCGGCCCCGTGCAGACGCAGGGCGTGCCGCAGATCTCGGCGTAGCGGCCGACCGACATCGCGCGGACGGTGACGTCGTCGAGCGTCGGGGCGGAGCCGGCGGGCCACGCCGTGGCGTCGAAGGGCGCCGGGATGCTGGCGCGCAGGGTGGGGAGCAGGGCCGTGAGGGTCATGGCATCCGGTCTACGCTTCGAGCCGGCGCCGATCCGCGGTCCTCACGCTTCGCGAACGCCCCGCGCTCCGTTCCTCACCCTTCACTCACACCCGGCGCCCCGCCGCCCGGCCGCCCCGCCAGCGAGCCACCCGGATAAGCCGAGACTGCATCGGGCTGACATCTCGTTTGCAGGATGCCGCCGAGTTGTCAGCCCGATGCAGTCTCGCCGTCCGATCGGCGCCCGGCACCGACCGTCCGACCCCGCCCACGCCCCGGCGCCGACCCGGCGCCCGCCCACCCGCCGCCGCGTAGCCTAGAACCGTGACCCTCCCCTTCGACGTCGACGCCGTGCGCGCCGACTTCCCGATCCTCGAGACCGAGGTCGACGGCCACCCCCTCGTCTACCTCGATTCCGGCGCGACCAGCCAGAAGCCGCGCGCGGTGCTCGACGCCGAGCGCGACTTCCTCGAGCGCGCGAACGCCGCCGTGCACCGTGGCGCCCACACCCTCGCCGCCGAGGCGACCGAGCTGTTCGAAGACGCCCGCGTCACGGTCGCGGAGTTCGTCGGAGCCGAGCCCGAGCAGCTGGTGTGGACGAGCGGCGCCACCGCGGGCCTCAACCTCGTCGCCGGATCCCTCGGCTACGCCGGACGTCTGCGCGAGGGCGACGAGATCGTCGTGACCGAGGCCGAGCACCACGCGAACCTCATCCCGTGGCAGGAGCTCGCCGCCCGCACGGGCGCGCGACTGCGCCACATCCCCGTGCTCGACGACGGCACGCTCGACATGCACGCCGCCGCCGACCTCATCGGCGAGCGCACGAGGGTCGTCGCGTTCACGCACGTCTCGAACGTCCTCGGCATCGTGAACCCGGTCGCGAAGCTCGTCACGCTCGCCCGCGGCGTCGGCGCGCTGACGGTGCTCGACGCGTGCCAGTCGGCTCCGCACCTGGCGCTCGACCTTCCGGCATCCGGAGTCGACCTCGCCGTGTTCTCGGGCCACAAGATCTACGGACCGTACGGAATCGGGGCGCTGTGGGGGCGCGACGAGGTGCTCGAGGCCCTGCCGCCGTTCACCACGGGCGGGTCGATGATCACCACCGTGACGCTCGACAAGGCGGAGTACCTGCCGCCGCCGCAGCGCTTCGAGGCGGGCACGCAGCCCGTGTCGCAGGCCGTCGCCCTCGCCGCCGCCGTCCGCTGGCTCGGGCAACACGACCTCGAGGCCGCGCACGCGCACGAGGCGATGCTCGAGAAGCGCATGCGCGAGGGGCTGCGCTCGATCCCCGGCATCCGCCTCCTCGGAGACACGGATGCCGCCGACCGCGTCGCCCTCCAGGCCTTCGAGGTCGAGGGAGTCCACGCGCACGACGTGGGCCAGTTCCTCGACAGCCGCGGCGTCGCCGTGCGCGTCGGGCACCACTGCGCCCAGCCGCTGCACCGGCGCTTCGGGATGACCGCGTCGGTCCGCGCGAGCGCGGCGATCCACACCACCGAAGCCGAGGTCGACACCTTCCTCGACGCGGTGTCGGGCGTGCGCGGCTTCTTCGGGGTGAGCGCGTGAGCGGCCTCGAATCCCTGTACCAGGAGCTCATCCTCGACCACGCGAAGAACCGTCGCGGCTTCGGTCTCGCCGATCCCGGCGCGCACAGCGCCACGGTGCACCAACGCAATCCGGTGTGCGGCGACGAGATCACGCTGCGGGTCGACGTCGAGGGCGACCGCGTGGCATCCGTCACCTGGGAGGGGGCGGGATGCTCGATCTCGCAGGCCTCGGCCTCGATGCTCGTCGCGCTCCTGCAGGAGGACGGCGGAGACGAGGGGATGCCGCGCGCCGACGCCGAAGCCCTGATCGCGTCGTTCCGCGAGGCGCTGCGCTCGCGCGGCAAGATCCCCCTCGACGAGGAGACCTTCGCCGACGCAGCCGCCCTGTCGGGGGTGTCGAAGTACACCGCGCGCGTGAAGTGCGCGATGCTCGCGTGGGTTGCGCTCGAAGAGGGGCTGCGGCAGGCCTGAGGTCGCGGCATCCGGACGTCGCCCCACCCGCGCCCACGCCCGCGCCCGCCCGCGCCCACGCTTGCTGAGTGTCCAAAACACCCGGACGCCTCAGAAGACCGTCCGGGTGTTCTGGACACTCACGAGGTGATTCCGTGGGCATCGCCGACGAGGCGGGCAGCGGATGGTGAAGCCGCCGGGGCGGCGATATCCTGCGACCACGACGGAGAGAGGCGGATGCCATGGCCACCGGATTCAGCGCGGAAGAGCGCGCGGCGATGAAGCAGCGAGCAGAGGAACTCCAGGCCATGAAGGGTTTGAAGGGCCTCGCGAAGCTGCAGAAGGAGAACGAGGCCTGCCTCGAGGCGATCGACAAGCTCGAGGGCGTCGACCGCGCGGTCGCCGAGCGCCTGCACGTCATCGTCCTCGAGGAGGCGGGGCACCTGAACCCCAAGACGTTCTACGGCTTCCCCGCCTACGCCAAGGACGGCAAGGTCGTGGTGTTCTACCAGCCGGCGTCGAAGTTCAAGACGCGGTACGGAACGGTGAGCTTCGACGATTCCGCGCAGCTCGACGACGGGCCGATGTGGCCGGTCTCGTTCGCCGTGGTCGAGGTGACGGCGGAGGTCGAGGAGCGCATCCGCGACGCGGTCCGTCGGGCGGCCCCGGCGGCCTGACCGCCTGGTGCGTCGGAAGCGGTAGTCCGACCGCGCTCTCACCCCGGCGACGTCCGCACCCACCCGGATGATGCAGCAGGTAGCTTCTCGCACCATCCCTTGACGCGTCCGACCCCGGCGTCTTGGCTGGGTTTATCCCTCGCGTCGCTCACGGCCGAATCCGGTCGCGCGTCGCGCCGGGGCCGACCGCGGCCGGCCCCGGGGGCACGATCAGGTCGGGACGACCCGGCCGGAGAGGACGAAGATGTCCGGCAACAAGGCAGTGGCGTACAAAGAACCCGGTGTCGTCGAGGTCATCGACACCCCGTATCCGGAGTTCGAGCTCAAGGACGGTCCCGGCGTCAATCCGGCGAACGTCGGCCGAAAGGTCCCCCACGGTGCGATCCTGCGCACCGTCTCCACCAACATCTGCGGCTCCGACCAGCACATGGTGCGCGGGCGCACGACCGCTCCGGCCGGCCTGGTGCTCGGGCACGAGATCACCGGCGAGGTGATCGAGGTCGGACCCGATGTCGAGTTCGTCAAGGTCGGCGACATCGTCTCGGTGCCGTTCAACATCGCGTGCGGGCGGTGTCGAAACTGCAAGGAGGGCAAGACCGGCATCTGCCTCAACGTGAACCCCGATCGCCCCGGCAGCGCCTACGGCTACGTCGACATGGGCGGCTGGGTGGGCGGCCAGGCCGAGTACGTGCTCGTTCCCTACGCCGACTGGAACCTGCTCGTCTTCCCCGACCGCGAGCAGGCGCTCGAGAAGATCCTCGACCTGACGATGCTGTCCGACATCTTCCCCACCGGCTTCCACGGCGCGTACACCGCGGGCGTCCGTCCGGGATCCACGGTGTACATCGCCGGCGCGGGTCCGGTCGGCATCGCCGCGGCCGTGGGTGCGCAGCTTCTGGGGGCGGCGGCCGTGCTCGTCGGCGACCTCAACGCCGACCGTCTCGAGCAGGTGCGGTCGATGGGCTTCGAGAGCGTCGACGTGTCGAAGGGCGACCCGCGCGATCAGATCGAGCAGATCCTCGGGACTCCCGAAGTGGATGCCGCGGTCGACGCGGTCGGCTTCGAGGCCCGCGGTCACGGCTCCGACTCGTCGCACGAAGCGCCGGCGACCGTGCTCAACTCGCTGTTCGATATCACCGCGGCGGGTGGAGCCCTCGGCATCCCGGGTCTGTACGTGACCGGCGACCCGGGCGGGGTCGACGAGGCGGCCAAGGTCGGTTCGCTTTCGTTGCGCCTCGGGCTCGGCTGGGCGAAGTCGCTGTCGTTCACGACGGGCCAGTGCCCGGTGATGAAGTACAACCGGCAGCTGATGATGGCGATCCTGCACGACAAGGTGCAGATCGCGAAGGCCGTCAACGCCACGCCCATCAGCCTTGACGACGCTCCGCAGGGCTACGCCGACTTCGACAAGGGCGCTCCGCGCAAGTACGTGCTGAACCCGAACGGGTACATCAAGGGCTGATCGGAGCAGGCCGTCCCCCGCTGACGCGCCGCGGCGGGGACGGAGCGGCGTCCTCCGCCCGACACGACTCCTGCAGATCCGCGACGCCCGG
The DNA here is from genome assembly GCF_004854025.1 of Microbacterium hydrothermale. Classification (GTDB taxonomy): domain Bacteria; phylum Actinomycetota; class Actinomycetes; order Actinomycetales; family Microbacteriaceae; genus Microbacterium; species Microbacterium hydrothermale. The sequence continues at coordinate 498,994 of NZ_STGM01000002.1, forward strand.
CCCTTTGCGCCGGGAATCCGACCGATCTGCAGGAGTCGTGCGCGGGTGGGGCGTGGTTCCCGGCCCGGCATCCCGATCCCGCCAATCCCCCTCGGATTCAGCCGGCCGGCACAACTCCTGCAGATCCCGCTCGCCCCGCCCCCGGCAGCCGGGAATCCGTCCGATCTGCAGGAGTTGTGCGGCCGGTCAGCCGAGGACGACCCGCTCCATGCGGCGGAAGCTCTCCTCCATCCCGTCGACCATGCCCGTGGCGAGCACGGCGTCGCGGGTGGCGGCATCCGGATACTCGATCAGCAGGGTGACCAGCGTCGCGCCGTCCTCCTCGTAGAGCGAGAGGTCGTTGGTCGTGGTCGGCAGGTCGGTGCCGGTCATGTGCTCGGTCTGCACCATGCGCCGCGGCTCGTCGAGCAGCAGGATCTCTCCGTCGAAGCCGAACGACTCCCCCTCGGTTCCCGGCTCGGGCTCCCAGGCGATGCGGTAGCGGCCACCTTCGCGGCAGTCGATCTCGCTCACCGACATGCGCCAGCCGTCGGGTCCGAGCATCCATCGCCGCATGAGCTCGGGATCGAGGTGCGCGCGCCAGACGAGCTCGCGCGGCCCGTCGATCAGCCGCGTGATGCGCACGTGCTGGTCGCTGAGGATCTCGAGCCGCGTCCCCCGGCCCTGGGCGAAGGCGCGCAGGCCCTGCAGCACCGCGTCGAGCTGGTTCATCGCGAGGGTCGATCCCTCGACCGCGCCCATCGCCACGAGCTGTTCGAGGGCCTCGAGCGAGTCGAAGAACGTGATGTTCGTCATCCGGGTGCCTTCGCCGGTGGCGTCGAACGCGAAGGTCATGCGCATCGACGGCATGCCGGGAATGGCCTCCCCGTGTTCGTCGACGAAGGAGTCGACCACCTCGAAGCCGCGCGGAGCGTCGATGGCGACGAACCTCCAGCTCCCCCGGGCGACCTCGCCGCCCGCGCTGCGCATCTCGTACCGGGCGCGCCCACCCACCTCCCACTCGAACGAGGTGAATGTCGCCGGCCACCCCGGGGGCCCCCAGAACCGCTCGAGCTGCCGCGGATCGGCGAACGCCGCCCACACCCGCTCGGGCCCGACGGCGAAGTCGGCGACCAGCGTCATGGTGAGCGCCTCGGTGTCGCTCTCGACGGATGTGACGGGCATGACGGACTCCTTCGTAGGTCAGTTCTCAGGGGTGGATGCCGTGCGCGCGGTCGTCTCGCGATCCGGAACGGATGCCGCGGCATCCGCCTCCCCGGACAGGAGCGCGTCGAGTCGGTCGATGCGGCCGCGCCACAGGTCTTCGTACGAGCGGAGCAGTTGCTGCGCCCGGGCGAGGGCGGCGGGGTCGGCACGCACGAGCCTGACCCTCCCCTCCGCGCGCTTGGAGATCAACCGCGCCTCGGCGAGCACGGCGATGTGCTTCGACACCGCCGCGAACGACATCGCGTAGGCCGCCGCGAGCTGGGTCACCGACTGCTCGGCGACCAGCGTGCGCCGCACGATGTCGCGCCGCGTGGCATCGGCGAGGGCGTGAAACACCCGGTCGATGTCGGCGTCGCTCTGTTGTTCAACCATTTGGTTGCACGTTAGCGGTGATCAATCCGGGGGGCAAGAGGTAGGCGACCGTGCACCACGGCTCCGCCTTCAGGGGTCGCCCGAGCGAATTCGCTAACCGAAGGAGAATCCTGCCGCAAGACCGCCCCCGGATACCCCCATGGGGTATACGCTCACCGGGTCGGCACGAGAGGAGGACCCATGGAAGACCAGGGTCTGAGGGGGCAGCACGACTCGATGCACTCTGCACCCGGAGACCACGCGGAGCACGCGAATCACCAGGACCATGCCGCCCACACCGGACACAGTGACCACAGCGGACACGCCGGACACGCCGGACACGGCGATCACGTCGCCGCTTTCCGACGACTGTTCTGGATCATGCTCGTGCTGGCTGTGCCGGTCGTCGCGTTCTCGCCGATGTTCGCGATGCTGCTGGGCTATCCGCTGCCGGATGCCGCGTGGCTCGGGTGGATCTCGCCGGTTCTGGGCACCGTGATGTACGTCTGGGGCGGATCGCCGTTCCTGACCGGCGCCGTGTCGGAGGTGCGCTCCCGCGCGCCGGGCATGATGCTGCTCATCGCGCTGGCCATCACCGTGGCCTTCCTCGCATCGTGGGGGGCGAGTCTCGGCATCCTGGATCATGAACTCGACTTCTGGTGGGAGCTCGCGCTGCTCATCGTGATCATGCTGCTCGGGCACTGGATCGAGATGCGATCGCTCGCTCAGACCACCTCGGCGCTCGACTCGCTCGCCGCGCTCCTTCCCGACGAGGCCGAGCGCGTCGAGGGCGATTCCACGGTCACCGTGCCGCCGTCGGAGTTGCGCGTCGACGACGTCGTCGTGGTGCGGCCGGGGGCGCGGGTGCCCGCCGACGGACAAATCGTCCAGGGCGCGGCGAGCATGGACGAGTCGATGATCACGGGCGAATCGCGCCCGGTCCGTCGTGTCGAGGGCGATGCCGTCGTTGCGGGCACGGTGGCCACCGACTCGGGCGTGCGAGTCCGCATCACGGCGGTCGGTGACGACACCGCCCTCGCCGGCATCCAGAAGCTCGTGTCGGATGCGCAGAACTCGTCGTCGCGCGCGCAGCGCATCGCCGATCGTGCGGCCGCGTGGCTGTTCTGGTTCGCGCTCGGCTCCGCCGTCATCACGGCGGTGGCCTGGACGCTCATCGGCCTGCCCGACGAAGCGGTGGTGCGCACGATCACCGTGCTCGTCATCGCGTGCCCTCACGCGCTCGGCCTCGCCATCCCGCTCGTGGTCTCGATCGCGACGGAGCGGGCCGCGCGCGCCGGTGTGCTCGTGAAGGACCGTCTTGCCCTCGAGAGCATGCGGTCCGTCGACACCGTGCTGTTCGACAAGACCGGAACGCTCACCGCAGGCGCCCCCGCGGTGACGGCCGTCGCCCCCACCGCCGACAGCGACGCGGACCGCGTGCTCGCGTGGGCCGCCGCGGCGGAATCCGATTCCGAGCACCCGCTGGCTCGGGCGATCGTCGCCGCCGCGGAGGCCAAGGCGCTCACGGTGCCGCGCGCCGACGATTTCTCGTCGGCTCCCGCCGTCGGCGTGCGCGCCCGGGTCGAGGGCAGAGTCGTCGAAGTCGGCGGGCCGCACCTGCTCGAGGAGAAGGGGCTCGACGAGATCGACGCGGCGCACGCGTGGCGCGATGAGGGGGCGATCATCCTGCACGTCGTGGTCGACGGTGCGGTCGCCGGAGCCCTGCGGCTCGCCGACGAGGTGCGCCCCGAGTCGATCCGCGCCGTGCGGTCGCTGCGCGAGCGGGGCGTGAAGGTCGTGATGATCACGGGCGACGCCGAGGCCGTCGCCGCGTCCGTGGCCGAGGCCGTCGGGATCGACCGGTACTTCGCGGGCGTGCGCCCCGAGGACAAGTCGTCGAAGGTCGAGCAGCTGCAGAGCGAGGGCAGGACGGTGGCGATGGTCGGCGACGGCGTCAACGACGCCCCGGCTCTCGCGCAGGCCGACGTGGGCATCGCGATCGGGGCGGGGACCGACGTGGCGATCGCCTCCGCCGGGGTGATCCTGGCGCACGACGACCCCCGAGCCGTCCTGTCCGCGATCGACCTGTCACGTGCCGCCTACCGCAAGATGACGCAGAACCTGTGGTGGGCCGCGGGCTACAACCTGCTCTCGGTGCCGCTGGCGGCGGGCGTGCTCGCCCCCATCGGGTTCGTGCTGCCGATGTCGATCGGGGCGATCCTGATGTCGCTGTCGACCATCGTCGTCGCCGTCAACGCTCAGCTGCTCCGGCGCCTCGACCTGCGGCCGGCGGACGACCCCGAGCGCTGAGCCACCGCCTAGCTTGGAAGAGAGGAGGACGACGATGCTCGCAGGGACATCGGTGCTGCGCGACGCCCAGGCGCGGCAACCGGCGCTCGTCGCGGTCCTGGCGATGGTCGCGGCCGCGCTCATCGTCGGCCTGCTCGGGATGCACGTCCTCAACGACCGGGCCACGATGACCGGTCATCACGGCACCGCCGCGATCGGCGCCCCGGCGGCGTCGGATCAGGTCCACCCGGTCGACACGAACCTGGCAACGATGAGCGCACAGGCGACGGGCGCCGCGGATCCGGTCTGCGAGGACTGCGGCGGCGACCACGCCATGTCCGAGATGGGCTGCATCCTCGCGCTCGTGGTGGCGGCCCTCCTCGTCTTCGCGGCGGCGTCGGCGCTCCGCCGGCTCGCCCTGCGCGATCTCCTGACTCTCGAGGGCACACGACGCAGCGCGCGTCAGGCCCCCGGCCGAGCCCCCTCGCGGATCTCCCTCTGCGTCTGTCGGACGTGAGCTGCGCGCGACAGCGCGCGACCCCTCACCCCAACAGCGCCCGCACCCGGGCGGACGACAAGGAGAAATCAATGAAGACCCGATTCGCGGCTGCGGCCGCTCTTCCCCTGGCCGCCATGATCGCCCTCGCGGGATGCTCCGGCACGAGCGGATCCGGATCGATGCCCGGCATGGATCACGGCTCCGGCCCGATGGCGACGGCCACCACGGCCGCCGACGCATCGGAGACCGACATCATGTTCGTCACGATGATGATCCCGCACCACGAGCAGGCCATCGAGATGTCGGACACCCTGCTCGGCAAGACGGGTGTCGACGACCGCGTCACCGCCCTCGCCGAGCAGATCAAGGCCGCCCAAGGCCCCGAGATCGAGACGATGGAGGGATGGCTCTCGGACTGGGGCGTGTCGATGAGCGGGGGCATGAGCGGCATGGATCACGGCGGAATGATGTCGGAGTCCGACATGCAGGAGCTCGCGGATGCCGAGGGCGGCGACGCGGCCCGTCTGTACCTCGAGCAGATGATCGAGCACCACGAGGGTGCCGTCGACATGGCCCAGGACGAGATCGACGACGGACAGAACAGCGAGGTCGTCGACCTGGCCCGCTCGATCATCGACAGCCAGACGGCCGAGATCGCCACGATGAAAGACCTGCTCGCCTCCGTATGAGCAGCGGCGGGACCGGAGCATCGCGGCGCTCCGGTCCCGCTCCCCCGCTCAGGCGAGCGTGAGGAACAGCTTCTCGAGCTCCTCGACCGTGAGCCGGCAGGGGGCTTCGTCTTCGGCATCCGGACCATCCGGGTCCACGATGCACTGCTTCATCGCGGTCGAGATGATCGCGAAGCCCGCGCGGTCGATCGCGCTGCTCACCGCGGCGAGCTGCGTGACGACGTCTCGGCAGTCGCCGCCGCCCTCGACGGCGGCGATCACGGCGGCGAGCTGACCCTGCGCGCGGCGGAGCCGGTTCGCGACCTTCTTCACGGCCTGGGGGTCGTGCAGGCTGCGGTCACTCATGCGTGTTCTCCTTCGACGGGATTCGAGGACATCGCCTCGCGGCCGGCGAGCCAGGTGCGGTATCCGCCGTCGAGGTTACGCACGTCGTGGCCGAGCTGCGCGAGCAGCCGCATGGCGGTGTGCCCGCGCTGCCCCACCTGGCAGTGCACGATCACCGGTCCGTCCGGAAGCTCGTGGTGGTGCGCACGGAGCTCGTCGAGCGGCAGGTTGACCGCGCCCGGAATGGCGCCGGCGGCGTGCTCGGCGGGGGTGCGCACGTCGACGAGCGTCGCCCCGTCGGCGAGCGCCGCGGGCAGCTCGTGCCACTGCACGGCATCCGTCGTCCCCCCGGCGAGGTTCTGGGCGACGTACCCGATCATGTTGACGGGATCCTTTGCCGAGCTGTACTGCGGAGCGTAGGCGAGCTCGAGCTCCGAGAGAGCGGATGCCGTGAGCCCGGCCGCCATCGCGACGGCGATCACGTCGATGCGCTTGTCGACGCCGTCGACGCCGACGATCTGCGCCCCGAGGATCCGGTCCGACGCGGGGTCGACGAGCATCTTCATCGCCATCGACTGCGCTCCCGGGTAGTAGGTGGCGTGCGAGGCGGGGTGGGTGTGGATGGCGCGGTGCGGCCGGCCCTCGGCGCGAAGTCGTCGCTCGCTCCAGCCGACGAAGGCGATCGTCGTGCCGAAGAGGCCGAGCACGGCCGTGCCGAGCGCGGGGCGCGCGTCGGAGGGTTCGAGGCCCGCGATGTCGTCGGCGATCGCCCGACCGTGCCGGTTGGCGAGTCCCGCCATCGTGACCAGGGCCGGCTCGCCGTCGAGGTGGTCGCGCTTCTCGACGCCGTCGCCGGCGGCCCAGACGTGCGGGGCGGAGGTGCGCTGTCGCGGGTCGACGGCGATGCCTCCCGAGGGGCCCACCGCGATACCGGCGAGGGCAGCGAGCCCGCGGTCGGGGTGCACGCCGCTCGCCTCGACGACGAGCGCGGCCTCGAACGCGGTCCCATCGTCGAGGCGCACGGTGCCCGCTTCGGCACCGACGATCGTCGCGCCGAGCCTCACGTCGACGCCCGCGTCGCGCAGAACCGCGAGGAGCGGCGCCGCCATCTCGGGATCCAGAGGCGACAACACCTGGCGACCGCGGCTCACCAGCGTCACTCGCGCTCCGCGTGCGACGAGGTTCTCGACGGCTTCGAGGCCGATGAACCCCGCCCCCGCCACGACGACCCGCGGAGCGGGGCCCGCGTCGTCGAGCACCTCGAGCACACGATCGACGTCATCGACGCTGCGCAGCGTGTGCGTGGGCACACCTCCCGCGGACGGCCCGAGTGCGGCCGCGGCGCCGGTGGCGATCACGAGCTCGTCGTAGGTCTCGACGCTCTCGGCGCCGGCCGTGAGATCGCGCACGGTCACCGTTCGCGCGGCCGTGTCGATGGCGATCACGTCGTGCCGGACCCGCACGTCGAGGGCGAAGCGCGCCGCGAGCGACTCCGGCGTCTGCAGCAGCAGCGCCGAGCGCTCGGCGATCACGCCGCCCACGTGGTACGGCAGTCCACAGTTCGCGAACGACACGTGCTCGCCCCGCTCGTAGACCGTGATCTCGCGGGTCTCGTCGAGTCGACGCAGCCGCGTCGCGGCGCTCATGCCCGCGGCGACTCCTCCGATGATGATCGTCCTCATGGCATTCACTTTATACCCCCGGGGGTATAGTGAGGCCGTTGTCGCGATCGCGACCGGGAACGAAAGGATGCCGAAGATGTGCCGACAGGTGGCGTGCAGGACGTGCGCGAAGACGACGTGGGCCGGATGCGGCCAGCACGTCGACCAGGTGATGGCGGGAGTCCCCCGACGCGATCGCTGCGAGGGTCATCAGAAGCAGCCCACCGAGGGCGGCTTCTTCGCGAAGCTGTTCGGGCGCTGAGTCCACGCGCAGGGCGTCCGCGCCCGACGAGAGCGCAGATCGAGGATCGGCGCACCGCCCGTCACAGGTGGACGAGCCGACCGCCCTCCGCCTCGGTCGCGAGCACCATGAAGTCGACGACGAGCTGCACGACCGCGCCGTCGGCATCCAGGCCCCAGAGCACCGGATAGCCGCCGTCGCCCCACCCCGACTCGGTCGCCAGCCCCACCTGCCCCTCGCCGAGGGGGAACATCGCGACCGAGGGCCGCGGGCGAGCCCCGAACGCCTCGAACCGCTCGGCCTTCGCCCTGCGCGACATGCCCGCGTACGCGGGATAGTCCACGACGCACACGCACCCCGCGTCGACGCCGATCACGTGGCCCTGACCGGGTCGCTGCGAGGCCGGATGCCACGACACCGCGGGACGGTCGGCGAAGCGCACGCGCACGGCGGCGATGCGTCCCGCCGCGGTGACCCGGTCCACGGGGTAGGAGCCGGGGGCGACGCGCCGCGCGAGCGGTCGTGCGTCGTCGTTCTCGTAGCCGAAGTCGATGACCGAGAGAGCTCCGGAGTCGGTGACGAGGGTCCCCACGTGCTCGACCGTCACGATCTCGGGGCCCTCGCCGCCGGGGAACACCACGGAGCGCGGCGTGAAGTTGCGCTCCTCGTCGAGACCGAGCTGCGGGGCGGGCAATGGGTCGAAGGCCATCTCGGTCGACGTCGCGTCGAGGGACGCCCGCACGTCTGCCGGCGAGGCGAAAGGCGCGACCGGATCGTCGAAATGCTGGGCGATCGATGCGATCCGCCAGCGGAACCCGCTCTTGCGCAGCGTGAACTCGTGGAACATGTCGACCGGGGACCCGAACACCTCGGTCAGGACGTAGGCCGTGTCCGCGTCGACCTCCGAGCGCACGATCCGTTCGACCGCCACGCCGTACTCGGGGGGCGTCCCGAAGGACGTCGAGAGATCCTCCGCCCCGTCGACGAAGTGCTCACGCGCCACGCGCTGCGTGAGCCCGCGCCACATCTCGAAGGCGTCGACCGTGTGGTCGCGGGCTTCGAAGGCGGGGGCGGCGCGACGCCACTGCTCGTCGTAGTCCTGCAGGAACCCGAGGACGCGCTTCTCGGCCGACTTCTTCGATCGCTCGGTGGACACCACGACAGGCTACGGCGACGACACCGCGCCGCGTCACCCCTCTATGCGCAGCGCACCCGCGACGGCGTCGAGCGCGCCCGGCACGAGCCGGTAGTACGCCCAGGTGCCGCGCTTCGAACGCGTGAGGAACCCGGCTTCGGTCAGCACCTTGAGGTGGTGCGACACCGTGGGCTGAGAGAGACCGACCGGCTCGGTGAGGTCGCACACGCACGCCTCCTGCTCCGCCGCGCTCGCGACGATCGACAGCAGGCGCAGCCGTGTCGGATCGCTGAGGGCCTTCAGCCGCCCGGCCAGTTCCTCGGCGTCGGCGACGGACATCGCGGCACCCCCGGAGGACACGCAGCAGGCGACGGGGTCGAGGAGCGGCAGCGTGGTCATGCATCGACGATAGTCGATATTGACATCCATCGATAGATGCGGGCACGATAAAGCATCGACCGTCATCGATGCACGAGGAGTTCCATGTCGACGCTCACCCTCACCCCGCGGCCCCGGGTCACGGATCGTCTCGCGACCCTCCCCGTCGCGATCATCGGCGCCGGTCCCGTCGGCCTCGCCGCCGCCGCGCACCTCGCCGACCTCGGCATCGCGTTCACCGTGCTCGAGGCGGCATCCGGACCCGCCGCCGCCGTCGAGAAGTGGGGGCACACGCGCCTGTTCTCGGCCTGGCGCGAGGTCGTCGACCCCGTCGCGCGCCGCCTCCTCGAGGCCACCGGCTGGACCATGCCGGCGGAGGGTCGCGCCCCCACGGGCCGCGAGCTCGTCGACGCCTACCTGCGCCCGCTCGCCGAGCTGCCCGAGATCGCGGCGCACATCCGCTACGGCGCGCGCGTGACCGGGATCGCGCGCGAGGGCATGGACCGCACGCGATCCGCCGATCGCGAGAACACGCCGTTCCTCGTGCGCACCCCGAAGGGAGAGCTTCTCGCCCGCGCCGTGCTCGACGCGTCGGGAACGTACGACTCCCCCAACTCCCTCCTGTCCACGGGCCTCCCCACCATCGACGACGCCCGCATCTCCCACGCCCTCCCCGACGTGCTCGGCCGCGAGCGCGACCGCTTCGCCGGGCGGCACACGGTCGTCGTCGGGGCCGGGCACTCCGCCGCGAACACCCTCATCTCGCTCGTCCGCCTGCAGCGCGACGCCCCCGGCACCCGCATCACGTGGCTCATCCGCAACGCCGGCGCCGTGCGCGTGTCGTCATCGGCGGATGACGAGCTCGTCGGACGCGCGCAGCTCGGCGCACGCGTCGACCGCTACGTCGAGGACGGAGCCGTCGAGAAGATCGACTCGTTCGAGATCGGCGGCGTCGAGGCCCTGCCGGACGGCATCCGTCTCCTCGGAACGCGACGCGGCGAACGCGACGCGGTCACCGCCGACGTCGTCGTCAACGCGACCGGGTTCCGGCCCGACCTGGCCCCGCTGCGCGAGATCCGCACCGACCTGGATGCCGTCGTCGAGGCACCGCGGCTGCTCGCCCCCCTCATCGATCCCAACGCGCACTCGTGCGGCACCGTCGAGCCGCACGGCTTCCGCGAGCTGACGCACCCCGAGCACGGCTTCTTCGTCGTCGGGATGAAGTCGTACGGCCGCGCGCCCACGTTCCTCCTGGCCACCGGATACGAGCAGGTGCGCTCGATCGCGGCCTGGCTCGCGGGCGATCTTGCCTCGGCCTCGCGCGTCGAGCTCGCCCTTCCGGCCACCGGCGTGTGTTCGACGGATGCCGGCGGGTGCTGTTGACATGACGCTCGTGCGTGCGCTGGAACGCGCGGACTGGGCCGCGGTCGAGGACGTCTACCGCGAGGGCATCGTGGGTGGCAACGCGACCTTCGAGACCGAGACGCCGACCTGGGACGCGTTCGACCGCGCGAAGACCCGGTTCGGCCGGCTGGTCGCCGTCGACGACGCGCACAGCGTCGTCGGGTGGGCGGCGGCGTCGCCGGTGTCGGCACGCGCCGCGTACCGGGGCGTCGTCGAGCACTCCGTCTACGTCGCCGGGCGCGCGCAGGGCCGCGGCATCGGCACCGCCCTCCTGCGCGCGTTCATCGCCGCGGCCGAGATGAACGGGGTGTGGACGATCCAGTCGAGCGTCTTCCCCGAGAACGCGGCATCCCTCCGCCTGCACGAGAGCCTCGGCTTCCGCGAGGTCGGTCGCCGCGAACGCATCGCCCGCTCGGCCGTCGGCCCGCGGGCCGGGCAGTGGCGCGACACTGTGCTCATCGAGCGCCGCAGCACGATGAACGGGCGCGGATGAGCGAGATCGACGTCGCGCGACACCTCACCGCCGTGCGAGCCCTGGCCCTGGAGATCCTGTCCGCCATGGGCCCGCTCACCCGCGAAGGGATCCTTCGCGAGTGGGAGCGTCGACGTCCCGACCTCGGCGCCGGACACCGCGAGCGGTTGCCGAGGATGCGGGATGAGACGCTGTGGCGCCTGACGAACCTCGGCTGGGTCGCCCGAAAGGGGGCGGAGTACCACCTCACGAACGACGGCGAGATCGCGCTGCGGTGCGCGCGCGGGCCGTCTCGCGCAGACGTCGCTCGAGATCTTCCACCGCGCTCTTGACCGCGTCGCGCATTCCTCGGGCGCCGTCGGCATCCCATTCGGCGGGGTCGGGGAAGCTCCACTGCACGTGCTCCCCGCGGATCGGACCGGGGAGGTCGAGGTTGGGCTTCATCGTCACCACCACGTCGGCGGTGGCGAGGTCGTCGGCCGTCACGGCCCGGGGAGTGGCGTCGGTCGTGTCGATCCCGAGCTCCGAGAGGGTGGTGGCGATGGCGGGATTGATCCGGTCGGCCGGGGCGACACCGCCGCTGAGGACGCGCACCCTCCCCTGTGCGACGCGGTCCATGAGGTGCGCGCCGAGCTGCGAGCGTCCGGCGTTGTGCGTGCAGATGAACAGGACGGCGGGGGCGGTCATGCGCGTACTCCAGAGGAATGCTGCTGCCGCGACCAGGCCTGGGTCGCGATCTGGACGGCGTCCCACGGGGATCCGAGGGGCGGGGTGTAGGAGAGGTCGAGATCGCTGACCTGCTCGACGCTCAGGCCGGCGAACAACGCGGTGGCATACGTGTCCACGCGTTTCGCGGTCTCGGTGCCCAGGCGCCCGACCAGCTGCGCGCCGAGGAGCAGTCCGGTGTTCTCGTCGCCGGTGATGCGGAGGGTGATCGGCTGCGCGCCCGGGTAGTAGCGCTTGTGGTCGTCGGCGACGCTCTGCGTGGTCGACGGTGCGTATCCGGCGGCCGCGGCCTCGTGATGACGAAGCCCGGTGCGGGAGGCGACGAGATCGAACACCTTCACCACCTGGGTGCCGACCGAACCGGCGAAGCGGGCGGTGCCGCCGAGCGCATTCTCTCCGGCGACGCGGCCCTGCTTGTGGGCGGTGGTGCCGAGGGGGAGGTAGGTCTCGCCGAGCAAACGGTGGTGGGTGATGACGCCGTCGCCGGCGGCGAAGACGTCGGGCAGCCCCGTGCGCATCGCCGCATCGACGGTGACCGCCGAGCCCGCCCCGAGGGATGCCCCGGCTCGTCTCAACAGCTCGGTGTTCGGGCGGACTCCGACGACGGCCAGGACGAGATCGGCCGTGTACGCGCGCTCTTCGCCATCGGTGAGGGCGTGGACGGTGAGTTCCGTCCCCGATTTCTCGATGCCCCGGACGACGGTCGAGGTGCGCACGGTGACGCCGTGCGCGATGAGCTCGTCGCGCACCAGCGAGCCCAGCTCGGCATCCAGCGTCGAGAGCACCTCGGGTCCGCGCTGCAGCTGGGTGACCTGCATGCCCCGCGCGATGAAGGCTTCCGCCATCTCGAGCCCCACGTAGCCCGCGCCGATGATGATGGCGCTGCGGGGGCTGCGAGCGTTCAGGTCGTCGTCGAGGGCGAAGGTGTCGCCCATGGAGTGGATGACATGCACACCATCCGCGGGCCCCAGGGCACCGAGCCCCTCGATCCCCGCGTGCGACGGTACAGCACCGGTCCCCACGACGAGGGCGTCGTAATCGAGGTGGTTCAACGCGCCGTCCGGCCCCCGCAGGTGCAGGCGGTGACCCTCGACGTCGATGTCGGTGGCGAGAGTGTCGAGCCGGAGGCGCATGCCGGTTGCTTCGAGGTCGACTGCGGTGCGATGCGCGAGCGATTGCCAGGGCGTCACCTCTCCGGAGAAGAAATAGGGGATGCCGCAGATGGAGTAGTTCGGGTAGGCGTCGGCGACCACGACGGTGACGTCGACGGACGGGTCGAGCTCGCGGGCGCGGAGCGCGGCCGAGATACCGGCGTCACTCCCGCCGATGGCGACGATGTGCATGAGGGGCCCTTCGGGTCAGAGGGATGAGACGACGGGAGCGGCGACGGCGTCGCGTGGCACGCGCGGGGGCCACGCCAGGAGCAGGGAGGCCACCGCCACGCCCACGGCGGCGCCGAGCAGTTGCGCCATCACGAAGGGGGCGGCGGAGGCGGGGGCGATGCCGGCGAACGTGTCGGTGAAGATCCGCCCGACGGTGACGGCGGGGTTCGCGAAGGAGGTGGAGCTGGTGAACCAGTAGGCGCTGCCGATGTAGGCCGCAACCCACAAGGCGACCGCGCGTCCCGCGCCCTGGCGTGCGGCGAGCAGAATGACGACGATCAACCCGGCCGTCGCGACCACTTCTCCGAGGAGCACCCCGAGCCCGCCGCGGTCGGAGGTGGACAGGGCCTGGGGGACATCGAACATGGCGTTCGCCAGAACGCTTCCGCCGATCGCCCCGACCAGCTGTGCGGTCACGTAGAGCGCGGCACGGCCCACGCGGCCTGAGAGGGCGCTCCCCGGGCGGAACAGATCGACCACCGTGACGGCCGGGTTGAGGTGAGCACCCGAGACGGGACCGAGGACGGAGATGAGCGCGAACAGGCCCATGGCCGTCGCGATGCTGTTGGCCAGGAGCTGAAGACCCGCATCATCCGTCAGGGATGACGCGGCAATCCCCGAGCCCACCACGACGCAGACCAGCGCTGCGGTGCCCACCGCTTCCGCGAAGACGGGGGCGATCGTCTGTGAATTCATGTCTCTCCTACCTTGACGGCGCCACACTACATCAATCAAGATTGAGACAATGAACGGTGAGCAAACAGACCTCGAGAGGCGCGCCGCACGGCACGCCGCCCTTGCCGACCCCGCACGACTGCAGATCGTCGACCTGCTCGAGACGGGCGACCTCTCCCCCCTCGAGATGCTCGCGCGCATCAACATCGCCTCGAACCTGCTTTCCCATCACCTCAAGGTGCTCGAGCGAGCGGGCATCGTCATCCGCTCGCGCTCGGAGGGCGATCGCCGCCGCACCTACGTCTCGCTGTCGCCGGACGCCGCCGGTCCGATCTCCGGCAGCACGGTCTTGACGGCACCGCGAGTGGTGTTCGTGTGCACCGCGAACTCCGCCCGCTCTCAGCTCGCCGAGCACCTGTGGCGCACCCGCAGCGATGTCCCCGCCGCCTCAGCCGGAACCACCCCGTCGCCCGCCGTCGCGCCGGGGGCCATCGCGGTCGCCGCGCGGCACGGCCTCGACCTGCATGACGCCGCACCCAAGCTGCTCGCCGACATCCGCCACGACGACGACCTGCTGATCAGTGTGTGCGACAACGCCCACGAGGCCCTCGAGAGAACCGACCTCCACTGGTCGGTGCCCGACCCGGTTCCCTCGAACACCGCGGACGCCTTCGAAAAGACCTATCGACATCTCGCCCGCCGTATCGACGGACTCCTCCCCCACCTCGCCGCCTGACCACCGGAGCCACCATGACCCGCCCCACCGTTCTCTTCGTCTGCGTCCACAACGCCGGGCGCTCGCAGATGGCCGCCGGCTACCTGCAGCACCTCGCCGGCGACCGCATCGACGTGCTGTCCGCCGGATCCGCCCCCAAGGACTCGATCAACCCGATGGCCATCGCCGCGATGGCCGAGGAAGGCATCGACATCTCAGCGAACCAGCCGAAGATCCTCACCGTCGACGCGGTGAAGGCCTCCGACGCCGTGATCACAATGGGCTGCGGCGACGCGTGCCCGATCTTCCCGGGCAAGCGCTACGAGGACTGGGAGCTCGACGACCCCGCGGGGCAGGACCTGGACGCCGTCCGCCGCATCCGCGACAAGATCAAGGGCCGCGTCGAGGGGCTGATCGCGAGCTTGTCCGGGGCCTAAGTCCGAGGACGTCGCCCTCGTAAGCAAAGGCTAGATGTCTAGCCTTTGCTTACGGGACCGTCGACCAAAGCCTCCAGCGGCCCGTCGGGCAGCACGACCCATCCCTCCCGCCGCGCCACGGCGAGCATGTCGGATGCCGGGGGCGAGAACCGTCCGAGCGCCCCCGCGCGGGTCGCGAGGGCGGCGATGACGGCGTCGAAGGCGTCCGCCTTGCGGATCGCCAGCGCGGCGAAGGCGCCGAGGTCGAGCCACGGTGCGCGCTCGCGGAGCGCGTCGAGCAGGACGGCCCGGCGGGCGGCATCCACGCGATATCCCGTGGTGCCGAAGCCCCACAGGCGCAGCGATCCGCCGGGGTAGACCTCGAACAGGCGCCCCTCGGCGGCCCGGTCGACGTCGAGCCCCGCCTCAGCCAGACGACGCAGCAGCCCCGCCCCGCGCAGCGCGGTCACCCCGAGCCGATCGGTCGACACGCTCAGGGGCCACCGCCCGATGCGCTCGCGCACGACGTGGTCGGTGTGGCGGTAGACCAGCGGTCGACGCCAGTCCGCGTGCCCCTCGACGGGACCGAGGGTCGGGACGCGGTCGGCGTGATGCGCCCCGACGAAGTCGACGAACGCGTCGGGCCAGCCGAGCGGACAGTCCACCCCCAGCCACGCGTCGCCGGAGCGGACGGATGCCACGATCTCGGCATCCGTCATCCCGATCTCGAGACGCTCGAGCACGGCGCGGCCCGGGCTCCATGCGATCTCGGCGAGCGCGGTGCCGGGAGCCTCCGCGGCGAGGTCGACTCCGACGGTTCTCATCGGGAGGAGCCTAGGTCACGGCGGGCGGGTGCCGCCCTGCCCGCGCAAAAACGCACGCGCCCCGCAGGTCCTCGCGGACCGTGCGCGCACCCCGCGGCGGGTCCTCGACCTCCGGCCACGGATCGGCGTGCCTGCGGACGCCCCGCGACGGGGCGTGTCGCACGCGAGACCGCGCCGGACAAGCCATCCCCGATCCGCCCGGTGACCTGGGAGGATCGACGCATGGCAGACGAGGATCTCCCCGATTCGCTCGAACCGGCGACCGACGTCCCGTCGCGCGACGAACCCGACCCGCCGCCCACCCCGAAGGGCGACCTGCGGGCCGTGTCCATCATCGCGATCGTCACCGGCGCGATCGTCATCGCCTGGTACCTCTTCATCGCCACCGCCCAGACGATCTCGAAGGTCGACGAGATGCCGTGGATCCAGATCGGCATGTGGGGTCTCGCCGTGGTGTCGTTCGTG
Source organism: Microbacterium hydrothermale (assembly GCF_004854025.1). Lineage (GTDB taxonomy): Bacteria > Actinomycetota > Actinomycetes > Actinomycetales > Microbacteriaceae > Microbacterium > Microbacterium hydrothermale. The sequence continues at coordinate 514,846 of NZ_STGM01000002.1, forward strand.
TGCGGCATCCTGAGTCTCAACGCGCGCATGGCGCGCGAGCTGGCGGCAGCCGGCTTCATCGCGGGAGTGGCCGCGGGTCTGCTGTCGATCTCGATCGGCTTCTTCAGCGAACTGCTGACCTGAGACCTCAGCCGGCGCACTCCTGGCTGAGCTCGGTCAGCGTCCACGATCCGCTCGAGCGGTCGAGGTGCACCGTGCCGCAATTCCCGCCGACGTAGGCGACGTCGAGGACCGCGTCGTTCTGCGTCTGCGACACGACCGTCACGTCGACGTCGGCCGACATGCCGGTGGCGGCATATAGCGCCGAGGTCTGCGTGATGAGGGCCGCGCAGTCGGAGATCCCGGCCCCGGTGGTGTCGTTGTACTCCTGGATCATGCGCTGCTGCAGCGGCTCGGTCAGGGCACCGCAGGCCGCGACCGTGTCGGCCGCCCGCACGGCGGTCCACCACGAGCGGAAGGCCTCGACCGGGCCGGCGTCGGGAGAGGCCGAGGCGCTCGCGACAGGGCTCGGGGCGGTCGAGACCGACGCGGAGGGCTCGATCGACGCGGGCTCGGATGCCGTCGGGCCGGTGCAGGCGGAGAGGACGAGGCTCGCGCCGGCGAGCGCGAGGAGGAGCAGCGGGCGGGGGGATCGCATGGATCCATCCTCGGCGACGAGACGCGCGGGTGCCAGTCGTGTGTGGCGTCTCTCGCCCGGCTGTTCGTGTTCGACGCCGACGACCGTCGGCCCTGCCGTCGTGCGGAGGTGGTGGCCGTCACCGCGCTGTGGACCGCGATCGGGCGGCGTGTCACGACTCTCCTCCGCAGGACGGCGCGACCGGTGCGTGCTCAGGACGCCGCCCCCACCCCCACGTACCGCGCGGCCGGGCGGATGATCTTCGGATCCCGCGCCTGCTCGAGCACGTGCGCCGTCCAGCCGATCGTGCGGGCCAGAGCGAAGGTCGGCGTGAACATGCCGCGCGGGATGCCGCACTGCTCCATCACCACCGCCGCGTAGAACTCCACGTTCGCCTTCAGGGCCCGCTCCGGATGCCGCGCGGCGAGCTGACGTTCGGCCTCCGCCTGGAACGCCAGCGCCTGCTCCACCCGCCCGCCGCCGAGTCCCCGGGCGACCTCGCGCAGCAGCTCCGACCGCGGATCCGCCGTGCGGTACACCGCGTGTCCGAAGCCCATGAGACGTCGACCGGCGGACAGCTCTCCCGCGATCCACGCGCCGGGGTCGCCGCCGGCGGCGTCGAGACTGTCGAGTGCGCGCGCGGGCGCTCCCCCGTGCAGCGGCCCCGAGAGCGCCCCGAGCGCGCCGGAGAGGCAGGATGCCATATCGGCTCCCGTCGAGGCGATGACTCGGGCCGTGAACGTCGAGGCGTTGAAGCCGTGGTCCATCGCCGCGATGAGATAGGCCGACAGTGCGCGCACGTGCGCATCGTCGGGAACGACGCCGGTCACCCGCTCGAGGTAGTCCGACACGACGCCGCGACCCGTCGGCATCCGCCCCGGGAGAGGAGCGAGGGCGAGGGGCGCGATCGCCGCGTACTGGATGGCGTCGTCGAGGCGACCCGTCTCGTCGAGGTCGTACAGGGCCGCGGAGCGGAGGGCGGATGCCGACAGCGTCCACACCGCGCGCAGCACCGCGAGCGGATCGTCGGTGCGCTCGCGGACGACGGCGATCAGCGCCGGGAGCCGCTCGTCGGCCTGCGCGTCGGCGATCCGCCGCGCGAAGTCGTGCGGAACGTGGGGCGCGCCACCGACGACGAGCAGGTGCCAGACGTCTTCGAACGTGCGGGTGCGCGCGAGGTCGACCGCGGAGTGACCGCGGTAGTGGTAGGAACCTGCCTCGCCGTTCACATCGCTGATGGCCGTCTCGGCCGCGACGACACCGTTGAGACCGCGGGGGACATCGATCAGGTGGCTCATGCGCTCAGTGTGCGAACATGACGTCCACAGCGTCAACGTTGATCGGATCAAGATGTCTGCTCCCCTCCCCCGCCTGACCGCGGCCCAGACCGCCGCTCGGCTCGGGGTCAAACCCGAGACCCTCTACGCCTACGTCTCGCGCGGGCTGCTGGCCCGCGAGCGCGACGCGCACGGCTCGACGTTCGACGCCCTCGAGGTCGAGGCGTTCGCGACCGGGCGACGACGCTCCGCCGCGCACGCGCCCGCCCACCCCACCACCGGGATGCCGCTCGGCATCCTGCACACCGACATCGCCGACATCGAAGACGACGAGCTGCTCTTCCGCGGCCGACGCGCGCGTGATCTCGTCGACCGCCCGTTCGCCGAGGTCGTCGCCTGGCTCTGGGACGCCGAGCGCGTCGACGCCCCCGACCCCGCCATCGGCAGCGCGCGCGAGATGGTGGCGGCGCTGCCCCCGCACGCCGACGCCATGGATCGCCTGCGCGCCGCCCTCACCGGGTTCGCCGCCGACGATCCCCTCCGTCACGACACCTCGCCGGCCACGCTGCACCGCATCGGCTGGACGCTCCTGACCGGGCTCCCGGTCGCCCTGGGCGGAGACCCCGATCCCGACATCGCGCTGTCGCTGTCGCGGTCGTGGAACGCCCCGGCATCCGTCGGTCCCGCCCTCAACGCGGCCCTCGTGCTGCTCATCGACCACGACCTCGCGGTGTCGACCTTCGCCGCGCGGGTGGCCGCCTCGGCGCGTGCAGACGGATACGCCGCGGTCAGCGCCGCTCTCGGCGCGGCGGACTCCCCCCTGCACATCTCCGCGGCCGCCCGCACGGCCCGCCTGCTCACGCGCGTGCGGCGGGGCCTCGACCCCGAGCGGGCCCTGGCCGAAGCGCTGCAAGACGGCAACGGCATCCCGGGCTTCGGGCACCCGCTCTACCGCGGGATCGACGACCGCGCCGAGGCCCTGTTCCCCTTCATCACCGCGCTCCCGGACGGCGGAGGGACGATGGATGCCGTGCGCCGGCTCTCCGAGGTCGTCGACGCGCGGGCGCGCCTGCGCCCCAACGTCGATCTGGCGCTGGCCGCGTTGGCATCCGGTGCTCGGCTGCCCGAAGACGCCGCGAGCACGATCTTCGTCGTGGGGCGCCTCGCCGGCTGGATCGCACACATCGCCGCGGAGTACGCGGAGCCCGCCATGCGGCTTCGCCCACGGGGTGAATACGTGGGGCGGTGAGGCCGCCCTAGCCAGGTGGATGGCAAGGATTCCGCCCACGACGTACACCGTCCTGGAGGCGTGCAACAACCTGTCGCGCCTGATCGCCGACGTCGAGTCGGGGGTGGAGGTCACCATCGCGAGACGGCGCGTGCCCGTCGCGCGGATCGGGCCATTCGGACGAACGACGCGCGCCTCGCCGCGATCGCGCCGGAGTTCGCGATCAACGTGCTCGAGACGGCCTGACCTCACCGCGCGGCGCCGACCAGCGCCAGCACGCTCCGCAGCCCCTCGGGCGTGCCGGGCCAGTGGCGCGCGATCGCCGGCATCCCCGCGTAACGGATCGCGAAGCGCAGGGCGATGACGACCACGATCGCGTCGTCGACGTAGCCGATGACCGGCAGGAAGTCGGGGATGAGGTCGATCGGCAGCAACAGGTAGACCAGCAGCCCGCCCAGCCACCACCGGGTGGCTCGCGACACCGTGCGGTCGGCCACCAGTCGGCGGATCAGCCGCACCACGTCGGGAGCCAGACGCATTACGGCGCGCCAGTCGACCGTCTCACCCGACCGCTTCTGCTGCACCCACAGCACCGCGACGAGCGCGAGCCACAGGATGACGAGCCCGGCGGCGACGCCGAGCACGATCACGAGCCCTTCCGGAATCGGGCTCAGTGGTTCTCCCACTCGCGCGCCAACTCGACGACGGCGGCGACGGCGGCCTCGGTGTCGGCCACGGAACCCCCGGCCCGACCCGCGACGAGTCCGGCCACGAACGCGCTGAGCGGAGCCGCGGGGCGCGCGACGCCGTTGGCGACATCGCGGGCGAGGTCGAGGATGAGCGAGATGGGGATGTCGCCGTCGTCGAGGCCGAAGCGCTCGGCGAGCGCGGCACTCCACTCGTTCAGCGCCTCGGGGGGCAGGGTGCGGTTCTCGGTCATGGCTCCTCCTCGGGCTCTCCGGAGATCGTCCCACGTGTCGATGTCGCGCGTCTCCATCGCGGGGGCCGCGATCGCGGCGATGGACAGGCCGCCGAGCAGCGCCCGCATCGACGCATCGCGGCCCGCCTCGGGGAGACCGGATGCCGCTGCCCGCAGCGCCCCGGTGCGGTACCGGCCGATGAGCCACTGGCGTCGGCCGTCGTCGAGACACACCCCGTCGGCCCCGGGCGGGATGGGCGCGGTGAGCCGTCGGACGGCCGCGGCCGGTGCGGCGAGGTCGCAGGCGATGACGTAGACCTCGTCGGCATCCACCGCCGGCAGCGCAGCAACGATGGCGGCGGCCGGACCACCGAAGGGCGGATCCTCGCGTACCCAATCGACGTCGAGCGCGGCGTCGAGCATCGGTGCGACCACGACGACGCGTCCCGTCACGCAGGCCCGCACGGCGTCGATCGCCGCGGCGAGCAGCGTCGATCCCCCGACCTCGAACAGCGGCTTCACGGCGCCGCCCACCCGCGACCCGCGACCGCCGGCGAGCAGGATCGCGTCGACGCTCACCACAGGGCGACCGTCACGAGGGCATCGGGGGCGAGGTCGTCGTCGCGCGAGGTGATCACTGCCAGTCCCTCGGCCTGACCGAGGCCCCGCGTACCGCGCGGCGTCGGGGTCGCCCGCCAGCGTTGCGGATCGGAGCGGTCGAGCGACACCGGCACGTACTGCGTTTTGCCCGGTCGCGCCCGCCACCCCCCGGCGAGCGCCACACGCACCTGCGCGCGCGCGAGGTCGACGTCGCCCTCCAGTGCGCGCAGTGCCGGACGCACGAACAGCTCGAACGACACCGCGGCGCTCACGGGATTGCCCGGGAGCCCGAACAGCATGGTGCCGGCGGGGGTGCGCCCGAAGCCCTGAGGTTTTCCGGGCTGCATGCGCACGCGGTCGAAGCGCATGAGGTCGCCGAGCGTGTTCTTCACCACCTCGTACGCCCCGGCGCTCACGCCTCCGGAGAAGACGACGACGTCGGCCCCCGCTGCCTCCGCGGCCGCGATCGCACGGCGCGGACCGTCGCCCTCGTCGTCGACGCTCGTGCGCAGCACGACGTCGGCCCCTGCCTCCTCGGCGAGACCGGCGAGCAGCACGCTGTTCGACTCGGGGATCCGGCCACGACGCAGCTCCGCGCCCGGCGCGACGAGCTCGGACCCGGTCGACACCACGGCGACCCGGGCGGCGCGCGACACCTCGACGGTGCCGACTCCGGATGCCGCGATGGCGCCGATCCGGGCGGCGGTCAGGCGCACGCCGGCCTCGACGACGAGATCCCCCTGCTGCACGTCCGAGCCGCGGCGGCGGATGTGCGCCCCCGGCGCCCGCGGGGCGACCACGACCTCGACGGGCTCGAGGCCCCCGGCAAGCCCCCGCGCGGTCTCCTCAAACGGGACGACAGCGGTGGCGTCGGTGGGCACGGGCGCCCCGGTCATGATGCGGGCGGCGTCGCCAGCATCCATCGGCGGGTCGAGGTCAGTGCCGGCGGGGAGGTCGGCGACCACGCGCAGGGTGGCCGGGGCGTCGAGGTCGCGCACGGCGAAGCCGTCCATCGCGGAGGAGTCGAAGCCGGGCACGTCCACGGCGGCCGAGACCGGATGCCGGAGCACCCGGCCGCGCGCGGAGGCGACATCGCGCGATTCGGGGACGAGGGGCCGTACCGCCTCGAGGATCGCCGCGAGGTGCTCGGCGACGTCGATCACGCGGCGGATCCTGGAGCGAAGAGGGGCATGTGCTCAGCGTAGGCGCGGCGCCGCGGGCGGGCGCATGGTTGCGGGGGCCGCGGGCACGAGGGAGGGCCAGGCGCCTCGGCGCGCGGGCGCGGTCGAGGGGCCGTGGGTACGAGCGAGCGCCAAGCGCGCCGACGGGCGGGCGGGCGCGCCGCCGGACGTCTCGAACGCTGCGCGCGGCCACACGCAACCCGAACCGGCGCGGCCTTGCGCCCCGCTACCGTGGCCGCATGGACGACCTGACCTACGCCGAGGTCGGCGCGACCGCCGGCGAGATGCCCGCGGACTACCACCACGTTCGCGCCCGCCGGGCGATCGGTCACGGCCGCGAGGCCTTCGAGCGCGCCGCCGACGCGCTCCTCGCGGGCGAGGCGCAGCGCCGGGCGGGAGCGCGGATCGAACTCAGCGAGACCCCGATGCGCGAGGGCACCCGCGTGACGATGCGTCTGGGGGTCGGCATCCTGAGCTTCTGCATTCCGTGTCTCGTGGTGTGGGCCGAGCGCACCGACACCGTGGCGGGGTTCGCGTACGGCACGCTGCCCGGGCACCCCGAGCGCGGGGAGGAGCGGTTCACGCTGACCCTGCGGCCGTCGGGCGAGGTGGTGTTCGACATCGCCGCGTTCTCCCGCCCCGGCCGTTGGTTCACGCGCGTCGGCGCTCCGCTCGGGCGCCTCGTGCAGGCGTGGATGACGCGGCGCTACCTCCGCGCGCTCTGACACCGCCGCGGTCCGCCCCGGGGCGCCGAAACGGCACGATCCGCGCGCGTGCGCGTTCCTCGCCCGGTCCGGCGCCCGTCGCGTGCCTCGCCGACCGGGTGCCGGCATCCCGCCGCGGGGGAGAACCGCTTATCGCACGTCCCAGGCGTCGTGGCAACGCCCTGGACCTTCTCCGAGCACTTCTCGACCCTGGCGAAGCGCTTCTCGGTGTCGAGACGGCGCGCGAAAGGAGAAGACAATGCGCGACATCATCCCCGGGTCCTCCGCCGTCGACCGGTCCCGCCGGTGACCGTCTCCTCCGCCCCCGTCACCGAGAGCGACACCGCGCGAAAGCACCGCCGACCTCCCCGACAGAGGGTCAAATACAACCGCCGCGAAGCGATCGCGGGCTACCTGTTCATCTCGCCGTGGATCCTCGGGTTCCTGATCTTCACGGCCGGGGCGATGATCTACAGCCTCGTCATCTCGCTCTCGAGCTACAACCTCGCCACCGGCGCCGCGCGCCCGGTCGGCGCGAGCAACTACGCGCAGCTGTTCGAAGACCCGCGCGTTGCGGTGTCGCTCGGCAACACGCTGTTCTACGCCGTGATGGCCGTGCCGCTCGAGATCGCCTTCGCGCTGTTCCTGGCGCTGCTGCTGAGCCGGGTCGGTCGTGGCGCCGGCATCTTCCGCACGCTCTACTACCTGCCCAAGATGACGCCGGCCGTGGCAACCGCGGCGGTCTTCTTCCTGCTGCTCAACGGCAACTCCGGCGCGATCAACCAGGCGCTCGGAGCCGTCGGCATCCCGGGTCCGCAGTGGCTCGTCGACCCCGCATGGGTCAAGCCGAGCATTATCATCATGGCGCTGTGGACCGTCAGCGGCACGATGGTCATCTTCCTCGCGGCGATCAAGAACGTGCCCGTCGACCTGTACGAGGTCGCGCAGATCGACGGCGCAGGTCCCGTCCGCCGGTTCTTCTCGATCACGCTGCCCATGATCTCGGGGGCGATGTTCTTCAACGTCATCGTGCTCACGATCGCGGCGTTCCAGGTGTTCGACCAGGCGTACCTGCTGTTCTGGCGCGATCAGAGCAACGCCTCCCCCGAGGCATCCCTGTTCTACGCGATCTACCTCTTCCAGCAGGCGTTCCGGCAGTTCAACTTCGGGTTCGCCGCGGCGATGGCGTGGTTGCTGTTCGTGATCATCCTGCTCATCACGCTCGTGCAGGTGCGCCTCGGCAACCGCTTCGTCTACTACGAGGGGGACCGCTGATGACGAACACCCTTCAGACCCCGGGCGTCGCCCAGGCCCGCCCCGAGCTCGCGGCATCCGCGGCTCGGCCCCCGCGGTGGCGCCGCGCGCTGAAGCAGCCGAAGACCCTCGCCGGCCGCGTCGTGCTGGCGGCGGTGCTCGTGCTCTTCGCGCTGCTGTTCCTCTACCCCTTCGCGTGGCTCCTCGCGGCGAGCCTCAAGCCCCGCGGCGAGGTATTCGACAACGCCCTCATCCCGAAGACGTTCACCCCCGGCAACTACGCCGACGTGTGGAGCCAGCTGCCGCTGCTGAACTGGATGTTCAACAGCGTCGCCATCGCCCTGCTCGCCGCGACCACCGTGGCGGTGATGAGCTCGATCGTCGCGTTCGGCTTCGCCTACTTCCGCTTCCCGGGCCGCGGGTTCCTGTTCGGTCTGGTGCTGGCGACGATGATGCTGCCGGGCGCGGTGACGATGATCCCGATCTACCTGATCTGGAAAGAGACCGGGCTGCTCGGCACGTGGGTACCGCTGTGGGGCATGAACCTGTTCGGCAGCGCCTTCTACATCTTCTTGCAGCGGCAGTTCTTCCTCGGCGTCCCGCGAGAACTGTTCGAGGCGGCGCGCCTCGACGGGTGCAGCGCGTGGGGACTGTTCTGGCGCATCGCGATGCCCCTGTCGATCCCGTCGTTCATCATCGTGTTCCTGTTCGAATTCCAGGCGAGCTGGAACAACCTGCAGGCGGCGCTCATCTACCTCAACGCCGGCAGCGTCGAGGAGTTCACCGCCCCGCTCGGCATCGCCTACGCGATGACGAAGTACAGCCCCAGCGCGGGCGGGCAGGGCGACTATCAGTACGTGATGGTCGCCTCGCTCCTGGTGACCCTGCCGATGCTCATCATCTTCGCCTTCGGTCAGCGGTACTTCGTCGAGGGCGTCGCCACCCAGGGCCGTAAAGGCTGATCCCCCCCCCCGTCCCGAAAGGACCTCACCATGCGCACGCGCTCCCTCGCCGGTGTCGCCGCGGTCGCGGCATCCACCCTCCTCCTCGCCTCCTGCAGCGGCGGAGGCGACCCCTCCGAGCAGGCCGCCGACGTCGACTTCTCCGCCGCGCCGACGGGCACCCTCGCCGCGTGGGGCTTCGAGAACGCCGACGACGTGGGCCAATCGCGCCTCGACTACGCCGCGGAACAGCTCCCCGACGTGCAGGTGACCCTGGATGCCACGGCCTTCGACGCCCAGAAGTTCACGACCCGCATCGCGGGCGGCAACGTGCCCGACGTCGTGCAGATGGACCGGCGCTACGTCACGACATATGCCGCTCAGGGGCTGCTGATGCCACTGGACTCGTGCTTCGAGGCTCAGGGGGTGAATCCCACCGACCGCTGGTACCAGAACGTCGTCGACGACGTCACGTACGAGGATGCTGTCTACGCGGTGTCGCAGTTCTACCAGCCGCCCGCGATCCTGCTGAACATGAACGTGCTGAACGAGGCGGGCGTCAGCCCCGACGCCTTCGACACGTCCGACATGGATGGACTGCTCGCCGCGATCGAGAAGATCTACGAGGGCTCGGGCAGCACCCCGACGCGCCTCGGCTTCGACCCCGTCGCCACCGGGCAGGGCGGCCTGTGGGTGCTGGGCATGGGCGGGCAGCTCACCGACGACAGCGGCACGCCGACCCTCGACGACCCGTCCAACGCCGCGGGCATCGATGCGCTGAAGAGGATCACCGACGCGCAGGGCGGGTACGCCGCGGTGAAGAGCTTCACCGACTCGTTCGACACCTTCGGCGACGCGAACCAGTTCGTGTCGAACCAGGTGGGCGCCCAGGTCGCCAACCAGTGGTACCCGAACGTGCTCAGCGCCTACCGCGACCAGATCTCGCTGCAGGCGGTTCCGTTCCGGGATGCCGAGGGCCAGCCGTTCTCCCTCGCCTCCGGCACCGCGTTCGTCATCCCCGCCGGCGCGAAGAACCCGGCCGCGGCATGCGCCTGGATGACCGACCTCACCTCCACCGACGCGTGGATGGCAGCGGGTGCGGCACGCGCGGGCACGATCGAGAGCAAGGGCGGGCTCAACACGGGCCTGTTCACCGGGTCGCCCGAGGCCGACGAGAAGATCCGCTCGCAGTACGTCACGCCCACCGGCGACAGCGGCTTCGACCAGGTGATCTCCACGTACTACGACGTGGTGGGCTCCGGCCGGTCGTTCGGATCGTCGCCGGCCGGGCAGGACATCCAGAACGAGCTCAACAACGCCATCACCGCGGCTCTGCTGGGCGACAAGACGACCGAGCAGGCCCTCGCCGACGCGCAGCAGGCGGCGCAGCGGGCGTACGACAACGCGACGGCGCAGTAAGCGCCCGCAGGACGACGAAAGGGCGCCCCGGCTGATCGCTGAGGCGCCCTTTCACGTCTGCAGGTCAGTTCTGCGGCCGCTCGTCCTCCACGACCGACTGCACCTCGTCGGTGGCCGGCGTCTCGTCGTCGGCGCGTACCTCGTCGGCCGCGATGGCGATGTCGACCGCGGCGTCTTCGAGCGCCTCGGCGACGACGTCGCGCACATCGGCGCGCTCATCGTCAACGCGCACGTCGGCGCGACCGCCCTGGGCGGGGTCGGAGGTGTCCAGGGCCGAGCCCTCGTCGGTCGGCTCGAGGCCCTCGGTCGCACGGTCCGCGGCGTCGATGTCGGCCTGGGCCTGCTCACGGCGGGTGGCCTCGGCGTTCTGGCGCGCGAACTCGCCGGCCGCCGCGGCCGCACCGGCGGCGAGGTCGGACGCGGCGTCCTTGGCGTCGCCGAGCGCCTTGGCGGCGTCGTCGGCCTTCTCGCGCACGACGGCGGCGGCGTCGGCCGTCCTTTCGCGGACGGCCGTCGACGCGGCATCCGCCCGCTGCTTCGCCTCACCGGCGATCTCGCGGGCGCGGTTCCCCGCGGCATCCGCCTTCTCCTTCGCCGCACCGGCGATCTCGCGAGCGCGGTCGCCGGCGGCATCCGCCTTCTGCTCCGTCTCATCGACCACGTCGCGGTCGAAGGGGCCGAACACGCCGGTGACGACCACGTCGACATCGATGCGCCCGCGCCCGAGGGGCTCGAGGGCCGTGCGGACGGCCGTGCGCACGGCGTCGGAGACCTCGTGCAGCTTGTGCGGGTAATCGACCACGAGCGAGATGGTCGCCGTGACCGAGTCGGCGCGGTCGGTGTCGATCTTCACGCCGGGGGCGGTACTGGCCAGGCCCACGCGCTCACGGACGGCGTCCGACGCGCGACCCAGCAGGCTGCCCAGGGCGTGCACGCCCGGCACCGAGCCGGCCGCGGTGGCGGCCAGGCTCGCCGCGGCATCCAGGTCGGGCGGGTCGATGGTGGCATCGATGGTGGTCATGACGGCTCCTCGTGGGGTGTCAGTGCACGCGGGTGTTGTCGCGCGCGAGCTTCGCGCGCAGGCCCGAGTGGATGGAGATGTACGCGCGCAGGTTCTGGCCCGTGAGGGCGGCGAGGTTGGTGACCAGGGTGTCGACGTGCTCGGCCACCTGACGCGGGGAGGTGTTCTGGCGCGGGGTGACCGCGACGTGCAGCACCGACTCGTTCTTGATCTCACCGGCGCTGATGCGCGAGGAAAGGATCTCGTCGCGCTCGGCGAGCGCGTTCTTGAGGGCCTCCGAGGCGAACCCGTCGGTGACCGTGATGCGACCGGCGTCGCTCGCGCTGCCCGTCGACTGCAGCGGCGCCTGACGGCGTCCGCGCACGGCGGCCGAGGCGATGACGATGAGGATGATCGCGAGCACCACGAAGGCGGCGACGGCACCCCAGCCGGCGGAGTCGCGGCCGAGCGACTCGAGCCAGCCCTGGAAGCCGCCCATGACGGTGGTCCAGGTGTCGGTTCCGCCGGGGAGGAGTCCCACGGCGAGGGCGAGAGCGCCCAGGCCCAGCAGCACGAGGGCGACCAGGAACAGGATGAAGCGGTTCAGACCGCGACGCGTGGCGTTCATCAGGACTCCTTGGTGTCGGGACGCTCGACGCGCAGGTGGGTGCGCACAGCGGGGGTGAGCTTGTAGGCGGCGACCTCCTCGTCGACGATGCGGCGCAGCTGCGCCTCATCGACCGGGATGCCGACCGGGGGACGCACCGTCACGTCGACGGCGCGGTGGGCCACGCCCACGACGATGTCGTCACGGGCGATGCCGGACTCGTTGCTGAGGTGCTGGGCGAGAGCGGATGCCACGACGCCGTTGTCGACGACGACGGCACGCTCGCCCCACTCCATCTCGTGACGCGAGAGCCGACCGGGCTTGAGCGCGAGCACGAGCACGACGAGGCCGAGGATCGCGAGCACGACGCCGCCGATGATGAAGGCGACGGGCATGAGCGCGGTGGGGGCCGCGACGACGGCGTTGAGGGCCTCGCCGGGCGACACCAGCAACGGCTGAGCGCCGGTGAGGTTCAGGATGATCTCGACCGCGGCGTAGGCCAGGGCCAGGAGCAGCAGCACGACCACGACGAGCATGGCCACGGTGCGCGGGGAGTGCGTCTCACGACGCACCACGGTGCGGAGCACGGTGTCAGTCATCACAGCACTCGCTTTCGCTGGGGGGCGGTGGCGCCCGAGATGGTCAGGTCGACGCGCGAGATCTCGCGGCCGAACAGCCGCGTGAGGCGCGTACGGAGTTCGCTCTGGGCGGCGGCGGCCGCCTCGAGCACGGGGGTGGCGGCGCGCACGGCCTCGGTGTCGTCGAGGCGGGGCACCGGGAACGGCGACGTCACGCGCACGGCGGCGGTGTTGCGGGCCGCGACGATCTCGACGTGGACGCCCTTGGCATCCACTCCGATGATGTCGGCGGCGGCGCGCTCGGCCGTCTTCTGCAGCACGCGGTCGGCGATGTTCACCCGGCCGGCGGGGAGGCCGGGGCCGGCAACCGCGCTGCGGCTGCCGACCCCGGGGGAAGCGGTGACGGTGGTCACGATGTGCTCCGACCCTTGAAGGCGTTGACGACGTTGCGGAAGTCGATCTCACCCGCGGTGATACGGGCGACGACCACACCGATCGCCATGAAGAGGGCGACGAGGATGAATCCCCAGAAGCCGAAGATCAGGGCGCTGAGGGCCAGCACGAGACCGGCGAGAGCGCCCTTCGCCGTGGCGCTCACTGGACGCGCTTCTCGGACTCGGCGTCGGTGTTGTCGTCGCCCGGGATGTGGACGTCGTTCACATCGACGTTGACCTCGACGACCTCGAGACCGACGAGACGGCTGATCGCACCGGCGACGCGACCGCGCACCTGGTCGGCGACCTCCTGGATCGGGGCGCCGTACTCGACGACGATGGTGACGTCGGCGGCGGCCTGCGTCTCGCCGACCTCGACCTTGACGCCCTGCGTCAGGTCGGTCGCGTTGATGGCGTCGCGGATGGCGCCGAGCGCACGGGCTCCGCCGCCGCCGAGCGCGTACACGCCGGTGACCTCACGGGCCGCGATGCCGGCGACCTTGGCGACGACGCCTTCGGCGATCGTGGTCTTGCCCTCGGTGTGGGTCTCCTGGCCGCGAGCGGCGAGGGGACGGTTCACGCGCGACGCCGCCTGGGGGACGTTCTGCGCAGCGGGGGTGGTGGGGGCGTTCTCAGCCATGTCCGTGCCTTTCGATGTCGTGACCCGATGGTTCGGGGTGGGCGCTTCGGCCTACATGACTAAGACGTACCGGGTGCAGGAATCGTCACGCCGGGATTGCAATTCATTTCGTCTTGTGTATTCGAGCGCATGCAGACTTCGCCTTTATCCGGGGGGCGCAGGGCGAGTCAAGGCGCCGAAGTAGTTCGTTTCGCGTCGCGATGATTCGTCGGTTGCAGCATCATCCGGCCACATCGGATGTGACACTCGCCCCGCTCGCAACGTCATCCCCCCGACACCCCCGTCGGATCAGACAGAACGGAGCATCATGAGCAAGAAGGACAAGAAGCGCAACGAGCCGGTCGACATCGCGGACTCGACCTCGGAGCAGCAGCGGCAGAAGGCGGGCAGCTGGTCGTCGCCCGCGCGATACGCCGCGGAGCTGTTCGGCACCTTCCTTCTGGTGCTGGGCGGCGTGGGGACGGCGTTGTTCGCCGCGAACTTCCCCAGTGCCGACGACAACCAGGCCGGGGTCGGCTTCCTCGGCGTGGCCCTCGCCTTCGGCCTCACCCTGGTCGCCGGTATCGCGGCGGTCGGACACATCAGCGGAGGGCACTTCAACCCCGCGGTGACGCTCGGACTGCTCGCCGCCGGCCGTACCGACGCCCGGCATGTGCCGGGCTACATCCTGGCGCAGCTGATCGGCGGCGTGCTGGCCACGAGCGTGATCGCCCTCGTCCTGTCCGGTCGTCCGGACGGTTTCACGACCGCGCAGGAGGCGGGCTTCGCCTCGAACGGGTTTGGCGACGGCAGCCCGGGCGGCTACGGCTTGGCCGCGGTCTTCGTGACCGAGGCCGTGCTCACCGGCATCTTCATCGCGGTGATCCTCTCGATCACCGCAAAGGCCGAGTACCAGGCGTTCGCGCCGATCGGCATCGGCCTGACCCTGACGCTGATCCACCTGATCAGCATCCCGGTCAGCAACACGAGCGTGAACCCGGCGCGGTCGATCGCCACCGCCGTGTACGGCGGCGCCCTGCCGCTGAGCCAGCTGTGGGTGTTCATCGTGGCACCGCTGGCGGGTGCGGTCGTGGCGGGGCTGATCGTGCGCACGCTGGGGCGGCGCACCGTCACGGCCTGATCGGGCATCGAGATCGCCGGCCCGGGAGCAGGGGCTCCCGGGCCGGTCCGCCGATGCCGGGCGTACGCTCGACCCATGTCCCCCCTGTTCTCGTCGGAGCGGTCCTGAGATGGGCCGCCTCACCACCTCCCGCCGGGTGACCCGCATCACCCTCGAGGGCGCGAACCGTCAGCGACCGGATGCCATCGCGGTCGAGGAACCGCTCGAGATCCGCGTCGCGGGCACGCCGCTGTCGGTGACCATGCGGACGCCCGGGCACGACGTCGAGCTCGCCGCGGGCTTCCTCGTGTCGGAGGGCGTGATCAGCCGCGGCGACCAGTTCGCCCGCGCGATCCACTGCGGCGGACCCGGCACGGGCGGCGCCGACGGCAACACCTACAACGTGCTCGACCTCACCCTCGCGGCGGGGGTCGCGCCCCCCACCCCGCGTTCCTTCTTCACGACGAGCTCGTGCGGCGTGTGCGGAACGGCATCCATCGACGCGGTCGAGAAGGTCTCGACCTACGACGTGTCGACCGACACCCTCTCGATCTCGGCACACGACGTCGCGGCCCTCCCCGACCGCCTGCGCGAGCAGCAGAAGACGTTCGACAAGACCGGCGGCCTGCACGGCGCAGCACTGTTCGACGTCGCGAGCGGCGAGCTGCTCGTCGCGCGCGAAGACGTCGGACGCCACAACGCCGTCGACAAGGTCGTCGGCTGGGCGCTGCTGAACGATCGTCTGCCCCTGCGCGGGACGGTGCTGCAGGTGTCGGGGCGAGTGAGCTTCGAACTCGTGCAGAAGGCCGTGATGGCCGGCATCCCGATGCTCTCCGCCGTGTCGGCACCCTCGTCCCTCGCGATCGAACTGGCCGAGCGCGCCGGGCTCACGCTCGCGGCGTTCGTCCGCGGGTCGAGCATGAACCTCTACACCCGCGCGGATCGCATCGTCGTCGCATCCACAACCCCCGTGACCGAGGACGCCGCGGGCGTACGCTGACGATCGTGCGCGCGGTGAGCGGATGCCACCGACTCGGCGCCGGAATCCACGGAGGGTGAGCATGGGTGAGTCGTTCGGGCTGATGACCGAGGAACCGCGCCAGGGAGGCCTCGGCCCGCAGGTCGAGGGCGAGTGGTCGAGCACCGGCCCCTACGAGCACCCCGCCGCCGGCTGGGGCGCCGCTCTCACCGTGGGCAAGGTGCTCTACGAGCAGCGTCAGCCCCTCGCGGGGACAAAGGCGATGTTCACGATGAATCACCCGAAGAGTGGTTTCGACTGCCCGGGTTGCGCGTGGCCCGACGACAAGGGCGTCACCCTCGACATCTGCGAGAACGGCATCAAGCACGTCACGTGGGAGATGACGCACAAGCGCGTCGGCAAGGAGTTCTTCGCCGAGCACTCCGTGAGCGAGCTGTCGCAGTGGAGCGACTTCGAGCTCGAGGACGCCGGACGCCTGGTGGGGCCGATGGCGTACGACGCCGCGACCGACCACTACGTGCCCATCTCGTGGAACGACGCGTTCCGCATGATCGCGCGCCACCTCACGGCGCTCGACTCCCCCGACGAGGCCGCGTTCTACACCTCGGGCCGCCTCAGCAACGAGGCGTCCTTCCTGTACCAGCTGTTCGCGCGCGAGCTCGGCACGAACAACCTCCCCGACTGCTCGAACATGTGCCACGAGGGCTCCGGCCGCGGGCTCACGGCATCCCTCGCCACGGGCAAGGGCACCGCCGACCTCGAGGACTGGGAGGCGTGCGACGCCCTCTTCGTGCTCGGCGTCAACGCCGCCTCGAACGCCCCGCGCATGCTCACCAGCCTCGCCGAGGCCATCGACCGCGGAGCGCAGGTCGTGCACGTCAACCCGCTCCGCGAGGTCGCCGGCACCCGCACGATCGTGCCGCACGAGATCGTCGACATGGCGACGTTCAACTCCACGCCGACCAGCACGATGAACCTGCAGGTGCGCCCCGGCGGCGACCTGGCGCTCGTGCGCGGCATGGCCAAGGTCGTCTTCGAGGCCTCGGCGACCGACCCCACGGCTCTCGACCAGGCGTTCCTCGACGCGTACACGAGCGGACTCGACGAGTACCGCGCGATGGTCGAGACGACCTCGTGGGACGAGCTCGTCGAACAGGCCGGCCTGACCGAGGCCGAGATCCGCGCCGCCGCCGCGGTCTACCTCGCGTCGAAGCGCTGCGTCATCAGCTGGTGCCTCGGCGTCAGCCAGCACCAGCACGGCGTCGACACGGTGCGCGAGATCGTCAACCTGCTGCTGCTGCGCGGCAACGTGGGACGCAAGGGCACCGGTCCCTCCCCCGTGCGCGGCCACAGCAACGTGCAGGGCAACCGCACGTGCGGCATCAACCACAAGCCGACCGAGGAGTGGCTCGCCAAGCTCGACGAGGTCTGCGGCATCACCTCGCCGCGCGAGCCCGGTCTCGACACCGTGCACACGGTCGCGGCCCTGCACCGTGGCGACCTCAAGGTCTTCCTCGGCATGGGCGGCAACTTCGTGCGGGCGGCTCCCGACACCAAGCTCACCGCCGAGGGCATGGGCCGGTGCGAGCTGACCGTGCACGTCAGCACGAAGCTGAACCGCAGCCACCTGACCCACGGCAAGGAGGCGCTCATCCTGCCGTGCCTCGGACGCACCGAGCGCGACATGCAGGAGGCGGGTCCGCAGTCGATCTCGACGGAGGATGCCATGAGCTCGGTCATGCTCTCGCTCGGCTCCCGCAAGCCGGCGTCGCCGCACCTGCTCAGCGAGCCCGAGATCATCGCGCGCATCGCGCGGGCGACCATGCCCGAGTCGGCCACGCCGTGGGAGTGGTACGTGGGCGACTACGACCGCATCCGCGACACGATGGCCAAGGCGCTGCCGGGCTTCGAGGGCTTCAACGAACTCGTGCGGCAGCAATACGGCTTCCGCATCCCCCAGCCCGCCCGCGAGCGCGACTTCCGCACGCCCTCGGGCAAGGCGGAGTTCTCGCACGCCGAACTGCCGAACGTCATCCCCGCAGAGGCCGACGTGCTCGTGCTGCAGACCATGCGCTCGCACGATCAGTGGAACACCACGATCTACTCGGCCGACGACCGCTACCGGGGCGTGCGCAACATCCGCGAACTGGTCTTCATGAACCGGCGCGACATGAAGGAGCGCGGCATCGCCGAGGGCGACCTCGTCGACATCGTCGCGACCTCGCGCGACGGTTCGGTGCGCAGCGTCACGGCATTCCGAGCCCTCGAGTACGACACTCCGCGCGGCAGCGCGGCGGGCTACTTCCCCGAGATGAACGTGCTGCTCGGCCCCGACGACTACAGCCGCCAGAGCGATCAGCCGCTGATGAAGGACATCCGGGTGCGGATCGCGAAGACGGCCTGACGCTGCGGGGGCGGCGGCTCGCCCGCGCGCGGGACCCCCTCGACGCAGGATCGGATCGCGAAACGGCGAGGTCCGCGCGATCCTTCGACCCGGGTGCGCCGCTGACCGCCCCCGCTCGCGACGCCGGCGTCGGAGGATCGCGCGTCGGCTCGGCAGGACGCGGTGCGCCCTCAGGCCCCGTGCGCGAGGGCGCGCGCGACCGTCGACTCGACGGCCGCCGCGGGCTCGCGCCGCGCCCTCTCCTCCCCCACGGTCTCGACCAGTGTGAACACCCGCTCGCCGACGACCGACGGCGCCGCCGTCCCGGCGATGACGAGTGCCGGAACCCCCCGCGCCGCGGCGAGCGCGAGCACGTGCCCGGGTCCCTTGCCCGCGAGCGAGGTCTCATCGAAGGCGCCTTCGCCGGTGAGCACGAGGTCGGCTCCGGTGATCGCCGCCTCGAGCCCGAGGGCGCCGGCGATGAAGGCCGCGCCGTCGACCAGTTCCGCGCCCGCGGCGAAGAGCGCACCCGACAGGCCTCCCGCGGCGCCGGTGCGCGGAACACCCCGCACGTCGGTGCCGAACCGGGTGGCCCACTCCTCGGCATCCCTCGACAGTCGAGCGGTGAGGCGGCCCACCAGGGCGGCATCCGCGCCCTTCTGCGGGGCGAAGACCCGCGCGGCGTCGACGAACGCGGTCGTCGTGTCGGTCAGCACGACGACCCGGCCGGGGGTGAACGGCACACGGTCGCCGAGGGCCTCGATCGCCCCTCGGCCTCCGTCCGTCATCGCCGATCCGCCCATCCCCACCACGACCCGCGCCGCGCCCGCGTCGAGCGCCCGCGCGACGAGTTCTCCGACGCCCCGGCTCGTCGCGCCCCAGGGGTCGTTGCGGTCGGATCCCCCGGCCAGAACGAGCCCGGATGCCGCGGCCGACTCGATCACGGCGAGATCGTCCTCGAGACGCCAGGCGGCCCGTACGGGCTCACCGAGAGGTCCGGTCACGGTGTCGACCCGGTTCGCTCCGCCGAGGGCGTCGAGCGTGCCGTCCCCGCCGTCGGCGATGGGCACGACCACCACCTCCGCGTACGGCCACCCCGCGCGCACGGCCGCCGCCATGGCATCCGCCGCCTCCCGCGCACTCAGCGTGCCCTTGAACTTGTCAGGGGCGATGACCACGCGCATGCGGCGCGTCAGACGTCGGCGCTGACGAGCACGCCCTGGCGCTGCAGGTCGGCCTGCACCTCGCCGACGGCCCGCTGGTAGGCGTCGTGCAGCTTCACCTGCTCGAGTCCGTCGTCGCTGCCGCCACCGGGCTGGAAGATTGGGCGGTGCAGATCGACGCGCACCGTGCCGCCGAGATCGGCGAATCGCACATCGAGCACCTCGCGCACGTCGGCATCGTGCGCCCGCAGCCCGAGGAACATCGTCTTGGCGATGCTGCCGTGAGTGGCCTTCCAGTGGTCGCCCTGTTCGGTCACGGTGAATCCCGCGGCCTCGAGGGCGGTGCGTACCGCCTGCTGGGCGGCGGCGAGGTCGCCCGAGACGACGAGGTGGAAGTTCAGGATGGCCATGCGCGTACGCCTTTCGCTCCGGTGCGGCCCAGCCTGGCGCGTCCGGCGACGGCTGCACAAGCTCCGTCGGCGGGCTCGGCCCGGGCGTCGACCTCTCCCGTGAACACGCCGCCCGGGCATGTCGGCCCGCCCAACTAGACTGACTCCCGTCCGGCCCCTGCGATTCTTGGAGCTCAGCCGCGTGACCACCCCGAACCCCGCCGCCCGCACAGCTCTTGCTGACACCGTCGAGAACGCCATCGCGACGCCCGAGAAAGAGCAGCCGTACGGCGCGCTCGGGCTCAAGAGCGACGAATACGCGAAGATCCGCGAGATCCTGGGCCGCCGCCCCACCAGCGGCGAGCTGGCGATGTACTCGGTCATGTGGAGCGAGCACTGCTCCTACAAGTCGAGCAAGATCTACCTGCGCCAGTTCGGCCAGAAGGTCAGCGACGAGATGAAGACGCGCCTCATGGTGGGCATGGGGCAGAACGCCGGCGTCGTCGACGTGGGCGAGGGCTGGGCGGTCACCTTCAAGGTCGAGTCGCACAACCACCCGAGCTACATCGAGCCGTTCCAGGGCGCCGCGACCGGCGTCGGCGGCATCGTCCGCGACATCATCTCGATGGGCGCGCGCCCGGTCGCGGTCATGGACCAGCTGCGCTTCGGCGCGATCGACCACCCCGACACCCCCCGCGTCGTACACGGCGTCACCAGCGGCATCTCCTTCTACGGCAACTGCCTGGGCCTGCCCAACATCGGCGGCGAGACGGTCTTCGACGCCGTCTACCAGGGCAACCCGCTCGTCAACGCCCTCGCCGTGGGCGTCATGCGCCACGAAGACATCAAGCTCGCCAACGCCACGGGCGTCGGCAACAAGGTCGTGCTGTTCGGTGCGCGCACGGGCGGCGACGGCATCGGCGGCGCGAGCATCCTGGCATCCGACACCTTCGCCGACGGCGGACCCACCAAGCGTCCCGCGGTGCAGGTGGGCGACCCGTTCGCCGAGAAGGTGCTCATCGAGTGCTGCCTCGAGCTGTACCGCGACGACCTCGTCGAGGCCATCCAGGACCTCGGGGCCGCGGGCATCTCGTGCGCCACGAGCGAGCTCGCCGCCAACGGCGACAGCGGCATGAAGGTCGAGCTGTCGAAGGTGCTGCTGCGCGACCCCTCGCTGACGCCCGAAGAGATCCTCATGTCGGAGTCGCAGGAGCGCATGATGGCGATCGTCGCCCCCGAGAAGCTCGACGCGTTCCTCGCCGTCGTCGGCAAGTGGGACGTCGAGACGAGCGTGCTCGGCGAGGTCACCGGCGACGGCCGCCTCGTCATCGACTGGTACGGCGAGCGCATCGTCGACGTCGACCCCTCGACCGTCGCGGTCGACGGACCCGTCTACGAGCGCCCCGTCGCCTACCCCACCTGGATCGACGCCCTGCAGGCCGACTCCGCCGCGAAGCTCGAGAGGGCGACGGATGCCGACACCCTCCGCGAGCAGTTCACGACCCTCGTCGCGAGCCCCAACCTCGCCGACACCTCGTGGATCACGAACCAGTACGACTACTACGTGCTCGGCAACACCGCGCTGAGCTTCCCCGACGACGCCGGAATGATCCGCGTCGACGAGGAGACCGGCCTCGGCTTCGCGATCGCGACCGACTGCAACGGCCGCTACAACCAGCTCGACCCGTACAACGGCGCGAAGCTGGCCCTGGCCGAGGCGTACCGCAACGTGGCCGTCACGGGCGCGGTGCCCACCGCCGTCACCGACTGCCTGAACTTCGGCAGCCCCGAGAACCCCGAGGTCATGTGGCAGTTCAGCCAGGCCGTCGAGGGTCTGAGCGACGGCTGCCTCGAGCTCGGCATCCCGGTCACGGGCGGCAATGTGTCGTTCTACAACCAGACCGGCGACCAGCCGATCCACCCGACCCCCGTCGTTGGCGTCCTGGGCATCATCGACGACGTCGCCGCGCGCATCCCGAGCGGTTGGCAGGATGCCGGCGAGAACCTCTACCTGCTGGGCGTCACCGCCGACGAGCTCGACGGTTCGCAGTGGGCGGGCACCATCCATGACCACCTCGGCGGTCGCCCGCCGAAGGTCGACCTCGCGCAGGAGCGCAAGCTCGCCGAACTGCTGCAGGCCGCGGGGTCGCAGTCGCTCGTGTCGAGCGCGCACGACCTGTCTTCGGGGGGTCTCGCGCAGGCCCTCGCCGAGGGCGTGCTGCGCTTCGGCGTCGGCGCGCGCGTCTGGCTCACCGAGCTCATGGAGCGCGACGGGGTGGATGCCACCGCCGCGCTGTTCAGCGAGTCCACCGGCCGCGTGCTGGTCAGCGTCCCCCGCGAGGAAGACGTGAAGTTCCGGGGCCTGTGCGACGGACGCGGCTACCCCGTGCTGCGCATCGGCGTGACCGATGTCGAGCCGGGCACCGAGGCGACGCTCGAGATCCAGGACATCTTCACCGTGCCCGTGTCGGAGCTGCGCCGGTTGTCGACCGAGACGCTTCCCGCGGTCTTCGGTCCCACCGTCTCGGAGCCGGTGGCCTGATCCGATCGTCGCGCGGGCTGAACGGTCCGCGCGACGACCGGTCCCGGTCCTCGCCGCACCGCTCCGGGAACGAGAAGTCCGACACCGACAGCACAGCACAGCCGAGAGGAGACGCGAGATGACCGACGACGACGACATGACCGTGTTCAGCGACAAGCGGCAGAAGCGCGTCAAGATCACCGCGTGGATCGTGATCGGCGCCCTGGTGCTCACCGGCGGCGGCGCCACGGTGATCTCGCTCATCCTCGGCTGACGACGAAAGGCGCCCGCGGATGTCGCTCATCGATCCGACCCCCGAGACCGTCGCGACGCTCGACGCCCTCTCCGACGCCGCGCGCGTCCGCCCCGATGATTTCTCGGCGATGGACGCCCTGTGGCGTGCCGTCTACGCGCTGCCGCACTGGTCGTTCATCGCGCGCGGACCCGACGACGCCCCGTCGCCGTTCATCGGGCAGCTCGCGAACGGGCCGATGGTCTTCGCCTTCACCACCCGCCAGCGCGCGCACGACGGCGCGCTCGCGACCGGCCTCGACGAAGAAGCCGCCTCGCGCGTGCTGAGCGTCCCCCTCCCCGGCGCGGTCGAGTGGCTCGCCGCGTTCGCTCAGCAGGGCGTCGCCGGCGTGGTGTTCGACATGCCCGCGCAGGGGTACATGGCGCCGCTGCAGAACCTCCTGCCGATGCAGGCGCACATCGTACGCACGCCGCCCGCCTGACCTCCGGTCATGCCGGGGCATGGCCGATGTCGAGGAGTCGGTCTCCCGCTGCGGATGACGGGCGCCCACGACGCCGTTCTCGCGCTTGTCGTCCCGCTGTCCTCGCGCGAGGCTTCACGCTCCGTCGTCGAGCCGCGAACGGAGCGACGCAGAACGGTCGCTCACGTGCTCTCGGTCAGGGCACGCAGATCGGCGGCGAGCAGGGCGGGATGCTCCATCGACCCGAAGTGCCCGCCCGAGGGGAAGCGCGTGAAGCGCACGGTCGGGTACGAGCGGCGAGCGAAGGACTCCACCCCGTGATCGATATCGTGCGGGAACAGTCCGAAGGCCGTCGGCACCGAGACCCGACCGGTCGGCGGGA
Organism: Microbacterium hydrothermale; assembly: GCF_004854025.1. Classification (GTDB taxonomy): domain Bacteria; phylum Actinomycetota; class Actinomycetes; order Actinomycetales; family Microbacteriaceae; genus Microbacterium; species Microbacterium hydrothermale. The sequence goes on from NZ_STGM01000002.1 coordinate 537,873, forward strand.
ACCGCCGCCGGTCGAAGTACACCCTCGCGGCGCTGCCCGCGGTGCGGGTGAACCAATGCAGCGATAGGTTCTCCAGCAGAAGATCGAGCGGGAGGCGTTCGAAGACGTCACCGTCGCCCCAGGCCTGGAATTTCTCGAGATACCAGCTCGCCAGCCCCGCCGGGGAGTCCGTCAACGCGGCCGCGAGGGTTTGCGGCTTGGTGCGCTGCTCGGCGGCGTAGGCGCCCTCGGCCGTCTCCCACGCATCGGCGGCATCCACCCACTCCCTCTCCTCGACCGAGAGATCGTGCGCCGCGCGCGCGTGCCACAGGGGGACGTCGGTGAGATGCACTCCGGTCACGCGGTCGGGGGCGAGCACGGCGATCTGGTCGGCGATGGCCGTACCGAGGTCGCCGCCGTGCACGGCGAACGACCGCACGCCGATCTCATCGAGAGCGCCGAGCAGCCGCTCGGCATTCCAGCGCGGGCCGCCCTCGTCGCGGCCGGCCGGATCGCTGAATCCGAACCCGGGGATGCTCGGGACGACGACGTCGAGATCGGTGAGGTGCTCCGCCACCCCGCGGAACCGGACGAAACTGTCGGGCCACCCGTGGATGAGCACGATGGCGCGCGCCCCGGGCGTTCCCGACCGCCACAGGTGGACGCGACGGCCCGGCTCACCCACGAGCAGATGCTGCTCGCGACGCAGGCGCTGCTCCACACCGCACCACTCGAACTCCGCCCACGCGTCGAGCACCCGGCGCAGGGCAGAGGGACGCGTGCCCCGTGACCAGTCGTCACCCACGTCATCGGGCCATCGGGTCGCGGCGATGCGTCGGCGCAGATCGTCGATCTCGGCGGGTGAGGTACGTGAGTCGAGGCGAGTGATCACGAGGACACCTTGGCACGACCGCGCGTGACATCCGTCCTCGACGAGCGGGCTCATCTCGACCGTGCCGCACAAAGACGCGCGAGAGCGTCATCCGGCGCTCGTCGAGGTCACCGGCCTCGGGGAGGCCTTCAGGCGATCGACTTCGGGAATGACCGGCTGTTCGAGCGCCGCCTGCTTCGGACGCCCGCCGCACGCGTCGGCGCCGCCCCTGCGGATTCCGGCCCCCACCCAGCCCCGTGTCGGGGGCCCGGCATAGCATGGGCGTGTGGAACCGCTGGTGGCCCTTCTGGCCGAGTGGTGGTGGATCGGTCCTGCGGCGGCCGGTGCCGGCACCGTCGGCTGGGTCGGCGTGCGCCGTTCCCGACGCCGAGCGCTCCCGGCCGGCACGACGACGACCGGCGATCGCGCGGTTCGCGCGTGGGCCTCGCGCCCCCTGAGCAAGGCCGCCGCGCGTCGCCTCGAGCTCGACGCGGCCCAACTCGACCTGCAGACCGCCCGTCACGCCGTCACCCGCGGACGCGCCGACGTCAAGGTCGCCGATGCCGAGGTGGTGCGCGCCCAGGCCGAGCGGGCGGCATCCCGTGTCTCGAGCGATACGGTCGCCGCCGCACGCGCCCGCCTGGTCGACGCGCAGCGCGACCTCCGCGCGGCGATGGCGGAGGTGCGCGCGCGGCGTGCCGGGGTGAAGGCCGCGAAGGCGATGCTCCCCGCGATCCGTGCGGGCAGCGCTCCCCTGCCGGTCGCGCGCCTGCTGGCCGAGCACGACGCGATCCTCGCCCGCTGGATGGCGTACGAGACGGATCCCGGCCTGGCGATCGACTACCCGCAGATGAGCGACTCGCGCTCGCCCCTCCTCGCCGAGTTCCTGCGGGCGCACGAGCGCGCGCAGTGGCTGCGGCCCGCATCGGTGCAGACGCGTCTCGAGCCCGCCGACTACCTCGCGTACCGCGACGCCGTGCGCCGCACCGCGCACGCGTTCGACCGCGCCGAGCGCGCGGCGCGCCAGGGCACCGAGCAGCCCGGGTTCGAGGGCGGCGATGCGTGGAGCCGCGTCGCCTCCGACCTGGCCGAGACCGCCCAGCGGGCCCTCGCGCGCTCGATGGAGTCGATGGGGCGGGCAGCGGCCCGCTCCTGGACCGAGCGCGGCGCTCGACGCGCCTCCGCGAAGCGACCGGATGCCGCGGCGCCCGGGTCGGACGACGGTCCGGTCTGGCCGCCTCCCGCACGCGATCGGCCGCACCCTCCGGCATCCTGAGAGGGGCGGAGCCCGGCGGCGTAGCATGGCGCGGGTGCAGGAATTCTGGAACTTCGCCGGCAACTACTGGTGGCTCGTCTTCCCCCTCTTCGGGATGACGATGGGCGCACTCAACGCGCGCGCGAAGCACCGCGAGGTGAACGCGCGTCGACGCCACAAGGAGCAGTTGGAGCTGCTGCGCGCGCAGGGTCTCGCGGCGAACGCCGACGCTCCCGCGGCGATCACCCCCGCGGGCGTAGACGAGCGTGCGCGGCTCGTATCGGCGCACGACGCGGTGACCCATCAGTGGCTCGAGTACGAGCTCGACGCTGCGAAGCTGATCTCGTACCCCGCGATGAGCGACGGCCGTCAGCCGCTGACCGCGGCCTTCCTGCGGGCGAAGAAGGTGGCCGACAACCTCCGTCCGGCCGAGGGCGAGACGCTCTCACCCGAGCGTCTGCGCGAGTACCGCGACGCCGTGACCGACTACGAGGTCGCGTTCGAGGTCGCCGAGCGCGAGGCCCGGCGCGTGAAGGATGCGGCGTTCACCCCCGACGAGCGCAAGCGCCTCGACACGGCGAAGCAGCTGCTGACGGTCGCCACCGACCAGGCGGCCACGCCCAACGAACGGCAGCTCGCGTACAAGCGCGTGCGCGAGGAGCTCGACGGCCTCATCTGGCTGAGCGACGAGGCGGTCGACGAGCTCGAGAAGAAGGTCGCGCTGGAGCTTCCGCGCCGCGCCGCGCAGCCGAGCTCGTCGACGACCCCGCCCGAGCCCGCGGTCTGACCGCCGCTCAGTCCTTCCGGCGGATCCGCACCGGGCCCCGCGCCGTGGTCACGTCGACCACGACGCCCTTCTGCGTGACCTCGACCTCTCCGCGGGCGACGAGCTCGCGGGCCGCGTCGCGGGCCGGCTGCATGAGCTCGCGCCAGTCATCGCCACCGACGGCGCGCGCCGCCTCGGAGGGGCAGATGGTCGCCCCGGCATCGCGAGCGGCGAGCAGATCGCGGATGGATGCCACGAGCCGCGGGTCCGCACCAGACGACGAGGTCATCTGTCCAGTGTCCCTCCGCGGGAAGGCGTCGGGGTCAGAATGAGCCGGTGATCACCGAGCGCCACGCCCCCGATCTGCCCGGACGCGCCGTCATCGCGCAGCGTTGGAACCGCGCCGTCTTCGTGCACTGGCGCGTCGACGCCGCCGACGTGGCTCCCTTGCTCCCCGCGGGCACGCGGCCCGACGAGCACGACGGATCCGCGTGGGTGGGTCTCGTACCGTTCGTGCTGAGCGAGTTCCGCTTCCTGCCCCTGCCCCCGGTTCCGTTCGTCGGGACGTTCACCGAGATCAACGTCCGCACGTACGCGATCGACGAGGAGGGGCGCCGGGGCGTGGTGTTCCGAACGCTCGAAGCCGAACACCTCGCCCCGGTGCTCGCCGCTCGCGCCCTGTTCGGCCTGCCCTACCGCTGGGCCCGCGCGGGCGTGCGCACCGAGGGCGATCGCATCGAGTACCGCTCATGGCGCCATGGCGGTCGGCATCCGGGAACGCGACTGCGGGCGACGCTCGGCACCGAGACCGTCGACACCGGGCTCTCGCGCTTCCTCACCGCCCGCTGGGGGTTCCACGAGCGGCACCTCGGCCGCACGATCTGGGCGGCGAACAGTCACGAGCCCTGGCCTCTCGTGACCGCCGAGCTCGACGTGCTCGACGATGAGCTCGTGGCCGATGCCGGCTTCCCGCAGCTCGCCGGACGCACCCCCGACTCGGTGCTCGCGATGCCGGCCGGGCATCCGGGCTTCATCACGCGATTCACGGCGGCGCGACCGATCGGCTGACGTCCTCGGCTCGCCCGGCAGGTGAGGAGCCGTTCGGTCCGACGAGCGACCGCTTCCCGCAACGCCGAAGGCTCCCCCGCGGACGGAGGGAGCCTTCGGCGTACGAGATCAGTCGCGCTGCGTCGAGAACGCGTCGGGGTTCTGCTCGAGCCACGCGTCGACCGCGTCGGCTTCCTTGCCCTCGCCGTACTCGTTGACGACGAGGTCTTCGAGCGAGCCGTACTGCGCGTCGTCGAGCTCGATGCCGGCGATGAGCTCGGCGGCATCCGGGTACTTCTCGGCGAAGCCGCTCGTGCCCAGGAAGTGCAGCGCCTCGGGGTCGCCCATCAGCCCCTGGGGGTCGGCGAGATCCTTGACGTCGTACGCGTCGTTGGCCCAGAACGGACGCCACAGGGTGACGACGATGTCCTTCTGCGCCGCGATCGCGTTGTCGAGCTCGGTGAGCATCGCCGCGGTCGACGAGGTGACGAGCTCGAGGCCGTCGAGGCCGTACCCGGGCATCGCGACCTCCTGCGTCTGCTTGGTCAGGCCCGCGCCAGGCTCGATGCCGTAGATCTTGCCGTCGAAGCGCGCGGCGTTCGCCTGGAGCTGGTCGATCGAGTCGATGTCGACGTAGCTCGGGACCGCCATCGTGAGCTTGGCGTCGTCGTAGTAGGCGCCGAGGTCTTCGATGTTGTCGCCGTACTTGTCCATGTAGTCGGCGTGCGTGAGCTCGGGCCAGGCCGAGGGGTAGATGTCGACGTCGCCCTGGGCGAGTCCGGCGTACAGCGGGCCCGCCTCGGTGAGGGTCTGCATCTCGACGGTGTAGCCGAGCTTGCCGAGCTGGTCCTCGAGCAGGTACGCGGTGCTGAGGCCGTCGGTCCACGAGGGGAGGAACCCGAGGGTGATGGTGCCCTTGTCGCCGCCGTCGCCCGAGCCGCCTTCGGCCTGGTTTCCGCTGGCGCAGCCCGCGAGGGCGAGAGCCGCCACGCTGCCGAGGGCAAGGGTCGCGGTGAGGTGTCGCGTCTTCATTGCTGTGTTCTCTTCCTTTTCGTATGTGATTTCCGGATGTCCCTCACGCGAGCCACCGGGACCCGTCGCCCCCGCACGGGGCGAACGACGGATCCCAGCGGCTCGCGCCGAGGAGGGGCTCAGTGACCGCTCGAGATCGGGGCGCGGCGCGGCGAGGCCTTCTCGCGATCGGCCTCGGCTGCGGCATCCGCCGACGCCGTGTCGACGTGCGGCGCCGCGGTGGCACCGGCCGTGACGACCGCCGCGGGACGGGCGGCCCGCCGACGGGCGAGCACTCCGAGCAGCGACGAGGTGTTGTCGGCGCGGTTGCCGAGAGCGGCGGTGAGCCGGTCGAGGTAGACCGCGAGGATCACGACGCTCAGGCCGGCCTCGACGCCCTTGGGCAGGTTGACGGTCGAGATCGACTGCACGACCTCTTTGCCGAGGCCGTCGGCGCCGACGATGCCGGCCACGACCGCCATCGACAGCGCGAGCATGATCACCTGGTTGACGCCGGCCATGATGGTCGGCATCGCGAGCGGCAGCTGGATGCCGCGCAGGATCTGCCACGGGGTGGCGCCGAACGCCTGCCCGGCCTCCACCGTCTCGGAGTCGACCCCGCGGATGCCGAGCTCGGTCAGACGCACACCCGGGGGCAGCGCGAAGATGACGGTCGAGACGACACCGGGCACGACGCCGATGCTGAAGAACGTGATCGCGGGGATCAGGTACACGAACGCGGGCATCGTCTGCATGAAGTCGAGGATCGGCTTCAGCACCGCGCGGACCGTGCTGTTGCGCGCCGACCAGATGCCCAGCGGCACCGAGATCACCACAGCGACGATGGTCGCCACGAGCACGAGGGCGAGGGTCTGCATGGCGGTGACCCACTGCCCCATCGCGAGGATGAGGGCGAAGCCGACCACGGTGCCGACCGCGAGCTTCCACGAGCGCAGCAGCCAGGCCAGCAGAGCGGCGATCACGATCACCACGACGATCGGCGCCGACAGGAGGATGTCGCTGAGACCGCCCACGAGGAAGCGCACGGTCACGGCGATGACGTCGAAGAGCCCGGAGAGGTTGTCTCGCAACCAGTCCACGGCGGAGTCGACCCAGGAGCCGACCGGGATGCGGAAGCCATCCATCAGCGCACCCCCTCGGTCTCGGAGGCCGCGACCGGGGTGTCGAGCACCGCATCGATCTCGGCGGACGGGAGGGGCTGCGGAAGCACGGTGATCTCCTCGGTGGAGGTGGGCCCGGGTCCGAGGGCGGCGAGCAGCGTGACGCGCGGGATGACACCGGCGAGACGGCCCTCCGCGTCGAGCACGGCCAGGGGGAGCGGGGATTCGACCGAGGGGACGAAGAGGTTCATGAGCACGTCGTCCTCGCGGACGGTCTGCGGAACGGGCTTGAGCCGGCTGAGCAGCGAGCTCTCCCCCGCCCGCACGAGCTTCATGGCATCCCGGTCGGTGATGATGCCGAGCGGCTTGCGGTCGCGGTCGGTGACGTAGACGGCAGACATGTAGGCGTCGCGCATCTGGCGCAGGGCCGTGCGCGGGCCCGCCGAGGCGTCGACGCGCGGACGCGGGCGCTCCATGACGTTGCCGGCGGTGAGCACGCGGGCGCGGTCGACGTCCTGCACGAACTGCTCGACGTAGTCGTTCGCGGGGTCGGTGAGGATGTCTTCCGGGGTGCCGATCTGCACGATGCGTCCGTCGCGCATGACCGCGATGCGATCGCCGAGGAACATCGCCTCGTTGAGGTCGTGCGTGATGAAGACGATGGTCTTCTTCAGGGTCCGCTGCAGCTCGATGAGCTGCTCCTGCATCTCGCGGCGGATGAGCGGGTCGAGGGCGCTGAACGCCTCGTCCATGAGCAGGATGTCGGTGTCGGCGGCGAGGGCGCGGGCGATGCCGACGCGCTGCTGCATTCCGCCCGAGAGCGCCGAGGGGAGCTTGTCGCCCCAGCCGTCGAGGCCCACGAGGGAGAGGATCTCGTTCGCCTTGGCCAGACGCTCGGCCTTGCCGGCGCCCTGGAGCTCGAGCGGGTAGGCGACGTTGGCCGCGACCGTGCGGTGCGGGAAGAGCGCGAAGTGCTGGAACACCATCGCGAGGCGATCGCGGCGGAGGCTGCGCAGGCGGGACGCGCCCACGCCGGTCAGGGCGTCGCCCTTGACCTCGACGGTTCCCGCGGTGGCCTCGTGCAGGCCGTTCAGCATGCGGATGATGGTGGATTTGCCGGAGCCGGAGAGCCCCATGATGACGAAGATCTCGCCGGGCTGGACGTCGAAGCTCGCGTCGATGACGGCGGCGGTCCCGTGGTCGGCGATCTCGTCGCGCGTGGCGCCGGAGCGGAGCTTGTCGACGGCGGCCTGGGGCGCGCGTCCGAAGACCTTGAACAGGTTCTTGGCGGAGAGGGCGGGCGATTCGCTCGCCGATGCGGGCGAAGCGGATGCGGGCGAAGCCGATGCGGACGGAGCGGGCTCCGTCGAAGCAGGCGGATGTGTCACTGGTGCACCTCAGCGGCCTTCGGGTGGCCGCGCAGGTCACGCCCGGGTGGCAGCCGTCGGCGCTCTCCGGGGGTGGAGCACGTCGACACCGGACATCGGGTCCGGCGTCCTGGCCGCCGACCATACGCTCGCGGCATCCCCTCCCCCGAGAAGACACCGGCGACCGCGGACTGGTCGGGTGAACGGCCCGTGAAGGACCTCATCCAACGTTTCACGGTGATGGATCGGCTGGCAAATCGTTCCTCGCCTTGCGGATCCGGATGCCGTGTGGCACGCGCGCGCGTCTGGATCCCGCCGTCGCGAGTCGGTCGGTCGATTCACCCGCATGACACCCCGGGCGTGTCGCGGGGCCCTTGCGTCGCCCCGCGCGATGTGCGACAGCTCAGTCGACGGGCGGCTGGGCGGCGGCCGTTCGGTGGTGACGGATGACCTCGGCGACGACGAAGTTGAACCACTTCTCCGCGAACGCGGGGTCGAGGTCGGCATCCTCCGCCAGGCGCATCAGGCGGGCGATCTGCTGCTCCTCGCGCGCGGGATCGGATGCGGGCATCCCGTGCTTCGCCTTGAGGACGCCCACCTGCTTGGTGCAGCGGAACCGCTCGGCGAGAAGGAAGATGAGCGCGGCGTCGATGTTGTCGATGCTGCCGCGCAGCCCCTGCAGAATCGTCGAGGGATCGGCGTCGGTCATGTGTCCTCCCAGATCGCTCCGACCCTACCGCGCCGCACGGCACCGTGCGGTGCACCGTCGTCCGCCGCGGCCGAGTCCTACAGTGTGAGCATGAGCCGATCGACGCGCCCCGACCCCACCGCCGTAGGCGCCGACGCCGGGGCGCCCACCTCGCGCGACAAGCCGGTGTGGGCGGCGGTCTCCCGCCCCTACGCCGCCGGTTTCTTCCTCACCCTCGGGGGCCTGACCGCGTTCCTGCTCGCTCTCGCTCTCGGGCAGCTGTCGACGGTGCTCATCTACATCGCGATCGCCCTGTTCGTCGCCCTCGCTCTCGATCCCCTCGTGCGCATGCTCGTGCGCCGGGGCCTGTCGCGGGCGTGGGGCATCGTCATCGTCTTCGGAGGACTGGCGGTCATCCTCGCCGGCGCCCTCTGGCTGCTCATCCCCCCGGTCGTGCGTCAGGTCGAGCAGTTCGTCGGCGACATCCCCACGTTCGTCAACGACGTCATCGACAGCGACGCCGTTCGCTGGGTCGAGCAGAACTTCGGCGACAGCCTGGGCGACGTGCTGAAAGAGGTGCAGAGCTTCGTCACGAACCCCACCAACATCGCCGCGATCGGCGGCGGACTCCTTCAGGTGGGCATCGGGATCGGTGAGTTCATCTCGGGCGCGATCATCGTGCTGGTGCTGAGCCTGTACTTCCTGGCATCCCTGCCGAAGATGAAGAACAGCCTCGTGCGCCTCACGCCGGCGCGCAGCCGTGAGACCGTCGCCGACATGACGGGGCAGATCACCGACTCGGTGGGTGGCTACCTCGCCGGCATGGTCGTGCTCGCCCTGTGCAACGCGGTCTTCGCGTTCATCGTGCTGACGATCCTGCAGCAGCCGTTCGCGGCCCTGCTCGCCGCTCTGGCCTTCGGGATCACGCTCATCCCGCTCGTGGGTTCGGTGCTGTTCTGGGCGACGGCGACCCTGTTCACGCTCATCGTCAGTCCGACCGCCGGGCTCATCTTCGCGATCGTCTATCTGGTGTACATGCAGATCGAGGCATACATCCTGACCCCACGCGTGATGAACCGGACGATCTCGGTGCCCGGTGCCCTCGTCGTGATCGGCGCCCTCGTCGGCGGCACGCTCCTGGGCCTCCTCGGCGCGCTCGTCGCCATCCCCGTGACGGCGTCGGTCCTGCTGATCATCAAGCAGATCGTCATCCCGCGACAGGATGCCAAGAAGTAGCGGAACCGCCGCGCCGCGGCGCGGACCCGCTCAGCGCATCGCAAGCAGCCGCGTGGGCGACGCCGAGACGGTGCGGTGGCGCACGCGCCCCGGAACGCCGGTGCGCGCGTCGAGGGGCAGCGACACGATCTCGTCGGCGAGCTGACCCGCCACGAGCAGCGTGTCGTCGACCACCAGGTGGTGCCGCGGCCAGTGCGTGCCCGTCTCGGCGAGCGCGGTGAGCTGCAGCGTCTCTCCCGCGCCGCGCACCGAGAGCACGCCGACCGTGTCGCTCCCGCGCACGCCGGCGTACAGCGTCGATCCGTCGCGGCCCATGCTGAGCTCGGCGGCGGTGTCGGTGTCGAGGGTGCCGAGCAGGGGCTCGCCGGAGCGCACGTGCCAGCGTCCTTCACGGTCGGGAGCGAGCACGAAGACCTCGCGGCTCAGCTCGGTGACCACGTAGAAGTGCCCGGACGGATGCCACACGCCGTGCCGCGGGCCGCTGCCCTTCGGCAGCACCACCTCCTGCACCGCGCGCAGGCCCGCCGGGGTGCGACGCCACAGGCGCACGAGGTCGAGCCCCATGTCGGTCGTGGCGATCAGGCCGCCGGGCAGGAACGTCGCCTGGTGGGCCCGCGAGACCCGCGCGCCCGCGGCCGCCTCTTCGGACTCGGCGTCGGTCTCGGGCAGGTCGTCGTAGGCCGGGACGAGATGGGCGTAGTCCTCGCCCGCGGCCTCGCGCAGAGCCCGCGCGGCCGCCGCGAGGTCGGGGACGACCGCGCCCGACACCCGCGCACCCGTGCTCACCGTTCCCTCGTCGGGGGCCGCCCCGTAGGGGTCGGCGGCCTCGGCGGCGATCACGGGGCGCGAGGGCCGCCCCGCGGCATCCAGGTCCATGTGCACTACGCTCCCGTCGCCCCAGCAGCTCGCGACGAGGAACGACGCGTCGGGCGCCACGGCCACGTGGCACACCGCCGCTCCCGCCGCGATGGGGGCTCCGAGCGGGGTCAGGCGCGTGTCGGAGACGCGGCGGTAGGCCTGCACCGTCCCGTCGGACTCGAGCGCGGCGTACAGCAGATCGCCGCTCGCGGGGTGGGCTGCGAGCCACGACGCCGATCCCGGCGCCGCCACGGCCGTGCCGACCATGCCGAGGGGGCCGCCGGCCCCCGGGGCGTCGGCCTCTCCGGCCTGCAGGATGCCGATGCCCTCGGCGGAGCCGTCATCGCCGGCGTACGCGCCGACCCAGAGCCGCATCAGTCGATGAGGTCGTGCCGAACGATGACCTGGTCGCGGGCGGGGCCCACGCCGATGACCGAGATGCGGGTTCCACTCATCTTCTCGAGCGCGAGGACGTAGTCCTGCGCGTTCTGCGGCAGCTCGTCGAAGGTGCGCGCGGTGGAGATGTCTTCGCTCCAGCCCGGGTAGTACTCGAGGATGGGCTTCGCGTGGTGGAAGTCGGTCTGGTTGACCGGGAGGTCGTCGAACCGCTCGCCGTCGACGTCGTAAGCCACGCAGACGGGGATCTGCTCGAGGCCGCCGAGGATGTCGAGCTTGGTCAGCACGAGGTCGGTGATGCCGTTGATGCGCGTCGCGTAGCGCGTGATGGGCGCGTCGTACCAGCCCACGCGGCGCGGACGCCCCGTGGTGGTGCCGAACTCGAAGCCCCGCGAGCGCAGCCAGTCGCCGCTCTCGTCGAACAGCTCGGTCGGGAACGGGCCCGAGCCCACGCGCGTCGTGTACGCCTTGACGATCCCGACGATGCGGTCGAGGCGGTTGGGGCCCACCCCCGAACCCGTCGACGCGCCACCGGCGGTCGCCGACGACGAGGTGACGAACGGGTAGGTGCCGTGGTCGACATCGAGCATGGTGGCCTGGCCGCCCTCGAAGACGACCACATCGCCCGCGTCGAGCGCGTCGTTGAGCAGCAGCGAGGTGTCGGCGACCATCGGGCGCACGCGCTCGGCGTAGGCGAGCAGGTCCTCCACGATCTCGTCGGCCGTGATCGAGCGGCGGTTGAAGATCTTCACCAGCAGGTGGTTCTTCTGGTCGAGGGCGCCCTCGACCTTCTGCCGCAGGATGTTCTCGTCGAAGAGGTCTTGCACGCGGATGCCGACGCGGTTGATCTTGTCGGCGTAGGCCGGGCCGATGCCGCGACCGGTGGTGCCGATCATGCGCTTGCCGAGGAAGCGCTCCGTGACCTTGTCGAGCGTGCGGTGGTACTGCGTGATGATGTGCGCGTTCGCGCTGATCTTGAGACGGCTCGTGTCGAGACCGCGCGCGTTGAGCGCCTCGAGCTCGTTGAAGAGCACCTCGAGGTCGACCACGACGCCGTTGCCGATCACCGGGGTCACCCCGGGAGACAGGATGCCGCTGGGCAGGAGGTGCAGCGCGTACTTCTCGTCGCCGATGACGACGGTGTGGCCGGCGTTGTTGCCGCCGTTGAACTTCACCACCCAGTCGGTGCGCTCACCGAGCAGGTCGGTGGCCTTGCCCTTGCCTTCGTCGCCCCACTGGACGCCGACGATCACGATTCCGGGCATGAGTGCTCCTCGCATGTTGTCCGGCGGTACACCCCATCCTATCGAGCGGGCCCGACACGACCGCAGGGGCATGTGGCAACGACCCGCCCGCAGCCGCCTGCATCTCAGTAGCCTGACTCCATGCAGCGATCGCGTGGGTGGATCACCGGATGGAATGCGGTGCGACTGGCGGTCGCGGTGCTGATCCTCGCCGCGGTGATCGCCCAGTTCTCCTCGACCGTGGGAGAGGCGTTGACTCAGGGCCGGCACGTCCCGACGGTGGTCGCGAACTTCTTCAGCTTCTTCACGATCCTCTCCAACGTCTCGTCGGCCGTCGTCCTGCTCGTGCTCGGCGTGCGCTTCTTCGCGCGGGGCCGACGCCTCGAGGTCGATCCCCGCGGCCTCGCGACCGCGCTCGCCTTCGTGTCGACCTACATGATCGTCACCGGCGTCGTCTACAACCTGCTGCTGCGCGGGCTCCCGCTCCAGCCCGAGACGGTCGGATGGTCGAACGAGGTCATGCACGTGTGGGGTCCGCTGTTCCTGCTGCTCGACGTGGTGCTCGGGCCGCTGCGCCGCCGCCTCCCCTGGTCGGCGGCCTTCGCCGCGGCGATCTTCCCGATCGTCTGGATCGTCTACACGCTCGTGCGGGCACCCCTGATCACCAACCCGACGACCGGGGCGCCGTACTGGTACCCCTACCCGTTCCTCGACCCGAACACGGGCGGGTGGGGCAGCGTCGCCGTGTACATCGTGATCATCGCGGTCGCGATCATCGCCCTCGCCTTCGGCGTCGTCGCCCTCGGTCGCGCGCGCGGAGCGGCACCCCGCTGATCGGACGTCCGCCGGGCGATCCTCCCGCGGCCACGCTCCCGCGCGCGATCCCGCCCGGGTGATAATGGGCGCACCTCGGCGATCCCCCGCCCCCCGGCGGAGAAGGCGATCCCGCGCAGCGCTTGCGAGAGAGACCCCGGATGCCGTCACGCCGCCCGTCCTGGAAGACGGTGCTCGCCGCGGGCGCCGTCGCCCTGCTGATCTCCCCCGCAGCCCTGCTCTCCGCGACGCCCGCCTCGGCGGCCGGCGGCTCGTCGACGCTCCCCTCGGGGCCGAACCCCCTGGCATCCGGCCCCGCCCTCCCGACCTTCTCGGCGGCCGCGGAGGCGCAGAAGACCGCCGCGCGGGAGGGACGCACGGCGGTCGCGAAGACGCTCGGGATCATCGCCGCGCAGCCCACCGCGGTGTGGCTCGGCGAGTGGTACGACTCCTCGACGCTGGTGCGGGTGCTGCGGGCCGAGACGCAGGCCGCCGTCCGGCAGAAGAAGACCGCCGTCTTCGTGCTGTACGCGATCCCCGCCCGCGACTGCGGCCAGCACTCCGGCGGCGGACTCGACCCGGCGGGCTACGCCCGGTGGGTCGCCCTGATCGCGCAGACCCTGCGCGGGACGCCGTCCGTCGCGATCATCGAGCCCGACGCCCTCGCCATGCTCGGCGATTGCGCGGGTCAGGGCGATCGCGCCGGGCTCATCCGCGACGGCGTCCGCACCCTGGCCGCGGCGGGAGTGCCCGCCTACATCGACGCCGGGAACTCCGGGTGGATCGCGCCCGAGGTGATGGCGGCGCGGCTGCGGGACGCGGGGATCGCCGATGCGCGCGGCTTCGCGACGAACGTCTCGGGGTTCCGCACCACGGCCTCGGAGCGCACCTACGCCGAACGCGTGCGCTCCGCGCTGGGCGGCACCGCGCGCTACGTCATCGACACCTCGCGCAACGGCCGGGGCTGGACCGGGGAGTGGTGCAATCCCCCCGGGGCCGGTCTCGGCAGCACGCCGCGAGCGGTGTCGGGTGCGAGCGGTCTCGACGCGCTGCTGTGGATCAAACGGCCCGGCGAGAGCGACGGCGACTGCAACGGCGGTCCGGCAGCGGGGAGCTGGTTCGAGAAGGCCGCGCTCGACCTGGTCGCGCGCCGACAGACCTAGCCGCCTACGCTGGACCCGTGCGCACCCGCCTGATCACCGTCGCCCTGGCCGCCTCCGCTCTGCTGGTGCTCGCCGGGTGCTCCGGCGGCACCTCGACGGACAGCGCCCCCTCGGCGAGCGCTCCCTCGGCGAGCGCCGGCAGCGCCGGCAGCGCCGAGTGCGCGTACCCCGCCTCGGGACAGCCCGCGGTCGACGTCACCCCGCCTGCGGCCGGCACCGACCGTCCGACCGGCGACGTGCAGGCGGTGCTGAAGACCTCGGCGGGAGACATCCCGATCACCCTCACCGGCGAGCGCACGCCCTGCACCGTCGAGAGCTTCGTCTCGCTCGCGCAGCAGCAGTACTTCTCGAACACCGAATGCCACCGCCTCACCACCTCGGGCATCTTCGTGCTGCAGTGCGGCGACCCCACGGGCACCGGTCGCGGTGGTCCCGGCTACCGCTTCGCGGACGAGCTCGACGGGTCGGAGAAGTATCCGGCCGGGACGGTCGCGATGGCCAACGCCGGTCCGGGCACCAACGGGTCGCAGTTCTTCCTCGTCTACGAGGACACGCAGCTGCGGCCCGACTACACCGTGTTCGGTCGGATTTCGCCCGAAGGCCTCGCCGTCGTGCAGGGCATCGCCGCGGCCGGCGCCGAGGGCGGGGCCGCCGACGGCCGCCCGGCGACGCCCGTCACGATCACCGACGTCGTGATCGGCTGAGGCTCCTCCCCAGGCCCTTCGTCGGCCGCACCGCTCCCCCGAGTCGGGTTGCGGCATCCCTCCGCCCTAGAATCGAGGGCATGTCCAAGGTCTTGCAGTCCCTTCCCGTCGGCGAGCGCGTCGGCATCGCCTTCTCGGGTGGTCTCGACACCTCCGTGGCCGTCGCGTGGATGCGCGACAAGGGCGCCGTGCCCTGCACCTACACGGGCGACCTCGGTCAGTACGACGAAGACGACATCGCCTCGATCCCCGGTCGCGCGACGCAGTACGGCGCCGAGATCTCGCGCCTGGTCGACTGCAAGACCGCGCTCGTCGAAGAGGGCTTCGTCGCCCTCGCGTGCGGTGCCTTCCACATCCGCTCGGGCGGCCGCACCTACTTCAACACCACGCCGCTCGGCCGCGCCGTCACCGGCACCCTGCTCGTGCGCGCGATGAAAGAAGACGGCGTCGACATCTGGGGCGATGGCTCCACCTACAAGGGCAACGACATCGAGCGGTTCTACCGCTACGGCCTGCTCGCCAACCCCGCCCTGCGCATCTACAAGCCGTGGCTCGACGCCGACTTCGTCACCGAGCTCGGCGGGCGCAAAGAGATGAGCGAGTGGCTCGTCGCCCACGACTTCCCCTACCGCGACAGCGCCGAGAAGGCGTACTCGACGGATGCCAACATCTGGGGCGCCACGCACGAGGCCAAGACCCTCGAGCACCTCGACGTCTCGCTCGAGATCGTGGAGCCCATCATGGGCGTGCGCTTCTGGGACCCCGCCGTCGAGATCGAGACCGAAGACGTCACCGTCGCCTTCGAGGCCGGTCGCCCGGTCGCGATCAACGGCACGCGCTTCGACGACCCGGTCGCCCTGGTGCGCGAGGCGAACACGATCGGCGGACGCCACGGCCTCGGCATGAGCGACCAGATCGAGAACCGCATCATCGAGGCGAAGTCGCGCGGCATCTACGAGGCCCCGGGCATGGCCCTGCTGTTCCTCACGTACGAGCGCCTGGTCAACAGCATCCTGAACGAAGACACCCTCGCCACGTACCACGAGCAGGGTCGCCGCCTCGGCCGCCTCATGTACGAGGGCCGCTGGCTCGAGCCGCAGTCGCTCATGCTGCGCGAGTCGATCCAGAAGTGGGTCGGGTCGACCATCACGGGCTCGGTCACCGTGCGCCTGCGCCGCGGCGAGGACTACACGATCCTCGACACCGTGGCATCCGGGATGTCGTACTCGCCCGAGAAGCTGTCGATGGAGCGCGTCGGCGACGCCGCCTTCGGACCGGTCGACCGCATCGGCCAGCTGACCATGCGCAACCTCGACATCGCCGACTCGCGCGCCCGTCTCGAGCAGTACGCGGCCCAGGGCCTGATCGGCGGACCGACCGGCGAGCTCGTCGGCGACGTCGCCGTCGGTGGGGCGCGGGAGATCGTCGAGCCCGCCGCTCCCCTGAGCGCCGACGGCGAGCGCCTGGCCGAGGCGACGGATGCCGCGGGCGAGTCCGCCGCGTTCGACGCCGGCACCGACTGACGGAACGACCTCGACGAGAGCCCGCGGCATCCTGTGCCGCGGGCTCTCGTGCGTTTTCGACGCCCCGTCTAAAGGACGCCGCAGGCGCTGAAGACGGTGATCGAGACGATCCCCTCCGGCCCCTCCTGGGCTTGGAGGAGGTATGACCCGGCGTCATCGCGGATGAGCGTCCACGGCAGCTGCGCGATCACACTCCTGCCCGGTGTCATCTCCACGTCTCCCGGCGCTCCCGTCGTCACCGAGGCGGCACCGGCGTAGGAGTCCCGGAGGCCGGCGATCGTCGAGACGGGGTCGGTAGCCGCGAAGACGCGACCCCAGTGCCAACGACCGATGCCCGCTTCCTGACCCGCGCACTGCTCGACGTCGACGTCGACGGGTTGATCGAAGCGGATCTCACCGAACGCCGCGACCAGGTCGTCGCTGGTCTCACGAGCGTCGATGCGGACCGCGCTCATCGATTCCGTGAAGGTCTTCGTCGGGAGATCGGTCGGAGCATCCGCGGTGCACCCGGCGAGCCCCGTGGCGAGAAGGGAGGCGGCGAGGAGAGGGAGGAGGGGGGATCGACGCACCGCACGATCCTCGCAGAGACCTCCCCCGCTAAGTTGCACACACCTGTGCACTTTCGGAGTACACTCGACCTGTGAGCACCCCCACCCGCCGCGACGCCGTCGAGAACCGCGCCGGCATCCTCGACGCGGCCACCGCCGCCATCGGGCACGATCCCCGCGCCTCGATCGACACGATCGCCCGCCGCGCCGGCCTCTCGCGCCGTGCGCTCTACGGTCACTTCGACGACCGCAACGCGATCGTGCGCGAGGTCATCGCCGCGGGGGCCGCCCGCTTCAACGCGATCGCCGACGACGTCGACGACACCGACTCCCGCGTCGCTCTCGCGCGCCTGGCATCCGAGCTCTGGCGTGAAGCCGCTCACGTGCAGGCCGCCGCGGCCCTCGCCCTCGACGACGCGCACCTGCCCGAGACCTCGGCGGCCCTCGCCCCGCTGCGCCGCCGCATCGACGCGATCGTGCGGCGCGGGCAGGAGGCGGGAGAGCTGCGCACCGACCTGCCGGCACCGACCCTGGCCCGCCTGCTGGAGGAGACCGGTCGCATGGTCGTCTCGCGGGTGGATGCCGAGTCCTCGACGGCGCGCGCCATCGCGGTGTGCGCCGTGCTGGGCATGGCCGGGCTCTCGTGGACCGAGGCGCGCGAGATCCTCGCGCAGCACCCCGACCTGGAGGCGCAGGCCTGATGAAGATCGTCGTCGACGCCGTCGCCAAGGGCCGCAGCGCCCTTCCCGAGACCACGACCGCCTACGAGACGGGCACCGCGACCCTCGTCGTCGCGGAGACCGAGCAACGTCCCACGGTGCTGGGCCTGGTGGCATCCGGACGCATGAAGGTCGATGCCGGCACCGTCACGATCGACGGACGCACCGACCGCGGCGCGATCCGCCGCCGCGTGGCGCTCGTCGACGCCCCGATCGTGTCGGAGCCCGAACCGAACGTCACCGTCACCGGCGTCGTCGCCGAAGAACTCATGTTCGCCGGTCACTCACCGACGCCCTTCGCGGCCGCACGGTGGCTCGAGCAGATCGGACTCGACTCGATCGCGTCGCTTCCCGTGGGCAACATCGACCCCGCCGCGCGGGTGCGCCTGCTGCTCGAGCTCGCGGCGCTGCGCACCGGCGTCGAGGGCCTCGTGCTCGTCGCGCCCGACCGTCACGGCGGGGAACCCCTCGGGTGGTGGCGCATCGCCCGCGAGTTCGCCGAGCGCGGCTACGCCGTGCTCGTGATCGCCGGGCGCGCGTCGCGCACCGCGATCGACCTGCTCGACGACGCCGAGGAGACGACGCGATGAAGATCCCGCAGATGATCACGGCCGAACTGCGCCGTCTCACCTCGACGCGCATGTCGGTGCTGGCGCTGATCGCCCTGCTCGCGGTGCCGATCCTCTACGGCGGCCTGTACCTCTGGGCCAACCAGGACCCCTACGGCAACCTCTCGAGCGTCCCCGTCGCTCTCGTCGTCGACGACCAGGGCGCCGAGGTGAACGGCGAGCAGCGCAACCTCGGCGACGAGGCCGCCGAGCAGCTGCTCGACAGCGACACGTTCGAGTGGCACCGCGTGTCGGCCGATCAGGCCGACGCGGGGCTGCAGGCCGGCGACTTCGACTTCATCGTGACCCTGCCCGCCGACTTCACGGATGCCGTGGCCTCACTCTCGAGCGACACCCCCCGCCAGGCCGACATCGAACTGCGTACCAACGACGCCAACAACTACCTCGCCTCGACCATCGGCACGCAGGCGGTGGCGAAGATCCAGACCTCGGTCGCGCAGAAGGTGATCGACGAAGCCGGGGGGACCCTGCTCGACGCCCTGCACACCATCCGCGTGAAGCTCGTGGACGCCGCGAACGGGGCGACGCAGCTCGTCGACGGTCTCGCGACCGCGAAGGACGGATCCTCCCAGCTCGCCAGCGGGTCGGTCACCCTCGCCGACGGCTCCGCCCAGCTCGCCGACGGGACGTCCCAGCTCTCCTCGGGCGCGAGCCAGCTGCGCGACGGCACCGCGCAGCTGCGCGACGGCTCGGCGCGCGTGGCCGACGGCGCCGCGCAGGTCGCCGACGGCGTCGACCGCATCGACGCGGCCGCGCGACAGGTCGGCTCGATCGCCGGCGACGCCGCCGCGCAGCTCCCCCAGGCGCGCGCCGACATCGCCACGGCCCTCGCGAACGCCGGTCTCGATCAGGCGCGCATCAACGAGATCCTCACGCGCCTGGACCCCGTGGGAGAGCGCCTGTCGTCCGCGAACGACCGCGTGCAGAGCACCGTCGACCAGATCAACCAACTCGACGACGGCGCTCGGCAGGTCGCCGACGGCAGCGCGTCCGTCGCCTCGGGGGCCGCCACCGCCGCGAGCGGCGCCTCCGCCCTCGCCGACGGCGCCGCGACCGCGGCATCCGGAGCCGCGCAGCTGCGCGACGGCTCCGCCCAGCTGCGCGACGGCGCGGCGCAGCTCGACAGCGGCATCGGTCAGCTCTCCGACGGGGCGACGCAGCTGCGCGACGGCCTCGCCGCCGGCGTCGAGCAGATCCCCGACTCCGACGACGCCACACGCCAGGCGCAGGCGGCGGCCATCAGCGACCCCGTCGCGGTCGGCACGAGCTCGGTGACCAAGGCGCAGAACTACGGAGCGGGTCTCGCCCCCTTCTTCGCCGCCCTCGCCGGCTGGATCGGCATCTACGCGCTGTTCCTCATCGTCAAGCCCGTCTCCAAGCGCGCCATCACGGCTCTGCGCTCCCCCGTCCGCGTGACCCTCGCGGGCTGGCTGACGCCCGCGGGCCTCGGCGCCCTGCAGATGGTCGGGCTGTTCACGGTGCTCGCGATCGCGCTGCAGTTCTCGTTCGCGAATCCGTGGGCCGCCCTCGGCATCCTGCTCTTCGCCTCCGCGACCTACGCGGCGATCGTGCTCGCGCTGAACGTGTGGCTCGGCTCGGTGGGGCAGTTCCTCGGGCTCGTACTGATGGTGCTGCAGCTGGTCACCGCGGGCGGGACGTTCCCGTGGCAGACCCTTCCCGCTCCCCTGGCGGCGCTTCACCACGTGCTGCCCATGGGATACGTCGTGGATGCCATGCGGCAGGTCATGTACGGCGGAGACGTCTCGCGCGTCGGGCCCGACCTGCTCGTGCTCGGCGCGTGGATGGCCGGCGGCGTGCTGCTCGCGGCGATCGGCGTGACGCGCATGACGCATCACCGCACGCTGCGCGATCTGCAGCCGAGCCTGATCGGCTGATCCGGGCAGGCGGGTCCGCCCCCGGATGCCGCTGTCGCGGACGGCCGCGTCACGGACGGGCGGGCCCGCCCGCGGGGCGCGCCGGGTTCGGGCGGGCGCCGGGGGTCGGACCGTCGCGCGGCGTGCGCGCCGACGGCCGGGGCCGCGGGAACGGCCGACCGCCACCGTCGCACCGCGACCCGCGAGCGATCAGAGCGGGGATGTCGGGAGCGCGGCCGAGGACGGATCGGCATCCGCCCGACGACACGCCCTCACCCCCTGATCCGCAGGACGATCCCGGCGGCGACGATCCCGAGGCCCCCGACGATCAGGGCGGACGGCACCCCCGCCCCCGTCCGCGCGAGCGTCGAGTCGGAGTCGACGTCGGAACCGGTCGCCGGCGCGGGACGGAGCGTGGCGAACGGCGAGCTCGTCGGGCGTGGGGTGATGTCGACGTCGACGGTGGCCGAGGCCGCCGCCGGCGGCGCCGTAGCGAGCGGAACCCCGAGGCCCAGCACCACCACGAGCGCGAGCGCGGCGCCCGCCTGAACCGCTCGGCGCCCCTCGTCGCGCGCCTGCTCCAGTCGCCGCTCCCAGCGCTCTCGTCTGCGGCGGCGGTCTCGAAGGACCAGCACGGCCAGCCCCGCAGCCGCCAGCAGCACGCCGAGCTGACTCCACGGCGGGGTGCCCACCGTCGCCTCCGCCGTGGCGGAGGCCGTCTCGCCGGCATCGGTCACCCCCGTCGCCGAGGTGCGGACGCCGGCCGTGGTCGCGAAAGTCGGCCACACATCGTCGATGACGGTCGTGGTCCGGCGCACGTCGCCGGGTGCCAGTTCCGGCAGCCCCTGCGGGAGCGCCGACCGAGCTGCGACGCCGAGGGGCCCCGCGGCGGTCACCGCCTCCTGCGCGACCAGGCGTGTGTTCCCGGTGTTCGTCGTGGTGACCACGACGGTGAGACGTCCGGGCAGGAAAGGGTTCCACGAGGGGGCGTAATCCGCGCTCACGGTGGAGGCCACGGCGGGCGCGAGCTCGCCGGTGACGCGGGTCATGACGCGGAACCCGATCCGCGACTCCACGGCGACGCCGTCGCGTTCGGAGTACACGCCCGCCGCGACACCAGCCAGGTGGTCGCCGGGCGTCGCCTGGGCCGGCACCGCGACGACGAAGGGCACGACGGCACTCGCGCCCGGCTCGATCGTGACGGAGTCGGCGAGGGTGATCCAGGTTCCGGCATCCGCGGAGGCCTGGCCGGCCGGCAGCATGGAGAACCGACCCTCCTCGGTGAAGTACCCGTCGGCGGCCGACAGCGCGAACGTCGCCGTCCGGCTCCCGCGGTTGGTGACGCGCATGTACGCCTCGACGCGCTGCCCCGCGTCGAGGGTCAGCTCTATCCACGAGCGCCCGTCGGGCGCGCCGTCCTCGCCCGCGGGCTCGACAGACCAGCTGACGGCGCCGCTCGCGGCGGGAACGGGGGTCGCGGCAGTTGACGACACCGCGGGGGTGGCGGCCTCGGTGGAGGCCGCGGGCGTCAGGAGGGCGGCGGCGAGCGCCACCACCGCGGCCATCCTCGTGAGGGAGGTGCGCATCAGCGGAGTCCTCCGCGCGACGGCGCGCCCGTGCGCGGGAACGAGCGCGCCGCCGAGGCGGGTCATTCGAACAGGGAGAGGGTGATGACCGAGGAGTACGCGCCCGCCGGAACGGTGGACTCGACCTTCAAGGTGAGGTCCGCCGTCGCGGTCGAGGTCACGCCGCCGTCGGGCAGGGACTGCGGATCGCCGAGCGCGAGCAGCTCCTTGTCGACGAGCCCGCGGTTCGTCGCCGCCTCGTCGCCGGTGTTCTCGTCGAGGGACGTTCCCACGTCCCCGCCGATCGAGACGGTGTCGGCGTCGCCCGTGATCAGCTTGGGCCTCCAGCCGAGGTGATCGGCGCCGATGCTCGCTCCGCCGGCGCCCGTGAAGACGCTCGCGCTGCCGAGCACGTACCACCCGGAGCTCGTGGCCAGCTGCGCCGGGTCGCGCGTATCGGTGACGGTCACCTGGGGTAGCGAGCCGGTGAAACGACGCACCGTGTCGGTCGACCCGTCCTCCACGAGGTTCGCACGGCCGGGCGCGACGGTCATGACGAGCACTCCCGGGGTGGTGACGCGGGCGATGTCGACGTCGACGCCGACGTCGCTGCTCCCGCCTGGTTCGACGGCCGCGGCGATGGCCGATCCGCCGCAGACGAGCAAGGTTGCCGTCAGCGCGCCGACGCCGACAGCGAGGTGAATCCTCATGGACGTGTCCCTTCGAGTGGGTGAGGAGTGGGGGCGGCTGCCCGCCCCCACTCGGTGTCAGTTCTGGGCGTTGTACGGGGCGACGATCTTCTGGGTGGTCGGTCCCCCGTTGACGGTTCCGCTCAGCGTGACGGTCGCCTGCCCCGCGGGGATCGACGACTTCGTCGTGTTGATCGAGACGCTGACCTTCTTGCCGGGCTGCACACCGGTGAAGGTCTTGCTCCCGTACGCGGTCGCGATCGCGACGTCCGTCACCACCGACGAGGTGTTCGTGACGTCCACCGTGATGTAGACCTTGCCCGCGAGCTTCCGGGTGGATGCCGTGGCATCCGCCGTCAGGACCGCGTCGGCCGCGTTGGTGGTCTTGGTCACCAGGGGCGAGATCGCGAGCCAGTCGATGTTCGGGGCGTTGCCGGTGGTGTTGCCCAGTCGTAGCGAACCACTCGCGGTGCTCAGATCGAGCGGCACCGTGTGCGTCCAGAATCCGTTCCACGAGTAGTTGTTGCGGAATGCGCCGCGGGTGGTCGTGCCCCCGTCCTCGGTCACCTCGAGGAAGCGCGTGATGACGTCGGTGTTGTAGGCGTGACCGGTGTTCTTCTCGGCGTTCGAGTAGCGCACCGACAGGTCGTACTGCCCCGCTCCGAGGCCGCTGGGGCGGGCGAGGGTGGCGTAGTTGTCGGCACCACCGCCGAGCCAGCCGAACTGCTTGCCCGAGACGTTGGTGGGTGCTCCCGGGGTCTCCAGGCGCGCCGTGCCGTGCAGGGCGATGCGCGAGGAATCCTCGCCCTCGACGCGCACCGTGGCCGCGTCGCCGTCCGCGGCCCGGGTGACCGTGATCGACTGCACGGCCGCTCCCTCGGCCGAGGCCAGTCGCAGCTCGCTGATGCCCTCGGCGAGGTGCACCCGCGCCGTCGACGTCCAGGTGCCCGCCTTGTCGGCGCCGAGCCCGACGACCGTGCGGTCGTTCAGACGCAGGCCGAGACCCGCGGCTCCGGTCGTGGAGTAGCGCACGGCGACGTCGTAGTAGCCCGTCTCCCGCGCGGAGGCGAAGAACGTGGCGCTCTTGTCACCGCTCAGCACCGCCGCGCCCTTGCCGTAATCCAATGGCGCGTCGGTGCGCGAGAGCACGGCCGGGTAGGTCGTCGTCTCGGCGCCGGCGATGCGCGTGAGGTCGAAGCGGTCGAGCGAGATGTCCGAGCCGGGGAGCAGCGTCGACCCGTCGGCGCTCATACGCACGGACAGCTGGTGACTGCCCTGCGTGAGCGAGACGAGCGTTTCGCCGCGACCGCGGTAGCTCCAGTCGAAGCCCGCCTCGTAGTCGATGGTGGCGGCCTTCGTGCCGTCGACGAACAGCGCGTGCGATCCCGGCCCGATCTTGCTGCCGTTGACGCCCGCGATCGCCCCGAAGCGGTAGGTGCCGGTCGTGGGCACGTCGACCGTCCAGGTCAGCGACGACGTCGCCTTGTTGGTCGACCCGACATCACGACCTCCGGATGCCGAGAAGGTCCAGTCCGCGGCCGGATCCTGGGTGTACGCCGTCACGTCCTTCAGCGCCGTGTTCTCGGCCTCGATGCTCGTCGACCACGTCGAATCCACGACGGGGGCCGTGGGCAGGGCCGGCGTGATGACGGCCTGGTAGGCGTCGAGACGGTTGGAGCTCGGCACATCGATCTGGATGGTGCCGCCGACAGCCACCCTCTTGGTCACGACGACGGGCGGTGCCTGGGCCTCGCCTTCCTGACCCGACCACTCCGCCTCGCGCACCTGCACGTCGACGGTGCTGCCGAAGACGGCCGGGTCGAGGCCGGACAGGTCGAGGCGCGTGGCGTTGTTCGTGCCGCCGAACAGCACGGTGGCCTGCTTCTTCGCGGTGTCGACCGCGCCGATGCCCTGCAGGGTGTCGGGCGCGTTGAGGGCGGGCGGGGTGACCGAGACGGTCTGGCCGGAGAGGTCGCCGTACCACTTGAGGAGCCACCACGCGCCGTTGGCGCTGTTGTTCTTGGCCATGTTGTCGTTGAGGTTGCCGGCGTAGGTCCAATACGCCGTCTGCGCGTCGACCTTCTCGTCCTCGAACATCGCCAACCACTGCACGAGGTTGCCGGGCACCGACATGTCGCGGCGCATCGCGTACTCGGTGATGTTGACCGGGCGAGCCGCGATGCCGAGGTCGCTCTCGATCTTGCGGTAGTCGGCGAGGTGCTGACGGAAATATTGCAGGCTGCTGCGGCTGAGCTCGTGCCACGTGAACATGTCAGGCAGCACGCCGTTGGCCTTCGCGTAGCTGAGGAAGTCGCGCGTGCGATCGGGCTGCCAACGGGTGTCGCCGTTGCCGGCGATCTTCGCGTCGGGGTAAACCTCCTTGATGGCCTGGTAGACGGCCTTCCAATCCTGGAGGTAGGTGTCCTTCATGGCCCCCCAGTCGCCGTACCAGTTGCCTCCGTCGGGCTCGTTGAACGGCGTGAAGACGTACTTCTCGGGGTGGTCGGATTCGTCGACGACGCTCTTGACCACCTTGCGCACGATGTCGAGGTAGGTGGAGAAGTCGGACGGCCGTTTGCCGCCGTTGTACGCCCAGTCGGGGTAGTAGTCCTGGATGTTGGTCATCAAGTACTGGCCGCCGTTGTCGAAGAACGAGTCCTCGACCTGGAGCGGGTCGCCGTTGGGGTGCTGCGCCCCGTGCGGGGCCTTCTGCGTGACGTTCTTGGGGCTCGCGCCGGCGAGGATCGGGTCGGTGGGCACGCCGTCGTCCGACAGGCCGTAGAGCATGCCCGATGCGCCGCCCTTGACGGCACCGTCGGTCTTGCTGAAGTCGACGCCGATGACGTCGACGGTTGCGGCGTTCGCCGGTGCGGCGGCTCCGACGGCGAGGCCGGAGATCACCAGCGCGGAGAGCGCCGTGCAGGCGGTCGCTCGCGCGAGGTTCAGGCGGGGGCGGGTCACGTGTACTCCTTCGTACGGTGGGGCGGGATCCTGCGGTGGGACGGCGCGACAGCGCGCCGGGAGGGGAAGAGGGGCGAATGGATGCCGGGTCTCGGGCGTGACGCTCACGACGCGTCACGGTGAGGTGTGGCCCGGGGCGCCCGCTGCGGAACGGGCACCCCGGGTGTCGAGTCACTTGAAGAGGGCGTCGACCTGATCGTTCGCGGTCTTCAGTGCGCCGGCGTCGGACGCGCCCTTGAGGTAGGACTCGATGGCGGCCTTCATGGTGTCGTTCACGTCCGACCAGTGGTCGGCGATGGGCAGCAGCTTGGTGGTGCCGTCGGTCACCTGCTCGGTGAACCCGGTGACGTCCCAGCCCTTGGCCTTGAACGCGGCCTCCGCCTTGGCGGTGGAGGACTTCACCGCCGGGAAGACGACGGCGGCATCGCCGATGACGTCCTGGCAGTCGGCGGAAGCGAGGTATTTGACCCACTGCCATGCGGCATCCTGGTTCTTGCTTCCGGCCCAGATGCCGTCGGAGAGACCGTTGAACAGGCTGGCGCGCTCACCGCTCGGGCCCACCGGGGTGGGGGCGACCTTCGTGGCGACCTTGTCCTGACCGAGGTACGAGCCGTTCATCCAGCTGCCGTCGGTGACGAGGGCGTAGCGACCGGCGAGGTAACCGTTGAGCGGGTCCTGCTCCGACAGGGCGATGTCGACGCTGGGCATGTAGCCCTTGTCGATCAGGCCCTTGTACCAGGCGAGGGTGTCGGTGAAGGCCTTGTCGCCGAAGTTCCACGAGCTGGTCCACGGCGTCTTGTCGCCGTAGTACCAGTCGTTGCCGAGGGCGTAGGGCGACCACGTCTGCTGGCCGCTCGCGTTCAGGCCGTTGCCGCTGAGCGCGAGGCCGTACACCGCCACCTTCGACTTGTCGAAGCCGGCCTCGTCGCCGCGCACGCCGTTCTGGTCGACCGTGAGGTGGGCGACGAGCTTCTCGAACGAGCCGCCGTCGGCGGTGTTCCACGCGAGATCCGACAGCTGGTCGGCCGTGTAGCCGGCATCCGTCACCATCTTCTCGTTGTAGAACGTCGCCACGGTGTCGAAGTCCTTCGGCAGGCCGTAGCGACCCCCCTCCTGCGTGGTCCACAGGTCGGCGAGGCCGTCCTGGTAGATGCCGAGATCGACGCCGTCCTTCTCGACGCGGTCGGAGATGTCGAGAAGCTGCCCCTGGGACACGAACTCGGGGTAGTACGACAGGTGGTCGGCGAAGACGTCCGGAGCGGTGCCCGAGGCGAAGCCGGTGGTCAGGCCCTGCCAGTAGTCCGACCAGCCGAACTGCTCGATCTTCACCGTGACGCCCGACGACTTCTGGAAATCGTCCGCGCACTGCTGGTAGGCGGGCTGCTGGTTGCTGTCCCAGAGCCAGTAGGTGATGGTGCTGCCGCCGGAGGCCCCGGGGCCCCCGGCCGAGGAGCACCCGGCGAGGATGACGGGGACGGCCGCGGCGACGACGGCGACCGCGACGGTGCGGCGCGCGCGTGAGGTGGTGCGCATGGGAGTGCCTTTCAGGAGTGGACGTGCGGGTGGGGCTCCCCGCCCGGCTCTCGGGTCGCCGGGCGGGAGATGAGGGGCGGGGGGATCACTTGATGCCGGAGTAGCCGAGGTTGTCGACGAGCTTGCGGCCGAAGAGGACGAACAGGACGAAGATCGGCAGGGCCGCGATGAGCGTCCCCGCCATGAGACCGGCCCAGTCGGGGCCCGTCTGCGGGGTCTGGGAGCGGAAGATGCCGAGGGCCACCGTGAGCACCCGCGAGTCGTCGGCGCGGCCCACGAGCAGCGGCCAGAAGTACTCGCCCCATGCGGTGATGTAGGTCAGCAGCGCGAGCGTGAACACGGGAGTGGACGACATGGGCAGCACGATCCGGAAGAAGATGCGCAGGTGCCCGGCACCGTCGATCTTGGCGGACTCCTCGACCTCGCGACTGATGCCGAGGAAGAACTGGCGCATGAAGAAGATCGCGAACGGCGTCATGAAGAAGAACGGCAGGATGATGCCCGCCAGGGTGTTCAGCAGGCCCAGGTCGCGGATGAGGATGAAGTTCGGCAGCTGCACGAAGATCGGCGGGATCATCAACGCGGTCAGGAACAGGAAGAACACGGCGTCGCGGCCCTTCCAGTGCAGACGCGCGAAAGCGTAGGCGGCCATGGAGGAGAACAGCACCTGACCGACGGTGATCACGGTAGCCACGATCACGGTGTTGCGCAGGTACAGCCAGAAATCGATCGACCCGGTCGTGCCGCCCTCGGCCGCCGCCTCGGCGGGTGACGACAGACCCAGCACGCGGGCGAAGCCTCCCCAGCTGAACTCGACCGGCAGCAGACTGCCGGCGTTCGTGTACAGCGCGGTGTTGGTCGACAGCGCGGTGCGCAGCATCCAATAGAACGGGAACAGCGTCACGACGAGCAGGACGACGAGGGCCGACCAGGCGAGGATGCGTCCGAGCCCGATGCGGCGGCGGCGGGGCGCCGCGCGGCGGGGGTCCACGGGGGTCGGCTCAGGGCGGGTGACGCGGGGCGGCGTGGCGACAGCGGTCATGAGGGGCTCCTAGGCCAGATCCGACGAGTTCGAGCGCATGATCTTGAGCTGGAAGTAGGCGACGACGGCCAACACGACCAGCAGGAACACCGACATGGCCGACGCGTAGCCGAGGTCGAACTTCTCGAAGGCCTGTTGGTAGATGTAGTAGTAGATGACGCGGGTGGAGTTGATCGGTCCGCCCTCGGTCGTGACCGCCACGGTGTCGAAGATCTGGAACGACCCGACGACGGTGATCACCAGCACCAGCGCCAGCACGGGGCGCAGCAACGGCAGCGTGATGGAGCGGAACATCCGCACCTCGGAGGCGCCGTCGAGCGCGGCCGCCTCGTAGAGCTGGGTCGGGATGGTCTGCAAGCCCGCGAAGACCAGCAGAGCGGTGTAGCCGACGTAACGCCACACGTTGATGAGCGCGATGGTCGGGATCGCGAGCGTCTCGCTGCCGAAGAAGGCCATACGGTCGCCGCCGAGGGCGTCGATGAAGACGTTGATGATGCCGGTGGAGTAGTCCATCATCCAGAACCAGACCAGGGCGACGACCACGTTGGCGACGAGGTAGGGCAGCAGGATGATGCCGCGGATGACGGCCGACCGGGTGAGGCGATGCATGAGGACCGCGATCCCGACGGCGAGCACCGTCTGCACGCCGATGTTGATGACCACGTACTCGACGGTGACGCCGAGCGAATTCCAGAACAGCGGGTCCGCCAGCATCCGGGTGTAGTTCTCGAGCCCCACGAACTTCCCGGCACCGATGAGGTTCTGGTCGGTGAAGCTGAACCAGATGCCGCGCAGAGACGGGATCAGGTAGAACGCGAGGAACCCGAGGGCGGCGGGGGCGATGAAGAAGAGGGCGACCTTCGCGTCGCCGCGCCGACGGCGCTTCGTCTTCGGGGCGACGATCGCGCGCGTGTCGAGGGACCGCGTGTCGACCGATCGGGTCGGGGTGCTCATCGCACGACCTCCACTTCGAGAAGGGCACTGTTGTCGGGATCCAGCGCGGGCACGTGCAGCCCGATCTCCTGCAGGACGGCTCCCGTCAGGGTGGTGCCGCTGCGGAACCACGACGGGTGGATGCGGGGGTCGTACGCCGGCAGCGGTCCAGGACCGCCCATGCGCACGCGGTATTCGCGGTCGGGGTCGAGCCCCGGGAGGCGCACGCGCCCCGCCGGCCAGGTGACGTGACGCTCGCGGAGGACGACCGCGTACAGCGCGCGATCGCGGCCGATGCTCACCGCGCCGTTCAGCCAGACGTCGCCGCCCTCGAGCTCGCGGCGGACGGTCGTTCCCGTGTGGATGAGCTGGCGCACGTCCTTGTAGTAGGCCACCCAGGCCGCGAGCCGCTCGATCTCGTCGTCGGAGGCGGTGATGAGGTCCCACTCGATGCCGAAGTGGCCGAAGAGGGCGGTGGCCGCGCGGAAGTCGAGGTCGAGGCGCCGACGGGTGGTGTGCGCGCGGTCGGCGCCGACATGGCTGCCGACGAGCTCCGGCGGCAGCAGCTGCGCGGTCCACCGCTGGATCTGCTGACGTTCGCGGGCGTCGATGCAGTCCGACGCCCACACGCGGTCGGTGTGCTCCAGGATGCCGAGGTCGATGCGCGCGCCTCCCGACGAGCACGACTCGATCTCCAGCCCCGGGCAGGCCTGGCGGATGTCGTCGAGGAGACGGTACGTGGCAAGGGTCTGCTCGTGGACGCCCGCGCGACCGGTGCGGGTGGACCCCGCCTCGATCAGGTCGCGATTGTGGTCCCACTTGATGTAGTCGATGCCGTACTCGCGCACGAGCGAGACGATCTGATCGCGGACGTGGGCATAGGCGCCCGGGTGCGACAGGTCGAGCACCTGCTGATGCCGGAAGTCGACCGGCAGGCGGCCGGGCACCTGCAGCAGCCACTCGGGGTGGGCGGTGGCGAGCTCCGACGCGACGTTGACCATCTCGGGCTCGAACCAGAGCCCGAACTGCATGCCTCGGCCCTTGACCCCCTCGACGAGGGCGCGGAACCGTCCGCCGCCCCAGACGTCTTCGGCGATGACCCAGTCGCCCAGCCCCGAGGTGTCGTCGCGCCGCGAGCCGAACCACCCGTCGTCGAGCACGAACCGCTCGACACCCACCCGCTGGGCGGCGTCGGCCAGTTCGAGCAGACGCGTGAGGTCGTGGTCGAAGTAGACCGCCTCCCACACGTTCATCACGACGGGACGCGCGGTGCGGGGGTGCGAGGGACGCGAACGGAGGTGGGTGTGGAAGCGGGCGGCGACCGCGTCGAGGCCGGTGCCGTACCCCGCGTAGACGGCGGGCGTCGCGTACGACTCCCCCGGCGCCAAGGGCATCTCGCCGGGCAAGAGGAGCTCGCCGCCGAGAAGCAGCCGCTCGCCGGAGAAGGCGCGCTCGGCGAGCACCCGATGGTTGCCGCTGAAGGCCACGTGCAGGCCCCACACCTCGCCCTGGGCGAAGTCGAGGTCGCCGGTCCCGGCGGCGAGGAAGGCCGCGGCGTCGGCGCCCGTGCGCCCATGGCGGCCCTCGCGCAGGTGCGAGCCGACCGTGAAGGGCCGGGACTGGGCGACCTTCTCCTTGCCCCAGCGACCGGCCATGTCGTGCACGACGTCGGCGCGGGTGGGAACGGGCAGCGCGAGCTGCAGGGCGTCGACGGTGTAGGTGTCGTCGCCGTCGTTGCGCAGCTCCGCCGAGAGTCGCAGCAATCCGCTCGGGAGCATCTCGATCTTGAGGGTGAGCGCGAGGCGCGCGTCGAGATCGACCGCCTCCACCCGCACGGACCCGCCGTTCGAGGCGTCGTCGGCGATGTCGACGTCGGTCGGAACGAATCGCGTCGACCACGCGCGCCCGGCGCGGTGTCCGGACAGTCCCGGCGTCCCCGTCCACCCGGCGGAGTTCTCCGGCAGGAGACCGACGATCACGGGCACGTCGACGCCGTTGGTGGCGAGGGGAGGCTGCGCGTGGAGCGAGAGCTCGCGGAGGGAGTCGGCATCCTGGGCACCGATGTCGCCGCCCCAGTGGATGACGAAGGGGAGCGCGTCGGCGGGAAGTCCCAGGATGACGGCCGCACCCGCCGCACGCAGCGTCACGGCCGCGGGCCAAGGGGCTGCGAGCTCGTCTGCGATCTCGGTCATCACGTGGGTGGTCACTGCGTCGTCGCCTTCCATGAGGACCCCTCATCGGGTCCTGCAAACGTTGGTCAAAGTAGCACGGGCAACCGCATCCTGCAAACGTTGGTCAGAAATCGGTCTTCGTCGGAGAAAACGTTGGTCACTAGGATCGGGTGATGCCGCTCGATCGAGATGTCCCGGGAATCGTCGACGTGGCCGAGAAGGCGGGGGTCAGCCTGTCGACGGTCTCGCGCGTCCTGTCAGGCCGGACCCCCGTGAGCGACCGCCTGCGCCAGAAGGTGGAGGCGGCGGTCGCCGAGCTCGGCTACCGACCTAACGCCGCCGCCCAATCGCTGGTGAGCGGGCGACGCTCGACGGTGGCGGTGTTCGCCCGCAACACGATCCGCTACGGCTACGCCGCGACGCTGCAGGGCATCGAGGAGGCCGCACGGGCCGCCGGCTACGTCGTCATGATCGCCGTGGTCGAGTCCGACGATCCGCGCGCCATCGCGGCGGCGATCGACGGCGCGCTCTCCCAGCCCTTGGCGGGGGCCATCGTGATCGAGTTCGACGACCTGGGCGTGCAGACACTCGCGGCCATGCCGAAGACCGTGCCCGTCGTCGCGGCCGCCGGGGCGCGCCGACCGCCGGGCGAGGTCCCCCACGCGTTCCTCGACGACTACGCGGGAGGGTACGAGGCTACGAAGTACCTGCTGGCGCAAGGGCATCGCACCGTGCACCACGTCGCAATCCCCGCCACCCGGCCCGGGACGGGTCGCGAGTGGGGCTGGCGCGCCGCGCTCGAGGAGGCCGGGGCGAGCGTCCCCGCCGTCTTGCGGGCGAATTACTCGCCGACGTCCGGGTACGACGTCGCCCAGACGCTCCTCGGCATGCCCGAGACGACCGCCGTGCTCTGCGGCAACGACGAGCTCGCCATCGGCGTCGCCCGCGCCTATCAGGAGGTCGGGCGACGGATCCCGGACGATGTCAGCATCGTCGGCTTCGACGACCAGCCGTTCGCCCGCATGTGGACCCCCGCCCTCACGACGGTCCGCCAGGACTTCGTCGATCTGGGCCGGCGCACCTTCGCGCTGCTCGGCAGCTGGTTGACCGAGGGCCACTCCTCGCCCGACTCCGCCGTCACCCCGGAGCTCGTCGTCCGCGAAAGCGCCGGAGCCCCGCGAGCCTGATCCCCCTCCGCATCCCGCGTGAGTCGCCAAGTTTCGTCGCTTCGACACCTTCCCCAGCGACGATTTCTGGCGACTCACGCAGGAGGGACGGGTCACACCGGCAGGCGCACGGCGAACGTCGTGCGCCCGGGCTCGCTCTCGACCGCGATGCTGCCGCCGTGCGCCTCGACGATCGCCTGCGCGATCGACAGACCGAGACCCGTGCTGCCGGCATCCCGGTTGCGGGAGTCGTCGCCGCGCGCGAACCGGTCGAACAAGCGCCCCGCGAGCGCGGGGTCGATGCCCGGTCCGTCGTCGGCGACGCGCAGCACCACCTCTCCCCCGTCGCGGGCGAGCGACAGCGTGACGGTCGTGCCGGGCGGGGTGTGCACCTGGGCGTTGCGCAGCAGGTTCGCCACCACCTGCCGCAGACGGTTCTCGTCGCCCGTCACCGAGATGAGGTCGTCGGTGACGTCGAGGCGCCACACGTGGGTGGCATCCGCCGCCTGCGCGTCGCTGACGGCGTCGACCGCGAGCAGCGTCAGCTCGACCTCCTCGCGGCGCAGAGGCTGGCCGGCATCCAGGCGCGCCAGCAGGAGCAGGTCGTCGACGAGGGATGCCATGCGCGTGGCCTCCGACTCGATCCGGTCGAACGAGCGCGCCTGCGTCGGCGTCATCGGCGCGTCCTCGCCGAGCGACAGTTGCGCGTACCCGCGGATGCTCGACAGCGGCGTGCGCAGTTCGTGGCTCGCGTCGGCGATGAACCGGCGCAGCTGGTCTTCGCTGTGCTGGCGGGCGGCGAGAGAGGTCTGCACGTGACCGAGGAGACCGTTCAGCGACGACCCGACCCGACCCACCTCGGTTGCCGGGTCGGTGTCGGCGGCGGCCACGCGGTCGGGGATCTCGACGCTCCCGGCGGCGAGCGAGAGCGTCGACACGCGCTGTGCCACCTCGGCCACGCGATCGAGCGGGCGCAGGCTCCGGCGGACGAAGAGCGAGAGACCGAGAACCGCGATCAGCAGGGTCGCCGCGCTCACCGCGAGCAGGATGACGGTCAGCGCGGTCGTGGTCGCCGACACGTCCGCCTCGGAGTTGCCCGCGAACACCGTGGTGCCGTTGACCTCGGCCGCGGCGATCCGGAACGACCCGAGGTCGCCGCCGAGATCGATCGTGACCGGGGTGCGGTCGGTCGGCACATCGGCCCGCAGCAGGGCCACCTGCTCCGCGGTCAGCTGCACCTGCGTGCCGTCGCTGCGGGTGTAGTCGGAGGTGCGCACGGTGCCGTCGGCGGCGACCACCGCCTGCAGCGATCCGATCCGCGGCGCGGGGCGATCGGCATCCTGGCCCTGGCCCTGATTGGGTGCGGGTGGGGATCCGCCGCGGTTCTCGAACGACCCGCGACCGGCCGCGAACGACAGGCCCTCGCTCACCTGCTGATCGAGGCGGTCGAGGGTGAACGAGCGCAGCGACACGATCGTCGCGAGGCTCATGACGACGAAGGCGAGCGCGACGAGCAGGCTGGTTCCGACGACGAGGGTGCGGCGCAGCGTCCAGCGCCGCCCCGGCGAGCGCCGACCGGACGGCCGCCGCGACGACGGATGCCGCGACACGGCGGACGCGGTCATGACGCCTTGATCGTGTAGCCGACGCCGCGCACCGTGTGGATGAGCGGTTCGCCGAGGGTGTCGATCTTCTTGCGCAGGTACGAGATGTAGATCTCCACGACGCTGCCGTCGCCGCCGAAGTCGTAGCTCCACACCTGGTCGAGGATCTGCGCCTTGCTCAGCACCCGTCGCGGGTTCTGCATCAGGTAGCGCAGAAGTTCGAACTCGCGCGCGGTCAGTTTGACCGGGATGCCGCCGCGCTCGACCTCGTACGCCTCCTCGTCGAGCGTGAGATCGCCGACGCGCAGGCGCGGATCGGCGTCGGCGGCCGCGGCGACGTGGCGCCGGGCCATCCCCCGCAGCCGCACGACGACCTCCTCGAGGTTGAAGGGCTTCGTGACGTAATCGTCGGCGCCCGCCGAGATGCCCGCGATGCGGTCTTCGACGGCATCCTTCGCCGTCAGGAACAGCACGGGCGCGTCGTTGCCCGCGGCCCGGACGCGCGCGAGCAACCCCATGCCGTCGAGCCCGGGCATCATGATGTCGAGCACGAGCAGATCGGGGTCGAAGTCGCGGATGACGGCGAGCGCCTCCTGACCGTCGGCGGCCGTGCGGGTGTCCCACCCCTCGTTCTGCAGCGCCATGCGCAGCAGTTCGCTCAGGTTGGCCTCGTCGTCGACGACGAGCGCGCGGATCGGCGAGCCGTCGGGGCGCAGCAGGGGGGCGGGTCGGGAGGTCATGGATGCCAGCATGCCCGCCCTCCGCAGCCCTGTCACCGCGACATACGCGCTTCATAGAAACCGTGAGGCGGCGGTGAGGGTGCCGTTCTTACCGTCACTCCGACGGCCGCACCCCGCGTCCGGAAGGAGAAGCATGTACGGCACCTACCTGCGGCGCGAACTCGCCGGCCGCACCAAACAGACCGTGATCGTCGCGGTCGGACTCGCGATCGCGATCGCCCTCGTCATCGTGGTCAACGCCCTGTCGGCGGGCGTGCGCGACGCGCAGTCGCAGGCGCTGTCGTCGGTCTACGGCGTCGGCACCGACCTCACCGTCACCGGGGCGCAGACCCAGCCGAGCGAGGGCGGCGGCGGACCGCGCTTCGACTTCGGCGCCGACGACGGGGCCTCGAGCGACGGCACCACGACCCTCAGCCAGTCGCGCCTGATGACCGACATGATGCGCGGGACGCTCGACGCCTCGACCGTGAGCACGGTGACCGGTCTCGACGGCGTGTCCGCGGCGACGGGCGCCCTGGCCCTGACCAACACGACGTTCTCGGGCGAGATCCCCGACCGCAGCGCCGACAGCGGCACCGGCACCGACGCGTCGCAGGGCGGGGGCATGGGCGAACCCCCGGCGGGCGGACCCGGCGGCGACGGCGGCAGCGCCTTCGGCGTGGACTCCTTCAGCGTGCTGGGCGTCGACCCGGCGGCATCCGTCGGTCCCCTCTCGTCCGTCACGGTCAGCGAGGGCCGTGCCCTGGAGGCGGCGGATGCCGGAACGAACGTCGCGGTGATCGACGCGACGTACGCGGCGAGCGCGGGCCTGAGCGTCGGCGGCACCATCGACGTGGGCGGCACCGCGATGCAGATCGTCGGAATCGTCGCCTCCGCCTCGGCCGACGCCGACACCGCCGCGAACGTCTACCTCCCCCTCGACGTGGCCCAGACGCTCGCCGGCGTCGGCGACGTGGTGTCGACCGTGTACGTGCAGGCCGACTCGGCGGATGCCATCGACCAGGTGCAGAGCGAGATCACCGCGGCGCTTCCGGACGCGACCGTCAGCTCGCAGTCCGAGCTCGCCTCGACCGTCTCGGGATCGCTCTCGAGCGCGTCGACGATGATCTCGAACCTCGGCACGTGGCTCAGCCTCGTCGTGCTGCTCGTCGCCCTCGCCCTCGCCGTGCTGTTCACGATCTCGGGCGTCGCCCGTCGCACCCGCGAGTTCGGCACGCTGAAGGCCATCGGCTGGTCGAACGCGCGCATCGTGCGGCAGGTCGCGGGCGAGTCGCTCGTGCAGGGCCTGCTCGGCGGCGTCGCGGGCCTGATCCTCGGGCTCGGCGGAATCCTGCTCGTCAACGTCATCTCGCCGACCGTCTCGGTCGCGGCGAGCACCTCCGGCGGTCCCGGAGGGCAGGGGGGTCCCGGCGCCGGTGGCCCCGGCGGCTTCGGGCGGGCGGCGGCGCAGGCCACCGACATCGTGCTGAGCGCCCCCGTCACCCCCGTGGTCGTGCTGGCCGCGGTCGGCATCGCCGTGCTCGGCGGCGTCCTCGCCGGAGCCTTCGGCGGATGGCGTGCCGCTCGCCTCAGCCCCGCCGCCGCCCTCCGTTCGGTCGCGTGAGCGGCATCCCCCGTTCTTCGAAGGAGACATCATGACCCTCACCGTTCCCACCTCCACCGCCACCGCGTACCGCCTCTCGAAGGTCTCGCGCACCTATCGTCAGCGCGATCGCACCGTGCAGGCCCTCGCGGGCGTCGACCTCGAGATCGCGGCGGGCGACTTCGTCACCATCCAGGGCCCCACCGGCGGCGGCAAGTCGACGCTGCTGCAGATGCTCGGCGCGCTCGACCGCCCCTCGAGCGGGTCGGTGACGCTCGGCGAGGTCGACATCGCGACGGCCTCGAACGCCCAGCTGAGCCGCCTGCGCGCCGAGGAGATCGGCTTCGTGTTCCAGGGCTTCAATCTCATCCCCACCCTGACCGCGGCCGAGAACGTCGACATGGGTCTCGAGCCGCTGCACCTCGACCGCGCGGAGCGCGACCGGCGGGTCACCGAGGCGCTCACACGCGTCGGTCTCGCCGACCGTGCCGACCACCGGCCCGGGGAACTGTCGGGCGGTCAGCAGCAGCGCGTCGCGATCGCCCGGGCCGTCGCCAAGCAGCCCCGCGTGCTGCTCGCCGACGAGCCCACCGGCAACCTCGACGAGAGCATGCGCGACGAGATCCTCGACGTGCTCGAGACGCTCAACGCCGAGGGGCTGACGCTCGTGATGGTCACGCACGACTCCGCGGTGGCCCGTCGGGCACGCCGTCGACTGCGCCTCGCGAAGGGCGTGGTGACCGACATCACGCACGGCTGATCAGACCGGCCCGGGGCTCCGCCTCCCCCTGCGCGGGGCCCCGGGCCTCGTTCGTCCTGCCCGACCCGGTCGCTTCGACAGGCTCAGCGACCTCTCCCCCGAGGTCCCTGAGCCTGGGGAAGGTCCCTGAGCCTGTCGAAGGGACCCGGGCTCCGCCCCTCTCGGTCAAGGGGTTCACCGCCTTCGACGCCGACCCCTTACAGTCGGAGCACGCCGACCGGAGGGATGCAGTGCCATGGCCGCCCGCAACACGCGCCTGATGCGCTGCACTGCCGACGACCTGTTCGCGGTGCTCTCCGACGGCTGGCTCTATCCCGTGTGGGTGGTGGGCGCCGCTCGCATGCGAGACGTCGACGCGGAGTGGCCGCGCGAAGGCACCCGCATCCACCATTCGCTCGGCGTGTGGCCGGTGATGATCCACGACGAGACCGAGATCGTCGAGTGGGACCCGCCGCGTCGGCTGCGCCTGCGGCCGGAGGCCGGCATCCTCGGGCGCGGGGTCATC
This sequence comes from Microbacterium hydrothermale, assembly GCF_004854025.1. GTDB lineage: Bacteria > Actinomycetota > Actinomycetes > Actinomycetales > Microbacteriaceae > Microbacterium > Microbacterium hydrothermale. Next base: position 574,936 of record NZ_STGM01000002.1, read on the forward strand.
CGCATCGACGTGCGCCCGCACGGCGACGGCATCGCCGTGACGATCCTCGAAGAGCCCGTCTCGGGCGCCGCCGCCCTGCTCCCCTCGCTGCTGTGGAAGCCGCTCCTGATCGCCCGCAACCACGAGTGCCTGAACCGGCTGGCGTTCCTGGCCGAGGGGCGCCGCGACGAGCGCGAGGCGCGCGAGCTCGACCACCGCACCGAGACACCCGACCCCGCCGAGGGCAGCCCCTCCCCTCAGGCCGAGCGCGACGTGCGGGAGGCGGGCGTCTGACGCTTCGCGGCGCACACGCAGCGAATCGGGTGCGGGCCTGCGAGATGCACACCCATCCCGCGAGATGATGCAAGGAACGCGCGTCGCCGTCGCCGCGCGGAGGAGGAGACCGATGGATGCCGATGTCATCGTCGTGGGCGCGGGACTGGCCGGTCTGGTCGCGAGCAACGAGCTCGTCCGAGCGGGCAAGCGCGTGCTCATCGTCGATCAGGAGAATGCGGCGAATCTCGGCGGACAGGCGTTCTGGTCATTCGGGGGGGTCTTCCTCGTCGACTCCCCCATGCAGCGACGGCTCGGCGTGCGCGACTCGTTCGACCTCGCCTGGCAGGACTGGCAGGGCTCGGCGGGCTGGGATCGGCTCGAGGGTCCCCTCGCCGAGGACGAGTGGGCGAAGAAGTGGGGGCGGGCCTACGTCGAGTTCGCCGCCGACGAGAAGCGCGCCTGGCTGCACGAGCAGGGCGTGCGGTTCACTCCCGTCGTCGGCTGGGCCGAGCGCGGGTCGCTGACGGCGGACGGGCACGGCAACTCGGTCCCCCGCTTCCACGTGCCGTGGGGCACCGGCACCGGGATCTCGGAGCCGTTCGCCGATCGTGCCCGCGCCGCCGCGGCGGACGGCGCCCTCGACCTGCGCTTCCGCCATCGCGTCGACGGTCTGGTGTTCCAGGGCGGCCGGGTCACCGGCATCCGCGGGGCGATCCTGGCACCCGACGACGCGGCCCGCGGGGTGTCGTCGTCGCGCGACGAGGTGTCGACGTTCGAGCTGTCGGCCCAGGCGGTGGTCATCGCCACCGGCGGGATCGGCGGCGACCACGACCGCGTGCGCGCGTGGTGGCCGGAGCGGTTGGGCACGCCGCCGAAGAAGATGGTCACCGGCGTCCCCGCCCACGTCGACGGGCGCATGCTCGACATCGCCGCCTCCCAGGGCGTGCGACTGGTCAACCGCGACCGCATGTGGCACTACACCGAGGGCGTGCAGAACTTCGCCCCGGTGTGGCCCGGCCACGCGATCCGCATCCTCCCCGGTCCCTCGTCGCTGTGGCTCGACGCCCGGGGGCGACGGCTCCCCACTCCCGGCTTGCCCGGATACGACACGTTGGGCACCCTCCGCATCCTGCGCACCACCCCCGACATCGCCGACTACGACTACTCCTGGTTCGTGCTCGATCAGACGATCATCAAGAAGGAGTTCGCGCTGTCGGGGTCGGAGCAGAACCCCGACATCACCGACCGCGACCTCGGACTGCTCCTGCGCAGTCGCCTCGGGCGGACCGCCCCGGGACCCGTCGAGGCGTTCAAGACGCGCGGGGCCGACTTCGTCGTCGCCGACACCCTCGGTGAACTCGTGCGCAAGATGAACGCCCTCACGGGTGACGGACTTCTCGACGAGGGGGCGATCCACCGGCAGATCGTCGAACGCGACCGCGAGCTCGTGAACCCGTACTCGAAGGACGCGCAGGCGATGGGCATCCGCAACAGCCGCCGCTTCCTCGGCGACCGCATCTTCCGCACGGTGAAGCCCCACGCGCTGCTCGATCCCGCGCACGGCCCCCTCATCGCGGTGCGCCTGTGGGTCGTGACGCGCAAGTCGCTCGGCGGCATCCAGACCGACCTCAGCGGACGCGCCCTGGATGCCGCGGGCCGACCGATCGAGGGACTCTACGCCGCGGGCGAGGCGGCCGGCTTCGGCGGGGGCGGCGCCCACGGATACAACGCCCTCGAGGGGACCTTCCTCGGAGGCTGCCTCTTCACGGGCCGGACGGTCGGCCGAGCCCTCGCGGGCGCGCTCTGAATCCCGGCATCCGCGTCGCTGACGCGCGCTGAGCGGTCAGCTCTCCGGCCGTGTCTCCGCGCCGGTCGAGCCGGGCTGCTCCGTGCGGTGCTGCAGCTCGTCGATGTACAGGCCCTCTTCGTCGGTCGTCCGGTTGCGGTACGCGGCGCGGCCGACCATGTGCGCGGCCAGCGGCGCCGTGGCGAACTGGATGAGCACGATCGGGATGCCGAAGGCGACCACCTCCCACGTGCGCAGCGACAGCGCGACGGCGATGACGATGAGCAGCACGCCCAGAACCTGCGGCTTGGTCGCGGCGTGCAGGCGTGTGGGGACGTCGCGCCAGCGCAGCAGCCCCATCGTCGCCGTGAGGCAGAGCACGGCGCCGATCAGCACGAGCACGAGGGCGACGGTGTCGAGCACCGATTCGAGGGTCACCGCGGGTTCTCCTTCCGCGCGACGAAGCGGGCGACCGCGATCGACCCGAACACGCCGACCGCCGCGATGATGAGCATCGCCGGCAGCGAGCGCGTGTGGTGGTTGATCACCATGTCGGCACCCAGGATGCAGACCACCTCGGTGAGCAGCACGTCGGCCGCGACGGCCCGGTCGAGGATCGACGGGCCGATCACGAGCCGGATGAGGGCGAGCACCGCGGCGGCGGCGAAGACGACGAGGATGACGACGACGAGGGCGTTCACAGCGGGGTCCTCCCCTCTCGCGGAGATTCGATGGACTCGTGGTGGTGCGTCGAGCTGTCGGCGATGCGGGCGCGCAGCTCCTGCAGCTCCTCGCGCGAGCCGACGGCGCGCGTGATCCGCGCCTCCCAGCCGAGCACGATGCGGCGCTGGTGCTCGGCGTCGGCGTCGCTGCGCACCCCGATCGTGTGCAGGTAGAGGGTGCGGTTCTCGCGATCGACGTCGACGATGAGGGATCCCGGGATGAGGGATGCCGTGACCGCGGTGTGGGCCATGATGACGTCGTCGTCGACGCGCAGGGGTACCGCGATGATCGCCGCTCCCGGCTGGCGCCGCACGTCGAGGACCTGCCACGCGACGATCAGGGATCCCTTGATGACGGCGCCGAGGAAGGTGACGACGAAGATCAGGCCGTACCAGAGGTTGATGCGCCCCGAGAGCTCGACCGGGGGCAGCCGGAAGACGCGGGTGACGAAGACCGCCATCACGAGGCCGGTGACGAAGGCGAGCCATGTGAACTGCCCCCACAGCAGCATCCACAGGGCGATCAGCCACAGCAGGAGCGGCAGCTGGTGCAGGAAGAGCGACACCTGCGCGCGGCGGGTCGGGCTCATCGCGGGTCCTCCGCATCCTGCAGCTGCACGAGGGTGACCCCGCCGTAGATGCGCTCGCCCGCCCGCAGGCACGCGTCGAGCAGCGGTCCGGCGAACACCGTCAGCGAGAGCGTCACGATGACCATGCCGGCGGTGGCGACCGTCATGATGCGCGGGATGGTGCGGCGCTCGGTCGAGATCGTCGCCGCGGGGGCGTTGCCGAGGTAGGCGATGCGCTCGGTCGTCTCGGCCGAGTCGTCGTCTTCGCGCCAGAACGAGAGGTTCCACGCGCGCATGAGCGCGTACAGCGTCAGGATCGAGGTGACGATACCGCCGACGATGAGCACGATCATGACGGGCGTGCCGACCTGGGCCGCGGCGTCGAACAGCGCGTACTTGCCGATGAAGCCCGAGAACGGCGGGAGGCCGCCCAGGTTGATCGCGGGGATGAAGTAGAGCACCGCGAGCAGGGGTGCCGCGCGCATCAGCCCCTTGACCTTGAGGATCGACGTGCTCCCCGCGCGGCGTTCGATCAGGCCCACCGCGAGGAACAGGGTCGTCTGCACGATGATGTGGTGGACGATGTAGTAGATCGTCGCCCCCACCGCGAGCGGCGTGTTGATCGCCAGTCCGAAGATCATGTAGCCGATGTGGCTCACGAGCGTGAACGACAGGATGCGCTTGAGCTCGGCCTGCGCCACCGCGCCGAGCACGCCGACGATCATCGTCGCGAGGGCGACCATGAGCAGCAGGAAGTTGATGTCGTTGTCGACGAAGAGCTGCGTCTCGGTGCGGATGATCGCGTAGACGCCGACCTTGGTCAGCAGGCCCGCGAACACCGCCGTGACGGGAGCGGGTGCCGTCGGGTACGAGTCGGGCAGCCAGAACGACAGCGGGAACACCGCCGCCTTGATGGCGAACGCGAGCAGCAGCATGAGGTGCAGGATCGTCTGCGTGTCCTGCGGGAGCTGCGCCATGCGCTCGCTGATCTGCACCATGTTGACGGTGCCGAGCGCGCCGTAGACCATCGCGATCGCCGCGAGGAAGAGGATCGACGACACCAGCGACACGACGATGTAGACGACGCCCGTGCGGATGCGCGACTCGGTGCCCCCGAGCGTGATGAGCACGTACGAGGCGACGAGCAGGATCTCGAAGCCGACGTAGAGGTTGAACAGGTCGCCCGCGATGAAGGCGTTGAAGATGCCCGCGCCCAGGATCAGGTAGGCCGGGTAGAAGATCGAGACCGGCGTGTCTTCGTCGTTGTCGGCCGCCCCCTGGCCGATCGAGAAGAGCAGGACCGCGAGCAGCACGATGCTGGTCACGACGACCAGCAGGGCCGCGAGCACGTCGACGTACAGCACAATGCCCAACGGGATCTGCCAGGCCGCGATCGCGACCGCGATGGGACCGCTGGTGTCGACGGCGACGAGGAGGATCGCCCCGAGCACGAGCACGGCCGTGAGGGAGGCGACCGACACGACGATCTGCGTCTTCTTGCGACGGCCGAAGATGAGGTTGATCGCGGCACCGATGAGCGGGATGCCGACGAGCAGGGGCACGAGGGCGCTCACGAGCGATCACCGTCCTGGGGGTCGCGGGGGGCGTCGGTCGCGGCGTCGCCGTCGCGCTCCGCGCTGTCGCGCCCTCGTTCGACCCGCGGCGCCGCACGGCGACGCGATCGACCGGGGCGTCGTCGACGAGCTGCGACAGGTCGCCCTGGTGCAGGACGCGGATGGGGTTCGCCGCGTCGCCGACGAAGTCGGTGGTGACGTCGTCGTCGTCGGAGCGCGACTCCTCGTCCATCGCGTCCTCGACCTCTTCGGCCGTACGGGTGCGCAGGGCGACGTCGTCGGCGTCGTCGATGACCGTGTCGGCCTGGCCGAGCTGCCAGGAGCGGTAGATGAGGGCGAGCAGGAAGGCCGAGATCGCGAACGTGATCACGATCGCGGTGAGTGTCAACGCCTGCGGGAGCGCGTCGGACATGTCGGCGGCATCCGTCTCGCCGTCGTAGAACGGGGCGAGCGCGGGGCGGCCCATGACGATGAGCAGCAGGAGGTTGGCGGCGTTGCCCAACAGCAGGAAGCCGATGAGCACGCGCGTGAGGCTGCGCTCGAGCATCGCGTACACGCCGCACGCGAAGAGCACGGCCATGACGATGACGAGAACGAGGGAGATGTTCACGCGTCCACCACCTCCGCGTCTTCGGGCAGCTGCGACTGCCGGTCGACCTCGGCGCCGAGGCTGCGCAGAACGTCGAGCACGAGACCGATCACGACGAGGTAGACGCCGATGTCGAAGATCGTGCTGGTGACGAACTCCCAGTGGCCGATGAGCGGCAGCTCGCCCTCGAACGTGAAGCTCTGCAGGGGCGCGAAGCCGAAGAACATCGGCACGACCGCGCACAGCACGGCGATCGCCATGCCCGCGCCGAGCAGGCGTCCGGCGTCGGTCGGGGCGGCGGCGCCGAGCTCCCAGCGCCCGCCGGCGATGTAGCGCATCACCAGGCCGAGGCCGGCGACCAGACCGCCCGCGAAGCCGCCGCCGGGCAGGTTGTGGCCGGCGAAGAGCAGGTACAGCGAGATGATCATGACCGTGTGGAACAGCACCCGGATGATGATCTCGAGCAGGATCGAGCGGTTCTCGGGCTGAACCTTGACGCCCGACACGAGCCACGCGCGCGGCGCGCCGGTCTCGCCCACGCGTTGCGCGCGCACGCCGCTGTCGGTCTCGACGAGCGGGCGGCGGCGCCCGAGGCCCGACCGGCTGCGGGCCGTGCCCGAGCGGCGGGACAGGTTGTCGCTGCGGTCGGTGATGAAGACGAGGGATGCCACACCCGTGGCCGCGAGGACGAGCACCGACAGCTCGCCCATGGTGTCCCAGCCGCGGAGGTCGACGAGCGCGACGTTGACGACGTTGCGGCCGTGACCGATCTCGTAGGCCAGGGGCGGCCACTCGAGCGAGATGGGGAGGTCCTGTCGCGCTCCCGTGGCGACCACGGCGACCAGGGCCATGGTCAGACCCACGCCCGCGCCGAGCACGGCCCGGGCCAGGGGCGCCACCGAGGCGTTCTGCTCCCCCATGCGCGCGGGCAGACGCCGCAGCACGAGCGCGAAGACCACCAGGGTGACGGTCTCGACGAGAACCTGGGTGAGGGCGAGGTCGGGGGCGCCGCTCGTGGCGAAGAGCACGACGAGACCGAGCCCGGTCACCGACACGAGGGCGACGCCGGTGTAGCGCTTGCGGGCGCGCACCGCGAGGATGCCCGCGGCGATCATCAACGGCGCGGCGATGAGCTGCGTCGGCGAGTGCCAGGCGTCGAGCTGGGCGCGCCACTCCGACGAGGCGAAGAGCGCCGTGCCCTCGGCGATGACGAGCACGATGAAGATCGTTCCGACGTAGAACGGCAGCGAGCCGCGCTGGAAGCGCGCCGTGACCCATTCGGAGGAATGGTCGATGCCGCGCAGGGCCACGTTGTAGGCGTCGTTCGCGGTGAACGGCAGCACGCGGCGCCGCTTGTGCAGCTGCGTCTTGCGCACCGTCCAGAAGATCGCCGCGCCGAGCGCGAGCGTGCCGAGCGAGATGAACAGGGCCGGCTCGAGCCCGTGCCAGAGGGCCAGGTGGTACGGGTAGTCGGGAGCACCCACACCCGGAGTGGCCTCGGGCAGACCGTCGGCGTAGGGGGCGAGCCAGTGGTCGACCACGGGCGACAGGATGCCGAGCGCGAGCGAGGCCGCGGCCAGCAGCACGGGCGCCGAGAGGAAGCCGATGGGCGGGTCGGGCCACTCGGTCGTCGCGACGTCGCGCTTGGTCCAGTACGCACCCCAGAGGAAGCGGATGCCGTAGCCCGCGGTGAGAGCGGAGCCGAGGACGATGCCGATCAGCGCCACGACGCCCCAGATCGCTCCGGCCTCGGCCTCGTGCAGGAGCGCGGTGAGCGCGGTCTCCTTCGCCACGAACCCGAGGGTCGGGATGACGCCGGCCATCGAGGCGATTGCGATGAACGAGGCGGTCGCCATGACGGGCGCCTGCCGGCCCAGCCCGGAGAGCTCGCCGATGTCGCGGGTGTTCAGCTGACGGTCGATCACGCCGACCACGAGGAACAGGCACGACTTGAACAGCGCGTGGCTGAGCAGCAGGGCGACGCCGGCGAGGGCGGCATCCCGCGTCCCGTAGCCCAGCATGACGGTGAGGAAGCCGAGCTGGCTCACGGTGCCGAACGCCAGGATGCGCTTGAGGTCGCGCTCGCGCAGGGCCTGGAAACCGCCGAGCAGCATGGTGAAGACGCCGAGCGCGATGAGCGTCGGCCGCCAGAACGGCGTCTCGGCGAAGCCCGGTGCGAGACGGGCGATGAGGTAGATGCCGGCCTTGACCATCGCGGCGGCATGCAGGTACGCGCTCACCGGGGTGGGAGCGGCCATGGCACCCGGAAGCCAGAAGTGGAACGGGAAGATCGCCGACTTGCTCAGCGCGCCGATGAGCAGCAGGAGCACCGCGATGTCGACGATGGTGCCGGTGGGCGGATCGGCGAGGAGGGCGGACAGGCTCGAGGTGCCCGCCTGCACGACGATCAGCACGACGCCGATCAGCATGACGAGTCCGCCGAGGGTGGTGACCAGCAGCGCCTGCAGGGCCGCGCGACGGCTGGCGGCGCGTGCGTGGTAGTAGCCGATCAGCAGGTAGGACAGCACGCTCGTGGCTTCCCAGAGCATCACGAGCACGACGAGGTCGTCGGTCAGCACGAGGCCGTACATCGCACCGGCGAACGCGAGGAGCACGGCCGAGAATTGCCCGACCCCCCGCGTCTTGCCCCGGAAGTACCAGCGGCAGTAGAGCATGACGAGCGCGCCGACGCCGGTGACGACGAGCGTCAGGAGCCACCCGAGCACGTCCATCCGCATCGACAGCGAGACGTCGATCGCGGGGATCCAGCGGTATTCCTCGAACGGAATGTCACCGGCGAACACCGCGGGAGCCAGCACGATCGCGTGAACGAAGGCGAGAGCAGGCAGGACCGCGGCGACGTAGAACGCCCGCGCGCCGATCTTCGAGACCAGCCACGGCAGGAAAAGGGGGAGAGCCGCGAAGGCGCCCAGGAACAGCAACATGTTCGGGCCTCCTCGGGTTCGACGGGCGGATGCCCGGGCTCTCGGGGTGTCGAACCTATTCTATGCGGAGCATGAGAGTTCGCGGACCACGAATCCTCATGTGGTAGGCGGAGGGGCCGTCGTCGTCCCCGCGCGGAACACGCAGCGCAGGTCGAGACCCGAGGGCTCGGCGTCCTCGAGCATCGCCGCGACCGCCTCTCCGGCCGCACGTCCCTTCGCGGTCGCCGGCTGCACGAGCGTCGTGAGCACGTGCGGCGCGAGGCCGTCGACCACCACCCCGTCGAAGCCCGTGACGCTGACGTCGTGCGGCACCCGCAGTCCGGCCTCCTCGGCCGCGCGGATCACGCCCGCGGCCAGCAGGTCGCTCTGCGCGATGACGGCGGTGGGTCGGCGCTCGGGATCGGCGAAGATCGTGCGCCCCGCGATCGTCCCCTCGTCGATCGAGCTCGTCGCCGCCGCCAGCACGGGAGCCTCCGGGAACACCTCGCGCGCACCGGCCAGCCGATCCGCCGTCACGTCCACGCGCACGGGCGCCTCGGCATCCGCCCATCCGCGCCGCCGCGAGGTGTCGAAGGGCAGTGTCACGAGCACGACGTCGCGGTGGCCCAGGTCGTACAAGTGCTGCGCGGCCTGCCGCTGAGCCTCGGCGTTGTCGAGGAGCACGCGCGGCACGCCGTCGCCCGCGTCGCCCTCGACGACGACCACGGGGATGCCGCGACCGCGCACGATCTCGAGGGAGTCGCGCATGCGCGGGCTGCAGCCGATCAGCACGGCCGCGTCGATGGGGGCGGTGTGCAGCGACGGCTCGCTGACGGTCTCGCCGTCGTCGCGCAGGAGCAGCAGCGCCGCGCCCAGGCGCGAGACGCCGTCGGCGAGGCCGTCCATCATGTGCGTGGTGACCGGGTCGAGGAAGGCCGTGCCGAGGTGCGTGTCGAAGACGACGCCCACGATGCCGCTGCGGCCCCGGCGCAACGACGCCGCCCGCGGGTCGGGGCCGGTGTAGCCGAGCGCCTCCGCGGCGGCGAGAACGCGGGCCTTCGTCGCTTCGGACGTGGGCGTCTTGCCGCTGAACACCACCGATGCCGTCGACGGCGACACGCCGGCCTCACGGGCGACGTCGCTGATGGTGGCGCGGCGGGTGGTCACGGGCCGATGCTACCGCCGCCCCCTGGGTGTTCCGAATCGATTCGATCGATGTCGTATCGCTTCGCTACAGTGGCCGCATGACCCCGACCCTCACCCGCTCCCAACTCGTGCGCTGGCACATCGCCATCTGCGCCATCTTCCTGGCGAGCGGTCTGAGCATCTCCACGTGGGCCTCGCGCGTGCCCGCGATCCGCGAGTCGCTCGGCATCGAGAACTCCGGGGTCGGCCTGCTGCTGCTGGGCATGGGCGTGGCATCCATCATCGGCCTCTCGGTCGCCCCCGCGGTGATCGCCCGCGTGGGGGCGCGCTCGGGCATGCTCGTCGCCCTCATCCTGGTGAGCGCGGGCCTGGGCATCATCGGGTTCGGCGCCGACACCCTGCAGCTCTTCGGCGTCGCCCTCGTAGGCCTGGCTCTCTTCGGGTTCGGCAACGGCGCGGTCGACGTGATGATGAACGTCGAGGGTGCGGCGCTCGAGAAGGCCACGGGCCGCACGATCCTGCCGCTGCTGCACGCGTTCTTCAGCTTCGGCACGGTCATCGGCGCGGGACTCGGTTTCATCGCCGTCAGCCTCGGCATCCCCGTGCTCGCGCACTGCGTCGCGATGGCCGTCGTCATCCTCGTGATCGCCTTCGTCGCGGTCGCCAACGTGCCGCGGGCCGAGGTCGCGATGGACGCCCCCGCCGACGAGGAGCGCCCGCACTGGCGCGAGCGCCTCGCCACCTCGCTGCAGGCGTGGCGCGAGCCGCGCACGTACACGCTGGGCGTCATCATGCTCGGCATGGCCTTCGCCGAGGGCAGCGCGAACGACTGGCTGCCCTCCGCGGTCGTCTACGGCCACGGCGCTCCCGAAGAGGCGGGTCCGGCCGTGCTCGCGGTGTTCTCGGTCGCGATGACCGTCGGCCGCATCGCCGGTGGACCCGTGGTCGACCGCCTCGGCCGCGTCGTCGTGCTGCGCGTGCTCGCGGGCACCGCGGCTGCGGGCCTGCTGCTGTTCATCCTCGCGCCGTACGGGCCCCTCGTCTTCGTCGGGGCAGCCCTCTGGGGCCTCGGCGCCTCGCTCGGCTTCCCGATCGGCATGTCGGCCGCCGCGGACGATCCCGCCAAGGCCGCCTCCCGCGTGGCGGCCGCCGCGACCATCGGTTACGTCGCGTTCCTGTGCGGCCCGCCCATCCTGGGCTGGATCGGCGACCACATCGGGCTGCTGAACACCCTGCTGATCGTGGTCGGCCTGATCGTGGCATCCGGTCTCTTCTCGGGCGCGGCGAAGCCGCTCGTCGTCGAGGAGGAGAAGGTCGACGAGACCGCGCGTCGCTGACCGTGACGCCGACCGTGGGCGGCGAGGCGAGGCGCTTCGGCGGACAGCCGGACGGTGCCGGCGTCACGGTCTCGGTGATGTCGCGCCGAAGCGGCAGGGAGCGTTCGACGCGGTCGCGGCATGGACGCCGCCGAGCGACCGACCCGAACGTTCCCGAACGGACACTGCCGTCCGGGAACGTCCGCGATGCCGCGACCGTCGCCGGCCCGCGGGCCGTCCGCTCCTACAGTGAGGCCCGACCAGACAGGAGCGCCTCTCATGACCACTGCTCAGATCGCCACCGCCGGCATGCACCGTTCGACGTTCGAGTACCTCGTACGCACGCTCTCGACACGCACCGCCGGAAAGAAGTACGAGAGCTACGTCCTCAACCAGCTGTGGTTCGCGTTGGACGACCCGCAACTCCAACCGGTGGCCCAGCAGTTCGTCGACCGCCGCGCGCTGAACCCCGCGGTCGGGCTCGCGAACTTCGCCGCGGCCGCCCCCAGCGACGATCAGCGTCACCGCGCCTTCATCGATCTGTACTTCCCTCAGCTGCACGTGGGAGTCGAGTGCGACGAGGGACACCACTCCGAGCTGGAGGAGCGGCAGAGGGATGCCGGGCGGACGGCCGATATCGAGAGGCTCATCCCCGACTACGAAGAGATCCGCATCGACGTCGAGACGGACGACGACGGCCTTCCGGTCGATCCCGCGGCCGTGGACGCCAAGCTCGCGGAGGCCGTGCGGCGTATTCGTGAGCGCAAAGCGCGGGTGATCGCCGGGGACTTCGATTGGGGTCGCTTCGAGCCCTGGCAGACGGCCCTGGCCGACTGGCAGATCGCCCTCGCCGCGGGCCGCCTGCGGGCCGACGACGTCTTCCTCTACGCGCACAACGGACAGATTCGCGAACTCTTCGGTCGGGGAGACGGTTCGGGGACCAGGATCGACCGATTCCGCGGCGGCTTCCGCCTCGGCGACACCGGCTACGCCGTCTGGATGCCGACGCTGAGCGAGGCGAACGGTGACGGCGTCTACCGCTCGACCAACTCGAAGGGGCTGCTCAACGTCCTCTTCCCCGAGGGCGACGAGGTGGTCATCGGTCAAGCAGACCCCGCGCCGGACGCGGTCGACGCCCAGCTCGCGGCGAAGGAGGCGAACCGGGTACGCCGTCAGAACGGCGAGACGCCGCTCCCCGTACCGCCGCTCACCTACCCGCTCACACCCGAGGACTACCGGCAGGCGTCCCCGACGTCGTACTGGAGCGACGTGCGCCGGCTCACCTTCGCCCGCACCCGCGACGCGATCGGGCGCACCGGATACCGCTTCATCGGCGTGTTCCAGAACGACGGCGGCTTTCGTCGAGACGCGCGGGGCACGTGGTTCCAGACGTGTCGGCTCGTGGCATCCGAGATCGATCTGACGACCCTCGCGGCGTCCCCGGGGACGAACGGGCGCGATTAGGCTCGTCGGGTGCGTCTCGTCATCGCCCGTTGCTCCGTCGATTACACCGGCCGCCTCAACGCGCATCTCCCCCTCGCCACCCGGCTGCTCGTGCACAAGAACGACGGCAGCCTGCTGGTGCACTCCGACGGCGGCTCGTACAAGCCCCTGAACTGGATGAGCCCGCCCTGCAGCCTGACGCGCGAAGACCCCGACGAGGTCGACGTCGAAGACGGCGTGATCGAGCGCTGGCGCGTGACGCACGCCAAGACCGGCGACGCGCTGCTCGTGCGCATCCACGAGATCGTCCACGACACCGCGCACGACCTCGGCGTCGATCCCGGACTGATCAAAGACGGCGTCGAGGCCGACCTGCAGCGCCTGCTGGCCGAGCAGGTGTCGGTCGTCGGCGAGAACCTCACCCTCGTCCGGCGCGAGTACCCCACGGCGATCGGACCGGTCGACCTCCTGCTGCGCAACGACGACGGCGTCGGGACGGTCGCGATCGAGGTCAAGCGCCGCGGCGACATCGACGGTGTCGAGCAGCTCACCCGCTACCTCGAACTGCTCAACCGCGACCCGCTCCTCGCTCCGGTGACGGGCGTCTTCGCGGCGCAGGAGATCAAGCCGCAGGCGCGGGTGCTCGCCACCGACCGCGGCATCCGGTGTCTGACTCTCGACTACGACGAGATGAAGGGTGTGCAGTCGGGGGCTCCGCGCCTGTTCTGAGGGCTGTTCCGAACGATTCCGTACAGCGCGGCGCACGGATCCGATCTCCCGCGGCCCTAGCGTGGCTCTCGCCCACCTCATGGCGGAGGGGCGAGAAGGGGGAATGGTCATGGCGAGTTCTTCCGCGCCCGGGCATGAGACCGACAGCCTCGACCGGATCGCCGCGGATCTGCTCGCCCTGAAGGAGCGCACCGGCCGCTCGTACGCCGACATCGTCCGGCGGATCGGTCTGATGCGCATCGAGCGCGGGGTCCCCCACGGCGCCGCGACCCCTCCCCGGAGCACCGTCTACGACGCCTTCCGTCCCGGACGCACCTGGATCGACCCGGTCCTGCTGCGCGACATCGTGATCGCCCTCGACGTCGACGACGCGGACGCGGACGCGTGGGTCGAGCGATCGCTCCAGGTGCGCGAGGGCAAGCGGGCCCCGCGGCAGCGGGCGTCCACGGAGGCGGAAGGGGCGGAAGCAGGGGCCCCGGAGGAGGGCGATCCCGTCATCGACAGCGCCCCGAACCGGTGGCGCCTCTGGGCCCCCATCCTCCTCGGCGGCGTCGCCCTCAACCTCATCGGCATCGGGGTCGTCGAGGCACTCAAACTGTCGATCTACCTCGACATGCTCGGTACCGCCATCGTGGCGATCGTCCTCGGGCCGTGGCCGGCCGCCCTCGTCGCCCTGACCAGCAACCTGCTCGGGTTCAGCGTCGGCTCGCCCGGTGCGCCCCCGTACGCGCTCGTGAACATCGTCGGGGCGCTCGTCTGGGGCTACGGCGTGCGCCGATTCGGGGGCGGCCGTGATCTCGGTCGGTTCTTCGCCGTCAACCTCGTGGCGGGCGTGGCGTGCTCGCTGGTGGGCGCCTCGATCAGCGTCATCCTGTTCCACGGATTCCCGGGGCACGGATCGGATGCCGTCACCGCCATGCTCGAGACGAAGGGTCTTCCCCTCGTCGCGGCGGCGTTCTCCGGGAACATGCTCACGTCGCTTATCGACAAGGTGCTGACGGGCTTCCTCGCCCTCACCATCTGCCTGTGGTTGCAGCGGAGCGTGCGGATGCCGTCGACCGCCCTGCCGGTGGGACGGATCCTGGGTGCGGGGACGTCCTCGGCGACGACCGAGCCTTCCCGCGACGCTTCGCGCCGGGCCTGAGGCCGTCGCGTCTCGCGAGGCGCCCGCGCGCCGCGCGAGTACCGCCCGCCCGCGAAACGACGGGCCGTGAAACGCGATATTGCTCAGCGCGTTCACAGTGCGCTACAACTTAGCCAGCGGGACTCTTGCTCGCTGTTCATGTCGCAGGCACCCGACCTGCGCTGCAGGCCGTCAGGCCTCCCGGGGGGGAACATGCGCAGATCTGCGCGTTCGATGCTGCACGCTTTCACGACGGCTGTGGTGGGACTTTCTCTCGCGGGGTCGCTCCTCGTCGCGCCGGCCGCCTCGGCGGACACCCCCGTGGATCCCACACCGACCGCCACCGCGCGTGCCGTTGCGACGACTCCCGCCACCACGCCCGCACCCGCGGCGACGGGCACCGCGACGCCCGCGCCGACCCGGACACCCTCGCCCACTCCGGTGCGCTCCGCGTCGCCCACGGCGACGCCCACCCCCGCGCGTACCGCGACGCCGACACCCACCCCCGACCGCACCGCGTCGCCCACGCCGACCCGCAGTGCGTCGCCCACCCCCACGCCGACGCCCACGCGCAGCGCGTCGCCGAAGCCGTCGCCGGCTCCCGCGGTGACGACCGGGTCCCTTTCCGGAACCGTGTCCGTCCCCGCCGGGTCCACCATCACGACAGGGCTCATCAGTGTCGATGTGTCGGGACGCGGATCCTCGGGAACGACCGCGCGTACCGACGTGGCCCCGGACGGCACCTATCGCATCGACGGACTGACCCCGGGCACGTACACCGTGCACTTCTCGGCACGATCCGACGCCAACCTCCTGGAACAGTGGTGGGACGGCAAGGCCGACGCCGACTGGTCCAGCGGCGTCACCGTTCAGGCCGGGCAGGCCGTGACCGGCATCGACGCGTCCCTGCAGAGGGGCGCACGCGTGAGCGGTCGGGTGACGTTCCCCGCCGGAACGCCGAGCACCTGGGCCCAGGTCGTCCTGCACCCGTCCTCCGACCCGCACTCGTCGGCCGGGTACGCGACGGTCGACGCCGCCGGCGACTACACCGTGAGCGGACTGCGGGCGGGCGAGTACACCGTCGAGTTCCAGCCCGGCGCCTCCGCACTCGCTCCGCAATGGTGGAAGGACCAGCCGACGGCGGCCACGGCGACCGGCCTCACGGTGAAGGCCGCCCAGTCGGTCTCGGGAGTCGACGCGACCTTCCGGAAGGGCGCCGTGATCTCGGGGCGCGTCTCCGTGCCGACGGGCTCGTCGGCCGCCGACGCGTCGGTGCAGGTCTTCTCCGCCGCAGACCCGTCCGCGCCCGTCGCCTCCGGCGCCATCACCTCGGACGGCACGTACGCGATACCCGGCTTGGCCGCCGGAGCCTACAAGGTGTTCTTCACCGGCTCCGACGTTCTCCGCTCGCGCTGGTACGCGAACGCCGCCACCTTCGACACCGCGACGACGCTCACGGTCGCGCAGGGCCAGGTCACATCGGGCATCGACGCGACGCTGACGACGAAGGCGTCCATCGCGGGCGCGGTGACGCTCCCCGCGGGCATCGACCCGAGCGCGGGCTCCGTGACGGTGAGGGCCTTCTCCCTGACCGACGCCGCGACGGCGGCCGCCCAGACGACGCTGCGGGCCGACGGCCGCTACACCCTCACCGGCCTGAGCGCGGGTGGATACAAGATCCTCTTCGAGGCGGACGGACTCCCCGTCGTCGACGAATGGTGGAACGACAAGACCGACTACGACGCGGCAACGGTCGTCGTGATCACGGACGGGCAGCAGAAGACGGGGATCGACGCCACGCTGAGTCCGTCGTCCGCGATCACCGGGCGCGTGATCCTGCCCGACGGCGTCGATCTCGCCACCGGGTCGGTGTCGGTTCGCGCGTACACGAGCAGCGACGCCGCCGCACCCGTGGCCGAGACGACGGCGGGAGTCGACGGCACCTATCGCCTCGACGGCCTCGCGGCGGGGACCTACAGAGTGTCGTTCGTGCCGACGGGTCTGCCCCTGCTGCCCCGGTGGTGGAAGGATGCCGCCTCCTTCGAGGCGGCCGCGACCGTCACGGTGAGTGCCGGTGCGGTCGCCTCCGGGGTCGACACGCCTCTCCCCCGCAGCGCCACCCTGTCGGGTACGGTCGCTCTTCCCTCCGGCATCACCGGCTTCGATGGAGCGGTCACCGTCCGCGCCTACTCGTCGGAGTCGACCGTCGCGGCGACCACGACCACGTCGGCCGACGGCGCGTACCGCCTGATCGGGCTGCCGGCGGGGAGTTACCGCCTCCTCTTCCTGCCCTCCGGGGTCTCCGCACTCTCGCAGTGGTGGAAGGGTCAGGGCTCCTACGCCACCGCCTCGGTCGTGACGGTGACGAACGGGCAGGACCGCGGCGGACTCGACGTCACGCTGGCGCCGATGGCATCCGTCCAGGGAAAGGTGACGTTCCCGGCGGGCACCGCGAACGACCAGCTGAGCGTGACCGTCTTCCCGGTCGATCAGGGGACGATCCCCCGAGGAAGCGCGGTCGCGGCCGATGGTTCGTACCGCGTCGACGGCCTCGAGCCCGGCCGGTACAAGGTGCTCTTCGGGGTGGGATCCTTGCCCCTGGTCGAGCGCTGGTGGGACCAGAAGTCGTCGAAAGACACGGCGACGGTGCTCGAGCTCACGGCCGGTCAGCAGCGGACCGGGGTGAACGCCGCCCTGAGCGCGGCCGCCTCGATCTCGGGGAAGGTCGATCTGCCGCAGGGCGTCTCGCTCGGCAACGGTTCGGTCGAGGTCGCCGTCTATCCGGCGTCGTCGGCCGACAGCCCGATCGCCACGACCTCCGTCGGCCCCGACGGCACCTACACGGTGGGCGGACTTCGTGCGGGCGGATACCGCGTCGCCTTCCGCGGACACGACCTGCCCGTCCTCGAGCAGTGGTGGCAGAAGGCGACCGCCTTCAGCAATGCCACCACCGTCTCGCTCGTCGCCGGCCAGGCGCGCACGGGCATCGATGCGACGCTCTCCCGCTCTGCGACGATCACTGGTCGTGTCATCCTCCCCTCCGGTGTCGATCTGGCGACGGGGTCGGCGACGGCCGACATCTTCGTCTCCACGTCGTCGAACGCACCCCTGATGTCGGTCCCCGTCCGCTCGGACGGCACGTTCCGCGCGGTCGGCCTGCCCGCCGGCAGCTACAAGGTCCGCATCGACGCATCCGGTCTCCCCGTCGCTGACCAGTGGTGGAAGGGCGCCGCCGACTTCGCCACCGCAACGACCGTGACCCTCGCGGCCGGCGCCACGTCGTCACGTCTGGACATCGCGCTCGCGCGGTTGGCATCCGTCTCCGGAAAGGTCACGGTGCCCGCGGGATCGGCGTTCGGCCCCGACTCCGTGCGGGTCGAGCTCTACACGATCTCGCAGGAGCGCCCGGTGGCGTCCGCCACGGTCTCGCCGAACGGCGGCTACCGCATCGACGCCCTCGCCGCGGGAACGTATCGGGCGCGGTTCATCGCGTCGAACGCGCCCCTGGTCGAGCAGTGGTGGAAGAACCGCCCCGATTTCGGCACCGCCACCCTGCTGACCCTCGGCGACGGGCAGTCGGTCACGGGCGTGGATGCGGCGATGACGACGGGGGCCTCGATCACCGGCACGGTCGTCCTGCCCACGGGCTACCCGCTCGCGTCGAACGACGTCACCGTCTCGGTCTTCACCCCGCGCGATCTGTGGACGCCGGTGCACTCGGCATCCGTGTCCGCGGACGGCACCTACCGGGTCGCCGGTCTCGCCCCCGGGTCGTACCGCGTGCGGTTCTCGTCCGGAGGAAGCCAGCTCCTCGACCAGTGGTGGAAGGGTGCGACCAACGGCCAATCGGCCACGACCGTCACCCTCGCCGCCGACCAGGCGCTCCACGGCATCGACGCCGCCCTCTCGATCGCCTCGACGGTGTCGGGCCGGGTCATCCTGCCCGAGGGCGTGTCGATGTCGGGCGGATGGATCTCCGTCAATCTCAGCAACGTCGACGGGGTGAGCGAATCGGGTTACGCGTACGTGCAGCAGGACGGATCGTGGACCGCGCGCAAGATGCGGCCCGGCACCTACCTGGTGTCGTTCTCGGCATCCAACCTGCCCATCGCGAGCCGGTGGTTCTGGGAGAGCACTCTCGACGCGTCGAGCGCGAAGAAACTCGTCGTGGCCGCGGGCAAGAACCGCACCGGAATCGACAGCGCCCCGCCCCGGGGCGGAGACATCACGGGACGCATCACCCTGCCCAGCGGCATGACCACCTCGGCCGCGGGGCTGAGCGTCGCCGCCTACACGGCGACGGGATGGAGCCAGTGGGTCGCCGACGGGGTCGTGAAGGACGACGGCTCCTACGCCTTCGTCGGACTGGCCCCCGGCGACTACAAGCTGCAGTTCCGCGCGCAATCCACCCAGGTCGCTCCTCGGTGGTGGAAGGGGCAGAAGAGCTGGGCGAGCGCGTCTCCCGTGACCGTCGTCGAGGGCGGGCGCGTCAGCGACGTCGATGAGAGCCTGCCGCGTTCCGCGAGCGTCTCCGGGCGGGTGACGCTACCGGCGGGGGTGACGCTGAGCAGCGGCTCCCTCACCGTCGAAGCCTCCTCGGCATCCGGAGAGGACTCCGGCTGGTTCTCGACGAGGGTCGCAGCGGACGGCACCTACGTCCTGGCGGGTCTCCCGGCCGGCGACTATCGCCTGACGTTCCGTTCGTACGACCTCCCCGTGCTGCAGCAGTGGTGGAATGGCGCGACGGATGCCGCCTCGGCGACGACGCTCACCCTGACCGAGGGTCAGACGCGGACGAACATCAACGCGACCCTCGAGAAGGCCGCCACGATCGCCGGCCGCGTGACGCTGCCGGCGGGCATCACCCTCGGTCAGGGGTCGATCTCCGTCTCGGCCTCGCCGACGACGGGTTCGGGGTGGGCGACGAGTGCGCAGGTGCGCCCGGACGGGACCTACGCCATCCGGGGTCTGAGAGCGGGCTCCTACAAGATCAACTTCGTCCCCAGTGGCGTGCCGGTGCTCGGCGAGTGGTGGAACGACGTCCGGGATTTCGCGTCGGCGACGCCGGTGACCGTCACCACCGGGCAGGACCGGGTCGGGATCGACGCGACCCTCGCGCAGTCGGCGACGATCTCGGGCAGGGTGACGTTGCCCGCGACCCTCCGGGGCAGGGAGAGTCGCGTCTCGGTGTCGGCCACCTCGACGTCCAACCAGTGGCAGACGGTCTCCTCCACCTCCGTGAACCCCGACGGGACGTATACGTTGACCGGCATACCGGCCGGAAGCTATGCGGTGAAGTTCTCGTCGTGGGATCTCCCGATCTCACCGGAATGGTGGGACGACCAGACCTCCTTCACGACCGCGAAGGCCGTCGTGGTCGCGGCCGGGGCGGCGCGGACGGGCATCGACGCGACCCTCGCCCTCTCGGCCACCATCTCGGGCACGGTCAGCCTCCCCGCGAGCCTGAGCTCGTCCATCACGTCCGTGCGCGTCTCGGTCACCCCGGTCGACCAGTCGTGGTCGACCGTCGCCTCGGTCTCGGTCCGCCCGGACGGCACGTACACCGTGACCGGCCTGGTCCCGGGGGACTACAAAGTGAAGTTCTCCGCCGACAACACGCCCGTCCTGAGCGAGTGGTGGAAGGACAAGCCCGACTTCGCGTCGGCGACCACGATCACCCTGTCGGCGGCGCAGAACAAGACCGGGATCGATGCCGCCCTCGCGCGGTCGTCGACCATCTCCGGTCGTGTCACCGTCCCCTCGGGGGTCTCGGCCACGGCGATCTCCGTCAGCGCCATGTCGCCGAACAGCGAATGGTCCTCGATCGCCTCGACCCGCGCCGCCGCCGACGGCAGCTGGACCCTGAACGGGCTGCCCGCGGGCAGCTACAAGCTGAGGTTCACCTCGTCCGACGCCCCCGTCCTCGACGAGTGGTGGGATGACGCGACGGACTTCGTGTCGGCCCGCACGGTCGCCATCGCCGCCGGGGAGGACCGGACGGGCATCACCGCCACCCTCACCCGCGCGAATTCCCTCTCCGGTGCGGTGACGACCACGGGCGGCGCAGCGGTGGGATCGGCGACCGTCACCGTCTACCGGGCGGCGGCCGATGGATCGTGGGAGTGGGGCGGTTCGGCGAACGCCGACAGCTCCGGTGCGTACGCGATGAAGCGTCTCACGCCCGGTCGGTACAAGATCGCGGTCCAGCCGCCCTCGGGGAGCGGCCTGCTCCCGGAGTACTACAACGACAAGCCCTCGCTCGCCACGGCCACCGTCATCACCCTCGGCTCGGGCTCGTCGCGCGACGCGACGGCGAACGTGTCGCTGGCCACGGGCACGACCGTCACGGGTCGAGTGACCTATACCGACGGCACGCCGGTCGCCGACACCAGCGTGAGCCTCGTCTCGCGCTCGGGGGACCCCCGCTCGTGGGGCACCACGGATGCCAAGGGCGCCTATTCGATCAGCGGAGTCGCCGCGGGCGATCTCACCGCCGCCGTCAGAGTGGGCGGCGGCACCGTGTACACGGGGGCGGTCACGACTCTCGCCGCCGCCGGATTCACGCGCGTGGGCGGCGCGTCGGCGAAGATCGACGTCCGCGTTCCCGGCGTCACGGTGAGCGGGGTCGTGCGGTCGTCGGTCGGATCGAAGCCCGTCTCCGGCGGCACCGTCGCCCTGTCGTCACCGCGCACGGGCTACGGTTCCGAGGTCGCCGTCGGCACCGACGGGCGCTACACGGTCCGCGGTGTCACCGCCGGCAGCTGGACGGCGGTCTACCGCGCGCCCTCGGGGGGCGCGTACGCCTCCACCTGGTTCGGTGGTGTGTACGACGACGACCGAGCCGCCTTCTTCTCCGTCGGCAGCTCGGCGATGACGAAGGACCTCACGGCTCTGCCCGCGGGAGGGACCCTCTCCGGGACGATCGCACCCATGACGGGGGTCAGCTGGCCGTCGATCACCCTCTATCGATGGGTGGACGGGCGCCCGGTCTCGACCTGGACCGACAACCGCGGCGGAGGGACGACGTTCCGTTTCGAGGGCCTCGCGCCCGCCGAGTACTCGGTCTCGGTCAACGGCATCTTCGCCGGGGGCGCTGTGGCGGCCGAGAAGGCGCGGAGGTTCGACGTCGCCGCCGGTTCCTCCGTCGACGTCGGAACGGTGGATGCCGCGCCCGCCACGACGGCGGGGACGATCGCGGTCACCGTGTCCTCCCCCTCTCCCTCCGCCACCCGGGTCCTCCTGCTGAACGCGGCGGGATCCGAGATCGCCGCGTCCACCACCGTCGCCTCCTCGTCGTCCCTCACGTCGACGTTCTTCGTGCCCAACGGCACCTACCGAGCCGTCGCGTCGACGTCGGATGCCGGTCGGGTGCAGACCTGGTACGGCGGCGCGTCGGCGGCATCCGCGACGAAGATCGTGGTGACCGGAGGCGCGCGCAAGACCGCGTCCTTCGCGCTCGCCCGAGGAGACGGGGCCGTGGGGGGCAAGGTGGTCGCCGCGACGGATGGTCGAGTCGTCGTCGGAGCAGCGGTGAGATTGACGCCGCTCGGCGACGCGAACTCACCGGTACCGGGCTCCGCCGACACGTGGACCTGGCCCGTGGTGTACACCGGCGCCGATGGGACGTTCGCGCTGCCCACGAGCACGATCGCGGGTCGTTCCTATCGACTGGACGTCGCGGCCGCACGCAACGGTCGGGTGCTGCTGTCGAAGACGTTCACCGCCGCGGTCGGGACGAAGAGCTTCACCCTCTCCCTCCCCTCCGCCGGCTCGGTCACCGGGGCCGTCGTCGACCCCGTCGGCGCCGGGGCGGTCATCGGGCAGAGCGTGGTCCTCTGGCGCGACGGGGACACCTCCCCGACCGGCTGGGTGCAGACCGACGAGACCGGCTCGTACCGCTTCGACGGTCTCGCGCCCGGGACCTATCGCGTGCAGATGGGCGAGGGCGAGGACGGGGGCAGCCGCGTGTCGGCCCTGGCTCCGGGGTGGGCGGCGGCATCCCGCACCCGAGAAGAGGCGACGGCCGTGGTCGTGACAGCGGGCAAGACGGTCACCGTCCCCACCCGCACACTCGAGCGGGCGGGCGTCCTCGTCGGCAGGGTCGCCGCTCTCGGCAGGGATTCGACGACGAGATGGACCGATGCGTTCCTCTCGGTGAAGGATGCCAAGGGCCGCGTGGTCGCCGAGGCCTACAGCGCGCATGCGGCCGGCGGCTATTCGGCGTCGATCCCCGCCGGAACGTTCACCGTCTGCGCCCGTCCGACCGACGCGGGCACCGGCCTCGCGGAGGTCTGCCGCTCGGGGGTGACCATCGCCGCCGGCGCGACGTCGACGAGCGTCGATCTCACGATGCGGCCGAACCCGAAGGGGTCAGCGACGGTGGCTCCGTCCGCGCGCCTCCTCGCGACGGCGGGGTGAGGCGCCTCCGGCCGCGGTGGGGGTCCCGGCGTCGACGTGCGTGGGGGCGCCGATGCGCGCGGGTCCGCCGGTAGCGTGGACGCATGCCCGCACGCTCTCCCTTCTCCTGCATCCTGTGGGATGTCGACGGCACCCTCGTCGACGCATCGGAGGGGATCCTCCGGCGCCTGACCGTCACCCTCGAGCATTTCGGACGCCAGGCCCCCACGCGCGGCGAGCTGTCGCACTGGATCGGTCCCCCGATGTTCGAGTCGTTCCAGGCGAACGTCGGCATGACCCCGGAGCAGGCGACCGAGGCCGTCACCTTCTACCGGGGCCTCAACAAGAAAGAGGGCTACACGGTCAGCGCGCGCCTGTACCCGGGCGTCGCCGACCTCATGCACGAACTGCGCGCCGCCGGCATCCCCCAGTCGACGGCGAGCTCCAAGCCCGAGGTGCAGGTCGTCGCCCTGATGGATCACTTCGACCTCGCCCCCGACCTCGACGCGATCGTCGGGGCCAGCCTCGACGAGCGCACGCTCAGCACGAAGGCCGACATCGTTCGTGAGGCGCTGCGGCGGCTGGCCGCGAACGGCGTCGACACCTCCCGTCCCGTCCTGATCGGCGATCGGCACCACGACGTGGAGGGCGGAGCGGATGCCGGGGTCCCGGTGATCTTCGTGCGCTGGGGCTTCAGCTGGCCCCACGAGGCCGACGGAGCGCAGGCCGCCGTCGACGATGTCGCGCAGCTGCGGGCGCTGCTGCTGGTGGACGACTCCGCCGGTGCCTGACCTGAGTGCGGCGCTGCCGTTCGTCATCGCCCTGGCTGCGGCGCTCGTGGTCGTCGCGGTGATCGTCGTCGCGGTGCGGCGCCATCACCGTTCGCCCCACATGCGCGCGGCGGCCGATGACGCGGCGGCACAGGCGGCGGAGGCGCTTCTGCTTCTCGATGACGCCGTGGACGATCTCGACGCGGCGTTCGAGGCGGCCGACGCCCTCGACGCCCCCGACGCGCCCACCGACCTGCGGCGAGCGCGCACCGCGGCCCGGCGCGACCGCGATCGCGGATTCGTCGATGTGTCGGCCCTCGACGACCTCGCGACGAGCCCCTCGCGGCGGCGCGACCAGGCGCGACGCGTGGCGCAGGCCCTCGGCGCGGCGCGCGAGCGCGTCCACACCCTCGGCGACCGACTCGAGACCTGGGCGGCGGCGAACCGGACTCCCGCCGCCCTCCTGGCGGCGGCGCGCGCACGACGCGGCGAGGTGGTCGCGGCCATCGGCGACCCCGAGCCCCTCCTCGTCGTCCTGCGGCAGCGCTTCGATCCCGCGGACGGGGCCGACGCCGAGCGGGCGGCCGCCGCGGCCACTGCGGCCCTGTCGGAGGCGGATGCCGCCCTGCGCGACGCGCAGCGCGACGCGACTCCCGCGTCCCTCCAGCGGGTCGTCCGGGCGCTCCGATCCGCCTCGCGTCACGGGAGTGCCGTCGAGAACGCGCACCGCTTCGTGCTGCAGGCGGCCGACAACGCCGGCGGCGAGATCTCGGCCGCGCGTGACGAGATCGAGACCGCTCTGGCGATGGCCGCCGCACGTCCGGCCGACGGCGCCGCGTCCGCGACGGGCGTGCTGAGCGAGGCGCTCCGCGACCTCGATCTCGCCTCCGCGTCCGTCTCGCGCCGGCCGGGTGAGGCCATCGCGACCGTCGCCCGCGTGCGCGAGGTGCGCGATGTCGCGCTCGGCGACGCGCCGAATCCCCGCCAGCGGATCGAAGCGGCCCGGGCCGCCCTCCCGGGGACCCTGGCCTGTGCGCGGGCGGCCTTCATCGCCGCCGAGGCGCGCGACGACCGCCCCCTCATCGCCGACCGGCTGCGCCTCGAACGGGCGCGGCGCGAACTGGCGGCGGCCCGCGCGGCCACCGACGCGACCGACGCGCTCGCCCACGCCCGGGCCGCGCGGCGCGCGCTCCTCGACGAGAAGAGCTGAGGCGGCGCGGGCGGCCTGTGCAATAGCGTGAGCGGCATGTCGGACACGTCCCGGTCTCCTCGAGCCTCGACCGTCGCTCGCCGCGTCCCGGTCACCCTCGGGCTCGCCGGCATCCTGCTCCTCGTCGGACTGCTCGGAGGCGGCCTCTGGTCTCCGTTCTCGGCGTCGCCGCTGTTCCCCGACATCGCGTACGGGCTGCCGGCGTTGGTCGAGGGTCGGTGGTGGACGCCGATCACCGGTACCTTCTTCGTCGACGCGCCCTGGGTCTACCTCGCGGGCGTCCCCGCCCTCGTCGCGATGGGGTTCTTCGAGTACACGCGCGGGAGCCGTCTCACCGCGGTGTATTTCGCCGGCGGCCAGCTCTTCTCGGTCCTGGGGGCCGCCGCGTTCCTCGCGGTCGCCTCCCTGCTGCCGTGGTCGTGGGCGCAGCAGCAGGCCGGCGTCCTCGACGTCGGTCCCTCGGGAGGCGTCTTCGCCTGCATCGCGGGCGCCCTCGCCGTCCTGCCCTCCCCGTGGCGCCTGCGCGCCTGGACGGTCTTCGCGGCCGCCCTCTCCGTCGCCTTCGTCTACTACGGATCGCTCCCCGACCTCGAGCACGTGCTGGCCGTGGGCCTGGTCCTGGCCGTGGACCGCTCGCTCCGCCCGCAGCGGGTGAGCGTGCGCGAACAGCGTCTGATCGCCTTCGTCGTGGTGTGCGCTCTCGGCGCGATCGAGATCCTCGGCTACGTCGCACCGATGACCGGTCCGTTCGGGTCGTCGGCCGCGACCTCGGGGTCGTGGGTCGACGTCGCGATCAACACCGTGATCGTCCTCGTCGTCGCCACGGCCCTGCGCCGCGGCCGGCGGTGGGCGTGGATCCTCGTCCTGCTGTACTGCGTGGCCAACGTCCTCCTGGTCCTCGCGATCCTCGGCATCCTGATCGTCGTCGGTCTCTCCGGGATCGAGGCGCAGCTCGACACCGACGTCACGAGCATCCTGGCCTCGTCGGTGCTGTGGATCGTGGCATCCGTCTACTTCGTCCTCGTGCGCGGGGCGTTCCGGGCGCGGCCCCGCGCCGCGCTCGGCGATGCGACCCCTCCCTCGGTGGACGAG
The DNA here is from genome assembly GCF_004854025.1 of Microbacterium hydrothermale. GTDB lineage: Bacteria > Actinomycetota > Actinomycetes > Actinomycetales > Microbacteriaceae > Microbacterium > Microbacterium hydrothermale. The sequence goes on from NZ_STGM01000002.1 coordinate 600,581, forward strand.
GTCGAGAACGAGCTGCGCGCGACGGGCGGGGGGACGCTGTCGTGGATGACGACGTGGGAGGGCATGTCGTACGCGCGGTTCGGGCGCGGCATCGTCGCCTTCCAGCGCCGCTCCGGCGTCGCTCTCGCCCTGGGCGATCCCCTGGGCCCCGAGGCGGATCGCCCGACCACGGTGCGTCGGTTCGTCGAGCGGGCGGAGGCGGCCGGCCTCGCCCCCTGCTTCTTCAGCGCCGGTGAGTCCACGCGCGCCGCCGTGCCCGAGGGCTGGCGATCCCTCGTGGTCGCCGACGACACCGTCGTCGACCTCCCGGGCCTGCAGTTCACGGGCAAGGCGTGGGGTGCGGTGCGCACCTCGCTCAACCGCGCGCAGCGGGAGGGCATGACCTTCCGTCTCACCCGGCTCGCCGACGAACCGTGGGGCGTGCGTCAGCAGCTGCGGGCCATCTCGGAGAGCTGGGTGGGAGACAAGGGCCTGCCCGAGATGGGGTTCACCCTCGGCACGCTGCACGAGGCGGCCGACCCCGAGGTGCGACTGGCCCTCGCGATCTCGCCCGCGGGCGACGTCGACGGCTTCCTCTCCTGGCTGCCCGTCTACGGGGAGGGACGGGTGCGCGGCTGGACCCTCGACCTCATGCGCCGTCGGGACGGCGGCTTCGGCCCCGTCATGGAGTACCTCATCGGCTCGTCGGCCCAGCAGTTCTCCGCCGAGGGCGCGGAGGTGCTGTCGCTCTCCGGCGCCCCGCTGGCTCACGAGTACCCCCCGGATGCCGGTGCCATCGCCGATCTGCAGGCGCGCATGGCCACGTTGCTCGAGCCGGTCTACGGGTTCGCCTCGCTGCACCGGTTCAAGCAGAAGTTCCACCCGCGGTACGAGACGATGTACCTGCTGTACCGCGACGAGGCCGACCTCACGCGCATCGGCGCCGCCCTCACCCGGGCCTTCCTGCCGCACGCGACGCTGCGTCAGTTCGCGGCCGCCGGAATCGACCTCGTGCGGCAGGAACGCTGATCGCCCCGACCCTCGCGGCGACGCGGGGACGGGGCGGACCGGCGGGAGCCGGACGCGTCAGAGCGCGCGGATGTTCTCCGCCTGCAGACCCTTGGGGCCCTGTGCGATCTCGAACTCGACGCGCTGGTTCTCCTCGAGCGAGCGGTAGCCGCCGGACTGGATCGCGCTGTAGTGCGCGAACACGTCCTGCCCGCCGTCATCGGGGGCGATGAAGCCGAAGCCCTTCTCCGAGTTGAACCACTTGACCGTGCCCTGCGTGCTCATCGTGATGCCGTTTTCCGCTTGAGCCGACGCCGTGCGCGCCGGACTGTGCCCCCACGGTAACGGCCACCGCGGTCGACCGCACGGCACCGTGACACAAACGTTGCGCCGGCCCGGAGGAGGCCGGATCGGCGGGCGATGAGCCCGAAGCCCATACGACGCCCGGGCTGAGCAGAGCTCGAAGCCCGGGCGTCGACGGATCCCCCCGGATATGCCACGCGATGCGTGACGGCGATCACTTTACCGGCGCGCGACCGCGCGCGCGACACGAAAACGAAGAATCAGTCAGTTATGTCGATGTTCTGTGCTAACGGAGAGTCGTAAAATCCGCCTCATGGATGGTCGGCGACGCGCTTCGGCCCTCGTCGACGATGCGTACCGCTCTCTCGGCGAGGCCATCGTCGACGGTCGCCTCCAGCCCGGCGACCGGTTGCGAGACGTCGAACTCGCCACGCTCATGGGCATCTCGCGCACCCCCGTCCGCGAGGCCCTGCAGCGGCTGGAGCGGATCGGCCTGGTCGAGGTCGCGGCCAACCGCTACACGCGCGTCGCCGCCCTCAGCGACCGCGCCCGCACCGACATGCGGGAATACGCCGCGCACACGATCGCGTCGGTCATGCACGTCGCCCTGGCACGGGCCACCGACGACGAGATCGCCGCGACCCTCCCCCTCGTCGACGCCCTTCGCGATGCCGAGTCATCGCGCTCCTATGTGGCGGCGGCGCTCGATCTGTACGGGCACCTGGTGGCCGAATCGCGCAATGTCGTGTTCCGCAAGGCCTTCGAGCAGACCGACCTCGTGCTGCGACGCAATCTCGACGGCTGGGTCAGCATCGACGACGACACCCGCGAACCGCTCTTCCGTCATCTGCGCGAGCAGATCGCCCGGCGCGACGCGAACGGCGCCTGCTGGAGCTTCCTGACGTTGCACGGCTTCGCGTGAGGGTGCAAGATCGCGCGGACCGCGGCGACGCGACGCTACCGTGACGGCATGTCCCACATCGAGTTGCATCCCCTCTCCGACGACGAACGGGATGCCGCCTACGACGCGGTTCGCGCCAGCAGCTCCGCGTGGCCGCGGGGCGTCTTCGACGACCGCGACTCGTTCGAGACGTGGGTGCGACGCTCGGACGTGACGGTCTACACGATCGCGCAAGGCGACCGGGTGGCCGGAATCGGAGCGGCGATGGACGTCGACGGAGACCGGGAGATCCTGCTGGCCGTCGCCCCCGACGCCGACGCCGACGCGCCCACCGAGGCGCTGCGGCAGCTCACGGTGCGCGAAGCGGAACGGCCGCTCTACGCGTGTGTCTCTGCGGACGACCGCCCCGCCCACGAGATGCTCGCGCGCATCGGCTTCGTCGAGCACGAGCGCGACGGCGCCGACGTGGTCTACGTGCTGCCGCCGACGTTAGAGTGACGCGGTGCCGACGACTGAGGATCCCCCCGCACCGACGCTGACGGATGCCGACGGCTTCACCCGTGTGCTGGGTCGGCCCCGATCGATGGCGGTGTTCGTCGCGATCGTCTTCGTCGTTACCGTCGTGCAGGCGCTCATCAACCCCCTCACGGGTCTGCTGGAGGGCGAGTTCCCGTGGGAGGGTCCGCCGCCGCTGTCGGTCGTCATCGCCCTCGTCGTCGTCGGCTGCGCCGCACAGAGCGCCTTCCTCTTCCTGTGCGCCCGCGCGCCGCTGGTCGCCCTGGCCGGAACGGCCGGGTGCTACGTCGCCCTCGTCGCCGGCCTGTCCATCCCCCGCTGGCTCACCGCACTGCCCCTCGTGGTGGCGGTGGCCGTCTTCTTCGTCGCCCTGTCTCGGCGCGCGGTGGTCGCCGTCGGCGCCGCGATCGCGGTCGTGGCGGTCGTGAGCCTGTCCCTTCTCGCGTGGGCGGTGTCGACGGGGGTTCCCGCCGGCGTCGTCGGGGGCTTCACCCTCGAGACCGTCCTCTCCGTCGGCGCCCCGATCGCGGGGGCGACCGCCCTCGGCATCTGGTCGTCCCGGCGACTCCGCGCGTTCCGTCGCACGCGGGCCGAACTGGCCGAGGCCGCCGCCGTGCACGCGGCCGAGATGGAACGCGTGACCACTCACGAACGCGCCCGCATCGCGCAGGAGCTCCACGACGTGGCCGGACAGCACCTGGCCGGGCTGCTCTCCCTGGCCGACGCCGCGGTCGACATCGAGGTCCTCGACACCCGGCAGGCGTCGGCGCTCATCTCGGAGATGCGTGCCGAGGGGCGCTTCGCCTCAGCGAGCCTCTACGCGGCCTTGCGCGATCTGCGGATCCAGAACGGCTCGCGCGTCGAGCCGACCCTCGACCTCCGTTCCCTCGACGGTCTGCGCGACTTCTGGTCGGCGCGCGGCATGCGCGTCGCGGTCGAGGTGCGGGGGGAGATCGCCGACCTCCCGGCGATGGTCTCGACGACGGCGTATCGCGTCGTGCAGGAGGCCCTCACCAATGCCGGCAAGCACGCCCCCGGCGCCCCCACGACGGTCGAGGTCGACGCGTCCTCGACGACCCTTCTCCTCTCCGTGCAGAACGATCCCGCGACCGTCCCGCGCACCGCCCGCGACGCGGAGGGGCTGGGATGGGGCCTGACCGGCATGGCGGAGCGCGTCGACCTCATCCACGGGAGCCTCTCGGCAGGTCCGCGCGACGACGGGGGCTGGGCCGTGGTCCTCCGTGCGCCGATCGGCGCCCTCGACCCGGTGAGCCGATGACGACTCCGAACGACGAGGTCAGCGTCCTCATCGTCGACGACAACCGCACGGTGCGGCGCGGCATCCGGCTCCGCCTCGAGAACGCCACGGGCATCCGCGTGGCCGGCGAAGCGTCGAACGGCCAGGATGCCGTGGTCCGGGCCCGTGCGGAGAGCGTCGACGTGGTCCTCATGGACCTGCACATGCCGGGCATGGACGGCATCGAGGCGACACGATTGATCACCGCCGACCGGCCCGACCGCTGCCGCGTCATCCTGCTGACGAGCGAGGTGTCGGACGCGTTCCTCGTCGATGCCCTCGACGCCGGCGCGAGCGGATACCTCCTCAAGGGCCACGACAGCGATCAACTGCTGCCGGTGATCCGCGGGGCGGCGGCCGGCACGGCGACGATCTCGCCGCTCGTCGCTCCCCGACTGCTCCGCGAATTCCGAGCGGCCCGCCCGGCCCCCGCCGATCCGGAGCGACTCGCGCTGCTCACCGCCGCCGAGCAGCGCGTGGTGGGTCTGCTCAGCAGCGGAGTGACCTCGAACGACGACATCGCGCGACACCTCTGCGTGTCGGTGAACACCGTGCGGAGTCAGACGGCCGCCGCCCTGCGCAAGCTCGACCTCGACGATCGCACGCAGCTCGCCCTCTGGGGCGCGCAGAACGGTCTGAGTCGACGCGACACGTCGTCCGAACGGATGAAATAGCCCGCCGTCGGCCCTCGTCATCCGTCCGGATGCCGCGAGATCGGCGAGAACGCGCCAGAATGCTGCTCACAGCGGTGCGATGCCGCCGCTGGTCCGCGCGGGGCCGGGAGTTTGGGGGCGGCCCCGCGCGGCCACTTCTCGCCGTTCGGAACCGCGACGGCGTCCCGCCGATCGTCGCTTCGCGTCCCGCGAACCGCGCCTCGGTGGCGCGCACGAGGGTCCGCCCGGCGCCCGTGCCCACCCCGAGCGCACGAAGGCCCGGGGCGCGGTCCCCCGCCCCGGGCCTTCGTCCCTCGTCGTCAGCGCGCGGTGCGGCGTCCGACGATCAGGCCGTAGATCAGCAGCACGATGATCGAGCCGCCGATGGCGAGCAGCCAGGTCTGGATCGAGAAGAAGTCCTGCAGGGGGGCGTTGAAGAGCAGTCCGCCGAGGAAACCGCCCAGGAGGGCGCCGACGACGCCGAGCAGGAGCGTGATGAGCCAGCCGCCGCCCTGCTTACCGGGGAGGATCAGCTTGGCGATGGCGCCGGCAATGAGGCCGAGAAGGAGAAATCCGAAGAATCCCATGTTGTCGTTCCTTTCGCGAGTGAGAACCGAAGCCCGCTCGAGGCGGGACCCGTTGCATACAGCCTCCTCCCAGGTTGGCGTTTCGCCGGGTGGCTTGCGCTGGCGGGAATTGTCTGGTTCGCGCGAGGGGCGCCGGCCGCGTCGCCTAGCGTGGATCAAATGGCCGACCACCTCGCCGACCACCGTTCCCCCGTCCGTCCCGCTCTCGACCTGCTGCGCGGGACCCTCATCGGGGCGGTCGAAGTCGTGCCGGGGGTCAGCGGCGGTACGGTCGCGCTGATCGTGGGGGTCTACTCGACCCTCATCGACGCCGCGAGTCACCTCGTGCGCGCCGCCCTCGGCCTCGGCGATGTCCTCCGCGGCCGGGGCGCGAATCGCACGCGACGCCATCTCGCCGCGGTGCGCTGGCGCATCGTGGCCCCGGTGCTCATCGGCATGGTGCTCGCGGTGCTTCTGGGTGCGCGCCTCCTCGCTCCCCTCGTCGAGGCCCATCCGGCCGCGACGCGCGCGGTGTTCGGCGGCATGATCGCCGCTTCGCTCGTCATCCCGATCCGCCTCCTCGGTCGCGCGTGGACCTGGCGACGCGCCGCCCTCGCCGCTTCCGCCGCGGGGGCCGCGTTCCTCGTCACGGGGCTGCCGTCGTCGACCGTCGCCGATCCTCCGCTGATCCTGGTCGCGGTCGCGGCGTCCGTCGCCGTCTGCGCGTTGGTCATGCCCGGACTGTCGGGGGCCTTCCTGCTGCTGGTCTTCGGGCTCTACGAGACCACGCTCGTCGCGGTGAACGAACGGAACGTGCCCTACATCGCGGCGTTCGCGATCGGTGCGATCGTCGGACTCAGCCTTTTCGTGAACCTTCTGCGCCTGCTCCTGGCGCGCTTCCACGAGGTGATGCTGGCGCTCATGACGGGGCTCATGCTGGGCTCCCTCCGCGCCCTCTGGCCGTGGCAGGACGAGGTCGGTCGAGCCCTTCCCGCGGGAGAGGATGCCGCGTCCCTCGTCGCCCTCGCCGCGGCCGGCGCCGCGGTGGTCCTCGTGGTCGTGGCAATGCAGTCACGTCTTCAGCCGAGCAGCCGCTGACTCCCGACCGAGTTTCTGTGGAGAGTGCTGTGCACAGACGGGAGAGAGGTGTGGATAACCCTGTGGGGAGCCTCCGGCATCGCGCTCGGTGCCGCCCTGTCACGCCCGTGGACTGAAGCGAAATTCCGCCCCGGAGACGAATGACAACCGCGTCATTCCGGGGACGGAGCGTGAAGAGCGCGGCGGCCGTCGCCGTGGGGATAACTCCGTGGCCGGCATGTGCAAACTGTGGATAACTTCGGCCCACATCGCACGCCGGTGCGGGAGAGCCTCGCCGCCGAGATGTCCACAGGGCGATCCGTCCTCCCTTTCGGCTCTCCCCCGCTTCCCCCACGACGAGCACACCCCCACGATCCGCGGAATTACGCGCTTGTAGTTTCGAAGACTGAGACGAATACGGCGTCTCTCCACAGCCTTACTGACACCCGTCCGGCTGTTTCGCACATGTTCTCCACAGGGTTATCCACATGTGTAATCGTCAGCCTGTGCGAACCCGCCCGGTCGACCACGACCGTCGCGTGGGGCCTCCTTCCAGGGCGGCCGAGGTGAGGACGCGCGGAGGATCCACGAGGTACACCGAAGCGCGGCGTGCGAAGCCCTCGGCGACGAGGACCCGACCCCGCACGGGCTCACGGCCCTCCCGCTCACACAGACGACGAAGAAGGCCCCGGATCGATGATCCGGGGCCTTCTTCGTTCTGTGCGCGAGGGGGGACTTGAACCCCCACGCCCTTGCGGGCACTGGCACCTGAAGCCAGCGCGTCTACCTATTCCGCCACTCGCGCGAGTCACGGCACGGATGCCACGAACTCAACTTCCCGAGAATATCACGGCCGCGACCGCACGACGAAACGCGGGGGTCGGGGGCCGCTTCCATGACCTGTCCAGCCGCCCTGGCTACGATGTGCCTACTGGTCTGCCTGCCCGAAGGAGTCTCGTGGGACTACTCGACAGTTTCGAGAAAGGTCTCGAACGCGCCGTCAACGGTGCGTTCGCGAAGACCTTCCGCAGTGGCATCCAGCCGGTGGAGATCGCCTCGGCCCTGCGCAGCGAGCTCGACAAGAAGGCCGTGGTCGTCACGCGTGAGCGCATCCTCACGCCGAACGCGTTCACGGTGCGCCTCTCCCCCGTCGACGACGAGAAGATGAGCGCCCTCGGATCGACGCTCCTCTCCGAGCTCGACACCCTCGTGAAGAAGCACGCCCGCACGCAGGGGTACTCCTTCGCCGGGCCCGTCGCGATCACGATCGAGCGCGACGCTTCACTATCGACCGGCACACTGCGCGTCGATTCGCAGACCACGGAGGGTCGCGTCGCCTGGCGCGGGGTCGTCGACATCGACGGCACGCGCCACCCGCTCACGGGCTCCCGCACCGTGATCGGTCGCGGGAGCGACGCCGACATCACCATCCCCGACGCCGGGACCAGCCGCAAGCACGTCGAGATCCTGTGGGACGGCGAGCGCGCCATGGTGCGCGACCTCGGCTCGACGAACGGCACCACCCTGAACGGTCGGAAGGTCTCGGAGGCCGCGCTGCCCCCCGATTCGACGATCTCGATCGGTCGCACCAATATCGTGTTCCGTGTGGTCGCTCAGGCTCAGCCGCCGCGGCGCCCCCAGGCGTCCGACGCCACGCGCATGTTCGACGTCCGGGAACGGGGACCCCTCTCATGAGTCAGTTGACTCTCCTTCTGCTGCAGGGCGGCTTCCTCGTCCTGCTGTGGTTCTTCGTGTTCGGCGTCGTCTACTCGCTGCGCGCCGATCTCTTCGGCGTCAAGGTGCGCAAACTCCCCGAGCCGGCGGCATCCCCCGCGCCCGCCGCCGCGGCGCCGACCGCGTCTCCCGACGCCGTCACCACGCAGGTCAAGCGACCGGCCGCACCGCCCGCCCCCGCGCCTGTCGGGGGCCTCGCGACCACCTCGGTGGTCTCGCGCATCGTCATCACAAGCGGCCCCAAGGCCGGTCTCGAGCTGCCCCTGGGCACCGAGCCTCTGACCATCGGCCGCTCGAGCGAGTCGGGGCTCGTGATCCGCGACGACTACACCTCGAGCCACCACGCGCGACTGGTGCTCTGGGGCGACCAGTGGATGCTGCAGGACCTCGACTCCACCAACGGGACCACCCACGACGGCGTGCGCGTCGCGGCCCCCGTGCAGGTCAAGGTGGGAGCGCCGATCAAGGTCGGCGCCACCACGTTCGAGTTGAGGGCGTAAACCACCTCCATGGTCTTCCAGGGCTCGAGTGCCGCCATCTCCCACACGGGAAAGGTGCGCTCCAACAACCAGGACTCCGGTTACGCCGGGTCCAACCTCTTCGTGGTCGCCGACGGCATGGGCGGTCACGCGGGAGGCGACGTCGCCTCGAGCCTGGCGATTCAGCGGCTGACGGAGCTCGACCAGCCCTACGCCACCCCCGCCCAGGCCGAGCACGCGATCCGCGACGCCCTCGCCGACACCGCCGCAGAGTTGATCGACACCGTCGCGCGGCGCCCGGAGCTCGCCGGCATGGGCACGACAGTTAGCGCCCTGGTGATGGTCGACGACTACGCGGTGATCGGCCACATCGGCGACTCGCGCATCTACCTCTACCGCGACGACACGCTCACGCAGATCACGGCCGACCACACGTTCGTGCAGCGCCTGGTCGACTCGGGTCGCATCACGCCCGAGGAAGCGCGGTATCACCCCCGCCGCTCGGTGCTGATGCGCGTGCTCGGCGACATGGACCCCGATCCCGAGGTCGACAGCTTCATCATGCCGACCCAGGACGGCGATCGGTGGCTGCTGTGCTCCGACGGTCTGTCCGGGGTCGTCGACGACGCCCACACGGCGAAGACGCTCGGACTCGGCATGCCCCCGGCGCGCACGGCCGACGCCCTGCTGAAGCAGGCGCTCGACGGCGGCGCGCCCGACAACGTCACCGTGGTGCTCGTCGACGTGGGCGGCCAGCACCCCGTCTTCATCGGCACCCCGGCGATCGTCGGTTCCGCATCCAACCCGAGCGGCGTCGTGGTCCCGGCGGCGCGGCCCAGCCGTCCGAACTGGCTGCACCACGCCCGCCAGGTCGCCAACGAGCCCACGCACTTCGAACCGGCCGCGGAGTTCCTCGAGGAGCTCATCGAAGAAGACCGCCGACGCGCGCGGCGCCGCCGGTTCGGCTGGCTCGCGGCGCTGCTGGTCGTGCTCGCGGGGATCGGTCTCGCCCTGTTCGCCGGGTACAACTGGACGCAGACGCGCTACTACGTCGGAGCCGACGACGACTCGGTGGTCATCTACCGCGGCATCCAGCAGTCCATCGGTCCGATCTCGCTGTCGACCGTCTACGAAGACACCAACATCGTGCTCGCCGATCTGTCGGACTTCGACCGGCAGACCGTCGAGGCCACGATCTCGGCCCGCTCGCTCTCGGATGCCGAGCTGATCGTCGACCGCCTGCGGCCGGCGGCGGAGGGAAGCGGATGACCGACCAGAAGCAGACGCGCTCCGCCGACGCCGTGTCCACCGACACGGCCGTCATGCGCGCGCTCAAGAAGATCCGCGTCCCGGCCACGCAGCGCAACCGCGAGCTGGGCCTGCTCGTCTTCGCGATCGCCGTCTACGGCTCCGCCATCGCGCTCGTCCAGCTCGGCGTGACGGGAACCGTCGACACGGGCTTCCTCATGCTCGCGGCGGTTCCCGCGGTGCTGGGTCTCGTCATGCACGTCGTGCTGCGCCTGCGCGTGCGCGACGCGGACCCGTTCGTGCTCCCCATCGCCACGGTCCTGACCGGTCTCGGCATCGCCATGATCTACCGCATCGACCTCGCCGATCAGAGCAGCGGATGGGATGCCACCGGCCACCGCCAGATCGCGTGGGCGGCCATCGCGATGGTCTGCGCCCTGGCCGTGCTGATCTTCGTCCGCAACTACCGCGTGCTGTTCCGCTACACGTACCTGTCGGGTCTGGTCGGCATCCTGCTGCTGCTCCTGCCCTTCGTGCCGGGGCTCGGAACGGATCAGAACGCCGACGTGTGGGTCTCGCTCGGATTCGTGTCGTTCCAGCCCGGCGAGCTGGCCAAGATCTGCCTGGCGATCTTCTTCGCCGGATACCTCGTGCGCACGCGCGAGAGCCTCACCTCCACCGGCACCCGTTTCCTGTTCATGACGTGGCCGCGCGCCCGCGAGCTCGGCCCGGTGCTCATCATCTGGCTGGTCTCGCTCGGCATCATCGTGCTGCAGCGCGACCTCGGAACGGGTCTGCTGATCTTCGGCATGTTCGTCGCGATGCTCTACGCGGCGACGGGCAAGACGAGCTGGGTCTTCATCGGCCTCGTGCTCGTCGCGAGCGGCGCGTTCCTGGCATCCCGTGTGCTGCCGTACGTGCAGGGCCGTTTCGCGAACTGGCTGAACGCGTTCGACCAGGACGTCATCGACCGCGACGGCGGGAGCTACCAGCTCGTCCAGGGCATCTTCGGCCTGTCGCACGGCGGACTGTTCGGCACCGGACTCGGTCAGGGCCGGCCGTACATCACGCCGCTGTCGCAGAGCGACTACATCATCCCGAGCCTCGGGGAGGAGCTCGGCCTCGTCGGCATCTTCGCCATCCTCGCCCTGTACATGGTCTTCACGAGCCGCGGCATCCGCGTCGGCCTCGCGGGTCAGGACGACTTCGGCAAGCTCCTCGCCACCGGCTTCTCGTTCACCATCGCGCTGCAGGTGTTCATCATGGTCGGCGGCGTCACCCGCGTGATCCCGCTGACCGGACTCACGACCCCGTTCCTCGCCGCCGGTGGGTCCTCGCTGATCGCGAACTGGATCATCGTGGCGTTCCTGCTGCGCATCTCCGACGCCGTCCGCTCCCGGCCGCGGGTGGTGATCGGCTGATGCGCCGCACCCCCGCAGCCGCCCGATTCGAGGAGGCACCGTGACCAAAGAACTCCGACGCCTCAGCATCGTCATGCTGGCGATGTTCCTCGCCCTGTTCGCCTCGACCAGCGTCATCCAGGTCGTGCAGGCGAACGCGCTGACCAACACGCAGGGCAACACGCGTGCGCTCTACGACTCCTACGAGATCCAGCGCGGATCGATCATCGTCAGCGGCACTCCGATCGCGCAGTCCGTCCCGTCCGACGACGTCTACAGCTGGCAGCGTCAGTACACGGATGCCGAGATGTGGGCGCCCGTGACCGGCTACATGAACCCCGTGCTCGACGCGAAGACCCAGATCGAGTCCGCCGAGAACAGCGTGCTCAGCGGCTCGGACTCGAACCAGTTCTTCTCGCGCATCGACCGCGCGATCACCGGGCAGGCCCCGCGCGGATCGAACGTCGAGCTCTCGCTGGACGCGAACGTCCAGAAGGCCGCCTGGGACGCCCTCGGCGACCTCCAGGGCGCCGTCGTGGCCATCGAGCCCTCCACGGGCCGCATCCTCGCCATGGTGTCGAAGCCGAGCTACGACACGAACGTCCTCGCCTCGCACGACACGGATGCCGTGAACTCGGCGTACGACCAGCTCGTGGCCGACAACGCGAAGCCGCTCGACAACCGCGCGATCGCGGGCAGCCTCAACCCGCCGGGGTCCACCTTCAAGCTCGTCGTCGCCTCGGCCGCCCTCGCCTCCGGCAAGTACACGCCCGACTCGGCCTTCCCGAACCTCGCGGCCTACACGCTGCCCCAGTCGACGAACGTCGTCAGCAACGCCGGCGGCGGAACCTGCGGCGGCGGCGACACCGTCACGATCGCCACGGCCCTGCGCCTGAGCTGCAACATCCCGTTCGCCGAACTCGCGGTGGAACTGGGCGACGACGCGATCCGCGCGGAGGCCGAGAAGTACGGCTTCAACGCGCAGTTCACGATGCCGCTGCAGTCCACGGCATCCACGTACCCCGCGAGCCCGAACGCCCCGCAGACCGCGCTCAGCGGCTTCGGCCAGGGCGACGTCCGGGCGACGCCGCTGCAGATGGCGATGGTCTCGGCCGGGATCGCGAACGACGGCGTGGTGATGAACCCCCGCATGGTCGACCGCGTCATCGAACCCAACCTGTCGGTCACCGACGAGGGCAGCAACAGCGAGTTCGGACGGGCGATCGAGCCCGACGTCGCCGCGCAGATGGTCGCCATGATGACGGCGAACGTCCAGGACGGCGCGGCATCGAATGCAAGAATAGACGGGGTCCAGGTGGCGGGTAAGACCGGCACCGCGGAGAACGATTCCCGCCCCTACACTCTCTGGTTCACCGGCTTCGCTCCGGCGGACGACCCCCAGGTCGCCGTCGCCGTGGTCGTCGAAAACGGTGGAGGCCAGGGGCAGAGCGGGAGCGGCAACGAGATCGCCGCCCCGATAGCGAAGAAGGTCATGGAGGCGGTGCTGGGTAAATGAGACCGACACAGGGTGTGACCTTCGGCGGGCGGTACGAGCTCGATTCGCGGATCGCGATCGGCGGCATGGGCGAGGTCTGGGAAGCGACCGACCACGTCATCGGACGGACCGTCGCGATCAAGATCCTCAAAGACGAGTACATGGGCGACCCGGGCTTCCTCGAGCGCTTCCGCGCCGAGGCCCGGCACGCGGCACTCGTCAATCACGAGGGCATCGCGAGCGTCTTCGACTACGGCGAAGAAGACGGCAGCGCCTTCCTCGTGATGGAGCTCGTCCCCGGTGAGGCCCTGTCCACGATCCTCGAGCGCGAGGGCTCGCTGTCGACCGACAAGACCCTCGACATCGTCGCGCAGACCGCGGCAGCCCTGCAGGCCGCCCACGCCGCGGGGCTGGTGCACCGCGACATCAAGCCCGGCAACCTGCTCATCACGCCCGACGGCCGCGTCAAGATCACCGACTTCGGCATCGCCCGCATCGCCGACCAGGTGCCGCTCACGGCGACCGGCCAGGTCATGGGAACGGTCCAGTACCTCTCGCCCGAGCAGGCGTCGGGCCACCCCGCCTCCCCCGCGACCGACACCTACTCGCTGGGCATCGTCGCGTACGAGTGCCTCGCCGGCAAGCGCCCGTTCACCGGTGAGTCGCAGGTCGCGATCGCCATGGCGCAGATCAACGAGCAGCCCGCACCGCTGCCGCCGACCGTCGCGGTCCCGGTGCAGAACCTCGTCATGGCGATGATCGCCAAGAAGCCCGAGGACCGCCCGGCCTCGTCCGCGGCCGTCTCGCGTGCCGCCGCGGCCCTGCGCCGGGGCGACCTCACCGCCGCCGCGGCCGCCGTTCCCGCCATCGCGGCCGGTGCGGCCGTCGCCGACGACGCGACCCAGTTGCTCACGTCGGGTCAGACCTCCGCCACCACGCGGCTCCTGCCCTCCGCCGGCGCAGCGGGCCTGGGCGCGGGCGCGGCATCCCTCCTCACGGAGCAGCACACCGAAGAAGACGCCGCCCCGCAGAAGAAGAAGCGCAGCCCGTGGACGTGGCCCCTGGTGGCGCTGATCGTGCTGCTCCTGCTGGTGCTCGGCGGCACGCTCTTCACCCTGCTGTCCAACCAGGGCGAGCCCGACGCGGTGCCGACGAGCGCCGCACCCAGCTCGGCCACTCCCAGTGCCCCCGCGTCGCCGTCGAACACCCCGACGCCGACCGAGACCGCACGACTGGTCGACGTCGACGCCCTCGACCTCATCGGCAAGACCTGCGATGAAGCTCGCGGCATCCTCAGCGAAGCGATGCTGGGCGCGACGTGCGCGACCGGAACCGCCGCCGAGAACGCCGACCAGATCGGGCGCGTCTACATCGTCGACCCCACGGGCCGTAATCCCGAGGGCACCAACATCACGGTGACCGTCTACGGCGAAGAGACGCCCCTGCAGCAGCCCGGAACGCCCACCCTGCCGGGCACCTCCGTCAGCGCGGGCAGCGACATCCAGGTGTCGTGGCAGCAGTACTCGTGCCCCGCGGGCACGGGCAGCGTCACCTCCTACAACTTCACCGCCACCAACGGAACGTTCGACACGAACGGTCAGTCGACGGCATCGTTCTCGCCCGACGAGCGCAACGCGCAGCTCAAGGTGAGCAACTCCGCCGGTCAGACCCTCCGCGTGACCTACACCGTGAGCTGCTCGGGAACCGACCGCACCGCCGGCCCGTCGGGCGAGGCCTCCGCCTCGATCACCGGCGGCAGCACGCCGAACCCGTCTTCCACGGGCAACGGCGCCGCCACCAAGCCCTGAGCTTCGATCCACCCTCCCCGGGAGTTTTTTCGTGACCACTGAGACGCGCGTCCTGTCCGGGCGCTACCGCGTCGACGACCTCATCGGTCGCGGCGGCATGGCGAGCGTCTATCGCGGTTACGACCAGACGCTCGGTCGCACGGTGGCCATCAAGATCCTCAAGGCCGACCTCGCCGGCGACGCCGCGTTCCGCACGCGTTTCCGCCTCGAGGCGCAGGCCGCGTCCCGCATGGCGCACCCCACGATCGTGCGCGTCTTCGACGCCGGCGAAGACGTCGAGGTCGGGATCGACGGGGTGGAACGTCCCGTCCCGTACATCGTGATGGAGCTCGTGCACGGCCGGCTGCTCAAGGAGATCATCGCCGAGGGCTCCGTGCCCGTCGACGACGCCCTGCGGTACGTGGACGGCATCCTCGAGGCTCTCGAGTACTCGCACCGCGCGGGCGTGGTGCACCGCGACATCAAGCCCGGCAACGTGATGATCACCGACGCCGGACGCGTGAAGGTCATGGACTTCGGCATCGCGCGCGCCGTGTCGGACTCGTCGTCGACCGTCGCCGAGACGACGGCGATCGTCGGCACCGCGGCCTACTTCTCCCCGGAACAGGCCAAGGGCGAATCGGTCGACGCCCGTGCCGACCTCTACTCGACCGGCGTGGTGCTCTACGAGCTGCTCACCGGGCGTCCTCCGTTCCGCGGTGAGACACCGGTGGCCGTCGCGTACCAGCACGTCAGCGAGGCTCCGGTTCCGCCCAGCGAGGTCGTCGAGACGATCCCGCGCGCCCTGGATGCCATCGTGCTGCGTGCGCTCGCGAAGGATCCCTTCCAGCGACCCCAGGATGCCGCGGGCTTCCGCGAGGCCCTCGACGAGACCGCCGACGGGAAGGCGCCGACGAAGCGTCAGATGTCGGCCCTGTCGAACGAGCTCTACGGACCGAACCCGCGCCAGGCGGCCGAGACGGCGCGATCGCTGCGTCAGTTGAGCACCGACACGACCATGCGTCGCACCCAGCCCGGCCCTCCGGTCGCCTGGATCTGGGCCGGAGTGACCGTGCTGGCGGTGCTGCTCGTGGCGGTGCTGATCTGGGTCATGCAGATCCAGCCGAACGACGACGTGCCCACGACCTCGTTCACGGTCCCGAACGTGGTCGACATGTCCTACGACCGGGCCGTCGAGACGCTCGAGGCCCAGCAGCTCACCGCGAGCCGGGTCAACGAGCCCGACGAGAAGATCGCCGCGGGCAACGTCACGCGCACCACCCCCGATGCCGGCACCACCGTGGCATCCGGTCAGCAGGTCACCGTCTACGTCTCCACCGGTCCCGACACCGCCACCGTCCCGACTCTGGACGGCATCTCGGAGTCCGAGGCGCGCTCCGCGCTCGAAGCGGCCGGACTGACGGTGGGCTCCATCCGCCGCACGACCGATCCTGCCCTGGCGGCCGGCACCGTGATGTCGGCGAGCGAAGAGAGCGGCTCCCAGGTCGCGAAGGGGACGGTCGTCAACCTCGTCGTCGCCAGCGGTCAGGTCGTCATCGTCAACTACACGGGCTACACCCTCGACGCAGCCAAGCGCGAGCTGGAGTCCGACGCGAAGCAGCTGACGGTGATCACCCAGGAAGACACCGGATGCCGCGCGACGAGCCCGCAGACGGTGAGCGGTCAGTCGCTCGCTCCCGGCGAGGTCCCCGTCCACAGCGAGATCACGCTGACGGTCTGCTCGGGCTCCTGAGTCCGCGCGGACTCAGGCCCGCGGCGCGCTCCGCCGCGCCGCTCAGGCCGGAATCCTCCAGCCAGCGGCCGAGAAGAACGTGCCCTCCCTCGGTGAGGACGCTCTCCGGGTGGAACTGCACGCCCTCGATCGGCGCCGACCGGTGGCGAAGACCCATGATCACGCCGCCGTCGGTGCGCGCGGTGACCTCGAGTTCCGGGGGCAGCGAGATCGGTTCGACCGCGAGCGAGTGGTAGCGCGTCGCCGCGAAGCCGTCCGGCAGATCGGCGAAGACACCGGCGCCCTCGTGGCGGATGACGCTGGTGATCCCGTGCAGCAACTCCGGGGCGTGACCCACCCGCGCTCCGAAGGCGACGGCGATGGCCTGATGACCGAGGCAGACGCCCAGGAGGGGGATGCCGCGGGCGGCGGTGTCGCGAACCACCGAAACGGACTGACCCGCCTCGGTGGGATGCCCCGGCCCGGGCGAGACGAGCACCGCATCGGCGTCGCGACGGATGCGACCGCGCAGACCCGGATCGTCCGCGGAGACCAGGATCGTCTCGGCGCCGAGGTCACGCAGATAGCCGGCGAGGGTGTGGACGAAGCTGTCGCGATTGTCGACGACGACGACGCGCCGGGGTCTCACTCGACCGTGACCTCCTGCGGGTAGACGATGTCGCTCACCCACGGGAAGACGTAGAAGAAGAGGCCGTAGAGCACGGCCGCGAGCAGCACGAGGACGATCAGCAGACGCACCCACCAGGGGCCCGGGAGGATGCGCCACAGGGCTCCGTACATCAGGCGGCTCCAGAGGTGAGGGACAGGGGCGGTCCCGCGTCGGTGCGGGGGGTGTACGACTCGAAGACTCCGTACGCGATGGCGCGCTCGGAGAAGCCGTACCGCGGGCTGCAGGTGGTCATCGTGATGATGCGGTCCGTGGCCTGGATCTCGGTGTTCTGCGGGAAGGGGAGGAGCACGTCGACGGCGTCGGGACGCACGTACTCGAGGTTCCGATAGCGGTAGGTGTACCAGCCCGTCTCGGTCTCCACCACGATGGCGTCGCCGATGTGCAGAGACGGCAGATCCGCGAAGGGCGCACCGTGACTGCCCCGGTGTCCGGCGATCGCGAAGTTGCCGACCTGGCCGGGCATGGCGGTGTCGGGGTAGTGGCCGAGACCGATGGGGTCGAGGGTGCGTCCGGCGCTCACCCCGCCCGCGAGCCGGAATTGGTAGTCGGAGCCGAGACGGGGGATGCGGACGACCCCGAAGATCTGCGCATCGTCGGGCTGCGCCATCTCCGGCGGATCGGCGGTGGGGGGCAGTCCCGGCGTCGGCGTGATGCTCGGGGCCGGCGCGGGAGGATCGGCTGCCCACGAGTCGGTGATGTCACGGGCTGCGTTCTTGAACTGGGACCCGATGATGACATCGCCGATCCACAACTGCCAGACGACGAAGAGCAGAACGACCACTCCCGCGGTGACGAGCAGATCTCCGATCACGCCGACCACCGAGAGCCCACGCCGGGGCGCGCTCGTGCGCCGCCTGCTCCGGCGCGTCTGCGGCTGCGAGTCGGGGTGCACGAGGCGAGTCTAGTTCCGTGGGTTCGCAGGCACCTGACCATTAGACTGTGCCGCATGGCTCGAACTGGCAAAGGCGAAGACCCGATCGCCGAACGCAACGACGGTGGATCCGCCCCGAACCCGGTGTGGTTCCTGCCCATCATGATCGGCCTGATGCTCATCGGCCTCGTCTGGGTGCTGGTGTTCTACCTCAGCAACTCCCAGTTCCCCATCCCCGGGATCGGTCCCTGGAACCTCGTCATCGGCTTCGGCATCGCCTTCGTCGGATTCCTCATGACGACCCGGTGGCGCTGACTTACACCCGTGTAATTCATCCCCACCTGTGGATGGGGCTGTGGATAAGTCTCAGAAGTAGAACGCCGCGGGAATCGCCAGCAGCGCGATGAGAGCCACGGTCACGCCGATCAGTAGCCCCGTCTGCAGGCCGCGCTGCCGAGGCGCACGCGTCCGCGAGTAGACGAACCCGATCGCGGCACCCGTCACGAGTCCACCCAGGTGCGCCTGCCACGAGATGCCGACGGCGGCGAGCGACGAGGCGAAGTCCCCGGACCCGATCGCGTTGATCCCCGCCAGCACGAACGGCCACGCGAAGTTGATCCCGATCAGGATCGCGATGACGCGGATGTCGGCCCCGATGTGTCGGCCGATCACGAGCAGGGCACCGAAGAGCGCGAAGATCGCACCCGAAGCACCCACGGTCCAGACGCCCGGAGCGAGCAGCGCGACCGCCACCGAGCCGCCGAGCGCCCCGATGAGGTAGAGGATCAGGAATCGCGCGCGCCCCAGCAGCGGCTCGAGGCTCCGCCCGATGAACCAGAGCGCGAGCATGTTGAGGCCGACGTGGAAGAACCCGTCGTGCACGAGCGCGACGGTGAGCAGACGCCACGGCTGAATGAGACCGGCCTGGGGCAGCACGTAGAAGCTGTTGAACGCGAGGAGGTTCGACAGCAGCGGACCGACGCCCGGGATGAGTCCGATGATGTAGACCAGGCCCGTGACGGCGATGATCCCCAGGGTCATCCTCGGGCGGTCGGAGGAGACGACCGCCATCGGTCGTGACGCCCAGCGGCGCTGCGCCTTCTTCTGGGCGGGGGTCTGTGACGCGCGCTGCTGAGCCATGCACTCGGGGCAGATCACGCCGACGGCGGCGGGGGTCCGGCATTCCGAACAGACGGTGCGCATGCACCGCTGACACAGCACGAAGCTCTGCCGGTCAGGATGCCGGTAGCAGAAGTTGTCGCTGTTGCGACGGAACTCCTCGGTGGTGGACACCCGCCGCCGTCCGCTGACTCAGACCGAGACGACGTCGACCGACTGCAGCACGACGTCTGCCTTCGGCCGGTCCTGCGCGCCGGTGGGGACCGCCGCGATGGCGTCGACGACGGCCTTCGACGCGTCGTCGGCGACCTCGCCGAAGATGGTGTGCTTGCCCTGGAGCCACGGCGTGGGGTCGGTGGTGATGAAGAACTGCGAGCCGTTCGTGCCCTCGGGCTGACCGGTGATGGCGTTGCGGCGCAGTCCGGCGTTGGCCATGGCGAGCTTGTACGGCGCGGTGAAGTCGAGCTCGGGGTGGATCTCGTCGTTGAAGGTGTATCCCGGACCACCGATGCCCTGACCGAGCGGGTCGCCGCCCTGGATCATGAAGTTGGGGATGATGCGGTGGAAGATGACGTTCGTGTAGAGCGGACCCTCGCCCTTGGCGCCGGTGGCCGGGTCCGTCCATTCCTGCGTCCCATCGGACAGACCGATGAAGTTGCGGACGGTGCGCGGAGCGTGGTCACCGAAGAGGTTGACGACGATGTCGCCGTGGTTGGTGTGCAGGGTCGCGACGGCGGTGTGGTTGGCCATGGGTACATTCTCTCAGAGTTATCTGCAAGGGTCGGCGGCGCGAGCGGCCCGTTCTGGCAAGATGAGGGCAACGTACATCCCATCGACAGGGAGGATGAGCCGTGGGCCTCAGCCGCAAGAGCAAGAAGGAACTGCGCAAGCTCCAGAAGCACGCCGCCAAGGTGTGGGAGTCGCAGCAGGTGCTGCTGGGCGAGAGCGGGAAGGTCGCTCGTGAAGCCGGCCACCAGCTCGGTCGCTTCAGCCGCGAAGACCTCGTCCCCGCCGTGCAGGACGGCTACAACAAGTACGCCGCGCCGTACGTCGACAAGAGCGTGAAGTACAGCAACCGCTTCCTCAGCAACAAGGTCGTCCCGGCCGCCGGAGCCGTCGTCGGCGGCGCGCTCTCTGTCTGGGACGCGGCGGGCGACACCCGTGACCGCCTCGCCAAGGGCAAGGGCTTCGAGCTCGACGCCCACAAGTACGCCAAGCGTGCCGAGAAGTACGGGAAGCAGGCGTCGAAGCGCCTCTCGAAGAAGCTCCCCTCGCAGCACGACGGCATCGGCGCCGGTGGCGTGATCGCCATCATCCTGGGCGTCGTGGCCGCGGCGGGCGTGGCCTACGCCGCGTGGCAGACGCTGCGCGCCGACGACGAGCTGTGGGTGGCCGACGACCCGCTGCGCGCACCGGACGCGTGAGCGATCCCACCATCAGAGTCAGAGAGGCCGCGCGCGAGCGCGGCCTCTCTGTCGATGTGCGCGAGCGCCCCGCGGCCTCGAGTCTCGTCGAGGCGGCGGACCTCCTCGGCATCCCTCCCTCCGCGATCGTGAAGACGCTTGTGGTCAAGCGCTCCGACGACACCTACCTGTTCGCCCTGGTGCCCGGCGACCGTGCCATCTCGTGGCCCAAGCTGCGCGCGGTCGTGGGCGTGAACAAACTTCGGCTGCCTGAGCCCGAACTCGCTCTCGCCGCGACCGGTTACGAACGCGGCACGATCGTGCCTATCGGCAGCACCACCGCCTGGCCGGTCTTCGCCGACGAACGCATCGTCGGCGAACGGATCGCGATGGGAGCCGGCGCACACGGCTACAGCCTGTTCGTCGACGCCGACGATCTGATCGCCGCGTACGGGGCCGTCGTCGCCGACATCACCACGGAGAGCGCGCAGCGAGGGTGATCAGGGCCGCGGCAGGTCGGCCATCCGGAAGGCGATGTCGACCAGCTGCACCCGGCGCACCTTCCGCGCCGCCGCGAGGGTGAACCACGCCGCACGATCCGTCGACCCGTCCGTCTCGAACCGGAGGCGACCGCCGACGATCCGCGCGCGATAGACGATCCTCAGCGCGTGCAGGGGTTCGGACGCCCCGTCGGCGAGACGCGCCTCTGCCGGGATGACTCGGGAATGGATGCCGAGAAGGTCGCCGACGACCACTCGGAACCCGGTCTCTTCGCGCACCTCTCGACGGACAGCGTGAGCCGGATCCTCGCCCGGCTCGAGGCCGCCGCCGGGGAGCGTCCAGGCCGCCCGCCGACCGTCGATCCAGTGGGCGAGCAGCACGCGGTCGTCGGCGTCGGTGATGACGGCGTACGCGGCAACCCGCATGTCCATGACCAGACTCTAGCGACCCCGCCCGCCGACGACGGTCCGCGCCGCTCGAATGGAGGGCGGGCCAGCATGGACGGATGAGCCCCGACGCATCGTCCTCCGCCGTCTCCGACCCGCACTGGCGAGACCTCACGTTGGACCTGGCGCGTGTCGCGGCCGTCGTCTTCGTCGTGGTCGTGGAATCTTCCCGTCATCCTGATCGTGTCCGCGGTGGCTCTGATCGTCCCCGGTGCGGCTCCTCTCCCGGGCAGCGCCGACTGGTGGGCGACGCGTCCCGTGGTCTTCGTGGTCTTGGTGATCGTGCGGGGGCTGCTGTCGGTTCCGCTCGCGCGCATCGAGACGATCGGGGTCTCCCCGGCATCGACGCGTCCGCGGCCGCGCGCCGTCGCCGTGGCCCGGACCTCGGCGTTCCTGCCGCTGTTCCTCGTGACCGTGTACGGGCTCGATACGACCCTGCTTCTCTGCGGGACGGTGCCGCTCGCGGCATCCGTCGTCCTTCTGAGAGGACGGCGCGCAACGCCGCACCGCGCCGCGTGAAACGAGAACAGCCGGCCCGAAGGCCGGCTGTTCATCGTGAGTGTGGAGCCTAGGAGATTCGAACTCCTGACATCCTGCTTGCAAAGCAGGCGCTCTACCAGCTGAGCTAAGGCCCCGCGAGGGAAAGGGGTGGGGCTACCAGGACTTGAACCTGGGACCTCTTCATTATCAGTGAAGCGCTCTAACCGCCTGAGCTATAGCCCCGTCTCGCTGACGTGATCACGTCAACCTCGAAGAGTTTACCGGACTTGCGAGGTTTTGACGAATCGGCGTCAGTTCGAGGTGAAACCGACGAGCAGACCGCCGGTCACCTTCACCGCGAGGTTGTAGATCCCGGCCATCACTGCACCGAGGACCGTCACGACGACGAGGTTCAGGATGGCCACGATCGCGGCGAACGCCATGACCTGCGGCAGACCGATGTACTGCGACAGCGTCGCACCGCCGTCGGTGAAGCTCGTGAAGAACTCGTCGAGCTTGGTGAGCAGCGTCGCCGAGACCACCAGGTAGATGAGGAAGTACGACACGACCGTCACGATGGCCAGAGCGACGGCCACCAGGAACGACAGCTTCACCGCCGACCAGAAGTCGATGTAGACCAGGCGGAGACGCACCTGCTTGGCAGGGGTCTTATGAGTCGACTTCTTGGCGAGTTTGTCGGCTACCGTGCTCATGCGTCAGTACTTTCCTCGGGGGTCTCGGGAGTGGAGGCGGTGGCCTCGTTCGCGTCATCCGCGGCGGGCTCCGTGGTCGTCTCCGTCGTCTCGGCCAGGTTGCGCTCGGCATTTCGCGCGATCGCGATGATCTTGTCGTCGCCTCCTGCACGGGCGAAAACGACACCCATCGTGTCGCGACCCTTGGCAGGCACCTCGGCCACGGAGGAGCGTACCACCTTGCCACTGGCAAGAACCACAAGGACCTCGTCGGTCTCGGACACCATCATGCCGCCCGCGAGAACCCCGCGATCGTCGGTCAGACGGGCCACCTTGATGCCCAGACCGCCGCGGTTCTGCATGCGGTATTCAGTCACGGCGGTGCGCTTGGCGTATCCGCCCTCGGTGACGACGAAGACGAATTCGTCGTCCTTGGCGACGGATGCCGACAGAAGGCTGTCGCCCTCGCGGAAGTCCATGCCCTTCACGCCCGAGGTCGAACGCCCCATCGGGCGCAGAGCGCTGTCGGTCGCGGAGAACCGGAGCGACATCCCCAGTCGGCTGATCAGAAGGATGTCGTCGCCCTCGTCGACGAGCAGTGCGCTCACGAGTTCGTCGGCACCGCCCTGATCGGCGTCGCCGTTCTCCTCGGAGCCATGATCACGGAGCTTGATCGCGATGACACCGCCCTGGCGGTTGGTGTCGTACTCGTCGAGGCGGGTCTTCTTCACCAAACCGCCGCGCGTGGCGAGCACGAGGTACGTCGCCACCTGGTAATCGCGGATGTCGAGGATCTGGGCGATCTCCTCGTCGGGCTGCAGCGCGAGGAGGTTCGCGACGTGCTGGCCCTTGGCATCCCGACCGGCCTCGGGGACCTCGTAGGCCTTCGAGCGGTACACGCGGCCCTTGTTCGTGAAGAACAGCAGCCAGTGGTGGGTCGTCGTGACGAAGAAGTGCTCGACGACGTCGTCGGCGCGCAGCTGCGCGCCCTTCACACCCTTGCCACCGCGGTGCTGCGAGCGGTAGTTGTCGCTGCGGGTGCGCTTGATGTAACCGTCGCGCGTGACGGTGACCACCATCTCCTCTTCGGCGATGAGGTCTTCGATCGACACGTCGCCGTCGAATCCGTGCAGGATCTCGGTGCGACGGTCGTCGCCGAAGCGATCGACGATCGCGGTGAGCTCGTCGCGGATGATCGTGCGCTGGCGGGCCGGCGTGGCGAGGATGTCGTTGTAGTCGGCGATGCGCGCCTCGAGCTCGGTGGCCTCGTCAACGATCTTCTGCCGTTCGAGTGCCGCGAGACGGCGCAGCTGCATGTCGAGGATCGCCTGCGCCTGGACCTCGTCGATGTCGAGGAGCTTCTGCAGGCCCTCGTTGGCATCCTGGGCCGTCGGAGAACGACGGATGAGCGCGATGACCTCGTCGAGCGCGTCGAGCGCCTTGAGGTAGCCGCGCAGAATGTGCATGCGCTCCTCCGCCTTGCGCAGGCGGTAGCGCGTGCGGCGGACGATGACCTCGACCTGGTGGTCGATCCACAGGCTGATGAACCCGTCGAGCGACAGCGTGCGCGGCACCCCGTCGACGATCGCCAGCATGTTGGCGCCGAAATTCTCCTGAAGCTGGGTGTGCTTGTACAGGTTGTTCAGCACGACCTTGGCGACGGCGTCGCGCTTCAGCACGATGACGAGGCGCTGGCCCGTACGACCCGAGGTCTCGTCGCGGATGTCGGCGATACCGGTGATCTTGCCCTCGCGCGCGAGGTCGCCGATCTTGACCGCGACGTTGTCGGGGTTCACCTGGTACGGCAGCTCGGTGATCACAAGACAGGTGCGGCCCTGGATCTCCTCGATGTTGACCACGGCGCGCATCGTGATGGAGCCGCGACCGGTGCGGTAGGCGTCCTTGATGCCGCGCGTGCCGAGGATCTGCGCGCGGGTCGGGAAGTCGGGCCCCGGGATGCGCTGCATGAGCGCCTCGAGCAGCTCCTCGCGCGTGGCATCCGGGTTCTCGAGGGCCCACAGCGCGCCGGCCGAGACCTCGCGGAGGTTGTGCGGGGGGATGTTCGTCGCCATACCGACGGCGATGCCGACGGAACCGTTCACGAGCAGGTTCGGGAAGCGCGCCGGCAGGACCGTCGGCTCCTGCGTCTGACCGTCGTAGTTGTCCTGGAAGTCGACGGTCTCTTCTTCGATGTCTCGCACCATCTCGAGCGCGAGAGGAGCCATCTTCGTCTCGGTGTAGCGCGGGGCGGCCGCCCCCTGGTTTCCGGGCGAGCCGAAGTTTCCCTGGCCGAGAGCGAGGGGGTATCGCAGCGACCACGGCTGCACGAGGCGCACGAGGGCGTCGTAGATGGGGGCGTCACCGTGCGGGTGGTAATGGCCCATCACCTCGCCGACAACGCGCGCGCACTTCGAGAACGACTTGTCGGGGCGGAAGCCGCCGTCGTACATGCCGTAGATCACGCGGCGGTGCACCGGCTTGAGACCGTCGCGCACGTCGGGCAGCGCGCGACCGACGATCACGCTCATCGCGTAGTCGAGGTAGCTCCGCTGCATCTCGAGCTGCAGGTCGACCTGGTCGATCTTGCCGTGGTCGTGCACCGGTTCGCCCCGGACGTCGTCGGGCTCGGGCGTGGTGTCGTCAGCCATGTCTTCTCAGTTCCGTAGTGCGTTCGTCGTCTGTCGGTGCCGTGTCTCGCGTCGGCGAGATCAGATGTCGAGGAAGCGGACGTCTTTGGCGTTGCGCTGGATGAAGCTGCGGCGCGACTCCACGTCTTCGCCCATGAGGACGGAGAAGATCTCGTCGGCCGCGGCCGCGTCGTCGATCGTCACCTGCTTCAGCGTGCGGGTCTGGGGGTCCATCGTGGTCTCCCAGAGCTCGTGGTCGTTCATCTCGCCGAGACCCTTATAGCGCTGGATGCCGTTGTCTTTGGGGATCCGGCGACCCGAGGCCTGCCCGTCCACGAGCATCGCGTCGCGCTCGCGGTCGCTGTAGGCGTACTCGTGGGGGTGGTTCGACCACTTCAGGCGGTACAGCGGCGGCTGCGCGAGATAGACGAAGCCCGCTTCGATGAGACCGCGCATGTAACGGAACAGCAGGGTCAGCAGCAGGGTGGTGATGTGCTGGCCGTCGACGTCGGCATCGGCCATGAGCACGATCTTGTGGTACCGCGCCTTCGCCATGTCGAAGTCTTCGCCGATGCCCGTGCCGAAGGCCTGGATCATCGCCTGGACTTCTTTGTTGCCCAGGGCGCGATCGAGGCGCGCGCGCTCGACGTTGAGGATCTTGCCGCGCAGCGCGAGGATCGCCTGCGTGTGCGGGTCGCGGCCCTGCACGG
Organism: Microbacterium hydrothermale; assembly: GCF_004854025.1. Classification (GTDB taxonomy): domain Bacteria; phylum Actinomycetota; class Actinomycetes; order Actinomycetales; family Microbacteriaceae; genus Microbacterium; species Microbacterium hydrothermale. The sequence continues at coordinate 626,296 of NZ_STGM01000002.1, forward strand.
CCGAACCGCCGGCGGAGTCACCCTCGACGAGGAAGATCTCGCTGATCGACGGGTCTTTCGAGGTGCAGTCCTTGAGCTTGTCGGGCATCGCGGCGGACTCGAACACGCTCTTGCGGCGAGCGGTCTCACGCGCCTTGCGCGCGGCCAGACGCGCTGTGGCCGCGTCGATCGCCTTGCGGATGATGTTCTTCGCCTGGCCGGGGTTGCGGTCGAACCAGTCGCCCAGCTTGTCGCCGACGACCTTCTGCACGAAGGCGCGCGCCTCGGTGTTGCCGAGCTTCGTCTTGGTCTGGCCCTCGAACTGCGGTTCGGACAGCTTCACCGAGATGACGGCGGTGAGGCCCTCGCGGATGTCGTCGCCGGTGAGGTTGTCGTCCTTCTCTTTGAGGAGGTTGTTGGCGCGGGCGTACCGGTTGACCAGCGTGGTCAGCGCGGCGCGGAAGCCCTCTTCGTGCGTGCCGCCCTCGTGCGTGTTGATGGTGTTCGCGTAGGTGAAGACGTTCTCGGTGTACGCGGTCGTCCACTGCATCGCGAGCTCGAGGGCGATCTTGCGCTCGGTGTCCTCGGACTCGACCTCGATGATCTCGTCGTTGACGACGTCGGCCTTGCGCACGCGGTTGAGGTGCTCGACGTAGTCGACGAGGCCGCGCTCGTAGAGGAACGAGTCGTGGCGTGCCTGGGTGACCTCTTCGCCCGGCTCGCCCTCGGTGACGAGGGACTGCGGGCGCTCGTCGCGCAGGCTGATGCGAAGTCCCTTGTTCAGGAACGCCATCTGCTGGAAGCGCGTGCGCAGCGTGTCGTAGTCGAAGTCGATGGTGTCGAAGATCGTGGCATCCGGCCAGAACGTGATCGACGTTCCGGTCTGGTCGCTCTCCTCGCCCTTCTCAAGCGGGGCCAGCGGAGACCCGCCGTCGCGGAACGACTGGCGCCACACGTGACCCTGGCGACGCACCTCGACCTCGAGGCGCGTGGAGAGCGCGTTCACGACCGAGGAACCGACGCCATGCAGACCACCCGAGACCGCGTAGCCGCCGCCGCCGAACTTGCCGCCCGCGTGCAGGACGGTGAGGACGACCTCGACCGTGGACTTGCCCTCGGTGCGGTGCATGTCGACCGGGATGCCGCGACCGTTGTCGACCACGCGGACGGCGCCGTCCTGGAGGATCGTGACGTCGATCGTGTCGCAGTAGCCGGCGAGGGCCTCGTCGACGGAGTTGTCGACGATCTCTTGCACGAGGTGGTGGAGCCCGCGCTCGCCGGTCGAACCGATGTACATACCGGGGCGCTTGCGGACGGCCTCGAGACCCTCGAGCACCTGGATGGCGTCTGCCCCGTACTCGTTGGGAACCTTCGCGGGGGTGGTCGCTTCGGGTTCCTCGGAAACGCTGTCGGGGTTATCGGACGTCATGAGTGAGCGCGCTCCAGATCGATTCGTCGGAAGCTCCATCTTACCGCGCGGGTGCCCGCGAAATGGCGTGTACGCCCCTACGCGGGGAGAAATCGTGTCGATCCGGGACCGACCATGGCCTAACCGTAGGTATCGCGCGGACCGCGGCCTGGAACGGCTCTGGGCCCCCATTTCCACGAGGGGACGTCAGGCCCGACGAAGCGGATGGCCTCGACTCCCGCCTCGGGGAAGCGGCGGATGATCTCCGACAGGATGTGGGCGCGCATCAACTGGAGCTGCTTGGCCCACGCGGTCGAGTCGGCCTGGACGGTCAACGTGCCGGCATCCAGAGCCACCGGGCGCGTGTGTGCGGCGGTGTCGGCTCCTGCCACCTCGTCCCACGTGCGCACCAGGTCTTCCCGCGAGAGCTGGGGTTCCCACCCGGCCGACCGGGTCAGCGATGACAGCACGTCGCCCAGGCCGCGGGGATCGCGCCCCGGTGCGAAGGGCGCGTTGTCGCCATCGTCGACCCGACGTCGACGCTTCTTCTTGCGGTAGGGCGAGGGCTCGAGCCCGCGCAAGCGCAGGTACGTGGCCATGGTCTCGGGGAGTTCGCCCTCGTCACTCATCGCGCGCCTCCGCGATGCGACCCGCGTCGACCCGCACCACGTGCGCGCGGAGCCCCTCGGGAACGTCCTCTTCGACCGCGGACGTCACGATGACCTGCTCGTAGCCCGACGCGAGCTCGGCCAGACGCTGCCGGCGGCCCGCGTCGAGCTCGGCGAAGACGTCGTCGAGGATGAGGACCGGGTCGCCCAGGCGCGATTCCGCCCGCAGCAGTTCGGCCGAGGCGAGCCGCAGGCCGAGCGCGACCGACCAGGACTCCCCGTGCGAGGCGTAGCCCTTCACCGGAAGCCCGCGCACTTCGAGCACGAGGTCGTCGCGGTGCGGACCGACGAGCGTCAGCCCGCGCTCGAGCTCGGCGTTGCGGCGCGAGGCGAGAGCGGCGCGGAACTGGTCCCCCAGGGGAGCGGACGATCCGGACAGGCCCGAGGACTCTCCCTCCTCGGGATCGCCGCCGCCGACGGAGAGCGCCCACGACAGCCGCGGGGCGTGGTCGGCCCCGGCGATCGCCGCGTACGCCTGCGCCATCGGCTCCGACAGATCGGATGCCAATGCCATGCGCGCCTCGATCACCTCGGTGCCGAGGGTCACGAGCTTCTCATCCCACACGTCGAGCGTGCTCAGGGCGTCGCCGCGCACGCCTCGAGCGCGCGCGGACTTCAACAGCGCGGTGCGCTGGCGCACCACGCGTTCGTAGTCGCCGAGGACCGCCGCCATGCGCGGCGTCCGCTGAACGATCAGCTGGTCGGCGAAACGGCGGCGGGCCGACGGATCGCCGCGGACGATCTGCAGGTCTTCGGGCGCGAACAGCACGACCTGCGCGTACCGCGGGAGTTCGGACGTGCGGACGTTCACGCCGTTCACGCGGGCCTTGTTCGCACCCTGCCGGTTGAGCTGCAGTTCGAGCAGCACGCTGCGCTCACCGTGGGCGAGGCGTGCGCGCACGATCGCGGCATCCGTTCCGTCGCGCACCATCGGTGCGTCGCTCGAGACGCGGTGCGAACCGAGGGTGGCGAGGTACGCGACGGCTTCGACGAGGTTCGTCTTGCCCTGGCCGTTGCGCCCGACGAAGAGATTGGCTCCCGGGGAGAGCGCGACGTCGGCGCCCGCGTAATTGCGGAAGTCCTTCAGTCCGAGCTGCTCCACGATCACCGAGTCAGACTACCCGTCGCCTCCGACACGGCCGAGGCGAAGGGTGCCCGACGATCAGCGCAGCAGCAGGTTGGGCTGCAGCAGGTACTTGAACGACCCTTCGCCGCCCTTGTCGACCGAGGTCTGCGGGGTCACGAGGACCGGGCTGAGCTTGTTGGCGTTGTCGCTCGAGGTGAACGTGATGCGCGCGAACTCGCTGCGGACCGCGCCGAGCGACTCGAGGAGGTACTGGGGGTTCAGTCCCAGCGTCACCTCGTCGCCGACGAGCGTCGCGTCGACGGACTCGGTCGCGCGGGCCTGCTCCGTACCCGAGGCGTCCATCGAGACGCCGTCGGCCCCGAAGGTGAAACGCAGGGGGGCGGACCGGTCCAGCACGAGGGCGACGCGTCGGACGGCCTCGGCGAGCTCGGCGGTGTTCACGACGCTGTGGTGCTCGGTCTGGGCGGGGAACAGTCGGCGCACGGGCGGAAAGTTCCCCTTGATGAGCAGCGAGGTCACCGTCTTGTTGCCCGACGAGAACGCGATGATCTCGCGGTCTCCCGAGCCCGAGAACGCGATCGAGATGTCGCCGCCGTGCGCGAAGGTCTTGCCGACCTCCTGCAGCGTGCGGGCGGGGACGAGCGCGGAGGTCGGTTCGTCGGATGCCGCGGCCCCGCCGTCCCAGGGGATCTCGCGCAGGGCGACGCGGTAGCGGTCGGTGGCGACGAGGCTCAGCTGCGTTCCGGTGACCTCGAGCTGCACGCCGGTGAGGACGGGGGTGACGTCGTCGCGCGACGCGGCGAAGGCGACCTGGGCGATCGCCGTGGCGAACTCGTCGGCGGGGACCAGGCCGGACTCCCCGGTGACCTCGGGGATCGCGGGGTATTCCTGGACGGGCATGGAGGCGAGCGTGAATCGCGCGGAGCCGCACGTCAGCAGGATGCCGCCGTCGTCGTCGACGGCGATCTGGATGGGGGCGTTGGGAAGCCGGCTGGCGATGTCGCTGAGCAGACGGCCATGGACGAGGATCGTGCCCGGTTCGTCGACCGTGGCCTCGATGGTCGTCCGGGCGGACGCCTCGTAGTCGAAGGCGGCGAGGGTGAGTCCCTGCTCTCCGGCCTCGATCAGCACACCGGCGAGGATCGGCTGCGGGTTGCGCTGAGGCAGGAGCTTGACCACGAACGAGACGGCTTCGCTGAACACATCGCGATTGACGTGGAACTTCACGGGCGCTCCCTTGACGGCGGGTATGGCTTACCCATGCTAGTGCCCCGTTCCGGCGGAGCCTGCGTCGTTCGGTCCGCACGGCAAGGTCATCGAATCTCTCTTAACAACGAGAAATGATCTTCATCTTGTTAACCGCTGTGGACAGTGTGGATAACTCCCGACACGCGTGTTAACACAAGGGATCGCGGAGGTTGTTAACTGTGGACGCGCTGCGGGAAGCCTGGGCAGTTAACAGCGATGGCCGAGGGTGGCCTCGCACCGCCATCCACAGAGTTAACGCGTTCGTGCACAGCTCATCCGCAGCAAATCCGAGTTATCCACAGGTTTTCCACACTGTGCAGAACTCGCTGAAAAATCGTGTCGAGCGCAGGCAGGAGCTCCGTCGGGGGCCGAAAACGACCGAAGGGTCCGTCCGAGAACCTCGGACGGACCCTTCGGGGAGACGGGCGCTCAGCGCATGCGGCCGAGTTGGCTGGTGATCTCCGAGACCTGGTTGAAGATCGAACGGCGTTCCTTCATGAGGTCGCTGATCTTCTTGTAGGCGTACATCACGGTGGTGTGGTCGCGGTTGCCGAAGAGCTGGCCGATCTTCGGCAACGACAGACTCGTCCGCTCACGGCACAGGTACATCGCGATCTGACGCGCCGTCGCGACGGCCTGCGAGCGACTCGAGCCGTAGAGGTCGTCGACCGAGAGCTTGAAGTACTGGGCGGTCGCCGTGATGATGTCGGTCGGCGAGATGACGTTCGCGTCGTCTTGATCGATGATGTCGCGCAGCACCGTCTGCGCGAGCGACATGTCGAGGGTCGACCGGTTCAGGCTCGCGAACGCCGAGACGCGGATGAGGGCGCCCTCGAGTTCGCGGATGTTCGACGAGACGACGGTCGCGATGTACTCGAGCACGTCGTCGGGGATGAGCAGTCGCTCGCTCTGCGCCTTCTTGCGCAGGATCGCGATACGCGTCTCGAGGTCGGGGGCCTGCACGTCGGTGATGAGACCCCACTCGAACCGGCTGCGCATGCGGTCTTCGAAGCCGGTCAGCTGCTTCGGCGGCAGGTCGCTGGTGATCACGACCTGCTTGTCGTGGTCGTGCAGGGTGTTGAACGTGTGGAAGAAGGCTTCCTGCGTCTCGGCTCGACCCTGGAGGAACTGGATGTCGTCGATCAGCAGGATGTCGACGTCGCGATATCGCGCTTGGAACGCCGAGCCGCGGTTGTTGGCGATCGAGTTGATGAAGTCGTTCGTGAACTCTTCGCTGGAGACGTACCGGACGCGGATGCCGGCGTACATGCTCGCGGCGTAGTCGCCGATCGCATGCAGGAGGTGCGTCTTGCCGAGGCCGGAATCCCCGTAGATGAAGAGGGGGTTGTACGCCTTGGCCGGCGCTTCGGCGACGGCGACCGCGGCCGCGTGGGCGAAGCGGTTGGACTGCCCGATGACGAAGTTGTCGAAGGTGTACTTCGGATTGAGTCGGGTGTCGTTTCGCGAGGCGGGGACGATGGGATCGGGGGCCTGCTCCACCGCCGGCGTGCTCGAGGCGGCCGGCGAGCGGTCTCGTCCCGCAGCGCGGTCGGATGCCGCCGATGCGGGCGACGCGGCCGGCCGCGGCGTTTCGACCAGATCGGGGTTGACCACGACCCGGAAGGTCCCGACGGCCGGATCCTCACCCTGCACCTGCGCGAGGGCCTCCATGATCGGCGCCCGCATGCGCTTGTTGAACTGCGCGGCGGTCAGATCGTTGGGGACGTCGAGATACAGCGTCCCTCCCATCACGCCCTGCGGAACCGCGAGGTTCAGGAAGCCGTGCAGCTGGGGGGTGACGCGGTCGTCGGTGAGAAGATGGTCCAGCACGGCCGACCAGACGGGGACATCCGGTACTTCGTGCAAAGACATATCCCCTCCGGGATCTAGACGCGACGGGCGATCGACGTGTCGCGCCGAACCTGTGGATAACTTCCGGGGCCACGCTAGTTCGCGGCTCTCGCGGAGCAAAATCCACTGTAAGACCCGGCCGCGTGTCTTTGCCACGCTTGTGGACAACGCCTGGGGATAATGGGCGGTCGCCTCCCCGGTTTGAGTTAACGCCGCGCGCGACGTAGCCTTAGTCGGTTGACTTATGCCTATACGGCAGTCCCGACCCCGTCCCCGGCAGAAGAGCATCGGGCGACACCACCTCCGGAGTGACCCATGAGCAAGCGCACCTTCCAGCCCAACAACCGCCGCCGCGCCAAGAAGCACGGCTTCCGCGCCCGCATGCGCACGCGTGCCGGCCGCAGCATCCTCTCGGCGCGTCGCGCCAAGGGCCGTACCGAGCTCTCGGCCTGACAGACCCGGTGCTCGCGAAGCCGAACCGACTCACCCGCGGATCGGACTACAAAGCCACAGTCCGACGGGGTTCTCGTTGTGCCGGAGCGCACACGATCACCTATGTCGGTTCGTCGGCCGAGGTCAGTACCGACGCCCCGCGATTCGGCTTCATCGTGAGCCGACAGGTCGGCTCCGCTGTCACCCGCAACACCATCCGCCGCCGCCTCAAGGCGGTGTGCGCCGAGGCGCTCCCGTCCATCCGCGGGGGCGCCTCGATCGTCATCCGTGCACTTCCCTCCGCCGCCACGATCGACTACGCGACCCTTCGCGCCGACGTGGTGAGGTGCCTCGAACGAAAAGCGTCAGCATGAGCGCTTCGACACTCCCGACCTCGTCGACGGGCGCCGGCCGACTCCGGGCGGACGCCGTCCTCGCATCCGTGCCCCTGCTCCCGCGGAACGCGGGGCTCGCGCTCCTGCATGGCTATCGCGCGACGATCTCGCACGTCTACGGCGACGTGTGCAAGTACTACCCGTCCTGCTCCGCCTATTCGGTGGGCGCCGTGCAGCAGCACGGACTCGTGAAGGGCATCGCGTTGACCGCGGCCCGTCTCGCACGGTGTCATCCCTGGGCTCAGGGTGGCATCGACGACGTCCGTCCTCACCGGGCCTTCCGCCACGAACTCACTCGGCACGGATTCGTCGTGCCCGCCCGAAAGGACTGATCGTGCAATTCGATCTCATTGGGACCATCCTCTGGCCGCTGAAATGGGCGGTCGAGCTCGTGCTCGTGGGCTGGCACGCGCTGTTCACGGCCCTCGGCATGGCTCCGGCCGCCGGCCTCACGTGGGTGCTGTCCATCATCGGCCTCGTTCTGATCGTCCGCGCGGCTCTGATCCCGCTCTTCGTGAAGCAGATCAAGAGCCAGCGCAAGATGATGGAGATCGCCCCCGAGCTCCGCAAGGTGCAGGAGAAGTACAGGGGCAAGCGCGACCAGCTCTCCCGCGAGGCGATGAGCCGCGAGACGATGGCGCTGTACAAGAAGCACGGCACCACGCCGGTTTCCAGCTGCCTGCCTCTGCTCGTGCAGATGCCGATCTTCTTCGCGCTGTTCAGCGTGCTCAACGACGTGTCGAAGCACGCGGCGAGCGGCGTCGGCGGAGTGGGGCTGCTGACCCCCGAACTCACGACCGAGTTCTACGACGCGCGCCTCTTCGACGTGGCATCCATGCACGTGAACCTGGTCACCGCGTGGAGCCAGCCCGATGGGCAGGTCACCGTCGCGATCCTCCTGACCCTGGTCGTACTGATGATCGGGTCGCAGTTCTTCACCCAGCTGCAGATCATCTCGAAGAACCTGTCGCCCGAGGCCAAGACCGGTCAGGCGTACCAGATGCAGAAGATCATGCTCTACATCCTGCCGCTGGCGTTCATCTTCTCGGGTGTCTTCTTCCCGCTCGGTGTCGTCATCTACTGGTTCGTCAGCAACCTGTGGACGATGGTCCAGCAGTTCGTGGTCATCCGCGAGATGCCCACCCCCGGCTCGGACGCGGCGAAGGCGCGCGAGGAGCGACTTGCACGCAAGGGCAAGGCCATCGACTCGTCGGGCAAGGTCGTGGCGATCGAGAAGTACCAGGCCGAGCAGCAGCGTCTTCTTGAGGAGGCGGAGCGTGCGCGCGCCGCGGCCCCGAAGCGTCAGCAGCCCGTCGGCAAGCAGCGCGCCAAGAAGCAGCAGTCCGCCAAGAACACCGGAGCCGCGGGCGGTCCCGCGGGTAGCCCCGGCTCCTCCCCCGCCTCCTGAGACCCGGAGATCACGATGACGACGTCCGATCAGATCGCCCCCGACCAGACCGCCGCCACCGAGGAGCAGCTCGAGCAGGAGGGCGACATCGCGGCCGACTACCTCGAGGGTCTCCTCGACATCGCCGACATCGACGGCGATCTGGCGCTCGATGTGCGCGCGGGACGCGCGTACGTCTCGGTCGAGGCGGAGGACGCCGAGGCTCTCGGCAGCCTGTCGCACCCCGACACCGTGCAGGCGCTGCAGGAGCTCACGCGGCTGGCCGTGCAGAACGCGACGGGGCGCTTCTCACGCCTGATCCTCGACATCGGCGGCTCGCGGGATGCCCGCCAGCGTCAGCTGGAGACCCTCGTCGACCGTGCGATCGCCCGTCTCGACGAAGGCGCCTCGCAGGCGTCGCTGCCCGCCATGTCGAGCTACGAGCGAAAGCTCGTGCACGACATCGCGGCCGACCGCGGGTACTCCTCCGAGTCGTTCGGTGAGGGTGCCGATCGTCACACCGTGCTGCGTCGCGGCTGAGTATCGAGATGTCGGAGCAGCTCGAGACCGAGCCGGCCGTCGCGGCGTCGCTCTTCGGCAACAACATCGATCGAGCGCGTCGGTTCACCGAGAACCTCGCGCGACACGGTGAGGAGAGGGGCCTCATCGGCCCGCTCGAAGTACCGCGCCTGTGGACGCGTCACATCCTGAACAGCGCGATCGCGGCGCCGTATTTCCACGGACGGTCCGTCGACGTGGGCTCCGGTGCGGGCCTTCCGGGTCTGGTGCTGGCGATCGCACGGCCCGATGTGGAGTGGACGCTCATCGAGCCCATGGAGCGACGGACGGCGTGGCTCACGGAGCAGGTGGCCGAGCTGGAGCTGTTGAACGTGACTGTCGCGCGCATGCGCGGCGAGGAGTGGACGGGCGGACGGGTCTTCGACGTGGCGACGGCCCGCGCGGTGAGCGCGCTGCGCACCCTGCTCCCGTTCACCGCTCCCCTCGTCCGACCCCGGGGGAAGCTGGTCTTCCTCAAGGGAGCGAACGTCGCGGCAGAGGTCGACGCTGCGGCGAAGCAGATCCGGAAGTTCGGCCTTGAGGACGTGAGGGTCGAGATCGTCGGCGAGGGCGTGCTCAACGAGCCGACGAGGGTGTTCTCCGCGACCGTTTCACGCTGACGTAGGTGTAAAAGCCGTCTGATCTGGTATTTAGTTCCGTTTATCGGTGCGACGTGCGGCCCCCGCAGGCATAGGGGTGGGATGCCGCGGCATTGCTCACCTGCGTTACTCGTTCTCGCGGGCGCAGAGTGTGCGAGGGTTCCCGTCCTTGCGTGGGGTGCGGAGGCCGCCGGGGGCTACAGCGATTCAGGTTCCTGTTGGGTCGCGTACTTTGTGCTCCGGGCCTGCGTAGGGACGTGGCCCTCGCCTCTTCGTCTGGTGTGAAGCGCTCGACGTCGCGGTGGTCGGTCGGGGGCTGGATCGCTGAAGCGGAGCACCCGCGCTGAGTGCGTGCGCCTCTCGCGCCACGGGATGGCATGGAGATGTGTAGTCAGCCGTCGCGGCTACCTCACTGCTCTTCACGAGAGAACTGCGGGTGCGATTCTTGGGCTTCGGGTTGGCGGTTGTGGGTCGCGTGCCGGCACTCGTCGGGCTGCGGCTCCATGCGTGCGTCGCGAATCTCCGTTCGCGGCTCGGGGTTCACGTCGTGCCCCGTCGGTCGTGGTTCCTTGCGCGCTATGGGTCTCTCGACGCGTGCGCTGCGCGGCAGGCGTTTGGGTCAGGCAGGTGAACTGTGCGCTGAGCCCGCTGAGTTGGGCGCCGCGTTGCCCGTGGTGTCCGCGACGGGTAAGTGATGGAGTCCGGGGTGATGAGCACCCGGAGCACTGGGTTTCTCGACCTCGCGGTCTTCTATCGGGGTGAGCTGCTTCTGCGCGCCGTGGAGTCCCATCCGGCTGTTGTTTCCGGGGGCGTGTGCAGGAGCGTGAGGCTGTTGGGTTATCAATGGAGGTTCGCCTTCTCGTGGCGGCGCAGCGAGAGCTTACTGCCGCCTGAGCATGGTGGAGGGGAGGCGACCGCGTATCCGTCGTGAGGCGCCGACGGTGTTTCACGTGAAACCGACATGCCCCACGCGGCCGCTGACGCTTCGGAGTGCGACAGGGTGGTGACGTGCGTTGCTGCCTGCGTGGTGCGGTTGTGACGGCTGACGAGCGAACGCGAAGGGTCCTCGTCCGGGTGGGGGATCTCCTACGCTGAGCGGCGGGCCCGCTGCCCACTGCCCCCCTCTCACTTCGCATGCCGCCATGTCCGTGATGTGGCTTTGCAGCGGTGAGAGGACACTGTCCGCCTCATGGGCTTGCGTCAATTTGGCGCACATTCATCTGCAAGGTCCTCTGTGTCGAGCCGTGCGTGCGACGTGGTGCGCGTGGGCAAGGATCCGTGTGTCCCCGCACGCCATCGCCTGGAAATCGAACTCACTTCGGGACGTGGTCGTTGCCCTGATGAATGCGCGTGCTCGGTCGGAGCGCCAACATCGCATCGCCTTGCGCGGTGGGGTTGTCGAGGGCGCGGGGTGGCGTAGCGCGGGATACTCCCCCGTCGAATCTGCGGGCTCCCTCTGGTCCCCCGGCTGCTGTCCACGGCGATGACCGGCGGAAGTAGTTCCGGGTTGGGAAGCTCGCTCGGGGTCACCTCCGTGTGGGCCGCACACACACAGACGGGCGCAGGATCGCGATGACGCGCAGGGGCTCCCGCGCGTCATCGCCGGTGGCGGACGGCTCACGGCGGTCGTCGCGGTGTCCGTGGCTATGAGGGTGACTCGTGATCGTGGTGACGGCCCCGGGTTCAAGATTTGCAGACTCGCTGGCGAGGGCGTCGAGGGCTGGTCTGCCCCTGCAGCGATGGGTGGTCCTTGGACGCGAGAGCCTCCACCCAGATTCGCCGCTCTCCCCCGGTGGTCGACCGCTGAGGTGCATGCGTGCCGTGCTTCTGTAGGTCGCGCCGCAGCTGTCGATTCTGCCGTGACGCAACCGTCTGTCCCGAGTCCATCACTCACTCCCCTGCGGTTGCCTCGTTCCGAGCTGCCGTGTCGCTCCGCCCCGCGGAGGTGACAACATCGTTGACCATAGGGTGCAGCTCGTTCTGGGGCGCGCGTTGAGTGCCTGGGACATCGCCGAAGCTGATCCTCGAGCTCTTTTCGACTCTCGAGCTCGGCGTCGTCAGCTCGATTGATCAGGCGGGTAGCCGGCGGCCTTCATCAGATCGGCGCGGTCGTCGCTTTCCCGACCATCACCTGGGGACGGTCGATCGGGATCGTCGTCATGAGCCTCTCCCCGACGGAGAGTGGCGCTGTGCGCCTGTTTCACGTGAAACATCGCGACCGGCTGAATCATCTGCGGCAGAGCTCGTCTTCACGAGGTGGATGGACCCGCACCGTTCCGCATGTCCTGCAGCACACGCGAGCCTGTGAGAGTCCGTGGTGCGCCGGTCGTTGATCCCCGGCGGCCATGGGCCGTCGTCGTGCGTGCGTCTCCATTTCGCCCAGCGGCTGGTCGTCCGGTTGATCTCAAGTCAATGACGCGAGGACGAGTAAATGGCGCACCCACGGGCAGCCCCGCTTCCCGTCACAAAGCCGACGTCCCGTCTGGGCCGGTCCTGTCCACGTCGCGTTTCACGTGAAACATCGTCTAGGCGGCGCTCGTGTGCAGAACTGCGGGCGGAATTGGTCACGTACTCATTCGGGCGCGCATTCCGGCTGATGAGTCTGCGGTTGGCGCGCGCCCTTGCCTTGGCCCGCCGTTGAGGACGTCCGTCGCAAGACCCAGAGCGGCCGCAGTTTTGCGTGAACGGCGTGTTCCCAATGCTGAGCAATTCCGACGCCTTCGTTCTCCCCCGCGGCCGCCGCATGACGGAGAAGTCTGCTGGCTTGGCGAGCTGGAAAGGATGCGCCGTTGCGATTGCCGGGCTAAGACCGACTGTTGAGGTCGCCGAAGGGGATGGGCGTGTGAACCCGCCTGCCTACACGCGCGATTCGCCCCGAATGCTTGAGTCGGTACTGCCGTCGCCTCGGGTGGGACGTCTGAGTGAGTGAGTGCGGGGCCCGGGCGGGTTCGAAGTGGCAGTTGGATGCGGCGGTGAGAAGCACGGGCGAACCTGGGGGTTTTGGGCGCATCAGATGCCGACGAAGCGCACTTGCTCTAAGGGTGCTGCGGCAACCTAGGCGCTGGCGCCGGAGGGATAGGCACGTTCGTGACTCGAGGCGTCGTATCGGAGTTTCCGGACGGTGCATCTGGGTGAGCGACGCGCGCCGGGATCGATTGCGGTGAGGGATGGGGGTCGAGAGTGCAGGGGAACGGTCCCGTCCGCCCTCTCGCCTGCCGGTGGGTGTCGCGGCCTGTTACGAACACGTGTGGGCGATAACCGCTTGCGCGACGAGGGCGACCGTCCGCGCCTCCGACGGTGGGCGCTCGCTCGCCTCACCGCTGCTTCCGTGGGACGCCTCACGTCCTTCGATCGTGAGGCGCGCCGCACGTCTCACGACATCCTCAGGTCACAGTCGACCAGGGCAAGAGTGGTGGCTGCGACCGTGAGAAGGCAGGACGTCGTGGGTGGACTGCGGCGGGGACCCGCGGTGCCACCGCGCGCGGTAAGCACCCTGGTGCGCCGCACTCTCTCATCGACGCGTCCTCTCAGCGTCGGCGGAGCCACCCTTGCGGCTCGGCTGGCCGAGGGCTCGCGAAGACAGGCACGGGATCATCGGATCTCGCGATTCTGCGATTCTGAGTCGGTGCCTGAATTGCCGTTCAGCGATGTCGCCGGGAATCATCGGCTCTTGCCAGCTCTATGGGATTCAGGTCTGTAACGAGCCGCCGCAGGAGCTTCCCAAGCACTTGCCTGAGCCCCCGCTCGCGTCGTGCAGAAGCAGTAGATCAGCCGATCTTGGATTACATCGCCTCCGGAGTCGCCCTCTGGGAGGGGTACAAACGTCCACATCCGCGTGAGAAGCTTCTCCCCGACTTCACGATGAGTGCCTGGCGGGGATTGGTCGATCCCCATGGAACGAAGCACGAAGTGGTGCCGCATCAACGAGCGCACGGTAGCGGGCGCTGAAGCGCGTCTCGCAACCGATGCCGGCCGGCATCCTGTCCGCGTCCACTCGTCAATATGCGACCGGTGGCGTCCGAACAAACGGGCGCTTCCGACGGGGACAAACGTTCTGAAGCGTCCCCGAGGGGTGCAGGAAACCACTTGCTTCTCTGCATGCTCGCGGAATCTGTTTCACGTGAAACATCACTCGCGTGACACTCGTCCCTGCGGGGGGTGAGAGGCTGCCGGCGGCCGATGCACTTGGCTCGGCGATGGTGACAATTGCGGGCGCGCGGGGGACCCCGCGCGTCGAGCATGCCCGCACGCGGAGTCCTTCTCCGACGACGTCGCAGGACGGGGTGGATGGCGCCATCCGTGCCGAACGGGCCTGATGCTGCGTCATTCCACCCGTCCCGTCTGTGTGGGTTGGACGCGGGGATGTACCACGGAGGTCCTCAGTTCAACGTTCCCCGTCACGCGCACAGCGTCGGCGAAGGTCGGAGGTACTCGTGGGAGCGTGGTGTCGATCGCTCTATGGGTGACCAGACGCGTGCTTCAGCGAATGAGGGCGGATGTGAGACGGGTGGCATCTGTCGCGGACGACGTGGATGTCGGGGGGCGCGGGTAGACTGAGCAAGTTCGCGACGGAGAGGTGTGTTTCACGTGAAACAGTCCGATGAGGCGTCCACGTCGTTCTCTCTTGACGACTCCCCCATCGCCCGCGAGATCGCTGATCTTTCCGCTCGGCGTCGAGCACTGGAGGCCGCGTCCGTCGAACTGTCGGGCCGCACCCGCATCTTCACGGTCTCGAATCAGAAGGGCGGCGTCGGAAAGACGACGACGGCTGTTAACATCGCTGCCGCCCTCGTGTCCGTCGGTGCGCGCGTGCTCGTGATCGACCTCGATCCCCAGGGCAATGCCTCGACGGCGCTGGGAGTCGCCCACAACGCGGAAACCCCCAGCATTTACGACGTGCTCATCGATGAGTTCCCGCTGGCTGACATCGTGCAGACGAGCCCGGAGTCCCCGAACCTGCTGTGCGCCCCGAGCACGATCCACCTGGCGGGCGCGGAGATCGAACTCGTCTCCCAGGTCGCTCGCGAGCACCGTCTGCGCGGCGCCCTTCGCGACTATCTCGCGATCGAGGACAACCACCTCGACTTCGTCATCATCGACTGCCCGCCGTCGCTGGGGCTTCTCACCATCAATGCGTTCACGGCCGCCGACGAGGTCATGATCCCCATCCAGTGCGAGTACTACGCGCTGGAAGGCCTGAGCCAACTGTTGGGGAGCGTGCAGATGATCCAGAAGCATCTGAATCCCACGCTGCACGTGTCCACCATCCTGCTCACGATGTACGACGGTCGTACCCGCCTCGCTCAGCAGGTCGCGGAGGAAGTCCGATCTCACTTCACGAGCGAGGTGCTCGACACCGTCATCCCCCGCTCGGTCCGCGTCTCCGAAGCACCGAGCTTCGGACAGACCGTCATCGCGTACGATGGCCAGTCAGCGGGCGCCATCGCCTACCGCGAAGCCGCGGTCGAGATCGTCTCGCGAGACACCACGAAGAAGGGTTCCTGATGGCCAAGAGGACCGGACTGGGCCGCGGCATCGGCGCCCTCATCCCCACGGCGGAGCCCTCGGAGGCTCGCCCCGTCGACGTGTTCTTCCCCGAGGGGAACGCCGCTCCGAAGGACGACTCCCCCGTCGCCGCCGACACCACCGACGATTCCCTCGTCCGCGTTCCCGGCGCGCGCCTCGTGCACATCGATCCGAAGTCGATCGTTCCGAACCCTCGCCAGCCGCGCACGCACTTCGATCCGGACGACCTCGCGGAGCTCATCCATTCCGTGCGTGAGTTCGGGGTGCTGCAGCCGGTCGTGGTGCGCGACAAGGGCGACGGAACGTACGAGCTGATCATGGGCGAGCGCCGCACGCGCGCATCGCGTGAGGCCGGCCTCGAGACCATCCCCGCCGTCGTCCGGGAGACGGAGGACGAGTACCTTCTGCGGGACGCCCTGCTCGAGAACCTGCACCGTTCGCAGCTGAACCCTCTCGAAGAGGCATCCGCGTACCAGCAGCTGCTCGAGGACTTCGGAATCACCCAGGAAGAGCTCGCGACGCGAATCGGTCGTTCGCGGCCTCAGATCAGCAACACCATCCGGCTACTCAAGCTGCCGGTCCCCGTGCAGCAGCGTGTTGCGGCCGGCGTGCTGAGTGCCGGTCACGCCCGCGCAATCCTCTCGCTCGACGACGCGAAAGAGATGCAGAAGCTCGCCGACAAGATCGTGAACGAGGACCTCTCCGTTCGCGCGGCCGAAGCGGCAGCGAAGATGCCGGGTGTCGCCCCCGTTCGGCAGAAGCCCACCGCGGGCTCTCGTCGGTCCGGTCTCGATGACGTCGCGGAGCGTCTGGGCGATCGTCTCGACACCAAGGTCCGGGTTTCACTGAACGCCAAAAAAGGCCAGATCAGCATCGATTTTGCGAGCATCCAAGACTTGAATCGCATCCTCGCCGCGCTCGGTGAGGACGGTTACACGGGCTGAGGTCGACGGTCTCCTCGTCGTCACGCGGGGAGCGAACGCCCGAGGGCGCCCGGTGTCGGTGGTGCGACGTACGCTGGAACGGTGACTGCGAACGAAGACCACCCGCGCCGTCGCGCCAGCCTCGAGCTTCTGCGCGCCGAGGCCTCCGATGAGCTGGCCGTGCTGATCCACGAGCGACTCCGCGGCGGTGAAGATCCGTGGGACTTCATGGAAGACCTCCCCAGCGTCGACGAGCTCGTCGTCCTCACTCTTCGTGCCGAGAACATCACGGAGAACGGGGGCGTCCGACCGACGAAGGCGCGCAACTACCGCGTCCTCCGGCAGATCGCCCTCGACTACCCGGCCCTCACGCGCGCTGTGTGGCGCATTCTGGGCGAAGACGAGCCGCACCGCCGCTGGGACGCGAGCGTCCGTCTCGACGCGTCCTGAGCGCCCCACACGGCGTCTGGGGCGGTGGAGGCTGCCGTGCCCTCTGTCGCACCCCACGACGCGCGAACGTCGTCGTGCGGCCGCTGCCGCGGGAGCTCGGTCCCTCGCAGAGCCTCAGCGCCTCGCGATCGATCCGTCGCTCGAGAGCTGTCTCGCGCGCCTGGCCGACGAGTCAGCCGCAGTGCCCGACCCGCGAGTGAGCCGCAGCTCCCCGGCGCCCGACACGCCGCAGGGCCGAAGCGCCCGCCTTCCGCTCCCCGCACCTCCCCCGCGCCGCCTGTCGCGTCCCCGGGAGGCGCAGCGCCGAGGGGGTGCCGAGGTCCAGCCCGCCGGACACCTCCCGCTCGGCCGTGCGGCGGAACCGGCCTCACCACACACGCCTCGACGCGGTGTCGGCGGACGGACGCGGCATCCTGGCCCTCCTGGGAGAGAGCCGGCGCCCCGGGAACGGCGAAAGCCCCGGCACGACGGTGCCGGGGCTTTCGAGGACGGAGAGGACTCAGCCGATGAACGGAGCGAGGTCCTGCTCGAGCGCATACTTGGGCTTCGCGCCGATGATGGTCGTCTTGACCTCACCGCCCTGGAAGACCTTCATCGCGGGGATCGAGGTGATCTGGTACTTCATCGCCAGATCGGGGTTCTCGTCGACGTTGAGCTTGAGGATGGTGATCTTGCCCGAGTTCTCGTTCTGGATCTCGTCGAGGACGGGGGCGACCATGCGACACGGTCCACACCACTCGGCCCAGAAGTCCACGAGAACGGGTCCGTCGGCCTGCAGGACGTCCTGCTCGAACGTCGCGGAGGTCGTCGCCTTGGCGGTCATGTGATTTCTCCTTAGATAAGAGCGTCAGTAGTTGAAAACGCCGGTGACGGCGGATTTGTTCCTCAGACCACGGCCGCGTCGGGAAGCCCCTCGATGGGGCTCTCGGCGACGGCGGGCTCGCCGGCCTCACCGCGCGCGGCGAGGAAGTGCTCCACGTCGAGGGCGGCGACGGTTCCGCTCCCGGCCGCGGTGATCGCCTGCCGGTAAGTGGGGTCGATCACGTCGCCGGCCGCGAAGACGCCCTCGACCGAGGTACGCGACGAACGTCCGTCGACCCAGATGGTGCCCTGG
Organism: Microbacterium hydrothermale; assembly: GCF_004854025.1. Taxonomy (GTDB): domain Bacteria; phylum Actinomycetota; class Actinomycetes; order Actinomycetales; family Microbacteriaceae; genus Microbacterium; species Microbacterium hydrothermale. Next base: position 643,921 of record NZ_STGM01000002.1, read on the forward strand.
TCGGTCAGCTGGAGCTTGTCGTGCACGAGGTGCGTGCGGGGGTCGTTGCCGATCGCGACGAACAGACCGTCGAGCGGGAGCTCGCGCAGGGTGTCGTCGACCGTCGACCGCAGACGGACACCGTTCACGGCATCCTCTCCGAGGATCTCGTCGACGGCGCTGTTCCAGATGAACTCGATCTTGGGATTCGCGAACGCGCGCTCCTGCATGATCTTCGACGCGCGCAGCGTGTCTTTGCGGTGGATGATGTAGACCTTCGACGCGAACTTGGTGAGGAAGTTCGCCTCTTCCATGGCCGAGTCGCCACCGCCGACGACCGCGATCGTGCGGTCGCGGAAGAAGAAGCCGTCGCAGGTGGCGCACCACGAGACACCGCGGCCGGAGAGGCGGTCTTCACCCTCGAGGCCGAGCTTGCGGTAGGCCGAGCCGGTCGCGTAGATGACGGAGACGGCCTCCTCGACCTTGCCACTGCCGAGGGTGACCTTCTTGACGGGACCGTCGAGCTCGAGCGACACGACGTCGTCGTAGAGCACCTGTGCACCGAAGCGCTCGGCCTGCGCCTGCATCTTCGCCATGAGGTCGGGGCCCTGGATGCCGTCGGGGAAGCCGGGGAAGTTCTCGACCTCGGTGGTGTTCATGAGGTCGCCGCCGGCCTCGACGGAGCTCGCGACGACGAGGGGCTCGAGGTTGGCTCGGGCCGCGTAAATGGCGGCCGTGTAGCCGGCCGGGCCGGATCCGATGATGATGACGTGACGCACGGTAGCGCGTTCCCTTCGTTGATTCCGCCGGATGAAACCCATGCTAGCCCTGGGGTATTCCGGGGGCGGGGGGCTAGCGCTTGGGGAGGAACCGTCGGCCGAGCGCGATCGCGGGAGTGAGCTCGGGTGTGCGGAACAGAGCAAGGATGCCGATGTAGACGGCGAGGACGACGGCGCCGATGAGCCCGGCACCGAGCGCCCCGGTCAGGCGGTCCGCCGAGAGCCAGCCCTCCGGACCGCCGCAGAGCAGCACGACGGCCCACCCGGCCGCCCCGGCCGGGATGCCGACGAGCACGAAGCGGACCAGCGGGAGGAGCCACGAACGGATGCCGATGCCCCCAAGCCGACGGTTCAGGATGGCCGTCGCGATCACGACCTGCACGATGCTCGAGATCGACTGTCCCAGCGCGACGGCGGCGGCGAGCTGCGTGACGGGAAGGAGCCCCGCCCCCAGTGCCCCGGCGGCGGCGAGGGCGGTGAGCACGACGAGGACGCCCTGTACGAGCGTGAAGAAGAACGGCGTGCGGGTGTCGTTGTAGGCGTAGAACGTGCGCTGGATGACGAACAGCACCGCGAGGGGCAGGAGGCACGCGAGGAAGCACAGCAGCACCGGCGCGGCGGCGACCGCCTCGGACGCGTCGTTCGTGAAGATGCGGGACGCCGGAACGGCCGCGGCGACCAGAGCCGCGGTGGCGGCGACGATGAACAGGCCCAGGACGCGGATGCTGCGGATGATGTCGTCGCGCACCCGATCGTCTCGACCGGCCGTCGCATGCTCGCTCAACTGCGTGAAGTACGGGGTTCCGATCGAGAGCACGATGAGCGAATACGGGAGCATGAAGACGAGCCAGGCGTTCTGCGAGGCGAGCACGGCGGGGCCGTTCCCGGTCGCTTCGAAGAGCACGCGGCTCTGCACGATGCCCGCCAGCTGGCCGACGATGACCATGAGGAAGGTCCATCCGGCGAGGCGACCGATGTGACGCAGTCCCACACCCCGCCACTGGAAGTCGGGACGTACCCGCAATCCTGCTCGGCGCCAGAAGACGAGCAGGACGACGGTCTGCAGCACGATCCCGCCCGTGGCGACTCCGCCGAGCAGCGCGATCATGCCGGGGGTCCACTGCGCGACCGCGGTGTTGGGCCCGCCGAAGATGAGCAGGAAGACGCCGAAGCCGACGAGGGAGACGACGTTGTTGACGATCGGCGCCCAGGTGTAAGGCCCGAAGACCTTCCGCGCGTTGAGGATCTCACCGAGCAGGGCGTACAGACCGTAGAAGAAGATCTGCGGAAGACACCAGTACGCGAACGCGGTGGCGAGGGCGATCTGATCGGGTGCGGTCGTCGCGGGCGTGTACAGCGACACGATCCAGGGTGCGGCGATCATCGCCACGGCCGTGGTGGCCAGCAGGATGACCGTGCCGAGCGTGAAGAGCTTGGAGATGAAGGCCCGGCCCCCGTCCGCGTGCGTCGCGGCCTTGACGATCTGCGGGACGATGACGGCCGTCAGCACGCCGGTCGAGATGAGGGCGTAGATGTTGTTGGGCAGCGAGTTGGCGAGGCCGAACGCGTCGCCCGCGTAGCTCTGCACCGACCCGACGATGGCCACCAGGACCACCTGTCGCAGCAGACCGCTGACGCGCGACACGATCGTGCCGGCCCCGATGAGCACACTCGCCCGTCCGATACTGCTCACGGGCGCGTCTCCTGCTCGAGGTCGATGTGTTCGTCGTCTTCGGGATCGGCTGCGCCGCGCCCGTCGGCATCCGGATCCTTGTTCCCCACGCCGTCGAGCGGGGGCTCGGCGTCGTCGGGCGGGGCCGCGGCGGCCCGACGACGCCGCGCGACGGTGCGCACGACCCCGAGGCTGAGGAACGCGACGACCAGGACGATGATGACGATCAGTCCGATGCTCTCCCACTCGGCGCGCACCTCGACGTCGACCGCCTGCGGCTGTCCGATCGGCTCTCCCGTGGGGCTGAACAGCTGCAGGTCGACGCTCACCTCGCCGTTGGCGATGCGGGCCTCGACGGGGACCTCGACGCGCGTGTTCGCGGAGGCCTGGGCGTCGACGGTCGTGCGGGGCTGCACGCGCAGACGCGCATCGTCGGGGCGCACCGAGAGCACCACCGTGACCGGCCAGGGCAGGTCGTTGCGCACCCAGGGCCGGAGCGGAGCGCTCGAGCTCACGAGCCGGAAGTCGGATGACAGGATGCCGACCGAGTCGAGCGTCGTGCGCGTCGCGTCGCGGTGGTCCGACACGGCCTGGCGGGCGGCATCCCCCGTCCACGAGATGCTGGTGACCTGCAGCACCTCGGCGCGCTCGCGACCGGTGAGCAATTCGGGCTGGTCGAGGATGGTCGCGAAGCGGTCGATGACCTGCTCGTCGTCGAGCAGTGCGCCGACATCGCCGACGCGCGCGTCGTCGACGACGGGATCGGTGAGGGTGATCTCGGATGCCGGCGACGAGGCGACGGCGGCCAGACGCGAGCCCGCGAATCCCGGGGCGGTGGCGATGAGACCCAGCGTGGCCCGCAGGCTCACGCGGGAGCGGTCGGTGCCGCGGTCGAGTACGGCCAGCACGGGCTGTGCTCCGGTCGTCGCGCGGGCGAGCGCGAGGTATCCCTGTGCGGCCGCGAGGGAGGCCCCGCGGAAGGTGGCGTCGTTCTGCCCGGCCGCATCGGCGAGGGCGCGCGACACCTCGGCGTCGTAGACGGGCGTCGACACTCCCCCGACGGCGGCGGCGGCCTGACGTGCTCCCCCGGCCACGCTCGTGGAGGGCACGAGAACGTGCGCGGGATCGTCGGCGCTGCCGAGGGCGCCGAGGGCGGCGACGGTGTCGGAGCCCGCCGAACCCGTCGCGGGCCAGTACACGTTCGGCGTCGAGGTGCCGATGTCGAGCAGCGCCGCGGTGGAGGGGTAGGTCGGCTGCCCCGGGGTGCTCGCGGGTGAGGGGTCGGGGGTCGACGCGGCCGAGACGGCCGGCGCCGGCTGAGTGAAGTCGGCGGCGCTCATGTACGTCTGCAACGACGTGGGGGCCAGCGGTCCGGATAGACCCGCCCGCAGCTGCGACGCGACGTCGGAGTCGCCGAACTGCAGGGCGAAACGATCGTTGGGGAGTCCGAGCAGACGCTGCAGCCACGCCACCGCGGTCGGCGGTGCCGCGGAACCGAGCACCCGGATGGCGGCGGGGATCGCGGGATCCACCGCCAGGGTCGCTCCCGTGCCGTCGACCGCGTCGAGCTGGGCCGACAGCGCGCCGTCGACGGCCGTGAGCTCCGCGAGTTCGTTCGCCGTGAGCAGGCCCCGGGTCATCGGCGCCGCGGTGATGGGGACCACGAGGGCGATGGGGGTCTGCGCCCCCGTGTCGGCGGGCACGACGATGACGCTCGTCGCCGAGAGACCTGCCGCGGTCACCTGCACCGGGTAGACACCCGCCGCGAGACCGGCCAGCGAGGCGTCGGTCGCCGGCACGGAGAGCGTCGTCGTGGTCTGGGACCCGGAGGACGTGGCATCCACCGTCCCCGTCGCCACCTGCTGCACGCTCACCCCGGTCGCGTCGCCGCTCAGCCACCGCTGGAGGGCCGCGTCGTCGGTGAGCGCACCGCGTCCGAGCGAGAGCGCGACGGGCGTCGAGGTCGTGCCCGTCGATCCCGCCGAGAGCGTCGCGACGACCGAGAGCGAATCGCCGGAGCGCAGGATGCCGTTGGCCGCCGGGGCCGCGGCCAGGGTCGCGGGGGAGGCGGATGCTGAGGGCGACGGCGTGGCCTCGGCGGCGGCGGCCGCCGTTGCGGGCGCGGCGATTCCGAGGGCCAGCGCGAGCGTTGCGAGGGTCGCCAGCAGTCGGCGCGTGCGAGGGCGCCGCGGCACGGGTGAGCCCGAAGGCGGGGAAGTCACGGTCATACGAGCGTCGGTGGAACGAGGGGGCGGGTCCTCGTACCGCGACGAGTCTAGGCCGCGTGCCTTCACGCCCGCCGAAAGCCTCGCGCAGACGGTTGAATGGACCGGTGCTCCCCGAACCCGACGTCCAGCTCTGTCACGCCCTCGCCTCCGACCTGCGTGCGGCGGGCTACGCCAGCGCCGCGCTGCGGGACGCCTGGGGCGCTCAGGCCGACGACGCGGTCGCTCGCGGTCTGCGCGGGCCGGCGGAGCGCGCCCTCGCCGGCCGCGACGACGCCCTCGCGGTGCTCGGTCGCCTGTGGGGACTGGGTCTGACCGTGTCGCGTGCCGAGGCGGACGCGGCGCTGCCAACGCTCGGCGTCGACGGCGCTGCCGCGCTGGGCCTCGTCGCCCTCGACGCAGACGCGGGGAGGGTGCGGCCCGCCGTGCTGGTGCGCCCGCAGGCCTTCGCCGACGAGGAGGGCGAGGTGGAGTGGTGGATCGCCAGCGACCTCGACGAGGCCGCGCTGGGCGGGCCGCTGCCCGAGGACCACGTCCTCGGCGTGGGAGGGGCCTCGCAGACCCTCGCCCGGCTGCAGCTGACCCGTCGCGGGGGCACGGCGCTCGACCTGGGCACCGGATGCGGCATCCAGGCCCTGCGTCTGCGGCGTCTGGTCGACCGCGTCGTCGCGACGGACATCTCGGAGCGCGCCCTGCGCTTCACCCGCCTCAACGCCCTGCTCAACGACGTCGACGGGATCGACACTCGCCTCGGTTCGCTGTTCGAACCGGTGGGTGACGAGACGTTCGACCGGGTGGCATCCAATCCCCCGTTCGTCATCACCCCGCGCGTCGAGGGGGTGCCGGCGTACGAGTACCGCGACGGCGGGATGGAGGGCGATGCGCTCGTCGCCACGGTGATCCGCGAGGTCGGCGCGCACCTCGCTCCGGGCGGGATCGCCCAGTCGCTCGGAAACTGGGAGTACCACGACGGCGAGTCGGGGCTCGATCGCGTCAGTGGATGGGTCGGCGACGGCCTCGACGCCTGGGTGATCGAGCGCGAGGTGCTCGATCCGCTGGCGTACGCGGAGCTCTGGGTCCGCGACGGGGGGACCGTCCCGGGGACGCCGGCCTACGCCCGCCTCGTCGAGGCGTGGCTTGAAGATTTCGCGCGGCGCGGGGTGACCGGGGTGGGATTCGGCTACGTGCTCGTGCGCAGGCCCCTCGCCGGCAGCCCCACCCTCACGCGCTACGAGCGCGTCGCGGGAGGGGGCGAGGCGGGCTTCGGTCCGCACCTTGCGGACTGCCTGGCCGCGCACGACCGCGCGGCGCTCCTGGACGACGACGACCTCGCCGACAGCGTGCTGCGCGTCGCACCCGATGTGACCGAGGCCCGCCACCATCGCCCCGGGGAAGGCGATCCCTCGGTGATCGAGCTGCGTCAGGGCGGCGGCTTCGCCCGCACGATCGAGGTCGACCCGGCCCTGGCCGCTCTCGTCGGGGCCTGCGACGGCGACCTGCCGGTCGGCACGCTCGTGGATGCGATCGCGCAGCTCATGGAGGTCGACGCCGCGCACCTGCGCGCCGACGTGCTCCCCCGCGTGCGCGAACTGCTGGTGACCGGGTTCCTCTCGTTCGAGGACTGAGCCCCGCGGGTCGTCCACGGCCGCCGGACGCCGTCGGCGCCCCCGGTTAGGCTCGAAGGCATGCTGAACATGGCCGAGGGTCTCGCGCGCCTCGAGGAGCTCGCGGCGCACCCCGTCGTCTCCGCCGTCGCCCGCGCCTTCGCTGACGCGGGCCGCGATCTGGCGATCGTCGGCGGCCCGGTTCGCGACGCCCTGCTGGGTCGCATCACCCACGACTTCGATTTCACGACCGATGCGCGTCCCGACGAGATCCTCGCCCTCGTGAAGCCCATCTCGTCGGTGCAGTGGGACGTCGGTCGCGCCTTCGGAACCATCGGCGCACGCGTCAAGGGCGAGCAGGTCGAGATCACGACGTTCCGCGCCGACAGCTACGACGGCGTCACCCGCAAGCCGACCGTCGAGTTCGGCGACACCCTCGAGGCCGACCTCAGCCGCCGTGATTTCACCGTGAACGCGATGGCCCTGCGCGTCCCCGCGCGCACCCTCGTCGACCCGACGGGCGGCGTCGAAGACCTGCTCGCCGGGCGCCTGCGCACCCCCATCGATCCGGCCGTCAGCTTCGGCGACGACCCGCTGCGCATGCTGCGCGCGGCCCGGTTCTCGTCGCAGCTCGACTTCGCGGTCGACCCCGCGACGCTCGATGCGATCGCCGAGCTGCGGGCGTCTCTCGCCATCGTCAGCCCCGAGCGCGTGCAGGCCGAGCTGGTGCGTCTGCTGCAGACCGACGATCCGGTGCGCGGGATCCGCGTGCTCGTCGAGACCGGCCTGATCGAGGAGTTCCTGCCCGAGGTGCCGGCGCTGCGCCTCGAGGTCGACGAGCACCACCACCACAAAGACGTCTATGAGCACTCGCTCACTGTGCTGCGCCAGGCGATCGCGCTCGAGAAGAAGCGGCATCCGGATGCCGCCCCCGACGTGCCCCTGCGATTGGCGGCGCTGCTGCACGACATCGGCAAGCCCGCCACACGGCGCCTCGAGACCGGGGGCGGGGTCACCTTCCACCACCACGACATCAAGGGCGCGCGCATGGCCCGCAAGCGCCTGCAGGCGCTGCGCTTCGACGCGGCGACCACGACGGTCGTCTCGCGCCTGGTCGAGCTGCACCTGCGGTTCTTCGGCTACGCCGAGGGGGCGTGGACGGATGCCGCCGTCCGCCGCTACGTGCGCGACGCCGGTGACGAGCTCGAGCGCCTGCACATCCTCACGCGGGCCGACGTGACCACGCGCAACAAGCGCAAGGCGCAGCGCCTGGCATCCGCCTACGACGACATCGAAGCCCGCATCGCGTCGCTGCGCGAGCAGGAGCAGATCGATGCGATCCGCCCCGAGCTCGACGGCAACCGCATCCAGGAGATCCTGGGCCTGCGTCCGGGACGCGAGGTCGGCGAGGCGTACCGCTTCCTGCTCGACCTGCGCCTCGACGAGGGCGTGCTCGGCGAGGACGAGGCCGAGGAGCGCCTGCGGGCCTGGTGGGCGGCGCGGGGCTGAGCCCGATTCGTCATTGATCGGCGATCGTCGTCCGGATCGCGGGCGTGACACGCCGGCGGTGGAGCACGGCAGCGGATGCGTCTGCGGTTTGGGGCGCCGGTCGGTACATGCCCGATTCGGAATAACGCCGATTGCCGGTGCCCGGCACGGCATTCGGAAGCCCCCACTCCTCCGAAGATCCGTACCGGGCACCTGTCTCAGTGGGGCTGATCGCCATCGTCGTCGACCTGCGCGAGCGCGGCGATCACGAGGTGCGTCAGGTCGATGCTGACGATCCGCGGCTGATCGGTCACGGGGTGATCGATCCGGTGGGCTGCACGAGCGGGGTCGGGCTGACTCCGCTGGACGGAGTCGGGCCGAGGCCGGTGGAGACGGCCGAGCGATCGGGCTCGGGGAGAGGCTGCACGCGGTCGAAGGGGAACGCGGGGAGTCTGGCAGCGGACAGTCCTCCGACGCCGTCCCAGGTCCATTCTCCGGCGGGGACCTCGCGCAGAGGGAAGACGTTCCACTGAGGGGCCGCGCCCGGGTACGTCTCCGGAACGGGGACGGGACCGCCACCCCCGGCGAAGTACGGATCGTAGGACTCGGATGCCGCATCGCTCTGGACCGTACGCAGCGGGTTGCCGTCCTGATCGAACAGTTGCACTCCGGTGATCGGGTCGCCCGCGGCGTCGTAAGCGTAGATGTTGCGGATGCGCTGCCCGTCGATCGCCAGACCTGGTGTCTCGTATCCGACCTGCGGGGCGTCGACCCAGCCGGTGAACAGTTGGGTCATGGCCGTCGAGATTGATCCCGCGAGCATGGGCACCGCGATGACCGCGATCACCGTCGACACCGTTCGCACCACACGGATCCACCTGAAGGGGGCCCAGCGTCCCCTGCCCCACTGGATGCTGACGAGCAGGGAGGTCAGCAGGATGGCCCACGACACCGGGTTGTACCTCAGCGTGAGGAACGCGTCGAGGATGCCGCCGGTGCTCGGCCTCGACATGACCGACAGGAAGATCCAGAGATAGAACACGACGCCCCGCAGCACCCACCACGCGGGCCGGAGCGAGACGAGGAGGTCGAGGAGCCATGCCCCGGCCGCGTTGGCGCGGACCCGGTCGTGGATCTCCCGCCATCCGTGCCGCACGTCGTCGACGATGGCGAAGCGCTTCTTGGGGGTGGCGACGCTGCCGCGTTCCGGGAGTCCCGCGGCCGCACGCAGTTCGGCGGCGTAGGTCGTGGCATCCGGAAGCTCGAAGTCATCACCCGCCTCGGACGCCTGGTCGGACAGGTCGGCTTCCAGCCCGTCGAGCAGGTCGTCGACCTCGTCGGCGGGCAGGTCGTCAAGGTGCGAGCGGACCGCGGCGGCGAAGGCGCGGATGTCGTCGTGGACGGTCGTGGTGATCATCGTGCGTCTCCGATCGCGCGCAGCTTCGGGGTGGGAGTGGTGTCGTCGAGCAGGCTCGTCATGGCGGAGGAGAAGTGCGTCCAGCTGGCGCGCTGGGCGTCGAGCAGCTCGCGGCCCTGCGGGTTGATGGCGTAGTACTTGCGGTGCGGTCCTCCCTCGGACGGCACGACGTAGCTCGACAGTGCGCCGGCGGAGTACAGACGCCGAAGCGTCCCGTACACCGATGCATCGCCGACCTCGCCGAGACCCGCCTCGCGCAGGCGCCGCACGATGTCGTAGCCGTACCCGTCGTCGTGCTGCACCACCGCCAGTACGGCGGCATCCAGCACCCCTTTCAACAGCTGCGTCGTATCCACGCGGCCCCCTTCGCTTCTCTGCCACGGACAGTACCACGCAGTGCGCAGTAGTGCGTAGTGTGAGACTCGAGGTTTCTTCCCAGCCAGACACGCAGAAGGGGCGGCATCCGTCGATCGGATGCCGCCCCCTCGAGGCTTGCGTCAGGGGACGACGACGGCGCGACCGCGCACCTGTCCCTTGTGCAGCTTGCCGTAGGCCTCCACGGCGCCGTCGAAGCCGTAGCGCTCGACGTGCACGCCGACCGCGCCGCTGCGGGCGAGGTCGAGGACCTCGATCAGCTCGCTGCGCGTTCCCCAGTACGGCGCGCGGACGGCCGCGCCCATCGGCGTGGAGAAGAAGCCGGCGGGAAGGATGCCGCCACCGATGCCGACGATGTGGATGAAGCTGTCGAGCCCGGCGACGGCGCGCGCGAGGTCGATGGTGGGCTGCACGCCGACGAAGTCGAACACGGCGGTGGCGCCGAGGCCGTTCGTGAGCTCGCGGATGCGCTCGGCGGCGTGCTCGTCGGAGGTCACGGTGTGGTGCGCCCCGACCTCGCGGGCGAGGGCGAGCTTGTCCTCGCCGAGGTCGACGGCGATGACGGTGGCCTGGGTGATGGCGCGCAGGATCTGCACGCCCACGTGTCCGAGACCGCCGACGCCGATCACGACGGCCGTGGCTCCGGGGTAGAGCTTCTCCTTCGCCGCAACGATCGCGTGGTACGGCGTGAGTCCCGCGTCGGTCAGCGACACGGTCTCGACGGGGTCGAGGTCGCCGAGGGGCGCGAGGTGGCGCGGATCGTCGACGATGACGTACTCGGCCATCGCTCCGGGGCTGCCCAGTCCCGGAGGGGTGATGCCCATCTCGGCCGCGTAGGGGCAGTAGTTCTCCGCGCCCTGCGCGCAGGCGTGGCAGCGACCGCAGCCCCAGGGGCCGTAGATGGCGTACGCCGCGCCCATCTGCACGCCCTCGACGCCCTCGCCGAGCTCGTCGACGATGCCGGCTCCCTCGTGGCCGAGCGTGAGCGGCAGACCGTAGGTGTACTGGTCTTCGGGAAGGTCCATCACGAACCAGTCCGAGTGGCACAGCCCCGCGGCCGTGACCTTCAGTCGCACCTGGCCCGGGCCCGCGTGGGGCTCCTCGATGTCGACCACCTCGGGGCCCTTGCCGATCTCGCGATACTGCACTGCCTTCATGGCATCCCTTTCTCTCAGTGAATCCACCGTGCGTCCACGATCTCTCTCCCGGGGCGGGGGTTGACGGCGTTTTCCGCTGATCGGGAACCGTTCTCACCGTCAGGGTGGGGGGATGGATGCCGCTGGTCACGTCTTCCACGCCCGAATCGAGCTCGTGGCGGGCACGTCCTCGCTGCTGCCCCTGAGCGACCTGGCGGGCGTCGATCCCGAGGCGCATCGGCGCGCCCTCGCGAAGTACGACGACACCCCGGAGCGGCGGCGTCTGCGCGACACGGTGATCCCGGGACTCGGGCGCTCGTGGACGGAGGTCGTCTTCCTCTCGCCCGTGCACCCGCACGCGATCTGGTCGGCGTGGCGCGAGATCCGCGGTCGGGAGCGCCCGCCGATGGAGTTCTGGGCCATCCCGGCCGCGGACCTCCCGGAGGGCACCGTCGTCGTCGATCGCACGCTGACGGCCACCGGCGATCCCCTCGATCCACGCGAGGTCCGACCGTTCGACCGGGCGTCGCACCGCGCCGCCGTGACCACGACGGCGCAGAACCGCGTCTGGCTCGAGGAGTGCGCGCGCCGCGGGGTGAGCGGGGCGTGGTTCCACGGCATCCCGCATGTGCTGGCGCCCGGGGTGGTGCCGCTGCGGCGCGCACGGGTCGTCTCCTGGGGCGACCCCCCGGAGAGCAACGCGCCCTGACCCCTGCCGTTCGGCCCCCGCCCGACTTACACTGAGACCCACCTCCGTCACCGCCGATGGGAGTCCCGTGCCCTCACCGTGGTCGCGACCGCCGATCTCCCCCGAGACCTCGGGGCTGCTCATCGCGCGCGCCCACGACGAACTCCTCGCCGGCAACGACGACCGACGGCTCGCCGACGTGCGCCCGCTCGTGCAGGATTCGTGGCGGCGGTCGCTGGCATCCCTCGTCGGTCCCGAGGGTCTTCCGAGCCTCGACTTCGCCAGCGACGAGCTCGACGCGTACCGCAGCGCCCACCCTCTCGCCGGGGTCATGGACATGATCCGGGCCCTGCTGCTGCCCGGAACCGCCGAGGAATCGGGCGTCGTCGTCGCCGTAGGCGACGCGGCGGGGCGGCTGCTCTGGGTCGAGGGCGACCGCCACATCCGCTCGTTGACGGGCGACATGGGCTTCGTCGCGGGAGCGAACTGGGCCGAGGATGCCGTGGGCACCTCGGCGCCGGGAACGGCCCTGACCCTCGACCGGTCGGTGCAGATCCGCGGGGCCGAGCACTTCAACCGGCTCGTGCAGCCATGGTCGTGTACGGCCGCGCCCGTCCACGATCCCGAGACGCGGCGACTGCTCGGGGTGATCGACGTCACGGGAGGGCTCGAGGCCGTCACCCCGCAGGCGCAGTTGCTCGTGGATGCCACGGCCCGGGCGGTCGAGAGCGAACTGCTCGTCGCGAGGTTGCGCGCGCAGCAGGCTCCGCCGCCGAAGCGTTCGACGCCGTCGCGTGCCCTCCTGCGCATCCTCGGGAGGGACCGCGCTCTGCTCGAGGTCGGCGGGTCGACGCTCGAGCTCAGTGCGCGGCACGCGGAGATCCTCCTGCTGCTGGCGGTGCACCGCGAGGGGCTCTCGGCCGAGGCCCTGAGCGAGGCCGTTTACGGGCACGCGGCGGTCGAGACGCTCCGACCCGAGATGGTGCGACTGCGCCGCGCGCTGGTGCCGGTCGCGCCGCGGCTGGTGCCGGCGTCGCGTCCCTACCGCCTGCCCGACGGTCTCGAGACCGACGCGCAGCACATGCTGTCGCTGCTGGACCGGGGGGCGCATCGCGTCGCCCTGGCGGCCTACTCCGGCCCCGTGCTGCCGGAGTCGGACGCCCCGGGCGTGGTCGAGGTGCGCGAATCGGTGCGCTCGGCGCTGCGCGAGGCGCTCATCGCCGAGGCGGGGGTCGACGTTCTTCTCGCCTACGCCGAGACGCTCGACGGCCGCGACGACGACGACGTGCTGCGACTGTGCCTGTCGATGCTCCCCGCGCGCTCGCCGAAACGCGCCGGTCTGGTCGCCCGCATCGAGCGGCTCGAACGCGACTGAGGCGATCGCCGCTCGCGTGTCCACAGGCGACGCGCCGCACGGGTGCCCGATGTCGGAGGCCGTGGTTACAGTGAACATATGGACGAAAAAGCGCTTGACATCTTCTCGGCAGCCCGCGCCCGTCGCGATGTGGCGCGCATCCGTGAGGCGCTCGCCGAGGTCTCGGCCGGCGATGTCGCCCGCGTGATCGTCCGTTCCCCGCGCTACGGGCTCTACGCCCTCGAGGGCACCGTGCGCATCGGTGTCGGCGGTCAGCCCCTCGTCGGCGACGTCATCCTCGCCACCAGCTCCGAGATCCAGCGCATCGACCTCGGGATCGATCCGCCGCAACCGGCTCTCGAGGCTGATGTCGTCGACCCCTCGACGCTCCCCCACGGCACGCCCGTCCGCGTGACCTTCCTCACGCCCACGCACCAGACCTTCGCTCTCACCGGGCCGATCACCGCGGGCAACGACCGGTTCCTGCTCGTGGGCAGCTGGATCGTCGCCGACGACCGCGCGATCGCTCCGCGCGTGCAGAGTATCGAGCGTCTCGATGACGTCGACCTGCACGAGGTCAACGTCCCCCCGCTGCGCTCGGTGCTGGCCGACGCCGACGCCTGAGCGCATCGGGCGGTGACGGACCCCGCGGCCGCGGGGTCGTGGCATCCGTCATCCCGTGATGCCGGCCCGTCGGGCACGCTTTCGCGCCGCCACCGCGCCGGAGTCTCGAGAGCACGCGCTGCCGCCGAGATCACACGTCATTTCTAGGGAAATGCATGTGATCCCGCGCCGATCGGGTGATCTCGGCGCGCCCGGCTCCTCCGCGATCGGTCGCAACCCGGTGCAACCCGATGCAACCTCCCCCGGCGTAGCGTCGGCGCATCGCCGCCCGAAGCCGTCGCGGCGACTCATGACCGTCGAAGGAGACACGCATGACCATCGTCGAAGAAGGCGTCTCGAGCGTCTACGCCGCACCCGGAACCCGCGGGGCCGTCGCCGAGTACCGCTCGCGGTACGGGCACTACATCGGCGGCGAGTGGGTCGAACCGCACAGCGGCGAGTACTTCGAGAACATCACCCCCGTCACCGGCAAGCCCTTCTGCGAGGTGGCTCGCGGCGACGCTCACGACATCGATCGGGCGGTGGATGCCGCGTGGAAGGCGTTCGCGAGCTGGAAGAAGACCACTCCGGCCGAGCGCAGCGTCATCCTGAACAAGATCGCCGATCGGATCGAGGAGAACCTCGAGAAGATCGCCGTCGCCGAGACGTGGGAGAACGGCAAGCCGGTCCGCGAGACCCTCGCCGCCGACATCCCCCTGACCGTCGACCACTTCCGGTACTTCGCGGGCGTGCTGCGGGCGCAGGAGGGCTCGCTCAGCCAGCTCGACGAGAACACCGTGGCCTACCACTTCAACGAGCCGCTCGGCGTGGTCGGGCAGATCATCCCGTGGAACTTCCCGATCCTCATGGCCGCGTGGAAGCTGGCCCCGGCCCTCGCCGCGGGCAACTGCGTCGTGATCAAGCCGGCGGAGCAGACCCCGGCATCCCTGCTCTTCCTGTTCGACATCATCGGCGACCTGCTCCCCGCGGGCGTCGTCAATATCGTCAACGGGTTCGGCATCGAGGCGGGTGCGCCCCTCGCTCAGCACAAGCGGATCCGCAAGATCGCCTTCACGGGTGAGACGACGACCGGTCGCCTGATCATGCAGTACGCGTCGCAGAACCTCATCCCGGTGACGCTCGAGCTCGGTGGCAAGAGCCCCAACGTCTTCTTCGCGGACGTCGCCCGCACCACCGACGACGCCTATTACGACAAGGCGCTCGAGGGCTTCACGATGTTCGCCCTCAACCAGGGCGAGGTGTGCACGTGTCCGTCGCGGTCGCTCATCCAGCGGTCGATCTACGACCAGTTCCTCGGCGACGGCCTCGAGCGCGTCAAGAAGGTACGTCAGGGCAACCCGCTCGACCCCGAGACGATGATCGGCGCGCAGGCGTCGAACGACCAGCTCGAGAAGATCCTGTCGTACATCGACATCGGCAAGCAGGGCGGCGCGAAGCTGCTCACCGGCGGGGAGCGCGTCGACCTCGGCGGCGACCTGTCGGGCGGCTACTACGTCGCCCCGACGGTGTTCGAGGGCACGAACGACATGCGCATCTTCCAAGAGGAGATCTTCGGACCGGTGCTGTCGGTGACGTCGTTCGACGACTTCGACGACGCGATCTCGATCGCCAACGACACCCTCTACGGCCTCGGCGCCGGCGTGTGGAGCCGCAGTGGCGACACCGCGTACCGCGCGGGCCGGGCGATCGAGGCCGGACGCGTCTGGACGAACACCTACCACCAGTACCCCGCGCACGCGGCGTTCGGCGGATACAAGCAGTCGGGCATCGGCCGTGAGAACCACCTCAGGATGCTCGACCACTACCAGCAGACGAAGAACCTGCTCGTGTCGTACGCCGAAGGCGCGATGGGCTTCTTCTGATCGGCCGTGTCGGGGTCGTGGCGGCGATCCCGACCCGCGTGACCCCCGGGTTCGTCCCGGGGGTCACACCCCTTTTCGTCGCCGTCGCTCCGGGCCCGTTGCGGCTGGCGCGGTGACCGGCGGCGTCCCTGCAGCTGCCGCGCTGACCGTCGGCCCTCCTGCGACTGCCGCGCTGACCCTCGTCCCACTTATTGCCGGTCACCGGCCGCGACACCGACACATTTTGGGACATGAACCGAAAGGAGTGGGACATGGCGACCCAGCTCTCCCGTGTGGATGTGACGGATGCCGCAGCTGCGCTGCTGCGCGATCTCACGGCCAGGCACGGCCCCCTGATGTTCCACCAGTCGGGCGGGTGCTGCGACGGCAGCTCGCCGATGTGTTACCCCGTGGGGATGTTCCTGACCGGACCCAGCGACGTGTTGTTGGGCACCATCGACGCCGGGCTCGACGATCCGATCCAGGTCTTCATGTCGGAGTCGCAGTTCGAGTACTGGAAGTTCACGCACCTGACGATCGACGTCGTGCCGGGGCGCGGCGCGGGCTTCTCGGTCGAAGGGCCGACGGGGATGCGATTCCTCATCCGTTCGCGGATGCTGACGGAGGAGGAGGCGGTGGCGTTCGGGGTGGGCGCTGCTGCCGAATGAGACTCGCTCTCCAGCGTCGTTCGCGATACCAGGCGGTGGTCGCGAACGACATGGTGAGGAGCGGCAGTGCGTGCGCGGTGAGCGGTTTCCTTCACGCGCGCGGGGGAAGCTCGCGCTCGAGGGGGTGAAACGCGAGCGGATCCGCGGATGCTGATGCGCAGCGCTCACTAGCGTGTGGTGCCTCCGGGCGCGACGCCCGGTCCGCCCCGCGCTATAGCGGGCGTGACGTGCCGTGCGAGAGGTGCCTGATGAGATTCCGTGTCGGTCGCCTGGTGCTCGCCCTGCTCTCCCCCGTCATCGCCGCAGTGTTCGTCGCGGTGGTGCTCATGCTGCTCGCGATCGTCGCGACCGAGATGGCGACCACCATCGACATCCCCTACCTCGTCACTTACACGGGGACCAAAGACCCGGGCGGGGGCGGGCGGACGCTCTCCATCGACGGGTCGTGGACGGTGGCGACGGCAGTGACCGGCATCCTCGCTTCTCCGATGATGGCGCTGGCGCTTTTCCTGCCGGAGTGAACGAACGGGCAAGGCGTTTCGCTACATCCACCCCCGCTCCACAGCCACGCGCACGGCATCCGCCCGGTTCCGGCCGCCGGTCTTGCCGATCGCGCTCGACAGGTGGTTCTTGACCGTGCCCTCCGAGAGGTGGACCATCCGCGCGATGTCGGCGATCGAGCCTCCGGATCGGGCCGCGGCGAGCACGTCGGTCTCGCGCTCGGTGAGGGGGGAATCCCCCTGGGCGAGTGATTCCACGGCCAGCGCCGGGTCCACGACGCGCAGACCCTGAGCGACCCGCCGGACGGCGTCCGCGAGTTCGGTCGCGGGGGTGTCCTTGACGACGAATCCCGACGCACCGGCCTGCATGGCGCGCGCCAGGTAGCCCGGGCGTCCGAAGGTGGTGACGATGAGGGCGCGGCATCCGGGGACCTCCGAACGGAGGAGGGATGCCGCGGCGATGCCGTCGATTCCGGGCATCTCGATGTCGAGCAGGGCGACGTCGGCCTGGGAGGTGCGGGCGGCCTCGACCACCTCGTCGCCGCGGCCGACCTGCGCGACGACCTCGATGTCGGACTCGAGCCCGAGGAGCGCGGCCAGGGCGCCGCGGACGAGAGCCTGGTCGTCGGCGATGAGGAGGCGGATCACCACGCCACCCTCACACGGAACCCGCCCAGATCGCTGCGGCCGACGGTCAGACGAGCGCCGGACGTCTCGACGCGCTCGCGAAGGCCCGTCAGCCCCGAGCCGGTGGATGCCGTGGACGAGGGGCCGCAGCCGTCATCGGCCACCTCGATCGACCGCCCGTCGAGCAGAACCCGGCAGGCGGTGGCACCGGAATGACGGATGACGTTGGTCACCGCCTCGCGGACGACCCAACCGGCGAGTTCGCGACGGTCGGCGGGAACCTGCTCGGTCGATCCGGGGAGGTCGGCGGAGACCCCGGCGCTCTCCAGCGCCGCTCGCGCGGCGGCGAGCTCGCCGCTGATGCTCACGCCGCGGTACCCGTGCACCGTCGCGCGGACATCGGCGAGGGCACCGCGCGCCAGTTCTTCGATCTGGGCGACCTCGTCGCGAGCGGCCGGGGAGCCGGCATCCAGGAGTCGTCCCGCGAGTTCCGCCTTCACGGTTATCACCGTGAGCGAGTGGCCGAGGATGTCGTGGACGTCGCGCGCGACGCGCCCGCGCTCCTTCTCGGCGGCGAGTTCGGCGATCTGAGCCTGCGCATCGCGCAGACGCTCGAGGGTCGAGATGTTTCGCATGAAGCTGAACATCATCATCGAGACGGAGAGGATGATCGCCGAGTTGAGCACGCTCGTGAAAGTGTCGGCTTCGCTCCACTCTCCCACGACGAATGAAAGCCCGCTCAGCACGCCGACGGTCGTCCACATGGTGCGGGATCCCATACGCGAGACGGCGACGGAGACGCCCACGAACGTCCACAACCAGCGCACGTCGGCACCGAGCCACGGCCAGAGGGACAGGCTCAGCGCGAAGAGCACGACGGGGGGAATCAACCGGCGGCCGAATGAGGGGGTGATGCGCGCGAGGGGTGCGGTCGCCATGAACAGCGCGGCGAAAACAACGACGATCGCGGTTCCGAGGACCTTCGGGGCCAGGTCCGGTTCTTCCCAGAGGGTGAGCAGCGTCGGGAAGGTCCAGATCAGGGAGACCGACGAACCGATCAGCCACCCGCGCTGAAACGGGCGACGGCCCGGAACGATCGCTCGCTCCGGGCCGGTCGTCATGCTCACGTCGTTCACGATAGGCGTGTCACGCGCGCCGCGTGTCGCGGCGGAAGAAGTACACAGTCCCGGCGACGAATACCGCGAGCCACACCACCGCATTGATCAGGGCGCCGAGGTCGAAGGCATCGCCGGTGAGGGGCGACCGGGCGAGCTCGCCGATGCCGTACACGGGCGTCAGCTTGCCGATCACCTGGAGGAAGTCGGGCATCGACGACAGCGGGAAGAACAGCCCGCCGAGGAACGCCAGCAGCACCACCGCAAGGCTCGTGATCTGCGCCGCGTTCTCGCCCGGCACCATGTAACCGACCATGAGGCCCAGCGTCGTGAACACGGCACTCGCGAGGAGCCACGCCGCGAGACCGGTCGCGATCCACTGCACGGGGGCGAGCTGTACGCCGGCGCCCGCGGCCACCGCGTAGGTCGCGACGACGGCCACCAGCCCGAACATCATTCCCGCGAGCATCTTGACCACGACGTTCGCGACGGGGTTGAGGGGAGTGAGCCGCAACTGCCGCGACCAGCCCTGCGCGCGCTCCACGGCGACCGACGCCCCGGTCTGGGTCGCCGACATCATGGTTCCGTACATCGCCATCGAGACCATGATGTACGCGGCCACCGACACGCCACCGGATGCCACCGGGGTTCCGGTCAACGGCTCGTCGAGCAACTGGTATCCGACGATGAAGAACATCAGCACGGGGAACGCCACGGTGAAGAAGATGCTGCGCGGGTTGCGGAGTTTGCGCACCAGCTCGATCCGCAGGTAGGTCAGCGTGAATCCGCCGAACGCGGGGACCGGGCGGTCGAGGGAGATGGCGGTCATCGGACGGCTCCATTCTGGGCGGGTGCGGCGGTGTCGGAAGTGAGGGTCAGGAAGACGCTCTCGAGGTTCTGGGCCGTGATCTCGAGGTCTCGCGCGTCCGTGGTGGTGAGCAGGAGCCGGGCGAGGGCGTCGGAGTCGCTCGTGCGGATCGCGACGCGCTCGCCGGCGGCCTCGACCGAGTCGACGCCCGGCACGGACGCGAGCGCCGCGATGTCGGCATCCGGAAGCGTCGCGTGAACCACGCGTCCCGACACGAGGTTCTTGATCTCGGAGGTCGGGCCATCGGCGACGATCTCTCCCCCGCGCATCAGCACGATGCGGTCGGCGTACTCGTCGGCCTCGTCGAGGTAGTGCGTCGCAAACATCACGGTGCGTCCGCGGGCGGCATCCGCTCGGATCGCGTTCCAGAACGAGCGGCGCGCTTCGACGTCCATCCCCGTGGTCGGCTCGTCGAGGATGAGCAGCGCGGGATCGCTCACGAGCGCCATCGCGAAGCGCAGCCGCTGCTGCTCGCCGCCCGAGCACAGGCCGACGCGTCGATTCGCGAGACTCCGGATGCCGGCGCGCTCGAGCGCTTCGTCGACGGGACGCTTCTCGGCGAACAGGCTCGCCGTGAGCTCGACGGTCTCGCGGACGGTCAGGTCTTTCAGTAGGCCGCCGGTCTGGAGCACCGCCGAGACGAGACCGCGGGCGACTGCTCCGCGCGGGCTGTGGCCGAACACCTCGATGGATCCGGAATCGGGTGTGGTGAGGCCGAGGATCATGTCGATCGTCGTGGTCTTGCCCGCGCCGTTCGGCCCGAGGAACGCCACGATCTCGCCCGGCTTGATCGAGAGGTCGATGCCGCGGACGGCATGGACGGAGCCGAAGCTCTTGACGACGCCCCGCGCGTCGATCGCGGCGGGGCCGGTGGAGGAGGAGGTCATGACTTCATGCTCGCGTCGCGCGGCCCCCTGTACCCGGGGCCTGGGTCACGACTCGGGGGTGACGTTCGTCATGGGTGGAGGCGCCCCGCCGGCTCGGACGCGGCGGCATCCGGCGAGTTCGGCCGGCATCGCGTCGTTGCTGCGCTGCTCTCCGAAGCGCGACAGACTGGGAACGTGCACGCCGGCATCGACTACACCGCGTTGACGCACCCTGTCGCTCCCCCGGCACGGACCGACCCGACCGCCCACGCGGTCTCGCGGTTGGCGTCGGAGAACGGATGGCAGTACTTCACGCACGCCGTCGATCAGCAGCTCCCCGGGGTGGTGTTCCGCGAGGTGGACGGGAAGGCGCGGTTCTCTCAGCGCGCGGTGAACATCGTGCGCATTCCGGGAGATCCGATGGTCGAGGTCGGCGACAGCTTCTACACGGAGGTCGCCGTGGGGAATCAGTTCACGCAGCAGTGGGGGTACGCCGCCGTGGATCTGGGGGTCGCCGTGCCCTCGGTCACCATCGAGGCGGTTCGCAACCGCGCGCGGTCGGCGCTTCCGGCGACCCCGGCCGGGGCTGCGGTGGACGACAGTCGTCCAGGCGTGCGGGTGGAAGCCGCACCCGGTTCGGAACAGGTCGTCGATGCGCTGCTCACGCCGGAGATCATCGACGCCCTCGCTGACGAGGCCCATCCTCTCGACGTGGAGCTGCGCGGTCAGTGGCTCTTCCTCTACGCGCCGCGTTCACTGTCGAACGACGACGCGACGTCGTGGCGGGCCGTCCTGGCCACCGTCGACCTGTTCGTGGCGCGCGTGCGCGAGCTGAGGCTCCCACAGGCCGCCGCGGAGCTGCCTCCGGCCGCTGGAAGCCCGGCCGCCGCACCGCCGGCTTTCGCGGTCCACACGGCACCCCTGAAGTCGCGGGGATCGCGGGTGAACGGCGCTCGCGTGGGTCTGTACCTCGGGGTCGTGCTCGCCGCAATGGTCATCGCGGGCGGCGCCGCGCTGTTCTTCGGGCGGTGATGATCGCGGGCATCGCCGCGTCGGATCAGGCCCCGTGAACGACGGTGACGACCCGCTTCCCACCGCCCGGACCGCTGCGGTGGCACGGTTGTCCAGATGGATGAAGGATCGCCCACATCCGGGTGAGCCTGTGGACAACTTCGCGGCGGTGTATCGAGATCTCAGTACGGTTCCGGGATGCGGAGCCTCACCGTCGTCACCGACACCCTGCGTCGCGCGGCCGGATCGCTCGACCTGACGGCGCGAGCAGCCGAGGCGGAGACGGCGGTCGCCGACGCGCGACAGCTCGGGCACGCGCAGCTCGGCCAGGCCGTGGACGCCTTCATGCAGGCGATGACGGGAGGCTGGGCGGAGGCGACGGCACAGGTGGACGACACCGCCGCGGGTCTCCGAGAGGCGGCTGCGTTGTACGAGCGGGCCGAAGAAGGGTCCGACGCCACCATCCGGGCGCTGGCGGGTGACACGTGAGCAGCCTTTCGTCCGCGTCGATTCCCGAGGAGATCGTGCCCGGGTCCGTCGAAGCGGCGTACGAGGTCTCCCATCTGGGGGAACGGCGCGCGAAGGTCACCGGCGAAGTGGTGGAGCGACTGCGCTGGCACGCCGATATCGAGGGCTGGACCGGCGAAGGCGCCGATGCGTACACCGCGCGGATGGAGGCCGTTGCGAAACGGTGGCTGGAGATCGGTCAGGGCGTGACGATGATCGTCGAGCCGATGCGGACGTACGCTTTGGCGCTCCGACGGGCGCAGGGGCTGGCGGCGGCGGCGATCGAGGCGTGGAGCTTCGCGGCGACTCTCCCGGAGGATGCCACGGCGGCAGCGGGAGCATTCGCTTCGTTCGCGCAGGGCTGGCCCGCCTTCATCGCCGACCCCCGCCATCAAGGTGCGGTTCCCTCGACAGCGAAAGAGGCGCGGGCCCGCGCCGAGGCGATGCTCGCCGACGCTCGCGCCGACGTGGCGGCCGCCGGCGAGATCGCTGCTCAGGCCGTTCGGGTGGCGATCGAGAAGGTTCGAGCACGAGGCGACTTCTGGGCGTCCCTGGGGGTCGGGCTGGGCGTCGCGCCGGTCACCGCGGAGCGCGTCCTCGACGTGCTGCAGTCCCTCGATGAGGGATCGCTGCGGGCGCTGTTGCGAGCTCGCCCCGATCTGATCGAGCGTCTGAAGCAGACGGCGTCGGAGGACGTCGCACCGTGGTGGCGGCGACTGAGCCCTGCGCAACAGAACGTGCTGATCGCCGAGGCGCCGGGGGTCGTCGGGAATCTCGGCGGGGTGGCGTACGCCGCGCGCGACCGCGCGAATCGCATCGTGCTGGCGCAAGCGCTCGCCGAGGCGCGGAACAGTCCGTGGGATCAGTCGGAGCAGGTGCGGGCGTTGGAGGCACTGGAACGAGCGGCCGAGGGGAACACGATCGCCTCGCTCGTGCTGGACCGGCCACCGTTGGCGCAGGTGGCGGTCGGGGATCTGGATGCGGCTGAGCACGTGAGCGTGATCGTGCCGGGAATGGGGACGACGGTGGGCGGGGACGTCAAGAATTACGTGCGAGCAGCAGACGAGCTCATCGCAGAGCAGAAGAAACTGACCGGTGCGACCCGAGATTCGCTCGCCGCTGTCGCCTGGATCGGTTATCACCCGCCTATGCCGACAGTGGCTGCCGGTGAGGTCCTTCTCGACGACCGGGCGCGTGCGGGCGCTGAAAACCTCGCGCACGATATCGACGCACTCCAACAGATGAGACAGGCGGCGTCCGCCCCGCTCGATCTGAGCATCGTCGCGCATTCCTACGGGACAGACGTCGCGACTCTCGGGCTGGAGACGGCACGAGCAGATCATCTCGTTCTGCTCGGGTCCGCGGGGGTTGCGGATGAGGTCGATCACGTTTCTGATCTGAACGTTCCCCCTGGGCAAGTGTTCGCGTCGCAGGCGGTCCGCGACGAGTGGGCGCCGATCGGGCAGCTCCTGTCGGGACGAGAAGATCCCACGTCGCCGGACTTCGGGGCACGGGTCTTCTCATCCGAGGCAGCCGAGACGGAGGGCGTGATCCTCGAGCCGGTGCGCCGGCATGGCCCGCTCGGCTCGGTGGAGAACGGCGATGCGAGCTACTTCACGAACAACACCACCGCGCTGCACAACACTGCACTGGCGACGATGGGACACGATGAACGCCTCATCATGGGCGGGACATCGATTGAACGAGCGGTCATGGGAGGTGGCAAATGGGCTGTTCGGCCCTCGTGAAAATCTTCGGAGGTGTTGTCCTCCTGCTTTCGATGGGGGGCGCGTTGGCCGCGTGTGCCTCTCAACCAGGACGGGGGGAGTCGGTCGTGACGCCGCAACAGGTATCTGAGAAGGGCGATTCGCTTTTCGAGGCGGTGACCGCTGTGCTCGGCAGGGAGGGGTGGGAACAGGACAACCAATGGTTTGCGTGCGACGCCTCCGGCGGAGCAAACGGGGTGGTGCTGCGCCGAGAAGCTCGCCTCGCCCAACCCTCGCAGGCCGAACCGGAGGAGATGCTCAAACGTGTGCAGGACGCCTGGGGCAAGCTCGGAGTTCATGCCGAGACCGCCGTCGACACGACGCTCGACCCTGTGCGCTACATCCTGTCCGACCCGCCGTACCTCGCCGGGGTCAATCCAGACGGCTCGCTCTCCGATCTGTGGATCGGAACGGGCATCGTGAACTTCAGCTACGTCAGCCCCTGCGTCCCCGGGGACATCTTCGAACTGCAGCCGCAAATGACCTCCTCGCCGGAACCGACCGTCATCCTGCCTTCGACGCCCTGATCGTGTAGCTCAGTGGCATGACGGAAGGCTGCTCGGTCAGCGCGTACTCGCCATCGGCTCGCAGGGTCATCCGACCCGGGAGCGCCTCCCACGGAACACTGTCGTGCTCGACGAGCGTGTCGATGCGCAAGCCCCGGGAGAGGAGGGCGGTGACGATCTCGCCCAGACCCCGGTTCCACTCGTACGTCCGGGTGGACTGCAGGGGCGCCGCCACCTCGACGTACGTGCTGTCGTCGTCCCACTCGAGCGGCACGGGCTGCTCGAAGTACGGGAAGGCCAGTGTCAGACCGGGCAGGGTCTCGTTCATCGACCACAGCACGGGGTGTCCCTCGCGAATGTGCAGGGTTCCCCCGGGCGCCAGCAGGTCGGCCACCACACCGGCCCATTCGTCGATCGAGGGAAGCCAGCACAGGGCGCCGATGCCCGTGTAGACGAGGTCGAACGACTCGCGCGGGAGCACGGTGGCGGCATCCTTCACCTCCGCCTGGACGTATTCGATGTCGGCTCCCGCCTCGGCGGCGAGTCGCCGCGCCTCGGCGACGGCGTTCTCGGAGAAGTCGAGACCGGTCACTCGAGCGCCCAGACGCGCCAGGGAGAGGGTGTCGGTGCCGATGTGGCACTGGAGGTGCACGGTGCGCTTGCCGGCGATGTCTCCGAGGAGGGGTGCGTCGAAGCGGACGACGTCGGACAACGCCTCCGGTTCGGTCACGTAGCGCTGCACGCCGTAGCCCGATCCGTCACGCGCGGCGTGCAGGGTCGCTCGTTCGTTCCAGTTGGCGCGATTGGCGGCGATGAAATCAGAGGTCATGGCATCCTTCCGGCAGACCTCCAGACTAGGGACCCGTCGTTTCGGTGTCGCCTCGTGACGGACGAGGGCGGCGATGTCGGAGCCCCGGGTTAGCCTGGCGACATGTCGGGCAAGGTCTATGTCATCCACGAGAACCCCCAGTGGATTCCGCCGTTCGCGGCGGCGTTCGAGGCGGAGGGCGTGCCGTTCGAGGAGTGGATGCTCACCGACGGGTCGATCGACCTGGCGGTGGAGCCGCCCGAGGGTGTGTTCTGGTCGCGGCTGAGCGCCTCCGCCCACACCCGCGATCACGCCCACAGCAAGGAGTTCGGGCGGGCGGTCCTGCGGTGGCTCTCCTCGTGGGGGCGCACGGTCATCAACGGCGCCGACGTTCTCGAGCTCGAGGTCAGCAAGGTCGCGCAGCACGCGGCGCTCCGGCACGCGGGCATCGATGTTCCGCGCACCGTCGCGGTCTTCGGAACGGATGACATCGTCGCCCAGGCCGAGAAATTCGGCGCCCCCTTCATCAGTAAGCACAATCAGGGCGGCAAGGGCCTCGGTGTGCGTCGATGGGAGACGGTCGACGAGTTCGCCGCGTGGGTCGACGGCCCTTCGTTCGAGCCCTCCCCCGACGGCATCACCCTGCTGCAAGAGCTGCTCGTCGCGAAGACCCCCTTCATCACGCGCGCCGAGTTCGTCGCGGGCGAGTTCGTCTACGCCGTCCGCGTCGACACGAGCGCCGGCAGCTTCGAACTCTGCCCCGCCGAGGCGTGCGCCGTTCCCGGGGCCGACGGCGTGGAGCCCGAGCCGCTCTTCCGTCGACGAGACGACGTCGATCCCGCCCTCATCGACCGCTACCTGGCCTTCCTCGCGGCCGAGGGGGTCGGCATCGCCGGCATCGAGTTCATCGAGACGCGCGACGGGCGCACCGTCACGTACGACGTCAACACCAACACGAACTACAACCCCGACGTCGAAGCCACGGCCCCCCGCTCCGGGCCCCGCGAGATCGCGCGCTGGCTCGGCTCGCTCCTCCCGCAAGAAGCGATCGGTCTCCGTGGCTGAGCCCGCGCCGCCGCACGTCGACTGGACCGGCTTCGGCTTCGCCACCCGCCAGGTGCACGCGGGCGAAGAAGAAGACCTCACGCACGGGTCGCGCATCACGCCCGTGCACCTCTCGGCCGCCTACCGTTTCGCCTCCTTCCAAGAGGCGACCGATCGATTCGGCGCCGTCGACCTGGGTCATCTCTACTCGCGCAACGCCAACCCCACCAACCAGGTCGCCGAGCGGCGTCTCGCGTCACTCGAGGGCGGATCGGGAGCGCTCGTCGTCGGGTCGGGTCAGGCCGCGATCACCATGGCGCTCCTGGGTCTCGCGGGAAGCGGAGAGCACATCGTCTCGACGGCGAGCATCTACAGCGGCACCCGCGTGCTCTTCGACCGCACGTTCGCGCGCATGGGAGTGCGCGTCGAGTACGTCTGGGACCCTCTCGACGAATCCGAGTGGGACGCCCTGATCCGGCCCGAGACCAAGGCGATCTTCACCGAGACGCTTCCCAATCCCAAGAACGACGTCGTCGACATCGACGCGGTCTCGCGCATCGCGCGCCGGCACGGCATCCCCCTCGTCGTCGACAACACCATCGCGACGCCCTTCCTCATCCGCCCCATCGAGCACGGCGCCGACGTCGTGGTGCACTCGGCCACGAAGTTCCTCTCGGGCCACGGTGCCAACCTCGCTGGTGCGGTGATCGACGGCGGAACGTTCGACTGGGTGGCATCCGACCGTTCCTACCCGGCGCTCACCGACACGCCGGTCGCCGCGCACTCGTCGTTCGTCGAGGCATTCGGCGCACGCGCGTTCGAGCTGTCGCTGCGGTTCGGGATCGCCAACGACACAGGTCCCGCCCTGTCGCCACTGAATGGCTTCCTGCTGCAGCAGGGCATGGAGACCCTGTCGGTGCGCATGCGCCAACACCTCGCCAGTGCCCGCACGATCGCGGAATGGCTCGAGGGTCACGGCGCGGTCGAGAGCGTCGACTACGCCGGACTCCCGTCCCATCCGCAGCACGCGCTCGCCGTCCGCGACTACGACGGACTCTCGGGTTCGGTGTTCTCGTTCACCGTGCGCGGAGGGCGAGACGCGGCGGAACGCTTCTTCGATGCTCTGCGCCTGTTCAGCCGCATGACAAACATCGGCGACACGCGATCGATGGCCCTGCATCCCGCGACCACCACGCACCTCGGTTTCACGCAAGAGACGCGCGACCGCCTCGGGATCGGCGACGGCCTCATCCGCCTGTCGATCGGACTCGAGGATGCCGACGACCTCATCGCCGACCTCGATCAGGCGCTCCGCGCGGCGGGATAGCCGGGCCCCTGAGCCTGTCGAAGGGTCCGGGTGCGCTTCGGGGCGGTGGCTTCGACGGGCTCAGCCACCTTGCGCGGGCGTTCCGGAGGGCCCTGAGCTCGTCGAAGGGCCCGAGGGCGCGGTGGGGCGGTGGCTTCGACGGGCTCAGCCACCTCGCGCGGCTCAGCCACCTCGCGCGGGCTCAGCCACCTCGCGTTGCTCAGCCACCTCGCGTTGCTCAGACCGCGACGGCGTGCGTCAGGAGTCGCGCTGCGCCTCCAGACGGCGCACGCGCGGGATGACCTCGGCCGCGAAGCGCTGCATCTCAGGCAGGTGCGGCGAGAACTGC
This sequence comes from Microbacterium hydrothermale, assembly GCF_004854025.1. Classification (GTDB taxonomy): domain Bacteria; phylum Actinomycetota; class Actinomycetes; order Actinomycetales; family Microbacteriaceae; genus Microbacterium; species Microbacterium hydrothermale. The sequence goes on from NZ_STGM01000002.1 coordinate 671,044, forward strand.
AGGAGCAGGGTCGAGACGCCGACGTTCGCGAACGCGACGATGCGTTCCGCGACCTGATCGGGGGTCCCGACGAGGTTCGGGCGCAGGCCGCGATTCGAGACCGAGTACTCCTTGAGGTCGACCTGGGTGTCGAGCTTCGACTTGCTGACGAAGTCCTGGTACGAGCCGTAGGCCGCTCCCCCGCGCACGTCGGTGATGCGGTCGACCTCGGCCTGCGCCTCCTCCTCGGTGTCGCGGACGATGCCGTACGCCGCCATGCCGAAGGCCTCGAACGGCGCGGCTCCGGCCTCGGCACGGCGACGGCGCATGTCGGCCACCTTCGTCTCGAGCTCCTCGAGGGTGCCGCCGTGGGTGAGGTACGCGTCGGCGTAGCGGGTGATCGCGGTGCGCCCGGCCTCGCTCTCGCCCCCGGCGTACAGGCGCGGCACGACCCGCGGCTTCGGCTCGGTGTACGTCCCCTCGGTGCGGTAGTACTCGCCCTCGTAGGCGAAGGGCGTCTGTGACCACAGGCCCCGCAGCACCTCGACCCACTCGATCGTGCGGGCGTAGCGGTCGTCGTGCGCGCTGAAGAGGCCGTCGTACTGCTTGGCCTCCTCGGCCCACCAGGCCGACACGACGTTCAGGGTGAACCGGCCGCCGCTGATCTCGTCGATCGTCGCGGCCTGCTTCGCGGTGTGGAACGGGTTGTGGAAACCGGGGCGGACGGCGGTCATCAGCTCGAGCTTCGACGTCACCGCGGCGAGACCGGCGGTGACGGCCCAGGCATCGAGCGAGGGCGCTTCGACGCCCTTGATGTCGTTGAGGTTGAGCTCGGGGATGAGCGTCAGGTCGAACCCGCCCTCCTCCGCGGCCCGCGCGATCTCGGCGATGTGCGCGAACGAGACGGGCGTGTGCTCGTCGTCGACGTTGCGCAGCCAGCCGCCGAAGATCGGGGTCCAGTAGCCGAAACGCACGCGCTGAGGAGAGGTCATGCGCTCCATCCTCGCCCGGAGCGCGTCCGCCGGCGTCACACGACGAAACGGTCCGTCACATGTCGTTGACGGTGCGTCGGACCGGTGCGACGGTAGCCGGGTTCCGATCCCGCCAGGAGGACCCCATGACCGAGACCACGCCCACCCACGAGCCGCTGAAGTTCGCCTACTGGGTGCCCAACGTCAGCGGCGGGCTCGTGATCAGCTCGATCGAGCAGCGCACCGACTGGGGCTACGACTACAACGTGAAGCTGGCGCAGACCGCGGAGCGCGTCGGCTTCGAATACGCCCTCAGCCAGGTGCGTTACGCCTCGAGCTACGGCGCCGCGCAGCAGCACGAGTCCACCTCCATCAGCCTCGCGCTGCTGCTGAACACCGAGAAGCTCAAGGTCATCTCGGCGATCCACCCCGGGATCTGGCATCCGGCGGTCCTGGCGAAGTTCATCAACACCGCCGATCAGTTCTCGCACGGGCGTGCGGCGGTCAACGTCGTCAGCGGATGGTTCAAAGACGAGTACACCGACCTCGGCCTCGAGTGGCTCGAGCACGACGAGCGGTACGAGCGTGCGGCTGAGTTCATCCAGGTGCTGCGCGGGTTGTGGACGCAGGAGAAGTTCTCTTTCCACGGGAAGTACTACGACATCACCGACTTCACCCTGCGTCCGTTCCCGTACGAGGTGCCGGGACGCGCTCACCCCGACATCTTCCAGGGCGGCAACTCCACGGCGGCCCGGTTCAACGGCGGCGCGTACTCCGACTGGTACTTCTCGAACGGCAAAGATTTCGACGGCTTCACCGAGCAGTACGACGACGTCACGCGCATCGCCGCCGAGCACGGGCGCCGTACGCGCTTCGGGCTCAACGGCTTCGTCATCCAGCGCGACTCCCGCGCCGAGGCCGAGGCGCAGCTGCGCGAGATCATCGCCCACGCCGACGGCGGCGCGGTCGACGGGTTCCGCAAGAGCGTGCAGGAAGCCGGCGCCTCCACGAAAGACGGCAAGGGGATGTGGGCCGACTCGACCCTCGACGATCTCGTGCAGTACAACGACGGCTTCCGCACGCAGCTGTTCGGCGACGCCCAGCAGATCGCGGAGCGCATCATCGCCTACAAGAAGCGCGGGGTCGACCTGTTCCTGCTGGGGTTCCTGCATTTCCAGGAGGAGCTCGAGCGCTTCGGTGAGACGGTGATCCCGATCGTGCGCGAGATCGAGGCCGACCTCGCCCGCACCGGTGACCCGATCGAGGTCGCATCGCGCTGAGAGACGCGTGGGAGTCGCCGGCACCCGGCCGACCCCTCCCCGGACGGTCCTAGCCTGGAGAGCGACGGCATTCCGTGGCGGGAATGCGTCGGAGAGGATGACGGATGACCGGCGCACGGCTCGGGTTCTTCACGCGGCTTCTGGATGCCGGGACCGACGGCGAGCGATACCGCGCGGCGCTCGCGCAGGTACGCGCCGCCGAGGACAACGGGTTCGCGTCGGCGTGGGTCGCTCAGCATCACTTCGACCGCGACGAGGGCGGATTGCCGTCTCCGTTCCCCTTCCTCGCCGCCGCGGCCGTGCAGACGCAGCGCATCGCGCTCGGCACCGGCATCGTGACCCTCCCCCTCGATGAGCCGGTGCGGGTGGCGGAGGATGCCGCCGTCGTCGACGCCCTGAGCGGGGGCCGCGTGCAGCTCGGCATCGGCACGGGCGGAACCCCGTCGTCGTTCGCCGCGTTCGAGCGTTCCTCCGACGATCGGCGCGAGATCCAGGCCGCGCACGTGACGGTGCTGCGCGACGCGTTCGGCGGGCGCGGCATCCGGAACACCGATCTGCATCTGAACCCCGCCGCACCCCACCTGGGCGGGCGGTTTTGGCAGGCCACCTTCTCGGTCGACGGGGGCCGCCGCGCGGGACTCGCGGGCGACGGTCTGCTCCTGTCCCGCACGCAGCCGCGCGACGAGGGGCAGGCGCTGCACGAGGTGCAGGTGCCGATCGTCGAGGCCTATCTCGCCGCCCTGCCCGACGGCGTTCCGCCCCGCATCCTCGCCTCGCGCACCGCGGTGGTGGTGGATGCCGACCGCCTCGACGAGACCTGGAGGGCGGCGGACCACGGCGTCCGGCGTCTGACCCGCACATTCCTCAAGAGGAATGCAGAGGGCGATCTCCGCGACCTCGCGCGGGCGACCGACACGCACCTCGGAACGGTCGAGCAGGTCGTCGCCTCGCTCTCCGCCGACCGGACCCTCTCCCTCGCCACGGACGTGGCGTTCCAGGTGCATTCCGTCGATCCGGCCACCGAGATCACGCTCCGCTCGATCGAGCTGCTGGCCACGGAGGTCGCGCCGCGGCTCGGGCTGCGCACGGGCGCGCGCGCCGCCGCGGAGCTGCACGACCTCGGAACGCAGCCGGTCCCCCGCTGACCCGGGCTCAGGCCCGTCCCTCGAGCATCGTCCGCGAGCGCGCCGTCTGCTCGCGCAGCGCGTCGGCGAGGGCGGCGACGGCGGGGATCCGGAGCGAATCCGCGCGGATCACCATCCAGTACGGCAGACGCTCGGTCACGAGCTGCGGCAGCAGCCGCACGAGATCGTCATGGCGGTCGGCGACGAAGCACGGGAGCATGCCGATGCCCGCCCCGGCGCGCGTGGCCTCGACCTGCACGAGCACGTTCGTCGAGGTGACGCCGTCGCGCATGCGGGGCACCACCCTGCGGGGCAGGTCGAGCGCCTCGACCTGCAGCATCGCGTCGACGAAGTAGACCAGGCGGTGCGTCTGCAGCTCGTCCATGTCGCGCGGTTCCCCGTGTTCGGCGAGGTAGGCGCGCGAGGCGTACATGCCGAGCGTGTACGAGCCGAGCTCGACGGTGGTCCCTCGCGAGGTCTGCGGACGACCGACCACCACCTCGAGATCGAGACCGGGACGGTGCAGGGCCGCGCGGCGCTGCGCGGCGACGATCTCGACGACGAGGTCGGGATGCCGCTCCCGCAAGCGGGCGATCGCGGGGGCCGCGATGAACGCGCTGAAGCCGTCGGTCGCCGACATACGGACGACGCCTGCGACGGGGTCGGGTTCCTCTCCCCCGGCGGCCAGCTGCGTCATCGCCGCTTCGATGCGCCCGGCGGCCTCCGTCGCGCGGCGGCCGAGGGAGGTGAGTTCCCACCCGCGGCCCGATTGGGCGACGACGCGGCCCCCGAGGGCGTCCTCGAGCGCCGCGATGCGGCGGGCGATGGTCGTGTGATCGACGCCGCGCACCTGCGCCGCGGCGCTGTACGTGCCGGTTCGCGCGACCGCGAGGAGCATGAGCAGGTCGTCGGCGCGCGCGGTGATGGCATCCATCGTGCAATTGTGCACAGCGCGGGAGCACGAATGGGCATTGTCGCAATCTCCGAGCGCCCGCAGACTCGTCACCGGATGTCACCGTCGACACCGAAGGAGCCAGCATGGAATCCCCCGCCGCGCAGCAGCGCACCGCGAACGCCTCCCCCGACGCCCCCACGAGCAGGATCAAGAGGGTCGTCGCCGCGTCGATGGCCGGAACGGTTGTGGAGTGGTACGAGTTCTTCCTCTACGCCACGGCCGCCAGCCTCGTGTTCGGCACGTTCTTCTTCCCGTCGTCGGGCTCCCCGCTCGACGGCATCATCGCCGCCTTCGTCACGTACGCGGTCGGCTTCGTCGCGCGCCCCCTGGGCGGCATCGTCTTCGGACAGATCGGCGACCGCTTCGGCCGCAAGCCCACCCTCCAGGCGACGATCATCATCGTCGGAGCCGCGACCTTCCTGATGGGATGCCTCCCGGGCTTCGCCTCCGTCGGATACTGGGCCCCGGCGATGCTCGTGGCCCTGCGCTTCATCCAGGGCTTCGCCGTGGGCGGGGAATGGGGCGGTGCCGTCCTCCTGGTCGCGGAGCAGAGCCCGAACCGCTCGCGTGCGTTCTGGGCGAGCTGGCCGCAGGCCGCCGTCCCCGTCGGCAACCTGCTCGCCACGACCGTGCTGCTGGTGATGTCGTTCATCCTCTCCCCCGCCGCCTTCCTCGACTGGGGCTGGCGCGTCGCGTTCTGGCTCTCCGCCGTGATCGTGCTGGTCGGCTTCTACATCCGCACGCACGTCGAGGAGGCCCCGATCTTCCTCGAGGCGAAGAAGCAGGTCGAGCAGGAGAAGGCGACGTCGTTCGGTGTCGTCGAGGTGCTGCGCCGCTACCCGAAGGGTGTCATCCAGGCCATGGGCGTGCGCTTCGCGGAGAACATCGTCTATTACATCGTCGTCAGCTTCTCGATCGTCTATCTCAAGGTCGTGCACTCCTACGACACCAGCCAGCTGCTGCTCGCGCTGCTGATCGCGCACATCATCCATTTCGCCGTGATCCCCCCGATCGGGCGACTGGCCGACCTCATCGGCCGCAAGCCCGTGTACCTCACCGGCGCGATCCTCAGTGCGACCTGGGCATTCTTCGCCTTCCCGATGTTCGACACTCTGAACCCGGTCGTCATCGTCGCGGCGGTGGCGCTGGGCCTCGTGTTCCACGCCGGCATGTACGCGCCGCAGCCGGCGGTCATGGCCGAGCTGTTCCCGACGCGCATGCGCTACTCGGGCGTCTCGCTCGGCGCCCAGGTCACGGCGATCCTCGCCGGGTCGCTCGCCCCGATCCTCGCGACGCAGTGGCTCAAGGACTTCGGGTCGTGGCTGCCGATCGCCCTGTACATCGTGGGGGCCTGCGTGATCACCTCGGTCGCCGTACTGTCGCTGAAGGAGACGCGCGGCATCTCGCTGCGCGACATCGACGCCGCGGACGCCGAGCGCGCTGCGCGGGGGAAGTAGGAGCCATGAGCATCGACCTCAGCGGACGCCGTGCCCTCGTCACCGGCGGTGCCAGCGGCATCGGTGCGGCAATCGCGCGGGCGTTCGCCGAGGCCGGCGCCACGGTGACGGTCGCCGATCTGAACGCCGAGGGTGCACAGGCCCTCGCCGACGAGATCGGCGGCCGCGCGTGGGCGGTCGACCTGTCCGACACCGCCGCCCTCGCCGATCTGCGCCTCGACGTCGACATCCTCGTCAACAACGCCGGCATCCAGCACGTCAGCCCGATCGAGGATTTCGCCCCCGAGCGCTTCTCGTTCATGCTGCGCCTGATGCTCGAAGCACCGTTCCTGCTCATCCGCGCAGCCCTCCCCGGCATGTACGAGCGAGGGTTCGGGCGGGTGCTCAACGTGTCGAGCGTGCACGGTATACGCGCATCGGCATACAAGTCCGCCTACGTCACGGCGAAGCACGGGCTGGAGGGGCTGTCCAAGACGACGGCCCTCGAGGGGGGACCGCGCGGGGTCACCAGCGTCTGCATCGACCCCGGATACGTGCGCTCGCCGCTCGTGGAGAAGCAGCTCGCCGATCAGGCGCGGGCGCACGGCATCCCGGAGTCCGAGGTGCTCGAGACGGTGCTGCTGCAGGATGCCGCGATCAAGAGGCTCGTCGAGCCGAGCGAGGTCGCGTCCCTCGCCCTCTGGCTCGCGGGTCCGGATGCCGCAATGGTCACGGGTACCAGTTACGTCATGGACGGCGGCTGGTCGGCGCACTGACCGCGACGGCTCGGTGTCGGGAGCGCTCCCCCGCGGAGATCTTCGGGGCGGTGCGAGACCGCGCCGGAAGAAATCCGACTTCTGCCGCGAGTTTCGGTAACGTTAAAAAACCTCGGAGCAGTTGGTGACAGGCCCGCCGAGGACAAAGATGTCCGAAGGATGGCGGCATTTGTCGCAATCGACACTTCACAGCAGAGGTAACGCAATGACACTGCACACCAGTGGTCGAGGCCGTCTCGGTCTCGCCCTCGGCGCTCTCGGCGCCTCGGCACTCGTCCTGGCCGGCTGCTCCGCCGGCGGCGGAGACACCGGCTCCGAGGGCGGCTCGACCGACCCGCTCGTGGTCGGCACGACCGACAAGATCAGCTCGATCGACCCGGCCGGCTCGTACGACAACGGCTCGTTCGCCGTGATGAACCAGGTCTACCCCTTCCTCCTGAACAGCCAGTACGGCACCTCGGACGTCACGCCCGACATCGCCGAGTCGGCCGAGTTCACCTCGCCGACCGAATACACCGTGAAGCTGAAGTCGGGCCTGAAGTTCGCCAACGGCCACGACCTGACCTCGTCGGACGTGAAGTTCTCGTTCGACCGCCAGGTGACCATCGCCGACCCCAACGGCCCGTCCTCGCTGCTCGGCAACCTCGACAGCGTCGCCACGCCCGACGACACCACCGTCGTGTTCACCCTGAAGAACGGCAACGACCAGATCTGGCCCCAGATCCTGTCGAGCCCCGCGGCTCCCATCGTCGACGAAGAGGTCTTCTCGGCCGACGCGGTCACCCCCGACGACACCATCGTCGAGGCCAAGCCCTTCGCCGGTCAGTACACGATCGAGTCCTACAAGCAGAACGAGCTCATCTCGTACGCGCCCTACGCCGACTACCAGGGCTCGCTGCCGAAGCCCGCGAACGGCGGGATCTCGGCGAAGTACTACGCCGACGCCTCGAACCTGAAGCTCGACGTGCAGTCCGGCGCGATCGACGTGGCCTTCCGCAGCCTGAGCGCGACCGACATCGCCGACCTGTCGTCGAACGACGCGGTCAAGATCGTCGACGGCCCCGGCGGCGAGATCCGCTACATCGTGTTCAACTTCGACACGATGCCCTACGGCGCGACGACGCCCGAGGCCGACGCGGCCAAGTCGCTCGCGGTGCGCCAGGCGGCGGCCGACCTGATCGACCGTCAGGCGATCGCGACCGACGTCTACAAGGACACCTACTCGCCGCTGTACTCCTACGTGCCGCAGGGTGTCGCGGGCGCCAACGAAGCCCTCAAGGGCCTGTACGGCGACGGCAGCGGAGCGCCCGACGCCGCGAAGGCGAAGGCGACGCTCGAGGCCGCCGGTGTCTCGACGCCCGTCACGCTGAACCTGCAGTACAACGGCGACCACTACGGCCCCTCGTCGGGTGACGAGTACGCCGCGGTGAAGGCGCAGCTCGAGGAGGACGGTCTGTTCACCGTCAACCTCGCGCAGACCGAGTGGGTGCAGTACTCCAAGGACCGCACGGCCGACGTCTACCCCGCGTACCAGCTCGGCTGGTTCCCGGACTACTCGGATGCCGACAACTACCTGACCCCGTTCTTCTCGGCGGACAACTTCCTGGGCAACCACTACGACAACGCCGAGGTGCAGAAGCTGCTCGTCGAAGAGGCGACGCAGACCGACAAGTCGACGCGCGAGCAGCAGCTTGGCGAGATCCAGGACAAGGTGGCCGCCGACCTGTCGACGCTGCCCCTGCTTCAGGGCAAGCAGGTCGCGGTCGTGGGCTCGAGCGTGGAGGGCGCCGTCCTCGACGGATCCTTCAAGTTCCGCTACGCCCCGCTGCACAAGTAATCGATCGGCGGGTGCCCGGTCCCTCCGTGAATGGACCGGGTGCCCGCCGCTTTCCGTTCCCCAGTTAGGTCCTCATGGCCACCGCCGTCGACGCCCCCGTCATCGCCGCGCCCGCCGCCCCGAAAGGCGGCGGCCTCTGGCGCTACATCCTCGTCCGACTCCTCCTGATCATCCCCACGGTCTTCATCCTTGTGACCGTCGTGTTCCTGCTCATGCGGGTCACCGGCGACCCGATCACGGCCGCCCTCGGCGGGCGCCTCCCTCCCGAGCAACTCGCGGAGCGCATCGCCGCCGCCGGGTACGACCGCCCCCTCTACCAGCAGTACTTCGAGTACATCTGGGGGGTGCTGCGGGGCGACTTCGGCACCACCATCACCGACAACCGCCCGGTCATCGGCATCCTCCTGCAGTACGGGTCGGCGACGCTCGAGCTGGCGATCTACGCCCTCGTCGTGGCGCTGCTGATCGGCATCCCGTTCGGTCTCATCGCCGCGTACCGCCGCGACCGCTGGCAGGATGCGACGCTGCGCATCGGCGCGATCCTCGGCTACGCGACCCCCATCTTCTTCGTCGGCCTGCTGCTCAAGCTCGTGTTCGCGGTGTGGCTGAGCGTGCTGCCGGTCGCCGGGCGAGCGAACACCCGCACCGAGCTGAAGCTGGCGGCACTGGATTCCCCGAGCGGCATCTACCTGCTCGACGCGATCCGCCTCGGCGACGGCGCGGCGGTGGGCGACGTGCTGATCCACGCGATCCTGCCCGGTGTGGCCCTCGGCATCCTGACCGCGGGGATCTTCCTGCGGCTCGTGCGCACCAACGTCATCGGCACGCTGGGGTCGCAGTACGTCACCTCGGCGCGCTCGCGCGGCGTGGGGGAGTACCGCCTCGTCACAAAGCACGCCTACCGGCCCGCGCTCATCCCGATCATCACGGTCATCGGCCTGCAGATCGCCCTGCTGCTGTCGGGCGCGGTGCTGACCGAGACGACGTTCGAGTGGAAGGGACTGGGCTTCATGCTCAGCGAATACCTCAAGGCCCGCGACTTCGTCGCCGTGCAGGGCATCGTCGTGATGATCGCGGTGCTGGTCGCCTTCACGAACTTCCTCGTCGACGTCATCGCGGCGATCATCGACCCGCGAGTGAGGTACTGACATGTCGGATGCCACGACGCCCACCGCCCTGACCGAGCGCAAGGTCCCGCTGCGCGATCGCCTGCCGGTCGTCTCGCACCTGCGCCGCAGCGTCGGCCTGCAGCGCGGGATGCTCGTGCTGGGCCTGGTCATCACGACGGTGTTCGTGATCATCGCGGTCTTCGCCCCGCTGCTCGCGCCCTACGGCTTCGCGCAGCAAGAGGCCGACGGAGTGAAGTTCGGGACGCAGCAGGCGCCCGACGCCCTGAACCTGCTCGGCACGACCGTCGGCGGGTACGACGTGCTCTCGCGCGTGATCTGGGGAGCGCAGACGGCGCTGCTGGTGATCGTGTGCGCGATCGCGTTCTCGATCTTCCTCGGCATCTTCCTCGGTCTGGTCGGCGGCTACTTCGGCGGCTGGCTCGACCGCATCCTCGTGGTGCTGTGCGACGCGATCTACGCCTTCCCCTCGCTGCTGCTCGCGATCGTCATGTCGATCGCGATCACGCGGGGGCAGTCGACCCTGTGGGGCGGCATCCTCGCCACCGCGATCTCGATCACCGTGGTGTTCGTGCCGCAGTACTTCCGCGTCATCCGCGCCGAGGTGGTGCGCGTCAAGGCCGAGCCGTTCGTCGAATCGGCCCGCGTGATCGGCGTGCCGACCGGGCGCATCCTGCTGCGCCACGTGCTGCGCAACTCGACGCGCTCGCTGCCCGTCGTGGTGACGCTCAACGCCTCCGAGGCGCTGCTGACCCTCGCGGGGCTCGGCTTCCTCGGCTTCGGCATCGAGGCCACCGCCGCCGCCGAGTGGGGTTACGACCTCAACCGCTCGGTCAGCGACGTCACGAGCGGCATCTGGTGGACGGCCATCCCGCCCGGGATCGCGATCGTCCTCGCCGTGCTGGGCATCACGCTCGTCGGCGAGAGCCTGAACGACCTCAGCGACCCGCGCCTGCGCACGCGCCGCCGCGCCGGTCGCGCCCCCGCCCCGGTCACGGCCGTCGACCCCTCCGCGGCTCCCGCCGACGCGTCGACCACCGCGACCCCGGGCCACACGACCGACGGGACCCCCTCATGACCGGCACCGCGGCATCCGTCGCCCGTATCGACGACCTGCGCGTCACCTTCGCCACCGACGGCGCCCCCGTCGCCGCCATTAACGGCATCTCGCTCGACGCGCGCGCCGGAGAGGTGCTCGCGATCGTCGGCGAATCGGGCTCGGGCAAGACCGTCACCGCGAACACGCTGCTCGGGCTGCTCCCCGAGACCGCGACCCTGTCGGGCGCCGTGATCGTGCGCGGCCGCGACGGCGGCGAGACCGACATCGTGCACGCCACCGGCGCGCAGCTGCGCGAGATGCGCGGCCGCGACGCGGCGATGGTGTTCCAGGAGCCGTCGACCGCGCTGAACCCCGTCTACACCGTGGGGTGGCAGATCGCCGAGGGCCTGCGCGCGCACGAGAAGCTCTCGAAGTCCGAGGCGAAGGCGAAGGCGGTCGACATCCTGCGCCGAGTCGGCATCCCCGACCCCGAGAAGCGCGTCGACGACTACCCGCACCAGTTCTCGGGCGGTCAGAAGCAGCGCGTCGTGATCGCGATGGCCCTGGTGCTGGATGCCGGCCTGATCATCGCCGACGAGCCCACCACCGCTCTCGACGTGACCGTGCAGGCCGAGATCCTCGACCTGCTGCGCACGTGCCGCGACGAGTTCGGGGCGACGATCGTGCTCATCACCCACAACATGGGCGTCGTCGCCGACCTCGCCGACCGCGTGATCGTGATGTACCGCGGCGACATCGTCGAGCAGGCGCCGGTGCGCGAGCTGTTCGCCGCACCGCAGCAGGACTACACCCGCGAGCTGCTCGCCGCCGTGCCGCACGTCGGCCGCGGCAAGAGCGCGCGGCAGTCGCTCGACACCCCCGCACCGACCTCTCCGCCCGAGGGCAGTCTCGTCGTGGCCGAGAAGGTCGAGATCGGCTATCCCGGGCGTTTCGGCTCCGCGGGGGTCGTCGCCGTGAAGGGCGTCGACTTCTGGATCGGCCCCGGCGAAGTGCTGGGCCTGGTGGGGGAGTCGGGGTCGGGCAAGACCACGATCGGTCGCGCCATGGTGGGCCTGACCTCGGTGGTGGGCGGATCGCTCAAGGTGCTCGGCACCGAGATGCGCGGCGCCAAGCCCCGCCACCTGGCCCGGACGCGCCCCGACATCGGTTTCGTCTTCCAAGACCCGGCGACGAGCTTCAACCCGCTGCTGACGATCGCGGAGTGCATCGCCGAGCCGCTCATCGTGCACAAGCGCGCCTCCGGAGCCCGCGCGGCGCGGCAGCGGGTGAACGAGCTGCTCGACGCGGTGCAGCTGCCGCAGACGTTCGGAGACCGCTACCCGCACGAGCTCTCAGGCGGTCAGCGTCAGCGCGCGTCGCTCGCGCGCGCCCTCGCGCTGGACCCGAAGCTGCTCATCGCCGACGAGCCGACCTCGGCGCTCGACGTGTCGGTGCAGGCGCGCGTGCTCCAGCTGTTCGCGCAGCTGCAGGCCGAGTTCGGCTTCGCCTGCCTGTTCATCAGCCACGACCTCGCCGTCGTCGACGAGGTCGCCGACCGCGTCGTGGTGCTGCGTCAGGGGGTCATCCGGGAGCAGGGGACGACGGTGCAGGTGCTCACCGAGCCGCGCGACGACTACACCCGGCGGCTGCTCGCGTCGCTGCCCGTGCCCGACCCGGTCGAGCAGGAGGCGCGCCGCGAGCTCTGGCGCACCACGCGCGGGGCCTGAGGCGCGACCGGACGCGGGGTCGCCGTGCGTCAGCGCACGAAGATGTCGGTCACGACCGTCAGCAGCCACCACGCGATCGCGAGGACGGCGATCACGCCGCCGACCCACGAGAACCCGCGGCGCAGGCGTCGTCCCTCGCGCGCGACCCCGACCGGCGGGGGAGTGAGCAGGGCCGACGCCTCTCCGGGGATCCCGGATGCCGCCGCCCCGGCCGTGGGCGCTGCCGACGGCGTCTCGGCGGCCAGGCGTTCGTCGCGCCAGCGCGCCCACTGGGCGAGCTTGTCGTCGATCGCCGCCACCGTGGCGAACAGCCACCGCCACGTCGCCGGATCGAGGGTCGACAGGTCGCGACGCGCGTAGAGGAAGAGCCAGTCGTCGATGATCTCGACGTCGAGGGCGGCGGCGTTGTCGATGAAGCGCGCCATGACGTCGGGCGTGAACAGGTACAGCGCATCGCGTTCGTAGCCCTCGGGGCAGTACAGGGCGAAGTGCCGGTCGAAGTCGCCCTCGAGGCTCAAGCGCTGGCCGCGCCCGAAGGTGACCGGCAGATTCGACGCGCCGAACAGACCGTTGTTGCCGACGGCATCCAGAACCATGTGGGGGAGCGGAGTGTCGAGGCGGACGGCGACGTAGCCCCAACGGTGCGTCTGCTTGTTCTTGCCCGATCCGGTCTCGTACCGGTAGTTGCCCACCTCGACGAACCGGGGGTTCTGCGCCCGCACGAGGTCGCGTGACTCGCGGTCGTGGCCGAGGTCGAAGATCATGCCCGGAAGGGCGGGGTTGTCGATCCCCGGATGCCAGGTCATCCCGTTCGCGCGCGCGAAGCGGTCGAGGCGGTAGCGGCGCTCGGCCGCGCCCCCGAACGCCCGCACGACGGCGCCGACGATGAACGAGGCGACGATGAGGAAGAAGACGACGAACAGCAGCGGGAGCGGTCCCGAACTCCCTCTCGAGAACATCGAGGAGGCGACGGTGGCGAAGACGGGCACCGCGATGAACAGGAACGCCGCGCCGACGAGGGCGAAGACGATGATCGGCACGAGAGTGCCGCTCAGCTTGCCCTCTCGCCGCAGCTGCGCGGAGAAGGCTTGCGCCGCCTTGCGGTCCACCGGCGCGGTCAGCGGTGTCGGATCGAACGTCGTGGCGTCTGTCATGTCGCACCCCCGAGTCAGACCCTAACGCGGGGCCGGGGCTCCCTTCAGGAATCCCGGCGGTCGTGCTCAGCGCGCGAACAGCAGGAGGAAGGGGACGAGCAGCGCGAGCAGTCCGAGAGCGAAGGTCCCCCCGACGATCGAGAGGACGATCACCCACGGGCTCCGCCGCTGAAGGCGTCGACCGCGAGGTGCGACGCCCGGAGGAGGAGAGGTCGCCGCCGCAGGGAGGGGGATCGCGGATGCCGCGGGCTCGGGCGACGGGCGGAGGGCGGCCCCGGGTGCCGGGGCGGGGTCGCTTCCCGAGGCGGAGCCGGGGAGCGCGGCGGTCTCGGCCGCGAGGCGATCGTCGCGCCAGCGACCCCACTGCTCGAGCTTGTCGAGCAGCGCGGAGATGGCCGAGAACACCCACGCCCAGCGCGCGGGGTCGAGCGTCGACAGCTCGGTGGGGGAGAAGAGGAACAGCCAGTCGTCGACGATCTCGACCTCGAGCGTGGCGGCGTTGTCGATGAAGCGCGCCATGACGTCGGGGGTGAACAGGTACAGCGCGTCCCGCTCGTAGCCGGTCGGGCAGTAGAGGCGGAAATACCGGTCGAAGTCGCCCTCCAGGCTCAGGTGCTGCCCCTTCTGCCACAGCCCCAGCCGCACGCCGTTGCCCATGGCGTCGAGAACGATGTGCGGCAGGGGGACGTCGAGCCGCACGGCGACGTAGCCCCACCGCGACGTGGTCGTGTTCTTGCCGTTGCTCACGGTGTACGAGTGATTCCCCACCTCGACGAACCGGGGATGCGACGACCGGAGCAGGTCGTAGGCGGTGCGGTCGCCGCCGATCTGGAAGATCGCCCCCGGGAGGGCGGGGGCGGGCAGCGCCGGGACGTACTCCATCCCCACGTCGCGGGCGAAGCCAGCGAGACGCCAGCGTCGGTCCTCCTGCATACGCAGGCCGTGCCGGACGGCGAACAGGGCGGCGACGAGAGCACCGAGTCCCAGCACGATCGGCAGCGCGAAGATCAGTCCGAGCACGATCGCGCCGTCGCCGATCACCGAGCGGAAGATGGCCAGCAGCACGAACAGTGCCACCCCGATGCCGCCGACGAGGGCGAACGCGACGACGTAGGCCACGATCGCGACCGCGGTGTTCGCCGCCGGCAGGCGCCCCTCGCTGCGAAGGCGCGCGGTGAAGGCGCGGGCCGCGGCGCGATCGCCGGGCATGGTCAGCGCTCGCGCGTCGAACGGTCGGATCCCCGTCATCCCGGCCCCCTGCCGTCGTCGGTGCTTCCCAGGCTATCGATCCCGATTCCCCGGGGGAGGCGGCATCCGTTAGACTACGAAGGTTGTCCGGCTACGCCCATGCGCGTGTGAGTCCGCGACGACGTGCAACACACCCTCCTGCTGCCGGGAAATGCCCGTCAGCCGTTCTAGTCCGAAGGAGGTGGGTTAGTGACGCACCAGTACGAACTCATGGTCATCTTCGATCCCGAGGTCGACGAGCGCCAGGTCGCTCCGAAGCTCGACGGATTCCTCAAGGTCATCACGGCCGATGGAGGAACCATCGACAAGATCGACATCTGGGGCCGCCGTCGTCTCGCCTACGAGATCCGCAAGAAGAACGAGGGCATCTACGCCGTCGTCAACTTCGTCGCGACCAGCGAGGCCACGAACGAGCTCGACCGTCAGCTGAAGCTGAACGAGCAGATCATGCGCACCAAGGTCCTGCGCGCCGAAGAAGCGATCGCTCAGGTCGCCGCCGAGGCCAAGCGCTCCGAGGAGAAGGCCGCCCGCAAGGCCGCCGCTCCCCGCAAGGTCGAGTCCGCCGAGAAGGCTGCGAAGTAACGACGATGGCCGGCGAAACCGTCATCACCGTCGTGGGTAACCTCACGGCCGACCCCGAGCTGCGCTACACGCAGAACGGGCTCCCGGTCGCGAACTTCACCATCGCGTCGACCCCCCGCACGTTCGACCGTCAGGCGAACGAGTGGAAGGACGGCGAGGCGCTCTTCCTGCGCGCCTCGGTGTGGCGCGAATTCGCCGAGCACGTCGCCGGTTCGCTGACCAAGGGAAGCCGTGTCATCGCGACCGGTCGCCTGAAGCAGCGTTCCTACCAGGACCGCGAGGGCAACAACCGCACCTCCATCGAACTCGAAGTCGATGAGATCGGCCCCTCGCTCCGCTACGCGACCGCTCAGGTCACCCGTGCCGCCGGTGGCGGCGGGGGCGGCGGAGGCGGCCAGCGCGCGCAGGTGCAGCAGTCGAACGACGAGCCGTGGTCGACCCCCGGTTCGAACAACGGCGGCGGCAACAGCGGCGCTGACGCGTGGAGCACTCCCGGTTCCTACGGCGACGACACCCCGTTCTGATCTTCGCCGCGCTCTCTCGAGCACGACGACCCCCTGAAATTCCGGATGCCGCATCCCGGTCCGCGTGACCGCCTCGGCATCCGAACCACACGAAAGAAGGAAGCATGGCTGGAAAGGCCACTGGCGACCGCCGCAAGCCGCGGAAGGGCGCGAAGAACGCAGCCCCCGCGAAGGCGATCCGCGTCGGCGTCATCGACTACAAGGACGTCGCAACCCTCCGCAAGTTCATCTCGGAGCGCGGCAAGATCCGCGCCCGTCGTATCACCGGTGTCTCCGTGCAGGAGCAGCGCCTGATCGCCCGCGCCATCAAGAACGCGCGCGAGATGGCTCTCCTGCCCTACGCCGGCGCCGGCCGCTAAGGAGCACCCGATGGCAAAGCTGATTCTCACGAATGAGGTCACCGGGCTCGGTAGCGCCGGTGATGTTGTCGAGGTCAAGAACGGGTACGCCCGTAACTACCTCATCCCGCAGGGCTTCGCCGTGGCCTGGAGCCGCGGTGGCGAGAAGCAGGTCGCTTCGATCCGCGCCGCCCGCGAGACCCGCGCGATCCACGACCACGAAGAGGCCGTGTCGCTGAAGAACTCGCTCGAGTCGAACACCGTCAAGCTGGCCGTCAAGGCCGGCAACGAGGGTCGCCTCTTCGGTTCGGTCAAGCCCGCCGACGTCGCCGACGCCGTCAAGGCTGCCGGCCTGGGCGAGCTCGACAAGCGCAAGATCCAGATCACCTCCTCGATCAAGTCGGTCGGCGAGCACGAGGCGACCGTTCGCCTGCGTGACGACGTCACCGCCGTGATCACCCTCCAGGTGGTCGCCGCGAAGTAATTCGCGACGCACGAAAAGGCCCCGCTCCTGCTTCGGCAGGGCGGGGCCTTTTCGTTTTCGTCTCGGGGGGCGGGGCGGATTCTCGCGGTCGGGGTGCGAATCGTTCGCCCCAGAGGGCGAAATGCGCCCCCGAGCCGGGCCGCGGGGGCGTTGAGCCTCACGGCGCCGGAGGGCCCCCGCCGCACGGCCGCCCGCACCCGCGACCCTAGGCTGAACCCCGTGACCGACCCTCGCGCACCCGAGCGCATCGTCCGGCGCTTCGCGCGCGCGTCCAACCTCATGCTCGCCGGCCGCCCCTTCGCCGTGCGGGGCGCCGACGCGTCGGGCCTGCACGACCTGCTCGTGCGGCTGGGCGGCATCCCGAGTCCCGAACCGACTCCCGGGCGGGTGGAGTTCGATCTGGATGCCGACACGGTGCGCCTCGATGGTGCGCCGCTGCCCGAGCGCGGCGATGCCGCCGGCCGCATCTCCTTCGCTCGCGCGCACATGCCCGTCTCGGCCGCGATGGCCGAACGCCTCGACTTGACCGGGCTGCGCGTGGGGGTGGCGATGGTGCTCGAGCCCAAGACCGCGGTGCTGTCGCTGCTGCTGCGCGAGCGGGGGGCCGAAGTGTCGGTGTACGCGCATCCCGACGAGACCGATCCGGCGGTGGCCGATGCGCTGCGGGCGCAGGGTTTCGCGGTCACGGCCGATCCGGCGCTGAGCGGCGCGGAGGAGCTCGCCGCCGCCCGTGCCTTCCTGCGCGCGGGTCTCGACGTGCTGCTCGACGACGGTGCCCACCTCATCCGTCTCGCCCACGACGACGACCCGTCCCTGGTCGCGGGCTGGATCGGCGCGTGCGAAGAGACGACGAGCGGGCTCACCCCGCTGCGGCGGATGCAGGATGCCGGCATCCTGCGCACCGCGGTCATGGCGGTCAACGACGCCCGCACGAAGACGATGTTCGACAACCGCTACGGCACGGGCCAGTCGTGCGTGTTCGCGATCGCCGACCTGCTCGAGGAGCGGGGGATCGCGCTCACCGATCAGCCCGCGCTCGTCCTGGGGTACGGTCCCGTCGGACGCGGCGTCGCGGCGCACCTGCGCGCGCTCGGCGCCGCGGTGCGCGTGGCCGAGACCGACCCCGTGCGCGCGCTCGAGGCGCGGCACGACGGCTTCCCCACGGGACCGGCGCACGAGCTCGCCGCCGGGGCGCTCGTCGTCTCGGCGACCGGCGTACCCGGCACCGTGACCGCGGACCTCTCCGCGGTCGCACGGGTCGTCGCCGTAGCCGGGGGCGTGCCCGGCGAGGTCGCGGCCGACGGCGTCGACGCCGGCGCCGAAGTGCTCGGCGGGGGAGGAGCCGTGAACATCACCGCGGCCGAGGGCAACCCGATCGAGATCATGGACCTGTCGTTCGCCGTGCAGCTCGCCGCCCTCGGCGAGCTGTTGCGCCGTCGCCCGGGGCCCGGAGTGCACGCCCTGGGACCCGAGGTCGACGACCTCGTCGCGCGCGAGGCGCTCCGCGTGCGCGGCGCCGAGATCGACCCCCCACGGCCCCTCGACCCCGAAGGCCTCGACGACTGGCGCTCGCCGCGCTTCGCCGGGGGTGCGCGATGAGGGTGTATTCGGCATCCCTCGTCCTTCCGATCACGGCGCCGCCCATTCCGGGTGGGGCGATCGCGGTGGCGGGAGGGCGCATCCGGCATGTCGGCGATCGCGAGTGGGTCGTGCACGAGCTGCGGGCGCGGGGAGTCGCCTTCGACGAGGTGCACTGGCCGGGCGTGCTCGCCCCGGGCCTGGTCAACGCGCACTCGCACCTGCAGTACACGGGCATGGCCGAGGTGGGTCGCGGGTCGTACGCGGGCTTCGACGACTGGGACGATGCGTTCACCCCGGTGTACCGCGCGGGTCACGACTGGGCTCAGGATGCCGCCGCGGGCGCGCGCGAGATGATCGCGGCAGGCACGACCGCCGTCGCCGACATCGTCACCGACGTCGAAGCCGCCTCGGCGCTGCACGACGCGCGGCTGCACGGCATCACCTACTGGGAGGTGATGAGCTGGACCAACGCCGCGTGGGCCGAACGCGGGCGCGCCGAGGTGGAGGCCCGTCTCGACGCGCTGCCGTCTCCGCCCGGCACCGGGCTGTCTCCGCACGCTCCGTACTCGCTCGACGTCGAGCCGCTGCTCGAGATCCCCGACATCGTGCGCGAGCGGGGCAGCCGCCTGCACCTGCACCTGGGTGAGGCGGCGTTCGAGCGCGAGCACGGCGAGGCCGTGCCGTGGCAGAAGCAGCGTCCCGCGAGCTTCCGCGCCCTGCGCGACGAGGGGTTCGGCACCGGGGCGACCGAGTTCGTCGACGAGCTCGGCGTGCTCGGCCCCGACTGCCACATCGCGCACGGCGTGTACATGACGGCGCGCGACCGGGCGATCCTGCGCGCCCGCGGCACGACCGTGGCCCTGTGCCCGCGCTCGAACGCCGTGATCGGACTCGACGAGCCACCGGTGGCGGCCTACCTCGTCGAGGGCAATGCGCTCGCCGTGGGCACCGACTCGCTGGCATCCAGTCCCTCCCTCGACCTGCTCGCCGACGTCGCCGAACTGCACCGGCTCGCGCGGGCCCAGGGCTACGTCAATCGCGACCTGCCCGAGCTGCTGCTGCGCGCGGCGACCCTCGGCGGGGCGCACGCGATGGGCCTCGACACCGGCCCCGCCCGCACGGGCTACCTGGCGGTGGGCGCCGTGGCGGATCTGGCGTTCTTCGACATCCCGGTGTCGGAGGTGGATGCCACGATCGAACACCTCGTGGTGGCCGGGGCGGGAAGCGCGGCCGCGACGTTCATCGGCGGCGAGGCGCGCTCCGCCTCGCCCGCCTTCACCCGTGAGACAGGAGTGCGCGCATGACCGATCCAGCCGACACCGACCGCCCGCAGACCGCCCGGCTGCTCGACCTCGAACCGCACCCCGAGGGCGGGTGGTTCCGCCGCATGTGGACGGGGTCGTACGCCGTCGACACTCCCGCGGGTCAGCGTCCCGCGGCGACCTGCATCCACTACCTGCTGCGGCCCGACGAGCGCAGCGCATGGCACGTCGTCACGAGCGACGAGGTGTGGCTGTGGCACGGTCCCGGTGCGCTCGAGCTGTCGCTCGGCGGAGCGGGCGCCGAGCCGGGCGAGGCGCAGACGATCACGCTCGGCCCCGACCTGGCGGCGGGACACGTGCTGCAGCACACCGTTCCGGCGGGCGTGTGGCAGGCGGCCCGGCCCGCGGGCGACGCCGAGGTCGTGGTGAGCTGCCTCGTGTCGCCGGGGTTCAGCTTCGACGACTGGCGCCTGGCCGAGTAGGGGGCGCATCGGCAGGATGCCGTGACCCGGGCCCGCCGCCACGCACCCTGCGCGACGGGTCGCAGCCCCACCGCGCCTGCGGCACCCCGTGTCGCCAGGTTTCACCCGCGACCTTCCCGGAAACACACCGCCGGTACGCTGTGCACATCACAGCACTCCGGGGATGACCCCGATACGTCCACGAGGAGACATCGTGACCGCTTTCGCACGCCTGCGCCGCGCCGCCGCCCTGACCGCCCTGGCTGCCGCCACGGTCGCGACGCTGACCGCCTGCGCCTTCGCCCCGACCGGCTCCGACGCCGGTGCAGCGCCCGCCTCCGAGGGCGCCCTGCAGACCGTCACGGCCGGCAAGCTCACCATCGCCACGGGCGAGCCCGCCTTCTCGCCGTGGGTCGAAGACGACGACCCCGCCTCGGGCAAGGGCTTCGAGGCCGCGGTCGCCGACGCCGTCGCGACCAAGCTCGGCTTCTCGAAGGAGAACGTCGTGTGGGTGCGCAGCACCTTCGACAGCGCGATCGCGCCCGGCACCAAGGACTGGGACCTCAACCTGCAGCAGTTCTCGATCACCGAGGAGCGCAAGCAGGCCGTCGACTTCTCGTCGCCGTACTACACGACCACGCAGGCCGTCGTCTCGACCGGTTCGTCGCCCGCCGCGTCGGCGACCACCGTGGCCGAGCTGAAGAACCTGCCCGTCGGCGTCATGAGCGCGACCACCAGCTATCAGGTCGCCGCCGACCAGCTCGGCACCGGCAACCTCAGCGTCTACAACTCCAACGACGACGCCGTCGCCGCCCTGCAGTCCGGCCAGGTCGACGCGATCGTGGTCGACCTGCCCACCGCGTTCTACCTCGCCGGTGCCGTTCTCGACGACGGCAAGGTCGTCGGTCAGCTGCCCGACTCCTCGGCCGGCGGTGACGAGCTCGCGTTCGTGCTGCCCAAGGGCTCGCCGCTCACCGCGCCCGTCTCCGACGCGGTCGACGCCCTGCGCGCCGACGGCACACTCGACGAGCTGCAGCAGACCTGGCTCGGGGGCACCGACGCGGCTCCCGTGCTGAAGTAAGCCCCGTGGCATCCGCCCCCTCCGAGGCCGTGTGGCGGCCGAGCGAGCTCGAGCTCGGTCGGCGCGCCACACGGCGTCGGCAGTCGACGAAATCGGTGCTGATCGCGCTGGTCAGCTCGATCGTGTTCGTCGTCGTCGTGGGCTGGGCGATCCTGTCGAGCCCGGGGTGGGAAGACGTGCGCCGCGCGTTCTTCGACCCCGAGATCGCGCTCGCGAGCTTCCCGTCGATCCTCGCGGGGCTGTGGGTCAACATCCAGGTGCTGTTCGTCGCGGCGATCGCCGTCGCGATCCTCGGCACGACGCTCGCGGTGCTGCGCTCGCTGCGGGGGCCGGTGTTCTTCCCCCTGCGCGCGCTCGCGACGATCTACACCGACCTGTTCCGCGGCATCCCGCTGCTGATCGTGCTGTACCTGGTGGGCTTCGGGCTTCCCGCGCTCGGCGTCTTCGGGCGCGTGCCGGTGGTGCTGTGGGGCACGATCGCGATCGTGCTGACGTACTCGGCGTACATCGCCGAGGTGCTGCGCGCGGGCATGGAGGCCGTGCACCCCTCGCAGCGCGTCGCGGCCCGCTCTCTCGGCCTGAGTCACGCGCAGACGCTGCGGATCGTCGTGATCCCGCAGGGCGTGCGCAAGGTCGTGCCGGCGCTCATGAACGACTTCGTGTCGCTGCAGAAAGACGTGGGGCTCATCTCGGTGCTCGGAGCGGTGGATGCCGTCCGCGCGGCCCAGATCGCCTCGGCTCAGGCGTACAACTTCACGCCGTACATCGTCGCGGCGCTGCTGTTCGTGGCGATGGCGCTGCCGATGATCCGCCTCACCGACTACGTCTCGGCGCGACTGGCGAAGCGCGAGCAGATGGGCGGAACCGTATGACCGTGCTCGACGTCCGCAGCGTCCGCAAGGCGTTCGGCGACCATGTGGTGCTCGACGGCATCGACCTGGAGCTCGCGCAGCACGAGGTGGTCGTGCTCATCGGCGCCTCGGGGTCGGGGAAGTCGACGCTGCTGCGCACCATCAACCTCATCGAGCGCGTCGACGACGGGCAGATCCTGCTCAACGGCGACGACCTCACCGACCCGACCATCGACCCCGACGCCGCTCGCGCGCGGATCGGCGTCGTGTTCCAGCACTTCAACCTCTTTCCGCACCTGCGCGTGATCGACAACGTCACGCTCGCCGCACGCAAAGTGCACGGGATGCCGAAGACCGAGGCCTACGCCCGCGGAACCGAACTGCTCGAACAGCTGGGTCTGGGCGCCAAAGCCCGCGAGTTCCCCGACCGTCTCTCGGGCGGGCAGCAGCAGCGCGTCGCGATCGTGCGCGCCGTGATGACCAATCCCGAGCTCCTGCTGCTCGACGAGATCACCTCGGCCCTCGACCCGCAGCTGGTCGGCGAGGTGCTCGACCTCGTGCGGGTGCTGCGCGACCGCGGTTCGACCATGCTCATGGCCACGCACGAGATGTCGTTCGCGCGCGAGGTGGCCGACCGCATCGTGTTCATGCAGGGCGGCCGCATCGTCGAGCAGGGCACGCCCGCGCAGATCTTCGACGACCCGCAGCGTCCCGAGACGATCGCGTTCCTCGAGCGCGAGCGTCGCGGCGGCGCGCTGTAGCCCGACACCCCCGGCGGTGGGGGCCCTGAGCCCGTCGAGGGCCCTGAGCCTGTCGAAGGGTCTGAGCCTGTCGAGGGGTCCGGGGTGCCCGGTCTCGCCCCGTCGCGGGCGCGCCACGACACCGGATGCCACGACAGCTCGTCGGCATCCGGTGTCGTTCCGCTGAGGGTCAGTGCCCTCCGCGGCTCACGAGAGCGAGCGGCGGCGGCGCAGCAGCAGGCCTCCCATCAGCAGTGCGAGCAGGCCGGCGACACCGAGCCCGAGGGCCGTGGAGCCGTCGGTTCCGGTGACCGCGAGCGTCTTCGCCGCGCTCGTCGAGAGCGGCGTCACCGCGCTCGCCGAGGCGACCGAGCCGACGACGGGG
>NZ_STGM01000003.1 GCF_004854025.1 Microbacterium hydrothermale
TGTGAGGCAGTTCACTACCTACGCCACCCACGCACCACGAAAACCACTTCACAGAAGCAGAATCAAGGACATGCGCCGAGCGGCAGAACCCCAACTGTAGACCAGAGAATCGAAACTCTCAACATCCAGTGTCGGGGGCGGTTCGTCACGTGAGGGGCTGCGGGGCCTTTCGGCCGCTCCGCTCTCCCCTGTGGGGCGAACAAGTAATAACTTACGCGGGATCCGACCACCCGTCGAATCCACCCCACCACCCGGGCGTGTCGCACCCGTCATCCCGCGGAAACACGCCGGAAACGCGGAGGCCCGGCCGACTCGACGTCGACCGGGCCCCGGACGCGGCGCTGAGCGCGGAGGCGCTCAGGCGTTCGCCGTCTCGGCGCTCTTCTCCGCGGGAAGAGGCCACAGTGCATCGAGCAGCTGCCGCACCCAGGCGATGAGGTTCGCGTCGGCGGCATCCTGAGGCAGGGGCACGACCATCGCGTCGCCTCCCGCTAAGAGCTTCGCCTTCGGGTACAGGCGCTGGAGGCGGACACGCATCGACTCCGCGAGGTTCGCCGGGGCGATACGCAGGTTCGATCCCATCGCGACGACATCGGCGAGACCCGCCTGCGCCGCCCGACGCCGCAGGCGCGCGACGGCGACGAGACCCTCGACCTCGGCCGGCGGCTCGCCGTACCGGTCGCGGAGCTCCTCGACGACGAGATCGATCGCGTCGTCTTTCGCGGTGGCCGATGCCGCGGCCGAGAGCTTCTGGTACGCCTCGAGTCGCAGTCGCTCGCTGTCGATGTAGAACTCCGGCAGACGGGCATCGACGGGGAGCTCGAGACGCAGTTCGGTGGGGCCATCGACGTCCTCGCCGCGGAACGTCGACACGGCCTCGCCGATCATCCGCAGGTAGAGGTCGAAACCGACCCCGGCGATGTGACCGGCCTGTTCGGCGCCGAGGAGGTTTCCCGCCCCGCGCAGCTCGAGGTCTTTCAGGGCCACCTGCATTCCCGAGCCGAGGTCGTTGTTGACGGCGATTGTCTCGAGGCGGTCGGCCGCGGTCTCGGACAGAGGCTTCATCTCGTCGTACAGGAAGTACGCGTACGCCCGATCGCGGCCGCGTCCCACGCGTCCGCGCAGCTGGTGCAGCTGCGAGAGTCCGTACTTATCGGCGCGGTCGATGATGATCGTGTTCGCGTTCGAGATGTCGAGGCCCGTCTCGATGATCGTCGTCGACACCAGCACGTCGGCGCGGCGCTCCCAGAAGTCGTCGACGACCTGCTCGAGGGCGTGCTCGCCCATCTGTCCGTGCGCCACGACGATGCGCGCCTCGGGGACGAGCTCGGCGAGGTGCGCCGCGACCCGCTGGATCGACGAGACCCGGTTGTGCACGTAGAACACCTGCCCCTCGCGCAGCAGTTCGCGTCGGATCGCCGCCGCGATCTGCTTGTCGTTGCGCGGGCCCACGTACGACAGGATCGGATGCCGATCCTCGGGCGGGGTCGCGAGCGTCGACATCTCGCGGATGCCCGTCACCGCCATCTCGAGCGTGCGGGGAATGGGCGTCGCACTCATCGCGAGGATGTCGACGTTCGTCTTGAGCTTCTTCAGCGCGTCCTTGTGCTCGACACCGAAACGCTGCTCCTCGTCGATGATCATCAGACCCAGGTCTTTGAAAATCACCTTCTCGGTCAGGATGCGGTGCGTCCCGATGACCATGTCGACGGTGCCGTCGGTGAGACCCGCGAGGGTCGCCTTCGCCTCTTTGTCGGTCTGGAAGCGCGAGAGCGGCCGGACGGTCACCGGGAACCCGGCGAAGCGTTCGGCGAAGGTCTCGAGGTGCTGTTTGACGAGGAGCGTCGTGGGCACGAGCATCGCGACCTGCTTTCCGTCCTGGATGGCTTTGAACGCCGCGCGGACGGCCACCTCGGTCTTGCCGAAGCCGACGTCGCCCGAGAGCAGGCGGTCCATCGGGATCGGCTTCTCCATGTCGGCCTTGATCTCGTCGATCGTCTGCAGCTGATCCTGCGTCTCGGCGAACGGGAACGCCTCTTCGAGCTCGCGCTGCCACGGGGTGTCGGGGCCGAAGGCGTAGCCCTTGGATGCCATGCGCGCCGAGTACAGCTTCACGAGCTCGACCGCGATGTCGCGCACCGCCTTGCGCGCACGCCCCTTCGCCGCGGCCCAGTCGCTGCCCCCCATCTTCGACAGGGTCGGCGCCTCGCCGCCGACGTACTTCGACAGCAGGTCGAGCTGGTCTGTGGGGACGAAGAGCTTGTCGCCCGGGTATCCGCGCTTGGCGGGCGCGTACTCGAGGACGAGGTACTCCTTGGTCGTCTTCACGGCGTTGCGCCCACCGCTGGAGACCTCGCGCTGCGTGAGCTCGAGGAACTTGCCGATGCCGTGCGTCGCGTGCACGACGACGTCGCCGGGCTTCAGCTGCAGCGGGTCGACGACGTTGCGGCGGCGGGAGGCGAGCTTCTTCGCACCCCGGTTGTCGCCCCCGACCGAGCGACCGTAGAACTCGGTCTCGCTGATGACGGCGAAACGCGCCTCGGTGAGCTCGAAACCGCGCTCGAGCGGGGCGCACACCACGTGCGCGACCCCGGGCTCGGGCGGGAGACGCACCTCGTCGACCCGCCGCGCCGCGATCCCCCGCTCCGCGAGCACGTCGCGCGCGCGGTCGACCATGCCCGGACCCGATGCCGTGACCACGACCGACCAGCCGTCGGCGAGCAGCTGCCCGACGTGCGCGGTGGCGCCGTCGACGTTGCCCTGGAACGAGGGCACCGCGTCGGCCTTGATGCGGTGCGCGGAGTCGTCGCCGCTCACGAGGCCCTCGTCCTCGGCATCCGCTGCTCCCGAGTCGAAGGCGCTCAGCTGCCACCACACGCCCCCGCGCCCGCTCGCGCGCCCGTGGAGGTCGTCGAGGGTGACGAAGTCGCCGGAGTCGAGGTCGACCGGGGTGTCGGCGCCGGCCGTCGCGGCCGACCACGCCGCTTCGAGGAATTCGCGGTTCGTGTCGCCGAGCGTCGTCGCCCGCGCGAGCGAGCGCTCGGGGTCGACGAGGGCGACGGCGCTGCCGCCGGGGAGGTAGTCGACCAGCGTGACGAGATCGTCGACGAGCACGGGGATGAGCGATTCCATGCCCTCGGCGGGGATGCCCTCGGCCATCTTCTCGAGCAGCTGGCGCAACCCCGGGTAGCCGTCGCGCAGCGCGGCGGCGCGGGCGCGCACCTGCGGGGTCAGCAGGAGTTCGCGGCTGGGCACCAGGGTGACGCCGGTGACCTCGCCGGGCAGCGAACGCTGGTCGGCCACCGAGAAGGCGCGGATCTGATCGACCTCGTCGCCGAAGAACTCGACGCGATAGGGGTGGTCGGCCACGGGCGGGAACACGTCGAGGATGCCACCGCGCACGGCGAACTCGCCGCGGCGGGACACCATGTCGACGCGGTGGTAGGCCAGCTCGACGAGGCGGGTCGTCACGCTCTCGAGTTCGTGACCGCGGCCGCCGACCGACAGCTCGACCGGTTCGACGTCGCCGAGGCCGGGAGCGAGGGGCTGCAGGGCGCTGCGCACCGAGGCGGTGACGACCAGGGGGGCGTCGCCCGTCCAGGCCGCGATGCGGCGGAGCACGTCGAGCCGGCGGCCCACCGTCTCGGGGCTGGGGCTCAACCGCTCGTGCGGCAGCGTCTCCCACGCCGGGAAGTGCAGCACCTGGGCGCCGGGGAGCACGGCCTCGAGCGCCGGACCGAGGGATTCGGCGCGACGCCCCGTGGGGGCGATCACGAGCACGGCGCCCGGGCTCGCCGTGGAGCGACGGCGCTCGAGGAGACCCGCGATGACGGGCGCGTCGAGGCCGTCGACGAGGGAGAGAGACAGGTCGGCGGATGCCGCGGAAGCGGCCTCACGGTACGACTCAGCCTGCTCGAGGGCGCGGACGATCCCGGGAACTGTCACTCGGGAAAGTCTACGCGGGGCCACCGACACCGGGCGGGGCTGGACAGCGTCGTCTCCCTCCCCCGCTCCCCCGACGGCCCCGTGCGTAGAGTGTCGGCATGTCCACCCCCAGCGCTCCGGACGGTCCCGTCTTCGCGGCACCCCACGTCGCCCCGCCGGTCGGAACCCTGCTCGCTCCCCCGCCGGCGCCCCGTCGGCGCCGGCCGCTCGGCACGTGGGCGCTCGTCCTGGCGCTGTGCGCCGGGGTGCTGGCATCCGCCATCGCCGGCTTCGTGGCCTTCCGGATCGCGCGGGGCGCCGGCCCCGGTCTGCTCGCCGCGACGCCCGACACGATCGACCTGCGCGTGCTGTCGCCGGTCCGCGATCTGGTGCTCGCGGGAGAGATCACCTTCTGGGTCGCGACCGTGGTGGGTGTGACGGCCGTGGTGCTGGGGATCATCGCGACGGTCCGCGGGGCCGGCCGCGGTGCGGGCATCGCGGCCATCGTCATCGGGGTTCTGGGCCCCGTCGTCTTCGGGCTCTTCGTGGCCCTCGCCCTCGTCGGCGGGGTGGCCACCCTCCCGGGTGCGGGCGGAGTCTCCGTCTGAGACCGCGACCGCCCCGGGCGCGCACTCGCGAGGGCGGTGCGCAGAACGCCGAAGATCAGGCGCGCGGGGCGTGGAAACGCTGCTGGGCGGCGAGCAGTCCCTCGTCGACGAGGAGCTCCACGGCATCCGCCGCGTCGGAGACCAGGATCGGCAGCGTCGTGCGCTCGGTGGAACTGAAGGGGTCGAGGACCCAGTCGGCGGGGTCTTGCCGCCCGACCGGGCGACCGATGCCCACGCGCACGCGGGGGAACTCGGCCGTGCCGAGGGCCTTCGCGACATCGCGCACGCCGTTGTGCCCGCCGTGGCCCCCACCGGTCTTGAGCTTCACGGTGTCGAAGGGGATGTCGAGCTCGTCGTGCACCACCACGACGCGGTCGGGATCGATGCCGTAGAAGCGGGCGAGACCGGCGACCGGACCACCCGAGACGTTCATGAAGCTGTTCGGCTTCGCCAGCACCAGCTTCGCCGCCCCCGGGCGCACCCAGGTCTCGGCGACGCGCGCGTTCGCCTTGTGGGCGCGGAATCCCTCGCGCCGTCGGGCGGCGAGTTCGTCGATCACCATCTGCCCGATGTTGTGGCGCGTCGCCTCGTACCGAGGGCCGGGATTGCCGAGACCGATGATGAGCCAGGTGTCCGCCATGGCATCCATCCTTCCGGATCCGCGCGCGGACCCCGTGAACAGCAACGAGGGGGCGCGAGAACGCGCCCCCTCGTCGTCGACGAACCGCTGTCGCGGCCCGTGCGGGAATTACTTGTCGTCGCCCTCGGCGTCCGACTCGGCCGTCTCGGCCTCTTCGGACTGCTCCTCGGCGACCTCGGCGTCGGCCTCGGCGATCTCTTCGTCGGCGGCGATCGTGTCGAGCGGGATCGAGACGCCCACGACGAGGGTCTCGGGCTCGGTGACCAGGGTCGCGCCCTTGGGGAGGGTCAGGTCGGCGGCGGTGATCTGCGTGCCGTCCTCGGCGCCCTCGACGTCGACCTCGACGTTCTGGGGGATGTGGGTGGCCTCGACCTCGAGCGACACCGAGGTGGCGTCGAGCATCGCGACGGTGCCGGGGAAGGGCTCGCCGACGAGGACGACGGGAACGTCGACCTGGACCTTCTCGCCCTTCTTCACGACGATGAGGTCGATGTGCTCGATGATCTGGCGCACGGGGTCCTTCTGGACGTCCTTGACCAGGACGAGCTGAGCCTTGCCCGCGATGTCGAGGTCGAGCAGCGCGTTGGCACGGCGGATGAGCAGCGCGACCTGGTGGCCGGGCAGCGCGACGTGCTGGGGTTCGGTGCCGTGACCGTAGATGACGGCCGGGATCTTGCCCGCGGCGCGGAGGCGACGGGCGAAGCCCTTGCCGAAGTTCTCGCGGAGCTCCGCGACGACCTTGTTGTCTTCCGACATGATGTTCTCCTCGCGGGCTCGTGTCCCGCAGCTTGTGAGCGGACGGTGTCCGCACCTGTGTGGTCTGGATTCGACTCGAACGCGAGCGCGTGAGGAAAGCCGGGAGCCTGCATCACCGCGTCGATCACGGATGCCGGGTGCACCCTGCGGGCGCACGGCGATGGCATCCCTCGCCGAAGTACCCCGGAAGTCTAGCAGCGACCGCGGCGCGTCTCGACCCGTCGCCGTCGCGGGCGGACGGGAGCACACGGCGGCGACGGTAGGATCGAGGAGCCACACCGACCCGGAGGATCATCATGGACAGCGGCTTCTTCTCTCACGTCGTGCTCTGGGTCATCGGCGGCCTCGCCACCTTCGGCGCCATCGCCGCCGTCGGAGCCCTCTTCTCGCTCGGACGCAACGCCTCCTACAAGAAGCACTGACCCGCCGCGGCACCGACCACTTCCCGCCGGCCCGCGCACTCGGCATCCGTCGAGCGAGACGCCGTCGCGATCAGACCGTGCTCGTGCGCAGTCGCAGATCGCCGACCCTCACCTCGACGCTCTGCCCGGCCCGGATCGGCGCCTGCGAGAACGGGGCGCCCATCATGACGACGTCTCCGGGCCCGAGTTCGCTCCAGTTCGCCACATACGCGAGACACTGCCGCAGCGACATCGGCAGTCGCCCCGCCGACGTGACCGCTCGATCGACCCCGTCGACCACGAGCCCCAGGGGCAGGTCGTCGTCGATCGAGAGAGCGGTGTCGATCACGGGACCCAGCGGGGTGTAGCCCGCCCCCGACTTCGACTCGAAGTTGCGGGGATCGGATGCCGCGCGCTCGGGGCTCGACAGATCGTCGACCGCGGTGATCCCGAGCACGAACTCGTGGGCGTTGCGCGCCGTCAGGTCCGCGGTCGGGCGGCCGATCACGACCGCCACCTCCGCCTCGGCCACCGTCGCCCCCGCGTCGCGGCGGAGCCGCACCTCGGCATCCGGCCCGACGATCGTGCGCGGACTCTTCAGCCACGCCTGCACGGGCGACGCGTGGTCCGGTCCGTTCTGCGCGATCCCGACCACGACGGTGGGCACGCAGGGAGCGAGCAGGCTCCCCCGCACCGGATCGCCGGCATCCTGCACCGGCACACCCGCCGCGAAGGCGGCGTAGGGATCGGTGATCGGGATGAGTCCCTCGTCGGCGACCCGAACGGTCCGCGGGCCGTCGAGGGTGGCGACGCGCGCGATGCGCATCAGGACCACGCCCCGCGACGACGACGGGCTCCGCGGCTCATCGGATAGTCCGCACGGTCACGGTCGTGGCATCCACGCCCTCGCCGGCTTCTTCGCGCGACACCTTGATCGCGTCGTCGGTGCGCGTGAGGTCGCGGCGCAGGGTCTCGGGGACGAGGAAGGTCGACGCCGTCGTGATGAGCGCGAGCGTCGCCATGTAGATCGCCAGCAGCAGCCAGTTCGCCCCGCTCACCGCGATGATGTACGCGCCCAGCACACCGGCGAGGCCGCCGGCCAGGACCGCGGAGATCTCGCGCGCCATCGCGACGCCGAGGTAGCGGTGGCGGTTGCCGAAGAGTTCGGGGAGCATCGCGCACTGGGGTCCGAGCATCGAGTTGACGGCCACGCCGATGCCGATCGCGATGACGGCGATGGTGATCGGGTAGCTGCCGAGCGACATCAGCCACCAGGCCGGGAACGTGAACACAAGCATGAAGACCGCTCCCGCGCGGTAGACCGTGCGCCGCCCCATCCGGTCGGAGAGCGCCCCGGTCAGCGGCACGGAGAAGATGCCGATCAGCGAGCCGAGGGTGACACCCCACGTCAACAGGCTGCGGTCGGCCTGACCGCCGACCGAGGCCACGAAGAACGTCAGCGCGAGCGTGTTGAACATGTACGAGCCGCCGTTCTCGGCCATGCGCAGGCCGATGCCGACGATCACGCCCGGGAGACCGCGCGTGAAGATGTCGCGGATCGGGCGCTCGGCGATCTGCTCGTTCTTCTCGAGCTCGATGAAGGTCGGGGTCTCGCGCAGACGCATGCGGATGAACAGCGCGAGGAGGATGAGCGCGAACGACGACAGGAACGGCACGCGCCAGCCCCAGCTGAGCAGCTGATCCTCGGGCAGGAGCGAGATGAGGCTGAACACGACGGCGGCGAGCAGGGTTCCCGCCTGGATGCCGATGAACGGCAGCGCCGAGAAGAAGCCGCGGCGCTTCACCGGGGCGTATTCGGCCATGAGCACCGTCGCTCCCGCCTGCTCGGCTCCCGCGCCGAAGCCCTGGAGCAGGCGCATGAGGACGAGCAGGATCGGCGCGAGGATGCCGACGGCCTCGTAGGTCGGCAGCAGTCCGATCGCGGTGGACGCCCCGCCCATGAGCAGGATCGTGATGACGAGGACCCACTTGCGCCCGAGCTTGTCGCCGAGGACGCCGAAGAACAGTCCACCGAAGGGCCGGGCGAGGAAGCCGACGCCGTAGGTCGCGAAGGCGGCCACCGTGGCAAGGGCCGGGTTGTCCTGCGAGAAGAACAGGACGTTGAAGATCAGCGCCGTGGACAGGCCGTAGAGCGCGAAGTCGAAGTACTCCAGCGCGCTGCCGATGCTCGACGCGAGTGTCGCGCGGCGCAGGTTCGCGGCGTATTCGGGGTCATCCTGCGGCTGCGGCGTCGGTGTGGATGCAGTGGTCACGGCCATCTCCTTCGATCGGCTGGGGTCTTGCGACAGGCCGACTGTACCAACGGAGTGGACACAGTTCAATATGTTGAACAGATATGAGGATGCCGGTCGGTGCGGCCGCGGGGTGCGGGGCGGCCGTCGGAGGGGGTCTGGGGCGTCATTCGTCGCTTGGGACGGGAGATGTCCGCCGCGAGGGGCAGAATTCTCCCCGAACCGGAGGAGCTGCAGGGCGGCAGCCCGCGCGCGCGGCGGGGCTGCAGGGCCGCGGCGCGACAGGTCGCGAGAGCGGCGGGGCGACAGCGCCGGGGCGCAGCCCACGGATGCGGCGGGGCCACAGCCGGCGGCAGCGGCGGGGCGCGGGTCAGGCCGTGCGCGACGCGCTGAACGGGTTCGTCAGGGCCGCGGCGGCCTCGCGCAGCGCCGCACCGACGCGCGCGACGCGCTCGGCAGTGGCATCCGCGGCGGGGATGCCGACGCCGAGGGCCAGCTGAGGATCTCCCGGCGCCCATCCCTCGAGCGGGACGGCGACGCCGACGATGCCGCGGAAGGACTCCTCCTCGTCGACCGCCCACCCGCGCTCGCGCGCGGCGGCCAGCTTGGCGAGCACCGCGTCGACGTCGACCGTGCTGTGCTCGGTGAGCTTCGGCACGGAACCCTCGCGCGACAGGAGGGAGCGGACGTCGTCATCGGCACGCGTCATCAGCAGCGCACGGCCGGTCGCCGACAGCGCCGCGGGCAGTCGCGACCCAAGCGGGGTTCCCAGGCGCACCGAGCGCGACCCCTCGTACCGCGCGAGGTAGAGCGCGTCGGCGTCGTCGAGCACGGCGACCTGCACGAGCTCGTTCTGCAGCACGGGAGAGCTCTCGCAGACGGCGTAGAACTCGCGCACCTGGTTGAACTGCGCGGCGAAGGCGCCGCCCAGTTCGGCCGTGCGGATGCCGAGTCGATACCCCAGCGGGACACGCTCGATCATGCGACCCGCCTCGAGGGAGAGGCAGAGATTCGCGGTCGACGACTTCGCCAGGCCCAGCCCGGAGGCGAGCTCGGTCAGCGTGAGCGTGCGTCCGGCCTCGGCGAGGAGGCCGAGCAGCCGGATGCTGCGACCCACCGCGGGGGCGGGATCGCGCGCGAAGGCGGTCGCGTCGTCGTCGCTCATCGGGACTCCCGTTCTCGGACGTCGCTCACGCGGCGCCTCAGTAGAACTCGACCGTATCGACAACGGCGCGCAACGGCTCGCCATCGAGAAGGCGCGTGGCGTTCTCGGCGAAGCGACGGGCGATGCGCTCCTCCTCCTTGCGGTTCAGCGCCGCGGTGTGCGGGCTGACCAGCACGCGCGGATGCCGCCAGAGCGGCGAGTCGGTCGGAAGGGGTTCGGTCTCGAAGACGTCGAGGGCGGCGAACGCGACGCGACCGTCGTCGAGGGCGTCGAGCAGCACCTCTTCGTCGATCACCGTGCCGCGACCGACGCTCGCGAGGATCACGCCGGGCTTCACCGCCGAGAGGACCTCGGCGCCGATGAGGTGGTGGGTCTGATCCGTTCCCGGGAGGGTGACCACGACGGCATCCACCTCCGACACGGCGGCGACGAGATCGTCGAGGGGGATCAGGCGATCGACCCCCTCGACGGGGGCGCCGGATCGGGTGGTCCCCCAGACCTGCGCGCCGAGGGCGTGGAACCGGCGCGCGCACTCCGCTCCGATGCCGCCGAGACCCACGACCAGCACGGTCATCTCGTCGACCTGGCGCATCTCCCAGCGATCGGTCCACTGCCGGTCGGCCTGCTGCTGTGCGAGACGCGGGAGGTCTTTGGCGCCCGCGAGCACGCCGAACACGGCGAACTCGGCCAGCGGGCCGCCGTGCACGCCGGCGCTCGTGGTGAAGACGATGCGGTCGAGGGACTCGGGGGCGAGGCCCGCGGCCTTCACCTGCCCTCCCCCGCCGGCCGCGGTGGTCATGACCCACCTGAGGCGGGGATTGGCGGCGACCGTGCGCGCGAGGGCGGCGGGATCGACG
Source organism: Microbacterium hydrothermale (assembly GCF_004854025.1). Lineage (GTDB taxonomy): Bacteria > Actinomycetota > Actinomycetes > Actinomycetales > Microbacteriaceae > Microbacterium > Microbacterium hydrothermale. Next base: position 10,604 of record NZ_STGM01000003.1, read on the forward strand.
TCGGGGATGCCGAAGAGAGCGTCGGCGGAGTCGACCAGGTCGTCGAAGGCCTGCTGCTGCGCGGGGGTGCGTTCGTGCGCCGGGTCGCCCGACCAGTCGGCGGGGCCGCGCATCGGGCGCACGAGGGACGCGTCGCGCACGAGCTCGAGGCGCGGTTCGAGGCGCTCGATCAGCCGGCAGTGCTCCTCGCTCAGCGGCACCGCCACCACCGCGCGTAGGCTTTCGCTCGTCGACATCGTCGTCTCCCTCCGTCGGGGCCCGGTCCGCGGACACCTCGTCGTGGTACACCATACTGAACTCTGTTCAACCTGTTGTCCAGTCGATAGGATGCCGCCATGACCACCCTCGATGACGAGTCCGGCCCGCTCCCCGCTTCCTCCGACGTCCGCGTCGGCGTCTGGGGACTGGGGGCGATGGGCGAGCCGATGGCTTGGCACCTCCTCGACGCACGGGGGTCGCTCACCGTGCACGCCCGACGCGAACGGCGCGCGCTCACCGACGCCGGGGCGCACTGGGCTCCCACCGCCCGCGACCTCGCCGCCGCGTGCGACGCGATCCTCGTGATGCTGCCCGACCTCCCCCAGCTCGACGAGCACCTCGAGGGTCCGGACGGACTCCTCGCGGGCGTCGAGGGGCGCGAGCTCCTCCTCATGATCGGATCCACCTCGTCGCCCGTGGGCGTGCGCGAGCTCGCCGAGCGCCTGCCGGACGGCATCCGCGTCGTCGACTGCCCCGTGTCGGGCGGGCAGGACGGCGCGACGGCGGGGACCCTGTCGATCATGCTCGGCGGCGACACGGCCGACACCGACCTCGCCGCGTCGCTCCTCGAGCCGTGCGGCACCCCGGTGCGCCTCGGACCGCTCGGCGCCGGCGAGGTCGCGAAGGCGTGCAATCAGATGGTCGTCGCGGCGACCATCGTCGCGCTCGGCGAAGCGACCGAGCTCGCCGCCCGCTCGGGCGTCGACCCGGCGGCTCTCTGGGACCTGCTCGGCGGCGGCTACGCGGGCTCGAACCTGCTGGCCAGTCGCCGCGACAAGCTCGTGCACGGCGACGACTCCCCCAGCGGCATCGCGCAGTACATGGTGAAGGACCTGGGCTTCGCCGCCGACGTGGCCGCGGCCACCGACACGCGACCCGCGCTGCTGCCCGCCCTGCGCGCGACCTTCCACGAGATCGTCGAGCGCGGCCTCGGCGAGCGCGACATCGCCGTGACCCGGCGTTTCACGGCCGAGCGCAGCGCCGACTGACGGGCGAACGAGAACGCCCCGGGGGCCGCGGCCACCGGGGCGTTCGTCGTCGTTCAGAGCGCGAAGACGACCTTGCCGGAGCGCTGCGAGTCACGGGCCGTGGCGAAGGCCTCGGCGGCATCCGTCACCGCGAACTCGTGCGTCAGGGCGCTCTCGATGCCCGGGGTGGTCGCGAGCAGCTCCACCGCGCGGTCGATCTCGTCGCGGAAGCGGAACGCCCCCAGATACCGCACCTCTTTCGAGATGAAGGGGGCGAGGTTCACCGGGCGCGGATCGTCGGGGAGCATTCCAACCTGCACGACGGTGCCGCCGGGACGCACCGCCTTCAGCGCCGTCGAGATCGAGACGGGCACTCCCGAGCACTCCAGCACGACGGCGTAGGCGTTCGCCTCGACCGCCTCGGTCGAGACATCGACAGTGGCCGCCGCCCCGAGGGCCATGGCGCGCTCGAGCGGACCGGCGAGGACGTCGGTCGCCGTGACGCGGGCTCCGGCCGCGACCGCGGCGGCCACGGCCATCAGGCCGATCGGTCCCGACCCGGTGACGAGCACCTCGAGCCCCTCCACGTCTCCGGCCTTGCCGAGCGCGTGCAGGGCGACGGCGAGCGGCTCGGCCAGCACCGCGCGGCGCACGGGCAGCTCCTGCGGCAGCACGCGCACCATGTCGGCCTCGACGACGAGGTACTCGGATGCCGCGCCCTGCGTGTGCGGCCAGGTCGAGGCGCTGCCCAGGTACGACCCGCCCGGCCACAGGTGCGGCGCGTCCTCGATGCCCGGGCGCGGCGTCCCGAAGCGCGCGGGGTGCGCGGTGACCGGCGTCCCCGGCGCCAGGGCCCCGGAGGGGTCGAGATCGACCCGACCGGAGAGCTCGTGACCGGGGACCAGCGGCTCGCGCACGACGAACGCCCCGTTGGCGCCCTCGTAGTAGTAGTGCAGGTCGGATCCGCAGATGCCGACGTACTCCACGCGCAGGCGCACCTGCCCCTCGCCGGGCTCGGGCACGGCCACCTCGCGCACCTCGGCGGTGAGCGCCTTCTCGATCAGCAGCGATTTCATCGGTGCATCCTCTCCGCGGTCAGACGACCGCCGTCATCCCGCCGTCGACGAAGATGTTCTGTCCCGAGACGAAGCTCGACGCGTCGGAGGCGAGGAACAGCAGGGCTCCCCGCAGCTCGTCGAAGTCGCCCCAGCGCGCGGCCGGCGTGCGCTGGGTCAACCAGCGCGTGAAGTCGGGGTCGTCGACCAGGTCGCGGTTCATCTCGGTCGCGAAGTACCCCGGGCTGAGGGCGTTGACCTGGATGCCGAAGCGCGCGAGGTCGGCGGCCATGCCCGCGGTCAGCTGCGCGACGCCGCCCTTCGTCGCCGAGTAGGGCGCGATCGTCTGGCGCGCGAGGCGCGACTGCACCGAGGCGACGTTGACGATCTTGCCCGAGCCGCGCGCGACCATCGCGGGCGTGACGAAGCGCGAGACGTAGAACACCCCGGAGAGGTTGGCCGCGACGATGTCGTCCCAGTCGGAGACGACGAACTCGTGGATCGGCGCCCGGCGCTGCACCCCGGCGTTGTTGACGAGGATGTCGGGGACGCCCACCTGCGCGAGCAGCTCGCCGACCGCGGACTCGACCGCCGCGGCATCCGTCACATCGAACGTGACCGCGTGCGCGGGACGGCCCGACAGCTCCTCGGCCTCGGCGCGGGTGTCTTCGACGGCCGCCGCGTCGCGTCCGTGCACGACGACCCGTGCTCCCCCGCGCGCGAGCGTCAGGGCGAGCGCCCGACCGAGGCCGCGGGACGACCCCGTGACCAGGGCGAGGCGGTCGGAGACGTCGAACAGGTCGGCGTTCGCGCCGCTCACAGGAGGGCTCCGATGCCGAAGACGAGCAGCGCGGCGAGGAAGCCGAGCACCGACTCGATCGCCTGCTGCACGGTCCACGTTTTCAGCGTGGTCTTGACGTCCATGCCCATCAGGCGACCCACGAGCCAGAAGCCCGAGTCGTTGACGTGACCCGCGAAGACGGATCCGGCCGCCGTGGCCAGCGTGATGGCCACGACCTGCAGCGGCGAGAAGTCGCCCGCCATGACGGCCGGAGCGGCGAGGCCCGCGGCGGTGACGAGGGCGACGGTCGCCGAGCCCTGGGCCAGGCGGAGGATCACGGCGATGATGTACGCGGCGACGATGACCGGCAGTCCGAGGTCGCTCAGGCTGTCGGCGAGTGCATCGCCGATCCCCGACGCGCGCAGCACGGCACCGAACATGCCGCCGGCGCCGGTGATGAGGATGACCGAGCAGACCGGGCCGAGGGCCGAGTCGACGACCTTCTCGAGCGCCGTGCCGTTCTCACCGCGGCGGAAGCCGAACACGACGGTGGCCACGAGCACGGTGATGAGCAGGGCGACGGGCGAGTTGCCGAGCAGGATGAGCACCTGCACGAGCGTGTTGTCGGTGGGGACGACGCCGGCGGCGCCGAGGGTCGTGAGACCCGTGTTGAGGAAGATGAGCAGCATCGGCAGCAGCAGCACGGCGATGACCGTGAGCGGCTTGGGCGGGTTGGCGGGCTGGTCGGCGTCGACGTCGCCGAAGAGCGCGGGGACCGGCAGCACGATGCGCTTCGCGATGAACTTGCCCCAGAGGTAACCCGAGAGGTACCAGATCGGGAAGGCGATGAGCAGGCCGACGATGAGGACGAGGCCGAGGTTGGCGCCGTACAGACCGCTCGCGGTGACGGGACCGGGGTGCGGCGGCAGGAAGACGTGCATGACCGAGAAGGCGGCGGCGGCCGGGAGGCCGAACAGCAGCACGTTGTTGCCCGAGACGCGGCGGGCGATCGCGAAGATGATGGGGAGCATCATCACCAGGCCGGCGTCGAAGAACATCGGGAAGCCGAGGATGAGCGACACGATGCCGAGCGCGAAGGGCGCCCGCTTCTCGCCGAACACCCGCACGAACGTCTCGGCGAGCGATTGCGCGCCGCCGGAGTGCTCGATGAGGCGGCCGAGCATCGCCCCGAGCGCGACGAGCAGCGCGACCGTGCCGAGGGTTCCTCCGAATCCTCCGGTCAGGGTCGTCACGATCGTCGACACCGGGATGCCGGCGACGAACGCCGTCACGAGCGACACGATGATGAGCGCGAGGAAGGCGTGCACCTTCAGCCAGATGATGAGCACGAGGATGAGCGCGATCGCGCCCGCGGCGATGGCGAGCAGGGGCGCCGTGCCGAGTGTCTGGGTCCAGTCGTCCAAGAGATCTCCGTTGATTCAGCCGGTCGGACGCGGGGTCGGGCATGCTGTGAACGCCGTGCGTCCGCCGGGGCGGTCACGGCATCTTCACACAATGATCATATTTTTGACAAGATAAGGTCGTATCAACCGACCTAAGGAGGGGTCATGGCCCGCGCCTCACACGGATCGCTGGTGGATGCCATCGGCATGCGGGTCGTCGACGGCGACCTCCCCGCCGGTCACGTGCTGACCCTCGCCGCCCTCGAAGAGGAGTACGCCGTCTCGCGGACCGTCGTACGCGAGGCCGTGCGCGTGCTCGAGGCCATGGGCATGCTCGAGCAGCGCCGCCGCGTCGGGATCACCGTGCGCCCGGCCGCCCACTGGAGCGCCCTGGACACCCGGCTGATCGGCTGGCAGCTGGCTGGGCGTCGCCGCGACCAGCTGATCGTCAACACGACCGAGCTTCGGGCCGCGATCGAGCCCGTGGCCGCGCGCCTCAGCGCCCGCCGCGCGACCGACCTGCAGCGCGGCGAGATCCTCCGCCTCGCCGAGGAGCTCGACAGGCTCGGAGCCGCCGGCCTCGGGAACTCCCCCGAGTACCTTGCGGCCGACATCGCCTTCCACGACCTGATCCTGCTCTCCAGCGGCAACCTCATGCTCGCGGCGGCACGAGCCCCCATCGCCGCCGCGATCGAGGGACGCGCGATGCACGGACTGACGCCCGGCATCCCGAACCCCGACGCGCTCGACAACCACGTGGCGACGGCCGCCGCGATCGCCCGGGCCGACGCCGACGCCGCCGAGGAGCACACGCGACGATACGTCGCGGCCGTCCTCAGCGAAGTCCGCCTGACCATCTGACCCCTTCCCCCGACGAAGAGAGAAGCCATGACCGTCCCTGTCCCCGTCCTCGTGTTCATGGGCCCCGCCGGCACCGGCAAGTCCACCGTCGCCGGCATGCTCGCCGGTCGCCTCGGGTGGGACTTCCAAGAGGGCGACGACCTGCACCCCGCCGAGAACGTCGCGAAGATGGCCTCCGGTCACGCGCTGAACGACGACGACCGCTGGCCCTGGCTCGACCGGGTCGCGGGATGGATCGACGAGCAGATCGCCGCCGGGCGGCCCGGGATCGTCACGTGCTCCGCGCTCAAGCGGAGCTACCGCGACGTGCTGCGGCGCGACGACGTGACCTTCGTCCTGCTGATGGGCGACCCGAAGCTCGTGCTCGAGCGCCTGCTGCGCCGACAGGGGCACTACATGCCGCCGTCGCTGCTGACGTCGCAGTTCGAGACGCTGGAGATGCCGGATGCCGACGAGCAGGCGATCCGCGTCGACCTCGACCTGACCCCGGGTGAGCAGGTGCAGGAGGTCGTCGACCGCCTCCAGCTCACGCACACCCCGTCCTGAACCACACGCGGGCCGAGCCGATAAAGTGACGGAGGCGGCCCGCGTGAGCCCGCCCACCCCCTTCGCACCTGAATACGGAGCAACGCATGACGTCGACCACTCCCCCGACCGGCCCCTCGAACGATCAGGACCAGGCCCCGCACCAGGCCGCACAGGTGCACGAGGGCGCCCCCGGCATCGAAGAGGTGGACCGCCCCACCGCCGACGCGGGCTCGCGTCCCGCCGGCGAGGGCGACGGCCGCGCCAACATCGGCGTCGTCGGCCTGGCCGTCATGGGCTCGAACCTCGCCCGCAACCTCGCCAGCCGCGAGGGCAACACGGTCGCGATCTTCAACCGCAGCAAGGACAAGACCGATCACGTGCTCGAGCAGCACCCCGAGGCGAACTTCGTCGCGTCGTTCTCGTACGAGGACTTCGCCGCCTCGCTGTCGAAGCCGCGCACCGCGATCATCATGGTCAAGGCCGGTCGCCCCACCGACTTCGTCATCGACGAGCTCGTCAAGGTCTTCGAACCCGGCGACATCATCGTCGACGGCGGCAACGCGCTGTTCACCGACACCATCCGCCGCGAGAAGGCCGTGCGCGACACGGGCATCAACTTCGTCGGCATGGGCGTCTCGGGCGGCGAAGAGGGAGCCCTGCGCGGCCCCTCGATCATGCCCGGCGGCTCCGACGAGGCCTGGGCCACGCTCGGCCCGATCCTGAAGTCGATCGCCGCGGTCGCCGAGGGCGAGCCGTGCGTCACGCACGTCGGCCACGACGGCGCGGGCCACTTCGTGAAGATGGTGCACAACGGCATCGAGTACGCCGACATGCAGCTCATCGCCGAGGCCTACGACCTCATCCGCCGTGCCACGGGCAAGACCCCCGCCGAGATCGCCGACGTGTTCGCCGAGTGGAACCGCGGCGAGCTGGAGTCGTACCTCATCGAGATCACCGCCGAGGTGCTGCGTCAGACCGACGCCGACACCGGCAAGCCCCTCGTCGACGTCATCCTCGACCAGGCCGGCGCCAAGGGCACCGGAGCGTGGACCGTGCAGACCGCCCTCGATCTGGGCGTGCCGGTCTCGGGCATCGCCGAGGCGACCTTCGCCCGGTCGCTGTCGAGCCACCCCGAGCAGCGCGAGGTCTCGCGCGAGCTCCCCGGCCCCTCGGGCACCGACGTGCTCTCGGGCGAGGATGCCGACGCGTTCATCGAGCAGGTGCGCCTGGCGCTGTACGCCTCGAAGATCGTCGCCTACTCGCAGGGCTTCGACGAGATCCGCGCGGGCGCCGCGCAGTACGACTGGAACATCGACCTCGGCGCGGTGTCGAAGATCTGGCGCGGCGGCTGCATCATCCGCGCGCAGTTCCTCAACCGCATCGCCGAGGCGTACGACGCCGAGGCCGAACTGCCCGTGCTGCTGACCGCCCCGTACTTCGTCGAGGCCCTCGGCCGCGCCCAGGACGCCTGGCGCCACATCGTCTCGCTGTCGGCGGCGAGCGGCATCCCCGCCCCCGCCTTCAGCTCGTCGCTGGCGTACTACGACGGCCTGCGCGCCGAGCGTCTGCCGGCCGCGCTCATCCAGGGCCAGCGCGACTTCTTCGGCGCGCACACCTACCGCCGCATCGACAAGGAGGGCACCTTCCACACCCTCTGGTCGGGCGATCGCACCGAGATCGAGGCGGAAGACACCCACTGACCATCGGTCGGGCGAGGCGGCGGCGGGCACTGCTCGTCGCCGCCTCGTGCGTGTACGCGTTCGCGGTGTGGTGGATGACGCTGCGCCCCTCGATCTACGACGACCGGGTGGGCGGCATCCTGAACAGCGTCCTGCGCGCGCTGGGGTCGTGGCCCGTCACGGCGTGGGTCACCTTCGACGGGGTGGAGTTCGCGGCGAACGTGCTGATGTTCGCCCCGCTGGGGATGCTGGCCGTCGCATGGCGCCGCCCCTGGTGGCAGGGGATCCTGGCGGGGATGGTCGCGAGCGCGTCGATCGAGACGATACAGCTGATGTTCCTGCCGACCCGGGTCGCCGACGTGCGCGACGTGGTCGCGAACACGCTGGGAGCGGCCCTCGGCGTCGCCGTGGCGACGGTGCTCAGCCGCCGGATCGCGCGTTCTCAGGAATCCCATAAGCCGCGCCATAGAAAGCTCATAGATACGAGCGCACAATGAGTTCCATGACCGCGACCGCCGCCGCCCCCGCCTTCACCCGCCCCGACGGGAGCGCGCTGCGCGTGCTCGTCGTCGATGACGAGCAGATGCTCACCGACCTGCTGTCGATGGCCCTGCGCATGGAGGGCTGGGAGGTGAAGACCGCCGGCTCCGGGTTCGACGCGCTCTCAGCCGCCCGCGACTTCGAACCGGATGCCATGGTGCTCGACATCATGATGCCCGACCTCGACGGAATGGCCGTGCTGCAGCGCCTGCGTCACTCGGGCAACGACGTGCCCGTGCTCTTCCTCACGGCCAAGGACGCCGTGGCCGACCGCGTCGCCGGCCTCACCGCGGGCGGCGACGACTACGTCACCAAGCCCTTCAGCCTCGAAGAGGTCGTGGCGCGCCTGCGCGGCCTGATGCGTCGGGCGGGCACCGCCCTCACCCGCGACTCCGAGCCGATCCTGCGCGTGGGCGACCTGTCGCTCAACGAGGACAGCCACGAGGTCGTGCGCGGCGGCAAAGAGATCGAGCTGACCGCGACGGAGTTCGAGCTGCTGCGCTTCCTCATGCGCAACCAGCGCCGCGTCGTGTCGAAGGCGCAGATCCTCGACCGCGTCTGGAACTACGACTTCGGCGGCCGCTCCAGCGTCGTCGAGCTGTACATCTCGTACCTGCGCAAGAAGATCGACGCCGGCAACGAACCGCTCATCCACACCGTCCGCGGCGTCGGCTACATGATCAAAGCCCCCCAGTGACCCTGCCCCCGCGGCCGGCCCCGCCGGTCCCCCCTGCCGCGCCCGCCCCCGCCGCCGAGACCCGATTGCAGCGTCTGCGGCGCCGGCCCTGGACGCTGCAGGCGCGCCTGATGACGGCGGTCATCGGAATGGTGGCGTTCATCCTCGTGATGATCGGCATCTCCACCAGCGCGATCCTCAGCCAGATCCTGTACTACAACCTCGACGCCTCGGTGACGGATGCCGCGTCGGCGGTGCAGTCGCGGATCGCCTTCCAGAACACCGCCGAAGACGTGCTCGAGTCGGGCCCCCGCGAGCCGGGCACCCTGCTGGTGATGAACTCGCGCTCGACGATCACGGGCGCGGTCGTCGCCGACGGGCAGACGCGCGCGCTCACGGCCGACGACCTGAGCGGGATCGCCGACTCCCTGCAGTCGGCGGACCCGGCCACTCAGACGGTCGATCTCCCAAACCTCGGCGAGTACCTGGTGCGCTCCTACCGCACGCCCGGCGGCGACGGGGTGTTCCTCGTGGGACTGCCCCTGTCGACGGTGACCGGCTACATCGGGTCGATCCTGACCACCGTGGCTCTCGTCACGGCCGGCGGCCTGCTGCTGCTCGCCGTCGTCATCGCCATCGTCATCCGTCTCGGTCTGCGGCCCCTCCGCGCGGTCGCCGAGACCGCCACGCGCGTCGCCTCGCTGCGCATGGACCAGGGCGACGTCTCGATCACCGAGCGCGTCCCCGCCGAGCAGGTCGACGACCACACCGAGATCGGACAGGTCGGCCTCGCCCTGAACACCCTCCTCGACCGCGTCGACGCCTCGCTCACCGCCCGCCAGCGCAACGAGGAGCTCATGCGCCGATTCGTGGCGGATGCCAGTCACGAGCTGCGCACGCCCCTGGCATCCATCCGCGGGTTCAGCGAGCTGTCGCTGCGCGCCATGCGGCAGGCCCAGGACGACGAGAGCCGCCAGCGCACCGCCCTCGCGGTCGAGACGACGGAGCAGTCGCTCGAGCGGATCCAGGCGCAGTCGCTGCGCATGACCACGCTCGTCGAAGACCTGCTGCTGCTCGCCCGGCTCGACGAGGGGCAGGAGCTCGTCTACGGCTCGGTCGACCTCACGCAGCTCGCCGTCGAAGCCGTGGGAGACGCTCGCCCGGCCGGCCCCGACCACTCGTGGGGCATCGACGTCCCCGACGAGCCCGTCGAACTCGCCGGCGACGCCTCACGACTGCACCAGGTGATCGCGAACCTGCTCGCCAACGCCCGCACCCACACCCCCGCCGGCAGCACCGTGACCGTCTCGGTCGCGCACGAGGGCTCGGAAGCGGTGCTGCGCGTGCACGACGACGGTCCCGGCATCGACCCCTCCGTGGCCTCGCAGCTGTTCGAGCGCTTCGCGCGCGCCGACCGCTCGCGCGACCGCAAGACCGGCGGCACGGGCCTGGGGCTCTCGATCGCCCGCGCGATCGTCGACGCGCACAACGGAACGATCACCGTGCGCAGCTCCCCCGGCGACACGACCTTCGAGGTGCGCCTGCCGGCGAAGCCCGCCGACCCGGTGTGACGCGTCAGGCGCAGCGCGCGCGCAGCGCGTCGCGCGCGCGTTCGAGGTCGCTCGGGACGCTGCCCGGCGGGGCGACGACGTCGGGCTCGAGGGGGCCGTCGTACACGCGGCCCGTGCGGTCGACATCGTACGAGGTGGTCAGCACCAGCCAGGCCCCGTCGCTGAGCTCGCGGATCTCGTTCCCCGTGGTCAGCCCGGCGGTCGGAGCCCCCACCCGCACGGTGTCGGCCTGGCCGGCGAAGGCGATCGCGACGATCTCGGCGGCGCTCGCGGTGGCCGTCGACGTCAGCAGGGCGACGGGAGCGTCGATCGTGAAGCCGCCCGGCGTCTCGGTGCCCGGCCCTCCGGGCGTGGCCACGACACCGCCGCCCTCGATCCGCGCCCACGCCGTCTCACCCTCTCGCGAACGCAGACCCACGACGTCGCCGTCGTCGAGGAGCGGGGCCGCGACGGCGAGCATGGGCCAGGCGTTGCCCCCGCCGTTCGTGCGCAGGTCGACGATCCACCCGCAGGTGGTGGCCTCGCTCGCCCGCCTCATCGCCGACAGCCCCGCGGACCGATAGCGTTCCACGGCCTCGACGGACTGGCCTCGGAACGACGGAAGGGTGACGGTCGAGATCCCGTCGAAGGTCGACACCGACGGCACCGGGAACGTCGCCCCCGGCTGATCCACCGATTGCCACGCAACGACCTCCGCAGGGGTGAGGAAGAACGAATGGATGCCGCCCGCCGCCACCGCGAGATCTGCGAGGCCGGCATGCGTGTCGTCGATCGTCTCGCGGGCCGTCAGCTCGGCCGAGGCCACCGCGACGGCATCCTCGAACTCGGGGGTGTCGCCGTGGAGGCCGTCGCGCATCTCGATGATCGCGCGGTCGACGTAGGCGGCGACGTCGTCGTCGGGTGACGAGACGCATCCGCCGAGCACCACCGCCGCGAGTGCGGGGATCGCCGCGACGACGAGTCGACGGCGGGCGCGCGTCGCGGTTCGGGCAGGGTCAGCGGCGCGGGGATCCATCCCCCCACTCTCGTCGACCCCGTCCCGCACCGCCACCCGCGGGTCAGTACCCCGCGAAGGCGTCGGTCGTCAGCGACTTCGCCTTCGCGAGCGCCGGCGACAGCGCCGAGATCAGCCGCGGCGGACCCGAGACGTAGGCCGCGCGCTCGGCAAGGTCGGGGACGACGCGGACGAGCGCCTCGGCATCCACCCGCTCCGGCCCCGCCCACGTCCAGCCCGACGGGAGGTCTCGCGGCTCGTCGCGCGAGAAGACGACGACCGGGATGCCACTGGCGGCGATGTCGTCGCGGAAGGCGAGTTCCGCCGCCTCCGAGACGACGTACACCAGCACCGCGTCGCGCTCCTGGCCGGAGGCGACGAGGTGGCGCAGCTGCGCGACGAACGGGGTCACGCCGATACCGGCGGCCACCAGGAGCACCGGCGTGGTCGGACGCGCGGGCAGCACGAAGTCCCCCCACACCCCCGTGACCGCGAGAGTCGAGCCCTCTTCGACGGCGGCGAGGGCGCGCTTGTAGGACGACTGCGACCCGTCCTTATAGGCGATGCGCACCTCGGGCAGGTCTTCGGGGGCCGAGGCGATCGAGAATTCGCGCCGCGTGCCGCGGCGGTCGGGGCGGCGATGCGGCACGTCGAGCTCGAGGTACTGGCCGGGCGCGAACGAGAAGGGACGCGCCGCGTGGAACGTGAGTTCGCGCACCGTGGGGGTCAGATCGCGTCGACGCTCGACGCGCAGACGCACCGCCTGACGCAGGCAGAACAGGAACGCCACGAGGTTGCCCACCAGCAGGGCGCGCTCCTGGCCGAGCGTGATGTCGCCGACCGGCAGGGGCCAGCCGGCCAGGATGCCGACGACCACGGCCACGACGATCTGCTGGGCGCGCCGCGGCGGCAGGGTCAGCGGCTCCGACAGCATGAACGCACCGAGGAAGAGGAAGGGCGACGAGAACGCCACCTGCAGCAGCACCGCCGGCACGTCGACCGGGAAGCCGGCCGACGTGAACTGGATCGTCGTGCGTGTGAACGCGACCGCCATCGCCACGATCCAGAACGTCGCGACGATCGGGAGTTTGTCGGTACGCAGGAGCAGCAGGACGCCCAGCACGATCACCGGGGCGGCCAGCCACGGGGAACCCACCCACCACGCCGAAGACCCCAGGTCGGGAGCCCAGATGCTCACGATCGTCAGCACGCTCGCGCCGGTCGCGGCGGGATTCAAGAGGTGGCGCCCGCGCCACGCGAGCAGGTACTTCGATCCGGATGCCACCACCCCGGCCAGGGCGAGACCGGCCAGCCCGAGCGGCTCGACGGTGGGGCGCAGGACGAACAGCAGGATCGCGGCCGTGATGAGCGAGGACTCGAGGCGACGCGGGGAGCGGAGCAGGCCCTGCGCGACGAGATCGGTCACCGCGCACACGGCGACCAGCACGACGGCGCTCACGACCAGTTCGAGCGGGTCGGGCACGACCAGCCCCGCGAACGAGAGCACGAGGGCGATGACGGCGAGCAGCCCCAGCGACGACAGGATCAAGCGGTACATCGAGACGCGGCCGATCACGCCGAGCACGCGGGTCGAACCGGCGGTGAGCGTGGTGCTCATGACAGGGATCCCTTCCGAGGGGTGAAGAGGGTCAGGAGAAGATCTCGCCCGGGAAACCGGGCGACCATTCGACGCGCCCGTCGGTGCTCATGCGCACCCAGGGCGCGTTCCAGGATGCCGCGAGCTCGGGCCCTCCGTCGAAGAACAGCGCCGTGGCGAGGGCGTCGGCGCGCATCGCGGTGTCGGCGAGCGCCCAGGTCGCCGCGTACGCGCGCACGGGGACACCGGTGCGGGCGTCGAGGACGTGGTGCAGCCCGTCGCCCCAGGCTCGCCGGTTGATCGCCGAGGCGCACAACGCCGCGTTCTCGACCGTGACCACGCCGATCGCGCGCGTGGGGTCGTAGGGGTGCTCGAGACCGATCCGCACGGCCGCCCCGCGCACCGCGAGGTCTCCCGAGGCGTCGACGACGAGGTCGCCGTCGACGTGAGGGGCCAGGGCCGCGAGCACGAGGTCGACGAGCCGCCCCTTGCCCACCGCGCCGACGTCCACGGTCGCCGGGCGGGCGAGCGCGAGCTCTCCGTCCGACCACGACAGCACGTCGCGCCACGCGGCGGCCGGGCGGGCGTCCCCCCGGGGCGCGAGGGTGAGGCGGGCGTCGTACCCGAGCCGGGCGAGGGAGTCTCCGACGAGGGGGTTCACCGCACCGGCGGTCGCCCGGTCGAGCTCGTCGTACAGCGAGAACATCGCATCCGCATCCGCATCCGCATCCGTCTCGACGGGCAGGGCGACGGATGCCGCGCGCCCCTCCGCGAGGGCGGTCACGAGCGAGTCGTCGCGGAAGCGCGACCACGCGTGATCGAAGCGCTCGATCACGGCGGAGACCGCGTCGCGGGCGACCGACGGCAGCGGTGCGGCCGAATCGATCGCCCACGACGTGCCGATCGCGTCGAAGGTCCAGGTGGATCCCGTCGCGGTCGGAGTGCTCATGTCGGTCAGGCCTTCGCCTCGGTCTTGATGGTGTCGACGGCCTTGGTGAAGCCGCCGCTCGTCAGCGACGATCCCGCGACCTTGCTCACCGAGATCTCGTCGAGCTTCTTGCCCACGACCTCGTCTTGGATGCCGCCGATGAATTCGCTCTGATAGCGCTTCGACTCGGCCGCCTGCGGGTCGCCGGTCACCTCGACCGCCGTGACGGTGTCGCCGGCGATCGTGAGGGTCACGTCGATCGTCTCGACGCTCTCGGGGGTGGAGTACTGCCCCGTCGCCTCGTAGGTGCCGTCCGTGTAGGTGCCGGAGGCGGAGCTGGTGGAGTCCGCGGCACTCGCGCTCGGGGCCGACGACGCGGTGGGGGCGGTCGTCGTCTCGGCCGGGGCGGGAGCGGCGGCGTCCGACGCGCCCGTCGAGCACCCGGCGAGGGTGACGATGCCGGCGACGCCCAGCAGGGCGGTGCCGACGCGGACGGGACGGGGTACGGCTGTGGTGCGGATCATGAGGGTCCTCCTTCGGTCGTGCCTCGCGGCGCGTTCGTGCTCACGGTAGGGACACGACCTTCACCGCTCCCCGGTTCATTGTTTTGTGCGGGCTATGAGCGTGGGCGGGCCGTCCCCCTTCCGTCCTGCGAAGATCCCACCCGACACGCCGGGCCGCGGCATCCGGAGACGGCGTGTCGCCGGCGGACTCGGCACGACGGCACGTGCGGAGCGCGCCGGCTTTCGCCCGCGCCCGGCCGGAGAACGGGCGCAGCCGCCTCCCGAGGGGAGACGGCTGCGCCACAGAAGGGGAGATACGCGCTTACGCGTCGCCGCCGAACATGCTCGTGACCGAGCCGTCCTCGAAGACCTCGTGGATCGCGCGCGCGAGCAGCGGCGCGATCGGGAGGATCTCGAGCCGCTCGAAACGGCGCTCCTCGGGGATCGGAACCGTGTCGGTCACGACGACCTGGTCGATCGCGGCATCCTGCAGACGCTCGGTCGCGGGGTCGCTGAAGATCGCGTGGGTCGCGGCGACGATGACCTTGCGGGCGCCGGAAGCCTTGAGGGCCTGCGCGGCCTTCTGGATCGTTCCGCCGGTGTCGATCATGTCGTCGACGAGGAGGCAGGTGCGGCCCTTCACGTCACCGACGATCTCGTGCACCGAGACCTGGTTCGCGACCTTCGGGTCGCGGCGCTTGTGGATGATCGCGAGCGGCGCGCCGAGGCTGTCGGACCAGGTGTCGGCGACGCGCACGCGGCCCATGTCGGGAGAGACGACGGTCAGGGTCTCGCGGTCTTCACCGGTCAGGCCCTGCTCGAAGTGCTCGAGCAGCACGGGCTTGGCGAAGAGGTGGTCGACGGGGCCGTCGAAGAAGCCCTGGATCTGCGCGGCGTGCAGGTCGACGCTCATGATGCGGTCGGCGCCCGCGGTCTTGAGCAGGTCGGCGACGAGGCGCGCGCTGATCGGCTCGCGACCGCGGCCCTTCTTGTCCTGACGCGAGTACGGGAAGTACGGGGCGACGACCGTGATGCGCTTGGCCGAGGCGCGCTTGAGGGCGTCGAGCATGATGAGCAGCTCCATGAGCCACTCGTTCACGGGCGGGCCGAAGGACTGCACGACGAACACGTCGCATCCGCGGATCGACACCTCGAAACGGGTGTAGATCTCGCCCGAGGCGAAGGTGCGGTGCTCGGTGGGGGCAAGCTCCGTCCCCAGGTGCTGGGCGACCTGCGCGGCCAGTTCGGGGTGCGAGCGGCCCGAGGCGACGACGAGCCGCTTCTTGGTCTTGGCGACGAGTCCGGGGGCGATCCCGTTGTCGCGGTCGAGGTCTACACGATTCTTCTTACGAGCCATCGGCCGCTTCCTGTTCAGCCCGAGCCCGCGCGGCCACGTCGGCCGCCGCGGTGCCCGGTCGGTTCTTCTCGACCCACCCCTCGATGTTGCGCTGGGGGGACACGCTGAGCGCCAGAGCACCGGCCGGAACGTCCTTGCGGATCACCGCCCCGGCACCCGTCTTGGCACCGGCTCCAATCGTAACCGGCGCCACGAAGACGTTGTGCGATCCGCTGTGCACTTCGTCGCCGATCACCGTCCGGTGCTTGGCGATGTCGTCGTAGTTCGCGGTGATCGCGCCGGCGCCGAGGTTGACCCCGCGCCCGATCTCGGTG
The DNA here is from genome assembly GCF_004854025.1 of Microbacterium hydrothermale. GTDB lineage: Bacteria > Actinomycetota > Actinomycetes > Actinomycetales > Microbacteriaceae > Microbacterium > Microbacterium hydrothermale. The sequence goes on from NZ_STGM01000003.1 coordinate 26,617, forward strand.
TCGCCGATGTACGACAGGTGCGGGACCTTGCTGCCCTCGCCGATCGAGGAGTTCTTCACCTCGACGAAGGTGCCGACCTTTCCGTTGACGCCGACCCGCGCGTTCGCACGGAGGTAGGCGAACGGGCCCACCGTCGCGCCGGCCTCGACGACCGCGAGCGTGCCGTCGGTGCGGGTGACGGTGGCGTCCTCGCCGATCTCGCAGTCCACGAGGCTGGTGTCGGGACCGATGGTCGCGCCCGCGGCGATGACCGTGGCCCCGCGCACGTGCGTGTTCGGCAGGATCGTCACGTCGGGGGCGAGCGTCGCGGTCACGTCGATCCAGGTCGTCGCCGGGTCGACGACCGTGACGCCCTCGAGCTGCCACCGCCGCACGGTGCGGGCGTTCAGCGTGCGTCCGGCCTCGGACAGCTGCACGCGGTCGTTCACGCCGAGCGCCGCCGCGGCGTCGGAGGTGACGGATGCCGCGACCCCGAGCTGCGCGTCGCGCAGGAGGCCGATCACGTCGGTGAGGTACTTCTCGCCCTGCGCGTTGGCCGTGCCGACGAGGGCGAGCTGAGCGCGCAGCGGCGCCGCCTGGAAGACGTAGACGCCGACGTTGATCTCGGTGACCGCGGCCTCGTCGGCCGTGGCATCCTTCTGCTCCACGATGCGGCGCACCCCGTCGGTCTCGTCGCGCAGGATGCGGCCATAGCCGAAGGGCTGGTCGACGCGGGCGCTGAGCAGGGTGACCGCCGTTCCGCCGGTGCGGTGCGTGGCGAGAAGCTCGGTCAGGGTGCCGGTCTCGAGCAGCGGCACGTCGGCGCTGAGCACGAGCACGTCGCCCTCGAACCCGTCGAGCGCGTCGAGGGCGGCCTCGACCGCGCGCCCCGTGCCCGGGACCTCGTCCTGGTCGACCACGACGACGCCGGGAGCGAGCTCCGCGACCGTCTCGGCGACGAGCTCGCGCTCGTGCCGGACGACCACGACGATGCGCGCCGGATCGAGGGATGCCGCGGTGTCGAGCACGTGCCCGACGAGCGGTCGACCGCCCACCGGGTGCAGCACCTTGGGGAGACGCGACCGCATGCGGGTGCCCTGACCCGCAGCGAGGACGACGACGGCCAACTCGGTCGGTGATGTCATGCTCCGCCGCCAGGATTCGAACCTGGACCTAACAGCTCCAAAGGCTGTCGTGCTGCCGTTACACCACGGCGGACCGTGCCCGCGGGCACCGGTCAAGTCTGCCAGACACCGCCCCCTCGCGACGGTCCGCGCGGCGGCGAAGGCCATAATGAGACCGTGAGCCGGGACAGCGACGAGGTCGACCGCATCGTCGACGCGTGGATGCGGCAGCGACCCGACCTCGACTTCTCGCCGCTCGAGGTGCTCTCGCGCGTCGCCCGCCTCTCGCGCCACCTCGACATCGCGCGCAAGGAGGCCTTCCGACGCAGCGACATCGAGTCGTGGGAGTGGGACGTGCTGTCGGCGCTGCGACGCGCCGGCGAGCCGTACCAGCTGAGCCCCAAGCAGCTGCTGCAGCAGACCCTCGTCTCGAGCGGAACGATGACCAACCGCATCGACCGGCTCGTCGCCCGACGTTTCGTGCGCCGCGAAGCGGACCCCGGTGACGGACGCAGCATCCTGGTGACCCTCACCGACGACGGACGCGTGCGGGTGGATGCCGCGATCACCCGCCTCGTCGACGCCGAGGCCCTGCTGCTGGACGGCCTCGCCAAGAGCGACCGCGAGCGCCTGGCGACCCTGCTGCGCAAGCTCAGCCTCGGGTTCGACGCGTGAGCGCGTCGGCCACGACCCCGTCGCGGTGGGCGCGCGTGCGCGCCTGGTTCGACGTGCGTTTCCGCTCCCCCGCCGCGATCTACGGCCTGATCGTGTTCGCGGCCTTCGTCACCATCGCCGACGACCACGCCGAATCGGTGTGGGAGGTGCTGCTGAGCGCGTCGACCTCGCTCATCGTCTTCTTCATCGCGCACGTGTTCGCGCACACCCTCACCGAGCACGCCGACCACGGCCTGCGCCACGCCACCCGCGAGGGCATGCGTCACGGGGCCGGGATGCTCTACGCGTCGGTGCCGTCGGTGCTGGTGCTCGTGTGGGCGGGTCTGACCGGCGTCTCGATCGACGACGCCGCCGACCTGTCGATGTGGTCGACCTTCATCGTCCTCGGCCTGCTCGGCTACAGCGCGTACCGTCGCCGTGGTGCGCGCCTGCCCGTGCGGTTGCTCGGCGCGTTCGCGACCGCGTGCCTGGGCGTGTTCATCGCCGTCCTCGAGTACGCGATCCACTGACCGCCCGCGGCGACCGCGCGCGGCCCGGGATCGCGCCGACGTCTCCCGCGAGGCGGCGTCAGCCGATCGCCTCGGTGAGTTCGAACCAGCGCCCTTCGAGCTCGTCGCGCTCGGCCTCCATCGCGCCGATGCGTTCCATCTCCTTGCCGAGACCGACGTAGTCGGCCTGATCGTGGTCGGCGAGGGCGGCCTTGGCCCGATCGATCTGCTGCTGCAGCTTCTCGATCTTGCGCTCGGCGGCCGAGGCCTCCTTCTGCGCGGCGCGGAGATTGGCCCCCTGCAGGCCCGCGGGGGCCGTCGGAGCACCGGATGCCGCGGGGCGGGAGGGCTCGGCATCCTGGAGCGCCCGCAGGCGCAGGTACTCGTCGACTCCCCCGGGGAGGTGGCGGAGCTTCGTGTCGAGGATCGCGTACTGCTGGTCGGTGACGCGCTCGAGGAAGTACCGGTCGTGCGAGACGACGATGAGGGTGCCCGACCACGAGTCGAGCAGGTCTTCCATCGCCGCGAGCATGTCGGTGTCGAGGTCGTTGGTCGGCTCGTCGAGGATGAGCACGTTGGGCTGGTCGAGGATGACGAGCAGCAGCTGCAAGCGGCGCTTCTGCCCACCGGAGAGATCCTTGACCGGGGTGGAGAGCTGGGCGCTCGAGAAGCCGAGACGCTCCAGCAGCTGCCCGGGAGTCAGTTCCTGCGCCTTCGATCCGGTTCCGAAGGCATAGGTGGTGCGGAGGTTAGAGATCACCACGCGCACCGGGTCGTTCAGGTGCTGGTCGAGTTCGTCCAAACGCTGGCTCAGCGTGGCCACCTTGACGGTCTTCCCGCGCTTGACCCGCCCGGACGTGGGCTCGAGCGACCCGGTCACGAGGTTCAGCAGCGTCGACTTGCCCGCGCCGTTGACACCCAGGATGCCGGTGCGCTCCCCCGGCGCGATGCGCCACTCGACGTCTTTCAGCACCGTCTTGTCGCCGAACGCGACGCCCGCGTCGAGCAGATCGACCACGTCTTTGCCGAGGCGCGCGACCGCGAGGGACTGCAGGGCGACCTTGTCGCGGATCTCGGGCACGTCGGCGATGAGTTCGTTGGCCGCGTCGATGCGGAACTTCGGCTTCGACGTGCGCGCCGGGGCTCCGCGGCGAAGCCACGCGAGCTCTTTGCGGGCGAGGTTCTGTCGGCGCTGTTCGATGGATGCCGCCTGACGGTCGCGCTCGACACGCTGCAGGATGTACGCCGCGTACCCGCCCTCGAAGGGTTCGACGATGCGGTCGTGCACCTCCCAGGTGGCGGTGCAGATCTCGTCGAGGAACCACCGGTCGTGCGTGACGACCAGCAGCCCGCCCGCGGACGGCGCCCACCGCTTCTTGAGGTGTCCGGCGAGCCACGTGATGGCCTCGACGTCGAGGTGGTTGGTCGGCTCGTCGAGGAACAGCACGTCCCAGTCGCCCGACAGCAGCTTCGCCAGCGCGACGCGGCGGCGCTGGCCGCCCGACAGGTCTCCGAGGCGCGCGTCCCAGGGCAGGTCGCCGAGGAGCCCCGCGATCACGTCGCGCGTGCGGGCGTCGCCCGCCCACTCGTGCTCGGGCCGGTCACCGACCACCGCGTGGCCGATCGTGTCGTCGTCGTCGAGGGTGTCCTGCTGGTCGAGCACCCCCACGGTCACCCCGCCGCGCACCGTCACGCGCCCGCCGTCGGGCTCGCGGATGCCGGCGAGCATGCCGAGCAGGCTCGACTTGCCGTCGCCGTTGCGGCCGACGATGCCGATGCGATCGCCCTCGTTCACGCCGAGCGAGACGGAGTCGAAGACGACCTTGGTCGGGTATTCCAGGTGCAGGGCTTCGCCCCCGAGCAGATGTGCCATATCCGTCCCAGGCTACGCGGTCAGCGGGCCCGGCCGAGCGCCGCGGTCGCGGCATCCGCTCCCCCGTCCGCAGTGCGGCGGGCGCGAGCGCGGTGCGGGGCGGGGGGGCTCGGTGGCGGAGCTGCGCGGGGCGGGGCTCGGCGGAGCAGGACGGGGCGGGGCGGGGCTCGGCGCAGCCGGGGCGGGGCGGGGCGGGGCGGAGCAGTCAGCCCGCGAAACAGCATCGCCCCGACAACTCGGTTGCAGAATGCCGCCGAAATGTCAGCAGAACGCCGTCTCGCGCACGTCGGGCGCTACCGCCGCAACCACGACGGGACCGCCCGGCGAACCGGACGGCACTCCGCCGCAACCACGACGGGGCCGCCCGGCGAACCGGACGGCCCCGTGGCGGGTGGAGGGGCTCAGAAGCCGTTGGCGGCGAGCCACTCCTTGGCGATGTCGGGCGTCGACTCCTGGTCGACGGTCGACTTCACGTTCAGCTCGACGAGGCCCTCGGGGGTCAGCGCCGCGCTGACCTTGTTCAGCACGTCGGACACGTCGGACGCGATGCTCGAGTTGACCACCGGCACGACGTTCGACGCGAGGAACAGGCCCTTCGGGTCGGTCAGCGTGACGAGGTTGTCGGTCTGGATGCGCGGGTCGGCGGTGTAGACGTTGGCGACCTGAATGGTGCCGGCCACGAGGTCGTCGACCGTGGTCTCACCGGTGGGCGAGAACTGCACGTTCACGCCGTAGGTGGACTGCAGTCCGGTGGGGCCGTAGGGGCGCTCGGCGAGCTCGGCGTTGCCGCCGAGGGTCAGACCCGAGGTGACCTTGGACAGGTCGGCGATGCTCGTGAGGCCGTTCGCGTCGGCGAAGGCCTTCGTCACGGTGTACGAGTCCTGGTCGGTCGCCTCGGACTGGTCGAGGACCTCGAGGCCCTCGGGCAGTGCCGCGGGCAGTGCCGCGTAGACGTCGTCCGCGGTGCGGGCGGTCGTCTCGGCGTCGAAGAACTGCAGGAGGTTGCCCGTGTACTCGGGGAACACCGAGACGGTGCCGTCCTCGAGCAGCGGGATGTACGCGTCGCGCTGACCGATCTGGAACTGGCGGGTCACCGTCTTGCCGGCGCCCTCGAGGGCCTGCGCGTAGATCTCGGCGATGATCTCGTTCGAGTAGTAGGCCTGCGAGCCGACGACGATGGTGTCGGACGACGCCGACGCGTCTCCGCCGCCGTTGCTCAGCGGGTCGCTGGAGCCGCCGCTGCAGCCGGCGAGGGCGACGGAGGCGACAGCGAGGCCGGCGAAGACGCCGAGGCCCTTCCGGGTTCGTGCTGTGAACATGGGTGCTCTCTTTTCTGGTGATGCGGGATTCGGGTGGGTCAGGGAGTCGTGGCGGGTGCGGCGGGCGCACCGACGGCGATGGCCTCGGCACGGCGCTGGCGGGCGGAGCGCCGCTGCGGCTGCGCGGAACCGGCGGCACGGATGCCGCGGGGCACGACGAGGTGCTGGAGCAGGGCGAACAGTCCGTCGATGACGAGGGCGAGCACGGCCACGAGGATCGCGCCGCCGATGAGGATGTCGAAGCGGCGCAGCGGGATCGCGGCGATGATGTACTGCCCGAGCCCGCCGAGACCGATGTAGGCGGCGATGGTCACCGTCGCCAGCACCTGCAGCGTCGCCGCACGGATGCCGCCGACCAGCAGCGGCAGGCCCAGCGGCACCTCGATGCGCCACAGGATCTGCGCCTCGGTCATGCCCATCGACCGGCCGGCGTCGATGACGCGGCGGTCGATCGCCTCGAACCCCGTGTACGCACCGGCGAGGAGGGACGGGATCGCGAGGACGACGAACGAGATGACGGCGGCCTCGGGCTTGTGCAGCACGCCCAGCAGCAGGGTGAGCAGGATGAGCAGGCCGAACGAGGGGATGGCGCGCGCCGCACCCGAGATGGCGACCGCGATCTCGCGCCCCTTGCCGGTGTGGCCGATGTACCACCCGAGCGGGATAGCGATGACGCCCGCGATGACGACGGCGATCAGGGTGTAGAGCAGCTGCACGCCGATGGCGAGCGGGATGGCGTCGAATCCGCGACCGGGGTCGCCGGAGAAGATCCACCCGATGGCGTCTCCGAGGAGGTTCATGCGGGCACCGCCGTCCGTGCGCGCCGACGCGACGGCGCGGCCGACACGCGCCGGGTCCACGGCATGAGCAGGCGCCCCGCGAGCACGAGCACCAGGTCGATGACGAGCGCGAGCACCACCACCGCGACGACCCCCGCGAACACCTCGGGGATGATGCGCCGCTGCAGACCGTTGGTGAACAGGTAGCCGATGTTCTGGATGCCGACCAGGATGCCGACCGTGGCCAGTGCGATCGTGCTCGCCGAGGCCACGCGCAGACCCGCGAGCACCACGGGTCCGGCAAGCGGGAACTCCACCGCGACGAAGCGGCGGAACGAGCCGTAGCCGATCGCCGTGGATGCCTGGCGCACCCCGGCATCCACCGAATCGAGTCCGTCGGCCACCGCGCGCACCAGGATCGCCACCGCGTAGATGGCGAGGGCGACGATGAGGTTGGTCTCGCTGACGATGCTGTACCAGCCGGTCACCACGGGGACGAGGATGAGCAGGGCGAGGGAGGGGATCGTGTACAGCAGTCCCGTGATGGTGATGACGCCGCTGCGCACGAGGCGGTAGCGCCAGGCGACCCAGCCGAGCGGGATGCTGATGACGAAGCCCACGACGAGCGCGATCAGGCTCTGACGCAGGTGCACCAGCGTCAGCTGACCGATCAGGTCGAGGTTGTTGCCGACCCAGTTCACGGGCGCGCGTCCTCCACGAGGGAGCCCTGCGTGCGCCCCTCGGCGTCCACGACGACCGTGCCGGTCGCCGTCTGCTTCAGGTGGAGGGCGCGCTTGCCCTTGACCGCGCCGATGAAGCTCGCCACGAAGTCGCTCGCGGGGTTCTCCACGATCTCGCTCGGCGTGCCGACCTGGGCGATCTTGGCGCCCTTCTCCAAGATCACGACCTGGTCGCCGAGCAGGAACGCCTCGTCGATGTCGTGCGTGACGAACACGATGGTCTTGCCGATCTCGCTCTGCAGGCGCAGCAGCTCCTGCTGCAGTTCGTCGCGCACGATCGGGTCGACCGCGCCGAACGGCTCGTCCATCAGCAGGATGTTCGGGTCGGCGGCGAGACCGCGGGCGACGCCGACGCGCTGCTGCTGGCCGCCCGAGAGCTGGCTCGGGTAGCGGTCTGCCATTGCGGTGTCGAGGCCGACGGTCTTCATGAGCTCGAGGGCGCGCGTGCGCGCCGTCTTGCGGTTCTGCCCCTGCAGGACGGGAACGGTCGCGATGTTGTCGGCCACCGTGAAGTGCGGCAGGAGTCCGGAGTTCTGCATCACGTAGCCGATGCTGCGCCGCAGCTGCACGGCGGGCTTGCCGCCGATGTCGTCGCCGTCGATCGAGATCGTGCCCGACGAGGGCTCGACCATGCGGTTGATCATGCGGAGGAGGGTGGTCTTGCCGCATCCGGACGACCCGACGAACACCGTCGTCTTGCGCGAGGGGATGACGAGGTGGAAATCGTCGACGGCCCGGGTGCCGTCGGGGAAGACCTTGGAGACGGCCGAGAACTCGATCATACGAATCGCCGCCTCAGTCGGAGACCACGACCTTGCGGTCGAAGGCCACGTAGCCGGCGAAGTCCTTTCCGACCCGCTCGACCGCGCCGTCGCGCAGGTCGGGGTACGACCAGGCGCCGTCCGTGAGCTCCGCACCGTCGAGGGAGACGTTCCAGTACTGCGCGGCACCCTTCCACGGGCAGGTGTAGGCCGTGGGGCTCTTCTGCAGGGCCCCCTCGCGCACCGCCTGCGGCGGGAAGTACCAGTTGCCCTCGATCGAGGCCAGGTCGTCGCGGTCGGCTTCGGCGATCACGACGCCGTCGAGCACTGCCTTCATGGGAAACCCCCTTCGTGGAACCCCGCGGGCACGGCACCCAGCGGTGGCGCTCCACCTCGGTCGAGGCTAGCGATCGCGAGGCGCCGCGGAACGAAGATTGCCCCGTGTGTCGACCTGGGCTATGGTGCCGCGGCTGCCGGGGCCCGCGACGGCGACGGTGGCCGTGCCGCGCCCCGGTGGCTTCGACAAGCTCAGCCACCTCCGCCGCATCCGAGGTTCCTGAACTTGTCGAAAGGACCGGGAGCGCACGACTACCGGTGGCGTCGACAGGCTCAGCCACCTCCGCCGCATCCGAGGTCCCTGAGCTCGTCGAAGGGACCGGGAGCCGCGGAGCCCTCAGACGACGCGCGCCCCGGGCACGGGACCGTGGACGTGGAGGGCGACGAGCCCCGCCGCGCTCAGCGTCACCTGCAGATCGATCGCCGACGCCTCGTCGGCGGCGAGGAAGGCCAGAGTCGGGCCGGATCCTGAGACGATCCCGGCCAGCGCTCCGGAGCTCTCGCCCCGTTCGAGCACGCGGGCGAGATCCGGGCGCAGGTGCAGCGCGGGTGCCTGCAGGTCGTTGCGGAGCGCGGGGGCCAGCATCTCGGCATCCCCCTGTCGGAGCGCGTGGAGCACCGCGGGGTCGACCCCCGGCACCCGCGGAGCCGGACCGATGTCGACGGCGTGCCGCTCGCGGTGGGCGTCGAGCTCGCCGTAGACCACGGGCGTCGACATGCCGACCTCGTTCGGCACCAGCACCCAGTCGAAGCGCCCGCGCGCCAGCGCCGGACTGAGCTCGTCTCCGCGACCGGTGCCCACCGCCGTTCCGCCGAGGAGGGCGAAGGGCACGTCGGCGCCGAGCTGCGCGGCCAGGTGCGCGAGCTCGGACGTCGGCGTTCCGAGTCCCCACAGCGCATCGCACGCCACGAGCGCGGCGGCGGCGTCGGCGGAGCCCCCGCCCATGCCTCCCGCCACCGGTACGGACTTACGGATCGCAAGATGCGCTCCGCGGTCGACGCCGGCCGTGCGCGCGAGCAGACGGGCTGCTCTGACGGCCAGGTTGCGGTCATCGGTGGGCACGCCCTCGATGTCGACCGGTCCCTTCGCCGTCACCGACAGGGTGATGTCGTCGGACGGCGTCGCCACCATCTCCTCGTACAGCGAGACGGCCTGGAACGCCGTGGCCAGCTCGTGGTACCCGTCGGCCTGGACGTCGCCGACCTCGAGGAAGACGTTGATCTTCCCGGGCGCGCGCACGCGCACGGACGCGGGCGTCGCGAGGCTCATCGACGGCCCCGTCCGCTCGTGCGCCGACCCGCCCCGCCGTGTGCGAAACTGGAACGTCGGCCCGCTTCCCGCCGTCGCTCGTACGGCGGTTCGGGAAAGACCGGGCCGGAGCGAGCGATGAAAGTCACTCTTCGACAGTAGCGCTCCGCTCCCCGCCGTTCGGCGCCGCCGCCGAAACGTCTTCGTAACCCCGGAACCCTACGGTGTCCGGAACCCGTCACCTATCCCCCGAGGAGGCAGTATGCGCCCGATGGTCCCCCTGTCGATCGACACCGACCCCTGGCGCGCGCTGCTCTCCCGCTCCGATATCCGGATGCACGACGGCATCCTGCACGTGGTCGACGACCACTCGACGCCCTCGATCGCCGAGAGCGACGACCTGCTGACCGCGGCATCCGCCATCGAGGAAGCGGGCGTCCGCGTGCTCCTGGTGCGCGACGCCAACCGCCGTCCCAAGCTCGTCGTCGACACCGCCGACGCGGAGGCCGCGCTCACCGCGCTGCGCGACCCCGAACTGGGGCCGTTCTACCTCAAGGCGCGCGGCGAAGACCCCGTGCCCGCGCACAGCGTGCACCCGTCGACCGGTTCGGTGCAGGCGTACGCGGTCTTCCGTCCGCGCACCTCGACCGAGGGCTCGTACCGCTACGGCGCCGCGCTCGCGCCGCGCCTCGAGCTCTGGCGGTTCGGCGAGAAGACCATCGAGGCCCCGCGGCCCAGCGCCCTCACCCGCCGCCGCTTCGCCGCGGCCGACCTCGACCTCGTCGAGATCGAGCGCTACGGCCGTCGCTGGACGACCGTGTCGGGCATGTTCGACCCGCACCCCAACGAGTTCACCGCCGAGGTCGACATGGTGTTCTCGTGGGTCGACGGCTCCTCGAGCGAGTTCCAGCGGCAGCGCGCCGCCCGCATGAAGGGCTACGTCGTCGGCGACGGCGACGACAACGCCGCCCGCTACCGCCAGGTCGACGAGCTGCGCTACGCCCTGCGCAGCGTCCACATGTACGCGCCGTGGGTGCGCCGCATCTTCATCGCGACCGACTCCCCCACGCCCGAGTGGCTCGCCGACCACCCGAAGGTGACGATCGTGCGCAGCGAAGAGTTCTTCGCCGACCCCTCGGTGCTGCCCACGCACAACTCGCACGCCGTCGAGGCGCAGCTGCACCGCATCCCGGGCCTGGCCGAGCACTTCCTCTACAGCAACGACGACATGTTCTTCGGCCGCCCCGTGACCCCCGAGCTCTTCTTCAGCGGCGGCGGGGTCAGCCGGTTCGTCGAGAGCGGCGTCCGCATCGGCAGCGGCCCCGCGCACGTCGAGCGCTCGGGCCACGACAACGGCCTCCGCGTGAACCGCGCCCTGCTGAAGGAGCGCTTCGGTCGAGTCATCACCCTCGACCTCGAGCACTGCGCGACCCCGCTTCGCCGCTCCGTCGCGTTCGAGCTCGAGCGCGAGTTCGCCGACGACTACGCGCGCACCGCGGCGAGCCGATTCCGCTCGGCGACCGACATCTCGGTGACCAACAGCCTTTACCACTACTACGCGCTGGCCACCGGTCGCGCGATCGTTACCACCGAGCCCCGCACCCGCTACGTGCAGACGACGCAGCTCGACTCGCTGCGCACCATGGAGCGCCTGGTCTCGCGCCGCGACACCGACATGTTCTGCCTCAACGACGGCAGCGTCCCCGAGATCCCCGAGGAAGTGCGCGTTCCCGCCCTGCGCGCGTGCCTCGAGCGGTACTTCCCGGTCGCCGCGCCGTGGGAGAAGCCGGCGGTCAGCGCAGGATCGGCAGCGGCGTCGTCGGCGGCGACACCCGTCCGCTGAGCTCGCGCGACGCGGGGACGGCGATCCCCGCCTCGTGCAGGCGACGCTGCGACTCCTCGGCGTCGACGTACTGCAGCGCGGCGCTCGCCGCGAGGGGAACCACGGAGTGGACGACGGTCTCGTCGTACACGTGCACGAGGTTGAACCCCTGCGCGGCATCCTGAGGGCGCGTCCCGCCCACGGGGACCATGAGGTCCTGCGTGTAGCAGGTGGCCGAGGCCACCGACACGGGGATGCCGCCGAACGTCGCGAAGGTCGAGTAGTGCAGGTGCCCGGCGAGGATCGCGCGCACGTCGGTGCCGCGCAGCACCTGCGCGAGGCTGCGCTGGTCGCGCAGCTCGACCGAGGCGGCGAGGTCGAGGACGCTCGGCACCGGCGGGTGGTGCATCGCGAGGATGGTGCCCAGCGGCGCCGGGGTGGAGAGCACCTCGGCCAACCAGCGCAGCTGCGCCGGGGTGACCTCGCCGTGGTGGGCTCCCGGAACCGAGGTGTCGAGGGTGACGATGCGCAGTCCGTCGAACTCGTCGACGCGGTCGACCGGGGCGGTCGGCTCCGTCGCGTCGTCACCGGGCAGCAGCCGCGAGCGGAAGGCCGCACGGTCGTCGTGGTTGCCCATGACCCAGACCACGCGCGTGGCGAGTCGCTGCGCGAGCGGCTCGACGAGGGCGCGCACGCGGTCGTACGCGTCGGTCTCGCCGAAGTCGGCGAGGTCGCCCGTGAAGACGAGGGCGTTCGGACGGATGCCGGAGGCCTCGATCGACGCGACGGCCCGGGCGAGGTAGGCCTCGGAGTCGACGTCGTCGTACAGCGGCGCACCGCCGGCACGGAGGTGGGTGTCGCTCAGGTGCAGCAGCACCCGCTCGGCACGGGGGTACTCGGCGTAACGCATCTCGTTCCTCTCGGGCCGTCGGGTACGACCTCGTCACCGGCGTGATGCTCCCGGTTGGCTCGAAATGTTACCGGCATGTTTCAGGAACGCACGATGAACACGACGAGAATTCGCCCGCCCCGACACGGCGATCAGCGCGAGTCGCCAAGAACTGTCGCTCGAGCGCAGCCCGAAGCGACAGTTCTTGGCGACTCACGCGAACGGGCAGCGACTCACGCGAACGGGCGGCGACTCGCGTGGGCGGTGGGCGGGACGCGCGAGGGTCAGGATGCCGCGACGCGGGCGTAGTCGTCGACGGTGAGCTGTTCGCCGCGAAGGGTGGGGTCGACGCCCGCCGCCTCCAGGCGCGCGGACGCCTCCGCCGCCGTGCCGCCCAGGACGCCGGCGAGCGCCTGCCGCAGCATCTTGCGACGCTGCTGGAACGCGGCATCCACGATCTCGAACGTGCGGAGCCGGTGCTCCTCGGTGCCGCGCGGCTCGGCGTCGCGGTCGAAGCCGACCAGCACGCTGTCGACGTTCGGAACGGGCCAGAACACCTGGCGCGAGACGGTTCCGGCCAGGCGCCACGGCCCGTACCAGGCGGCCTTCACGCTCGGGGCGCCGTAGATCTTCGACCCGGGAGGGGCGGCGAGCCGCTCCCCCACCTCGGCCTGCACCATGACGACGCCGCGGTGCAAGGACGGGAAGGTCTCGAGGAAGTGCAGCAGCACGGGAACCGAGACGTTGTACGGGAGGTTCGCGACGAGCACCTCGGGCGCGCCGGGGAGCTCGGTGACGCGCAACGCGTCGGCGTCGATGACCGTGAGGCGATCGGCGGGAACGCCGTGGGCCGCGACGGTCGACGGAAGCCGCTCGGCGAGGCGGTGGTCGATCTCGACCGCGACCATCGAGGCGCCGGTCTCGAGGATCGCCAGGGTGAGGGATCCGAGCCCCGGCCCGATCTCGACGACCCGGTCGGATGCCGTGACCCGGGCCGCGTGCACGATCTTGCGGACGGTGTTGGCGTCGACGACGAAGTTCTGCCCGAGCTTCTTCGTCGGGGTCACGTCGAGGTCGGCGGCGAGCCGACGGATCTCGGCGGCACCGAGGAGGGAAACGGGCATTGTTCCACTGTAGTCAGGGCTCCGCCAGAACCCTTGCTGCGAGCACGCCGGGAGTAGCGTGGACAGGTGAGTCAAACGCAGTCCATCCCCGCAAACGCCTTCACCCTGCGAAGCCCCTACGGGCGCCGCGCCATCGGCCTCTCGGTCGCGGCCGCGGTGGGCGGCTTCCTCTTCGGATTCGACTCCTCCGTGATCAACGGCGCGGTCGACGCGGTCGACGGCAACTTCGAGCTGGGGCAGGTCCTCACCGGGTTCGTCGTCGCCGTCGCCCTGCTGGGCTGCGCGGTGGGAGCCATCATCGCGGGCGCCCTCTCGGACCGCTGGGGCCGCCTGAAGGTCATGCTGCTCGGCGCGGTGCTCTTCTTCGTGTCGTCGATCGGTGCGGCGCTCACTTTCAGCGTGCCCGACCTGATCCTGTGGCGCGTGCTGAGCGGACTGGGCATCGGCATCGCCTCGGTGGTCGCTCCCGCCTACATCGCCGAGGTCGCCCCCCGCCAGATCCGCGGTTCGCTCGCGTCGCTCCAGCAGCTCGCGATCACGCTCGGCATCTTCGGCGCCCTGCTCTCCGACGCGCTCCTGGCGAACTCCGCCGGCGGGGCCGCGAACCAGTTCTGGCTCGGCCTGGAGGCCTGGCGCTGGATGTTCCTCGTGGGCGTGATCCCCGCCGCCGTCTACGGCATCCTGTCGTTCACCGTTCCCGAATCGCCGCGCTATCTGCTCGCGAAGGGCAAGCGCGACGAGGCGAAGGCGATCTTCGCGCGTCTGGTGCCGCCCGCGGATCTCGACAAGACGATGAACGAGCTGTCGAACACCATCGAGGCCGACCGCAAGAACAAGAACGTGTCGCTGCGCGGGCCCGTGCTGGGTCTGCAGGGGATCGTGTGGACCGGCATCCTGCTGTCGATGTTCCAGCAGTTCGTCGGCATCAACGTGATCTTCTACTACTCCACGACCCTCTGGAAGGCCGTCGGCTTCGACGAGAGCAACTCGCTGCTGATCTCGGTCATCACCTCGGTCACGAACGTGGTCGTCACCTTCGTCGCGATCTTCCTGGTCGACCGGGTGGGCCGCAAGCCCATCCTCATCACCGGCTCGCTGCTGATGACCCTCTCGCTCGGCGCGATGGCGCTGTCGTTCGCGTTCGCCACGGGTTCGGGCCAGGACGTCTCGCTCCCCGCGCCGTGGGGCTCGGTCGCGCTCGTCGCCGCGAACGTGTTCGTGGTCGGCTTCGGCGCCTCGTGGGGCCCGCTGGTGTGGGTGCTGCTCGGCGAGATCTTCCCGAGCCGCATCCGCGGCAAGGCCCTCGGCGTGGCCGCGGGAGCGCAGTGGATCGCGAACTTCGCCATCACCGTGTCGTTCCCGGCGATGTCGAGCTGGTCGCTGCCGCTCACCTACGGCATGTACGCCCTGTTCGCCGCACTGTCGTTCTTCTACGTGCTGCTGCGCATCCCCGAGACCAAGGGCATGGAGCTCGAGCAGACCGAGACCCTGTTCGTCCGCAAGCCGAAGGACGCGGCCAAGGCCTGATCCCGGCGGGATGCGTGCCGGCCGGGGCGCGTCCCGGCCGGCGAGGTCCCCGGATGCCGAGAGGCCGGCGCCCCACGGGGTGCCGGCCTTCGTCGTTCCCGGGGCGGGCGGGCTGGGGCGTAGCGTCAGCGATCCGCACAACCTCCGCGGCATCCGGGGGCCCACGGCTGAAGATGCGCGAATCACTGACGATGTGCGAACGCCGCGGCGCCGCGGGCCGCGCGACACAGCCTCCGTGATCCGCACAACCTCAGCGGCATCCGGGGCCCCGCGGCTGAGGATGCGCGAATCACCGACGATGCGCGAACGACGCGGGCGCGCGGGGGCCGCGAACCTGCGCCGGCCGTGGGCGCGCTCAGTCCTCGAAGGCGCCGTAGACGCGCAGCGTGTTCGCGGCGACCTGGGCCGCGAGCTCGTCGGCATCCGTCCCGAGCTCCGCCGCGAGGAAGCGCAGCGTCACCGGGATGAGGTACGGCGCGTTGGGGCGTCCGCGGTAGGGAACCGGGGTGAGGAAGGGGGCGTCGGTCTCGACGAGGATGCGCTCGCGCGGGGTGACCGCGAGGGCGTCACGCAGGTTCTGCGCGTTCTTGAAGGTGACGTTGCCGGCGAACGACAGGTAGTACCCGCGGTCGGCGGCGATGCGCGCCATGGCGGCGTCTCCCGAGAAGCAGTGGAACACCGTCTTCTCGGGCGCCCCCACGCGCTCGAGCGTCTCGAGCACGGCGTCGTGTGCATCGCGGTCGTGGATCTGCATCGCGATGTCGTGCTTCTTCGCGAGGGCGATGTGCGCCTCGAACGAGCGGATCTGCGCGGGGATGCCGTCGGCCTCGGTGCGGAAGAAGTCCAGACCCGTCTCGCCGATCGCCCGCACCCGCGGCTCGGCCGCGAGTTCGTCGATCACCGCGATCGCGGCATCCAGCTCTCCGGCCTGCTCGTAGACGGGAGCCTCGTTCGGGTGGATCGCCACGGCCGCCAGCACGCGCGGATGCGAGCGCGCCGCCCACGCCGACCACCGCGAGGAGTCGACGTCGCCGCCGGCCTGCACGACCCCGTGCACGCCCACCGCGAGAGCGCGTTCGAGCTGCTCGTCGAGGGAGAGTCCGGTCTCGCCGTCTTCGATCTCGAGGTGCGTGTGGTTGTCGTAGACGGGGATGCCGAGGGGCTCGGGCGCCGGCGGATATCTGACGTCGCGGCGACCGTCGGCGGAGCGCTCGCGCACGTACTGACTCGGGTCGCCGCCCTGGATCGTGTCTCGGGGGCGGTCGACGGGGGTCGAGCCGGCCGGGCGGGGCACCGACCCCTCACCCGGTGCGGAGGCCGCCGTGGTCACGCCTGCTCGACGCGCGGGAACAGCGGCGTCAGCGCCTCGACCGACGACCCCGGGCGCAGCACGCCCCAGGTGCCCGCGTCGCGGATCGGCTGGTCGGCGAGCGCACCGATCGAGCCCTCAGCCCCGAGCGCGACCCAGAGCTTCGCGGTCGACTCCGGCATGACCGGCGACAGCAGCACGGCGAGGGCGCGCAGGCCCTCGGCCGCGGTGTACAGCACCGTGCCGAGACGCTCGCGCTGAGCCTCGTCCTTCGCGAGCGCCCACGGCTCGTTCTCGGTGATGTAGCCGTTGAGGGCGTCGACGATCGTCCAGATCGCCGCGATGGCCTCGTCGATGCGGAACCGCTCGATGGCGGCGTCGGCCGCGGTCGCGGCATCCGCCACGATCTTGTGGATCGCCGCGTCGAGGTCGGTGGAGGGCCCGGCCGGCGGGACGACGCCGTCGAAGTACTTCGAGATCATCGCGACGGTGCGGGATGCCAGGTTGCCGAAGCCGTTGGCGAGTTCGGCCTGGTAGCGGGCGGAGAGGTCTTCCCACGAGAAGGAGCCGTCCTGGCCGAAGGCGATCGCCGACAGGAAGTAGAACCGGTAGGCGTCGGAGCCGAACACGTCGGTGATCTCGGTGGGCGCGATGCCGGTGAGCTTCGACTTCGACATCTTCTCGCCGCCGACGAGCAGCCACCCGTGGGCGAAGACCCCGCGCGGCACGTCGAGACCCGCGGCCATGAGCATGGCGGGCCAGATGACGGCGTGGAAGCGGAGGATGTCTTTGCCGACCACGTGGAACGCGGGCCAGCGGCGCGCGAACTGCTCCGGATCGGTGCCGTAGCCGACCGCGGTGGCGTAGTTGAGCAGCGCGTCGACCCACACGTAGATCACGTGCGAGGGATCCCACGGCACCGTGATGCCCCAGTCGAACGCGGAGCGCGAGATCGAGAGGTCTTTGAGACCGCTGCGCACGAACGACACGACCTCGTTGCGCGCCGATTCGGGGCGCACGAAGTCGGGCTCGGTCTTGTACAGCTCGAGCAGGCGGTCCTGGAACTCGCTGAGCTTGAAGAAGTAGTTCTTCTCCTGCAGCAGTTCGAGGGGCTTGGAGTGGATCGCGCAGACCTTGAGCCCCTCGAAGGGGCCCGTGCCGTCGACGATCTCGGCCTCGGGCTTGAACTCCTCGCATCCGACGCAGTACAGCGCCTCGTACTCGCCGGCGTAGATGTACCCGCGGTCGTAGAGCGCCTTGACGAACTCCTGCACGCGCTCTTCGTGGCGCGGCTGCGTCGTGCGGATGAAGTCGTCGTTGGCGACGTCGAGGGTCTCGAGCAGAGGGAACCAGGACTCGGTGACCAGCTTGTCGACCCACTCCTGCGGGGTGACGCCGTTGGCCGCGGCGGCGCGCAGCATCTTCTGCCCGTGCTCGTCGGTGCCGGTCAGCATCCAGGTGTCGTCGCCCGCCTGGCGGTGCCAGCGTGCGAGCGCGTCGACGGCCACCGTCGTGTACCCGTGCCCGATGTGGGGCAGGTCGCTGGGGTAGTAGATCGGCGTCGTGATGTAGAAGGATCGGCCGGAAGTCACCTGGAGATTCTACGGGCGGCCACCGACACGGCCGACCGCATGACGGCGCTCAGGCCGAGCCGCGCACGACGAGGGTCGTCGGCAGCACCACCGGTTCGACCTCGCGCCCGTCGATCGCGTCGAGCAGCAGGGTGACCATGCGCTCGCTCAGTTGCTCCCAGGGCTGTCGCATCGTCGTGAGCGGAGGCTCGTGCGTCGCGGCGAGGCCCGAGTCGTCGAAGCCCGCGACGGCGACGTCGTGGGGAATCCGACGCCCCGCGCGGCGCAGCGTCTGCACCGCCCCGGCGGCCATGAGATCGGATGCCGCGAACACGGCCTCGACGTCGGGGGCGCGCTCGAGCAGCCGCTCCATGGCGAGAGCGCCGGAATCGAGCGAGTAGTCCCCGACCTCGACGAGAGCGGGGTCGAAGTCGTCGCCCATCTCGTCGCGGAACCCGACCAGGCGGAATCGTCCTCCGGGGGTGTCGTCGGGTCCGGCGATCATCGCGATGCGCCGGTGCCCCTGCGCTCGCAGGTGCGCCGTCATCGTGCGCGCCGACCCGGCTTCGTCGACCGAGACGCTGAGCACCTCGGCGCGGTGCCCCAGGGGCACCCCGCACGCGACGGTCGGGATGCCGGCATCCAGCAACGACTCGAGCAGGGGGTCGGCCTCGTGCGAGGAGATGAGCAGGACGCCGTCGACGTGCCCGGCGCTGACGTAGTGCGCGACATTCGCGCGCTCTGCGGGGGGTGCCGGCGATGAGGAGCACCAGGGTCATCTGGCGTTTGGACAGCGCCTCGGCGGCGCCGCGCAGCAGGAGGGCGAAGGTCGGATCGTCGAAGAGCAGGTGCTGCGGCTCGGTCATGAGGAACGCGAGGGATCCCGCGCGACCGGTGGCGAGGCTGCGCGCGGCGTGGTTGGCGGTGTAGCCGGTGCGTTCGATGGCGTCCTCGACGGCCGCCCGCGCGTCGGGCGACACCCAGTGCCCGCCGTTGATGACGCGCGAGACGGTGCCGCGCGACACCCCCGCGGCCGCCGCGACGTCGCGGATCGTCGGCTTGCGACGCACGGTCGGGGTCTGCTCCATGCGGGAATGCTATCGGCCCGCGCGCGCGGCGGATCACCGGAACGCGCCCGGGACTGGGACCGGTCACAGTTGCGTAACGAAGCCGCGTCCGACGTTGCGGGCGCCACCACGGACGACGGAGGCTGTGACCGGTCCCAGTCTGGGCCGCCCCACGATCCGATGGAGTGTCATGACCCGCGTTACCCCCTGGCCCGCTCTCGACGGCATCGCCTACGGCGGTGACTACAACCCCGAGCAGTGGGACCGCGCGGTCTGGGACGAAGACGTCCGACTCATGCGCGAGGCGGGCGTGAACCTCGTCAGCGTCGGCATCTTCTCGTGGGCCCTGCTGGAGCGTTCCGAGGGCGTGTTCGACTTCGCGTGGCTCGACGATCTTCTCGATCTGCTGCACGCCAACGGCATCCACGTCGACCTCGGCACGCCCACCGCGTCGCCGCCCGCGTGGTTCTTCCACGCCCACCCCGAGGCGCGCGTGCTGACCCGGGACGGGCGCACCATGGGCTTCGGCTCGCGCGGGATGGCCTCCCACTCGTCCCCCGCGTACCGCGCGGCCATCGCCCGCATCGCGGACGCCCTGGCGGCCCGCTACGCCGCGCACCCGGCCGTGGTGCTGTGGCACGTGCACAACGAGTACGGCGTCCCCGTCGGCGAGGACTACTCCCCCGCCTCCGTCGCCGCGTTCCGCGCCTGGCTGGCGGAGCGCTACGGCTCTCTCGACGGCCTCAACGCCGCCTGGGGCACCGCGTTCTGGGGCCAGCACTACACCGCGTGGGAGCACGTGGGCGCCCCCGCCGACGCGCCCAGCGTCGTCAATCCCGCGCAGCGCCTGGACTTCGCGCGCTTCACCGACGCGCAGCTGCGAGCGTGCTTCCGCATCGAGCGCGACGCGATCCGCGCGCACGCCACGCAGCCCATCACCACCAACTTCATGGCCAACCAGAGCTGGACCACCGACCTGTGGGCGTGGGGCCGCGAGGTCGACATCGTCTCCGACGACCACTACCTGTGGGCCGCCGATCCGGACGGCCACGTCGGTCTCGCGATCGCCGCCGACCTCTCGCGATCGGTGGGCGGCGGCGCACCGTGGATCCTCATGGAGCACTCCACCTCGGCGGTGAACTGGCAGCCGCGCAACGTCGCGAAGCGCCCGGGCGAGATGGCCCGCAACTCTCTCACCCACCTGGCCCGCGGCGCCGACGCGATCCTCTTCTTCCAGTGGCGCGCCTCGCGCTCGGGGGCCGAGAAGTTCCACTCCGCGATGCTTCCCCACGCCGGCACCGAGTCCCGCGTCTGGCGGGAGGTCGTCGACCTCGGCGCGGCGCTCGGCCGCCTCGGAGAGGTGCGCGGAGCGCGCGTGCAGGCCGAGGCCGCGGTGCTGTGGGACTTCGAGTCGTTCTGGGCACAGGACCTCGAATGGCGCCCCTCGATCGAGGTGACGCACCAGGCCCAGGTGCGCGCCGCGTACGAGCAGCTCTGGCGCGACGGCGTCACCGCCGACTTCGCCCTGCCCGGCCACGATCTGTCGGGGTACCGCCTCGTGGTCGTCCCGGCCCAGTACCTCCTCACGACGGCGGATGCCGCGAACCTCACGTCCTACGTCGCCGGCGGCGGCACCCTGGTGGTGTCGTTCTTCTCGGGCATCGTCGACGAGAACGACGCCGTCCACGCGGGCGGTTACCTCGCGCCGCTGGCCGAGGTGCTCGGGGTGCGCGTGGAGGAGTTCCTGCCCCTGCGCGAGGGGGAGACCGTCTCGCTCGAGCGCGCCGACGGCACTCGCCTGACGGCACGGTCGTGGACCGAGGACCTCGTGGTCGCCGGCGCCGAGACCGTCGCCCGTTACACCGACGGCCCCGCCGCGGGTCGGGCCGCGATCACGCGTCACCGTCACGGCGAGGGCACGGGCTGGTACGTCTCGACGAGCCTGGACGCCGCGGGCCTCGCCGCGACGTTCGCCGCCGCCTACGCGGACGCCGGGGTGTCGGCATCCTCCGTTCCGGCGGGATGCGAGGTCGTGGTGCGCCGCGGCGCCGCGCACGACTTCACCTTCGTCGTGAACCACCGCGACGACGCCGTGACCCTCGACCTCGACGGGGTCGAACTGCTCACCGGAGCAGCCACCGACGGGGTGGTCACGGTTCCCGCCGGCGGAATCGCCGTGGTCCGCTCCGCACTCCCGGAGGCAGCCACCCGTTGACCCCCGGGATCCGTGCCGACGCGGATCCCGGGCACCACCCTCGACCGCGACCTTCGCGGGCGAACCGAACCCGACCGCAACGGCTGCGGTCGCACAGAAAGGGATTCCCATGCGCATGACAGCACACGGACGTGCACTGCTCGGATCGGCCGGCATCCTCGCCGTCTCGGCCCTCGCTCTCAGCGGCTGCACCGGAAGCGGCTCGGGCACGGACGCCGCCCCGGCCGGAGACGGCCCGGAGATCGTCGTCTGGACGGATGCCGAGCGCGAGCAGGCCATCACCGACGCGGCTGCGGCCTTCGAGGAGGAGACGGGCGCGACCGTCCGCCTCGTGCAGAAGAACTTCGAGGACCTCCGCAACGACTTCATCGCCCAGGTGCCCACCGGCGAAGGCCCCGACATCACCGTGGGCGCGCACGACTGGCTCGGTGCCCTCGTGGCGGCGGGCGTCGTCGACACGATCGACCTCGGCGACACCGCGGCGAACTTCGAGCCGGTCGCCCTCGAGGCGATGACCTATGACGGTCAGCTCTACGCCCTGCCCTACTCGCTCGAGACAGTCGCGCTCGTGCAGAACACGGCGCTCGTCGGCACCGAGGCCCCCGCGACGTGGGACGACATGATCCAGCGCGGCCAGGCCTCGGGCGCCGAGCGGCCCTTCGTCATCAACACCGCCGGCGAGACCGGCGACGGATACACCATGTACGGACTGCAGACCTCGTTCGGCGCCCCCGTCTTCGTGCAGGACGCCACCGGGTCGTACACCTCGGAGGTCGGGATGGGCGGCGCCGCGGGCGAGTCGTTCGCGCAGTGGCTCTCGACCAACGGTCAGGCCGGGTACCTCTCGACCACGATCGACTACGACATCAACAACGAGCTGTTCGCGACCGGCAAGGCGCCCTACACGATCCAGGGCCCGTGGGCGATCAGCGCCTTCGACGGCATCGACGTCGCGGTCAACCCGATCCCGAGCGCGGGCGGACAGACCGCGGCTCCCTTCGTGGGCGTGCAGGGCTTCTACCTCAGCGCGCAGAGCGAGAACGCGCTGCTGGCGACCGAGTTCCTCGTCAACTACCTCGGCACCGAGGACGCCCAGCGCGCCCTCTACGAGGCCGACCCGCGCATCCCCGCCTACACCGCCCTCGGCGAGGAGGTCGCGAGCGACCCCGTCATCGCGGGCTTCCTCGCCTCGGCGCAGAACGGCGTGCCCATGCCCTCGATCCCCGAGATGGGGTCGGTCTGGGACCTGTGGAACGCCGCTGAGGCGCAGATCATCTCCGGCGCCGAGCCCGTCTCGACGTGGAACCGCATGATCACCGACCTGCAGGGAACGCTGGCCGGCTGACCATCGTCGTGGGCGGTCGCGATCCTCCGCGACCGCCCACGGCACCGCACCGCACCACACCGCAGGGCCCCTCCGGCCCCGCACCGCACCGTCCCGACGAATCCGGAGCATCCATGTCGGCCACCCCACCCGTCGCGCCCCCGGGCGCCGCCCCCAGCGCCCCCGCACCCCTGCCGGCACCCCGCCGCGAGTCGCACGCCCGCGCGTGGCGGGGCATCGGCGTCGGCTTCCTCGTGAAGCTCGCGATCATGGCGATCGTCAACGCCTTCGGCATCCTGACGATCCTCACCGCCGTCGGCGCGGACTCGTGGCTGCTGGCCACGATCACGGCCGTCCTGCTCGTCGCCGCCGACGTCGTCTACTTCACGCGTCGCGCCCTGCCGCTGAAGTACCTGCTGCCCGGGCTGATCTTCCTCTTCGCGTTCCAGGTCTTCATCTTCGGCTACACCGCGTACATCGCCTTCACCAACTACGGCACCGGTCACGCCGGCTCGCAGTCGCAGGCGGTGGATGCCACCCTCATCCAGGGCGAGCGCCGGGTCGACGACTCGCCCAGCTACCCCATGGTCGTGGTCGAGCGCCTCGGCCAGTACGGCCTCGCCATCGCCGACGACGACGTCGTGCGCGTGGGAACCCCCGACGAACCGCTCACCACCGTCGACGGCGCCGTCGGACGCAATGGAGCGCCGACCGAGGTCGCGGGGTGGACCGTGGTCCCCCGCGCCGAGCTGCTCACCGATCCCGAGCTGCAGAGCACGGCCGCCGCGCTGCGGGTCCCCCTGTCGGACGACCCCAACGACGGGGCCCTGCGCACGCGCGACGGGTCGACCGCGACCGTGTACACCTCGACCCTCGTCTGGGACGAGGACGCCCAGACCATCACCGACACCTCGACCGGCACCGTCTACGCCGCGACCGACCGGGGCACCTTCACGTCGGCGGACGGGCAGAGCCTGCCGACCGGCTGGTACGTCAACGTGGGATTCGAAAACTTCCTGCGCGTCTTCACCGACACGGCTCTCGTCGCTCCGCTGCTGTCGGTGACGGGGTGGACCTTCGCGTTCGCGATCCTGTCGGTGGCCCTGAGCTTCGGGCTCGGACTCCTCTTCGCGCTGATCTTCAACGACCCGCGCGTGCGGGCGCGCAAGTTCCTGCGGACCCTGTTCATCCTCCCGTACGCGTTCCCCGCGTTCATGTCGGCGCTACTGTTCCGCGGCATGTTCAACTCCGAGTTCGGCGTCATCAACGACGTCTTCTTCTTCGGCTTGCCGATCAACTGGCTCGGCGACCCCGTCCTGGCCAAGCTCGCCGTGCTGTGGGTGAACGTGTGGCTCAGCTACCCGTACTGGTTCCTCGTGTGCACGGGAGCTCTGCAGGCCCTCCCCTCCGACACTCTCGAGGCGGCGCAGCTCGACGGCGCCGGGCGCTGGCGCTCGTTCCGGTCGATCGTGCTGCCGCTGCTGCTGGTCTCGACCGCGCCGCTGGCGATCTCGTCGTTCGCGTTCAGTTTCAACAACTTCACCGTCATCTACATGTTCAACAACGGCGGGCCGGCGATACCCGGCGCGCCCTACGCGCTGGGCTCGACCGACATCCTCATCTCGGCCATCTACGACATCTCCGGCGTCTCGGGCGGAGCCGCCGACTACGGCCTCGCCAGCGCCCTGTCGATCGTCGTGTTCGTCGTCGTCGGCGCCATCTCTGCGCTGGCCTTCCGTCAGACCCGCAAGCTGGAGGAGTTCGCATGACCGTCACCGCACGCGGCACCGGGCGCGACACCGCTCGCGCCACCCCCGCGAAGAAGCGCCGCTGGCTCGCCGAGGTCGGCTGGAAGTACCCCGTCGCCACTCTCGTGGCCTTCTACGCACTGTTCCCCCTCGTCTACGTCGTGTCGGCCTCGCTGAACCCGCGCGGCAGCCTCGCGTCGTCGAGCGCCCTCTTCTCGGCGGTCGACTTCTCCAACTACGCCGCCCTCTCGGGCACGAGCTACTGGACGTGGGTCGGCAACACCCTCCTCGTCGGCGGCGTCGCCTCGGTCGGCGCGGTGCTGATGGGAGCCGCGGGGGCCTACGCGTTCTCGCGCTTCCGCTTCTCGGGTCGGCGGGCGAGCCTCACCGGACTGCTGATCGTGCAGATGTTCCCCCAGGCGCTGGCCTTCGTGGCGATCTTCCTCATGCTGCTGACCATCGGCGAGGTCGTCCCCGCGCTCGGCATCAACTCGAAGCTCGCGCTCATCTGCGTCTACCTCGGCGGCGCGCTCGGCGCGAACACCTTCCTCATGTACGGCTTCTTCAACACGATCCCGATCGAGATCGACGAATCCGCCAAGATCGACGGCGCGACCCACGCGCAGATCTTCTGGCGGCTCATCATGCCGCTCGTGACGCCGATCCTCGCGGTCGTGGCCCTGCTCGCCTTCATCGCCGCCTTCGGCGATTACATCCTCGCGCGCATCATCCTCGTCTCCGAGGACAACTGGACGCTCGCCGTCGGCATGTACCAGTGGGTCTCGAATCAGCTCACCTCCCGGTGGGGCCTGTTCGCGGCGGGCTCGGTGCTCGCCTCGATCCCCGTCCTCGCCCTGTTCCTGTCGCTGCAGCGCTACATCGTCGGCGGCCTCACCCAGGGGTCGGTCAAGGGCTGAGCCCCGACCGCCCCGCCCCGATCGATGGAGATCCGGATGCCGAAACACCCCCGCCCCACGGCCCTCGCGGCCATGACCCTCGGCGCCGCCCTCGCGGTGGCGCCCCTCACGGCGGCCCAGGCCGCACCCGCTGACGAGCCGGTCGAGGCGGGGATCACCGTCCCGCGCGTCGAGGGCCTGGCATCCGACTTCGCCCTCGGCGTCGACGTGTCATCGGTGCTCTCCCTCGAGGCGTCGGGGGTCGTCTTCCGTGACGACGACGGCTCCCCCGCCGACCTGTTCGAGGTGCTCGCCGAGCACGGCGTGACCGACGTGCGCGTGCGCGTGTGGAACGACCCGTTCGACGCCCGAGGCCGGGGGTACGGCGGCGGAAGCGTCGACGTCGACCGGGCCGTCGAGATCGGCGAGCGCGCGACCGCCGCGGGTCTGGGCGTCGCCGTCGACTTCCACTACTCCGACTTCTGGGCCGACCCCGTCAAGCAGAAGGCCCCGAAGGCGTGGGCCGGGATGGATGCCGCCGAGACCGCCGCCGCGGTCGGGGACTTCACGCGCGACGCGCTGTCGGCCTTCGTCGCCGCGGGCGTCGACGTGCAGCTCGTGCAGGTGGGCAACGAGACCAACGGCGGGGTGGCCGGGGTGACCGGCTGGCCCGACATGGCGCAGGTGTTCTCGGCGGGAGCCGCCGCGGTGCGCGCGGTGACGCCCGACGCGCTCGTCGCCGTGCACGTCACGAACCCCGAGCGGCCCGGACACTACGCCGCGTACGCCGCGGAGCTGGCGGCGAACGACGTCGACTACGACGTGTTCGCATCGTCGTACTACCCGTTCTGGCACGGCACGACCGAGAACCTCACCGCGGTGCTGCGCCAGGTCGCCGACACCTACGACAAGAAAGTCATGGTCGCCGAGACGTCGTGGGTGCGCACTCTCGACGACGCCGACGGTCACCCCGACGTGATCGACACGGCCTCCGAGGCCGAGGCCTACCCGGTGAGCGTGCAGGGTCAGGCCACGGCGCTGCACGACGTCGTCCAAGCCGTCGCCGACGTGGGCGACGCCGGTATCGGCGCCTACTACTGGGAGCCCGCGTGGCTGCCCGTCGGCTCGCCCGAGCAGCTCGCGCAGAACCGCGTGCTGTGGGAGCGCGACGGTTCGGGCTGGGCGACGAGCTTCGCGGGCGAGTACGACCCCGAAGACGCCGGGGAGTACTTCGGCGGATCGGCGTGGGACAACCAGTCGCTCTTCGACGTGGACGGCACACCGCTGGAGTCGTTGCGCACCTTCGCCTACGTCCGCACCGGCGCCGTGGCGCCCCGCGAGGTGACCGGCGTCGACACCGTGCGGCTGTCCGTGACCGTCGGCGACGCGGTCGTGCTGCCCGCGCAGGTCACCGTCCGCTTCAGCGACGGGACGAGCGAGCAGCAGCGTGTGACCTGGTCGCCCCTGCCCGATCTCTCGGTGCCGGGCGTCTTCGAGATCGCCGGTACCACCGACGCCGGGGCGGACGCCCTCGCCGTCGTGACCGTCTCGGCGGTCAACCTGCTGACGAACCCCGGCTTCGAGCAGGACGACGTCTCGATGTGGTCGGTCGAGGGCCCCCTGTCGCTGCGGGCGACCGACGACCCGCGCTCCGGGGAACGCTCCGCGCACTTCTTCGCCGCCGCCGCCGCGACCTTCTCGCTCGCGCAGCGGGTCGAGGGCCTGCCCGCCGGCCGTTACGTCGCGGCGGGGGCTCTGCAGGGCGGCGCGTTCGGCGACGGCTCGGCGACCCTCTCGCTGACCTCGGACGACGACAGCGCCACGGCGCCGTTCACCGCGGCCGGCTGGCGCGTGTGGTCGGAGCCGCGCACGGCGGAGATCGAGATCGCCGAGGGCGAGGCCCTGACGGTTCGCGTGGATGCCGACCTCCCCGCCGGAGCGTGGGGGACCATCGACGACCTCGTGCTCGAGCGGATCGGCGACCCCATCCCCGCCCCGGGCGACCCCGGAGAGCCGACGCCCGGTGAGCCGACGCCCGGTGAGCCGACGCCCGGAGAGCCCACCCCGGCTCCGACGCCCGCACCGACGGAGCCCGCCCCCACTCCCCTGCCGAGCGGTCCGGCACCCGCTCCCGCCGCGCCGAGCGCCACGACCGCCCCGGGATCGGCTGCGGGACCGGGGCTCGCCGAGACCGGAACGAGCGTTCCGCTCGGTCTGCTCGCCGCGGGGGTGCTCGCGCTCGCGACCGGCGCCGTGCTGCGGCGACGTCGCCGCCGCTCCTGAGGGCCGCTCGGGTGAGGGGTCGGACGACGTCGCCGCGCCGCGCACGCGGCGACGCTCCCCGGCCCCTCACACCGGCGGCACGCTCAGCGCTTGACCGCGAGTGCCGCCTGGTAGAGCTCGCGCGACGAGTGCCCGGTCTGAGAAGACACCTCGGCGGCGGCTTCCTTCAGCCGCGTCCCGCTGCGCACGAGTTCGAGGGTCTGGGTCACGGCATCCGGGAACGCCACCTCGCGCGCCGACGCACCGCCCACCACGATCGCGATCTCCCCGCGCACGCCCTCGGCCGCCCAGGCCGCGAGGTCGGCGAGCGTTCCGCGTTTGACCTCTTCGTAGAGCTTCGTCAACTCGCGGCAGACCGCGGCGGGACGGTCGGCGCCGAAGGCCGCGGCGAGGTCGTCGAGAGTGGATGCCAGCCGAGACGGCGACTCGAAGAACACGAGGGTCCGCTCCTCCGAGGCGAGCTGCGCGAAAGCCTTGCGACGCTCGCCGGGCTTCCGACGGGGGAAGCCCTCGAAGGCGAACCGGTCCGTGGGGAGACCCGCGACGGCCAGCGCCGTCACGACCGCGCTCGGCCCGGGGATCGCGGTGACCGTGACCCCCGCGGCGGCGGCTGCGGCGACGAGCCCGAAGCCGGGGTCGCTGACGGTCGGCATCCCGGCGTCGCTCAAGACGAGCAGGTCGTCCTCGCGGGCGAGCTCGACGAGTTCGGCCGCCCGGTCCTTCTCGTTGTGGTCGTGCAGGGCGATCAGGCGCGGGCGGTTCTCGACGCCGAGACCCGCGAGCAGGCGCTGCGTCGTGCGGGTGTCCTCGGCGGCGACCACCGTGGCGTTCTCGAGGGCCTCGATCAGACGCTTCGAGGCGTCGCCCAGGTTGCCGATGGGAGTCGCCGCGAGGATGATCACCGTTCCACCTTAGGCTGGGGGCCGTGACCACCGCCGTCCCTCCGTTGCTCCCCGCCGCCGAGCGGACGCGACTCGATCGCTGGCGCGACGCGCTGCTCGCGACCCCGCGGGGCATGAGGTTGTGGCGTTGGCTCGCTCCGACCCTCGTCACCCTCCTCGCCGCGGTGCTCCGTCTCATCGACATCGGCAATCCGCACCAGCTCGTCTTCGACGAGACCTACTACGTCAAAGACGCGTGGAGCCAGTGGGTGCTCGGCTTCCCCTCCACGTGGCCCGATGGCGCCGACGCGAGCTTCGCAGCGGGCGACACCGACGTGTTCACCGGCATCGGCAGCTACGTCGTGCATCCCCCGCTCGGTCGCATCCTCATCGGGGCGGGCATGGCCCTCCTGGGACCCGACTCCGCCACCGGCTGGCGCATCTCGGCCGCCGTCTTCGGCACGCTGACCGTGCTGGTGATCTACCTCTTCGCGCGCACGCTCACGGGTTCCCTCCCGTTGGCCACCGTGGCATCCGGACTCTTCGCCATCGACGGCCTCGGGATCGTGCTCAGCCGCATCGCGTTGCTCGACATCTTCTTGACGTTCTTCGTCGTGCTGACGTTCTGGTTCGTCGCCCTCGACCACCGGCGCTCGAACGATCGGCTCACGGCCCTCGTCGCCGCGCGCGGGGACGAGCCCCCGATGTGGGGACCGATCCTGTGGAACCGCCCGTGGCTGCTCGCCGCCGGCGTCGCCGTGGGAGCCGCCACCGCCGTGAAGTGGTCGGGACTGTACGTGATCGCCGCCGTCGGCATCTACGCCGTCGTCTCCGACGCCCTCGCGCGCCGCCGGGCGGGCGTGGTCCAGTGGCCGATGGATGCCGTGCGCCAGGGCCTCGCGTCGTTCGTGCTGCTCGTGCCGGTCGCTGTCGTCGCGTACGTGTCGAGCTGGTCGGGCTGGCTGTTCACGAACGGCGGGTGGATGCGCGGCACCCCGGTCGCCGCGACGGGCATCTGGGGGTGGGTGCCCGAGCCGCTCCGACAGCTGTGGGCGTACCACCAGGAGATGTACAACTTCCACGTCGGGCTCGTCACCCCGCACAGCTACGCGAGCCCCGCGTGGCAGTGGCCGCTGCTCATCCGTCCCACCTCGATGTACTGGCATCAGGACGACGCGGGCGTCAACGGCTGCACGCTTCCCACCGGGTGCACCGAGGCGATCTCGAGCATCGCGAACCCGATCATCTGGTGGGCGGGGATCGCGGCATCCCTCTTCCTGCTCGTGCGCTTCGTCATGGTGCGCGACTGGCGGTACGCCCTCATTCTGACGGGCCTCGCGGCGACCTACGTGCCGTGGCTGCTGTACCCCGAGCGCACGATCTTCCAGTTCTACACGGTCGCGATGCTGCCCTTCCTCGTGCTCGCGCTGGCTTTCGCGCTGCGAGAGATCGCGCGGGGGGTGAGGGGCGGCTCGCGCGCCGGTGGGCAGACCGTCGTGCTGGCCTTCCTCGCGCTGTGCGTCGTCGTCTCGGCGTTCTGGTACCCGGTCTGGGCGGGACTTCCCGTGCCGTACGAGTTCTGGCGCCTGCACAACTGGCTGCCCACCTGGATCTGACCGGATCGGGACGGATGCCGAGGGGGCGAGCGTGACACGAGGCGACGACTGGCTGCACGACCCGCGGCCGGTGCAGCGGGTCAGGCTCTTCTCCGACGCCCCGGTCGATCGCGACGCGTGGCCGGCGACCGTCCCCGCGGTGGCGCAGTTCCTCGACGTCGCCGCCGGAGACGGATGGGAGTTCGGCCCCGGCGTGACCTTCCTCGTCGGGGAGAACGGGTCGGGCAAGTCGACGCTCATCGAGGGCATCGCGGAGGCCGCGGGACTGCCCGCCGAGGGCGGATCGACCAATGGCGGCGGCGAGACCCGTCGCACCGAGAGTCCGCTGAGCGAGTGGTTGCGCATCGAGCGCAGCCCCCGCGCTCCGCGCTGGGGGTTCTTCCTCCGCGCCGAGACCATGCACGGCTACTACTCGTGGCGGGAGGACCTGCGCGACGGCGCCCGCGATCTGCACGCGATGAGCCACGGAGAGTCGTTCAACAGCCTGCTCGACGAGGCCCTCGACCACGAACGCTACGTCGCGGGGCTGGCCTGCCTCGACGAACCCGAGGCCGCCCTGTCGTTCTCATCGACCCTGCGTTGGCTGGCCTCGCTCGATCGCATGCGCTCCCGCGGCACCCAGGTGATCTGCGCGACCCACTCCCCCGTGCTCGCCGCTCTGCCGGGAGCGACGATCCTCGAGCTGGGCGAGTGGGGCATCCGCGAGAGCACGTGGGACGACCTGGAGCTGGTGCGGCTGCAGCGGGGGTTCCTGGAAGCGCCGGGGAGGTTCCTGCGGCACCTGCTGGAGTGACGCTGCGGGCCCCGGCAGGGGCGGGTGGCGATGGAGGGTGCGACGGGGCGAGGTTCCTCGGGGAGGCCGCGGGAAGCGCAGAGAGCCAGGTCTGCGAGGTGCGCCTGCGCCGCGCAGAGACGCACCTCAGCCGCGTCAGACCACGCGCGAAGGATCCGTCGTCGGCAGGGCGCACGCGAACGCGCGGCAGTCGTACGCGGTGGCCTCGCCGCCCCGCGCGACCTTGCCCTCGAACAACTCGAAACCCGCGGCCGCGAAGGCGGCGGCCTGCGTGGGCGACACCACCGCGAGCACGTCGGCGGTGACGCGGCGCGCGGCGTCGGCGATCTCGGTATCCTTCTCGCCGACGACCACGATCTGACGGGGAGCGGTCGCGAGCCCCGCGGCCACCTCGAGGATCGCTCCGTGGGCGAGCGGCGACGCGAGGGCGACATCGGCGGCGGCGCGCACCAGCTCATCGGCGGCGTCGCGGTAGCGCTCCCCCGCACCCAAGCGCCACAGGTCGAGGGCGGCGGCGGCGAAGATGGAGGGGCCCGAGGGCGAGGCGCCGTCGGTGGGCACGCCGTGCGGCTGCATCCCCTGGGCGACGAGCACGGCATCGCCCCCACCGGGCGGGTGGATGCCGTCGTCGCCGAGGCACAGGTCGACCAACGCGCGCGCCCGCGAGGCGTAGGCCGCCTCGCCGGTCGCCCGGGCGAGGGCGAGGAGACCGCGCGCGAGTCCGCCGTAGTCCTCGAGCGTGGCGGGAGCGGCGGAGCGGATCTCGTCGAGAGACGCGCGGCGGAGGGTGCCGTCGTCGGCGACGTTGCTCTCGAGCACGGCGTCGGCGGCCCAGCGCGCGGCCTCGAGGAAGCGCGGATCGGCGCGCGCGCCGGCGGCGGCGAGGGCGGCGATCGCGTGCCCGTTCCATCCCGTGACGACCTTGGCATCCAGAGCCGGGGGCTGCAGCTCGGAACGGTCGGCGACGCGGTAGTACCCGCCCTCGTTGCGGACGCCGTCGATGATCGACTCGGAATCCTGGGCCGCGGCGATCCCTCCCGACGGCAGCTGCAGCACGTCGACGAGAAAACGGGCGGCGTCGACGGCGGTGGCCTCGTCACCCGCGGCGAGGGCCACCTCGACCAGTCCGGCGTTGTCGGTGAGCATGCGCTCGTAGTGCGGCACGCTCCAGTCGCGACGCGTGGCGTAGCGGAAGAAGCCGCCCTCGACGGGATCGTGCAGGTCGGACGCGACCATCGCCACCAGCGCCCGGGATGCCACGTCTGCGGCCTCGGGAACGTCGGGGCTCAGCGCCGGGTGCTGCAGGAACCGCAGCACGGGCGTGTTCGGGAACTTCGGCGTCTCGAAGGCGGGTCCGGCGGCGAACCCGCCGTACTCGCGATCCTCGCGCGCGGCGACGGAGCGCGCCGCGGTGGCGAGCTGATCGAGGGTCGGCGCCGCGTCGGCGGGCGCCGTCGCCGCGGCGGCGAGGGCGTCGCGGAGGGATGCGCCCGTGGCATCCACTTCGCTGCGCCGCTCGGTCCACGCCTCGCGGACCGCGGCGAGAACCTGACGGAACGACGGCTGCGGCGGGCGGGGCGTCGGCGGAAAGTAGGTGCCGGCGTAGAAGACGCGCCCCTCGGGACTCGCGAACACGGTCAGCGGCCACCCCAGGTGCGGGGTGAACGCGCTCGCGGCGTCGAGGTACGCGGCGTCCACGTCGGGATGCTCCTCGCGGTCGACCTTGATCGACACGAAGCCGTCGTTCAGGATGCCGGCGGTCTCGGCATCCTGGAACGACTCGCGCGCCATGACGTGGCACCAGTGGCAGGTGCTGTAGCCGATCGAGATCATCACGGGGACGTCTCTCTCGGCCGCGAGCGCGAACGCCTCGCGCCCCCAGGGGAACCACGCGACGGGATTGTCGGCGTGGGCCCGCAGGTAGGGGCTCGAGGCGTTCGCGAGGCGGTTCATGCGCGCGGGTGCGCCGACCTCAGTTGAGGTCGTCGGGGTGCGTGCCCACGCGGCCCGAGCCGTCACCGGGGTCGACGGCGTCGATCGCGGCCATCTCATCGGCGGTGAGCTCGAAGTCGAACAGGTCGAAGTTCTCTTCGAGGCGCTCGCGGCGCACCGACTTGGGGAACACGATGAAGCCGTGCTGGATGTGCCAGCGCAGCACCGCCTGAGCCGGGCTCTTGCCGTGCGCTTCGGCGGCATCCTTCACCGCGGGCAGCTCGAACAGGTCGTACTTGCCCTGGCCGAGCGGGCCCCACGACTCGATGTGCATGTCGTGCTCCTGGCCCCAGGCCGCGATCTCGCGCTGGCTGAGGGCGGGGTGCAGCTCGATCTGGTCGACCACGGGGGTCACACCGGTCTCGGCGACGATGCGGTCGAGGTGCGGGACGAGGAAGTTCGAGACGCCGATCGAGCGGGTCTTGCCCGCCTCGCGGATCTCGATCATCTTCTGCCACGCGTGCACGTAGTTGTCGTTCTTCGGCGTCGGCCAGTGGATCAGGTACAGGTCGACGGCGTCGAGCTGCAGCTTCTGCAGGCTCTCGTCGATCGCGGCGAGCGGCTCGTCGCCGTCGTGGCGGTCGTTCCAGAGCTTGGTCGTGATGAAGAGCTCGTCGCGCGGGATGCCGCTCGCGGCGATGGCGCGGCCGACACCCTCTTCGTTCTTGTAGATGGCGGCGGTGTCGATGTGGCGGTAGCCGACCTCGAGGGCCTCCGACACGGCGCGCTCGGCGTCGTCGGCGGGCACGAGGAACACGCCGTAGCCGAGCTGGGGGATGGAGTTTCCGTCGTTGAGCTGAACAGAAGGAACGGTCATGACGACAAGCCTAGGAGCCCCCTGCGACACCGGGCCGGGGGTTGACGCCCCTCCTCCGTGCGCTGCGAGCACGCCGGTGCACGGGCGCGCCCGCACCCCGGCGCGACCGGCCCGCCGCCGAGACGCGCCCGCTCACGCGTGGTTGACTGACCCCATGCACGCCACCCCCTCCCCGAAGCACGCGCGCCGCCGGCCGGCATCCGGTATCCGCCGCGGCCTCAGCCTGCTCGCGATCGCTGCCGCCGTGATCGTCGTGGCCGGGGTGGCCGTGGGCGGCTTCTACGCGTGGTCGCTGACCAACCGCCTGCAGGAGGCCGCGGTCCCGCTCAAGGACGCCCCGGCCGAGCCGCCCGCCCTCAGCGAATACGCCGAGCCGTTCACGGTGCTCGTGGTCGGCACCGACGAGTGCGACGACGTCGTCGCGGCCGCCTTCGGACCGCGCTGCTCCGACCCCGAGAACGACGGCGCACGCAACGACGTCAACATGCTGCTGCACGTCTCGGCCAACCCGCGGCGCGCGACCGTGGTGTCGTTCCCCCGCGATCTGCAGGTCGCGATCCCGGAGTGCGTCGGCACGGACGGCACGGTCTTCGGCGGCACCGACCGCGCCTCCATCAACACGGCGTACGAGGACGGCGGCCTGCCCTGCGTCGCCGACACGATCTCGAATCTGACCGGGCAGAGCATCCCCTTCGCCGCGAAGGTGAGCTTCGGCAACGTCGTCAACATCACCGACGCGATCGGCGGGATCGAAGTCTGCATCGGCGGCGAGGGGATCGACGACCCGGATGCCGGCATCCAGTGGGAACCCGGACCCCGCGTGGTGAAGGGTTTCGACGCCCTCGCCTTCCTGCGCACGCGCAAGGGCATCGGCGACGGCAGCGACCTCGCCCGCATCGGCAACCAGCAGCAGTACATGTCGCGACTGGTCAACAAGCTGCGCAGTGACGAGGTGCTCTCCAACCCCGGCACCCTCATCGGCCTGGCGAACACCGCCGTGAACAACATCCAGCCGAGCGAGAGCCTCGCGGACCCCGTCCGCATCGCCCAGCTCGCCTACACGCTGAAGGACGTGCCGTTCTCCGACATCACGTTCGTGCAGTACCCCGTGGTCGACGACCCCTACGACAGCAACCGCGTCGCCCCCGACGAGGCCTCGGCGCAGGTGCTGTTCGAGGCGCTCGCCGCCAACGCCCCCCTCGCCATCACGGGCGCCGAAGGATCCAACGGCGGCGTGATCGCCGATCCGTCCGCACCGACGGAGGAGCCCACCGCCCCGGCCGAGGAGACGCCCGCCCCGGATGCCAGTGCCTCCCCCGACACGAGCGCCGCGCCCGTCGTCGAACTGCCCGAGAACATCAAGGGCACCAAGGCGGATCAGGCGACCTGCTCGGCCGGCAACGGCTGAGCAGGTCACGACGGGCGGGGCGCAGCCGCTCGCCCGCGGGGACCGGACGTTCAGGTCGATGGGCGAGCATCGAGGGGTGAAGACCCCCGCCCGCTTCCCGCTGCTGGTGGCGACCGCCGCGCTGGCCCTGGCCGGCTGCGCACCGGCCGCCGACGCGCCCGCTACCCCCTCGGCATCCCCCACCCCCACACCCACCTCCACGCCGACGCCCACCCCCACTCCCACGCTCGACCCGCTCGCGGGGATGAGCCTCGAAGACAAGGTCGGGCAACTGTTCATGGTGGGCACCTCCGTCGAGGGGGCGAACCCCACGACGCTCGCGGCGGTGCAGAACGACCACATCGGCGGGATCTTCCTGCACGGGCGATCGGATGCCGGAACCGACGCGATCACGCAGCTCGTGAGCGGGTTCACCTCGACCGTGCCCGCCGGTCGGCCCCCGCTGTGGGTCGCGACCGACCAGGAGGGCGGCACCGTGCAGGTGCTGTCGGGCCCCGGGTTCGACGGCATCCCCTCCGCGCTCGATCAGGCACGGTCCGACGACGCCGCTCTCCGCGCGAGCGCGGGAGCCTGGGGCGCCCAGCTCGCCGCGGCCGGGGTGGACATGAACCTCGCGCCCGTGGCCGACATCGTCACGAGCGCCGAGTTCGCGGCATCCAATCCCCCGATCGGCGAACTGGCGCGCGAGTACGGCTATGACGAGGCGACCGTCGCCGCGAAGTCGGGCGCCTTCGCCGCGGGGATGCGCGACGGCGGCGTGCTGCCGACCCTCAAGCACTTCCCGGGGCTGGGGCACGTCGACGACAACACCGACTACTCCACCGGCGTGACCGACCAGACGGTCACCGCCGACGGGCCCGATGTGGGCGTGTACTCCGCGGTGCTGCCGCAGGGAGACGCGGTGGTCATGCTCTCGACGGCGATCTACGCGCAGATCGACCCCTCGGCGCCGGCCGCCTTCTCGCCCGCGGTGGTGGGCGTGCTGCGCGACCGCGTCGGTTTCGACGGGGTGGTCACGGTCGACGACCTCTCCGCCGCGCGCCAGGTGCAGCCCTGGTCGCCCGCCGATCGCGCGACCCTCGCGATCGACGCCGGCGTCGATCTTCTGCTCGTCTCGGCCGACCCCTCGGTGTATCCCGAGATGCAGCAGGCGGTGCTCTCGCGCGCTCGGACCGATCCGGCCTTCGCCGCCAAGGTGGATGCCGCAGCCCGCCGGATCCTCGACCAGAAGGCCTCGATGCCCTGAGCCCTCGCGCGAGTCGCCAGCATTCGTCGCCTCCGACACCGGCGAAGCGACAGATCCTGGCGACTCATGCCGGCCGCGGACGATACGCTGGAAGGCTGTGTCTGTCGAACCCGTCATCGTCTACCCGCCCGAGCTGCCCGTCAGCGCGGCGCGGGACGAGATCGCGCGCGCGATCCGCGACCACCAGGTCGTGATCGTCGCCGGCGCGACCGGCTCGGGAAAGACGACGCAGCTGCCCAAGATCTGCCTCGAGCTCGGCCGCACCTCGATCGCGCACACCCAGCCCCGCCGCATCGCCGCGCGCACGATCGCCGAGCGCATCGCCGACGAGATGCAGGTGCCGCTCGGCTCGACCGTCGGCTACAAGGTGCGCTTCACCGACAAGGTCTCGGCCGACACGCGCGTGGCGCTGGTGACCGACGGCATCCTGCTCAACGAGATCCACCGCGACCGGCTGCTCCGCCGCTACGACACGATCATCGTCGACGAGGCGCACGAGCGCTCGCTCAACATCGACTTCCTGCTGGGGTATCTGCGGCGCATCCTGCCGAAGCGCCCCGACCTCAAGGTCATCGTCACCTCGGCGACGATCGACCCCGAGAGCTTCGCGCGGCACTTCGCCGCCGCCCCCGCAGAGCCCGGTGGCGAGCCGACGCCCGCGCCGGTGATCGAGGTGTCGGGGCGGACGTACCCGGTCGAGATCCGGTACCGCCCGCTGGACGGCGCGGAGGACGCGGGCGGCGCGGGCGAAACTCCTGAGATTCGGGATGCCGACGACCCGGCCGTCCCGTCATCGCGCGGTCGCACGGGGCCGGGGCCTCAGAAAGTCAGGAGTTCTGCACGCGCCGCCGCCAAGACCGGGGGCCCTGGCGACGACGCCGACGAGGTCGGAGCCGTCGTGGCGGCCCTGCGGGAGCTCGACCGGGAGCCCGCGGGTGACGTGCTCGTCTTCTTCCCGGGCGAGGCCGAGATCCGCGACGCGGCGGATGCCATCCGCGGGGCGTACCAGAAGGACGCCGCCCCCACCGAGGTCCTGCCGCTGTACGGCCGCCTCTCCGCCGCGGAGCAGCACCGCGTCTTCGAGCGCTCCACCGTCGCGGGCGTGCGCCGCCGCGTCATCCTGGCCACCAACGTCGCCGAGACGAGCCTCACCGTCCCCGGCATCCGCTACGTCGTCGACACCGGCACCGCGCGCATCTCGCGGTACAGCAACCGCTCGAAGATCCAGCGCCTGCCGATCGAGGCCGTGTCGCAGGCGTCGGCGCAGCAGCGATCCGGCCGCGCCGGCCGCACCTCGCCCGGTGTCGCGATCCGCCTCTACTCCGAAGACGACTTCACCCGGCGCCCCGAGTACACCGAGCCCGAGATCCTGCGCACGTCGCTGGCATCCGTCATCCTGCAGATGCTCTCGCTCGGGTTCGGCGACATCCAGGCGTTCCCCTTCCTCACCCCGCCCGATTCGCGCGGCGTGAAGGCGGCGTTCGACCTGCTCGTGGAGCTCGGCGCGGTGAAGCTGCCCGCGCCCGGGTCGCGGCCCGCCGCCGCGTCGGAGCGCGAGCGCGAGGTGCGCGGCGACGGCGATCCGTCCCGGCAGCGGGACGGCCGCGGCGACCGCTCGCGCGGGCGCGGCGACGATCGCGGCCCCCGCCTCACCGAGATCGGCCGCGAGATCGCGCGGCTGCCGATCGACCCGCGCTTCGCCCGCATGCTGATCGAGGCGCGGCGCGGCGACGTCACGTCCGAGGTGCTCGCGATCGTGTCGGGCATGTCGATCCAGGACGTGCGCGAGCGTCCCGAGGAGCGCCGCGAGGAGGCCGACCGCTTCCACGCGCGGTTCACCGATCCGACCAGCGACTTCCTGTCGCTGCTGAACCTGTGGGAGTACCTGCAGGAGAAGCAGGCCGAGCTCGGCTCGAGCGCCTTCCGGCGCCTGTGCCGCAGCGAGCACCTCAACTACGTGCGCGTGCGCGAGTGGATGGACGTGCACCGGCAACTGCGGTCGCTCGGCGCGGAGCGCGGCGACGGCGGTGCCGGGCGCGGCGGCGAGGGCGGGCGCGGCGGCGGCGGTGCCGGGCGCGGCGCGAAGAACCATGTCCCACAAATGGCCGGTGCGAGCGGCTCCCACCCGCAAGAAGTGGGACATGCACCGACAGAAGTGGGACGAGGCTCCGGAAACACCGCGCCGGAGGGGCACGCCGCGGGCGATGCCATCCACCGCGCGATCCTGTCCGGACTGCTCTCGCACCTCGGCATCCTGGATCCCCGCACGATGGCGCAGGCCAAGGACCGCAAGGCTCCCGGCGAGACCCGCCCCGTCAAGGGCGAGTACATCGGCGCGCGGGGGGCGCGGTTCGCGATCTTCCCCGGGTCGGGGCTGAAGAAGAAGCGTCCCTCCGCGGTCATGGCGGCCGAGCTCGTCGAGACCTCGCGCCTGTTCGCCCGCACGGTCGCCGCGGTCGACCCCGCATGGGCCGAAGAGCTCGCCCCCGACCTCGTGAAGCGCTCGCTGAGCGAGCCGCACTGGTCGAAGGATGCCGGCTCCGCCGCGGCCTACGAGAAGGTCACCCTGTTCGGGGTCGAGCTCGTCGGGCGACGCCGCGTGCAGCTCGCGCGGTTCGACCGTCCGCTCGCGCGCGAGATGTTCGTGCGCCACGCGCTGGTCGAGGGCGAGTGGGACCCCTCGGTGCTCGACAAGCGCCTCACGGCGTTCCTCCGCCGCAACCTCGAGCAGCGCCGCCTGCTCGAGAAGATCGAGGAGCGCGAGCGGCGCCGCGACATCCTCGTCGGCGACGAGGCCGTCTTCGCGTTCTACAACGCCCGCATCCCCGCGGACGTCACCGACGTGCGCTCGTTCGAGGCGTGGTGGAAGGATGCCGTCCACCGCACGCCCCACCTGCTCGACCTGCGCGAGTCCGACCTCACCGGCGATCGGGCGCAGGGCGACGACCGCGCGTTCCCCGCGCGATGGCGCCAGGGCGATCAGACGCTGAACCTCGCCTACCGCTTCGAGCCGGGGGCGCCCGACGACGGCGTCACGGTCGTCGTGCCGTTGCCGCTGCTGGCGCAGCTGCGCCCCGACGGCTTCGACTGGCAGGTGCCCGGCATGCGCGACGAGCTCGTCACGGCCCTGTTGCGCGCCCTGCCGAAGACGATCCGCCGCAACGTCGTGCCCGCGGCCGACTGGGCCGAGAAATTCTCGGCCGAGCTCGCCGAGAAGGGGCCCGAGCACGCGAACGGTCTGCCGAAGACGACGCTCGTCGACGCCCTCGCGGCCCAGGTGCAGCGGGTCGCCAATCAGCGCGTGAGCGCGACCGACTTCGAGCTCGAGCGCGTCCCCGCGCACCTGCTGCCCTCGTTCCGCGCGGTCGACGCCCGCGGACGGGCGATCGGGAGCGACCGCGACCTGCGGGCCCTCCAGCGGCGTCTGGCCGACAGGGCCCGGTCGAGCGTGGAATCGACCATCGCGCGACCGGCGCAGAAAGCCGCGAAGGTCGCCGAGGCCTCCCCCGCATTCGCCGCCCGCGCGAAGCTGACCACGTGGGATCTCGACGAGCTCACCGAGGTCGTCGACACCCCGGTCGCCGGCGGTGTCGTGCGCGGCTACCCGGCGCTCGTCGACGACGGCGACAGCGTCACCCTGCGCGTCGAAGCCACCCCCGAGGACGCCGCGCGCCTCACCCGCGCCGGCATCCGCCGCCTGATGCTGCTCGCGGTCCCCTCCCCCGCCACCTACGTCCTCGACCACCTCACCGCGAACGAGAAGCTCGCGCTCGCGGCATCCCCGTACCAGAACGCGAAGGCGCTGATCGAGGATGCGCGCGTGGCCCTGGCCGACGACGTGCTGCTGCGCGAGGCGCCGGCCGGGGTGGTGCGCACGAGCGCCGACTTCGAGCGGGTACGGGATGCGTTCTCGGCCGTCTCGGTCGATCGCACCTTCCAGACGGTCTCGCTCGCGGCGAAGATCCTGCTCGCGCAGCGCGAGGTCGAGAGGGCGATGAAGGATGCCGCATCCATCACGCTCCTGGGCGCGCTCAACGACGTGCGGGGTCAGGTATCGGGGCTGATCTTCCCGGGGTTCCTCGCGCGAACCGGCCTGCACCGCCTGCAGCACTACCCCCGCTACCTCGCGGGGGCGCTCGAGCGCGTGACGACCCTGTCGGACAACCCCGGGCGCGACCGTCAGCGCATGACCGAGTACGAGCGCTCCGCAACCGCGTTCACGGAGGCGGGCGGTGTCATCCCCCTGCCCGCCGACGCGCCCGCGAACCTCGTTCAGACGCGCTGGCTGCTCGAGGAACTGCGCGTGAGCCTCTTCGCCCAGCGTCTCGGTACCGCCGAACCGGTCTCGCCGCAGCGCATCGCGAAGGCGCTCAAGGGCGCGTGAGTCGCCGGGGATCGTCGCTTCCGATCCCCGGCTCCGCGTCGGATCCCGATCTCAGACGCCCAGCGCACCGCCCCACGCGCGCAGCAGCGCCTCGAGGCCGCGGCGCTGCGCCGCATCGAGGCCCGCGAGCAGCCGCTCCTCGTTCGCGAGGTGGGCGGCGAAGGCCTCGTCGATCACGCGGCGCCCCGCAGCCGTCAGGCGGATGACGCGCGCGCGTCCGTCGTCGGTGTCGTCGTCGCGCACGACGAGACCGGATGCCACGAGCCGGTCGACGCGCTTGGTGACCGCACCGCTGGTCACCATCGTGTGGCGCGCGAGCTCTCCGGGGGCCGCGGCGAACGGCTCTCCGGCACGGCGGAGGGCGGCGAGGATGTCGAACTCCCCCTCGCCGAGGCCGTACCGCCGGTAGACGGCGGTCAGCTCCTCGCGCAGGTGGTCGGCGAGGCGGTGCAGGCGGCCGATCACCTGCATCGGGGACGGGTCGAGGTCGGGGCGCTCGGCGCGCCACTGCGCGGTGAGGGTGTCGACGCGATCGGGTGCGGTCATCCCTCCACTTTATCTTCCGTGGAAGCTAAAGTGTCTTCCATGGAAACCACCTGGCGTACCGTGGCGATCACCGCCGTCGCTCCGATCGCGTGGGGCGCGACCTACGTCGTGACCCGCCACCTTCTGCCGGCCGACGCCCCCCTGTGGGGAGCCGCCCTGCGCGCCCTGCCCGCGGGTCTCCTGCTGTGGGCCCTGGCCCGGCGTCGACCGGTCGGTTCGTGGTGGTGGCGGGCGCCGCTTCTCGGCCTGCTCAACTTCGGAGCGTTCTTCGTGCTGGTCTACGTCGCCGCGCAGGCGCTGCCGTCCTCGATCGCGGCGTCGGTGATGGCGTTGGCTCCCCTGGCCCTGGCGGGTCTCGCGTGGCCCCTGCTCGCGCAGCGTCCGAGCCTGCGATGGGCGCTGGCCTGCGCCGTCGGCATCCTGGGCGTCCTTCTCGTCGTGGGTTGGAGCGCGGGCGCCGTCGCTCCCCTGGGCATCGCGGCGTCGGTGCTCGCCCTCCTCACCTCGTCGCTGGGGGCGATCCTCACCACCCGGTGGCGCGACGAGACCCCGCTTCTCGCGATGACGGCCTGGCAGCTCACCGCCGGCGGGATCGCCCTCGTCCTCGTCGCCACCGTCGTGGAGGGGAGTCCCCCTCGAGTGGATGCCGCGGGCGTGGCCGCCTACGCCGCGATCGCGGTCGTCGCGACGGCCCTGGCCTTCGTCTGCTGGTTCACCGGGCTCCGCCGCCTGCCGGCCGGAACGGTCGGACTGATCGGCCTGCTCAACCCGGTCACCGGGATCGCTCTCGGCGTGCTCGTCGGCGGGGAGTCCCTCACCCTCGCGCAGGCCCTCGGGATGGCGCTGGTGCTGGCGGCCATCGCGATCACCAACCTCCGCCGCCGCGGCTCCGCGCCCGTCTCCGCCCCCGCGCGGAAGCCGCCCGTCCCCGCGGCGTGAGCGGGGGCGGGCGGCACGCGGGAGATCACGACCGCAGGCGCACCTCGCCCATCGTGGCCGTGACGTCGACCTCGGCCGTGGCCGTGGAGCTCTCGCGCAGGCCGTTGTCGACCTGCCCGAGGCCGTCGTCGACGCTCACGCGGTAATCGTCGTCGGGCAGCCGCAGGTCGATCGATCCGGCGGTGAGCTCGACGTCGGTGCGCGACGGGGTGGAGCCGCGCAGCTGCGCCGTCACCTCTCCCCCGGCCACCTCGAACGTGGCGGTTCCGACATCGCGCAGCTGCGCCGAGGCCGATCCCCCCGACACGTTCAGATCGATCTCAGAGGCCGCGCCGCTCAGCGAGGTCGTCCCGCCCGCGACCCGGACCGACACCGTGCCGTAGTCGCCCTGCAGGTCGAGCGTGCCCCCGCTCACCTGCGCGTCGACACCGACGCCCCTGACGGCCCACTCCCGCGGCAGGGTGAGCGTGGCCGACGATCCCGTTCCCCACCCGACGAAGGTCCCGTTCGGCGAGGCCACGCGCAGGGAATCGCCGCGCCGTTCGAACGTCCACCCCGACCGGTTCTGCGCGGCGTCGAGACGCGCGCTCGCGACGTCGCCGTACGCGATCGTGAGCGCTCCCCCGGTGATGTCGATGTCGATGTAACCCGCGGCCTGCTCCGCGTCGTCGACCCGGCTCGAGCTGCGGTCGGCGTCGCGCAGAACGACGACCGCCGAGGCGCCGGTTCCGGCCACCGTGCCGAGGGCGACGCACGCGCCGACCACGATCGTGGCGATCGACACGGCGAAGGCGGAGCCGCGTCGTCGCGGTCGGTGGGGGGCGGGGAGGGGGGCGTTCGCGGTCATGAGGTCGCTCCGGTGTGGTCGTGGCCCAGGTGCACGAGAGCGGCGATGACGCGGCGGTTGCCGGTCTCGTCCTGCTCCAGTCCGAGCTTGGTGAAGATGGCGGTGATGTACTTCTCGACGCTCGCCTCGCTGACGAACAGGGCGGCGGCGATGGCCTGATTGGAGCGTCCCTCGGCGATGAGCGCGAGCACGGCCCGCTCGCGCTCGGTGAGGCTCTGCAGGCGCTCGTCGCGCCGCCGCCGGGTGAGCAGCTGCGCCACGACCTCGGGGTCGAGCACGGTGGCACCGGCCGCGATCGAGGCGACGGCGGCGAGGAAGTCGGCGACGTCGGCCACGCGGTCCTTCAGCAGGTATCCCAGGGCGCCCTGTCCGTCGGCGATGAGGTCGCTCGCGTAGCGCTCCTCGACGTACTGCGACAGCACGAGCACGGCCAGCCCCGGATGCCGCGACCGCAGCGCGATGGCCGCGCGGATGCCCTCGTCGGTCCAGGTCGGCGGCAGCCGGACGTCGAGGATGCACAGCTCCGGCGCGGTCTCGACGACGGCGGCGTCGAGACCGCCGGCGTCGGCGAGTGCGGCGACCACCTCGTGACCATCGTCGGCGAGGAGGCGCACGAGGCCCTCGCGCAGAAGGACGGAGTCCTCGCAGATCAGGATGCGCACG
Organism: Microbacterium hydrothermale; assembly: GCF_004854025.1. Classification (GTDB taxonomy): domain Bacteria; phylum Actinomycetota; class Actinomycetes; order Actinomycetales; family Microbacteriaceae; genus Microbacterium; species Microbacterium hydrothermale. The sequence continues at coordinate 69,847 of NZ_STGM01000003.1, forward strand.
GGACCGTCACCTCCACCGTCGTCGGACCGCCCTGCGGGCTGTCGATGCGCGCCGCGCCGCCCGCCGCCGTGACGCGGTTGACGATGCCGTCGAGACCGCCGCCGGGCACGATGCGCGCCCCGCCCAGGCCGTCGTCCTCGACGCGGGCCCAGAGCGAGCCGTCGTCGCGCACGCGCACGTCGACGCGGCAGGCGGCGGCGCGGGAGTGCTTCGCGGCATTGGTGAGGGCCTCCGCGATCGCGAAGTACACCGCTTCCTCGGTCGCGCGACCGCAGCGGCGCGGGAGCCGCACGTCGAGGGTCACGGGGATGTGCGAGCGCGACGCCAGGGCCGAGAGGGCGGCATCCAGCCCCCGATCCTCGAGGACGGACGCGTGGATGCCGCGGGCCAGCTGCCGCAGTTCGGTGATGGCCGACTTGGTGGAGGCGTGCGCCTCGGCGACGAGGGCCTTCGCCGCTTCGGGGTCGTCGTCGATCTTCGTCTGCGCGAGGCCGAGGGTCATGCCGATGGAGACCAGGCGCGGCTGGACGCCGTCGTGCAGGTCGCGCTCGATGCGGGTGCGTTCCACCTCGGCCGCACGCACCGCTCCCGCGCGCCGGGTGTCGGAGGTGCGCGCCTGCTCGAGCAGCTGCGCCTCGCGCGAGGGGACGAAGATCGCCCGCACGATGACACCGTCGAGGATCGCCAGGCCGACGACGACGGCAAGGCCTCCGATGACGGCGATCATCCCCACGAAGGGGGCGGCGGCGCCGTGGAGCGGGATGAGGTCGAACAAGCGGGTGTTCGTCCACCCGAACACCGGGCTGACGGCGAGGGCGAGACCCCACGCGAACCCCGCGAGGGCCGTCAGCGTCACCATGCCGAGCACGGTCGCGATCGTGAACGACGCCACCGCCCGCCACTGCAGCGGGTCGATGGCCTGCAGCCAGATGGTGTGCAGCACGCCGACGAACCCGTGCTTGGGGCTGCGCCGCGGCCGCAGCGGGGCGAGCCCGAGGTCGTAGAGACCGTCGACGCGCGCGCGTTCGAACCACGCGACGGCGAAGAGCGCGTAGACGAAGACCACGAGCACGAGCACCCCGACCAGCAGGGCCGCGAGCAGTCCGAACCCCGAGCCGAGCAGGCTGAACAGGCCCGTGAAGACCGCAGGACCCACCACGCCCAGGGCGGCGAGGTGCGCCGCGGCCCCGGCCACGCGGCCGGGCGAGGCGACGCGCACCTTCTGCGGCACGACGGTCGTGGTCTCGGTCGAGGCGGGGTCGGCCGGGGCGGTGTACCCGCCGGGTCTCGGGGGCGGAGGCGGAACAACGGATGCCGTGGTCATGCGTTCCACGCTAGGGCGCGGTCGGCGCGGGCACCGCCCGGTCAGCCCCCGCCGCGATTCGGGTTATCCCGAAAGCGGATCACAGCTCGTCGGCCGAGATCCATCCCGAGGCGATGAGCTCCTCGACGTCGTCGGCGCGCAGGATGCTCGGCGAGACCTCCGGTGTCTCATCGGCCGCGGTGTCGTCGCCGGCGAGCAGCGCCTCGACGAGGTCGGCGGTCGCGGGCACGAGCGCGCGCGGATCGACGAAGGTCGTCGCATCGATCGCGCCGTCGCGCAGCGCGCGCACGGTGACCGGATCGGCACCCGACCCGACCACGAGCGGCGCGGGGGCGACCGCGGCGGCGGTCGTCGCCGGAGTCGGGGTGGGCGACGCCGTCTCGGCCTCGGTGGTCGGGGCCGTCGTGGTGAGCGCCGTCACCACTCCGCGGGTGACCGCGTCGCCGAGGGCGAGCACCGCGGTCGGCGCCTCGTCCGCGGCCCCCGCGCGCAGGTCGCGGAGGCGCTTCTCGGCCGCGGAGGCGCGGCTCTCGGCGGTGTCGCCGCCCACCTCCGCCGCCTCCAGGGTGGCTCCCGAGACGATCTCGATGCGTCCCGCGTCGAGAGCCGGTTGCAACGTGGCGAGGGCTGCCTCGTATCGGCTCTGCTCCCCCTCGTCGGAGACCCCGGCGGCCAGCACCGCGAGGCGCACCGGCGCGGTCGCGGGCACCGCGTCGATCCCGGGCACTGCGTCGGCCCCGGGCACCGCGTCCGTCTCGAGCGCGGCGTCCGTCCCGGGCACGGCGTCGGGCGACGCGTCCCCCGACGGCGTCGGCCCGGATGCCGTGGTGGTCGGCGTCGCCTCGGGCGACGGATCCACGGCGCTCGGGGCGTCGGCGAGGTCCGCGAGGAGCGCCTGGGCCTGGGCGCGGCCGAGATCAGCGGCGTCCGCCGGCGACGGGCCGAACTCCACGACGGGGACGCCGTCATCGGCGGCGACGGCCAGGGCCGGCGCCAGCTCCTCCGATGCCCACGGCGCGACGACCACGGCATCCGCGCTCTTCGTGAGCATGTTCTGCACCTGCGCGGCCTGCGTCCGCGGGTCGGAGGCGGCGAACTGCAGGTCGACGCGGTAGCCGCGCACGACGAGTTCCCGGCGCAGGGCGTCGCCGCCGCGGCTCCACAGGGCGTCGGCCGTCGTCGGCAGGGCCACCCCGACCACTCCCGCCCCGTCGCTCGACCCGTCGCTCGAGCCCGCGGCGCTCCCCTGCGCCGGGGCGCACGCGGCGAGGCCGAGGGTCAGGGCGAGCAGCGCCGCGGCGGCGCGGAGGGCGTGGGAGCGTGTCATCCCCTCCATCCTCCCCCGGAGAACGGGCAACGCCCCGCCGCTCGAAGCGACGGGGCGTTACCGGAGGAGCGGGGACTCAACCGCGGGTGCGGTTCTTGTTCCACACGTCGAAGGCCACGGCCAGCAGCAGCACGAGACCCTTGATGAACTGCTGCACGTCGGTCGAGATGCCCATAAGCGACATGCCGTTGTTGAGCACACCCATGACCAGACCACCGGCGATCGCGCCGACCACGCGGCCGACGCCACCCTGCACCGCGGCTCCACCGATGAAGGATGCCGCGATGGCATCCAGCTCGAAGAGGTTTCCGGCGCCGGGACCGGCGGAGTTCAGACGCCCCGTGAAGACGATGCCGGCGAGGGCCGCCAGGACGCCCATGTTCACGAAGAGCATGAAGTCCACGCGACGGGTGTTGATGCCCGAGAGCTTCGCGGCGGTGCGGTTGCCGCCGATCGCGTAGATGTGGCGACCGAAGACGCTGCGGCTCATGACCGTGGAGTAGCCGATGATCAGCACCGCGAGCACGACGAGCACGATGGGCGTGCCACGCGAACCGGGAGCGACACCCAGCAGGTAGGTCAGGTACGCGATGAGCGCGCCGCCGCCGATGACCTTCACCAGGAACGCCGCGGTGGGCTCGTTCTGCAGCTCGAGGGCCGCACGCTTGGCGCGCTGACGCACCTGCGAGAAGACGAACAGCACGAGGGTCAGGGCGCCCAGGGCGACGGTGATCCACTCCGCGGGCGAGGTGGCCGCCGGGAAGAGATCGGGGAAGAGGTAGCCGCCGCCGAGCGCGCGGTACTCGGTCGGGAAGGGCGTGATCTGGGTGTTGCCGAGGGTCATCTGCGTGAGACCGCGGAACAGGAGCATGCCCGCCAGGGTGACGATGAACGCCGGGATGCCGATGTAGGCGACCCAGAAGCCCTGCCACATGCCGACCACCGCGCCCAGGACGAGCGAGAGCAGGATGCCGAGCCACCAGGGCAGGCCCCACTGCACGATCAGTACACCCGACACGGCGCCGACGAAGGCGGCGACCGAACCGACCGAGAGGTCGATGTGACCGGCGATGATGATCATCACCATGCCGATCGCGAGGATCAGGATGTAGCTGTTCTGGACGATGATGTTCGACACGTTGCCGGCCGTGAGCAGGCGCCCGCCGGTGAGAGCCTGGAACAGCAGCACGATCACGATCAGCGCGATGAAGATGCCGATCTCGCGCAGGCGCGAGGTGAAGAACTGCACGAGGCCGCCGGCGCCGCCCGCACTGCCACTGCCGGCGCCCCCGCCGACGGGACCCTTCGGGGTTGCGGGCCCCTGCGGGGTCACGGTGTTGTCAAGCGCTGACATGGTCGGCTTCCTTTTCCTTCGTCATGAGCACCATGAGGGCCTCCGGAGTGGCCTCTTCGATGGGCAGCTGGCCGGTGATGTGGCCTTCGCTGAGGGTGTAGATGCGATCGCAGATGCCGAGGAGCTCGGGCAGCTCCGAGGAGATGACGAGCACCCCCTTCCCCTGCGCCGCGAGGGAGTTGATGATCGTGTAGATCTCGTACTTCGCGCCGACGTCGATGCCTCGCGTCGGCTCGTCGAGGATGAGCACCTCGGGGTCGGAGAACAGCCACTGCGACAGCACGACCTTCTGCTGGTTGCCGCCCGAGAGCTTGCCCACGACCACGTCGACGCTGGGCGCCTTGATGTTCATCGACTTGCGGTAGCGGTTGGCGACCAGGTACTCCTCGTCGCCGTCGACCCAGCCGCCCTTGACGAGCTTGCGCATGCCGGCGAGCGAGATGTTGCGCTTGATCGTGTCGATGAGGTTGAGACCGGCGCCCTTTCGGTCCTCGGTCACGTAGGCCAGGCCGCTGCGGATGGCGGCGGGCACGGTCGAGGTGTCGGCCTTCTTCCCCCGGATGTAGACGTTGCCCGAGATCCGCGAGCCGAAGCTCTTGCCGAACACGCTCATCGCCAGCTCCGTGCGTCCGGCGCCCATGAGACCCGCGATGCCGACGACCTCGCCGGCGCGCACGTTCAGGTTGGCCTGGTGGATGACGGTGCGGTTGGCGTCGGTGGGGTGGCTGACGTTCCAGTCCTCGATGCGCAGGACCTCGTCGCCGATCTCGACGTCGCGGTCGGGGTAGCGATTTTCGAGCTCACGACCCACCATGCCGCGGATGATGCGGTCCTCGCTCGTTCCGCCGGTCGCGACGTCGAGCGTCTCGATGGTGCGGCCGTCGCGGATGATCGTGACCTCGTCGGCGATCGCGCGGATCTCGTTGAGCTTGTGGCTGATGATGATGCAGGTGATGTTCTGGCCGCGCAGGTGGCGGATCAGATCGAGCAGGTGCTCGGAGTCGTCGTCGTTCAGCGCCGCGGTCGGCTCGTCGAGGATGAGGAGCTTGACGTCCTTCGACAGGGCCTTGGCGATCTCGACGAGCTGCTGCTTGCCGACGCCGATCTCGTTGACCGGAACGTCGGGGCTGTCGCCGAGTCCCACGCGCGCGAGCAGCTTCGCGGCCTCGCGGTTCGTGGCATCCCAGTCGATGAGTCCGCGGTGGGTGATCTCGTTGCCGAGGAAGATGTTCTCGGCGATCGAGAGATAGGGGCTCAGGGCGAGCTCCTGGTGGATGATGACGATGCCGGCCGCTTCGCTGTCGCGGATGTCTTTGAACTCGACGGTGTTGCCGTCGAAGACGATCTCTCCGCGGTAGTCGCCCGCGGGATACACACCGCTGAGCACCTTCATGAGGGTCGACTTGCCGGCGCCGTTCTCGCCGCAGATGGCGTGAACCGTTCCGCGCTCGACGGTCAGCGACACGTCGGCGAGCGCGATGACGCCGGGGAACTCCTTGGTGATCGAGCGCATCTCGAGGATGGTGCTCACGAGGTCCTCCTTGCAGAACCGGCTCGTGGCCGGTCGGGATGGTGGGGCGGGTGCGGATGCCGCAGACCCGCGGGAGCCTCCGCCGCGACCCGGGCGGGTCGCGGCGGAGGCGGGGCGGGAGGGCGGGGTAACGCCCTCCCGGGGTGGATCAGCCCAGGTCGGCCTCGGTGTAGTAACCGCTGTCGACGAGGATCTCCTTGTAGTTGTCCTTCGTCACGATCGTCGACTCGAGCAGGTACGAGGGGACGACCTTCTTGCCGTTGTCGTACGTCTCGGTGTCGTTGACCTCGGGCTTCTCGCCCTTGCGGATGTCGTCGACCATGGTCACGGCCTGCTTGGCGAGCTCGCGCGTGTCCTTGAAGATCGTCGAGTACTGCTCACCCGCGATGATCGACTTGATCGAGCCGACCTCGGCGTCCTGACCGGTGATGACCGGCAGGTCGGAGGCCGAGTAGCCGCCCGAGGTGAGGGCCGAGATGATGCCGATCGACAGGCCGTCGTAGGGCGAGAGCACGCCGTCGAGCTTGGTGCCGCCGATGACGGTGAGGATGTTCTCCATGCGCTTCTGCGCCGTCTCGGGCAGCCAGCGGAGGATGGCCGCCTGGCCGAACTCGGTCTGGCCGGAGGGGACGACGAGCGTGCCCTTGTCCATGTACGGCTGCAGGGTGTCCATCGCACCCTTCCAGAAGAACGTCGCGTTGTTGTCGTCGGGGCTTCCGGCGAACAGCTCGACGTTGAAGGGACCGGTCGCGCCGGTCTCCTTGCCCGAGGCGTCGAGGACGCCCAGGCCCGTGAGGAGCGAGGTGGCCTGCTGCACGCCGACCTTGTAGTTGTCGAACGTCGTGTAGTAGTCGACGTTCTCGGTGCCGTTGATGAGGCGGTCGTACGCGATGACGGGGATGTTCGCGTCCTTGGCCTGCTGCAGCACGTCGGTCAGCGTGGTGCCGTCGATCGAGGCGATGATCAGGGCCTTGGCACCCGTGGTGATCATGTTCTCGATCTGCGAGACCTGCGTGGGGATGTCGTCGTTGGCGTACTGCAGGTCGACCTGGTAGCCGAGCTCCTCGAGCTGCGACTTGACGTTGTTGCCGTCGGCGATCCACCGCTCCGACTGCTGCGTCGGCATGGCCACACCGATGGTGCCGCCCGCCTCCTGCGAGTCGCCGGCGCCGCCGCCGGTGCGGTCTCCCGCGCAACCGGCGAGGCCGATGCCGAGCGCGAGGACGCCCGCTCCCGCGACCGCCTTGAGCATGCTGTGCTTCTTCACTCTGGTTCCCTCCGTTGGGTATGTGGTGCGGTCTCTCCCCATGGAGCCCACCGCGTCCTGCGAGCGAGGCACCGATCGGACGCACGCGGCGACGGGGCGAAACGAAGCCGTTCGGCGAGGCGGGCCACCCGCGTCGTTCGAAACCTCTTCGTCTCGACGGATCCGCTCCGCAGCGAGTCCCGTCGGCCTGTGCGACCGGTCATGTGACCGTTCACATCGTGTGTGTGATGCTACCTCGCGCTCGGGAGAATCTGTCAAGTCCCGGTGCGCGAGATGACCAGCCGTTGCCGAAACGTGACGAATTCACCGAGAGGGCGGAGCCGTCGACGACCGCACGATCAGGCGCAGATGATCAGGCTCGGAGGGCGCGCCCTCTCCCGGCGACTCGCCCAGGGCGGCGAGCAGATCCGTCACCGCCCGCGTTCCGATCCCGGAGAAGTCCTGACGCACCGTCGTGAGCGGGGGCCAGAGGTGCGCGGACTCGGGGACGTCGTCGAAGCCCACCACCGAGATGTCCTCGGGCACCGAGCGACCTATGGCCCGAACGGCATGCATGAACCCCAGCGCCATATGGTCGTTGCCCGCGAAGACCGCGGTGGCGTCCTCGGTGCGCAAGAGCTCCAGACCCGCCTCGAACCCGAACTGCGCACTCCAGTCCCCCAGCACCGGCGGGCGGGGCGAGAGGTCGTTGGCATCCATCTCGGCGAGATAACCGCGCATGCGGTGATCGGCCTCGACCCAGTCGCGGGGACCGGCGATGTGCAGGATGCGGGTGTGCCCCAGCTCGATGAGATGCCGCACGGCCGCGCGGGCTCCCGCCGTCTGGTCGTTGTACGAGCTCGAGGTGCCGCTGGAGGCGATGATCTGCACCGGCACGGGAAGCTTCAGCTCGTCGAGGATCGGCACGACCCGCGTCTGCGGCGCCACGGCGATCAGTCCCTCGATCGACTGCTGCATGAGGTGGTCGATCGACGAGCGCACGTCGTCGGCCGCGCTCGTGGCGAGGTTCGTCACCGTCAAGCGATACCCGGCGGCCCGCGCGGCCGACTCGATCGCCTGCACCATCGAGGCGACGCCGTGCGTGGGCGTGCGGGGCCCGAGCACCCCGATGAGCTTGGACCGGCTGGTGGCGAGGGCCCGCGCCGCCTGATTCGGCACGAACTTCAGCTCGGCGATCGCCGAACGCACCTTCGCCGCCGTCTCGGGGCGCAGCGCCGGGCTGTTGTTGATGACGCGGGAGACCGTCTGGTACGACACGCCCGCGAGTCGCGCGACGTCGCGGATGCTCGGGGCGCGCCCCGCCGCCTCCGGGATGTCGGTGTCGCTCATCAGCCGCCTCATTGCGGGTCGCGCGCGGTTGCGTGACCGGTCACACGAGGATAACCGACGTCGCGCGTCCCCCTCACCGTCGTTCGCGCCGCGCCCTGACGGCCCTGCGCGCGCGGCGAGACGGCATCCGCGTGACGAGACGGCTGCCGGCGGCGACCGGGATGTCAGCCGCGTGCGGTCTCGCGACTCGAGAGGGGTGGCGGCGACGTTGGCACCGCGAGACGCCAGCCGTGTGACGAGACGGTTGCAGACCGCAACCGAGATGTCAGCTACGTGCAGTCTCGGCGGGCGGGGCGGGCGGGAGAGAGGGGACGAGCGCGTCAGGAGCGCAGGAGAGAACCGTAGAACCGGATGCCGCGGAGCCAGACGTCGACGCGGATGCGCTCGTCCGGAGCGTGCAGGGCGTCGCGCTCGCTCCGCGTGAGGTGGAACGGCGCGAAGCGGTACACCGCATCGGTCAGCCCCGTGTAGAACCGGCTGTCGCTCGCCCCCAGCTGCAGGTACGGGAGGGGCACGACGTCGTCCCCGAGGGTCGCCGACACCGCTCGCGACAGGCGTCGCCACGGCTCGCCCCGCCACGGCGAGACCGGTGACGGGTCGTCGCCGTGGCGCAGCTCGATGTCGACCAGCGGGTCGCGCACCGCCCGGCGGAGGTGGATCGCGACGTCGGCGAGGGTGTCGCCGGTCAGCAGCCGCACGTTCACGCTCGCGCGCGCCGTGGTGGCCAGCACGTTCTCGCCGGCGGAGCCCTCGAGGCGCGTCACCACGGCGGTGGTGCGCACGAGCGCGTTCGTCTCGGGACCGAGGGCCGACAGGACGCTCGTCAGCACCGGAGCCGTCTTGCGCGAGCGGCGGAACGCCGTCGCCAGGGGCTCGCCGACATGGGCCGCCGCGGTGGCGAGCATCGCCCGCACGGGCGGAGCCAGGCGCCGCGGGAACGGGCGGCGCCGCAGACGGTCGATCGCCCGGGCGAGTCGAGCGGTGGCGGGCAGCGCGGGCGGCGTCGAGGCGTGTCCTCCGGCCTCCCGGGTGACGAGGTCGAACGTCGCCACCCCGCGCTCGGCGACCCCGATCATCGCGGTGGGAGCCGCGACCCCGGGCACGGCGCCGTCGACGACCGCCCCGCCCTCGTCGAGCACCAGGGCCGGCCGGACACCCCGCTCCGCGAGCACCCCGGCCATCGCCCGCGCGCCCGCGCCGCGCGTCTCCTCGTCGTGGCCGAACGCCAACCAGACGTCGGTGCGCGGCACCACCCCCTCGGCGAGCGCGGCCTCGACCGCCTCGAAGATGGCGACGAGGGCGCCCTTGTCGTCGATCGCCCCGCGCGCGTGGATCGTGGCATCCGCCCCCTCTCCGACGATCTCGGCGGCGAAGGGGTCGTGATGCCAGGGTTGACCGTCGACGGGCACGACGTCCTGGTGCGCGAGCAGCAGCAGCGGAGCATCGGGCGTCGCGCCCCTCCAGCGGTACAGCAGGGAGTCTCCGGCGACGATCTCGCGTTCGAGGTGCGCGTGGGTCAGCGGGTAGAGGCGCTCGAGGGCCGCGCGGAACAGCGCGAAGGCCGACGCGTCGGTCTCGGACGGATCGGGCCGAGACACCGTCGGGATGGCCAGGAGCTCGCGGAAGCGGTCGACGGGCGTCATGCCCCGAGCCTAGGACCGCGCGCGCCGGCCGGATAGGCGGGGATCGCGGGGCGGACGAACGGGCCGCGCAGGCGGCGAGCCGCTGCCCGCAGCGGGACGGAGGAGATCTTCGCACAGCGGCCCGCCCGCGCCGCGGGGCTGCGACCACGGATACGGTGGAGCGCATGACCGGACTGCACTGGGGCATCCTCGCAACGGGCGGCATCGCGCACGCCTTCACCTCCGACCTGCGCACGGCGGGACTCGACGTCACCGCCGTCGGCTCGCGCAGCCTCGACAGCGCTCGCGCTTTCGCGGCGCAGTACGACATCCCGCACGCCCACGGGTCGTACGAGGAGCTCGTCGCCGATCCCGACGTCGACATCGTCTACATCGCCACGCCGCATCCCTCGCACGTCGACAACGCCCTGCTCGCCCTCGAGCACGGCAAGCACGTCCTCGTGGAGAAGCCGTTCACCCTCAATGCCGCCGAGGCCGCCGCGATCCGCGACAAGGCCGCCGAGAAGGGCCTGCTCGCGATGGAGGCGATGTGGACGCGCTACCTGCCCCACATGGTCCGCATCCGCGAGATCCTCGCCGCGGGCACCCTGGGCGAGATCCGCCTCGTCTCCGCCGACCACACGCAGAAGATCTCGACCGACCCCGCCCACCGACTGAACGACCTCGCCCTCGGCGGCGGGGCCCTCCTCGACCTCGGGATCTACCCGATCTCGTTCGCGGTCGACGTGCTCGGACTGCCCGAGCGCATCTCGGCCCTCGCGCGCCTCTCGGACGCCGACAGCGACGCCGAGGTGGCGACGATGTTCGTCCACGCCAGGGGCGCGATGTCGACCACCGTGTCGTCGTCGCGTGCGGCCGGCGCCACCTCGGCGCAGATCGTCGGCACCGAGGCCCGCATCGAGATCGACCGGGTCTGGTACTCCCCCACCTCGTTCCGGGTCATCACGCCCGACGAGAAGGTCGCCGAGGAGTACACGAGCGAGGTCGAGGGACGCGGGATGCAGTACCAGGCGCTCGCGGCCGAACGTCTCGTCGCCGACGGCGCGATCTCGAGCGACGTCCTCCCGATCGACGAGACCGTGGCGATCATGGGCGTCCTCGACGAGGTGCGCCGCCAGATCGGCGTCGTCTACCCCGGCGAGCGCTGACACCCGCCGCGTCAGTTCCTGCCTGAGCCCTGTCCCTCCGCCCGCGCGGCCGGGGCGGCGGGGCGCGGCGGCGCGGGGTTTGCGCGGGCAGGGCGTTGCGGGCAGGGCGGCGCCGCTGGGCCGGCGCGGGCGCGGCGCGGGGTCGGCGCGGGCGGGGCTGTGCGGGCGGGGCTTTGCGGGCGAGCCGACCGTCCGCGTGGTCGGTGCGGGCGAGTTGACGCCGGCGAGCCGACCGCCGTGGGGTCTGCGCGGCCGCGGCCCGGCGGCATCCGGGATCTGCTTCGCGCGCCCGTAACGAGCGGTCGACGCGCGCCGTGGCTACCCGCAGGCCTCGCCACGGGTCAGACTGGAGTCATGCCCGACACCCAGAGCGCCCGCGTCGCCGTCTACCTCGACTTCGACAACATCGTGATGTCGTGGTACGACCGGGTGCACGGGCGCAACGCCTACTCGCGCGACCGGCAGAAGATCGCCGAGAACCCGATGGACCCCGAGATCGCCGAGCGTCTGACGAAGGCCACGATCGACGTCGGCGCCGTGATCGACTACGCCGCGTCGTTCGGCACCCTCGTGCTCACGCGCGCCTACGCCGACTGGTCGGCGCCGGTCAACGCCGAGTACCGCTCCCAACTGGTGGCGCGCGCGGTCGACCTCGTGCAGCTCTTCCCCGCCGCGGCGTACGCGAAGAACGGCGCCGACATCCGTCTCGCGGTGGATGCCGTGGAGGACATGTTCCGCCTGCCCGACCTGACGCACGTCGTCATCGTCGCAGGAGACAGCGACTACGTCCCCCTCGCGCAGCGCTGCAAGCGGCTGGGGCGCTACGTCGTCGGCGTGGGCGTGGCCGGCTCGACGGCGAAGTCGCTCGCCGCCGCGTGCGACCGCTTCGATGCGTACGATTCCCTGCCGGGCATCCCGAAGCTCTCCGAGACGAAGAAGGACAAGGATGCCGCGCCCTCGCGTCCGCGGGCCCGCAAGCGCTCGAAGGACCCGGCGGTCGACCTGCTCGAGCGGGCGATGCAGCTCGAGGCGGAGCGCGCCGACGGCGAGTGGCTGCACGCGTCGGCGGTCAAGGACCTCATGAAGCGCCTCGACCCCTCGTTCAGCGAGAAGGCCCTCGGGTTCCGCAGCTTCTCGGACTTCCTCAAGGCCCAGACCGATCACGTCGAGGTCGACGAGGAGTCGAACGTCGTGCAGGTGCGCGCCGTCGCGCGGGGCTGAGCCGGGGCGCGGCGGGCGCCGGGCTGCGCGGAGCGCCGCGGGGCGTTGGGTCGCGCGGCTGCGCGGAGCGCCGCGGGGCGTTGCATCGCGCGGCTGCGCGGAGCGCGGCGGGGCGTTGCATCGCGCGACTGCGCGGAGCGCGGCGGGGCGTCGGGTCGCGCGACTGCGCGGAGCGCGGCGGGGCGTTCGGTCGCGCGGCTGCGCGTGGCGCGGTAGGCGCGGGGCTGCCCGCGGCGCGACTTCGCGTGGCGCGGCAGGCGCGGGGCGGCGCGCGGCGCGCGGCGAGGCGTGGCGGGTCAGCGCCGCTCGGTGCCGGGCGCGACGTGGGCGAGGACGCGCTGCCAGACCGACGTGAGCGTGACGTGCCCGTTCACCGAGCCGATCTCGTCGTCGGGGACGACCTGCAGCTCGGCCGCGCGCATGCGGTCGACATACCAGCGGGCGTCGTCGTGCCCCGCCGGGCCCTGGCCGCCCACGATGACGAGCGCTTCGGCGTCGAGGTGGTCGAGCAGCGGAGTGCGCAGGTCGCGGCTCAGGGGGTCGACGGGGCTCTCGACGCCGACGATCGCGAGACGGTCGACCACCGGACCCATCGCCGCCGCCAGATAGATCGCGATCGGACCGGCCGATCGTTCGCCCACCAGGCCGACCGTCGCGCCGGGCGCCTCGCGCTCCAGCAGCTCCCGCAGCGCGTCGACCGTGAGACCGGCCGGTGTCTGCCCGCCGAAGACGGGAGGGTCCTCGAGTTCGGGGGCGTCGAGCCCCACGGCGACCACGCGCACGTCGAACCCCGACGTCACGCGCGCGTCGGGATCGGTCGTCGCGACGTCACCCGTGCGCAGGACGAACACCGCACGCGGGGCACCGGGGGTGCCGAAGCTGCGGTAGCCGAGCTCGCCGTCGAGCCAGGGGGCCAGACTCATCGCGTCATCCTTCCGTCGCTGCGGCGCCGCCCGGGAGCATCGCGCGCAGGGTGTCGATCGTGTCGGCCTCGGCCGCGGGTTTGTCGGGACGGTACGTCTTCACGCGGGCGAAGCGCAGCGCCACGCCGCCGGGATAGCGCACCGAGCGCTGCACGCCGTCGATCGCGATCTCGACGACCGTGTCGGGGGCCACACGGATGCCACCGGGGATCTCGCCGTTCTCACGCTCCGCGAAATGCGCCGTCTGCCACTGCAGCAGCTCGTCGGTGAGCCCCTTGAACGTCTTACCCACCATGACGAAACCACCGGGCTCACCGAACCGCCCCTCGGGATCGCGGGCGCCCAGGTGCAGGTTGGAGTACCACCCCGACCGTCGCCCCGACCCGCGCTCGACGCCCAGCACCACGAGGTCGAACGTGTGCACCGGCTTCACCTTGAGCCAGCTCTTGCCGCGCCGCCCCGCGGTGTAAGGAGCGTCGAGCCCCTTCACCATGACGCCCTCGTGGCCCGCGGCGAGAGCGGCGCGGGCGAAGGCATCGGCGGCCTCGACGTCGTCGGTGACCACCGCGGGGATGCGCCATGCGGAAGCGATGCGATCCAACTGCGTCAGCCGGTCGGCGAGGGGCTCGTCGACGAGATCGCGCCCGTCGAGGTGCAGGATGTCGAAGAACCACGGTCGCAGGGCGATCTCGCGCGCGGCCTCGGCACCGAAGCGCGCCATCGTGTCTTGGAAGGGCCGGGGCGCTCCGTCGTCGTCGAGCGAGAGGGTCTCGCCGTCGAGGATCACGGAGGAGACCGGGAGCGAACGGACCACCTCGACGATCTCGGGGACGCGGTGCGTGACGTCGGCGAGAGTGCGGGTGTAGACGTGCACCTCGTCGCCCCGGCGGTGCACCTGCACGCGCGCGCCGTCGAGCTTGTACTCCACCGACGCGCGCCCCGTGACGGCCACCGCGTCGGCGACCGAGGTCGCGGTGGAGGCGAGCATCGGCTGCACCCCGCGGCCGACGACGAGGCCGACGGCGTCGAGGTCGGCGGGCGAACCGGTGAGGGCGACGAGCGCCGTCTCTCCCAGGTCGCCCGACAGCATGGCCGCGCGACGCACCGCCGCCCCCTCGCGATCGGATGCCGCGGCGATCGCGTCGACGAGCACGCCCTCGAGCGCCCCGGTGCGCAGCTCCCCCGTCATGACGCGGACGAGGAGGTTCCACTCCCCCGGGGTGGCCCGACCGGCGAGGTCGTCGAGCAGCGCGGTGCGCTGCGCCGCCGAGCCGCTGCCCCCGAGAGCGGCGAGCCGCTCGAATGCCCCGTCGACGTCGGACACGCTCAGCGACGCGGTCTCGGCGTGGGAGCCGCCCCGACTCGACAGCGTCTTCCATCCGACCCCGAGCCGCCCCTGTCGCGGGGAGGCCGTGAGCATTCCCACCGCGGGGACGATCTCGTCGGGTGCGAGTCCGCGCAGCAGGGTCGAGAGAGCATCGACCTTCGCGAGGCGCGACCGGGTCGCGGTGACCGCCGCGAGGGTCGTCTCGATGTCGCCGAAGAGCATGTCGGCATCCTGGCATCCCCCTCCGACATCGCTCCGACGCTTGCGTCGGCGTCAGTCGCGTGGCATCCCACTCGAAACGAATCCGCGGCGGCGACGGAGAACGCAGACCACACGGCGGCCCCGCCCGCAACCCCCGATCCGATGTCGGAGGTCTGGGGTGTGCTGGGGAGCCTCCCCCAGGAATGAGGTCCACGTGAACGCTCCCGCCACCCTCGAGCAGTCCGCTCGCACCGCCCGCGAGGTCTTCGGGTGGGACGACCTCCTCCCGGGCCAGGCCGAGGCCATCGACGCCGTCGTGAGCGGACGCGACACCCTCGTCGTCTTCCCCACCGGGGCGGGCAAGTCCGCGGTCTACCAGATCGCGGGGTGCGAGCTGGGTGGGGTGACCGTCGTCATCTCGCCTCTCCTTGCGCTGCAGCGCGACCAGATCGACTCGATCGACCGCGCTCCCGACGCTCCCGCCGCCGTCGCCCTCAACTCCCGCACGAGCGCCCGCGCGAAGCGCGATGCGTGGGCGGCCATCGAGGGCGGCGACGCGGTCTACGCCTTCCTCGCCCCGGAGCAGCTGGCCAACAGCGAGGTCTTCGACCGGCTGGCGCGCGCCGACGTGCGCCTCGTCGTGGTCGACGAGGCCCACTGCGTCTCGGCGTGGGGGCACGACTTCCGTCCCGACTACGCGCGCATCGGCGACGCGGTCGAGGCGCTCGGGCGCCCGCCCGTGCTGGCCCTCACCGCCACGGCATCCGCTCCCGTCCGCGACGACATCGTCTCGAGCCTGGGCATGCGCGATCCGCACCTCGAGGTGCGCGGCATGGACCGCCCCGAGATCCACATGTCCGTGCGCCGGCACGAGCACGACGACGACAAGCGCCGCGCGGTGATCGCCGATGTGCAGGATGCCGGCGGCCCGGCGCTGCTGTACGTGGCGACGCGCAAAGAGACCGACGCCTACGCCGACGAGCTCGCCGCCCTCGGCCTGCGCGCGGCGGCGTATCACGGTGCCATGGCGCAGAAGAGGCGCGACGAGGTGCACGGGGCGTGGAGCGCGGGAGAGCTCGACGTCGTGGTGGCGACGTCGGCGTTCGGCATGGGCGTCGACAAGAGCGACGTGCGGCTCGTCGTCCACGCCGACGTGACCGAGTCGCTCGACTCGTACGCGCAGGAGATCGGCCGCGCCGCGCGCGACGGTCGACCCGCGCGGGCGATCCTGCACTACCGCGCCGAGGACTTCTCGCTGCGGTCCTTCTTCGCCGGCGGGCACAGCAAGCGGGCCGACGTCGCCGGGGTGTGGGACGAACTGCGGCGGTCGAAGACGCCGCTGCGCGCGAAGGACATCGCCGCGGCCTCGGGCCGCTCCACCCGCGCGATCGGACGCGTGCTCAACCAGCTCGTCGCCTGCGAGCTCGCCGAGTCGGGCCCCGACGGGGTGTCGGCGCGCACTAAGGCGTCGGCCGGAGACGCCGTGGCCGCCGTCCGCGACCGCGACGAGGCCGAGGAGCGCATCCGCGCCTCGCGCATCGAGATCATGCGGGGCTACGCCGAGACCACCCACTGCCGCCGCCGCGCGCTGCTCGAGTACTTCGGGGTCGACACCCCCGCGCAGTGCGGCTCGTGCGACCGCTGCGACGCGGGGTCTGTCGCTCCTGCGCCGATCGAGACGGAGGCCCCGGATGCCGCTGCGGCCGACGCCGACGGCATCCGGATCGATTCCACGGTCCACCACGGCGAGTTCGGTACCGGCACGGTGATGGGGGTCGAGGAGGATCGCCTCACGGTGTTCTTCCCCGAGCACGGATACAAGGTCCTGGCCCGCGCCGCCTTCGAAACCGGGGTAATGGGGCTGGACGAAGCGGCCTGAGGCGCGGCCCCGGGGTGGGGCGCTGCGGCGTGGGGCGGAGCGGCTCGGGCGTGGGGCGCTGGGGGGTGGGGCCGAGCGGCTCTGTCGCGGGGCGCTTGGCGTGGGGCGCTCTGGCGCGGGGTGCTGCGGGGCGGTGTTCGCGCGACGGCGTAAGGCAGTGCGGGTTGTGACGACGGCGGCCGACCTCGTCCCGAATATGGCGGTGCTCGTCCCACTTATCGCCGGTTCACGCCCCCGCCACCGACCATAAGTGGGACAAGGTCTCGGCACCGGCCCGCCGCCGGGTCACAACGCGCGCACACCGCCACAGGGCGAAGCGAGCCGCGGCGACGGCGGCCGACCTCGTCCCCAATATGGCGGTGCTCGTCCCACTTATCGCCGGTCTTCGCCCCCGCAACCGACCATAAGTGGGACAAGGTCTCGGCACCGGCCCCCCCGAGACGGGTGACGACAGGCGCGCACCGCCCCGAGCGTCACCGCTCGCGCGTCGCCCACCACGCCCACGCGACGAGCGGGGGCTGGAGGAACAGCCGCAGGAAGCGCGAGCGGTCGGTGTTCAGACCGGGTGCCGAACGTCCGGTGCGCCACTGGTGCACGTTGCCCGGGAACACCGCGACGAAGAACGCCGCGATCGCGGCCCCGATGCGTCGACGCTCGGCGGGGAGCCCGATGAGCGCGACCCCCAGCACCACCTCGACGGCACCGGATGCCACGACGATCGCGTCCTTGTCGGTGTGCAGCAGTCGCGTGGCCCATCCCGGCACGACGATGCGGTATCCGCGCCGCCCCCAGGTGAGGTGACCGACGCCCGCCGCCACCAGCAGCAGGGCCAGGACCCCGCGGGAGATCGAGCGGAGCGTGAGTCCTCGACGTCGTGGCATCCGGTCAGTCTGCCACCGCCGCCTCGGCGCGGGGCCAATTCACGGCGCCCGCGAAAGGTTCTTGCAAGACGGACGTCTCTCCGGGCCGGAGGGCACGACTCCCGCGCGTCCTCGGCGGCGCGGCATCCGGGTCTTCTAGGCTCCCGGCATGACGCCGCCCGCTGAGGAGAGCATCACCATCCGGCCCGCGCGACCCGAGGATGCCGAGGGGATCGCGTTCGTGCACGCCACGTCGTGGCGCGAGACGTACGGTCGCTTCGTCGAGGATCCGGACACGAGCCCGTGGTTCGCCGTCGGGCCGCGGATCGGGATGTGGCGCTCCAACCTCGCCGAAGACGTCTTCTCGACGATGGTCGCCGTCGCCGGGGATCGCATCGTCGGGTTCGCCGCCGTGCAGCAGACGACGGATGCCGACGCCGTGCGGCCGGAGGAACTGACGATGCTGTACGTCCTCGCGGCCACGCACGGCACCGGCGCGGGGCAGGGCCTGCTCGACGCGGTGCTGGGCGAACGCCCGGCCTCGCTGTGGGTGGCGGCCGACAATCCCCGCGCCCGTGCGTTCTACCGTCGCAACGGGTTCACCCCCGACGGGGCGCAGTCGTCGTTCGGGCCGATGGAGGAGACCGTCCGCCTGGTGCGCTGACCCCGGAGCTCCACCCGACGCCGCCGACCTCACCGGTCCCGCGGGTGGCTCAGCTCAGATCACGCAGGTCGGACAGGGTCGTCGTCGCAAAGGAGATCCGGTCGAACACCGCCGTCGCCCCGTCGCCGAGGGGCGCCTGAGCGAGGAACCCGACCGCGAGAGGGGCGGGGCTGTGCAGGCGGAAGACGCGGACGAAGTGCCAGGCGAGGCCGTCGCGGGAGAAGTGGAAGGCGAAGGCCTCTCCGACGCGCGCCACCCGCAGGAAGACCGCGTCGGCGTCGAGCAGCGGACCGTTCGCATCGTCGGAGAACTCGTTCGTCACGACGCTGACGACCATCGCCTCGTCCTGGGGCGAGTACTCGTTGCACAGCTTGGCCCAGTGCGCGCTGCCGCTCCACACCGCGAGGGCTCCGGCGTCGAACGTCCCGCGCTCTCCGCGCACCCCGACGCGGGCCGACAGCACGAAGTCGCCCGCGGGGGCGTCGAACGCGAGGGCCGTCGCCTCGTGCTGAGCCGGTCCCCCGGTCGCGTCGTTCGTCCAGTCGACGCCCGCCCGTGCCCGCAGGGTCAGCTCGCCCGAGGGGGCGTCGTACTCCGCCTGCCCGTGGCTCCCGGTCCATGCGAGGGGCGGCAGTCCGGCGATCGAGATGCTCATGCCACGACCCTAGGGGCGCCGCTCCCCTCTCCCGGCCGTCGGCGCCGCCCGCCGGACGAAGTCCACGTACGCCTCGACCGTGTCGTGCGGCACGATCGCGCGGAGCACGACCTCGTCGGCGGCGGCGGTGTACGCATCGACGGCCGCGGCGAGGTCGGCGCCGTCGCGGATGGTCGTGTCGATGGCATCCACCCCCATCCGTTCGAAGTTCGCGGCGTAATTCGGGAAAGCGGCGTAGCGGGCCGTCTCGGCCTCGAGGCGTTCGCGGGCCTCCGGGTCGAGCGCGGTGCGCACGTACACGGCGACGCGGGTGCGCGGCGCGATCGCGTGCAGCGCGGCCGCCTGCTCGCGGGTCTCGCGCGGAGGGACCCAGTTGAGCAGCACCCCGTCGGCGCGCTCGGCGGCGAGTCGACGCATTCTGGGCCCGAGCGCCCCGACGAGCACGCGCGGCAGCCCGGCGTCGTGGAGGGCATCGGTGGCTTCGCGCACGCGGGCGAGGGCGCCCTGCCGGGCGATGCCCGAGCCGATGCCGATCGTCACACGCTCGAGAGGGAGACCCAGGGATGCCGCGTGCTCGGCGATCTCGCCCGCGGGACGCCGGTCGACGGGCACGACGCCGGTGGAGAGATGTAGCCGTTCGGTGACGCGCGCGGCCGCGGCGAGCGCCGCGAGGGCGTCGCCGTCGGGGGTGTCGTTGACCCAGAGCGTGTGGAATCCGGCCTCTTCGACAGCGGGCGCGAAGGCGGCGATCGCGTCGGGCCCGAGCGATCCGGCGACGCCCAGAGAGACGACCCCGGTCACGACACGCCTCCGGCAGCCGGGATCTCGAGGGAGACCTGTCCGACCGCGGAGAAGAACGCCCCGAGATCCGCATCGTCGGTGGGCAGCAGCACGACGTCGTCGACCCCGGCCTCCTGGAAACGGGCGACACCCTCGGCCACGTCGCTCACCGACCCGGCCAGCACGCGATCGTGCGCGTCGGGACGATCGCGCAGCGTGGCCGTGGCCCTCTCCCCCGCTCCGGGCCCGAAGGCCGTCAGCACGTAGGCCACGACATCGGCTCGGCCCTCGCGGCCCGCGACGCGACGCGCGGCCTGCACGGTCTCGACGGCGGCGGCGATCTCGGCCACCGTGTGACGGCTGTCGAGCACCACGCCGTCGGCCACCTCTCCCGCCAGAGCGAGCGTCTTCGGACCCTCGGCGGCGGCGTAGACCAGGGGCGCCGAAGCGGGCGGCCAGTCGAGAGTGACGTCGCGCAGGCGCACGTACCTCCCTTCGGCGCTCACGGTCTCGCCGGCGAGGAGCCCGCGGAGGGCGGGGAGCTGCTCCCGCATGAGGGTGAGGGGCGAGGCCGCCTTGGCTCCGACCTGCCGCATCCAGTCCTGCACGCCGTGACCGAAACCCGGCAGCAGGCGGCCGGGGAACATCCGCTCGATGGTGGCGACCTCCATGGCGGAGGCGGCGACGTTGCGCAGCGGGAGCGGCGCGATGCCGACGCCGATCCGCAGGTGATCGGTCACGGCGAGCGCCGCGGCGGCAGCCGCCCACGCCGACGACCGGAAGCAGTCCTCCCACAGCCAGAGCTCCTCGACGCCGGCGTCCTCCGCCGCGCGCGCGGCATCGCGCAGCTGTTCGGGCGGGTGCGGGTACGGGCTGAAGATCGTGCCGATGCGACTCATGGGTCTACTCTGCCCCGAACCTCCGACATCGCGGCAGGGCCGGCGGCATCCGGCATTCCGCCCGCTGCATCCGGCCCGCCCGTTCCTCCGTCCCGCGGAGTCGAGCGACGACACGCCGCCGAGCCCGCGGCATCCGGCCCGCCCGTTCCTCCGTCCCGCGGAGTCGAGCGACGACACGCCGCCGCGGAGCCGCCAAAGCGGGCACGACAGCCCCCACCTCCGCACGACGGCAGAGCGGCACAACCGTGACCACCGACGACGACGCCCCCGGCGCCGAAGCACCGGGGGCGTCGACCACGGAACCGGGTCAGGCCGCGAGCGCCGACACGACGGGCATCACCACGAAGCCCGAGGCGGTGGCATCCACCGTCACCGTCCCGCCGTCGCTCAGTTCGCCGGAGACGAAGAGGTCGGCGATGCGGTCGTCGATCTCGCGCTGGATGACGCGACGCAGGGGGCGCGCGCCGTACTCGGGCTCGTACCCGACCTCGGCGAGACGGTCGACGGCGGCATCCGTCACCTCGAGGGTGACCTCGCGCGCGGACAGACGACGCGAGGTGGCACCCAGCAGCAGCCGGACGATCTCGCGCAGTTGCGCCTTCTCGAGCTTGCGGAAGAGCACGATGTCGTCGATGCGGTTGAGGAACTCCGGCCGCATGGCCTCGCGCAGCTTGCCCATCACGCGGTCGCGCAGGTCGTCGTCGGCGAACTCGCGTCCCGTGGTGGTGAAGCCGATGGCTCCGGAGCGGGATGCCAGCACCTCGGCGCCCAGGTTCGAGGTCATGACGATCACGGTGTTGCGGAAGTCGACCGTGCGTCCCTGGCCGTCGGTGAGGCGCCCGTCGTCGAGAACCTGCAGCAGCAGGGTGAACACGTCGGGGTGCGCCTTCTCGATCTCGTCGAACAGCACGACCGCGTAGGGGTTGCGACGCACGCGCTCGGTGAGCTGTCCGGCCTCGTCATAACCGACGTATCCCGGAGGGGCACCGATCAGGCGCGACACGGTGTGCCGCTCGCCGAACTCGCTCATGTCGAAGCGGATCACGGCTCCGTCGTCGTCGAAGAGCGAGCCGGCCAGGGCCTTGGCGAGCTCGGTCTTGCCGACGCCGGTCGGGCCGAGGAACAGGAACGATCCGACGGGCCGGTTCTCGTCGCCCATGCCGGTGCGGTTGCGGCGCACGGCCTTGGCGACGGCGGCGACCGCGTCGTCCTGCCCGATCACACGGGCGTGCAGCTCGGTCTCGAGCTCGGCGAGGCGACCGCGCTCGGTCGCGGTGAGCCGGGCGACGGGGATGCCGGTCGCCCGGCTGATCACCGCGGCGATCTCGGGTTCGTCCACCACCGCGGCACCGCGCGGGGCGGTCGTGGCGTCGTCGAGCCGGCTCTGCACCGCGGCGATCTCGTCGCGCAGGCGCGAGGCCTCCTCGTAGTGCTCGGCCGAGACGGCGGCGTTCTTGTCGGCCTCGAGGGTCGCGAGACGCTCGAGCAGCGCCGATGTGTCGACCGTGACGCCCAGACGCAGACGCAGGCGCGCCCCGGCCTGGTCGATGAGGTCGATCGCCTTGTCGGGCAGCACGCGGTCGGAGAGGTAGCGGTCGCTCAGCTCCACCGCGGCGCGCAGGGCGTCATCGGTGTAGGTGACGGCGTGGTGCTGCTCGTACGCCGGACGCAGGCCGCGCAGGATCTCCACGGCATCCGTGATCGAGGGCTCGCCCACGCGCACGGGCTGCAGGCGCCGCTCGAGGGCGGGATCCTTCTCGATCGTGCGGTACTCGCGCAGGGTCGTCGCACCGATGAGGTGCACGTCGCCGCGGGCGAGTCGGGGCTTGAGGATGTTGCCGGCGTCCATCGATCCGTCGCCGCTCCCGCCCGCGCCGACGAGGGTGTGCACCTCGTCGATGAAGACGACGAGCTTCTCGGATGCCGAGATCTCGTCCATCGTCTGGGTGAGGCGCTCTTCGAAGTCGCCGCGGTAGCGGGCGCCCGCGAGCATCGCGGCGAGGTCGATGGCGACCACGCGGGTGCCGCGGAGCTGCTCGGGGACCTCGTCGGCGACGATGGCGCGCGCGAGTCCCTCGACGACCGCGGTCTTGCCGACACCGGCCTCGCCGATGAGCACGGGGTTGTTCTTCGTGCGACGACTGAGGATCTCGATGGTCTGCTCGATCTCGTCGGCACGGCCGATGACCGGGTCAAGTTCTCCGGCCGCGGCGCGCGCGGTGAGGTCGGTGCCGAAGCGGTCGAGGTTCGGGGTGGCGGATGCCGCCTCGCTCGGGGCCTCCGGCTGCTCGCCGCCCACGACCGTCTCGCGCACGCCCTGCGTGAGGGCCTCGGCGGTCACGCCCGCCTGCGCGAGGATCTGCCCGGCGGGGGCGTCCTGCGCGAGCACCAGGGCGAAGAACAGGTGGTCGGGGTCGACGTAGGTGGATCCGGCCGCGCGGGCGACCTGGAACGCGTGGAAGAGGGCCCGCTGCACGGATCCGGCCACCACGGCGCCGTCGACGTGCGCCGGGGCACCGGCGGCGGGGAGGCGGCTCTCGGCCGCCCGCGCGATCGCGGCGGGGTCGGCCCCGAGGCGCGCGACGGCGTCCTTCGCGGGCGAGCGACCCACGAGCACGTGAAGCACGTGAAGGGCGTCGAGTTCGCGCTGACCGCGGCCGAGCGCGAAGCGACCGGCCTCTTGCAGGGCGTCCTGCGTGCGGGCGCTGAGGAAGCGGCTCAGATCGATCGACCGCTCGGCACGCGCCTGCTCGCCCGCGAGGTAGCGCGCGAGGAACTCGTCGAACGACTGGGCGCCGTCTTCCCCGGCGCCGGGGGTGAAGTTGTCGGGCAATTCCGTCTCCTGTGATACGTGAGTGCGGTGGACTCAAGTCTGCAACTTGAGCACCGTCGTATCAAGTTCAACGCCTGACCCTCGCGGCTATTCCCGCGGCGCCGTGATCGCCGGGTCGACCTCGCGCCAGAGCTCGGCCGTCTGCACGATCCAGAACACCGCGAACAGCACCAGGGCGACCGACTCCCCCACCAGCACCACAGGGAAACCGCGTCGATCCACCCCCGCGAGGACTCCCCCGACCAGCGCCAGGAGCGTCACGGCGATCCCCGCGGCCACGACGGCGTAGACCGCCCGGAACCGCCCGTGCGCGGCGGCGCGCGACTGCGGCCGCCACGCCGCGAGGCCGGCGACCACCGCGATGAGCACGAAGAAGGCGACGGCCGCCACCTCGTGCGCCCCCGCGAAGAAGACCTCGGGCGCCATCGCCCCGAAGACGATTCCGGCGACCACGATCGCCGCGATCACCGCGGCCGTCAGCACGACTCCCCGACTCAGCGTGCCCTGCACCCGCGCGAGGATCAGCGCCACGACCACCCCCAGGAGCACCACGGATGCCACCGCCGCGGCGTTGTTCGCCACGGTCGCGCGCACCGCGACGGGCACGCACCGCGTGACCGTGCCGCACGAGACCGATGTCGGCACGTAGGCGATCACGAGCGCGAGCACCGCGGCGACGTCGAGCAGCCCCTGCTCCACGCTGCGGCCCGAGAGGGCGAGGAGCGCGAGGGCGATCGCGGTGAGCGCCCCCACGAAGACCGGCCCCGCGGCGGTGTAGTACGACGCACTGACCGAGGGGAGGGCGCCGCCGGCGACCAGCTCGATCCCCACGCCCACCGCGAGGAACACCGTCGCCCCGATGATCGCGAGACGCACGTAGCGATACGTGCGCTGGGTCGAGGTCGTGCGGATGCGCATACCCGCATCCTGGCAGGGGCCTCCGACACCCGGGCACCGACCGCGCGGTGTCGGTGGCCTCTGCCAGACTTCCCGCATGCGCGAATTCCTCGCCGGGGCAGGCCTGCTGCTCCGCGGCCTCGGCCAGTGGCGACGCACCCCGGGGGCCATGGCGCTCGGCCTCATCCCCGGGACGCTCGTGGGTCTCGTGTTCGGTGCCGCGCTGGTGGCGTGGGGCATCGCCCTCCCCGGCCTCGTCGACGACTGGACGCCGTTCGCCGACGGGTGGGTCCCGTTCTGGGCGGGGGCGCTGCGCACCGCGATCGGCGTCGCGTCGTTCGGTGCGGCCCTCCTGCTGGCCGTCGTGTCGTTCACGGCCGTGACCCTCGCCGTCGGCGAGCCCTTCTACGACCGCATCTGGCGCGCGACCGAGTACAGCGCGACCGGTGAGGTCCCCGACGCCGAGTACGGCTTCTGGCGCGCGGTGGGCGACAGCGCCCTGCTCGTCCTGCGCGGCATCCCGGCGGCCCTCCTCGCGTGGCTCCTGGGTCTCATCCCCTTCGTCGGCGGGGCCCTGGGCTTCGTCGCGGGAGTGCTGCTGACCGGCTGGCTGCTCGCCGACGAGCTCACCTCCCGGGCGCTCTCCGCTCGAGGCCTCGACCGTCGCGCCCGCCGCGCGATCATTCGCGCGCACCGCGCCCGCGCGCTCGGCTTCGGCGTCGCCACGCAGCTCTGCTTCCTCGTGCCGCTCGGGGCGGTGGCGGTCATGCCCGCCGCCGTCGCGGGCAGCACGCTGTGGGTGCACGCCGCCCTCGGCCGCGTGACATCCCCTTCGCGGGGAGCGGATGCCGCGGTCCCCGCGACGCAACCCGCCCGTCGCGCGGCCGGTTCGGGTGACGCGGCACGATAGCCTGGACCGACCGAAGGGATCCCCATGTTCATCGTCTCGCTCATCCTGTTCGTCGGCGGCATGCTGCTGACCGGACTGTCGTTCTCGCTCGCGGCCCCCGCGCTGTTCTTCGCCCTCGGCATCCTGCTGGTGTCGGCGTCGCTGGCCCTGCCCTTCCACTTCGGCACCCGGTAAGCGCTCCCGGCGCGGGTCGCGCCCCCTCGTTCCCGACGCGGTGCGTGCACGCGCGCTCAGGCGCGAACCGAACCGACCCGCCCGGTACCGTTGCACGGTGCCCTTCTCGTTCGACGCCCTCCGTCGCCGCCCCGATCTCGAGGGCCCCGATCTGGGGGCCGTCGATGCCGCCGACCGGCTGATCCTCGACGAGTCGGATGCCGCGCGCGCCGACCTTCCACAGGGAGCGCTCGTCGTGATCGGCGACACGCACGGAGCGCTCACCCTGGCCTCCGCCGCTGCCGGAGCACGCGGCATCCGGGTGCACCAGGACGAACTGCTCGGCGAGCGGGCCCTCGCCGCCAATGCGGCCGACACGGGGCTCGACGGCACCTACGCCTCGCTCCCGCTCGACGCGAACCTCGTGAGCGGCGCGCGCGTCGTGCTGCTGCGGCTGCCGCGATCGCTGCGCGCGCTGGCCGACATCGCCGGGCTGATCGCCCTGCACGCCGACCCCGAGGTCGTCGTGGTCGCGGGCGGTCGTCTCAAGCACATGACCCTCGCGATGAACGACGTGCTGCGCGACCGCTTCGACCGGGTCGACGTCTCGCACGCGCGCCAGAAGTCGCGCGTCCTCTTCGCGCGCGGACCCCACGACGGGGCCGCACCGACCCCGGAAGCCGCGGAGGTCGACGGCATCCACGTGCGCGCTTTCGGCGGCGCCTTCGCGGGCGCCTCGATCGACATCGGTACGCGTCTGCTGCTCGCGCACCTTCCGGAGCCCCGCGCCGCGGAGGCGATCGACCTCGCGTGCGGTACCGGCGTGGTCGCCAGCGCTCTGGCCGTGCGGCATCCCTCCCTGCGCGTCCTGGCGTGCGATCAGTCGGCCGTCGCCGTCGCCTCGGCGCGCGCCACCGCCGCGGCCAACGGCGTCGCCGACCGCGTGCGCGTGCAGCGCGACGACGTGCTGTCGAAGCACGCCGATGACTCCGCGTCGTTCATCGCGCTGAACCCGCCGTTCCACGCCGGAGCGGCCCTCGCCGACGGTCTCGCTCCCCGCATGTTCGCGGATGCGGCCCGCGTGCTGCGACCGGGCGGCGAACTGTGGACGGTGTGGAACTCCGCCCTGCAGTACCGCCCCGCCCTCGAGCGCATCGTGGGTCCCACGCGGCAGATCGCCCGCGACCGCAAGTTCACCGTGACGGCGTCGACCGCGCGGTGACGCCGGCGGCGACGCTCGACGCGCGACGCCGCTCCCGCTCGGGCTCGCCGTGCCCGGGCCCGCCCCGCCCGGCCCGCCTCGCCCAGCTCGCGACGTCCGACCGGAGACCTCCGACCTGTGACGCCCGACCCGTGACGCCCGACCCATGCCATGGCGCCGCCTCAGCTCAGCGGCGTAGATTCGACCTCGCTCGACGAGGAGGTGAGGACCGTGCGCTCTCGTGCCGTCACGACCCCGCTGATCGTCGCCGCTATCGTGGCTGCGGGCCTCGCCCCCGCCCCGATCGGCGCGAGCGCGGTCGAGGGCGCCTCCGCCCCCGGTGCCGGCCCCACCGCCGCGGTCCGCACGGCGCCCCTGGCCGCGGGCATCGCCCCGGTCCGCGCCGCCACCGGAGCCGACCCCCTCGACGACACCGCCTCGACCCCGATGCTCGCCGACTGCTCCAGCATCACCGCGACCGGCCGCGAGTACGCACGACTGCACGCCATCTCACTGTGCGGGGCCGACACGACCCCGGCATCCGAGCCTCTGCGCACCGAGCAAGTCGGCGGGGAGGAATGCGGGTCGATCTCGCTCGTCATGACCAGCCGCGGCGGAGGCGTCGCCGCGGTCGAGTGGAGGGTCGAGTCGGTCACCGGCCCGGTGCTGGGCGTCGAACTGGACGTGTCGTACTCGGGCCGCGCGGGAGGCGTCATGCGGCGTTTCATCGATCACGCGGCGAGTCAGCGCGCCCGCCAGAGCGCGGTCGCGTTCCTCGGCGTCGGCCGGGCCGCGGCGACCGTCTCGGGCACCGTCGAGACGTTCCTCGCGACGTGCCGCATCGCCCCCGCGAGCGTGCGCATCCACGTGCGCTGAAACCCGCGACGGCGAAGGAGGCGTCAGCCCTTCCCGCCGGGAGGGCCCAGGATCAGCAGCACCGCGAAGACCACCGCGACGACGGCCACGAGGATCAGGCCCAGCATCGCGGGGCGCCGCAGGAAGAACCGCAGCAGGCGGTCGAGCGGGCGCCGGTCGCGCGGATCCTCGCTCTCGTCGAGGCGCCACGCGCCGCGCAGCCGTCCCGTGCGGTGCAGCCAGATCTCGGTCGGCACGGTGGCGTAGGGGATGACCGCGCTGACGATCGCGACCGCGGCCGGGCCGACACCCCAGCGCTGATTCAGCGCCACGAGCACGGCCGTCGCGCCGTAGGCGAGGAAGACGAAGCCGTGGATGCCGCCACCGATCGACACCGCCACCGACAGGTCGGCCGTGGCACGCAGGATCAGGCCGGCGATGAGCAGCGTCCACGAGATCGCCTCGGCGATCGCGAGGGTGCGGAACAGGGTCAGGGGCGTGCGGAACACGTCTCTCCTCGATCGGTCGGGGCTTCCCACCCTACGCAGGGCGCGTGCGCGGCCCCGTTGCTCCGTTCGACGTCGAGACGACCCCGCCGTCGCTCACTCGACCGGCTGGTCGTCGCCGTCCAGGGTCGGGTCGGACCGCTCGCCCTCGGCAGCCGTCGACGTGTCGGGCTCGGGACCGGGCTCGATGGGGCCCTTCTCGCGGTCGGCATCCATTCCTCCACCCCACCAGATGAAGCCGCGGATGCCACGGCCTTGACGCCGCGACGGAGAGCGGGGCACGCACCGTCGGACGCGTAGGCTGGACCGGTGGCGGAATCCCGGGGGCGCGTGTGGACCGGTGTCATCCGGGTCGGACCCCATCGCGGTGACCACCGGGTCGCGGTGCGGGCTGTGCTCAGCGTCGGCATCCCCCTGATCGCTCTTCTGCTGCTGAACCGCCTCGACCTGGCGGTCTACGCCAGCTTCGGCGCGTTCGCCGCCCTCTACGGCCGCACGGACGCTCCGCGGACCCGCGTGCGCATGCAGGCGACGGCGGGGGCGATCCTCGTCGGTTCGATGATCGTGGGCACGGCGCTCTCGGCCCTGTCGACCCCGGCGCTGGTCAGCGTCGCGGTCGTCGCCGTGGTCGCCGCGGTCGTGACGCTCTTCGCCTACCGGGCCCAGTGGCATCCGCCCGGTGCCCTCTTCTCCGTGTTCGCCGCCGGCGCCACCGCCAGCTTCCCGGCGACGGCCTCCACCTTCGCGACCGTCGTCGCGGTCGGCGGGGCCAGCGTGCTGTGGAGCCTCCTCGTCACCGTGGTGTTCGTGCTCGCCCGCCGCGGGTCGTGGGCGCGCCCGACCCGACCGCGACCGCCGATCGGCTCGGTCGCGTGGGAGATGACGGCCACCGTCGGCACCGCGGCCCTGCTCGCGGGCGTCGCGGGGGCCCTGCTGGTCGGCACGCACTGGTACTGGGCGATGGTGGGCGCGGTCGCGGCCGTGGGCGGCGCGCACGTGACGGCCCGTCTGATCCGCGGCGTCCAACGACTCGTCGGCACCCTGCTCGGGGTGCTGATCGCGGCGGGGCTGCTGGCCCTGCACCTCCCGCCGTGGCTCGTCATCGTGGTCGCGGTGGTGCTGCAGGCCGGAGCGGAGCTGTTCGTCGGACGCAACTACGGCATCGCGATGCTCTTCATCACCCCGCTCGCTCTGCTCATGATCTCGCTCGCCTCGCCCGCCTCCCCCGACCTGCTGCTGCGCGACCGCGTGATCGAGACGGTGATCGGCGTCGCGGTCGGTACGGTGGTCGCGATCGTGTCGGCGGGCCTGCGTCGGCGCGCGGCGAGAGGATGACGGCGATGGATGCCACGGCCCCGCGCAGACTCGGACACGACGCCGCCGAGCGGATCAGCGCCGGCTGTTACGGCGCGCTCGTCTCGGCGTCGACGCTCATCGGCCTCAGTGGATCCGACCTCGGAGTCGTCGTTGCGGTGGTCGCCCTGACCAACCTCGTCTACTTCGCGACCCACGTGTTCGCGTACTGCCTCGGCGACACCTCGGCGGAACGCCCGTGGGCGATCTTCCGCCACCATCTCGCGGTGAGCGCGCCGATGGTGTCGGTGACGTTCCTTCCGTTGCTGGTGGTCGTCCTCCTCGTGGCGTTCGGCGTCGACCTGCCCACCGCGCTCCTGTGGGGCGTCGGCGTAGCGATGATGTACCTGGTGGTCGTGGCGACGGCGGGCGCGCGCCTGCGGGGATACTCCCCCGTCGGCGTGGTCCTGACGGCGATCGGGGCCGCACTGGTGTCGGCGCTGCTGATCGTGGCGAAGCTGCTGCTGCACTGACCTCGAAAGGAGCCGCGCATGGCTTCCCCCTCCCTCACCGTCGTCGGCGCGATCAACGTCGACCTCACCGCGCGCGTCGAGCGCGCCCCCGCGGAGGGAGAGACCGTCGCCGACGGCGTGCTGCAGCGCGGCCCGGGCGGCAAGGGCGCGAACCAGGCGGTCGCCGCGGCGCGTCTGGGCGCCGCGGTCCGACTGATCGGCGCGGTGGGCGACGACCTCGACGGGCGCGGCATCCGCGCGCAGCTCGCGGCCGACGGCATCGACGCGTCGGGCGTGCAGACGGTGCGGGCCGCGACCGGGACGGCGTTGATCGTCGTCGACGCGACGGGTGAGAACTCGATCGTGGTGTGCCCGGGAGCCAACGCCGAGATCGACGCATCGCGGCTCGGCATCGAGCCCGACAGCGCGGTCCTGCTCCAGCTCGAGGTCGCGGACGACGTGGTGATCGCCGCCGCGCGGGTGTCGAGCTTCCTCGCCGTCAACGCCGCCCCCGCCCGCCCGCTCCCCCGGTCGGTGATCGACGCATGCGATCTCGTGATCGTCAACGAGACCGAGTACGCCCAGCTCCCCGAGCTGCACGACGCCCAACTGCTGTGCGTGACCCTCGGTGCCGCGGGGGCGCGCCTGTACCGCTACGGCGAGCTCGTGGCATCCGCCCCCGGCGTCCCCGCGACCGTCGTCAACACCGTCGGCGCCGGGGACGCGTTCTGCGCCGCCCTGGTCTGCGGGATCCTGCGCGGTGACGGCGAAGAAGAGGCCCTCGCGCGGGCCTGCGCGGTGGGGGCGGCCGCGGTCGCCGACCCGGCGTCGCAGCCCCGCCTCTCGCACCTCGACACCTACGGAGCGGGCGCATGACCCGCCGCCCGATCCTCGTCGACTGCGACACCGGCATCGACGACGCCCTCGCCCTGGCCTATCTGCTGGCCGAGCCGGCCGTCGAGGTCGTGGGGGTCACGACGGTGTCGGGGAACACGGATGCCGCCCGCGCGGCCGCGAACACGCTCTCGCTGTTCGAGCTCGCCGGGGTGCACGACATCCCCGTCGCCGTGGGTGCGCACGACTTCCGCGAGCGCGCGTACGCAGGAGGCGCTCCGCACGTGCACGGTGACGACGGCGTCGGCGGGATCGCCCTGACCGCCGCCGCGCGGGCCCACGACGCGCGCCCCGCGGTCGAGCTCATCGATCACCTGGCGACGCGGCATCCGGATCTCGTCGTTCTCGCCCTCGGCCCGCTCACGAATCTCGCGGCCTACGCCGAAGCTCCGGGCGTCGCCGCCTTCGACCACCTCGTCGTGATGGGCGGCGCTTTCGCGCACTCGGGGAACGTCACGCCGTGGGCCGAGGCGAACATCCACAACGATCCCGAAGCCGCGGCCCTCGTGTTCGAGCAGGAGTGGGACACCACGCTCGTGCCGCTGGACGTCACGATGACGCAGACGCTCGACGAAGCGGACCTCGTGCGTCTGGCGGCGATCCCCGGCGCCCTTCCGCAGGCGCTCGCCGCGATGCTGCCGCTGTACCTCGACTTCTACGCCGGTCGCGTCTTCCCCGACCGTCGGTGCGCCCTGCACGATCCCCTCGCCGCGATGGTCGCCGCCGGCGTGCTGCGCGGGGTCGGCGTCGCATCAGGGAAGGTCGAGGTGCGGCTCGAGCGCGGCGAACGCGGGCGCACCGTGTCGTCGCGCGGTTCCGAGACGCAGCGCTGGGTGCGCGGCATGGAGGGCTCGGCGGTCGAGCTGCTGCTCGAGCGGCTCGAGGCCCGGGAGTGGCCGGCCTGAACCGACCGCCCCGCGTCATCCGTCCGCGCTCCCCTCTCGGTGCCCGCGCCGACAGCGCGCGTGGTCGGCCGGACCCTCGCTCCCCCTAGCGACCGAGGGGCGCGCCCGCCGCGAACGCTGCCGCCGCGAAACGCTCGCCGATCAGCCGGTGCGTCTCCGTGTCGGGGTGCAGACCGTCCGGCAGCGGATGGGCGACCGCGTCGTCGGCGCCGTACAGCGACAGGCCGTCGAGGTAGTGCAGAGCCGGATCATCCGCCCGTGCGGCGACGACCCCCGCCAGCAGATCGCGCACGACCTCGAGCGTGAGCGCGCCCCGGGCGACCTCGGCGGCCGAACCCGTCGCGACGAACCGGGCGGCCCCGTCGCGCAGGCTGTCGGGATCAAACGCCCCCGGTCCGGGGGTCTTCTCGTGGATGCCGCTGTGGATCGGTGACACCACCAGGAGCGGGGTGTCGGGGTGCCCCTCGCGGATGGTGTCGAGGAAACCGTGGACCGCGGGAACGAACGCGCGGGCGCGCATCGCGTCGGCGTTCACGACGTTGATGCCGAGTTTGACGCTGATGAGGTCGGCATCCTGATCCCGGATCACGCGGGCCAGGAACGGGTCGACCATGGCGCTCCCGCCGAAGCCGAGGTTGCGCAGCTGCACGCCCGCGGCGCGGGCAGCGACGACCGGCCAGATCTCGGTGGGCGCGGCGGCGTTCGAGCCGTGACTGATCGAACTGCCGTGGTGCACCCACACCGGTCGCGGGTCGTCGATGGGGGCGAGCGGGGCATCGGAGTCGAGCGAGACGAGGTCGACCTGCTCGTTGTGCGGCAGCCAGATCTCGACGGTCTTCTCCGCGGGTGCGAGCGCGCCCACCGTCACGACGTCGTCCTCGCCGGGCCGCGGGGTCGCGTCGCCGGTGGACAGGTCGAGCTCGAGGGCGTCGCCGGCCTCGAGCGGCCGTCGCTGCACGAGCACGTCGTCGACGAGGACGTCGACCTGGCCGCGCGCGCGTTCGAGACCC
This sequence comes from Microbacterium hydrothermale, assembly GCF_004854025.1. GTDB lineage: Bacteria > Actinomycetota > Actinomycetes > Actinomycetales > Microbacteriaceae > Microbacterium > Microbacterium hydrothermale. The sequence goes on from NZ_STGM01000003.1 coordinate 102,148, forward strand.
CGGTACGATACCCGCGTCGCGTGCAGGCGCAGGACGATCGCGGTCGCGGTCGTGCGGAAGCGCAGATGGATGCCGGACGGCTGGCGCTCCACCATCGTCAACTGGGCGTCGGCCTCGCGCGACCGGTACGGCAGCGGCAGTCGGTGCAGGCGCAGGCGCGAGCCATGCTCGATCGGTTCGAGCTCGGCGCCGCCGCGGACGAGATCGAGGGTCAGGGGGGTGGTGATCATTTCGCGTCTTTCGTGTGCCAGTGGGCCAGCAGCCCGTCGAGGCGGTCGATGAGCAGTGCCCAGGAGTCGTCGGCCGGTGGGGCGCTGTGCGCGAAGCTGCCGACGTGCTCGAGGTGCAGGAAGCCGTTGAGGAACGACCCCACCAGCCGCGTCGCGTGGACGCGGTCGCTCTCGTCGATGCCGTAGCCGCGCAGGACCGCGGCGAGCGCCCGGCTCGATCGGGCGGCCTCGTCGCTGCGCACGACGGCGTCGGCGGCGCGGCGCTGAAGGCTCTCCCAGCGGCCGGGGTGGGTGCGCGCGTAGTCGCGGTGCGCGTCGCACAGCGCGCGCAGGGCCTCGCGCCCCGACCGCCCGGCGATCGCCTCGCCCGCGCGGTCGGCGAGTTCGCCGAGGGCGAGGATCGTCACCCCGTCACGCAGGGCGGCGAGGTCGCGCACGTGTCCGTACAGACTCGGCGTGCGCACGTCGAGGACGCGGGCGACGGCCGAGAGCGTCACCTCGGTGAGGCCGTGGACATCGGCGAGGTCGGCGGCCGTGACGATGACGGAGCGCGGGGTGAGCGGGGGGCGTTTCATGATGTCATCCTATAGGCAATAGGCAATGAGCTTTACCTCATAGGACGAGTGAACGCCGACGAGAAGAGCCCCGCGCGATTACTCGCGCGGGGCTCTCGATGAAGGTGCGGTCAGAAGTCCCAGTCGTCGTCTTCCGTCGCCTCGGCCTTGCCGATGACGTACGACGAACCCGAGCCACTGAAGAAATCGTGGTTCTCGTCGGCGTTGGGCGACAGGGCCGACAGGATCGCCGGGTTCACGTTCGTGACCGAGGCGGGGAACATCGCCTCGTAGCCGAGGTTCATCAGCGCCTTGTTGGCGTTGTAGTGCAGGAACTTCTTGACGTCCTCGCTCAGTCCGACCGAGTCGTAGAGGCTCTGCGTGTAGCCCACTTCGTTGTCGTAGAGCTCGTACATCAGCGAGAACGTGTAGTCCTTGATGTCCTGGCGCCGCGCCTCGTCGACGGTCTCGAGACCACGCTGGAACTTGTAGCCGATGTAGTAGCCGTGCACGGCCTCGTCGCGGATGATGAGGCGGATCAGGTCGGCCGTGTTGGTGAGCTTCGCTCGGCTCGACCAGTGCATCGGCAGGTAGAAGCCCGAGTAGAACAGGAACGACTCGAGCAGCGTCGAGGCGACCTTGCGCTTGAGCGGGTCGTCGCCACGGTAGTAGTCCATGACGATGCGCGCCTTCTTCTGAAGGAACTCGTTCTCGGTCGACCAGCGGAACGCCTCGTCGATCTCCTTCGTGGAGCACAGCGTCGAGAAGATCGACGAGTAGCTCTTAGCGTGCACCGACTCCATGAACGCGATGTTCGTGTAGACGGCCTCCTCGTGCGGGGTGATCGCGTCGGGGATGAGCGAGACCGCGCCGACCGTGCCCTGGATCGTGTCGAGGAGCGTGAGCCCCGTGAACACGCGCATCGTGAGGGTCTGCTCCTCGGGGGTGAGCGTGTTCCACGACTGGATGTCGTTCGACAGCGGCACCTTCTCGGGCAGCCAGAAGTTGTTCACCAGACGGTTCCAGACCTCGAGGTCCTTGTCGTCCTGGATGCGGTTCCAGTTGATGGCCTGCACGTGGTTCAGCAACTGCAGCTTCTCAGCCATGTCGTTCCTGTGTCCTTGATCGATGGTGGTCAGCGGGTCAGAGCATGCACGAGACGCACTCGGTCATGTCGGTGCCCTCGAGTGCCAGCTGACGCAGACGGATGTAGTAGATGGTCTTGATGCCCTTGCGCCAGGCGTAGATCTGGGCCTTGTTGATGTCGCGCGTGGTGACGGTGTCCTTGAAGAACAGCGTCAGCGACAGTCCCTGGTCGACGTGCTGCGTGGCGGCGGCGTACGTGTCGATGACCTTCTCGTAACCGATCTCGTACGCGTCCTGGTAGTACTCCAGGTTCTCGTTCGTCATGAACGGCGCCGGGTAGTAGACGCGGCCGAGCTTGCCTTCCTTGCGGATCTCGATCTTCGAGGCGATCGGGTGGATCGAGCTCGTCGAGTTGTTGATGTACGAGATCGAACCGGTCGGGGGCACCGCCTGCAGGTTCTGGTTGTAGATGCCGTGGGCCTGCACCGAGGCCTTCAGCTCGCGCCAGTCGTCCTGCGTCGGGATCTGGATGCCGGCGAACAGCTCCTTCGTCTTCTCGGTCGCGGGAGCCCACACCTGGTCGGTGTACTTGTCGAAGAACTCGCCCGACGCGTAGGTGGAGTTCTCGAAGCCGTCGAACGAGGTGCCGCGCTCGATCGCGAGGCGGTTCGAGGCCCGCAGCGCGTGGAACAGCACCGTGTAGAAGTAGATGTTCGTGAAGTCGATGCCCTCTTCGGAGCCGTAGTAGACGTGCTCGCGAGCGAGGTAGCCGTGCAGGTTCATCTGCCCGAGGCCGATGGCGTGCGAACGGTCGTTGCCGTCCTCGATCGAGCGGACCGAGGCGATGTGGCTCTGGTCGCTCACGGCGGTGAGGGCGCGGATCGCGGTCTCGACCGTCAGGCCCAGATCGCGGCCGTCCATCGCCAGGGCGATGTTCATCGAGCCGAGGTTGCAGCTGATGTCTTTGCCGATGTTGTCGTACGAGAGGTCCTCGTTGTACGTAGTCGGCGTGTTGACCTGCAGGATCTCGGAGCACAGGTTCGACATGTTGATGCGTCCGGCGATGGGGTTCGCCTTGTTCACCGTGTCTTCGAACATGATGTACGGGTAACCCGACTCGAACTGGATCTCGGCGAGGGTCTGGAAGAACTCGCGCGCGTTGATCTTCGTCTTCTTGATGCGCGGGTCGTCGACCATCTCGCGATACTTCTCGGTCACCGAGATGTCGCCGAACGGCTTCATGTACACGCGCTCGACGTCGTACGGCGAGAAGAGGTACATGTCCTCGCCGTTCTTGGCGAGCTCGAACGTGATGTCGGGGATGACGACACCCAGCGACAGCGTCTTGATGCGGATCTTCTCATCGGCGTTCTCGCGCTTGGTGTCGAGGAAGCGCAGGATGTCGGGGTGGTGCGCGTTGAGGTACACCGCGCCCGCGCCCTGACGCGCGCCGAGCTGGTTGGCGTAGCTGAAGCTGTCTTCGAGCAGCTTCATGACGGGGATGATGCCCGACGACTGGTTCTCGATCTGCTTGATGGGCGCACCCGACTCACGGATGTTCGACAGCAGCAGGGCCACGCCGCCACCGCGCTTGGACAGCTGCAGGGCGGAGTTGATGCCGCGCGCGATCGACTCCATGTTGTCTTCGATGCGCAGCAGGAAGCACGACACGAGCTCGCCGCGCTGCGCCTTGCCGGCGTTGAGGAACGTGGGGGTCGCGGGCTGGAACCGACCGGAGATGATCTCGTCGACCAGCTGCACCGCGAGGCGCTGGTCGCCGTCGGCGAGGGCGAGGGCGGTCATGACGACGCGGTCCTCGAAACGCTCGAGGTAGCGCTTCCCGTCGAAGGTCTTGAGCGTGTAGCTCGTGTAGTACTTGAACGCGCCGAGGAAGGTCTCGAAGCGGAACTTCGCGCCGTACGCGCGGTCGTTGAGCTCCTGGATGAACTCCATCGAGTACTTCGCGAGCACGGTGGGCTCGTAGTACTCCTTCTCGACGAGGTAGTCGAGGCGCTCCTTGAGCGAGTGGAAGAACACGGTGTTCTGGTTGACGTGCTGCAGGAAGTACTCCCGCGCCGCGCGCTTGTCGGCGTCGAACTGGATCTTGCCGTCGGCGTCGTACAGGTTCAGCATCGCGTTGAGGGCGTGGTAATCCAGCCCCTCGAACCGCGCTTCGGTCTTGAAGTCCACGTCGGTCAGCTCAACTTCCACCATCGTTCCAATCCCTCGGTGACCCGCTCGACATCGTCGGGGGTGCCGAAAACTTCCAGTCGGTATAGATGCGGCACCGCGCACTTGCGCGCGACGATGTCGCCGGCGAGGCAGAAGGCGTCGCCGAAGTTCGTGTTCCCCGCGGAGATGACTCCGCGGATGTTGCGTCGGTTGCGTTCCTCGTTGAGGAAGCGGATGACCTGCTTGGGGACCGCGCCCTTCTCGACGCCCCGGCCGGCACCCCCGCCATAGGTGGGGGTGACCAGCACGAAGGGCTCGTCGATGTGGAGGGGCGGATCGGTCGGCCGCAGCGGGATGCGCACGGCCCGCTTGCCGAGCTTCTCGATGAAACGCGCGGTGTTGCCCGACACGCTCGAGAAGTAGACCAGCAGAGGGGCCTCGGTCGCCGACACGACAGCGCTCATGACGGGGGTCTGAGAGCCTGTCGCCGGATCAGGCGAGGCGCGACGCGAGCTCGTCGATCTTGTCGGGACGGAAGCCCGACCAGTGGTCCTCGTCGGTGATGACGACGGGGGCCTGCAGGTACCCGAGCGACTTGACCTGCTCGAGCGCCGACGGGTCTTCGGACAGGTCGAGCACGTTGTACTCGATGCCCTTCGAGTCGAGTGCGCGGTAGGTCGCGGTGCACTGGACGCAGGACGGCTTGGTGTAGACCGTGATCGCCATGTCGTTCTCTCTCTCCCCTGGAAAATCGTCGTCCGGGCGGGCAGGGCTCGCCGGGACCTCAATACTACATATGGGGACGGACATCGGGAGTAACCACAAGGGGTAGTAGTTACATCCGTGTGATTTTCCACCGTCTCTCCCCATGTACAACACAGGTTGTCCACGATTCCATCCACAGATCGACCCCCTTCCCGGATGTCGTTAACAGGCGCGATTCCGCGGTTGTCGTCGCGGTCGAGCCCATCTGTCCACAGACCGGACGCTAGACGGGGGTTCCGACATTGCACAGGCGGTGGAATTCGTCCTCCGGCGTGTCGCGGCGTGTCGCCGACCGGGCGCACCGTCCGCCCCGTCGAGATCACGCGATCGGCGCGAGAACACCGCATCCGCCGCCCACCCACCGTGTGATCTCGCGCCGATCGTGTGACCTCGCGGCATCCGCTCCCCGACCGCGGCACGGCGCAGCGCGGCACGGCGCAGCGCGCCGCGGCATCCGCGTCGGACCGGCCCCGGCACGACACCGCCCGTCGGCACGGATGTGGGAGGTCGGCTGTAACGTTGACCGGTGGCCGGCTACCGCGAACTCCTTCGAACCCCTGGCGTGGGGCGCATCATCGCCGCGCAGCTGACCGCGCGCTTCCCCAACGGGATGACGAGCCTCGCCGTTCTCCTGCACATCGAGCACGTCACGGGTTCGTACGGCGCCGCGGGCCTCGTGCTGGCCGCCACGAGCATCGGACAGGCCGTGGCGGGTCCCGTCACGAGCCGCTGGATGGGCCGCTGGGGCATGCGCCGGGTACTGACCGTCACGCTCCTGGTGTGCGCGGCGGCGATCGCGACCCTCGCGCTGATCGAGATGCCCCTGCCGCTGTACATGACCCTCGGTCTCGTCGCCGGACTCTCGACCCCGCCGATCCAGTCGGCGGTGCGCACCATCTACCCCAAGATGGTCAACTCGAAGCAGCTGACCCCGCTGTACTCCCTCGACGCCTCCCTGCAGGAGATCATCTGGGTGCTCGCGCCGGTGCTCATCACGCTCGTCGCGACGCAGGTCGGCACGGTCCCCGGGCTGCTGCTGGTGGTCGTCATCCTGCTCGGCGGCGGTGCGTGGTTCATCCTCAGCCCCGAGGTCGGTCGCGTGCGCATCCCGCGCAGCCGCCGCGGCCTGGGGCGCGTGCTCACGAAGCCGCCGGTCATCCTCGCCACCGCCACCGGGTTCCTTCTCATCGGCGCGTGCGCCGCGGTCGAGGCCGGTGTCGTCGCCACCTTCGACCACGGCGGTCTCGAGGCCGGCCTGATCCTGGCGGTCTTCGCGGTGGGCAGCCTGGCCGGCGGGCTCTCGTTCGGTCACATCCCGATCGGCCCGTGGGCCATGGCGCGCCGTCTCGCGATCGTCGCCCTCGGCCTCTCCCTCACGATCGTCTCCCTCAACGCGTGGTGGCTGGGGGCGACCCTGCTCGTCGCGGGCGCCGGCATCGCGCCCGCCCTCGCCGTGATGTTCGCGATGACCTCCGCGAGCGTCCGCTTCAGCGAGACCGCCGAGGCCTACGGCTGGATCAGCACGGGCCAGCTCATCGGCGCCGCCGCGGGGTCGGCCGTCGCGGGGTTCCTCGTCGACGGCATCGGCCCCACCGGCGCGTACATCGCCGCCGCGGCGTTCGCCGTGGCCGGCTTCGTCGTCGCCGCGGTGTTCGTGCGCGGCTTCCCCGACCTGCGCCACCGCGACTCGAGCCCGATCCCCGACACCGAACCCGTCGAGACGATCACCTGACCGGATGCCGGGCACCCCGGCATCCGCTCCCCTTCCGGCCCGTACGCTCCGAGGACGCGTGTCCCGGCGCCGCGGCGCCGGTTCCCGCTCAGTGCGTCCGGCGCAGCAGCTCCAGCACGGCGAGCGCGTAGGCGTCCTCGGGCGAGGGGTGGTCGAAGACGAGGGTCGATCCGCCGACCGAGATCTCGACCTCGTACGTGTCCGAGAGCCGGCGCAGCGAGCGGAAGGTCGAGCGCAGCATCTCGCGCAACTGCAGCTCCGACGGCAGCCACAGCGCTTCCTCGGTCGCGACCGAGTCCAACGCCCACTCGGTGGTGCCGTTGAACGCGAGGATGCGTCCGGTCGGATAATCCCGAGGCTCGACGGTCATGTCGCTGACGGTGAACACGTCGGCCTCGAACTCGGGCTCGTCGAGCTGGAACCGGTCGCCGGAACGCGGATGCCACACCAGACCCGCCTCGCGCAGGGCCAGGGCCATCTCGGTCGAGATCATGGCATCCATTCTGGGGGCGATCGACGGGCGGGGCGTCGCCGCCGCGGCAGGCGCACGGCCGCGATGTCGGTGGGCACGAGCAGAATGGATGCCATGACCTCGTTCGATCCGGCTCGGTACCTGCCCGACGATCTGCTCGCGCGCATCCGCGAGCGCGCGGTGGTGCACGACCGCGAGAACACGTTCCCGCACGACGACCTCGACGACCTGCGTGCGGCGGGGTACCTCGGCATCCTCGTCCCGACGGAGCAGGGCGGAGCGGGGTTGAGCCTGGCCCAGGCCTCGGTGCTGCAGCAGCGCCTGGCCGGAGCCGCGCCCGCGACCGCGCTCGCTATCAACATGCATCTCGTGTGGACGGGCGTGGCCAAGGTGCTCCACGACCGCGGCATCGACGACCTCGCGTTCGTCGCGCAGGGCGCTGCCGCCGGCGAGGTCTTCGCGTTCGGCATCAGCGAGGCCGGCAACGACCTCGTGCTGTTCGGCAGCGACACCACCGCCGAGCCCGACGGCGAGGGCGGGTACCGGTTCACGGGCACGAAGATCTTCACCTCCCTCTCCCCCGCGTGGGACCACCTCGGCGTGCACGGGCTCGACAGCACCTCCGCCGACGGGCCCAAGATGGTGTTCGCGTTCCTCGACCGCGACGACGACGCCGTCGTCGCGCGCGACGACTGGGACACCCTCGGCATGCGCGGGACGCAGAGCCGCACCACCGAGCTGCGCGGGGCGCACGCACCCGCGCATCGCGTGGTGCGGCGGCTCGACCCGGGCCCGCAGCCCGACGCGCTGGTGTTCGGGATCTTCGCGGTGTTCGAGATCCTGCTCGCCTCGGTCTACACCGGCATCGCCCGCCGCGCCCTCGATCTCGCGGTCGAGGCCGCGACCGTGCGTCGGTCGAAGAAGACGGGCGCCGTCTACGCCGACGATCCCGACATCCGCCGCCGTGTGGCGGGCATGGTGCTCGCCTACGACGCCCTTCCTCCGCAGCTCGCCGTGCTCTCGCACGACGTCGACACCCTGGTCGACCACGGGGGACGCTGGTTCTCGCTGCTGGCCGGGGTCAAGCACCGCGCGGTGACGACGGCCAAGTCCGTGGTCGACGACGCCATCCTGGTGGGCGGAGGCTCGTCCTACTTCTCCCGCACCGAGCTGAGCCGGCTGTACCGCGACGTGCTGGCCGGCATGTTCCACCCCTCCGACCCGGAGTCCGCGCACGCGACGGCCGCTGCCGCCTGGCTCGGTCCGGTGACGAGCTGATGGCCCGCACGCCCACGGCCGCGCTGAGCCCGGCCGATCAGGAGCGGCGCCGCGCCCTGCGCATCATGAAGGGCGTGGCCCTCGGCGCGCTCCTCGCGATGGCCCTCGTCTTCGCCGTCTCGTTCCCGCTGCAGCGAGAGGTCGAGTGGCTGCAGTACGTCCGCGCCGCGGCCGAGGGCGGCATGGTGGGGGCGCTCGCCGACTGGTTCGCGGTGACCGCCCTGTTCCGGCATCCGCTCGGCCTGCCCATTCCGCACACCGCGATCATCCCGCGCCGCAAAGACGAGATCGGCCGCCAGTTGGGCGAGTTCGTCGAGACCAACTTCCTCGAGGGCGACGTGGTGCGCGCCAAGCTCGAGTCGACCCCGCTGTCGGCGCGAGCCGGGGCGTGGCTGGCCGATCCCCCGCACGCCGAACGCGTCGCCGCGGAGGGCGCCACGCTCGCGACGAGCGTGCTCACCGCCCTCGACGACGACGACGTGCAGGGCCTGATCGAAGACCTCGCGCGCGAGCACCTGCTCTCCCCCGACTGGGGTCCGTCGATCGGCGGGTGGTTGCAGCGCGTGGTGGGCTCCGGAGCGCACCACGGCGCGGTCGATCTCGCGCTCGACAACATCGCCGTCTGGCTCGGCAACAACCGCGACACCTTCCAGGGACTGGTCTCGCGCCGTCTGCCCTCGTGGGTGCCGAGCATGGCGGCTCGCCTCGTCGACGACACGGTCTATCGCGAAGCGGTGCAGTTCGTCGACGCCGTGCGCGCCGATCCCCGGCATCAGGCGCGCGGCGCGATCGACGGCTATCTCGCCCGCCTCGCCGACAACCTGCAGCACGACCCGGCCACGATGGTGCGGCTCGAAGAGGCCAAGGCCGCCGTCTTCGACAGCCCGCGCGTGCGCCAGCTGGCCGCCGACGCCTGGAACACGGCCAAGGCCGGGCTGCTGCGCTCGCTCGCCGACCCCGACAGCGCCCTGCGCCGCCGCGCGGCCGCCGCGCTGGCCGAGGTGGGCGAGCGCCTGCAGCACGACGAGACGCTTCAGAAGCGGGTCGACGGCTGGGTCACCGATGCGGCCGTGTTCGTCGTCGGCCGCTACCGTCACGACATCGCCTCGATCATCACCGACACCGTGGAACGGTGGGATGCCGAGGAGACGACCGAGAAGATCGAGCTCATGGTTGGCCGCGACCTGCAGTACATCCGCCTGAACGGCACAATCGTGGGGGCGCTGGCGGGACTCGTGATCTTCACGGTCGCGCATTTCGCCTGGGGCTCGTGACGGTCCGTGAACGCACGCGCGGATCGATCCCGCGTCGCACCGCCCGACCACGCGCGACCCTCGGTAGCCTGAGCCTCGTGAGCGACGGTTCGGGGCCGCAGGAGTGCCTCTTCTCCTATGGGACGTTGCAGCTGCCCGACGTGCAGCTCGACACGTTCGGCCGCCTGCTCGAGGGGGCCGAAGATGCGCTCCCGGGCTTCCGCCTCGAGTGGACCGATGTGGGAGACGAGCGGGTCGCCCAGCTCTCGGGCCTCGACAAGCACCCCATCCTCCGCCGCACCGACGACCCCCGCGACCGCGTCTTCGGCCGGGTCCTGCGGCTCACCGCCGATGAGCTCGACGCGGCCGACGAGTACGAGGTCGCGCTGTACCGTCGCGCCGCTGTGACGCTCGCGAGCGGCCTGCGCGCCTGGGTCTACGTGGCCGCATGAGCACTCTGTCCGTCGATCCCCTCTGGCCGCGCGCCGGTGACTGGCCCCCGCCGACCGGAACCGTGGACGCCGTGCTCCTCGGAGTTCCCGCCTGGCGCACCTCTCTGTCGCCCACCGGAGCCGGTGAGACCCCCGCGGCGGTCCGCGCCGCCCTGCGCCGTTTCTCGCCCACCCTGATCGGGCCGCCCGCACTCGATCTCACGGAGGTGCTGCGCGTCGCCGACGCGGGCGACGTCGACGAGCCCGACGGTCGCGACGGAGAGGGGCGCGTGCGTGCGGCGGTCTTGGCGCTCTCCGCGGCCCGACTGATCATCGCCCTCGGCGGCGACAACTCGGCGACCTACGCGGTCGCCCAGGGGCGCGGCGCGCGCGGGCTGATCACGCTCGATGCACACTTCGACCTGCGCGACGGCGAATCCAACGGGTCGCCCGTGCGACGTCTCATCGCCGACGGCCTGGATCCGCGCCGCATCGTGCAGATCGGGATCGCCGACTTCGCCAACTCCGCGGCCTACGCGCGTCGTGCCGCCGAGGCGGGGATCACCGTCATCACCCTCGACGAGCTGCGCCGTCGCGGGATCGACGACGTCATCGCGCACGCCCTGCACGTCGCGGGCGGGGGCTCCGATCCCGCGGCCGGCACCCCGACGCCGGCCGCGACCACGGGGCACGACGCGGGCACCGCCGCAGCGTCCCGCGCCGACGGCGCCGCCGCGGTCGCCGGACTCCCGGCGGACCCCGAGGCCCTCGCGGCCCCCCGTTCGATCGACGGAGACCACGGCGGCATCCACCTCGACATCGACGTCGACGTGTGCGACCGCTCCGTCGCCCCCGGGTGTCCCGCGAGCGTCCCGGGCGGACTCGCCGCGTGGGAGCTGCGCGCCCTGGTGCGCGGCCTCGCTCGAGACCCCGGTGTGACCAGCGCCGACATCGTCGAGGTGGATGCCACGGCCGACACCGACGACGGCCGCACGGTGCGACTGGCCGCCCTGTGCGTTCTGGAACTCCTGGCAGGAAAGGCGGAACGACGATGATCCAACTGGCGCTCGCACGACATGCGAAGTCGGACTGGGCCGACGAGGGCCTCGACGACCACGATCGCCCGCTGAACGACCGTGGTCGTCGCGACGCCCCGGCCGTGGCCCGCGCGGTGCTGCGTGCCGGCGTGCGACCCGAGACCATCGTGTCGAGTACGGCGCTGCGCGCGCGCGAGACCGCCGCGGTGTTCGCGCAGACGTTCGACGCCGCCCTGACCGAGCACGCCGAGCTCTATCTCGCCGAGCCCGACCGACTGCTGGCGACGGCCCGAGCCGCCGGCGGCGACGAGGTCATGGTCGTCGCGCACGACCCCGGCATGAGCGCCCTCGTCTCGCGCCTCGCCGATCGCGACGTCCGCATGGTCACGTGCGCCGTCGCCGTCTTCACGTGGAACGACGGCACCTGGGATGACGTGGACGTCATCGCCCCCGACGAGTTCGAGCTGTTCACGCCGTAGCCCGACGCCGCGCTGAGGGGCGCGCGACCGCCCGAAAAACGACGGCACGCCCTCGGTCGCCCCGGCCGGACGACCCCCGGAACGGGGCCGCCACGCACCGACGCCCCGGCCGCCATGCTCCCCCGGCCGCACGCGTATTCGAAGCGCGACGACCACCCGCCGCCCGCGCCGACCCGGCCGCACCGAGACCCCGGGCCCGCCGCGCCGGGCGCGCCGGCCGCGCACAACCTCGACAATCCGCACAACCTCAGCCCCAACCCGTAAAACCCAGCGGACTTCACGCGAATCACCGACATCCCGCCGACGCCGAAGCACGCCGGAGCACGCCCCCGCCCCGCCCCGCCGTACCCCGCCCCGCCGCGCCCCGCCGCGACCTCAGACCTCGACGCCGTCCTTCCACACCCGCCGCACGAGCGGAACGCCGGGCCGGTAGGCCAGATGCACGCGGCTGGGCGCCTCGAGCAGCACGAGGTCGGCCCGCGCTCCCGGGGCGATGCGTCCGACGTCGGTGCGCCGCAGGGCGCGCGCTCCCCCGGCCGTCGCCGCCCACACGGCCTCGGCCGGTGTCATCCCCATCTCGCGCACCGCGAGGGCGATCATGAGCGGCATCGAACTGGTGAAGCTCGAGCCGGGGTTGCAGTCGCTCGCCAGGGCCACGGTCACTCCCGCTTCGAGCAGACGCCGCGCGTCGGGGTAGGGCTGGCGCGTCGAGAACTCGACGCCCGGCAGCAGGGTCGCGACGGTGGTGGACGCGGCGAGCGCCGACACGTCGTCGTCGGTCAAGTAGGTGCAGTGGTCGACGGCCGCGGCCCCCGATGCGACCGCGAGGGCCACCCCGTCGCCGTAGCCGAGCTGGTTCCCGTGCACCCGGATGCCGAGCCCCCGCGCGCGACCCGCGTCGAGCACGCGCCGGGACTGGTCGGCTGTGAACGCCCCGTCTTCGCAGAACACGTCGATCCAGCGCGCGAAGGGAGCCGCAGCCTCGAGCATCGCGCCGGTGACGAGGGCGACGTAGTCGTCGGGCCGTCCCGCGAACTCGGCAGGGACGACGTGCGCGCCGAGGAAGGTCACCTCGTCGGTCACCTCCGCCGCGAGGCGCGCCAGCCGTGTCTCGGTCTCGACGTCGAGGCCGTAGCCGGTCTTGATCTCGAGCGTCGTGGTGCCCTGCGCGCGGCACTCGTCGACGAGCGCGCGCAGGCGCCGGCGGAGGTCGTCGTCGGAGGCGGCGCGCGTGGCCGACACGGTGGTGCGGATGCCGCCGGCGGCATACGACCGTCCGGCCATCCGCGCGGCGAATTCGTCCGCGCGGTCTCCCGCGAACACGAGGTGCGAGTGGCTGTCGACGAAGCCCGGGACGACGGCGCGACCGGCGGCGTCCACGACGGGGAGGCCGTCGCGACCGGGACGATGCGCGCTCGAGGTGGCGGCATCCGTCGTTCCGACCCAGGCGACGCGTCCCGCGTGCACGCGCACCGCGGCGTCGCGGATCGTGCCGCACGGGTCGCCCGCGTCGGCGACGTTCGTGGTCAGTTCGGCGATGGCGGTCAGCCAGAAGGAGTCCGTCGCGGGCGCGCCCGCCACCTCCGTGCCTCCCGCCGCCTCCGCGCCGCTCACCACCTCCGCGCCGCTCCCCGCACCGGCCCCGCTCACCACATCGGCACCGTCAGTCCACGCTCGGCCGCCACCTCGCGGGCGCGGTCGTACCCCGCGTCCACGTGTCGCATGACGCCGGTGCCGGGGTCGTTCACCAGCACGCGCGCGAGCTTCTCGGCGGCGAGGTCCGACCCGTCGGCCACGCACACCTGCCCGGCGTGGATGCTGCGACCGATGCCGACGCCCCCGCCGTGGTGGATCGACACCCACGACGCCCCGCTCGCGGTGTTGAGCAGCGCGTTCAGCAGCGGCCAGTCGGCGATCGCGTCCGACCCGTCGGCCATGGCCTCGGTCTCGCGGTAGGGGGAGGCGACGGATCCCGCGTCGAGGTGGTCTCGACCGATCACGATCGGCCCCGACAGCTCGCCCGAGGCGACCATCTCGTTGAACTTCAGCCCCGCGAGGTGGCGCTCCTGGTAACCGAGCCAGCAGATGCGCGCCGGCAACCCCTCGAAGTGCACCTGCTCGCCCGCCTTCTCGAGCCAGCGGTGCAGGGCCGTGTCGTGCGGGAAGAGTTCGGCCACCGCCCGATCGGTCTTGGCGATGTCCTCGGGGTCTCCCGACAGCGCGACCCAGCGGAACGGTCCCTTCCCCTCGGCGAAGAGCGGGCGGATGTACGCCGGCACGAACCCCGGGAAGGCGAACGCGCGGTCGTAGCCGCCGAGCTCCGCCTCGCGGCGGATCGAGTTGCCGTAGTCGAACACCGCGGCTCCGGCATCCTGGAATCCGACCATCGCCCGCACGTGAGCGGCCATGCTCTCGCGCGCGCGGCGGGTGAAGTCCTCGGGGTCCCGGGCGGCCTCGGCCTTCCAGCGATCGACGGCGACGCCGACGGGCAGGTACGACAGCGGGTCGTGCGCGCTCGTCTGATCGGTGACGATGTCGATGGGGATGCCGCGGGCGAGCAGTTCCGGGAAGATCTCGGCCGCGTTCCCCTCGACGCCGACCGAGAGGGCCTCACCCGCGTCGCGGGCGGCGCTCACCCGGGTGATCGCGGCGTCGAGGTCGTCGGCGACCTCGTCGAGGTAGCCGTGCGCCACGCGCCGGTCGAGACGAGCGCGGTCGACGTCGACGATGAGCACGGCGCCGCCGTTCATCGTCACGGCGAGCGGCTGGGCGCCGCCCATGCCGCCGCAGCCGGCGGTGAGGGTGAGAGTGCCCTCGAGGGACTCCCGCCCGAGCGAGCGCGCCACGGCCGCGAAGGTCTCGTAGGTGCCCTGCAGGATGCCCTGCGTGCCGATATAGATCCACGAGCCCGCGGTCATCTGCCCGTACATCGTGAGCCCGAGGTCTTCGAGCCGGCGGAACTCGGGCCACGTCGCCCAGTCGCCGACGAGGTTCGAGTTCGCGATGAGCACGCGCGGCGCCCACTCGTGCGTGCGGAAGACGCCGACGGGCTTCCCCGACTGCACGAGCAGCGTCTCGTCGGGTTCGAGGTCGTCGAGCGTGCGCACGATCGCGTCGTAGGCCGCCCACGACCGGGCAGCCCGCCCGGTTCCGCCGTAGACGACGAGGTCATCGGGGCGCTCGGCCACCTCGGGATCGAGGTTGTTCATGAGCATCCGCTTGGCGGCTTCCGCCCCCCAGCTCTTCGCGGAGCGGGCGGCGCCGCGGGGCGCGTGGATCGCAGAGCGGCGAGCGGATGCGGCGGCCTCGGCTCCGGACTCGGCCCCGGCCTCGCCGCGCGACGGCGTCGCAGAATCCGGGGTCGACGCGGGGAGGGTGGTGTCGGTCATGGCGTGATCTCCTTCGATCGGACGGAACGGACGGGGGTCAGCCGCGGGAGGCGACGAGCTCGGTCGCGGCCTGCTCGGTCGCTGCGCGCGCGATCGCGCCCGAGGCGACGAGGTCGGCGACCGCCTCGATCTCGGGCGAGACGAAGCGGTCGGGGCCGAGGCCCTCGACGCGGCCGCGGACGACGTCGCGCACCGCCCCGGTGGCCGCCGCGGGCTGCAGGGGCGCGCGCAGGTCGAGGGCGCGGCATCCGGTGAGCACCTCGATCGCGAGGACGCGGGCGAGGCCGTCGATCGCGCGCCGGAGCTTGCGGGCGCCGGCCCATCCCATCGACACGTGATCCTCCTGCATCGCGCTCGAGGGGATCGAGTCGACCGAGGCCGGAACCGCGAGACGCTTGAGCTCCGACACGATCCCCGCCGCCGCGTACTGGGCGATCATCAGGCCGGAATCCACGCCCACCTCGTCGGCGAGGAAGGGCGGCAGTCCGTTGCTGCGCGCCACGTCGAGCGCGCGGTCGGTGCGCCGCTCCGACATCGACGCCACGTCGGCCACGGCGATCGCGAGGAAGTCGAGCACGTACGCGACGGGTGCGCCGTGGAAGTTGCCGTTCGACTCGACGCGTCCGTCGACCGTGACGACGGGGTTGTCGACGGCGGATGCCAGCTCGCGCTCGGCGACCTGCGCGGCGTGGGCCATCGTGTCGCGCGCGGCTCCGTGCACCTGCGGGGTGCAGCGCAGCGAGTAGGCGTCCTGAACGCGCGTGCACTCCGGGCCGCGGTGACTCGCCACGATCGGGGAGCCGGCGAGGAAGGAGCGCAGGTTCGCGGCGGACGCGGCCTGTCCGAGTTGCGGGCGGAGCGCCATGAGATCGGCCGCGAAGACGGCATCCGTCCCGAGCTGCGACTCGATCGAGATCGCCGCCGCGACGTCGGCGGTGGTGAGCAGCATCTCGAGGTCGTGCAGGGCGAGCAGCAGCATGCCGAGCATGCCGTCGGTGCCGTTGATGAGGGCGAGGCCCTCCTTCTCGCGCAGCGCGACGGGCGCGATGCCCGCCGCGGCGAGGGCGTCGGCGGCCGGGAGCGCTCGCCCCGCGGCGTCGCGCACCTCCCCCTCGCCCATCACGGCGAGCGCGACGTGCGACAGCGGCGCGAGATCGCCCGAGCAGCCGAGCGAGCCGTACTCGCGCACGACCGGGGTGATCCCGGCGTTCAGCAGGCCCGCGTAGGTCTCGACGACGACGGGGCGCACGCCCGTGCGGCCGGTCGCGAGGGTCTGCAGGCGCAGCAGCATGAGGGCGCGCACGACCTCGCGCTCGACCTCGGCACCGGTTCCCGCGGCGTGCGAGCGGATGAGGCTCGCCTGCAGCTGGGCGCGCCGGTCTTCGGCGATGAAGGTGGTCGCAAGCGCCCCGAAGCCGGTCGAGATGCCGTAGTGCGGCTGCGGGTCGTCGGCAAGACCCTCGATGAGCGCCCGGGTGTCGGCCACGCGCTGCAGGGCGTCGGCGTCGACGACCACGCGCGCGTCGTGGCGCGCGACCTGGACGACCTCGCGCGGGGTGAGGGGGGTGGATCCGACGGTGACGCTCGTGTGCATGAGGCGATTCCACCGCGTCCGCTGTCGCGGAACGACGGGGTTCTGGCATCCTGTGTCTGTCATGCCAGACAATCTCCGCCCGCAGGTCCCCGCCGCCGATCAGACGCTGCGGATCCTCTCGCTGCTCGCGCGTCAACCCGGCCCGATGGCTGCGCAGACGATGGCGACGACCCTCGGCATCCCCCGCTCGAGCGTGTACCACCTGCTCTCCACCCTCGAGCAGCACGGGTACGTCGTGCACCTGCCCGGAGATCGCCGGTGGGGCCTGGGCACGGCGGCGTTCGAGCTCGGCGGCGGCTACGCCCGGCAGCAGCCGCTCGCCCGCCTCGGCCGACCGCTGCTCGCCGCCCTGTCGGATCGCGTCGGCGAGAGCGCGCACCTCGCCGTGCTCGCCGGTCGCGACGTGCTGTACATCGTCGAGGAGCGCGCGCCCCGCCGCCCCGCGCTCGTGACCGACGTGGGCGTGCGCCTGCCCGCGCACCTCACCGCCACGGGTCGGGCGATGCTCGCCGCGCTCCCCCGCGAGCAGGTGCGCGCGCTCTTCCCGGATGCCACCGCCCTCACCCAGCGCCACGGCCTGGGCCCCGCGACCCCGCGCGCGCTGCGCGAGGTGCTCCGGGAGGTGCGCGCGGCCGGCTACGCGAGCGAGAACGGCGAGGTCACCCCCGGATTCCGCTCCGTCGCCGCGGCGGTGCTCGACCACGCCGGCTGGCCCGCCGCGGCCGTGGCGATCACGTGGCCGGCCGACGGACCGCCGCACGATGCCGCGGCGCTGGCGTCCGCGGCATCCGCCACCGCCGCCGAGCTCGCCCGCCGCATCGGCCGCCCCGCCTGATCCGGGCCGACCGCCCTGCCGTTCCCGCCGAATGTCCGCAACACCCGGACGGTCGTCAGGTCCGCCCGGGTGTTTTGGACAGTCAGCGGTGGTTCTCGTCCACCCGCACCCGAGCGCCGTGCCTCAGCGCACGACGAGCCGCGGTTCCACGAGCACGTGCGCGGCGCCGGCGGTCGCGGCGCGCGGGGCAACGACCGTCCCGTCTCCCATGAGCAGTTCGAGCACCCCGGATGCCACCCGCTCGGGCAGCTGCTCGACACTCGACAGTCCGAGGGCCTCGGCCGCCGGGGTGTTGTCGAAGCCCACGATGCGCACGTCGGTGCGCCGGGCCAAGGCCGTGGCCAGGTGCGCGCCGATCGCGAGGGAGTCGCTCGCGCACACGATGGCGTCGACGTCGGATCGAGTCGCGAGCTCCGCCGCGACGGCGTCGCGAGCGAGGGAGACGCTGTCTTCGACGACCCAGCGCGGTCCGCGCGCGGCTCCGACGCTCTCGCGCCACCCGCGTTCGCGCTCGTCGCCCGTCCCCGAGCCCTCGGGCCAGCCGAGGAAGGCGACGCGCCGCGCCCCGTCGACCTCGAGCAGGTGGGTGGTCGCCGCCCGCGTCCCGGCGGCGCCGTCGACGTCGACCCACAGGTGCGCGGGGGCTTCGACGTCGTCCTCGCCCCACGGTCGACCGAACGACACGAACGGCAGACCCCGCGCGTTCAGCCACCCGGTGCGGGGGTCGCCGTGGAAGGTTCCGGTGATGACGACGGCATCCACTTCTCCCCCCTCCAGCAGGTCGGAGAGCCGGTCGATCTCCTCTTCGGCGGTGCGCGCGGCGTAGAGCAGCACGCGCATGTCGCGCTCGCCCGCGCTCTCGGTGAGGGCGTGGACGAAGCGGTCGAGCACGACCCCGGCGATGCCTCCCGCGTAGGGATCGAGGTGGATGCCGATGGTGGAGCTGCGGCGCGTGCGCAGGCGCCGCGCGGCGGCGTGCGGGCGGTAGCCGAGCTCGGCGATCGCGGCCTCCACGCGCAGCCGCGTGGTCTCGCGCACGATGTCGGGGGTGTTGACGACGTTCGATACGGTCTGGCGGGAGACCCCCGCCACGCGGGCGACGTCGTCGACGGTGGGCGCTTTCATCATCGCCGTCCTCCCCTCTCCGCGATCCGGGTCCCTTACCGCGGGCGCCTGCGTGCGCGGCGCGGTGCGCGCCCTCGCGGTCTCGTCAGCCTAAAGGGTCGGCGCCGCGACGGCTTGACACGTGGCCCCGCCGTTCCTTACCTTTGTCGAACCGTCATTTGAACGTTCAAAAAGACGGCCCTCCGAGCACCCGGAGGGGTCGCATGCCTCATCGAAGGAGAGAGACACATGACACGGCACCCTGTCCGCCTCTGGCTCACCGCCGGCGCCCTACTCGCCACCGGAGCCCTCACGCTCACCGCCTGCGGCTCGGGCTTCAACGACACCCCGGGCGAAGGCCAGGCCTCGGGCGGCGGCAAGCTCACCCTGCTGATCGGCTCCTCGGGCGACGCCGAGACCCAGGCCGTCACCGACGCCGTCGCCGCGTGGAGCGAGCAGTCGGGCGTCGAAGCCGAGGTCCAGACCGCCAACGACCTCCCCCAGCAGCTCTCGCAGGGCTTCGCCGCGGGCTCCCCGCCGGACCTGTTCTACCTCGCCCCCGAGGCCCTCGCCGGCTACGCCGCGAACGGCTCGATCCAGGCGTACGGCGACGACCTGTCGAACAAGAGCGACTTCTACCCCTCGCTCGTCGACAACTTCACCGTCGACGGTCAGTTCTTCTGCGCCCCCAAGGACTTCTCCACGCTCGCGCTGATCATCAACACCGACCTGTGGGCGGCGGCGGGACTCACGGATGCCGACATCCCCACGACGTGGGACCAGTTGGCATCCGTCGCCCAGAAGCTCACCACCGACGGCCGCGTGGGCCTGGCGTTCGGCGCCGAGTACCAGCGCGTGGGCGCGTTCATGGCCCAGGCCGGCGGCGGACTCGTCACCGACGGCAAGGCCACCGCCGACAGCGCCGCCAACGTCGAGGCGCTCGACTACGTCAAGACGCACCTCAACGACGGCACCTTCGCCTTCGCCTCCGACGTGGGCGCGGGTTGGGGCGGCGAGGCGTTCGGCACCCAGAAGGCCGCGATGGTCATCGAGGGCAACTGGATCTCGGGCGCGATGTCGGCCGACTACCCCACCGTGAAGTACCAGGTCGCCGAGCTCCCCGCGGGCCCCGGCGGCAAGGGCACGCTGCAGTTCACCAACTGCTGGGGCATGGCCGCCGACAGCGGCAACCAGGAGCAGGCCCGCTCTCTCGTGGAGTACCTGACCGGCACCGACCAGCAGCTGGCCTTCTCGAAGGCGTTCGGCCCGATGCCCTCGATCCAGTCGGCCGCCGACGCCTGGTCGACCGCCAACCCCGACAAGACCGCGTTCCTCGCCGGCGCCGACTACGCGCAGTTCCCGCCGAACATGGCCGGTGCCGCCGATGTCATCACCGACTTCAACGCGCAGCTGGAGTCGCTGAAGACCGGCGACCCGCAGGCGCTGCTGAAGACGGCGCAGTCCAACCTCGAGGCGATCGTCAAGTAAGCGACCCCCCTCATGAGTGCTCTCACCACAGCGCCGCGTCGCGCCGGGTCCCCCTCCGCGGGGATCCGGCGCGGCGAGGCCGCCGCCGGCTGGCTCTTCACCGCCCCCGTGCTGATCATCCTGGGCGTGTTCCTGCTCGTCCCCGTGCTGATGGCGTTGTGGGTGAGCTTCTCTGACTGGACCGGACGCGGCAGTCCCTTCTCCCCGAGCGTCGGCTTCGTCGGCCTCGATAACTACGCCGCCGTCACCACCGGCGGCGGGCTCGCCGAGCGCGACTTCGGCACGGCCCTGCGCAACAACGCCTGGTACGTGCTGCTGGTCGTCCCCCTGCAGACGGCCCTCTCGCTCTTCCTCGCGGTGCTCGTCAACCGCGCGGTCCTGCGGGGTCGCGGCCTCTTCCGCACCGCCTTCTACTTCCCCTCCGTGACCAGCTCGGTCGCCATCACGGTGCTGTGGCTCTTCCTCTTCTCGGCATCCGGTGCCGTCAACGAGGTGCTGTCGTGGCTGGGCATCAACGGCCCCAACTGGTTCAGCGACCCCTCGGGCGTCGTGCACAACCTGCTCGCCGCGGTCGGCGTCACCAGCGGTCCCGCCGTCCTCACCGGCAACACGATGCTGGGCGTGTCGTGGTGGGACTGGCTCGCCGGACCCTCGGTGGCGATGTCGGCGTTCATCCTCATGGCGGTGTTCACGACCTCGGGCACCTTCATGCTCCTGTTCATCGCGGGCCTGCAGAACATCGGCGCCGACGTGCAGGAGGCCGCGATGATGGACGGCGCGAACGGCTGGCAGCGCTTCTGGCGCGTGACCCTGCCGCAGCTCAAGCCCGTGCTCTTCACCGTGCTGACGCTCGGGCTCATCGGCACCTGGCAGGTGTTCGACCAGATCTACACCGGAACCCAGGGCGGCCCCGGAAAGACCACCCTCACCCCGGCCTACCTCAGCTACTCGTCGGCGTTCCTCTCGCAGCAGTGGGGCCAGGGCGCGGCGATCGCGTTCGTGCTGTTCGTCATCATCGTCGCGCTGACGATCCTGCAGCGCTTCGTGCTGCGCGATCGCCCGGTCTCGCGACGTCGCATCCGCCAGTACGAGGTGCGCGCACAGAAGGGGGTCACGCGATGACCGCCACGGCCTCCCCGCAGACGACCGTCCTCGCCGAGCAGCGCGTCGACGGCCCCACGCGCCCCGCGAAGCACCGCATGTCGGCCAAGACCCTGCGCTGGCAGATCGGCCTGTACGTGCTGCTGCTCGTGCTCGCCCTCGTCTACATCTATCCGTTCCTCGTGCAGGTGGCGACGTCGTTCAAGACGGATGCCGCGGCCGCGGCCGACCCGATCTCGCTCGTGCCGCAGCCCTTCACGTGGGCGGCCTACGAGCGGCTGTTCCTGAACTCGGACTTCCCGGTGTGGTTCGGCAACTCCGTCGTGGTGACGGTGTTCGTCACCCTCGGCCGGGTGTTCTTCAACTCCCTCGCCGGATACGCGCTCGCGCGCCTGCAGTTCCGCGGACGCGGCATCGTGTTCGCCGGCCTCGTCGCGGTCATGGCCGTGCCGGCCGTGGTGCTGCTGATCCCGAAGTTCCTCGTGATCAACCAGCTGGGCATGTACGACTCCTACGCGGGCATGATCCTGCCCCTCCTCGTGGATGCCGCGGGCGTGTTCATCATGAAGAACTTCTTCGAGTCGATCCCGCCGTCCGTCGAGGAGCAGGCCCGCATCGACGGAGCGGGCACCTTCCGCGTGTTCTGGTCGGTCGTGCTTCCGATGGCGCGACCCGCGCTGATCACGATCGTGATCCTGTCGTTCCAGGGCTCGTGGAACGAGCTCAGCCACTTCGTCATCTCCACCCAGTCGCCCGAGCTGACCACCCTGACCAAGGGCGTGGCGTCCCTCGCGAGCGGTCAGCTCAGCCAGGGCAGCCAATTCCCCCTCAAACTCGCGGCCGCGGCCCTGATGACGATCCCGGTCGCCGTGGTGTTCTTCATCTTCCAGCGCCGCATCATGAACGCCAGCGAAGGAGCCGTCAAAGAATGACCACCGCCCCCACCACCTCGCCGAACGGGACGACCACCGAGACCATGCCCCTGCAACCCCTGCTCAACGACGCCCTCATCGTGCTGCGCGCGCCGACCCAGGCGTGGTCCGACGGCTCGGGCGACATGGGCGCCGCCGCCGTCCACGGCGTCTACCACGGCGACGTCCGCCACGTCGCCTCGCTCGTCGCGTCGTGCGACGAGTCGCCCATCGAGTGGATCTCGACCGCGCCCGACGGCGCCTCGCGCGTGGTCTTCGGCGGCATCCTGCGCGGCGTCGACGACTCGACCCCCGACCCCAAGGTGCGCCTGCTGCGCGACCGCCGAGTCGACGACGGCGTCGTGAGCGAGGCGTGGACCGTCGCCTCGCGCGTCGACCGTCCCGTCCGGGCCACGCTGCGACTGCGCCTCACCCCCGAGTTCGCCCAGCTGCACGAGGTGAAGTCGGGCCACGCGCGGCCCCGGCCCGCCCGGATCCATGTCGAGGGCGACACCGCCCGCGTCGACGCCGGCCCGCAGGGGCTCGAGCTGGCCGCCCCGGGTGCCCTCGTGGCATCCGGGGCCGACGGGGTCGACGCGGCGTGGAGCATCGAGATCCCCGCGCTCGGCGAGGTCACCGTCGGCTGGACGCTGAGCCTGCGCGACGACACCCTCGTCGTGGGCTCGGCCACCGCCCCCGCGCGATGGGATGCCGCGGCGGTCGCCGCGCGCTCCTCCGACCCGCGGCTCGCTCGGTGGCTGCGCACGGCGCTCGACGACCTCGACGCGCTGCGGCTCGTGCTCCCCGAGCACCCCCGCGACGAATTCTTCGCCGCAGGAGCGCCCTGGTTCTTCACCCTCTTCGGCCGCGACTCGATCTGGGCGGCGCGCCTGACCCTCCCCCTCGACCGCGAGATCGCGGCATCCACCCTCCGTGTGCTCGCGCGCCTGCAGGGAGCCGACGACGACGCGCAGACCGCGCAGGAACCCGGCAAGATCCTCCACGAGCTGCGCGCCTCGGCGCTCGAGATCCCCGGCGAGGGCATCGTGCTGCCGCCGAAGTACTACGGCAGCGTCGACTCGACCCCCCTGTGGATCTGCCTTCTCGCCGACGCGTGGCGCGCCGGCATGCCCGACGAGGAGGTGCGCGAACTCCTCCCGGCGCTCCGCGGAGCCCTCGGCTGGATCCGCGACAGCGGCGACAGCGACGGCGACGGCTTCCTCGACTACATCGACCGCCTCGGGACGGGCCTGTCGAACCAGGGGTGGAAGGACTCCGGCGACTCGATCCAGTGGCGCGACGGCCGCCTCGCCGAGGGACCCATCGCCCTGTGCGAGGTGCAGGCGTACGCGTACGAGGCCGCCCGGGCCGGAGCCGACCTGCTCGCGGAGTTCGGAGAGGCGACGGATGCCGACGACGTCGCGTTCTGGCGCGCCTGGGCCGCCGACCTCAAGCGCCGCTTCGCCGAGACGTACTGGGTCGAGACGCCCGAGGGCCGCTACCCCGCCGTCGCCCTCGACCGCGAGAAGCGTCCCGTCGACACGCTGACCAGCAACATCGGGCACCTGCTCGGCACCGGCATCCTCTCCCCCGACGAGGAGGCGCACATCGCCGACCTGCTGCTCGGCGAGAGCATGTCGAGCGGGTACGGCATCCGCACGATGTCGACGGGAGCCGCCGGATACTGGCCGGTGTCGTACCACGGCGGCAGCGTCTGGGTGCACGACACCGCGATCGCCGCGCACGGCATGCTCCGTGCGGGACTCGCCGCTCCGGCGCGATCGGTCGTCGAGGGGCTGCTGGATGCCGCGGAGGGCTTCGCCTACCGCGTGCCCGAGCTGCACTCCGGCGACCCGCGCTCCCACTCGTCGGTGCCCACCCCGTATCCGGCCGCCTGCCGCCCGCAGGCGTGGTCGGCGGCGGCCGCGGTGGTGTGCCTGACGGCGCTCACGCCCTCCCCCCAGGCGTGAGCCGCCGGGCGGCGCCCCGCGTGCGGCGCCGCCCGGCCCTTCCTCGCTGCGCCGGGGCGCCCCTCGTCCCCAAAAGCGCGGCGCCTGTCCCACTTATCGCCGGTGACGCACCGCCCGACCCACCAAAACTGGGACGAGGTCGTCAACGCACCCCTCGTCCCCAAAGTCGCGGTGCATGTCCCACTTATCGCCGGTTACGCACCGCCCGACCCACCAGAAGTGGGACGAGGTCGGCGACGCGCGCCCTCGTCCCCAAAAGCGCGGCGCCTGTCCCACTTATCGCCGGTGACGCACCGCCCGACCCACCAAAACTGGGACGAGTCAAGCGAGGGCGGCCCCGCGCCGCACCACGCGAAGGCCGCCGCCCTCAGGCGACGCGCTCGACCGTCCCGCCGGTCACCCGCACGAGCTCGTTGAACGTCAGCGGGAACACCGTGTGCGGCGTCCCCCCGGCGGCCCAGATCTCATCGAACGCCGCGAGATCCTCGTCGACGACGGTCGTGAGCGCCGCGGGGTGCCCGGTCGGCGCGACTCCCCCGATCGGCTGGCCGGTCGCGGCGAGCACCTGTTCCGGCGTCGCCCGGCGGATCGCCCCGCGCCCGAGCCGCTCCGCCAGCGCCGCCGTGTCGACGCGGTGCGCTCCGCTGGTCATGACCAGCAGCGGCTCGTCGTCGCTCCAGAACACCAGGCTGTTGGCGATCGCGCCCACCTCGACACCCAGGGCCGCAGCGGCCAGGGCGGCCGTGGACGCGGCATCCGGGAGCACGATGATCTCGCCGGGGATGCCGGCGGCCTCCAGCGACGCGGCGACGAGACGGCTCCGAACGGGAAGGGCGTCAACCATGCCCGACAGCCTACGACGGCCCCCGCGGGCGCCCCGCCCGCGTCGATCCCCCGCGAGAGCACACGATCGGCGTGACCCGACACCTTCCGCACCGTCGCGCGCATGTGATCTCGCGCCGATCGTGTGATCTCGGCGAACGAGACCGCGCCGGCGTCGCGCGCGACGGCGTCTCGCGACAGAATGGAGGGTGGATGCCGCAACGCCGCGGCTCCGGAACGTGCCGCCCACAAGGCGGCCGACGACAAGGAACGCGATGACCAACGCCCTGCCCCTGCCCGACTTCGCCCACGAGCGCGTGGAGGTGATGACGGGACACCGCAGCGGCCTCTTCATCGCCGTCGCCCTTCACTCCTCGGTGCTCGGCTCCGCCCTCGGCGGCGCCCGGCTGTGGACCTATCCCTCGTGGACCGACGCTCTCGGCGATGCCCTGCGCCTGTCCGCGGCCATGACCCTGAAGAACGCCGCCGCCGGCCTCGACGCGGGCGGTGGCAAGAGCGTCATCGGTCTGCCCCCGGGCACCGTGCTCGACGCCGACCGCCGCCGCGCCGCCTTCCTCGACCTGGGCGATGCCGTTGAGAGCCTCGGTGGCCTATACCGCACGGCCGAAGACGTGGGCTCGACCACCGACGACATGCTCGTCGTGAGCGAGCGCACCGCGCACGTGGTCGGGCTCCCCGACACCGTCGGAGGCTCGGGCGAGCCCGCCGGCCCCACGAGCCTCGGCGTCTACGCCTCGCTCATCGCGACCCTCGAGCGCGCCGTGGGCACCAACGACGTCACCGGGCGCCGCATCACGATCGCCGGTCTCGGTCAGGTGGGAAGCCGCCTCGCCGAGCGTCTCGCGACCGAGGGGGCGATCCTCACCGTCACCGACGTCAACCCCGCCAAGCGCGAGCTGGCCGCCGAACTGGGCGCCGCCTGGGTCGAGCCGGGCGAGGCCCACCTGGTCCCCGCCGACGTGTTCGTGCCCGCCGGCATCGGCGGCGTTCTCACCGACGCGGTGATCGACGCCCTCGACGCGCGCGCGGTCTGCGGCCCCGCCAACAACCCGCTGGCCGAACGCTCCGGCGCCGAACGGCTCGCGCAGCGCGGCATCCTCTACGCACCCGACTTCGTCGTCAACGCCGGTGGAGTGATCTACCTCGACCTCGTCGCCAAGCAGCGCGGAACGCTCGAGCAGATCATGGGCCGCGTGGCCGACATCGGCGACACCGTACGCCGCATCTTCGATGAGGCCGCGTCGCGCGGCGTCACCCCGCTCGCCGCCGCCGAGGGGCTCGCCGCCGAGCGTCTCGCCGTCGGCGCGGGCGAGAACGCGCTCGTCTGACACGCCCGGGACGCAGAGAGCCGGATGCCGTCGTCACGGCATCCGGCTCTTCTCATGCGCGTCAGTGCGCGGCGTCGTACGCGGCCAGAACGGCGGCCGATATCCGCCCGCGGGTATTGATGGAATATCCGTTCTTCTCCGCCCAGGATCGGACGTTGACGAGATCCCTCGTGGGCGCCGGTCGACCGCGCGGGGCTTTTCGCGCCGGTCCGGCGGAGAATCCCACCGCGCGACCCGCCGAAATGAAGGGCGAGAACGCGTCGCGCATCTTCTTCGCATTCTCTTCGGACAGGTCGATCTCGTACGAACGGCCGTCGAGCGAGAAGTTCACCGTCTTTCCGTCATCGATGACCACGCCATCGAGATCATCGATCAGCTGAGTGATGTGCTTTTTCGCCATGGGGCGATCGTAGGACGGTGAATCATCCCGTCCCGGGGAGAAGGATTGCGAATTCACCCGCTCCTTCGTCAGCTTTCACCGTCCGAGAACATCGCGGGTCGACTCTCGACCGCGACGATGCGGTGATCCTCGTCATGCGTGAGCTCGGTCCGACGGAATTCCTCGTCGTCGGGGAGCCGCAACTGAAGTCGCGAATAGGCGGTGACGCGCAGCCGACCGCGACGCACGCGCACATCGAGCACGTGGCCGCCGACCTCGCGGTCGTCGCTGAGGAAATGCAGGTGCAGACCCGCGACCGTGATGCCCTGATAGATCGCCGGCATCCAGAACCCCACGAGCGACCCCGCGCGGTCGATCGTCTCGGTCTCGATCTGCTCCGCGGCGACCTCCGCCAGCGGACGGAACGGCGGGAGCTCGCGACGCGTCACCCGCGTGCGCACCCGCGTCATCACGCCGTCCAGACGCACGGCGTGGAAGAAGTTCCGGCTGGCCAGTCGCTCGGCGACGAGGGCGTCGAGACCCGCGAAATCGACCTCTCCGACCGTGGTCGACGGGCCGGAGCCGAGCGTGCAGATGTCGACGAACGGAAGGGTCTCCTCCTCCGACATCCGCCGCGGCGGGCCGTCGGGGGTGCATTCGAAGGGCACGCCGTCGATCAGGACGACTTCTCCGCCCAACCCTTCGCAGCACCCGATACCGGTGTCGCCGAGCGCGGCGAGGGAGGAAACCGGGATGCCACTCGAATAGACACCGCCGAGAAGAGCGTCGAGTACGGCGAATTGCGTCACCGCACTCGACGCGATGTCGGCCGTCGTCGCGCGGGCCGATTCCTCCGGAGTGATATCAGGAATTGGCGTCCGCGTAGGCGTCGAGGATCGACGCGGGAACGCGACCGCGGTCGCTCACCGTGTGTCCATTGGCGCGAGCCCATTCGCGGACGGCACCGAGATCGACGTCGTTCGCGCGTCGCGGCGAACGCGAACGACGCGCGGTGGAGGCGCCCCGGGAAACCGAACGAGCGGCATCCACGAAAGGCGCGATCGCCGAATAGAACTTGTCGGCGTTGCGGTCGGAAAGGTCGATCTCATAAGCGCGGCCTTCGACCGAGAAGGTGATCTGCTTTCCCTGTCCGTCTTCGAGGACGGTTCCGTCGAGATCGTCGACGAGGTGGGTGATGTGCTTCATAGCCATAATACGAAAAACAATACACCGCCATTCGATGAATTACCCGCATGACTATTCGTGTGATATCTCGCGCGCGGCCGGTCGAGGGGGTGGTGGTCACGGCGCTCCCGGGGGGCTATCCTCCGGGGGTGGTGTTCGCTCCCCGGACATCGCCCGAGACAGAGATCCGTCGAGACAGGGAAGCGTCGCGTGAGCCTTTTCCGTACCAAGTCGGTGGAGCAGTCCATCGCCGACACCGATGAGCCGGAGTTCCGGCTCAAGAAGTCCCTCAGCGCGGTCGATCTGACCGTCTTCGGCGTCGGCGTCGTGATCGGCGCGGGCATCTTCACCCTCACCGGTCGCGCCGCCCACGACGTCGCCGGACCCGCCGTCGTCATCAGCTTCATCATCGCCGCGATCGCGTGCGGCCTCGCGGCAATGTGCTACGCGGAGTTCGCCTCGACCGTCCCGGTCTCGGGCTCGGCGTACACGTTCTCGTACGCCTCCCTCGGCGAACTGTTCGCCTGGATCATCGGGTGGGACCTCATCCTCGAGATGTTCCTGGGCGCGAGCGTCGTGGCCCAGGGGTGGAGCGCCTATCTGGGCACGTTCCTCGAGCAGATCGGCATCACCCTCCCCGCCGCGATCTCGTACGGCGGAGTCGTCGACCTGCCGGCGATCCTGCTCGTCCTCGTGCTCGGCGGGTTGATGACCCTCGGCATCAAGGAGTCGCTGCGCGTCAACCTCGTGCTCGTGGCCGTGAAGCTGTTCATCGTGCTGTTCGTGATCATCGCGGGCATCATGTTCATCAACCCGGCCAACTACAGCCCCTTCGTGCCCGACTCGGTGCCCACCGAATCGGCCTCCGGCCTCACGCAGCCGCTGCTGCAGTTCCTCTCCGGACTCGAGCCCGCGACCTTCGGCGTCGGCGGCATCCTCGCGGGTGCGGCCCTGGTGTTCTTCGCCTACATCGGCTTCGACGTGGTGGCCACCACCGCCGAGGAGACCAAGCGGCCCCAGCGCGACCTGCCGATCGGCATCATCGCGTCGCTCGTGATCTGCACGATCCTCTACTGCGCCGTCGCGGTCGTGGTGACCGGCATGGTCCCCTACTCCGACCTCAACCCGTCGGCGGCCCTCGCGAACGCGTTCGCCTTCCACGGGCAGACCTGGATGGCCACGGTCATCGCCGCCGGCGCGGTGGCGGGTCTGACGACCGTCGTGCTGACGCTGCTCATCGGTGCCACGCGCATCATCTTCGCGATGTCGCGCGACCGCCTGCTTCCCGGCGGTCTCGCCAAGGTGCACCCGCGCTTCCGCACCCCCTGGGTCATCTCGATCATCGTCACGGTCATCGTGGCGATCGTCGCCGGGCTCACCCCCATCGGCGTCCTCGAAGAGATGGTCAACATCGGCACGCTGTCGGCGTTCGTGCTCGTCTCGATCGGCGTGATCGTGCTGCGGCGCAAGCGTCCCGACCTCAAGCGCGGCTTCCGCGTGCCGTTCAGCCCGGTGCTGCCGATCCTGTCGGCCCTCATCTGCACCTACCTGATGCTCAATCTCTCGGTCGAGACCTGGCTGCGCTTCCTCATCTGGCTCGCTCTCGGTTTCGCGATCTATTTCGCCTACTCGCGCAGCCACGCGCGACTGGCCACCGGCGCCCCGCTCGATCCGACGACCCCGCGCGTGGTGGCCCCGCCGAAGGACTGACCCCTCGCCCCGCGGATGCCGCGGCCCCCGTCTCGAACGGTCGGGCCGCGGCATCCGTCGTTCTCCGCCGCGGGGAGGACGACGGATGCCGCGCGCGTCATCCCCGAGGATGATTTCCCGCTCGCGGCGGCCGAACCGGCCGTCGTCGCGACGTGCACCCCCCTAGGGTGGGGATGTTCGATGACGACGATTTCCGTTCCGGGGGGTTTCATGGGGATCGCACGCACGTGGGTCTTTCCGATTCTGCGTATCCTTCTCGTCGCCGTGGTGGCGGCGGCCTTGATCAAGCTGGCGTTCTTCCCCGATCGCCCCGTCGATGCGTCTCCCGCGATGCCGACGGGCAGCATCGTGGAACCGACGACGGTCGCGGCCCTGGGCACCATCACCAACGACGTCGTCGTCTCGGCCACCGTGGCCGCCGACCCGGCCGTGGCGATGAAGTCGACCGCCGCGGGCACCGTGAACAAGATCTTCATCGCGCAGGGCGCGACGGTCGCCCAGGGCGACGTGGTCTTCGACGTCAAGGTCCCGATCGAGCGCGATCCCGCCGACAGCGTGGATGCCGAGGGCAAACCCAAGCCGGCGATCTTCCGCTATCAGGACGTCACGGCGCCGGCGGGCGGCATCCTGAGTTCGCTCTCGGTCATCTCGGGCCAGGAGGTCACGATCGGGATGGCGGCGGGTGCGGTGGCTCCACCGACCTTCTCGGTGAGCGGGACCCTCGAGCCGGCGCAGCAGTACCGCCTGCTCGACCGGCCCACCGAGGCGACGGTGACGATCACCGGCGGTCCCGCCGCCTTCACGTGCGGCAACCTGCGCATCACCACTCCCCTCGCCGGCAGCGGCGGTGACGCGTCCGAGAGCTCGTCCGCCGCGGGCGGAGCGGCCGGCGGGTCGGGGGGTGCGGGCTCCGGCTCGGGCACGACGGCGACCTGCACCGTTCCGTCGGACGTGACGGTGTTCTCGGGACTGGCCGCCGAGATGACCATCGCCGGCGGGCGGGCCGAGAACGTGCTCGTCGTCCCCACGACCGCCGTGCGCGGCGCCGCCCAGAGCGGCACCGTGTGGATCATGAACGCCGACGGCACGACCGAGGAGCGTCCGGTGGCGCTCGGCCTGACCGACGGCACCCAGGTGCAGATCACGCAGGGGGTGGCCGAGGGCGATCAGCTCCTGGAGTTCGCGCCCGGGGCGATGGCGCCGGCGAACGACGGCTGCACGACCTATCCGGACGGGTCGATGTACTGCGAAGCGGCCACGGCCGGATGAGCCTGCTCTCGCTGCGCGAGGTCACCCGCACGGTGATCCCGCAGGACCAGCCCGCCCTGACGATCCTCAACGGGATCGACCTGCAGATCGAACCCGGCGACCACGTGTCGATCGTGGGGCGGTCGGGCTCGGGCAAGTCGACCCTGCTGAACATGCTCGGTCTGCTCGATCTGCCCACCAGCGGCGAGATCCTCTTCGACGACCGCCCCGTGCGGTCGTACTCGGCGGCGCAGCGCGACCGCCTGCGCGGCGCCGCGATCGGGTTCGTCTTCCAGCAGTTCAACCTGCTGCCGGGGCGCACGGCGCTCGAGAACGTCACGATGCCGCTGCTGTACGCATCGGGGCGCACGTTCTGGCGCCGCACGAAGATCGCGACCGAGATGCTCGCGCTCGTCGGCCTCGAGCACCGCCTGCACAGCATGCCCGATCGTCTGTCGGGCGGCGAGCAGCAGCGCGTCGCGATCGCGCGGTCCCTCGTGCGAGGGCCGCGGCTGATCCTGGCCGACGAGCCGACGGGCGCCCTCGACCTCGACACCGGGCAGAGCGTCATGGAGCTCATCGACGAGGTCGCCGAGCGGACCGGCGCCGCGCAGGTGATCATCACTCACGACCCGACCATCGCCCGGCGCGCGCGCCGTCATTTCCGCCTCGACCGCGGCGTGCTGACGCCCGTCGACGATCCGTCCCTCGAGCCGCTCACGCGTCGCGACCGGCGCGAGATGGCCCCCGCGTCGGCGTCGGCGGATGCCGCGACCGCGGCCGACGACGGGCTCGCTCTTCTGAATCTCGGCGGGGCCACCGCGACCCTCGAGGACGAGGACCGCCCGGCGGACCCCGCTGATCGCGAGCGGGAGGGTCAGGACTGATGGGCGCCGTCACTTCGATGGTCGGAGCCCTCCTCGAGGCGTGGCAGGAGGTGCGGGTGCACCGCACGCGCGTGCTGCTGTCGCTCGTGGGCGTCGCCGTCGCGGTGTGCTCCCTCACCACGGTGGTCGCCCTCGGCGCGATCGTGCAGCAGGCCACCCAGGAGCTGAGCGAACGGCAGTCCGGGCGCCCGGCGAGCCTGTCGGTCTCGGCCTACCGCACCGACGGCGGTGAGCTCACGGCGCCCCAGATCGACGTGGCCTGGAACGAGGTCGTCGAGCGCTACGGCATCACGTACGCCAGCCGCACGCTCCCGCTCCAGCAGGCCGTCCCCTTCCCCGACGGCATCGTGCAGGTCGCGACCCAGGCGGTCGATCAGCCCTACGGCGAGATGCACCGCGTGCAGATGAGCGAGGGCGAGTGGTTCACCGATCTCGACGCCCAGCAGCTCGCGCCGCGCATCATCGTGAGCGAGATCTTCTGGGACCGCATGGGCCGCCCTCCGCTCGAGACTCACCCAGTCGTCGCGCTCGGCGGGCAGGGCGTGCCCAACGCCGCGTCCGGGATCCCCTCCGGCGGGGTGCGCGCCGTCGTCGTGGGGGTGACCCCGGTGGCATCGTGGGAGACCGAACCCACCATGTTCATGCTCAACGACCAGCTGCAGGCGATGCAGAAGGCGACGGCCGGGGAACGCGGCGAGGCCGCGGCCTCGCCGAACGATCCCTACGGCGGGCCGAGCATGCCGCAGTACGAGATGTGGGTCCCGCCCGAGATCGCCGACCAGCTCACCGAGGTCGTCAAGCGCGACCTGCGCGCGGCTCTTGGCACCGGTGTCGAGGTGACCGCCGACCGGCGCGACTGGGCCACCTACGGCGACGACCCGTTCCTCGTGACGAAGATGGTCGTCATCGGCATCGCCGTGCTCGTGCTGCTGCTCGGAGCGTTGGGCCTGGTGAACATCGCCCTCGTGACCGTCAAGCAGCGCGTGCGCGAGATCGGCATCCGTCGGAGCTTCGGGGCGACGGCCAGCCGCGTCTTCTTCGCCGTCATGCTCGAGAGCGTCGTCGCCACGGTCGTCGCGGGGGCCGCGGGGGTGATCGTGTCGATCCTCGTCGTGCAGTCCCCCATCGTGCGCGAGGTCATCGGCCAGGGCATGGTCACGGACTTCCCGCCGTTCCCGGTGGACGCCGCCGTCACCGGCCTCGTCGCCGCGACGGTGGTCGGGGCGATCGCCGGTCTGCTCCCGGCCCTGGTCGCCGTCCGCGTCAAGGTCATCGACGCCATCCGGTACTGACGAGCAGCATCCGACGCATATCCGTGGGCGATCGCCCGCAGAGAGAGGTTCGAGAACGTGACCGATTCTTCCCGTGAGACCCCGGCGGCGGTGCCGCCGACCGTGCTTCCGGATGCCGTGGTCCCCGCGTCGACGGGCGACGGACCGCCCGCGATGCG
This sequence comes from Microbacterium hydrothermale, assembly GCF_004854025.1. Taxonomy (GTDB): domain Bacteria; phylum Actinomycetota; class Actinomycetes; order Actinomycetales; family Microbacteriaceae; genus Microbacterium; species Microbacterium hydrothermale. The sequence goes on from NZ_STGM01000003.1 coordinate 135,059, forward strand.
ACTCGCCGGACTCGTGAAGCGCTTCGGAGAGAAGACCGCGGTCGCCGGTCTCGATCTGACCGTGCCGACCGGGTCGTTCTACGGACTCGTCGGACCGAACGGCGCGGGCAAGACCACGACGCTGTCGATGGCCACGGGCCTGCTGCGCCCCGATGCCGGGAGCGCCCTCATCTACGGCGTCGACGTGTGGGCGCAGCCCGTCGAGGCGAAGCGCCTCATCGGCAACCTCGCCGACGGCGTGCGCCTGTTCGATCGGCTCACCGGCGAGCAGCTGGTGACCTACACCGGCATGATGTTCGGTCTGGATCGCGACGAGGTCGCCTCGCGCACGGCCGACCTCCTGCGCATCATGGACCTCGGCGAGGCCGCCGGCACCCCCGTCGTCGACTACTCGGCGGGCATGACGAAGAAGGTCGCGCTGGCGTGCGCCCTGGTGCACGCGCCCCGTCTGCTCGTTCTCGACGAGCCCTTCGAGTCGGTCGACCCCGTGTCGGCGGCGAACATCGAGGACATCCTGCGCGGGTACACCGCGTCGGGCGGCACGGTCATCGTCTCGAGCCACTCGATGGACCTGGTCCAGCGCATGTGCGATCACGTCGCCGTCATCGCGCAGGGCCGGCTCCTGGCATCCGGGACCGTCGACGAGGTGCGGGGCACGCAGACCCTGCAGGATCGCTTCGTCGACCTCGTGGGCGGCCGCCACCACTCGGAGGGGCCGCAGTGGTTGCGACAGTCCTGAGGATCCGCTTCCGCGTGCTGGGCAACACCCTCATGCGGAGTCCGATGCAGCTGGTCGGCTTCATCCTCGGCGTACTCGGGGCGCTCTGGATGCTCCTGCTCGCGGGCGTCGGACTGTTCTTCGTCGGCACCCTCGACTTCGACATCGCGCGCGCCGCCGTGACGGCCGCGGGCGCCCTGCTCACGCTCGGCTGGGTCATCGGACCGGTGTTCGCCGCGGGGATCGACACCACTCTCGACCCGGCCAAGCTCGCCCCCTTCCCCATGACGACGCGGCAGATGATGGTCGCCATCACCGCGGGCGGTCTCACCGGAGTGCCCGGCATCGCCACCTCGCTCGGCGCGCTCGCGACGTTCCTGGTGTGGGTGCGGCAGCCGGTGGCCACGGTCGCCGCGGTGGTGTGCGTGCCCCTCGGGGTGCTCATCTGCGTGGTGGCGTCGCGGGCGGTCGCCGCCCTGGCCGGAGGGCTGGGTGGCGGGCGTCGCACGCGGGAGGTCGTGGGGCTCGTCGGCTTCCTCGCGCTGATCTTCGCGAGTCCGCTCGTGATCGGCATCATGAACGCCCTGCGCGCCGCGACCGATCAGGGCATCCAGCTGCAGAGCATCGTCGAAGCCCTGTCGTGGACGCCGATCGGCGCCGCGTGGGCCGTGCCCGGTGACCTCGCCACGGGGGCGTGGCCCCCGGGCATCCTCCGACTGTTCATCGCCGCGGCCACGCTGGCGCTGCTGTGGTTCTTGTGGTGGCGGAGCCTGTCGGCATCCGTCGTCGCTGCGCCCTCCCGCTCGGTGGCGCGGAGCCGCAGCGGATCCCTCGCGTGGTTCGGCCTCATGCCCTCCACCCCCGTCGGCGCGACGTGGGCGCGATCGCTGACGTCGTGGACGCGGGACATGCGCTACCTTCGGCAACTGCTGATCCTGCCGATCATGCCGGTGTTGATGCTCGTGTACTCCGGTGGCCACACGTCGGGGCCCCTGTTCGCGCTGTCGGGGCTGCTGGTCGGCTTCTTCGCGGGCGTCCTGGCCTACACCGACGTCTCGTACGACGGTACGGCCTTCGCAACGGTGCTGCAGACGGGGATCACCGGGCGAGACGACCGCCTCGGTCGCATGCTGGGCGCGGCGACCGTCAGTGTTCCGCTCGTGCTGATCATCGACATCGGCACCGTCGCCATCGCCGGGCGGTGGGATCTTCTGCCGGCGGTCCTCGGTGCCTCGCTCGCGCTCACCCTGGTCGGCCTCGGTGTCAGCGCCGTCAGCTCCGCGCTCCTCGTGGTCCCCACCCCTGCCCCGGGCGACTCGCCGTTCAAGCGGGTGCCGGGATCGACGTTCTCGATGTTCCTGGCGTTCCTGCTCTGCTGGGGCCTGGTCGCCGTGGTGTCGCTGCCGGCGGTGGTCCCCGCGATCATCTCCACCGCCACGGGCTCCTCGACCGCGGGGTGGCTCGCCCTCGGCATCGGACCCGTCTGGGGCGTCGCGGTCTTCGTGGTCGGCGTCATCGTGGGCGGCCGCGCCTTCGACGCGAGCGCCCCGCGACTGCTCGCCCAACTGCGGACGTTCCAGGGGGCGTGAGGGCCTTCCCCTCTCCCCCGCCCGGGACTAACGTGGGCGCCGATCCGCTCCGTCCGAGAAAGGATGCCGCATGTCGACCTCCCTCGTCGTCTACATCTCGTTCGCCGGTGCCGCCCGAGAGGCGATGACCTTTTACCAGTCGGTCTTCGGCGGCGAGTTGACGATCAACACGTTCTCCGACTTCGGCATCCCCGACGCCCCCGCCGACGGCGTGATGCATTCGGAGTTGCGCGCCGAGGGGTTCACGGTGATGGGTGCCGACGGCTTCGACGAGCCCGCGCAGGGGTGGGGCGCGAGTCGCACGCACGCCGCGTTCATGAGCGACGAGTTCGACCGGGTGCGCGGCTTCTACGATCGCTTCGTCGAACGCGGCGCCGAAGTGAAGCAACCGCTCGAGAAGCAGGTGTGGGGCGACTTCTACGGCGAGGTCGTCGATCCGTGGGGCGTGGCGTGGATGTTCAACGTCGCGGCGCCGGGCGGCTGGGCCGAGGGGGCCGCGGCGGACTGACCCGACCGCGCGATCCCCCGCAGAACTCTCCCTGCCCGTCGGGAGCGAGCGGAGTGGCGCTCAGCCCGCGAACGCCTCGACGCGGGCGACGAAACGCGCCGGGTCGGCAAGGTGGGGGTAGTGGGTCGGTGGCTGCCACGCCTCGTGAACGGCGTGCGGGATGGCATCCTGCAGCCACGCGGCGTACTCGGGACCCGCGTCGAGTCCGGTGATGACGAGGTAGGGCACGTCGGAGGGCACCGCCGTGAGCCGATCCACGAGCGCTGACAGGTCCTCGGGCGAGTCGTCGAGCAGGGGACGCCACATCCCGAGGACGACGTCCTGTTTCGGAGCGCGGATCGCATTCACGCGGTCGAGCTCTGCGGCATCCAATCCTCCCGCCATCTGCGCGAACATGCCGTGGATGAACAGCGGGAACTGCTCGCCGCGCAGCATGGCCTCGGCCTGCTGGATCTGCTGCTGCATCCCGGCCAGGTGCAGTGGCTGGTCGACGTTCACGATCGCGCGCGCGGGGAAGAGCGCTCCGTACGCCGTCGCGACGATGCCGCCCATCGAGTGACCGACGACGATCGGCGGGCCATCGGGCACGAGGCCCTGCTCCTGCAGCCGCACGACGGTGTCGTGGACGTCGGCCGCGAGGGTCGGGATGTCGTAGGGCTCCGCCACCTCCGACGCGCCGTGGCCGCGCACGTCGACGCGGACGACGGTGAAGGATGGCGTGAGATCGACGGGGTCCCAGCTGCGACGGTCCTCGGTGATGCCGTGCACGAGCACGAGGAGCGGACCGGAACCGGAGATGTCATGGGCGAGGATCATGGCGCAGCGCGGCTTTCGTGCTCGAGCGATCGGGGTGAGCGAGAGCCTAGCGGGACAGCTCGCGCCATGGCAGGGCGATCCTGACACGATCCGCACAATCGCCTGACGGACCGGCCACATCCACGACCGACAGTGGACGCATGAGAACCTCTTCCTTCCTCGCCCCGATCGCCGTCACCGCCCTCGCCCTTGCCGCAGCCGTCGCCGTCCCGGCCGCGGCCTCGGCGGCAACCCCGGCGCCCGGCGACTCCGCCCACCCGCGCGTGGATCTGGCCACGGCCCAGTCGCGCGCGACCGACACGGCCACCCACTGGATCGACGCCCTCACCGCGCAGATCTCCCGCACGACCGCCGACACGCACCTCGACGACGCCGACCGCGCGAAGGCCCTCGCCATCGAGAACGACGATCTCGACGGCATCCGCACGCTCCAGACGACGATCGCGGCGGCGACGTCGGTGTCGCAGGTGCGCGACGCCGTGCGGACGGCCGCCGACGCGTACCGCGTGCGGGAGGTCGCCCTGCCCCAGGTGCGCGCCGCCGCGACCGCGGACCGCGTGACCTCGGTGACGCTCCCCCGCCTCGAGGCGGAGCAGAAGAAGCTGTCGGCCGCCCTGACCGCGCACCCCGACAAGAGCACGCCCGCGGCGACCGCCGCTCTCGCCGACCTCGAGACGCAGATCTCGACGGTGCAGTCCGACGTCGACGGCCTCGCCACCGCCGCGCTCGCCCTGTCGCCGGATGCCGTGAAGGCCGACCCGACGGCGCTGTCGCACGTGCACGACCAGCTCGCGGGCGTGCGTACCGCCGTGTCAACCGCCGCGACCGATGCGAAGACGGTCCGCGCCGCCCTGAAGTGAGCACCGGCCGCCCTCACAGCCCGCTGCTGCACAGTCGCCCTACCCTGTGCCCATGACGCAGGACCGCGGCCTCGTAGTGGTCGTCGAAGACGAACCCTCTCTCGCCGACGTCGCCCGCCTCTACCTCGTGGAGGCGGGCTTCGGCGTACACCTTTCGAGGGACGGGACCTCGGGCCTGCTCGACATCACGCGGCTCCGCCCCGTGGCCGCCGTCATCGACATCGGACTCCCCGGGATCGACGGCATCGAGCTCGTCCGGCGCCTGCGCGAGGCGGGCGACTGGACGCCTGCGCTGTTCTCCACCGCCCGCGACGCCGAGGTCGATCGCATCCTGGGGCTCGAGCTCGGCGGCGACGATTACCTCACCAAGCCGGCCTCACCGCGCGAGCTCGTCGCGCGCGTGAAGGCCCTCGTGCGCCGCTCCCGTGTGACGGCGTCGTCGGACCTGCTGACGGTGGGCACCTGCGAACTGGACGCCGTCCGGCGCACCGTTCGCGTCGATGGGCGCCCGGTCGAGCTGACCGCCACGGAGTTCGACCTGCTGGCCCAGCTCATGCGTCGCCCCGGCCAGGTGTTCTCCCGCACGCAGCTGCTGTCGGAGGTGTGGGGCGTGGCGGACTACTCGGGCACCCGCACCGTCGACACCCACATCGCCCAGGTGCGCGCGAAGCTCGGGGCGCCCGACCGCATCCGCACGATCCGCGGCGTCGGCTACGCCATCGACGCGTGAAGGGCCCGCTGCGGCGCATCATCACGCGCACGACGATGCTCGTGGCGGTGGTGGCCGTCGTCGCGACCGCGGCCGCCGCCCTACCCCTCCTGCAGGCCGTCGACGTCTCCGCGGCGCGGGCCGCCGTGGCCACTCAGGCCGACCGTCTCGCCGCGGCCTCCGCCGACGCCCGGAACGCCGTCGTGGCGGGCCTGTCCGCGCTCAGCGACCCCGACGCCCTCGTCGCTCTCGTCGACGCCGACGGGAGCGTCCACGGATCGGCCGCGTCCCTCGTCGACGCGCAGGTGCGCGAGCAGGTCACGGCCGGGGCGGATGTGTCGACCACCGTCCACCGCGACCGCGCCGCCTTCGCCGTGGAGGCGCGCCCCCTCGCCGGTGGGGGTGCGGTGGTCGTCGCGCAGGATCTGCATCGCGTGCGGTCGCTCGGTGTCGACATCCTCGGACGCGTCGGTCTCGCCCTCGCGATCGGATTCGCCGCGGCCGCGGTGGCGGCGCTCATCGCGAGCCGCCGTCTGTCCCGGCCTCTCGCCGGGCTGGCCGCGGCCGCGCGCCGCATCGCCGGGGGCGACCGCCGCATCGTCTTCTCCGCGAGTCCGGTCGACGAGATCCGCGACGTCGAACGCTCGCTCGAGGCGGTCGGCGCCGCGCTCGCCCACTCCGAGTCGCGCCAACGGGAATTCCTGCTCTCCGTCTCCCACGAGCTGCGCACGCCGATGACCGCCATCCGGGGCTACGCCTCGGCGTTGCGCGACGGACTCGTCCCCCCGTCACGTCTGGCCGAGGTCGGGGAGACCCTGGATGCCGAGGCCGCGCGGCTGTCCGCCTTCACCGACGACCTGCTGGCCCTGGCTCGCCTCGAGGCCGACGACTTCCCGATCCGGCCGCGCGACGTCGAGCTGCGCGCTCTGCTCGCGGACGCGGAGGCGGCCTGGAAGGCGGCCGCGGACACCGCCGGTGTCGCGGTGGTCGTCGACGCCGGAGCGGATGCCGCTGTCACCACCGACCCGCTGCGCGTGCGACAAGTGGTGGACGGCCTCGTCGAGAACGCCCTGCGCGTGAGCGCCGCGGGAACCCGCATCCGCCTCGACGTCGTCGCCGACGCGGACGGGGCGGTCATCTCGGTGGCCGACACCGGCCCCGGGCTCTCCGACGACGACCTCGCTCACGCGTTCGAGCGGGGCGTTCTCCGCGACCGCTACCGCGACGTCCGCCGCGTCGGCTCGGGCCTCGGCCTCTCGATCGCGGCACGGCTGACCGAGCGACTGGACGGTCGCATCTCCGCCCACGCGGGCGCTCACGGCGGCACGGTGTTCCGCATCGCGCTCCCGCCCGCGATCCGCGGATCCGAGGCCGCGGGGCCGGAGTGACGACGAAGGCGCCGCCCCCGAGCGGGGTGCGGCGCCTTCGTGGGTGGTGGACCTGAGGGGATTCGAACCCCTGACCTCCTCGATGCGAACGAGGCGCGCTACCAACTGCGCCACAGGCCCGGAAACCTCGTAAACACTATCACGTCACATGCGCGTCACCTGACGCGGACCGTATCCCGGGCGCGCCGCCGCGCGACCGCGAGCGCGGGACAGTGATGGACATGCCGCTGAGCGCATGCCTGTCGAGAGAGGACCTCGCGGCATCCGATCCGTCGATGCGGACGGGGCTCACTCCCCCGACGCGCGACGCGCCAGGAGCCGCTGGACGTGGTTCTCGATCTCGCTGTCGTCGACGTAGCCCATCGTCGCGTACGGAGAGGCGACGGGGGCGGCAGCGGCCGGACGCGCCGTCTCGATCGGCGTGGGAGCCTGCTCGGCCGCGATCTGCCGGGCGGCTTCCTCGCGGGCGGCGGCGCGCAGAGCCTCGCGCGCCAACTGCTCGTCGACCGCCGCGGCGGCACGCGACCCCACCGACGCCACGAGCGGGCGCGGGAGCTCGCGAGGCGTCCAGGTCGGGCGCGGTTCGGGCACGAGGGCGACGTCCTGCACCTCGGCCACCGCGTGGCGCACCGCCACCTCGACCGGGAGCGTCGCGGTGCGGGAGGCGACGACCGAGATCCGACGCAGGACGAGGAGGGATGCCAGCACGACGGCCGCACCGCTGGCGAGGAGCACGGGCGACGCGCCGCCGACGACCTGCACGGCACCGAACCCGAAGGAGATCAGCCCGGCCAGCAGCGCGACGGACACCACGAGACGGAAGCGGCGACGCACCCTCGCGCGACGCGCGGCGGGGACGGCGACGGCCGCGGCCTGGACGGCTCGCGCGCGTTCCACGGCTTCGGCACGCTCGGCACGCGTCTTCTCGAGGGCGGCGGCGCGCTCGGCGCGAGCGACCTCGACTGCCGCGGCGCGCTCGGCGCGCGCCAGCTCGATCGCCGCAGCGCGCTGCTCCTTTACGACGTCGCGGTCGCGGGCGCTCTCGAGCTTCGCGACCTCGAGGCGCGCCTTGGCGGCGGCCAGTTCGGCCTGCGCCTGCTGCGCCTGCACCTGCCGCGCGAGCTTGTGCTGCTGGTGCGCGGTGCGGGCGGTCAGTTCGAGGTGGACCTCGCGCGGCGTCTCGGCGGTCTCGGCGAGCACGCGGAGGGCCTGGTTGAGGCGCACGGCGTTGCGTTCGGCGGAGGTGAACCGGTGCCGGCTCTGCCACGACGGCAGGAGATAGACCAACCACAGCGCGACCGCCACGAAGACGATCACCCCGCCGCTCAGCACCTGGCCACCCATGGGATAAAGGTAGGTCACCGAGAGATCACACCTCGGCATCCTCCCGCGTGTCGTCGCGTCCGATCGGCGGGAATCTGTGCTGGCGCGAGAATGCACGCCCGTGACGAGACGGCGGCATCCTGCGCACGGGTCGACAGCGGGATGCCGTCTCGGTGCGCCCCGGCGCGACACAGGGCGGCACGACGCGATGCGAAGCGGCGGTGCACCCCGGCACAGCACAGGGCGGCATGACGCGGTGCGAAGCAGGACGGCGCGCCGCGCCGCGGCCCCGGTCGGCGCTCGACCGGCCTCAGATGCGGTCGGCCGGCGGGATGCGCGCCGCGTCGGGCGGCACCTGCCCCCGCGACCAGCGGTCGAGCACGCCGTGCGGAACCTCCTCGCGCACGAGGGCGAAGGCGTAGTGGTCGCGCCAGTCGCCGTCGATGTGGATGTACCGGCGACGGAGCCCCTCGTAGCGGAAGCCGAGCTTCTCGACCACGCGCAGGCTCGCGTGGTTCTCGGGGCGGATGCAGATCTCGACCCGGTGCAGATTGAGCTCGGCGAAGCAGACGTCGGTCGCCATCGCCACGCTGACGGTCGTGATGTTGCGACCGGCGAACTCCTCGGCGACCCAGTAGCCGATCGTCGCCGACGCGAGCGAACCCCGGGAGACGCCCCAGACGTTCAACTGCCCGGCGACCTCGTCGTCCCACGCCATCACGAAGGGGACGCCGAGGCCGTCACGGTATTGCTGCAGAAGACGACGGATGCCGAGCCGCATGTCGAACGACACGGGGCCGTCGGGGCTCGTGGCCTCCCACGGGCGCAGCCACGAGCGGTTGTCGATCAGCTGCTGCTGCAGCACTCGCGCATCGCGGTTGCGGATGAGACGGATCGACACCTCGCCGTGCCGCCTCGGGATCGATAGATCCATATCGCCCCGCCGGGTCAGAGACCCTGCGCGAACTCCTTGAACCACGGACGCAGGGCGGGGCCCAGGTCGTCGCGGTCGGCGGCGAGCTGCACGATGGCCTTGATGTAGTCCACGCGGTCGCCCGTGTCGTAGCGGCGTCCGCGGAAGACGACGCCGTACACGCCGCCCCCGTCGCCGCCGCCGGTAGCGAGCTCCTCGAGCGCGTCGGTCAGCTGGATCTCGCCGCCCTTGCCGGGCTCCGTGCGCTCGAGGATGTCGAACACGTCGGGGCCGAGCACGTAGCGGCCGATGATGGCCAGGTTCGAGGGAGCGTCCTCGGCCTTGGGCTTCTCGACCAGCTGCGTCACCTTGACGACGCCGTCGTCGTCGGTGGGCTCGACGGCCGCGACACCGTAGAGGTGGATCTGCGAGGGGTCGACCTCCATGAGGGCGATCACCGTCGCGCCGCGCTTGTCGTACTCGGCCATCATCTTCTCGAGCAGCGGGTCGCGCTCGTCGATGAGGTCGTCGCCGAGCAGCACCGCGAAGGGGTGGTCGCCGACGTGGCTGCGCGCGCGCAGCACCGCGTGGCCGAGGCCCTTGGGCTCGCCCTGTCGCACCATGTGCACGTCGGCCAGATCGGACGAGTGCTCGACCTTGGCGAGCTTGTCGTGATCGCCCTTCTCGCGGAGCTTCGTCTCGAGCTCGGGCATCGAGTCGAAGTGGTTGGCGATGTTGTTCTTGTTGCGCCCGATGATGATCAGGACGTCTTGGATGCCGGCCCCGGTCGCCTCTTCGACGACGTACTGGATGGCGGGCTTGTCGACCACCGGCAGCATCTCTTTGGGCATGGCCTTGGTGGCGGGAAGGAAGCGAGTACCGAGTCCAGCGGCCGGGATGACGGCCTTGAAGGGCTTATGAGGCATGGCCATACCCTAGCGGGACCGCGCGACACCGTCGGCAACACGCGCGCACGTAGACTTACCGGCATGCCGGATCGCATCGAGCAGGCCAAGCGCGCACTGCGCGCCGATCTGCGCGAACGCCGCCAGACCGTCTCCGCCCATTCGCGCGAGGTGGCCGAGGTCGGGGTCAAAGAACAGCTCGACGCGCTCGTCGATCGCCTGGGCGCCCGGAGCATCTCGTGCTTCCTGTCGACGCCGACCGAGCCGGGTACCCACGCCTTCGTCTCCGGCGCGGTGGCGCGCGGCATCCGGGTGCTCCTGCCCATCACCCGGGAGGACGGACTGCTCGACTGGAGCGTCGCCACCCCCGACACCGAGATCACCGAGGGCATGTTCGGCCTGCCCGAGCCCGTGGGCGACGTGCTGGGTCCCATCGCCGTCAACGACGTCGACCTGTTGGTCATCCCCGCCGCCGCCGTCGACCGCAACGGGATGCGGCTCGGCTGGGGCCGCGGCTACTTCGACAAGACGCTCGGCTCGATGGAGAAGTGCCCGCCCGTGTACGCGGTCATCTTCGACTCCGAATTCGTCGACGACGTGCCCCGCGACGTGCACGACCAGCCCGTCACGGGCGTGGTCACCCCCACGCGCACGGTCGCGATCGCCGCTCACCCCGCCTGACCACCCGAAGGAACACCGATGCCCACCTACTCCTACGCCTGCAAGCAGTGCGGCCACCGCTTCGACGCCGTGCAGTCCTTCTCCGACGCGGCCCTCACCGAGTGCCCGGAGTGCGGCGGCGAGGTGCGCAAGCAGTACGGCTCCATCGGGGTGACCTTCAACGGCTCGGGGTTCTACCGCACCGACTCGCGCGGGTCGAGCGCGGGATCGTCCGGTGGCGCCTCCTCGGGTTCTTCGACATCATCGAAGTCGGAAACGAAGACGTCCGCTCCCTCTTCGGCCTCCTGAGACCGGGTCGGCGCGGCAGAAGGGGAGCCAGCGCATGATCAAGGGATTCAAGGAGTTCATCCTCCGAGGGAACGTCATCGACCTCGCGGTCGCGGTCGTCATCGGAGCGGCGTTCACGGCCATCGTCAACGCCATCGTGCAGGGACTGATCAACCCGCTCATCGGGTTCCTGTTCCAGGTCGGCGATCTCAGCGACCTCAACGTCACCATCCCGACCCTGCTGGGCGGGTACTCGACGTTCGAATTCGGCGCGATCCTGGTGGCGATCATCAACTTCGTGGCCGTCGCCGCGATCGTCTACTTCGTCTTCGTCTACCCCATGAACCGCTGGAAGGCCCGTGCCGCCGCGCGCGCCGGGGTGAACGAGGCGGCCACCGAGGAGCCGAAGCTCCCCACCGAGCAAGAGCTGCTCGTGCAGATCCGCGACCTGCTGGAGCGGCAGAACAAGCTCTGAACCGCGCTCTCGCGCGAAACGGCGTCCGCGCCGGGACCGACCTCCCGGCCCGGGCGCCGTTGCGCGTGAGCGTCCGCTCAGGCCCGCGCGGGGTATGGACCGAGGGGCCCGGCGTCAGTAGTGCGGGGGGACCTCGCGCATCATGCGCTCGTCGTTGGGTCCGGATGCCGCCGGGCGCGCGCCCGTGCCCCGCGCGGGGTCATCGGCGGGGGCGGGCTCCGCCGTGGTCCCCGGTGCGGCCAGGAGCCGTGCGCGCCGCGCCCCGCGCACGCGAACGACCGGCTGGCGGGCGTCGGAGGCGTCGTTCGGCTCGGCCGCCGGCGCCTCCGCCGCAGAAGTGGCCGTTGAAGGCGCCGGGCTCACCGGCGCGGCACCGGAGACGGTGGCATCCGGATTCTCGGACATGCGGGCGCTCAGCCGGGCAGGTCGAGCGGCTCGGTCGTGGAGTCGGGCGCGGCGGTGTCGTCCGGGGCGATCCCGAGCAGTTCCGCGATGCGCGCCGCGACTCCGGCGGGGTCGCTGTAGAGGTCGAATGCGTGCACGCGCACGTAGTGCCAGCCGAGGCGACGCAGGATCTGCGGCCGCAGGCGCAGCGTCTCGCGCAGGGACTCCCCGATCGTCTCGGGGTCGCTCTCGGCCACGACGGCCTTGCCCTTGTGCCGGGCGACGAGCGGCAGCAGACCGCGGTAGTCGACGTCGACCTCGACGCCGAGACGGCGCAGCTCGCGCGCGAGAGCGCGGGTGAGCGGGTCGGCGAGGTCTTCGAGGCGGCTCTCGCGGCCGCGCGCGGCCACGTTGCCGAGGATGCCCATGAGCGTCGCGGCGCCGTGCTCGAGGCGACCGTCGTCGAACGCCGAGGGACGGATCGACGACACGATCACCATCGAGCGGCGCGCGCGGGTCATGCCGACCGTGAGCAGGCGCTCCCCGTCCGGCGTCGACAGGTCGCCGAAGTCGCTGAGCACGCGCCCGTGGCGGGTCAGACCGAAGCCGAGCGAGAACACCACGCGGTCGCGGCTCTCGGCCACCGACTCCTCGAGGGTGAGCACGGCGAACGGCTCGGCGGCATCCCGCGATACGAACTCGGCCACGTCGGAGCGGCCCGCGAGCGCCGCGACCACGGAGGCCCGCACGCGCTCCGCGTGCTTGCGGCTCGCCGTGACGACCATGAGCGACTCCGAGGCGCGGTTCACCGCGTGCTCGACGACGAGGGTGACGACGCGGGCGACCTCGGCGTCGGGGCTCTCGACGGCTCCGCTGACGGGGTCGGGCGCACCGACACCGCCCTCGACGTAGTCGACGCTGAGGCTCCCGCGGCCCAGGTACGAACCCGCCCACGGCAGCGACACGATCTCGCCGCCGTAGAAGGCGTCGTTGACGAGCTGCGACAGGTCTTCTCCCCCGGCGCGGTAGCTGCGCGTGAGGGTCTCCACCGGCAGCAGCTCGGCGATGCGCTCGAAGACGGAGGTCTCGTCGAACGGGACCTCGTCGGAATCGGCATCGGCACCGTCGGGGGCCGCGGCGATCGCGGCGCTCACGCGGAAGGGTGTCGGCTTCTGCACGACCGGGTCGCCGAACAGCACGACCTGCCGGGCGCGGCGCAGGGCGGGCGTCGCCTCGGCGAGGCTCAGGGCCGCGGCATCCGCGATGATCACGACATCGAAGGCCAGGTCGTGCGGCACGTCGGGCACTTCGTACGGCGACGCGAGCCACACCGGCGCGAGGGTGCGCAGGAGGGCGGGAGCGGCATCCGAGATCTCCTGCGCCGTGTGCAGACCGTCTTTGAGAGCGCGCTTGAGCGCGGCGGCCTCGTCGGCGTGGTCGACGATGCCGATGCGCCACTGGGTCGCCAGCTGCGCGGCGAGCAGCGGGCCGGCGGCGGCGGCGTGCGCCTCGTCGACCAGGCGGAAGTCGCGCTCGAGGCGGTCGACGACGCTCGTGTTCGCCCCCAGCAGGGCGCGGTCCGTGCGCAGCAGGTGCTCGAGCGCCGACTGCCACCACGCGAACTCGAGCTCGGCGCCCACGCGCTCCTCGGGAACGTGGCGCACCGACAGCTCGATGAGCAGCTGCTCGAGGCCCAGGCGGGCGAGCTCGGAGCGCAGCTGGGCGCGCTCGACGAGGTTGTCGAAGAAGGTCGACTCGGCGGCGAGGCCCGCGAGGGTGCGAATGAGGCGCTGCACCGGGAGGGTCGCGAGACGCTCGGAGCCCTGGCGACCGAGGATCTGGTCGAGTTCGCCGAGCAGGGCGTCGGTGCGCTGCCAGGCGACGTGCACGTCGGCCAGTCCCAGCGGCACCTCGGGGGTGACGCCCGCCTCGACGACGCGCTGCCACTCGGTGCGCTGCTGCTGGATGCGCACGAGCGCCTCGTACATGTCGGGCACGTGCACGCCCGGGCGCACGTACTCCTTCGACAGGCGCTTGAGGCGGCGGCGGTTCGGACCGCTCATCGCCGACGCGTCGCGACGCGGCGAGTGCGCGTCGATCAGCTCGCCGAGTGGACGCTCGAACACGCTCGGGCTGAAGCGATCGAGCGACTCGCGGATCCCCTGCAGGAGCTTGAGGTAGGCACCCAGCTCCGACACCGTCTGGAACGGACGCATGCGCGTCTGCGCGATGAGCTCGTACCCGCGCTCGAGCAGCCGCGGCACCTCGTGCGCGTGCAGCTTGCCGGCGAGGTCGTGCGCGGCGCGCGCGTCTTCGGTGCGCGTGAAGCTCACGCCGTACCACGGCGAGTCGTCGGGGCCGAAGCGGAACTCCCCCAGTCGCGCGGCCATTGCCAGGGCGCGGGCGGCGGCGTCGCGGCGGCCCGCGAGGCGCTCGAGCGTCGCGAGGTCGAAGCGCGCCTCGGTCGAGGGGGCGGGAGAGGTGGATGCCAGGGACGTCAGCGCGCGCAGCACGTCGAGCGCCGAGACCCCCAGCGCGAGGTGCGGCTCGGTGACGGCCGAGCGGTAGTCGCGCAGCACGGTGCGCAGGCGCACGAGGGCGTCGTCGATCTCGGCGACCTTGGGCTGCTCGGCCTTCTCGTTGCGGCCGATGGCGCGGATGAGGTCGCGGCGCACGTGGTGGGGCGAGACGGCGAGGCCGGTGAGTCCGACGCCGGCGAGGCGGTGACGGATGCCGTCGAGCGTCGAGCGGCGGGCACTGACGACGAGCACCCGCTTGTTGTCGTGCACGAGCTGCCCGATCGCGTTGATCACCGTCTGCGTGCCCCCGGTGCCCGGCAGCGTGTGCACGGCCAGGGAGTGACCGGCGGCGATGCGCGCGAGGACGCGCTCCTGCTCGGCGTCGGCGTCGAGGAGCAGCGTGTCGGCGGCGGGCGCGCGCTCGTCGGGGCTGACGACGACCGGGTCGTCACGACGGACGGAGATGCGGGCGCGGTCGTCGGGGTGACCGGCGAGCGCGTTCAGCAGCGGATCGTCGAGGTCGTGGGTGTCGCGCGCCATGCCCGAGCCGACGTCGGCGAACGAGGAGATGATCAGGCGCGGGTGCACCACGAAGGTGGGGACGTGCGAGGTCAACCGGCGGATGTGGTCGATGACCGGCTGCGGCTTGAACACGCCCTGGTCGTAGGCGAGGCCCGCGAGGGCGGCGCTGTCGATCTGGATGCCGAGGTGCGTGCGGAACGCGCGCGCGAGCTCGGGGTTCATCACGAACGCGCCGTGCAGCTTGAGCTCGAAGTCGCCGTGATGACGACGGATCGCGAGCGGGCGCAGCAGCACGGGGGCCGACCACTCCACTCCCCCGATCTTCCACGCCGACAGGCCCACGGCGAGGTGCACGGGCTCGAGACCGCGCGCGGTGCGCAGTTCGACGTTCTTGGCGGTGATGCGGTCGGCGGCCATGCGCGCGGTGCGCAGCGCGACCTCGTCGCGGAACAGGTTGGACAGCATGGTCGCGCGCCCGGTGATGAACTGCGGGAGCGAGCCCGGGTGCGCCTTGGTGATGTCGATGCCCGCGTCGAGCGCGTCGTCGAAACGCAGCAGCGTCGACCTGCCGCCCAGGGCGGCCGCCTCGGCGCGGATGCGATCGCGCTCGGGGTCGGCGACGTGGCGGACCACGATGCCGGGCTCCGACAATCGCAGCTCGCCCGGATCGACGGACGACGTCGAATCGTCTCCGTCGGCACCGATCACGGTACCGTCCTCAGCTCGCCACACACCTGTCAGACTAAGCCGGGCGGTCCGGGATCGCGCGCAGCGGGGGCGAGTTTCGCGACAATCGACGACACGCCGCGCCACCGGCTCTTCCTCCCCAGGCGCCGGATGACCGGCATCCTCCCCATCTCGAGGCCGCAGCGCAGCGGGCCCCGGCGGCCGTGAAGAGGATGAGGGCATGAGCACAGTCACGAGCACCGAATACGACGGTCCCCTCGGTCCGATCCTGCTGACGTTCGTCGACGACTGCCTCGTGCGTCTCGATGTCGCGCACGACGGGATCGACCTCGCGCGCGCCGAGATCTCCCAGCGTCTGGGCGTCGTCCCCGAACCCGATGCCGCGGTCGGCGAGCCCCTCTGCGCGCAGCTCGACGAATACTTCGCCGGCGAGCGGCGCACGTTCGACGTCGGTCTCGATTGGCGCCTCGTTCGCGGATTCACGCGGGCGGCGCTGGAGGCGACTCTCGACATCCCTTACGGAGAGGTCGCCTCGTACGGCGAGGTGGCGCTCATGGCCGACGCTCCGCGCGCCGCCCGCGCCGTGGGTACGGCGTGCGCCTCGAGTCCGTTCTCGATCGTGGTGCCGGTGCACCGGGTCGTGCGCGCCGACGGGTCGATCGGCGAGTACGGCGGGCACCCCGAGGTCAAGGAGTACCTGCTCGACCTCGAGAGCCGTGTCGTGCGGGGCGAGAGGCTGCAGGCGACCGGATAAGCCGGGGTCGGGGCGCAGGTGCGGACACGGCGACGCCCGGCCCCGCAGGGGGCCGGGCGCGACCGGATCAGTGGTTCGAGGCCTTCTCGGCGCCGAAACCGGTGAGCGAGCGCACGTCCATCTCGGCCGCCTTGCGGCGGTCCTCGGCCGTGCGCGAGGTGACCGAGCCCAGCCACCCGAGGAAGAAGCCCAGCGGGATCGACACGATGCCGGGGTTGTTCAACGGCCAGATCGCCACCCCGGTGTTCACGAACACGCTCGTGGGCGTGCCCCAGAAGACCGGCGAGAGGAAGATCAGCACGAGCGCCGACCCGAGGCCGCCGTACATGCTCCACACCGCGCCGCGCGTGGTGAACCGGCGCCAGAACAGCGAGAACAGGATCGTCGGCAGGTTCGCCGAGGCGGCGACGGCGAACGCCAGCGCCACCAGGAACGCCACGTTCTGCCCCTGCACGCCGATGCCGCCGAGGATCGCGAGCACACCGATCACGATCACCGTGCGACGAGCGACCTTGACCTCGCCGTCGGGCGGGACGTCGCCCTTCTTCACGACGTTCGCGTAGATGTCGTGCGCGAACGAGGCCGCCGCCGTGATCGTCAGACCGGCCACCACCGCGAGGATCGTGGCGAACGCCACCGCCGAGATGAACCCGAGCAGCAGCGGACCACCGAGCGCGAACGCGAGCAGCGGAGCGGCCGCGTTGACGCCGCCGGGCGCCGCGAGGATGGCATCCGCCCCCACGAGGGCTCCCGCACCGTAACCGAGGACGAGGGTGAGGATGTAGAACAGGCCGATCAGCCAGATGGCCCAGACCACCGAGCGACGGGCCTCCTTCGCGGTGGGGACCGTGTAGAACCGCATGAGCACGTGCGGCAGACCCGCGGTTCCCAGCACGAGGGCGAGGGCGAGCGAGATGAAGTCCCACGGGTTCTTGCCGTACTGCAGCCCCGGGGCCAGCACCGCATCACCCTTGGGCGACGCCGCCACGGCGCTCTCGAGCAGGGTGTTGAGGCTGAAGCCGTTGATGGCGAGCACCCACACCGTCATGACCACGGCACCGCCGATGAGCAGGAACGCCTTGACGATCTGCACCCAGGTCGTGCCCTTCATGCCGCCGATCAGCACGTACACGATCATCAGGATGCCGACGACGGCCACCACGATCGACTGCCCCACCCGCTCGGTGATCCCGAGCAGCAGCGACACCAGGCCGCCGGCACCCGCCATCTGCGCGAGGAGGTAGAAGAAGCACACCGCGAGCGTCGTGATCGCGGCGGCCATGCGGACCGGACGCTCCTTGAGCCGGAACGACAGCACGTCGGCCATCGTGAACTTGCCCGTGTTGCGCATCAGCTCGGCCACGAGCAGCAGCGCCACGAGCCATGCGACGAGGAAGCCGATCGAGTAGAGGAAGCCGTCGTAGCCGTTGATCGCGATGGCGCCGACGATGCCGAGGAACGACGCCGCCGACAGGTAGTCGCCGGCGATCGCGAAGCCGTTCTGCGGGCCCGTGAACGAGCGGCCCGCCGCGTAGTAGTCGGCCGCCGTCTTGCTGTTGCGGCTGGCGCGGATGACGATGAACAGCGTCACCGCGACGAACGCCCCGAAGATCGAGATGTTCAGCACCGGGTTGTTCTCGACCGTCTGCACGGCGGCCTCCACGGCGGCGAGCACGTCGTTCACGATCGACCCCCCTCGGCGCGCTCGAGTTCATCGCGCAGGGCCTCGGCCCCCGGGTCGAGGCGACGGTTCGCGTAGGCGACGTAGCCCATCGTGATGGCGAACGTGGTCACGAACTGCCCCAGTCCGAACAGGAGTCCCACCGTGATCGCGCCCGACACCGGCTGGGCCATGAAGCCCGGGGCGAACGACGACAGCAGGACGTAGACGAAATACCAGACGAGGAACGCCACCGCGAGGGGGAAGACGAAGCTGCGCTGACGCCGCTTCAACTCCCGGAACGGGGCGGACTCCTCGACCGCGATGTAGTCGACGCCGCTCGTGTGCGCGTCGTCGATCCGACGGTCCGTCATGTGGCCTCCTTGCCTCATGAGTCCGGCGCAGCGCCACGCTGCGCCGTTCGGGGGAAAAGTCCGGGTCGGCTGGCGCTTCCCCGGTGGTAGGGTCGACGCTACGAAACGCGGCGACGACGCCGTCACCCCCGGAAGTAGGTAGTGCGTGGCTGCACCGTCCACACTTCGAGACGACACGAGATTGGTGTCGCACGCCGTGAGCGAGCTCGCCCGGCGCACGCACTTCCCCGTGGCCTTCGGCGGTCTCGAACACGACGGAGCGGTGCACGTGACCACGATCGTCGGGGCGCGGACGCGCAGCATCGAAGGACTCGTCGTGCACGCGACCCGCGGGCTGGGCGGTCGCGCCCTCGTCGAACGCCGCCCGCGGATGACCCTCGACTACCGCACCGCCCGCTCGATCACCCACGACTACGACCGCGCGATCCTCGGCGAGGGCATCGCGACGCTGTTCGCGGTACCCGTGCTCGTGGGCGGAGCGGCGCGCGGGGTGCTGTACTGCGGATCGTGGGCGCAGTCGCAGGTCGGCCAGGTCGAAGCCCGACCGGCCTTCGACGTCGCCGGCGAGCTCGGCACCGAGCTGCGGGTGCGCGCCGAAGTGGAGCGGCGGATGGCCGCGGCGCCGGCCCCCGAGGGCGGGCTGAGCGCGGGGGCGCGCGAAGAGATCCGCGAGAGCTACGCGCAGCTGCGCAGCCTCGCCGCCACCGTCGGCGACGACGCCGTGCGTCGCCGGCTGGAGGACATCGAGGCGCGCCTGGCCGCGCTCACCGGTGATGCGGCCGGCTCGACCGCCGATGCCGACCTGCACCTCTCCCGGCGCGAGGTCGACGTGCTCGCGTGCGCGGCCGTCGGCTCGACGAACGGCGAGATCGCGGCATCCCTCGGCCTGCGCGAGACCACCGTGAAGTCGTATCTCGCGTCGGCGATGTCGAAGCTGGACGCCTCGACGCGGCACGCCGCCGTCACGCGTGCGCGGCGCGCGGGACTGCTCCCCTGACCCCTGGACGGCCGGTGGGAAACCCCTGGCAATGGCCGCGAGGAGTTGAGAGCGGCCCGGATTCTCGGCATCGTGGCTGACTCCTGTCGTCGATCAGAGAAGGAGAGTCACCCATGCTGACGCTCACCGAAGAGGCCACGACCGCCGTCAAGACCATCACCGCGCAGTTCCCCGACGCCCCGCAGGGCGGCGTGCGCATCGCCGGAGCGGGCTCCCCCGAGTCGCAGTTCGCGCTGTCGGTCGTGGACGCCCCCGAACCGGCCGACACCGTCGTCGAGAACTCCGGAGCGCGGGTGTTCCTCGACACCGACGCCGCCGCGGTGCTCGATGACCGCGTACTCGACGCGCAGATCGACCCGCAGGGGTCGGTGCAGTTCGCGGTGACCACCGCCGCGTGATCCGCGCGTGACGCGCTGACGCGTTCTCGACGATGCCCCGGCCCGCGTGCCGGGGCATCGTCGTGTCCGACGGCCTCAGCCGCGGAAGACCACGATCTCGTCGAGGTCCTCGTCGTAGACGAACTGCAGGGCCGTGTCGACGGGAAGCGTCGTGGCCGCGCGCTCGGGGGTGTCCTCGGTGAGGAGGATCGTGAAGGTCGCGGGGAACAGACCCGCCGCGCACGAGGGCAGCAGGAACTGCCCCTCGTAGCCGTACCCGTCCTCGCTCTCGTCGAACAGGTCGGGCTGGTACACCGTCATGCACCTCGCCGCGCCCTCTCCGGCCCGGAACGACGGGTAGGTAACCGGGCGGAAGCCCTCGAAGGCGGCGTAGGCCTTCACGTTGCCGGTGATCCCGCGGTACAGCGAGCTCGGGATCTCGAACGAGGGGTCGGGGGCCAGCCGCGCGACCTGGGTGGCCCCCACCTGCAGCGGATCGGTCTGCACGCGCTGCACGATCACGAGCGCCGTGAGCAGGGTCGCCACGATGAGCGCCGCCCCGGCGAGGAGGACGGCCGTGGAACGCCGCACGCGCGGCATCCTCCGACGCGGGCGGGCGATCTCGCCGTCGTCCTCGGTCGCCTCCGCGTCGTCCGGGGCGTCGACCGCGACGGGGTCCGGCTCCCCGCCGCGCGGCGGGCGGCTCTCGTCACCCGCGAGCGCGTCGCGCGCGCGCTGCTCGAGCTCGATCAGACGCTGCACGGCCGCGGGGTCGGCGGAGATGTCGGCGCCCGGCGCGAAGGCCCGGCGTCGGAGGGTCGCGAGTTCGTCGTCGTCGTCGATGCGCGGCATCCCCCGATTCAAGCAGTGCGGCGCCCTGTCGTGCGGGGCGACGACCGCACCCTGCGCGAACCGGCCGGGTCGCGTCAGTGCCCGGTGAACGAGGGCGCGCGCTTGGCCTGGAACGCGGCGAAGCCTTCGCGGTAGTCGTCGGTGGCGGCGAGCGCCGCCTGCGCGCGGTTCTCGAGCGCCATCGCCTCCCACAGCCCCCGCCGCTCGTCGCGGATCGCCGAGACGATGCGCTTGCTCGCGCGGAACGCGGCCGTGGGTCCGGCCGCAGCCCGGCGCGCGGCCAGGGTCGTGGCATCCTGCACCTCGGCGGCGGGGAACACGCGCGAGAACATCCCCGCCCGCACCGCCTCGTCACCCGACAGCAGGCGCCCGGTGTAGACGAGGTCGAGGGTCGCGTGGATGCCGAGCCGCTCGGCGAACAGCGCGTGGCCGCCGGAGTCGAGGGCCGCCCCCAGGGCCGCGAAGGGCGAACCGATCTTCGCGGTGTCGGCGACGTACACGACATCGGTCGCGATGAGCAGGCCGAGCCCGACGCCCAGGCACGCGCCGTGCGCCACCGCGAAGGTGGGTGCGGGGAAGTCCGCCATGCGGCGCAGCAGGGGCGTCAGCGTGTCGTCGAGGTAGGCGGCGACGTCGTCGGTCGCCGGGTCGACGCCCGAGATGTCACGGCCGGCGCAGAACGACGGCCCCTCCCCGCGCAGCAGCACGGAGCGGGCCCCGTCGGCCTCGGCGCGGCCGTAGGCGGCGGCGAGGTCGTGCAGATCCGTCGGGCCCAGGGCGTTGCGCCGGGAGGGGGCGTCGAGGACGATCTCGGCGACGTCGTCGGCGAGGCGGTAGTCGATCACGGTGCTCACCCGTCGTAGTCGACGCGGACCGCGTCGGAGGTCGGGTGCGATTGGCAGGTGAGCACGTATCCGCGCTCGATCTCGTCGGGTTCGAGGGCGTAGTTCTCGCTCATCGAGACCGCCCCCCCGATCACGCGTGCGCGGCACGTGCCGCACACCCCTCCCGCGCACGCGAACGGCACGTCGGGCCGCACCCGCAGGGCCGCCGCGAGGATCGTCTCGTTCGCTTCGACCGGGCTGTCGACGGATGCCGACTGACCGTCGAGCGTGAAGTCGATCCGCCGCACCGGCTCGTCGGCGCGCACGCGCACCGGGCGCGCTCCCCCGGTCTGCGCGGGGGCGTCGCCGTCGCCCGCGGTGAACAGCTCGAAGCGGACGCGCTCGCGCGGAACCCCCACCTCGGCGAGCGTCTCGCGGCACAGCTCGACGAGGGCGAACGGTCCGCACAGGAACCACTCGTCGACGGATGCTGGGTCGATGAGCCGCGACAGGATCAGACGCAGCCGCTCCTCGTCGATGCGGCCCGAGAACACCGGCGCCGCGCGCTGCTCGCGCGAGAGCACGTGGTGCAGCGTGAGACGCGAGGGATAGCGGTCCTTCAGGTCGGCGAGCTCGTCGACGAACATCACGTCGGTCGAGGAGCGGTTGGCGTAGACGATCGTCATGCGGCTCTGAGCGGAGCGCTCGAGCACGTCGGTCGCGAGCGCCATGATCGGCGTGATCCCGGAGCCCGCGACGATCGCGACGACGTGTCCGGTCGTGGTCGACGCCTTCGAGACGAAGGTGCCCTGCGGGCTCATCACCTCGATCTCGTCGCCCGGGCGCAGGCCCTCATGCGCCCAGCTCGAGAAGCGTCCGTCGGGGTCGCGCTTGATGCCGACGCTGATGCGGCCCCGCGCGGGCGGGCGGCACAGCGAGTAGGAGCGGCGCAGGTCGTCGCCGTCGACGCGCGCGCGCAGGGCGACGTACTGCCCGGCGGCGTAGTCGAAGGCGTCGGCGAGCTCGTCGGGGACGGCGAAGGTCACCTCGATCGCGGTCGGGGTCAGCGGGCGCACGTCGGCGACCCGCAGGGTGTGGAACCTCGCGCGGGCGCGCCCGCCGGTCTCGCGCACCGCGCCGAGCGTCGAGGGGGCCGGGGTCGAGAGGGCCGGGGTCGCGGCATCCGTGTCCGTCGTCGTCATCACAGGGCCTTGAAGTGGTCGAAGGGTTCGAGGCACGCGCGGCACTCCCAGTGCGACTTGCACGAGGTCGAGCCGAAGCGCGAGACCTCGCGCGTGTTCAGGGAGCCGCAGCGGGGGCACGCGACGCTCAGCTTCACGCGGATGGGACCCGCGGGCGCGCGACCGGTGGGCGGGGCGATGCCGTACGCGGTGAGCTTGCGCTTGCCCTCGTCGCTCATCCAGTCGGTGGTCCACGCGGGGGTCAGCGTCGTCTTCACGACGGCGTCGTCGAAGCCGGCCGAGGTGAGGGCGAGGACGATGTCGTCGCGGATCGCGTCGACCGCCGGGCACCCCGAGTAGGTGGGCGTGATCGTCACGGTCACCGTGTCACCGTCGAGACGGACGTCGCGGAGCACTCCGAGGTCGTCGATCGTCAGCACCGGCACCTCGGGATCGACGACGGCCGCCGCGATCTCGCGGGCGCGTTCGAGGGTCGGGGTCACCACGTCGCCCCCGGGTGGCGGCGGGCGAGCACCTGCATCTCGGCGAGCAACGGCCCGAGAGCGGGGTGATGACGCCCCTCGCGTCCGCCCGCGGAGGAGGCGGGGATCGCGGGCACGGCGACGTCCTCTTCGGCGAGCACGGCGGCCAGCACCTCGTCGACCCGCCCGCGCAGCGTGGAGGGACGCACGGCGATCCCCTCGAGGCGATCGTGCAGCAGCTCGTCGCGGAACAGCTCGTCGAGGTACGGCCAGGTGTCGTCGAGGCCGACCAGGAAGCGTCGGCGCGACTCCTCGGTCCCGCCCGCCAGGCGCAGCGTCCATTGCACGGCGTGGTCGCGGTGGTAGTCGACCTCTTTCTCGGCCTTGGCGGCGACCGCCGAGAGCACGGGATCGGAGGATGCCGCGAGCTCGCGATACAGCTCCAGGAGATACGCGGATGCCAGGAGCTGACGGGCGATCGTGTGCGCGAAGTCGCCGTTCGGCAGTTCGAACAGCCAGGCGCTGCGGAAGTCCCGCTCGTCGCGCCAGTAGGCGAGGTCGTCCTCGGTGCGGCCGTCGTAGGTGCCGGCGTAACGCAGCAGGGAACGCGCGTGGCCGAGCAGGTCGAGGGCGATGTTGCCGAGGGCGACGTCTTCTTCGAGCTCGGGGGCGCGGGCGATCCAGCCGCAGAGGTTCTGGGCGAGGATCAGCGCGTCGTCGCCGAGCCGCATCGCGTAGGCGGCGACGTCGGGGTCGGTGGCACGGTCCTCTCCCCCGGCGAGCTCGGCCGCGAGCTCGCGCGCGTCGAGCGACACGTCGCCGTGCGGATCGGCGCCGTGCGGGTCGGCGCCGTGCGGGTCGGCGCCGTGCGGATCGGCGCCGTGCGGATCGGCGCCGTGCGGGTCGGCGGCTTCGACGGGCTCAGCCACCGACGCCGCGCCAGGTCCCTGAGCCTGTCGAAGGGACCGGTCCCCGTGATCGGTCGAGATGCTCACAGGTGCGGCACCCCCTCGGAGGCGGTGTAGTACACCGCGTGCCGGTAGTTCTTGCCCGCGGGCGACTCGAAGAAGGCGCCCTTCGCTCCCGGATCGCTCGTCGTCACGGCATCCGAGGGAACGACCCAGACCGACACGCCCTCACCGCGACGGGTGTAGAGGTCGCGGGCGTTGCGGACGGCGAGTTCGGCGTCGGGCGCGTGCAGCGAACCGACGTGCACGTGGCTGAGGCCGCGGTTCGCGCGGACGAAGACCTCCCACAGGGGCCAGGTCTCGGCGGGGCTGCCTCCGGGCGTGGCCATCAGGCGGCCGCCGTCTCGGTGCGGGCGGCGCTCTTCTTCGCGGCGTAGGCCGCGGCGGCTTCGCGGACCCAGGCTCCCTCTTCGTGCGCGTCGCGGCGGTGCTGACGGCGCATCGTGTTGAGCGGTCCGCGGCCCGCGAGCACCTCGTGGAACTCCGTCCAGTCGATCTCGCCCATGACGTACTCGCCGGTCTCGTCGTCGTAGCGCAGCTCGGGGTCGGGCAGGGTCACTCCCAGCACGGCCGCCTGCGGCACGAGCATCGAGACGAATCGCTGCCGCAGTTCGTCGTTGCTGAAGCGCTTGATGTTCCACGCCATCGACTGCGCCGAGTTGGGCGAATCGTCATCCGGGGGCCCGAACATCATCAGGCTCGGCCAGTACCAGCGGTTCACGGCATCCTGAGCCATCTCGCGCTGCTCCTCGGTGCCCTGCATGAGGGTGAGGAGGATCTCGAAGCCCTGACGCTGGTGGAACGACTCCTCCTTGCAGATGCGCACCATCGCCCGACCGTAGGGTCCGTACGACGCGCGGCACAGCGGCACCTGGTTGCAGATCGCGGCACCGTCGACGAGCCACCCGATGGCGCCCATGTCGGCCCACGTCGGCGTCGGGTAGTTGAAGATCGACGAGTACCGCGCCTCGCCGTCGACGAGCTGCTGGGTCATCTCGTCGCGCGTGATGCCGAGCGTCTGCGCCGCGGAGTAGAGGTACAGACCGTGCCCCGCCTCGTCCTGCACCTTGGCGAGCAGGATCGACTTGCGCTTGAGGCTCGGCGCGCGGGTGATCCACGCCCCCTCGGGCTGCATGCCGATGATCTCGGAGTGCGCGTGCTGCGAGATCTGGCGGATGAGCGTGCGGCGGTAGGCCTCGGGCATCCAGTCGCGCGGCTCGATGCGGCCGTCCGCCTCGATGAGGGCGTGGAACATCTCCTCGCCGTCCCGGACGTCGCTGGGGGGTGCGGTCATCGTCATCGTCGACTCCTTTTACAGACCGATCGTTCAGTAAAGTGTATCCGCGGGCGCGGCGGTCCGCAACGGTCCCCCCACGCGTCAGCGCAGGTCGTAGACGCGCTTGTACTTGCCCTCGCTGCGGGGCAGGACGCCCGGCTCCTCCACGCGCACGTCGACGCTCGTCCCGATGAGCACCTTGATGCGCTGCCGGAGCACCACGCCCGCGGCCTCGCACACCTCGCGCTCCAGGGCCGGGTGCCGCTCGATGCGCACGGTCATGGCATCCATCCGCCCCTCCCTACGCAGTTCGAGGACGAAGTGCGGGGTGAGGGTCTCGATGCCCATCACGATCTCCTCGATCTGCGTCGGGAAGAGGTTCACGCCGCGCAGGATGATCATGTCGTCGTTGCGGCCGGTGATCTTCTCGATGCGGCGCATCGCGGGGAACGCCGTGCCGGGGCGCAGTCGGGTGAGGTCGCGGGTGCGATAGCGGATGACCGGGAAGGCCTCCTTCGTGAGCGAGGTGAACACCAGCTCGCCGAGCTCCCCGTCCGCGACCGGTGCCCCCGTGTCGCCGTCGATCGTCTCGGGGAGGAAGTGGTCCTCCCACACGTGCGGTCCGTCCTTCGTGAGGGCGCTCTCGGATGCCACACCCGGGCCCATCACCTCGCTCAGGCCGTAGATGTCGACGGCCACGAGGTCGAGGCGGCGCTCGATCTCGCGCCGCATCTCGTTGGTCCAGGGCTCCGCCCCGAGCACGGCCACCTTGAGCGAGGTGGAGCGCGGATCGACGCCGGCCGCCTCCAGCGCGTCGGCGATCGTCAGCAGGTAACTGGGCGTGCAGAGGATGGCATCCGGTTCGAAGTCCTGAATGAGCTGCGCCTGACGCGCAGTCTGCCCGCCCGACATCGGGATCACGGTCGCGCCGAGGCGCTCGATGCCCGCGTGCGCACCGAGGCCGCCGGTGAATAGTCCGTAGCCGTAGGCGTTGTGCACGCGATCCCCGGGGCGGATGCCGGCGGCGCTCAGCGAGCGGGCGACGAGGTCGGCCCACCGGTCGAGGTCTCCGGCCGTGTACCCGACGACGGTGGGACGCCCGGTGGTGCCCGACGAGGCGTGGATGCGGCGGACGTCGGCCATCGGCACCGCGAACATGCCGAAGGGGTAGGTCTCGCGCAGATCGGCCTTGGTCGTGAAGGGCAGCAGGCGGATGTCGTCGAGCGTGAG
Source organism: Microbacterium hydrothermale (assembly GCF_004854025.1). Lineage (GTDB taxonomy): Bacteria > Actinomycetota > Actinomycetes > Actinomycetales > Microbacteriaceae > Microbacterium > Microbacterium hydrothermale. Next base: position 161,298 of record NZ_STGM01000003.1, read on the forward strand.
GATGTGGTCGGGGTGCACGCCCGCCTCCTCGAACTTCCGGCGGTACAGCGCGACGTTGTCGTACGCGTGGCGCACTGTCCACTGCAGGCGCTCGAGCTGCAGGGCGCGCAGGCGGTCGAGCGGGATGCCGGTGGGATCGACGGATGCCAGGAAGTCCGGGCGCGATGCGGTGGTCAGGGTCATCGGGACACCTCCGTGGTGGGGAGCGCGGCGCTGCGCTGGTGGTCGGGGTCGCACGGGGGTCGGCGGTCTGCGCTTCGCGCAGTCTCAGTGATCTGCGCATCCTCAGCCGCCGGCACGGCGAGTCGCGCTGAGGTTGCGCGAATCGTGGAGGTTGCGCGAACCGCAGAGGTTGCGTCGTCGCAACCCGCGGCCCGCACATCCTCAGTCATCTGCGCATCCTCAGCCGCCGGCACGGCGGGTTGCGCTGAGGTTGCGCGAATCGCGGAGGTTGCGCGAGCCGGGTTTGCGGGAGTCTCCGAGGTGCCCGGCGGGCGCCGATCCGTCGTGATGCTGCGGCCGCGCACCTCGGCGACGAGGTCGCCCGTCTCGTCGGTCACGCGGATGTCGTACAGGCCGGTCCGGCCGCTGCGCGCGCGGCGCACGGCCGTCGCTGTGAGGGTCTGGCCGGCCGTCGTGGACTTCAGGAACGTGATGTCGGCGCCGCCGGCGACCGTCACCCGCTCGTCCTCGTTGCACGCGATCGCGAACGCCGTGTCGGCGAGGGTGAAGACGAGCCCGCCGTGCGTGATCGCGAAGCCGTTCAGCATGTCGTCGCGCACGGTCATCGACACGCGGGACTCCCCCGGCGCGTCGTGCTCGACGACCATGCCGAGCATCGCCGACGCCCGGTCGTTGCGCATCATCGGCCGCAGGCTCATGCGGGCACCGCCACAGGAGCCGGTGCCCACGTCTTGGCCACGAGCGTGAGCACGTCGTACTGCGCGACGATCTCGTCATCCTGGTTGCGGATCACGGCATCCCACCGCACCTCGCCGTACTCGTCCGTCTCGCGCGGGGTGATCTGCTTGGCCGTCAGCGCGACGCGGATGCGGTCGCCGGGTGAGACGGGGGTGACGAACCGCAGATTCTCGAGCCCCGAGTTCGCCAGCACGGGACCCGGCGCGGGGTCGACGAAGAGCCCCGCCGCCCATGACACGAGCAGGTACCCGTGCGCGACACGCCCCGGGAAGAACGGGTTCGCCGCGGCCGACTCCTCGTCCATGTGCGCGTAGAACGTGTCGCCGGTGAATCTCGCGAACACCTCGATGTCGTCGAGGGTGACCTCGCGCTCCGCGGACTCCACGGCATCCCCGATCCGCAGCTCCGAGAGCGGTTTGCGGAACGGGTGCGCGCCGGCGGAGTCGGTCTCGGCTCCCGGATGCCACACCCCGGTCAGCGCGGTGAGCATGCGCGGCGAGCCCTGGATCGCCGTGCGCTGCATGTAATGCAGGACGGACCGGATGCCACCGAGCTCCTCGCCGCCGCCGGCGCGGCCGGGTCCGCCGTGCACGAGGTGCGGCACGGGGGCGCCGTGTCCGGTGGAGGTGCGCGCGTCGTCGCGGTCGAGGAAGAGCACGCGGCCGTTCATCGCGCCCATGCGGGTGAGGAGTTCGGTCGCGACGTCGGGGTCGTGGGTGGCGACGCTGGTGACGAGGGAGCCGCCGCCGCGACCCACGATGGCCGCCGCCTCCGCGACGTCGGCGTACTCGACGATGCTGGCGACGGGTCCGAACGCCTCGATGTCGTTGACGGCCGGGGTCGTGGCATCCGCGAAGGCCAGGAGCATCGGCTGCAGGAACGCGCCCTCCGCGGGTGCACCCTCGGGCGCCTCGTCCGAGCCGACCACGAAGCGCCCACCGGCGTCGGTGAGCGCGCGTACCTGCCGCAGCACCTCGTCGCGCTGCTCGCGCGAGACGACTGGACCCATCGTCACGCCCGCGGTGCGCGGGTCGCCGATGACCACGCGCTCGCTGATCTTGTCGCGCAGGGCCTGGGCCACGGCATCCGTCGTTCCCGCCGGCACGATCGCCCGGCGGATCGCGGTGCACTTCTGTCCCGCCTTCGTGGTCATCTCGACGAGCAACTGCTTGACGTACGCGTCGAACTCGGGGGTGCCGGGCAGCGCGTCGGGGCCGAGGATCGAGGCGTTGATCGAGTCGGTCTCGCTCGTGAACCGCACGCCCGGCTTCGCCTGCGCGCGCAGGCGCTCGGCGGTCGCGGCGCTGCCGGTGAAACCGACCGTGTCGCCGAGGTCGAGCAGGTCGAACAGGCCCGGGACGCTGCCGCTCACCAGCTGCAGGGAGCCCTCGGGGAGCAGTCCGGTCTCGACGACCATGCGCACCCACGCCTCGGCGATGTACGCCGTCGGGGTCGCGGGCTTCACGATCGTGGGGAGTCCGGCGAGGAAGGCGGGGGCGAACTTCTCGAGCGCTCCCCACATCGGGAAGTTGAAGGCGTTGATCTGCACCGCGACGCCGGGCAGGCGTGTGTAGACGTGCCGACCGAGGAAGGATCCGTCCTTCGACAGCGGCTCGATCGGTCCGTCGAGCACGACCTTTCCGGCGGGGAGCTCGCGCCGCGCCTTCGATGAGAAGGTGAAGAGCACGCCGATGCCGCCGTCGACGTCGCTGAGCGAGTCGCGCCGGGTCGAACCGGAGCGCTCCGATAGGGCGTAGAGCTCTTCGCGGCGCTCGTTCAGGGCGATCGCGAGGTTCTTCAGCACCATCGCGCGCTGGGGGAAGGTGAGGGCGCCGATGCTCTTCTGACCCTCGCGACGCGCGAAGGCGACGGCTCCGGCGAGGTCGAGCCCCTTCGTGCTGACCCGCACGATCTCCTCCCCCGTCGAGGCGTCGCGAACGATCGCGGCATCCGGGTCATCTTCCGGCGCCCACCAGGCCCCGTTCACGTAGCTGGGGAGAAACGTCATCACTCGCTCCATTCGTAGAATCCGCGGCCGGTCTTGCGACCCAGGTGCCCCTCGGCGACGAGCTCTCGCAGCAGCGCGGGCGGGGTGAAGCGCGCGCCGAACGCGCGCTCGAGTTCTTCGGCGATGCCCAGGCGCACGTCGAGTCCGACGATGTCGGTCGTGCGGAGGGGACCCATCGGATGCCGGTACCCCAGCTCCATCGCCGTGTCGATGTCGTGCGCGGAGGCGACGCCCTCCTCGAGCATGCGGATCGCCTCGAGACCGAGGGCCACACCGAGTCGGCTGGAGGCGAAGCCCGGGGCATCGCGAACGACGACGGCGGTCTTGCCGATGGCCTCGACCCAGGCCGTCGCCGCGCCCACGACCTCCGGCGTCGTCGCCGCCCCGGTCACCACCTCGACCAGCGCCGATGCCGGGACGGGGTTGAAGAAGTGCAGGCCGAGGAACCTCTCCGGCCGGGTGAGCGACCCCGCGAGCGCGTCGATCGAGATGGAGGAGGTGTTGGATGCCACCACCGCGGCGCCGTCAACGGCCCCCTCGATCCGCGCGAGGGCGTCGAGCTTCAGCGCGCGATCCTCGGGGACGGCCTCGATGACGAGGCCCGCGTCGGCGAACGCGGCCGTGTCGGTGCCGACGATGAGGGTGTCGGCATCCGGGATCTCGACGCCCTTCTGCGAGGAGCGCGACAGAGCGGTCTCGACGCGGTCGCGCGCGGCGTCGGCCGCTGCGGCGTCGCGTTCGACGACGTGCACGCGGGCCCCGGCGAGCAGGAACGCGTGCGCGATGCCGGCGCCCATGCGGCCTCCGCCGAGCACGCCGACTCGGGCGGGAACGGCGGTGGGGATGCCGGCATCCCCGGTGCGGACGTCCGCGCTCACGCGGGTGTCGGGAAGCGTCACTTCTTCTTCCTCTCGAGGAACGCGGTCATACGGGCGCGCTTGTCGGCGCTGTCGAACAGCTCGGCCTGGAGCTCGCCGTCGATCGCGGGGTGCTCCGCGCGCGGGGCGAGCAGGGCGCGCTTGGTGAGGATCGTCGCGCGGGCGGAGTTCGCCGCGACGCGGTCGACGATCGCGTGCGCGGCGTCGAGCAGCGCCTCGGGCTCGTGCACGCTCGACAGCAGTCCCCACGCGAGAGCCTCGTCGGCGTCGATCACGCGAGCGGTAAGCAGTAGCTCGCTCGCGCGGGCGTGACTGACGATCTCGGGCAGTCGCCACGACGCTCCGGCCGCGGCGATGATGCCGAGCCCCGGCTCGGGGTTGCCGAAGCGCACGCGCGGAGTGCCGATACGGATGTCGGCGGCGTACGCGAGTTCGGCGCCCCCGCCGAGCGCGAAGCCGTCGACGGCCGCGATCACGGGCATCGGCAGGTGACGGATGCGATCGAAGACCGTGGCGTTGATGCCGCGGCGGGCGTCGTCGCCGGTGCGCTCGCGCAGTTGGGCGATGTCGGCCCCGGCGGCGAAGATCCCGTCGGCGCCGGTGAGGATGAGCGCGCGCGGGTTCTCCTCGAGCTGGGCGCAGAGGGCGTGCAGCTCGTCGACCATCCGCTGGTCGATCGCGTTGCGGCGCTCGGGACGGTCGAGGGTCGCCACGACGCGGTCGGCGGTGGCGTCGATGCGGAGGCGGGGGGCGTCGGGCTCCGCCGCGGGCGCGTCCTGCGGGAGCCCCGGCGCCGGCGCCGGCGTACGCCCATCCTCCAGCTCCGCAGTCGCGTGCCGCGGCGACGCCGCCGCGCGCACATCTTCCGCGATTCGCGCATCCTCAGCCCGACCCGCGGGAGAGGCGACTGAGGTTGCGCGGATCACGGAGGTTGCGCCGGAACCACCCGCGCCCGGCCGCGACCGACCCGCCTCCGCGTCACGCATCGACCCGCTCCACGATCATCGCCGTGCCCTGGCCGACGCCGACGCACATCGTCGCGAGGCCGTATCGTGCGTTCTCGCGCTTGAGGCGGCCGAGCAGGGTCACGAGCAACCGCGACCCGCTCGAGCCCAGCGGGTGTCCGAGCGCGATCGCGCCGCCGTCGGCGTTGACGATCTCGGGGTCGAGACCCAGCCGGCGCATGCACGCGAGCGACTGCGAGGCGAAGGCCTCGTTCAGCTCGACCGCGCCGAGGTCGGATGCCGACAGCCCCGCCTTCGCGAGAGCCCTCTCGGTAGCGGGCACGGGGCCGAGGCCCATGATCTCGGGGGCGAGGGCCGCGGAGGCGTGCGAGACGATGCGCGCTCGCGCCCTCAGTCCGTAGCGCTCGACCGCGTCGGCGCTGGCGACGACGATCGCGGAGGCACCGTCGTTCAGTGAGCTGGAGTTCCCGGCCGTCACGACCTCGCCTCCCTTCACGACCGGTCGGAGCCCGGCGAGCGCGTCGAGCGAGGTGTCGCGCCGCGGCCCCTCGTCGGTGTCGACCAGGCCTCGGGCGGTCTCGACGGCGACGATCTCGTCGCGGAACCTCCCGGCATCCTGCGCCTGGATCGCCCTCTCGTGGCTGCGCAGCGCGAAGGCGTCGGCGTCGGCCCGCGAGACGGCGTCGACGCGCGCGACCTCTTCGGCGGTCTCGGGCATGGTGAACGTGGCCTTGTCGCGCGCGGCGAGACGCGGATTGGTGAAGCGCCAGCCGATCGAGGTGTCGAATGCCGCCCCCGGCTTCGCCCACGCGCGCTCGGGCTTGGCCTGCACCCAGGGCGCTCGAGTCATGGACTCCACGCCCCCGGCCACGACGATGTCGGCGTCGCCCGCGCGCACCGCCTGCGCGGCGAGCGCGATGGCGCTCATACCCGAGGCGCACAGGCGGTTCACGGTGAGACCGGGGATCGCGTCGGGAAGCCCGGCCAGCAGCACGGCCATGCGGGCGACGTTGCGGTTGTCCTCCCCCGCCTGGTTCGCGGCCCCGAGGATCACCTCGTCGATCGCCTCGGCGGGAACGCCCGCGCGGGCCACGGCTTCGCTGACCACGAGGGCCGCCAGGTCGTCGGGGCGGACGGATGCCAGAGCCCCGCCGTACCGCCCGACCGGGGTGCGTGCACCGCCGATGAGAAACGCCTGCGTCATCGCCATCCTCTCCCCCGCCGGCTCTGGCGGGGTCGCGTCCACCTCGACTGCGAGGTTTTCCGACCGATCGTTCAGTAATCATGCCACGCGGCGGGCGCGGGGGCAACGGGCGGGGCGCGAGATCACACGATCGGCGCGAGCCGCCACGTTCGGTGCGGCCCGGCGCCTGTGATCTCGCGCCGAACGTGTGATCTCGCACGACTGCGGAGCGTACGGCGGCGGGGGCGGGCGCGGCGGCGGGGGGACGCGCTGCGGCGGGGCGTACATCGGCGGCGGGGCGGAGACGGATCGCCTCGCGAATCGGTGCCCCCGACAGGATTCGAACCTGCGACGCCCGCGTTAGGAGTGCGGCGCTCTATCCCCTGAGCTACGGAGGCGGGATCGTCCCAGCCTACTGCGCGGCGTCGGCGCGAGTCGCCGCTGACGGCGTCGCGGCGCCGGGTTGCGCACGGAGTCCGGCCGCAATGCCCTCGTCCCATCGCCCGGGCTCGGCGAGCGTGGCCTCACGCACCTCGACGCCGTCCGGACCGACACTCGCGGCGCAGACGAGCAGCGACTCGAGCACGTGTCCTTCGTGCTCGTCGCGGCGCAGGATCGAGGCCGAGGGATCGACCGTCGCCCGCTCGACGACGTCGAGCCACGGCATCCACCACTCGGGTCCCGCGGCGATCCCCGCCGCTCGCAACGGCTCGAGCCATCGGGCGATCCGCGGGGTTCCGGGGTCGTCGGCGGCGTGGTGCGCGATCATGTGGGTGCCCGGAGCGAGGCGCGTGCGGCGGGCGGAGAGACCGTCCCACTCCACGAGGTGGGCGCCGTCGGCATCCACCTCGACGAGGTTGAAGCCGCGCGTCGCCGGATGATCCGGGATGCCGCGCCCCACCGCCTCGAGGGGGATGCTGCCGCGGCTGACCACCTCGTCGTCGCCGCGGTCGGAGAGGTCTTCGCGGTTGAGCAGCACGGCGAGCCGGCCGGCCCGGGGATCGACCGCGAGCCAGGCACCGCCCGCGCGATCGTCGCGGACGCCGACCACGCCCTCGTGCGCGGGCCACCAGGGGCCGAGGCCCCGCCAGGGGCGGTCGCGGTCCTCGTCTCGCACGGCGAGCAGTCGGACGGGCTCACCGTCGTTGCGGGGGACGTCGATCACGACCGTGCACATTCCTCCCACGGTACCCGCGCGGCGGGCGCCGGGAGCCGTGCAGCGGGCCCGGCGTCTCGCAGCGACGGCTCGCGGCGTGCCGCGGGCGGCTCGCGGCGTGCGGCGGGCGGCTCGCGGCGTGCGGCGTGCGGCGTGCGGCGTGCAAGTGTCTCGCAGCGACGGCTCGCGCCGTGCGGCGGGCGGCTCGCGCCGTGCGCTCGCGGCGGCTCCTCGCGCTCGGAGCCGGGGCAGCCACCGGCCGAGAACAGGACATCGCTCCGGAACAGGACGCCGCCACCCCGCATCATCCTGTTCTCGGCGGATCCCCTGCGCTCGCGCGGGCGCCTGACGCGCTCGCCCGCCGCAGCCATGTGCCAGGAGTGGGACATCACGACGGCCCGCCCGCGGCATCCTGTTCCCGCGCGGCGCGAACACGCCCGTCGACGACCCGGGCGACCTGGAAGACTGGAGCGATGTTCGTCGTCGTGGGAGTGACCGGGGGCATCGCCGCCTACAAAACCGTCGGCCTCGTGCGCGCGCTGGTGAAGGCCGGGCACGACGTGCACGTGATCCCGACCGACGACGCGCTGCGCTTCGTGGGGCTGCCGACGTGGGAGGCGCTCAGTCGCAATCCCGTGACCACGTCGGTGCACGACGACGTCGCGAAGGTGCGCCATGTCGCTCTCGGGCAATCGGCCGATCTCGTCATCGTGGCCCCGGCCACGGCGAACACCCTCGCCTCGATGGCGGCGGGACTCGCGTCCGATCTGCTCGGCACCACGCTCCTCGCCACGACCGCGCCCGTCGTGGTGGCTCCGGCGATGCACACGGAGATGTGGCGGCACCCGGCGACCGCGCACAACATGGAGGTGCTGCGCGGGCGGGGCGTCCACGTCGTGGGCCCGGCCGACGGCGCCCTCACCGGCGGCGACTCCGGCCCCGGACGCATGTCGGAGCCCGAGGAGATCGTCGCGGCCGCCCTCGCCCTCGTCGAGGGCCCGCGCGACCTCGACGGCGTCTCGCTCGTGGTCAGCGCGGGAGGCACGCGCGAGCCGATCGATCCGGTGCGTTTCCTCGGCAATCGCTCGAGCGGTCGCCAGGGCATCGCGATCGCCCGCGCGGCAGCCGATCGCGGCGCGCGCGTGACCCTCGTCGCCGCGCACCTCGACGCCGATGTCCGCCCCGACCCGCGCATCGAGGTCGTCTCGGTGGCGACGGCAGATGAGCTCGGGCGGGCGATGGATGCCGCGGCCCCCGACGCCGATGTGATCGTCATGGCCGCGGCGGTCGCCGACTACTCCGTGGCCGCGGTGTCGGAGCAGAAGGTGCGCAAGCAGGACTCCCCCGGCGGGCTGACCCTCGAGCTCGTCGAGAACCGCGACATCGTCGCCGGCCTGGTCGGCGCGCGGCGGGAGGGGCAGACGATCGTCGCCTTCGCCGCCGAGACGGTGGCGGATGACGCTGAGCTGCTCGAACGCGCGCGCGCCAAGGCCGCGCGCAAGGGCGTCGACCTGCTCGCCGCCAACGCCGTCGGGTGGACCCGCGGCTTCGAGACGGCCGACAACAGTCTCACGATCGTCGATCGCGGCGGTCGGATCGTCGCCACGGCATCCGGATCGAAGGACGAGACCGCCCACGCGCTCCTGGATGCGATCGTGGCGGTCCGCGCCGCGCCGCAGAGCTGACGGGCCCCGCACGGCGACGACCGGTGCGGGGCCCGCGGCCCGGGGTCAGTCCTGTTGCAGTCGGTCGACCGCGGCGAGGATCTCGTCGGCCTCGGTGCGCGTCGTGTAGTCGACGTGCACGTCGGCGAAACGGATGGTGCCGTCCGCATCGATCACGTAGACCGAGGGGAACGGGATGCGGGCGGTGTCGTCGGCGTTGCTGTCGGCCACGTCGAATCCGAGCTCGGTGTGGGCCTGGCGGGCGGCGCTGCTCGGCTCGGTGACGATGCCGAAGCCGGCGGCCAACGCGTTCGCCGGGTCGGAGAGCACTGTGAACTCGAGGGAGCCGTTCGTCACGGTCTGCGTCGAGCCCTCGGGGGTCTGCGGGGAGACGGCGATCAGCGCGACGTCGCGGTCACGGAGGGCGGGCAGCAGTTCCTGCTGGTAGGTGCGCAGCGTGATGTTGCAGTAGGGGCACCAGGCCCCGCGATAGAAGACGACCACCGCGGCGGCGCCGGCACGCGCCGCGGCGAAGGTCGTCGGCGTCGCGTCGGCGGTGAGGAGCTCGGCGTCGGGCGCGTGGTCGCCGACACCGAGCGCACGGGAGGGAACTCCCGCGTCGCGCAGATCGGACTGCTCCCCCGCGAACACCGAGGCGAGGCGATCGCCGATCTGGGCTTCGAACCCGCCGTTGAACTCGTCGACCTGCTGGGCGATGGACGGTGTGGACATGCGTGGCCTCCCCGGCTCTCTCGGCGTCAGGCGCCGGTCCGAGGAGCGTATGTCGCCCACAGAGGGCGGGGTCCGTCGTCGTCACGCGACGATGCACGGCGTCACGAAACGTCACACTCGCGCGCGGTGCCCGACGCGAGACCCGGATGTCGTCACGCGAAACGCCTCACGCGCGCGCGACGCCCCGGTGTCGTCACGCGAAACGCCTCACCCGCGCGCGACACCCCGGTGTAGTCACGCGAAACGTCACTCTCGCGCGCGATGCCCGGCGCGACACCCGCGTGTCGCACGCGGCGTCAGCGTGCGACTCCCAGGTGTCGCACGCGGGGTCAGTAGCCGTAGTACTGCAATTGTTCGATCAGCGGGATGATCTGCCACAGCAGGTAGATCCCCCAGCCGATGATCGCGATGAGCGAGACGACGTTGACGGCGATGGCCACCCACATCGGGGCGAGACCGCCGCGCGTGCGCTTGCGCAGGATGATGGCGCGACCGATCACGTAGACCAGCCCGCTGCTGATGATCACGACGAAGAAGCTCCACGCCCAGTGGAACGGCCGCTCGACCCCCCGCGCGCGCAGCTGGCGCCAGTCGAGGAAGGCGAACAGCACGGTGACGGCGTAGTAGACGACGCTCACCAGCGTGGTCACGGCCGACACGATCGTCTCGGTGGCCGTGGATCCGCCGCCGTAGACCTGCGCGTAGATGGACTCCTGGATGAAGGTGGACCAGTCGAACAGGAACAGCGCGAGCACGCCGACCAGCGGCAGGACGGCCAGCAGCCAGACCCAGACCGTGTTGGTCGCGATGTCGGTGCGCGGGGCGGGGGCGGCCGACGCGTTCGCACCGGGATAGGCCAGCGCACCGGGGTAGGCCTGTGCGCCCGGGTAGGCGGGCGCACCCGGGTGGGCCGGCGGAGTGGAGGATGCCGCGGCGCCGGGGTACGCGGGCGCGGACGGGTACGCCGACGGGGCGGGCGCCGACACGGGCGCCACCGGCGGGACGACGGGCGGGACGCTCGCTGCGGGTGCGGCGGGCGCGGGCTCGGGCGCGGCGGACGCGGGCTCGGCGGGCGCGGACGCGGGCTCGGCGGGCGCGGGCTCGGGCGCGGTGGACGCGGGCTCGGCGGGTGCGACGAAAGACTCGGACCCGGCGACGGGCCCGGCGGATACGGGCTCGGGCGCGGCGGCGGGCTCGGCGGGTGCGGGCTCGGACGCGACGGCGCGCGCGGGCTCATGCCCCGCGACGGGCTCGGCGGACGCGGGCTCGGACGCAGCTGCGGGCTCGCCCCCCGCGACAGGCTCCGGCGTCGCACCGGGCTCGGATGCCGTGACGACCCCCGGCTCGTCCGGAACGGTCGACGCCGCCTCCCGTCCGGACTCCGCTGCACCGGCGCTGTCCGATCCCGCGACCGGAGACTCCGGTTCGGCCACCGCGGCGGCGCTCGACGACTCCCCCTCGGCGGGCGAGGACGCGGCCCGCGGCGATCCGTCGACCGCGCGCACCTCGTCGGTCCAGCTCGCGCCGTCCCAGCGGCGCAGACCGCCGCCGCCTGCGGGGTCGGGGTACCAGCCGTCGGGCGGTGTGGGCGTGTCGGTCATGTCGTGTCCCCTACTGTCTGGTGCGGAACCGGGCGAGATTGCCCCGAGTCTAGTGAGGCCGTCTCTCGTCATCGGAAGTCCCGCGACGCGTGCGAGACCCCGACACGCAGGTCGGTGAACCCGTCGGCGACGACGTTGGTCACGCCCTCGACCGAGCGTTCGAGCATGCCGCGCACGATGAGGGCGGGAGATTCGCGGGCGACGCGGCGGTATCTGTTCCACACCCCCACCGAGCAGATGATGTTCATGAGGCCGTGCTCGTCTTCGAGGTTGAGGAAGGTGATTCCGGATGCCGTGGCCGGCCGCTGCCGATGGGTGACCAGTCCCGCGACCTCGATGCGTCGACCGGTCTCGAACGTCCGCAGTTCGCGCGAGGTGATCACCCCTCGGGCGTCGAGCGCGGAGCGGAAATGCGTCAACGGATGGTCGTCGGCCGAAAGCCCCGTCGCCCACAGGTCGGCGGCGAGCACCTCGTAGCTGGAGGCATCGGTGAACAGCGGGGGCTGCACCGACACCATCGAGTCGGGGAGGAACTCCGGACGGTCCATCGCCGCTGAACCGGCGAGCCAGATCGCCTCGCGTCGCGTGTGCCCGAGGCACTCGAACGCCCCCGCCGTGGCGAGCGCCTCGATCTGCGCGGTGACGAGTTCCGTACGCCGCACGAGATCACGCAGGTCGCGGTAGGCGCCCCCGCTCTCGCGCTCCGCGACGATGCGTTCGGCGACCTTCACCCCGATCCCGGTCACCCCCGCGAGCCCCAACCGCACGGCGAAGCCCCCGTCACGACGGTGGGCGAGGGTCTCGTCGGGCGCGGTGGGATCGAACTCCCCGGTCGGGGGCTGGTCCCGGTGCGTACAGGTGTCGCGTCCGGTCGCGGCCCCGACGCCGCGGGGCGGAGTGGCCTGTCGGCCCGCCCCGCCGACCGGCACGCCCCGCGGGGGCCCTTCGGCGCCGCCGTCCGATGCTCCCGCCGGGGTCTCGGCATCCGCCCCCCTCGCCGGAACCGCGGTGTCGTCGAGCGGTTCGAGCGATGCCTGGACCTCCGAACGCAGCAGGTCGGGGCGGCGCACCACGACGCCGTGCCGGCGGGCGTCGGCGGTGAGGGTCGCGGGCGAGTAGAACCCCATGGGCTGCGCCCGCAGGAGTCCCGCCAGGAAGGCCGCCGGATAGTGCAGCTTGATCCACGAACTCGCGTAGACCAGGAGCGCGAACGACAGCGAGTGCGACTCCGCGAACCCGAAGTTGGCGAACGCCTGGATCTTGGCGTACAACTCGTCGGCGACCCGACCGACCAGGCCGTTCTCGGCCATGCCCGCGTACAGCGTCTCGCGAAGGGAGTCGATGCGCTCGAGCCCGCGCTTCGACCCCATCGCCCGTCGCAGAAGGTCGGCGTCTTCGGCGGAGCAGTTGCCCACGGCCACCGCCATCTGCATGAGCTGCTCCTGGAACACCGGGACGCCCATCGTGCGCGACAGCACCGGCTCGAGCTTGGGGTGAACGTAGGTGATCTCCTCCTGGCCGAGCTTGCGTCGCACGAAGGGGTGCACCGCCCCGCCCTGGATGGGCCCGGGTCGGATGAGGGCGATCTGCACGACGAGGTCGTAGAACTTCCGCGGCTGCAGGCGCGGCAGCAGTCCCATCTGCGCGCGCGACTCCACCTGGAAGACCCCGATCGAGTCCGCGCGGCAGAGCATGTCGTACACGGCCTTCTCTTCTTTCGGCAGGGTCGACAGCTCCCACACCTCGCCCGTGGCATCCCGGATCAGGTCGAAGCAGTACTGCAGCGCCGCGAGCATCCCGAGCCCCAGCAGGTCGAACTTCACCAGCCCCATCCACGCGGCGTCGTCTTTGTCCCACTGGATGACGGTGCGGTTCTCCATGCGCGCGTGCTCGATGGGCACCACCTCGCCCACCGGTCGATCGGTGAGCACCATGCCACCGGAGTGGATGCCGAGATGCCGGGGCGCCTTCAACAGCTCGGAGGCGAACTCGATCACCTGGTCGGGGATGTCGTGATCCGACCCGGTCTCGAGCGTCGCTCCCCACCGCTCGACCTGTTTCGACCAGGCGTCCTGCTGCCCCGGCGAGTGCCCCAGGGCACGGGCCATGTCGCGCACGGCGTTCTTCGGGCGGTACTGGATGACGTTCGCCACCTGGGCCGCGCGCTCGCGCCCGTACTCCTTGTACACCCACTGGATGATCTCTTCACGCCGGTCGGAGTCGAAGTCGACGTCGATGTCGGGTTCTTCGTCGCGCAGGCTCGACAGGAACCGCTCGAACGGCAGCTTGTAGAAGATGGAGTCGACCGCGGTGATGTCGAGCAGGTAGCAGACGGCACTGTTGGCGGCCGATCCGCGCCCCTGACACAGGATGCCGCGGCGGCGGGCCTCGGCGACGATGCCGTAGACGATCAGGAAGTATCCGGGGAAGTCCTTCATCTCGATCACCTCGAGTTCGCGCTCGATGCGGCGGCGGTCGTCGTCGGAGAGATTCGGGTACTTCCTCGGCACGGCCTCCCAGACCAGGTGCCGCAGCCACGACATGGGCGTGTGCCCCTCGGGCACCTTCTGCTTCGGCAGGGCCGGCTTGGCCCGGCGCAGGGGGAACGCGATCTCGTCGGCGAGCGCCACCGTGCGCGCCACCGCCCCCGGATACCGGGCGAAGCGCGCGGCCATCTCCACTCCCGAGCGCAGGTGCGCCCCGGCGTGGGCGGGGAGCCACCCGTCGAGCTCGTCGAGGCCGCGATTCGCGCGCACCGCGGCGACGGCGGCGGCCAGTACCTGCTTCTGCGGGGCGGCGTAGTGCACGTTGTTCGTGGCGAGGGTGGGGAGCCCCCGCTCGGCGGCGAGCGCGGCGAGCACGTCGTTGCGGCGCGAGTCGAGCGGGTCGCCCTGGTCCATCAGCTCGACGTGCACGGCCTCGGGTCCGAACAGCTCGACGAGGGTGTCGAGTTCGCGCGCCGCCCCCGCCGGCCCCTCGAACGCCAGGGCCTGCCGGACCGCGCCCTTGCGGCATCCGGTGAGCACCGCCCACTGGGGATCGCGTGGTCCTCCGGCGCGTTCGGCGAGATCTTCCAGGTCGTAGACCGGGCGTCCTTTCTCGGCGCCGCTGAGCTGCGCGTGGGTGATCGCGGCGGCGAGGCGGTGGTAGCCCTCTTCGCGTCGCGCGAGCACGAGCAGGTGCGAGCCGGTCGGATCGGCCTCGCCGTTCTGCGGGCCGGGGAGTCCCAACGACAGCTCGGCCCCGAACACCGTCTTCACCGTGCGGGCCTCGGCCGCTTCGGCGAAGCGCACGATGCCGTAGAACCCGTCGTGATCGGTGAGCGCGAGGGCGTGCAGACCGAGGCGTTCGGCCTCTTCGACGAGCTCTTCGGGCGAGGAGGCTCCGTCGAGGAACGAGTACGACGAGTGCGCGTGCAGTTCGGCGTACGGCACGGTGTCGGTCGGACGCTCGATCGTCGGCGGCACGTAGGCGCCGCGCTTGTGCGACCACGCCGGGCTGTCACCGCCGTCGCCGTTCGGCGGAGCGCCGGTCGGACGTCGGGCGTCGCTGAGCAGACGTTCGAGCTCGGACCACTTCACCGGCGGATTGGTCCAGCCCATCAGTGCACCTCCGCGTCGGACGCCGACGGCGCGGAGGCCCGCCTGCGGGTAGAGGACGAGCGGACAGAGGACGATCGGACAGAGGACGAGCGGCCGTCAGTCATAGCGCCCCTCCGCTCGCCATTCGCCCTCTTCGACGACGAGCAGCCAGGCGCCCCCATCGGCGTCGACGACCTGGAACCGGTGCGCCCGGCGTGCACGCAGGGGATCCCAGCCGCGCTCGCTGATCGGCCAGGGGCCCGCCCACTCCTGGATGCGTCGGCGGTGCCCGGCCGTTTCGAGCACCGCCGGCGGAGCGCTCAGCACGTCGCGCTCGCCCACGGTGACGGGTGCTCCCGCGATGTCGGTGACCCCCACCAGCCGGGGCTCGGGGTAGACGGTGGCCGGGAGGGGGTCGGGGAGGCTCCCCGGCCAGGGGCGCATGCGTTCTTTCGCGGTGACGGCCCGGTCGCCCCACGGCACCAGCACCTGCCGTTCGGCGAGCCATCGCCCTCCGCCGATGACCGGCGTCACCACCGCGCGGTGGCCGAGCATCGCCTGCACGCGCGAGAGCGCGTGGTGCACGCGCTCGTCGGGCCCCGCCCCGAACAGCCCCCGGGCGTGGTGCGCGGCGGCGTCGACGGCCTCGGGCTCGATGTGCACCCCCGCGACCCCGCTGCCGAAGATCCCCTGGGCGTCTTCGGCGAGCTGCCAGCGCACGCGGTCGACCACCCCGGCGGCGTCGAACGAACCGGGGTGCAACCACACGCGTTCGCTGCGTTCCCCCCGTTCGCCGGTCAGCACGACGCGCAGTTCGGTGCAGACGAGATCGTGCGCGCCGAGGCGCGCGATGAACTCCTCGGCCGCCACGCGCATGCCGAAGGCGATCTGGTCGGCCAGTTCGAGGGGAGGCTCGAAGGCGACGTCGCGGTGGAGCTCGGGCGGGGGCGTGCGCGGCTGCACCGGTTGCGAGTCGAGTCCCCCGGCCAGGGCGTGCAGGCGCACCCCCCTCTCGCCGAACCGCTCCCGCATCCTTTCGACCGGCAGCCCGGCCAGATCGCCGAGGGTGTGCACCCCTAGGCGCGAGAGGAGGCTGCCGAACTCGTCGTCGTCGAGGGTCGCGATCGACAGCGGCGCGAGGAAAGCCCCCGCCTCTCCGGGCGGCACGACGCGCACGGGCTCGTCGGCGCCGGCCGCGCGTGCCGCCTGCTCGGCGGTGAAGACGCCGTCGGCCACGCTCGCGCGCACACCGCCGTACCCGTCGTCGTCGAGCAGGCGGATCAGCGTGCGCGCCGCCTCGAGCTCGCCCCCGTAGTAGCGGGCCGGACCCCGCGCCCGCAGGGCGCACAGTCCCGGACGCACCACCTGCACGCCGGGGGCGTGCTCCTCGATGCGGGCGACGACGGGGGCGAAGGCGCGAGCGTCGCGCACGGGGTCGGCGGCCACCACCTGCAGTCCCGGGCACAGTGCCTGCGCATCACGTCGCTTCTGGCCGCGTCGCACGCCCTGCGCGCGCGCCGCCCAGGAGCACGCGACGACGAGGTTGTTCGCGAACACCGCGACGGCGGCATCCGGCCGGGGTGGGGACACCGCCTCGCGCACGAACGCCGTGATCGGCCAGTCGGGGAACCACAGCACGAGGCTGCGCGTCGGCGCAGCCATCAGCCCACCGCCCGCACGGGGAAGGTCTCGCGCTCGCGCGGGACGAGGCGCTCGGCGGGGGCGCCCAGCAGTTCGATCGAACCGTCGGCCGCGGGGAGCATCATGCGGGCGCGACGGGGGTGGGGCGAGCGGCGACTGCTGACCGACACCGTGAGCTCGCGACCGGCGAGATACCCGTGCCCCTGCCCGAGTCCCGCCCATCGCGGATCGGCCACGTCGATCACGGCCTCGGCCTGCGGCCAGGCGCCCTGCACCAGCAGCACCGACCCGCGGTCGCGCAGGCGCGCGGCCAGTCGGGTGGTCTCGGCCCCTCCCCGCGCGGCCGCGGATACGGCCGGCGGGCGCACGGCCACCACCGGCAGCACCTCGGTGATCGTCGCGGTCACCGCGAGCCAGCGCGGACCCGGGTCGGGGATGAAGACGAGCCGGTCGAGGTCGAGGCCGTACTTCTCGGCGGCCTCGGCCCCCAGCTCGGGCATGCCGATGACCCCGCACCAGGCGCCGTCTTGAGAGGGGCGCGCCATCAGCGCCAGCAGCAGGGACGCCGACCGGGCGAGGGCGTACGCCGAGCCCGAGCGCAACCCTCCCCCGGGCAGAAGCGAGGAGAATGCCGGATGCGTCGGGAGCACGGGGGCGTCCATGCGCCGCCCCTGCATGCGCTCGAGGCGATCGCGCAGCGCGGTGATGTCGGGTACGGCCTGCACCTGGTCTCTCACGATCGCCCTCACTCCCACAGGTTAGAACATGTGTTCTACTCTCTCAATCCCTGTGGGTCGAAGATACGATCGACCTCCGACATCGCTCCGATCGCCTCCCGCCATCCCGGAGGGCGTACCCTCCCGCGTCGAGGACGTGCGCGTCAAGGATCGACGGCGGACCCCGTCTTCAGAGAAGATGAAAAGAGACGGAAGGTTCCCCCCATTGGTCGTCGAAACAACGATCCGTCGCGATGATCTGCGACGGCAGGCCCGGCGTCGTGACGTCTCGCGCGTACGACGCCTGGCCTTGGTGCGCGTGATCGTCATCCTGTCGGCGGCGACGGGGATCAACTACATCACCTGGCGCTGGCTGGCGTCGGTGAACTGGGAGTCCTGGTGGATCGCGGTCCCGCTCGTCCTCGCCGAGACGTACAGCCTCATCGATTCCCTCCTCTTCGGCCTCGGCGCGTGGCGGCTGCGCGAGCGTCACGACGCTCCCCCGCTGCGCCACGACGTGACGGTCGACGTGCTCGTGACGACCTACAACGAGCCCCTCGACCTCGTCATGGAGACCGCCCGTGCCGCCAAGGCGATCCGCTATCCGCACGAGACCTGGATCCTCGACGACGGCGACCGCGCCGAGCTGCGCGTCCTCGCCGAAGCCGAGGGCATCGGCGTCATCACCCGTTCGGAGGCGTGGCGCGACCGCCCGCGCCACGCCAAGGCCGGCAACCTCAACAACGCTCTGATGGTCACCGAGGGCGAGTTCTTCCTCATCCTCGACGCCGACCAGATCCCCTCCCCCGACATCCTCGACCGCACGCTCGGCTGGTTCGAAGACGACCGCGTCGCCCTCGTGCAGACGCCGCAGTGGTTCACCAACGTGCCGGCCAGCGATCCGCTCGGCAGCCAGGCCCCGCTGTTCTACGGCCCGATCCAGCAGTCCAAGGACGGGTGGAACGCCGCCTTCTTCTGCGGCTCCAACGCGATTCTGCGCCGCGAGGCGCTCATGCAGCTCGGCGTCTCGCGCTACGTCGGCGAGGTCACGCTCGCCGTCAACCGCGGCATCCGCTCCTCGCGTCGCGTTCTCGCCCGCGCGCGGCGCGAGCACGCCTCCGACGCCCGCATCGTGGCATCCCTCGATCGCGTCTCGGTCGCGCTCGACGACCTCAAGGCGGGGATCGCGCGCGGCGACGCCCTCGCCGACCTCACCTACGCCTTCCAGCGGCAGATCATGGCGGTGCGCCGCGAGCTCGCCGACCAGGACATCGCCGAGGTGCGCGCCGAACTCGCCGAACTGGCCGAGGTCACGGGCGACCCGGCCGCCCTCGCCGCTCTCGACGACCTCGCCCTCGAGGCCCTCGGCGAGCGCAGCCTGTCGCCGCTGGCCGCGGTGGAGTCGGTCAGCATGCTCGTGGAGTCCTTCGACGTCGGGCGCGAAGAGGAGGCGCAGGCGATCATGCCCCTCGCCACGATCTCGGTCACCGAGGACATGGCCACCTCGATGCGCCTGCACGGCCTCGGCTGGAAGTCGGTGTACCACGACGAGGTGCTCGCGAAGGGCCTCGCCCCCGAGGACCTGCCCACGATGCTCACCCAGCGCCTGCGGTGGGCGCAGGGGACGATGCAGGTGATGTTCCGCGAGAACCCGCTCGTGCAGAGGGGGATGAGCTGGGGCCAGCGCCTGATGTACTTCGGCACGATGTGGAGCTACCTCTCCGGTTTCGCGGCCCTCGTGTACGTCGCCGCCCCCGTGCTGTACCTGTCGTTCGGGGTCATGCCCGTGCAGGCGTGGAGCGTGGACTTCTTCGCCCGCTTCATCCCGTTCTTCGTCATCAACCAGCTGCTCTTCCTCGTCGTGGCGAACGGACGACCGACCTGGCGGGGCGCGCAGTACTCGCTCGCCCTGTTCCCGGTGTGGATCCGCTCCGTCACGAGCGCCTTCGACAACGTCTACCGCGGCCGTTCGCTCGGCTTCTCGGTGACTCCGAAGACCCGCTCGCTCGAGAACCGCCCCCGGTGGGACCTGGTCAAGCCGCAGCTGTGGGTGATGGGCGCGCTCGTCGCCTCGCTCGGCGTCGTCACGATCCGCTACGCCGTCGGCCAGGCCGAGGGCATCGCGCCGCTCGTCAACATCGCCTGGGTCCTCTACGACCTCGCCGTCTTCAGCATCATCATCCGTGCGGTGCTGTACTCCGCCTCCGACCACCTACCGAAGGGTTACTGACATGCTCCAGGTCGACATCGATTCCCGCACCGACGGAACGGTCGTGACCCCGCGAGGCCGGCTGACGATGGTGTCGGCGAAGTCGTTCCGCGAAACGGTGACCGCCGAGATCACGCGCGGCGCGGGCGACATCGTGGTCGTCGACCTGTCGCAGACCGAGTTCGTCGACTCGTCGGGACTCGGCGCCCTCGTGGCGTGCCTGAAGACCGCCCGTCAGGCGGGGGGCGATCTGCGACTGGCCGCACCGAGCGAACAGGTGACCATGGTCCTCGGTCTCACCAACCTCGACCGCGTGCTGCGTCCCCGCCCGAGCGTCGACGAGGCCCTCCGTGACTGACGGCGACGCGCGGCGCTCGCTCGACGCGGCCGTCGCCCCGGCGAGCCTCGAGGCCATCTTCGACCTGCTGGCCGGATGGTGGGACGAGGTGGGCGAGGTGACGCCGTCGACGCGGTTCGGCTTCGAGACCGCGGTGATCGAGATCGCCGGCAACATCGTCGAGCACTCGCGCGGGGACTCCGATGCGCGACGGTTCACGCTCGACCTCTTCGCCGATGCGCAGAGGCTGGTCGCGACGTTCCGCGACGACGGCGATCCTCCCCTGCTCGATCTCGCGTCGGTGCGCATGGCGGATGCCGAGGAGGAGAGCGGCCGCGGCCTCGCCCTCGCCAACGCGGGGGTAGACGACGTCGACTTCCGCCGCGAGGGCGATCGCAACGTGTGGACATTGGAGACGAGAAGGACGTGACGCGCGCGGTGCGACGGATCGCGGCGGCCGTGGGGGCCGCCGCCGCGCTCCTCCTCCTCACCGGCGCTCCCGCTCTCGCCGCCGCGACACCCGCGGCGGTGACCGTCGCGGGCGCGACCACCGAATCCCCGACTCCGACGGCGGATCCGGAGCCGACCCCGACGCCCGCCGCCCCCGCCACCGACGGGGTGCGCTTCGGGCCCGAGCTGAACTGGGGCGACGACGGCCCCGACGGGTACCGCACGCGCCTCGGCGAGACGCCCGCGATGTACAGCGTGCGCGTGTCGTATCCGCTCGACGCCCGCTCGATCTCGGAGTGGCAGCACGCCGCCCTGCAGGTCGCTGCGCAGGGGGCGTCCCTGGTGCTGACCCTCGAGCCCTCGGTCGAACTCGCGGCCCTCACCGAGGCCGACGCCGCCGACCTCAACACCCGGCTCGAGCGCTACCGCTCGCAGTACGGCACCGAGCAGTTCGTGCGCTTCGCCCCCGAGATGAACGGCTCCTGGGTCTCGTGGGGTCAGCAGCCCACCGCTTACGTGAGCGCGTTCGAGACGGTGGCCGCCGCGGTGCACGCGGGTTCGTCCGCGGCCGAGACGGTGTGGAGTCCCTCCTACGGCGCCGGATACCCCTTCGAGCGCGCCGACGGCCGCCTCGACGCCATCACCGCGCGCGACCGCGTCGCGATCGACACCGACGGCGACGGCCTGTTCACCGAGGCCGACGACCCCTACGGCCCGTACTTCCCGGATGCCGACTCCGTCGACCGCGTGGGCCTGTCGCTGTACTACTTCGGCAAGGGCGAGTCGGCCGCGGCGGCCGGCCGCGACGTCCCGCTCGAGCTCAACACCGCTCCGCAGGACGGCGAGGTCGCCGCCCGCCTCGACGAGCGGTGGGGGTACACGACCGCGCCGCGCGCGTCGTTCTACGACCGGTTCGCCGTGGGCGAGGGCAAGACCCTCCTCCTCGACACCGGCGCCCTGTACGACTTCGGGCGCGACGGCGATTCCGAGCTGTCGGTGAAACGCGGATGGTGGACGCAGGTGCTCGCCGAGCTGGACCGGCATCCCCTCATCTCCGGGGTGACGTGGCTCGAGGTCGTGCGCGACGAGGCCGAGGCCGGCGGACGGCAGGTCGACTGGCGAGCGACGGCGAACGGAGAGGTGGCCTCCGCCCTGCGCAATGACCTCGTCTCGACCGGACTCATCCGCTGGGGGCCGGTCTCCGACGTCGTCACCCCCGCTCAGGGCTCCGCCGCGACCGTGCAGGTGCGCCAGGCCGGGGCCGATCCGAACGAGGAGATGAACTGGATCACCGGCAGCGCTGCCGTCCTCGCGGTGGCGTTCCTGGCATCCGGGATCATCGGCCGGGCCCTGCCGAAGTGGCGCTACGACGACACCTCGGCCAGTCGCGACCTGCGCATCGACATGGTGCGCGGCTTCATCATCGTGGTCGTGGTCGTCACGCACATCGAGGTGACGAGCCCGTTCGCCTACGCCTCCCTGAAGGCGATCGGCGCGATCACCGGGGCCGAGCTGTTCGTGCTGCTCAGCGGCATCGTGCTCGGGATGGTCTTCCCCGCGGCGGTCGCGCGGGCCGGCGAGTGGGGCGCCGCGGTGGCGGCGTGGGGACGCGCGCGCAAGCAGTACGTCGTCGCGCTCGCGGTGATCCTGCTGATCTTCGCGATCGGCTTCGTGCCCTTCGTCGACGCCTCCGCGATCACGACGTTCACCGACCGCGGAACGGGCGAGGGCGGCACGGGCGACAGCGGCCGCGTGTACGACCTGTATCCCAACGGCGAGCGACTGCTCGACTATCCGCCCCCGTGGTACGCGGTGCGCCAGTTCCTCCTGCTCGAGATGGGGCCCTGGCCGTTCAACATCATGGGCCTGTTCGTGGTGCTGAGCCTGGCCTACCCCGCTCTGATGTGGCTCATCAAACGCCGCCTGTGGTGGCTGGTGCTCGCGCTCAGCTGGGGCGTCTACGCCCTGCACGGCTTCGCGCCCGAGGCCCTGCGCCTCCCCTCGCAGTTCGACGCGGTGTTCCCCCTCGCGCTGTGGCAGGTGCTGTTCACCCACGGCCTGGTCATCGGCTTCTACCGCCGGCAGATCATCCGGGCCCTCACCTCGCTCCCGGGCAAGATCGGGGTGGGGATCTTCGTCGTCGGCTATGCCGGCATCCTGGTGTACCTCTGGGCGGGTCAGGCCTACGGCTTCACCCCCGTGCCCTTCCCCGCCGACCTCTACGCGAACCTGTACGACTCCGGCTATCAGCGCATCTTCCTCGAGTGGGGGCGACTGCTCGACCTGCCCCTCGTCCTGGTGTGCAGCTACGCGGTGCTGACGGTCGCGTGGAAGCCGCTCGAGAAGAGCATGGGGTGGCTGTGGATCCCCCTCGGCCAGGCCAGCCTGTACGTGTTCATCGTGCACGTGTTCTTCGTGCTCGCCGTGGCGAACATCCCGGGGCTCGACCGCGGCAGCCTGTGGCAGGGCACGCTCATCCACGCGGCGGTGATCGGGATCATCTTCGCCATGGTCCGCTCGCGCTTCCTTTTCCGCGTGATCCCCCGCTGAGCTCCGGGGAGCACGGATGCCGGGACCCGCGCGTCTGCGCGCGGACCCGGCATCCGTATCGGTCAGTGCACCGACAGTACGACGGCCGTGACGTCGTCGTCGACCTCGTGCGTCGAGACCTTCAGGGCGAGCTCGTCGAAGAAGCCACGCGGGTCGGCGGCCGCCCGCAGGTCGTCGCCGATCATGCGGAGGCTCTCGAGGGTGGAGTCGTACGCGTCGAGCGCCCCGTCGGAGACGCTCACGAGCAGGTCACCCCGTCCGACCCGCACGCGGCCGGGCTCCCACTCGACGTCCGCGGGCCGGAGCCCGAGCGGCAGGTTGCGGGAGTCGAGCCGCTCGCTCGTTCCGTCGGCGTGCAGCACGAGGGTGAGCCCGTGCCCGGCGTCGACGAAGTCGACGGTGCCCGAGGCGGCGTCCACGACCGCGTGGAACACCGTCGCGAACACGTCGCGGTATCGACCGTCGGAGCGGGCCTCGGCCTCCACCGACAGCATGGCCTCGACCGGCTGCATGTCGCGTCGCGCCTGCAGTGCTCCCAGCAGTGCCTCGGCGACGGCCCCGGCCGCCTCCCCCTTGCCCATGACGTCGGCGAGGGTGAGCACCACCCTGCCGCCCACCTGCTGCCATCCGCTGCTGTCGCCGCTGACGACTCCGTGCGGGATCGCGAGGGATGCCAGGCGCACGCCGTCGGCGCCGTCCAGGCCGTCGCGCGTCGGGGCGGGACCGGCCGCTGCGGCGTGCCCCTCGTCGTCGCTCTGGCGCACCTCGGCCTGCGCCCAGCGTCCGAACTGTTCGAGAGTGGCGCGCTGCGCGGCGTCGAGGGAGCGCGTGTCGGAGTCGAGGAGGCAGAGCGTGCCGACGGCCTCCCCGTCGTCGGTGCGCAGGGGGAAGCCGGCGTAGAACCGCATCCCGTACTCCGTCACCGCGGCGATGTCGCGGAACCGCTCGTCGGCGGTGGCGTCGTCGACCTCGAGCAGGCCGTCCTGTTTGACGGTCTCGCCGCAGAACACCGCCTCGAGCGGCGATCGACCGAAGCGCGGCCCCTCGGGCTGCGACTTCGTGTAGATCTCGTCGGCGTCGACGATGTTCACCAGGGCGTAGTCGACGTCGAACAGTTCGCGCGCGAGACGGGTGATCCGGTCGAAGCGCTCCTCGGGCGGGGAGTCCAGCAGGCCGGTCCGCTCAGCGGCCGTCGCGGGGGCGGGAGTGTCGGTGGTCATCGAAGGTCGTCCTTCCGCGTGAGGCATCTCGCCGCGCTGTTCCGCGGCGACCGGCACTCTCTCGCGTACGCGGACGGAGCTCGACTCGAAGACTCCCCCGCGTCGTCGCGGAATCGATCGCGCCGACATTCCGACCCTATCGAGGGGATCCGCGGCGAGGGCGATTCTGCGCAAGACGGCCACCGGGGCCTCGGCTACAGCAACCGCAGATCGGCCTCCATCGCCTCGACCTCGCGGAGCATCGCGGGCACGAACCGCTCGCGCACCACCTCGTCGGCGTGACGGCCGCTGCTCATCGACACGTTCACGGCCGCCGCGACTTCTCCGTCGCGCGAGCGCAGGGGGACGGCCACCGAGGTCAGTCCCGGCTCGAGCTCGCCGTCGACCATCGCCCATCCGCGCTCGCGCACCCGCTGCAGCTCGGCGCGCACGGCGTCCGGGTCGGTGAGGGTCTGCGGCGTGTGGGCGGGCAGCGGCGCCGAGAGGACGGCATCCACGATCCGTTCGTCCGCGTGCGCGAGCAGCACCCGCCCCATGCTCGTCGCCGTCGCGGGGAAGCGCGTGCCCACGGTGATGCCCACCGACATGATGCGCCGCAGCGGCACGCGGGCGATGTAGACGATGTCGGAGCCGTCGAGCACGGCCGCCGAGGCGCTCTCGTCGGTCGCGCGCGAGAGCGCCTCGAGGTGCGGTTGCACGACGTCGGGGAGGGTGGATGCCGACAGGTAGCTGAATCCGAGCTCGAGCACGCGCGGGGTCAGCGTGAACAACCGCCCATCGCTGCGCACGTACCCCAGGCTCTCGAGCGTGCGGAGGAACCGGCCGGCCGCGGCGCGCGTGACGTCGGCGCGGCGGGCGACGTCACTGAGCGTCAGCGAACGGTTCTGCGCGTCGAAGGCGCGGATGACGGCGAGGCCTCGCGCGAAGGCCTGCACGGTCTCGGGGGCACCCTGCTCGTCCACCGCCTCACCCTATCCGCGCGTCAGCGCTCGAGGACGACGGCGAGGCCCTGACCGACCCCGATGCAGATCGCGGCGACCGCGACCCCTCCGCCCCGGCGCTTCAGCTCGTGCGCGGCCCGGGCGATGATGCGGCCGCCCGAGGCGCCCAGCGGGTGGCCGATCGCGATGGCACCGCCGTTCTCGTTGAGGAGCGCGGGGTCGAGGGCCGTCCACAGCTTCGCGCACGCGAGGGTCTGCGAGGCGAACGCCTCGTTCAGTTCGACGAAGCTCACCTCGTCCCAGGACCGGCCCGCGCGCGCGAGAGCCCGGTTCGCGGCCTCGACGGGGGCGACGCCGAACACGTCGGGGTCGTTGCCGAACGCGGCCCGCCCGGCGATGCGGGCGAGGGGCTCGGCGTCCAGCGCCCCCTCGGCGCCCAGCAGCACGGCGGAGGCGCCGTCGTTGATCGGCGAGGAGTTGCCCGCGGTGACCGTGCCGTCGGCGCGGAACGCCGGGCGCAGCCCCGCGAGCACCTCGGCGGTTGAGTCGTCGCGGATCCCCTCGTCGCGCGCGAGGGCGTGCCCCTCGACCTGCACGATCTCGTCGGCGAAGCGCCCCTCGGCCCATGCCCTGGCGGCGAGGCGGTGACTGCGCGCGGCGAAGGCGTCCTGCTCCTCGCGCGAGATGTCGTGGATCTCGGCGAGCTTCTCGGCGCTCTCGCCGTTCGAGATCGTCCAGTCCTTCCGCAGGCGCGGGTTGGTCATGCGCCAGCCGATCGAGGTGTTCCACATCGTCTGGTTCGCCGCGGGGAAGGGCCGTGGGCTCTTCTCGACCACGAAGGGGGCGCGGGTCATCGACTCGACGCCGCCCGCGAGGATCACCTCGGCGTCGCCCGCCTCGATCGCGCGCGAGCCCTGGATCACGGCATCCAGAGACGATCCGCAGAGGCGGTTGATGGTCGTTCCGGGCACGGACGACGGGAAGCCCGCGAGGAGTGCCCCGAAGCGCGCCACGTTGCGGTTGTCCTCGCCCGCCTGGTTCGCATCGCCGAAGATCACGTCCTCGATGCGGGCGGGGTCGATCCCGGTGCGCTCGACGACGGATGCCATCACGGTGGCCGCGAGGTCGTCGGGGCGCACGTCGGCGAACGCTTTGCCGTGCCGCGCGAAGGGCGTGCGGACGGCGTCGTAGACGAAGGAAGCGGGCATGGGTCAGGACTCCAGTTCCAGGCCGAGGAGCTGCTCGATCTCGGCGTGCGTGTTGTCGCCGAACAGCTCCCGCACGCGGAAGCCGTCGGAGGTGACGTCGAAGACGCCGTGGTCGGTGTAGACGCGCGAGACGCACCCGACGCCCGTCAGCGGGTAGCTGCAGGATGCGACCAGCTTGGGCTCGCCGCCCTTGGTGAGCAGGTCGGTCATGACGTAGACGTCCTTCGCGCCGATCGCGAGGTCCATCGCCCCGCCGACCGCGGGGATCGCCCCGGGCTCGCCGGTCGACCAGTTCGCGAGGTCGCCGCCGGCCGACACCTGGAACGCCCCCAGCACGCAGACGTCGAGGTGTCCGCCGCGCATCATCGCGAAGGAGTCTGCGTGGTGGAAGTACGCCGCCCCGGCGAGCGCGGTGACGGGCTGCTTCCCGGCGTTGATGAGGTCGGGGTCGATCCGGCCGCGCTCGGGGGCCGGACCCATGCCGAGCATGCCGTTCTCGGTGTGCAGCACGATCTCGAGCCCCTCGGGCAGGTAGTCGGCGACGAGGGTGGGCGCGCCGATGCCGAGGTTGACCACGGCGCCCTCGGGGATGTCCGATGCCACGCGCGCGGCGAGCTCGGAGCGCGAGATGCGGGTGGTCATGCGGTGCCCTCCTCGGACTCCAGGGGTCGGCCCTCGATGTCGACTCCGCCGACGAAGGCGCCGTCGCGGAGCCAGCGGCGCTCACCGACGGCGACGACACGGTCGACGTACAGACCCGGGGTGATGACGCCCTCGGGGTCGAGGGAACCCAGCGGCACGATCTCGTCGACCTGCACGACGGTGGTGGTCGCGGCGGCGGCCATGATGGGGCCGAAGTTGCGGGCCGTCTCGCGATAGACGAGGTTGCCCCAGCGGTCGGCGGCGCGGGCGCTGATGAGAGCCACGTCGGCGCGGATCGGGTACTCGAGCACGTAGTCGCGCCCGTCGATGCGGCGCGTCTCTTTGCCCTCGGCCAACTGCGTGCCGAAGCCGGTGGGGGTGAAGAAGGCGCCGATGCCCGCCCCGGCCGCGCGGATGCGCTCGGCGAGGTTGCCCTGGGGCACGAGCTCGAGCTCGACCTCGCCGGCGCGGTAGAGCCGATCGAACACCCAGGAGTCGCTCTGCCGGGGGAACGAGCAGATCATCTTGCGCACCTGACCGGCCGCGAGGAGGGCGGCGAGGCCGGTGTCCCCGTTTCCGGCGTTGTTGTTGACGACGGTGAGGCCCGATGCCCCGTGGGCGATGAGCGCGTCGATGAGCTCGACCGGTTGACCGGCTCGACCGAAGCCGCCGATCATCACGGTCGCGCCGTCTCGGATGCCGGAGACGGCGGCCGCGACGTCGGGGACGGTCTTGTCGATCATGCGTCGACGTTCGTTGAGCGAACAAGCATTCGCCTAGCGTACACCGCTACCGCTCGCGAGACCAGGCCGCCGCCGCGCCCCCGTGTCGCGGGCGCGCGGAATCACCGTCCGGGCAGGATCCCGGCCGGACGGCATCCGACCCGTCGGCTCAGGCGGCGAGCGCCAGGTACGGCTCCCACCGCGGGTCGCTCTTGTCGACCCCCCGGACGGTCCACGAGGAGCCGCGCGGAGGAGCGGGCACCAGCCGCAGCTCCCAGCGCATCTCCTGGGGTGTGCGGTCGCCCTTGACGTTGTTGCACGTCAGGCAGCACGCCACGAGGTTCTCCCACGTGTCCTTGCCCCCGCGGGAGCGCGGGAGGACGTGGTCGATCGTCGAGGCGGCCTTGCCGCAGTACGCGCACCGGTGGGCGTCGCGACGCAGGACCCCGCGACGCGTCACCGGCACCTGCCGAGCCCCGGGCACCCGCACGTAGCGCGTGAGGATGATCACCGCCGGGCGGTCGTAGGTTCCGGCCGCCGCCCAGACGGGGTCTTCCTCGATGCGTTCGACGACCGTGGCTTTGTCGTTCATGACGAGCACGAGGGCCCGCTTGAACGACACGACGGCGAGGGGCTCGTAGCCCGCGTTGAGAACCAGTGTGCGCATTTCCGCTTCCTCTCGAATGGCCGAGACGGCTTCTCGGATGTTCGACTCGCGACGACGGCAGAGACGCAGGGGTATGAAAAAAGGCGCTGTCTAGACAGACAGCGCCTGGGTGATCGCGGCGAAACCGCGGCATACGAACACACGATGCCGAAGAACGAGCAGCCCGAGCGCATCCATGGTGCGGATGCGCGGACTGGTGTTCATCGGCGTTCCCTCCGGTTCTTCCGACGTCGCTGACAGGCTAACCCACCACGACACGCCCGGGGTCGGCTGCGCGGGGAAACGGAAAGCGGCGTGTCGGAGAACGATCGTCTCCGGCACGCCGCCGTCACGAGGGGAAGGTCAGCCCGCGTTCTGCTGCAGCCACGCGTAGGGGTCGACCACCGAACCGTTGATGTGCACCTCGAAGTGCAGGTGGTTCGCGGTCGAGCTGCCCGTGGAACCGACGAGGCCGATCAGCTGTCCGGCGGCGACGGTGTCGCCCGCCTGCACCTGACGGCTGCCGTAGGTCATGTGACCGTACGTCGTCGACACCTTCTGGCCGTTGATCACGTGCTCGATGACGATGCCGACGCCGTAGCCGCCGTAGCTCTCGGACGACACGCTCACGACGCCCGCCGCGGCGGCGAAGATCGGCTGGCCACCGGGGGCGAGCAGGTCGACGCCCTGGTGGTATCCCGAGTCCCACAGGCCACGGCCGAGGATGTAGCTGGTCAGCGGCCAGCGCACCTCCCCCGAGCCCGGGGCGGTCATGTTCAGGTCGACGTTCGACACCGACGCGCCGGCGGCGGATGCCAGCTGTCGAGCGCGCTCGGCGGCGGCGGCCGCAGCAGCTTCCTGGTCCTTCTTCTTCTGGATCTCCTCCGCGGTGGTGGCGGAGTAGCTGCTGCGGTCGAGGCTCTCGGCCGTCGCGTCGGACGCGACGACCAGCGACTGGTTGTCGGGAGCCGACATCTGCTGCAGCGTGACCTTCTCAGTCGTGGGCACGGTGGCCGCGTACGCGGGGATCGCGACCGTCGCCACCAGGCCCGCGACCATCGAGAGGATCACGGCGCTGCGCAGCGGCTTGCCGACGCGGCGCGGCGAAGAGCCACTGCCGGTCGGGGCGGGGCGCGTCGTCGGCGCGGTCGCGGCGATGCGCGGGGTCACGGGGCGGCGGGTCGAGCGGGCGACGTCTGCGCGCGCGCTCTTTCGCGTGGGGCCCGTTGCGGGGTCCTCGGGTAGGTCCGCAGCGGGATCGTTGTGTTCAGCCAAAGTTCCTCCGGCGCCTCTGCGTCCATGACGCTGGCTCGTCAGCACTCGATCTTGGGGGCACGATGTGCGGGCTTCACCCTCTGCGGACGACGAGCCGATGAGGCAAACCGCGAGGGGTCCGACGGCGGGCTTCTCGCCTGTGGACCCTCAGAGGCTACCCGAAGATAACGAACAAGTCACGCTTCGGACCCCGCCCGTCCCCGATGCCCGGCGAAGGCTCAGCCTCGGCGCTCGGGCCGACGCCTCACGCCTCGGCGACGAGGAAGATGTGCGAGGCCACCTCGACGGGGAGTTCGAGACCCTCGTCGACACCGTCCATCTGCACCAGGACGTACCCCTCGTTGAAGCGGTACTCGCCGCGCGCCCCCGGCAGGACGCCGGCCGCCTTGAGCTGCTGAAGGAGCTCGGGATCGACCTGCGCCGGCTCGGCCAGACGGCGGACGGTGCCCGAGATCGGACCACCCGCGTCGGTGAGCTTGCGCACGAGCCCCACCACGCCGTCGTCGAACGTCGAGCTGGCGGTGTCGCCGAGCTGGTCGAGGCCCGGGATGGGGTTGCCGTACGGCGACTCGGTCGGGTGGCCGAGCAGTTCGACCAGGCGACGCTCGACCTGCTCGCTCATGACGTGCTCCCACCGGCAGGCCTCGTCGTGCACGTACGCCCAGTCGAGACCGATGACGTCGCTCAGCAGTCGCTCGGCGAGACGGTGCTTGCGCATCACGTCGACGGCCTTCTGGCGTCCGTCGTCGGTGAGCTCGAGCCGGCGGTCCTCCGAGACGACGACGAGTCCGTCGCGCTCCATGCGCCCCACGGTCTGCGAGACCGTCGGACCCGAGTGGCCGAGGCGCTCGGAGATGCGGGCGCGCAGCGGCACGATCTTCTCCTCTTCGAGCTCGAGGATCGTGCGCAGGTACATCTCGGTGGTGTCGATCAGGTCGGTCATTCAGCAGTCCTCGATGTCGCGCGGCAAGTCCTCCCAGCCTACCGATCCCCTCCGACACGAGCGCGGGCGCGCGAAGAGCGGGACCCTAGAATCGGACCCATGCCGCACGTGGAACTCCCCACCGACCTCCTGCCCGCCGACGGCCGCTTCGGGTGCGGCCCCTCGAAGGTGCGCGGTGCGCAGCTCGAGGCGCTCGTCACCCGCGGGGCGACGATCCTCGGAACCTCTCACCGTCAGGCGCCGGTGAAGAACCTCGTCGCCAGCACGCGCGAGCGCCTGGCGCAGCTGTTCCGCCTCCCCGAGGGCTACGAGATCATCCTCGGCAACGGCGGGTCGACCGCCTTCTGGGATGCCGCCGCCTTCGGCCTGATCGAGAACCGCAGCCAGAACCTCGTCTTCGGCGAATTCGGCGGCAAGTTCGCCGCCGCGGCCGCCGCCCCGTGGCTGCAGGCCCCCGACGTGCGCAAGGCCGCGCCCGGAACCCGCACGGTCGCCGAGGTCGTCGAGGGCGTCGACGTCTACGCGTGGCCGCACAACGAGACCTCGACGGGCGTGTCCGCCCCGGTCACCCGCGTCGCGGGCGATGCCGGAGCCCTCACCGTGATCGACGCCACCAGCGCCGCGGGCGGCATCGACCTCGACATCGCCCAGGCCGACGTCTACTACTTCGCCCCCCAGAAGAACCTCGGCTCCGACGGGGGCCTGTGGTACGCGGCGGTCTCGCCCGCGGCGATCGAGCGGATCGAGAAGATCGCGGCATCCGGTCGCTACATCCCCGAGTTCCTGAGCCTGAAGAACGCGCTCGACAACTCGCGGCTGCAGCAGACGCTCAACACTCCGGCGCTCGCGACGCTCCTGCTCCTCGACGAGCAGCTCGGCTGGATCCTCGACAACGGCGGCCTGTCGTGGGCCGGTGCCCGCACCGCCGAGTCGTCCTCCGCCCTGTACGCGTGGGCGGATGCCAGCGACCTGGCGACCCCGTTCGTCGCCGACCCCGCCGACCGCTCCCCCGTCGTCGTCACGATCGACTTCGACGACAGCATCGACGCGGCGGCGATCGCGAAGAGCCTGCGCGCCAACGGGATCGTCGACACGGAGCCCTACCGCAAGCTCGGCCGCAACCAGCTGCGCGTGGCGACCTTCGTCTCGATCGAGCCCGACGACGTCCGTCGTCTCATCAGCGCGATCGACTACACGATCGAGCACCTGCCCGGCGCCTGACCGCGCTACGACGAAGGCCGCCCCGCATCTCGCGGGGCGGCCTTCGTCGTACGGGAGAAGGTCGGGCAGCAGAAGTCAGTAGCTGCGTTCGCCCTCGTCGCGATCGTCGTCGTCTTCGGACTCGTCGTCGTCGAACTCGTCGTCTTCCGACTCGTCGTCCCCGTCATCGGCGGCGTGATCCTCGGACTCGGACTCCGCCTCGTCGGCGTCGTCGTGCGCGTGGTCCGCGTCGAGCTCGTCGATGTCGACGCCGTCGAGGTCGCCTGCGTGGAAGCGCGCCTTGGGCTCCTCGTCATCGTCATCGTCCGACTCGTCGTCGTCGGAGTCGTCGTCATCCGCGTCGTCGTCCGACTCGTCGTCGGCGTCCTCGGACGCCGCGGCGGCCTGGGCCGCCTGGTACTCGGCCAGCCGCGTTGCCCAGGGCACCCAGTCGGGCGCCAGCAGCGCCCCGTCGCCGGGGAGCAGTTCGACCTCGAGGACGGTCGGCTCGGAATCCTCGACCACGGCCACGCTCACGGTCCAGAACCAGCCCGGGTATCCGGACAGGCGCGTGTGGAAGCGCAGCGAGACGACGCCGTCGTCTTCGAGCGTGTAGCCGGCGGCGGGGCCGACCGTGTCGGCCGGGGTGATCTCGTGCAGGGCCGAGAGCGCGAGGTCGTGCGCGCCGGTCAGACGCTCGTCGGCGACCGGCGCGAACTCGCCCTGCTCAGGCTTCGAAGTCATCGGCGACCTTGCGCAGGACCGCGGCGATCTTCTGGGCGTGCGGGCCGTTGGGGTAGCGACCGCGACGCAGGTCTCCCCCGATGCCGTCGAGCAGCTTGACGAGGTCTTCGACGATGATCGCCATGTCGTCGGCGGGCTTGCGGGAGCGCTTCGAAAGGCTCACCGGGGCATCGAGGACGCGCACCGACAGGGCCTGAAGGCCGCGCTTGCCGTCGGCGACGCCGAACTCGAGGCGCGTCCCGGCCTTGGGAGCGGGGGTCCCGGCGGGCAGAGCCGTGGCGTGCAGGAACACGTCCTGGCCGTCATCGGTGCTGATGAAGCCGAAGCCCTTCTCGTCGTCGTAGAACCTGACCTTGCCGGTGGGCATGGACACCTCGCTGGATATGTGCGCGAACGCGCGGCGGAACGCGGGAACCGAGCGGATCCCGGTCTTCCAGCCTACGACACCGGCGCCAGGCAGTAGGCTGAGCGCGATGAGCACCCGCACCACCGGCGGCAGCACGCCGGGCGACGACGTCCCCGTCCGACGCATCGACCGCATCCTGACGTTCATGTCGCTGGGTCTGGTCGCCCTGTCGATCGTGTGCTTCTTCATCGTGATCCTCGCGCAGCCGGCCGGGGTCAGCGACTTCACGCAGGGCGCCTGGCCCGTGATCGTCGTCATCCCGCTGTTCGCCCTTCCGATCGGCTTCGCCCTCATGATCGCCGTGCTCGTCATGAGCTTCGTCCGAAGGGCGCGGGCCAACAAGGCCCGCTGACGTGCCCGAGACCTCCGCACAACGCGCACTGGCGGTCTCGTTGGGCGCGCGCGACGACGCCGATCTCGCGCACCTCTTCGCGCGACGTCACGTGTCGCCCTCGAGCCCGTGGCGCGACATGTTCGACGCGGCCGAGGCGCTGCTCGATCCCCTCTCGATCGCGCGAGAGCTCCCCTCCCTCTCGCGCGACGAAGCGCTCGTCCTCCTCGACGCCGTCGCGGGCACGCCCGCGAGCGGTGCGGCCCGCGACGCGCTCGTCGGCCACGCCCTGGTCGGAGACGACGGCGTGCCGTTCGCGAGCGTCTCGACCGCGGTCCGCGAGGCGCTTCCCGACGGCGTGCCGTCCGCGTCCCCGCCTCGGGGCGCGACCGGGGAGGCGCCCGCGGAGTCGGCCTCGGAAGCGGCGGAGGCCGCGTTCACGAACGCCGCCGGCGTCGCCGACATCCTCATGCTCACCCTCGAGTCCCCCCTGGGGCGGATCGGCTCGGGCTCCCTCGGCGCCACGGAGCGTCGCCGGCTCGTCGACGCGGGAGCGGTGACCACCGCCGCCGAAGCCGACCTCCTCGTCGGGCTCGCGGCCGACGTGGGTCTGCTCGGCGCGAACGATCGCGCGTGGCTGGTGTCGCCGTCCGGGCGCGAGTGGCTTCGCCTGCCGACGCTCGAGCGGTGGGCCCGAACGGCCCTCGCCCTGCGCGACGCCCTCCCGCGGGCCTACCGCTCCGCCGACGGGGGCTGGATCCCGGGCGAGCAGTGGGCGAGCGCGACCCCCTTCGACCCCGAGGGGCCCGAGCGCGCCGCGCTGTGGGTCCGTCGCTTCGTGCGGTGGGGACTGCTCGACGGCGCGGGACGCGTCGTCCCGTGGGCGGCCCCGCTCGCCGCCGGCGGCGACCTCGACACCTCCGCGCTGCGCGACCTCCTCCCTCCCGAGGTCGACCGCGTCTACCTGCAGAACGACCTCACCGCGATCGCCCCCGGACCCCTCGCGCCGCATCTCGACGTGCGACTGCGCACGATGGCGACGCGCGAGTCCCGCGCCCAGGCCTCCAGCTACCGCTTCAGCGCCGGCACCATCGGCGCGGCGATCACCGCGGGAGAGACGGCCGAATCGCTCCGCGCGTTCCTGACGGAGATCTCCCTCACGGGCCTCCCCCAGCCGCTCGCCTACGTGATCGAGCGCACGTCCGCCGAGCACGGGCGCGTGCGCGTCGGCGTCGACGCCGAGACGCAGCTGACCCGGGTGACGACCGACGACGAGACGCTGCGCCGATCGATGGAGGTCGACCAGTCGCTGCGGTCGGTGGCGCTCGCCCGAGACGACGACGATCTCGTCTCGCACGTGTCGGCCGACGTCGTGTTCTGGGCGCTCACCGACGCCCACTACCCCGCCGTCGCCGTCGACGCCGAGGGTCGACCGCGCGCCCTCGAGCGCGCGAAGCTCTCCGGCGCGGAGCAGCCGGCCCCCGACCCCGTGGAGACCTACGGTCCGCTCCTCGAGCGCCTGCGCAGCGGAGCGGGAGATTCGGATGCCGCGTGGCTCGAGCGCGAGCTCGATCAGGCCGTCCGTGCGCGCGCCGTCGTCGACGTGACCGTGCGCTTGCCCGACGGGTCGGCGCGGGTGTTCCGCCTCGAGGCGACGGGGCTGGGCGGTGGCCGTCTGCGGGGTCGCGACCGGGCCGCCGACGTCGAACGAACGCTCCCGCTGTCGCACATCGACGCGGTCGCCCCGGTCGACTGAGGCCGGGCGACGCCGGGCCCGTCGCGACCCCGGTAGACTCGAACGCTATGTCTGACGGCCCCTTGATCGTGCAGAGCGACCGCACCGTCCTCCTCGAGGTCGCGCACCCCCAGGCGGAGACGGCGCGGCACGAGCTCGCGGTCTTCGCCGAGCTCGAGCGCGCACCCGAGCACATCCACACCTACCGCATCACGCGCCTCGGCCTGTGGAACGCCCGCGCGGCCGGCCACGACGCAGACGCCATGCTCGAGACGCTCGACAAGTGGTCGCGCTTCCCCGTCCCCGCGTCGGTCAGCACCGACATCCGCGAGACGGTCAACCGGTACGGGCGCCTGGTGATCGAGCGCGACGACGAGGGCGCCCTCGTGCTGCGCTCGACGGATGCCGCGGTCCTCGGCGAGGTCTCGCGCAACAAGCGCATCGCTCCCCTGCTGATCGGGCACCCGAGCCCCGACAGCTACCTGGTCGACGCGTGGGCACGCGGACACATCAAGCAGGAGCTGCTGAAGATCGGCTGGCCCGCCGAAGACCTCGCCGGCTACACCCCCGGCACTCCGCACCCCATCGACCTCGCCGAGGACGGGTGGAGCCTGCGGCCCTACCAGCGTCAGGCGGTCGACTCCTTCTCCGAGGGCGGGTCGGGCGTGGTCGTGCTCCCCTGCGGTGCGGGAAAGACCCTCGTCGGCGCGGGGGCCATGGCCGATACGCGCACGACGACCCTCATCCTCGTCACCAACACCGTCAGCGCCCGTCAGTGGCGCGACGAACTGCTGCGCCGCACGACCCTGACGCCCGAGGAGATCGGCGAGTACTCCGGCCAGGTCAAGGAGATCAAGCCGGTCACCATCGCGACGTACCAGATCCTCACCGCCAAGCGGAAAGGCCAGTACGCCCACCTCGCGCTGCTCGACGCGCTGGACTGGGGCCTCGTGCTCTACGACGAGGTGCACCTGCTCCCCGCCCCGGTGTTCAAGCTCACCGCCGACCTGCAGGCGCGTCGGCGCCTGGGCCTGACGGCGACGCTCGTGCGCGAGGACGGCCGCGAGGGCGACGTCTTCAGCCTCATCGGCCCCAAGCGCTTCGACGCGCCGTGGAAGGAGATCGAGGCCCAGGGCTTCATCTCGCCCGCCGCCTGTTACGAGGTGCGCATCGACCTCCCGGCCGACGAGCGGCTCGAGTACGCCGCGGCCGCCGACGAGGACCGCTACCGCCTCGCCGCCACGGCCCCCGCGAAGATCGACGTCACCCGTCGCCTGGTGCAGCGGCATCCGGGAGAGCGCGTTCTCGTCATCGGGCAGTACCTCGACCAGATCGACGAGCTCGCCGAGGCGCTCGGCGCGCCGCAGATCACCGGCGCGACGCCCATCCCCGAGCGCGAGGAGCTCTTCCAGGGCTTCCGCGACGGCAGCATCCCGCTTCTGGTCGTGTCGAAGGTGGCCAACTTCTCGGTCGACCTCCCCGAGGCGTCCGTCGCGATCCAGGTGTCGGGCTCGTTCGGCTCCCGGCAAGAGGAGGCGCAGCGCCTCGGACGCCTGCTGCGACCGAAGCAGTCGAACCACACGGCGAGCTTCTACACGCTCATCGCCCGCGACACGGTCGACCAGGATTTCGCCCAGAACCGCCAGCGCTTCCTCGCCGAGCAGGGGTACGCGTACACGATCCTGGATGCCGACGGGATCGACGCCGCGGCCGCCTGACGCATATCAGCACGCGGCTTTCCGTTCCATATCCAGCACATTGCGGGGTGGGATCACGATAATGAGGGGATGACAGCTCCTCGCATCCTCGTCGTCGACGATGAACCGAACATCCGCGACCTGCTCATCACGAGCCTGCGCTTCGCCGGTTTCCAGGTGCGAGCCGTGGCAAACGGCGCGCAGACGATCTCGGCCGTGCTCGAAGAAGAACCCGACCTGATCGTGCTCGACGTGATGCTGCCCGACATGAACGGGTTCAGCGTCACCAAGCGCCTGCGCGGCGCGGGCTACACGGCGCCCATCCTCTTCCTCACCGCGAAGGACGAGACCGAGGACAAGATCGAGGGCCTCAACGCCGGCGGCGACGACTACGTCACCAAGCCCTTCAGCCTCGACGAGATCGTCGCCCGCATCCAGGCGATCCTGCGCCGCACGATGCAGGCCGACGAGGAGTCGATCATCCGCACCGGCGAGCTGACCATGGATCAGGACACGCACGACGTCAGCGTCGGCGACGTGTCGATCGACCTCAGCCCCACGGAGTTCAAGCTCCTGCGCTACCTCATGCTCAACCCCAACCGCGTCTTGTCGAAGGCGCAGATCCTCGACCACGTCTGGGAGTACGACTTCAACGGCGACGCCGGCATCGTCGAGAGCTACATCTCGTACCTGCGCCGCAAGATCGATCCGCACTCCTCCGAGCCGCTCATCCAGACCAAGCGCGGCTTCGGCTACATGCTGAAGTCGGGCAAGAGCGCCTGAGCGGAAGGCCGCCGTCCTGACACCCTCCGACGATGCGCTGACGCGCTGGTGGCGCGGTCTGAGCCTTCGGACCAAGGTCACCGGCGTGACCGTCGCGCTCTTGGCGATCGGTCTGTTCACCGCGGGCATCGGCACCATGGTGTTCCTGCGCACCACCCTGGTGAACAACCTCGACGAGCAGCTCGCCCAGCAGGCGGCGGGCAGCATCGCGAACAGCATCTTCACCACGACGCCGGTCGACGGCGGCATCGAGTTCACGCAGGTCGACAACGCCCCGCAGATCGGCTCGATGGTCGTCGTCTACGGACCCGACGGTCGCCGCGAGGCCTTCTACAACGGCACCTCGTCGCAGACGCTGCCCGAGCTTCCCCCCACCTTCACGGTGGAGCAGACGTACGGGCAGATCGATCGGCGCATCGAACTCGAAGACCCGGAGTCGGGCGCGCACTTCCTGGCGCGCGTCGGCGTGCTGCAGGTGCCCGGGAACCCCGGGGTCTACACGCAGATGGTGGTGCAGCCCCTGGCGCCCACCGACCGTATCGTCGCCGCGTACATCGGCATCTACGCCTTCGTGGCGTTGCTCATCCTCATCGCCACCGCTCTACTGACCCGGTGGCTCGTCACCCTCGCGTTCCGCAACCTCCGGCAGGTCGAGACGACCGCGATGGACATCGCCGCCGGTGACTTCAGCCAGCGTCTCACCGACATCGTGCCCGACACCGAGGTGGGGCGGCTCAAGACCGCGATCAACGCGATGCTCGCGCGCATCGACGGCGCCCTCGGGCAGCGGGATGCCACCGTGCGGCAGATGCGCCGCTTCATCGGCGACGCCAGTCATGAGCTGCGCACGCCGCTCGTGACGATGCGCGGGTACGCCGAGCTGTACCGCATGGGCGCCATCCGCTCCGACGAGGACGTGGCCCAGTCGATGGAGCGCATCGAGAAGGAGGCGATCCGCATGGGCGCGCTGGTCGAGGACCTCCTCGCCCTCGCCCGCCTCGACGAGCGACGCGACGTCTCCATCACCGCCCTCGATCTGCGCCCGATCGCGCGCGACGCGGCCCTCGACCTGCGCGTCACCTCACCGCAGCGCGAGGTGACGGTCGACGACACCACCTCGCGCGACGAGCTGGTGCTGCCCACCATCACCCTCGATCCGCTGCTCGATTCCGGTGGCCACCCGGCGACCCCCTCCACCCGCCGGCGGGCGGCTCCGCCCACCTCCGCCATGGCGATCGCCGGGGCGACGCTGTCGCGCCTGCGCCGTCGGCCGAAGGATGCCGCCGACCCGGCCGCCACGACGGGGGAAGCCCCGGTGGCGCCGCCGGCGGGCGTCACGCGCTCGTCGCCTCGGCTCGCACCGATCGTCCTCGGCGACGAGAACAAGGTGCGGCAGGTGGTGGCGAACCTCCTGGGCAATGCGCGCCGGTTCACCGCCGACGACTCCCCCATCGGCTTGCGCATCGGCGTGGATGCCGAGAACGACATGGGCTGGATCGAGATCATCGACCACGGCGAGGGCGTTCCCGAGCAGATCCGGGACCAGATCTTCCAGCGGTTCTGGAGAGCCGACACCTCGCGCACGCGTGAGACCGGAGGATCCGGTCTCGGCCTGTCGATCGTGGCATCCATCGTCGATCTGCTGCACGGGACGGTCGAGGTCGTCGACACCCCCGGCGGGGGCGCGACGTTCCGGGTCTCGCTGCCCCTGGCCGATCGTCGCGACGCCGCCGAGCACGCCCTGATCGAGACGCAGCCGCTCGAGCGCCTCCCCGAGGGCTACCGCCCCGAGGCCTGACCCCGCGACACCCACCCCGGCTCCCCGCCCCGGCTCCCCGCCCGGGCTCCCCGCCCGGACGCGCCGTGGTACCGCGAGAGCACACGATCGGCGCGAGAACATACGACGCGACGGCGCCGGAGCCCGTGATCTCGCGCCGATCGTATGCTCTCGCCGCTCACCGCGCACCGCGCGCCGCTCACCGGAGCGGCCCCCGCGCGCAGCCGACCGGCGCGGCCACGGCGCGGCCCCCGCGCGGCTGATCGGCGCGGCAGCCGCGCGCGGCCGACCGAGCGGCCCCCGCGCGCAGCCGACCCGCGCGGCCACGGCGCGACCCCCGCGCAACGAAGAACGCCCCCTCCCGGAGGAGGGGGCGTTCTCAGGCGTCAGGCGTGGATCAGAAGTCCATGCCACCCGTCGGGTCGCCCGCGGGAGCGGCGACCTTCTCGGGCTTGTCGGCGACGACGGCCTCGGTCGTGAGGAACAGACCGGCGATGGATGCCGCGTTCTGCAGAGCCGAGCGGGTCACCTTGGCGGGGTCGATGATGCCCTGTGCGAACAGGTCACCGTACTCGCCCGTCGCGGCGTTCAGGCCGTGGCCCACGGGCAGCTCCGAGACCTTGTTGGCGACGACACCGGGCTCGAGACCGGCGTTCAGCGCGATCTGCTTGAGCGGGGCCTCGATGGCGACCTTGACGATGTTCGCACCGGTGGCCTCGTCGCCCGAGAGCTCGAGGTTCGCCAGAGCGGTCTTGCCGGCCTGGATGAGCGCGACGCCACCACCGGCGACGACACCCTCTTCGACGGCGGCCTTCGCGTTGCGCACGGCGTCTTCGATGCGGTGCTTGCGCTCCTTGAGCTCGACCTCGGTCGCGGCTCCGGCCTTGATGACGGCGACGCCACCGGCGAGCTTCGCGAGGCGCTCCTGGAGCTTCTCGCGGTCGTAGTCGCTGTCGGTGTTCTCGATCTCACGACGGATCTGGGTCACGCGACCCTCGATCAGCTCCGACTCACCGGCACCCTCGACGATCGTGGTCTCGTCCTTGGTGATGATGACCTTGCGCGCACGGCCGAGCAGGTCGACGGTCGCGTTCTCGAGCTTGAGGCCCACCTCTTCGGTGATGACCTGGCCGCCGGTGAGGATCGCGATGTCCTGCAGCTGCGCCTTGCGACGGTCGCCGAAGCCGGGGGCCTTGACGGCGACCGACTTGAAGATGCCGCGGATCTTGTTGAGCACCAGGGTCGCGAGCGCTTCGCCCTCGACGTCCTCGGCGATGATGAGGAGCTCCTTGCCCTCCTGGATCACCTTGTCGACGATGGGCAGAAGGTCCTTGATGTTCGAGATCTTCTGGTTCGCGATGAGGATGTAGGGGTCTTCGAAGACCGCTTCCTGACGCTCGGGGTCGGTGACGAAGTAGGGGTTGATGTAACCCTTGTCGAAACGCATGCCCTCGGTGAGCTCGAGCTCGGTGCCGAAGGTGTTCGACTCCTCGACGGTGACGACGCCTTCCTTGCCCACCTTGTCGATGGCCTCGGCGATGAGCTCGCCGATCGCGGGGTCGGCGGCGGAGATCGACGCGGTCGCGGCGATCTGCTCCTTGGACTCGACCTCCTTGGCGGAGGAGAGCAGCTCGTCGGTGACGGCCTTGACGGCCTTCTCGATGCCCTTCTTGAGCGAGATGGGGTCGGCGCCGGCGGCGACGTTGCGCAGGCCCTCGCGCACGAGCGCCTGGGCGAGGACGGTGGCGGTGGTGGTGCCGTCACCCGCGACGTCGTCGGTCTTCTTGGCGACCTCCTTGACCAGCTCGGCGCCGATCTTCTCGTACGGGTCGTCGAGCTCGATCTCCTTGGCGATCGAGACGCCGTCGTTCGTGATCGTGGGGGCGCCCCACTTCTTCTCGAGCACGACGTTGCGACCGCGGGGGCCCAGGGTCACCTTGACGGCGTCGGCCAGCGTGTTGAGGCCGCGCTCGAGACCGCGCCGGGCCTCTTCGTCGAAAGCGATGATCTTTGCCATAAGTGTGTCGTCCCTCCCGGACGGGTGACTTCCAGATTTTGGCACTCGACGAAAGCGAGTGCTAACTCATTCTGGCACTCGCCCCTGGGGAGTGCAAGCCACGACGTCGTCCGTGAGACGACGAACGCCGTGGCATCCGGAGAGGGATGCCACGGCGTTCGCGACAGCGGATCAGGCCAGACGCACGGACTCCGCCTGAGGGCCCTTCTGGCCGGTCCCGACCGTGAACT
The DNA here is from genome assembly GCF_004854025.1 of Microbacterium hydrothermale. Classification (GTDB taxonomy): domain Bacteria; phylum Actinomycetota; class Actinomycetes; order Actinomycetales; family Microbacteriaceae; genus Microbacterium; species Microbacterium hydrothermale. The sequence goes on from NZ_STGM01000003.1 coordinate 202,407, forward strand.
CGACGGCCTGACCCTCCTCGAGGACCCGGAAGCCCGACATCTCGATGCTCGAGTAGTGGACGAACACGTCCTGCCCATCGGACACGGTGATGAACCCGTAGCCCTTCTCGGCGTTGAACCATTTGACGGTGCCCTGCGTCATGCGAATCTCCTGTTGCTGGATGACTCGGTCATCGTAAGCACGCGGGATGCCGCCGAACGGGCCCCGTCGGCCATTGTTGACGCGCGTGCCCCCAACTTGTTACGCCGCGGAAACACGCGGCGCAGCGGGGGTCAGGGAGCGGTCGTCGAGGGTGTCGCGCCGGACGCGCGGTCGAGGCCGATCACCACGACGAGGCGCTTGACGGCGCTCTCGTCGTCGGGGGTGTTCGGGTCGTCGGTCGGCTGCAGGAAGTCGCTCTGCGCCACCTCGGCCCCGCCGATCGCCTGGGCGAGCCCCTGCGCCGCCGCCTCGTCGCCCTCGGAGCGGTAGTAGACGGTGGTCCGGGCGAAGTCGGAGGAGTCGGAGTCTCCCGTCTCGACGGTGTCGCCCGACCATCCAGCCGCCACGATCTGGTCGCGTACCGAGGCCGCCAGGCCGTCCTGACCGGTGCCGTTGAGCACGACCACGGAATAGGTCGTGTCGACGACGGCCGCGACGGTCGGCTCGGCCGAGACCGTCGGAACCGGAGCGGTGTCGGAACCGAAGGTGATGCGCCCCGAGGCGACGAGCGTGCCGAAGATCCCGACGATGATGAGCACGAGCGTGGCGATGGCCGCCCACAGGAACACGATCCATCCGCGCAGACGCGGCTTCTCCGCGCGGTGCGCGCCGACGCGGCCGGTGGAGTCCGGCAGGTCGTCGAAACGATCCCGAGGGAAGGTCGAACTGGCCATTGGACGATGCTATCGGTCGGAGTCTGCGCGTCCGATCAGCGCGCGGCCGTCCGGCCGAGCCGCGACCGCAGCTGCGCGGCCGCGTCGTCGCGCCGACGGCGCAGGCGCCGCACGAGCATCGGGTCGTGCGCGAGGGCCTCGGGGGTGTCGATGAGGCGACCGAGCAGCTGGTAGTACCGGGCCGGCGTCAGACCGAACTCGGCCCGGATCGCCTCCTCTTTCGCTCCCGCATGGCGACGCCATTCACCCTCGAAGGCGAGGAAGGCGAGATCGCGGTCGGAGAGAGGCACGCTCGTCACGCTACTGCGCGCGGCCCGTCCGTCCCGGATGCCACGCCACCCACGCGCCGAGAGGATCGACGTCGGCGAGGATCTCGCCGTCGAGGGCGAGACGGAACCCGCCCTGCTCCGGTCGCGCCGGAGTGGTCCACCCATCGTGCAGACCGGGGGCGTCGAGGGTGATCCAGCGGCCCGCGGCGCGCGCGGCATCCATGATCGCCTCGCGTCCCGCGCGGGGGACGTGGGCGAGCACGCCCGGCGTCGTGACGACCAGCGTCGCGTCCCGCGGGGCCTCCGCGGCGAGCGCCGGGAGCATCTCGGCGCCGTCGCCGGCGACGAGCAGCGGCGGATCCGCGGCGGCCACGTCGAGGGCCGCGACGGTGCGCTCGCGCCGGCCGTGCTCCCCCGGCCAGACGAGCCCGGCGAGCCAGGCGCGGTCGTCGTCGTCGCGGGCGTCCAGCGGGTTCAGGTCGATGCCGGCGCGCCAGACGATCTCGGGCATCGCCCACGTCGGCTCCCCGGTCAGTGCGCTGTGCAGCTCGACGGCGGAAGGCCCGTCGGCGGGGTCGAGGGCGATCGCCTCGTCGCCCCGGTGGTACCGGTACGAGTAGCGATCCGGGTACAGGCACAGACCCGCGCTCGCACCGACCTCGAGCAGCGCGATCGGCCCCTCGATGCGCGCGAGCGCCGGCAGCAGCGCGGCGCACCGGAGCGGCTCGTTGGTCTGCACGCTGCGCACCCGGCACTGCGCCTCGACCTCGTCGGCGTGCGCCACGACCCACCGCGCCCAGGCGTCCGCGTCGTCGGTGGGAGCCCCGAGGACGCGCGTCACGGCGAAGACGAGCGGGGGTTGACGGCGCGTGTCGGGGATCCGGGCCAGCGCGGCGGCGAGGTCGGCGTCGTCGACCACGCGGCGGGCCCACGCCTCGTACACGGCGGATCTGCCGGGCGCCTCGTCGCGGGCGAAGCGCCCGTATCGTGCGACGACGGCGGCGACGGCATCCTGATCCACCCCCGAATCATCGCAGCACGGCCTGAGCGGCGTCGGGCACGAGACAATGGAGGGGACGAAGGAGAGAAGACATGACCTACGCCGTCGACAAGTCCGACGACCAGTGGCGCGCCGAGCTCAGCCCGGAGCAGTACGCGGTGCTGCGTCAGGCGGGTACCGAGCGCGCCTGGACCGGTGAGCTGCTCGACGAGAGCCGCGCCGGCCTCTACACCTGCGCCGCGTGCGGAGCCGAACTGTTCCAGAGCGGGACCAAGTTCGACTCGCACTGCGGATGGCCGAGCTTCTACGAGTCGGTGCGCCCCGAGGCGGTCGAGCTGCTCGACGACAACAGCCACGGCATGCAGCGCACGGAGGTGCGCTGCGCGAACTGCGGCTCGCACCTCGGGCACGTGTTCCCCGACGGCTTCGGCACCCCCACGGGCGACCGGTACTGCATGAACTCGCTGTCGCTGAACTTCACGCCCGCCGACTCCCCCGCCGACGGAGCATGAGCGCCCTCGAGGCGATGCGCGACCGCCGGTCGTGGTCGAAGGTCACCGACCTCGCCCCCACCGGACCGGAGCTGGAGGCCTTCGTCGCGGCCGCGGGGCGCGTCGCCGACCACAAGAGCCTCAAGCCCTGGCGGCTCATCGAGATCCGCGGGGCCGATCGCGATATCCTCGCCCGCGCGTTGAACAAGGCGGACGGCAAGAAGGGGTACTCCTCCAAGCCGCGCCGTGCCCCGCTCATCATCGCGGTCGTCGCCGACCTCGGCTCCAAGAAGATCCCCGCGTGGGAGCAGGAGGCCGTGGCATCCGGGGTCGCCCACATGCTGAGCCTCGTGCTCGACGAGGCCGGCTTCGGGGTGTTCTGGCGCACCGACGACAACACGCGCCACAAGGTGCTGGCCAAGGCCCACGGCCTCGCGAAGCACGAGGTGCTGCTGGGCTGGCTCTACGTGGGCGGCAAGCCGACGATGTCGCGTCCGATCCGCCGCAAGACGGTGGATGCCGCGAAGCACCTGTCCCGCATGCCCGGTGGCAAGAAGCGGCGGAAGGTCGACGAGGCGCGCCTCTGACCCCCGCCCGTCCCTGTGCGATCGACGCCGTCGGCTCCGGCCGGCGGCGTCGTCGCGTTCGTGGGGCGATCGAGCGGGCGCAGCCCGGATACCCGGGCGGGCGCGGGGCATCCGCCCCGAGCGCGCCTCAGCGGATCCGGCGCCTCCACGGCACGGCGGCCACGACGACCCCGGCGATCGCGACCGCCGCGGCGAGCAGGGCCACGGGGGTCGCGGGTGCGGCGGGAGCGGGCCACAGGGCGTCCAGCAGCACCGAGGTCGTGAGCAGGCCGACCACCGACCCGAGACCCAGCAGCAGCACACCCGTGCGTCGCACGACCACCGCCGACAGGAAGATGTAGACGACTCCCACCGCTCCCCCGACGTAGAGCCACGGTTCCGTCGGCACGACGCGGGGAGCCCCCACGATGCCGACGTGCACCGAAGCCGCCACGAGCAGGACCACGGTGCCGCCGATGAAGTTGACCAGGGTCGCGGTGAGCGGGCTCTCCACGCGGACGCGCAGTCGGCCGTTCGTCCCTTGCTGCCACGCGACTCCCGCGCCCGCGACGGCCGGGACGATCAGCATCCAGAGGGGAACCCCGCCGAGCGCATCGCCCGACAGGCACACCACGACGCCCCCGATCGCCAGCAGCGCGCCCACCACCCGGCGCACCGTGACCGGCACGACCCCCGCGGGCCCGTAGCCGATCCGGTCGAGGACGAGACCGCCGGTGGTCTGCCCCGCCACGAAACCGACCGTGAACAGCGCCACCCCGATCGTGGCGACCGTCAGGCCCTGGCTGGCGACGGTGAACGCGCCCGCGAGACCTCCCAGCAGCATCCACGGCGGCACGGATCGAGAGCGGATGCCATCCACCAGCCGTCCGAACCCGCGCCGCCCCTCGGGCAGGAGCGCCGACAGGACGATCAGGATCGCGAGTCCCGAGCCGAAAGAGATCGCGGCGGCGACGAATCCGTCGCCGATCTCGGCGCCGAGGGTGCCGTTGATGCGCGCCTGCAGGGCCGTCAGGGCCCCGATCAGCACCGCCCCGCCGACGGCGACGCCGATCGTTCCGCGCTCCGACACGGCTCTCCTCCCTCGAGCCCGCACCGGGGCCCCGCTCGATCGTACGGGGGCGTCCGCCCGGCCCCGGGTGCCGCGCCCCGGTGGGCCCACCCCGCGCCGCTGTCGACGGATGGGCCCGGCATGCGCCAGGCTTTCCCCGTGACACAGCTCCAGCGCTCCTCCCACGACGTCTCGGCGATCCTCGCCGACCTGACGGCGGACAACGTCGACCGCACCTTCCTCGCCCACGTCGAGGTGCACCTGCCGCGCCTCCACGACCTGTTCACCCGGCTCTACGGCGAGCGCGTCGACGGCTTCGAGCGGTTGGCCTCCGTGGTCGACCTCGCCCGACGCTCCTGGGCGTCCCGACCCGCCGACCTCAAGGCGCTCGACCGTGCGCGCGAAAGCGATCCGGAGTGGTTCGAGAACGAGCGGATGCTCGGCGGCGTCTGCTACGTCGATCGGTACGCGGGCGGACTCCGCGGCATCCGCGAGTCCATCCCCTACTTCCGAGAGCTCGGTCTGACGTACCTGCACCTCATGCCGCTGTTCGAGAGCCCCGAGGGCAACAGCGACGGCGGCTACGCGGTCTCGAGCTACCGACGGGTCGATCCGAAGCTCGGCACCATGGCGGAGCTCGCCGAACTCGCCGCCGAGCTGCGCCGCGCGGGGATCTCGCTTGTGGTGGACTTCATCTTCAACCACACCAGCAACGAGCACCGCTGGGCGCAGAAGGCGATCGCCGGCGAGGCGGGGTACGAGGACTTCTACCTCATCTTCCCCGACCGCGAGATGCCCGACGCGTACGAGCGGACCACGCGCGAGATCTTCCCCGACGACCACCCCGGGTCGTTCGTGCAGCTCGACGACGGTCGCTGGATCTGGGCGACGTTCTACCACTTCCAGTGGGACCTGAACTACGCCAACCCCGCCGTCTTCGAGGCCATGGCCGGAGAGATGCTGTTCCTCGCGAACCAGGGCGTGGAGATCCTGCGGATGGATGCCGTGGCCTTCATCTGGAAGCGGCTCGGCACGACGTGCGAGTCGCTGCCGGAGGCGCACCTGCTGCTGCAGGCGTTCAACGCGGTGCTGCGTATGGCCGCCCCCGGCCTGCTGTTCAAGTCGGAGGCGATCGTGCACCCCGACGAAGTGGTGTCGTACATCTCGCCCGAGGAGTGCCAGATCTCCTACAACCCCCTGCAGATGGCGCTCACCTGGGAGGCCCTCGCGACCCGCGACGGTCGCCTGCTGCAGCAGGCCCTCGAGCGCCGTCACGCCCTCCCCGAGGGGACGGCGTGGGTCAACTACGTGCGCAGCCACGACGACATCGGCTGGACCTTCGCCGACGAGGATGCCGCCGAGCTCGGCATCGACGGATACCCGCACCGGCGCTTCCTCAACGACTTCTACGTGGGCCGCGCCCCCGGCACGTTCGCGCGCGGCGTGCCGTTCCAGGAGAACCCGCGCACGGGCGATGCGCGCGTCACCGGCACCACGGCATCCCTCGCCGGGATCGAGGCCGGCGACGCCGGCGGGGAGGACCGGGTCATCCTCGCCCACGCGCTCGCCCTGTCGACCGGCGGCATCCCCCTGCTGTATCTCGGAGACGAGGTGGCCCAGCTCAACGACTACGGGTACTCCGATCGTCCGGAGGAGGCGGGCGACAGCCGGTGGGTGCACCGGCCGTTCCGCCCCGCGCAGGCGTACGCCGAGCGCACGGATGCCACCACCCCCGCCGGTCGCGTGTTCTCGCGCCTGACGCGGCTGCTCGCCGTCCGCCGGTCGACGCCCGAGTTCGCGGGCAACGAGCTGATCGCCTTCGACGCCCGCGTGCCGTCGGTCGTCGCGTTCCTCCGCCCCGGCGACGACGGGTTCAGCGTGCTCGTGATCGCCAACGTCGCGGATACCGCGGTCGAGATCGACCCCCTGACCCTGTCGGGGCTGGCTCCCGAGGCCCTCGACCTCGTCACGTCGGCACCGACCTGGCTCGGAGCAGGTCTCACCCTCGGCGCCCACGGCTCCCGGTGGCTCCGCGTGCGCCCGCGCTGACGAGGAGCCGCACCGTGACCTCCGCCGCCGGATCACCGGGCCACCAGGTCCGTCACGTCATCGCGCTCGTCGCGGGGCTGGCGGCCCTGGCGGCGGTGGTCTGGGCGCCCGGGGGCCTCGTCGGCGATCTCGTGATGCTCGTCGTCGGCGTCGCCGCGCTGCTCTTCGCCGTCGAGGCCGGGTCGCGCCCGGGACCCCTGCGCGCGCTCGCGATCTCCGGGGCTCTGCTCGCGGGGCTGGTGACGATCGCTGCGGCGGGGGTGTTCCTCGTCGCTCTCGCGCGCGCCCTGTCGTGATCGGTAGCACGGACGCCCCTCGCTGCACAGCCCGGCCCACGGGAGCCGCCGGCGCCTAGCGTTGAGGCATGAACCGCCAGGAACTGTCCGCCCTCACCGTCTCCCGCGCCCACGACAACGTGGATGCCGGAGGCAAGCCGTTCGCCTGCCTCATCGTGAAGGACGGCGAGATCGTCGTCGAGGCGGTCAACCACGTCGCCCAGGAGGGGGACCCCACGGCGCACGCCGAGATCCGCGCCATCCGCGCCGCCGCCGAGAAGGGCCTCACCGATCTGTCGGGCCACGACATGTACGTCACGGCCTACCCGTGCCCGATGTGCCTGGGCGCGGTGTACTACGCCCAGCCGGACCGCCTCTTCTACGCCGTGACGCGCGACGAGGAGGGCGAGCACTACGAGGACGGCAACCGGCTGATGACGCTCGCGACGTTCTACGGGGAGTACGCGAAGGCGCCCGAGGACAGGTCGCTGCCCGCCGAGCAGATCCGGGTGGATGACGCGACGGCGCCGTTCCGGGAGTGGACCGCGCGTCACGGATCCTGAGTGCCGGGACGCCGGGGCTGTTCCATGAGAGACGGTGCCGGCTACAGGACTTGAACCTGCAACCCCCGTATTACAAGTACGGTGCGCTACCAATTGCGCCAAGCCGGCGTGGGGCGACGAGCGCCCCGGCGAACGAGTCTACGTCGCGCGACGTCGTCAGGCGTGCCGGCCGCTCTCGCGATCCCACTCGAGGGACTTGAACTGCAGGAACGAGCAGAGGTTCCCGGCGATGACGAGCTCCGCGGCGAGGCTCGCCATGTCGTGCGGACTCAGCGTGAGGTCCTCGGGGCGGGCGGTGAGCGTCGCCTCCCACAGGGGGTCGTCGTAACCGCGCGGCTGCATGTAGATCGACGCCGTGGTGTTGCGCAGGTTCATCACGACCAGGCCCGTGTCCTGACGGTCGGCGTCTTCTTGAGCGACCACCTTGATGGTGCCCGTCACGGCGTGGCCCTGCCCGAGGAACTCGTCGACCCACACCCGCAACTGATCACCGGACCGCCGCGGTGGGGAGTCCTCGAGCTCGTCGTTCATGTCACCAGAATCTCATAAGGAAGCCGACCGCACGGGGCGGTCGGCCTGCCGGGATGCGTCGGCCGGTCAGCCGACGGGGGTGGCGGGCGCGGATGCCGCCGGAGTGGGCGTCGCCGTGGAGTAGTAGGCGTTGCTGTCGACCGTCAGCACGAACTGGGCGAACTCCTTCGCGTCGTCCATGTTGCCCACGTACTCGGTGCCGTTCACGAGCACCGTCGGCGTCGCCGTCAGCGCGCGCCCGTCGGTGTCGGGCAGGCCCTTGATGGCGCGGTCGGTCGCGGCCTTGGCCCACGAGGTGTAGGTCTCGTCCTCGATGCAGTCGCGCACCGTGGCGACGTCGCTGACGCCGGCGCCCTGCGCCATGTCGGCGAGCTGCTGGTCGCTGTACCCGTCGGAGTCCACCGCGGGCTGGTTCGTGAGCAGCTCGTGGTTGAAGGCGAAGAAGCGGTCGGACGCGTGGGTCGCGACGCACGCGGCCGCGCCCGCGGCGCGCAGGCTGTACTTCGTCCCGTTGGACTTGGAGGTCAGCATGGCGACCGGGTAGTAGGTGAGGGTCGCGGCACCGTCGTCGACCCACTTCGACAGCTGGGTGGCGTTGGCCGCCTGGAACTCGTGCGCCTCGGTCGACATGTAATCGACGTACACGCGGATGTCGACGGGCGCCGCCGAACCGGTGGGCTCCGGCGTCGGGGCGGCCGAGGGCGCGGCATCCGCCGACATCGTCGCGGCGCTGCCGTCGACGGTCTGATCGGCGAGGGGGTCGGCCACACCGGTCGCCGTGGTCACGACGAAACCGTCGTCGGTCGCCGCGTCGGGCAGGGCCTGCGAACGGGCCTCACGGGAGTTCAGCGCCGCGGAGACGCCCACCGCACCCACGGCGATGACCGCCACGGCCCCGACGGCCAGCATCGAGCGCCGCGCGATGCGCCAGCGCGTCTGCTTGGCCTTGACCTGCTGCGCCTTCTCGCGCACCGCTTCGCGACGGTCGCGTTCGGCGGGAACGTTCGGGGTCTGGTCGTGGGACATGAAACCTTCCGGGCATAAACGACTGCCGCATGAAATCGGGGGGAACGCGCGGGTGGGGCGAACGATCAACGATGCTAACGAGGCTGGCTGAGAAATGGCCAGACACGTGCGATACTGACCCTGCGTCCAACGTCGGGCGCACGGGGTCGCCCCCGTTCATTCCATTCACTACGGATCGTCCGGCACGTACCTGCCGGTGAAGGAGAAGAAAACATGGCGTCCGTCACCTTCGACAACGCAACCCGTCTGTACCCGGGCGGAACCCGCCCCGCGGTCGACAAGCTGAACCTCGACGTCGCAGACGGCGAGTTCCTCGTCCTCGTCGGCCCCTCGGGCTGCGGTAAGTCCACCTCGCTGCGCATGCTCGCCGGCCTCGAAGAGGTCAACTCGGGTCGCATCCTCATCGGCGACCGCGACGTCACCGACGTGCCCCCGAAGGACCGCGACATCGCGATGGTCTTCCAGAACTACGCGCTGTACCCCCACATGACCGTCGCCGAGAACATGGGCTTCGCGCTCAAGATCGCCGGTGTCGGCAAGGAGGAGCGCGCGGCCCGCGTCCTCGAGGCCGCCAAGCTCCTCGACCTCGAGCAGTACCTCACCCGCAAGCCCAAGGCCCTCTCGGGTGGTCAGCGTCAGCGCGTCGCCATGGGTCGCGCGATCGTCCGTCAGCCCCAGGTGTTCCTCATGGACGAGCCGCTGTCGAACCTCGACGCCAAGCTCCGCGTCCAGACGCGCACCCAGATCGCGTCGCTCCAGCGTCGCCTCGGCGTCACCACGGTCTACGTCACGCACGACCAGACCGAGGCCCTCACCATGGGCGACCGCATCGCGGTCCTCAAGGACGGTCTGCTGCAGCAGGTCGGCACCCCGCGCGACCTGTACGAGACCCCGAAGAACGTCTTCGTGGCCGGCTTCATCGGCTCGCCCGCGATGAACCTCTTCACCGCGGACCTGGCCGAGGGCGGCGTGCGGTTCGGCGACCTCGTGGTCCCCGTCGAGGCCGACACCATCGGCAAGGCCCATGGCTCCGAGGTCACCATCGGCGTGCGTCCCGAGGACATCCAGGTCGCCCCGGCCGACGGCCGCGGCCTCAAGGTCGTCGTCGACCTCGTCGAGGAGCTCGGCGCCGACGGCTACCTGTACGGTCACGTCGACATCAACGGCAAGCGCACCGACCTCGTCGCTCGCGTCGACGGTCGCCGTCACCCCAACGCGGGCGAGACGGTCGTGCTGGCCCCGGTCCCCGGACACGTGCACGTGTTCGACCTCGAGTCGGGCGAGCGCCTGACCGACCGGGCCATCGCCTCCGCCTGACCCACGCATCGACGCGGCGCGTCCTCGGCATCCCGACCTGGTCGGGCCGGGGGCGCGCCGCACCGTTTTCCCGGAGGTTTCCGTGTCCGAATCGCTCAGCATCACCGCCAGCACCGTCGACCCGGGTCTCCTGCAGCTGCCGTGGTCGACCGGCCTGGCCGACTGGCCGAGCAGCCACATCGTCGCCCTGCCGAAGGGCATCTCCCGTCACCTCGTGCGCTTCGCGAACCTCTCCGGTCGCGTGGTGGCCATCAAGGAGACCACCGAGGAGATGGCCCGCCGCGAGTACGACATGCTCGGGAACCTCGACCGTCTCGCCGCCCCCTGCGTCGACCGCGTCGCCGTCATCGCCGGACGCACCGATGCCTCGGGCCGTCCGCTCCCCGCGGCCCTGGTGACCGCCCACCTGCGCTTCTCGCTCCCCTACCGCGCCCTGTTCACGCAGGTGCTGCGCCCGCACACGGCTACGCGTCTGGTCGACGCCCTCGCCGTGCTCCTGGTGCGCCTGCACAACGTGGGCTTCTACTGGGGCGACGTCTCGCTGTCGAACACGCTCTTCCGACGGGATGCCGGCGAGTTCGCCGCCTACCTCGTCGACGCCGAGACCGGCGAGCTGCACGGCAACCGCCTCAGCCCCGGGCAGCGGGCCCACGACCTCGACATCGCCCGCACCAACATCGCCGGCGAGATCATGGACCTCGAAGCCGGCGGCCGGCTCGAGGGCGGGGTGGATGCCGTCGCCATCGCCGACGGGCTCGTGTCGTCGTATCACTCGCTGTGGGGCGCCCTCACCGACAAGGAGTCGTTCGCGGTCGACGAGTCGTGGCGCATCACCGAGCGCGTGCATCGCCTGAACGCCCTCGGCTTCGACATCGGCGAGATGTCGATCCGCACCGCGAGCGACGGCACGCAGGTCTCGATCCAACCGAAGGTCGTCGATGCCGGTCACCACCAGCGCCGTCTGCTGCGACTGACGGGCCTCGACGTCGAAGAGAATCAGGCGCGCCGTCTGCTCAACGACCTCGACGAGTTCCGCGCGCGCGTCTCACGCCTCGGCGCCGACGAGGAGATGGTCGCCCACGAGTGGCTGACCCGTGTCTTCGAGCCGATCGTCATGGCCATCCCGTGGGATCTGCGCGCCAAGCTCGAGCCCGCCGAGGTGTTCCACCAGGTGCTGGAGCACCGGTGGTACATGTCGCAGGCGCGCGGCCGCTCGGTCCCCCTCGCCGAGGTCGTCAGCTCGTACATCGACGACGTCCTACGCCACCGCCGCGACGAGGCGACCGTGATGGGTCCGCCGACCGACACGATGTCGATCCCCACGGTGTCCGACGCCGATGCTCCGGCCACCGGTGAGGTCCCCACCACCGACACCGACCTGGTCGACTGGCGCGATCTCGTCTGAGCCGCGGGCCCGCGTCCTCGCCGACGCCGTCGCCGTCGCCGTCGCCGTCGCGCGAGATCACACGCTCGGGCCGAGAGCACACGTACCGAGCGGGTGATCTCGGGCCGATCGGGTGATCTCGCGCCCGACCGAGGCCGCGGCGGCGTGATCGTCCCGGAACGGCGGAGGCCGTGGCATCCGGGATCGACCCGGGATGCCACGGCCTCGTCGTGACGGAACGGCTCAGTAACCGACGGTGAAGCGTCCGCGCGAGTGCTTCGGGTTCTCGATCTCGTCGACGACGGCGACCGCGAAGTCCGCACCGCCGATGAAGGAGTCGCCGTTGCCGTCGACGACGAGGACTTCGCCGCCGTCGCGGTACGACCCGGTGCGCTCCCCCGGAGCCCACGCGCCGAAGCCGCCGGCCGGGTGCACGTAGAACCAGTCGCGCCCGGTGTCGTCGGCCTGCAGGTCCTCGAGGATGCCGATGGCCTCGCGCGCCTCGGGCTTGTACTCCTCGGCGAAGCCGTCGGTGTCGATCAGGCGCGGTCCGCCCTCGGCGACGAGCGAGCCGCCCGCACCGCCGACGACGCCCACGCGCACGTTCTCGGGCAGGGCCGTGACGAGTTCGGCGATCGCGGGGCGGAGCTTGCCCTCCATGTCGCCGCGCGGCGCGACCGCCGACACGACGACCTCGACGCCCTCGAGCTGCGCGACGAGACCGGGGACGTCGAGGACGGTCCCCTCGAGGTAGGTCGCGCCCTCGACGCGTTCGGTCGGAACCGACCGCGCGACCGACACGACGGTGTGACCGCGACGTGCGGCCTCGGCGACGATGTGGCTACCGGCGTAGCCGGTTCCTCCGATGACGGCGATACGGGGCATGACGTTCCTTCCTGAGGGGCGGGGATCAGTTCGCGGCGCGCAGCGTCGACACCTGGTAGAGCGCGACGGATGCCGCGATACCGGCGTTCAGCGACTCGGTCGCGGTCGAGATCGGGATCGACACGACCTGGTCGCACGTCTCGGTGACCAGGCGGGAGAGGCCCTTGCCCTCGGAACCCACCACGATCACGACGGGACGATCGGCGAGCTCGAGGGCCGGCAGCGACACGTCGCCGTCGCCGTCGAGACCCAGGACGAAGACGCCCTGCTTCTTGAACTCCTTGAGCGTGGCCGTGAGGTTGGCGGCGAGGGCGACGGGGATGCGCGCGGCGGCTCCCGCGCTCGTCTTCCACGCGGCCGAGTTGACGCTCGCCGAACGGCGCTGCGGGATGATCAGGCCCTGACCGCCGAACGCACCGGTGGAGCGGATGATCGCGCCGAGGTTGCGGGGGTCGGTCACGCCGTCGAGGGCGACCAGCAGCGGAACCTCGCCGCGGTCGATGATCTGCTCGAGCAGGTCCTGCGGGTGCGCGTAGGAGTACGGCGGCACCTTGAGGGCGACGCCCTGGTGCACGCCGTCGAAGCCCGCCATGCGGTCGAGCTCGGGGCGGGTGACCTCAAGGACGGGGATGCCGCGGTTCGTCGCGATCGACAGCATCTCTTTCACGCGGTCGTCCATCTCGACGCGCTGCGCGATGTACATCGCGGTCGCGGGGATCTTCGCCCGCAGCGCCTCGAGCACCGAGTTGCGGCCGGTGACCGTCTCGGTGTCGTCGGAGGCCTTGGGGCTCTTGCGGTTCGGGTTGCCGCCGACGGCGCGCACGCCCGGCTTCGCCTTGCCGCCGGCCGCGGCGTACCGCTCCTGGGCGGCCTTGCGCTTACCGGCGGGGTGCCACGCACGGTCCTCGGCCTTGGGCGTGGGCCCGCGGCCCTCGAGCGCCTTGCGGGAATGCCCGCCAGTGCCCTTCAGGGGGCCCTTCTTCTTGCCGGGGTTGCGTGCTCCCGGGCGTCCAGGCTTAGGCATCGATACTCCAATTGGTTCCGGCCGGAGTGTCCTCCAGCGTGATTCCGGCGGCGGCGACGGCATCGCGGATGCGGTCGGCGGCAGCCCAGTCCTTGTCGGCGCGGGCACGGGCGCGCTGCGCGATCATCTCCTGCACGAGGGCGTCGAGCGCGGTGTCGACCGCTCCCGTCGCGGCGGCGGGTGCCGCGGTGTCCAGCCCCAGGACGCCCAGCATCGCGGTCACCGCGCGCGCGGCGGTGATCGCTGCCGCGGTGTCGCCCGCGTCGATGGCGCTGTTGCCGGCGCGCACCGTCTCGTGCAGGGTGGCGAGCGCCTGCGGCACCCCGAGGTCGTCGTCGAGCGAGGCCGCGAAGGCCGCGGGGATCTCCCCCGGTTCGTCCGCGCGACCATCGGAGGCGGCGGGGAGTCGCGACGCGCGCTCGCGGAAGGTCGAGATGCGCTCGAGCGCGCTGGATGCCTCGGCGAAGGCGCGGTCCGACACGTCGAGGTTCGAGCGGTAGTGGGCCGCCGCGAGGGCGTAACGCACGACCTGCGGGTCGTGCGCGGCGAGGACGTCGGCGGCGAGGGTGAAGTTACCGAGCGACTTCGACATCTTCTGCCCGTCGACGGTGACCAGGCCGTTGTGCACCCAGTACCGGGCGAAGGCGTCGCCCGCGGCGGTGGACTGCGCGATCTCGTTCTCGTGATGCGGGAAGCGCAGATCGAGCCCGCCCCCGTGGATGTCGAACTCGGGACCGAGATAGCGCCGCGACATGGCCGAGCACTCGATGTGCCAGCCGGGTCGACCCTGGCCCCACGGCGAGGCCCAGATCGCCGACGGCGGCTCCCCGTCCTTCGCGCCCTTCCACAGCGCGAAGTCGTGCGGGTCGCGCTTGCCGCGCGGATCGGCGTCGGCGGCGGGCTCCATGGCATCCAGTCCCTGTCGGGTCAGCTCGCCGTAGGCGGGCCACGACCGCACATCGAAATAGACGTCGCCCGCGGCGGCGTACGCGTGACCGCGTTCGATGAGCTCGCCGATCAGCTCCTGCATCTGCGTGACCGATGCGGTCGCGCGCGGCTCGTACGTGGGGGGAAGGATGCCGACGGCGGCATAGGCCCGGGTGAACTCGAGCTCCATGCGGTAGGCCAGGGCCCACCACGGCTCCGCCGGAGTGGCGTTGGCGAGGACCTTGTCGTCGATGTCGGTCACGTTGCGCACGAACGTGACCCGCCCGAAGCGGTGGGCGAGCCAACGACGGAGCAGGTCGAACGCGAGAGCGGCGCGCACGTGCCCGATGTGCGGGCCCGACTGCACGGTAGGTCCGCAGACGTAGAGGGTGACGTTCGAGGGGTCGAGAGGGACGAAGTCGCGCAGAGCCTGCGCTTTCGTGTCATACAGCCGAACGGTCACCCTTCCAGCCTACCGGCCGCCCCTGACCGCGACCCGTGTCGGCCGCGCGCCGCCGCTCCGTGCGCTCGGGGCGCGGACTCCCGCTCGAAACACCCGCGCACTAGGGTGCCGGGGTGACCCTCGAGATCCGCCCCGACGATCCGTCCTCCCCCGCCGTCCGCGCCCTCGTGACCGCGCACCTGGCGGGGATGTTCGCGAACACGCCCGCCGAGAGCGTGCACGCGCTCGATGTCGACGGGCTCGCCGCCGACGGCATCCGGATGTGGTCGGCGTGGATCGACGGCGACCTCGCGGGAATCGGCGCGTGCAAGGACCTCGGCGCGGACCGCGCGGAGCTGAAGTCGATGCGGGTGGTCGACGCGTTCCTCGGGCGGGGTGTGGGCCGGGCGATCCTCCGCCGCATCGTCGACGATGCGCGCGAGCGGGGAATCGACAGCCTCTGGCTCGAGACGGGGAGCACCGACGACTTCGTCCCCGCCCGCCGGCTCTACCTCAGCGAGGGATTCGAGGAGTGCGGCCCGTTCCCGCCGTACGCGGCCGACCCGCTGTCGACCTTCATGACCCGTCGCCTCTGACCCGGGGCTCAGGCCGGCAGGACCAGGGCGGTCGCGAACGCGGCGACGCCTTCCGTGCGCCCGGTGAAACCGAGACCGTCGGTCGTGGTGGCGCTCACCGAGACGGGGGCGCCGCCCAGGGCCGCCGCGAGTGCGCGCTCCGCCTCGGTGCGCCGCGCGGCGAAGCGCGGACGATTGGCCTGCACCTGCACCGAGACGTTGCCCACGCGCCAGCCCGCCGCCGACAGCAGACCCACGGTGTGCGAGAGGAAGGCGTCGGCGTGGGCGCCGGCGAACTCGGGGCGATCCACGCCGAAATGCGTGCCGATGTCGCCGAGGCCGGCGGCGGCGAGCAGGGCGTCGACGATCGCGTGGGCCACGGCGTCTCCGTCGCTGTGACCCGAGAGGGCGACCTCGCCCGGCCACTCGAGCCCGGCGAGCCACAGCGTGCCGTCACCGCCGAACGCGTGCACGTCGGTCCCGATGCCCACCTGCGGACCCCGCTGCGCCGGGGCGGCCAGCGTCGCCGCGAGGGGACGCTCCGAGACGATCGCCCGCGCGCGCTCCAGGTCGGGGGCCGTCGTGATCTTGAACGCCGCCGCGTCGCCCTCGACGGTGAGGACCGGATGACCGGCGGATGCCACCGCCGCGGCGTCATCGGTATGGTCGTCGTCCGCGCTGCGCAACGCCGCCTCGAGCACGTCGCGACGGAACCCCTGGGGCGTCTGCGCGGCGGCGAGCTCGGAGCGGTCGACCGCCGCGACCACATGACCCTCGGCGTCGACGCGCTTGATCGTGTCGACGACGGGAAGCGTCGGGATGACCGCGACGGCGCCGGCGTCGACGGCCGCGACCACGCGATCGAACACCGCGCGCGGGGTCAGAGCCCGCGCTGCGTCGTGCACCAGGACGATCTCGACATCGGCCCAAAGTGCTCCCAGGCCCGCCGCGACGGACTCCTGTCGCGTGGCGCCGCCCGTGACCACGGTGACCAGGTCGGTCCGGTCGCCGGCCGCGTCCCGCGCGTCGGTGAGCGCCTCCCCCTCGAACCCGTCGGGGACGACAACCACCACCTGGGCCGCCTCGGCGGCGAAGACTCCCCGCAGGGCGTGATGCAGGATGCTGCGCTCGTCGAGGCCGACGAAGGCCTTCGGCGCTCCCCCGCGCAGGCGGGTGCCGGAGCCGGCGGCGACGACGATGACCGCGAGGCGCGGAACCGGAGTGAGAGTCACCCGTTCACGCTAGCGCGGCGACGCCCCGCCCGTGCCCGCGACGACGATCGGCGCGCACCCCTCAGAGGGTGCGCGCCGATCGTGAGGCGTCAGGACGCGAGGACCTCGTCGAGCACGACGCTCGCACGGTCTTCGTCGGTCTTCTCAGCCAGAGCGAGCTCCGACACGAGGATCTGGCGCGCCTTGGCCAGCATGCGCTTCTCGCCCGCCGACAGTCCGCGGTCCTGGTCGCGGCGCCACAGGTCGCGAACGACCTCGCTGACCTTGATGACGTCGCCCGACGCGAGCTTCTCGAGGTTCGCCTTGTAGCGACGCGACCAGTTGGTCGGCTCCTCGGTGAAAGGCGCGCGCAGCACGTCGAAGACGCGATCGAGACCCTCCTTGCCGATCACGTCACGGACGCCGACGAGGTCGACGTTGTCGGCAGGGACCTCGATGACGAGGTCTCCCTGGGTGACGTTGAGCTTCAGGTACTTCTTCGTCTCGCCCTTGATAACGCGTTCTTTGACCTCGATGATCGTGGCCGCGCCATGGTGCGGGTAAACGACGGTCTCGCCAACCTCAAAAAGCATGGAGTTATGTCCTTTCGGCAACATCCAGGATACCACAGGCCCGCATGCGCTAAGGTTCCGCCCACCCCGCACCCCTCCTGCTCCCGCGCGCCCGCACGGCGACGACGGGGCCGGGTCGCCGCCTCGGACCCCGTAGGATGATTCCGATGTCGTCTGCCGTTCTTGGAGGATCCGTGAAAACGCGCCTGATCGCGTCCATCGCCGTGGGTGCCGCTGTCGTGCTGGGCACGACGGGGTGCAACCTCATCGCACCGCAGGCGACCACCATCGACTATTCCGCCTCCGACGGCGTGAACGTCCCCGCCGACTCCGGCCCGCTGCACGTGCGCAACGCGCTCATCGTGGCCGACGAAGACGGAACGACCGGCAACCTCGTGGCCGCCATCGTCAACGACACCTCCGACTCGCTCACGCTGCGCATCGAGGTCGGCGAGGGCTCCTCGGCGGTGAAGTCCAACGTGATCGTGCCGGCGAACAAGACGCTCAGCCTCGGCGACCTCACCTCCGACACCGAGCCGCTGCGCCTGAACGACATCGACGCGGTCCCCGGCTCGACCGTCCCGGTGTACTTCCAGTCCGGCGACGGCGAGGGATCGCTCATGCAGGTGCCCGTCCTCGACGGCGCCCTCGCCTACCTCTCGACGCTCGCGCCGACGCCCGCGCCGTCCTTCTCGGTGACCCCGGTCCCGGTCATGCCGACCGTGACGCCGTCGCCCTCCGCGACTCCCGCGTCCTGAGACGAACGACGAAGGCGCCGACGGTCTCCGTCGGCGCCTTCGTCGTTCCCGGATCGCGGGAACCGGACCTCAGGCCTCGAAGCGGTAGCCGAGGCCGCGGACGGTGACGAGCATGCTGGGCTCGCTCGGGTTGCGCTCGATGCGCGACCGGATGCGCTTGATGTGCACGTCCAGCGTCTTGGTGTCGCCGAAGTAATCGGTGCCCCACACCCGATCGATCAGCTGACCGCGGGTGAGGACGCGACCCGCGTTGCGCATCAGGACCTCGAGCAGTTCGAACTCCTTGAGGGGGATGTTGATCTCGCTGCCGTCGACGGCCACCGTGTGCCGGTCGATGTCGAGCACCACCCGTCCACCCGACAGCACGCGGTCGTCGAGGTCGCTCTCCTCGGGCGAGCGCCGCCGCAGGACAGCCCGCATGCGCGCGAGCAGCTCGCGCGTGGAGTACGGCTTCGTGACATAGTCGTCGGCGCCGAGCTCGAGGCCCACCACGATGTCGACCTCGGAGTCCTTCGCGGTGAGCATGATGATCGGTACCTGCGACGTCAGCCGCAGCTGGCGGCAGACCTCGGTCCCCGGCATCCCGGGCAGCATGAGATCGAGCAGCAGGATGTCCGCCCCCCGCTCGCGGAACGCCGAGAGGGCGAGGGCACCGTCCTCGGCGATCTCGACCTCGTAGCCTTCGCGGCGCAGCAGGTAGGCCAGCGGGTCGGCGAGATCGGGTTCGTCCTCGACGATCAGAACGCGGGTCATGCGGTGTCTCCCTTCACGGGTACGGCGATCGCTGCGGTGGCCTTGCGGCCCTTGCGACGCGGCTTGGAGCGGGTGCCGTCGAGATCGGGGGTCTCGGACAGCGGAAGGCGGATGGTGAAGGTCGAGCCGCGCGCGGGCTTCGACCAGAGTCGGACCTCGCCGCCGTGCCGCTGGACCGCGTGCTTGACGATGGACAGGCCGAGGCCCGTGCCACCCGTGCGCCGCGAGCGCGCCTGGTCGGCGCGGTAGAAGCGCTCGAAGACCCGGTGCTGGTCGCTCTCGGGGATGCCGATACCGCGGTCGGTGACGGCGATCTCCACGACGCCGTCGTCGAGCTTGACCCCCACACCGACCTTCGACCCCTCCGGCGAGTAGGCGATCGCATTCGCGACCAGGTTGCCGAGGGCCTCGGTGAGGATCTGCGGCTCTCCGCGCACCCACAGCCCCTTGGTCCCGCCGCGCACCACCGTCACCTGGGCGGCATCCGCCTGCACGGCGTAGGCCTCGACGGCGGCGGTCACGACCTCGTCGATCGAGACGTCGCGCACGTCGCGCAGTTCATCGGCCGCCTGCAGACGCGACAGGCTCAGGATGCGGTTGACGAGAGCGCTCAGCCGGGTCACCTCGGCCTGCAGGCGCGTCGAGAAGTGGCGCACCTGGGCGGGGTCGTCGGCGGCCGACTCGATCGCCTCGGCCAGGAGGCTGACGGCGCCGACCGGCGTCTTCAGCTCGTGACTGGTGTTGGCGACGAAGTCCCGCCGCATCTCCTCCACGCGCTCGCGCTCGGTGATGTCGCGCAGGACCAGGAGGGTGAGGCGCCCCGAGATGGGCGTCGCCCGCACGGCGACGAGCCTCGGTTCGGCGGGAGCCGCGCCGCGGCGAAGGCGGAGGTTCTCCGCGATCCCCGCCCCGGTGTCGCGGGCGACGCGCGCCACGCGCTTGAGCTCCTCGCTCGCGATGACCTCGCCCGCGTGCACGCCGAAGACCTCCGCCGCGGGAGAGAGCGCCAGCACCGTCGACGACGTGTCGCACACGAACGCGGGGTCGTCCATCGCATCCAGCATGGCCTCCACGCCCTCCGGCACCTCGGTCGAGGTCTGCGCCAGGGTGCGGTTCCGGGAGCGGATGGCTCCGGCGACGAGGCCGACCACCGCGGCCCCGATGAGGAGACCCGCCAGGAGCGCGAGCAGCGAGAGCTGCGGTTGTTCCATATCCACAGCGTAAAGGGACGGATGCGACGTCACCCGCCGTTCACCCCCGCCCGGGCCGCGGCAGAGGCTACTATTCACTGTCACAGCACCACTCGTTAACCTTCGCTGGGAAGAATCCCCGAGGGTTGCGGGACACCCATGTGCCGTGCCGCCGACGAGGAAGGTACCCGCGATGCGCGAAGTATTCCACCAGTCCCTCGAGGACGTCCAGAGCCGCCTGGTCGAGATCGCCGACCTCGTGACGGTTGCGATCGACCGCGCCACGCGTGCCTTCGGAACCAGCGACGTGTCCCTCGCAGAAGAGGTCATCGAAGCCGACGCGGTCATCGACGAGAAGGCCGTCGAGCTCGACGAGCTCGCCATCGAGATCCTCGCCCGCCAGCAGCCCGTCGCCCGCGACCTGCGCATCGTCGTCACCGCCCTGCGCGTGAGCGCCTCGCTCGAGCGCATGGGCGACATGGCGGAGCACATCGCTCAGCTCGCGCGCTCTCGCTTCCCCGAGCGCGCGATCCCGAAGGGACTCAAGACGACGTTCACCCGCATGGGCGAGCTTGACGTCGAGGTGGCGCGCAAGCTCGCCGAGCTGCTGCGCACGCAGGACCTGCGCATCGCCGAGTCGATCCGCGACGCCGACGACGACATCGACGAGCTGCACGTGAGCGTCTTCGAGAAGGTCCTCGGCGACTCCTGGAAGGGCGAGGCCACCGCGACGGTCGACGCGACCCTGGCCAGCCGGTACCACGAGCGCTTCGCCGACCACGCGGTGTCGGTCGCCAAGAAGGTCGTCTACCTCGCGACCGGCGACTGGGCCGGCGCCGACGACGAGGTCGAGCACGAGCCGAGCCCGGTCATCTAATCACGGCCTGAACGCGAAAGGGGGGTGGATGCCGCGGCATCCACCCCCCTTCCGTGTTCGCGGCGTCAGTGCTTGTTGCCCTGCGCGGCCACGGCGGCGGCACCCGCGGCGGCGGCCTCGGGGTCGAGGTACTCGCCCGGACCGAGGGGCTTCATGTCGTCGTCGAGGCGATAGACGAGCGGGATGCCGGTGGGGATGTTCAGCTCGGCGATGTCGGCGTCGCTGATGCCCTCGAGGTGCTTGACGAGGCCGCGCAGCGAGTTGCCGTGCGCGGTGACGAGCACCGTCTTGCCGGCCTGGAGGTCGGGGACGATGTCGCTGTGCCAGTAGGGCAGCATGCGGTCGATGACGATCGCGAGCGACTCGGTGTCGGGGACCTCGCCGTCGATCCCCGCGTAGCGCGGGTCGCCGACCTGGCTGTACTGATCGTCGGCGGGCAGCGGCGGCGGCGGCACGTCGAACGAGCGACGCCACAGCATGAACTGCTCGTTGCCGAACTCCTCGAGGGTCTGCGCCTTGTCTTTGCCCTGCAGCGCGCCGTAGTGACGCTCGTTGAGACGCCACGAGCGCTTCACCGGGATCCACAGGCGGTCGGCCGCGTCGAGCGCGATGTTGGCGGTCTGGATCGCGCGGCTGAGCACCGAGGTGTGCAGCACGTCGGGGAGAACGCCGGACTCGGCCAGCAGCTCGCCGCCGCGCTTGGCCTCGTCCTTGCCCTGGTCGGTGAGTCGCACGTCGACCCAGCCGGTGAACTGGTTGGTCTTGTTCCACTCGCTCTGCCCGTGGCGGAGGAGGATCAGCGTGTGAGGCATGACTCCATGCTATCGACGCGCGGGCCCGCCCCCCGAGTCGATGCTGGCATCATGTCGGAGTGACCCCCTCGCCCGTCGGACGCCCCACGCGGGGCACGACGGGCACCAACCGCCTGCGCCGCATCGATCGGTGGATCGCCCGCCACCCCGTGCTGCGCCGAACGGACGATCCCCTCGTCGTCGACCTCGGTTTCGGGGCGAGCGCGGTGACGCCGCTCGAGCTTCTCTCCCGGCTGCGCCGGAGCCGACCGGATGCCACCGTCCTCGGCCTCGAGATCGATCCCGACCGGGTCTCGCGCGCGCGGGAACAGGCCGAGGATGTCCCCGGCATCTCCTTCGCCCGCGGCGGCTTCGAGGTGCCCGTGCCGGGCGAGCGGCGCCCGGTCGTCATCCGGGCGATGAACGTGCTGCGGCAGTACGACGAGGCCGACGTCGCCGAGGCGTGGACGCGCATGTGCGGCCGCCTGCAGCCCGACGGCATCCTCGTCGAGGGCACGTGCGACGAGATCGGCCGCATCGCCACCTGGGCGGAGGTGGGGGCGGATGCCGTCCCCCGCACCCTCACGGTGTCGCTGCGACTGAGCGGGCTCGACTCCCCCGCGATCGCGGCCGAGCGCCTGCCGAAAGCGCTCATCCATCGCAACGTCGACGGGGAGCGCGTGCACGGGTTCGTGGCATCCCTCGATCGCGAGTGGGCGCGCGCGGCGAGCGTCGCCCCCTTCGGGCCGGTGCACCGCTGGCGCACCGCGATGCAGGCCCTCGCCGACGCGGGCTGGCCGCTGGTGCGCCGCGACCGATGGCGACTGGGCGAGGTCGGGGTGCGGTGGGAGGCCGTCGCTCCGCGGTGATCCGCGCGAGCGCGGCGTGCCCGCGTCTGTCAGATGCGCGGCAGGAGGGCGCGCGCGTCGGCCGACGGCACGCCCGCGGCGACGAGCAGGTCGACCGCGAGCGGGCGCATCGCGGCGACGAGGTTGAGCTCGCCGATCCCGCCGTCGGGGAGGAGCCGCGCGGGGTCGAGGCGACGGGTGAGCGCGGTGAGGGCCTCGCGCGCCGCGGGCTCCATCGAGATGTCGTCGAGGCCGTCGCGCACGAGGGCGGCCGCCCGGGCGAGCTCGGCAAGCAGATCGGCGGGCACGGGGCGGGGCTGCCCATCGGCGCAGAGATAGGCGGCGCGGCGCGCCACGACCCGCAGGTTGCGCGTCGCGAGGTCGAGGGCCTCCCGCACGCGCTCGTGGCGCTGCAGCTCGGCGCGCTGACGGCGCAGGAACGGTGAGATCCGCGCCACCTCGCGACCCGACTCCAACGACCCGCTCCACGCGTCGACATAGGTCTGCAGAGAACGCGCCCGTTCCAGACCGCGCTCCGCACGAGCCCGGTCGCCCTTGCGCAGGGCCCGCACGATCGTCGACATCGCGGCATCCATGGCGTCGAACAGCTCATCGGCGTCGCGCAGTTCCGTGCGCCGCAGCGTCCGCGGGATGAGGGCCGTCACCGCGAGCGCCGCGACACCGCCGATCGCCCCGTCGACGAGCCGCAGGAACGGTGCCCCCGAGACGAGCACGAGGGCGATGAGC
Organism: Microbacterium hydrothermale; assembly: GCF_004854025.1. GTDB lineage: Bacteria > Actinomycetota > Actinomycetes > Actinomycetales > Microbacteriaceae > Microbacterium > Microbacterium hydrothermale. The sequence goes on from NZ_STGM01000003.1 coordinate 225,423, forward strand.
GATTGCACGACGGCCGCCAGCGCGAATCCCGGCTGCGGCGAGAGGAAGCGCGCCACCACGAGCGTGACGGCCATCGCCACGGCGATCTGCCACCAGCCGGCACCGGCGACGAGCAGCACGACCTCGGCGATCAGGATGCCGACGAGCATGCCCAGCACGGTCTCCGCGACGCGCCACGGTCGGGCATCGCGCACCAGCCCGAGGCTCGACACCGTCACGGTCGCGGCGAGCAGGGGCACCGGGTGACCGAGCACGAAGTGCGCGAAGGCGAACGCCGCCGTCGCGGCGACGACGATCTGGGCGATCGCGGGCACCGACTCGCGCACGCGGTGGACGCGCCGGGAGAGGGTGGACCTCCAGCGGGAACGAGGGACGACGACCCCGACGGTCGTCGACGACTCGTCCGCGCTCATTCCTGGGTGCTGCTGCGGCGGCGGCCCAGGCGCGGCAGGCGCGGAACGTCCGCCGTCGCACCGGCATCCGCGGGGACGATGGTCTCGGCGGACGCGGCGAGCGGACCGTCGGCGGTCATGACGACGAGCGGCACCCCGTCCGCGGCGGTGCGCTTGACCAGGGCCAGGGCGATCGGCCCCTCCTCGTGGTGCACCGCGACCGAGGTGATGGTGCCGACCACAACGTCACCGGCGAGGACCTCGTCGCCCCGGACGGGGAGCAGATTGTCGCTGCCGTCGAGCTGAAGGGCCACGACGCGGCGCGGCGGGTGCCCGAGATTGTGCACCTTCGCCACCGTCTCCTGACCGCGGTAGCACCCCTTCGACAGGTGCACCGCGGTGCGCAGCCAGTCCATCTCGTGCGGGAGCAGACGCTCGTCGGCGTCCACCCCGACGCGCGGGCGCCACGCGGCCACCCGCAACGCCTCGACCGCGTCGAGGCCGGCCAACGACAGCTCGCTGCGCACGGCGGCGTCGAGCAGTCGCTCGAACTCCGCGGCATCCACCACGGCCTCCGCCCAGTCGCGTTCGGCGCCGGGGTGCGGCTCGACGCGGGCGTACGCCCAGCCGCCGGGAGAGACCTCCGGCCACGGGTCGACCCAGACGGGCGCGACGGTGCGGAGGCCCGCCACCGCCTCGCGCGTGCCGCCGACCACGAAGAGATCGTCGGAGCGTTCGCGCACCTCCACCCGCAGGCGGAAGCGCATGCGGGTCAACCACGCGGCCAGCGCCTCGGCGTCGGTGGCGTCCACGATCAGCCAGGTGGTCTCTCCGTCGTCGATGACGGATGCCGCGTGCTCGACCCGTCCCTGCGGGTCGAGGATCAACATCTCGGTCGACACCCCCGGCGCCAGGTGCGTGAGCGCCTGCGACGACAGCGAGTCGAGCCAGCTGCGGCGGTCGTCTCCGCTCACCGAGATCACGCGCCTGTCGCCGAGCGGGGCGAGGGCGCGACCGGAGGCGAGCTTGCGCTGCTCCGCGACCGGAGAACCGACGTGGCGGAGTCCCCGCTCGTCGATCACGGCACCGGGGACGTCGGCGAGGGTGCTCATGTCACTCCGCCCGGGCGAGACGCGCCGACGCGTGGGAGCCGAGCTCCCGGCCGAGAGCGGCGATGTCCCACGCCCACAGGAGGTGGTTGTCGACGAGACCGTACAGGCGCGTCGCCGCGGCATAAGGCTTCGCGCCGGCCGTGCGCACGACGGCATCCGTCGCCAGATCGATGCGCGGGCCCTTCACCTGGCCGACGTACAGCTCGAGCACGCCGTCGGCGTGGGCGAGGCTCACCTCGAGGTCGAAGCCGCCGTCGGCGTTGCGCAGCGCCTCGACGTCGTCGGCGGTGCGCTCGACGGCGGGCGCCGTCGGTGGCAGCAGAGCGGGACCGGCGTCGGCGTCGCCGACGGGCCGCGCCAGTCGCCAGTAGCCGATCTCGGAGACCAGGGGGCGGCGCTCGTCACCCTCGAGGAGCCAGGCGTCGGCCGAGTAGTTGAGGAAGGCGCCGCCGTCGTGGCTGAAGCTCACGCGATGCGCGAACTCGCCCGAGAAGGTGCGTCCGTCGGCCTCGTAGTCGATGACGCCGGTGCCCTCCCAGACACCGACGAGCCACGACAGGGGGACGAGGTCGGCCGGAAGGTCGGTCGGAATCTCGATCACGGGAGCGCTCAGCGCTGGCCGCGATAGAGGTTCCAGATGACCGTTCCCGACACGAAGGCGATCGCCAGCGAGGCGAGGCCGAGAAGTCCCACGAAGAACAGTTCGAGCGCGAGGAGGTCCATGCTTCGATCTTAGAGGGCGGCGAGCTGCGCGAGCGCGAAACCGGCCGTGATGACGCCGAGGACGACGAGGGCGCCGAGGCTGCTCAGCGCCATGCGCTGGATGAAGGCCTGCGACCGGCCGTACCAGAGCTGCACGGCGAACGCCGCGATGATGCAACCGCCGAGGGCGACGCTGATCCACTGGGCGCGCCATCCCGCCGGGGCGAACAGACCGATCGCCACCCCGGCCAGAGCGGCGAGCACCCAGACGGCGACGATCCCGCCGAAGGTGCGTCGGGGGGTGAGGTCGGGAGTCGACATGCCCCCATCATCACTCAGAGGGCGTCGCGGATGCACGCGAAGCGCCGGTGACGGTGGGGCGCGGCGCCTCACCCTAAGATGATCGGGTGCGCGGCAGGCCGCGCGGGGAGGTCCACTTGGCTCAGCTTCTCGTTCTCAGCTCCGCCCCCGGCGGCGGTGCGGCGTTGCCCGCGCTCGAACTGCTGAGCCACCGCGTGCGCCAGATCCCCGCCGAGGCGGCGCAGCTGATCAACGCGCCCAGCGCCGACGTCATCTTCATCGACGCGCGCTTCGACCTCGTCGGCGCGAAGTCGCTGTGCAAGATCATGTCGACCACCGGTGTCGAAGCCCCCCTGGTGCTCATCGTCACCGAGGGCGGTCTGACGGCCGTCTCTACCGACTGGGGAATCGACGACGTCGTGCTCGTGGGCGCGGGCCCCGCCGAGATCGACGCGCGCATCCGCCTCGCGATGGGCCGGCGCACGGTCGACCAGGTGTCGACGCGCATCCAGACCTCCGGAATCACGATCGACGAGTCGTCGTACTCGGCGAAGGTGCACGGCAAGCCGCTCGACCTGACCTACAAGGAGTTCCAGCTCCTGCACTTCTTCGCCACGCACCCCTCCCGCGTGTTCACGCGCGAGCAGCTGCTCAGCGAGGTGTGGGGGTACGACTACTTCGGCGGCACCCGCACGGTCGACGTGCACGTGCGACGGCTGCGCGCGAAGCTCGGCGATCTCGAGCAGCTGATCGGCACCGTGCGCAACGTCGGATACCGGTTCAACGTCTACGAGGACGACGCGCCCGCGGCGGCATCCGCCCCCGCCTGACCCGAGCGGAACCGCGTGTTCACTCCCGTGTCACCGACCCCTGCAATGATGTGGGGATGATGGAACACGACGCGCTGGATGCCGGGCTCGGCGACGCCGACGACGACGACTTCGACGAGGCCGTCGAGGCCGAGGACGACCAGCTGCCCGACCACCGCTACCTCGACCGCGAGCTGAGCTGGCTGGCGTTCAACCAGCGCGTGCTCGAACTCGCCGAAGACCCCACCGTGCCGGTCCTGGAGCGGGCGAACTTCCTCGCCATCTTCGCCAGCAACCTCGACGAGTTCTTCATGGTGCGCGTCGCGGGTCTGAAGCGTCGCATCGTGACGGGCCTGGCCGTCCCCACCAACGTGGGCCGTGCGCCGCTCGACGTGCTCGCCGACATCTCGGCCGAGGCCCACCGCCTGCAGCTGCGCCACGCCGCCGCCTGGACCGAGAAGGTGCGTCCCGCCCTCGCCGAGGCCGGCATCGAGGTCGTCACCTGGGACTCGCTCGACGACGACACCGCGGCCCGCCTGACCGAGTACTTCCAGCGCAACGTCTTCCCCGTGCTCATGCCGCTGGCCGTCGACCCGGCGCACCCGTTCCCCTACATCTCGGGGCTGTCGCTGAACCTCGCCATCCGCATCCGCAACGCCCGCACCGGGCGGCAGGAGTTCGCGCGTCTCAAGGTGCCGCCCATGCTCCCGCGCTTCGTCGAGGTCGCCGGCGACGGTCCGGGCGTGCGCTACCTCCCCCTCGAAGAGCTCATCTCCAACCACCTCGGCGACCTCTTCCCCGGGATGGAGGTGCTCGACCACCACGCGTTCCGCCTCACCCGCAACGAGGACATGACGATCGAGGAGGACGAGACCGAGAACCTGATCCAGGCTCTCGAGGCCGAGCTGCTCCGCCGCCGTTTCGGTCCGCCCATCCGTCTCGAGATCACCGACGACATGGACGACGTCACGCGCGACCTGCTGCTGAGCGAACTCGACATCACCGACCAGGAGGTCTACCGCCTCCCCGGCTCCCTCGATCTGCGCGGCCTGTTCGACCTGTCGCGCATCGACCGTCCCGACCTGCACTACCCGCCCCACGTGCCCAAGACGGCGCTGGCCTTCCAGCCGCCCGAGCAGAACGGCCGCGCCGACCTGTTCGGCGCGATCCGCAAGGGCGACGTGCTCGTGCACCACCCGTACGAGTCGTTCGCGACGAGTGTGCAGGCCTTCCTCGAGCAGGCCGCGCGCGACCCGCACGTGCTCGCCATCAAGCAGACGCTGTACCGCACCTCGGGCGACAGCCCCATCGTGCAGGCACTCATCGACGCGGCAGAGGCCGGCAAGCAGGTGCTCGCCCTCGTCGAGGTCAAGGCGCGCTTCGACGAGGCGAACAACATCGTGTGGGCGCGCAAGCTCGAGAAGGCGGGCGTGCACGTGGTCTACGGCCTCGTCGGCCTCAAGACCCACTGCAAGCTCGCTCTCGTCATCCGCGAAGAAGAGGGGCGCCTGCGCCACTACAGCCACGTCGGCACGGGCAACTACAACCCCAAGACCAGTCGCATCTACGAGGACTTCGGCCTCTTCACCGTCGACGACCAGGTCGGTCGCGACCTCACGCGTCTTTTCAACGAGCTCAGCGGCTACGCGATCGAGAAGAAGTTCAAGCGCCTCCTCGTCGCCCCTCTGCACCTGCGCAAGGGGCTGCTGCGTCACATCGACAAGGAGCGGCAGAACGCCCTCGCCGGCAAGCCGTCGGGCGTGCGCATCAAGGTCAACTCGATGGTCGACGAGCAGATCATCGACGCGCTCTACCGCGCCAGCCAGGCCGGGGTGCCCGTGGAGGTGTGGGTGCGCGGCATCTGCTCGATCAAGCCCGGTGTCGCGGGCATGAGCGAGAACATCACCGTGCGCTCGATCCTCGGCCGCTACCTGGAGCACTCACGCATCTTCTCGTTCGCGAACGACGGCGACCCGCAGGTGTTCATCGGCAGCGCCGACATGATGCACCGCAACCTCGACCGCCGCGTCGAGGCGCTCGTCCGGGTGGTCGACGAGGCGCAGGTGCGCGAGCTGACGACACTGTTCGACCTCGCGATGAACGACGGCACCAGTTCCTGGCACCTCGGTTCCGAGGGCGAATGGACGCGGCACAGCACCGACGCCGAGGGCGCTCCCCTGGTCGACCTGCAGGAGCACACGATGGCGCTCGTGCAGCGCAAGCGGCGCGCGCGGACGGCGCGGTGACCGAGACCGCCGTCTACGCCGCGGGCGGTGTCGTGTGGCGGGTGATCGAGGGCAAGCTCCGCATCCTCCTCATCCACCGCACGAAGTACCGCGACCTCACGCTGCCCAAGGGCAAGGTCGACCCCGGTGAGACCCTCGCCGAGACCGCCGTGCGCGAGATCCGCGAAGAAACCGGCATCCGTGTCGCCCTGGGCGTCCCCGTGGGGGTGTCGAGATATCGGATGCCGAACGGCCGGACGAAGATCGTGCACTACTGGGCGGCCGAAGCGACCGACGCGGCCGTGCGCACCTCGTCGTTCGTGCCGAACAAAGAGGTCGCCGCGATCGAGTGGGTGAGTCTGAAGAAGGCGCGGAAGCGGCTGAGCTACCCCGTCGACATCGAGATCCTCGACGAGTTCTGCCGGATCGTCGACGAGGGCGCCCTGCCGACGTTCCCGATCGTCGTGCTGCGGCACGCGAAGGCGCGGTCGCGCGAGGACTGGGAGGGCAGCGACACCGCCCGCCCGCTGACCACCCGCGGCCGACGCCAGGCCCAGGCGATCGTGGGGCCGCTGCTCGCGTTCGGGGTGCGTCGCGTGATCTCCAGCCCGGCGGAGCGCTGCGTCCGCACCGCCACGCCCATCGCCCAGGCGATCGGTCAGCGCGTGCAGTTCGCCGAGTCGATCAGCCAGGACGCCTGGGAAGACGGACGCGCCGACGCCCGGTCGGTGATCGGGCAGCGGGTGCGTTCGCGCAAGCCCGTCGTGCTCGCCAGCCACGGTCCCGTGCTGCCCGACATCCTGCACGAGCTCGCCCTGGCGACCGGCACCATGAGCGGCTCCTACCTCGGCAGCGCTTCGGCGCTCGAGCCCGCCGCGTTCTCGGTGGTGCACGTGCCGGTCGAGCACCCCGGCGCGGGCATCGTCGCGATCGAGACGCACGAACCACAGGTGTGACGCTTCCGCCCGGTGTCGAGGTGGCCTGGCGGGAGGTTCCCGCCGGCTCGCCCCGGCGCGATGCGTCGAGGGCCATCCTCGCTGAGCTGCTCCCCGGCGCGACCGTCTCGTCGCTCTGCGCCGCGTGCGGAGCCGATCACGGTCGCCCGCACGTGGAGGGGGCGGATGCCGCCGTCTCGGTCTCGTACGCACCGGGGTGGGCCGTGGTGGCGGTGACGCGGAACCACGCGCGGATCGGCGTCGATGCGGCCCCCGCCGGCGCCGCCGGCCTGGAGCGGATCCTCCCGCACGGCGGCGCGGATGCGATCGGATGGGCCCGCGTCGAGGCCGTGCTCAAGGCCGACGGACGAGGTCTCGCGGTCGATCCGGCGCGGGTGGAGGTGCGCGGTCAGGGTCCGGCCTGGACGGCCCGCATCCGACACGCGGCCGGTGACGGAGGCGTCGCGAGGAAACCTCGCGACTGGAACGGTGTCGACATCGAGGCCCCCGCGGGCCTCGTTGCCGCCATCGCCGTGCGCTGACGCTTAGCGCCACGCTCAGGGACGCGGAGGAAGCGCCTCGTGATCGATCCAGCGCGACAGGACCGCCGCGGCATCCGCTCCCCCGGCCTGCTCGACGGCGTATCGGAAGTCATCGGTGGTGACCAGCCCGTGGCGGTGCTCGGCGGTCCAGGCGCGGAGGAGGTCGAAGAACGCACCGTCGCCGAGCGCACGACGGACCGCGTGCAGGGCGATCGCGCCGCGCTTGTACACGCGGTCGTCGAACATGTCATCGGGTCCGGGATCGGCCAGCAGCAGATCGCGGGGCTTCGCCGCCAGACGGGCGTAGTTCTCGGCGACGCAGCTCTCGACGACGGCGGCACCGGACTGCTCCGACCACAGCCACTCCGCGTAACAGGCGAACCCCTCGTTCAGCCAGATGTCGCTCCAGCGAGCGAGACCGACGCTGTTGCCGAACCACTGGTGGGCGAGTTCGTGCGCCACGAGCCGCTGGGCGGCGGGGACGAGGTGGTTCATGCCGAAGACGGCGAGGCCCTGGGCTTCGAGCGGGATCTCGAGCTCATCGGCCGTCACCACGAGGGTGCACGCCTCCTGGGGATACGGCCCGAACAACCGCTCGAAGAGACGCAGCATGTCGGGCACCGTCGAGAACGCCCGGTCGGCGGCCGCCGTCAGCGCGGGCGGGGCCGTGACGACCACGGCCGGTACGACGCCCTCCCCGCTGCCGGCGAGAGGGCGTGTCCGATAGGGGCCCACGTGCACCGCAGCGAGGTAGGTCGCCGTGGGGACGTCTGAGGTGAAAGTCGTCGTCACCCGTCCACCGCGGCGCGTGCTCGCCCCGGCGACGCCGGTGGCCGCGACCGTGTAGCCGTCGTCGACCGTGATCTCCATACGCATCGTCGCGCGGTTGTCGGGCCGGTCGTTGCACGGGAACCACGTGGGTGCGCCGATCGGCTGCCCCGCGACCAGCGCACCGTCGGTCAGCTCCTCCCACCCGACCGCGCCCCACCGCGAGCGCCGCGGAGCAGGAGCGCCCGCGTACGTCACCTCGACGTCGAAGGAGTCTCCCGCGGCGATCGACCCACCCGGGGTGACGCGCAGCAGGCGCGGTCCGGCGGCGTACCGCGCCGGCATCCCGTTCACCCGGACACGGCTCGTGCGCAGACCCACCAGGTCGAGTGCGAACGACGACAGCGCCTCGCGGGCGACGGCACGGATCGTCGCGACACCCTCGAGCCGGTTGGTGCGGACACGGTAGCCGAGCGTCAGATCGTACGAGAGCACGTCGTACGACACGTCGCCGCTCTGCGGGGCGTATGGGTCGGCGGCGCTCACGACGTCGACTGGTAGGCGCGCACCTTCACCGCGCGCCAGGGGCCGATGGGGTTGCCGCTCCACCGCGAACCGACGGGAACGGTCTCACCGCGCATCACGAGCGAGGCGGGACCGACGGTGGCGTGGGCGCCGAGGGTCGAGGCCGGCAGCACCACACTGTGGGGCCCGAGGGTCGCCCCGGGCTCGAGCTCGACGGTGTCCATGCTCATGATTCGATCATGGAACAGGTGCGTCTGCACGACGCAGCCCCGATTGACCGTCGACGCGTCGCCGAGGGTCACGAGATCGGGCTCAGGAAGCCAATAGCTGTCGCACCACACTCCGCGGCCGATACGCGCGCCCAGGCTTCGCAGCCAGACAGCCAGCGCCGGGGTCCCCGCGGCCGCCCGTGCGAACCAGGGCGCCGCGACCATCTCGGTGAAGGTGTCCGACACCTCGGTGCGCCAGACGAAGCTCGACCACAGCGGCTGCTCCCCCGCACGGATGACACCGACGATCGCCCACTTCGCCGCCGTGGAGACCCCGGCGGCGACGGCCCCGGCCGCGAGCAGGACCACGCCCGACAGCAGCAGCGTCCACACCGGCCCGACGCCCTGCCACAGCGCCGCGAGCGAGAGCACGACCCCGAGGCCGATCGCGCACGTCACGACGACGGGCACGAACCGGCACAGCTCCCACAGCGTCCGGGCGAGCCGGAGCCCCGCGGTGGGGCGGTAGGTGCGCGATTCGTCGCCCTCCGCCGACAGACGCCGCAGGCGTACGGCCGGCGAACCGAGCCACGACGATCCGGCCTTCGCCTTGCGCGGCGCGGCGGACAGCACGGCCACGAGTCCGTCGCGCGGCACCCGGTGGCCGGGGGCGGCCATGCCCGAGTTGCCGAGGAACGCGCGCTTGCCGATGCGCACCGGCCCGATCCGCAGCCATCCGGCGTGCAGTTCGTACGACGCGACCATCGTGTCGTCGGCCAGGAACGCGCCGTCTTCGATCCGCGCCATCGACGGCAGGAGGAGGACGGTGGATGCCTCGACGTCGCGGCCGACGCGCGCGCCCAGCAGCCGCAGCCAGACGGGGGTGAACAGCGACGAGTACAGCGGGAACAGGATCGTCCGGGCGGCGTCCAGCAGGCGCTCGATCGTCCACGCCTGCCACGCCACGCGGCTGCGCACCGGGTGCGTCCCCTCCGCCAGCCCGAGCGAGAAAACGCGGACGAGCAGCACCACGGATGCCGCGAACACGAGTCCCGTGATGGCGACGGCCGGCACGAGCCAGGCGAAGGCCGCCCCCGCCGCGTCGGCCAGGGTCGCCGATCCGCGGATCCCCTGGGCGAGGACGAGACCGCCGACCGTGAACGCGGCGAGCGGGAGCAGCGCGATCAGCACCGCCGACCCCGCGTAGGCCCAGAGCCAGCGGGTGGGCGTCGGCGGTCGTTCGGCCGGCCAGTCCTTGGCCGTTCCTCCCACGCGGACGGCGGGAGACCCGGCCCACGACTGGTCGGCCTTGACCCGCCCGAAGACCGCGGAACCCGGGGCGATCTCAGCGCGACGGCCGATCCTCGTCCCCGGCGCGAGAGTGGACCGGGCGCCGACGGTCGCCTCGGCGCCGATGCGCACCTCGCCGATGCGCACGAGGTCGCCGTCGATCCAGTAGCCGGTGAGATCGACCTCCGGCTCGATCGACGCCCCGTCGCCCACGACGAGAAGACCGGTGACCGGGGGCAGCGCGTGCAGATCCACGTCGCGACCGATCCGCGCGCCCAGCGCACGGGCGTAGTACGACACCCAGGGCGCTCCGGCCAGGCCGACGGCATCCACCTGGTCGGCGATCTGCTCGGCGAGCCAGAGACGGATGTGCACCCAGCCCCCGCGCGGATAGTCACCCGCGCGCACGCCCGCCAAGAGCAGTCGCGCGGATGCCACGGCGATCGCCATCCGCCCGAACGGCGTCGCGAAGACCAGCAGCCCGACCACGAGCATGCCCCAGGGGACGCTCGGCAGCACCTCGAACCCGGGCACGAGCTGCAGGATGGCCGACGCCGTGAGCAGGTACAGGAGCCAGCGGATGCCGGAGAGGATGAACAGCGGAGCACCGAGCACGGTCTGCACCCACTGCGTCGCCCGCGGCGTCGGAACCGCCCGGTGAAAGGACGCCGGTGCCTCGTCGCCCAGCTGGGGCCCGAGGGCTTTGGCCATCGCGCCGAGCCGCGGCACGTCGTAGATGTCGGGGACGGAGAACTCCGGCACGCGCGCGCGGATGCGGGAGACGAGCTGCGCGGCGGCGAGCGAGCCGCCCCCGAGATCGAAGAAGTCCGCCTTGCGATCGGTCACGGCCAGCCCCAGCACCGCCTGCCACTGCTCGGCGAGCCACGCCTCGTCGGCCGAGAAGTCGGTGGGGGCGGGGGCGTCCACTCCCGGCAGCGGCCACGGGAGCGCCGCGCGGTCGACCTTGCCCGACGTGCGCACGGGGAGGGAGTCGACGACCCCCAGGAGCGGGATTGTCGCGGCCGGCAGCCGCTCGGCCAGGAGCGAGCGGGCGGCGGCGCGATCGAGCTCGCGGCCGTCCTCCATGACGAGGTATCCCACGAGCACGGGGACGCCGGCGTCGGTGGTGCGCACCGCGACGGTGGCGGCGCTGACCTGGGGAAGGTCCTGCAGGGCCGACTCGACCTCGCCGAGTTCGATGCGACGGCCCCCGACCTTCACCTGGTCGTCGGCGCGGCCCTGGAAGACGAGCCCCGCCGCTTCGAAGCGCACGAGGTCGCCCGAGCGATAGGCTCGCTCCCACCCGAGGGTCGGCATGGGCGCGTACTTCTCGGCATCCTTCGCGGGATCGAGGTAGCGCGCGAGACCGACGCCCCCGATGATCAACTCGCCCACCTCGCCCTCGGCGACCGGGAGCCCCTCCGCGTCGACGACGGCGAGCGCCCACCCGTCCAGGGGCAGGCCGATGCGCACCGGAAGGGTGCCGTCCAGGGGCGCCGCGCATGCCACGACCGTGGCCTCGGTGGGCCCGTAGGTGTTCCACACCTCGCGCCCCTCGGCGACGAGACGGGCGGCCAGCTCGGGCGGGCACGCCTCCCCGCCGAAGATGAGCAGGCGCACGTTCTCGATCGAGTCGGCCGGCCACATCGCCGCGAGGGTGGGAACCGTCGAGACCACCGTGATCCCCTGCCGCAGCAGCCACGGCGCGAGGTCCTCGCCCGAGCGGACGAGGGAGCGCGGGGCGGGGACGAGGCACGCCCCGTGACCCCACGCGAGCCACATCTCCTCGCACGAGGCGTCGAACGCGACCGAGAGTCCGGCCAGCACGCGATCGCCCGGGCCGAGCGGCTCGCCCTGCAGGAAGATGCGCCCCTCCGCTTCGACGAAGGCCGCGGCGGAGCGGTGCGACACGGCCACGCCCTTGGGCACGCCGGTCGATCCCGACGTGAAGATGATCCAGGCGTCGTCGTCGACCGTGGGAGGGGCCACGATCGGCACGGCGCTCGTGCTCGGGTGCGGCGCGGCCCCCTCGTACAACCTCACGAGGTCGCCGTCACCATCGGCGGGAACGAACTCCCCGGTCCCGGCGACGATCCCGCGCACCCCCGCCTCGCCGAACACGAGGCGCGCACGCTCGTCCGGATCGTCCGCGTCGACCGGGACGTACGCCGCCCCCGCAGCCATCACGGCGAGGATCGAGACGTACAGCTCTTTCGAGCCCGACGGCATGCGCACGCCGACGCGGTCGCCGCGGCGCACCCCCGCGTCGTGCAGGGCGGCGGCCGTCTTCCACACGCGGGCGAGCAGCTCCCGGTAGCTGAGGGCGCCGGATCCGTCGTCGATCGCGGAGGCCTCGGGATGCCGCGCGGCCACCGCCGACAGAAGGTCGACGAGCGTGCGCGCGGGGTGGGCGGCATCCGTTCGATCGAGCGGAGCCTGGGCGGCGGAGGCAGAGGTCGTCACGGGGACGAAGAGTACAAGGCCCCGGGAAACACCCCGGACGGGCCACCCCGGTTCACCTTCCGTTCACCCGCACAACGCAGACTCTTAAGAGTCGCTGTTTACCGTTCACGACGAACCCTGCACCGGGTTCCGTCCCCAAACATGCGAAGGATTCACACCGTGAAGCTCTCCCGACTCGCCCTGCTGGGCTCCGTGGCCGCCGTGGCCTCCCTGACTCTCGCCGGCTGCGCCGGCACCTCGGGCTCCGGCGACGCCGCGGGTACCTCTGCCTCCCCCACCTCGTCCGACGTGGCCTTCAGCATCGACCCGAACCTCTCGGGCACGATCACCGCCGGTGGCTCGAGCGCCCAGGCCAACGCGCAGGCCGCGTGGACCAGCGCCTACAACGCCCAGGCCAAGGGCGTCACGATCAACTACGACAAGTCGCAGGGCTCCGGCGGTGGCGTCACCAACTTCCTGAGCGGCGCGTACGACTTCGCCGGCTCCGACTCGCCCCTCAACGCCGACCAGACGACCCAGTCCAAGGCGCTGTGCACCGACGGCGGCGTGAACATCCCCGTCTACCTCGACGGTGTCGCGATCATCTTCAACATCCCCGGCGTGACCGAGCTCAAGCTCTCGGGCGAGACCATCGCGAAGATCTTCGCGCTGCAGATCACCGACTGGTCCGACCCCGCCATCACCAAGGACAACGGCACCGCGCTTCCCGCCGGCGCCATCACCACCGTCGCGCGTTCGGACGGCTCGGGCACGACCCAGAACTTCACGAACTACCTCGCCGCGACCCAGTCGTCGGTGTGGACCTCGCCCGCGGGCAAGGACTGGCCGATCGAGGGCAACGTCTCGAAGCAGAAGGGCGGCTCCGGCGTCGTCGAGGCGGTCAAGGCCGGCTCCGGCACCATCGGCTACGCCGACCACTCGGCCATCGGCGACCTGAACGCCGCGTCGGTCATCCAGGACGGCACCGCCGTCGCTTACAGCCCCGAGGCCGTCACGGCGACCTTCGAGGCCGCGGCCGTCGACGCCTCCAACGGCGTCACGGGCGACCTGTCGAAGAAGTTCGACTACTCGAAGCTCACGGCCGAGACCTACCCCATCCCGCTGGTCTCGTACGCCGTCACCTGCACCTCGTTCAAGGACGCCAAGCAGGCCGAGCTCGTGAAGTCGTACCTCGGCTTCGTGACCAGCACGCTCGGCCAGCAGGTCGCCGCGAAGAACGCCGGCTCGGCCCCGCTGCCCGACTCGGTGCTCGAGGCTGCTGCCGAGACGCTCGCCGCCATCAAGTAAACATCTCTCCGGTTTCGGCCCGGCTCGCACCTTCCGTGCGGGTCGGGCCGGGCTGATCGGAACGGTCGACCCGGGTCGAACGCTCCGCTGAGCCGACATCCTCAGAGACCACCCGACCGAGGAGCACCCATGACCCGTGCCGAGCGTGAGGTCCCCCGTGACTGACACCGTCTCCGACACCGAGACCGCCCCGTCCGCACCGACCGATCCGACCGCTTCGACCCAGGCCCGTACGAGCATCGTGGGCAAGCGCCGGGTCGGCGACTCCGTCTTCCTGGGTCTGTCGACCACGGCCGCGGTGTCGATCATGATCATCCTCGCGGGCGTCGCGATCTTCCTCATCCTTCGCGGCCTCCCCGCGATCACGGCCAACTGGAGCGAGGGCGACCTCGCCGGCTACCAGAACGGGCAGTGGTCCAACTTCTGGGAGTACGTCGGCCCGCTGCTCTTCGGCAGCGTGTGGGCGGCCTTCATCGCCATGATCATCGGCACGCCGGTGGCCATCGGCATCGCGCTGTTCATCTCGCACTACGCCCCGCGTCGCGTGGCCGGCGCCCTCGGCTACGTCGTCGACCTGCTCGCCGCGGTGCCCTCGATCGTCTTCGGCCTGTGGGGCATCATCGTCATGCGCCCGCTGCTGCTGCCCGTCGGCGAGTTCCTCAACAAGTACCTCGGCTGGATCCCGCTGTTCCAGGGCCCGGTGTCGTCGACGGGTTCGACGATGCTCACCGGTGGCGTGGTGCTCGCGGTCATGATCCTCCCGATCGTCACCTCGATCACGCGCGAGATCTTCCTGCAGACCCCGCGCCTGCACGAAGAGGCCGCGCTCGCCCTCGGCGCCACGCGTTGGGAGATGATCCGCCTGGCGGTGTTCCCGTACGCGCGCAGCGGCATGGTCTCGGCGACGCTCCTCGGCCTCGGCCGCGCCCTCGGCGAGACCATGGCCATCGCGCTGATCGTGTCGCCCAGCCTCATCTACTCGGTGCTCCTGCTGACCGACGGGTACAACTCCCAGACCATCGCGGCCAACATCGCGCTGAACTTCCCGATCGCGACCGACCTGCAGCGCTCCGCGCTCATCGGAACCGGTCTGATGCTGTTCGTCATCTCGCTGGCGGTCAACATGTTCGCCCGCTACATCATCGGCGCGACGGGCCCCGGCGCCAAGGGTCGCAAGAAGGGCAAGCGCTCATGACCGTCACGGCCCCCTCCGCGCCGCTGGCCCTCACCAGCGGACAGCTGCCCCGCTTCATCGAACCGATGGTGCTCGTCGGCGTCGCGATCGTCGTCGCCGGCCTGCAGCTGCTCTTCGGCGGCTTCAACATCGCCGCGTGGCTCATCCTCACCGCGGTGCTCTACCTGATCGCCATCGGCGTCGGCTCCTCGATCGTCGAGAACCGCCGCAAGGCCGTCGACCGCGTCGTGCGCGGGCTCGTCACCGCGGCCTTCCTGCTCGCCGTCGCCCCGCTGATCTCGACGCTGTGGACCGTGGTCTCCAAGGGACTCGCGGTCGTGAACCTGCAGTTCATCACGCAGGTGGGCGGCACGGCGTTCGACCCCGACACCCTCGAGGTCGTGGCGACCGCGGGCGCCTGGCAGGCGATCACGGGAACGCTCATCATCACGGGGATCGCCGCCCTCATCTCCGTGCCGATCGGCATCCTGGCCGCCGTCTACCTCGTCGAGTACGCGCAGCCCAGCAACCCGCTGCGCCGCGCCATCACCTTCCTCGTCGACGTGATGACGGGCATCCCCTCGATCGTCGCGGGTCTGTTCGCGTTCTCGCTGTTCAGCCTGATCGTCGGGCCGAAGGCCTTCAGCGGGTTCTCGGCATCCATCGCCCTCTCCGTGCTGATGATCCCCATCGTCATCCGCTCGACGGAGGAGATGCTGCGCCTCGTGCCCGCCGATCTGCGCGAAGCGTCGCTCGCCCTGGGCGTGCCGCGCTCGGCCACGATCATCAAGGTCGTGCTGCGGACGGCCGCGTCGGGCATCATCACCGGCGTCGTGCTGGCCGTGGCCCGCGTCGTCGGTGAGACCGCGCCGATCTTCATCGCGGCGAGCTTCACCGACAACTTCAACGCCAACCCGTTCGAAGGCCCGATGCAGACCCTCCCCGTCATGGCGTACACCGCGTACAGCTTCCCGGGGCAGGACATCGACGCCTCCCAGGCCCAGGCCTGGGGAGCCGCCTTCCTCCTGGTCGTCCTCGTCGTCATCTTCAACCTGATCGCCCGTATCGTGGCGGCGGTGTTCGCGCCCAAGGCGCGCTGAGCCCAAGAAAGGCACCTTCGTGTCCAAGAGCATCGAGGTCCAGGACCTCAACGTCTACTACAGCGACTTCCTCGCGGTCGAGGGCGTCTCGATCGACATCGAGCCTCGCTCCGTCACCGCTTTCATCGGCCCCTCGGGATGCGGCAAGTCCACGTTCCTGCGCACGCTGAACCGCATGCACGAGGTCATCCCCGGCGGACACGTGAAGGGTCGTGTGCTGATCGACGGCGACGACCTCTACGGCCCGGGCGTCGACCCGGTGCTCGTGCGCCGTCACGTGGGCATGGTGTTCCAGCGCCCCAACCCGTTCCCCACGATGTCGATCCGTGAGAACGTGCTCGCCGGCGCCCGACTGAACAACAAGCGCCTCTCGAAGGGCGACGGCGACGCGCTCGTCGAGAAGTCGCTGCAGGGTGCGAACCTCTGGAACGAGGTCAAGGACCGCCTCGACAAGCCCGGCGGCGGCCTCTCGGGCGGTCAGCAGCAGCGTCTGTGCATCGCTCGCGCCATCGCCGTGTCGCCCGACGTGCTGCTGATGGACGAGCCGTGCTCGGCGCTCGACCCCATCTCGACGTTCGCGATCGAGGAACTCATCTCCGAGCTCAAGAACGAGTACACGATCGTGATCGTCACGCACAACATGCAGCAGGCCTCGCGCGTGAGCGACAAGACCGCGTTCTTCAACATCGCCGGAACCGGCAAGCCCGGCAAGCTCATCGAGTACAACGACACGTCCACGATCTTCACGGCGCCGACCGTGCAGGCCACCGAGGACTACGTCTCGGGACGCTTCGGATAAGGCGCCCCGCGAAGGCCCCGCTCCGGCGGGGCCTTCGTCGTTCCCGGCGGCCGTCGATCGCGATGCGCCTTCGATAGCGATGCGCTCTCGGTCAGACGCGCGCCACGTCGCTGCACGTGCCGGGTCGTTGCGCGCGGGCGGTCGCCACGCGCGCGGCCGGACACGCCCGTTCCCGCCGCGAGCCCCGCTCAGTCGCGACGCGCGAGGAGGAACGCGTTCAGCTCGTCGGTGAGGTCGCGGTCGATCGCGACGGGCATACCGTCGACGGCGGAGATCGGAGCCGCGAGACGCACGCTCGACAGCAGCCACGCGGCATCCGCTCGCGCGAGATCGGCCACCGGGACGGTCTCGTAAGCGGCCTGGAGACCACGCCCCTCGAGGTGCGCGAAAACGCTGAGCTGCGTCGTGCCGTGCAGGATGCCGGCGCTCGGCGCCGGGGTGACGAACCGTCCGTCGATCCGGAGGAGCACGGATGCCGTGGGAGCCTCGAGCACGAAACCGTCGGTGGTGACGAAGACGGCGTCGTCGGCCCCGCGGCGCTTGGCCTCGCGGATCGCGGCCATGTTCACGGCGTACGACAGGGTTTTCGCCCCGAGCAGCAGCCAGGGCGACCGCGCCGGGACGCCCAGGGGGTAACCGCGGTCGAGTGTCACCACGCGCACCCCGTCTCGCCGCGCCCCCGTGTTGTCGGGGGCGTCCGCGAGGGTGACCCACGCCGTGGGGTGCGGACCCCCCTCGACGCCACGGCTCAGGATGAGCTTGATCACGCTCTCCCCCGGCCCGGCTTCGGTCGCGGCCCGGTCGACCGCCGCGCGCCACTGGGCGAGGTTCGGTGCGGGGAGATCGCACAGGGCCGCCGAATGGGCGAGACGCTCGAGGTGGGGTCCGACCTCGTGGGGGTGCCCGTCGACCACACCGATCGACTCGAAGACCCCGTCTCCGCGCTGCGCGCTGAGTTCGCCGAGCGGCAGGGCGGCGGCCTCGGGATCGACGACGCGGAGAGTGCCGGTGTGATCGCCGCCCTGATCGTCGGATGCCACGGGGTCGATCATGAGAGCGAAACGCCAAGCCATGCAGCGAGCCTACGCCGGGGGTCCGACACGCCCGGGCCTTGTCAACGGGGGCGCGCGAGGGAATGTCTTCGCGGTCGCCTTGCTACACTTCTACAGCCGGGCCGCAGTAACCCCGGGCTCCATCTTCTGCCGCTATGAGCGGCCTTGCGCCGAGAGGCGTTCTGCGGTCCGGCACTTTTCTTTTGCGGGACGGCCGCGCAGTCCGCGCCGCCGTCCCCCGCTTCCGGGCCTGACATTTCAGCCCGGCCGTGCGTCGAGGACACTCCGCTGCGGGTCCAGCGACGCGGCGCGGGAGACCCGCTCGAGGCGACGACGAATGCTCAGCTGAGGGCGTCTCGGCGCCAGAGCGCGGCCGAGGCCGAGAGGTCGTCCGCGTACGTCGCGAGCCGCAGCGCGCGCGTGGTGAGGGCGGTCGCACGCTCCGACTCGGTGTTCTCGTAGTCGTCGGCGAGGTGCGTCGAGCCGGCTGCCTGCACGCGACAGAAGGCCGCGGCACGATCGAGGGCCACCGCGAAGTCCCCCTCGAACAGACCGCGCAGGATGGTGTCGATGAGCTGGACGAGCTCTTCCGGGCCGGCCGGAGCGGGGGCGCCCGCGACCACCGCGTCGACGGTGGCCATCTCGACCCTTCCGCGCTCGTAGAGCAGCGCCGCGGTCGCGGCGTCGTCGTGGATCATCAGCTGCAGCAGGTAGAGCCGCCACAGCGAACCGGGGAGCGACCGTGCGGGCGAACGCGACCACAGCTCCGCGATGTCGTCGATGCCGTGATCGTCGGTGAAGGCGACGAGGCGCTCGACCACGTCGACGCTCGGATCGGCACGCACCCGCGAGAGCAGGGCCTGGGCGGTGCTGTGCGCGACGCGCGAGACCTCCGCCGGATCTTCGGCCGAGAACAGCCGATCGAAGAGCTCGGCGGGCCGGCGGACCGGCTTGTGGAATTCGCGGGGTGAATCGCTCATCGTTCCAGGCTAGAGCGTGCCCCGGGGCGAGCGGGCCGCGAGCGACCCGCTCCCCCGTCGATGCTCAGGCCGTGGCGACGGCGACGACCGGAGCCGTGCTGGGCGTCCCGTCGGGCGAGCCGCCCGCGGGCTCGATGGTCACGGCGATCACGTCGCCGCTGTGCATCTCGCCTTGCAGCACGGCGGTCGCCTTGCCGTCGGCATCCGGTTCGAAAGTTCCCGCGGCGATCGGCGTCTCGCCCCGCACGAACCAGAGCTCGTAGGTCTTGCCGGCCTCGGGCATCGGCATCCCGTCGGTCACGAGGACGCTCTGCCCCGTCGAGGGCGACCAGTGGGCGGTCGCGACGGTGCCGTCGGGCAGCGTGGTGGTCGCCGACTGGGCGTCGGGGGCATCCTCGATCTGCTGCAGGGCGACCACGGCGGGCTGCGGGGAGAAGATCTGGCTGACCGTCACCGCGCCGAATCCGAGCACGAGGACGGCGGCGAAAGAGGCGGCGAGGGTGAACCATCGACGCGGCCCCCATCCGGATGCCGCCGACGGACCGACCGCGACCGCCTCGCGTTCGGAGGCGACGGGGGCGGCACCCGCGGCGGCGAAGTCCTCGTCGTCGAGCATCGCCTGCGCGCCGGCTGACACCGACAGCGGAGCGGGGTCCTGCGGGAGGTCGGAGATGCGCGCGAAGAGCGCTTCCCGCACGGAGGGCGGGGGCTCGACGGGTTCGACCGAGGCGCTGATGGCGGTGACGATGTCACTGGCATCGCGTACATGGTGGTCCCAGTGCGGATTGCCTGCCAAAGCCTCCTGGTACGCGCGTTCATCTGCCTCCGACAACGCGTTCATCGCGTGTCCGACGGCGAGGTCGGCGAAATCCCTCTCGTTCACTTGTCCACCCCCATTTCCATCCTCAGTCGCGACAATCCGTCGCGCATCCTGGTTTTGATCGTTCCGAGCGGCGCCCCGACGAGGGTAGCGATCTCACTTTGGCTGTACCCGCCGAAATAGGCGAGCGTGAGGGCCTCCTTCTGGGCGTCGGGAAGCGTCGCCAATGCATCGACGACGCGCCGCCCTTCCATTTTCAGTTCTACTCTCTCGGAGACGTCGTCGTAAGCGACATCCATATCGCGGAAGCCCGCACGCACATCCCGATCCGTGCTCGACTGCGAGGACCGGACCCGGTCCACCGCTCGTCGATGCGCGATCGTGAGTACCCACGACCTTCCCTGTCCTCTGTTCGGAGCGAACCGCGCGGCGGATTGCCAGACCTCGAGAAAAACCTCCTGGAGGACTTCCTCGCTCTGCGCGCGGTCCACGAGGACCCGCAGGATGAGTCCGAACGCGCGAGCGGACAGCGCGTCGTACACGGCGGCGAATGCGGAGCGGTCACCGTCGGCGACCCGGAGGAGAAGGGCGCCGATCTGGTCGGCGGCTCCCGCCCCGTCGTCGGGGAGGTCGAAGCCGTCGATCACCATGGCATCCATCATTCCCTACGCTGCCCGGGAGTCACGCGTACGTGCGCGCGCGTCGCGGTTGGGCTAAGGAGGGCGGCGACCGGCCCGCGCCCCGCCTTCCGGGCCGGTTTCAAAAATATTCTGAAGAATATTTATGTCTACCTGACCAGGATTTTTACCACAGCCGCAACGGGAATCCGCGGACCTTTCGCAACATTCCGCAATCCGATCCCCGGGGGGTCCCGAAGACCCTGTGTAAGCCGCTCCACGGCGAACCGCCCCTCGCACCGGGGTGTCCCTGACGGGTCGCAGACGCGATCCGAACGATTTCGGAGGAATGTCATGCTCACCAACAAGAAGCCTGTCGTCGCCGGTCTCGCCCTCGTTCTGGGCTCGGCCTTCGCTCTCACCGCGTGCTCGGGTGGCACCACCTCGGGCGGCACCGCCGAGGACAGCAGCTCGATGGCCCCCTCGATGGCCGCGTCGCCCTCCGCGTCGGCGTCGTCGTCGATGATGGACCCGGCCGCCAACCTCGTGGGCCCCGGCTGCGCCGACTACGCCGCCGCCGTTCCCTCGGGCGCCGGCTCGGTCGAGGGCATGGCTGCCGACCCGGTCGCCGTCGCCGCCTCGAACAACCCGCTCCTCAAGACCCTCACCGCGGCGGTCAGCGGCCAGCTGAACCCCAACGTGAACCTGGTCGACACGCTCAACGGCAGCGAGTTCACCGTCTTCGCCCCCGTCGACGAGGCCTTCGCGAAGATCGACGCCGCGACCATCGACTCGCTGAAGACCGACACCGACACCCTGACCAAGATCCTCACGTACCACGTGGTCCCCGGCCAGATCGCCCCGGACAAGATCGACGGCACGCACGCCACGGTCGAGGGCCAGGACCTCACCGTCGCGGGCTCGGGTGACTCGATCACCGTCAACGGCTCGACCAACGTCATCTGCGGTGGCGTCCAGACCGCCAACGCGACCGTGTACCTCATCGACTCGGTGCTGATGCCCCCGATGTAAGTCCTCGGAGCGTGAGCGATCACGCTTCCGACCGATCGATGACCGATCGGACCTGACGGCGAGCGCCGGACCCCAGGCGAGGGGGTCCGGCGCTCGCTTTCGTCGCAACCGGGGCCGTCAGTTCCGACCGACGACCTCGACGATCTCGTCCTGCACGAGTCGCGCCGCCGTCGGGCCGGCGTTCGTGAACCACGGGTCGTAATCCACCGCCGTGGCGTTCCCGTCGGCCACCGCCCCGAGGGTCTGCCAGAGCGGGGCGTCCTCGATGAACGCAAGACCCTGGCCGATCCCCGCGTAGAAGACGTGGTCGGCGTCGGCGAGATCGATCTGCTCGGCGCTGATGTCCTGCGACGTCTCGTCGAACTGCTGCGAGGCCGGGCGCCCGAGCCCGAGGTCCTGCGCCACCCCGCCGGCGAACGACGGCACGCCCATGATCCGCGTGCGGTCACCGGTGGACTGCAGGAACGACACCGTCGGCTCCCCGTTCGCGTGCGTCGAGGCGAAGGCGGCGCTGTCCGCCTGGAGGGAGTCCAGGATGCCGCGTGCCGCGCCCTCATCGCCGAGCGCATCGGCGATGAGCAGGAAGTCGCTCTTCCAATTCACCCCGTTGCCCTTCGTGACGACCGTCGGCGCGATCGCCGAGAGCGCGTCGTACAGCTCCGCACCCCGCGTGGAGTTGATGAGGATGAGGTCGGGGCGGGCCTGGGCGATGGCTTCGAGGTCGGGCTCGGTGCGTTGCCCGATGTCGGTCATGGCGTCGAGGGAGGCGGCATCCTGGGGGAAGGCCTCGCGCAGGTAGGTCGGCACGAGTCCACTGTTCTCGGCGCGGGTCGCCGCGGTCGGCACGACGCCCAGGGTGAGCAGCGCGTCGAGCTGGCCCGTCGAGACGACCGCGATGCGCGACGGCGCCGAGGGGATGTCGGTGACCCCGGCGAAGTGCGTGACCTGGCGCGGGAACACGCCGTCGTCCGCGCTCGACCCCATGCCCGGCTCGAGATCGCGCGCCACGACCCACTGACCCGTGGCTCCGGCCTCGGCATCCACCCCGGTCGTCGGGGCGGGTCCGGCGCACCCGGTCAGGCCGAGGACGGCGACGGCGATCGCTCCGATGCCGAGGGAGGCGACACCACGACGGCGAGGACGGAAACGGGCATGACGGGACGGGGAACGAAAGACGATCACCTAGTGAGGTTATCCTTACCTTTGTGCCCGATCCGACCACCGTCGCCTTCGCGACGCCGGTCCCTCCCCACGGCGCCCGTCGTCGGGCCGAACGGACGCGGCTGATCGCGTGGATCGTCGCGATGACGGTGATCGTCGCCGCCCTGGCCGTGGCCGGGCTGGCCGTCGGCTCGCGACCCCTCGCACCCGCGGACGTCGTCGCCGCCCTCTTCTCGGACCGTCGGGATGCCGTCGGCGTGATCGTCCACGAGCTCAGAGCGCCCCGCACCCTCACCGCCCTCCTGACGGGCGCGTGTCTGGGCATCGCCGGCGTGCTCATGCGCGCGGTGACGCGCAACCCGCTCGCCGACCCCGGCCTGTTGGGGGTGAACGCGGGAGCCGCCCTGGGGGTGGTCACGGCGATCGCCTTCTTCGGCGTGGGGACGGCCGGCGGATACGTCTGGTTCGCCTTCGCGGGGGCCGCGGGAGCCGCCGTCCTCGTCAACGCCGCGGCCCGCGCCGGTCGCCGCGCCGACACCGTCGGACTCGTGCTGGCCGGTGTCGCCCTGACCGCGTGCCTGTCGGCGGTGGTGCGCATCGTCACCCTCGCCGACGACGACACCTTCGAGTCGTTCCGGTTCTGGGCGGTCGGCTCCTTCGAGCGGCGCGACCCCGACGTGGCCCTGCAGCTCCTGCCGTTCACCCTGGTCGGGGCGATCCTGGCGGTCGTCGTCTCGCGCGGCGTCGACCAGCTCGCGCTCGGCACGGACGTCGCTCGCTCGCTCGGGGTGTCGCCCACGATCGTCATCGTCAGCGCGGGAGCGGCGATCACCCTCCTGTGCGCCACCGCGACCTCGGCCGCCGGTCCCCTGGCCTTCATCGGGCTGCTCGTCGCCCACCTCGTGCGCCGGCTCGTGGGCCCCGACGTCCGCCGCTCCCTCCCCCTCGCCGCCCTCGTCGGCGCCGCGCTCACCCTCGCGAGCGACATCCTCGGTCGTGTCATCGCCGCCCCGGGCGAGATCGAGGCGGGGATCGTCGCCGCGTTCCTGGGCGCCCCGCTGCTGCTGTGGCTCGTTCTGCGGAGGACGACGTGACCCGCCCCGCCGTGCAGGCGCGACGACGCCGCGGCGTCCTCATCACGGCGGTGACCCTCGCCGTCGCCCTCGCCGCCGCCGTCGTCGGCCTCACGACCGGGTCGTTCCACACGTCACTGCCCGAGGTCGTGTCCGCCCTCACCGGTCACGCCGACGCCCGCACGAGCGTCGTCGTGCTCGGACTGCGCGTACCCCGGGTGCTGGCCGCACTGCTGATCGGCGCCGCCCTCGCCCTCGCCGGCGCGGTGTTCCAGACGCTCGCCCGCAATCCGCTCGCCAGTCCCGACATCGTCGGGTTCACCGCCGGGTCGGCCACCGGCGCGCTGATCGGCCTGATCGTGATCGCCCCCACCGCCTCGCCGGCGGCCGGAGCCTGGACGGGCGGCCTGCTCACCGTAGTCGTGGTGATGCTCATCGCGCGCAGCGTCGGGGTGTCACGCGAGCGCACGATCCTCGCGGGGATCGCCCTGTCGATGCTGCTCGCCGCGGTCAACGACTACCTGCTGACGCGGGCCCCGATCGACATCGCCCGCAATGCCGACCAGTGGCTGCACGGGAGCCTCGCCGCGACGTCGATGGACGACGTCGCTCTGCTCGCCGGGTCGATCGGCATCCTGAGTCTCGTGCTCGTGCTGCTGCACCGGGATCTGCGCGCGCTCGAGCTCGGGGACGACACCGCTCGCGCGCTGGGCGTGCGCACGCCGCGCCTGCGTCTGGCCCTGATCGTCGTCGCCGCCCTCCTGACCGGAACGGCCACGGCGGTCGCCGGTCCGATCGGTTTCGTCGCCCTAGCCGCCCCGCAGCTCGCGCGGCGGATGCTCGGCAGTGCCGGCATCCCCCTCGTGGGCTCCGCCCTCACCGGTGCGAGCGTGCTCGTCGTCGCCGACGTCATCGCGCAGCGCGCGCTCGCTCCCCTGCAGATCCCGGTAGGCCTGCTGACCGGCGTGGTCGGCGGCGCCTACCTGTTCTGGGTGGTCGCGCGCTCGCGGCGGTGAGCACGCCGGGCGCGACAGTCCCGGTAGGCTGGTGTCATCAGGGCCTGTAGCTCAGTTGGCAGAGCATCGGACTTTTAATCCGCGGGTCGAGGGTTCGAGCCCCTCCGGGCCCACCACACGGGACACGTGAGAGCGGTCATCCCCCCGCCCGGCGGCCTCGACGCACTCGCTCGATCGTTTCGCCCGCGGCGACGGCGACGAGGAGAAGGGCGGCCGTGATCGACAGCGCGAGCGCGTCGGAGAGCGGGACGAAGACGGCCAGACCCGCGAGCACGGCCAGACCGACGAGGCCGAAGAGCTGAGCGCGCGACCACCGTCCTTCGAGAGTCCGTCGGAACAGCACGGTTCCGGCGAGGAAGAGGAGGGGCGCGCCGACGATGACGATCGTCGCGGCGGCACTGCGCTGATCGGGATGCGAGAGCATCTCCTTGTCGCCCACGCTCATCAACACGATCCCGCCGATGATCGGAAGGTGCACCCAGGTGTACACCGTGCGGGCGAGTCGGCCCGGTTCGTCCGAGGCCTCGATCGCCTCCGCGCCGACGCGCTCACCGTGATCGAAGTAGATCCACCACGCGGCCGCGGCCGCGACGAACGCCGTCGCCAGCGACGCGACCGATGAGATTGACGACTCCTTCTCGACGAAAGCGAGGCCGGTGACGAGCAATCCCTCGCCGACGGCGATGAGGACGAACAGCGAGGTCCGTTCGGCGATGTGCGGGCCGGACAGATCCCACGATTGGATGCGGACTCTTCCTCGCCCCGGTATCGGGTACCCGAGGATCGTGCCGAGCAGTTCGAGAGCCAGGGCCGCCGTCCACAACGGCAGCTGCCACGCGTGCGGCAACACGGCGCCGACGATCCAGAGGGCGCCGCCGGCGACGGTCCACCCGAGGATCAGGCCGAAATCGTGCGCGACCCGCCGGTCGTGACGGAGCGTCGCCCACACGATGAATCCCGTGCGCCCGACCTGGAGGACGACGTACGAGATCGCGAACGCCCACGCGCGGTCGCCGAAGGCCTCCGCGATCGAGACGCTCATCACCAGCGCGACGAAACCCAGCGCGACGACCGCTCCGCGCACGGGAAGCGTCACCGGGTCGAGCCAATTGGTCACCCACGTGGTCGACACCCACGCCCACCATAGGGCGCACACCATGATGATGCCCTCGAAAGCACCGAGCGGAGTCTGGTTCTCGAAGAGATAGGCGGACAACTGCGTCAGCGCGAAAACGAACATCAGATCGAAGAACAGCTCGACGTACGTCACCCGATCCGCGCGAGAGGAGTCCGTCGGGCGTCGTACGTCGTGGGCCATCCCGAATGCCATGCCCCATCCTGGCACTGACCTACCGGACGCGGAGGGATCTACCCGCCCGGGCAGCCGCACGTCCCGCCGCTGGAGCACTGGCACGGCATCGTCGGGTAATCCTCGGCGGTCACGGTGCGGCGGACGTCGAGGCCGTCGATCGACCGCGGCTCCCCGTGGCGCGTGTAGTCGATGACCTCGGCGACGTCGGCGAGGCCGTGCCCCTGCCCGTCGGTGCAATCAGAGGCCAGGGTGTCGATCCTCCGCTCACCGGACGGGAAACGCAGCTCGAAGTAGACCGCCGCGCTGCGGTAGTCGTAGAACAGTCCTCCACCCGTCTCGGAACCTCCCGACGTCGCGAGGATGAGCGACGCGCCCTCCGCGGATGTCGTGACGCCGAGGAGCTTGTAGGTTCCCCCGGCCGGCACGAAGGCGGGGTCGACGTACGCGGGACGGACGTCGGAGACCGAGCCGACCCGAGCCACCGCAGCCTCCGGGTCGGAGACGATGTCCGCCCGATAGGGCCACAGCGAGTCTTGCGCCCCCTCCACCATCCGGGCGAGCGAGTCCTCCAGCTTCGACTCCGGCGAGGGCATCACCCCGCACCCCGCCGCCAGCAGTGCCGACAGGCCGATGGCGACGGATCCGATGATGCGATGCGCTCCCCCGTGCATGCGGGTCAGTGTGCCGCACCCCGCATCACGTCAGCGGCATGCAGCGAGCGGGGCGGCATCCGTCACCCCGCGTCGAGCAGCATCACCCCGAACCCCGCGACCACCGCGCGCACCTCGTCGAGGTAGCGCTGCGCCTGCTCGGTGAGGGGGATGGCGGTGCGGCCGATCCACCCGATCTCGATCTGCTCGTCGACCTCGAGCGGAACCGCGACGATCTCGGGGTCGAGGTCGTCGCTGATGATCCCGGTCGAGATCGTGTACCCGCCGAGACCGATCATGAGGTTGAAGATCGTCGCGCGGTCCGACACCCGGATCTCCTGCCGGCTCGACAGCGTCGAGAGGATCTCCTCGGCGAAGTAGAACGAATTGTTCGCGCCCTGGTCGAAGGTCAGGCGGGGCAGATCGACGAGGTCGTCGAGGGTGGCGCGTCGACGGGATGCCAGGGGGTTCCGCCGCGAGACGAAGATGTGCGGCTCCGCGACGAAGAGGGGGTGGAAAGCCAGACCCGAATCGCGCAGCAGCTTGTCGAGCACGTTGCGGTTGAAGTCGTTGCGGAACAGAATGCCGAGCTCGCTGCGGAGGGTCCGGACGTCTTCGATGATGTCGAAGGTGCGCGTTTCCCGGAGGGAGAACTCGTACTCCGCGGCATCCGTCGCCTTCACCATGCGCACGAACGCGTCGACGACGAACGAGTAGTGCTGGGCGGAGACGCCGAGCAGGCGGCGCGAGGGGGGCCTGCCGAGGTAGCGCTGCTCGAGGAGCTCGGCCTGCTCCACCACCTGGCGCGCGTAGCCGAGGAACTCGACGCCGTCGACCGTGAGAGTGACGCCGCGGGCCGAGCGGGTGAGCAGATCGCGACCGACGCGCGTCTCGAGGTCTTTCATGGCGGCCGACATCGTGGGCTGCGCGACGTAGAGCAGGTCGGCGGCGGCCGAGATGGAGCCCTCGGCGGCGACCTCGATGAAGTACTGCAGCTGCTGCAGGGTGATTCCGCTCGACCGCTTCGCCATAGCTCCAAGCTATAGCACCGCATAGTGAAGGGGAATTACCCGATGACCGAGCTCGCGGCGCACCATGGGACCACTCCCATCAGCGGGCCCACCCGGCCCCCGCACCCGATTGGCCCGTCATGGCGAACGACATCACGTTCAGCATCACCACCACCCGTTTCGACGAGGACTACGCCCCCGCCGAGTCCTCGCGCGTCACGACCAACTTCGCCAACCTGGCGCGCGGCGCGGGCCGTCAGCAGAACCTCCGCAACGCCCTGTCGATGATGAACCACCGGCTGAACGAGCTCGTCCCGGGAGACGCCGACCGGTACCGCGTCGAGCTCGACATCGTCTCGGTGCACCTGCGCTTCGGAGACGGAGCGGATGACGAGGAGTTCCCCGTCATCGAGGTGCTCGACGTGAGCATCGTCGACACGCGCACCGGCGAGCGTCACCGCGGCATCGTCGGCAACAACTTCTCGTCGTACCTGCGCGATTACGACTTCAGCGTCGTCCTGCCCGCGGCCAACGCCGGCGGCGAGGGTTTCACGGTGCCCGAGGACTTCGGCATCCTGCACGGCAAGATCTTCCAGCACTTCCTCGACTCCGACGCGTACCGGGAGCGCTTCGCGCAGGCGCCCGTGATCTGCATCAGCGTGTCGACGAGCCGCACCTACCGGCGCACGGGCGTGGTCCACCCCGTGCTCGGCGTCGAGTACGCGCAGGACTCCTTCTCGCTCACCGACGACTACTTCGGCCGCATGGGCCTGCAGGTGCGCTACTTCATGCCGCGCGGCAGCGTGGCTCCGCTCGCGTTCTACTTCCGCGACGACCTCACCGCGGAGTACTCCGACCTGCAGCTCGCGGGCACGATCGCCACGATGGAGACGTTCCAGAAGATCTACCGTCCCGAGATCTACAACGCCATCAGCCCCGCGGGCGAGGTCTACCGGCCGACGCTCGACGAGCCCGAGTTCGTGCGGACCGGCATCGATTACGACCGCGAGGAGCGGAGCCGACTCGCGGTCACCCAGGGCCGCTACGCCGAGGAGCACTTCGTGACGCCGCACCGTCACATCCTCGACGCGTGGGCCGCCGACTACGCCGCACCCGTCCGATGACCCGCGAAGGAACCGCCGCCGTGACGACCCTCCTGCCCACCTCGACCGTCGGCAGCCTCCCCAAGCCCGCGTGGCTCGCGAAGCCCGAGGTGCTGTGGTCGCCCTGGGAACTCGAGGGCGACGTGCTCGTCGAGGGCAAGCACGACGCGCTGCGCGCCGCGGTGCAGGAGCAGGAGCGTCGCGGCCTCGACATCATCAGCGACGGCGAGCAGACCCGTCAGCACTTCGTGACCACCTTCATCGAAAACCTCGACGGGGTCGACTTCGAGAACCGCGAGACGGTGCGCATCCGCAACCGCTACGACGCGAGCGTGCCGACCGTGGTCGGCGCCGTGAGTCGCCGAGGTCCCGTCTTCGTCGAGGATGCCGCGTTCCTGCGCGCGCAGACCGACCGACCGATCAAGTGGGCCCTCCCCGGCCCGATGACGATGATCGACACCCTCGCCGACCGCCACTACGGCAGCCGCGAGAAGCTCGCGTGGAAGTTCGCGACCATCCTCAACCAGGAGGCGCGCGAACTCGAAGCGGCGGGAGTGGACATCATCCAGTTCGACGAGCCGGCGTTCAACGTCTTCTTCGACGAGCTCAAGGACTGGGGGGTCGCCGCCCTCGAGCGTGCCGCCGAGGGACTTCGCGCCGAGACCGTCGTGCACATCTGCTACGGCTACGGCATCAAGGCCAACACCGACTGGAAGGCGACGCTCGGCTCGGAATGGCGCCAGTACGAGGAGTCCTTCCCCCTGCTGCAGCGCTCGAGCATCGACACCATCTCGCTCGAGAGCCACCACTCGAACGTTCCGATCGAGCTGGTCGAGCTGATCCGGGGCAAGAAGGTCATGCTCGGCGCCCTCGACGTCGCCAGCGAGCGCATCGAGACGCCCGAAGAGGTGGCCGACACCCTGCGCCGTGCCCTGGAGTTCGTGGATGCCGACAAGCTCATCCCGAGCTCGAACTGCGGCATGGCGCCGCTTCCGCGTCACGTCGCGTACGACAAGGTCAGCGCGCTCACCGCGGGCGCGGCCCTGCTGCGCGCCGAGCTCGCGGGCTGAACGCCCGACGCGGGTCGGGACGGCGTCCCGGCCCGCGTCCACGCTGTGCGGGGACAAGGCGACGCCACGCGACGCCGGTCCCCCGGGATCGCGGACGCCGTGGCAGAGTCGGAACGCCCCCGTCCCCGTTCCCAGGAGCAGCAGTCCCATGCCCATCGCCGCCGATGACCCCCGCTTGACCTCGCCGTTCGAAGCCGCCGCGACCCGCTACGACGACGTCCCCTTCCAGCGGGCCGGAGCCAGCGGCATCCCTCTCCCCCGCATCTCCCTCGGGCTGTGGCAGAACTTCGGAAGCGCGCGCCCCCTCGACGTGCAGCGCGAGATCCTGCGCCACGCCGTCGACCGCGGGATCGTGCACATCGACCTCGCCAATAACTACGGCCCGCCCTACGGCGCGGCCGAGACGACGTTCGGAACCGTCCTCGACACCGACCTGCGTCGCTACCGCGACGAACTGTTCCTGTCGACGAAGGCCGGCTACGACATGTGGCCCGGCCCCTACGGCGACGGCGGTTCGCGCAAGTACCTGATGCGTTCCCTCGAGCAGAGCCTCACGCGCATGCGCACCGACTACGTCGACGTGTTCTACTCGCACCGCGTCGACCCCGACACGCCGATCGAAGAGACCGTGCATGCCCTCGCCGACATCGTGCGCAGCGGCAAGGCGCTCTACGCCGGCATCTCGAACTACCCCGCCGACCTCACCCGCCGCGCGCACGAGCTGCTCGCCGCCGAGGGCGTGCGCCTGTTCATCCACCAGCCGCGCTACTCGCTGTTCGACCGCACGCCCGAGGCCGAGCTGTTCCCGACGCTGCGCGGGCTCGCCGTCGGCAGCGCGGTGTTCTCACCGCTGGCCCAGGGTCTGCTCACGGGCAAGTACCTCGACGGCTCGGTCCCGGCGGACTCGCGGGCGGCCGACAGCCGCTTCCTCGACGCCTCGGCCCTCACCGACGACTACCTCGAACGCATCCGCGGCATCGACGGCGTCGCCCGCGAAGCCGGTCTCTCGGTCCCCCAGCTCGCCGTGGCGTGGGTGCTGCGCGACCCCGTCGTCACGACCGCCATCATCGGCGCATCGCGGACGAGCCAGATCGACGATGCCGTCGCCGCGAGCACCACGGTTCTCTCGGACGACGTCATCAGCGCCCTCGAACCGTTCGCCGCGGCCGTGGGCGAGCGCATCGCCTGAGCGCACAGCACACCGCCCCCGGGCGGCGCAAGCGGCGTGGCATCCCCGCTCCCGTCGCGTTGGCTGGGACTCCACCTGACAGAGGGAGGCCCCCATGGGCGTTGCACGATGGATCGGAACCGGAGCCGTGGGGCTGGCGGGCGCGGTGATCGCGCGAACGGCGATCGGCCGGGCCGTGGCGGCGGGGACCGTGGCCTACCGCGTGTGGACCGACCCGAAGGTGCAGAAGGTGCGTCGCCGGGTGGTGGCGAAACTCGCGAAGCAGCGTCGGGCGCGCTGAGCACGGATGGCCGGCCGTCCCGGGGCGCCGGTTCCGAATGCCGCGAGCGGGGCGGTCGCCCGTCATCGTCGCCGAGCGGCGTGCCCGCCGTCGACGGGGAGGGGAGAGAGCGGCTTGGTGACGCCGAACGCGAACGTGGTGTCGATGGAGGCGAGCGACGGGATCGAGCGCAGGTGCTCGCGCAGCAGACGCTCGTACTCCTCGAAGGTCGGCGTGACGATCCGCACGAGGTAGTCCCAGTCCCCCGCGAGCAGGTGCGCCTCCACGATCGAGGGGATCGCGCGGAGCTTCTCCTCCACGGCATCCACCGTCGCGCCCTCGTGCGACGCGAGGCGCAAGCGCACGAACGCGGTGATCGCGAGATCGACCGCCGGCGGCGAGACGACAGCGCGGTAGCCCGCGATGACCCCCGCGTCTTCGAGCCGGCGCACGCGCCGCAGGCAGGGCGAGGGTGAGAGGCCCACCCGATCGGCGAGATCCTGGTTGCTGAGGCGCCCGTCGCGCTGCAACTCCGCCAAAATGAGGCGATCGATCGCGTCGAGAGACTCCATGCGGCAGATTCTGCCAATTACTGATCCTTAGACGCAAGATTCGCAATCGACTGCCGCGACGCCCTTCCTAGGCTCACGAGGTGACCAGCTTCCCCCTCGCCCGCCGCTCCGCTCTCTCGCGGCGCACCCTGGTGGGGGTGGCCGCCGTCGCCGCCGTCGTCTGCCTGTGGTCGTCGTTCGCCCTGTCCACCCGGGCGCTCGAGGGAATCGGGATGGGCGTCGGCGACGCGGCCATCGTGCGCTTCGGCGTGCCCGCCCTCGCCCTCTCCCCCTGGATCCCGCGGACGCTCCGACGCCTGCGCGGGGAGCGTCCGGCCGTGATCGGCCTCGTCCTGCTTGCGGGACTCCCCCACTTCCTGCTGTTCGCGTGGGGCGCCCACCTCACCTCGGCGGCCCTCACCGGACTGCTCGTCCCCGGAACGGTCCCCCTCTTCGTCACGATCCTCCTCGCGATCCGCGGGCGGGCGGCCCTCTCGCGGCAGCGCCTGATCGCCCTCGCCGCGATCGTGGCCGGGGTCGCCGCCAGCGCCGCCCTCACCGGAGGCGCCGCCGGACCCGACGGGATCGCGGTGCTGCTCACCGCCGGTCTCGTCTGGGCGGCCTACACGCTCGGCCTCGCGCGCACGCAGCTCGACCCCCTTGGCGTCATCGCCGTGGTCTCTCTCGTCTCCGTCGTCGCCGCCCTCGCCCTCGCGGCGGCCGGTGCGCTGCCCTCGCAGCTGTTCACCGGCTCGATCGACCTCCCGGCGTGGGGTGCGTACGCGCTGCTGCAGGGCGTGGGCACCGGCCTGCTGTCGACGGCCTGCTACGTCGTGGCCGTGAAGAACCTGGGCAGCAGCATCCCCGCAGCGGCCGGAGCACTCAGCCCCGTGCTGACCGCGTTCGTCGCCGTCCCGCTCCTCGGCGAGCACGTGACGCCCGGGCTCACCGTCGCTCTGGTGCTGATCGTGTCGGGCGTCGCGGCCTTCGCTCTCGCCCCCTCCCGCCCGCCGGCCCGCACGCCCTTCTGAGCCTGCGCGGGTGCGTTCGCATCCGGAGCGATCCGATCCCCTCTCCGCTCCGAACAGGTAGCGAGGCAGGGTCGCGCGTGCGTGGCTCCGGAAACGAGGGATGCCATGACCACCGACACCGCGGCACGGACCACCGACACCAAGACAGTGCGCCGACCGCACGCCTGGATCTGGGCGGCCCTGGCCGGCATCGTCTCGGCCGCCGCGCTCCTCGCGATCGCCGAGCTGTTCGCCGCGCTCGTCGCGCGATCGGCCAGCCCCGTGCTCGCGGTCGGGTCGTTCATCGTCGACATCGTGCCCCGCCCGCTGAAAGAACTCGCGATCACGCTGTTCGGCGAGACCGACAAGATCGCGCTCCTCGTGGGCGTCGGACTCGGCGCGGCCGTCGCCGCGGCCGTCGCCGGAGTCCTGCAGTACCGCTTCCGCCCGGTCGGTGCGGTGCTTCTCGGGATCGGCGGGGCGCTCGCCACCGCCGCAATCATCACCCGCGCGGGCGCCGGAGCCCTCGCGTGGCTGCCGCCGGTGCTCGGCACCGTGGGCGGCGTGTTCGTGCTCATCCTCACCATCGCTCGCCTGAAGCGCTGGGTCGCCGCCGCCGAGGAGCGCGACATCGAGGGCCTCCGCGCCGGTCGACGCCAGTTCCTGCTGCTGACCGGGCTCACCGCGGTCGGCGCGGTCGTCGTCGGCGTCGGATCGCGCATCCTCAACGCCACGACCTCCTCCGTCGCCGCCGCGCGCGACGCGCTGCGCCTGCCCGCCCCGCGCACGACCGTCACCGTGCCCGAGGGCGCCAACTGGGAGATCGACGGACTGAGCCCGATCATCACCCCCAACGGCGACTTCTACCGCGTCGACACCGCTCTCACGGTCCCCAACGTCGACCCCACCACGTGGCGCCTGCAGATCGAGGGCATGGTCGACACCCCGGTCGAGCTGAGCTTCGACGACCTCGTGAACATGGGCCTGAACGAGTACGGCGTCACCCTGACCTGCGTCTCGAACGAGGTCGGCGGCAACCTCGTCGGCAACGCCATCTGGACCGGCGTCCCCATCCGCGACGTGCTGCGCATGGCGGGTGTGCAGGCGGATGCCGACATGGTGCTCTCCGAGAGCGTGGACGGGTACACGGCATCCACTCCTCTCAGCGCGCTCACCGACGACAACCTCGACGCGATCTTCGCGGTGGCCATGAACGGCGAACCCCTCCCGTTCGAGCACGGGTTCCCCGTCCGCATGGTCGTGCCCGGGCTCTACGGGTACGTCTCCGCGACGAAGTGGGTCACGAAGCTGACGGTGACGCGCTTCGACAAGGACGA
The DNA here is from genome assembly GCF_004854025.1 of Microbacterium hydrothermale. Classification (GTDB taxonomy): domain Bacteria; phylum Actinomycetota; class Actinomycetes; order Actinomycetales; family Microbacteriaceae; genus Microbacterium; species Microbacterium hydrothermale. The sequence goes on from NZ_STGM01000003.1 coordinate 259,297, forward strand.
GGCGTACTGGACGCCCCGCGGCTACGCGGCCGAGGCACCCATCAAGCTCTCGTCGCGGGTGGACACGCCGAAGATCGGAACCCCCGTCCCCGCCGGCACCGTCGTGATCGCCGGAATGGCGTGGGCCCAGCCCGTGGGCGTGCAGAAGGTCGAAGTGCAGATCGACAACGGCGACTGGCAGGAGACGCAGCTGTCGACGCCGATCAACGATCAGTCGTGGGTGCAGTGGCGCCTCGAGTGGGCCGCCGAAGCCGGCAGCCACTACATCGCCGTCCGCGCGACCGACAAGCAGGGGAACCTGCAGATCCAGGAGCAGGCCCCCATCGCCCCCGACGGGTCGAGCGGGTGGCAGCGCACGCTGGTCACGGTCTCGTCGTGAGCCGGTGAGCGGCCCGGGAGCCGGTGTCAATCGCTGGTGGAGTGGCGCGGGGAACGACATGATCGACCCATGCCTTCAGCAAGCAGCCCGACCGACGGCGCGGCCGCATGACCACCGTGCCCGATGAGCCGCCGACCCTCCCGACGGTTTCCGGGGTCGACCCCGCGCACCCGCTGACGAGCATCCGTCGCTCCATCCCGCGAGACTGGGATGAGCAGGTCGACCTCTTCGCCATCGTGAAGCTCGACAGCGGCGGATTCGTCCGCGGGTGGAACCTCGGCGCGGAGCGCATCAAGGGGTACACCGAAGACGAGATCCTCGGCTCGCACTTCTCCCGCTTCTACCGCGAGGAGGCCCGGCGCCGCGGCATCCCCGATCAACTGCTCGCCGCCGCGCAGCGCGACGGCCACGTCGAAGACACCGGCTGGCGCGTGCGCAGCGACGGCAGCGAGTTCTGGGCGCGCGTGACCATCTCGGCCATCCGCAGCGACCAGGGCCAGGTGCTCGGCTTCGTGAAGATCGTGCGCGACCTCACCAGCGAGAAGCAGGCGGCCGACGAGCGCGCCGCCCTGCAGCGCACCTTCGCGCACGACCTGCTCTCACCCGTGACGGCCCTGCGCGGCTACCTCGACCTCCTCGCCGACGACCTCCCGCCCGATCACCGCCTGCTGCGTCTGGCGGGCGAGGCCAGCGACCACATCGTCGCGATGGCCCAGGCGCTCATGGCCGACGTCGAATCCACGTCCGAGCGCGGCCGTCGTCGCGCCACCTTCGACCTCATCGCCCGCGGGGCGGTCGCCCTCGTGCTCCCCGGCGACCTCGGCCGCGTGCGCTTCGGGACCATGGATGCCGTCCCGGTGCGGGCCGACGTGCTCGGACTGCGACGCGCGATCGCCAACGTCCTCGAGAACGCCGCGAAGTACTCCGACGACGTCATCGAGCTCGACGCCTTCGAAACCGACGAGGGCGCGGCGGTCCGCGTGCGGGATCACGGTCGCGGCATCCATCCCGACGACCTCGCCTCGATCACGCACGAGGGCGAGCGCGGCCGCTTCGCCGTCGCGACCGACGGTGGTCGCGGGATCGGACTGTCGAGCGTCCACCGCATCGTGTCGGAGCACGGGGGCACCGTGCGCATCCAGAGCGCCCCGGGCGAGGGCACGACCGTGACGGTGACGATCCCCCGCGCCGACGAGGAGCCCGACGCGGGCGACTCAGTCCTCTGAGCGCGCGAGGACGGCGCCGGCCGCCTCGATCTCGCGCAGCGCCGCGGCACTGGAGTCGGGATGCACCCCGGCGATCAGGTCGGTGAGCACCCGCACGTTGCGGCCCGCGGCCACGGCGTCCAGGCTGGACGCCCGCACGCAGTAGTCGGTGGCGATGCCGACGATGTCGATCTGACGGATGCCGTGGGCGTCGAGGATCTGCGCGGCCGTCTCGCCGTCGTCGGACACGCCCTCGAACAGCGAGTAGGCCGGCCGGCCCTGCCCCTTCTTGAGGTGGTGGGTGACGCGACCCGTGTCGAACACCTCGTCGTACTCGGCACCGTAGGTGCCGCCCACGCAGTGCACCGGCCAGGTGTCGACGAAGTCGGGGGTGGCGGAGAAGTGCCCGCCGTTGTCGTCGTCGCCGTGATGCCAGTCGCGCGAGGCCACCACGACGGCGTACTCCCCCGCGTGCGCGTCGAGGTAGCGCGAGATCCGCGCGGCGACCTCGTCGCCTCCCTCGACACCCAGCGCCCCGCGCTCGGTGAAATCGTTCTGGACGTCGACGATGAACAGGGCCCGGCTCATGAGCCGAGCCTACGCGTCACGATCGTCCGCGGCGTCGGCATCCGCGTCGGGAGGACGCCGTGACCCCGGGTCAGCCGCGGGCGAAGAGCAGGACGATCGAGACCACGAACGCCACCACGCCCAGCGCCAGGACGCCCCCCGCGAGCAGCGAGAGGAAGCGGACCACGGGCGACGAGCGGGTGAGGCGCATGCGGTGGGCCGAACCGCGGCGGTAGAAGATGTCGGCCATGTCGGCGGAGCCGACCTTCGCGTCGTCGTGAGCGGAGAGGGGCGCTTCGTTGACGCCGCCGTGCTCATCGAACCAGCGCACGACGCGGCCGCCGTCGACCTGCTCCACCACCGCACGCGCCGGGAGCCACGTCCCGTCCAGAAGCAACAGGAACACCGCGACGAAGGCGAGAAGCGACCCGCCACCGAGCCCCACCCACGTGAAGATCTCGATGAGGGCATCGAGGGCGTTCGACAACGGGGCTCCTACGGGCGGGAGGGGCGCCACCGGGGCGCGGAACGGGAGCTTCCAGCCTATCGGGCCTCCTCGGCGCTTCCGGGGGCTGCACGGGGCGTGGGGCGGCGGACGGCGCGCCGGGGGCGTCACTGGCTTCGCGCTTTCGGGGCTTCCGCCGCCGAGCCGCGCCTGGGCTGTTCGCCGCGTAGACGAAGAAAGACCCCCACCCGGTGGAAGCGGGTGGGGGCCTTCGGAGCCGCCTAAGGGAATCGAACCCTTGACCTATTCATTACGAGTGAATCGCTCTGCCGTCTGAGCTAAGGCGGCATGTGCGCGCTGTCGCGTGCACGATCATCGATCTTACATGCTTCAGCGGCCCTCGCGGTACGCGCTCAGTAGTCGCCGCTCGCGGAGCGGTCCGCGAGGATGTCGCGGCTCGACGACAGACCGAGTCGAGACGCGCCCGCGGCGATCATCTCCTCGGCCGCGGCGCGCGTGCGCACGCCCCCGGATGCCTTGACCTCGGCGCGATCTCCGACCGTCTGCTTCATCAGCCGGACGGCGTGGACGGTGGCGCCGCCCGCGGGGTGGAAGCCCGTCGAGGTCTTGACGAAATCAGCACCCGCGGCGACCGCGGCCTCGCACACGGCGACGATGGCCTCGTCGGAGAGCGCGGCGGACTCGATGATGACCTTCAGGACCGTGGGGGCGGGAGCAGCCGTGCGGACGGCGCGGATCTCGGCCTCGACGACGTCATAGCGTCCCTCGATCGCCGCTCCGATGTCGATGACCATGTCGATCTCGTGCGCGCCCTGCGCCACCGAGAGGGCCGCCTCGGCGGCCTTGACCTCGGCGTGGTGCTTGCCACTGGGGAATCCGCACACGACAGCGAGCTTGAGGCCCTCGGGCAGCTCCACCGGAAGGAACGAGGGAGAGAGGCACACGCTGTAGGTGCCGAGCTCGGCCCCCTCGGCGATGACGCGCTCGACGTCGGCACGGGTGGCCTCGGGCTTGAGCAGCGTGTGGTCGATGTAGGTCGCCAGGTCGGCGATGGGCGCGGTCATAGGGGTCTCCTCGGGATGTGACGGATCAAGCGTAGGCGCACGGCGGCGCGGGCGGGCTACTCGCAGCGCAGGTCGGCGGCGGGGACGGTGTCGTCGACGAGGTAATCGTCGACGGCGGAGTTCACGCAGTCGTTGCCCTTGTTGTAGGCGAGGTGCCCCTCGCCCACGTACGTGACGAGGACGCCCTGCGACAGCTGGGCGGCGAGAGCCTGCGCTTCGGCGTAGGGCGTGGCCGGGTCGCCCGTCGTCCCCAGGACGACGATGGGCGGCGAGCCCGGAGCGGTGATGGCGGCGGGGGCGCCGGTCGGGGGCGCGGGCCAGGCCACGCAGGCATCGGGCCCGACCCAGTAGGGCGCGACGACGGGAGCCTCCTGCGCGAGTTGCTGCTGCACCGCGGCCTCGTCGGCGTCGTCTTCGCGCGGGTAGTCGACGCAGTTGTACGCGCGCAGCGCCTGCATGGTGTTGTCGGTGTACCGGCCGTCGACCCGACCGTTGTAGAAGTCGGCGAGCTGGAAGGCGACGGAGGCGTCGCCGTTCTGCACGTCGGCCAGGGCCACACGCAGGTATGGCCAGTTCTGGTCGCTGTAGAGCGCGGCGACGATGGCCGTGAGCAGCGTGTCGGCGCCGAGGAGGCGCCCGTCGCCGTTGGCGAGGGGGCGCGCGTCGGCGCGGGCCAGCATCGACGCCACGTCGTCCATCGCGTCGTCGACCGAGCCCGAGAACGGGCACTCCGACGTGCGCAGGCAGTCGGCCATGAACGCACGCAGGGCGTTCTCGAAGCCCACCGCCTGGGCGATGCCGCTCTCGCTGCCCGCGAGGCTCGGGTCGATGCCGCCGTCGAGCACCATGCGTCCGACTCGCTCGGGGAACAGCCCCGCGTACGTGGCGCCGAGCAGCGATCCGTAGGAGAACCCGAGGTAGTTGAGCTTCTCGTCGCCCAGCACCGCGCGGAGCAGGTCCATGTCGCGTGCCGCGTTCTCGGTGGAGATGTAGGGCAGGATGCCGTCGCTGCCGGCCTCGCACGCCTGGGCGAAATCGGCCTGCCGCTGTTCGAGAGCGGCGTTGCGCTCGTCGCTCCCCCGGGCTCCCGGAGGGATGTCGTAGAGATAGGAGTCCATCCCCGCGGTGTCGTAGCACGACACCGCGGTCGACTGTCCCACTCCGCGCGGGTCGAATCCGATGACGTCGAACGACCGGGTGAGGGCCTCGTCCGCGACGAGCGAGAGCGAGTCGCGGACGGTGTCGACACCGCTGACGCCGGGACCGCCGGGGTTCGTCAGGAGGGAGCCGAGCGGCTCCCCCGACGTCGCACGGTGCCGGATGACCGCGAGACTCAGATCGCCGGCCGCCGGGTCGGAGTAGTCGCGCGGCGCGGTCACCGTGGTGCAGTCGAAGCCCGCGCTGCCGCAGGCCGACCAGGTGAGCGTCTGCCCGTAGTAGGGAAGGAGGGCGGCGTCGACGCCCTGCGTCTGCGGGGCGAGCGAGCGACCGCCGTCGGGCGCCATCGGCGGGATCTGCGCGTAGAGGCAGCCCGACAGCGCGACGGCGACGACCGCGAGGCCGCCGATCAGGGCCGCGACCCGTCGACGCAGGCTCACGGCGCGGATCCGTTCGCCACCGTGATCATGAGACTCTCCAGGGCCAGCAGGGGTGCGGCGTTCTGCTCGAGGTTGCGGCGCGTCACGGAGATGCGGTCGAGCACGCCCAGGGTCCGCGCGGGCGTCCACTGGGTCGCGAGCGCGCGCAGCGCATCGAGCCGCTCGACGTTGACGAGGTCGGCCTCGCGACCGTACTGGATCATGACCACGTCGCGGAACAGCGACTGGAGGTCGGTGAGCACGCGGTCGATTCCGTCGCGCAGGCTGCGCGTCGCCCGTCGCTTCTGATCGTCTTCGAGCGCGTTGACCTGCCCGCGCACCGACGGAGGCACGGCGGCCCCCTCGGCGACGCCGAGCATGCGCAGCAGGGCGCGACGCTCTTCTTCGTCGCGCGTGGCCGTGAGCGCCTTCGCGTCGTCGGTCGCCAGGCGCACGATCTGCCCCGCGACCTCCACCGCGTCGCCGATGCCCCGCACGGCCAGGACCGCCGCGAGGGTCTGCGCCCGACGGGCTCGGGCGTCGTCGTCGGTGGCGAGGCGCTGGGCCATGCCGATGTGACGCTGCGCGTGCCGCGCCGATTCTTCGGCCACCTCGGCGGAGACGCCGGTGCGCTCGACGATGAGCCCGGCCACGTCGGCGACAGAGGGCTCGCGCAGTCGCAGCACGCGCACGCGCGAGCGGATCGTCGGCAGCAGATCGGCGTCGCTCGGGGCGCACAGGACCCAGACGGTCTTCTCGGGCGGCTCTTCGAGGGCCTTCAGCAGCACGTTCGAGGTGCGCTCCGCCATGCGGTCGGCGTCTTCGACCACGATCACGCGGTGACGCCCGAGAGACGGGGCGAACGAGGCGCGCTCCACGAGACGTCGGGCTTCGTCGATGCGGATGACCACCTGCTCCGTCCGCAGCGCGGTGAGATCGGGGTGCGTGCGCGCGAGCACCTGATGCTGCGCGCGCTCGTCGCCGGGGTCGGCGATGAGCTCCGCCGCGAAGGCGTAGGCGAGCGTCGAGCGCCCCGAGCCGGGCGGGCCGGTGATGAGCCAGGCGTGGGCGAGAGCGGCGGGGTCGGATGCCGCGTGTCGCAGCGTCGCGACCGCCTCGTCTTGGCCCCAGACGGCGTCCCACGGGAAGGGGGCCGCGTCGGCGGCCCGCGGAGACGACTCGAGCGCGACGGACATGCGTTCCACCCTAATCCCGGGGTCCGACACCCCTGCTGGGCGTCGGCTGACGGTGTGCGTCGATCCGCGCGGATCGATCCCGTCGGTCGTCGTCAGCTCACCCGGGTCGACACGGCGTCGCGCACGCGGGCGGCGAGGACCTCGGGCGGCTGCGTGGCGTCGAGGACCACGAACCTGTCGGGTTCGCGCTCGGCCAGGGTGAGGAATCCCGCCCGGACCCGCGCGTGGAAGTCGCTCTTCTCCGCCTCGAGCCGGTCGAAGGGCTTGTCGTCGGCGTCGAGACGACGGCGCGCGGCCGTCGGGTCGAGGTCGAGGAGGACCGTGAGATCGGGCAGCAACCCGCCGGTCGCCCACAGCGACAGCGCGCGGACGTCATCGGCGTCGAGCACGCGTCCGGCCCCCTGGTAGGCGACGGACGAATCGAGGTAGCGGTCCTGGATCACGACGTCGCCGCGTGCGATGGCCGGCTGAACGACCGTCTCGACGTGGTGCGCGCGGTCGGCGGCGTAGAGCAGCGCCTCGGCGCGGGCGGCGATGTGGCCGCGGTGGTGCAGCACGATGTCGCGGATGCGGACGCCGACCTCCGTGCCGCCGGGCTCGCGCGTGCGCACGACCTCGCGTCCCTCGCCGACGAGCCACTGCTCGAGCAGCGAAGCCTGCGTCGTCTTGCCCGCGCCGTCGCCGCCCTCGAAGGTGACGAACAGGCCGGGACCCCCGGCCGCCGCCGCCGGAGGGGCGTGCAGCGGCCGGGAAGCGGCGCCGGTCACGAGGTCTTCGCCGGGGCCTTGCGGGTGGTCGACGACGTGGTCGCGGTCTTCGTCGCGGCCGTCTTCGTCGCCGCTGTCTTCGTCGCCGCCGTCTTCGTGGAGGCCGTCTTCGCGGCGGTGGTCTTCGCGGCGGTCGTCTTGGACGCAGCGGCCCTGCTCGCTGTCGTCTTCGTCGCGGTCGTCTTCGCCGCGGTCGTCTTCGTCGCCGTCGTCTTCGTCGCGGTCGTCTTGGACGCCGCGGTCTTGGACGCGGCCGGCTTGCGCGCCGAGGCCGCGCGCTTGGGCGCGGGACCCTTGGCACGCTTGTCGGCGATGAGCTCGACGGCTCGCTCGAAGGTGATCTCCATCGCGTTCTCGCCGCGCGGCACCGTGGCGTTGGTCTCGCCGTCGGTGACGTAGGGACCGAAGCGACCGTCCTTCAGCTTGATCGGCTTGCCGCTGACCGGGTCCGCCTCGAACTCCTTCAACGCGCTCGACGCGCGCCGCGCGCCGTACTTCGGCTCGGCGTACTTGGCGACAGCCTCTTCGAGCGTGATGTCGAAGATCTGCTGCTCGTTGTCGAGCGAGCGGGAGTCGGTGCCCTTCTTCAGGTAGGGACCGAAGCGACCGTTCTGCGCGGTGATCTCCTCGCCCGTCGCCGGGTCGGCGCCGACGACGCGCGGGAGCGACAGCAGCTGCAGGGCCGTGCCGAGATCGATCGTGTCGACCGACATCGACCGGAACAGCGACGCCGTGCGTGGTTTCGGAGCGGCTTCCTTCTTCACGCCGCGCTTCTTGGGCGCCTCGACGACCTCGCCCGTGGCCTGATCGACCTCCTCGGGCTCCTCGGCATCCGTCTCCTGCACGTAGGGACCGAACCGACCGTCCTTCACGACGACGAGCTTGCCGTTGTCGGGGTTCTCGCCCAGGACGCGATCGCCGGCGACGGGTGCGTCGATGAGCTCCTGCGCCTTCTCGGGCGTGAGCTCGTCGGGAGCGAGGTCTTCCGGGATGTTGACGATGCGCGGCTTGGCATCGGCGTCGGCCGCGGGGTCGGTGACCTCGAGGTAGGGGCCGTACTTGCCGAAGCGGAGCGTCGCCGTGTCGGTGATGCGCGTCGAGTTGAGCTCGCGGGCGTCGATCTCGCCCAGGTTGTCGACGATGTGGCGCAGGCCCACCTGCTTCTCGGACCCGAAGTAGAACGACTTCAGCCACTCGGTGCGCCGCTGCTCGCCGCGGGCGATCGCGTCGAGGTCGTCTTCGAGCGCGGCCGTGAAGTCGTAGTCGACGAGATCGGCGAAGTGCTCCTCGAGCAGACGCACCACGCTGAAGGCGAGCCAGCTCGGGACGAGTGCCTGCCCCCGCTTGGTGACGTACCCACGGTCGAGGATCACGCCGATGATGCTCGCGAAGGTCGACGGACGGCCGATCCCCTTCTCTTCGAGCGCCTTGACCAGGCTCGCCTCCGTGTAGCGGGGCTTCGGAGAGGTGCTGTGGCCCTTCGGCTCGACGTCGCTCACCGTCAACTCGTCGCCCACCGATACGGCCGGCAACGACTGGTCGGCGTCGTCGTCGTTGCGCTTCTCGTCGGCGCCTTCTTCGTACGCCTCGAGGAAGCCCTTGAAGGTGTAGACGGTCCCGGATGCCGTGAACTCGGCGACCTGGGCCCCCGCCTGGACCGTGAGGGTGACCGTGGTCGTCTCGTACTTGGCATCCGCCATCTGGCTGGCGACGGTGCGCTTCCAGATGAGGTCGTACAGCTTCTGCTCGTCGCGGTCGAGCGAGGACGCCAGCGACGCCGGCGTGCGGAAGTTCTCTCCCGAGGGGCGGATGGCCTCGTGCGCCTCTTGCGCGTTCTTCGACTTGCTCTTGTACACGCGGGGGTTGGCGGGAACGGCCTTGTCGCCGTACAACGCCACGGCCTGCGCGCGGGCGGCCGAGATGGCCTGCCCCGACAGCGCGACCGAGTCGGTACGCATATAGGTGATGAAGCCCTTCTCGTACAGACGCTGAGCGACGCCCATGGCGTGCTTGGCGCTCATCGAGAGTTTGCGACCGGCCTCCTGCTGCATCGTGGAGGTCGTGAAGGGGGCGCGGGGGCTGCGTGTGCCGGGCTTCGCCTCGACCTTGGCGACGGTGGCGCGGCCGGCGGCGGTGATCGCATCGGCCAGGGTGCGTGCGGCCGCCTCGTCGAGGACCACGACGGCCTTCTTCAGCTGACCGTTGTCGTCGTAGTCGCCACCCCGGGCGATGGGAGCGCCGTCGAGGCGGTTGAGGCGCGTGGTGAAGGACGAACCGGACTGCGAGGCGAGGGCTTCGACGTCCCAGTAGGACGCGGAGACGAACGCCATGCGCTCGCGCTCGCGCTCCACGACCATGCGCGTGGCGGCGGACTGCACGCGGCCGGCGCTGAGCGCCGTGCCCTCGCGGCCGGAACCGACCTTGCGCCACAGCACCGGCGAGACGTCCCATCCGTACAGGCGGTCGAGGACGCGGCGGGTCTCCTGGGCGTCGACGAGCGAGACGTCGAGCTCCCGGGTGTGCTCGGCGGCCTCCTTGATCGCGTCCTTGGTGATCTCGTGGAAGATCATGCGGCGCACGGGGACCTTGGGCTTGAGCACCTCGAGCAGGTGCCACGCGATGGCTTCGCCCTCGCGGTCACCATCAGTGGCGAGCAGGACTTCGTCGGCGGTCTTCAGCGCGCGCTTGAGCTCGGCGACCGTCTTCGTCTTGCGGTCGTTGACCACGTAGAAGGGGTCGAAGTCGTTCTCGACGTCGATCGAGTACTTGCCGTACGCGGCCTTCTTATCGGCCGGGATCTCTTTCTTCGACGCCAGGTCGCGGATGTGACCGACCGAGCTGAGCACCTCGTAGTCGTCGCCGAGGTATCCCTGGATCGACTTCATCTTCGTCGGGGACTCGACGATGACGAGCTTCTTTCCGTTTGCCACTGGGGTCCTTTCTTCGATGCACACCATACACACGCCTCCCTGTCCGGGTTCCGGGAGGTCTCACGGGCTCGAGACATCGGGAGGTCCGGCTCGCGAGCGCGCATCGAGGGGAACTCCACCGTACGCCCCGGCGACGGTGACCGTGGCGACCAGGCCGTCGACATGGCATTCGGTCAGCTGCCATCCCGCCGCCGCCGTCACCCGCTCCGCCGCGTCGCACGGGAAGCCCGGGACCGCACCGCTGGCGGTGTCGGCCGCCGCGAGCGCCGCGGCATCCGCCGCTCCGGCCACGCGTCGCGCGGTCACAGCCGCACCGCCGACGGCCGCCATCGCCACGGTGACGCCCACGACGACCGCGACGACGCCGATCATCGACACGCTCCCCGCCATCAGCGTCCCCCGTCGAGCGCGCAGGCGCGCGCCACCGAGACTGGGAGCGGGAGGGCGAGCGGAAGACCGCCCGCCGCCGACGACGCGACGCAGACGAGGCCGTCGCCGCGGCTCACCGTCATCGTGCCCCCGGCCGCGGAGAGGGCGGCCGAGGCCCCCGCGTCGTCCCCACGACCGAGCAGGCGCGCCCCCTCGATCGCCGCGTGTTGCAGGCGCAGCGTGGTCGCCGCGGTGCCGAGCGCCCCGACGCCGAGGGCGAGCACGATCAGGACCGCGGGGAGCGCCACGGCGAACTCCGCGGTGACCGCGCCCCGCTCCCCCAGGCCACGGAGTCGAGAGACGAACGACGGGTTCATTGCACGGTCAGCGCGCGACGCACGAGATCGGTCAGGATGCCGCGCACCTCGTCGCTGCGCATGATGACGACCAGCAGCCCGGCGAAGGCCACCGCGGCCATCGTCGCGATCGCGTACTCCGCGGTGGCGGCTCCGCGTTCGTCGAGGAACAACCGTCGCGCGCTCGGGCCGGTCAGCGGCGGCAGGGGCCGGGGGACGGACGGGCGCGATCCGGCGAGAGTGAGGTCGGACATGGGGTCTCCTTCTTTCAGGGGTGGATGAGAGGGCGAATCGAGGTGGGGAGGCGGGCACCGACTCAGGGGAACGTCCCGGAGCGGAGCAGGCCGATGACGACGGGGACGACGGCGAGGAGGAGGAAGGCGGGCAGCGTGCACACGCCCAGGGGGATCAATAGTCGCGTCGACAGTCGCGCCGCCTTCTCCCGCCCATCGGTGCGTGCCCGGTGCCGGGCGGCCCAGGCGTCGGCACGCAGGAGTTCAGCCGCAGGGACGCCCGCCCGCAACGCCAGATCGAGGGTGTCGTCGACGGCGCGCGACGCCCGCTCGTCGACGTCGTGGGAGCGCCGGGCGATCACCGTCCGCGCCCGCTGGGGCGACGCTCCCGCCGAGAGGGCGACGGCCCAGAGCTCGGCGTCGAGACCGGGCACGGTCGAGGACGGCCGCGCCGATCGCGCGAGCCGGCGCGTCCAGGCCCGCGCCGCCGCGATCAGGACCACTCCGGCGACCAGGCAGGGGCGACCAACCGGGTCGCCGATCAGCACGCCGATCGTGTCGGATCCGAGCAGTGCCCCCAGGGGCACACCGGCGACGGGCAGCCACCCGAGCAGCCGCGCCGTGGCAAGGGGCTCGGCCAGGACGACGCGCACCTCGGCCGACACCTCGGCGGCGTCGCGCAGCGAGCCGGCCACCGACCGCAGCGTCTCGGCCAGGGGTGCCCCGGTCTCGACCGCCACGGCGTACACGACGGCGATGTCGCCCCACGCGCCGCCCGATGCGCTCAGGACCGCGCCGACGTCGTCTCCCCGCTCGGCCGCGGCCGCCGCCGCGAGCGCGGTGGGGTCGCCACCGGCACCCAGGTGACCCCACGCGAGCGCGGGAGACGCTCCCCCGGTGAGGAGCACGGCGAGCCGCATCACGGTCTCGTAGGGATCGGGCGAGGTCACGATCCCTCCTCCCGTCGGATCGCGAGCTTTCCGCCGCGCAGGACGGGCCGGCCCCAAGCGGCGAGGCGTCGCTGCCCGCCGGCACGGTCGACGTGGATCACCGCGCCGATCGCGCTCACCACCTGCCGCGCGGTGGTCGCGGCATCCATCCCCGACAGCGCTCCCAGCGCCTCCAGGCGCGTCGCGACCTCGGCGAGCCCGTTCGCGTGCACGGTTCCGGCTCCTCCGTCGTGCCCCGTGTTGAGGGCCATCAGCAGTTCGCGCAGCTCCTCTCCGCGGCACTCGCCGAGGATGAGACGGTCAGGGCGCATGCGCAGCGCCTCGCGGACGAGACGCGCGAGCGTGATGGCTCCCGCGCCCTCGATGTTCGCCTGCCGCGCCTCGAGAGCGACGTGATGAGGATGTGCGGGACGGAGCTCGGCGACCTCCTCGATCGTGATGATGCGCTCCGAGGAAGGGACCCGCGACAGCAGCGCGGAGAGCAGCGTGGTCTTCCCCGCACCCGTCGAGCCGGTGATGAGCACGTTCTCGCGGCGGTCGACGAGGCCCTCGAGGAGCGTCCGCTGCGCGGTCGACAGCATTCCCGAACGATGCAGCAGGTCGAGATCGGGGGCGTTCCATCGCGGCACGCGCACCGAGATGCTCGTTCCTCGAGCGGCCACCGGCGCGAGCACCGCGTGCACCCGGACCCCGCGTTCGAGTCGCACGTCGACGCACGGAGAGGCGTCGTCGAGGTGGCGCCCTCCGCGGGCGACGAGACGCACGGCGAGACGTCGCACCTCGGCCTCGCTCGCCCGCCACGACGGGACCCGCTCGATCCCGTCGCCGCGATCGACGAACAGACCGTCTGCGCCACTGACGAAGAGGTCGGTCACGCGCGGATCGTCGAGGAACGGTCGCAGGAACGACACCGCGGCATCCTCGTCGCCCGCACCGGGATCATCGCCGCTCCGCTCCACGGGGACGGAGCGCGCGGAGGTGTCGGACGGGAGGGGAGGAACGAGGGATGCCACGCCCTCGACGCTAGGCAGAGCGCCCTCTCACCGCCGGGCCCGCGGGCCGTTCCGTGGAGGGCCGAGCAGATCCGCCCGATGGGGAGGAGGCGTGGAAACCGTCCCGGAAAAAGAAGGGGGCGGCATCCCTACAGTGGGGGGCGAGGGATGCCGCCGCGCGCCGGAGGAAAATTGGGGGGCTCCCCCCGACGCGAGTGCCGGAAGCGATGTTCGGGCTCAACCAGAGTACGCGCGCCGCGGGGCGCGGCCAACTCCCACGACCTATTCATCGCGATATATCACCTGTTTCCCGGCTGCGCGGATGCCAACTATCGGAGGTGGCCTCCGCGCGGAGCGATGGCTAGCGTGACGAGGGTCAGGACGCCGCGCATCGACGCGGGCGTGATGTGAACGCGAAGGAGCGCCGCGATGAGCAGCCAGATCGACCACCTCCTCAACGAGACCCGGCGGTTCGCCCCGTCGGCCGCTTTCGCCGAGAACGCCGTCGCAGACCGCAGTCTGTACGAGCGCGCGGCCGCCGACAGGGAGGGATTCTGGGCCGACCAGGCCCGCGAGCTGCACTGGCACACCCCCTTCACCCGGGTGCTCGACTGGTCCAACCCCCCGTTCGCGGAATGGTTCGCCGACGGCGAGCTCAACGTCGCCTACAACTGTCTCGACCGTCACGTCGAGGCCGGCAACGGCGACCGCATCGCCCTCCGGTGGGAGGGCGAGCCCGGCGACCGGCGCGACGTCACCTACGCGGAGCTCACCGACGAGGTGAAGCGCCTCGCGAACGTGCTGATCGACCTGGGCATCGAGCGCGGTGACCGCGTCGCGATCTACCTGCCGATGATCCCCGAGGCGATCGCCTCGATGCTCGCCGTCGCCCGTATCGGCGCCGTCCACTCGGTCGTCTTCGGCGGGTTCTCGGCCGACAGCCTCCGCTCCCGCATCGACGACGCCGGAGCCAAGCTCGTCATCACCGCCGACGGCGGCTGGCGCAAGGGCAAGGTCTCCCCCCTCAAGCCCGCGGTCGACCAGGCCCTCGCCGACCGCAACGGGTCCGGCATCCAGGAGACCGTCGAACACGTCCTCGTGGTCAAGCGCGGCGAGAACGACGTCGAGTGGACCGACGACCGCGACATCTGGTGGCACGACGTCGTGCCGCAGGCCTCGGCCGAGCACGAGGCCGAGGCGTTCCCGGCCGAGAACCCGCTCTTCATCCTGTACACCTCCGGCACCACGGGGAAGCCCAAGGGCATCCTGCACACCTCCGGCGGCTACCTCACGCAGGCCGCCTTCACGAACCGCGTCGTGCACGACGTGCACCCCGAGACCGACGTCTACTGGTGCACCGCCGACATCGGCTGGATCACCGGGCACACCTACGTCACCTACGGCCCCCTCGCCAACGGCGCCACGCAGCTGCTCTTCGAGGGAACCCCCGACACCCCGCACCCCGGCCGCTGGTGGGAGCTCATCCAGAACCACGGCGTCACCGTCTTCTACACCGCACCCACCGCGATCCGGTCGTTCATGAAGATCGGGCGCGACGTGCCGCAGAGCTTCGATCTGTCGTCGCTGCGTCTGCTCGGATCGGTCGGAGAGCCCATCAACCCCGAGGCCTGGGTCTGGTACCGCGAGATCATCGGGGCCGACGAGACGCCGATCGTCGACACGTGGTGGCAGACCGAGACCGGCGCGATCATGATCTCGGCGCTGCCCGGGGTGACGGAGACCAAACCGGGCTCGGCGCAGGTGCCGGTCCCCGGCATCTCCATCGCCGTCGTCGACGACGCGGGAGATGCGGTCGGCAACGGCAGCGGCGGGCTCCTCGTGGTCACCGAGCCCTGGCCGAGCATGCTCCGGGGCATCTGGGGAGACCCCGACCGCTACCGCGAGACGTACTGGGAGAAGTTCGCCGACAAGGGCTACTACTTCGCCGGCGACGGCGCCCGCCTCGACGACGACGGCGACGTCTGGCTGCTCGGCCGCGTCGACGACGTGATGAACGTCTCGGGCCACCGCTTGTCGACCGCCGAGATCGAGTCCGCGCTCGTGGGTCACGAGGGTGTCGCCGAGGCGGCCGTCGTGGGCGCCTCGGACGAGACCACCGGCCAGGCGGTCGTCGCCTTCGTCATCATCAAGAGCCGCTACCTGAAGCAGCACCCCGTCGAGGGGCTCGGCGACGAGCTGCGCCGGTGGGTGGGCGAGCAGATCGGCCCGATCGCGCGACCGCGCGACGTCTACATCGTGGGCGAGCTGCCGAA
The DNA here is from genome assembly GCF_004854025.1 of Microbacterium hydrothermale. Taxonomy (GTDB): domain Bacteria; phylum Actinomycetota; class Actinomycetes; order Actinomycetales; family Microbacteriaceae; genus Microbacterium; species Microbacterium hydrothermale. The sequence goes on from NZ_STGM01000003.1 coordinate 274,621, forward strand.
GACGCGCTCCGGCAAGATCATGCGTCGCCTGCTCCGCGACGTCGCCGAAGGACGCGAGGTCGGCGACACGACGACCCTGGCCGACACGGCCGTCATGAGCGTCATCAGCGCCCAGGTGAAGTGAGTCACCGGCGGTCGTGGATGCCGGGATCCCTGGCATCCACGACCGCCGTCGCCCCTCCGCCTCGGGGTGAGGGCCTCCCGGCGCGGAGGGGCCGGCCGTGCGGAGGGGCCGGCCGTGCGGAGCGGGCGGCCGTGCGGACGCGGGATCGACTCGGCGCGGCTCAGTCCGTCTCGGCCCAGATCGCCGCGAGCGCGCTCTGCAGATCATCGATCGACGCACCGTGCTCGCGCGCCAGATCGACGAGGGTGCGTGCGCGCGCGACCACCGGACCCGGAAGCGGCGAGGCGTCGTCGGCGACGCGTGTTCCCCCGCCGGTGCGGGTCACCACGAGCCCCTCGCTCTCGAGGTGACGGAACGCCCGCGCGGCGGTCCCCACCGCCACGCCGAAGTCCGCCGCCGTCTGACGTACCGTCGGCAGCCTCTCCCCCCGACCCAGGGAACCGCTGACGATGAGCCCCCGGAGCCGCTCCACGATGATCGCCGAGGTGACGGCCTCCTCCGTCGGACTCATCGAACCGGCGTCTCGGGGCGCGGGCGCATCGGCATCCGAGGTCCGAAGAGCTGCGGGGGGAGAGTTCCCGCAGCGAGACCGAGCAGCAGAACGACAGCAGCCACCGAGAGGAGCCAGCCGGCCCCCTCGAAAGCACCCGCGAATGCCGCGTACGGGGTGCCCCAGGTGAAGTCCCCCACCCCGGGGATGCCCGCCCCGACGCTGCCGAGCCCCACCCGTCCGAGGAAGTGGAAGACCTCGCCCGCGGCGAGCGCGACGGATCCGAGGGCGACGGAGACGACGGCGTCGGATGCCGCCCGCCGACGGAGACGCTCGTCGGCGACCCCCGCATCGGGGAAGGGCGGTGCGGCGATGCGGCGCAGGCGCGCGCCCACGACCCCCGCCAGGAGGGCCGTCGCGAGAAGGACGGGAAGACCGTACGCCCACCCGTAGAAGCTCGTGGTCCCGCCATCGCCGAAGACGAGCAGGGCCCATCGCCCGGCCTCGTCCGGAGAGGAGGCGAGCCCGGCGCACACGGTCGTGATCGTCAGGACCCCGCCGAGGGCGACGGCGACGCGCAGCAAGCGAGGATCCGTGAAGCTCGACCACGACCTCCGCACTCCCACCGCGGTCGGTGCGCCCGTCCGTCGCGTTCCGGGTCGGCGGGGTTCCGGACGGACGCAGAGAGCGACAGCCCCCACCGCGATCGGCACGGCGAACGCCCACCAGGCGATGCTCGGGTAGTCGACGAGGAGTCGACTGACGAGGTGATCGAGGCCCCACACGAGGACGACGGAGAGGGCGCCCGCACGGACGGCGTGAGACGCCGCTGGGCGATCCGTCTCTCCTCGACGTCGCGTGCGAACCAGGATGATCGCCACCACGACCGCCACGACGAGGACGCCGATCGGCTCCCCCACGATCAGCGGAGCGCGTTCCCACATCTTCTCGAGCATCGAGTCCCCCTCTTGTACTCCCCACCGGATACAAGTTATTTGTACCAGCACTGAAGCACAAAGAGAAGCGTTGCCGCCGCCGCGAGCTCAGACCACCTGACGCGAGCGTCGGCGCCGCACCTCGGCATCCGCCCTCGCGACCGCCACCGCGCACAGCCCGCGCGCCGCCGGGAAGATGCCCGCCACCCAGACGAGGGATGCCAAGGCGTCGCCGAGGTAGTGCACTCCCTCGATCACGACGGCGGCGACCATGCACGCCACGAGGAGCGCCCCCGGCGCGATCACGAACGCTCGCCATCGCGTTCCCCACGCCAGGTACGCGCACGTCACGACGAACGCCGCGGTGAAGGCGACGTGACCGCTCGGGAACGAAGCGTCGACGGCCTTTCCGACGGTCGCCATCGCCGCCTCGCTCAGGCCCGGTCGCGGACGGTCGACGACGAGCTTGATCGCCTCGGCCGACCCCCACGTCAGCGCGATCGTCCCCAGGAAGACGAGGGCCTGCCGCCACGACCGGGTCAGCCCGGCGACCGCGACCGTCGACACGAGCATGATGATCGCCGCGGGCACCGGTTTCAGGGCGAGATAGAGGGCCTCCGCGAGCGGCGCGAGAACGCCGTGCCGGAGGTGATGGATCGCCGTCGAGGCCGCGACGTCGAGGTTCGTGAAGCGCAGCACGAACCCCACCAGCACGAGGCCGAAGACGGTCGCGACGGCGATGAGGGCGGCGCGGCGCAGCCGCGCGGGAGGGGTCGTCAGCGGGGAGCCGGACCACGCAAGAGGAGGAGTCACGAGGGTGATCGTCCTCCTCCGATCTTCAGAATCCGCCGAGTCCCCGCCGAGCGGAGACGGGGTGAGGTCGCTCCCCCGCCGATCGCTCCCACTGATGCGCGCCGCGACGACGAAGGGCCGCGGACGCCTCGCGTCCACGGCCCTTCGTCTGCGTCGCGTCAGGCGACGGTGAAGACCACCTCGACCTCGACGGGGCTGTCCAGCGGCAGCACCGGCACGCCGACGGCCGAGCGGGCGTGCGCCCCGGTCTCGCCGAAGACCTCGCCCAAGAACTCGCTCGCGCCGTTGATGACGCCCGGCTGCCCGGTGAAGTCGGGGACGGATGCCACGAACCCGGTGAGCTTGAGCACACCGGTGAGGTTGTCGACGCCGCCGACGAGCGCTGCCGCAGCCGCGATCGCGTTCAGCGCACACTGACGCGCGTACCCCTTGGCATCCGCCGGGGCGACGAGGCCGTCGGTCTCGCCCACCTTGCCCGTGGCGGGGAGGCTCCCCGAGACCATCGGGAGCTGGCCGGAGGTGTACACGAGGTCGCCGAGGCGCTTCGCGGGGATGTACGACGCCACCGGCGGCACGACCGCGGGGACCTCGACGCCCAGCGCGGCGAGGCGCTCCGAGACGCTCACTGCTGGCCCTCGAACTGGCGCGCGGCGGCCTCGGCCGCACCGAGACCGGCGTTGGCGGACCCGCCGCCCACGGGGCGCTTGAAGTAGGCGACCAGGCCGCCCTCGGGGCCGGTCACCACCTGGACGAGCTCCCACCCCTGCTTGCCCCAGTTGTTGAGGATCGCGGCGGTGTTGTGGATCAGCAGCGGCGTGGTGAGGTATTCCCACGTGGTCATGTGACGGCTCCCGGCGGTCGCCGCGCGCGAGGACCTCGCGCGCGGAATCGGATAGGTGCGCGCGCGAGCGCACGCCTTCGAGGCATCGCCCAGCAACGTCGCTTAGCATCAAGCCTATGCCCGAGAACAAACGAACGGCTAGCGGTGCCCTCGGCGGCATCGTCGGCCTCGTCGGCCTGAGCGCGGTCGCCGGACTCCTCGTCACCGCCGCCGTGACGCCGGCCATCGCCGTCTCCGGCGCCGCCGCCTCCAGCGCCATCACGATCTTCGACAAGATGCCGAGCTACCTGCAGCCCGACGAGCTCATGCAGCCGACGACGCTGATGGCCGGCGACCAGGTGCTGGCGAAGTTCTTCGACCAGAACCGCTCCCCGGTCACCTTCGACCAGGTCAACCCGGTCATGTACGACGCGATCCTGTCGTCGGAAGACCCCCGCTACTACCAGCACGGCGGCGTCGACCTCATCGGAACGACCCGAGCCCTGCTCAGCAACGCCTCGGGCGGCGAGACCCAGGGTGGCTCCTCGATCAGCCAGCAGTACGTGAAGAACGTGCTCGTGCAGCGCTGCGAGCGCGACGCCAAGGCCGTCGACGCGACCGACACCACTCCCGCCATGACGCGCGACGAGGCCCTGCAGAAGTGCGCCCTCGAGGCCATCCAGTCCGACGGCGCCGCGGGCTACCAGCGCAAGCTCCAGGAGATGCGCTACGCCGTGCAGCTCGAGAAGGAGTACACGAAGGACCAGATCCTCCTCGGCTACCTCAACATCGCGAACTTCGGCGGGGTCACCTACGGCATCGACGCCGCCGCCAAGCGGTACTTCAACGTCCCGGCCTCGCAGCTGAACATCGGCCAGGCCGCGGTTCTCGCGGGAATGGTGCAGAACCCCAACCGGTTCCGCATCGACATCCCCGAGGGCTCGATCAACGACGGCGAGACCGCGTGGAACAAGGCACCCGACGGCTCGATCGACGACGTCGACCAGGGCACGATCCAAGCCCTGTACACGCTCCGCGACAACGGCGAGATCACGCAGGAGCAGCTCGTGAACGCCGCCGACGGCTACAGCGAGACGAAGGGCCGTCAGCTCTACGTGCTGAGCCGCATGGAGGCCGACGGCAAGATCACGCACGAGCAATACGTGCAGTTCGCGATCGAGCCGATCACCCCGCAGATCACCTCGACCGACCAGGGCTGCGTCGTCTCGGCCGCTCCGTACTTCTGCCAGTACGTGGTCTCGACGATCCTGAACGACCCCGCCTTCGGCGAGGAGACCGACGACCGCGTGCGCGCGCTGCGCCAGGACGGTCTCACCATCCAGACCACGCTCGACTGGCGTGTCCAGGATGCCGCGCAGCAGGCGATGAACGACAACGCGCCGGCCATGTACCCCAACATGGACTTCGGCTCGACCGCGGTCAGCCTCGAGGCGGGCACCGGTCGCGTCCTCGCGATCGCGCAGAACACCAAGTTCACGCAGGACCAGGCGCAGGCGGAGGCGGATCCGTCGTACAACTCGATCGTCTTCGCCGGCGACAGCACGTTCGGCGGCTCCGACGGCTTCAACGCCGGATCGACGTTCAAGCTGTTCACCCTCATCGACTGGCTCGAGAAGGGGCACTCCCTCAACGAGAACCTCAACGGTCGTCTCGGCCCGGTGCCGAACATGAAGAACTCGTGCACCGGCGACTGGATCAACTTCGACAAGAAAGACACCATCCAGAACTTCGCGAACAACCCGGGATACGTGGGCACACCGCTTCGCTTCACGCGCGACTCGTTGAACACGGGCTACCTCGCGATGGCCTCTGAGCTCGACCTGTGCGACATCGCCAAGACCGCGAAGAAGCTCGGCGTCACGCGCGGCAACGGCACCGACATCGACATGGCCGTCGCCAACAACGTGATCGGAAACGACCCCGTCTCGCCTCTGGCTATGGCGGGCGCCTACGCCACCGTCGCCAACGGCGGTACGCACTGCCAGCCGAAGGTGATCGACAAGGTGACCGACAGCGACGGCGCCGAGCGGCGGATTCCTGAGCGCGACTGCCAGCCGGCGCTGACCGCCGATGTGGCCGCCGCGGCCGGATACGCGCTGCAGGGGGTCATGACCAGCGGCGGAACGGGTGCCTCGGCGAACCCGGGCGACGGCACTCCCGTGCTCGGCAAGACCGGTACGCACGAGGGTTGGAACACCTGGATGATCGAGTCCTCGACCAAGGTCACCACCGCGGTGTGGGTCGGCAACTGGCGCGGCATCCAGACCCTGTTCGGCAAGTACTCGAACGGCCAGCAGCTGTCCGACATGCGCTACTCGATCGCCAAGGCGACCCAGCGCGCCGCCGACGAGTTCTACGGCGGCGATCGATTCCCCGATCCGCCGTCGAGCTCGCTGCGCACGCAGCAGCGCGATCTGCCGAACGTCGTCGGTCAGTCCATCGACAGCGCCCGATCGACCCTCGAGAACGCGGGCTTCCGCGTCTCGATCGGCGACCCGGTCGACGCCGACTTCGGAAACGACCGCGTCGCGGCGCAGAACCCCGGCGGCGGATCCGCTCCGGCCGGTTCCGTCATCACGCTGAACCCCGGCAACGGCCAGGGCGGGACCGTGCCCGACGTGGCCGGCCAGCCGGTGAGCTCGGCGCGCGCCGCGATGCTGTCCGCGGGCTTCGGCACCGTCTCCATCGGTTCGTGCTCGAAGGACGAGAAGGCTCCGGCGGAGGGACAGGTCGTCTCGACCAACCCGGCCGGCGGCTCGTCCGCGAACAAGAACACCAACATCACCCTGACGATCGTCGCGAAGGACTGCCCCTCGTGACCCGTCCCGTGGTGAAGGCCGCCCTCGCGCCCCTCGGGGTAGCGGGGGCGGCCGCCGTCGGGGCGGCCGTGTGGGGGATGGGGATCGAACGCTACCTCTTCACGGTCCGCTACCACGCCCTGCGCGTGCTGCCGAAGGGCGCTGAGCCCGTGCGCGTCCTGCACGTCTCCGACGCCCACATGGCGCCGTGGCAGCACCGCAAGCAGGAGTGGATGGCCCGACTGGCGGAGCTCTCCCCCGACCTCGTGATCAACACGGGCGACAACCTCGGGCACCGCGACGGGCTCACCGGCATCCGCTCCGCCCTCTCGCCCCTCCGCGGCGTTCCGGGTCTCGTGGTGCACGGCTCCAACGATTTCCAGGAGCCCGCGCCCCGCAATCCGCTGCGCTACTTCATCGGCCCCTCGGGCAACCTCCCCGCGCACAAGCACCTCGACGTCGACGCGCTCGACCGGTTCTTCACCGACGACCTGGGGTGGCACGTCCTCGACGACACCGCGGTGTCGGTCGAGGTCAAGGGACTGCGCGTGACCGCCTTCGGCGTCAACGACGCCCACCGCAAGTGGGACAAGCCCGAGTTGATCCCTCCCGTGCTGGCATCCCTGCCAGCGGCGGACCTCACCCTCGGCGTGATGCACGCCCCCTACACCCGCACCCTCGACACGTTCGTCGACTTCGGGGCCGACGTCCTGCTGGCGGGTCACACGCACGGCGGTCAGGTACGCGTGCCGTTCAGCCGCAAGGCCCTCGTGTCGAACTGCGACCTGCCGCTGGACCAGGCGCGCGGGCTGAGCGAGTGGTCCTCGGGCGGACGCAGCGTGCCGCTGAACGTCAGCGCGGGCCTCGGGCACTCGATCTATGCTCCGGTGCGCTTCGCGTGCCGCCCCGAGGCGAGTCTGCTCACGCTGCTCCCTCGCTGACCACTCCTCCCCCGCCGGGAAAGGGGCCGATCCATCCACGGATCGGCCTCTTTCGCGCTATCCGCCTCCCGCGCTTCCCCGACGATCGAAGTCCTCGACCGAAGGGAAGACCCATGCACCGTCCACCGTCGCCGCCACGGCGACTGCCCGCCGCCCTCCTCCTGCTCACCGTCCTGATCGGCACGCTCGCCGGCGCCCCGGCCGCCGTCGCCGCCGACCGCGGCACCGGCTTCGGCACCTGGGCACCGCTTTCCCGCACGGGATGGCACGGATCCATGCGCGTCGGAGACGTGCACACGTACTGCATCCATCCGGGGCTCCCCGTGGCGACGGATGCGACGACCGATCACGGCACCTCGAGCGACGTCAACGGACTCACTCCCCAGCAGCTCGTCTCGATCAACCACCTCGTGACCGCCTACGGCCAGACCGATGATCCGGTGCAGGCGGCGAGCGTGGGCTGGGCGGTCAAGGCGATCGTCGATCGGCAGACGACCCTGCATTCGTGGGGCTACGAGGGAGACGACCTCGCCGGGGCGATCGACTTCATCATGCGGCGCGCGAGCCCCGAGAACAGCAGCGCCGTCCAAGAGCGCGCGCAGCGCTATCTCGCCGAGGCCGAAGCGATTCCCGTTCCGCGCACGAGCGGGTCGCTGACCCTGACCACCGACGCCGACGACCCCACGAAAGGCGCGCTGACCGTCGACATCGACCCTGCCGCGACGGGCTCCGTCCACCTCGAGAACGCCGTCTTCACCGACACCGGATCCGCCGTGCGCGAGAACGTCCGAGCCGGGGACACGTTCCCGATCGTCGCGCCCGCGTCGGCGTCCGTCGACGGCCGACCGTACGTCGTGCGGGCTTCGGGCTCGTTCACCGTCCGCGCGGCGGCCATCCGCTACTTCTCGACACCGGGACAGCAGGAGTCCGCGGGGCCGGCCGCCCCCTGGACCTTCGACCTGTCGACCCAGGATGCCGCACCTCGCCCGGTGCGCTTCTCCCCGCGCATCCGGACGACGGCGCGCCTCGTCGACGGGGCGTTCGTCGACCAGGTGACGGTCAGCCCCCTCGAGGGCGTGTGGCCGCGTCGGAGCGACGGATCGTTCACGACTCTCACGGCCACGGCGGACGTGTACCGCACGAACGCGTGGCCGGCCGAGTCCGACGAGATCCCCGCGAACCTCGCGCCCATCTTGCAGCTCACCCTTCGTACCGACCCGACGGTCGGACCGGGGACCTATACGGTGCAGGCACCGCCGCTTCCCGGCCCGGGCGTGTACACGGCGGTGTGGCGGATCGACCGTGCGGAGCAGACACCGGACGACGCGCCGTTCGTCGCCCCGGGCTACCGCTGGGTGGAGCGATTCGCCTCGCCGTCGCAGACGGAGCAGGTCGCTCCCGTGGCGCCGACCGCGAGCCCGACCCCGACCGCCGTCGCCGCCCCTTTGGCCTCGCCTTCGGCGGCCGTCCCTGTTCCCGCGGCCGCGCCGGCCGCGTCTCTCGCCGCGACCGGAATCCCGGGGATGGCCGCCGCGAGCGGCATCGGAGTGACTGTCACAGCGGCCGGCGTGGGCGTTCTCGCCTGGGCGGTCGCACGTCGTCGACGGATGCCGACATCCTGACCCGGGGGCGACGATCCGCTCGTCAGCGGGTCGTCGCCACCTGTGCGACAGCGCGCGCATTCGGGACGCGGCGCGCCCGGAGCGTCCCGTGGTTCGGAGCATGGCCCGCGACAGGGTAGACTTTTCAAGTTGCAACGGGGTGTGGCGCAGCTTGGTAGCGCGCGTCGTTCGGGACGACGAGGCCGCAGGTTCAAATCCTGTCACCCCGACCATCGCATCACGGAGAAGGGCTTCCGCAGAGCGGGAGCCCTTCTCCGTTTCCCCGCTGCAGGCAAGCGGCGCAACGCCCGGAGCGGGAGTCCTTCTCCGTTTCCACGACTGCAGGCACCCGGCGCAACCCCGCAGCGCGGGAGCCCTTCTTCGTTTTCCAGCTGCAGGCAAGCAGTGCAACGCCCGGAGCGGGAGCCCTTCTCCGTTTCCGTGCTGCGGGCGAGCGGCGCGACCCCGCGTAGCTCCGGCGACCTCCCCGCCCGTCCCCGCACGCGGGATCGTGAGCACCCGATATCGCGCTCCGCGGCGACCTCGGAGATCCCCACGCCCCACCGCGGTGCGCCGAAGGCGGCACGAACGAAAGCGCCCCCGGGGCCTTCCGAAACGGGAAGGCACCGGGGGCGCTGACTCAGAGATGCTTAGCGCGTGGCGCGACGCACCTTGCGGTAGCCGAGGGCACCGAAGCCACCCAGCATGAGGGCGAGAGCGCCCCACGCGAGGGGAGCGACGTCACCCATACCGGTGTTGGCCAGGCCGCCACCGTTGCCGCCGCCGGGGTTGCCACCGGGAGCGGGGGTGCCGCTGGGCGAGGGCGAGGGCGCGGGAGCGGCGGCGACCGAGAAGCTCACCGACGCGGAGCTCGAGACACCGTCGACCGTCTGGGTGGCGACCACGGCGTAGTCACCGGGGGCCAGGGCGTCCTTGAGCACGACCGACCACTTGCCGTCCTTGACGACCGTCTCGCCGACCTTCGCGTCGTTGATGGTCACCGTGATGTCGGCGCCCGTCAGGCCCGTACCCGTGATGGCGGTGGGAACCGCGGCGCCGCTGTACGACTCGCCGTCCTGGATGCCGGTGATGACCGGAGCCGAGGGGGCGACGGTGAACTCGACGGTGGCCGCGGCCGAGGTCTCGCCGTCACGCGCCTGCGTGGCGGTGACCTTGTACTGACCGATGCCCAGGTCGGTCTTGACCGACCAGGAGCCGTCCTCGGCGACCTTCGCGGAGCCCTTGACGTCGCCCGTCAGGGTGACCGTCGCGCCGGCGAGGCCGGTGCCCGAGATGGCCGTGAGCTCGTTCTCGACCGTGGAGCCGTTTGCCGGCGTCGTGATGACCGGAGCCTCGGCCTTGACCTCGACGGAGGCGTCGACCGTGGCCGAGGTGTTGTATCCGCTGACCGAGGTGAGCGAGAAGGAGTAGGTGCCGAGCTTGTCGGGAGCGGGGAAGCTCCAGTTGCCCGAACCGTCGACGGTCACGTCGAAGGAGTCGCCGTTCGAGGGCTTGACCTTCAGCGTGGTGCCCACCTGAGCGGTACCGGAGATGACGCCGCCGACGCCCACCGTGCCGCCGTCGGCGGGGGTGGTGAGGGCGGGAGCGTCGATCTTGAGCGCGACGGTGTAGCCGTCCGTCTGCGCGAGACCGGCCTGGAGGTCGGCGGCCCACATGAAGACACCATCCTCATCGCCACCGGAGACGACGCCCACCGCGGTGTTGCCCTGGAAGACGGCTCCGCCGGAGTCGCCCTCCTTGACGATGCGGGAGTCGCTCTCGACGGCGAAGCCCTTGACCCAACGGAAGGTGTTGTCGGGCTTGCCGATGCGCGACCACCCGTCGACACCGGTCACGGTGCCGGTGGTGTAACCGGTGGTGCGGCCCGACTTGGAGGCGGCCTGCTGCACCTGCGCGGAGCCGACGGCCTTGACGTCGATAGTCGAGGCCGACAGGTCCTCGCTCTTCGCGGTGGTCCAGTCGGTGATCTCGGGGAGCAGGTCGAGGTCGGCGTTGGTGACGTCGATCGTTGCGATGTCAACGGAAGTGTTGTCGCCGTCGGCGCCGACGCTGTTGCCGGGACCGCCGAACTGCGAGAAGGCGAGCGTGCCGAGCTCGTCGGTGACCTTGACGTCGCCGTTCTCGCTGTCGCCGCCACCGGCGGGGTCGCCCGAGGGCAGCGTCAGGAAGCTGGCCGAGAACAGGCCGTCTTCGTTGCAGTGACCGGCGGTGATGACCGCGGGCTTGCCCTGGGGGCTCCACCCGGTGAAGCCGATCGAGCACAGACCACCCGGGCCGGGGTTGGCGGGGTCGGTCGAGAAGTACCCGGCGCCGGCGACGACGTCGTTCTTCGCGAGGGCCTTGACCGGGCTGTCGATGACCCGGACCTCGACGTTCGACTTCGACTGGACGAACGTCTTCGCCTCACCCTGCAGGGCGGACTCATCGGCGGTGGCGTAGACGACGACGTTGCCGTTTCCGTCCTTCGCGACGGCCTGGACCTGCTCGTCGCTGCTCAGCAGTTGCTTGGCGGTCGCGTCGAACTCGGCGCCCGACGTGGGCGCAACCGACTGGTCGTCACCGGCGAAGGCGACCGCGGGGGCCAGCAAGCCGGACGCGGTGAGCGCGAGAGCGGCGGACGCACCGGCCCACCCCATACGCTTCATGTTTCGTGTCATCGTCTCATCTCATGTCGTTGGTGAAAAAACGCACCATGAGCAGGACGGGAACCGTTGATCGGGCCCCCACCCACCTCTCAGCGTCGCGAATCACCTTATGACAAGCTGAGCGTTGGGTAAGAACTTTTTTCGCATTCCGTCAAAGATGAGGAGAATCTCATGATCCGCAGGTGGGGGGCCATAACGGCGGTCGCATTCATGAGCATGGGAATCGTCTTTCGCAGCCCGCGATCCGATCCGCCGTTCACGGGCGAGGAATGGGTGGGGACGGGAACGGAACACCTCGTCATGAGTGACGGGGAAGTGCGCGGCAGCGACGGGTGCAACGGCATCCTGGGCTCCTATTCGGTCGACGGCGATCGACTTTCCTTCTCCCTGGGGATCGGCACCCTGAAAGCGTGCCTCGGAGTGGACACGTGGCTGCGCCGGATCCGATCCGCCGAGATCTCCGGCGACACGATGACGGTGTACGACCGCGCCGGGGAACGGATCGGCACCCTGTCGCGCAAGGTTTGAGGCCACCGCGTCGCCCGCTCATCGCCCGTTCACCGGCGACGGGCGTCGCTCGCGGTCACCCGTAGAATCGAGGGCGATCACGTGGCACCTTCCGGTGCCCGTCGACAGCAGCCCGTGCGTCGCGTGCGCACGACGACCCCTTTCTAGGAGCCCCGTGTCCGACGCCTCGCCCCGCCTCGTCGCCTTCGACCTCGACGACACCCTCGCGCCGTCCAAGTCGGCCATCGACCCGCGCATCGGCGAACTGCTCCTGGCGCTGGCCGCGCGCGTCGAGGTGGCCATCATCTCGGGCGGTCAGCTGCAGCAGTTCCGCTCCCAGGTGGTCGAGCGCCTGCCCGAGGCATCCCCGGAGCTCCTCGCGCAGTTCCACCTCATGCCCACCTGCGGCACGCAGTACTACCGGCTCACGCCCGCCGGGATCGAGACCGTGTACGCCCACTCGCTCACCGACGACGAGAAGCAGCGTGCCCTCTCCGCGGTGCGCGAAGAGGCCGAGCGCCTCGGCCTCTGGGAGTCCGAGCCGTGGGGCGACATCCTCGAAGACCGGGGGTCGCAGATCACGTTCTCCGCCCTCGGCCAGTCCGCCCCGCTCGATGCGAAGATGGCGTGGGACCCCACGGGTGAGAAGAAGAACAGCCTCCGCGAGGCCGTCGCCGCGCGCATCCCCGACCTGGAGGTGCGCTCGGGCGGATCGACCTCGGTCGACATCACTCACCGCGGGATCGACAAGGCCTACGGCATGGGCAAGCTCGCCGAGACCACCGGAATCCCCCTCGACGACATGCTCTTCGTCGGCGACCGGCTCGATCCCGACGGCAACGACTACCCGGTCCTGGCCATGGGCGTGACCTGCCAGGCCGTGCACGGCTGGGAGGACACCGCGGACTTCCTCGAGCAGCTCATCCCCACGCTCCCGGAGCGCGCGCAGGCCTGAGGGCTCGCGCCGGAAACCGGTCGACCCGAGGGCGTCAGAGGATCTTGCCGATCGGTTCGCGTTTTTCGGCCTGGAACCGGTCTTCGGTGCGTCCGTACGCCCAGTAACCCGACAGCGAGACCTGGGCACGCTCGAGTCCCCACCGGGTGAAGACGATGTCGCGCAGCGCCTTCATCGCCTCGCGCTCACCGTGCGCGAACACCTGCCCACGGCCGTCGAGCGGATGCCACCCGGCCACCGCCTCCACCAGAACCGGCGTCGCGCCGGCCGGCGCCTCCCCGCGGTAGACCCACGTGACGACGACCCCGGGAGGCGCGCTCAGGGGCACCTGATCCCCCGCGGACTGCACCTCCAGGAACGCCGCGCCCACGGCATCCGGAGTCAGTGCCTCGAGGGAGGCCGCGATGGCCGGCAGAGCCGATTCGTCGCCGGCGAAGAAGTGCCAGTCCGCCGCGGGGTCGGGCGCGTAGCCTCCCCCGGGCGAGGAGACCACGAGCCGGTCCCCCGGCTGCGCCGCCGCGGCCCAGGGGCCGGCGAGACCCTCGTCGCCGTGCACGACGAAATCGATCGTGAGCTCGTCGCCGGAGACGGCGCGCACGGTGTACGTGCGGGTGACGGGGAGGTCGCCGGGGGCGAGCGTCTCGCGCAGGGCGGCGAGGTCGTACGGCGGCTCGAGCCCCAGTTCGGGCTTGGCGAAGGTGATCTTGACGTACGCGTCGGTGTGCGGGCTCTCGCGGAACGCCGACAGGTCGGTCCCCCGCGCACGCACGCGCACCAGGTGCGGGCTCAGTCGCTCGGTCCCGACGACGTGGAGGACGTGCTGCGGGCGGGGCGGGCGGGCGGGACGATCGGTCACGGGGCTTCCTCTCGGGAGGGCAGGGATGCGCGCACGGCGGCGCGCGCGGCGTCGCCGATCGCGTCGTCGGCGGGGTCGGAGGGGCTCAGCGCCTGCGCCACCTCGGTGTAGTAGTCGGTGATGTGGCCGCGCACCCGCTCGCGCGCGTCGTCGGCGTCGCCGCGGGCCACGGCGTCGACGATCCGCCGGTGCTCCTGCCGCAGCCGGTCGGCCGTCCGCGTCCAGGAGCCCAGTCGCGCCGCGCCGGCCTGCGTGTACGCCTCGATCGAACTGCGCAGGCCCGCCATCATCGCGGCGATCACCGCGTTGCCCGACGCTTCGGCCAGCGACTGGTGGAAGCGGGCGTCGAGGGCGAGGAACTCTTCCGGCGCGAGGTCGGCGGCATCCATCGCGTCGAGGATGCCGACGATCTCGGTGAGGTCCGCGTCGGAGCGCGCGAGCCGCTCGGCGACGTCGCCCTCGAGCACGACGCGTGTGCGCACCACGTCGCTGAGGGGGAAGCCGTTCGCCGCCACCTGCAGGCGCAGGAACGCCGCGAGGCCCCCGCGCGGCGTGGTGACGATCATCGCGCCCGCGGACGGTCCCGAGCCGGTCGCCGTCCGCACGACACCGAGCACCTCGAGCACGCGCACGGCCTCGCGCACGCTCGAGCGCCCGACGCCCAGCTGGGCGGCGAGCTCGCGCTCGGGCGTCAGCCGGTCGCCCGGGCCGAGACGACCGTCGCGCAGATCGACCTCGATGCGCTCGAGCACGATCTGCCAGGCCCGCGGCGCGCTGTTCGGCATGGGGTCCCCTCCGTCCGGCGCGCGAGGATGTGGCCGGACCACATCACCCTACGCGCGCGCGATCACGCCTCGGCGGTGGTGGCGTACCCCGCGGGGTTCTTCGTCTGCCAGTTCCAGTAGTCGCGGCAGGCGTCGTCGATCGAGAACCGCGTCCGCCATCCCAGCACCTCGGCGGCCTTCGCGGGGTCGCAGTAGGTCGCTGCGACGTCGCCCGGACGGCGGTCGAGGATCTTCTTCGGCAGCTCGTGACCCACGGCCTTCTCGAACGACGCCACGAGCTCGAGCACGCTCACGGGGCGCCCGGTGCCGAGGTTGAACACCTGGTGACCCGGCTGCGCCTGCTCGAGGGCCGCGACGTGCCCCTCGGCCAGGTCGACGACGTGGATGTAGTCGCGCAGGCCCGTGCCGTCGGGGGTGTCGTAGTCGTCGCCGAAGACGCCGATCTCGTCGAGCGAGCCGATCGCGACGCGCGAGACGAAGGGCATGAGGTTGTTCGGGATGCCGGCGGGGTCTTCGCCGATGAGACCCGACGCGTGCGCGCCCACCGGGTTGAAGTACCGCAGCACTGTGACGTTGAGCTCCGGGTTCACCCGGGCCACGTCGGCGAGGACGACCTCGTTCATGCGCTTGGACTTGCTGTACGCGTTCGACAAATCGACGCTCGTCGTGGACTCCTCGGTGAACGGCAGGTCGTCCGGATCGGAGTAGACCGTGCCGGTGCTCGAGAAGACGAACGAGCGGATGCCGCGGGCGATGCCCACCTTCAGCAGCGTGAACGTGGTGTCGAGGTTGTTCGAGTAGTACGCGAGCGGCTTCTGCGTGCTCTCTCCCACGGCCTTGAACGCCGCGAGGTGGATGATCGCGTCGATCGGTCCGTGCTCGTCGAACACGCCCGTGACCACGCCCTCGTCGGCGGCGTCGCCGACGACCAGCGGCGCGGGCTTGCCGGTGATGCGCTCGACGCGCTCCGCGGCGACGGCGTGGGTGCCGGAGAGGTCGTCGAGAAGGACGACGTCGTGACCGGCCTCGAGGAGGGCGACGGCCGTGTGGGTTCCGATGTAACCGGCACCGCCGGCGAGGAGGACGCGCATACCTCCAGGCTATCGGTCACCGCCGACATCGCCGGAGCGTCCGCCGGGCCGAGGCCGGTGCGCGGTCGACGCGGGGCCCGGCCGTTCGATCGCGAGACGGCATCCCGCTGACATCTCGGCGGCATCCTGCAACCGACTCGTCGGCGACGTGCCGTCTCGGCGTCGACGCGAGCCGGCCACGCGGCCGCAGCGGAGCGACCTCGGGACGACTCAGCGACCGTCGAGACGCCCTCCGGACTCGCGCAGGTAGCAGGCCGCGCACATCGACTCGTAGGTGACCTCGCCCGCGATCTGCCCCTCGTCGATCGCGACCTGATCGCCGTCGAAGACGAAGCGTCCGCCGACGAGCCGGGCGTTGAAGATCGCCTTGCGCCCGCACCGGCAGATCGTCTTGAGCTCTTCGAGGCTGTGCGCGATCTCCATCAGGCGCGCCGACCCCGGGAACGCCTCGGTGCGGAAGTCGGTGCGGATGCCATACGCCAGGACCGGGATGCCGTCGAGCACCGCGATGCGCAAGAGGTCGTCTACCTGCTCGGCGGTGAAGAACTGCGCCTCGTCCACCAGAAGGCACGCGACCGGGGCGTGACCGGCCGCCGCGTGGAACGTCTCGCGCAGGTCGTCGGACGCCCCCACGAGGAAGTCGACCGGTCGCGTCACGCCGAGGCGGCTGTCGATCTGATCGGCGCCCTTGGTGTCGATCTCGGGCTTGGCCAGCAGCACGCGCTGACCGCGCTCCTCGTAGTTGTACGCCGCCTGCAGCAGCGCGGTGGACTTGCCCGAGTTCATCGCGCCGTAGCGGAAGTACAGCTTCGCCACGCGGGCCTCAGGGGTTGATCGCGAGCGCGCGAGCCGTGGCGTCCAGCTCTTTGCGAGCCATCTCGGGCTGCGTGTTCAGCGATTCGCCGTAGCTGGGGATGAGCTCGCGCAGGCGCGGCTCCCACTGCGGCATCCGCTCGGGGAAGCAGGTCTTGATCAGGCCCAGCATGATCGACACCGCGGTCGAGGCGCCCGGCGAGGCACCCAGCAGACCGGCGATCGAGTGGTCGGCCGCGGTGACGACCTCGGTGCCGAACTGCAGCACGCCGCCCTTGTCCTTGTCCCGCTTCATCACCTGGGCGCGCTGACCGGCGTCGAGCAGCTCCCAGTCCTCGTCCTTCGCCGTCGGCATGAAGTCGCGCAGGCTGTCGACCTTCTTCGAGTGGGTCTTCAGCAGCTCGCTCACGAGGTACTTGATCAGGCTCGGGTTGTCGACCGCGACCTTCAGCATGGGCCCGATGTTGTGCGGGCGCACCTGCGTCACGATGTCGAGCATCGAGCCGTTCTTGAGGAACTTCGGGCTGAACGTGGCGAACGGGCCGAACAGCAGCGACGACTCGCCGTCGATCACGCGCGTGTCGAGGTGCGGGACCGACATGGGCGGGGCGCCGACCGACGCCTGGGAGTACACCTTGGCGCGGTGCTTCGCGACGATGTCGGGGTTGGAGGTCTTGAGCCACTGCCCACCGATCGGGAAGACGCCGTAGCCCTTGATCTCGGGGATGCCGGAGCGCTGCAGGAGCTTGAGCGCCCAGCCGCCCGCGCCGACGAAGACGAACTTCGCGTTGATCGAGCCGGGGGTGCCGCCGATCACGTGGCGGTAGAACACCTCCCACGACCCGTCCTTCTGCTTCTTCAGCTTCTTGACGTCGTGGTTGGTGACGACCTCGACGCCCTTCTCGCGCAGGTTCGCGAACAGCTGTCGCGTGAGCGAGCCGAAGTCGACGTCGGCGCCGGCGGGGACGCGCGTGGCGGCGAAGGGCTCGCCCTTGCGCCGCTTCTGCATGAGCAGGGGCGCCCACTGGTTGATGACGCGCGAGTCCTCGGTGTACTCGATGCCAGCGAACAAGGGCTGCTGCTTGAGCACCTCGTAGCGCTTGCGGAGGAAGGCGACGTCTTTCTCGCCCCGCACGAACGTCATGTGCGGGGTGGCGTTGATGAACGTCGAGGGCTCGTCGAGCACGCCCTCGGCCACGAGCGAGGCCCACAGCTGACGGCTCTGCTGGAACTGCTCGTTGATCGTCACCGCCTTGGCGGGATCGATCGAGCCGTCCTTGCCCTCAGGGGTGTAGTTCAGCTCGCACAGCGCCGCGTGACCGGTGCCGGCGTTGTTCCACGCGTTGGAGCTCTCCTGCGCGACGTCGCTGAGGCGCTCCAGCACCGCGATCTTCAGATCGGGCTGGAGGTCTTTCAGCAGCGTGCCGAGAGTGGCGGACATGATGCCGCCACCGATGAGGAGAACATCGACGTTTTCAGTCACCCGTCGATTCTAGGTGCGGGCCGTGAGGTGTCTCGACATCGAGAGATCGGTCGGTTCGATGTCGAGACACCTCGCGAGCGGCATCCGGATGCCGTGTCTCAGGCGGTCGCGAGACGCTTCTGGGCGACGAGCTCGGCGATCTGCACGGCGTTCAGCGCGGCTCCCTTGCGCAGGTTGTCGTTGCTGATGAACAGCACGAGACCCTTGCCCTCGGGCGCCGACTGGTCGGCGCGGATGCGGCCGACGTAGCTGGGGTCGGTTCCCGCCGCCTGCAGCGGAGTCGGGACCTCCTCGAGACGCACGCCGGGGGCGTCGGCGAGGAGTTCGCGGGCGCGCTCGGGGGTGAGGTCGCGGGCGAACTCGGCATTGATGCTCAGCGAGTGGCCGGTGAAGACGGGGACGCGCACGCAGGTGCCCGCGACGCGGAGGTCAGGGAGCTCGAGGATCTTGCGGCTCTCGTTGCGCAGCTTCTTCTCCTCGTCGGTCTCGTTCAGACCGTCGTCGACGAGGTTGCCGGCGAAGGGGATGACGTCGAAGGCGATCGGGGCGACGTACTTCTCGGGCTCGGGGAAGTCCAGGGCCGAGCCGTCGCGCACGAGGCGCTCGACGTCGCCCTGCGCGAGCACGCCCTCGACCTGGCCGAGCAGCTCCTGCGCCCCGGCCAGCCCCGAGCCCGAGACAGCCTGGTAGGTGCTGACGATGAGGCGCTCGAGGCCCGCCTCGGCGTCGAGGACCTTCAGCACGGGCATCGCGGCCATGGTCGTGCAGTTGGGGTTGGCGACGATGCCCTTCACGGCCTGGTCGATCGCGTGCGGGTTGACCTCGCTCACGACGAGGGGGACCTCGGCATCCATGCGCCACGCGCTGGAGTTGTCGATGACCAGGGCGCCGGCCTCGGCGAAGCGGGGCGCGTGCGCGCGGGAGCCGGTGGCCCCGGCGGAGAACAGCGCGACCTCGACGCCGGCGGGGTCGGCCGTGGCCACGTCTTCGACGATCACGGAGTGCCCGCCGAACTCGATCGACGACCCGGCCGAACGCGACGTCGCGAACAGGCGCAGCTCGCGGATCGGGAACGACCGCTCGGCGAGGATCTCGAGCATCACGGTGCCGACCTGGCCGGTGGCGCCGACGACGGCGAGGGAGATTCCGGAATCGGAGATGCGGGTCATGCGAGGTCCTCGGGTGTTTCGGGTGGCGGATGCCGCGACGGCGGCGGTTCGGGTCAGATTAGCGCGGGTCGCCGAGAGGCGATGACCCGGGCGGCAAAACGCAGGAGATCTGTCGCTCTCGCGCCGGAATCCGGCGGAAATCCGCCGCAGGGCGGGAGAAGTTCCTGCGTCGCGTTGCGGGACGAGCCCGGATCGACGACGGCGCCGGTCGGCGGACCGGGTCGTGGGGAGGGACACGACGCAGGGGGTCTGCCGCTTCCGGCAACGGAACCACCGCAGCACTCAGGGAGCGAAGCCCCAGGTCGACGCGCGAAGACTGTTCCGAGGGGTCAGCGACCGGTGCCGGCGTGCACGGTGGCCTCGGCGTCGCCGTCGAGACCGTACGCCGTGTGCACGAGGCGGGCCGCCTCGGCGAGGTCGACGCCGCGCACGACCACCGAGATGCGGATCTCGGAGGTCGAGATCATCTCGATGTTGACCCCGGCCATGCTGAGCGCCTCGAAGAGGGTCGCCGAGACGCCCGAGTGCGTCCGCATGCCCGCGCCGACGACCGAGAGCTTGCCGATCTGGTCGTCGTGCACGAGGCTCTCGAACCCGACCTCGGCCTGCTCTCCGGCGAGCGCCTTCAGCGCCGTCGTGGCATCGGTCTTGGGAAGGGTGAACGAGATGTCGGTGCGGCCGGTGGCGGCGGCCGAGACGTTCTGCACGATCATGTCGACGTTGGCGCCGGACTTCGCGACGATCTTGAAGATGTCGGCGGCCTTGCCGGGCACGTCGGGCACGCCGATGACGGTGATCTTCGCCTGGCTGAGGTCGGTGGCGACGCCGGCGACGATGGGCTCTTCCATGGTGGCTCCCTCGGGGACGAGCGGGGATTTCTTCGAGGCGTCGAGCACCCAGGTGCCCTCGCTCGCGCTGAACGTGGAACGCGCGTGGATCAGCACGCCGTGACGGCGGGCGTACTCGACCGCGCGGATGTAGAGCACCTTGGCGCCGTTGGCGGCGAGCTCGAGCATCTCTTCGCTGCCGACGCGGCCGAGCTTGCGCGCGAGCGGGACGACGCGGGGGTCGGCGGTGAAGATGCCGTCGACGTCGCTGTAGATCTCGCACACGTCGGCCTCGAGCGCCGCCGCGAGCGCGACGGCGGTGGTGTCGGAACCGCCGCGGCCGAGGGTGGTGATGTCGCGGGTGTCGCGGTTGAAGCCCTGGAAGCCGGCGACGATGACGATGGCGCCCTCGTCGAGGGCCTCGCGCAGGCGCACCGGTGTGACGTCGACGATGCGGGCGGCCCCGTGGGTGGCATCCGTGATCATGCCCGCCTGGCTGCCGGTGAAGGAGCGGGCCTCGAAGCCCATCGAGTGGATCGCCATCGCCAGCAGCGCCATCGAGATCCGCTCGCCGCTGGAGAGCAGCATGTCGAGCTCGCGGGGCGCGGGGATCGGGGCGACCTGGCCCGCGAGATCGAGCAGCTCGTCGGTGGTGTCTCCCATCGCGCTGACGGCGACGACGACCTCGTGACCGGCACGACGGGTGTCGACGATGCGCTTGGCGACGCGCTTGATGCTCTCGGCGTCGGCGACGGACGAACCGCCGTACTTCTGGACGATCAGAGCCATGTGGAGAACTCCCGGAGGGGTTGTGCGTCGGAGTGTCACGACGCCGGCGCTCGAGCCGCGCCCGTGGATCATCCTAGAGGCGCGCGCATACCTCCTCCGCCATGCGCGAGCGCACCGGCGCCCGACGGCGTCGCGGATAGGATCGACGGGTTCCACCCCCCTCCCCCTGGAGCGTTCGGATGCCGCTCACCCCCGGCCGTTGGCTGTCGTCGCTGCGCCGACTCGTCCACGCCGACGAGGCGACGTCGCTCGACACGACCCTGCTGCCCGTCATCGACGAGGCGCTCGCCACGCGCATCCTCGACCTCGCCATCCGCATCGGCGAGACGATGCTCGTCGTCGGCGCGCCCGCGAACGAGGTCACGCTGACGATCGTGCGCGTGTGCGGGGCGTACGGGCTCGACCCGGTGCACGTCGACGTCACCTACAACTCGATCACGATCGCGCACAGCCGGCCCGGGGCCAGTCACCCCACCACCCTGTTGCGGGTCGTGCGCGGCTCCGTCCCCGACCACGCGAAACTTCAGCGGCTCCAGGCCCTCGTGACCGAGATCACCGGCGGGCTCGCCCTTGACGACGCGATCGCGCGCTGCCGCGCCATCCGGCGCCTGCCGTTCCGCTACCGACCGGCGATCGTCGTCGTCTCGCAGGCCTCCCTCGCGGCGGGGGTCGCGATCATGTTCGGCGCCAACTGGCTCGCGCTGGTGCTGTCGTTCATCGCCGCGGCGCTGGCCGCCACCACCCAGTACCTGATGGCCCGCGCGCGCGTGCCGTACTTCTTCGCGCAGATCGCCGGCGGCTTCGTCCTCACCGTCGTGGCGGCACTGTCGCCGCTGCTGCGGTACACCGGCATCGAGGCGGCGGCCGCGATCAGACCGTCGGTGATCGTGGCATCCGGGATCGTGCTCATGCTCGCCGGGCTCACGGTCGTGGGAGCGGCGCAGGATGCCATCGACGGTTTCGCCCTGACCGCGACGGGCCGCATCCTCGAGCTGACGACGCAGACGCTCGGCGTGGTGCTCGGGATCCTCGCGGGACTCGAGACCGTGCGGGTGATCGGACTGGGGATGTCGCCGCCGTCGACGGCCCTCCCCCTCGGACCCGTCGTCCTGCAGTTCGTGGGCGCCGCGGTGATCGCCGTCGCCGTGGCGGTGTTCAACGGGGCGGGGGCGCGCATCATCCTCGTCAGCGCCGCTCTGAGTCTCGTGGCGTGGGCGGGCTACGTGGCCGCGACGGGTCTCGGCTTCGAGGTCGCCGCCGCGAGCGGGGTGGGGGCGTTCATCGGCAGCTTCGTCGGGATCGTGGTCGCCTACCGTCTGCACGTGCCGTCGGTGGCCATCACCACGGCCGCGATCCTGCCGCTCGTCCCGGGTGCGGCGGTGTTCCGGGGTCTGCTCGGAATCGTGGAGTCCGGCGACGACCCGGCCGTGCTCATGACCGGGGTCACCACCCTCGCGGGTGCGGCGACCATCGGCATCGCGCTCGCGGTCGGCGCCTCGCTCGGCATCTACTTGGGGCAGCCGGTGCGTGCGACCTTGTCGAGCGTCACGCGCGTGCGAGCGCGCGCGCGGCGCTAGAGCCGCACATAGCGGCGGCGGCGGGAGCGAGCCGGGGCGGGAGAGCGCGACGCCGGGTCAGGGGCAGGAGCCGGGTCGTCGGCCCGCGTCGGTCTCGGACGCGTCCCGGTCGATGTCGAACTCGATGCGCAGACGCCCTTCGGCGATCCGCACGTCGCGCGGGTGCAGGAAGCCCGGCATGGTCTCCGCGAGGCAGAGCGGAGCGGGCCCCGTCGCGGCGGGATCGGCACCCGTCTGCGCCTGCACCTGCTCTGCCGAGAGGGTCGCTCCGTTCACGGTGACGGCCGACAGCGCCACGCCGAGCCGACCGCCCTCGAAGCGCGGCGTCATCGTGACGCTCGCGTCGGCCGCGCCGGGCATCGCCCCGCCGACGACCATGTCGCCTCCCGAGAAGTCGATGCGCACCCGTCCCTGTTCCTCGGCGGGTATCAGGAGCGCGGTGGCCTGCGGCGCGGTCAGGGTCATCGCCGCGGACACGCGGTCGGCATCCCATCCTCCGTCTGTCCCTCGCAGGCCCTCGAGGGAGACGGTCAGATCCGCGTTGGCGCGGCCGGTCGGCAGGCTGAAGACCGTCGCGTCGACGCGGTCGAATCGTCCGAGGGCCTCCTGCACGAGGATGGAACCGGGGATGTCGACCCGCACGCGCTCGCTCCCGGAGATCGCCCACGCGGAGCGGACCCCGTCGGCGACCGTCCGCTCCGCCTCGGCGCGGGCCACCGTCTCGGCGATGAAGACCGCCGCCGAGAGGAGGACGACGAGGGCGCCGGCGAGCAGGGCGAGGAGGAGCGCCGTCCCCGACCGGACCGGCTCGGGCTCCTCGATCGGGCGCGCGGGAGGCAGCACGGCGGTCTGCTGATCGAAGAGGGTCATGCGCCGCGCCTCACCCGAAGCGCCCGTTGACGTAGTCGTACGTGCGGGGGTCGATGGGCGAGTCGAACATGGCATCCGTGTCGCCGTGCTCGACGATGTGGCCGGGCTGACCCTGGGATGCCAGGAAGAACGCGCACTGCTGGGACACGCGCTGCGCCTGCTGCATGTTGTGGGTGACGATGACGATCGTCAGCTCCTTCTGCAGCTCGCCCATCGTCTCCTCGATCACGCGGGTCGAGGTGGGGTCGAGAGCCGAACACGGTTCGTCCATCAACAGCACGCGCGGCTTGATCGCGAGCGAGCGGGCGATGCACAGACGCTGCTGCTGGCCGCCCGACAAGCCGCCCCCGGGGGCGCGGAGGCGATCCTTGACCTCCTTCCACAGTCCAGCGCTCTGCAGCGACGTCTCGACGAGATGGTCCTTCTCGTCGCGCGAGGCGCGGGTGCCGGTGAGCCGCAGTCCCGCGATGACGTTGTCGTAGATCGACATCGCCGGGAACGGATTGGGCTTCTGGAAGACCATGCCGATGTGCTTGCGGGCGTCGATGAGACGGTGCCCGGCGTCGTAGATGTCGTCGCCGTCGAGCAGCACCTCGCCGGCGAGGGATGCCGAGGGCACCAGCTCGTGCATGCGGTTCAGGATGCGGAGGAAGGTCGACTTGCCGCACCCGGACGGGCCGATGAGGGCCGTCACCTGACCCGCCGGCATGGTCAGAGAGACGTCGAGGAGCACCTGATGATCGCCGAACCACGCGGAGATCGACCGCGCATCGAGTTCGGACAGCGACGCCGCCGCCGGGGCGGGGACCTCGGGCCAGGCGGCGGGTGCGTGCGCCGTGAGACCGGGGGCGGTGAACACCGGCGGGGCCGTCGGGGCGAGTACCGCGGTGCGGGTGTCGAAGGGGGCGGCCGCGGACGGAGCGACGTCGACCGAGGGCGACGGGTCCCGACGGGAGAAGAGCCGCCCCCCGCGCCGCGACGTCGGCGGGGCGGCGACAGCCGTCGCCCCGGCGCGATCCGCCTCGGCGAGCCCGTCGCGATCGAGCCCCTCGCGATCGAGCCCGTCGCGTTCGAGCCCGTCGCGTTCAAGCTCGGCGAGGATGAACGCCTCGTCGGGGCCCAGGACGTCGGTCATGAAGGGGTCCGAGGTGTCTCCCGCGGCGGAGCCGACGGGGTGCACCTCGGTGCGGGCGACATCGTCCCACGCCGGGGCGTTCGCCTCGTCGCGGGGATCGGGGGTCGAGGTCATGGGGTCTCGCTCACAGGAGGTTGGGGAGGAGGCGGATGAGCTGGTCGGAGACGAACACGCTCGCCAGCAGGAGGACGGGGGCGAAGACGATCCACGTCTTCTGCCATCCGACGCGGCGGTACGCCCACACGGCGACGAACTCGGCCACGACGAGCAGCTGCAGGGCGAACACCAGCGCCCACACCGTCGTCATGTCGGTCGCGAGGGGCTGCGCCTGGGGAGGGAGGGTCATCGAAGTGGTCTGGCGGGCGCCGGCGGGCTTCGCCGCCCCGGTGGCGCGGGCATCGAGGTAGGCGACCCCCGTCGGGAGGTACGGCGCCCCGCGCGCGGTCATGAGGATCAGCCTGCTCTCGCCGCGGACAGGAGCAGGCGGTGTCGGATCGCCCGCGTAGCGCACGCCGAGCACCTCGAACGTCTGCTCGCCCTGCCCGGTGCGCACGGTGAACGTCTCGCCCGGCTGCAGGGACTGGAGACCACCGAAGGGTCCGCCGAACGCGGCCGCGCGCCCCATCAGCACGCTCACCCCCGCCTGACCGGGAAGGACGGTGTCGCGCCGGTGACCGGGTCCGTGCATGAGCACCCCGGAGGTCGTCCCCTCGGAGATCACCTCGTCGACCCCGAGCTGCGGGATCGAGAGGATGCCGACGGGGGCTCCGTCGGGGAGCAGGTGATCCTCGAAATCGCCCTCGCTCACGGGGGCCGTACCGGCCGCCAGCTGCGCGCGGAAGGTGTCGCGCGCCTGCTGCTGCGCGGCGAAGTGCGAGACGTGACTGATCACGAGCAGATTGACCAGGAACACCAGCACCAGCACCGACAGCGACACGAGCATCCCGCGCAGGAACACCTGACCGGGGGCCAGCGGAGCGTAGACGGGACGCGCCCGCGGCGGGCGGCGGGGCGGCCGCGGCGGCATCGGTCCCGACCCGGGACGCGCGCCGCGCGGTGCCGCTGCCCCCGTGGGGGTGGCGATCGGGGCGGACGCGATCGACGCGGCGACACCCGCCCGCCGGGATGCGACGGGGAACGGCAGCGCCCCGGCCACGGCGCGGGCCGTGTCGGCCCACCGCGGGCCCAGGCGGCCGAGCAGGGTCACGTCGTCACCACCGTCGCGGTCGCCGCGCGGCGCAGGCCGACACGGATCACCTGCACGAGCGTGAGGGCCACGGCGACGAGCACCGCGAGCGAGATCAGCACCCACGGGAACATCAGCGCCAGCGCATCGCGTGTGACGGGGGTCAGCGCGACGCCGTCCACGCTCTCGGGCGGGGTGAGGGTGACGTGGGTCGACAGAAGCGTCCACTGCCCCCCGTGCTTCAGGCGCGCGGCGACCACGCGCGTCTCCCCCGGCTGCAGGGCCGGGACGGCGACGTCGTCGACGGTGTCGAGGCGCTGCGGGAAGATGCCCGTGTCCATCGAGAAGTCCGCGGTCGCATCGATGGGGCTCGACGAGGCGTTGCGCACCGTGAACCAGACGTCGACGACTCCCCCGGCCGGATCGACCGCGGGGGTCGCCGCGGCGTTCAACCCGCCGACGTACAGCATCCCGGCGATGCTCACCTCGCCGGTCGGCGCGGTCCCGCCCCCGGCGGGGGCGCCTCCGCCCGCTCCCGGGGCCGGCGCGGGGGCGGGAAGCGGACGGGAGCCGCCCGAGGGGACGGCGCCCGCCCCGCCGGTCGGCGAACCGGACCCGCCGTCACCGGCGGCCGTCGGAGCCGGGGTGGGCGTGGCCGAGCCGTCCGTGATGGTCACGGAGAGCGTGCCGGAATCGTCGGCGGATGCCGCGGAGCCGACGCCGAGCGACCCCACGGCCAGAGCCACGGCCAGGACGCACCGTGCGATTCCGACGGGACGCGGCCGCCGGGCGCGGTTCACGAGCCGTCCGCCCGGGCCCCCACGAGGGCGGCGGCGTCATCGGCCGCGGTGCGCGCGACGAAGTCCATCCACTCCTGCGCGCGCTGCTCGTCGCGGCGACGTCGCCAGCGCAGGAGCAGGACCGCTCCCGCGGCGAGCGCCGCGACGATGAGCAGCGTCCACGGCACGGCGAAGGTCACGGCATCCCGGGTGATGGGCACCATGGTGAGCTGCATGGACGGATCCGGCGATTCGACGAACGGGTTGAGCACGGTGTGCGGGTTGAGGTACAGCCACTGGCCGACCCCGTCGACCGTGTGCTCGTAGGTCGCGCTGTTGCCGGGGAGCAGGACCGGGACCCCGCCGCCCTGCTCCCCCGTCGCCGGGATGCCGAACCAGGTGCCGACGCCCGAGGTGAGGTTGGCGGCGAGGGCGATGTTGCCGGGGTTCGTCACGGTGTACCGCAACCGCACCGAGCCCGCGAACGGGTTCCACCACGCCCCCTCGTACGACGCCTCGTAACTCGTGAGCGAGAGCTGCGGCTGCAGGTCCCCCGACACGCGGGCGAAGATCGCGGTCGCCACGCGACGGTCGACGTTGACCTGCGCTCCGCTCTCGATGACGGATGCCACGACCCCGCCGACGTGATCGCCCGGGGTGGCGTCCGCGGGCACCGCGACGGTGAAGGTGAGAAGGCGCACCTCCTGCGGGTCGAGGGAGAACGTGACGCGATCGCTCACGTCGTCAAACCGCACCCACGACCCGACCGAGGTGGGCGTGGCATCCGTCGGAAGCAGCGAGAAGTCGCCGGTGTCGGCGTTGAACGCGTCGGTGGCGTAGACGGTGAAGTCCTGGCGTGCGGTGCCGGTGTTGCCGACGAGCACGCGGTCGGTCACGGTCTGGCCCGGGTCGGCGGAGACGGTGAAGCGTGATCGCCCGTCGGGGCGGCCGTCTTCACCCGCGGGGCGGGTCGCGACGCCGACGGTCGCGGCATCCGCATCACCCTCGGCGGCGAGGAGCGACGGCGTCGTCGACGCGGGGGCGGCGATCGAGGCGGGAACGGTCACGGGGGCGCCGGATGCCGCGGACGCGGCCGTCGGAACGCACAGGAGGGCGGCGATCGCGGCGGTGGCGATCGAGGCGGCGCCCAGAGCCGGGAAGCGGCGCCGCGAGGTCGAGGAGAGCACGGTCAATCTCCGCAGATGGGGGCGACGCGAGTGTGTCGCCGAGGTGAACGAGGGCTGAGGGGAACGGATCGGGCGTGGGCGCCCGACGCGGGACCGCGCGGAGGGATCGATCGGATCCCTCCGCGCGGCCGCGGCGCGGGTCAGCTCACTTGGAGGTGAGGGTGACCGTCAGGGTCGAGGTGTAGTCGCCCGTCTGCGCGTCCTTCGGTGCGGTGAAGGTGAGGTCGGCGTCGAAGAGCGCACCCGTGGTGAGCGTCGAGACCGCCGTGCTCGAGGCGATCGTCGAGCCCGTGCCGACCGTCACACCGGTGATCGGCGTGTAGCCGGAGTAGGCCTTCGGCGTCAGCGCGAGCGCGCTCGCGGGGATCTGGTCGCCGGCGCCGTTGGTGAAGGGACTCCACGCGGCGGTGAGGTCCCACCCCTTGAGGACATTGCGGTCGTCGACGACGGTGACCTTGCCGAGGGCCTTGGTCACGCTCTTGTCGCGCGCGACGCTGCCGAAATCGACCTTGGTGGCCTCGGCGTTGAGCGACCACAGGTCGCTCGCGGTCACGGCGGCCGTCAGGTCGACGTTGTCGGCGATGGGGTCGCCCGACGACGAGACCTTCGTGAAGGTGTCCCAGGCGAGGATGCCGAAGTCGGCGTCGCCGGGGAGCACGAGGGCGATCGTGTGCTCGCCGCCGGGGAGGCTCGAGATGTCGACCGAGAAGTTACCGTTGCCGTCATCGGTGACCTGACCGAGGTCCGTGCGCTCCGACCAGGCCCACGCCTCGAGGGTCTTGCCCTTGTTGGCGGCGCCGGCGGGGACGACGATGTTCTTCGCGCCCTTCGCCGGGTCGGCCACGTCGACCTTGTTCGCCGAGGAGCCCGACGGCTTGTCGGGGCCGGTCTTGCCGGTGGTGACGGAGCCCGAGAAGGCCTTCTCGGCGCTGCCCGCGCTGTTGGTCGCGACGGCGGTGAAGCTGTACGCGCCCCCGGTTGTGGGCGTTCCCGCGACGACACCCGTGGAGGCGTCGAGGGTCAGGCCGGCGGGAAGCGAGCCGCCGTCCTTGATCGACCACGTGAGGGGTGCCGTGCCGTCGGCGGTCAGCGTCTGCGAGAACGGCGTCCCGACGACGAGGCCGTCGATCGCACCGCTGACGGTGGTCGGGGCCGTGACCGCGGGGCCGGAGCTCTGCGGGTCGAACGTCCAGTCGCCGCCGGGCTTGACGTGGATGCCGACGAACTTCACGCCGGCGTCGGCGATGTTGAGGCCGTTGTTGCGGGTCCACGCGAAGCCGAGGCTGAAGTCGCCGCCGTTCGCCTTGACCTGGGCCCAGTTGCCGAACAGGAAGCCCGAGAGGGTCAGGTTCGGCGACATGATGTCGACCGTGCCGGGGGTGAGGGCGCCGTCGCTGGACGCCGTCCACGCCGACATGGTGGTCTCCTTGCCCTGGGGGGCGATGAAGTAGGCCACGCCGGTCGCGTCGGGGGTGCCCGGGAACGTGACGGTGATGTCGTCGACGGTCGGTCCGGGGGTGGCCAGGACCTGGGAGTCCCAGCTCAGGACGGAGTCGTCGGCGAGCAGGTGCCCGTCGCCGCCGTCGAGGAGGTAGAACTGCGGCGCCGGCGTGGCGGCGTTCGCCGCGGTGGCCGAGAAGCCGCCCGCGAGAAGCGAGACCGCCGTCGCCGCGGCGACGATCGTCCCGAACTTCTTGATGTTCATCGAAGTGAGTCCTTTTCCGAGCTCGAAGGTCACAGCGTCGCGAACGCGCGCTGGATGGTGGTGGTGGAGGGGGCGAGGAAGCCGAACTTCTTCTTCACGCCACCCACGGAGACCGGCAGCGCACCGAAGCTGGTGAGGCTGTTGGCGACCGAGGGGTTGACGAGGTTCGCCAGGCCGGCGTCGTACTTCGCGTCACCGGGGACGATGCGCGCGTACTCGACGACGAGGTAGGTGTCGCGGCCGAAGGTCGCGTCCTTGTAGAAGTCCGTGTTGGGGACGAGGTTGGGAGCGGTGCCCGTGAAGGCGGGCTCGCCGCCGACCGGGGAGCCGAAGCTGGCACCGGAGTTGAGGGTGGTGTTGACCCCGGTCGCCCCGTTCGCCTGCGCGATCCAGCTGGCCGCGCTGAAGGGGATGAGGTCGTTGGCGCCGAGCACCGAGGCGTCGTTCTCGGGCGTGGTGCCGTTGGCGTCGGTGACGCACGAGCCGAGGGTCGGGTTGCCGATCGCACCGAGGAAGAAGTTGCGCGTGCCCGAACCGCTCTGGGGCAGGCGCGGCTTGACCGTGACGCCGCCGACGGAGGTGGTGTTGCACTCGTAGATGGACTTCAGCTGAGCGGCGCTCAGCGTGGCCCACGACGAGTCGCCGCCCTTGTACGCGAAGCCCACGGCGTCGCGGGCGAAGGGCACGTAGGCGAGCAGACCGTTGGCGTTGGCGTTGCTGCCCGGTCCGCTCGAGGAGCGGGCGATGTCGACCTGGCCGGTGATCGGACGGGCCGGCACGCCGGCGTTGCCGCTGTAGGCCGCTCCGGTGATGGAGGCGCGCAGCGCCGTGACACCCGCACCCGACCCGGCGGGGCGTCCGAAGAACGGACCGCCCTGCTTGGTCTGGATCGCGGTCGCACCGAATGCGTCGAAGTTCCCGAGCGTCTTGTTGCTCGAGGTCACGCGCACGAGCGAACCGGTGAGGGTGGTTCCGTTCGTGATCGCGTTGACGGAGTCCTGCAGCGTGTCGGACCCGACCAGCGCGTAGCTGTTCGAGACCGGTTCGGCCGAGGCCACCGAGGCGACGCCGAATCCGGCGATCGCGATACCGCAGGCCGCGCCCATGGCGGCCAGCTTCTTGAGCTTCAACTCAATGCCTTTCGATGTGTGATGCAGTGATGGGGGTTCGGGTGTTCAGTTGGGAGAGGGCAGGTCGTGGGGTGTCAGCGGCGCGACGTCAGAGACGTCGACGCAGGCGGCCGAGCAGGGGGACGGCGAAGGCGGAGGCGAGACCGCCCGCGACGCTGACGGGGAGGGCGGCCGGCAGGGCGCCGAGGTCGGGGTCGTCGGGGGTCGTCGCTCCCGCTCTCGCCGCGGCGGCGGTTCCAGTCGCGGAGGGGTCGGCGGCGGTCGCCGCGGGGGCCGATCCACCCGCGGGCACCGCCGCGGCGGCGGGGGCGCTCCCGACCACGCCGCCGCTCGGGAACGGGACGCCGGCCACGGGCGTCCCCGGCGACGCGGGCGTCGTGGTGCCACCGCCCCCGGCCGTCGGCATCCGCCCCGCCTCGATGTCGTCGGCGGCGGCCGTCGCGAGGTCGCGCCAGGCGTCGGGCAGCGGGAGGAAGCCCTGCGGCAGCTGACCGATCGCGGTGCCGGACTGCTGGCCGTCGGTCGCGGCGAACCGGATGAAGGCGGCGTAGCTGCGGCGCAGGTCGGCGTCGCTCGCCTTCGGATTGACCGCGGCGTACACGGGCATCGTCAGCGGGTACGCTCCCCGCGCTGACGCCGCGGCCGGCGAGGTGGGGTCGAACGAGACCACCTGGGACTGACCGGCGTCGGCCGTCATGGCCGCGGCCGCGGCCGCCATGGCATCCGTCGTCGCCCCGACGAACTCGCCCGCGGGATTCTTCAGCTCCGCCGTGACGATCTGATAGCGGGCGGCGGATGCCGTGTCGGTGACCGCGATGACCGTCTGGCGACCGGGCAGGCTGCGATCGGCTTTCCCGTACTTGGGCGGCGTGGCGATCGGATCCCACCCGCCGAGGGTGAGGCCGTCTCCGCGGAGGGTGTTGTAGGCGCCGGCATCGAGGTCGTTGACGTACGGGCGCCACGTGACGAGGTTGACCGGACCGGCCGCCTCCGTGGCCGCCTGCTCGATCGGATCGGCCTTGGGGAAGTCCTCGCGGGGCAGGGTCATCGCCTGCGACGAGGCGTTCGCGGCATCCGTCGTCGCACTCCAGGGGTTGACCGTCATCCCCCAGTCGTCGGGGGTGCCCTCGAGGAACCGTCGCGCGGACTCGTCGCTCATCACGTACTGCCAGATCGCGTAAGCGGCATCCGACCGCCCCTGCGGGACGAGGGCGTCGGCCAGGGACGCGGCCGCGAGCGACTGGTACGCCCACTCCGGGTCGTTGATGGCGAGGAAATCCGGGTCGCTGACGAGATTGCGCGGGTTGAAGACGCGCGTGTCGCCGTCGGTGTGGCTGAGGTGGTCGCGGTCGGCGAAGGTCGGGAGCGAGTCGAGGTAGGAGTTCGTCAGCAGCTTGGCCACCAACCGCGGGGTGAGCTTGAGCGAGGTGAACGGCAGTCCGACGCGGGAGCGGTCCTCTTCGGGGACCGTGTCGTCACCGGGCCGGGGGTTGCGGTCGATCGCGAACGAGATGGCCGCTCCCGTCACCGCGATCGGGGCGTAGCGGAGGGAATCCGTGCCCAGGCTCGGGTCCAGCGGGCGCGAGGTGAGGGCGAGGGGCGCCGGCGCGGTGCCGTTGGCGGCGCGGGCCGCGTCGGACTCGGCACCGGTGATCGCCGAGTAGACCGAGCCCCCGGTCTGATTGCACACCGCGGGCTGCCACGACGAGATGGCGCGGCTGATCAGCTCGCTTCCCGCGAGCTGACGCTCGCTCGCGCCGATCGGGCAGCGCACGCCGAGCGGCTTGAAGTCGAGTTTCACCGCGATGCGGTGCTTCCAGGCATCCCAGAACAGCCCCGACTTCGTGACGAAGGATGCCCCTCCATCGGCCTTGCCACGCGGGAGGATGACGAGCCAGCAGCCGGATCCCGAGACCGAACCG
This sequence comes from Microbacterium hydrothermale, assembly GCF_004854025.1. Taxonomy (GTDB): domain Bacteria; phylum Actinomycetota; class Actinomycetes; order Actinomycetales; family Microbacteriaceae; genus Microbacterium; species Microbacterium hydrothermale. Next base: position 306,596 of record NZ_STGM01000003.1, read on the forward strand.
TCCGCGGCGGTCACGGGCGACCCGCAGCCGAGCCCCTGGGACTGCAGAGCGGTCTGCACCTCGAACTTCACCGAGCCCGAGCCGTCGCCGCCCGAGCCGGCCCAGGCGACCATGTTGGTGGTGTACTTCGAGAAGAACTCGTTGGTGTTCATGTCGGCCAGGACGTCTTTGCCGTCGGCGTCCTTGGTGTACGAGTACTTCCCGTCGACGACGTTGGCGATCGTGCGGCCGTTGGCCGCGCGGAACGGGATGGACGTGTACGTGGGCGTCGCGAACCCGTCGCCGTAAACGGTGAACGCCTTGTCCTGCTCGGCGACGGAGGCGTCGCTGTCACGGGGGTCGTCGCGGTGGGATCCGGGGACGCCGCCGAGACCGTACTGGCAGGTGGTGCGGTCGGGGGTGCCGGGATCGGCGGGATCGTCGCCCCAGCACTGGAACACCTGCAGGAAGTCGGCTCCGCCGATCTGCGAGCTCGGGACGGTCGAGGGCTTGCCCCCGGTCCACGACACGACGATGCCCTGGGATTCCAGCGCGCGGGTCTGCGACACGGTCACGGCCAGGTCGGGGAAGGGGGCGTCGGCGATGTCGGCGTCCTGCTGCCGGGCGGTGACGGTCACGGCGGAGGAGTCGTCGGCGACGGCCGCCGATCCGCTCGCGAAGAGGGCTCCGCTGCCGCCCGTGAGACCGAAGATGGTCACGCCCGCGATCACCCCGACCGCGCTCGACGCGAGAAGACGGCGCAGCCGGGCGCGGGGCTCGTCCGAGTGCCGGGGCGACGACGCCCGCCGCGCGCGTCGGCCCCCGGAGGGGGGCACGGCGCGGTGGCGCTGGCGCTGTTCAGTCACGGGTGTTTCCTTTTCGGGCGGACGTCTCGAGCGAGCGTCGAGACCAGTTGACGGGTGACGGGTGTCGGCGGGATGAACGCGGCGGTAACGAGGAACCGCCACCGCGGGCTGCACGTGCGAACGTGACAAATCCCAGGTGAGAGGGCTATCTCGATCGGCGCGCGTCGCGCGGACGTCGCGCGAGGAACGGCGGGATGAGGATCGCCGCGACCACGAGCAGACCGGCGGCGAGCATGATGAACTGCGCTGTCCCCCAGCCGTTCTCGGCGAGGGTGAACGGGGCCGAGACGGCCGCGGAGGTCCCTCCCGCCGCCGCGGCGACGAGGTTGCCGTTCGCGTCGTACACGGGCTCCGACGCGGTCGCCCCGGCCGTCGTTCCCGCGGCCGCGGCGGCGGCGGGATCCCCCGCCGCGGCTGTTCCGGTCGCCCCGGCCGCGGCGGCAGCGCTGTTCGCTCCCCCGCTCGCGCCTCCCGCTCCGGTCGCCGGCGTCTCCTCCTGTGCTCCGCCGGTGCCCTCGACGCACTGCGTCGCGCCCTTCTTGTCGCACTCCGGCGGCGCCGGGGCGGTGAGAGCGAGCTGATTGTTCTGCGGCGAGTCCCCCGGTTTGAAGGTGGGGTTGTTGCAGTTGGCGAAGTCGACGCCGCCCTCCGTCCCGGGGATCTTCTTCAGCACGTCGGATCCCGCCTGAACGAGGTTCATCGGCAACGGCGAGTACCCCAGGGCCGACGCCTGCTGCTGGCCCTCGCAGAGCATGTACGTCGCGAATCGGCTGAGCGTGCGGCCCTTCTCGGCGGTGAAGACCTTGTTCGTCTGCGTGGGCACGATCATGTACGAGTAGCTCGACATCGGGTACGCGCGCGGATCGGTGCTGTTGTAGACGCCATCGAGGTTCTGCGTGAGGTCGGGGTTGATGGCCGCCGACATCAGCGCGACGGCGACCGACTGGTACGTCGGTTCGACGTAGTACCCGGCGTTGTTGAGCACCTTGACGACCGGGAAGCCCGACTTCATCGCGTACGAGTACTCCACGTAGGTGATGGCGCCCTCGCCGTAGTTCTGGCTGACGTAGCCCGCCACGCCGAGCGAGCCGTTCTGGCCCTTGAACGCCGGCGTCACCTGCGGGAACTGCGAGCGCATGCCGTAGGTCCACACCCCGCCGAACTGCTTCGACATCCACAGCGTGAACTGCGCGCTGGTGCCCGACCCGTCGGAGCGGTAGACGGGGGTGATCGAGACGTCGGGCATGGCCAGGGCCGGGTTGTCGGCCTGGACCGCGGGGTCGTTCCACTTCGTGATCTGGCCCGCGAAGATCTTGGCGATGACCTCGCCCGACAGGCGCAGGTTGGTCACGCGCTTGCCGCCGATCTTGAGGTTGTACATCAGCGAGGTGCCACCGGCGACGATCGGCATGTACGCGTAGGGGGTCGCGGGGTTCTCCGGCGGGGAGTTGTCTTCGGGCTGGCTCTGGAACGGGATCTCGCTCACGGCGAAGTCCACGGTCTCGTTGATGAAGTCGTTGCGTCCGGCCGACGACCCCGTGCCGGAGTAGTTGACGGTCATGCCGTAGTTGTTCGCGACGTTCTTGCGCCACTGATCGAGGGCGTTCTGCGACCACGTCGAGCCCGACCCCGAGATGGGGACGTAGCCGTCGGCCTGGGCCGGCGCGGGCACCAGGGCCACGAGCGTCACGACCGCGAGCGTGGCCGCGATGCGGCCCCAGCGGCGACGAAGGTTCACGACGGGTTCTCCTCGGAGGGTCGGGGGCGGAGGGTGCGGGCGGAGCCCGTGCGGAGGAAGGGGAGGAAGGATGCCGGACCGCTCGGCGCTCCGAGGCGGCGGACGGCGCGCGAGTGCGTGGCGGTGTCGGTGCTCATCCGCCGGACGTCCCGCGCCGAGGCCGCGGCGGCCGCGCGGCGCTGGCGGTCGGAGAGCTGGCCCGGTCCGCGGCCGCCGATCAGGCGCGCGACGATGAACAGCGTCAGCACGAGCAGGACGAGGGTCGCCGCCGCCCCGAAGCCGCGCGCGATCATGTTGGGCTCGGGCGATTTGACGAAGTCGAACACCTGCAGCGGGAGCGAGATCATGGGGCCCGAGAAGGGATTGAGGTTCATCTGCGCCGTGACGCCGGAGGTCAGCAGCACGGGCGAGGTCTCGCCGATCCCGCGGGCGGTGCCGAGGATCACCGCCGTCACGAGACCCGAGCGCGAGGTGGGCAGGACGACGTTCCACACCGTGCGCCACCGGCTCGACCCCAGGGCGTACGACGCCTCGCGCAGATTGTTCGGCACCAGGCGCAGCACCACGTCCGACGCGCGGATGATGATCGGCAGCATCATCACGCTGATGGCGAGGGATGCCGCGAACCCCGAGCGGTCGTGCGTGATGAGGGTCACGACGGCGGCGTAGACGAAGAGCCCCGCCACGATCGAGGGCAACGCGGTCATGGCATCCGACACCGTTCGCACGAACCGCGCGAAGGGCCCCCCGATCTCGTTGAGGAACACCGCCGTCATCACACCGAGGGGGATGGTGATCGACAGGGCGATGCCGATCTGGATGAGGGTGCCGACGATCGCGTGGGCGATGCCGCCGGTGGTCAGCGGATCGAGGGGGCCGGCCGTGGTCATCGTCTCGACGAAGAAGTTGCCGTTCATCAGGGCGGCCGACCCCCGGATGAGCGTGAAGAACAGCACGAACAGCAGAGCGCCCAGCAGGATCACCCCCGCCGAGTAGAACAGGGCGGTCACGATCCGCTCGCGCACGGCGAGGCGGTCGGCGCGCAGCGACGACATCACCGCGTAGATTCCGAGGAAGCCGACGAACGACAGCACGACCCACCCGATGACCCCCGTCATCGGGGTGAGCCATCCGAACAGCAGCGTCGAGACCGCGAGCGCCGCGGCGGCGCTGCCGAGCAGGTCGAAGCGGTCGCCGAAGGGGACCGTGCGCAGGTCGCGGCGCTCGCCGACGTGCCCGTCGCGGAGCGGGATGGTGGTGCGGATCGGCTCGCCCGGGGCGCCCTCGCCCGCGAGGGGGGCTTCGGGAGTGAGGATGGCCATCAGTTGCTCTCCGCTCCGGACCGGCTCCGGGCCACGATCATGGACGCCGTGAAGTTGACGATCAGCGTGATGATGAACAGCACGAGTCCGGCTGCCATGAGCGCCGAGAGCCCGAACTGGCTCGCCTCGCCGTAGCGCAGCGCGATGAGCGCCGAGACGGAGTTGGTGCCGGTCTTGAGCAGCTGCGTGTTGATGGTGAAGATCGGCGAGATGATCATGACCACGGCGATCGTCTCGCCGAGCGCGCGCCCGAGGCCGAGCATCGTGCCGCCGATGATGCCGCCGCGCCCGAAGGGCAGCACGACGGCGCGGATCATCCCCCACCGCGTCGATCCGAGCGCCAGGGCGCCCTCGCGCTCGCCGAGGGGTGCTTGGGAGAACGCCTCGCGCATGACCGAGGTCTGGGTGGGCACCACCATGAGCGCGACGACGATGCCGGCGATGAAGGCCGACGAGGTGAACGCCCCCGCCTCGGTGAGACGGGCACCCGTGGCATCCGTCACCTGGAAGATCGGGATCCAGCCGAAGTAGACCGAGATCCACTCGGCCACGGGGATGACGTTGGCCTGGAGGAAGAACACCCCCCACAGTCCGAACACCACGCTCGGAACGGCCGCCATCAGATCGACCATGGTGATCAGGAGAGTTCGCAGGCGCGGCGGCACGATCTCGCTGATGAGCAGCGCCGTCCCGAGGGCGAGCGGAACCGAGACCGACATCGCCACGAGGGCGATCGTGACCGTGCCGAACAGCACCGCCGCGACCCCGAACGAGCCGGTCTCGGGCGACCACTCCTGGGTGGTGAGGAACGAGGGTCCCGCCACCACGAGCGCGTCGCCCGCGCGAGCGGTGAGGAAGACGCCCACGGCCAGCATCACGGCGACCGTGATGACGCCCGCCGCATACGCGCCGCCGCGGAAGATCCGATCGGACACGACCGGGGCGCTCTTGAGCGACCGCGGTTCGAGCGGATCGGCCGCCTGCCGAGGCAGGACCTCCGTGGTGGTGTCGGTCATCGCGTTCTCCATCGAGCGCGGCCGGCCGCGGGCTCCCCCGGTCCGGGGCGGGCGGAACGGGGCGCGTGCGCAGGCCGGCGACGCGCGTCGCTCGTGTGCCGGGAACCGGCTCGGGTCAGCCGGTATGAGCGACGGTAAGAGTGGGCTGTGAACGCGGCCGGGATCGATCCGCCACACGCCCTGGCCGCCGGGTGAACGCGCAGCGCCGGAAGGTGAACGACGGACATCGACGCCGCGGGGGCGGGTGTCCGAGGGCTCGCCCGGACGCGGGCGGCCCGGATGCGGGGGTCGGTCGGACGCGCGCCCCCGGGGAGGGCTTCCGGATGCCGCGGCGCGGGGCCTGGGAGCGCTCTCGGATGCCGCGACGCGGGGCCCGGGGACCCGCCCGGATGCCGCGGCGCGCGCCTCGGCATCCGGTTCCGGTCGCTCCCGACGGGTGGACGGCGGACGACACCGCACCGCACCGCCCGGATGCGGTCAGCGCAGGATCGTGGGGGTGGGCATCGGCGCGACGGTCGGCGACGGGGAGGGCGTGACCGCGGGCGAGGTCGGCGTCGGGCTCGGCGCGGGGGCGCGCGCGACGAGCACGCGCACCGCGGACCCGAGGACGACGGAGCTCCCGGCCGCCGGCTCGAGCGCGACGACCAGTCCTTCCGCGCGCTCCGAGACGACGGCGACGACGGTCGTGGCGAACCCGGCCGCACGCAGATGCGAGGTCGCGGTCGCGGCATCCATCCCCGACACCTCGGGGACCGTGTTCGATCCGGATGCCACCACGAGGGCGACCGCGCTGTCGCGGGGCACCGAAGAGCCCGCGCCGGGGATCGACTCGAGCACCGTTCCGGCGACCGCCGCCTCGTCGCGCACGGTGACCTCCCCCACCCGCAACCCCGCGGAGGCGAGCACGGTGGGCGCGTCGGCGTAGCTCGTCAGGGCGGGGACGGTGACCGGCGGCGGGGTGGAGGGGCTCGCCACGATCGGGGTGGGATCGGGGGTGGGCGGCGTCGTCGGCGGGGGGCTCGGCGCCCGGGTCGCGGCTTCGGCGACGGGGATCTCGCGCCCGGCGCCGGCCAGGAGGGGCACGGCGGTCGCGGCCGCGACGAGGACCGCGACGACCGCGATGACGGTACCCCACCCGGCCGAGCGCCGCCCCGGCGACGACGGAGACGGAGCGGGCGTCGACGACGGAACCACCGGGAGAGCCCCCGCGGCCGCGGGGCGTCGAGCAACGGACGGTTCCGCCCGCTGTCGCCCGGGCTGCGGGGTCCGCGGGCCGCTCGCCGGCGCGTCGACCGTCGCCTGCGCCGCGAGCAGCGCCGCGCGCATCGCGCCGGCGTCGGCGAAGCGGTCCTCGGGGTCTTTCAGCAGGGCGCGCACCACGACACGGTCGAGAGCGGGCGCGATCCCGTGCCGACGCACCGACGGGACCGGCGGCGGTGCGCTCAGGTGCGCCCGCGCGAGCGCGAGGCGGTCGTCGCCGTCGAACGGCGCGCGCCCGGTGAGGGCGAACATCAGCAGACCGCCGACCTGGTAGAGATCGCCCCGTGGACCCACGGGTCGACCGGACAACTGCTCCGGGGAGGCGTACTGCACATTTCCGACGACACCGGCCGTGGCGTCGGTCACGGCACTGCGCAGGACGTCGTCGCCGTGGGCGGTGCGCCCCGCCGCGTCGGCAAGGCCGAAATCGAGCAGGGTCGCGCGGATGCCGCCGTCGGTCTCGCGCCGGACCAGCACGTTCGAGGGCGAGACGTCGCGGTGGATCACCCCCGCGGCGTGCGCCGCCTCGAGGCCCGCGAGCACGTCGGCCGCGACGGCGACCGCCTCCCGCGGACTCAGGGGACCCTCCGCGCGGACGTGCTCCGAGAGGGGGCGGCCCGCCACCCTCTCCTGCGCGATCCACGCGATCGGGGTGCCGCTGTCGTCGGACACGCCGATGTCGACGATCACCACGACGGCGGGGTGCGCGACCTGGGCCGTCCGCCTCGCCTCCGCGAGGAACGCGTCGCGCACGGGTGCGCTCTCGGACAGGTGAGGGTGCAGCAGCTTGACGGCCAGCCGTCGCCCGGTGACGGTGTCGACGGCGGCGAAGACCGACGCCGTGCCTCCCGATCCGAGCAGCTCCCCGAGGCGGAATCGCCCGGCGATCAGGCCGCCGCCGAATGCCGGGTCCTCGACGCCCGTCACGTCGAACGCTCGAGCACGCGCGAGCGACGACCCGAAGCGGTGCCGATGCTGACGGTCTCGTTCACCTCTGCGGATGCCAGGACGGCCGACGCCATCCGCCCGGCGGCAACCGCCTCCCCCGCCGATTCGTACCAGCGGGCGCTGGTCACCACGGGGCGGCCTCCGCCGCGCAGGACCCAGGCGTGCTTGGTGGCGGAGGGACCGCGCACGGCGCTCAGCTGCAGTTCCGCGGTGCGACGCTGGTCGGCGAGCGCCGCCTCGAGGGCGGCGGCCGGCGAGGAGAACACCGCCGCGCATCGGGCGAGCTCGCGGTTGTTGGTCGCCAGCAGGCGCCAGACGCCGAACACGCCGAGCGAGACCAGCCCGGTCCCGGGCGCCGCGTCCTGGGCCGCGAGCGGAACGCCCGCGAGCTCGGGGAGGACGTAGGAGCGGAACAGCAACCACGCGGCGAGCCGCGGATCGTACGCCGATCGGAAGGTGTCGAAGATCACGCGGCCCCGGCGGGCAGGCGCGACGGAGAGCTTTTCGCCCACGGAGATGGCCCCTGTCTGACGGACCCGTGTGCGGGACTTACGGGTCGTCCGGCACTGTTCCGCAGAGATGAACGTGCTCCTTCCTTCTGTCCGCCCCGAGAGCAACGGGTGAACGAAAGGTTCACCACCCCGCAACGGATTTCTCACCCGGTCTCGGGCGGGGATCCGCGCGAGGCCACTCCGCTCGACGAACGGATGCCGCTCGCCGACCCGCCGCGCAGGCACCGACGCGAATGAGGGTCGAGCTCGGCCGCCCGCCGACGGCTCCGACGCGGGTGAAGGCCGGGCGCTGCGGCCGGCCGATGCACGGAGACGGCTCCGAAGCGGCTGAGCGCCGCGGCCCGCCGACCCGCGGGGAGGGCGCCGACGCGGGTGAGGGCCGGGCGCGGGGCGAGCACGCGTCGCCCCGCCGGAGCTCAGAGCGCGCGACGCCCCTCGAAAGCGCGACCGAGGGTCACTTCGTCGGCGTACTCGAGGTCGCCGCCGACCGGCAGACCGGATGCCAGTCGCGTCACCCGGATCTCCAGGGTGTGCAGCAACCGGCTCAGGTAGGTGGCGGTCGCCTCACCCTCGAGGTTGGGGTTGGTGGCGAGGATGACCTCTTGCACGGTCCCGTCGGCGAGGCGCTGCATGAGCTGCGCGACCCGGAGGTCGTCGGGTCCGATGCCCGCGATGGGGCTGATCGCACCGCCGAGCACGTGGTAGAGCCCGCGGAACTCGCGCGTGCGCTCGATCGCGGCGACGTCTTTCGCGTCTTCGACGACGCAGATCAGGGTCGCGTTGCGGCGCGGGTCGCGGCAGATCGAGCAGCGCTCCTGTTCGGTGACGTTGCCGCAGATCTCGCAGAACTTCACCTTGTCGCGGATCTCGCCGAGCAGCGTCGACAGACGCGAGACGTCGAACGACGGCGACTGCAGGATGTGGAACGCGATGCGTTGAGCCGACTTCGGGCCGATGCCGGGGAGGCGACCGAACTCGTCGATCAGGTCTTGGACGATGCCGTCGTACATCAGCTGAACCTCGTCGGGGGCTCGTAGGGCTCATCGCGCACGTAGGTGGCGCCGAGCATCTGGCGCACCACGGCTTCGCCGTAGCGCTGCACGCCGCCGCGGAGCGGGGCCATGCGGGGCACGACGACGGGCGGCAGCGGCGCTTCGGTCTCGTCCGCGGGCGGGATCACGTCGTCGTCGTCGACCTCGTCGGGCGCCGGGACCGACGGGGCGACCTCGCGCGGAGGCAGCACGGCGCCGGCGTGCGGAGCGATCCGCGTCGGCTCGACCACCGCGTCGTCGGGCTCGTCGTCGACGGCCAGGGCGGTCGGCGCTCCCCCGTCGGAGGTCGGAATGGGCGCCACGGCCCACTCGGTCACCGACGAGGCGTAGGGCGCCGAGCTGGACGCGGTGCGCGGAGCAGATGCCGTCGGCCCCGCGCTGCGGGCTGCTCCGGGACCGGCCGGCGATCCATCGCCCGGGCGGCGCGGTGATCCGCCGGGACCGCCGTCGCCCTCGAGACGAGCGAGGTACTTCACGCGCACGCCGAGCACCGCCTGGATGGCCTGCCGGAGGTCTTCGCTCGGGCCGCCCTCGGGGGTGCGCGTCTTGAAGGCCGCGAGGTCGGCCGACGTGCGGAAGGCGAGGGTGAGCACCTCGGCCTCGAACGCGGCGACCGTGGCCGTGGACACCACCAGCCACGACGACCTGCTGGCCACCTCGAGCTGCCCGAGCACCTCGGGCCAGGCGTCGCGCACGTGCCCGAGCTCGATGGGGCCCACGGGCGTCGCCGGCGGGGTCGGCGCGATCGGCTCGAGCGGCGAGGGGTCGTCGGCGGAGGAGGTCGCGTCCGTCGAGGCGGGGCGCGTCGTGCCGTGAGCGGGAGAGGCGGATGCCGCGGTCGACGCCGTCGATTCCGCCGCGGCGGACCGCTCGCTCGCGGCGGGCGCATCCGTCGCCTGAGCCGGTGCGTTCGCCTCGGACGGGCGCGGGGTCGCGAGAGCCGCACGGCCCGCCGGGCCGGAGTCGGCGGACGGGGCCGCGCCATCAGCCGCGGGACGCGACGACGGGGCTGTCGCCCCGGCGGGCATCGAGGCTCGCTCGCCCCCGGGCGTGGGCGCGGTGTCGAAGGGGTGCGCGTCGCCGTCGTCGTCGAAGGGGGGCGGCGCGTCGTCGTCGGTGAACGGCGGCGGCGCGTCGGCGTCATCGGCAGCGGCGGCGGTGGGGTGCAAACGGGCGGTCGCGGCGGAGGCACCGGATGCGGACCGCCCCGGCGCGGGCGCCACGGGGGCGTCCGGGCCGGACTGCGGACGCACGGGGGCGGCGGAATCCGGCTGCGCGATCGGCGCGCTGCCGCTCGGCTCGGCACCACGCGACGACGCCGGTGCGGCCGGCGCACCGGGAGACGCGACCGGCGCCGCCGCACCCGGAGAAGCCACACCCGGAGAAGCAACGCCCGGAGCCGCACCCGGCGAGGCCACCGTGGGCGCCGCCACACCCGGAGTAGCAACGGCCGGAGCCGCACCCGGCGACGCAATGCCCGGAGCCGCACCCGGCGACGCAACGCCCGGAGCCGCACCGGGAGAAGCCACCGTAGGAGCCGCCACACCCGGAGATGCAACGGCCGGAGCCGCCCCCGGCGAGGCCACCGTGGGCGCTGCGACACCGGGAGACGCGATGCGCGGCACACCCGGCGACGCGACCGGCGCCGCGGCGGCGGCCGGTGCGGCGATGCGCGGGGACGACGCCGCTCCCCCGTCACGCGCGGTGGCGCCCGGAGCGGCGATGTCGGCCGCGGGGGAAGCCGGACGCCCCGTGGCGGGGGCGATCGGGGCCGCGGAGGCGGTGTGCGCGACGTCGAGGTCGTGGGCGGTCGCCGGAGCGGTCCCCTGCGCGACGCCGGCGTGCGTGAGTACGCGCGCCACGAGCAGTTCGAGCTGCAGACGGGGCGAGGTGGCGCCCGTCATCTCGTCGAGGGCGGCGACCACGAGGTCGGCCGTGCGCGAGAGACGGTGCACACCGAAGGCGGTGGCCTGCCGGGCCATGCGCTCCAGCTCGTCGTCGGGCACGCCGCGCAGCACGGCGGAGGCTCCCGCGCCCGTCGCCGCGACGACGATGAGGTCGCGCAGGCGCTCGAGCAGGTCGTCGACGAAGCGGCGCGGATCCTGACCGGTCTGCACGACCCGGTCGACCGCGGCGAACGCCCCTCCCCCGTCGCCCGCGGCGAACGCGTCGACGACCTCGTCGAGCAGCTCGGAGTGGGTGTAGCCCAGCAGCGCCACGGCCCGCTCGTATCGCACGAGGACGTGCCCCGCGGCATCCGCGTCGGAACCGGCGATCAGCTGGTCGAGCAGAGAGAGCGTGTCTCGCGGCGAACCGCCCCCGGCTCGGACGACGAGCGGAAGGACCCCGGCCTCGACCCCGACCGACTCGCTCTCGCAGAGCTCCTGGACGTAGTCGAGCATGGCCGCGGGCGGGACGAGGCGGAACGGGTAGTGGTGCGTGCGCGAACGGATGGTGCCGAGCACCTTCTCGGGCTCGGTGGTCGCGAAGATGAACTTCACGTGGGCGGGGGGTTCTTCGACGAGTTTGAGCAGCGCGTTGAAACCCTGCTGCGTGACCATGTGGGCCTCGTCGAGGATGAAGATCTTGAAACGGTCGCGCGCGGGGGCGAAGATCGCCCGCTCCCGGAGGTCGCGCGCGTCGTCGACGCCGTTGTGGCTCGCCGCGTCGATCTCGACGACGTCGAGGGATCCCCCGCCGCCGCGCCCGAGCTCGACGCAGCTGTCGCACACACCGCACGGGGTGTCGGTGGGACCCGCGGCGCAGTTGAGGCAGCGCGCCAGGATGCGGGCCGAGGTCGTCTTTCCGCAGCCGCGCGGACCGGAGAACAGATACGCGTGACCCACGCGGTCGCTGCGCAGGGCGGTCATGAGCGGTTCGGTCACCTGCGACTGCCCGATCATCTCGCCGAACGCCTCGGGGCGGTAGCGGCGGTACAGGGCTGTCGTCACTCCACCAGCCTACGGCGTCCCTCCGACATCGCCTCCGTGACCGGCTCCGACCGGGTGCGCACCGCCGGATTTCCCGGATGCCGGACCCCACCCGCGCGCGGGGGAGCAGGAGATCGCGCGAGAACAGGCCGGGAGCCCCGGCATCCGTCCTGTTCTCGCCGGATCCCCTGTTCTCGACGACCCGCGCGGACGCACGGCGGCATGATCGACGCCCTGAGGCCCCCCACCGACGAACGCGGCGACATCCCGAAGGGATGCCGCCGCGTCGGGGAGGCTCAGAATCCGCCGTCGAGACCCACCGCGATGGGGGAATCGTCGTCGCTCACGATCGGGATCGCCGCGGTGACGATGGGCACCGACGCCGAGAGCAGGGTGCCGTCCTCGCGTACCGAGCCCTCGAGCTGGCGGATCGACGGGCGACCCGGACGCACCGGGCCCTGACCGTGCAGGGCGACGCGCACGGTCTCGCCCGGGGCGACCGTGTACTCGACGTCGCGCACCGCGAAGGCGACGGGACCGCCGTCGTTCCCGGCCCGCAGGGTGAGCGCGGTCGCGGTGAGGGTGACGTCCAGGCGCGTCCCGTGCCAGTGCAGCACGTACGACAGCTCGGGCCAGTCGGCGGGCAGGCGCGGGTCGAAGGTCAGGCGACCGAAGTGGTCGCGCATGCCGCCGAAGCCGCTCACCAGCGCGGTCCACACCCCGCCGGCCGACGCGACGTGCACGCCGTCGGAGGCGTTGTGGTGCAGGTCGCCGAGGTCGACGAACGCGGCCTGACGGAAGTACTCCAGCGCCAGGTCCTGATAGCCCACCTCGGCCGCGAGGATCGACTGCACCACGGCCGACAGCGTGGAGTCGCCCGTGGTCAGCGGGTCGTAGTACTCGAAGTCGGCGAGCTTCTCGGCATCCGTGAAGTGGTTTCCCTGCAGGAACAGCGCGAGCACCACGTCGGCCTGCTTGAGCACCTGGTACCGATAGATCACCAGCGGGTGGAAGTGCAGCAGCAGCGGTCGCTGATCGGGCGGGGTGTTCTCGAGGTCCCAGATCTCGCGCTCGAGGAACACGGCGTCCTGGGGATGGATGCCGAGGGCCTCGCTGAACGGGATGTGCATGGCCTCGGCCGCCTTCTCCCACCGCTCGGGCTCCGAGGGGTCGAGGTTCATGCGGTCGGCCATCTGCGCGTACGCATCGGGGTCGTTCTCGGCCAGGTCGCGCACGGTGCGCGCGGCGAAGCGCAGGTTGAAGCGCGCCATGACGTTGGTGAAGAGGTTGTCGTTGACGACGGTGGTGTACTCGTCGGGTCCGGTGACGCCGTGGATGTGGAACGAGTCGTGCTCGCCGTCGGCCGCGGCGTCGCTGGAGCGCCAGAAGCCGAGCGTCGACCACAGCCGCGCGGTGTCGACCGCGATGTCCACGCCCTCACGGGCGAGGAACTCCTCGTCGCCCGTGGCGCGCACGTACTTCGCGAGCGCGAACGAGACGTCGGCGTTGATGTGGTACTGGGCGGTGCCGGCCGCGTAGTAGGCCGAGGCCTCCTCGCCGTTGATGGTGCGCCACGGGAACAGCGCGCCCGCCTCGTTGAGCTGGTGCGCGCGCTTTCGCGCGGCGGGCAGCATGAGGTACCGCATGCGCAGGGCGTTGCGCGCCCACAGCGGCGACGTGTACGCCAGGAACGGCAGCACGTACACCTCGGTGTCCCAGAAGTAGTGGCCGCTGTATCCCGATCCGGTGACGCCCTTGGCCGGCACGCCCTGTCCGTCGGCGCGCGCGGCGGCCTGCGCGAGCTGGAACAGGCACCAGCGCGTCGCCTGCTGCAGGTCGCCGTGACCGCCGATGCGCACGTCGGAGCGGTCCCAGAAGTCGGCGTACCAGGCGATCTGCTTCTCGACCAGGCGGTCGACGCCGGTCTCGACGGCGCGGTCGAGGGTGCGGCGGCAGCGGTCGAGCAGCTCGCCCGTGGGCACGCCCCGCGAGGTGTGGTAGCTCACGAGCTTGGTGATCGTGGTGGGGACGCCCGCCTTCGCGTGCACCCGGTAGACGTTCTTGGCGATGTCGGGCTCGATGAGGCGCCGCGACGTGTACTCGTTCCTCGTATCGACGAGGTGGTCCGAGATGACGGCGAGCGTCATTCCCGACTCGCTCACCTCGTAGCTCAGCGCCGAACGCTCGCCGTCCTGCCAGTACTCGCGCGGCTGCAGCACGCGATCGCTGAGCTTCTCGGTCTTGCGCGGGTCGAATCCGGCCCCGGTGGATGCCATCGGCGAACCGCCGTAGATGCCCTCGCCGTCCTGACGGTTGAGCAGCTGGCTGCTGACGGTGACGGGCGCGTCGGCGTCGAGGACGGTGACGGTCAGCCGCAGCACCGCGAGGTGCTTCTCGTCGAACGACACGAAGCGCTCGTCCTCGATGCGCACGCGCTTGCCCGAGGGCGTCACCCACAGAATGTCGCGACGGAGGATCCCCTGGCGCATGTCGAGCACGCGCTCGTACTCGCGCACGTCGGCGACGTCGAGCGAGAGAGGTTCGTCGTCGACGTAGACGCGCATGACCTTGGCATCGGGGGCGTTGATGATCGTCTGGCCGACCTCGGCGAAGCCGTAGGCCTGCTCGGCGTGACGGATCGGGAACGTCTCGTGGAATCCGTTGATGAAGGTGCCCTGCTCCTGGGCGAAGCGGCCTTCGATCGAGTTGCCGCGCAGCCCCAGGTAGCCGTTGCCGACGGCGAAGAGGGTCTCGGTGACCCCCACGTCGTCGATCGAGAACTGCGTCTCGACGAGTCGCCACTCGTCGATGGGGAAACGATCGCGATCGATCATCGGGGCGTGCCTTCCGGTGGCGGGTTCGGGTCGGAGCGCGACGGCGTGGAGCCGTCCGCACGGGTGGTGCACGGTCTCGCCGCCCGGGTCGGCGGCGAGGGCGTCGCGCGCAGGCGACGGCTCAGTCTACGAACGCCGCGAGGTCGTCGACGACCACGGTCGCCCCGGCGGCCGCGAGGTCGTCGGCGCCGACGCCGCGGTCGACGCCCACGACGACGCCGTAACCGGCCGCTGCGGCCGAGCGCACGCCGCTCAGGGCGTCTTCGACGGCCACGGATCGCGCCGGGTCGACGCCGAGCAGACGCGCGGCCTCCGCGAACACGTCGGGGGCGGGCTTGGATGCCAGGTGGTCGCGCTCGGCGATCACTCCGTCCATCACGACGGGGAAGCGGTCGCGGATGCCGGCGGCCTCGAGCACCTCGACGGCGTTCTTCGAACTCGACACGACGGCGATGGGCGTCCCCGCCGTCTGCAGCACGTCGAGGAGCGCGATCGATCCGGGATAGGGGCGGATGCCCTCGCTGCGGAGGATGCGCGAGAACACCTCGTTCTTGCGGTTGCCGACGCCGCAGACGGTGTCTTCGCTCGGGTCGTCGGACGGGTCGCCCCACGGCACCTCGACGTCGCGGCTGCGCAGCAGGCTCGCGACCCCGTCGTAGCGCTTCTTGCCGTCGACGTACTCGAAGTAGTCGCGGTCGGTGTAAGCCGGCTCGATCTTCCACGCGGCGAACAGCTCGTCGAACATCGTCTTCCACGCGCGCATGTGCACCTCGGCGGTGGGCGTGAGCACCCCGTCGAGGTCGAACAGCACGCCGTCGAACGACGTCAGGTCGGGCAGGTCGGGGCTGTCGGTCACGGCGTGCTCCAGATCGGGGTGCGGTGGCGCGAGCGCCCTCAGCGCCGCCCCTCCAGCGTAGTGGCGGGGCGGCTGCGCGAGGGCTATCGGGCCACCACCGAGAGGGCGCGTCCGCCGATCCAGACCTCGGACGGATGCCACGCGGCATCCCACTGCACGAGATCGGCCACCGCACCCTCGGCGATGTGCCCGATGTCGGTGCGATCGAGCGAGCGTGCGGCGTTCTCGGTGCACGCCGAGAGGACCGCGGCGGGATCGAGATCCGCGGCGATCATGCGCCGCACCCCCTCGTCGAGCACGATCCCCGCTCCGGCGATCGTGCCGTCGCGCCGTCGTCCGAGACCGTGCGCGTCGTTGGCGACGGGCTGTCCGCCGAAGTCGCACCAGCGGTCGGCCTCGAGCCCGGCCGTGACGATCGCATCGGTGACCCCGACGGTGCGTCGACCGGCGGAGGCGAGAACGAGCGAGACCACGCTCGGGTCGAGGTGCTGCGCGTCGATGATCGTGCCGACGAAGAAGCGGTCGTCCGCGAGCACGGCACCGGGCACACCGGGCTCCCGCGGCTTCAGCGGGCGCTGGGCGTTGAAGACGTGGGTGGTCATCGTGGCGCCGGCGTCGCCCGCCGCGTGCACCTGCGCCGCGGTGGCGTCGCTGTGGCCGACGGCGACCACGTAGCCCTCGGCGGTCAGTCGGCGCACCGCGTCGAGGGCGCCGGGCAGCTCGGGGGCGAGGGTCACGGTGCGCAGCGCCGCGCGGGCGGCCGGACGCTCGAGCAGGGTGTCGAGGTGCGCGCGGGAGGGGGCGAGCATGAGGTCGGCGCGATGGGCGCCCTTGCGGGCGGGCGAGAGGAACGGCCCCTCGAGGTGCGCGCCGAGCACCCGCGCGACGGGCTCGTCCGCGAAGGTCTCGCGGGCGCGCCCCACCCGCTCGAGGGCGGCGACGGTGTCGGCCAGGGGCGCGGTGATGACGGTCGGCTCGACGCCGGTGACGCCGCGCGCCGCGAGTCCTGCGAGCAGCGTGCGCCACCCGCCCTCGTCGGCCGTCGCGACGTCGACGCCGAACGACCCGTTGACCTGCAGGTCGAGCATCCCGGCGGTCAGGACGCCGTCGACGATGTCGTGGTCCACGCTCTCGTCGCCCGTCGCCGGACGGATGCGGTCGATCCTCCCCGAGACGACGTCGAGCACGACGGGGCCGACGAAGGCTCCCCCGATGAGCGCCCGGGCGGCGCGCAGACGCATCACAGCCCCTGCCCGGCCGGCTTGCCGGCGAAGGTCGTGCGGTAGTAGTCGACGAAGGCGAGCTGGCTCGCGGCATCCTCGTCGACGACGACCGTGGCGTGCGGGTGCAGCTGCAGGACCGACGCGGGCCACCGCGCCGAGACCGGACCCTCCACCGCCTCGCGCACGGCCTGGGCCTTTCCGCGGCCGAAGCCGAGCATGACCGCGTGGCGGGCGTCGAGGATCGTCGCCAGTCCCTGCGTCAGGCAGTGGGTGGGCACGCTGTCGATGTCGCCGTCGAAGAACCGGGCGTTGTCCTGCCGGGTGCGGGGGGTCAGGGTCTTCAGGCGCGTCCGGCTCGCGAGGCTCGACATCGGCATGTTGAAGGCGAGGTGACCGTCGGTGCCGATGCCGAGGATCTGCAGATCGATGCCGCCCGCGTCGCGGATCAGCCGCTCGTACGCGGGGCCCGCCTCCAGCGGCGCGACGTCGAGATCGCCCGGGCCGACGATCGCGTCGGGGGCGAAGTCGACGTGCTGCTCGAGCTCGGTGCGGATGAACTCGCGGTAGCGCTCGGGGTGTCCCGCGGGCAGGCCCACGTACTCGTCGAGCAGGAACGCCCGCGCCCGCGCGAAGCTCAGCCCCTCGTCGCGATGACGGCGCGCCAGCTCGCGGTACACCGGCAGCGGGGTGGAGCCCGTCGCCAGTCCCAGGACCGCCGCCCGGGTCGCCCGCAGCAGCTGCGCGTAGGCGTCGGCGACGAGGCGCCCGGCCTCCTCGGGGGTCGAGACGATCACGACCTCCATCAGCGCTCCCCGTTCTCTCGTGCGCGGGCTCCGCGGCATCCGGAGTTCATCACAGCACCTCGAGGATGTCGTTCTTGAGCATCTCGGCACGGGGACCGAAGACGGCCTGCACGTTGTCGCCCACCTCGAGCACGCCCGCGGCGCCGAGCTGCTTCAGTCGTGCGTGGTCGACGAGCGTGCGGTCGGCGACCTCCATGCGCAGCCGCGTGATGCACGCGTCGACGTGCACGAGGTTCGCGCGACCTCCGAAGGCGTCGATGAGCTGCTCGGCGGTCGAGCCGGAGGAAGCCGGGGCGGCGGGAGCAGCGACCGGTGCGGACGCGGCGAGCGGCGCGGATGCCGCGACGGCGCCGGCGACCGCAGGGCCGGCCGCCGCGGGGTCGGCGTCGGCGTCGACCGCCGGGGCGTCGGCCGCCGGGGCGGAGAGGTCTTCGCGGCCCGGCGTGCGCAGGTTCCACTTCTTGATGACGAGGCGGAACAGCAGGTAGTAGACGCCGAAGTAGACCACGCCCATCACGACGAGCAACCAGACGTTGTTCGCCGCCGGGGCCGTGCCGTACAGCAGCAGGTCGAACAGACCGGCGGAGAACGAGAACCCGAGGTGGATGTCGAGCAGGTACGCGACGGCGAGGGAGATCCCCGTGAGCACGGCGTGCACGACGTAGAGCGGGAAGGCCGCGAACATGAAGGCGAACTCGAGCGGCTCGGTCACCCCGGTCAGGAACGCGGTGAGACCCGCGGCACCCAGGATGCCGATCGCGGCCTTGCGCTGCGCGGGGTTGGCGAGGTGGATCATCGCGAGGGCGGCGGCCGGGAGGCCGAACATCAGCACCGGGTAGAAGCCCGAGGTGAGGGCGCCGGCGGTGGGGTCGCCCGCCGCGAAGCGCGTGAGCTCACCGGTCACGACGCTGCCGTCGCCCTTGGTGTAGGAGCCCTGCAGGAACCACACGTAGGAGTTGAGGATGTGGTGCAGCCCGAGCGGGATGAGCATGCGGTTGGTGAAGCCGTAGACGAACGCCCCGATCGCGCCGGTCCCGCCGATGAAGGCCCCGAGGCCCGTCAGCCCGGTGTTGAAGATCGGGTAGAAATAGCTGAGCCCGAATCCGACGACGAGGCTCACGAGCGAGACGATGATCGGCACGAACCGTCGTCCTCCGAAGAAGCCCAGGTAGGACGGCAGTTGGATGGTGTGGTACCGGTCGAACAGCCACGCCGTCAGCAGGCCGATGACGATACCGCCGAAGACGCTGTAGTTGATCTGCACCTGGTCGCCCGCGGCGGTGGTCTGCCCGGCCAGGACGACCGGCGACATGGCCTTGAAGACGTTCGCGAGCACGAGGTAGCCGACGACGGCGGCGAGGGCGGTGGATCCGTCGGCCTTCTTCGCGAAGCCGATCGCGACACCGACGGCGAACAGCAGCGCGAGGTTGTCGAACAGGGCTCCTCCGGCGGCGCTCATCGCCTGGAAGAAGGGGCCGATGACGGGCAGGTCGATCTGGCCCAGCAGGTCGGGCTGACCGAGGCGGAGCAGGATGCCGGCGGCCGGCAGGACCGCGATGGGCAGCATGAGGCTCTTGCCCAGGCGCTGCATCTGCGCGAAGCCCGGGATGCCGCGACGGCGCGCGGTGGGGACGGTGGTGGCCATGACGGTTCTCTCTCGACGGTGATGGAACGGATCAGATGGACAGGAGCGGGGCGCCGGGGACGATCTCGGCGCCGTCGGCGGCGAGGAGGGCCACCTCGTCAGCGGAGCGCTCGAGGACGACGACGGGGACGACGCTGGGCAAGCCCGCCGCGCGGATGGCGGGGACGTCGTAGGCGATGACCGGCGTACCCGCAGCGACCCGGTCGCCCTTGGCGGCGAAGGCGGTGAAGCCCTCGCCCTCCAGTTGGACCGTGTCGAGGCCGAGGTGCACGAGGACACCCAGCCCCTCATCGGTCACGACGACGAACGCGTGCGGGAAGACCTGCAGCAGCGTGCCCTCCACCGGCGAGACGACGTCGACGACCTCGAGGGGCGGCTCGACCGCGACGCCGGGGCCCATCGCCCCCTGGGCGAACAGCTGATCGGGCACATCGGCCAGCGGCAGCACGGCTCCGACGAGCGGGGACAGGATGACGGTCACGGGGACTCCTCGGGGGCGGCGGTTCGACGGTACGCACCAGCGACCGTCGCATAGGTTGGGAAAGGTCAGATCGTCCCCGCCCGACCGACCACGTGGCCCGTACTGGTACGTACCAGTGAAGCTACTGGCCGCCGCCGAGCGTGTCAACACCGAAAGTCGACGCCGTCATGCCCCGTCTCCGCGATGCCGACACCCCGCCCGCCGTCACCGCCGGCCCCATCCCCAAGCACGCCCAGCTGCGCGCGATCCTGCTTTCGGACATCGGGACCACCTGGCCGGCCCACGCGGCCATCCCGTCGGAGCGGGAGCTGTCGTCCCGCCACGGGGTGAGCAGGGCGACCGTCCGCGAGGCGCTGCGGCAACTGATCGACGAGCAGAAGCTGTACACGGTGCAGGGGAAGGGCACCTTCGTCGCCGGCGAGCGCGTGCAGTCCCAGCTGCACCTCGCGTCGTTCACGGAGGACATGCGTCGGCGGGGCATGGTCGCCACGACCCTCGTCCGCCGCGCCGAGAAGGCGATCCCTCCCCTCGACGTGCGCGCGGCCCTCGGTCTCGACGAGGGCGAGGAGGCCTGGTCGATCGAGCGACTGCGCCTGGCCAACGGCATCCCGATGGCCCTCGAGACCGGCTGGTACTCACCGCACCTCGCGGACGACCTCGGCGAGCAGGACCTCGGCGCGTCGCTCTACGGCCTGCTGGCCGAGAGGTACGGCGTGCGCATCGACGCCGCCGAGCAGACGGTGTGGACGGAGGCGGTCGAGGATGCCGTCGCGACGGCGCTCGCGGTGCCCCCCGGGTCGCCGGTCCTCGTGTTCCGGCGCACCTCGCGCGCCGGCGGCCGGGCGGTCGAGCACGTCACCTCGTGGTACCGCGGGGATCGCTACCAGGTGCACATGGCGCTGGCCGGGGGCTGACGGCGGCGGACACGATCCGACGTCGCCGTCGCGTCGAGCGATTCACACCGACGCGCGCGGGACCGGGCGCGAGCGTCGGGTCATCGGGGCGTCCTCCTCGATCGCCTCGAGGTGCACCACCTCGCGGTTGCGGAAGTGTCCGACCGCACTGAGCACCACGCCCAGCGCGGCCCAGGCGACGAGCACGAGCCAGGGGCGGGTGGCGTCCGCCGCGGGGAAGTAGGACAGATCACGCACCAGCGTGGCGGCGGCACCCGGGACGAAGAACTGGCCGACCTGGCCCCACGGCTCCGCGAGGAACTGCACAGGGACCGCGGCGGCGGAGATCGGGTTGGCGACGAGCATGGTGAGGCCGGCGCCGATCGCGATCCCGGCCGTACGCAGCACTGCGTTCGCGCCCACCACGAAGGACGCCGTCCCGAGCAGACTCACCGCGATGGCCGCCACGAGCCCGAAGGAGCCGCCCGGAGCCGGGAGGACGCCGAACCACGCGTGCGTGACGAGGGCGACGACCCCCGCCGACACCACCGTGAACAGCGCGAGCGCAGCGAGGCGACGGCCCACCCCCGCCACGAGGAGGGAGATCAACACGCCCCCGGCGATGCCACCGAGGGTCAGAGGGAAGCCGACCGCCGCGAGGGCGGAGCCGTTGGGGTCCGCGTCGACGAGCGGAACGACGTCTGTCACCGCGATCGAGACCGACGCGGGGTCGCCCCCGGCCGCGGCGACACGCGCCGCCGCCTGTTGCTGTAACGAGCCGGCGACCTGGCGCAGGATCGCCGCGACGGACGGCGACGCCGCACTGGCGATCATCACCTCGGGCGTCGGGCCCGTGATGATCGCACCGAAGGTCTCCCGCCGCTGCACGAACGCCACGGCATCGTCGCGGGATCCCTGGGCGATGGTCGAGAACACGCCCGCGGCGTTCTGCTGCAGCCCCTGCTCGACCGCAGCCACGGCCGACGGTTCTCCGACGACGCCGAGGGGAATCCCTTTCACGGAAGACGTGACGGTGGGCCAGAGGAACGCCGCCACGATGAGGGCGACGACGAGGGCGGCCCCCACGCCGATGGCGATGGCTGGCATCCACCGCGTGCGCTTCGAAGTGATGGGGGTGGTCGACATGGCGCCCTCCGTATCAAACAGAACAGTTGCTCTTTTTATAACATGGGGAGCGGGTATTCTTCTTGCGTGCCCCGCCTCACGGAAGAGACCGCTCGCGCGCGGCGACTCGAGATCATGGATGCCACCCTCCGAGCCGCAGCTGCGAAGGGGCTCGCGCATACCTCGATCGCCGACATCTCGGCCGAGGCGGGCCTGTCGGTCGGCTCGATCTACTCCCACTTCGCCACCCGGTCGGACATCATGGCGGCCGTGGCAGCCGACGTCATCCCGAGCCGCGTCGAGGAGCTCCTTGCCGCCCCCGACCGCGTCCGTACGCCCGCCGAGATCGTCGCCCTCGTCTGCGGTCGCGCGGACGAGGGCGCCCTGCCCCGGCGGATCCTTCTCCAGATCTGGAGCGAAGCCACGACCGACCCCGACCTGCACGCGATCTACGTGTCAGCTGTCGGAGCCCTCTCGGACGCGTGCCGCGCCGCCGCGACGCCCTGGGCCCTGGCGAACAGGCGGCCCCTCGACGAGGTGACACGCGGAATCGTCACCGCCATCCAGGCGCACACGCTGCGCACCGCGCTCGGCGAAGACGTGACGAGCGACCAGCTCATCGCGCAGGCGCGGGCCGCGTTCGGCGACGAGCCCGGCCCCTCCTCCCCGGTCAGGCCGTGACCGACAGCGTCTGCCGGGCGATCTCGAGCTCCTCGTCGGTCGGCACGACGAGCACCTCGACGCGCGAGGAATCGGTGGAGATGCGTCGGATGCCGCGCTCTCGCGCCGCATTGCGTTCGGGATCGATCTCGACCCCCGCGAAGCCGAGCGTCGCCATCGCCTCCGCTCGGACGGCGGGCGCGTTCTCGCCCACTCCCGCCGTGAACGAGATGACATCGACCCCGCCGAGCTGGGCGAGGTAGGCGCCCGCGTAGGCGCGCAGACGGTGGATGTAGACGTCGAAGGCGAGCCGCGCCGCCGGGTCGCCGGCATCCCGTCGCTCCTGGATGTCGCGCATGTCGGAGACGCCCGCGATCCCGAGCAGGCCCGACCGCTTGTTCAGCAGCGTGTCGAGGTCGGGGATCGACATCTCGGCGCGACGGGCGAGTTGCAGGAGGACGGCGGGGTCGAGGTCGCCGGAGCGCGTGCCCATGACCAGACCCTCGAGAGGGGTGAGCCCCATCGAGGTGTCGACCGACCGGCCGCCCTCGATCGCGGCGACCGAGGCGCCGTTGCCGAGGTGAAACACGATCTGCTTGAGCTCTGCGAGCGGGCGGCCGACGAAGGTGGCGGCGGCCTCGCTGACGAACTTGTGGCTGGTGCCGTGGAAGCCGTAGCGGCGGATGCGGTGCGCCTCGGCGACCTCGCGATCGATCGCGTAGGTGTACGCCTCGGGGGCGAGCGACTGGTGGAACGCGGTGTCGAAGACGGCGACGTGCGGGACGGCCGGGAACGCCTTCTTGGCCGCGACGATGCCCGCGAGGTTCGCCGGGTTGTGCAGGGGGGCGAGCACCGACAGCTCGTCGATGTTGATCTCGACGAGGGGGGTGACCACGGTGGGCGCGAAGAACCGCGCGCCGCCGTGCACGACGCGGTGCCCGACGGCGACCGGCGGGTGCACGTCGAGCGAGGGTCCGTGCGCGGCGAAAGCGTCGAGCATGACCGCGAACCCGGCGGTGTGATCAGGGATCTCGCGCTCGATCGTGTACGTGGCATCCGTCACCGTCGGCGCCGGACCGTCGATCGGGGCCAGGGCGAAGACGGTGTGCTTCGCGACGCCGGTCGCCTCGCCGATGCGCTCGACCAGGCCCGAGGCGAGCACGCGCTCGTGCGCCATGTCGAGCAACTGGTACTTGAACGACGACGATCCGCTGTTGACGACGAGCACGACGCTCATTCGGGGCTCCCCTGGGCCTGGATCGCGGTGATCGCGATGGTGTTGACGATGTCGTCGACGAGGGCTCCGCGCGACAGGTCGTTGATGGGTTTGTTCAGGCCCTGCAGCACCGGCCCGATCGCGACGGCACCGGCGGAGCGCTGCACGGCCTTGTAGGTGTTGTTGCCGGTGTTGAGATCGGGGAAGACGAACACCGTGGCGCGCCCCGCCACCGCGGACCCGGGCATCTTTGCCCGCGCGACGGCCGCGTCGGCGGCGGCGTCGTACTGGATCGGACCCTCGACGAGCAGCTCGGGGGCGCGCTCGCGCACGAGGGCCGTCGCCGCGCGCACCTTCTCGACGTCGGCGCCCGTGCCCGACTCGCCGGTCGAGTACGACAGCATCGCCACGCGGGGGTCGATGCCGAACTGCTCGGCGGTGGCCGCCGACGACACGGCGATGTCGGCGAGCTGCTCGCTCGTGGGGTCGGGGATGACGGCGCAGTCGCCGTAGACGAGCACTCGGTCGGCCAGCGCCATGAGGAACACGCTCGAGACGACCGAGACGCCGGGGGCGGTCTTGATGATCTCGAAGGCCGGGCGGATCGTGTGCGCGGTGGTGTGCGCGGCGCCCGAGACCATGCCGTCGGCGAGCCCCAGGTGCACCATCAGGGTGCCGAAGTACGAGACGTCGGTGACGGTGTCAGCGGCCTGGGCGTAGGTGACGCCCTTGTGGGCGCGCAGCCGAGCGTACTCGGTGGCGAACTTGTCGACGTGCACGGCGTCGAAGGGGCTCAGCACCTCCGCGTCGCGGATGTCGATGCCGAGCTCGATCGCGCGCCCGCGCACCTCGATCGGCTCGCCCAGGATGGTGAGATCGGCGATCCCCCGCGAGAGGACGGTCGCCGCCGCACGCAGCACGCGGTCGTCGGTGCCCTCGGGCAGCACGATGCGCCTCTTGTCGGCGCGGGCCCGGTCGACCAGGCCGTACTCGAACATCAGCGGGGTGACGACGCTCGGTCGGGCGACGCCGAGTTCGCGCGTGAGCAGCTCGGTGTCGACGTGGCGCTCGAACAGCGCGAGCGCGGTGTCGTAGCGGTGCTGGGAGTCGGCGGCCAGGCGCCCGCGCGTGTTCATGATGCGCACGGCGGTGTCGTAGGTGCCGAGGTCGGTGGCGATGATCGGCAGCGGGGAGCCCAGGCCGTCGATGAGCCGCACGATCGAGTCGGGCAGCTCGAACCCTCCGTTGAGCACGATTCCGGCCAGCGAGGGGAAGGTCCCCGAGGCGTTGGCCAGCAGAGCGGCGAGGAGCACCTCGGTGCGGTCGGCGGGGATGACCACGACCGCCGACTCCTGCAGGCGCGGCAGCACGTTGACCATCGACATGCCCGCCACGACGACGCCGAGCACCTCGCGCGTGAGCAGGGCCGGGTCGCCCTTGATGAGCTCGCCCTCGACCGAGCGCAGCACGCCGCGCACCGAGGGGGCGATGAGGAAGCGGTCTTCGGGCAGCGCCCACACCGGCACGGTGCGGCCGTCGGCTCCGGCGACCGGGGCCGCGTCGACGACCTGACGCACGGATGCCACGATCTCGTCGAGGTGGTCGGCGTCGGCGCGGTTGGCGATCACGGCGAACAGCGCCGCGCGCTCGTGCTGCAGCTCGGAGATCGCGAGCGAGGCGATCTGTCCGACCTCTTGCGGGGTGCGGGCGACCGACAGGCCCAGCGTCTCGCTGTGCCCCTGCTGCGCGCGGCCGCCGAGCACGAGCAGCACGGGGGCGCCGAGGTTGGCGGCGATGCGCGCGTTGTAAGCGAGCTCGGCGGGGCTGCCGACGTCGGTGTAGTCGCTGCCGATGATGACCACGGCGTCGCACTGCGCCTCGACGGCCTTGTAGCGCTCGACGATGCGGGCCAGGGCCGCATCGGCGTCGTCGCGCACGTCGTCGTAGGTGACGCCGACGCAGTCGTCGTACGCGAGGTCGACGCTGTCGTGGTCGAGCAGCATCTCGAGCACGTAGTCGCGTTCGGCCGTGGAGCGCGCGATGGGGCGGAACACCCCCGCACGCGGCGTCACGCGGCTGAGGGCGTCGAGGACGCCCAGAGCCACGGAGGATTTGCCCGAATGACCTTCGGCCGACGTGATGTAGATGCTCTGCGTCACGCATCCAGCCTAGAGCGGGCCCCCGACACCGCCCCGGGGTTGCTTCGGCGTCGAGTGATCAGGACGACCGCCGCCTAAGCTCGCGATCGTGACCTCCGACCCCGCCCTCCCCGGCACCACCGTCCCCGACCACCGCGGACGCACCGGCCTGCACCTGACCGGACGCGACCTCGACCGCAACCCGCGCGTGCAGGTCGCCGAGGTGCGCCTGCTCGCCGCCGGCTGGCACGTGCTGCGCGCCACGACGTTCCGCTACCGCGGCGACGACGGCGAGTGGAGCACGCAGACGCGCGAGACATACGACCGCGGCAACGGCGCGACGATCCTGCTCTACGACCCGTCGCGGCGCACCGTGCTGCTCACGCGCCAGTTCCGCTACCCCGTGTACGTCAACGCCCACCCCGACGGCATGCTCATCGAGACCGCGGCGGGACTCCTCGACGACGACGATCCGGTGACGGCGATCCGCCGCGAGGCCGAGGAGGAGACCGGCGTCCGGGTCGACGAGGTCGCGCACGTCTTCGACGTCTACATGAGCCCGGGATCGGTCACCGAACGCCTGCACTTCTTCGCGGCGGCCTACGACGGCGCCGAGCGGGAGGGCGACCGGGGCGGTCTCGCCGAGGAGGACGAGGAGATCGAGATCCTCGAATACGACATCGACGAGGCCCTGTCGATGATCCGCACCGGCGCGATCCAGGATGCCAAGACGATCATGCTGCTGCAGTGGGCGGTGCTGGACGGGCCCTTCTCCCCCGGCCGCTGACGCGCCGACGCGATCACGGTCGTCGGGCGCCGTCAATCTTGGCGGAATCTGGGAGGGCCGGCTCTACAGTCGGGTCCGTCGGTGCTCCCGCTCCGGCACGGGCGGCCGTCCCGCCCCGGACCGGAGGATCCCCGCGCATGCTCACCGCCCTGAACCCCTTCGACGCGGCATCCGTGCTGCAGGCCTTCGGGCCGTTCGTCCTCGCCGGGATCGCCCTGCTCGTCTTCATCGAGTCGGGGGTGCTGTTCCCCTTCCTCCCCGGCGACTCGCTGCTGGTCACGGCGGCCATCCTCAGCGGCCCCCTCGGCATCGCCCCGTGGCAGGTCGCGCTCGTCGCCTCGATCGCGGCGCTCGCGGGCGATCAGGTGGGCTTCTGGCTCGGCCGACGGTTCGGACGGCGCCTCTTCCGCGACGATGCGCGCCTTCTGACCACCGCGCGTCTCGCCGAGGCCGAGGCCTTCTTCGCCCGGTGGGGCGGCCTCTCGCTCGTCGTCGGCCGCTTCGTCCCGATCGTGCGCACGTACGTCCCCCTCGTCGCCGGCGCCGCCGACATGCCCTACCGGCGTTTCCTGCTCTGGAACGCGGTCGGCGCCGTCGGCTGGTCGTGCGCGATGACCCTGGTGGGGGTCCTGCTGGGCGGCATCCCGTTCATCGCGCACAACATCGACGTGCTCGTCATCGTCATCGTCGCGGTGTCGGTCCTGCCGGTGGTCATCGCGGCCGTACGGCGACGGCGCGCGGGCCGCACGGAGGAGACCGGAGCATGAGCGCGAAGACGCGCTCGCGCGTTGCCGAACCCACCGTATCGTTCTGGCTCGTGAAGGTGCTCACGACCGGAATGGGTGAAGCTCTGTCCGATTTCCTCGTGACGCGCTTCGATCCCGTACCCACGGTGCTGCTCACCGCGGTGGTCTTCGTCGTCGTCCTGGGGGTGCAACTGCGTCTGCGTCGCTACGTCCCGGCGATGTACTGGGCGGCGGTATCGATGGTGGGCATCTTCGGAACCATGGCCGCCGATGTCGTCCACGTCGCCTTCGGAATTCCCTATGCCGTGTCGACCCCGGTGTTCCTGCTCGCTCTGGCGGCGGTCTTCGTCGTCTGGCAGCGCGCGGAGGGGTCGGTCGACGTGCACCACGTCACGACCGATCGGCGCGAGCTGCTGTACTGGGCAGCGGTGATCACGACCTTCGCGGCCGGAACCGCCGCCGGCGACCTCCTCGCCTCGACCACCGAACTCGGATACCTCGGCGGGGTCTTCTTCTTCATCGCGGTCATGGCGGTCATCGTGGGCCTGCGCTCGGCTCGCCTCATCGGTCCCGTCGTCGGATTCTGGGCCGCCTACGTCGTCACACGCCCCCTGGGGGCGTCGATCGCGGACTGGCTGGGCGTGGAGCCGGAACGCGGAGGTCTCGGAATCGGCTCCGGAACGGTCGGCGGCGTCGCCCTGGCGCTCATCGTGCTGCTCGTGTCGGCGCTGAGCGTGAAGGAGCGGGGTGCTCGTGCGGCGCATCCGTCTGCCACGGTCGCCGCAGCCGCAGGTCGGCCCGCCGAGGGCTCGACCGCCGCAGATCCGGCCGCCGGACGGTACGCCACCGGGGCGCGGCCCGTTTCCGGGCAAAGAAAAGACCCTCCGCGCACCCGGTAGAGCCTGGTTACCCTTGCTACGTTTCCGTCCTGGGGGAGTTGGCCTGGGTACCGCCACGCGGAGAGCCGAGTACAGCCTACCCGACCCGCGGAGCGCCTCCCACCCGCGCTCCTCCCCCGCACGACGAAGCGGCCGGGGTGCGATGCACCCCGGCCGCTCGTCGATCGGACGTCAGCGCGACAGACGCAGCGTCACGAGCTGGAACGGACGCAGCTCGAGATCCACGACGCCACCCTGCACGGCGGTCACCGCCGCGGCATCCACGTCGCGCTCCAGCAGGTCGGTCTCGCTCACGCGGGCGACGTCGAAGCCGGCCTCGAGCCGCGCCTGCGTGCGCTCCCCCAGCGCCTCGTAAAGGCGCACGACCACGTCGCCCGACCCGTCCTGCGCGAGCTTGACGGCCTCGACGACGACGCCGGGGGCGTCGATCGCCACCAGCGGGGCGACGCTCTCGTGCGCGGCATCCGTCACCACGCGCGCGGGGAGGTTCGTGCGGTAGCCCTCGGCCACGGCGTCGAGCACGTCGGCGCCCACGACGATGCCCACCTCGAGGTGGTGCGCGCCCTGGTCCTGACCGGGGTCGGGGAACATCGCCGAGCGGATGATCGACAAGCGCACGAGCGAGAACGTGCCCCCACCCTCGCGCTCGTGGCGCGTGATGTCGTGTCCGTAGGTCGAGTCGTTGGTCACGGCGATGCCGAAGTCGGGCTCCGCGACCCGCACCCACCGGTGCGCGGCGGTCTCGAAGCGCGCCGCGTCCCACGAGGTGTTCGTGTGGGTGGGGCGCACGATGTGACCGAACTGGATCTCGGATGCCGCACGGTCGGTGTGCACGTCGACGGGGACGCCGAGCTTGAGCAGCTTCTGCTGCTCGTGCCAGTCGACGTCGAGCGACAGGCGCACCGTGCGCGACCCCGCGGCGAGCGCGAAGCGCGTGACGATCGTGGAGTCGCCGAACGAGCGTTCCACCACGACCGCATGGCCGTCGACGCGCACGGCGTCGGCGCTGTCGAGGGGTGTGGCGTGACGGCGGTAGGTCTCGTCGATGTCCCACGCGTCCCACTGCGTCGGGGTGTCGCGGAACACCTCGAACAGTCCCGCCACCTGCCCCGCGGGCACGACCTCGCGGCCCGACACCACGTCGACGAGCGAGATGAGAAGACCCCGGCCGTCGATCACTGCGTGCACGATGCCGTTGTCGAGGACGAACCCCTCGCCCTCGGCGCGCGGGGCGACGTCGCGCGCCCCCGGCGCCGGCGCGATGCCCAGGGCGGGCGCCCCGGCGCGGGCGTGGGGCGCGGCGTTGGCGAGCAGCGTCCGGTCGCCCTCGCCGGCGAGCGCGCGGAGGCTGTCGGCGATGATCTGCTCGAGCTCGGCCGCGATGGCTGCGTAGTTGCGCTCGGCATCCCGGTGCACCCACGCGATCGAGGTGCCGGGGAGGATGTCGTGGAACTGCTGCAGCAGCACCAGGCGCCACAGGCGGCGGAAGGCCTCGGCCGGGTACTCCGCCCCCGTGCGTACGGTCGCGGTCGCCGCCCACAGCTCGGCCTCGCGCAGCAGGTGCTCGCTGCGACGGTTGCCCTGCTTGGTGCGCAGCTGGCTGGTGTAGGTGCCGCGGTGGAACTCGAGGTACAGCTCCCCCGCCCACACGGCCGGGTCGGCGTATTCGGCCTCGGCGGTCTCGAAGAACTCCCGCGGGGTCGAGTGCTTCACGATCGGCGCGCCCTCGAGCGAGTGGGCGCGCGCGATGGTCGCGGTCATCTCGCGCGTGGGTCCGCCGCCGCCGTCGCCGAAGCCGTACGGCAGCAGCGAGGTGCGCGCGCGGCCCTTGTCGGCGAAGTTGCGCTCGGCGTGCGCGAGGTCGGCCGCGGTCACCTCGGAGTTGTACTTGTCGACCGGCGGGAAGTGCGTGAAGATGCGCGAGCCGTCGATGCCCTCCCACCGGAAGGTGTGGTGCGGGATCCGGTTGGTCTCGTTCCACGAGATCTTCTGCGTGAGGAACCAGCGCGCACCGGCGGCTTTCATGATCTGCGGCAGGGCTCCGCTGTAGCCGAACGAGTCGGGCAGCCAGACCTCTTCGGTGTCGATGCCGAACTCCTCGAGGAAGAAGCTCTTGCCCTCCACGAACTGGCGGGCCATCGCCTCGCCGCCGACCATGTTGGTGTCGGATTCGACCCACATGCCGCCCACGGGCACGAAGCGCCCCTCGGCGACCCGCTCCTTGAGCCGCTCCCACAGCGCCGGGTAGTGCTCCTTCATCCACGCGAACTGCTGCGCCGACGACGACGCGAAGACGAACTCGGGGTCCTCGTCCATGAGCGACAGCACGTTGCTGAAGGTGCGCGAGACCTTGCGCGCCGTCTCGCGCACCGGCCACAGCCACGCGGAGTCGATGTGCGCGTGGCCCACGGCGTGCAGCACGTGGGCACTGGATGCCGCGGGCGCGGCCAGCAGCGGAGCGAGGACGTCGCGGCCGGCCTGGGCGGTGCCGGCCACGTCGTGCGGATCGACGGCGTCGATCGCGGCATCCATCCCCTCCAGCAGGGTGGCGCGGCGCGCGGAGGTCGCGTCGAGCTCGGCGATCAGGCCGTGGAGCAGGCGGAAGTCCTGCAGCAGGTCCCACACCGCGAGGTCGCGAAGGCCGATCGACATCTCACGCAACGTATAGAGAGGTGCATCGCCCGCGGTCGCGGGGTCGCCGACCGGCGTGGGCTCGAACGTGAAGAGGCTGCCCACGTCGGGATTGGAGGCCGCCTCGACCAGCACGTCGACCCGGCCGTCGGCGTCGACCGCGGCGGGGCTGGCGTTGTTGAACGGCGAGACGCCCTTGATGGGCGCGCCCTGGCGGTTCCACACGAGGGCCTCGCACTGGAAGCCGCTCTGGCCGGCGGTGAAGCCGAGGTCGATCACGAGCTCGGCGACGGTGCCCGCGGGAAGGGCGCCCGCGTCGTCGCGCCACGCGGCGGGGATCTCCCCCGACACGGCGAACCAGGTGGTCCCCCACGCCCGGCCCCACGGCGTTCCGATCGCGAACGGGCGGTAGGCGGCATCCTGTGCCTCGGCGAAGGTCACGGGCTCGCCCGGGGCCTCCCACGCCCGGATGTCGAGGGGCTGACGGGCGCGGTAGACGGCGGGGGCGAGACGCTCGCGGACGAAGCGTTCGATGCGCATCTCGATGAGCGCGGTGCGGTCGTGCATGGCGAAGAGGTTCCTTGTCTGGGGGGACGGGTCAGCCCTTGACCGCGCCGGCGAGGGCCGACGGGCCGCCGAGTCCGCGCTGTACGAGCACGTACAGACCGAGGACCGGGAGGGAGTAGACGATCGAGTAGGCCGCGAGCTGGCCGTAGGCCACGGCTCCGAACGACCCGAAGAAGTTGAAGATGCTGACCGCGGCCGGCTGGTAATCCGGGCTGAGCAGCAGCACGAAGGGCACGAAGAAGTTCCCCCACGCCTGGATGAAGGTGAAGATGAACACCACCGCGATCCCCGGACGCATGAGCGGGAGCACGATCTGCACGAGCGTGCGCATGGATCCTGCGCCGTCCATCCAGGCGGCGTGCTCGAGCTCGACGGGGACGCCGTCCATGAAGTTCTTCATCATCCAGATCGCGATCGGCAAGGCGCTCGCGGTGAGGAAGAGAATCGTGCCGCCGACGGAGTCGATGAGGTTCAACTGCACGAACAGGCTGTAGACGGGCACCATGATCGCCGTGATCGGCAGGCACGTGCCGAAGAGCACCGCGTACAGGAACGGCTTTCCGACGCGCATCTTGTAGCGCGACAGCGGGTAGGCCGCGAGCGAGGCGAGCACGACCGTGGCGACGGCGGTGCCGCCCGCGAGCAGCACGCTGTTCCACAGCGGCAGGAACAGCAGGTCGGGCTTCATGACCGCGGCGAAGTTGTCGAGGGTGATGACCTCGGGCATCTTGATCGCGAGCGTCGGCTGGGCGTCGAGCGACGCCGTCACCAGCCACACGAGCGGGACGACGAAGAGGAAGCCGATCACGATCATGAGCGTGTTCGACAGCACGCTCAGCGCGCGGGTGCGCGGCGACGACAGCGAGGCCTTCTTCCGGTTCCGGGCGGGCGTGACCGACCGGGCGCGGCGGCCCGTGACCTCGGGGAGAGTGGTGGTGGCGCTCATGACGAGACCTCCTCGCGCAGCGCGCGGACGTAGAAGAAGGAGAACACGGCGCCGATGAGGAGCATGATCGTCGCGATCGCGGTGCCGTAGCCGAGCTCGCCGAACTTCAGCCCCTGCTGGTACGCGAGGATCGGCAGCGTCGTGCTCTTGTTGCCGGGGCCGCCGCCGGTCATCACGAAGATGAGCGTGAACACCGACAGCGTCTGCAGCGTCACGATCATCGAGTTCGTGCCGATGGTCGAGCGGATCATCGGGATGGTGACGTGCAGCAGGCGCTTGACGCCGCTGGCGCCGTCCATCTCGGCGGCTTCGGTGATCTCGGGCGGCACATCGGCCAGGGCCGCGGAATAGACCATCATCGAGAACGCCGTGCCGCGCCAGATGTTGGCGAAGATCACCATGAGCACGGGCAGCGTGAACAACCAGCTCACGGGCGCGACGCCGAAGACGGCGAGGACGGCGTTGAGCGTGCCGTTGTCGCGGAAGAACGCGTACGCCGCGAACGCCGCGACGATCTCGGGCAGCACCCACGCGGTCACGACGATCGTGCCGACCACGGCCGTGACGATGCGATTGCCCGAGCGCATCATGAGCGCGAGGGCCAGGCCGAGGACGTTCTGTCCGATCACGGCCGAGAAGAACACGAAGACGATCGTGTTGACCACCGCGACGGGGAAGTCGGGGGCCTTGAAGAGCTGCACGTAGTTGTCGAAGCCGACGAAGTCGCTCGCGACGGCCGTCGATCCCGACAGCGTCGCGTTGGTGAGCGAGCCCCACAGCGACACCAGGATGGGGCCGAGCAGGAACACCGCCAGCAGCAGGGCTGCCGGCAGGAGCGGGAGCGCCCGGGCCGACGACCGGAGGCCGCGCGTCTTCACGCGCGACCCCCGGTCGGTTCCGGTCGCCCCGGGGGTAGCCAGGGCGGTCACGATCAGCCCTGCTGGGTGTTGTCTTCGCCCACGATGCCGATGACGGCCTGGTCGTAGGCGGCGGCCGCGTCGTCGACGCTGGACTGGCCGGTCATGACGGCTTCCATGGCGACCTGGATCTGGTTCGAGATCTTGTCGTAGTCCTCGGTGGCCGGGCGGAAGTGCGTGGTGTCGACGAAGCTCGAGAAGGTCTTGAAGCTCGGGTTGGCGTCGAGGTACTCGCTGGACTGGGCCACGTCGGCGCGCACGGCGATCTGGCTGTTGTCGATGCCGTAGGCGGTGGCGTTGTCCTTGTTGACGGCGGTGGAGAGGAAGTCCCACGCGGCGTCGGCGTTCTTGGTGTTCTTGCCGATGGCGAGGGTCCACCCACCCGACATGCTCGTCGTGCCGGGCGCCTGGCCGTCCTGCGTGGGCATGGCGGCGATGCCGAGGGCGTCACTCCACTCGGGCCACGCGGCGGTGCCGCCGTCGACCCACGCGGCGGACTGCCACGAGCCGTCGAGCGCGATGGCGAGCTTCGACGAGGGCAGCCAGTCGGCGGTCACGCTGGTGAAGATGTTGGGGTCGAGCGCCTGCTGCAGCGACGGTCCGAGACCGCCCTGGTAGACGTCGCTGACGAACTGCAGCGAGTCCTTGAAGCCCTGGCTGCCGACGACCCACTTCTTGCTGTCGGTGTCGTAGAGGGTGTCCTCGGTGCCGTACATCAGCATCTCGAGACCCTGCATGGATGCCGCTTCACCCGCCGTCTTGCCCGAGTAGACGTTGATCGGGATGACGTCGGGGTTGGATGCCTTGACCTTCTCGGCGGCCGAGAGGATGTCGGCCCAGGTCTTGGGCTGCCACGGCACGGAGATGCCGGCGGCCTGGAACAGGGCCTTGTTGTACCAGAGGCCGCGGGTGTCGGTTCCGAGCGAGACGCCGTAGGTCTTGCCGTCGGGGCCGAGACCGGCCTGCTTGGCGCCCTCGGCGAACTGCGACCAGTCGTCCCACTTCGCGAGGTAGTCGTCGAGGGGCAGCAGGTAGCCGGCGGCCGCGTCGGACTGGATCTTGAACGTGTCTTCGTACTGCACGTCGGGGGCGGTGCTGGCCGACTTGTTCATCAGCGCGAGCTTCGTGTAGTAATCGGCGCCCTCGGCCTGGATCGGGACGAGCTCGACCGTCATGCCCTCGTGGGCGGCCTCGTACTGCTTCTTGGCGTTCTCCATCAGCGTCTGCATCTGGTTGAAGGTCGCCGTGGTCTGGTACGCCACACGGATCGTCTTCGAGTCCGCCGCGTCGCCGCTGCCACCGGAGCAGCCGGCCAGAGCCACGGTCAGGGCGGTGGCGGTCAGAAGACCGGTCGCCATCGTCAGTTTCTTCATGGAAGCTCCCTTGCTCGGGTGGAGACACCGCGTCGCCAGAACCTTTTATAAATCAAATGGACTAACTCGGCAAGTCGCGACGCGCGACGCAAGATAACGATCACGACACGCCCGGCTATGGACGCGCACGGCCGTGTCAGAGGGCGATCATCATCCGCGCCGGTCGAGCCGCGAAAGCGCCGTCCAGCATGAGGCACGCGGCCCCCACGGCCGCCACGTCGAGACCGACCACGGAGCGGCGCACGATGATCGGCAGCGTCGCCGTCGACGCGGCATCCGCCGCCACGTGCTCCGCCACGACATCGGCGAGCACCCCGGCCAGGCGCTCCCAGGCGGGGCCCCCGAGCACGACCTCGTCGACGTCGAGCAGGTTGTTGGTCACCACCAGGGCCCGGGCGATCCGCTCCCCCGCCCGGCGCAGCACCCCCGCGGCCGCGTGCCGGGGATCCGCCGCGTCGCGCACGAGACGGTCCAGGCCCGCGCGCGGATCGACGTCGTCGTACCCGGCCTCGGCGATGAGCACGCGCGGCTCGATCGACACCCCCAGGCACCCGCGCGATCCGCACGCGCACAGGGGGCCCTCGGCATCCACGACCACGTGCGCGATACCCCCGGCGTTGCCGGTGCGACCGCGCACGGGCGCCCCCGCCACCGCGAGCCCCATGCCGACGCCGGCGCCGTAGTACAGGAACATCGCGTCGCTCAGGGCGTCGGAGCGGTCGAACCACATCTCGCCCACCATCGCCGCGGTGACGTCCTTCTCGACGATGACCGGCAGCCCCGTGGCCGCCCCCAGGTCCTCTCGGACGTTGACGTTGTGCCACTGCGGCAGCAGCGGAGGATCGAGCAGCCGACCGCCGCGGGCGTCGAACGGCCCGGGGGCGGCGACCCCCACGCCCAGCACGAGATCGCGCGTCACCTCGGCGCGCGCGACGATGGCGTCCACCGCCGTCGCGACGGCGGCGACCAGATCACCCGGTGCGGCGTCGCGCAGGGCGGGGATCTCGTCGTGCGCGATGACCTCACCCGCCATGTCGACGAGCACGATCGTGTCGACGACGGGGTCGAGGTGCACCCCGACGGCGAAACGCGAGCGCGGTTCGAGCTTCAGCAGCGTGCGGGGCTTGCCCGGACCCGAGATCACCTTCCCCGCCTCGATGATGAGGCCGTCGTCGGCCAGGCGGCGGGTGACGTTGCTCAGCGTCTGCGCGCTCAGACCGGTGCGCGCCGACAGCTCCACGCGGCTCAGCCCCTCGGGCGAGCGCCGGATGAGGTCGAGCACCAGCGTCTGGTTGTACTCGCCGACGGCGGGCAGGTTGGAACCCGTACGCATGCTCCCCGCCCTCACTCGCCGGCCCGCGGCGCGGTCCCTCGGTCTCTCAGGGTAGACCCGGCGTCAGGACTGCAGCGCGAGGGCCGCCGCCCCCAGGAGCGGGCCGTCGCCGTCGAGGCCCGAGCCCACGATGCGGCAGCGCCGCGCGTAGGCGTGCAGCGACGCGGCCTGCGCGGCCGCGCGCACCTGGTCGATGTAGTCGGGCGCGACCTGCGAGAAGCCTCCCGCGATCGCGACGGCCTCGAGGTCGCAGAGCGTCGCCGCCGCCGCGATCGCCTGACCCACGGCCGTGGCCGAGCGGGTCACGGCCGCGATCGCGACCGGGTCGCCCGCCGCGTGGGCGGCCGCGAGGTCGAGACCGGTCTCGCCGTGCCATCCCTGCCGCTGGGCCCACGCGACCGTCCCGGGCCCCGCCGCGACGGCCTCGAGGGTGGATGCCACGACCTCGTCGCCCTCGACGGTGCGCACGAAGGTCTGCCCGAGGTGGCCCGCGTTGCCGCTCGCCCCCGCGACGGGCCGACCGCCCTGGATCAGTCCGCCGCCCACTCCGGTGGACACCACGATCGCCATCGCGTCGTCGCACCCGACGAGCGCGCCGCGCCAGTGCTCGGCGAGCGCGATGCAGGTGCCGTCGAGAGCGAGCCGGATCGGACCGTCGACGAGTCCGGCGAGCACCTCGTCGATCGACAGCCCCGCGGCGAGCGGCAGGTTCAGCGGCGAGACGGAGCGCGAGGGCAGATCGACCGGACCGGCGCTGCCCACCCCGACGGCCCCGACCCGCGCCTCGGGCACCGCGGCGAGCGCTCCGGCGGCGGCCTCGCGGATGTGGCGCGCGATCTCGTCGCGGTCGGCGGAGCGTCCGGTGGTGCGGCGGGTCACGCTCCGACGCTCGACCTCTCCCGCGACGGAGACGAGGGCGGCATCCACCTTCGTCCCCCCGATGTCGACGGCGAGAACGTGCGTGGAGACGGACGGGGACGGGGTGGGGTGCGACATGCGCGGGCTCCTCGGCTGGACCAACGCTCCCCGATCCTAGGGGCCCGAGCATCCGCCGTGTGACGCCTGTGCGCGGCGCCGTTTCGGGCCCCCGCCCCCGCCGTGCGGGTTACGATCAGGTCACGGCGGCGACGACGCGCCTCCACCCCGCGACCCAAGGGATGCCATGGACGAGACGGTCACGCCCGAGGCGGCATCACGACTCCGCCGCGCCGACACCCCCAGCCGACCCGGCGCCGACGCTCCGCTGGATGCGGATTCTTTCGCCCGGCTGACCGGGCAGATCCTGGCCTCCGTCTCGCGGGTGATCGACGGCAAGCCCGACGCCGTGCAGAGCGCCCTCATCGCCCTGCTGGCGGAGGGGCACCTGCTCATCGAAGACGTCCCGGGCGTCGGCAAGACGATGCTCGCGCGAGCCCTGGCGGCCACGATCGACGCCGACGTGCGCCGCATCCAGTTCACCCCCGATCTGCTGCCGGGCGACATCACCGGCGTGTCGGTGTTCAATCCCGTGCAGCGGCAGTTCGAATTCACGCCCGGAGCGGTGTTCGCGCACATCGTCATCGCCGACGAGATCAACCGCTCCTCCCCCAAGACCCAGTCCTCGCTGCTCGAGGCGATGGAGGAGCGTCAGGTCACCGTCGACGGCCGCACGCACGTGCTGCCCTCGCCGTTCCTGGTCGTGGCGACGCAGAACCCCCTCGAGATGGAGGGCACCTACGCCCTGCCCGAGGCGCAGCGCGACCGCTTCCTGCTGCGCATCTCGATGGGATACCCGGATGCCGCGGCCGAGGCGCTCATGCTCCGTCAGCGCGACGCGGTCAACCCGCTCGACGGACTCACCCCCGTCGTCTCGGCGCGCCAGGTGACCGCGATGGTCGCGTGGGCACGCGGGGTGCACGTCGCCCCGGCGCTCGAGGAGTACGTCGTGGCCCTCGCGCAGGCCACCCGCAGCCACCCCGACATCCGGCTGGGCGCGAGCCCCCGGGCGACGCTGCAGCTCGTGCGCGCGGCGAAGGTGCGCGCGGCCCTCGACGGCCGGTCGTACGTCATCCCCGACGACATCACGGCCCTGCTCTCGCCGGTGTTCGCCCACCGTCTGATCGCCAACCGCTCCGCCGCCGGAGGCCGAGCGGGAGCCGCGGTGGTCGCCGACGCCCTCGAGCGGATCGCCGCGAGCGTACGCGTGCCCCTCGCCTCCCGACCGTGAGAGCCCGGGTGAGGCGTTTCTGGCCCTTCACGCTCCGCGGAACGGGAGCACTGCTGCTCGCGGCGGCGGCCTTCGTGATCGCGCAGCGCGCCGGCATCCCCGAGCTGCTCTACTTCGGCACGCTGCTGGTCGCGCTCCTCGCGGCCTCGACCGTGTCGCTGCTGCTGACGCGGGGGGCGGGGGCGGTGACCCGTGTCGTCTCGCCCGAGGTGCCCGAGGTGGGCGGCATCGCCACCGTCTCGGTGCGCGCGGGGATCCAGAGCGCCCTGCCCACGGCCCCCGGGCGATGGCGCGACAGCCTGCCGGCGGGCCTCACCGGAACGGCCGAGGGGGCGTCGCCGACCCTTGTGGCGAACGGCGCGTCGTCGACGATCGAGGTGCGCTACGACGTGGAGGGGGTCGCGCGCGGCGTGCACGCGCTGGGGCCGTTCGAGGTGACCACCACCGATCCGTTCGGGCTCATCCGCCGCCGCATCGCGCTCGGGCGCACGACGACCGTGACGGTGGCGCCGACCATCCGCGATCTCGCGGCGCTGCCCGGCGCCGCGGGCGAGGCCGGCGGCTCCCGCCAGACCACCACCCTGCAGATCGGCCAGGGCGCCGACAACCTCGTCGCCCGCCCCTACGCCCCCGGCGACTCGATGCGGCGCATCCACTGGCGCGCGACGGCGCACCGCGACACGCTCATGGTGCGGCAGGAGGAGCAGGAGTCCAGCCCCGCCGCCACGGTCGTGCTCGATCGCGCGGTGTCGCGCTGGTCTCCGCTCGCCGCGCACGCACCGGGGAGCGACCGCGCCTTCGAGACGGCCATGTCGGCCTGCGTCTCGGCCGTCGCCCGGCTGGTGCGCGAGGGGTACACCGTCGACGTGATCGACAGCGACGGAGCACTGCTCGCCGACCCCGTCGAGGGCGGAGACGACGCCGACGCGCGTGCGACCGCCGCGGCGTTCGCGAGCCTGCGCGCACGCCCCGACGACCCGTCGCACCGCGTCGTCCCCGCCGCCGCGGCGGGACTGACGGGCCCCGTGGTGGTGATCACCGGTGCCCTGCACCCCGAGGACCGCGCGAGCCTCGGCGCCGTGGCGCAGCGCTCGGCCCTGCCCGTTCTGCTGGTCGTCTCCGACGACGCCGACCTGGACCGCCTGCGCGCGGGCGGCTGGCGCGCGGCGCACGTGCGCCCCGGCGGCGACGTCGCCGCGGCGTGGGACGACGCGATCGAACAGGGGTACGCCCGTGTCGGCCGCTGACGTCACCCGGTTGCGCACCGCCCGGCGTCGCCGAGACGCGGCGATGCTGACCGGCGGACTGTACGTCGCCATCGTCGCCGCCCTGCTTCCCGCGTTCTCGGTCATCGCCCCGGGTGCCTGGGTGGCCGGAGCGGCCGGGCTGGCGGCCGCCGTGCTCGGAGCGGGCCTGCTGGTGCGCCTCGCGCAGCTTCCCGCCGTGGTGGCCAGCGTCGTCGAGGCCGTCGTGTGGGTCGTGGTGCTCACGGCGCTGTTCGGACGCTCGACCGCCCTGCTCGGCGTCATCCCGACGCCGGCGACCTTCGCGTCCGTGCCGGGGCTGCTCTCCGGCGCGTCGGAGGAAATCCGGTTGGGCGTAGCCCCCGTGCCCCCCGAGGCCGGCTTGAGCTTCCTCCTGGTGGCCGCGGTCGGCGCTCTCGCCCTCGTCCTGGACCATGTCGTGCTCACGGCGCGCATGCCGCTGCTCGCCGGGGTCGGTCTCGTCGCGGTGTCGCTCATCCCGACGATCGCGATCCCCTCCGACGTCGACGTCGCCGGTTTCGTCCTCCTCGCCGCCGCCCTGCTGTTCCTCCTGCGCGTCGACACGCGGGCGCGCACCGCCGCGCAGAACCCCCGCCGCACCACGGCACGGCGATCGCCCGGGCGGCTCGGGGTGTCGGCGACGGCCGTCGCGGTCGCCGTGGTCGCCGTCATCGTCGCGGTGGTCGCCACCCCCCTGCTCCCCCAGCCCGGTCTGCGCTTCGCCACGGGCGGGTCGGGTGGGACGGGCACGACGATCAACCCCAACCTCGAGCTCGGCAACGACCTGCGTCAGCCGCGGGAGGTCGACGTCCTCACCGTGCGCACGACGGCCCCGACGGCGCCGTACCTGCGCGCGGTCACGCTGTCGCGCTTCGACGGCGCCGTCTGGTCGCCCGACAGCGGCGACACCGTTCCCGTCTCCGGCGACGCGCCCGTGTTCGGCCCGGTCGAGGCCGACGCCGAGATCGCCCGCGCCGACTGGACGACCGACGTCACCGTCGACGCGCTCGACAGTCCGTGGCTCCCCGTGCCCTACCCGGCATCCACGGTCACCGGTCTCGAGGGCGACTGGCTGGGCATGCCGCAGAACCGCACCGTCGTCACCCGCGCCGGCTCCACGCGCGACCAGCAGTACGAGGTGCAGGCGAGCGTGCCGCGGCCCACTCTCGAACAGATCCGCAGCCGCGCCGTGGGCGACCCCGGCCTCGGGGCCGACGTCACGGCCCTGCCCGCCGATGTGCCCTCGATCATCGGCGACACCGCGCGCGAGGTGACGGCCTCGGCCGCGACCCCCTACGACGCGCTGCTGGCCCTGCAGACGTGGTTCCGCAGCAGCGCCTTCCGCTACTCGCTCGATGCGCCGGTCGACTCCGGGTTCGACGGCGCGGGACTCGACGCCGTCGCCGACTTCCTGCAGGTGCGCGCGGGCTACTGCGTGCACTACGCCTCGGCCTTCGCCGTGATGGCCCGCTCGCTCGGCATGCCGTCGCGGATCGTGGTCGGCTACCTGCCGGGAACGGCCTCGAGCATCCCCCAGCAGGGCGGAACAGAGTACACCGTGACGTCGAGCCAGCTGCACGCGTGGCCCGAGGTGTACTTCCAGGGCATCGGCTGGGTCCCCTTCGAGCCGACGAACAGCCTGGGCGTGCCCACCAACTTCGCCTCCGGGTCGACCTCGAACGGCGGGACGACCCCGGACACCCCGGAACAGGATGCCGCCGCCCCCGACGCCCAGCCCTCGGCCGCGCCCTCGCAGGCCGATCGGGGCGACGTGGGGGCCGTCGACACCGGCGCCGCGGCGACGACCGCGCGTCAGGGAGCCGCGTGGGTGCCCGTCGGCATCGTCGTGCTGGCCCTGCTCGCCGCGGCCGTCGTTCCGGCCCTGCTGCGCACCGCCCGGCGCCGTCGTCGGCTCGGCGCGGCGCGCGCCGGCGACGCCGTCGCCGCGTGGACGGCCCTGCAGGAGGATGCCGTCGACCTCGGCATCCCGGCCCCCGGGGCCGAGTCGCCCCGCGCCTTCGCCGCGCGTCTCGTCGACGAGCACGGCGTCGAGGCGGACGACGTCGACCTTCTGCGCGAGGCCCTCGAGCGCGTGAGCTACGCCGGCGATGCGCCGGATGCCGCGCGCGGACCCGCACTGGTAGCGACGGTCGACGGCATCCGGGCGGGTCTTCTCGCCCGGGCGACCCCGGTGCGCCGCGTGCTCGCGCGCGTGCTGCCGCGCTCGCTCGTGGTGCGCCCGGGCGCGGCGGAGGTCGAGCGCAAGAGCGTGGGCTGAACGCCGAAGAGCGTCACCCTCGATATCGAGGGTGACGCTCTTCGTGTGGCGGAAGTGACAGGATTTGAACCTGCGAGGCGAGTTACCCCGCCTACATGGATTCCAGCCATGCTCCTTAGGCCGCTCGGACACACTTCCAACAGGAAAGCTTACACGGCTGTCAGGCTCGACCGAATCGGGGCCGAGGTCAGTCGCGCGGCGCTCTCCCGATCTCCGCGATGATTCGGCGGACGTCTTCCGGGTCGAAGACATCGTCGGATGCCGCGAGCTCGGCCGGGGTGAACCAGCGCACGTCGACGATGTCGTCCTGTTCGCCCTCGGTCCAGGCATCCCGGGCGATCTCGAAACGAGGGGTGCGCAGCACGAAGTACACCGCGGTCCGACGCCCGTACTCCTCGGCCGGGGGCAGCTCGATCTCGCGGAACGCGACCGGCTCGCCCACGGCGTCCACGCGGAGCCCGGTCTCTTCGTACAGTTCGCGGATCGCCGCGGTCGCGGCATCCTCACCGGGGTCGATTCCGCCGCCCACCGTGAGCCAGCGCGCGGGACGCACGCGCCGGCCCCAGTGCTGCTTCATCAGCAGCAGGGCGCCGTCCTCGTCGAACACCAGGACGCGAGCCGTGTCGCGCGTTCTCGGGGTCGTCTCGTCGGTCACGGGAGGATTCTGTCAGAGCACGCTCTTGGGCAGGCGGTGCAGCGTCACCGCCCCGATCGCGCGGAACGGATGCAGCGGGTCGGGGTTCTCCGACCCCGTCGGGCCTCCCAGCTCGCTGTGCACGACCGCGCTCATCACCGCGTACGCGTCCATCGCCTCCCACCCGCGTTCGTCGACGAGGTGGTCGAACACGTCCTCGTAGCCGCGGCGGATGCTCTCCTGCACCGGGTCGCCGAGGCCGACGAAGATCCACTCCTCGGCGGTCTCCACCCGCGGCGCGCGCAGGCCGGCATCCTTCACGAGGTCGATCGAGACCACCGCGACACCGGCTGCTTCGATCGCGACGAACGACGACTCCCCGCGCGCCATCACGGCGTGGATGTCGCCGATCGACAGCAGCGCCCCCTCGACCGCGACCGGGAGGTACACGGTGGCGCCCGGGGCGACGTCGGTGAGGTCCATGTTGCCGCCGAGCGCGGTCGTGGGCATGACGGTGGAGTGGGTCCCCGCGGCGGGGGCGGTGCCGATGCATCCGATCATCGGGCGCGCGGGCACCACGTGCCGATCGGTGAGGTGCACGCCCTCGGCGTCGATCGGGATGTGGCGGCTGACGACGCGATCGGGCATGCGGTGCTGCAGCGCCCCGGCACCCGGGAGGCTCTGCGACCAGCCGTATGCGCCGAGCCGGATCTCGTGCACGTGCACCGCGAGCGCGTCGCCGGGCATCGCGCCCTCGACGAAGACGGGACCGGTCACGGGGTTGATCGGCGCGCGCAGCGCCGCCAGGTCGCCGTGGTCGTGCAGTTCGGCGTAGACGGCGTCGTCGGTCTCGAACGAGACGGTCTCCCCCGTGCCGGGGTGGATCCGCAGCACCGGATCAACCCCGGCGTCGAAGCCCGGGCGACCGAGCTCCTTGCCGAGCGCGTGGGTGACGCTCGTCACGAGGCCACCTCGCCGCCGCCCTCGCCGGCCGTCGCGGTCGCGTGCTCGGGCAGGGGCCCGGTCGCGCCGCCGTTCTTGCGGGCGAAGATGGCGTAGACGACACCGCCGACGACGAGCCACAGGATGCCGCCGATCTTGGCGGTGATGTCGGCGTTGAGCAGCACGTAGCCGATGATGAGGAACCCGATGACCGGGACGACGAGGTGCAGTAGGTAGTTCTTCGACTTCTTCTTGCCGAGGTAGTACACGGCGACCGACACGTGCAGCAGGAGGAAGCCCAGCAGCGCGCCGAAGTTCACCAGCGACGAGATCACCGCGATCTGTCCGACGAAGAACAGCACGAGCACGAGCGAGATCGCGCTGACCGACAGGATCGCCGCGAGCGGCACCTGGCGGGAGTTCACCTTAGACAGGAAGGCGGGGAGTCGCCGGTCGCGGCTCATCGAGTACAGCAGGCGCGAGGTGGCGGCCTGCGCGGCGACGGCGTTGGCGATACCGACCGCGACCACGTTCACCGCCAGGAACGCCGTGGCCCACCCCGAACCGGCGGCCTGCGCCACGAGAAGGAAGAACGCGTTGTTGACGTCGTCGTCCGAGAAGGCGATCGTGCCGGCGGCCAGGGCGCTGGCGAACCACGTCTGCGCGATGAAGAGCACTGCGACCACGAGCAGGGCGATGATCATCGCGCGTCCGCCGGACTTGCGGTCGCCGGTGGACTCCTCGGCCATCGTCGAGATGCCGTCGAAGCCGAGGAAGCTCAGCACCGCGATCGACAGGGCGGTCGCGATCAGTGCGGGGTTGACCTTCTCGGCATCCCACACCGGGGCGATCGAGAACTCCGCGCCGGGGATCGCCCCGCTCGAGAGGGCGACCATCGCGATGACGACGAAGATGACGACGAAGGCGAGCTGGATGCCGAGCATCACGCGGTTCGCGATCTTGATCGAGCCGATGCCGAGCACGTTGATGACGGTGTTGATGATGACGAACGCCACGGCCCAGATCCACTGCGGCACGTCGGGGAAGATGCCGGCCATGCTCGACGCGGCGAAGACGTAGAGCAGCGTGGGCACGAGCAGGTAGTCGAGCAGGATCGCCCAGCCGGCGAAGAAGCCCACGGTGGGGTGGATGCCGCGACCGACGTACGAG
Source organism: Microbacterium hydrothermale (assembly GCF_004854025.1). Classification (GTDB taxonomy): domain Bacteria; phylum Actinomycetota; class Actinomycetes; order Actinomycetales; family Microbacteriaceae; genus Microbacterium; species Microbacterium hydrothermale. The sequence continues at coordinate 350,787 of NZ_STGM01000003.1, forward strand.
AAGACCGAGCCGGCGATGGGGAACGCCTTCGACATCTGCGCGTAGGCCAGGGCGGTGAAGATCATCGCCACGACGCCCGTGATGTACACCAGCGGGACCATGCCGCTCGCGGCGTTGTAGACGACGCCGAAGATCGCCCACGGGGCGATCGGCACCATGAAGACGAGGCCGTAGACGACCAGGTCGAGGGTGGACATGGAGCGCTTGAGCTCCTGCGTGTAGCCGAAGGCCTCCAGCGATTGCTGGGCTTCGGGGGCGTTCTTCGACATCGAGGCTCCTGATTCGGGTGGGGTGTGGCGGGGTCGGGGCGGACGGGTCAGGGGAGGGGGGCGAGGAAGTCGGCGATCACGCCGCGGAAGACGTCGGGCATCTCGAGGTGGGTGCAGTGGCTCGCTCCGGCGAAGACGTGCGAGCGCGCACCGGGGATCTTCTCGACGAACGGCGCCCACGTTTCAGGCGTGGCCTCGTCGAACTCGCCGGCGACGACGAGGGTGGGCACCGCCACCTGCGGCAGGCGGTCGATGATCGTCCAGTCGCGCCCGGTGCCGACGACGTGGAACTCGTTCGGTCCGTTCATCGTGTGGTAGACCGTCGGGTCGGCGAGCATCTGGGCCTCGCTGTCGACGAAGTCCTGCGGCATGGGCGTGATGCGGCAGACGTGACGCTCGTAGAACACGCGCGTGGCCTCGACGTAGTCGGGGTGGTCGAGGGTGCCGTCGGCCTCGTGGCGGTCGAGGGCCTCGCGGTTCTCGGCGGGGAGTTCCGCGCGCAGCCGGGCCGCGCCGTCGAGCCAGAGCTGCATGGATGCCGGGGAGTTGCAGATCATCAGCCCCTCGAGCCCCGCGGGGCGGCGCACGGCGATCTCGGCACCGAGCATCCCTCCCCACGACTGGCCGAGCACGTGGTACTCGTCGAAGCCGAGCGTCTCGCGCAGGTTGTGGAACTCGTCGACGAAGAGCTGCGGCACCCAGCGCTCGGCGGGCGCGTCGGGGTGGTGCGAGCTGCGACCGCAGCCGATCTGGTCGTAGTGCACGACGGTGCGACCGGTGATGTCGGCGAGGGCGTCGAGGTTCGACACGTAGTCGTGGGCCATCCCCGGGCCGCCGTGGAGCACGAACAGCGGGGCGCGGCCCGTCGACTCGGCGGGTTCGGTCAGTCGGGCCCAGGTGAAACCGTCGAGGAACGGGACGGTGATCTCGCGTTGCATGGAGTCATCGTGGACCCGTTAAAGGTGCGTTGGCAAACCTTTTCTGCGGATTTAACATGGAGGAAACGACGGGAGCCCATGGCCGAGACCGACGACGCCTCCCTGGTGGAGCGCGTGACCGAGCGCCTCATCACCGCCGTCGCGGTGGGCGAGTTCCTCCCCGGCACGCGTCTGCCCGCCGAGCGCGACCTCTCCCCCCTCCTCGGGGTGGGACGCACGACCGTCCGCGCCGCCCTCGACGACCTCTCGACGCGGGGCCTCATCGAGCGCCGCCGCGGCCGCAGTGGAGGCACCTTCGTGGCCGAGCAGTGGCCCGACTCGGTCGTGGTCGGCGTCGACAGGTGGTTCGAGCAGCGCTGGAGCGACCTCGTCGACGCGTGCACGGCGAGCTCGATGCTCCACGCGTCGCTGGCCCGCCTGGCCGCCGAGCGCCGGACGGATGCCGACATCGCGATCCTGCGCGAGCGCCTGGGCGCGTTCCACGCGGCGGAGTCGGGAGACCCCAAGCAGCGCGCCGACAGCCTGCTGCACCTGTCGATCATCGACGCGGCCCACAACACCGCCCTGCGCGACATCCTGCTCGATCACGAGCGCCACCTCTCGCTCTCCGCCCCCGCGCACCCCTGGGGGGACCGCGAGAGTCACCGCCGCATGGAGTCGCGCGCCGCCCGCGAGCACGACGCGATCGTCGACGCGATCGTCACGGCCGCCCCCGACGAGGCCGCCGAGCTCGCCCGCCGCCACGTGCAGATCGATCTCGAGCTGTTCGCCGAGGCGCGCGCCTTCGCGCGCCGCCGCGCCGCCGCCGCGCGCGACTGACCCCGCCGCGCCGCGCCTGCCCGCCGCCCCTCCTGCCCGCCGCGCCCGCCGCGCCTGCCGTCCGCAGCACCCGCCGAAACTGCATCCGGCTGACGTCTCGGTTGCAGCATGCCGCCGAGTTGTCAGCAGCATGCAGTCTCGCGGCCTCCGGGCGGTCTAACCCCGCCCGCGCCGTGCGCGCCGGACCCGGCGGGTTACAGGCGCGCCTCGAGCCCCGCCCGCACCGCGGGCCACTCCTCGCGGAGGATCGAGAAGTACAGGGTGTCGGCGACAGAGCCGTCCGGGGCGATGCGGTGCCGGCGCAGGCGCCCCTCGCGCGTCGCGCCGAGGCGCTCGATCGCCCGCGCGCTGCGCTCGTTGCGGGCGTCGCACCGCAGCGCGACACGGTTCACGCCCCACGCGTCGAACGCGTGCCCGAGCAGCAGGAGCTTGGCCGCGGGGTTGGTGCGCCCACCCTGGAAGGCGCGGCCGTACCAGGTGGTGCCGATCTCGACCCGACCCTGCGCGGGCACGTACTCGTAGAAGGTCGTCGCCCCGCGCACGGTGCCGGTGTCGGCATCCTGCACCGTGAAGGCGTACAGTCCCGGCGTCTCCCGCTGCTGTTCGACGCGTGCGGCGTAGGCCTCGACCGAGTCGGCCCAGGGGGTGGTCATGCGGCTCCACAGCTCGGGGTCGGTGAGCGGCCATGCCGCCGCGGCGTGGGAGGGATCGGCGGGGACGAGACGGATGCCGTGGCCCTCGAGCACGATGTCGTGCGCGGTCATCGCGCCTCCAGCTGGGCCACGAACTCGTCGGCCGCGGCGACCTTGCGCCGCAGGTCTTCGCGACGCTGCAGCGCCTCGTCGCGGATGTCGGCGAAGCGCGCGCGCAGGTCGGCGTCGTCGGGGCGCGCCTCGAGCCCGTCGACGACCGCGAGCAGCTCGCCCATCTGCTCGAGCGAGTACCCGAGCGGCTTCATGCGACGGATCAGCAGCAGCCGCGATTCGTCGTCGGCGGTGTACAGGCGGAAGCCGCCGTCGGTGCGGGCGGAGGGGCGGAGCAGGCCGATCTCGTCGTAGTGGCGGAGCGTGCGGATGGACAGGCCCGTCCGCTCGGCGAGCTCGCCGATCTGCATCGGCCGGTCGTCGGTCATGGCATCCCCGATCCCGCAAACCTCACGTTACGGTAGAGTTGGTGGCGGTCGCGATCGCGACCCCCCTATTCTTCCCCGCGTCGCCGCGGGTTCCCTCCCCGTCCTGGAGATCTCTCATGACAGACGTCCTCGCGCGCCCGCGCCCCGAACCGACCGTGCTGCAGGCCCTGCGCTCGCCGCGCCTGCTCACCCGCGAGGTGCTCGCCGGCCTCGTCGTCGCGATCGCGCTCATCCCCGAGGCCATCGCGTTCTCGATCATCGCCGGCGTCGACCCGCGCCTCGGGCTGTTCTCGTCGTTCGTGATGGCGGTCGCGATCGCCTTCCTCGGCGGGCGCCCCGCGATGATCTCGGCGGCGACCGGGGCCATCGCGCTCGTGATCGCCCCCGTCGCCCGCGAGCACGGGGTCGACTACCTGCTCGCGACCGTGATCCTCGGCGGCATCCTGCAGGTGATCCTCGGTCTGCTCGGCGTCGCCAAGCTCATGCGCTACATCCCGCGCAGCGTCATGGTCGGCTTCGTCAACGCCCTCGCGATCCTCATCTTCATCGCGCAGGTGCCGCAGCTGATCGGCGTCCCGTGGGCGGTGTACCCGATCGCCGCGGCGGGACTGGCCATCATGTACCTGCTCCCCCGCGTGACGAAGGTCGTGCCCGCTCCCCTGGTCGCCATCGTGCTGCTCACCGGCGCCGCCGTGGTCTTCGGCATCTCGGTGCCGACCGTCGGCGACCAGGGCGCCCTGCCCGAGAGCCTGCCGGCGCTGCTCGTGCCGAACGTCCCGCTGACCGGCGAGACGCTGGGCATCATCCTGCCCTTCGCCCTCGCGATGGCGATCGTCGGGCTGCTCGAGTCGCTCATGACCGCGGCGCTCGTCGACGACATCACCGACACCCCCTCGTCGAAGACCCGCGAATCGCTCGGCCAGGGCGCCGCGAACGTGCTGTCGGGTCTGTTCGGGGGCATGGGCGGCTGCGCGATGATCGGCCAGACGATGATCAACGTCAAGGCCTCGGGCGCGCGCACGCGCATCTCGACCTTCCTCGCCGGCGTCTTCCTGCTCGTGCTCGTCCTGGCCTTCGGCGACGTCGTCGCCATCATCCCGATGGCGGTGCTCGTCGCGGTGATGATCGTCGTGTCGATCGCGACCTTCGACTGGCACAGCATCCGGCCCTCGACCCTGCGACGGATGCCGCTGAGCGAGACGATCGTGATGGTGCTGACCGTCGCGATCACGGTGTGGACGCACAACCTCGCGATCGGCGTGGGGGTGGGCGTGATCGCGGCGGCCGTGCTGTTCGCCCGGCGCGTCGCGAGCCTGACGGACGTCACCCGCACGGTCGACGGCGACACCGCCCGCTACGTCGTGGAGGGCGAGCTGTTCTTCGCCTCGAGCAACGACCTCACCACGAAGTTCGCGTACCACGACGATCCGGCGCGCGTGGTGATCGACCTGTCGCGCTCGCACGTCTGGGACGCCTCGACGGTCGCCGCCCTCGACGCGGTGCAGACGAAGTACGCCCACCTCGGGACCACCGTGGAGCTCGCGGGCATGAACGACGCCGCCGCCCGCTTCCACGGCCGTCTCAGCGGGGGCCTCGGCGCCGGGCACTGAGGCCGGGTCCCCGTCACACGGGGCTGACCGCACACTCCGCCTGCGCGAGCACGAACGCGTCGGCAGATCGATGCTCTGACCGGCGTCAGGACCGCAGCGTCGTCGACGGCGTCTCGCCGAACTCCCCGCGGTACATCGCGGCGAAGCGGCCGAGATTGGAGAAGCCCCAGCGCGCGGCGATCGCGGCGACCGTCTCGACCGACGGATCGGCGCTGCGCAGCTCGGCGCGCGCCGCGTCCAGACGCACGCGACGCAGGTACTGCATCGGGGTGCGTCCCGTCGCGGCCCGGAAGGCGTACTGCAGACCGCGGGGCGACAGCCGCGCCGCCTGGGCGATGTCGGCGAGCACGACGGGCTCGGCGGCGTGGGCCTCGACGTAGGCCTTCGCGCGGCGCACCGGAGCGGGCAGCGGGCGCGACGGGCGCCCGGCCGCGAGGGCGTCGGTGAACGTCGTGGGGAAGGTCATCAGCGACGCCTCGAGCATGAGCGTGCGCGCCTGCTGCTGGATGAGCGGGGTGCGCTCGGGAGAGCGCAGCAGCACGTCGCGCGTGTACTCCCAGGTCCGCGACCAGTACCGCAGGCGCTGCTCGTTCACCGGTGCGTAGCCGGTCGCGCGCACCCGCAATCCGTCGTCGCCCGACAGCCGTCGCGCGGCGTCGTCGAACTCCGTGCGCGAGAACGACACCGCGGTGCCGGCGATGCGGCCGGTGAAGGCGATCTCGAGGGGACGATCGACCACCATGAACGGCACCGAGGTGTCGATGCGCTCGCGACGATAGGTGCCGGCGACTCGGGGACCGGCGATCCGGCCCACGACCACCTGGTCGAGGGGGTCGGATTCGACCAGCATGGTCGAGCCGATCGTGTAGTCGCAGAAGCCGAATCCGGGCTCGGACGCGGCGTGCCACGCCAGCGCCGGCTGGATGGCATCCGCTCGGGCGATCCGCGCTCCGGGGACGATCGTCTGCCACAGGTGCTCCACCGTCTCGGCGTCGCGCGTCTCGATGTTCGTATGCTCCACGCAGGTTTCCTAAATCGTCCGTGAATGTGCGGCAAGACCATTGCGCCTGAGGGCGCTCGCCCGGTATGGGAACGCTCTCACGCACCGCGTACGGCGGATGCCACTGTTCCCCTCCGACCGGCGATGGTCGGCGTGGATGACCCCCCACCCGTTTTCACCGTATCCCCCGCAGCGCCGGAAATGCGCATTTCGGCGCCGTCGGCCTCGGCACGCGACGGATGAGCCGCGAAGCGCAGGATGACGCCGCGGCGATTGACCTGCGTCGAGGCCGCGGCGAGCATTCGCAGGCGGCACTTCGGTGCCGGACTCGACCGCTCCCGTTCCCCGGCGCGGTGGTCGGCGGCGTCTCGGCGCGGAGCTCGTGACCCCGCGCCGAGACGTCGGGAGCCCGTCATAATGAGGGAGGCACCCGTTCGGTGCCCACTCGCCCGAGGGGATCCCGATGCCGTTCCGTACCGTGACGACCCTGCAGTCCTGGATCGACGACTTCCGCGCCCTGGGCTACGACGACGCCGACATCCTGCGCGTCATCCCGCAGGACAGCGAGAACGGCGAGGACGCCGGCCTCATCGCGGCGAAACTGCGCAGCGTGTCGACCACGTTCTACGTCGCGCCGGGGTCCGAGCCGGGCGCGACCGACTGGTCGGTGACCTTCGAGCCCCGAGAAGACGCGGCACCCCTCCCCGCGGGTCGGGTCATGGCACTCGCCGGAGAACTCGCGACACTCGCCGCGCTGTGCTCGTTCCTGCAGGCGCGATCCGAGGCGTTCCTCGCCGCCGCCGACTGATCCCGGCGGTCCGAGCGCAGAGCCCGACCGGGCCCGCCCGTGTCAGCCGCGGGCGGATGCCACGAGCTGATCGAGCAGCGCCGCCAGCCGGCCCGCCTCCGCGGCATCCATCCGCGCGACGGCCTCCTCGATGCGCGCGTCGAACGCCCGCAGCGCGCACCACGGCGGCGTGTCCAGATCGACGATGGCCGTGATGTGGTTGACCCGGCGGTCCTCGGCGTCGAGGTCGCGACGCACGGCACCACGCTGCACGAGTCGATCGATGAGGGTCGTCACCCCCGCCGAGGTGATGCCGAGATGGTCGCGGACGTGCGAGGGCCGCGCGCCGGGGTTCTCGGCGACGAACAGCAGGGCGCGGGCGTCGAGCTCGTTGAGTCCGAGCTCACGCCGGGCCTCGCCGGCGGCGATGCGCCGTTCCTCACCGTAGGCGAGGAGGGCCCGCCCGAGTTCGGATGCCGGGAAGGGCGTCGACGACGCTTCGGAAGACGGCTGCACGACCCACGATCGTAGCGACCTCCCCTCTGCGCCGTCGTCCCTTGCGGCGCCCGTGTCGCGGTATATCCGCGCCGCCGACCGCATGCGCACGATGTGACCGCTGTCAAGAGGGCATCGCTCACCGTCGCCGGGAGATAGGACGGACATCGAGACGCCCGTCGGGAGACGGGGTGCATCCCGTCGGGAGACGGGAGTGAGGAGAGAACCATGATCTACGGACAGCAGAGCGGACAGCAGGCGGGCTCGGTGTGGAGCATCGCCATGTCGACCGCCATGGGCAACGGCATCGTGCCGCGCTCGACCGACGAACCGCGCGAGCGCACGGCGCTGCGCTGGCCCTGGTCGCGCACACGTCGCGCCGGCGAGGCGATGGTGGTCGCGCCCCGCGCCTGATCCACCGCCCCTTCACCCGACGCGTCGGTTCCTTCCCCCGGGAGCCGGCGCGTCGGCTCGTGTCCGGGCGTTCACACGATGGTCTTTCGGGCGTAACCCACCCCGAGGGGTCGACCCTTCAGCATGGGACGACCGCACCCGCGGTGCCTCTCCCCGGCCGAAATGAGACCCCGATGACGCGATCCATCCGTGTGCTCTCGCTGTACGAGGGCTTCTTCGCGGGCGGGGCCCGCATCCTGCATTCCGACGTGGTCGCGGGGCTCACCCGGGAGGGATCTCAGGAGCACCGCGTCCTCTCGCTCACCGCGTCGGCACGTCGGGACGCGTCGCTGCAGTGGGCCCGCGACGACACCCGCTATCGGCGCCTGCGCGCCGCCGGGGTGGAGATCGACGCATTCGATCGCGTCGCCGGCGACCGCCCCATCGCTCCGGAGGACTTCACCCCCGCCGAGCTCGATCACGCCGCAACGCTGTTCGCCGAGGCCGACGTGATCCTGTCGCTGAAGGAGCAGCCGCTCAGCCTCGTCGTCGCCCTCGAGCGGGCCGGGATGCTCCCGGACGTGCCCCTCGCCGCGTGCCTGCACCGCTCCGACCCGACGCACTCCGGTCCCGCCCTGTCGTGGCTGGCGGATGCCGCCGCCTCGGGGGCCGTGACGGCCACCATCTCGTGCGCCTCCTCCACGGCCGAGGCCTACGCGCGGGCCGGCGTTCACGCGAGCGAGGCACACGTGATCGACAACGGCATCGACACGCGGCGATTCCGTCCGGGGACGCGCGCCGAGCGCCGTCGCATCCGCGCGGGACTCGGCATCCCCGAGACCGCCGCCGTGATCCTGCTGGCCGCGCGCTTCGACGCGATGAAGGACCCCGGCCTCTTCCTGCGCGCCGTCGCCGCGCACGCGCGACGCGCCCCCGGTGCGCACTACGTGCTGTGCGGGTCGGGGATGACGCCCGAGAACCCCGCCTTCCGCGCGCTCCGGGCCGAGAGCGGCGTCGGCGCCGACGTCGCCGTGCACGCGCTCGGTCTGCGCGAAGACATGCCCGAGCTGTACCGGATCGCCGACGTGGTGGCCCTGACGAGCGCCTTCGGCGAAGCCTCCCCCCTCTGCCTGGTGGAGGGAGCGGCCTCCGGCGCCGTCCCGGTCACCACCGACGTCGGCGACGCGGCCCGCGTGGTCGCCGGCTTCGGCCTCGTGACCCCGCGCGACGTCGACGCGATCGCCCGGTCGTGGGAGGAGGCGCTCGCCCAGCGCCCGACACTGCGAGCGGCCGCTCTCGCCGCGCGCGGCCGCCTGGATCGACGTCGTATGATCGCCGAGTACGGCGGCGCGATCTCGGGGCTCCTGCTGCGCGACGCCCTCGCGGCGTGACCGGCCGATCACCCTAGGCGCCGTGCCGCCGACGCACCATCCCCGCGCCCGGCCCGCCGAAGCATGTCTACAGTGAGTCATGACCGCCCGCATCGTGTCGATCGGCACGGCCCTGCCCGAGACCCGCGTGACCCAATCAGCGCTGCGCGACCTGTTCGCCGCGCAACCGGGCTTCGACCGCAAGGCGCAGCGCCTGGTCGGTGCCGCGTTCGACGCCGCGGCGATCGACACCCGTCACGTCGTGCTCCCGCAGCTGGCCGGCGCCGCCGATGACGGCCTCGCCGTGCGCGACGGCGACACGCTGCTGATGCCGTCCACGGGCGCGCGCAACGACGAGTACCGCCGCACCGCTCCCGGGCTCTTCGCCGCGGCGTCGCGCGCGGCGATCGAGGGATCCGGGTACGACACGGAGGCCGTCACGCACGTGGTCACCGTCTCGTGCACCGGGATGTTCGCGCCGGGACCCGACTACCACCTCGTGCGCGACCTCGGCCTGATGCCCTCGGTGGAGCGCTACCACCTCGGCTTCATCGGCTGCGCGGCCGCGATCCCCGCGCTCCGCCTCGCGGCGCGCATCGTCGGCGACGACCCCGCCGCGATCGTGCTCGTGGCCTGCACCGAACTGTGCTCGTTGCACTGGCAGACCTCGTCGCACCCCGACCAGATCGTCGCGGCCTCCGTGTTCGCCGACGGTGCGGGCGCCGCGATCGTGGCATCCGGCGATCCCTCCCGCGGAGGTCTCGACCTCGACGGCTTCGCCACGCACGTCACCGACGAGGGCGAGAAGGACATGGCCTGGACCGTCGGCGACTCGGGCTTCGAGATGACCCTCACCCCCGAGGTGCCGCGCATCATCGGCCGCGAGATCTCGGCGATCGCCGCCGACGTGCTGGGAGACACGGCGAGCGTCGACGCGTGGGCGGTGCACCCGGGCGGCCGCAGCATCCTCGACCGCGTCGAGAGCGCCCTCGGCCTGGATGCCGCGGCCCTCGCCCCCTCGCGAGAGGTGCTGCGCGCGCACGGCAACATGTCGAGCGCCACGCTGCTGTTCATCCTGCGCGATCTGCTGGCCGACGCGGCACGCGTCGAGGGCGATCGCGTGGCGGCCCTCGCGTTCGGACCGGGACTCACGGTGGAGGCCGCCGACCTCACCGTGCGCCGTGCGACCACGTGAGCGCGCGACACGGCCTCGCCCGGCGCGACACGGCCCTGACCGAGCTCATGGACGACCGCGACTGCGACCCGCGCGCGCTCGCGGCGACGTACCGCCGTTTCGACGTCGTGAATCGTCTGGTGTCGGCGTGGGGCCACGTGTACCGCACCCGCGTGCGGCCCGAGCTCGCGGCCCTCGGCCGCCCCGCCCGCGTGCTCGACCTCGGCTCCGGGGGCGGTGACGTCGTCGCGCGTCTCGCCGCCCTCGCCGCCCGCGACGGCCTCGACGTGGAGTGGGTGGGAGCCGATCCCGACCCCCGGGCGCACGAGGCCGCGCGTCAGCGGGAACGCCCGGGCGTGCGCTTCGTGTCGCAGGGGTCGCGCGAGCTGATCGACGCGGGAGAGACGTTCGACCTCGTGCTGTCGAACCACGTGCTGCACCACCTCGACGCGGCGTCGCTGCGCGCGTTCGCCGACGACTCGCTGGCCCTCTCGCACGGCGCCGTGCTGCACGCCGACATCGCCCGCGGTCGCCTCGCCTACGGGCTCTACGCCGTGGGTATCACCCCGCTCTCGGTCGGGACGTTCCTGCGGGTCGACGGACTGCGCTCGATCCGACGCAGCTATCGCGCCGCCGAGCTGTCGGCCGCCCTCGGCGCGCCCTGGCGGGTGCAGACGCCGGCCCCGTTCCGCCTCCTGGCGACGGCGAGGGGGCGGGCCCGTGCCTGAGGTCCTCGTCGTCGGAGCGGGACCCGTCGGACTCGCGCTCGCCGCCGATCTGCGGGCGCGGGGCGTAAAGGTCGACGTCGTCGACCGGCGCGTCGACCCCGGCGCGGGGACGCGGGCGATCGGCATCCACTCCCCCGCCCTGGCCCTGCTCGAGGGCTCGGGCGCGACGGACGGCATTCGCGAGCGCGCCGTGCGCATCTCCCGCGGCGAGGCGCGCGCCGACGGTCGCGTTGTCGCCGAGATCCGCTTCGACAGTCTGCGCGCACGCCACCCCTACGTCGCCGCCCTGCCCCAGTCCGACACGATCGCCGTGCTCTCGGCCCTGGCGCCCCCGGTGCGGCGCGGGGCGGCGGTGCGTTCCCTGCACCCCGGGAACGACGGCGTGCGGGCGCACCTCGACGACGGGACCGAGATCCGGGCGGGCGTCGTCGTCGTCGCCACGGGGTGGGCGGGTCGTTCCCTCGTCTACCGCCCCGGAGCGGTGCGGACTCACGCCTACCCCGATCGGTACGTGATGGCCGACGTCGCGGCGTCCGGGGGTCCGATCGCCCGCGTGCACCTCGAGCGCGACGGCGTGGTCGAGTCGTTCCCGCTCCCCGACGGCCGCCGCCGGCTCGTCGCGTGGGCGGGGGCGGCGCCGGTGGCGGATGCCGACGCCTTCCTCCGCGACGCCGTCACGGCCCGCACCGGCACCGACCTCGACATCGCGGGCGCGTCGTCCTTCGGAGTGCGGCGGGCCGTCGCCCCCGCGCTGCGGCGGGGCAGGATCGTCGTCGTCGGCGACGCCGCGCACGAGGTCAGCCCGATCGGCGGCCAGGGGATGAACCTCGGTCTGCTCGACGCCCTCACCCTCGCACCCCTGCTCGCCCCGTGGGTGCGGCGCGGCGACGACGCGGGGCTCGCCCGGTGGGAGCGCGACCGCCTCGCCTCGGCCCGCCACGCCGCCCGCCTGGCCTTCCTCAACACGCTGCTCGGTCGCGCCGCCGCCCCGGCCGCCCACGCCGTGCGCACGGCGTCGTTGCGCACGGCCCTACGGGGACCCGGGGGCGCGGTGTTCACGCGCGCGTACGCGATGCGATTCGACCGCGCGGCGCGGGGCTGAGGAGGGTCGCCGAGACGCGCACGGGTTCGGAGCTTGGGCGGGAGGCCAGGTGCGGACGCAGCGCTCTCAGGCGACGACCAGCTGCGCGGCGAGCAGCAGCGCCGCCAGCATCGTCAGCTGGAACACCGAGCGCCCCGGCGCGCGGACGAACGCGGTCGTCACGGCGGCGGCCGCGACCACGAGCACCGCCGCGAAGAACATGATGCCGACCACCGTGGCATCCGTCCCCGTCAGCACCGCGATCGCGCCGATGACGATCCCGACCGCGGCGAGAACGACCGAGGCGCGCGCGCCGAGCCGGTGCGGGAGTCCGCGCACGCCGGTCCGCCGGTCATCGTCGAGGTCGCGCACGACGTTGGTGAGGTGCACGGCGGCGCCCAGCGCGGCGCCGGCGAGCGACGCCCACGGGGCGGCGAGGCCCGGGGCGGGCAGCGCGAGCGTCGCGAACGAGGGGAACAGCCCGAAGCTCAGCACGAACGGCGCGATGGAGAACGGCGTCGACTTCAGTCCGGCGTTGTAGGCCCAGGCCGATGCGAGGGCGAGGGCGTGCGCCGCGAGCAGTCCCGTCCCGAGCGGCGCCGACAGGGCCAGCGCCACGACGACGGATGCCACGGCCACGGCGAGCGCGCGTTCCGGGGCGACCGCTCCCCCGGCGATGGGCTTGTCGGTGCGGCCGACGGCCGCATCGCGGGCGCCGTCGATCGCGTCGTTCGAGAGACCGACGGACACCTGCCCGCTGAACACGGCCACGACCAGCAGCACGAGCCGGCCGGGGTCGACACCGGCGGCGATCCCGAGGGCGAGCGACAGAACCGTCACGACAAGAGTCGGACCCGGATGAGTGGCTCCCCACAGCGCCCTCACGAGGGGCGGCTTCGCCGCGGCATCCGTCATCCGATGACGCTATCGCGCCCTGCCTCTCGCGAGGCACCGTGCCCGGATTCCGCACCGCGGCCGTCGGAAGGCCCGGGTTCCCGGCCGAGCGGAATGAGCGCATCGACCGCTCGACAAGGGAAACCCAAGAGTCTTGGCACTCTCAGGGGGAGAGTGCTAATCTTCTGCCAAGTTGAGCGAAGACGACTCAACTTCACGACCCGGATGCCACGTCCGGACCGATCGAAAAGGAGAACGACCATGGCCACCTACGACCCCTTCCGCGACCTCGACCGCCTCGCGTCGACGCTCCTCGACGCCCGCCGCGGCGGTGGTCCGCGCCGGATGCCGATGGACCTGTACCGCGACGGCGACCACTACGTGCTCGCGGCCGACCTGCCCGGCGTCGACCCCGGCTCGGTCGACATCGACGTCGACGGCCAGCTGCTGACGATCCGCGCCGAGCGCACCCTCGGTTCCGGCGAGGGCGTCAAGTGGATCACGCGCGAACGCGAGACGGCATCCTTCGTCCGTCAGCTCAACCTCGGTCAGGGCATCGACACCGAGCGCATCAGCGCGGCCTACCGCAACGGGGTGCTCTCGGTCACCATCCCCGTCAGCGAGAAGGCGAAGCCGCGCCGCATCTCCGTCTCGACCGAGAGCGACCACGGCGACGGGGTGATCGAGGCGCACGAGAGTGAGCCGCAGCCGATCGAGCAGTAAGTGATCTCGGGGCGGGGCGGCACCGGACGTTCCCACGCCCCCGCTGCGGTGGATTGTCGGGCGCACCACCGACCGCGCGCGACGCCGCGACGCCCGCCCGGGAACGGCGATGCCCCGGTCGCCGCACGCGACCGGGGCATCGTGCCGTGATCAGAGGTCTTCGGGGGCCAGGTCGCCCTGACCCTCTTCCCCCAGCTCGACGACGCCGGGGTCCTCGCCCTGCGAGTCGGTGCCCGTCGACTCCGGGTGGATGTCTTCGAGGGGGATGTCGCTGTCGTCGGCCGGGATCTCGGCCGGGTCGGCTCCGGTCGCGGTGACGGGGTTGATGTCGTCGGGGTCGGCGCCCTCGTCGAGCGCCGTGGTCGCGTCCCACTCCGCCTGGGCGGGGTCGAGGGCGGGATCCGGCTCGATGGAGGTGTCGCCGTCGCGCAGCGGCTGCACGCCCGCGATCCCCTCCTCACCCAGCGGGGTCGTCGCGTCGGGGGTCGGGTCGATCGAGGCGTCGCTCATGGGGGTCCTTCCGTCGGACGCGGGTGGCCGCCGGGATCGGCGGTGATCTCCATCCAACGCGGCCCCCTGCGGCCTCCCCGGGACCCTTGACAGGCGCCGCCGTGCGCTCCCGGCCACGCGGCAGCGCGTGCGAGACCCCCTGTGCCACCGCACATCGCTGTCAAGGCGCTGGCATCCCGGCATCCGGCGGCGGAGCGTGGGGCCCATGACCCCTTCTCCCTCCCCCGCCCCCGTGCGCGTCGTCGTCATCGGCGGCGGCAACGCCGGGCTCTCCGTCGCGGGGCGGCTGCATCGCGCCCGCGTCGGCGAGATCACCGTGATCGAGCCGCGCGAGCAGCACGTGTTCGCTCCGCTGCAATCGCACATCGCCGGAGGGACCGCGCGCGCGTCCGAGGCGATGAGACCTCAGGCCGACGTCATCCCTCCGGGGGTGCGGTGGCTGCGCGACGAGGCGTTCACCGTGGATGCCGAGACCCGGCGCGTGCACCTCGTCTCGGGCGGACGCATCGACTACGACCAGCTCGTCGTCTGCGCCGGGATGCGCATGGCATGGGAACAGATCCCCGGCCTGACCGAGGCCATGGCCGCCCCGGAGGGCATCTCGAACTACGACGACAAGCTCGCCGCGAAGGCCTCGCCCGTGCTGCGCGACCTCCGCCGGGGTACCGTCGTGTTCACCCAGCCTCCCGAGCCCGCGTCGTGCGGCGCCGCGGCGCAGAAACCGATGTACCTCGCGTGCGACTGGTGGCGCGCGATCGGCGTGCGCGACGACATCCGCGTCGTGTTCGTCTGCCCCGACCCGGTGCCCTTCGGCATCCCGGCCATCGATCACGAGCTGCAGCGGAAGCTCGACGAATACCGCATCGAGGTGCGGTACCAGCGCGAGCTCCTGAGCGTCGATGCCGGATCCCGCACGGTCGAGGTCGGCCACGGTGGCGCCCGCGAGACGATCGCGTACGACGTGCTGCACGCCGTCCCGCCGCAGCGCGCGCCGGAGTGGATCGCCGGCAGCGGGCTGGCGGCATCCGACGACCCGCACGGGTTCGTCGACGTCGACCCCGAGACGTTGCAGCACGTGCGCCATCCGGAGATCTGGGCGGTCGGCGACGCCGCGACGGTCGCGACACGGCGATCGGGCGGAGCGATCCGGCAGCAGGTCAAGGCGCTGGTGAAGAACCTGACGGCGGCGCTCGGCGGCCGCGCTCCGTCCGCGCGGTACGACGGCTACAGCGTCGTGCCGTTCACGGTGTCGCGCGGCACGGTCGTGTTCGCGGAGTTCGACCGTCGGGGACGGCTGCGACCGAGCGTGCCGTTCTGGCGTTCGCTGTATCGCGAGCGCCGCCTGTCGTGGATCGCGGATCGCCACGTGCTGCCGTGGGTGTACTGGCACCTGATCCTGCGCGGCCGCGCCTGAGCCCCGGGTCCCTGAGGCCGTCGAAGGGACGGGCATCCGCGACGCACCCGGAGACGTCGACAGGCTCGGCCTCCTCGCCACCGAGGCGTGGAGGCGCCCCGCCTATAGGGCACGAACGCCGATCGCTCAACCCCGGGGGCGGGCGGTCGGCATCCCGCGAAGACTGGCAGCAGCCCCGGAAACCACACGAAAGAGGACACGCATCATGGCCCAGGTCATCGAAACCATCGACGTCGACGTTCCCGTCCGCGTCGCCTACAACCAGTGGACCCAGTTCGAGGAGTTCCCGCACTTCATGAGCTTCGTGGAGTCCATCACGCAGAAGACCGACACGCTCACCCACTGGAAGGTGAAGATCGCCGGTGCCGAGCGCGAGTTCGACGCCGAGATCACCGAGCAGCACCCCGACGAGCGCGTCGCGTGGAACAGCGTCGGCGGCGACGAGAACCACGCGGGCGTCGTGACCTTCCACCGCCTGTCGGACGCCGAGACGCGCGTCACCGTGCAGATCGACTGGGAGCCCGCCGGCGCCCTCGAGAAGCTCGGTGCGGTCTTCGGTGCCGACGACCACTCGGTGAAGAAGGACCTCGCCAACTTCAAGGAGTACATCGAGTCCCGCGGCGCCGAATCCGGCGCCTGGCGCGGCGACGTCAGCTGACGACCGCTCCCTCCGACGAAGCCGGGTCCCGCGAGGGGCCCGGCTTCGTCGTATCAGGACGCGGGATGCCGCGGCATCCGCTGCGCAACGGCTGTCACCACTGCGGGTGGATCTCCGCACGCAGGCGACGGTCGTACACGTCGTGCACGAGGGCGTCGAACGCGTCGAGGTCGAACCCTCCCTCGAGAAGATCGGCCGCTGCCGCATTGGCCTGCGCCTGCGCCGTCGACCGGGCCCCCGGGATCACCGAGGTGATCCCCTCGCACGAGGCGATCCACGCCAGGGTCGCCGCGGGCAGGCCGACCCCCTCGGGGAGGGACGCCTTCAGCTCGTCGGCGGCGGCGACGCCCTCGTCGAACGGGACGCCCGAGAACGTCTCGCCCTTGTCGAACGCCTCACCGTTGCGGTTATAGGAGCGGTGGTCGTTCTCGGCGAATGTCGTCGAGCGGGAGTATTTGCCCGAGAGCAGTCCGCTCGCCAGCGGCACGCGCGCGAACACGGCGACGTTCTTCTCGGCCGCGAGCGGCAGCACCTCGTCGAGGGGCTTGAGCCGGAAGGGGTTGAAGATGATCTGCAGGTTGGTCAGGTTCGGTCGCCGCAGCGCCGAGAGAGCCTGATCCATCGTCTCGACCGAGGCACCGTAGGCCGCGATGACCCCCTCGGACACCAGCTGATCGAGAGCGTCCCACGTGGCGTCGTCGTCGATGACGGCCGACGGCGGGCAGTGCAGCTGCACGAGGTCGAGCGTCTCGGTATCGAGAAGGCGCCGCGACCGGTCGAGCCAGACGCGGAAGTTCTCCATCACGTAGTTCTCGGGCACCTGATCTTCACGACGGCCCATCTTGGTCGCGACGGTGATGTCGTCGGCATCCCGGCTCTTCAGGAACGCCCCGATGATCTGCTCGGACCGGCCGTCGCCGTAGACGTCGGCGGTGTCGAAGAGGGTGACGCCGGCATCGGCGGAGGCCGCCAGGACGGCGCGCGCGTCGTCTTCGCTGACATCACCCCAGTCGGCGCCGAGCTGCCAGGTGCCGAGGCCGATGGCCGAGACCTCGCGGCCGGTACGGGAGAGGGGACGCTGCTGCATTGCGGTTTCCTTTCGAAGCTCCGTCGAGCCTATCCAGCCCCTCCGACACCGGGGTCGAACGGGACCGGATGCCGCGGACCGGCGTCGCGCAACCCCGCCCCCGCCCGCCGGGCGGCGACCTAGCGTGGCGTCACACCCACGGAAGGATCAGCATGGACACCCCCGCCGAGCGGCTCCCCGGAGCCGACGAAGAGAACCTCGTCCCCGAGTCCGACGGTCTGGCCGCCGACATCCCCGCCGGCGCCGCGGGGGCCGACTCCGGCGCCGTCGGAACGGCGCGGATCGATCCCGACGACGAAGCGCGCCTGCAGAACATCTCGAGCCAGAACGACCTGCCCGGCGTCGGCACCCGCGCCGCCGACGGCCTCACCGAGCGGGACTCGAGCGAGGGCGGGTCGACCTCGCGCCACACCGAGGACACGCAGGGCACCGATCACCACACGACCGAGAGGACGCCCGCCTCTCCCCCGCGCGACGCCGACGGCGGCGAGGCGCACGTGGACGCCGACGACCCGATCGCGGCGTTCCAACCGGGCGTCGGCCGCGACTCGGCGGCATCCAGCAAGATCGCCCAGCGACTGCCCGACCCCGACGACGCCTGACCGGCTCGCGCGGGAGGTTCCGCCGCCGGCGCCTCCCGCGCCCGGTCCCCCCGACGGGCTCGCGAATCCCCCTCCTCGCCGGAGGTCGAGCCCGTGCCGTCAGTGCGCCAGACGCAGCGCGTCCTCGGCGAGGTGGAAGAAGTCGGACATCGCCCCCGACACCGCCACAGCGTCGGTGTCGGCCATCATCAGCACCACCGTCGCCTCCCCCGTCTCATCGCGCACGAACCAGCTGCCAGTGAGCACGCCGCGGCTCGATCCACCCTTGAACGCCACGTACGGCCACGTTCCGACGTCGAGTCCCTGCCCCGGGTTCTCGCTCAGGATGGCGAGCACCTCGGCATCCTGCGTCTGCTGCAGCGCGCGATGCACGGCGGCGACGTCGGCGGCCGAGGCGAACCAGTCGAAACCGTCCTGCCACTCGGGGGTGACGACCTTCTCGCCTTCGACGGCGAGCGGGGCCGCGTCGATGCGGTCGAGGAGCGCGCGCTTTCCCGCCTCGTCGGCCGCCTCCCACTCGGCGCGGACGGCGGGGTCGCCCCAGCCGAGCGTGAACAGCTCCTTGGTCGAGACGAAGGGCCGCAGCGCGGCGGGGTCGGAATGACCGCTGCGCGCCACCGCCGCCTCGACGCGCTCGCGTCCGAGCCGGGCGATCAGCAGGTCGGTCGCGGTGTTGTCGCTGATGCGGATCATCGCCGAGGCCGCCTCGCGCACCGACACCTCGGTGCCGGTGGGCGCATCCTGCAGCTCGCCCGAGGGGAGGCTGCGGTCGTCGTCGTCGAGCACGAGCGTCTCGTCCCACGACAGATCGCCGGATGCCACGGCATCCGCCACCGCCAGGAGCACGTACAGCTTGAACACCGATGCCAGGGGCGCGGAGCGGTCGGCGTCGATCGACACGACCGTCTCGTCGCCGCGCTGCACGAGCGCGCTCACCTGGCCGGGCAGCTCGCGCAGCCGCTGCTCCACCTCGTCGAGCGAGGTCGAGGGTTCCCACGCGGGGGCGACCGGACCCAGCAGCATCGTGGTGACGCGCCCCGCGGAGTCGATCGCGAGCGTGAGGTCGAACGGGTCGCCGAGGGCACCGGCGAGCGTGGCACGGGCCTGCGTCTCGGTCCCGGTGTAGGCGGTCACGGTGAAGGGCGCCGCCGGACGGATCTGCCGGTTCACCATCTCGGCGACCTGCTCGGCCGGCACCTGCTTCTGGAAGTTCTCGTCCAGCACGCGGGCCCACGCGCCGGGGGTGGTGTCGTCCTCGGCCTCGAACACGTCGATGATCCACGTCATGCGCTCTCCCACCGGGGTGGCGGGGATGTCGACGGATGCCGCGGGACTCCCGCTCGGAGCGGGTTTCGCGCTCGCGCACGCGGTGAGGGCGGCGACGGCGACGAGCGAGACGAGGGCGGCGAGGCGACGGGCGAGAGTCACGGGGGTCCTTCCGGCGGGGTCCTCCCACGCTACGAGCGCGCGGCGTCTCCCGCCTCCCTCTCACGGCGGAGGTGCGCGAAGCGGCCGGCCGGGCCTCCGGCGCGCCGGCGGCCGCAGTCCCGCGGAGTCAGGCCCTCGGACCCCTGCCCCCGCCGCCGTCCCGCGGAGTCCGACCCCGACACGCCGAGCCACGGCATCCCCCACCACCCCGACAACCCCCCACTCCGCACGACGGCACCCCACCGCGAGACGTCGGGGCGCGGGACACCGGGGCGCGGACACCGGGGCGCGGGGCGACACCCCGCGGACGGCCGCCGATGCGGCGTGTCCGCGGGATGCCGCCCCGGGGCGCTCAGCGCGACGCGGTGCCGCGCGATCCCGCGGCCACGGCGCGGCGCGCCCGCCACCCGAGCAGGAGGTCGATCACCACGAACGCCGCGAGGGTGCAGCCCACGAGCGGCAGGAACAGCCCGATCGCGATCGCGACGACGAGGACCGCCGCGATCCCCCACCACGGCGCGCGACCGAGCACCCCGCGCGCGGGGGCGGTGGCGAGACCGCGGGTCGGCCGCCGCTTCCACCACATCGCGTATCCCAGCACCACCAGGGCCGCGATACCGAGAGCGAGCGCGAACAGCACGAGCTGGTTCACGAGGCCGAACATCGTCCCCATGTGCAGGTCGATCCCCCAGCGCGACAGCTTCGCCAGCAGCGGGAAGTCGGCGAAGTCGATCCGGTCGGTCACCTGCATGCTCGATCCGTCGATCGCGACGGCATCCACCTCGGTCGGGAAGCTGCGGTGGATCTCCTGCACCACCCACGCCTTCCCCGCGGCGGCCGGGGGTTTGATCTCGACGTCTCCGCTGTTGACGTTGATGCGCTGCGCGATCGCGAGGACCGCGTCGAAGGTCGCGGGGTTGGCCGCACCCGTCGGCGACGAGGCCGCGCCGCCGTGTCCGGCATGCCCGGCGTGCTCACCGCCCGCGGCCGCCGCGCCGTCGAGCGAGGTCGTCAGCGCGGGAGTACCCTCTCCGACGGCGGCGCGCAGGTCGGACACGTGGGCTCCCGCGAACGTCGACCAGGTGATGCCTGTCGCCGAGAGGAACACCGCGCCGAGCACGACCCAGATCCCGACCGAGGTGTGCCATCCCGACAGCCGTCGGTACCCGGTGTGACGGCGGTTGGGGCGCAGCAGGTCGCGGCGTCCCCGGCGCGAGCGCACGAAGCGTCCGAGCCACAGCCCGAGTCCCGCGAGAGCGACGATCCCGAGCCAGGATGCCGCGAGCTCGCTGTACCAGCGCCCTGCATCGCCCAGGTGCAGCGAACGGTGCAGGTCGCTGATCCAGTGCCGCAGGGGCAGGGCGCCGCTCGTGCCGTAGGCGGGGAGGTCGCCGCGGATCTCGGTCGTGGCCGGATCGACGAAGATCGCCCGCGTGGTGCTCTCGGGCAGTGTCTCGTCGGCGAACATGACGCGCGTGGCCGCCCCGGCCTCGGGGGCGGGGCGCACGGCGACGGGCGTCGATCCGTCGCCGAGGTACGCCTCGGCCGCTTCGATCTGCGCGGCCAGCGGCACCCCGGCGGCATCCGAGGCCGCGGTCAGCTCGTGCGCGTAGACGACCTTCTCGAGCGTCGGGGTGACGGCGTAGAGGGCTCCGCTCACCGCCGCGACGAGGATGAACGGTCCCACGAGGAGACCTGCGAAGAAGTGCAGGCGCCGCAGCAGCGGGGTGAACCATCCGCCGCGGCCGGGACGCCTGGCCGCACCCGGGCGGGGAGCCGGTGCCTCCGCGGCGGGCTCGGCGGGTTCGATGGTCGTGGTCACGACAGGATCCCCTCTCCGATGAAGCCGCCTTCGCGGCATCCCGGTGGCACCGCGAACACCGCCGATCCGATGGGGGTCGTCCACTCGTTGAGGAGATCGAGCTCGTCGAGTCTGCGTTGGATGGGCACGAACTGCCTTTCGATGTCTGCTTGGAACGACACGAACAGCAGGCCCGCGTCGCTGACCGCGCCGGCGAGCGGCGTCTGGTCGTAGTTGTAGCCGCGGCGGAAGATCCGCTGCGTGGGGTCATCCGGACGCGAGCGCCGCAGGTGCGAGAACTCGGCGATGACGGGGAAGCCGATGGCATCCGTCGCGTCGAAGTCGGGTTCGTCGAACTCGTCGGTGCCGGTGAGAGGGGCGCCCGTGGACTGGAACCTCCCGACGGCCTGATCGCGGCCGGGGCGGTCGAGGTGGTCCCACTTGTCGAGGTCCATCGCGATGCGCCGCACCACCATCCCGGTTCCCCCGGCGAGCCATCCCTCCCGCGCCCAGACGATGTCGTCGAAGGCGGTGGTCCCGGGCACCGGGTTGGCGGTGCCGTCGACCTGGCCGAAGAGATTGCGCATCGTCGTCCCGGGGCGCTCGGTGCCGTGCGCCCGACGGAAGCCCTGCTGCACCCACCGCACGGCGGCGAACCCCCGCGCGTCCTTGAGCAGCATGCGCGCCGCGTGCGCGACGGTCACGGGGTCGTCGGCCGCGACCTGCAGCAGCAGGTCGCCGTCGCCGTACTCCGGCCGGAGGCGGTCGATCCCGAACGCCGGGAGCGGCTGCAGCCACGCCGGGGCCGACGCTCCGGCGCGCGAGACGAAGACCGGTCCGAACCCGAAGGTCACCGTCAGTCGCGCGGGGGCGACGGCCAGCTCGGGTTCGGTGTCGGCCAGGGCGCCGCGCCCCTGGGTGAGCCGGGCGGCGTCGTCGGTGAGGGTGCGCATGAGCCGTCGCATCCCGTCGCGATCGACCTCGGCGAGAAGGTCCAACGCGATGAGCGAGACGTGCGCCTGCGCGTCGGTGTCGACGCCGGCCTGATGCGTCCCGTAGAACGGCACGGTCGTCTCGCCGTTGAGCGGCGTCGACGCCCCGGGGTCCTGCGCGCGGGCGGACACGGCCGCGTCGATCCCGATCGCCGCCGCCGCCCCGACGCCCGCGACCGCCCCGCCGAGCAGGAAGGTGCGTCTGGTCGCACCTCCGCTGTCGGCGGGGCTTCTGTCTCGGCGGGCCATCAGTGACCCATGTCCATGTCGCCCATGTCGCCCATGTCGCCGCCCTCGTAGTTCTCGTTCGCGCCCGAGAACTCCTTCACGGGAGCGGTGATCTCGGCCGTCGAGTCGTCGGCGAAGGTGAGCGTGATGGTCGTCTCCTCGCCGGCGCGCAGCGGCGAGGTGACGTCCATGAACATGAGGTGGTTGCCGCCGGGCGCGAGCTCGATCGATCCGCCCGCGGGGATGACGAAGCCGCCCTCGACCTCGCGCATCACCATCTGACCGGACTCGTTCGGCACGGTCTCGTGCAGTTCCATCGCGGAGGTCGCCTCATCGGTCGCCGAGACGACCGTGAGATCGGTGTCGCCGTCATTGCGCAACTGGCCGAAGCCGGCGGTCATGCCGCTGTCGGCGGCCTTGACCCACACGTCGGTCGAGGAGAACGCGTCGGCCTGTGACGAGGTGGGGGTGGTGGATGCCGGGGCGGAGCAGCCCGCGAGGGCGAGAACGGCGGCGGCGGCGAGGGCGCTGAAGCGCAGGGTACGAAGGGTCATGAGAAGCCTTTCAGGACTGTGCGTCGCGCGCGGCGCGACGGCGGAGGAAGAAGAACACGATGAAGATCGCGAGGGCGACGGCCGCTCCCGCTGCGGCGACGAACACGACGCGGGGGATCCCGGCCGCATCGTCGACCACCGGATCGGGTGCCGCCTCGGCGGCGGGGACCGCGGCGGCGCGCTCGAGGGGAGCGCCGTCGCCGACGGTGAAGGGCACGACGCCCGAGATGGGATGACCGTCGCTCGAGACGACGCGCCACCGCACCTCGTACCCCGCCGCGGGCAGCTCACCGCGCAACGGCACGGTGACCACCCCCGCGGAGAGGAGGGGGTCGGCGCCCGCCCAGTCGACGCCGTCGGCGTCGGCCACGACGACCTCGGCGCCCACGTCGAGCACGTCGGCCGAGAAGCTCAAGGAGATCTCATCGGGGGCGGATGCCAGACGCTCACCCTCGGCGGGTGTACTGGACAGGAGTTGATCGTGGGCGGATGCCGGGACGATCGACGCCAGAACGACGGCGACGGCCACGACGATCCCGCCCGCGAGGGCACGGAAACGGAACATGGGGCACTCTCCGGGTGCACGCGGCACCCGTACATCGGCGCCCGTGCGCAGGCACGGGGCCGCAGCCTCGCGAGCACGGCGGACGAGCAGCACGCGCGGCGATGCGGGGAGGCATCGGCGTGGCGTCCGTGGCCGGCGCACGAGGGCACGGGAACGAGAAGACGTCCGGACGACGTCGAACGACCCCGCCCGGGCGCACGAGGCCCCGTCGGGATCGACCACCCCGTCGCCGACTCAGGCCGACGGGGCGGAACTCACGCGGTCCGTGCCGGTGGCCCGCGCCGCCTCGCGGATGCGACGGTGAGCGCCGAGACGGGCCGCACGACGGCCACCACCTCGGCTGAGACGCGGCGCAGCGGCGCCGGGCCGAAGGTCGCCGCGATGATCCGGGCGCGCGCGCGGACCCAGGCGATCGAGCGCTGGGCGAGCTCGCGCAGCGCCGCGAGCGTGCGTTCCCCGCGGTGCAGGGCCACGGTGGTGACGAGGGCCGCGACGGCGTGCCACGCCCACATCCCGGCATCCGTCGTCATCACGTGCGGCATGGCGCCGCTGGTGACGGCGGCGGGCACGGCTCCGTGGACATGCCCCTGGGCTCCCGGCCGATAGCTGCCCAGCACGAAGAGAGTGTGGAACAGCACCTGGCTCACCGCGACCGCCAGGCCGAGCCGCAGCGCCGAGGTGCGGCGGCCGGCCAGCGCGGTGCACGCGACGAACGAGAGCGCGAGCGGCACGACGATGCCCAGGATGCCGGGAACCTCACCGCCGCCGGAGACGTGCGACAGCAGGGCGACGAAGGTCGCGACGGCAGCGGCGGCGGCACCGCGCGCGACGCGCGTGCCCCGGCCGTGTCGTCGCATGGCCTCCATTGTGTCAGTCAACGGCGCACCCGCCCGACCGGATCGTCGCGACGTCGAGCGACCGCGCGCCCCCGAGGACGACCGGCTCGCTACGATCGGCTGCGACGACAGGAGTCCCCGTGGCCGATCACCCGCCTGCTGCGCACCCCCGCGCCGTCGTCACCGGCGCGAGCGGATTCGTCGGGCGAGCGCTGACCCGCGCGTTCGCGCAGGACGGCTTCGACGTCGTCACCGTGGGCCGCTCCGGCGACGCGACCTGGGCCGATCCCGACGGCATCGCGCGTCTCGTCGACGGCGCCGACGTGCTCGTCAACCTCGCCGGCAAGATCGTGTCGTGCCGATACACCGACGCGAACCGCGACGAGATCCTGCGCTCCCGTGTCGACACCACACGGGCTCTCCACACCGCCGTCCGCACGGCAGAGCGACCGCCGCGCGTGTGGATGAACGCCTCCACCGCCACGATCTACCGGCACGAGACCGAGAGCGGCAACGACGAGATCGACGGCGTGATCGGCGAGGGTTTCTCGGTCGACGTCGCCACGAGCTGGGAGCGCGCGTTCTTCGCGGGGGATCTTCCCGAGACCCGGCGCGTGGCCCTGCGCATGGCGATCGTGCTCGGCGACGGCCCCGCCACCCGCATGCTCTTCGCCCTCGCGCGTCTCGGGCTCGGTGGTCCGCAGATCGACAGCTGGTGGTTCCCGCACCGCCGCTACCGCGGGATCGGCGCCCACCCCACCGGTCCCGTGTGGTCGTCGTGGCACCGCACGCGCGGTCACCAGCGCTTCAGCTGGATCCACATCGACGACGTCGTGGCATCCGTCCGCTTCCTCCGTGATCACGACACGCTCTCGGGGCCGGTGAACCTCGCCGCGCCGGGGGTCGGCGACAATCGCACGCTCATGCGCGAACTGCGCCGGGTGGCCCGGATGCCGTGGGGCCTGCCGGCCTGGCGGTGGATGCTCGACCCCGCGATGGCGATCCTGCGCAACGAGCCCGAGCTGGTGCTGAAGAGCCGGTGGGCGGTCCCGCGCGTGCTCACCGACGCCGGATTCACCTTCGCGTTCCCCGAGCTGGGGGCCGCCCTCGACGACGTCGCGGCGACGCGGCGGCCGCGGGCGCGCGACCTCTTCTCCGCCTGAGCGGCGGGGCGGGGTCGAGACCCCGCGGAACGACGTCGCCGCCCCGACGCGTCCGGCCGAGGGCGGGACGCGCGGAGCGGCGCGACGACGGGGGTGCGGCGGTCAGACCTGTCGGCGGATGAAGCGCATGAGCGCGGCGATGACGCCGATGATCAGGATGACGATCCCGATCCAGAGCAGGAACTTCACGGCCTCGACGAAGACGCCGAGGAAGAGGAGCACGAGGCCGACGATGACGAGGATGATGGCGAGAGCTGGCATGCGGTCCACCCTGCACCCCCGGGCCGACGCGCGCGGCGGCCTTGACACGCGTGGGGCCGCGCGACAGGGACGTGTCAAGACGGTCGCGGACGCGGCATCCGCCCACTAGCGTCGGGATCACCACGACCCCGAGGAGGCGGCAATGGCCGAGCGCGACGTCAACGGACACGGCACGGAACCCGGTGAGGGCGCGTACACCGACGTCCAGCTCCCCGACGGGAAGATGGACCACGGCAGCGCGGACGAGGCCGGCGAGTACGTCGACCGCCAGAACGCCGACGGCAGCGAGAGCCGGTCGCGCGTCGACGAGGCCGGGGCCTACACCGACGTGCAGCAGCCCAGCGGCCACGAGGCGCGCGAAGACGTCGACGACCCGGGCGAGTACACCGACCGCGATCGCTGAGTCAGCGGTTCAGCGTCTCCGCGGGGGTGACGCGATGCATCTCGCGGTAGGCCCGCTCGAACGCGGCGACATCGGCGAAGCCCCATCGCGCGGCGATGACGGCCACGCTCGAGCAGCTCGGATCGGCCGCGATCAGGTCGGCGTGCGCGGCGCTCACACGCGCCTGCGACAGATAGTCCTCGGGGGTGGATGCCAGATGTCCGTTCGCGAGGAACGCGCGGCGCAGACCCTTCGTCGAGGTCCCCACGGCGCGGGCGGCATCGTCGATCGTGACGGGGAGCGAGGCGTGGTCGTCGATCCACGACGTCGCCGACGTGTAGACCGACGCCTGCTCGATCGCCGACGCCCGACGCTCGCGGGGGTCGCCGGCGAGGGGGAACGTCTCGAGCGTCGCCGCGGCGAGGGAGCGGCGCACCTGGGCGCGGACCAGGGGCTCGGCGAGCAGGGGGGTCTGCGTGAGCGCCCACCGCATCGTGGCCAGCCAGTAGTCGCGCATCCGTCGCGACACCGGGCCGGTGCCGTCGAAACGCACCTCGAGCTCGTCGTCGCCGTACATCGTCCGCGCCGCCTCGGTGAGCCATGCCGCGTCGAAGGTCAGCAGATCGACCTCGGTCTGGTTCGGCCGGCCCGAGAGCTCCTGGCCGGGTTGCACGAGACCGGGCTCGACGCTGTAGTCCCCCGCGCACGACCCGATGCGCCACGCGAGACCGGGACCCGAGGTGGCGAAGAAGAACCGGTCCGCCTCGTAGGCGATCTCGGCGCGGCAGGCCCACGTCAGCCTCCGCAGCGCGAAGCCGGCATCTCCGACCGCGTGCTCGGCGATCGCCGCGCGGTCGGCGAGCAGATCGACGCGCCCGTAGTGCGCCTGGAGCCAGGCCTGCGTGTCGGAGGCGTCGGTGGTGCGGACGCGCGCATCGAAGAAGTCGTTCATGGCGAGGGGCGCTCGTCCCCGGAAAGACGTCGCGACAAGGCCCATGATAGTTAACCCCCGCTTCGAAACAGCCTGGAAAGAGCCTCATGACCGGTGAACCCGTCATCCGCCCCATCACGCCCGACGACGCCGGCGAGGTGCTGACGATCCAGCGCGCCGCGTTCGCGAGCGAAGCCCTCATCTACGGCGATCCCGACATGCCGCCGTTGACGCAGACCCTCGAAGAACTCGCGGCCGAGCTCGTCGAGAACCTGGGCTGCGTGGCGGTGACCGACGGACGTCTCGTCGGAGCCGTACGCGCTCGGCGAGACGGCGACCTGCTGCTGATCGGACGCCTGGCGATCGCCCCCGACCAGCAGGGCGAGGGCCTGGGCACGCTGCTGCTCTCCGCGGTCGAGGAGCGCGGGCGCGCGGCCGGGGCGAGCACGGCCGAGCTGTTCACCGGCGGGCTCAGCGAGGCCAACCAGCGGCTGTACGAGCGCGAGGGGTACGAGCGCACCGAGACCACCGCCGACGGCGAGATCTTCTACCGCAAGCCGCTCGGCGTCTGACGAGCCCCGGGTGGCTTCGACAGGCTCAGCCACCCCCACACCCAGGTCCCTGAGCTCGTCGAAGGGACCGAGACGCGCAGAAGGGCCGCCGCCCGATCCCGGACGACGGCCCTTCGGCGCGAGGCGCTTACGGCGTGGGCATGCCGCCGTTGACGTTCAGCGTCTCGCCGATGACGTAGCTCGACTCGGCCGAGGCGAGGTACACGTACGCCGGCGCCAGCTCGGCCGGCTGACCCATGCGTCCCAGCGGGGTCTCCTCGCCGAACTCGTCGACCTTCTCGTCGGGCTGGCCGTCGGTGACCTGCAGCGGCGTCCAGATGGGGCCGGGGGCGACCGCGTTCACGCGGATGCCCTTCGGCGCGAGCTGCTGGCCGAGCGCCTTGGTGAAGGTGTTGATGGTCGCCTTCGTCGAGGCGTAGTCAACGAGGATGGGCGCGGGCGAGTACGCCTGGATCGACGTGGTGTTGATGATGGTCGAGCCGGGCTTCAGGTGCGGCACCGCCTCCTTGCAGATCCAGAACATCGCGTACACGTTCGTCTTGAACGTGTCGTCGAACTGCTCGTCGGTCAGCGTCGTGACGTCCTCGTTGAAGATCTGCTTGCCGCCGTTGTTGACGACGATGTCGAGGCCGCCGAGGCCGTCGACCGCTTCCTTCACGAGCGTCGTGGCGTACTCGCGCTCGCGCAGGTCGCCGGGGATCTGCACCACCGTCGCGCCGGCGTCGCGCAGGATGCCGGCGATGCGGTCGGCATCCACCTTCTCCTCGGGCAGGTACGACATCGCGACCGACGCCCCCTCGCGGGCGAAGGCGATCGCGGTGGCCGCGCCGATGCCGGAGTCGGCGCCGGTGATGAGCGCCTTGCGCCCCTTCAGGCGGTCGCTGCCGACGTAGGTGTCCTCGCCCAGCGCGGCCTTCGGGGTGAGGTCGGCGTCGAGGCCGGGCTCCTTCGCATCCTGGGACTGCGGATCGATGTCGGCGTAGAGCTTCGCCGGGTCGGTGAAGGTGTACTGCGTGCTCATGGCGAGTCCTTTCATAGGGGGGATGCCGAGGCGGGGACCGCCCCGGCGGAGGATCAGCGGTCAGCGAGCTCGGCGTCGTCGACGAGGTCGCGGATGACGAGGGCGGCGTTGATGAGGGCGAGGTGGCTGAGGGCCTGCGGGAGATTGCCCCAGAAGGCCCCGTCGGATTCGGCGATCATCTCCGAGTAGATCCCGACGTCGTTGCCCTGGGCGACGAGCGCGTCCATCGCCTCGAGGGCCTCCGCGTGACGTCCCACGCACGCGAGCGCCGTCGCGCGCCAGAACGCACAGGCGACGAAAGTCTGCTCCTCCTGGTCCATCCCGGTGTACCGGTAGACGAGGTGGTTCTCCGTGGTGAGGCGCTCGGTGATGGCATCCAGGGTCTTCGACATCCGCTCGCCGCGGTCGAACCCCGTGGGCGCGTGCAGCAGTACGGAGGCGTCGAGGTCGTCGGTTCCGGGGGCGAGGGTGTAGGCCTGCAGCGTCTCCGACCAGCAGCGCTCCTCGACCCAGCGGTGGATGCGATCGCGCTCGGCCCGCCAGCGGTCGCCGTTGTCGGGGATGTGCCCGCCCTCTGCCAGCCACTGGGCGTCGTCGAGGGCCTTCCAGCACCCCATCTTCGACGAGGTGTAGTGGCGCAGCTCGGGCAGTTCCCACATGCCCGAGTCCTCGCGGCGCCAGAGGTCGCACGTGCGGTCGGCCACGTCGGCCAGCAGCCGTCCGGTCTGGATGTCGAGGCGGTTGCCGGCTTCGACGTAGGTGCGGCACAGCGCGATGAGGTCGCCGTAGACGCCGAGCTGCAGCTGACCCTGCGCGGGGTTGCCGGTGACGACCGGCTGATTGCCGTTCCAGCCGGGCACCTGGTGCTTCTCGAGGCCGATCTCGGCGTCGCCGTCGAGGGTGTACATCACCTGCACCTCGGGGCCGTTCTTGCGGATCGTGCGCAGCAGCCACGAGATCGCGGCGTGCGTCTCCTCGCGCAGGCCGAAGCCCACCCAGGCGTGCGCCGTGTAGGCGAGATCGCGCACCCAGGCGAAGCGGTAGTCCCAGTTCTTGCCCCCGCGGGGGTTCTCGGGCAGCGACGTGGTCGCGGCGGCCGCGATGGCGCCGGTGGGACTGAACAGCAGGAGTTTCAGGGCCAGGGCGCTGCGCTGCACGTCGTCGGCCCACGGACCCTCGTACGAGAACTCGTCGGACCACATCTCCCAACCGCCGATCGTGCGGTCGATGCCGCGGTCGACGTTCTTCGCGTCGGGGATGCGCAGGGGCTCGCCCTCGGTCGCGGCGACGACGAGCAGGTGCCGCGACCCCTTCGTCGTCGTGAAGCTCCCCTCGATGCTCTCGTTACCGGCATCCGGATCGCCGTGGAGTCCGTGCTCGTGCCCCGTCACCGCGAGGGAGACGTGCCCGATGCGCATGATCGAGAACCCGTCGATGCGCTCGGTCCAGGGGGCCGCGGAGCGCAGCATGGTCCCGGGCTGCACGCACCACGAGAACTCGACCTCGCCCTTCACGCCGTCGACGCGGCGGGCGAGCTCGGCCCAGGGCAGTCGACCGGCGATACCCGTGACCATCGCGTCGGTGACCGTCGCGACGCCCGTCGCGGTGGTGAAGGTCGTCTCGAGCACGTTGGTGTGCGGGATGTAGCGACGAGTGACCTCGTACTCCCCCGCCGGTGCGAGTCCGATGCATCCGCCGGCGCCCTCGTCGACGAGACGGGCGAACACCGGCCGCGAGTGGATGTTCGGCAGCGGCAGCCAGTCGACCGAACCGTCCAACCCGATCAGCGCGACCGTGCGGCCGTCGCCGATCGCGGCGTAGTCGCGGAGGGGCCGGGAGGGGGCGGGCGGTGTCAGGGGCACGAGCCTCACGCTATGAAAGGCCGCCCCGAGCCTCCCCCGGGGTTGTCGTCCGCGTCCGGAGCGGCTACGGATCGGCCGGTTACCTCTCCACCGACGCCCTCGCAACCCCCGCCGCGCGTGAGAGGACCCCGCCTAACGTCGCTATCGACCGTGAGCGAAAGGAACGCGCATGTCCACCACCACGAAGGACGCCCCCACCAAGAACCGCCGCCGCCCCGCGCGCGGAGGCAGCGGTCCCGAGACCACCGACGAGCAGAACGCCGAGAAGGGCTTCCAGG
The DNA here is from genome assembly GCF_004854025.1 of Microbacterium hydrothermale. Taxonomy (GTDB): domain Bacteria; phylum Actinomycetota; class Actinomycetes; order Actinomycetales; family Microbacteriaceae; genus Microbacterium; species Microbacterium hydrothermale. Next base: position 381,345 of record NZ_STGM01000003.1, read on the forward strand.
CGTCGGAGCAGCTGACCGACGCGCTGCAGGCCGTGCTGGTCGACCTCATCGAGCTGTCGATCCAGGGCAAGCAGGCGCACTGGAACGTCGTCGGCAAGAACTTCCGCGACACGCACCTGCAGCTCGACGAGATCATCGACGCCGCCCGCGAATTCGGTGACGAGATCGCCGAGCGCATGCGCTCGCTGCACGCCCTGCCCGACGGCCGCAGCGACACCGTCGCCGAGACCACCACCCTGCCCGAGTTCCCGCAGGGCGAGGTCGACACGGCCGAGGTCATCGACCTCATCACCGAGCGTCTCGACGCCGTGGTCGGCACCGTCCGCGACGTGCACGACGACGTCGACGACGAGGACCCCACGAGCGCCGACATCCTGCACGGCGTGCTCGAGCGCCTCGAGCAGCTCTCGTGGATGGTCAGCGCCGAGAACCGCGTCGCCCGCAAGTCCTGAGAGACGACGAACACACCGGATGCCGGGGCCTCAGGGCCTCGGCATCCGTCGTTCGTGCCGGGTCCGGGCGCCGCGCCGCTGGTCGGCGCGGACGCGCGCCGTCAGCCGCGCGCGATCAGCAGCGGCGGCTGCGGCCCCTCGAGTCGTGCGAGCGACGCCTTCATCTCGACGATGCTGTCGTTCATCCCGGCGATCTTCGCGGTGATGTCGAGGATGTTGGCATCGATCTTGAGGAGCCGGTCGTCGATCTGCCGTTCGCGCGCGTCGATGCGGGCCATGCGCTCGTCGAACCGGGCGTCCGCACGATCCATGCGGGCGTCGGCGCGTTCCATGCGGGACTCGAGACGGTCGAACCGGTGGTCGATCTGCTCGAACCGCTGGTCGACCTGCTCGAACCGCCGGTCGACCTGCGCGAACCGCTGATCGACCTGCGCGAACCGCTGATCGACCTGCGCGAAGTTGCGATCGGTGCGACGCTCGACCCGGTCGAGCATCCACTTCATGCCCCCGAGGATCGCCGCCGAGAACGTGAGGAAGAAGGCGGCGAGGGCGACGAACATCTGCGCGGTGTCGAGGGTCATGGGCCGTCCTTCCTGTTCGCGGGGTGGGTCCAATTTACGACACCGCCAAGCGGGAGTCGCATGCCTACATGCGATCGGTGGAGAACTTCACCCTCCGTGCGGCGGGGGAGAACCCGTCAGAGCCGCAGCACCTCGGTGACCCGCACGATCGCGGTGCCCTCCTCTTCCGAAGCGGCGAGATCGACCTCGGCGCGGATGCGCCAGTCGTGGTCGCCCGCGGGGTCGTCGATGGTCTGCTCGACGCGCCACACGCCGTCGGCGGCGGCCGACTCGTCGATGTCGACGTAGGCCGACGACCGCGCGGCGCCGTCCGTGCCGATCGCGTCGTGCTCGTCGAAGTAGCGGTCGAGAGCGTCCGGCCAGTCGGCATCCGGATCCAGTTCGACGAGATCCTCGTCGCGCTGCAGCGCGGCGAGCTGCACGCGCCGGAACATCTCGTTGCGCACGAGCACGACGAACGCGCGCCGGTTGGTCAGGATCGACGGCGGCGCGGGCGGCACCACGGGGGCGGACGGATCCTCCGCCGGGTTGATCAGCTGCTCCCACTCGTCGACGAGGCTCGAGTCGACCTGCCGCACGAGCTCGCCGAGCCAGGCGATGAGGTCGAGCAGATCGGGGGTCTGCGCGTCGACCGGCACGGTCTGGCGGATCGCCCGATAGGCGTCGCTGAGGTAGCGCAGCACGAGACCCTCGCTGCGGGCGAGCTGATACAGCGAGACGTACTCGCCGAACGAGCAGGCTCGCTCGAACATGTCGCGGACGACCGACTTGGGCGACAGCTCGAAGTCGCGGATCCACGGCTGACTCGACGCGAACACCTCGTAGGCCTGCGCGAGCAGATCGTCGAGGGGCTTGGGCCACGTGATCTCCTCGAGCAGCTCCATGCGCTCGTCGTACTCGATGCCCTCGCGCTTCATCGCCGCCACGGCCTCGCCGCGCGCGCGGAACTGCTGCTGCGACAGGATCGGCCGCGGGTCGTCGAGGGTCGCCTCGATGACGCTGACGACGTCGAGCGCGTAGTGCCCCGTGCCGACCGACGACGCCGGGGGCGCGGCATCCGGCCCCCTGCCGAGTTCGACGTCGGGGTCGAGCATCTCGATCGCGGCGAGCGCGAACGGCGACAGCGGCTGGTTGAGGGCGAAGTTCGGCTGCAGGTCGACGGTGAGCCGAATGCGCGAGTCGCCAGGATCTGTCGCCTCGGCACCACCGGAAGCGACAAGATCTGGCGACTCACGCGGGGGGACGACCTCGACCACTCCGGCCTGCACCAGGGTGCGGAAGATCGCGATCGCGCGGCGGGCGAGCTCGTACTGGCGGGCGCGGGGCTCGTGGTTGTCGAACACGAGCGAGCGGACGTTGCCGAAGACGTCGCCGCCGCGCGCGATGACATTGATGAGCATCGCCGCGCTCAGCTTCATCTGCGGCACGAGCGGCTCGGGCTCGGCCGCGACCAGGCGGTCGTAGCTCTGCTCCGTCCAGTTGACGAAGCCCTGCGGCGCCTTCTTGCGCACGATCTTCTTCTGCTTCTTGAGGTCGTCGCCGGCCTTCGCGATCTGCGCGGCGTTCTCGATCTCGTGATCGGGCGCCATCACGACCACGGTCCCCGCGGTGTCGTAGCCGGCGCGGCCCGCACGTCCCGCGATCTGGTGGAACTCGCGCGCCGAGAGCTGGCGCATGCGCGTGCCGTCGTACTTGGTGAGCGCCGTCATGAGCACGGTGCGGATCGGCACGTTGATGCCGACGCCGAGGGTGTCGGTTCCGCAGATGACACGCAGCAGTCCCCGCTGCGCGAGCGTCTCGACCAGGCGCCGGTAGCGCGGCAGCATCCCGGCGTGGTGCACGCCGATGCCCGCGCGCACGTAACGCGACAGCGTCTTGCCGAAACCGGTGGTGAAGCGGAACCCGCCGATGGCCTCGGCGATCTCGTCGCGCTGCTCGCGCCCGATGATGCGGATCGACGACAGCGCCTGCGCGCGCTCCATCGCGGCGGCCTGCGAGAAGTGCACGACGTAGACGGGCGCCTGCTTCGTGTCGAGCAGCTCCTGCACCGTCTCGTGCACGGGCGTGCGGGCGTACTCGAAGTGCAGCGGCACGGGACGCTCGACGCCGGTGACCCGCGCGGTGGGCCGACCGGTGCGGCGCGAGAGGTCATCGGCGATGTCGTCGACGTCGCCCAGGGTCGCCGACATGAGGATGAACTGCGCGCGGTTCAGCAGCAGCAACGGCACCTGCCACGCCCAGCCGCGATCGGCCTCGCCGTAGTAGTGGAACTCGTCCATGACGACCTGGTCCACGTCCGCGTCGGCCCCCTGTCGCAGGGCGAGGTTCGCGAGGATCTCGGCGGTGCAGCAGATGATCGGGGCATCGGAGTTGACCGAGGAGTCGCCCGTGACCATCCCGACGTTCTCGGCGCCGAAGATGTCGACGAGGGCGAAGAACTTCTCGCTCACGAGCGCCTTGATGGGTGCCGTGTAGTAGGTGCGGCCACCCCGGGAGAGGGATGCCGCGTGCGCGGCGATCGCGACGAGCGACTTGCCCGTACCGGTGGGGGTGGACAGGATGACGTTCGCCCCCGACACGATCTCGATGACCGCCTCGTCCTGCGCGGGGTAGAGCGTCAGCCCGCGCGAGGCGGCCCACTCCACGAAGCCCAGGTAGGCGGCATCCGGGTCGACGCCGGCGGGGACGTGCTCGAGGAGGGGGATCACTCCCCCAGCCTCTCATCCGACCGGTCGATCGGCGGAGCGGATGCCGCGGCAGGCGGCGATCGCGACCCGCTCGGCGCCCCGCTGCGAGAGCGTTCCCGCGCGCACCGCGCCCACGGCCCCGCCCCGCCTCAGCCCTTGTCGCTGAAGACGCCGACGTTGTCGCCGTCGTAGACGAACTGCACGCTCGTACCGATCGGGAAGCGCGCGATGAACTCCGCCGGCATGCCGTCGGCGACGACGAACTGCACGGTCGCGGGAAAGATGCCGGCCCCGCATCCCCCATAGACGAAGTTGCCGCGGAAGCCGTTGCCGCCGTCCTGCCCGACCTCGTCGGTGTCGAGCAGGTAGAGGCACGGGCTGCGGTTCTCGCTCGCGTCGATCTGCGCCGTGCCGACGAACGCCGTGACGCCGTAGAAGTCGGCGAACGCCCGCTCGTCGCCCGTGCGCTGCCCGAAGATCGCGGGGGTCTGCGTGCCCGGATCCTCGGTGAGGGTGGCCACCTGCGGCGCTCCCCGCGACGTCGAGACCGGAACGAAACCCACCCCCGCGGTTGTCGCCGCGCTCGCGACCGCGGCGACCACGGCGAGCGACGCCGCCCAGATCCACAGCGTGCGCCGCGAGCGCACGAGGGGGGCGCGCTCGCGAGGGCGCGGGGCGTCGTCGTCTTCGTCGTCTTCGTCGTCTTCGCCGTCGGTCTCCGGCGCGACATCGGTTCGGACGATCGGTGCGAACGGGTCCGCGGCCGGAGGCGCCGGCGGAGCCGACGCGGGGGCCGCTCGCTCGGCGCGCTCGAGTTCTTCAAGGGTCGTCAGCCGGGCGTAGGCGGCGGGGTCCGTGTCGATGTCGGCGCCGGGACCGTACGCCCGGGCGCGCAGCCGCCGCAGCTCCTCCCGCACGCCATCGTCCACCCTCGAAATGCTTCCACACCTCGCGCGCCCGAGGGTCGTCTCCGGTACATGCGCGGGAATAGATCAGGATGCCGCGCGTTGCACCGAGCATGCGCTCCTTCGGCACACTCTCCTTCGGCCACTACGGCCCCCTCGGCGGCGGGCACCACCTGTCGGCGGGCGACTCGATGCTCCAGGCGATCGATCTGGCCCAGGGCATGGACGACCTCGGCGTCAACGGCATCTCGTTCCGCGTGCACCACTTCGCGCGACAGCAGGCAGCCCCCATGCCCCTGCTGGCGGCGATCGCCGCGCGCACCTCGCGCATCGAGGTCGGCACCGGCGTCATCGACATGCGCTACGAGAACCCGCTCATGCTCGCCGAGGAGGCGGCATCCGTCGACCTCATCAGCGGGAACCGCCTCGCGCTCGGCGTCAGCCGCGGCTCACCCGAGACGGTGCAGCGCGGCTACGAGGCGTTCGGCTACACCGGATCGCAGGACGCCCGGGGCGCCGATATCGCCCGCGAGCACTTCGACCTGTTCCTGCGCGCCATCGAGGGCGAGGGGCTGGCCGAGCGCGACCCGATGAGCCCCTTCGGCGGCGGCACCGGACTCCAGCGCATCGAGCCGCACTCGCCCGGCCTGAAGAAGCGCATCTGGTGGGGTGCCGGCACGACGGCCACCGCCGAGTGGGCGGGTCGCATCGGCGTCAACCTCATGTCGTCGACCCTGCTGACCGAGGCCGACGGCACGCCGTTCGACATCCTGCAGGCCCAGCAGCTCGACGCCTTCCGCGCGGCCTGGCGCGAGGCCGGTCACGCGGGCGAGCCCCGCACCTCGGTGAGCCGTAGCATCTTCCCCATCGTCACGGCCGAAGACGAGATGTACTTCGGCGGATCCGCGGGCAGCGACCAGATCGGCGTGATCGACGGCATGCGGTCCACCTTCGGCAAGACGTACGCGGCACCGCCCGAGGTGCTCGTGGAGCAGCTGCAGAACGACGCCGCCGTCATGAGCGCCGACACGCTCATGCTGACGATCCCGAGTCAGATGGGCGTGGAGTTCAACCTCCGCCTCGTCGAGAACTTCGCGAAGCACGTCGCCCCCGCCCTCGGCTGGCAGTCGACGCTCGCGACGGTCTGACGCCCCCCGAACGGACCCGGATGCCGCCCCCTCGGCATCCGGGTCCGTTCGTCGTTTCGTGACGCGAGAGGCGGACGGGTGACGTTCGGTGCTCAGCGAGCGGGCGGAACGGGCATGGTGCCGTCGAGCGTCCACCCGTTCTCGTCCACCGCGCCCGTGGCATCCGCTGCCGCCGCCTCGGGGTGGGCGTACAAGAGGCTCACGAGTCCGCGCTCACGCCACATCGTCTGGCGGCTCATCGAGTCCTCGTACATCCAGAACGCTCCTCCACCGGTGCGGCGACGCAGCTCGTCGAGCCACGCGGCGTAGGCCGGGTCGGATCCGGATGCCGGCGCGAACGGCCGCGCCAGTTCGATGAACCGATCGGCGAGGGTCTCGACCGTCCAATCGGTCCGCCCGTCGTGGAACACGTCGTCCCGGCCCGCACTCGAGTACGCGAGGAGGACGTTGCTCTCGCGTGGCACGGAGCCCTCGTCGACCTCGCCCGGCTCGGGGACGAAAACGCGGCACCGCCAGTGTCCCGTCGCGTAGAGATTCGCGTTGATGCGGATGCCCTGCCACCCCCGCTCGTGCGCACGCGACACGGCCGCGACGAGGAGGAACGGCGCCCCGGTCACCGGGAACCCGCCACCCCGCGCGAGCGCGCGATGGTCTGCGAAACGAGATACTCGCCCCACGCGACCGCGTACGCGCCGAGAGCGGCCCACACCCAGACCGGCGCCAGCGCACCTGCGACGCCCAAGAGCCCGGCCACCGTGAGCGCGACCACGACCGCGAGCACCGGGACGACACCCCCGGATGCCGCAGCCCCGCCGTCGGTTCTCCAGACCACCAGCAGCGCCCCGGCGGTGGCGATCAGGAGGATGAGGGGCGTCCACCACGACCCGAGCGTCCCCATGACGATCGAGGCCCCGACTCCCGCGATCCCGAGGGAGGCGGTGCGGAGGAGACGAACGCGGCTCGAACGATAGACGGATGACACGGGGCTCCTCGGGTATCGGAACGTCCAGCGTATCCGCCGCCTTCGATCGGCTGCGGTTGCCGAGAAGTCCCCGGGAGTCGCCGCAGATTTCCGCCCCGGTCCCTCCGCCCACCTCCTCCGCCCCTCTAGCCTGGTGCGAGGGGGCGCACCCGACGCGCCGCCCTCATCGGTCGACGTCGACACCGTGCATCTCGCACACCGCACACGGCACCGCACCGGGAGGGGACCACCATGGACGTCTCTCGACGCGGCCTGCTGCTGGGCGGGCTCGGCGTGGTCACGCTGGGTGCGGCGAGCGCCGCGGCGGCGACCCTGATCACCGGCGACACCGCGGGGCAGCCGTCGCTCTCGCCGTCGGACAGCACCTCCGGCGCGTCGCCGTCGCCGAGCCCGAGCACTCCCACAGACCTCGGTCTGCACGTGTGGGACACCGTCCGCCGTCCGCTGTCCACGAGCGACGACGCCACGCTGACCCTCGTCGACGGGGAGCTCCCGGCGGGTCTCGCGATCGTCGGCGCGACCCTCTCGGGGCGACCGACGACCCAGGAGACGTACGCCTTCGCGATCGAGGTGCGCCGGGGGGACGATCGATGGCGGCGACGCTTCGCCGGCACGGTCGGCGACATCAGGCGCGACCTGAGCATCTCGCTCAGCCTCGATGAGAAGACGCCCCTGTCCGCCACGGCGCGCGAGCTCGATCGCATCGCGCGCCTCGGCGCCCACGCGACCCTCGTCGTGCTGTGCTACATCCCCGATCCGACCTCGACGACCTTCACCCGGGTGTCGGACGATCGCATCCGCAAGGTCTTCGCGCTCGCGAAGGATCGCGGCGTCCGCATCACGCTGCTCAAACCCCACATCGCCACCGAGGAGGACGGCGACGGCTTCTACCGCGCGAATTACGCCCCGGCATCCGTCGACGGCTTCTTCTCCCGGTGGACCGAGCAGATGGTGCACTTCGCGGGCCTCTGCGCCGACAACGACGTCGAATACCTCTCCCTCGCGTGCGAGCAGCCCGCGCAGACCGAAGCCGCCCAGTACGCGAACTGGGTCGACCTCGTGAAGACCGTGCGCGCGGCCGAACCCGGGGTGAAGCTGACGGCGGCCTTCACCACGCTCGAGCTCTACCTGCTGCACACGTACTGGCTCCCACAGGGCACCGCGCACATGGCCCGGCTGCTCGACGTCTTCGGCATCAACTCGTGGATCCGCCTGACCGACAAGGTCTACACCCCCGATGCGCCGAACATCACCGTCGACGAGCTCGCCGCCGGATGGCGCGGAGCGGGCGGCCGCACCGACGACCACCTCGGCAAGCTCGAGGATGTCTGCGAACAGTTGCGCATCCCGTTCCTCATCACGGAGGTCGGGGTGCAACCGCGCGTCGACGGCCTGGCCCAGCAGGAGGGCAGCACCCCGCCCACGGGTGCGCCGAACCACGACGTGCAGGCGCTTCTCTACCGCTCGGTGCTGAAGGCGCCGCTGCAGTCGCCGTGGTGCACGGGCGCGTCGATCTGGCATATGCGCGCCCCCTTCGCCTTCGGCGACGTCTACCACGACCCCCTCTTCCCCGGCGAGAAGGTGCTGAGGGATGCCATCGCGAAGACCCCGTCGCTGGCGTCTTCCGCCACGTGACCCCGGCCACGTGAACGCGGCCAGGTGAACGCGGCCAGGTGACCGCGTAGCGTGGGCGGATGACGTCTCGATCGACACCTCTGCGCGAAACCGAGGTCACGCTGTCGGGCGAGCTCCGCTGCGCCGACGAGGCCGAGGCCGCGCGCGTGCGGGCGCACCTGCCGGCGCACCTCGCCCTCACCCGGGCCGAGCCGGGATGCCTCGCCTTCGACGTCGATCCCACCGACGATCCCCTCGTGTGGCGCGTCGAGGAGCGCTTCGCCGACGAAGCCGCCTTCGACGCGCATCAGCGCCGGGTCGCGGCGAGCGCGTGGGGCACCGCGACGGCCGGCATCGACCGCCGTTACGAGATCCGCGGCCGGAGTCGGGATGCCGCCGCGCTCGTTGCCGCGGCGTGGGCGGCCGAGCAACGACTGCTCGACCCCGTGGTGCGCCGGAACCCCGCCGAGGTCGAGCCGCTCCTGAGCGAGGACGTCGTCGAGATCGGGCAGTCGGGGCGGCGTTTCACCCGCGACGACATCCTCGCCGCCCTGCACGCGGACCCCGGGGCGTCGGCGGGCGAGATCGGGGAACGCTCCAGCCGGGTCGTCGCCCCCGACACGGTGCTGCTCGACTACGTGCTCGCGTTCGAGGGACGCGTCAGCCGGCGTTCGTCGCTGTGGCGGGGCGTTCCCCCGCGGCTCGTTTTCCATCAGGGCACCCCGGTACCCCCGAGAGGTCGCGCCGGCACGTAGCAGCGGCTCTCGCGCTCTGCATCGCACCACTCAGACGTCGTTTCAGGCGCCGATGGGTCGTTGCCTTCCGGCGTCGCGTCCGTGCGCGGCCTCGAAGGCCCGCAGCGATCGCCCCGCCCCGACGGCGCGGCGCACGCTGAGAGCGCCCATGATCACCCAGAACACGAGCCCGCCCCAGCGCCACCAGGAGGCATCCCCACCCTCGAGCATGATCTGCACCGCCATCCCGACCGCGAGGATCGACGTTGCGGCCACTCCCCACCTCGCCCATGCTCGTGCACGTTCGAGAGCGAAACGCTGCTGGATGAGGGACGGAGGGGGCGCGGCGGGCGGCATCCTCTCTTTCTGTCAGCACTCGGGGTGGTGCGACAGGGGTTGCGTCCGCCGAGCGCGAACCCCCTCGCCCCGCGAGGCGAGGGCTGCTTGGGTGAGTCGTATGCGACGCATCCTCATCCTGGGCGGAACCGCGTGGCTCGGCCGCGCGATCGCGGCGGCGGCGCTGGCCTCCGGCGCCGACGTCACCTGCCTCGCCCGCGGTGAGTCGGGGGCCGTCGCGCCCGGAGCGCGGCTGGTGCGCGCCGACCGCGGCGCACGCGACGCCTACGCCGGCCTCGACGGCGACTGGGACGACGTGGTCGAGCTGTCGTGGGAACCGGGCTTCGTGGCATCCGGACTCGAGGCCCTCGCCGATCGCGCGGCGCACTGGACGCTCGTGTCGAGCGTCTCGGTCTACGCCCGCTCCGACGCACCGTTCGCCGACGAGTCGGCGGACCTCGTCGACCCGCTCGACACGACCCGATACGCGGATGCCAAGGTCCACGCCGAGCAGCTGACGACGGCGCGCGCGGGCGATCGGGCCCTGCACGCGCGCGCGGGGCTCATCGTCGGACCGGGCGACCCGACCGATCGCTTCGGGTACTGGCCGGCGCGCTTCGATCGCGGCGGACGCGTCGTCGTGCCCGAGACCGCCGGTCGCCACGCGCAGGGCATCGACGTCGACGACCTCGCGGAGTGGATCGTGCGCGCGGGCGCCGCGGGCACGATCGGTCCCGTCAACGCCGTGGGCGAGGAGCTCCCGCTGGCCGCCGTGCTCGCCGCGGCGCGCGAGGCCGCGGGAGCGGACGCGGAGCCGGTCGCCCTCGACGACGAGACCCTCCTCTCCCGGGGCGTGCAGCACTGGATGGGCCCCCGGTCGCTGCCGCTGTGGCTTCCCGCCGAGGCGCAGGGCTTCTCCCGGCGCAGCGACGCCGCCTTCGTGGCATCCGGGGGTCGACGTCGTCCGCTCGCCGAGACGATGCGACGCGTGCTCGCCGACGAACGGGATCGTGGCGTCGACCGCCCCCGACGCGCCGGACTCACCCTCGCCGAGGAGGCCGACGTCCTGGCGGGGTGAGGACGGACCCGTCGGTCCGAGGTTCTCCGTCTCGGACTTCACCCGACGCGACGGATCGACCCGCGGGCGGCGGGCGCGGCACGTGCCGCCTACGGTCACCGGGTGACGATCCTCCCTCCTCATCCGGCCTCGCAGCGGCTGACGGTGCTCAATGGACTTCGCGGGGCGGCGGCCGTGGTCGTCCTCCTCTGGCATTCGACGCTCGCCACGCGCTTCGGCGACTCGATCCTCGGGCAGCTCTCCGGGTGGCCCGCCCCACCCCGAGACGACGCGGGAAGGATCCTGTTCGACACCCCGCTGCGGCTTCTGACCATGGGCACTCCCGCCGTCACCGTCTTCTTCGTGCTCAGCGGGGTCGTGCTGGTCCTGCCCCTGTTACGCGGCGGGCTGGACCTGTGGGCCTACTACCCTCGGCGGGTCCTGCGCCTCTGGCCGCCGTGTGCGGCATCAGTCGCGCTCGCCCTCCTCCTCATGGCGGCCATCCCGCAGAGACCCGAGGACGCCGTCTCGGTGTGGGCGAAGACCTTCTCCTTCCCCGAAGTCGATCTGAGCACCGCCCTCTCCTCGTTCTTCCTCGTGACGCGCGATCCGATGTACAACAACCCCCTGTGGTCGGTGAAGTGGGAGATGCTCTTCTCACTCCTGCTCCCCGTGGTCTTCCTCGTCGTCGTGGGGGTGCGGCGCCATCCCTGGGTGGCGATCGTGTGCTGCGCGGGCCTGTCCGGGTGGGGCGCCGTCGTCGCGGTCGGCGAGGTGCAGTACGTGCCCATGTTCCTCGCGGGCGGATTCATCGCCGTGCTCGTCCACCGACGCCGACCCCGTCGTGCGCCTCTCTCGTGGGTGCTGATCGTCGGCGGCATCCTGCTCATCTGCGTACCGGACATGTACCGCACGCTTCTCGGCGGTCTCCCGTACGAAACGGTCGGCCTCGCGCTGACGGGGAGCGTCGTGCTGGGAGCGGCAGTGCTCATCCGAGGGCTCACCGTGCAGTCATCCGCGAGCAGTCTCTTCGAATCGCGGCCGATGCGGTTCCTCGGGCGCATCTCCTTCAGCCTGTACCTCGTGCACGTGCCGCTCCTTCTCACGATGGCGCACATCGTGCCCGGTCATCCCCTGTGGGCGGTGGCGATCGGCATCCCGCTGTCGCTCGTCGTCGCCGCGCTGTTCGCGAGGTTCGTCGAGGAGCCGTCCGCATCGCTCGCGAAGCGCGCCGGTGAGCGCGCTTCAGCGCGGGCGGCGGCGCAGATCACGCGCGCGTAGCCGCCGAGGGTCAGCGGCCGTTGCGGTCCGCGGCGGACCGGGGCGGGGCCTTCTGCACCTCGAGCCGGTCGAGGCCCCGCAGCGACGTCCAGATGAGCTCCTCGCCCTTGGCCGCGTGCTGCGACGCGCGGACCGCCCGCTCGTCGGCCCACGAGTTGAGCACGTGGCCCGAGTGACCGCGCACGTGCTCGAGCACCACGTCGGGAAGCCCCGCCTCGCGGCGCGCGTCGCGGGCGGCGATGAGCGCCTCGAGGATGCCGCGGTTCGCGACGGGCTTCTTCGCGCTCGTCACCCAGCCGCGTCGACGGTGGCCGTCCATCCACGACGAGTAGGTGTCGATCGCGTACTTCGAGTCGGCCTGGACGACGAGCTCGCGGACGTCGGCGTGGTCGGTGATGGCGTGAAGGAGACCGAGCAGTTCGCCGATGTTGTTCGTGCCCGAGGGGATGGACCCCGCCGCCCAGTGCCCGTCCTCTCCGACCCACGCCCAGCCCGCGGGACCCGGGTTGCCCTTGCAGGCGCCGTCGGTGGCGACGACGTAACGGTCGGAGGGCGTGGATGCCGAACTGCTCATCCCTCTAGTCTCCCCCGCCCGCCGCGGGCGGAGAGACGCGCGGTGCCGTGCCCCGGGGCGAGAACGCGGGTGAATCCTCGGCCGGGATCCCCCGTCCCCCTACATCTGCCAGATCCTGCTGACGCGCTGACGCGGCGTCAGTCGCGGCCGCTCTCGGCCTTCTTCTGACCGGCCTCGAGCACGTCTCCGGCGGGCAGCTCCTGGTGGCCGCCGAACTGCAGGCGCATCGCCGAGAGCACCTGATTCGCGAAGTGGTCCTCGCCGCGCGAGGCGAAACGCTCGAACAGCGAGGCGGCGAGCACCGGCACGGGAACCCCGGTGTCGACCGCGGCCTTGACCGTCCAGCGGCCCTCGCCGGAATCCGACACCCGACCGGCGAGACCGTCGAGCGTGGGGTTCTGCGCCAGGGCGGCCGCGGTCAGATCGAGCAGCCACGACGAGATGACGGAGCCGCGACGCCACAGCTCGGTCACCCGGGCGGTGTCGATGTCGAACTGGTAGAACTCGGGCTCCTCGAGCGGCGCGACCTCGGCCGAGTGCTCGCCCTGGTGCAGGCCCGCGTCGGCGTTGTTGAGCACGTTGAGGCCCTCGGCGAGCGCGGCCATGATGCCGTACTCGATGCCGTTGTGCACCATCTTCACGAAGTGCCCGGCGCCCGACGGGCCGCAGTGCAGGTAGCCGCGCTCCTCCGTCGTGTAGTCGCCCGTGCGACCGGGCGTGCGCTCGACCTCTCCGGGACCCGGTGCGATCGTGCGCAGAACGGGCTCGAGGTGCGCGACGGCCTCGTCGTGGCCGCCCACCATGAGGCAGTAGCCGCGCTCGAGACCGAAGACCCCGCCGCTGGTTCCCACGTCGACGTAGTGGATGCCGCTGTCGTCGAGCTTCTTCGCGCGGCGCACGTCGTCGCGGTAGTTCGAGTTGCCGCCGTCGATGATGATGTCGCCGGGCTCGAGCACCTCGGCGACCTGGTCGACGACCTTCCCGGTGAGGCCGGCGGGGATCATGAGCCAGACGGCGCGCGGCTTCTGCAGCTTCGAGGCCAGGTCGGCGATGCTCGTCGCCCCGGTGGCCCCTTCTTCGACGAGCGAGGCCACGGCATCCTGATTCACGTCGAAGACGACGCAGTCGTGACCGTCCCTCATCAGTCGGCGCACGATGTTGGCGCCCATTCGTCCGAGTCCGACCATGGCGAGTTGCATTGGTTCCCCGTTCGTCGTGGATCACGGACCGCGGCGAGCGGCCCCCTCCGCGAGTCTAGGAGCGTCCACCGACAGGTGGCATCGGTGCTAGCCCTGGAAATCGTCGGGATCGACGTCGTCGAGGAAGCGGCGGAACTCCCGCACGCGCTCCTCCTCGGGCGACGGCTGCACGTCGACGTCGTCGGCGGGGACGCCCGCCTCCGCGAACACCGCCTCGGCGACCCAGATCGGGGCGTCGGCGCGCGCGCCGAGCGCGATCGCGTCGGAGGGGCGCGCATCGAAGGAGCGCTGTCCGCGCGGAGTGTCGAGCACGAGCCGGGCGTAGAACGTGCCGTCGTCGAGGTGGGTGATCTCGACGCGGGCCACGGTCGCCGACAGCTCGCCGAGGATCGCGGTCATGACGTCGTGCGCGAGCGGCCGCGGCGGCGGGGTGTTCTCGACCGCGACGAGGATCGACATCGCCTCCTGCGGCCCGATCCACACGGGGAGCACGCGTTCTCCGTCGGCGTCGGCGTCGAGGGGCGAGAGCAGGATGACGTGCTGCTGCGCCGGATCGAGGGCGACACCGACCACGCGCACCCGAATCATGAGGCCCATCGTACGTCGCGGGCGCGCCGTCGTCGGGGCGCCCGGGTCGGGCGGCCCCGTCAGCGCAGGATGCCGAGGGCCCGGGCCGACGACACGGCGGCGGTGCGCGAGGTCACCCCGAGCTTCGAGAAGATGTGTGCAAGGTGCGACTTCACCGTGGCGTCGGTGATGTGCAGGCGCGCGGCCACCTCGGCGTTCGACGCCCCGCGGGCGACGAGGCGCAGCACCTCGATCTCGCGCGCCGAGAGCGTGACGCGGGGTTCGCGCAGTCGCGCGAGCAGCCGGCCCGCGATGGCCGGGGCGAGGGCGCTCTGACCGGCCGCCGCGGCGCGCACGCCCGCGAGCAGCTCGTGGGGCGGGGCGTCTTTCAAGAGGTATCCGCTCGCGCCCGCCTCGACCGCGCCGAGGATGTCGCCGTCGGTGTCGTAGTTGGTCAGCACGAGGACGTATGGCGGCGCGGCGAGCGCGCGCACGCGACGGGTCGCTTCGGCACCGGCGGCGCGATCGCCGAACTGCAGGTCCATCAGCACGAGTTCGGGCGCGAGGGCGCCCGCGAGGGCGACGGCCTCGTCGGGGGTCGCCGCCTCGCCGACGACCTCGATGTCGGTCTCGGCGTTGAGCAGCGCCCGCACCCCCGCGCGCACGACGGGATGATCGTCGGCGATGACGACGCGGATCACGACGCGCTCCCCGGCAAAGTCACCGTGATCGACGCGCCCGCGCCGAGCGCGCCCTCGACGTCGAGTCGGCCGTCGAGCTGCTCCACCCGCTCCCGCATGGCGCGCAGCCCGAACGAGTCGGTGTGCGCCGCCGCGTCCTCGGCGAGGCGCGGGTCGAACCCGCGGCCGTCGTCGCTGATCCGCAGACGCACCCCCTCCCCGTTGTGCGTCAGGTGGATGCCGGCGTGCGCGGCGCCGGAATGCTGGGCGACGTTGGCGAGCGCCCCCTGCGCGATGCGCAGCAGGGCCGTCTGCGCGTCCATCGGCAGCTCGGCGTCGTCGTCGGTCTCGATCTCGACGGAGATCCCCTCGCGCGCGGACCACTCCCGGCCGAGGCGCTCGAGCGCGGGGCCGAGGCCGCTGTCGAGGTGCGGGGGCGTGAGCTCGCGGATGAAGCGCCGCGTCTCGGCGAGACCGTCGGCCGCGGTCTCGCGCGCGAGGCGCACGTGCACGAGGCCC
Source organism: Microbacterium hydrothermale (assembly GCF_004854025.1). Taxonomy (GTDB): domain Bacteria; phylum Actinomycetota; class Actinomycetes; order Actinomycetales; family Microbacteriaceae; genus Microbacterium; species Microbacterium hydrothermale. Next base: position 396,661 of record NZ_STGM01000003.1, read on the forward strand.
GGGCTGTCGGCATCCGCCCGCTCCGCCGCGTGCAGGAGCATCTGGATGCTCGAGAGTCCCTGGGCGACGGTGTCGTGGATCTCGCGGGCGAGGCGCGCCCGCTCGGCGAGCACGCCCTGCTCGCGCTCGGCGGCGGCGAGCCGGTCGCGCGTGGCGAGCAGCTCGGCCATGAGCGCCTCGCGCTCGGCGGCGCGTCGATCGAGGGCGGCGTACCCGAGGCCGATGAGCAGCGCGACGCCGGCGCCGACGAGCGGTCCCACGACACCGCCCACGGTCAGTCCCCCGTGCACCGCGAACGCCGCGATCGTCAGGGCCGTGGTGCCGAGCACGGCGAGGGGGCCGGCGACGCCGGGCAACACGTGCAGGTAGAGGAAGAACAGCGGGAAGACGAGGTAGGCCGCCTCGGGGACCAGCCACACCAGCGCCGCCCACACCGCCGTCAGCACCGCGACCCACGCGATCGCCGCCGCCCGCCGCCGGGAGCGCGCGACGCCGAGCCCCGCGAGATAGACGGCGCCGAGGACGCCGGCGAGCACGAGAGCGAGCGCTGACCCGCCGGTGACGAGCACGCGCACCACGACGAGAGTGAGCAGCGCGGCGAACAGGACGTGGAGTCCGACGCGCAGGCCCGCGAACACGGGAGCGAGGGTGCGGTGCGGCATGACCCTCCCAGGCTACGGATGCCGGGGCCCCGGCGGATCATCCGAAAGGTGGAGAGCAAGAACGCCCCTTGCGCCGATGACCCGCGGCGCCCGCCCGACGACGCTGGAGACGTGCCGGTGAGAGACACCGGCGGAAGGAGGCGACGTGTACGTCGCATGGCGCGATCTGCGGTTCGCCCGCGGGCGGTTCGCCCTCATCGGGGCGGTCGTCGCCCTCATCACCCTGCTCGTGGGCTTCCTCGCGGGCCTGACCGGCGGCCTCGCCGCCCAGAACGTCTCGGCCGTGCTGGCCCTGCCCGGCGATCGGCTCGTGCTCCAGCCGGCGGGAAATGCGGCGGCGACCTTCGGGGAGTCGGCGATCGACGACGCCACCGTCGCCGCGTGGCGCGACGCCCCGGGTGTCACGGGCGTCGTGCCGGTCGGCATCCTGCAGTCCCGCGCCGAGGGCCCCGGCGCCTCCGGAGCGGTCGCCCTGTTCGGCCTCGACGCCCCCTCGTTCGCCCTGAACGCCCCGTCCGACGGCGAGGCGGCGCTGTCCGCCGGCGCCGCGACGACCCTGGGAGCCGCGGTCGGCGACGACGTGACCATCGCGGGCGAGACGTTCCGCGTCGCCTCCGTCGGCGACGACCTGTCGTACAGCCACACCCCCGTCGTGGCCCTGAGCCCGAGCGCCTGGAAGAGCCTCGACGAGCGTCTGGGCGGAACGGGCGCGGCGACCGTGCTCGCCGTCTCGGGCACCCCCGCGTGGGACGATCTCGCGCAGAGCACCGGGACCACGGCATCCTCTCCCCTGGCGAGCCTGTCGGCGCTGCCCACGTTCCGCTCGGAGATCGGCTCGCTCGGGCTGATGATCGCGATGCTCTTCGGCGTCTCGGCGCTCGTCGTGGGCGCGTTCTTCACGGTGTGGACGATGCAGCGCGCGGGAGACGTCGCCGTGCTCAAAGCCCTCGGCGCCAGCACCCCCGCTCTCGTGCGCGACGCCCTCGGTCAGGCCCTGGTCGTGCTCGTCGCCGGCGTGGGAGTGGGCATCGCCCTCACGGCGATCCTCGGAGCCCTCGCGGGCACCGCCCTGCCCTTCCTGCTCAGCCCGCTGACCACCCTCGCGCCCGCGGCCGTCATGATCGCCCTCGGCCTCGCCGGAGCGGCCGTGTCGCTGCGCACCGTCACCTCGTCCGACCCTCTCACCGCTCTGGGGAGCACCCGATGATCCTTCTCGACGACGTCACCCTGACCTACCCCGACGGCGACGCCCGCGTCACGGCCGTCGACCACGTCACGCTGGAGGGCCGCCGCGGGCGGGTCACCGGCATCACCGGCCCGTCGGGGTCGGGCAAGTCCAGCCTGCTCGCCCTCGCCGCGACGCTCGTGCGCCCCGACTCCGGTCGCGTCATCATCGACGGGGTGGATGCCACCCCGCTGAGCGCCGCGAGCCGCACCGCGCTGCGCCGCGAACGCATCGGCATCGTGTTCCAGCAGCCGCAGCTGCTGCCCGCCCTCACCGCCCGCGAGCAGTTGCGGGTGATGGCGGAGCTCGGCGGACGCGGTCGCCGCGAGCGCCGCTCCGCCGTGCGCGGACGCGTCGACGAGCTGCTGGATGCCGTGGGCCTCGGCGCCCACGCCGACCGTCGCCCCGCGCAGCTGTCGGGCGGGCAGCGTCAACGCGTCGCGATCGCCCGCGCGCTCGTGCACGATCCCCGCGTGCTGCTGGTCGACGAGCCCACGAGCGCGCTGGACAGCGCGCGCGGCGCCGAGATCATGGCGCTGATCTTCCGACTCACCCACGAGCGCGACACCGCGACCCTGCTGGTCACGCACGACCTCGTGCACGCGGGCGCGCTCGACGAGACGGTCGAGGTCGTCGACGGCCGGGCCGCCCTGGTCGCGGCGCCCGCGTGAGCGGGGTGGTCACCAGCCGAAGGCGTTGAACCACTCGCGCCGTCGATCGGCCTCCTGGCGCGACTCGTCACCGCGCCAGGAGTCGTGCGGCGCGAGCGTGCCCTCGGCGGTCACCTCGACGAACGCCCAGCAGACGGGGCAGACCGCGCGACCGTCGGGGAACCCGTCGTCGAGCGTCGCGGCCGGCGAAGCGGCCGAGCCCGCGCCGGGGCATTCGGGCGGATCGGCCTGCAGGTCGCTCCAGAGCAGACGCCCGCCCGTACGGTGGTGAAGGCCCCGGTGCCCGTCCTCACGGGTGCAGATCTCGCCGTTTCTTCGGCTGAGGCACAGCCTCCGGGCGGCGCCCGGAAGCGCTGCCAGTGTTCGCGTCATCCTTCGATTCTCGCCGCTGCGAACGCAGCGGGGGCAGGTGCGGGATGCGCACGGGGCGGTGGGGTCCGGTGGGGGAGGGTTCGGTGGTCATCGCCGACCACCACCGGTCTGACGCAACAGCATGTCGACCTCCTGATGCTTCGACCCTCCGTCAGTCGCGACGTCGTGCCGAGGGGGTTGACACCTCGGCGAACGGTGATATGCATACCCCACGGGGGTATGATGAATGTCGTGCACGGATACGAGGGCCACAAGGACGACCTGCTCAAACGCCTGCGTCGCGCCGAGGGTCAGGTGCGCGGCATCGCCCGCATGGTCGACGACGATCAGTACTGCATCGACATCCTCACCCAGGTGTCGGCGGTCACGAAGGCGCTCGAGAACGTCGCCCTCTCGCTGCTCGACGACCACCTCTCGCACTGCGTCGCCGAAGCGGCCGCGCAGGGCGGCCCCGTCGCCGAAGAGAAGCTCAGAGAAGCCAACCAGGCCATCGCCCGCCTGGTCCGCTCGTAAGGAGACCCCATGACCGAACAGCGCATCGACCTCGGACTCACGGCATCCGCTCCCGCTGACGGAGGCTGCGGCGACGGCTGCGGGTGCGGTCACCGCGCGGCCTCCTCCCCCGCCGCGACGCCCGCGGCGAACGACGTGCTCACCGTCGAGGGCATGACGTGCGACCACTGCGTGCGCGCCGTCACCGAGGAGTTGTCGGCGCTCGAGGGCGTCGACGTCGTCCGGGTCGACCTGCGGGCCGGAGAGGCGTCGCTCGTGCGCATCGCCCGGACGGGCGCCGTGAGCGACGACGACATCGCCGCGGCGATCGACGAGGCGGGCTACCGCCTCACGCGCTGACCGCGCGGCGCACGAGAGCGTCGACCGCGGAGTGGAAGGTGAGGTGCTGGGACACCTCGACCGCGCGGTCGTACCGGGCACCGCCGAGAGCGACGAACACGGCGCCGACGACCTCGACGTAGCCCACGATGTATCCCTCGCGCGCGACCTCGTACAGGTCGAGGTCGATGCGCGTCCAGGGGATCTCGGTGATGATCGGCGGCGTTCCGACGTTCTTCGAACCCCGGCGGCTGAGCGGTGCTTCCATGACCATGCGAGAACTCCTTAGCTCGTCCGGGGTTCTCTCAGCGTGCGCGTTCATCCGATGAAAGGGGCGGCCCTTGACGGATCGGCGGGGTAGAGGTACTCGCGCCCCCGCCGCGTCGGACGGGCCGCGTCGGACGGGCCGCGTCGGACGGGCCGCGGGCCTCAGAGCGCCGAGCGCGCGGGGCGACCGCGACGGGGACGCTCGACCGCGAGGTCGAAGGGTTCCGCGCCGGCGGTGAGACGCTCGACCTCGTCGAGCCAGCGCAGGTCGGCCTCGAGGCGCGCCCGGCGCGCCGCGCGCACGATCGCCACCGCGACGGCATCCTCCGGGTCGTCCTCGACGTCTGTCGCCGCCAGGGCCGCGCGCACCGCGTCGCGCTGCGCCGAGAGCACCGCCTCGACATCCGTCTCGGGGAGGGTCACGGCGAGGGCGATCTTGAGGGCGACATCGTCGCGCCCCTCCGCGAGGGACGCGGTCGTCAACCACGACCGCGCCTCGAGGCGACCGGCGTCGGTCGGCCGCCACAGCACGCGAGCCTCGTCGTCGACGCCCGCTCCTTCGACGAGTCCGTCGCGCTCGAGCCGTTCGAGCGTCGTGTACACCTGGCCGACGTTGACCGCGGCCCCGGTGCGCCGCTCGTATTCGGCGCGCAGCTGGGAGCCGTAGCAGGCGCCGCGATCGAGGATCGCGAGCAGGCTCTGACGCACCGACATGCCGCCTCCGGACGGGTTCGCGGGAAAAGACTTCCCCGGTAAGTCTCAGCGTAGACCGGGGAGGTCGTTCGACGCCGAATCATCGCCGGGCGGCGCGGGAGCGCCCGGCGTAGCATGTGGTCTGACCACATAATCCGGTTCGATCGGAGGCTCCTGATGGAGTGGCTCGACCCCCTGGCTCTCGCCCGCTGGCAGTTCGGGTTGACGACCCTGTACCACTTCCTCTTCGTCCCGCTGACGCTGGGGATGTCGCTGATCGTGGCGATCTTCCAGACCGTCTGGTACCGGACCGGCGACGTGCGGTGGCTGCACCTCACCCGCTTCTTCGGGAAGATCTTCCTCATCAACTTCGCCATGGGCGTCGTGACCGGCATCGTGCAGGAGTTCCAGTTCGGCATGAACTGGTCGGCGTACTCGCGCTTCGTCGGTGACGTCTTCGGCGCCCCGCTCGCCTTCGAGGGCCTGCTCGCCTTCTTCCTCGAGGCGACCTTCATCGGCCTCTGGATCTTCGGCTGGGACAAGCTCCCCCGCCTCGCCCACCTGGCGAGCATCTGGATGGCGTCGATCGGGGCGACCCTCTCGGCGTACTTCATCATCGCCGCCAACGCCTTCATGCAGAACCCCGTCGGCTACCAGATGTCGGCCGAGGGGCACCGCGCCGAGCTCGTCGACTTCGGGGCGCTGCTGACCAACCCCGTGGCCCTCGCCGCCTTCCCCCACACGATCTTCGCCGGGTGGATGTTCGCCGCGATGGTCGTCGTCGCCGTGTCGGCCTGGCACATGGCCCGCGGACGCAACACCGACATGATGCGCAAGACCCTGCGCTTCGGCCTCTGGGCCACCGTGGTGTCGTTCGTCCTCGTCGCGATCGTCGGCGACCAGCTGAGCCTGGTGATGGTGGCGACCCAGCCGATGAAGATGGCCGCCGCCGAGGCCACGTTCAACACCGTGTGCGGCGCGAACGCCTCGTTCTCGATCTTCACGCTCGGCACCCCTGACGGCACGAGCGAGCTGTTCAGCATCCGCGTGCCGTTCCTGCTCAGCATCCTGTCGACGCACTCCCTCGACGGCTGCGTCGAGGGCATCAACGACCTCAACACGCTGTACAGCCAGCAGATGTTCCCCCAGTTCGCCGACCAGGTCGACGGCAACTTCGCCCCCGTCCTGTGGGTCACCTACTGGGCCTTCCGCTGGATGATCGCCCTCGGGGGCATCGCGGCGCTCGTGAGCGTCGTGGGCCTGTGGGTCACGCGCAAGAACGCCAAGCGCCCCGTCGCCGGGTGGATGTGGCGCGTGGCGATCTGGACGGCCCCGCTGCCGATGCTCGCGAGCCTGGTGGGCTGGGTGTTCACCGAGATGGGCCGTCAGCCGTGGATCGTCTTCGGTCTCATGCTCACGCAGGACGGCGTCTCGCCCAGCGTCCCGGGCTGGAGCGTGCTCGTGTCGCTCGTGGCCTTCACGCTCGTCTACCTCAGCCTCGCCGTCGTCGAATTCGGCCTCATCGTGAAGTTCGCGCAGAAGGGCCCCGAGCCGCTGCCCGACCCCGACGCCGAACGCGACGACTCCGTCGAGAACACCCCCACCACGGTCTACTAGGAGCCCCGTCATCATGGATCTCGCGCAGCTTTGGTTCTGGATCGTCGCGTTCCTGTTCGTCGGCTACTTCGTGCTCGACGGATTCGACTTCGGCGTGGGCATGTCGCTGCCCTTCCTGGGCAAGGACGACATCGCCCGTCGGCAGATCATCAACACCATCGGTCCCGTGTGGGACCTCAACGAGACCTGGGTCATCGTCGCCGGCGCCGCCCTGTTCGCCTCGTTCCCGGAGTGGTACGCGACGCTGTTCAGCGGCTTCTACCTGCCGCTGCTGGCGATCCTGCTGGCCCTCATCGCCCGCGGCGTCTCGTTCGAGTACCGCCACCAGCGCGACTCGCTGCGGTGGAAGCGCTCGTTCGACCGCATGATCGTCGTGGGATCCGCCCTCCCCGCCTTCCTGTGGGGCGTCGCCTTCGCGAACATCGTGCAGGGCGTGCCCCTGGACGCCGATCACGAGTACGCCGGGACGGTGCTCACGCTGCTCAACCCCTACGGCATCCTGGGCGGTCTGACGACGCTGAGCCTGTTCTTCGTGCACGGGCTGTACTTCGTCGCGCTGAAGACCGACGGACAGGTCCGCGCCGACGCCCGCCGGCTGGCGGGACGCGCCGGTCTGGTCACGATCGCCCTCGCGGCGATCTTCCTGGGCTGGACGATCGCCCAGGCCACCGCGGCCCCGCTGTTCCTCGGCGTCGTGGCCCTGTCGGGTGCCGCCGCGCTCGCCCTGATCGGCTCGTGGGTCGCGAACAGCCGCGATCGCGAGGGCACCGCCTTCGCGCTCGGGGCGGTGACGATCGTGACCGCGGTGGCCGCGCTGTTCTTCGCCCTCTTCCCGAACGTCATGCCCACCACTCTCGCCGGAGGGGCGGGTCTCACCATCGAGAACGCCTCGAGCACCCCGTACACGCTCACGATCATGAGCTGGGCCGCCCTGATCTTCCTGCCGCTGATCCTGGCGTACCAGGGCTGGACGTACTGGGTCTTCCGCAAGCGCGTCACGCGCGCCCGCATCGAGAAGGCCGCGCTCGTCGCGCACTGATCCCATGAAACCCGTCGACCCGCGACTGCTCCGCTACGCCACCGCCTCCCGCGGATTCTTCGCGGTGAGCGCGGCGATCGTCCTCGCCCAGACGGGCGCGATTGTCGGCTTCGCGTGGGCGCTCACGAGCGCGCTGGTGGGCGCGATCCAGGGGCAGCCGGTCGGCGAGCTGTGGGGCTCCATCGGGGCCGCGGCATCCTTCGCCCTGCTCAGGGGGCTGCTGATCGCCGCCTCCGAGCGCACCTCGGCTCGCGGGGCAGCGGCGGCCTCGGCGCAGTTGCGCGAGGCCCTGATCGCCGCGGTGGGCCGTCTCGGTCCGCGCTGGCTCGGCGAGCGCAACGCCGCCGCCCTTTCGGTGACCGCCGGACACGGTCTTGAGGCGCTCGACGCGTACTTCGGTCGCTACCTCCCGCAGCTGGTCGCCACCGCGATCACGATGCCGATCCTCATCGGCGCGATGACCCTCGCCGACCCGCTCTCGGGTCTGACGGTCATCCTGACGATCCCGCTCATCCCGCTGTTCATGGTGCTGATCGGTCTGGCGACCCGCGGGGTGCAGCAAAAGCAGTACGCCACGCTCGGACGCCTCGCCGCGCGCTTCGCCGACACCGTCGAGGGCCTGGGCACCCTCACCGCCTTCGGCCGCCAGCACCGCGCGGCCGACTCGATCGAGAAGGTCACGCGCGACTACAAGCGCGAGACGATGACGGTGCTGCGCGTGTCGTTCCTCTCCGGCTTCGCGCTGGAGTTCCTGGCATCCATCTCCGTCGCGATCATCGCGGTGACCATCGGCTTCCGCCTGCTCGCCGGCGACCTCTCGCTACTCGTGGGACTGTTCGTGCTGCTGCTCGCGCCCGAGGCGTACCTGCCGCTGCGGCAGGTGGGGGTGCAGTTCCACGCGGCGTCGGAGGGGGTCGCGGCGACCGAGGAGATCTTCGACGCGCTGGACGCGGCGCGCGACCTCGCGCCCGAGCCGACCCCGGATGCCGCCGCCCCGACGCTCGGATCGACGATCGCGCTCGCGGGCGTGCGCGTGCACCGCGCCGGCCACGCTCTACCGCGGGTGTCGCTGTCGGTGTGGCCCGGGGAGGTCGTCGTGGTGACGGGACCGAGCGGCGTGGGCAAGTCGTCGCTGATCGCCGCGCTGCTCGGTTTCGCGGAGCACGACGGCGAGGTGCGCGTCGACGGCGTCGCGGTGGCCGACGCCCGCGCGTCGGTGGCGTGGGCGGGGCAGCGACCGGGGCTGCTGTCGGGCACGGTCGCCGAGAACGTGGCGGTCGGCGCCGTCGCCGACGACGCCGCGGTCGCCGCGGCCCTGGCCGACGCGGGCGCGGCCGCGATCGACCCCGCGACGGTCCTCGGCGCGGGCGGGGCCGGACTCTCGGGCGGCGAGGCCCAGCGCGTCGCGGTCGCCCGCGCCCTGTACCGTGCGCGCATCGGCGGGGTGCCGGTGCTCGTGCTCGACGAGCCGTCGAGCGCGCTGGATGCCGCGACCGAGGCGCACCTGTGGGCGACCCTGCGTCGCGAGGCCGACGCCGGCCGCGGCGTGCTGCTGGTGTCGCACCGTCCCTCCGCGCGCGCGATCGCCGATCGCGTGGTCGAGCTGTCGCCCCCGCACGAGGCGCCGGGGATGGTCGCGACGGATTCCCGCGGCTCGCGCGCGGAGGCACGGGAGGTGCGTTCGTGAACGGGCGGGTGCGCGGCATCCTGAGCGCGGCGATGCCGTCGCGGCGGCGGTTCGCCCCCGCGCTGCTGGCCGGCTTCGGCACGGCGGCGAGCGCGGTGGCCCTCCTCGCGGCCAGCGCGTGGCTCATCGCCCGCGCCGCCGAGCAGCCCCTCGTGATGTACCTTTCGGTCGCGGTCGTGGGGGTGCGCGCGTTCGCACTGTCGCGCGGGGTGTTCCGCTACCTCGAGCGGCTCAGCGGCCACGATGCCGCGCTGCACCAGCTCGCCGGCGTGCGCGCCGACCTCGTGCGCGACCTCGTGCCGCTCGCCCCCGACGGCCTCGCCCGTTCGCGTCGCGGCGGGCTGCTCTCGAGCGTGGTCGACGACGTCGAGGAGCTGCAGAATCTTCCGCTGCGCGTGGTGCTGCCGCTGGTGACGGCGGCGACGACCGCCCTGGCCGCGGTCGTGTTCACCGCGTTCGTGTCGTGGCCCGCGGCACTGTCGATGCTGGTCTGCCTGCTGCTCGCCTTCGCCGTTGCCGGAGCGCTCGGCTGGGCCGCCGGCGCCCGCGCCGAACGCTCGATCGCGCCGCTGCGCGCCGCGGTCGCCGACGCCGTCCACGACCTGCTGACGAACCTCGACGTGCTCACCGCGTATGGAGCGGTGGATGCCGCCCGCCGACGCGTGCGCGACGCCGATGCCGCGCTGCGTCGCGCCGTCATCCGCCGCGGCGGGGCGCAGGGGCTGACCTCGGGAGCCGTCTCGGTGCTCGCGGGCATCGCCTCGCTCGCGGCTCTGCTGGTCGCCGCCCCGGCCGTCACCGGCGGCTCACTGTCGGGGCCGGGCCTGGCCGTGGTCGTCCTTCTGCCGATGGCGGTGTTCGAGGTGTTCGGACCCGTCCCCCTCGCGCTCGCGTCGTGGCGGCAGGTGCGCGCCGCGGCGGAGCGGATCGCGGATGCCGTGCCCGAGCACGTTCCCGACGGGCTCCCCCGCGACGAGCCGGCGGCGACGGGTCGCGCACCCGAGCTGGGCGCGGGGCTCGAGCTGCGCGGGGTCGGGGCGTCGTGGCCGGCCCGCTCCGACGCCGAGGGCGACGCCGGACGGCTCACCGACGTCGACCTGCGCGTGGCGCCGGGCGAGCGCGTGCGGGTGATGGGTCCGAGCGGCGCCGGGAAGACGACGCTGGCGCACGTGCTGGTGCGCTTCCTCGACTACACCGGGTCGTTCCGGATCGGCGGCGTCGAAGTGCGCGAGCTGGCGGGCGACGACCTGCGCCGCACGATCGGACTGATCGAGCAGTCGCCGTACCTGTTCGACGAGTCGATCCGGCAGAACCTCCTGTTCGCCCGCGACACCGCGACCGACGCCGATCTGTGGTCCGTGCTGTCACGTGTCGGCCTCGCCGACTGGACGCGCGAGCGCGGCGGCCTCGACGCGCGCGTGGGCGACCGCGGCGGTCTCGTCTCGGGCGGGCAGGCCCAGCGCCTCGCCCTTGCCCGCGCGCTGCTGCGCGGCTTCCCCGTGCTCGTGCTCGACGAGCCGACCGCGGGCGTCGACCCCGCGGCATCCGACGCCCTCCTCGCCGATCTGCTGGACGCGGTCGGTGACGAACAGGCCGTGGTGGTCGTGTCGCACGTCGACGTGCCTGCGGGTCTGGTGGACCGCGAGGTGCGGCTGGAGGGCGGGCGGGTCGTCGCGGCCTGACCCCGCGGGGCTCGACGCGCCTCCGGCCGCGGGCTCGTCGCGCGCGGTCGAGTGTCCGAAACACCCGGGCGATCCTCCCTCCGCCTCCGGGTGTTCTGGACGCTCGTTCGGTTTGCGGAGCAGGGGCGGGCGGAGGGGCGGGCGGAGGGGCCGGGAATCAGGATGCCGGCACGAACCGCACGGAGGCGGGAGGGACGCTCCAGCGCACGGTGTCGCCGGGGCGGAGGTCCGCGGCCTCGGCCGGGGGCACCTCGACGACCCCGGAGTCGGTGACGACCCGCACCCCGGCGGGCGTCGGCTCGAGGTGCGACACCGTCGCCGGTGCGCCCTCACCGAGCCGGGCGTCGCTCGCGCGGTAGAGCGCCGCGAGCTCCACGCCGTCGCGCGCCGCGAGAGCGAGGGAGGCGGCATCCGTCGTCTCGAGTCGCCGCCCGTCGCGGACGAACGCGCCGCCCGCGGCGATGCCGACCAGTCGCTCCAGCCCGGCGATCCGCGCGGCCACCTCCGTCGCGGGGGCCGCGAGCACCTCGCGCACGGGACCGACCTGCGTCACCGTGCCCCTCTCGACGATCATCAGCCGGTCGGCGAGGGCGGCGGCATCCACCGCGTCGTGCGTCACCGCGATCGTCGTGACACCGGTGAGGCGCTCGCGCAGCATCGCCCGGATCTCCGACGCCGTCACCGCGTCGAGAGCGACGAGCGGCTCGTCGAGGAGCACGACCCGCGGCTGCGCCGCGAGCGCCCGCGCCACCGCGACCCGCTGCTGCTCTCCGCCCGACAACTGCGCCGGGAGGCGATCGACCGCGCCGGGCAGCCCCACGCGGGCCAGCCAGTCTTCGGCCGACGATCGGGCGACGGATGCCGCCACCCCGGCCGCGCGCGGACCGAAGGCCACGTTCTCGCGCGCGGTGAGGTGCGGGAACAGCCGGGCGTCCTGCCCGAGCAGCACGATGCCGCGGTGCATCGGGGCGGTGCGCACACGCGGAGCCCGATCGAGCACCCGCCCGTCGAGCGTGATCTCGCCCTCGTCGAGGGCGGTGAGCCCGGCCAGCGCCGTGAGCAGCGTCGACTTGCCCGCGCCGCTGCGGCCCATCACGGCGACGGTCTCTCCCGGGGCCGCCTCGAGCCCGATGTCGACGGTGAAGTCGCGGCGACGCACGACGACGCGGGCGCGCAGGGAGGCGGCATCGCGGGGTTCGCCCGGCTCGGGCATCCGGGTCCCCGGCGCAGCCGGGCCCTCGGGCGCGGGGGCGGCACCGGCTCCCTGGGCATCGCGGCGTCCGAGCGGCGCGGGCGTCGCGGCATCCGGGCCCGTCATCGCCCCACCCCCGGGCGCCACCCGCGCACCAGCAGCAGCACCGCGATCGCCGTCACGAGCAGCAGCAGCGACAGAGCGACCGCGGTGCCCTGCGAGACCCCGGCGCCGTTGAAGGCCGTGTAGATCGCGAGCGGCATGGTCTGTGTCACGCCGGGACGGTTGCCCGCGAACAACGCCGTCGCCCCGAACTCGCCGATCGCCCGAGCGAAGCACAGCACGACCCCCGCGACGATGCCGGGAGCCGCGAGGGGAAGCGTGATGCGCCGCAGGATCGTGACGCGCGAGGCCCCGAGCGAGGCGGCCGTGCGCTCGAAGTCGACGCCCGTGGCACGCAGGGCGCCCTCCACCGCGAGCACGAGGAAAGGCAGGGCGACGAACACCTGGGCCAGCACCACCGCGGGGGTGGTGAACGGCAGGCCGAGAGCGCCGAGGGGGCCGGTACGGCCGAAAAGGTACAGCAGGGCGACACCACCCACCATTGGCGGCAGCACCAGCGGCACCGTCACGAGCGCGCGCAGCACCGCCGCGGTGCGGGCGGGACTCCGGGCGATGAGCAGGGCGAGGGGGATGCCGACAAGCGCGCACAGCACGGTCGCGACCGCACCCGTGCCCAGCGACAACCCCAGCGCCGACAGCGCGGCGGGCGAGGTGACGTCGCTCCACAGCGTCGCCCACTGCACGCGCGCGACGAGGGCGGTCAGCGGAACGAGCAGGAAGAGCAGCCCGACGACGGCCGGCACCGCGAGCCAGCGAGGGAGGAAACCGCCCGTCACGGTGCGCGGAAGCCCGCGTCGGCGAGGATCGCGCGCCCCGCGTCCGACAGCACGAACGCCACGAAGGCGTCGGCGGCCGCGGGGTTCGGCGCGCCGGTCAGCGTCGCGATCGGGTAGCGGTTCACCACGGCGTCCGCGCCCGCCGGCACGATGGCCTCGACGTCGTCGCGACCGACCACGTCGGTCGCGTAGACGAGTCCCGCATCGGCCTCGCCCGCGGCGACCTTCGTGAGCACGGCGGTGACGTTCTGCTCGGAGCTGGCCGGGGTGACGGCGACCCCGGCGTTGGACAGCAGCGTCTGCGACGCGGCGCCGCAGGGCACCTCGGGCGCGCACAGCACCGTCGTGACCCGGGCGAGGTCGGCGAGCGCGGAGACCTGCGCGGGGTTTCCGGCGGGGACGGCGATGACCAGCGTGTTCGCCGCGAAGACCTGCGGGTCGGGCGCCTGCGCCACGACCTTCGCCATGTTCTTCTCGTCGGCCGACGCGAACACGTCGGCGGGCGCGCCCTCACCGATCTGGGTCGCGAGGGTGCTCGATCCGTCGTACACCGGGCTGACCGTCACGCCGGGGTTCTGCTGCTCGAACGCCGAGGCGATCTCGTCGAACGACCGCTGCAGCGATGCGGCCGCGTAGACCTCGACGGTGCCGGAGAGCGACGACCCCGATGCCGACGCCGCGGTCTCGCCGGTCGGGTCCGGGGAGGCGCAGCCCGAGAGGAGGGCGATCGCGCCGAGGGCGGCCAGCAGGCGGAGGGAGCGGTGCATGGGTGTCCTTTCGACGGCGCCCGGCGGGCCCCGACGCCCATCTTTCCGTATCTGCGGAGGTATCGAGCCCCTTATGTCGCAGAAAATGACATTTTTGTGACCGCGCGCGTGCTCCCCGAGTGCCCTCGACGCGCTCCCCGCAGGGGTGGATCGTCGTGTCCTGGCAGGACCTCCCACGAACGGGTAGGAACGGGGGATGCGGAGAATCACGTGAGCGACCTGTCCAGCCTGGGCGACTTCCTGCAGCGCCGGCGGGAGGCCCTGCAACCGGAGGATGTCGGACTGGCGCGCGGGGTGCGCCGTCGCACGGCCGGGCTGCGCCGCGAGGAGGTCGCCCTGCTCAGCCACATGTCGACCGACTATTACGCCCGGCTCGAGCGCGGCACCGGACCGACGCCGTCGGAGCAGATGCTCACCGCGCTCGCCCAGGGACTGCACCTGAGCCTCGCCGAGCGCGATCACCTGTTCCACCTCGCCGGCCACCGTCCCCCCGCGCGCCATTCCGGTACGGACCACATCGGTCCGGGGATGCTCCGGGTGCTCGATCGCCTCGACGACACCCCCGCCGAGATCGTCACGGAATTGGGCGAGACCCTGCGCCAGAGCCGCCTGGGCATCGCCCTGCTGGGCGATGCGTCCCTGCGCTCGGGCCCCGCGCGCAGCATCGGCTATCGCTGGTTCACGGATCCGTCGGCCCGCGCCGCCTATCCACCCGACGAACAGGCAGCGCTGTCGCGCGTCTACGCGGCGGGGTTGCGCGAACTCGTCGCCGCCCACGGCCCCGCGTCGCGCGTCGCGGCATTGGCCGACGATCTGCGGAGCCGCAGCGAGGAGTTCGACGCCCTGTGGCTCTCGCACGAGGTCGGGGCGCGGCCTCCCGCGACCAAGCGGTTCCTGCACCCCGAGGTCGGCGTGCTGGAGCTGTCCTGCCAGACCCTGCTCGATCCCGACCACTCGCATCGCCTCCTCGTCTACACCGCCCAGCCGGGGAGCGAGAGCGCGGAGAAGCTGCGACTGCTGGCGGTGCTGGCGGAGACGACCGCCCGCTGAGGGGTGGACCGGCGATCAGCGGGTGAGCGGACACTGGCCCGCCCGCGACTCCCGCGGGAGCATCGGAGCATCCCACGAAAGGATCGACCATGTCCCCCGACTCCCCCCGCCCCCTGCTCGGCCGTCTCGCCGTCGTCACCGGCGCCAGCGACGGCATCGGCACCGTCATCGCGACGCGCCTCGCCGGACTCGGCGCCGAGGTGCTCCTGCCCGTCCGCTCCCCCGAGAAGGGGCGACGCGCCCTCGACGTGGTCCGCCGGGAGGTTCCGGATGCCGTCGCCTCGACGCGCGTCCTCGATCTGTCCAGCCTCGATTCGGTGGACGCCCTCGTACGGGAGATACGCGCCGAGGGACGCCCCCTCCACCTGCTGGTCAACAACGCCGGGGTCATGACGCCGCCGTCCCGACAGGAGACCGCGGACGGGTTCGAGCTGCAGTGGGGCACGAATCACGTCGGTCACGCCGCCCTCACCTTCGGGCTGCTGCCGCTGCTGCGCGCCGGCGGGGGACGCGTGGTGCACCAGACGAGCATCGCCGCCCGTCGCGGGCGCTTCGACGAGACCGTGGTCGCCGCCCAGCCCTACGACGCCATGGCGTCGTACGTGCAGTCGAAGATCGCGGTCGGACTCTTCGCCCGGGAACTGCAGGAACGCAGCCGGGCCGAGGGCTGGGGACTCACGAGCACGCTCGCACACCCCGGCGTCTCGCCCACCAACCTGCTCGCCGCGCAGCCCGGCGTGGGTCGCGAGCGCGAGCTCGGTGCACGCCGGGTCATCCGATTGCTGTCCCGCCTGCACGTCACCGGCACCGTGGCATCCGCCGCCGAACCGGCCGTCCTCGCGGCCACGTCCCCCCTCAGCGACGGCACGTTCTTCGGCCCGTCGCGCCTGATCGGGGGCCCGGCGCGCGCGATCGCACCGTGGGATCCCTTCCTCGACGTCGAGCAGGCCGGCCGCGTGTGGGATGAGACCCTCCGCGCGGTGGGCTCCCGCTTCTCCGTGTGAGTCGCCGGCACCGGGCGTCATCGCACCGCACCGCCCGAGGCTGACTCGCGGGATCAGCGAGCCGGACGCGTCAGCCGCGGGGCGTCTCCACCGTCACCACCGTCGCCTTCACCGAGGCGACGGCGAGCGAGCCCGGCTCGAGGGCGAGCTCGCGAGCGGCCTCGGCCGACATGAGCGAGACCACCCGGTGCGGGCCGCACTGCAGGTCCACCTGCGCCATGACGCCGTCGATCTGCACGCGCGTGACGACGCCGGTGAACCGGTTGCGGGCGCTCGAGGCGATGCCCGTGGGGTCGTCGGGCTCATCGGCGAGCGCGACCGCGCGTTCGGCGAGCGCCGTCCCCGGGATCTCCACCGGGGTGGACCCGGTCGTCGCGAGCAGACCCTGGTCGATCCAGCGACGCACGGTGTCGTCGCTGACGCCGAGCAGACGGGCGGCGGTGGCGATGCGGAAGGTGTTCGGCATGCGACGACCGTACCCGGCGCGGCCGAGCACCGGGCCCCGCGTCCGCGGCCCGGGTCCGCGCGTCGACCGCCGACCGCCGAGCGCCGAGCGCCGAGCGCCGCGCGCCGACCGCCGAGCGCCGAGCGCCGAGCGCCGAGCGCCGAGACAGCATCCCGCGGACGAGTCGGCGACACCCTGCAACCGAATTGTCAGCGAAATGCAGTCTGGCGGCCGTCGCACGGCACCAGCCGCCCGGCCGCTCGCACGGCACCACCCGCCCGGCCGCCCTCACCCCCTACGCACTCGCCTAGGCTCGACCCATGGATGCCGAGCACGCGAGCGCGACGCGACGGCCGGTCGCCGTGTCGCTCGGCGCGACCGTGACCGCTTCGGGCGCGACGGCGCTCCCCTCCACCGGGGCCCCGCCCCCCGCGCGCGCGGGGGCGACGGCCGGTGTGCACGGTGCCGCGGGCGCGACGGCGCTGCCCGCCACGGGAGCTCCCCGCGAGGGAGGTCTCCTCGATCGCTTCGGGCGCGTCGCGACCGACCTGCGCGTCTCGGTGATCGACAAGTGCAACCTGCGCTGCACGTACTGCATGCCGGCCGACGGGATGCCGTGGCTCCCGCAGACGCAGCTCATGAGCGCCGACGAGATCCGCCGCATCGTGCGTGTCGCCGTTCACTCCCTCGGCGCCGAGGAACTGCGCATCACGGGCGGTGAGCCGCTCGTGCGCAAGGATCTCGAGCACATCATCGCCGGCATCCGGGCCGACAACCCCGACCTGCCGATCTCGATGACCACGAACGCGGTCGGCCTCGACAAGCGCGCCCATGCCCTGAAGGACGCAGGGCTCACGCGGCTCAACGTCTCGCTCGACACCCTGCACCCCGAGACCTTCGCCGAACTCACCCGACGCCCCCACCTCGATAAGGTGCTCGCGGGCCTGCAGGCCGCGCGCGCCGCGGGCCTCGGACCGATCAAAATCAACGCGGTCCTGCTCGCCGGCGTCAACGACACCGAGATCGTCCCCCTGGTCGAGTGGGCCGTGTCCAACGGGTTCGAGATGCGCTTCATCGAGGACATGCCCCTCGACGGCGACCGCTCGTGGTCGGCGCAGAACGTCATTCCGGCGCGCGACATCCGCGCGGCCATCGAGCAGGCGTTCGCGCTGTCCGCCGATCCCCGCGGTCGCGGGGCCGCCCCCGCCGAGCGGTGGGAGGTGCGCCGCCCCGGCGAGACCGAGGTGGCCGGTCACGTCGGCATCATCTCGTCGGTGACCGAACCCTTCTGCGCGGCGTGCACGCGCACGCGCGTCACCGCCGACGGCCGGATCCGCTCGTGCCTGTTCTCGCACGAAGAGACCGACCTGCTCACGGCGCTGCGCGACGGCGCCGACGACGAGGGTCTCGCCCAGGTCTGGCGGGATGCCATGTGGGCCAAGCCCCGCGCGCACGGCTCCGACCGCGTCGGCCTCGCGCGCGCCGATTTCGTGCAGCCCGAGCGCACCATGAGCGCGATCGGCGGATGAGGCCGCTCGTCGAGCCGGTGGCCGCCCTGGCCCCGGAAGAGCTCATCCGCACGGCCCGTCATGCCGTCCTCGCGGCGATCGGCGAGGAGGGTCAGCGGAGGATCGCGGCCGCCCGCATCGCCGTGATCGGCGCCGGCGGACTCGGGTCGCCCGTCTTGCTCGCCCTCGCCGCCGCCGGGGTCGGGGAGCTCGTGATCATCGACGATGACACGGTGGAGCGCACCAACCTGCAGCGTCAGCTCGCGCACCGCATCGACGACATCGGCACCGCGAAGACCGCCTCCGCCGCGCGTGCCGTGCGCGATCTCTCCCCGCTCACCGTCGTCCATGAGCGAACGCTACGACTGACCTCCGACAACGCCGTCGACCTGCTCGCCGGCGCGCACCTCGTCATCGACGGCAGCGACACCTTCGACACGCGCGAGGCCGTCGCCGCCGCGGCCGAGCACCTCGGCATCCCCCTCGTCTGGGGCGCGGTGCAGGAGTGGGCCGCGCAGGTGACCGTGTTCTGGTCGCACCCACCCGAGGGCCACTCCCCCGTCGTGCTCGGCGACCTGTTCCCCTCCGGTTCCGCGGGCGAACCGCCGACCTGCGCGCAGGTCGGCGTGCTGGGGTCGCTGTGCGTGCAGGTCGGCGGCCTGCTCGCGACCGAGGCGATCAAGCTCGTCACGGGCGCGGGAGAGCCGCTGCTCGGACGCCTGGTCGTCATCGACGCGCTGCGCGCCCGACACGATGTCATCCCCCTGATCCCCGCCGCCCGCCCCACCGCCGCGCCCTGACCGCGCCGACCGCTGAGACCCGCACCCGCCCCGCCGCTTCGCCCTGACCCCGGAGACTCAGATGACCCCGCTGCTCACCGTCGAGGAACACCGCGCCCGCGTACTCGCCGCCGTCACGACCCTCCCCGTCGAGACCGTGCCCCTCGCGGAGGCGGTCGGACGCACGCTCGCCGCTCCCGTTCTCGCCGCGCACGACCTCCCCGGCTTCGACAACTCCTCGATGGACGGATTCGCCGTGCGCTTCGCCGACGTCGAGGGGGCGGATGCCGAGAACCCCGTCACCCTGCGCGTCGTCGCCGATCTGCCGGCCGGTTCGTCCGACGACCCGTCGTTCGGCGCGGGCGAGGCGGTGCGCATCATGACGGGCGCGCCCGTCCCCGCCGCGGCCGACGCGATCGTCCCGTTCGAGGACACGACCGGGGGCCTCGCCGACTCCCTCGGCACCGTCGAGGTGAGGCGCGCACCCGCGGCATCCGGGGCCTTCATCCGCCGTCGCGGCGGCGACACCCGCGCGGGCGACGTCGTGCTGTCGGCCGGTGAGCGTCTGGGGCCGTTCGCGCTGGCCGCGGCCGCGGCGGCGGGCGTGGCCGAGCTCGAGGTGCACCGGCGCCCGCGGGTCGCCGTCGTGTCGACGGGGAGCGAGCTCGTGGCGCCGGGCGTCGCGCCGGGGCGCGGCCAGACCCCCGACTCCAACTCGACGCTGCTGGCGGCTTTGGTTTCCGGTACCGACGCCGAGGTGACCGTGATCTCGTCGCTGCGCGACGACGCGGACGCGATCCACGCCCTGCTCGAACACGCCGCCGACGTCGACGTGATCGTCTTCAGCGGGGGCGTGAGCGCCGGCGCCTACGAGCCCGTGCGCCAGGCCCTGTCGGAGCGCATCGCGTTCGAGAAGGTCGCGATGCAGCCCGGCAAACCGCAGGCCTTCGGCGCGCTCGACGACGGGCGACTCGTCTTCGGCCTCCCCGGCAACCCGGTCAGCGTCGCGGTGTCGTTCGAGGTGTTCGTGCGGCCCGCCCTGCTGGCGCTCCAGGGGCGTGCGGTCGTCGATCGGCGCATCGCGCGCCTCACGGCCTCCGAGTCCTGGACCACCCCGCCCGGTCGACGCCAGTACCTCCCCGCCGCGATCGACCTCGTCGCCGGCACCGTGCGCCCGGCGACCGCCGGCGGCTCGGGCTCGCACCTCGCGGCATCCCTCGCCCGCGCCGAAGCGTTCGCGATCGTGCCCGCCGAGGTGTCCACCGTGTCGGCGGGCGACGCCCTCGATGTCATGCTGATTCCATGACCTTCACCCACCTGGATGCCGCGGGCCACGCCCGCATGGTCGACGTCACCCTGAAGCAGCCCACCGTGCGCACCGCCACCGCGCGGGGATTCGTGCGCTGCGCCCCCGAGGTGGTCGCGGCCCTGCGCGACGGCACCGCCCCCAAGGGCGATGTGCTGGCGGTCGCGCGGATCGCCGGCATCCAGGCCGCGAAGTCCACCCCCGCTCTGCTTCCGCTCGCCCACGTCATCGGGGTGCACCGCGCCGCGGTCGATCTCGAGATCACCGACGCGGGCGTCGAGATCGAGGCCACCGTGGGCACGGCCGACCGCACGGGCGTCGAGATGGAGGCGCTCACGAGCGTGTCGGTCGCCGCGCTCGCGATCGTCGACATGGTGAAGGGCATGGACAAGGGCACCTGCATCGAGAACGTGCGCATCGTGTCGAAGACCGGGGGCAAGTCGGGCGATTGGGTGCGCCCGGGCGAGCCGGGAGCCCTCGCGTGAGCGTCCGCGTGCGTTACTTCGCCGCCGCAGCGGAGGCCGCCGGAACGGATGCCGAAGACCGCGCCGAGCACAGCCTCGCCGCGCTGCGGGCCGGGGTCGTCGCGGACCACCCCGCCCTCGGCGGCATCCTCGACCGCTGCGCCGTCCTCGTCGACGGCACGCGTCACGACGACGACGCCCCGCTCGCCGGGGTCACCTACGTCGACGTGCTGCCGCCCTTCGCGGGGGGCTGAGCCCCGCCCTCGGGACGATCGCCGATCACACGCTCTGCACGCAGCCCGACCGCGCGGCCGCGCGACAGTCGGTGCCCATCCGTCACTCCGGCGGATCTGCTCGTCGGGCGGGTGGCCGGCGCCCTGTTTTACTGGGCGGTATGTCGACCGCTCGCCGCACGGCCTTCCTCGCCACGCTCGTCATCGGTGCCGCCGTGGCCGTGCTCGCGGTCTGGCCGCAACTCATCGGCGCGCAACGGATGCTGGGGATCGCGCAGCTGATCCCGTTCCGGGGGCTGCTCGCGCTGGCGTTCGCGGTACTCGCGGTCGCCGCGGGGATCTTCGCGGTGCTTCGACGCCGCTGGTCGGTGGCCGCAGCGCTCGCGATCGTGCTCGCCGCGGCATCCCTCGGCAACGGCGCGGTGCTGCTGAGCCGAGGTTTCGGCGCGTCGGCCACCGAGGGCGACCTCGTCGTCGCCTCCTGGAACACCTACGGTGGCGCCGCCTCACCTCAGAGCATCGCCCGACTGGTGCGCGTGACGGGAGCCGAGGTGGTCGTCCTGCCCGAAACCAATGAGGTCGCGGCGGCCTCCGTGGTCTCCCTCCTCGCCGGTGACGGCATCGGGATGACCGCGGCCACCCGACAAGCCGACCCGGGGGACGACCCCGTCCCGACCTCCCTGCTAATCGCGGAATCGATGGGGCCGTACGCCCTCGACGAGACAGCCGGCTCGACGCCGGGGGTCCCGAGCGGGGTGTACCGTCCCGTGAACGGAGACGGACCGACGATCGTGGCGGCGCATCCTCTGCCGCCGTTGCCGCTCATCATGAGGGACTGGACAGACGGGATGGACTGGGTCGCGATGCGCTGCTCGGGCGCCCAGGTCATCCTCGCCGGCGATCTCAACTCGACCCTCGACCACCTCGCCGGCCTCGGCGACGGTGAGGCGACGGTGGGCGGGTGCCGGGATGCCGCAGCCGAAGCGGGCGCGGCCGCTCTCGGCACGTGGCCCGTGCGTCTGCCAACAGGTTTCGCCGCTCCCATCGACCATGTGCTCGTCGGGTCCGCGTGGGATGTGCGCTCGTTCGAGGTCCGCACCGACTTCGACGATGCCGGCAGCGATCATCGCCCGATCGTCGCGACGCTGTCGCATCGCTGATCCGCACGCCCGCGGCAGAGTCGGAGACTCGCAGCAGGATCGGGCGAGACGCCCGAGATCGTCATCGGGCGCGACGCCCGGCAACGTTCGCTTTCGGGGCGATCGTCCGAATCCGCTGCGCCTGAGCGCCTAGCCCCCCAGGCCCTTCCACTCCGTCGTGCCGTCGGCCTCGACCTGACGCTTCCAGACGGGCAGGTCGGTCTTGATCGTCTCGATCACCGTGCGGCACACCTCGAACGCCTCGGCGCGGTGACCGGATGCCACGGCGATGACGACCGCGGCCTCGCCCACGGCCAGCCGGCCCACGCGGTGGCTGACGGCGACGATCGCGTCGGTCCCGGCGGCGGCGTCCTCGGCGATGCGGTGCAGGGTCTGCTCCGCATCGGGATGCGCGCTGTACTCGAGCGCGACGACCGCCCCCGAGGCGTCGGGGTCGATGTCGCGGACGCGTCCGACGAAGGTGGTCACCGCTCCCGACGACGAGTCCTCGACCGCGTCGAGGTGGTCGTCGAGGTCGAGGGGCGTGTCGGACAGGCGGGCGATGCGGACGGCGCTCATGCGTGGTCTCCTCCGGCGAGTTGGTCGAGCACGTGGGGGGCGAGCTCGGCGATGACGGCGATGCCGGATGCCACGGCACGGGTCGATCCGGGAAGGTTGACGATCAGGGTGCCGGGGTCGACGATCCCCGCGAGGCCGCGTGAGATGACGGCCATCGGGGTGTCGGCGAGGCCCCGGCGCCGCAGCTCTTCGGCGATACCCGGGAGTTCGCGATCCAGGACGCGGGCCGTTCCCTCGGGTGTGCGGTCGGTGGGGGCGATGCCCGTGCCGCCGGTCGTGACGATGAGCCCCGGCCCTTCGGCGAGGAGCGCGCGCAGGGCGGCCTCCACGCTGTCGGCCCCGTCGGCGACCACGACCGGGTCGGCGCAGTCGAATCCCGCCTCGCGCAGCAAGGACACGGCCAGAGGGCCACCGCGATCTTCACGGAGGCCCGCGGCCGAGCGATCGGACACGGTCAGGACGCGAGCGTGGTGGGGCACGGGGCTCAGCCTAGGGGCGTGACGCCGGTGCCGGGCGGCCGCTCCGTCGGGCACGGCCTCACGCCGAGGGCGCCGCGGTGGTCTCGACCTCGGCGATCTCGGGGGCGATGCGCCCCGCCTTCGCCTTCGGCTCGAGGTCTTCGCGCTGCACGTGCTCGGCGGCCGCGGTGATGCGCCGCGCCATGCCGCTGAAGATCAGGCCGTGGAAGGGCAGCACCGAGAGCCAGTAGAGGCGCCCGGCCAGACCGGTCGGGAAGAACAGCGCGCGCTGATCGAACCGTGCGCCGTCGCCCTCCGGCGTCGCGCGCAGCTCGAGCCACGCCCCGCCCGGCACCTTCATCTCGGCCCGCAGGCGCAGCAGATGGCCGGGCTCGATGGCTTCGACGCGCCAGAAGTCGAGGGCGTCGCCGACGGTGACCACCGAGCGGCTGCGACGACCACGCGCGAGGCCGACCCCGCCCACGAGCCGGTCCATCCACCCGCGGATCGCCCACAGCAGCGGCGAGGAGTACCAGCCGTTCTCGCCGCCGATGCCCTCGATCACCGACCACAGCTGCGCCGCGCTCGCCTTGGTGGCCATCGTGCGGATGTCGGTGTAGACCAGGCGACCCGCCCACTCGGGGTCGCTGGGCAGCGGGTCGCTCGGGGCGCCCGAGACCTCGGCATCCTGCCAACTCGTCTCGATGGCGTCGTCGTTCACGCGCCCCAGCGCGCGACGCACGGCCTCGCGATACGGCATCAGCCCGCCCTCGGGCCGGGGAACGAGGTCGTCGATCGCGCGGTCCTTCACGACGCAGTCGTTCTGCAGCGACTCCACGAGCGGACGGGCGATCGACTTCGGAATCGGGGTGACGAGATTGACCCAGTGCGACGCGAGGCGCGGGGTGAGCACGGGCAGCGAGGCGATCGCGCGCTGCGGGAGCCCCGCCTCCATGGCGTAGCCGTTCATCATCTGGCCGTACCGCAGCACGTCGGGGCCGCCGATGTCGACGGCGCGGTTGACGTTCGGGGCGACGCGGGCGGCGCCGAGCAGGTAGTGCAGCACGTCGCGCACGGCGATGGGCTGGATGTGGTTGCGCACCCACTTGGGCGCCGGCATGTAGGGCAGCACGTCGGTGAGGTGACGCACCATCTCGAACGACGCCGACCCCGAACCGATCACGACGCCGGCCTGCAGCACGAGCGTCGGGACACCGCTGTGCAGCAGGATCTCACCGACCTCGACGCGGGAGCGCAGGTGCGCCGAGAGCGTTGCGTCGTCGGGGTGCAGGCCGCCGAGGTAGACGATGCGCGAGACGGATGCCGCGGATGCCGCATCGGCGACGGTCTGAGCGGCCACGCGGTCGGTGGCCTCGAAGTCGCGCGCGCTGCCCATCGAGTGGATGAGGTAGTAGAGGACGTCGACGCCCTCGACGGCGGCCCGCACGGCCTCGCGGTCGGTGGCGTCGCCGGCGGCGATCTCGACCTCGTCGCCCCAGGGGAACGCCCCGACCCGGCGCGGGTCGCGCGCGAGCACGCGCACGCGATAGCCCGCCGACAGCAGGCGCGGAACGAGTCGGCCACCGAGGTAGCCGGTCGCCCCCAGAACGAGGGCGCGCGGCGCCGACCCGTCGGGTCGGGGCTGCGCGACGAGGGACGGTTCGCGGCCGGTGGGGGCGGAGAGCTCGGTCATGCCCGACACGGTACGCCGCCCCTCCGACATCGCCGGGGGCTTGACGACGACCCCACCGCGCTCGGGGCGACCGGCATCCCGCGCATCGTTTCCGCCCTCGACCGCCTGAAGAGCGAGATGATCGAGCACAACGCCGTCATCATGACCGTTCTGTTCGCCGTCCTCGCGGCCAACGAGGCCGCGCACCTCGTCCACCAACTCGTGTGAGGATCCCATGACCGGTACCGCTTCCGCCCCTCGAGCCGTCGCCCCCGCCGGCGTCTTCCTCGGCACCGCCGCACCCGGCGGCGTGCGCGTGTGGCGCGGCATCCGCTTCGCCCTGGCCGCCGTGGGCGAGCGACGCTTCCGCGACCCCGTCCCCGCGCCCGATCTCACCGACGAGACGGATGCCGCGGACTTCGGCCCCGCCTGCCCCCAGCCCGCGAACCCGGCGATCCCGCTCGGCGAGGGCGTCGTCCGCGACGAGGACTGCCTGTCGCTGAACGTGTGGGCACCCGACGACGAGCGTCCGGGCCGCGCGGTCATGGTGTGGCTGCACGGCGGTGCCTACACGTTCGGGTCGTCGACCCAGCCCCTGTACGACGGCACGACGCTGGCGGCGGAGGGCGACGTGATCGTCGTCACGCTGAACTACCGCCTGGGCGCGCTGGGCTTCATCGACCTGTCGACGGCGCTCCCGGGGGGAGGCTTCGACGGCAACCTCGCCCTCAAAGACGTGCTGACGGCCCTGCGGTGGGTTCAGCGCAACATCGCCGCGTTCGGCGGCGACCCCGAGCGGGTGACGGTCTTCGGGGAGTCGGCCGGCGGCGGCCTGGTCACGACGCTTCTGGCCACCCCCTCTGCCGAGGGACTCTTCCACCGGGCGATCGCCCAGTCGTCTCCGGCCTCGAGCGTCTACGGACCCGAGCGCGCCCGCCGCGTGGCCGACCGGTTCCTCGAGATCCTCGGCATCGATCCGGCGGATCCGGGAGCACCGGATGCCGTGCGTTCGGCTCCCGTCGACGACGTCGTAGCCGCGGGGATGGCGGTGTACACCGAGGTGCCCACGACCGACCCCGGCACCCTCGCCTTCGCCCCCGTGATCGACGGGGAGCTGCTCCCCGAGGCGCCCATCGCGGTCCTCCGCGAGGGTCGCGGTCTGCCCGTGCCGCTGCTCATCGGGACCAATAAGGACGAAGCCTCGCTGTTCTCGTTCATGAAGTCGCCGCTCATCCCCATCACCTCCGAGCGCATCGAGCAGATGTTCGCCGCGATGGCGGCCGAGAACCCGGGGGTCGAGCTGCCCAGCCGCGAACAGGTGCTCACGGCGTACGAGCACGTCCGGCACCGCGCGATCGGACTCGGCGTGGCCCGCGACATCGGCTTCCGCCTGCCGACGCTCTGGGTGGCCGAGGGGCACGCCCGGGTCGCTCCGACCTGGCTGTACCGCTTCGACCACGCGGCGCCCTTCCTGCGCCTCATCGGGCTCGGCGCGACCCACGCGAGCGAGCTGCCGTACCTCTGGGGTGCGCTCGTCAGCGGTCCGAAGGACCTCACCTTCCGCCTCGGCGGCCTGCGCGTGGCGCGCGAGATCTCCGCGCGCATGCAGGCCCGGTGGACGGCCTTCGCCCGCGGGGAGTCCCCCGACGCGGTCGCCTCGCCGTCGTGGACACCCTTCGACGCGGACACCCGCACCGGTGCCGCCGGCGACCGCGCGACCCTCGTCATCGACCGCACCGACCGCGTCGTCGACGACCTCGACCGGGATCTGCGCGCCGCCTGGGGCGACGAGACCCTCAGCTTCCGCTAGCATTCCCGCGCGCGCAGCGCCTGGACTGGAAACGCGAGCCCGATCGGGGTAACGCTAGAAGGATGAACGAGAAAACCCCCTCGGCATCCGGAGCCCCCCGGCTCGAGGTCGACGACGTCATCGTCGTCGACAAGAAGCGCGTGCGCACCGCCATCGGCGGCACCGTCGTCGGCAACTTCATGGAGTGGTTCGACTTCGGCATCTACGGCTACCTCGCGGTCACCCTCACCACCGTCTTCGCGTCCGACGTCCCCGCCCCGTGGGGCCTGCTGGTCACGCTCCTCGGTTTCGCGATCTCCTTCCTCGTCCGTCCGTTCGGCGGGTTCGTGCTCGGCCCGCTCGGCGACCGCATCGGCCGTCAGAAGGTGCTCTTCCTGACGATGGCGATGATGGCCACGGCCACCGCCCTCATCGGCATCCTGCCCACCTCCGCCCAGATCGGACTCTGGGCGATCATCCCGCTCTACCTGCTGAAGATGGTCCAGGGCTTCTCCACCGGCGGCGAGTACGCCGGGGCCACGACCTACGTGTCGGAGTTCTCCCCCGACAAGCGTCGCGGCTTCTGGTCGTCGTGGCTCGACGTCGGCTCGTACGTCGGCTTCGCCGCGGGCGCGTCGGCGGTGGCGATCACGACGGCGATCACCACCTCGATCTCGGGCGAGAACGCGATGATCGACTACGGCTGGCGCATCCCGTTCCTCCTCGCGATCCCGCTGGGCATCGTCGCGATCTACTTCCGCCTGCGCATCCCCGAGACGCCCGCTTTCGAGCAGGCGGGGACGGTCGAGACCGACGCGAACGACCCCATGGCGCGTCAGGGCCTCGTGGGCATCGTGCGCCACCATTGGAAGGCGCTGCTGATCGGCATCGCGCTGGTCGCGGCGACCAACACCGCCGGGTACGCCCTCACGAGTTACATGCCGACCTATCTCGAGAAGGAGGTCGGCGTCTCGAACCTGTCCGCGGCGATCGCGACGGTGCCGGTGCTGCTGATCATGTCGGCCGCCCTGCCCTTCATCGGCCGCCTCAGCGACCGCATCGGCCGCAAGCCCGTCTACGCGATCGCGGCCGGATCGGCCCTGGTTCTGCTCGTCCCGGCCTTCCTCATCATGCAGATCGGCGAGCTGTGGGCCGTGATCATCGCGCTGTTCATGGCGGCGGTCCCGGTCGCGTTCTACGTCGCGATCTCGGCATCCGCTCTTCCCGCGCTGTTCCCGACGGCCTCGCGCTTCGGCGCGATGGCCGTGGCGTACAACGTCGCCGTCTCGCTCTTCGGCGGAACGACGCCGCTGTTCAGCCAGGCGCTGATCGACCTGACCGGCAACACCCTCATGCCGGCGTTCTACATCATGTTCTTCGCCGCCCTCGGGCTCGTCGCCCTGCTGTCGATGCGCGAGACCGCGAAGCGTCCGCTCCTGGGTTCGGTGCCCACCGTCGAGACCCCCGCCGAGGCCGAGGCCCTCGTCGAACGTCAGGAGGACGACCCCCTCATCGACACCACGACGATGCCGTTGGCGATCCGCCGCTCGTGATGTGACCGGCGGAGGGGCGGATGCCACCCTCCCGGCATCCGCCCCCCTTCCGCGTGTGGTGCGCGCGCGCCTCGCTCCTCGTCGCTCGAGCCCGCGGCGCCCCTCGTCGCTCGAGCCCGCGGCGCCCCGACACCCTCACCGATCCGCACATCCTCAGCCCGGATCCCGCGGATGCCACTGACCTTGCGCAGATCCCTGAACGTGCGCAAACCCGAGAACCGCACCACCTCACAACCTCACCGATTCGCACAGCCTCAGCCCGAAATTCGCGGATCCCACTGACCTTGCGCAGATCCCTGAGCGTGCGCAAACCCCTGAGCCCGCGCAGACCCCCCACCCCGCGCGACCCCGGAGCCGCCACCGGCCCCCGCCTCAGCGGCGACGGCTGTTGCCGAACAACCCCCGGATGACGCCGTTGACGATGCTCTTCGTCGCCCCGCGTCCGAGCAGTCCGTCGAGGCCCGCGGCCGGCGCGCTCGAACGGCCGCGCGGAGCGGCGGTGCTCTTCAGGATGCGGTCGTACTCGCGCTGCGCCTTCTTCTGCGCCTCGGCGTTGGCCTTGTCGATCGCCGCCTTCTGCTTCGCGTACTCCGCCTGATCGGCCGCGGCTTTTTTCGCCCGCTCCTCCGCGAGCCGCGCGTCGGTCGCCGCCTGCATGCGGGCCCCGAGGATCTCGCGCGCGGACTCGCGGTCGATGGGCGTCGCGTAGACGGAGAAGAGGGAGGATGCCGCCACGGCCGCGGCCATGGCATCCGCCGTCACGGGCGACATCGACGCGCGCGGGGCGAACAGCCTCGTCCAGGCCACGGGCGTCGGAGCGCCGCGCTCGCTCATCACCGTGATGACGGCCTCGCCCGTTCCCAGCTCCTGCAGGACGCGCTCGAGGTCGTATCCCGAGTCGGGGTAGGTGCGCACCGACGCCCGGAGGGCCTTGGCGTCGTCGGGGGTGAACGCGCGCAGCGCGTGCTGCACGCGCGAACCGAGCTGGCCGAGCACGTCGCCGGGGACGTCCTTCGGGGTCTGCGTGACGAAGAACACCCCGACGCCCTTCGAGCGGATCAGGCGCACGGTCTGCGTGATCGCGTCGAGGAAGGCCTTGGAGGCGTCGCGGAACAGCAGGTGGGCCTCGTCGAAGAAGAACACCAGCTTGGGCTTGTCGAGGTCGCCGACCTCGGGCAGCACCTCGTACAGCTCCGCGAGCAGGTACATGAGGAACGTCGAGTACAGCTCGGGTCGCGCCGCGACGTTCGGCACCTCGAGCAGACTCACGATGCCCGCGCCGCCGGCATCGGCGTCCGTGCGCAGGAACACCGAGACGTCGAGCTCGGGCTCGCCGAAGAACGTGTCCGCTCCGGCGGCCGAGAAGGCCA
Source organism: Microbacterium hydrothermale (assembly GCF_004854025.1). Classification (GTDB taxonomy): domain Bacteria; phylum Actinomycetota; class Actinomycetes; order Actinomycetales; family Microbacteriaceae; genus Microbacterium; species Microbacterium hydrothermale. Next base: position 425,614 of record NZ_STGM01000003.1, read on the forward strand.
CGAGCTCGCGCAGGATGACACCGGCGGTCGCCGCGGACAGGCCGCCGATGCCCTTCAACTCGGCCTTGCCCTCGTCGCCCGTGAGGTAGGTCAGCACCGCGCGCAGGTCGGACAGATCGACCAGAGCCAGACCCTTCTCGTCGGCGTAGTGGAACACCAGGCCGAGGCTCGACTCCTGCGTCGCGTTGAGCCCCAGCACGCGGCTCAGCAGCAGCGGACCGAACCCCGAGACGGTGGCCCGCACGGGAATACCCGATCCCACGTCGTCACCGAGCGCGTAGAACTCGGTCGGGTACGCCCGGGGCGTCCACTCCTGGCCCAGTGCGGCGGTGCGGGCGGCGAGCTTCTCGCTCGGCGTGCCGGCCGCCGCGAGTCCCGACAGATCGCCCTTGATGTCGGCCGCGAAGACCGGCACCCCGTTCTGCGACAGCTGCTCGGCGAGCAGTTGCAGCGTGCGCGTCTTGCCCGTTCCCGTGGCTCCCGCGATCAGACCGTGCCGGTTCGTCATGGCCAGGGGGATGCGGATCGGAACGGATGCCACCGGCCCGCCGTTCACGAGGACGCCGAGGTCGAGGGCCGCACCGTCGGCGGAGTACCCGGTGGCGATCGCGGCGACCTGCGCGTCGGTGAGGGGCGCGGCGGGAGCCGGGGCGGCGGAGGCCGGGTCGGCGGAAGCCGGGGCCGCGGAAGACGGGGTAGCGGAAGACGGGCCGGTGGTGGCGCCCTGCACGTCGGGGACGGGCGTCGCAGAGCCGGACGCCGCAGCGATCGGGGCGGATGCCGCGACCGGCCCCCCACCCTGCGTCGCACCGCCGCCTCCCGCCGGCGTCGCACCGTCCCCCGCAGACGTCGCACCGCCGCCTCCCGCCGCGCGCACGCGCGCCGCCGCCGCCGCGGCCTCGGCCGCCGCCAGGTCGGCGCGCGCTCGGGCGAGTCGGAGTTCCGCTTCGGCGGCCTCGGCCTCGGCCCGGAGGCGCGCGACCTCGGCATCGGTCGCGGAGGGATCGGAGGGCACGGCGCCGGGCTCGCTCATGCGCGTCAGCCTACGACGAGCTCTCCCGCGCGGCATCCGTCTTGCGCAGGCGACGGATGGTCAGTCGATCCTCGTCGCGCGCCCGCAGGCGCGAGAACGCGGCGGCGAGCACGAGCGCGGCCCCCGCTCCCACGAGCGCGCCGCCGGCGGTGTCCGAGAGCCAGTGCGCGTGCAGATAGGTGCGGCTGAACGCCATCAGCACCACCCACGCGACGCCCACGACGCGCACCCACGCGCGGGGGAAGAGCACCGCCGCGACCACGGCGATCGTCGCCGCGTTCGCGGTGTGCCCCGAGGGGAACGAGCCGTAGTCGCTGAGGATGAGGATGTCTTCGGGACGTGCCCGCCCGAACGTGTGCTTCAGCACCTGCACCAACAGCGCACTGCCCACGGATGCGGCCAGGAAGTACAGCGCCGACCATCGCCGGCGCACGAAGAAGAGCGCCAGAGCGCCCAGCACCGGCACGATGAGCACCGCCGTGAGGTGCCCGCCGACGGTGTCCATCGCCAGCGCGAAGACGTACACGGGCTGCGAGGGTGCCGCGGCGAAGAGCTGGTTCCACCACACGTCGACGGCGAACGGACTGGGTCCGCGGAAGAAGACCCACGCGCCCAGGCCGCAGGCGAGGGCGATGAGGACGACCCCGACGACCGCGCGGAAACGCTGCGGGCGCGTGTCGAGAACGTCTTCGATCGCAGCGGCATCCATCGCCTCATGATGCCGTGTCCGCACCGCCGACGGAACGGTCGACGCGCCGACCGCCCGTCCTGCTACTGTTCGCGACCGGGCCGGCACGGAACTGTGTCGACCCGCCGAGACGGGGCTCAGGGGGCGAGGCGCTCCACGGTGCGCGGGCGCACCAGCAGCCAGAGCGACAGCACTCCGATGACCGCGCAGCCCACCATCACGGATGCCATGGTCGTGGCGGTGATGCCCGACCCCGTCGCGAGCAGACCGACGACGGGCGAGATGATGCCCGCGACGCCGAAGTTGGCCGCGCCGATGATCGACTGCGCCGTACCCGCGGCCTTGCCGTGACGGTCGAGGGCGAGCACCTGGGCGCACGGGAAGGTGAACCCGCACGCGGTCATGAAGAAGAACAGGGGGATGACCGTTCCCCATAGACCGAGACCGAGCTGGTCGAAGAGGACGATCGCGCCTCCCGCGAGCACCAGGACCGCGGTCGAAAACGCCATCACCCACTGCGGGCCGAAGCGGGCGGCCAGGCGCGAGGCGACCTGCACGCCGACGACCACGCCGATCGAGTTGGCCGCGAACAGCACGCCGTAGAGCTGCGCGTTGAACCCGTAGGTCACCTGGAACAGGAACGACGACGCCGACAGGTAGGAGAAGAGTCCGCTGAAGGTCATCGCGCCGATGATGAGCACGCCGATGAACACGCGGTCGCGGAACACGCTCGCGTAGCGCTGCCACACCGTGCTCGAGCCCGGTCCCCCGCGACGGGCGGCCGGGAGCGTCTCGGGCACGAAGAGGATCGCCGAGACGAGCATGACGGCCCCGTACACGGCGAGCACCACGAAGATGCCGCGCCAGTTCATCACCAGCAGCAGGGCCGAACCGGCGAGGGGGGCCAGCACGGGAGCGACCCCCGAGACCATCGCCATGCGCGAGAGCATGACCACGAGCCGCCGCCCGCCGAAGAGGTCGCGGATGATGGCGGCCGCCACGACACCGCCCGCGGCGGCACCGGCTCCCATGAGCACGCGCGCGATCGACAGGGTCTCGAGCGTGGGGGCGAGCGCGGCGAAGATGCTCGCGGCCACGTGCAGAGCGGTCACCGAGAGCAGGGGGATGCGCCGACCGACCTTGTCGCTCAGGGGCCCCACGATCAGCTGGCCGAGCGCGAAGCCGATCATCGTGCCGGTCAGGGTGAGCTGGATCGCGGCGGCGGTCGTCTGGAAGTCGGCCTCCAGCACCGGGAAGGCGGGCAGGTAGAGGTCGATCGTGAAGGGGCCGAGGGCCGTCAGCGCGCCCAGCACCAGGATGTACAGCACCCGCCGGGACGCGGGGATGGAGTCGCCCGGGTGCAGGACGATCGGGGCGGTCGCGGGGTTCTTCCCGAGCGCGCGGATGGCGCCGGTGCTGGTGGGCACGGCGGACGAGGATGTCGGGACGACGGGGTGGGAGGCAGTATCGAGCACGTCTGGTTTCGTTTCGCAACACGGACAGCCCGGTGCGGGCCGGGCTGGGAAAAAGGGGGGAACGTCGAACCTCGAATCGATTCGACATCGTCATACTATCGCGACTCCCCCACGGGCCACCATCCCGGTCTCGGAGTTTCCTCCCAGGCCCACGGCCCATTCACCCGAATAGTCTGGACAGGTCGGCGGATGCCGATGTGTCCCGCCCCGAAGAGAGACGAACACAGCGCATGACCTCCCCCTCCGACAAGCGCGCGAGCGGAAACCCCGCGAAGCAGGCCCAGATCGACCTCACCGTCAAGCAGCAGCGCGAGCAGAAGCGCCAGGAGAAGCTGGCCGAGTACCAGAAGCAGGTCGCCCGCCGGAAGCGCGGGAAGCTCGTGTGGTGGGTCGTCGGCTCCACGGCCGCCCTCGCCGTGGTGGGTCTCGTCGTGGCATCCTTCGCCTTCGCCCCGGCGCCGCCGCCCAGCTACCAGGCGGGCAACAGCACGGGCCTCGAGATCGACGGCGTGCAGAGCTTCGACAACCGCTCCGACCACGTGCAGGGCACCGTCACCTACGACCAGACCCCGCCCGCGGGCGGCCCGCACAACCCCGTGTGGCTGAACTGCGGCGTGTACACCGAGCCGCAGCAGAACGAGAACGCGGTGCACGCCCTCGAGCACGGCGCCATCTGGATCACCTACGACCCGGAGCGCGTCGACCAGGCCGGCATCGACGCTCTGAAGGCCGTCATGCCCTCCAGCTACGCGCTGCTCTCGCCCTACCCCGGCATGGACACCCCGATCGCCGTCAGCGCGTGGGACCACCAGCTCAAGGTCGACAGCGCCGACGACCCGCGTATCGCGGAGTTCTTCACCGAGTACTGGCGCAGCCAGAACGCCCCCGAGCCGAACGCCCCGTGCTCGGGCGGTGTGAACGGGCCGGGCAGGGCCTGAGATGAGCGACGACACTCCGGTCGCGCGTCCCGCGGTCCGGTGGGCCGTCGTCGCCCTCGTCGCCGTCGCCGTGATGGCGGTCGCCTTCGCCGTCGGACGCTTCACGGCGTTCGGCGCGACGGCGGCCCCCGCGCACCCGGCCGACACGTCGGCGGATGCCGGCTTCGCCCGCGACATGCAGGTGCACCACACGCAGGCGGTGCTGATGGCGATGGAGATCTACCGCAAGACCTCCGACGACGAGCTGCGCACGCTGTCGTACGACATCGCCGTGACCCAGTCGGGTCAGCGGGGCGAGATGTTCGGCTGGCTGGTCGAGTGGGGTCTCCCCCAGGCCTCGAGCCAGCCGCTGATGACGTGGATGGAGAAGTCCGACGCGCACAGCCACGGCGACACCGCGGCCAAAACGCAGGACGAGCTGCTGTCCGAGATGGGCATGGCCACCGACGCTCAGCTCGACGCGTTGCGCAGCGCCGAGGGCCGACCGGCCGACTGCCTCTTCCTCGATCTGATGATCCGCCACCACGAGGGCGCCATCCCCATGGCGCAGGCGGTGATCGAGCTGGGCGACGACGCGCGTGTGAAAGAGGTCGCGGGCGCGATCGTGACCGGTCAGTCGTCGGAGCTCGACGCCATGCGCGACATCCAGTCGCGCCTCGCCTGCACCACCTGACCGCCCCGCCCACCGCCCCCGGGTGCCCGTAACACCGCGATGAACGGCATCCGTGACGAGGAACGCCCCCGCACCGCGTGTCTCGTCACGGATGCCGTTTCTCGTGACCCGTGACGCGGTCACCGCGCCGTCGGCATCCGCCCCTCCCCGCACCCGCGCCCCGCACACGCGAGAGGGGCACGACACCCTTCCGGATGCCGTGCCCCTCTCGTCGAACGGACCTCAGCCCTTCGTGGCCCCCGCCAGCAGGCCGCGCACGAAGAAGCGCTGCAGCAGGAAGAACACGATCAGCGGCACCAGGATCGAGATGAAGGTACCTGCGGACTGGAGGAACCACTGGTCGCCCCAGGTGCCCGACAGCGAGTTCAGCGACTGCGTCAGGGGCAGTGACGACGATGGCGCGAAGATCGTCGCCACCAGCAGGTCGTTCCACACCCAGATGAACTCCAGCACCGCGAACGACGCCAGCGCGGGAGCGGCGAGCGGCAGGATCAGGCGGAAGAAGATCTGCCCGTGACCGGCGCCGTCGACGCGCGCCGCCTCGATCACCTCGTGCGGGATCTCGGCGATGAAGTTGTGCAGCAGGAAGATGGCCAGCGGCATCGCGAAGATCACGTGCGCGATCCACACGGTGGCGAAGCTGTGCTCCACCCCGCGCAGATCGAAGCCCGGGAAGATCGTCACGTCGTTGATCGTCAGTCCGCGCGAGAACAGGCTCAGCAGGGGCACGAGGGCCATCTGCAGCGGCACGATCTGCAGCGCGAAGATGAAGATGAAGAAGAAGTTGCGGCCCTTGAAGTCGATCCACGCGAACGCGTACGCGATGAGCGAGGCGATCGCCAGCGCGAACAGCACCACCGGGATGGTGATGGCGAGCGAGTTGAGGAACGACTGCGCGAGCGTCAGGGCGGTGCCGCCCGACGTCAGCGCGAGCCGGTAGTTCTCCAGGGTGAACGACGGGTCGACGAACACCGTCCACCATCCGGTCGACTGCGTGTCGGAGCCGGGGCGGAACGAGGTGATGAACAGTCCGAACGTCGGGATCGTCCAGAAGAACGCGATCACGATCGCCGCGATCGTGGCACCCTTCGAGGTCAGGCGCTTGCGCGCCATCGCCTCGTGCTTTCGGGTGTCGCGGGCGACCTGGCGGGCCGAACGGGTGTCGGTGGTGGGCTCGAGCACCACGGTGGAGGTGGTCATCGCACTTCCCTCTGCTTCCGGATCTGGCGCACGTTGAAGATGATCAGCGGCAGCACGAAGACGAACAGCACCACGGCCAGCGCGGCGGAGTGGCCGTAGCTCTGGAACCGCTGCTGCTGGTTGACCATCTCGAAGGCGAGCACGGTCGAGTCGTTGCGACCGCCGGTCATGACGGCGACGATGTCGTAGATCTTCAGCGCGCCGATGGCGATCGTGGTGAGCACGACGATGAGCGACGAGCGGATGCCGGGCACGGTGACGTTGATGAAACGCTCCCAGGCGCTCGCCCCGTCGAGTTCGGCGGCCTCGTTCTGCTCCGGCGGAACCGCCTTGATGGCGGCCGACAGGATGACCATGGCCAGACCCGTCTGGCTCCAGATGAAGACCACGACCAGCAACAGGGTGTTGATCAGCGGAGAGGCCGACAGCCACGAGATCGGCTGGCCGCCGAAGGCGGTGACGATCGCGTTCAGGATGCCGAGCTGGTCGCCCTGGCGGAAGTCGTAGACGAACTTCCAGATGATGCCCGCACCCACGAACGAGATGGCGAAGGGCATGAAGATGAGCACCTTGAGGTACTTCTCCCCCGCCGCACGGTCGATGAAGACGGCGTAGGCGAGACCGATCGCGGTCGCGATGGTCGGTGCGAGCAGCACCCAGATGAGGGTGTTGATGACCGACCAGAAGCCCTCGGGGTTCGTGAAGGTCCAGATGTAGTTCTCGAAGCCGACGAAGTTGTCGCCGGTCTTGTCGAAGAACGACTGGAAGAAGGTGGTGATCGCCGGGTAGACGAGGCCGATCAGCAGCAGGATCGCGGCGGGAGCGGCGAAGAGGATGAGCTGGAACAGGTAGCCGGCTCCCTGGCGGGAGCGGTAGTCGGCGTAGAAGAGGATCGCGCCGAGGATCACCGCGATGCCGAGCACGTAGACGACGGCGTTCTGGTACGGGCGCAGCAGCATGAACGCGAGGATCGGCACGGCGAAGCACGCGACCAGGCGCAGCCAGAAGTAGCCCTTGCCCGAGCGGGGCGCGTACTCGATGAGCAGCAGGAGCAGTCCCACGACCGCCCCGAAGACCACGAGGACGAGCGGGATCTGCACGATCGGGCTGAGCCCGCCGAGCCAGATGAAGAAGCTGTTGAGGGAGAAGCCGAGCGTGGTCGGCTTGGTGTCGGCGGGGGCGCGCGTCACCATGAAGAGGAAGAGCGCCACCACGAGGATGAGCCCCACCAGGACCACGAGAAGCGTGGTCCGATTGGATGCCGCGGACCCGCGCGACGCGGCCTTGCCCCGGCCGGTCGGCGGGGGCGACGCCGCCGGCGTCGTCTCCGCGTTCTTGATATCGGTCATGACGTCCCTCCCGAACACGCCTTCGTGCTCATCGATGAGTGCCCGTGTGGTGCCTGGGGCGGAATATGAGTATGGACCGGATGGGCCGCCCGCGTCGCGGGCGGCCCATCGATTGGTTCAGGTCGATCAGTTGTCGTAACCGGCCTGGATGTTGCTCAGCACCTGGTCGGTGGGCGTGCCGTCGATCCAGCTGACCATGCCCTTCCAGAACGAACCGGCACCGACCGTGGCCGGCATCAGGTCGGAGGCGTCGAAGCGCAGGGTGGTGTTGGGGTCCTGCAGCGTCTTCATGGCCTCGGTGAGGAACTCGCTGGAGGCCAGCGACGGGTCGGCGCCCTTGTTGGCGGAGATCACACCGCCGAGCTTCACGCGGGCGTTGGCGAAGTCGGGCGTCGACATGAACTCGACGACCTTCTGCACGTTGGCGTCCTCGGAGAAGGCCGCGACGAACTCGCCGCCACCCTCGACCGCCAGCTCGCCTTCCTTCACGCCGGGGAGCAGGAACGCGTACACGTCGCCGTCGGGGGCGATCGTGGGCGTCTCGCCGGCAGCGTTCTTCACCGTGAGGAAGTTCGCGGAGAGGAACGACGCCTGGTGCGTCATCGGGCAGCTGCCGTCGGCGACCTTGGCGGCGACGTCGGCGAACGCGGTGGAGTTGATGCTCTTGACGTCACCGAAGCCGGCGTTGACGTACGAGGGGTTGAGGAGGATCTCGCCCACGGCGTCGAAGGCCTGCTTGATCTGCGGGTCGGTGAACTTGACCTCGTTGGCGACCCACTGGTCGTACACGTCGGGGCCGGACTGGCGCAGGACCATGTCCTCGATCCAGTCGGTTCCGGGCCAGCCGGAGGCCGCGTCGGAGGCGAAGCCGGCGCACCACGGGGCGGCGCCGGTCTTCTGCTGGATGGTCTGCGTGAGCGTCATCAGCTGGTCGAAGGTCTTGGGGACCTCGACGCCCCACTCCTTGAACTTCGCCGGGGAGTACCAGACGTAGCCCTTGAGGTTGGCGAGCATCGGGGCGGCGTAGAACGTGCCGTCGTCGGTGCCGTAGGACTTCCAGTCCTCGCCCCAGTACTGGTCGACGTTCGACGAGACGGCGTCGGAGGCCTTCTGCACTTCGCCGGTGCCGATGAGGGTCTTGAGCAGACCCGGCTGCGGGACGATCGCGATGTCGGGGGCGTCGCCACCCGACACCTTCGTGACGATGTTGCCCTCGAAGCTCTTGTCGCCGGTGTACACGACCTTGATGCCGGTGTCCTTGGTGAACTGCTCGAAGCTCTGGTTCAGCGCGTCGGCCTCGGTGCCGGTGATACCGCCGGCGATGCGCACGGTGGTCTCGCCGCCGCCCGATCCGCCCGATCCGCTGCTGTCACCCTCGGCGCAGCCCGCGAGTGCGATCGCTCCGACCGCCAGCAGCCCGACGGGAGCCAGCAGGCGATACCGCTGTGACATACCCATGTGGTCTCTCCTCTTTGAGTTCGGTGGTGCATCGGACCCTGTCGGGAACCGATTCCAGGCAACCGTAGAGGCAATCCACAAGAGTTGCAACAAGCGTCAGGTCACGAACCGATAACTAGCGGAAAGACGGCGGAAAAGCGGCACGCCGCATCCCGGAACCGGTTCCACTTTCCTCGATTGTCGGATACTCTTCTTCGACGTCGACACGGACGTCGACGCATCACGAGGAAGACCAGCGAATGAGCGGAATCGCCGATGTGGCACGCCTGGCGGGCGTGTCCAAGTCGACGGCGAGCCGCGCTCTCACGGGCGGCGGCTACGTCTCCGACGGCACGCGTCAGCGCGTGGCCGACGCCGCGGCATCCCTCGGCTACGTCCCGTCCACGAGCGCGGTGAGCCTGGCCACCGGCCGCACGCGGACCATTGCGCTCATCGTCCCCAAGGTCAACCGCTGGTACTTCGGTTCGATCGTCGAAGGGGTCGAGCGCACGCTCATCCCCCTCGGTTACGACGTGACGCTCTACGTGGCCGAGCCCGGTTCGCGCGACCGCGAGAGCCTCTACTCCACCTACCTGGCGCGCAAGAGGTTCGACGGCATCATCGCCGTCGCTCTGGAACCCGACGACGCCGACCTCGAGCGCCTGGCGAACATCGGAAAGCCCGTCGTGAGCATCGGCAACGCGCTGTCGGGCGTCCCGACGCTCGGGCTCGACAACATCGCGATCACCCGCATCATTACGCAGCACCTCATCTCGTTGGGGCACACCGACATCGCCTTCGTCGGCAGCACACCCCCCACCGACGCCCCCGCGAAAGACGTCGACGAGCGGTCGATCGGCTACCGCAACGCCATGAACGACAACGGCCTGGCGATCCGCATCCGCAACGTCCCGTCGACCCTCACGATCACCGACGCCTACGCCGCGGCCGCGTCGTTCCTCGCCGACGCCGCATCGCGGCCCACCGGCGTCGTGGCCGCGTGCGACGAGGTCGCGATCGGCGTGATCATCGCCGCGCGCCGGATGGGCATCTCGGTCCCGACCGAGCTCAGCGTCGTGGGCATCGACGGTCACGACTACGCCGAGATGTTCTCGCTCACCACGATCGAGCAGTTCCCCCAGGCCCAGGGCATCGAGGCCACACGCATGCTCGTGCGGATGATCGAGGGCACGGGCGAGGTCGCCCGGCGCACCGAGGCCGACACGCGGCTCGTCGTGCGTTCCTCCACCGCTCCCCCGCGCCCCTCCTGACCGCCCGGAGGGCACGGCGCCCCGCGTGGCGTCCTGGACCGCGAAGGGGCCCGGATGCCATGTCCTGGCATCCGGGCCCCTCTGTCCTGTCGTGCGCGGTCAGTCGGCGCCGTGCGCAGAACCGGTGCTGCTGCGACGACGCCGCAGCGCCACCCCCAGGCCCAGCAGGGCCAGGGCGGCGAGCACGCCCGCGCCCATCCAGGCGGTGTCGGTGCCGGTCACCGGCAGCGCGCCGGGGCGGCCGGGGGCGTTCCCGCCCTCGTCGGCGCCGTCACCGGAACCGTCGTCGGCCCCCGACCCTCCGCCCGGAGCCGCGTCGGTGACGCGCAGCGGGACGGTCACGGTCGTCCCCGACGCCGTGGTGAGGGTGACGTCGACGGCGGCCGGCGCATCGGCCGGGACGTCCAGCGCGATCTGCGCCGCACCGTCGGTCACCGCGAACGACACCGGCTCGCCCGTTCCCACCGACGCCGAGACCTCGGTCGTGAGCGGGCTGCCCAGCGAGGTGAGGTCGAGTCCCGACACGGTGAAGGCGGCGCGGGAGCCCCGCGCGACCTCGGCGGGCACGTCCTGCACCTGAGCGGAACGCACGGCGAAGTCGGGGCTCAGGCCCGGGTTCTGCTGCAGGTAGGCGATCCAGCCGTCGCGGTCGATCAGGCCCGAGTCGCGCGGATCGGTGCCCTCGGCGAGCACCGAGAAGGCGTCCCCGCCCTGCAGGAGGAAGCTGAACGAACCCACCCGGTACGACCCGGCCGGATCGATCGCCTGTCCGTCGATCCAGACGCCCGTGATGCGCTCGCCCGCGGGACGGGCGGCGTCGTAGGTGTAGCGGACGTTCTCCGACACACCGAGGGCGAGGTCGGCCTCGCGGCCGGCCGCGTCGCCCCACTGCTGCTCGAGGAGGCGGCGCACCTGGTCGCCCGTGAGCGTGGTGGTGCCCAGGTTGTTGACGAAGGGCAGCACGGCATTCGCCTCGGCGAAGGTGATCACCCCGTCGCCGTCGCGCAGCAGCTCCGCGCGCAGGCCGCCCGGGTTGACCACCGTGATGTCGGCGCCCCCGCGGTCGGGGTCGCTCAGCGTCTCCCGCAGCGCGTCGGCCACGAGCGAACCGAGCGCCGACGGGCGGGACCGGTCGTCGCGCTTGCCGCCGGTGTACACGCCGTCGACGTACGCCCCGCCGGTGAAGGCGGTGGTGATGTCGGCCTCGACCGAGCCCACCGGCTGCGACCCGACGCGCTCCGCATCGGCGAGGGCGGCCGAGACGATGTCGGCGACCTCGGCGACGCGCGGGTACTCGGCGATGAGCTCGGCGTCGAGGGCCGCGCTGTTCTCCGCCGTCTTCTCCGGGTCGTCCTCGACGACCTCGCCGGCCAGGCGCGGGACGTTGCGCGCGGTGTGACCCACGACGTCACCGCTCTCGCGGTCCACGCTCAGCACGATCTGGCCGATGTTCTCGCCGTAGCTGCCGGTCTGCAGCACCGGGCGCGTGCCGTCGGCGCCGGGGATCGGCGCGTCCCAGACGTACTCCTCGTGCGTGTGGCCGGTGAAGATGGCGTCGACGTCGGGATCGGTCTGCGTCACGATGCGCTCGAAGGCGCCGCCCGCGGCGAGGGCGTCGTCGAGGGAGCCGCCCTGGGCCGCGCCCTCGTGGTACTCGGCCACGATGACGTCGACCTGGTCGCGGATCTCGTCGACCACGCGGTTGACCTCGGCGACCGGCTCGCGGAACTCCACGCCCTCGATGCCGCCGGGGGTGACCAGCGACGCGGTCTCCTCGGTGACGGCGCCGACGACGCCGACCCGCAGTCCACCGACCTCGATGATCTCGTAGCCGGGGAGCAACGGCTCTCCGTCGCGGTACACGTTCGCGGTCACGTAGGGGAAGTCGGCGAGGTCACCGACGCGTCCGACGAGGTCGTCGGCGCCCTTGTCGAACTCGTGGTTGCCGACTCCGGATGCCGCCAGGTCGAGCGCGTCGAGCACGTCGATCGTCGGCTTGTCACCGGCGTTCGACGAGGCGAACAGCGAAGCGCCGATGTTGTCGCCGTTGGAGAGGAACACCGAGGAGCCCTCCCCGCCCTCCGCGCGCAGCGACTCGATCGTGCCCGCAAACTTCACGGTGTTGGCGTCGATGCGGCCGTGGAAGTCGTTGATGTTGAGCAGGTTGAGCTCGGTCGTCGACGACAGGTCGAGACCCACCACCACGGGATCGTGGTCGCTGGAGCGGTAGGGCGTCTCGTCGTAGAAGTTCAGCGCGTTGTAGTTGTATCGGCTGTACTCCAGAGCGAGCGCCTCGACGGCGTTGATGTTCCAGATGTCGGTGCCGGTGACGAGCTCGCGCGCCGAGGGCGAGGCGAGCACGTGATCCAGCGAGCCCGACTGACCGCTGAACGAGTACGAGTACTTGCCCGTGCCCGCCTCGAGCGGCTCGAAGCCGAACGACCGCAGCGTCTGGATCGGGTCCTCCTGCGTGTACGCGTTGAAGTCGCCGAGCAGGAACACGTCGTCGGTCCCGATGGCCGCCGACCTCTCCGCGGCGAACGCGCCGAGCGCCTGCGCCTGCCGCACCCGGTCGCCGTTGAAGGCGCCCTGGATGCCGTTGGCGTTGTCACCCGTGGCCGCGGGGCGGCTGTCGCCCTTGGACTTGAAGTGGTTCACGATCGCGAGGATGGTGGCATCCGGATCGTCGACGGGGGCGAAGGCCTGCGCGAGCGGCTGCCGGGCGTTCGCGAACGCCGGGTCGTCGAGGATGACGCTGTCGCCGACCGGGGCGACGACGGCCTCCTTGTAGATGAAGGCGGTGCGGATGACATCCTCCGAGGCCGGCAGCTCGGCGGGCGAGGGCACGAAGGTCCAGGCCTCCGAGCCGAGCGCGTCGTTCAGGGCGTCGACGAGCGTCGACAGCGCGTCGTCGCGGTCCTTGCCGAAAACGGCGGAGTTCTCGATCTCCTCGAGGGAGACGACGTCGGCGCCGAGACCGTTGACCGCGGCGACGATCTTCGCCTGCTGGCGCTGGAGGTTGGCGTCGTCGGCGGCGCCGCGGGGGCCGGGCGCGGGGCACGTGTCGGCCGTCACGGGGTTGCCGTCGCGGTCGTCGTAGGTCGAGGTGCAGCCGACGCTCTCCGCCGTGGTGGTGAAGTAGTTCAGCACGTTGAAGCTCGAGATCTTGACGGTGCCGCCCACCGGCTCGGGCGACGCCGTCCGGGTGTTCGCGAAGGTCGCCGGCTGGACCGTGGCGGCGTTGTCGACCGTGAGCTGCTCGGTCGGCTGGAACTTCCACGCGTTGTTGCGGTAGTCGAGGATGACCGGGCGCGTGAAGGTCACGGGCGCGCCGACGCGAACCGGGTCGGTGAGCGAGACGTACGGCAGCGGGACGTCCTGGGCGGAGCGGAGGAAGTCGAGCGACGCTCCGTCGTCGAGCACGACCGCGCGCGCGTTGTTGTCGGCGACGGCGGCGACGTATTCGGGGGTGTCCGGCCGCGCGACGTCGGTGGGGGTGCGCAGCGGCGTCGTGCCGGCGGCGAGTCCCACTTCGGCGTACTGGTTCGTGGAGTACGTGTTGGTGACGGTGAAGTCGCCCTGCGGGGCGAGCAGCATGCCCTCGAACCGCTCGCGCTCCTCGTCGGTCTTGGGCCAGGTGATCTCGGCCGGGGCGACTTCTGCAGCCGCGTCGGTGAGGATGCGGACGCTCGCGGCGTCGGCGGTCAGCTGCGTCTGACCGTAGTACTCGCCCGCGGTTCCGGTCACCTCGACGTGGTCGCCGATGGAGACGGATGCCGCGGCGGCGGTGCCGTAGACGAAGATCGCGTCCGAGGCGGTGTGGGCGGCCTGGTCGATGGCGCCCCCGGTTCCCTCCGTCTGCAGGAAGAAGCCGTTGTATCCGCCGGTGGGGTAGGCGGCGGTCACGACGCCACGGGTGGTGACGACGGTGCCGGCGAGGGGCGTGGTCGCTCCGGGCCCCTGGATGTCGCGGATGGGTGTGATCTCGCCGGGGACGGGCGTGGTCGGCTCGGGCGACGGCTCCTCGGTCGGCTGCGGCTCGGGGGTTGCTCCCCCGGATCCCTGCGGCGTCACCGTGGTGGTGTTGGTGAAGTCGGCGGAGTTGTCGTCGGTGTCGACGAAGTCGGTGCGCACGAGCGCGTTCGGCGTACCGTTCGGGCCGTCGACGACGGCGGGGGCCGTTTCGAAGCTGACGCCGGCGCCGTACCCGAGGAAGTCGACCACGCGGTCGTCGTCGACGGAGCCGGCCGGCAGGGCGAGCGGCTCCGCGACGTTCGCGAGGAAGAGCTGGCCGGTCGTCCCCGACGGGTTCAGCCCCGTGCTGGTGGCGTCCGCGGTGGGCAGCGGTGCACCGACGTCGCCGTTGCCGTTGCCGGGGAGCGCGATGAGGTAGTAGCCGCCCGCGGCGATGGATCCGCTCAGGGTCTGCGTGTTCGCGCCGGTGGGAGCGGCGACGCTGGCGGCGGAGCGGTACTGCAGCGACCAGCCGCTCAGGTCCTGCGCGGTGTCGCCGGCGTTGTACAACTCGACGAACTTCTGCGCGTACGGAGCGCCGGCGCTCCCGCCCTTCAGGTAGGCCTCGTTGATCACCACCCTCGCGCCGTCGGCCGCGAAGGCGGGAAGGGGGACGAGGGCGGAACCGAGCAGAGCGGCGCCCAGGGCGGCGCTGAGGGCGGTCGTGAAACGGCGTGCGGGCACGCGCGATGCAGCGTTGGGCATGGGTCTCCAAGTACCGACGCACGAACAAGCGTGTGAACGAGAACGACGTCGGATGGGGGGATCGACGGGGGGTGTTCTCATCGACCGTAAACGATGCCCATACGGTTCTCCCAGGATCTTTTCGTTTCGATCCGGTGAATTCCGGTTCCTCGACGGCGAAGACCCGGTGTCATCGCGCGCGCACTCCGGCGTTCGTCACCCGCCTCGGCGCGCCCTGCGACGCCGAAACGACGAAGACCCCGGATGCCAGTGGCATCCGGGGTCTTCGTGTGTCGCGGAAGCGACGGTGTTGCTGAAATTACTTCAGGGTCACCGTGGCGCCGGCGCCCTCGAGCGCCTCCTTGGCCTTGTCGGCGGTCTCCTTGTTCGCGCCCTCGAGCACGGCCTTGGGGGCACCGTCGACGACGGCCTTGGCCTCGCCGAGGCCGAGCGAGGTGAGCTCGCGGACGACCTTGATGACCTGGATCTTCTTGTCACCGGCGGCCTCGAGGACGACGTCGAACGAGTCCTTCTCCTCGACCTCTTCGGCGGGGGCGGCGCCACCGGCGGCGGGGCCGGCCACGGCCACGGGGGCGGCGGCGGTGACGTCGAAGGTCTCCTCGAACGCCTTGACGAACTCGGACAGCTCGATGAGCGTGAGCTCCTTGAACGCGTCGAGCAGCTCTTCGGTGCTGAGCTTAGCCATGTTGTATCTCCTTGATCGGGTTAATCAGCCGGGCCGGGTCAGGCCGCGGTGTCCTGCTTCTCGCGCAGCGCGTCGACCGTGCGAACGGCCTTCGACGGAAGCGCCTGGAAGACGTATGCCGCCTTGGTCATCGTCGCCTTCATCGCGCCGGCGAGCTTCGCCAGCAGGACTTCACGGCTTTCGAGATCGGCGAGCTTGTTGACCTCAGCAGCGGTCAGGGGGGCGCCATCGAAGTAGCCGCCCTTCACCACGAGCTGAGGGTTAGCCTTGGCGAAGGCACGCAGGCTCTTCGCGACGGCGACGGGGTCGCCGTGCACGAACGCGATGGCAGACGGGCCCTTGAGCTCGTCGTCCAGTCCCGTGACCCCCGCGTTGGACGCGGCGATCTTGGTCAGCGTGTTCTTCACCACGGCGTAATCCGCGTCCTGACGGATGTCGTTGCGCAGCTGCTTGAGCTGGGCAACCGTCAGACCGCGGTACTCGGTCAGCAGAACGGCGGTCGAGTTCTCGAAGTTCTTCGTGAGCTCGGCGACCGATGCATCCTTCTGCGCCATGGCCACTCCTTGTGTGTACGAGGCGCTCCGCGGAGGCGGGGCGCCGGCCGAAGACACCCGGGGTCTGGGCAAAAAAGAAGAGCTCCGGCGCAGGCGCACGGAGCTCGGGAGAGTTTCGTTTACCTGCGTAGGTCCCCTGCTTTTCAGCAGACGCTTCGATCGACATGCGAGCACGACGATGACCGACGGTCTTTGGCTTGATCCCCACTGTACCCGACCCGCGCTCCCCACGCCAATCCGCCCGCCCGGCGGCCCCACTCCCCCATCGCCGCGAGGGCCGCGCGCCGCGCGCGCGCGGCTACGACACCCGCGACGCGGGGAGCATCGCCTGCGTCATGCGGACGATGCGCGACGGGGTCCGCGCGCCGAGCCAGACCGTGCACACCGCGTCGTCGCCGCACGCCCACTCGGCGCACCAGGCGTGGACCGCCTGCGCGAGGCGCTCGCCCCGCGGGCGCAACTCGCCGTCGATCGACCTGTCGAGCCAGCTCACGCGCGCCTCCCGCGCGTCGATCACCCCGATCTCGTGCGCCCCGCACACCTCGACCAGCACCGTGACGTGCGCGGAGGGAGGCAGGACCGCGACGATCCGGCGCATCCGGGGGACACTGCTCGCGTCGCCACCGAGAAGCACCGCGCCCTCGAGGTCGCTCCAGCGGCCGCCGTCGGGCCGGCGGAGGGGCGCGGCATCCGGAGTCATGCGGACAACTTAGGTCACCCTTACCTGGGGCGCAAGACCCCGGATGCCGACGCGCCGCGCCTCGCATGCGATGCACGGGCCGGCGGGGTTAGGGTCGAACGCATGTCCCCCGAGCTCGTCGCCTCCCGCAGCGCCGACCTCGACGCCCGGATCGTCGCCGACTCGCGCGATCGCGTCGCCTGGATCCGCGCGCGCAGTCGCGGAATCACCGCCACCGACGTCGCGACCCTCACCAGTGCGAACGCCATCGCGCGGGCAGCGGATGCCAAGCTCATGGGCTCGAACTTCTCGGGCAACGCCTTCACGGCGCACGGCCGTCGACGCGAGCCCGAGATCGCCGCCTGGGTCGCGGCGACGCACGGCATCCGCCCCTCGTCGGCCCTGTATCACGCGGTCGTCGAGAAGAGGCACCTCGCGACACCCGACGGTGTCGTCGTCGACAGCGAGGGCCGGGTGATCCTCGCCGAGATCAAGACCACCAACAAGGCGTGGCAGTCCATCCCGAAGACCTACATGCGGCAGATCTGGTGGCAGCAGCACGTCCTGGGCGCCGAGCGGACCCTGGTCGCCTGGGAGCAGCACGACGGCTTCGTCCCCCTGCACGACGAACCGCGCTGCCAGTGGGTCGAGCGCGACGAGCGCGAGATCTCGAAGCTGGTCGGCCTGGCGACCTCCCTCATCGACGAGCTGTACCGCCGCACGATGCAGGCGCGTCAGCCCGCCCCCGCCCGACCGGAACCCACGGAGAGGTACCGCGCCCTCGCGCTCCTCGATTAATAGTTGACGGAAGTCAAGCATCAGGCGTATCGTTGACATCAGTCAACTAATCGCGCCATCGTCGTCGCGGCATCCGTCCCCCTTTCCGTGGAGCTCCGCATGACAGCCCTCTCTTCGGACGCGCCCGCCCAACGGCGCGTCCTGCCGGCCCTGATCGGCCTGCTGCTCGGCACCTTCGTGTCGATGCTCGCCTCGACCGTCGTCTCGACGTCGCTGCCCGTCATCGTGCACGACCTGTCGGGCGACCAGAACGCCTACACCTGGGTCATCACCGCGACCCTGCTCACCACCGCGATCTCGACCCCCATCTGGGGCAAGCTCGCCGACCTGTTCAACCGCAAGGTGCTCATCCAGGTCGCGATCGCGGTCTTCGTGCTCGCCACCGCCGCCGCCGGCTTCTCGCAGAACACCGACATGCTGATCGCCTTCCGCGCGGTGCAGGGTCTCGGCGCCGGCGGACTCGCCGCCCTCAGCCAGGTGATCATGGCCGACATCATCAGCCCGCGCGAACGCGGCCGGTACATGGGCCTGTTCGGTGCCGTGATGGCGGTCGCCACCGTCGGCGGCCCGCTGCTCGGCGGTGTCATCACCGACGCGTTCGGGTGGCGCTGGAACTTCTTCGTCGCGCTCCCCTTCGCCGTCGCAGCCCTGCTCATCCAGCAGCGCACGCTGCACCTCCCCGTCCGCGCGAAGCGCGCGGTCAAGATCGACTACCTCGGCATCGTGCTGCTGTCGGCCGCCGTGTCGCTGCTGCTCATCTGGGTCACCAACGCCGGCAGCACCTTCGAGTGGGCCAGCACCGAGACGCTGCTGATGGTCGGCGGTGCCGTGATCGCCGCAATCCTCTTCGTGATCGTCGAGCTGCGCTCGTCCGAGCCGCTCGTGCCGCTCACCCTCTTCCGCGACGCCACCTTCACCCTCGCCACGATCGCCTCGATCGCGACGGGCCTGGCGATGTTCGGCACCTCGGTGTTCCTGAGCCAGTACATGCAGATGGCCCGCGGCGCCACGCCCACCGAGGCCGGGATCATGACCATCCCGATGATCGGCGGCCTGCTGGTGTCGTCGATCGTCGTCGGCGCGCTGATCTCGCGCTTCGGTCGGTGGAAGCCGTTCCTCATCGCCGGCGGCATCCTGCTCATCGCCGGATCGTTCCTGCTGTCGACCATCCACTACGACACGAACTTCGCTCTCGTCTCGGTCTACATGGCGCTGCTGGGCGCCGGCGTCGGCATGACGATGCAAAACCTCGTCCTGGTCGTGCAGAACACCGCGAATCCCGCCCAGATGGGCGCGGCGAGCTCGGGAGTGACCTTCTTCCGCAGCCTCGGCGGCACCATCGGCGTCTCGGTCATGGGCGCGGCGCTGGCGAGCATGGCGACGAGCCTGTTCACCGACCGGGCCGACGACCTCAAGACCGCGATCATGGGGCTCGGCGAGAAGGGCGCCGCCGTCGCCCAGTCGCTGCAGTCCGGCGCCATCCCGCAGGTGTCGACGCTGCCCGAGAGCGTGCGCGTGATCGTCGAGGACATCTACGCCCAGTCGATCGCGCACTCCTTCCTCATCGCGGTGCCCGTCGCCGTGGTCAGCCTGATCGCGATCCTGTTCCTGCCCAACCGCCCGCTGACGCGCATGACGACCTCCGAGCGGGTCGCCGCGAGCGAGGCCGATCTCGCCACCGTGTCGGTGCCCGAGGGCATGGCCACCCTGGCCGCGACCGGAACCGTGCCGACCCAGGATGCCGCGTCCTCGCGCCGCGCACGCCGAGACGCCGGGATGGGAGAAGATGTCTGACGTGATGAGCGATGTGGACGATGACCGCCGTGAGGCCGTGCAGGCCCTGGAGTCGTCGTTCTCGGAACTCATGACCGTGTTCCGCCGCTTCGTCTCCGAGGCGGCGGAACGGGTCAGTCCCGGAATGCTCCCGGCCACGTTCAAGGCGCTCTCCGTGGTCAGCCGCTTCGGACCGCTCACCCTGTCGGGCTTGGCCGAGCGCCTCGCCGCCGACAAGGGGTTCCTCAGCCGGTCGATCACCGAGCTCGAAGACCTGGGGCTCGTGACCCGCACGCCCGACCCGAACGACCGCCGCTCCCGGCTCATCGCGGTCACCGAACTCGGGCACAGCCGTCTGGCCGATGCCCGCGCTCCGCACGAGAGCCGACTGTTCGACGCGATCGCGGACTGGTCGATCGACGACATCCGTCACCTGTCGACGCTGCTCCACGCCCTCGCGGTCGGAGAGGTCCCCGCGCGCGACTGAGCGCCCGGCCGGTCGGGCCTCGCAGTCGTCACGGTTCCGCGCCACGCGACCCGCCGAGCGCGGAAACGATCGCCGCGGGCCCGTCTTGCCGAGCGCACCGGTCCTGCCCCGCGCCCCGTCCCGCCGCCGCGAACGCCCGGGTTCCCGCCCCGCCCGACGGGCGCCCGCGGCTTCGCGACACGGTGACCGAGGTGTAACACCGGCGAGACAATGGCGCGCTTGACTGTGGAGACCGCGGCGGAGCCGCCGCGGACACGCCGCACGCGAGAGAGAGCGCCCGATGAGATTCCGATCGACGCGTCCCGAGGCCGCCTTCCAGCCCGCCCCCGCGGTGCCCGAGACGATGGATGCCGTCGTCCTCGACGAACCGGGATCGGCCCAGGCGCTGCGCGTGGATCGCGTGGCGGTCCCGACCCCCGTCCTCAGCGAGGTGCTCGTGCGCGTGGTGGCCGCGGGGGTGAACCCGATCGACGCGAAGACCCGCGCGGGGCGCGGGATGTCGTCGGCGATCGAGGCGTGGCCCGCCGTGCTCGGGCTCGACGTCAGCGGCGTGGTCGTGCGCGCCCCGTTCGACGCCCATCCGTTCCCGGTCGGAACCGAGGTCTACGGCATGGTCGCGGTTCCGCGCACGCCCGGCGCCTACGCCGAGTACGCCGTCGTCCCCACGCTCTCACTCGCCCGCAAGCCGGTCTCGCTCTCGCACGTCGAGGCCGCCGGCGTGCCGGTCGCCGCCCTCACCGCGTGGGGGCTGGTGGTCGAGACCGCTCTCGCCCACCAGGGGCAGCGCATCCTCATCCACGCCGGCAGCGGCGGCGTCGGACACTTCGCCGTGCAGTTCGCGGCCTACTTCGGGGCGCACGTGATCGCGACCGGCTCGCCCCGCAACCTCGACTGGCTGCGCGAACTGGGGGCGGCCGAGGTCGTCGACTACACCACCACGCGCTTCGAAGACGTCGTCGACACCGTCGACGTGGTCATCGACCTGATCGGCAACGTCTCCGACGACACCGGGACCCGGTCGCTCGACGTGCTGCGCCCCGGCGGTCTGCTCATCGAGGTTCCGACCGGCGCCTGGCCGGGTTTCCGGGAGGCGGCGGCGGCGCGCGGCATCCGCTCGACCGACTACAAGACGATCCCCGACGGCGGCGCCCTCTCGACGATCGGACGCCTGCTCGATTCCGGTGCCGTCCGCGTCTACATCGAGCGCGTGTTCGGTCTCGACGAGGCGCCCGAGGCGCACGCGGCGATCGAGCGCGGACACACCCGGGGCAAGGTCGTGCTGCGGGTCAGCGACGACTGATCCGGGCGCCACGGGCGGGAGCCGGGTCGGGCCGCACCCTCAGGATCCCGCCAGCCGGCGTCGTCCCTCGGCCACCACCTCGTCGGCGACGAGGTCGAGCAGCGGAGAGGTGAGGTTCCACTGCTGCCAGTACAGCGGCACGTCCACCGCGTCGTCGGCGAGGCGCACGAGGGTCCCCGCGGCGAGCCCCTCCGCCGACTGGAACCCGGGGAGAAGTCCCCAGCCCAGCCCGAGCTCGATCGCGGTGGCGAAATCCTGCGACGCCGGAACCCGATGCCGGGGCGGATCTTCCGCCGCCACGCCTCGACGCGAGAGCCACTGCGTCTGCAGGTCGTCGCGCCGGTCGAAGTCGACCAGCGGCGCCCGGGCGAGCGCCGCGGCATCCGCTCCCCCGGCGAACCAGCGGGCGGCGAACGCCGTCGTGGCCACGGGCTCGTAGCGCAGGATGCCGAGGGGTCGCACGCGGCATCCCGCAACCGGTGCCGCGCGCGAGGTGACCGCCGCCATCACCGTGCCCGACTCGAGCAGGCCCGCGGTGAAGTCCTGATCGTCGCGGTGCAGGTCGAACACGACCGCGTGCCGCGCCGCGACCCGCGCGAGCGGGGGGAGGAACCACGTGGCGAGCGAGTCCGCGTTGACGGCGAGCGGGAGGGACGCGGTGGTCCCCTCCTCCGCGCCGATCGCCGTCAGGGCGTCGTGTTCGAGCAGGGCGAGCTGACGAGCGAGCCGCACGATCGCGTCGCCCGCCTCGGTCGTGCGCACGGGCTTGGACCGCACGAGCACTACCCGGCCGACCCGGTCCTCGAGGGCACGGAGCCGCTGGCTGACCGCCGACGGAGTGATGTGCAGGCGGCGGGCCGCGGCATCCAGGGTCCCCTCCTCGACGACCACGGCGAGCGTGCGGGCGAGATCGAGGGGGATGGACATGAAGAAATGCTAATGGTCTTGCAGAATCCTGAGCTGGTCTTGATGTCGGCCGGCCTCTAACGTCGAGGCGTGCTCGCCTCTCTTCTCGCCGGTCTCGGTCTCGGCTTCTCCCTCATCGTCGCGATCGGTGCACAGAACCTCTTCGTGCTGCGCCAGGGAATGCGGCGGGAGCACCTCGTGGCCGTGGTCGCCGTGTGCGCGGCCTCCGACGCCGTGCTGATCGTCGTCGGCGTCTCGGGGATCGGCCTCGCGCTGCAGGCGATCCCCTGGCTGCTCATGGTGGTGCGGTGGGCGGGAGCGGCCTTCCTCACGGCTTACGCCCTGCTCGCCGCGCGCCGTGCCCTGCGCCCGAGTGGCGAGACCCTCCGCGTCGACGCCGCGACCTCCACCCCGGTTCCGGATGCCGCCGGCACGGCCGTGCGCACGCGCACCACCCTCGCCGCCACCGTGGCGACGTGCCTCGCCCTTACCTGGCTCAACCCGCACGTGTACCTCGACACCGTGTTCCTGCTCGGATCCGTGGCGTCGACGCACGGGGAGGGGCGCTGGGCGTTCGCGCTCGGCGCGTGCCTCGCGAGCCTCGTGTGGTTCACCGCGCTCGGTTTCGGCGCGCGCTCCCTCGGACGTCGGCTCGACACGCCCCGGGCGTGGCGCATCCTCGACGCGCTGATCGCCGTGGTGATGCTCGCGATCGCGGTCTCGCTGGTGCTTCCGCACTGAGCGTGCGGTGCCGCACCATGCCGCACCGTGCCACGCCGATCGGCACGGGAGGCGGGTCTGGCCGCGCGCTGAGCCTCCTGCGCCGTGCCGCGCCGATCGGCACGGGACGCGGCTCCCTCCGGCGCGCGAGTGCGCCGCCCCCTCATCCCCGACGACAATGGACGCATGCGAACCGTCACCATCACCGTGACCGGCCGGGTGCAGGGCGTCGGCTTCCGTTACGCCCTGCGCGCGGAGGCGCAGCGCCTCGGGACGCGGGGCTGGGTGCGCAACCGCCGAGACGGCGCGGTGGAGGCCTTCGTCGCGGGCGACCCCGACGCCGTCGAGGCCGTCATCGCCTGGGCGCACGACGGGCCCCCGTCCGCCCGGGTGGACGATGTCGACGTGCTCGAATCGAACGTCGCCGACGGCATCCCCACCGGCTTCGACATCCGCGAGACCGTCTAGACCGGCAGTCCCGCCCGCAGCTCGTCGAGCACCTCGCGGGCGTCGTCGAAACGACTGAGGCCGGCGGACTGCCCCGCCCACAGCGACACCAGGTCGGCGTCTCCCGCGGCCGTCGCGGCCGCGCGGAAGACGCCCGTGAGCCAGTTCTGCGCCGGGAACGGCGCGATCCTCCCCGCCTCGAGCTCGCGCATGGCCCGGTTCGGGATGCCGCGAGCGAGCCGTCCGCTCATGGCACGGGTGAGGCGCGTGTCGGTGTCGGCCGCCCCGGCGATCGCCGCGCGATGCCCGGGCGTGGCCGCCGACTGACGCGTCCGCAAGAACGCCGTGCCGACCTGCACGCCCTCCGCGCCGAGCGCGAACGCCGCCGCGACGCCGCGGCGATCGGCGATGCCGCCGGCCGCGATGACCGGAGCCGACACGGCATCGACCACCTGGGGGACGAGGGCGAACGTGCCCACCAGCGAGTCGGCCGGCTCACGGAGGAACGAGACGCGGTGGCCGCCTGCCTCCGAGCCCGTCGCCACGATCGCATCGACGCCCGCCTCATCCAGCGCCCGCGCCTCGGCCACGGACGTGGCCGTGCCGATCACGGCGATCCCCCGCTCACGGGCGCGCGCGAGCAGCGCGGCGTCCGGGACGCCGAAGACCACGCTGAGCACATCGGGACGGGCCTCGAGCACGGCGTCGATCTGCGCCTCGACCGGGGGCACGAAGCTCTCCGGCGCGGCGGGCACGGATGCCCCCGCCGCCTCGAACAGCGGACGCGCGGCATCCGCGTACGGTTCCAGGTCGATGTCGTCGGGGGTGATCTCGTCTCCGCGCGGCATCCACAGGTTCACCGCGACGGGTCGCGGCGTCGCCGCGCGCAGGGCGGCGACGGTTTCGGCGATGCGCGCGGGGGCGTAACCGTAGAGCCCGAACGAGCCCAGGCCTCCCCCGTCGCTCACCGCCGCCGTCAGCGCGATCGATGACAGGCCGCCGAAGGGACCGAGGACGATCGGCAGCTCGATACCCAGGAGAGGCGTCAGGCGGTTCATCGTCCCAGGGTGCCACGGTCGGCCACCGGGTCGCTCTGCGGGTCCCCCGGCGGGTCCGCGCGCTTCGCGGAACGATCCGACGGATGCCGCCGACTCAGGCCGGGTCGGGCCCGTCGAGCGGGCGCAGCAGACGGTCGAGGAAGCGACGCGTGCGCTCCTTCTCGGGACGCGTGAAGAGGGTCTCGGGAGCCCCGCGCTCGACGATGACGCCCTCGTCGAAGAACAGCACCTCGTCGGCGACCTCTCGCGCGAAGCCGAGCTCGTGCGTGACGATGACCATCGTCCAGCCCTCGTTCGCGAGCTCGCGCAGCACCTTCAGCACCTCGCCGACCAGCTCGGGGTCGAGAGCGCTGGTCGGCTCGTCGAAGAGCAGAAGGTCGGGCTCCAGGGCGAGGGCGCGCACGATCCCGACGCGCTGCTGCTGGCCGCCCGATAGCTCCGACGGGTAGGCGTCGCGCTTCTCGGCGAGGCCGACCCGCGCGAGAAGACGCTCGGCCGTGGCGATCGCCTCGGCTCGGGGGACGCCGTGCGCCTGCACCGGGCCCTCGATGACGTTCTGGATCACGGTCAGGTGGGGGAAGAGGTTGTGGTGCTGGAAGACCATCGCCGAACGGTCGCGCAGCGCCGCCCGGTCGGTCTTGGCGACCTTGCCCGCGAAGTCGACGCGCGGACCGTCGGCGAACGCGACGACACCGGCATCCGGTGTCTCGAGACCGTTGAGGCAGCGCAGCACCGTCGTCTTGCCCGACCCGGACGGCCCGATCAGCACCAGGACGTCGCCGCGGCGCACCTCGAGATCGACGCCGTCGAGGACGCGGTTCGTCCCGAAGCTCTTCTGCAGCCCCGTGACCTGCAGCAGGGGGGTCTCAGTGGGCGACATGACGGTCCAACCTCTTCTCGAGGGCGTTCTGCCCGAACGACAGCACGAGGCAGAAGAGCCAGTAGATGAGCGCCGCCTCGAGGTAGACGGCCATGAATTCGTACGAGAACGCCGCGATGTTCTGCGCCTGGCGGAACAGCTCGGAGACGAGGATGAGGGATGCAAGCGAGCTGTCCTTCACGAGCGAGATGAACGTGTTCGACAGCGGCGGCACCGACACCCGGGCGGCCTGCGGGAGGATGATGCGCGTCAGCGTCTTGCGCGGCGAGAGCCCGACGGTGTGGGCGGCCTCCCACTGCCCGCGCGGGACGGAGAGGATCGCGGCGCGGATGACCTCGGCGGCGTATCCCCCGACGTTCAGCGAGAAGGCGATCACGGCCGCGGGGAACGGGTCGATCACGACGCCGACGGCGGGCAGCCCGTAGAAGATCACGAACAGCTGCACCAGCAGCGGCGTGCCGCGGATGATCGAGATGTAGAAGCGCGCGAAGCCCGACAGCACGACATTCGGCGACAGGCGCAGCAGAGCCATGAGCAGCGCGATCACGAGACCGATCGCGAACGAGGCCAACGACAGCGGGATGGTGCCCGTGATCCCGGCCAGCAACATCGGCCAGAACGAGTCGAGCAACAGCGTCCACAGGTCGTTCATGGGCCTCCTTTCCTTCGCGGACCTCCGCCCGCACGATCGACGCGGAGCGCGAAAGGCTCCCGCTCACGCGCGGATCGTCCGCCCCCACGCTAGAGGTGCGGGGCGGACGATCCGCGGGGCTTTACAGCGACGTCTTACTGGGTGACGTCGGCGCCGAAGTACTTCTCGCTGATCTGGGCCAGGGTGCCGTCGGCGCGGAGCTCCTCGAGCGCCGAGTCCACGGCATTCGCGAGGGCGTCCTGCCCCTTCTTGAACGCGAAGGCGCTCTCGGAGGTGTCCTCGGTCTCGGCGGCGATCTTCAGGCCCGTCGGGCTGTTGGTCTTCTCATAGTCGAGGTAGGTGAGCTGGTCGTTGATCGTGGCATCCACGCGGCCCTGCTTGAGGAGAGCGACCGCCTGAGCCCAGCCCTCGACGGCCTCGACCTGAGCGCCGCTGGAGGTCGCGAGCTCGTACCAGTTGCTCGTGAGCGACTGCGCCGTGGTCTTTCCCGACAGGTCGGCGAAGCTCGAGATGGAGTCATCGCCCTCGGTCGTCACGACGACGCCGCGCGAGACAGTGTAGGGCGTGCTGAAGGTGTACTTCTCCTGGCGCTCGGGGTTGATCGACACCTGGTTCGCGATGACGTCGAAGCGTCCCGCGTCGAGGCCCGCGAAGATGGCATCCCACTGGGTCTCCTGGAACTTCACCTGCAGACCGAGCTTGTCGGCGACGGCCTTGGCGATCTCGACGTCGAAGCCGGTGAGCTCGCCCGCGCCCTCGTGGTACGAGAAGGGACGGTAGGTGCCCTCGGTGGCGACGGTGAGGGTGCCGCCCGAGACCAGGCCGTACTCCGAACCGGCGTCGGAGGAGGCGCCCGAGGTGGCTCCGCCGCTGCAGGCGGTCAGCGCGAGGGCGCTCAGGCCCAGGGTGGCGGCGAGGACGGTCAGACGACGACGGGGCATAGCTGTTCCAGACATGTGTGATCGGGGGCGGGTCGCGATGCGCGACCCCCCAGCACAACACGTCGGGGCGCGATCGTCTTCCCGGATGACGCTGTGTTGCACGTCCGTGCAGACGAGGGGCCGTGGGCACCGCCTCGGGGAACGCGAAAGCCCCGCCGGCGCAGAGCGCACACGACGGGGCTTCCGGTGACGAACGTCAGACGATGGCGTTGACGTCCAGGGGGATGCCGGGACCGAAGGTGGTCGAGACGGCGCCCTTCTGGATGTAACGGCCCTTCGAGCTGGACGGCTTGAGGCGGACGATCTCCTCGAGCGCAGCCTTCAGGTTCTCGTCGAGCTGCTCGGCCGAGAACGAGGCCTTGCCGACGACGAAGTGCACGTTGGCGTGCTTGTCGACGCGGAACTCGATCTTTCCGCCCTTGATCTCCTCGACGGCCTTGGCCGGGTTGGGGGTCACGGTGCCGGTCTTGGGGTTCGGCATGAGGCCGCGGGGTCCGAGGACCTTACCGAGGCGACCGACCTGGCCCATGAGCTCGGGGGTGGCGACGGCCGCGTCGAACGCGGTGTATCCGCCGGCGACCTTCTCGATGAGCTCGGTGCCACCGACCTCGTCGGCGCCGGCGGCAAGGGCCGCCTCGGCCGCGGGGCCGTTGGCGAAGACGATGACGCGGGCGGTCTTACCCGTGCCGTGGGGCAGGATGACCGTGCCGCGGACCATCTGGTCCGCCTTGCGGGGGTCGACCGAGAGCTTCAGCGCGACCTCGACGGTCGAGTCGAACTTCTTCGAGCCGGTCTCCTTCGCCAGGGCGACGGCCTCGGCGGGGGTGTAGAACGTGTCGGCCGCGATCTTCTCAGCAGCGGCGCGGAATGCCTTGGACTTGGTAGCCATTGTTATCTCCCTCAGTCCTCGACCGTGATGCCCATGGAGCGGGCGGTGCCGGCGATGATCTTCGAGGCGGCCTCGATGTCGTTCGCGTTCAGGTCGGGCTGCTTCGTGGTGGCGATCTCGCGGACCTGCTCCTTGGTCAGCTTGCCGACCTTGGTGGTGTGCGGGGTGGGCGAACCCTTCGCGAGGCCGGCGGCCTTCTTGATGAGCTCTGCAGCCGGGGGCGTCTTCAGGATGAACGTGAAGCTGCGGTCCTCGTAGACGGTGATCTCGACGGGGATGACGTTGCCGCGCTGGGCCTCGGTCGCCGCGTTGTACGCCTTGCAGAACTCCATGATGTTGACGCCGTGCTGACCGAGCGCCGGACCGATCGGCGGCGCGGGGTTGGCCGCACCCGCCTTGATCTGGAGCTTGATCAGGCCGGTCACCTTCTTCTTGGGTGCCATATCCTTTTCCTCTCTCGAGCGGGATCCTCGCGGGTCCCTCTCTCCCGCGACCCGGCGGTTCCGGGCAGCGGTCGTCGCGCGCGCGGGCGCACGCAACCTCCTCATCATACGCGATGCCGGCCGCCCCGGCATCCCGCGCCCTGGCTCCCCGATGCCCGCTCGCCGAACGTCCTTCGTGGCGAGTCGAGCGCGCACGAACGGCGAACGCCCCGCCGGACGGAGCCGGGCGGGGCGTTCGCGAAGACGCACAGAGCGCGCGTCAGATCATCTTGGTGACCTGATCGAACGACAGCTCGACGGGGGTCTCGCGCTCGAAGAGGGAGACGAGCACGGTGAGCTTGCCGCTCTCGGGCTTGATCTCGCTGATCGTGCCGGGAAGACCCGCGAACGAGCCCTCCTTGATCGTGATCGTCTCGCCGGCCTCGAAGTCGACCTCGGCGGGGATGACGCGCTGCGCGGCCGGGGCGCCCTTGGCGGCACCGGACTTGGCGGGAGCGGACTCCTTGACCTCGACCAAGCTCTTCAGCATGTTGAAGGCCTCTTCGAAGCGCAGCGGGGTCGGGTTGTGGGCGTTGCCCACGAAGCCGGTGACACCCGGGGTGTGACGCACGACCGACCAGGTGTCTTCGTTGAGGTCCATGCGCACCAGCACGTAGCCGGGGATGCGCACGCGGTTGACCATCTTGCGCTGGCCGTTCTTGATCTCGACGACGTCCTCCATGGGGACCTCGACCTGGTAGATGTCGTCCTCGACCTCGAGCGTCGACTTGCGCTGCTCGATGTTGGCCTTCACCTTGCGCTCGAAACCGGCGTACGAGTGGATGACGTACCACTTGCCCGGGAGCATGCGCAGCTCGGTGCGGAACGTCTCGTACGGGTCGGCATCCTCGTCGTCGGTGGCGTCGACGTCGGTCGCCGCGTCGGCCGGGGACTCCTCGGCCTCGACCTCGTCGACCACGGATGCCGCGGCGGAGACCTCGTCGACGAAGTCCTCGTCGAGGACCGGCGCGTCGGGCTCGCCGTTCACGTCGGGACCGTCGTAGGGGGTGACCTCGTCAGCGGCCTCGGCGGCCTCTTCGGCCTGCTCCTCGGCGAGGGAGTCGGTCAGGACCTCGGCGGCGGCCTCGGCCTCGCTGGTCTCGTCGATCTCGAGAGCGTCGTTCACGATCGCGTCCGCCTCCGGGTCGGTGATGTCGATGTCGCCGAGGTCGGCGTCATCGGTGTCGGTCTCGTCGTCGACGATGTGGACGGCGGTGTGCTCGGCCGAGTCGGAGGCGCGCTCCTGCGACGCGAGCACGTTGCCCTCCTGGGCTTCGTCGTCTTCGCTCGACTGTTCGGCGGCCGTCGCCCAATCGGCGTCGTCGACATATCTTTCAGACACTGTGATCTCTTCCGTTCAGTGGCGGCCGCTCTCGGCGCCGCGCGTCCGCCCAGACGCCGGTCAGGCGCCGGCGGTACCGGGGACGCCGAAGACGGCGGTGGTGATCCACACGAACAACACGTCGAGGCCGTAGACGATCGCCATCATGACGACGACGAACCCGAGGACGACGGCGGTGAACTTGACCAGTTCCTGCCGCGTCGGCGTGACGACCTTGCGGAGTTCGGCGAAGACCTGACGAATGAAGAGGGCGATCCGCGCGAAGAAGTTGAGCTTCTTCTCGCGGGGCGCGCCGCGGTCTGCGACGACCTCGCCCTTCGCCTCGTCTTGCGTCATCGAACCACCCAGGTCTCTGTCTGTGCCAGCGTGCGCTGTGCGCAGGGCGGACAGGAATCGAACCTGCAACCTGCGGTTTTGGAGACCGCTGCTCTGCCAATTGAGCTACCGCCCTAAGATCCCGAAGGATCCAGGATGCGAAACCGACGCACTTCCGCACGGAATCTCTCGGGGAGGGATGCCGCGTACCCGAGGGCACGGCGAAAGATTGCAGATTTCGACTGCACTCCCCAGTCTATGCCATGTCCTCCGACCTGGCGAACCGGGGCCGCCTCGGGAGGGTCCCACCGGTGCCGATCGGGCGCCGGGTCACGGTGCCCCGGACGCGGAGATCCCCCGGTCCCGTGCGCCGGGACCGGGGGATCTTCCGTGTGAATCAGGCCGTGCGGATGAGCTTCTTGTTCACGAACTCGTCGGCCGCCAGCAGACCCATCTCGCGCGAGGTGCCGCTGCGCTTGACGCCGCCGAACGGCAGCTCGGGCGAGTCGGCGAGCACGACGTTGACGTAGACCATGCCGGCCTCGATCTTGTCGGCGATGCGCTGCGCCTGCTCGGCATCCGTCGTGAAGACGTAGGAGCCCAGGCCGTACCCGGTGTCGTTGGCCAGGGCGACGGCCTCGTCCTCGCTCGAGACGCGGTAGACGACGCCGACCGGGCCGAAGAACTCCTCGCCGTAGGCGTCCATGTCGGCGGTGACGCCGGTGAGGACGGTGCCGGGGTAGAAGGCGCCGTCGCGCTTCCCGCCCACCTCGACGGTCGCGCCCTGCGAGACGGCGCGCTGCACCTGCTCGTCGAGGCGCTCGGCCGCCGTGAGCGACGACAGCGGGCCCAGCACCGTGTCGTCGGCGAACGGGTCGCCGACCTTCGCCTCGCCCAGCGCGGCCGTGAACTTCGACAGGAACCCGTCGTAGAGGTCGTCGGC
Source organism: Microbacterium hydrothermale (assembly GCF_004854025.1). Classification (GTDB taxonomy): domain Bacteria; phylum Actinomycetota; class Actinomycetes; order Actinomycetales; family Microbacteriaceae; genus Microbacterium; species Microbacterium hydrothermale. The sequence continues at coordinate 456,248 of NZ_STGM01000003.1, forward strand.
GACGATGAAGCGCTTCGCGGCGTTGCACGACTGGCCGTTGTTGTCGAGACGGGCGTCGACGGCCGCCTGCACGGCGGCATCCAGGTCATCCGTGGACAGCAGGATGAACGGGTCGGACCCGCCCAGCTCGAGCGCGACCTTCTTGAGGTTGCGCCCGGCGATCTCGGCGACGGCCGCCCCGGCGCGCTCCGACCCGGTCACCGACACGCCCTGCACGCGGCGGTCGGCGATGATGGTCGCCGCCTGGTCGTTGGTGGCGCGGATGTTGACGTAGGCGCCCTCGGGGAGCCCGGCGTCGCGGTAGATCGCCTGCAGCGCCTCGGCGGACTCGGGGCACTGCGGGGCGTGCTTGAGCAGGATGGTGTTGCCGACCGCGAGGTTCGGGGCCGCGAAACGCGCGACCTGGTAGTACGGGAAGTTCCACGGCATGATGCCCAGAAGCACGCCCAGCGGCGAGCGGCGGATGACCGCCGTTCCCTCGCCCAGGATGTCGAGCGGGGTGTCGCCGGTGATCCTGTCGATGTTGTCGGCGTAGTACTCGGTGATGTCGGCGGCGAAATCGACCTCGCCCTCGGCGGCGGCCAGCGGCTTGCCCATCTCGCGCACGATGATCGCGGCGAGCTCGTCGCGCCGCTCGCGGTGCAGCTCGGCGACGCGGCGGATGGCGGCGGCGCGCTCGGCGGGAGACGTGCGCGACCAGACGCCGTAGCCGTCGTGGGCGGAGGCGATCGCGCTCTCCACCCCGTCGTCGGTCAGGGTGTCGTACTCGGCGAGGGTCTCGCCGGTGGCGGGATTGACGACGGCGTAGTCGCTCATCGGACTGCTCCTTTTCGTTTCGTTGTCAGGTCGTGCGGCGGCGGCGGGCGCTGGCGGGCGCCTCCCGTCCCAGGGTCTCACCACGGAAGAAGGCGGGGCTCGCGATGCGCTGGGCGATCATCAGGACCATCCCCACGACGATGATGACGACCGTGATGACGAACACCAGGCCGACTCCCCCGATCTGCGAGCCCGATCCGTAGTCGGGGTTCGCACTGTCGATGAGGGTCGTCACGAAGAGCACGGCGAGGATGCCGCCGCCCACGAGCGGTGCGAGGAGGGTGAGGAAGACGTTGCGCACCGAGTCGAACCACTGCTTGCGGAAGTACCAGACGCACGCGAACGCGGTCAGGCCGTAGTAGAAGCAGATCATCGCCCCGAGGGCGGTGATGGTGTCGGTGAGCACGTTCTCGCTCAGCACGCGCATGATCGCGTAGAACGCCGAGGCGACGATCGCCGAGACGATCGTGGCGTACCCGGGGGTGAAGAAGCGCGGGCTGACTTTGGCGAACTTCCGCGGCAGCGCGTCGTAGTGCGCCATCGCGAGGAGCGTGCGGGCCGGGCCGACGAAGGTCGCCTGCAGCGACGAGGCGGAGCTGGTCAGCACCGCGAGCGAGACGAGGAACGCGAGCGGTCCCAGGATCGGTCCGGACAGGTGGAAGAAGACGTTCTCCTGGATGTCCTCGTTGCCCAGGCCCAGCTCGCCCGTGCCGTTGCCGGCGAACATCAGCAGCGCGACGGCGATCAGCAGGTAGAGCGCGACGATGAGGAACACCGTCACGGTGGCCGCGCGACCGGGCGTGCGGTCGGGGTCCTTGGTCTCCTCGTTCATGGTGAGGATGACGTCCCAGCCCCAGAAGATGAAGATCGACAGCGACAGACCGGCCGCGAAGGCGCTGAAGGAGTCGACCTCGAACGGGTTGAACCACGACGCCTGCACGGGGCTGGGGTCGAAGGCGTTGCCGTTCATCATCTCGACGACGGCCGCCCCCGCGAAGATCAGCAGCACGAGGATCTGGAATCCCACCAGCCCGTACTGCAGCCGCTGGGTCGTCTGCAGGTCGCGGTACGACACGATCGTCGCGAGCAGCATGAAGAGCAGGCACACGGCGATGTTGATCGGCACGACCCGCGTGAGCTCCGCGATCTCGGCGTTTCCGCTGATCTGCGCGATGAGCAGGAAGAGGAAGTCCACCGCGATCCCGGCCAGGTTCGACAGCACGATCACGGTCGCCGCCACGAGGCCCCAGCCCGCCATCCAGCCGACCCAGGGGCCGAAGGCGCGAGCGGCCCAGGTGAACGAGGTCCCGGCATCCGGCATGCGGGAATTGAGCTCGCGATAGCCGAGCGCGACCAGGAGCATCGGGATGAAGCCGACGAGGATGATCGCCGGCACCTGGAAGCCGACGGCCGAGACCGTCGGGCCGAGGGCACCGGTCAGCGTGTACGCCGGGGCGATCGTCGAGATGCCGATCACGACGGCGCCGATCAGGCCGATCGAGCCGACGCGCAGTCCCTTGTTGGAGATGCCGGTGGTGACGGCGCTGTCGGGTGCGGGGCTCGCGTCGTTGCGAGATGAGGTCATGAGGAAGCCTCCGAGGTGCGGGGCACCACGATCATGGGGACGGGCAGGGCGCGCAGGATGCGCCCCGCGGTGGAGCCGAGGAACAGCCGACGCGGCTGCGCGAGGCGGCTGGAGCCGACGAGGGCGATCTCGCCCGGGAGCCAGTCGAGGCGAGAGACGGCGTCTTCGATGTCGCTGCCGGTGCCGACCACGGCCTCGGCGGCGATCTCGGCGGGAAGCGACGAGCGCACCGTGTCGAGGACCTCCTGCGCGTGCGCCTGTCCGGTGAGACGGGTGAGTCCCGCGTCGACGCGGCCGGGCAGGTCGACTCCCGCGAGCGAGAGCAGACGAACGGGAGCGTGCGATCGGCGCGCGACCGACACGGCCGTGTCGAGGAGCACGTCGGCCCCGGGGCGGGTGCCGATCGCGGTCGTGATGCGCGGCAGTCCCACCGCGGCGTCGACGTTGCGGGCCCCCTCCGGGGCGAGCGCGACGGGAACGGGGGCGGAGTGCACGAGCTCCTCGGCGGTGGTGCCCAGGCGGTGGCGCCCGCGCGGCCCTCCCCCGCCGGTGCCGATGACGAGCACTCCCGCGCCGAACTCCTCGGCGGCGGCGACGAGACCGTCGGACACATCGGCCGCGAAGCGGACGTGCCCCCGGATGCCGGGGAACGGCGCCAGGGCGTCGCGCAGCCAGCCGCGGGCGGTGTCCTCGACCAGGCGGTCGTACGAGGCGTCGCTGGGGATCGAGACGTTGCCCTGCGCCGACGGCAGGACGACGACGACGTGGACCGAGGTCTCGAGGGCCGCGCCCAGGCGGGCGCCCAACGCGAGGGCGTCCGCGCCCGCGTCGGTCGCCGTGTAGCCGACGACGACGCGGTCGCCGCTCATCCGCGCGTCCGCTCGAGGATCTCGTCGGCGGCGCGGTGACCCTGGCGGATCGCCCCGTCGACGTGCTGGTAGCCGGCGCCGGCCATGTCGCTGCAGGCGAGGTGGATCGGTCCGACGGGCTGCCGCTGGTCGGCACCGTAGCGGTGCAGGCCGCCCAGGTCGAAGCTGGCCGCGTACGCGCCGCGGGTCCACTCCTCGGTGCCCCAGTCGCTCTCGTAGTACACCGAGGGGTTCTTCGCCTCGGGGCCGTAGTAGTGCGAGAGCGACTCGAGGATGCGCTCCTTGCGCTCCTCGGCGCTCAGGCGGAACAGGTCGTCGGCGTTCTGGTCGGAGACGAAGCCGACCAGGGTTCCGCGCTCGTCGCCGTGGTTGGTGTTGTCGTAGGCCTCGTGGCACAGCTCGTAGGGGCTGAACGCGGTGCCCGACAGGCCCTGCTCGCGCCAGAACGGCGTCTCGTACACCGCGTGCACCTTGATGACGAAGCCCATCGAGATGTGCTGGTGCATCTGGTGCTGCAGGCGCGGCATCGGCGGGTCGAACGAGATGCGCGAGTACAGCACGGGGGCGAGGGCGAGGATCGCGAAGCGGGCGCGCACCGTGACGTCGTCGGTGATCACGGTGACCCCGGTGGACGACTGCTTCGCCGCCTCGACGCGGGAGGTCAGCGCGCGCAGGTCTTCGACGCGGGGGCCCGTCGCCGAGTCGGTCGCGCGCGCGGGCGTCGCGGACTGCTCGCCCCACACGATGCGCCGCACCGGCTGGTTGAGCAGCACGTCGTCGCCCAGGCGTTCGGCGAGGAGCTCGGGGACCTGCTGGAGGCCGCCGGTCACGCGCTTGTCGAGGATGAAGTCGGCGTCGACGAGGTGGGAGTAGGAGCCCGCGGATGCCGCCATGAGCAGCGACTGCAGGAGCGAGAACGTGTGCGTGGGCTTGGTGAGCATCGCCGAACCGGTGGCGAAGGCCAGGTTGCGCACGGCCTCGTCGTCGTCGGTCTGCTGGCGGAGCCACGCGTCCCACGAGATCTTGTCCCACTCCGCGGCGTGCGGGTGCTCCCACGGCTTGTCGGGGTCGATCTCGGCCACCATCGCGTCCAGACGCGCGGTGATCTCGTTGATGGCCTTCTCGGTCTCGGGCGCGACGGGGAACATCTCGCCCGTGAACCGCTTGGTCTCCCCGTCGGGGCCGACGTAGACGCTGTCGCCCTCGCGGTAGCGGCTGTAGGTCGACAGGCCGAGGTCGGCCACGGTGTCGATCAGCGCGGTCTGGTCGGGAGAGACCCACTGACCGCCGAGCTCGAGCATCGCGCCGTCGACGACGTCGGTCCACAGGCGTCCGCCCACGCGGTCGCGGGCTTCGAGCACGACGACCGAGAGGCCGGCCTTGCGCAGGTCGTTGGCGGCGGTCAGACCGGCGGCGCCGGCCCCGATCACGACCACGTCACGGGTGATGTCGTCCATGGGAGCTTCCTTCGTTGTGTCGTTCACGTCTTCGTGGGTGGCCCCGACGGCGGCGGGCTCTCGGGTCGACCGCCGCCGCCGGGGCGGGGGTCAGCTGCGGGCGAGGGCGGCCGCGACGACGTCGAGGCCCTCGTTCAGCAGGTCGTCGCCGATCGACAGCGGCGGGAGGAACCGGATGACGTTGCCGTAGGTGCCGCAGGTGAGCACGATGACGCCCTCGGCGATGGCGGCCTTGGCCACCGCGCCGGTGAGCGCGGCGTCGGGGGCGCCGGTGGTGGGGTCGACGAACTCGACGGCGATCATCGCGCCGTGCCCGCGCACGTCGCCGATGCGCGGGTCGTTCTGCTGCAGGGCGTGCAGGCGGTCCTTCAGCAGCACGCCGATCTCGCGCGCGCGCTCGACGAAGCCCTCGTTCTCGAAGGCGTCGATGGATGCCAGAGCCGCGGCGCACGCGATCGGGTTGCCGCCGTAGGTGCCGCCCAGACCGCCGGTGTGGGTGGCATCCATGATCTCGGCGCGGCCGGTCACGGCCGCCAGCGGGAGGCCGCCGGCGATGCCCTTGGCGGTGGTGACGAGGTCGGGGACGATGCCGAAGTGCTCGCTCGCGAACATCGCGCCGGTGCGGGCGAAGCCCGACTGCACCTCGTCGGCGATGAAGACGACGCCGTTGTCGCGGCACCAGTCGACGATCGCGTTGAGGAAGCCGTCGGCGGGGACGATGAAGCCGCCCTCTCCCTGGATCGGCTCGATGATGACGGCGGCGAGGTTCTCCGCCCCGACCTGCTTCTCGATCACCGAGATCGCCTTGGCGGCGGCCTCGGGTCCGGTGAGCCCGTCGCGGAAGGGGTACGACAGCGGGGCGCGGTAGACCTCGGCGGCAAAGGGACCGAAGCCGCTCTTGTACGGCATGTTCTTCGCCGTGAGCGCCATGGTCAGGTTGGTGCGGCCGTGGTAACCGTGGTCGAAGGCGACGACGGCCTGGCGCTTGGTGTACTTGCGGGCGATCTTGACGGCGTTCTCGACGGCCTCGGCGCCCGAGTTGAACAGCGCGCTCTTCTTGGCGTGGTCGCCGGGCGTGAGGCGGTTGAGCGCCTCGGCGACCGACACGTACGAGTCGTAGGGCGAGATCATGAAGCACGTGTGGGTGAAGGCCGCGACCTGCTCCTGCACGGCCTTCACGACCGCGGGGTGGGCGTTGCCGACACTGGTGACGGCGATGCCGGAGCCAAGGTCGATGAGGGAGTTGCCGTCGGCGTCGACGACGACTCCGCCTCCGGCGGCGACGGCCTGGATCGGCACGGTGTGACCGACGCCGGATGCCACGGCGGCGGCCTTGCGCTCGAGCAGTTCCTGCGAACGCGGGCCGGGGATGGCGGTGACGATGCGGCGCTCCTGGGCGAGGGACGGACCGCCGACGAGGGGAAGGGTGTCGAGGCTCATGGCCGCGATGCTACGGACGCCGCGCCGCGCCCCGCACTCTCCTGCGTGTACAGTCGCAGGCGCCGTCGTATACAAGTCGTACAGGAGCTGTCATGGCCGACACCGTCCCCGCGCCGCCCAGCCTGCGCGCGCTCCTCTCCCGCCGGGACCTGCACCTGCGTCTCGTCGCGGACGACGACCTCGCCCCCGGCATCCTGGATCGCCCTGTGAGATGGGTGCACTCGAGCGACCTCGTCGATCCCACGCCCTTCCTCAGCGAGGGCCTCGTGCTGCTGACCACGGGCACCCAGTTCGCCGACGCCGACGCCGCCGACTACGAGGCGTACGTCGGCCGCCTGCTCGCGCGGGGCGTCCAGGGCCTCGGCTTCGGCACGGAGGTCGTGCGCGACGGCATCCCCTCCCCCCTGGTCTCGGCGTGCCGACGGGCCGGGATGCCGCTGTTCGAGGTGCCCTACCGCACGCCGTTCATCGCCGTCGCGCGCGCGGGGGCCGAGGCCATCGCCGCCGACGCCTACGCGCGTCGCAGCTGGTCGCTCGCGGCGCAGCGCGCCGTCTCGCTCGCCGCCCTGCGCCCCGACGGGCTGTCGGCCACCCTGGCCGAGCTCGCGCGGCAGCTCGACTGCTGGGTCGGGCTCTACGACGCGGCGGGGGCGTTGCGCAGCGCCTTCCCCGCCGATGCCCTGCCGCCCGAGGCCGCCGACGCCGTCGCGGCCGAGGTCACGACGATGCTGCGCCGGGGGACGCGCGCCGCCGGGGCGATCCGCAGCGGCGGCTCCGCCGTGAGCGTGCAGACTCTCGGCCGAGGCGGACACCTGCGCGGCGCCCTCGCGATCGCCGCCGACGACCTCGACCACGAGGCGCGCAGCGTCGTCACCGCGGTCGTCGCGATGGCCGCCCTCGCCCTCGAGCAGCAGGACGGCCTCGGGCGCGCGGTCGGCACGTTCCGCGCCGGCCTCGTGCACGCGCTCGCGAGCGACGATCCGACGCTCGCCCGACGCGCGGCGCGCGACCTGTTCGGGCCGCTTCCGGCCGCGCCGATCGTCGTGGGGCTGACCGCCGCGACGGCGACCCGCTCGACGGCGCTCACGGAGTGGCTCGAGACGCGGGCGCAGGAGGGCCGCGGCGAACTGTTCTTCGGTCGGAGCGACGACGGTGTCGCCCTGGTCGTGCCGGCCGCCGGCCGCGCGGTGCTCGACGAGATCGCGGAACGCTTCGAACTCGTCGTCGGCTGCTCCGCCCCGACCGGCTACGACGCGTTCTCGCGCGCCCTGACGCAGGCGCGCACCGCCCGCGACCGCACGGACCAGGCCGGTCTCGCCGACTTCGCCGACACCGCGCGGGCGGGACTGCTCACCGCCCTCGGGACGGAGGCCGCGCGGACCGTGGCCGCCGGAACCCTGGCCCCGCTGCGGAGCCACGACGACACCGACGGCTCCGCCCTGGTCGCGACCCTCGACACCTGGCTCGCCCACGACTGCTCGCACGAGGCCACGGCCCAGGCGCTCGGCATCCATCGGCACACGGTGCGGGCGCGCATCGCTCTCGCGCAGCGCGTGCTGGGGCGCGACCTGTCGTCGTTCGCCGCGCGCGCCGAGCTGTGGACGGCGCTGCGCCTGGCGGAATAGGTCGGGCGGCGGGATCGAGTGGTCAGCCCGCGTCGCCGAGGTTGTCGGAGAGGATCTCGAGCACGCGGGAGCGGGCCAGGGATGCATCGTCGGCGCGCGCGCCGGCCACCGCGTCGACGAACGCCTCGGCGAACACCGCATGGGCGATGCGGGAGGTGTGCTCGAGCTCGTCGCGGAAGGAGCCCCCCGAGGCGAGCACGAGCGAGAGGTCGGCCCGCTCCGTCAACGGCGAGGCGGAGAACGACGTCAGCGCGATCACCCGCGCCCCCGCGGCGCGCGCGGCGGACGCGGCGCGCAGGCTCGCCTCGTTCGCCCCCGACCCGCTGATCACGACGCAGACGTCATCGACGGCGAGATGCCGGGCGGCGATCTGCTGACCGATCGGATCGCCCACCGTCTCGGCGGGCCGGCCGACGGCGGTCAGGCGCATCGCGAGGTCGGTGGCGACCGGAGCCGAGAGGCCGCTGGCCACCACCAGCAACCGCCGAGCGGCGACCACGGCGTCGACGGCCTCGGAGACCCCCTCGGCATCCAGCAGGCTCGTGACGGCCCGGAGGTCGTCGGCGATGCGATCGATCGCGGAACGGATGCCGCCCAGGGCCCCGTCCTGCGCGACCGGGGCGACCGCCCGGCGGCCGCGCTCGGCGGCGAGCGCCACGCGCAGCTGCGGGTACCCGCGGTAGCCGAAGGTCTGGCACGCGCGCACGACGGTGGAGCGGCCCACGCCCACCCGGTCGGCGATCTGCTGCGCGGTGAGCTCGATGACGGCATCCGGTTCGTCGACGATGAGGTCGGCGACGCGGCGCTCGCTGGGCTGCAGCGAGTTGCGCACCGCGGCGATGCGCGCGGTGACGGGCACCTCAGCGGACACGGGGACCCTCCATGATGCGGCGGCGGATGCGACCCGACACGGCGTCGATCGCGACGGTGACCACGACCACGACGATGAGGAGCATGCCCACCGTCGACCACTCACGGTACTGGGTGTACGAGGTGAGCATGTCGCCGATCCCGCCCACGCCGATCAGCCCGAGCACGGCGGAGGCGCGCACGTTGATCTCGAACCGGTAGAGCCAGAACGACAGGAACGTCGGCGACGCCTGCGGCCAGACGCCCCAGCGCAGCACCTGCGCGGTCGACCCGCCCGCGGCCCGGGCCGCTTCGATGGGTCCGGGGGCGACGTTCTCGACCGCCTCGTATCCCCACTTGCCGAGGGTGCCGACGCCCCCGATCGCGAGGGCGAGGGCACCGGTGAGGGGCGTGAGACCGGTCACCGACAGGATGATGATCGCGAACACCAGCTCGGGCACCGCGCGCACGAGCGAGAACATGAACCGCAGGGCCGCGCGCACCGGCGGCGGACCGAAGCCTCGCGCGGCGATCAGCGAGAGGGGGGTGGCGATCAGGATGCCGAGAACCGTGCCGATCCACGCCATCTCGACGCTGCGCCAGGTCTGCCAGAGCGCCTCGGCGAGCTTCTCCCAGTTCGGTGAGAGGAACATCAGCCCGAGGTAGCGGGCGATCTCGGCGGGGAGTTCGCCCAGTCGCGACCACGTGATGTCGGCCGACCAGAACGCGGCGATCACGATCGCGCTGACCACGACCCACGACAGGGTACGCAGGGGTCGCCGACGGCGGGGCGGCACGGTGGGAGCCGTGACCGCAGAGGGGGCGAGGGCGGTCATACGAGCCTCCGGCGGATCGCGTCGCTGACGGTGTCGAGCACGACGACGATCACGAGGATCTCGACGATGATCAACGACAGCTGGTCGTAGCGGTAGAAGGTTCGCACGGCGTCGATGAGCAGGCCGATCCCGCCCGCGCCCACGAGACCGAGCACGGTCGAGGCGCGCACGTTGAGCTCGAACACGTACAGCGTCTGCGAGACGAACACCGGCCAGGTGTCGGGGAGGGCGAGGGCGCGGTTGATCTGCGTCTGCGTCGCCCCGGCGGCGCGACCGGCCTCGAGCGGTCCGGCGTCGGCGGAGTCGATCGACTCCGAGACCAGCTTGACCACGATGCCGACGTTGAACAGCACGAGCGCCAGGATGCCGGGGAGGGCGCCCACCCCGACCATCGCGACGAGCACGGCCGCGTAGACGAGCTCGGGCACCGCACGCACCACGTTCAGGATGCCGCGCACGAGCGCCCGCGTCGGGGTGAACGGGTTGGTGGGCCGGGCCGCCCAGAAGCTCACCGGCAGCGAGATCGCGGCGCCGACGGCCGTGCCGATGACGGCCATCTGCAGGGTCTCGAGGATCGGCCCGACGGTGCGCGGGAAGAACGTCCAGTCCGGTGTGAGGAGTTCGCCGACCCGGAGCGCGCCCTGCTGCCAGTTGCGGACGATCGCGCCCACGTCGAGGCCGACGCCGACCACCGGCAGGCACATGAACACCGTGACGGCGACGATCACGGCGGCCGCCGTCCACGGCATCCACCGCCCTCTCGGGCGCGGGGGCACGACGAGGACCGTCATCGGTCGAGCCTGTCGGCCGCGGTCACGCTGCGACCGTAGATCTCCGCGAAATCGGCGTCGGTGGCGGATGCCGCGGGCCCGTCGTAGACGATCTCGCCGGCGCGCATGCCGATCATGCGCGTCCCGTACTCGCGGGCGAGGTCGAGCAGGTGCAGGTTCACGAGGACCGTGATGCCGAGGTCTTCGTTGATGCGCCGCAGGTCGTCCATCACGCCGCGGGCCGTGGGCGGGTCGAGGCTCGCGACGGGTTCGTCGGCGAGCACGATCCGCGGCTGCTGGGTGAGCGCGCGGGCGATCGCGACGCGTTGCTGCTGCCCGCCGGAGAGGGCCGACGCGCGGTCCCAGACCTTGGGCAGCATCCCGACGCGCTCGAGAGCTTCGAACGCGAGCTGCCGGTCCTCGGGTCGGTACGCCCCGACCAGGGTGCGCCACAGCGGGGTGTGCGCGAGGCGGCCCACGAGCACGTTGTTCAGCACGGTGGTGCGGCCCGCGAGGTTGAAGCTCTGGAAGACCATGCCGATGTGCCCGCGGGTCTCGCGCAGGCGCCGACCGGACGCGCCGTCGATGCGGCGCCCGCCGACCTCGACCGCACCCGAGGTCGCCGGCACGAGACCGTTGATGGTGCGGATGAGCGTCGACTTGCCGGAGCCGGACAGTCCGACGACGGCGACGAGATCGCCGGGCGCGATGTCGACCGAGACGTTCTTCAGCCCGATCGTTCCGTTCGGATAGCGCACCGACACCCCGTCGAGGCGGATGCCCCAGGGCGCCGAGGCCTGCGCCTCGACGCCCGGGGTGAGGGATCCGGTCGTCACTGGAGTCCGAGCTGCTGGGCGGCGCGGGCGACGACGTCGAGCGACGCGGGGTCGGCGGGCGCGAGCTTGGTGATGGAGTAGACCGCCTTCAGCGCGGCGGAGCCCTCCTCGGTCGTGGAGTACTCCTCGAGCGCGGTCGAGATCTTCTCCTGCAGCTCGGGCGAGAGGTCCTTCGACACGGCGACGCCGTCGTTGGGGATCTCGTCGGTGAGGCCGAACACGACGACCTTCTGTCCGACGTCGCTCTTGTCCTTCGCGACGAGCGTGCGCGCGTCCCAGAAGCTGAAGCCGACCTCGGCGTCGCCGTTGTAGACCGCGAGCACCGAGGCGTCGTTCGCCGTGACGGGGACCTTCTGGAATCCGCTGTCGATGTCGACGCCGGCCTCCTTGAGCGCGAGCATCGGGTAGATGTAGCCGGCCGGCGAGCCGGGGCCGAGCACGGCGACCTTCGCTCCGGCGATCTTGGTGATCGAGTCGAGTCCGGCCGGGCCCTGCAGCGCGTCGGCGCCGTTGCAGAAGCTCATGCCGTCGCGCTCGACGACGGGCGTCTCGCAGTACTTGTCGGGGTTGTTCGTCATGAACTGACCCGGGTAAGTGATGTTGCCGTTGCGCTCGGTCTGGAGCACGACCGACGCGCCGTAGCGGTCGTTGGCCTGCCACAGCTGCAGCGACGGCAGGAAGCCGATCTGCGCCTGCCCCGCGCCCATCGCCTCGACGGCGGCCTGGTAGTCCTTCGAGACGACACCCGAGACCGGGATGCCGAGCTTCTCGGTGAGCATGTCGGTGAGGGGCTTGGCCGTGTCGACGAGGTTCGCCTGGTCCTGCGAGGGGACGAGGGCGAGCACGAGCGAGCTCGGGTCGGCGGCGGGTTCGGAGGCCGATCCGGCCGTGCCCGCGCAGCCCGCCAGGGCGAGCGAGGCGAGGGCCGCGGTGGCGAGGGCGGCGGCGAGACGGGGGCGACGAGTGTTCATGATTCCTTCTGCGGGTCGGGTGGGATTCAGGCGGGGGTGGAGGACGTGCGAGCGGGGGGAGCGTCGACGCGGGCGGCGGCGACCCAGGCGGCGACCGCCGGCAGGAGCTCGTCGAGAGTGTCGGCGCGGAAGGTGGGACGGGCGGCGGGGTCGATGTAGCCGCCGACGAGCGCGGTCGCGTGGCCGCGGGCGTGCGCGGGAGCGAGGTCGTTGCGCCAGACGTCGCCGATCGCGAGCACCGCGACGCCGTCCCCGAGGTCGTCGAGCAGCGCGTCGAGACCGGCGGGCTTGGCGGCGTCGGTGACCACGCGGTCGAAGAGGCCGTTCAGCCCCATCGCGGCCAGGGCGTGGTCGAGGCGTGTGGCGGGGGCGTTCGTCACGAGCAGTCGTTCGGCGTCGGTGGCGGCGAGGAACGCGGCGAGTCCGGGGGCGGTCGACACGGGGGCGTCGGCGCCGCCCAGTCGGGTTCGACTGTCGGCGTACGCCGCGGCGAGGGCAGCCTCGCCCACGCCCGCGTCGAGGGACAGGCGCCGGACGACGTCGTAGCCGTCGATGACGTCGTCGGCGGGGGCGGCGAGACGGGCGGCGACCGAGGAGACGAACGCCTCGGCGGATGCCGTGTGGGCGGCGACGGCGCGGGCGTAGGCCAGCAGCGGGCCGTCGCCGAGGGCGACGGTACCGTCGAAGTCGAAGATGAGGACGGGGCGGGGCACGGGGAGAACTCCTGTCGTGGACGTTGCGTCCATGATGGGCTCTAAATGTGGACGCAATGTCCACATTCCGTGAACGTCGTGTAAACGATGCGACCGCGCGTCGTAGCGTGGAGGGGTGACCTCGACCGCCGCCCTCGACGACGCCGCCGCCCGCGCCCTCGACGACCCCGCCGCCGCGTTCGCGTCGCTGCCGTGGCTCGCGGCATCCCTCGCCGACGACGCCGCCGCGGGCCGCTTCGCCGCCTGGGGGCGATCGACGGTGATCGATGAGAACGTCGGCGAGGCGGTCATCCCCCGCCCCCTGTTCGACGAGCTGCACGAGCGGGCCGGCCTCGAGGCGACCTGGCCGGTCGGCAACGCCGGGCTGCTGCACGTCTACGGGTATCTGCTCTCGACGACACCCACGCCCTACGGACTGAAGCGCGAGCGCTGGCTCTCGGGCGAGCTGGAGCGCGCGTGCGGCCTCGAGAAGGGTGCCTTGCTGCCGTGGTCCGTCGGCGGGACGCTGCTGTCCCGGGTCACCGCCGCCGCGGCATCCCTGCTCTCCCGCCCCGACGCGATCGAACAGGTCGTCGCCGACCGCCGGACGCGAACCGCCCTCGGCGCCGCGGGGCCCGACGGCACCGCCGCTCTGGCCTACGCCGTCGACGGGCTGATCGTCACGATGTTCCCCGTGGCCGATGCCGCGGCCGTGCGCTCCAGCCTCGGAGCGCCGCGGCTGAGGTGGAACGCGGCCTGAGCGAGGGGGCCCGGACTCACTCCCGCGGCGCGTGCGCCTCCAGGAACTCGTACATCTCCGTCGTGTCGACCCCCGGGAACGACCCCGTCGGCAGGGTCGCGAGCAGCGTCCGCGGTGTCCGCACGTTCGGCCACGCCTGCCCGCGCCACTCGGCCTCGAGGTCCGCGGGAGCTCGTCGGCAGCACGCCTCGACCGCGTGCCGCGACACCGCCCGGTTGGTCGTGTCGCGCCCGCGGAACCATCGTGTGTCGTCGAAGCGCACGCCCACGCTCACCGAGTGCGCGCCCTCGCTCGACTGCTCCACACGGGCGGTGCACCAGTAGGTGCCGTTGCCGGTGTCGGTGTACTGGTAGTACGGGTTGAACAGGTCGTCCTCGTCGAAGACCACGCGACTCGTCCAGCGCCGGCAGCACATCTGCCCCTCGATCGAGCCGAGCCGGTCGGTGGGGAAGTTCACGTCGTCGTTCTCGTACGCCTTCGTGATGGTGCCCGACTCGTGCACTTTCAAGAAGTGCACCGGGATGCCGAGGTGCACGGTCGCGAGGTTCGTGAAGCGGTGCGCGGCCGTCTCGTACGACACCGAGTAGGCGTCACGGAGGTCTTCGATGCTGAGCGCGCGCCGCCCCTTCGCCTCGCGCAAGGCCGGGACGACGTGCGCCTCGGGCATGAGCAGGGCCCCGGTGAGGTAGTTCGTCTCGACGCGCTGACGCAGGAACTCGTCGTAGCTCGTCGGCTCGCCGTGGCCGAGCATGCGGCTCGACAGCGCCTGGAGCACCGCCGCGCGCGGGTCGCCCTTCGCGACCTTCGTCGAGAGGTACAGCCGGCCGTTCTTCACGTCGGCGATGCTCCGCGTCGACGAGGGGAGGTCGGGCACGTAGTGCAGCGTGAACCCGAGGTGCGCGGCGATGTCGCTCGCCCCGCGCTGCGTGAGGGGCCCACCGGGGTGCGCGATCGCGGTGAGCATCTCGGATGCCACGCGCTCGAGCTCCGGAAAGTGGTTGTCCTGCGTGCGCATGAGCCGGCGCAGGGCCACGTTCGCCCGGCGCGCCTCCTCGGGTGTCGCCGAGCGCTCCTCGCGCAGGCGTTCGATCTCGGCCTGCAGCGCGAGCATCGCGGCGAGCGCCTCGTCGGGCACGGACCGGCCGACGCGGAAGGGGGCGATGCCGAGGGCCTGGAACGTCTGCCCGCGCATGGCGCGTTCGACCGACAGCTCGAGGGTGGCGCGGGCGTCGAGGGGCTCGGCATCCAGGATCTGATCGAGCGTGCACCCGAGGGCCCGCGCGATCGCCTGCAGCAGCGTGAGCTTCGCCTCGCGACGGCCGTTCTCGATCATCGACATCTGACTCGGCGCGCGCCCCACCGCGGCGGCGAGGTCGTCGAGGGTCAGGCCGCGCGCGGTGCGCAGCTGCCGGATGCGCCGACCGATGGTGAGGGTGTCCACCTCCTCATGGTCGAGCGGGATCGATGCCGAGGGCAGGGAGACGCCGGTGTCCATACCGGGAGGATCTCACGAGAACGGAAGATCGGTCGATCTTCACATCGGAAATCCCGTTCGAGCGGGTGGATCTTCGCCGACAGTGGTCTCCACGGGGCACCGACGCCCCGTCACCCGAAGGAGGACGACATGACGATCCAGGCCACCCCCGCCCAGCAGCCCCTGCGCCCCGGCGACCAGACCGAGACCGCCGATGAGATCCGCGCCGCGTGGGAGTCCGACCCGCGCTGGGACGGCATCGAGCGGACCTACACCGCCGAAGACGTCGTCCGCCTCCGCGGAAGCGTCCGCGAGGAGTCCACCCTCGCCCGCCGCGGAGCCGAGAACCTGTGGAACCTCCTCCACACCGAGGACTACATCCGGGCCCTCGGC
Source organism: Microbacterium hydrothermale (assembly GCF_004854025.1). Classification (GTDB taxonomy): domain Bacteria; phylum Actinomycetota; class Actinomycetes; order Actinomycetales; family Microbacteriaceae; genus Microbacterium; species Microbacterium hydrothermale. Next base: position 471,621 of record NZ_STGM01000003.1, read on the forward strand.
GCCTACACCGGAGGACAGGCCGTGCAGCAGGTGCGCGCCGGACTCAAGGCCATCTACCTCAGCGGTTGGCAGGTCGCTGCCGACGGCAACCTCGCGGGTCAGACCTACCCCGACCAGAGCCTCTACCCCGCCAACAGCGTTCCCGCGGTCGTCCGCCGCATCAACAACGCGCTGCTCCGGCAGGACCAGATCGAGCGCGCCGAGGGAGAGATCACGCAGGACTGGCTCGCCCCCATCGTCGCCGACGCCGAGGCCGGCTTCGGCGGTCCCCTGAACGCCTACGAGCTCGCGCAGTCGCTGATCGCGGCGGGGGCGGCCGGCATCCACTGGGAAGACCAACTCGCGAGCGAGAAGAAGTGCGGACACCTCGGCGGGAAGGTGCTCGTTCCGATCCAGCAGCACATCCGCACGCTCAACGCCGCGCGCCTGGCCGCCGACGTCGCGGGAGTGCCGACGGTCATCATCGCCCGCACCGACGCCCTGGCCGCCGACCTGCTGACCAGCGACGTCGACCCGCGGGATGCCGAGTTCCTCACCGGCGAGCGCACGACCGAGGGCTTCTACCGCGTGCGACCGGGACTCGACTCGGTCATCGCGCGCGGCCTGGCCTTCGCCCCCTACGCCGACCTGCTGTGGGTGGAGACCGGGGAGCCCGACATCGAGCTCGCCCGCGCCTTCGCCGAGGCGATCCACGCCCGCTACCCGGGCAAGAAGCTCGCCTACAACTGCTCGCCGAGCTTCAACTGGAAGCGCCACCTCGACGACGAGCAGATCGCCACGTTCCAGGCCGACCTGGCCGCCCTCGGCTACGCCTTCCAGTTCATCACGCTGGCCGGTTTCCACGCCGTGAACCACTCGATGTTCGACCTCGCCCGCGGCTACGCCGAGCGCGCCATGAGCGCGTACGTCGAGCTGCAGGAGGCCGAGTTCGCCGCCGAAGCCCAGGGGTACACCGCCACGCGCCACCAGCGCGAAGCGGGTACCGGCTACTTCGACGTCGTCTCGACCGCGCTCAACCCCGACAGCGCCACCCTCGCCCTGGCCGGCTCCACCGAGACGGCCCAGTTCCACTGACCCCCGGCGACCCCGCCGCTCCGCCCCGCCCCGCCCCGCGCGAGAACCTCGTCCCACTTATCGCGGACCTCGTCCCACTTATGGCCACCTGAGCCACCCTCAACCAGCCATTTGTGGGACAAGGTCCGCAAGCGGCCCCTCCCGCCGCACCTCCCTTTCCGCCGCGCACACCGACAGCCCGTCCCCGTTATGACGGAGCTCGTCCCCCATATGGCCGGTCAAGCCACCCCCGACCAGCCATAAGTGGGACAAGGTTCGCGGGGCGAGGGGCACCGCGCGACACAGACAGAAAGCCACGACCATGACCCTCATCACCTCTCCCCCGCCCACCACCGCGACCCCGCCGAGCGGTAGCCGCACCGACGCCGAAGGATCCCGGATGCCGAACGCCCCGGCATCCGCATCCGCCCCGCACCTGCGCCTCGAGCGCCCCCTCGAAGGACGCGACGGCGAGATCCTCACCCCCGCCGCGGTCGCCTTCCTCACCGAGCTCCACGACCGCTTCGCGCGGCGCCGGCACGACCGGCTCGCCGCCCGCGAGCGCCGGCGCTTCGAGATCGGCACGGGCGACGACCCGCACTTCCGCGCCGACACCGCGCACATCCGTGACGACCCGTCGTGGCGCGTGGCGGGCGCGGGCCCGGGCCTCGAGGACCGCCGCGTCGAGATCACCGGACCCACCGACCCGAAGATGACCATCAACGCGCTGAACTCCGGCGCGCGGGTGTGGCTGGCCGACCAGGAGGATGCCACCAGCCCCACCTGGCGGAACGTCATCGGCGGACAGATCTCGCTGTTCGACGCGATCCGCGGTCAGCTGTCGTTCACGAGCCCCGAGGGCAAGCGCTACGAGGTGACCGCCGAGCGCACGCCCACGATCGTGATGCGCCCGCGCGGCTGGCACCTGCCCGAGAAGCACGTGACGTTCATCGATCGCGCGGGGCGCGAGCTGGCGGCATCCGGTTCCCTCGTCGACTACGGGCTGTACGTCTTCCACAACGCGCACGCCCTGATCGCGGCGGGTCGGGGTCCGTACTTCTACCTGCCGAAGATCGAGTCCGCCGAAGAAGCGCGACTGTGGGACGACGTGTTCTCGTTCACCGAGCAGCGCCTCGGCCTCGCGCACGGCACGATCCGCGCGACCGTGCTGATCGAGACCCTGCCCGCGGCGTTCGAGATGGAGGAGATCCTCTTCGCCCTGCGCGACCACTGCGCGGGTCTGAACGCCGGCCGCTGGGACTACATCTTCTCGATCATCAAGACCTACCGCGGGCGCGGCGCCCGCTTCGTGCTCCCCGACCGCAGCGAGGTCACGATGACCGTGCCGTTCATGCGGGCGTACACCGAGCTGCTCGTGCAGACCTGCCACAAGCGGGGCGCGTACGCGATCGGCGGCATGAGCGCCTTCATCCCCAACCGTCGCAAGCCCGAGGTGACCGAGGCCGCGTTCGAGAAGGTCGCCGCCGACAAGAGGCGCGAGGCCGGAGACGGCTTCGACGGCACGTGGGTGGCCCACCCCGACCTCATCCCGGTGGCGCGCGCCGAGTTCGACGCGGTGCTCGGAGACCGCGAGAACCAGCTCGAGCGCACCCGCGACGAGGTGTCGATCGACCCCCGCCAGCTGCTCGACGTGCGCATCGGCCTGCCCGTGACCACGGCGGGCGTGCGCGGCAACGTGTCGGTGGCCATCCGCTACCTCGAGGCGTGGCTGCGGGGAATGGGCGCCGTCGCGATCGACGACCTCATGGAAGACGCGGCGACCGCCGAGATCTCGCGCTCGCAGATCTGGCAGTGGATCCACCAGGACCGCGAGACCGCCGAGGGCACCGCGATCACGCGTCCGTTCGTCGAGGGCCTGGTCGACGACGTCCTCGCCGAGACCCCGCGCTTCGACGGCGACCGCTTCGACGACGCGGCCGAGGTGTTCCGCGAGGTGGCGCTGCGTCCGGAGTTCCCGGCGTTCCTGACGCTGCCGGCGTACGCGAAGTACCTGGACTGACCGGATGCCGAGAGGGCCGGGGCCACGAGCCCCGGCCCTCTCGCGCGTCTCGACGACGGGCGTCTACTGCCGGCCGGGGTCCACGGGGGCGAAGGGCCGCAGGCTCTCGCGAGAGGTGAGCTTGGATGCCGCGAGCGAACCCGCGACGGCGAGGAAGAGCGGCAGCAGCAGCTCGAAGCCGGTGTCGGTGAACTCGATGATGAGGGCGATCGCCGTGAACGGCGCCCGCATGTTGGATGCCAGGAACGCCCCCGCCGCGACGATCGCGAGCGCCGTGCCGTCGGCTCCGGGCCAGACGAACGCCCACCCGGCCGCCGCCGCCGCACCGAGCGCCGCGCCGATCGCGACCGAGGGCTGCAGCGTTCCGCCGATCGCGCCGGAACCCAGCGACAGCGCGGTCGCGACGTACTTCAGCACGGCGAGCGCGAGCAGCAGCAGCGCCGGCTGCGACAGATCGAACCCGGCCGTGGCCAGGGCCCGGCCGTTGCCGAGGATGAGCGGGAAGGCCGCCCCGACTGCACCCACCGCCGTGAACGTCAGCGGCAGCACGACCAGCAGCTTCCACCCCTCGGGACGGAAGCGCGCGAGCTTCTTCGTCACCGCGGCGAAGCTCGTCGCGCCCCACCCCATCAGCGGGCCGATGAGGATCGCGGCGACGATCAGCGACGCGTTGACCTCGAGCGACCCGACCGAGTACAGCGAACCGTCGCCCACGAGCGGACGGGCCACCAGGGTCGCGATCGTGCTGACGCTCAACGCCACCACCGCCGCTCCCACGCTGAACTGCGCGAGGAGGATCTCGACGGCGAACAGGGCACCGGCCAGCGGCACGTTGTAGACCGCGGCGAGACCCGCGCCCGCGGCCGAGGCGATCAGGATGCGGCACCACCGCGCGTCGAGCCCGAACCAGCGCACGACCTTCGAGCTCGCCATCGCCGAGAGCTCGCGCGGAGCGACCTCTTTGCCGATCGAGGCGCCCATCGCGACCGAACCCACCTGCAGCACGGTGTCGGCGAGCGTCTCCCACCACGGCATCCGGGCCCCATCGACGCCCTGCTCGACCGTGGCGATCTTCCGGCCGAACCGGCGCAGCAGATACCAGCCGAGAGCGGCGACCACGCCCGCCCCACCCACCGTGGCGATGGGCAGCCACCACTGCTCCGGGTAGGCCAGGCCGTCGAGGAACGGCCCCTCCTCGTGCCCCCAGACGAGGTGCTCGAGGCTGTGCACGATCCACACCAGCAGCAGCACGGCCAGACCCGTCGTCACACCGACGAGGAGGGTGGCGATCCCCAGACGGACGAGAGCGGCGAATCCCCGACGTCGCGAGCGCAGCGGGGTGGCGGTCTGAGCGGTCACCCCGCCACGCTAATGGACCCGTGTTTCGTGTTTCGACCGGCGGTAGCCTGACCGCATGACGCCGCCGTCCCCCACCGTCCGCCGGCCCGCCGACGTCCTCGGCATCATCGCGACCTGCGTCGCGGGTGTGCTCGTCGTGCCGACGCTCGGGGTGTACCTGCTCGGGCTCATCCCCGAGATGAACGCGATCTGGTGGCTCGGCATCATCCTGCTGCCGCTGCTCTTCCTCGACGGGATCGTGGTCGTCCTCCTCGCGATCGTCGGTCTCGTGGTCGCCGCGCGTCGGGCCGGTCGACGCGCGTGGTCGGTGATCGCGCTGGCGCTCGGCATCCTGATGCTCGTCCCGGCGCTGCTGATCCTCGTGCCCTGACCGTCATGTCCCTCGGCGGAAAAGCCCGGGAACACTAGGCTCGGAACCGTGACTTCCCGCGCCCCGCTCTCCCGCAAGCTGTCCGCCATCGCCGAGTCCGCGACCCTCAAGGTCGACGCCAAGGCCAAGGCCCTCCAGGCCGCCGGCCGACCCGTCATCTCGTACGCGGCCGGCGAGCCCGACTTCGCCACCCCGTCGTTCATCGTGGATGCCGCAGCGAAGGCGCTGCAGGACCCGAAGAACTACCGCTACACCCCCGCCGCCGGTCTCCCCGTGCTGCGCGAGGCGATCGCCGCCAAGACGCGGCGTGACTCCGGCCTCGAGGTCGCGCCCTCGCAGGTCATCGTGACCAACGGCGGCAAGCAGTCGGTGTACCAGGCGTTCCAGACCGTGGTGAACCCCGGCGACGAGGTGCTGCTGCCCGCGCCGTACTGGACCACCTACCCCGAGGCGATCGAGCTCGCCGACGGCACGCCCGTCGAGGTGTTCGCCGGCGCCGACCAGGACTACAAGGTCACCGTCGCCCAGCTCGAGGCCGCCCGCACCGACAAGACCACCGTGCTCGTCTTCGTGTCGCCGTCGAACCCGACCGGCTCGGTCTACACGCCCGAGGAGACCGCCGAGATCGGCCGCTGGGCGCTCGAGCACGGCATCTGGATCATCACCGACGAGATCTACCAGAACCTCACCTACGAGGGTGCGCGCGCCGTCTCGATCGTCGAGGCCGTGCCCGAGCTCGCAGAGCAGACCATCCTCGTCAACGGCGTCGCGAAGACCTACGCCATGACCGGATGGCGCGTGGGTTGGATGGTGGGACCGGCGGATGCCATGAAGCTCGCCGGCAACCTGCAGTCGCACCTGACGAGCAACGTCAACAACATCGCGCAGCTCGCCGCCGCCGAGGCGCTGAACGGCCCGCAGGACGAGGCCGAGCAGTTCCGCCTCGCCTTCGACCGCCGCCGGAAGCTGATCGTGTCAGAGCTGTCGAAGATCGAGGGCGTCCAGGTGCCGAACCCCCTCGGTGCGTTCTACGTGTATCCCGACGTGCAGGGCCTGCTGAACCGCTCGTGGGACGGAGTGACGCCGACGACCTCGCTCGAGCTCGCCGACCTCATCCTCGAGAAGGCCGAGGTGGCCGTGGTCCCCGGCGAGGCGTTCGGCCCGAGCGGATACCTCCGCCTGTCGTACGCCCTGGGCGACGACCAGCTGCTCGAGGGCATCCAGCGCCTCCAGCGCCTGTTCGCCTGACCCCCTCGCGCGAGTCGCCAAGAACTGTCGCCTTCGGGGCCTCCCGAGCGACAGTTCTTGGCGACTCGTGCGTGCGCGGAGAGCGGCTGGGGATAAGTCCGCGAGGGGATGCCGGCGGTGCGGCACGATCGGGGATGCCGACGCGCGCACGACTCGAAGGACCCACTGCTGCATTCACGGTCGTGGAGGGCGCAGCGCACGGACTCACGCCGAGCACGTTGCGCTCGATGTCGTGGTCGGCCCCTCACCGTGGCATCCGGATCGCTCCTGACGCGTCGGAACGAGAACGCCTGGCGGCGCTCCTGCGGACGATGCCGCGTCACGCCTTCGTCTGCGGAGCGAGCGCTGCCGTCCTGCACGGTCTTCCTCTCCCCGGGCCTGTGGAGGCGCGGGCGCGGGAGCGCCCCCTCGTGGGCGTGCCCGCCGGCGCCAACCGCATCCGGCGTCCGGGCATCGTCGGCCGCTCGCTCCTGGTCGCCTTCGGAGACCTCGTCGAGGTCGACGGCATCCGGTGCACGTCACCGCTTCGCACGTGGGCGGAACTCGCCGAGACGCTCAGCGTCGCGCAGCTGACCGCCGTCGCCGACCGGCTCATCTCCCGTCGGGCTCCCCTCGCGACGCGAGAGGATCTGGAGAGAACACACCGGCGGTTCCTCGGCGGACGCGGGTCGAAGCGTCGTCGCCTCGCGGTCGACTTCGCCGACGACGGGTCCGAGTCGCCGAAGGAATCCGAGCTCAGAGTCCTGCTGATCATGGCGGGGCTCCCCGCGCCGGAGACCAACGTCGAGATCTACGACGGTTCACGTTTCGTCGCGAGGGTGGATCTGCTCTACCGGTTCGCGCGCCAGATCATCGAGTACGACGGCGATCACCATCGCGATCCCGATCAGTGGAGCCGTGATCAGATGCGACGCGCGGAACGGGAATCCCTCGGATACCGCATGACGGTCGTGACCCGCCGCGACTTCGACGACCCGATCGCGCTCGTCGCGCGCATCCGCCGTCTGCTCGCGGCATCCGCGTGAGATGCCAGAATCTGTCGCTTCGGAGGTTGGTCAGGCGACAGATCTTGGCGACTCACGCGGGAGGGGACGGGCTACAGCTCGACGTTCACCAGGACGGGCTCGGGCTGCAGCAGCAGGCCGAACTCGGACTGCACGCGCTGCTGCACGAAGCGGGCGAGCTGGGCGATCTCGGCGGCGGTCGCCTCGCCCCGGTTCGTGAGCGCGAGGGTGTGCTTGGTCGACAGCCCGGCGCGCGAGCGCGGGAAGCGGAATCCTCGCGACAGCCCCGCGTTCTCGATGAGCCAGGCGGCGCTCACCTTGACCTGCCGGTTCTCGACCGGAGGAGGCGGGACGATGCCGTCGAACGCGGCGAGCGGGATCACGGTCACCGGGTCGACCGCGGGCCCCATCGGCCACTTCGGGCACTCCGCGGGAAGCGTGCGCGCGAACGACTCGGACACGATCGCGTTCTGGAAGAACGAGCCGGCACTCCAGGTGTCGGGGTCTTCGGCGTCGAGCACCATGCCCTTGCGAGCGCGGGTGGCGAGGACGTGGTCGCGGATCCACCGCAGCGAGACGGCCTCGTCGGGCTCGAGCCCGAGGGCCCCGCGAAGCTGCTCCCCCGCGATCGGACGCTCTCCGGATCCGACGCGCTCCAGCTCGAGCGTCACCGACAGGATGACGGCGGACCGCTCCGGCACCGAGCCGTAGTGCTGCTTGAGCACCGACGTGCGGAAACCGAGTCCGAGATCGGATGCCGCGACGCGCGACACCTCGCCGGTGAACTCGTCGACGAGCTCGACCTCGACGAGGGTCTGCACGATCTCCTGCCCGTAGGCGCCGACGTTCTGCACCGGGGCTGCGCCCACCGTGCCGGGGATGCCCGACATCGCCTCGATCCCGGCGTATCCGCGCGCCACGGTCTCGGCGACGAGGGCGTCCCAGTCGTGGCCGGCCTGCACCCGCAGGAGCACGGTGTCGGGGCGGGTGCTGGGGAACTCTTCGATCCCGGAGGTGCGCACGCGGATCACGGTGCCCTCGAACGGCTCGTCGCCGACGAAGAGGTTCGATCCGCCCCCGAGCACGAACCACGCCCCACCGTCGGACCACACGTCGCGCAACGTCGCGACGAGCTCATCGGTCGTGGTCGCCTCGACCAGGCGCGCGGGGGTCCCGCCGGTGCGGAGGGTCGTCAGCTGCGCGAGCGGGACGGGATCGACGTCGGGCATCAGGACAGCCGCACCCGCACCTGCGCCTTGCCGAGCACAGTGGTCTCCGCGAACGTCACGGTCAGGTCGATGCGCGCCGTCTCGTCGTCGACGGCTCCGACCTTGGCGCTGACGTGCAGGTCGGCTCCCGTCTCGGGGTCGACGACGACCGGTCGCGTGAACCGCACGCCGTACTCGAGGATGCGGCCCGGGTCGCCGAGCGCCTCGGCGAGCGCGCCGACGGCGATGCCCATCGTCAGCATGCCGTGCGCGAGGACGCCGGGCAGGCCCACCGCGGCCGCGACGTCGTCGCGGTAGTGGATCGGGTTGAAGTCGCCCGAGGCCCCGGCGTAGCGCACCAGCGACTCGCGCGTGAGGTGAACCGAACGCTCGGCGATCACGTCGCCCACGGTGAACGCGCTCATGCGCCGGCCTCCCCCGCGAGCAGGACGCTCGTCGTCGTCACGACGTGGGCGCCGGCGGCATCCACGATCTCGGCTTCGCTGGTGATCATCGCGTTGCCGCCCATCGAACGGATGCCGGTGACCGACAGGGTCGCGACGAGCTCGTCGCCCGCCACGATCGGGCGGGAGTAGCGGAAGCGCTGCTCGGCGTGAACGAGACGCGACAGCTCGATGCCGGAGTCGGGGTCGCCGAGCAGCTGCTGGAGCGTGAGATCCTGCACGACCATCGCGAAGGTCGGCGGGGCCACGACGTCGGCGTAGCCGAGCGCGCGGGCGGCCTCGGGGTCGCTGTGCTGCGGGGCGTCGGCGAAGACGGCGCGGGCGAACTCGCGCACCTTCTCTCGGCCGACCAGGTAGGGAGCGGTCGGCGGGAAGGCACGACCGACGAGTTCGGGGTTCACGGGCACCGGGTCAGTCTACCGAGCGGTCCCGCGCCGCCCCCTCGCGAAGCGGCGCCCGCCGAACCGGGTCACCTCACCGCGTGGGGCTCAGCGCTGCCGGCGGCCACGCACAGCCTTGACCGCGATCTGCCAGGCGATGAAGACGAGGAAGATCGAGAACAGCACGTTCGCCACGAACGGGTCGACGGCTTTCGCGATCTGGGCGCCGAGAGCGGTCGTCGCGCACGCGGCGACGCCGACGCACAGGGCCGCGGGCAGATCGACGTTGGACCGCCGCAGGTTGCCGATGGTCCCCGACACGGCGGTGGGGATCATCATGAGCAGCGACGTGCCCTTGGCCACGAGATCGCTCGTGCCGAACAGCAGCAACAGCGCCGGCACGACGATGATGCCGCCGCCCACCCCGAGCAGTCCCGCCAGGATGCCGGTGATCACGCCCAGCAGCGCCAGCCCCGGTCCCGTGATCCAGGTGAGTTCGAGCTCGGCGTCGCGCGAGGGGATGACGAAGTACAGGCTCACGATCACCGCGACGAGGAAGACCACGAACGACCAGCGCAACGCCGTCTGCGACAGCTTGGGCAGGAGCCACGTGCCGATCTGCGCGCCGCCGACCGCGCCGACCGCGAGGATGAGCGCCGGCAACCACGCGACGTGCCCGTCGACGGCGTAGGTGATGACCCCGACGGATGCCGTGGGCACGATCGCCGCGAGCGAGGTCCCCGCCGCGAGGCGCTGGTCGTATCCCAGCAACAGGACGAGCAGGGGCACGATGACGGTGCCGCCACCGACCCCGAAGAGCCCGGACATGAGCCCGGCCAGCAGGCCGACCGCGATGCACACCAGGTACAGACGAGCGGAGCGGGTGGGGCGGCCGGTCACGGCGGGGCGGGTCTCGGAAGGCACGACGTCCAGTCTCCCACCGGCGGAACGACGCACCGCGCTCACCCGATCCCCGTCCGGAAAAGAAAGCGGCCCCCGGTGGTCCGAAGCCGCGTCCACCGGGGGCCGTCGCCCTCACAGGTCAAGCAGGACGGTGACCCGAACACCGGACTGCGACCACTCGCGTGAGGGTGCGACAGGATCACGATAAGCACCGCCGGCTTCCGACCCGTACCGGTTGACACTGATTACTAGACCTGCTAACTATTTATGACGCTGAACTCTTGGTAGCGCTCCCGGGAATGCCGCGTCGCCCCCCTCGGTTGCTCCTGCTCATGACAACCGTAGGAATCATCGGAGCAGGAAACATCGGTTCGGCCCTCGCGAAGGGCTTCGCGCAGAACGGCTACGACGTCGTGATCGCGAACTCCCGCGGGCCCGAGACCCTGAGCGACCTGGTCGCCGAGGTCGGCGACAAGGCCCGCGCGGCGACCGCGCGCGAGGCGGCCGAGGCCGGCGACATCGTCGTCGTGACCGTGCCCCTCAAGGCGATCGACGACCTTCCCGCCGCCGAGCTCGCCGGCAAGACCGTGCTCGACACGAACAACTACTACTTCGAGCGCGACGGCCACATCGCCGAGCTCGACGAGAAGAAGACCACGACCTCCGAGATGCTGCAGAAGCGCCTCCCGGAGTCGGTCGTCGTGAAGGCGTTCAACCACATCCCGGCCGCCGACATCCTCACCGACGGCAGCCCCGCCGGCAGCGACGATCGTCGCGCCCTCGCCACCGCGGGCGACTCCGACGACGCCGTCGCCCTCGTGACGCGCATCTACGACGAGTTCGGCTTCGACACCGTCAACGTCGGACCGCTCAGCGAGAGCTGGCGTGTCGAGCGTGACCAGCCCGCCTACGTCGTGCGCCAGAACGCCGCCGAGCTGACGCAGAACCTGGCCCGCGCCGAGCGCTGACCCCATCCCGCGTGAGGTGCCGATTTTCGTCGCTTCGGGGTACCCGCAAGCGACAAGAACTGGCACCTCACGCGAATCGACGAACCCGGCGCCCGCACTTGCGGAGCGTCGGGTTCGTCCATTCGGTCAGAGCGCGGCGAGTGCCTGGTCGACGTCGGCGACGAGGTCGCCGACCGACTCGATACCCACCGACAGGCGCACGATCGTCTCGGGCACCGCGAGCTCGGTACCGCGGACCGAGGCGTGGGTCATGGCATCCGGGTAGTTCACGAGCGACTCGACGCCGCCGAGTGACTCGGCGAGCGTGAACAGGCGCGTCGACTCCGCGAACCGGCGGGCGGCGGCCCCGTCGGCGAGCTCGAGCGAGACGATGCCGCCGAACCCGCTCATCTGCCGCGCCGCCAGCTCGTGGCCCGGGTGCGAGGGCAGACCCGGGTAGTACACCTTCGCGACGCGGTCGTGCGCGAGCAGGTGCTCGGCGACCGCCTGGGCGTTCGAGCTGTGGCGTTGCATGCGTACCGCGAGGGTCTTGATCCCGCGCGTGGTCAGGTAGGCGTCGAACGGTCCCGACACCGCCCCGGCGGCGAACTGCAGGAACTGCACCTTCTCGGCCAGCGCGGCGTCGGCGAACGCGAGGGCCCCGCCCACGACGTCGCTGTGGCCGCCCAGGTACTTCGTCGCCGAGTGCACGACGACGTCGGCGCCGAGCGAGAGCGGGCGCTGCAGGGCGGGCGAGGCGAAGGTGTTGTCGACCACGACCAGCGCACCGGCGTCGTGGCCGAGACGCGCCAGTCCCGCGATGTCGGTGATGCGCAGCATCGGGTTGCTGGGCGTCTCGACCCAGACCAGCTTCGGCGCGCTCTCGGCGAGGGCGGATGCCACGGCATCCAGGTCGCTCATGTCGACGACGCGCAGCTTCACGCCCCACGGGCCCAGCACCCGCGCGAGCAAGCGGTACGTGCCGCCGTAGACGTCGTTGCCGAGCAGCACCTCGTCGCCGGGGACGAGGGCCGCGCGCAGCAGCGCGTCTTCTCCCGCGAGGCCGGACGCGAACGAGAGCGCGCGCGCCCCGCCCTCGAGGGCGGCGATCTGGGTCTCGAGCGCGGTGCGCGTGGGGTTGCCGCTGCGGCCGTACTCGTAGCCGCCGCGGAGGCCGCCGATGCCGTCCTGCGCGTAGGTCGTCGAGACGTGGATCGGCGGGATCACCGCGCCGGTCGTCTCGTCGGGCGCCTGTCCCGCGTGGACGGCGAGGCTGTCGAAGCCGCGGGCGGCGTCGTGGGTGCTCATGCGGAGTGCTCCTCGGGGGTCGAAGGAAGGAGGGATGCCACGGGCGCGACCTCGTAGCCGCGCGCGGTCATCCACTCGTCGTCGAAGATCTTGCTCAGGTATCCGCGGCCGTGGTCGGGAAGGACGACGACGACGACCGCGTCGGCGGGGAGGTCCCTCGCCACGCGCAGGGCGCCGACGACCGCCATTCCGCTCGAGCCGCCCACGAGCAGCCCCTCCTCGCGGGCGAGGCGGCGGGTCATCGCGAACGACTCGGCGTCGGAGACGCGCTCGTAGGCGTCGACGAGGGTCGGGTCGAACGCCGGCGGCCAGAAGTCCTCCCCCACGCCCTCGACGTCGTAGCCGTGGATGTCGTCACCCGAGTAGATCGACCCCTCGGGATCGACGCCCACGATCCGCACCGACGCCCCGGCGACCTCGCGCAGGTAGCGACCGGTGCCGGTGATCGTCCCGCCGGTCCCGACCCCCGCGACGAAGTGCGTCAGCTCGCCGTCGGTGTCGCGCCAGATCTCGGGGCCGGTGGTCTCGTAGTGGCTGCGCGGCCCGTTGGGGTTGGCGTACTGGTTGGGCTTGAAGGCGCCCGGGATCTCGCGCACGAGACGATCCGAGACGCTGTAGTAGGAGTTCGGGTCGTCGGGCTCGACGTTCGTGGGCGTGACCACGACCTCGGCGCCGTAGGCGCGCAGCACCGCTCGCTTGTCTTCGGCGACCTTGTCGGGCACGACGAACACGCAGCGGTAGCCGCGCTGCTGGGCCACGAGGGCCAGGCCGACACCGGTGTTGCCACTGGTCGGCTCGACGATGACGCCGCCCGGCTGCAACAGACCGTCGCGCTCCGCGGCGTCGACGATGTTCGCGGCGATGCGGTCTTTGGCCGACCCGCCGGGGTTGAAGTACTCGATCTTCGCGAGGACCGTGGCGGCGATGCCGTCGGTGACGCGGGTGAGGCGGACGAGGGGGGTGTTGCCGACGAGGTCGGCGACGCTCTGGGCGTAACGCACGGTGGCATCCTGAAGGTTGGTGCGCCCTCTGCGGGCGCGGCTGACGGGGTCGTCGAAAGAGAACGCGGGGCGTTCAGCGACAACAGCGACAGGTCAGCACGCGGTCAGCATACCCGAGTCGGGTCCGGGATCGCATCGCGACGTGGTCGGGCCTCACGAGACGGCGCCCAGGAACTCCTCGAAGCTCTGCGCGGGCCGACCGGTGACGCGCTCGACGTCGGGCGAGACAGCCGCGAGGTCGCCGCTCGCGATGGCGGTGTAGGTGCTCACCCACGCGTCGACCTGCCAGCGCGGGGCGCCGAAGGCGGCGCGCGACGCGTAGGCCTCGTCGACGGTCTCGTCGAGGAACCGCACGGGGTGGCCGCGCACGGCCGAGATCTTCTCCGCCACCTCCGCCATCGTCAGCGCCTCGGGGCCGGTGAGGTCGTACGAGACGTCGGCGTGCGCGGAGGGGTCGCGCAGCACCGCGACGGCGGTGGCGGCGACGTCGGACCGCGACACCAGCGAGCAGCGCCCCTCGCCCGCCGGTCCCCGGATGACCCCGTCGTCGCCGGCGAAGAGCTCCATCATGTCCATGTAGAAGTTGTCGCGCAGGAACGTGAACCTCATCCCCGACGCCCGGATGATGTCCTCGGTGGCCGCGTGGTCGCGGCCGAGCGTGAACACCGCGTCGGGGGCGGCGGCGAGGAACGACGTATAGACGATCGAGCGCACGCCCGCGGTGGCCGCGGCCTCGACGAAGGTGCGGTGGTGCTCCACGCGGTCGGCGGTCTCGGAAGCCGAGACCATCAAGAGCGTCTCGACTCCCTCGAGGGCCGCGCGGGCGGCATCCGCGTCGGAATACCGGGCCACGTGGATCTCGGCGCCGTCCAGGCGGGGCGCGCGTGACGCGTCGCGCACGAGCAGACGCTGGGGGATGCCGCGCGCGGCGAGGTCGCGGGCGACGCGGCCTCCCACGGCTCCGGTGGATCCGGTGACGGCGATGACGGGCGGCGTGGACATACGGCCTCCGGGGCGAGTGAGCGGTACGTCCAGCGTATGCCGCCGCAGACCCCCTCGGCCGGGAAAAGCCTCAGTGATGGAGCTTCGGCCGCGTGGTGCGCGGTGCGCGGTGCGCGACGGCGCTCAGGAGGCGGGTGCCACCAGACGCGCGACGCGCACCCGCACGGTCGCCGGCTCGTCGTCCGAGCCCGCACCGCGCGCCGCCGCCGCCACGGCCGTGGCCACGGCGGCGGAGTCGTCTTCGGTCGAGACGCCGATGCAGACCGTGATGGCGCGCGCGCCCGGCACGTCGTCGACGGCCGCGAGCGACCCCTCGACGTCGGCGACGTGCTCGAGAGCACGAGCGACCACCGGTCGGGCGGAGTAGCACTCGCGGACGCCCTCGACTGCGGTGACGGCCAGATCGATGCGTGGAGCCAGTTCGGCCGCCGTGATGCGGGTCATTCGTCTTCCCCCTCGTCCAGATGGACGTCGCCGACGGTCACGTCGACGCGTCCGACCCTCAGATCGCCGTGCCGCTCGATCGCCTGGCGGATGCCGTCGCGCATCTCGTCGACGGCGGCGTTCATCGCGCGGCCGAAGCGCACGCTCACCGTCACCCGCACGTCGAGCGGGGCATCGGGCTCGGGCTGGTCGAGCCGCACGCGCCCGACCAGCACGCCCTCGATCCCGTCGCCCACCGCGCGGATCAGCTCGTAGAGCGCACCCTCGGTGACGACGATCTCCGTTCCGTCCTCGGTGCGCGCCAGGGGGATGTCACGTCCGGAGCGGAACTCTCGCATCACCTCCCGCATGATGCTGTCGTACCAGGAGTCGGCGAGGGGCTCGGCAGCCTGCTCCTCGACGATCTCGCGCGACAGACGGCCCATGCGCTCCATGGAGGCGAGGACCGCCTGGCACTCGGCATTGCGCTCGATCGCGGGGATGCGGGGGGTCCTCCCGCGATCGAGATAGGCGGAGAGGTCTTCCAGTGTGTAGCCGGAACCGCCGATGTCGTCGTTGTGCTCGCTCATTCCGGTCACCTCCACTCCTGCATGCGTTCCAACACGGTCTTACGTGCCCGGGCGAGACGACCTCGCACCGTGGCGGCCGACTCCCCCACCTCGACGGCGATCTCGTCGTAGCTGTGCCCGCCGACCTCGCGCAGCACCCAAACGACGCGGAGTTCCTCGGGCAGTTCCGCCAGCACCTTCTTCAAGGCGTCCATCTGCGACGACGCCACGGCCGACCGCTCCGGGTCGTCGGCGGCCGACACCATCTCCTCATCGATCTGATCCGAGATCTTGCGCGAGCGCAGCCGGTCGGTCGCCTTGCGCGAGACGATGGTCGTCAGCCAGCTTCGCACCTTCTCGGGGTCGGTGAGGTCGGGCAGTCGGCGCCACGCCGTGATGAGGGCTTCCTGCACGCAATCGTCGGCGTCGGCGCGGGAGCCGGTGAGACGCGTGGCGAAGGCGACGAGGAACGGGGCGTGCCGGCGCACCAGCACTCCGAACGCCAGCTGATCGCCGTCGGCCGCGCGCGACGCGAGGAACGCGTCGGTGGCGGTGGACAAAGAGGGCATCGCGTTTCCTGTCAGCAGATTTCCAGGCTCGGGCCGTGACGTTTCACGAATCGGTTCCGTCCACATAGCGAAACACCCCGCACCCTTCGCGGACGGGGATCTTGACGAAAGGACGCATCCCATGGCACAGAACTCCTCCCTCTCGGCCGACGCCCGCACCGGCGCCGGCAAGACCGTCATCGTCGACCCGGTGGTCGCGAAGGTCGCCGGTATCGCCGCGGCCGAGGTCCCCGGCGTGCACGCCCTCGGTGGCGGCGCCGCGCGCGTGATCGGCAACATCCGTCAGGCCGTGGGCGCGAAGGACTACGCCCAGGGCGTGAGCGTCGAGGTGGGCGAGACCGAGGTCGCGGCCGACATCGCCATTCAGGTCGACTACCCCGAGCGCATCCAGCGCGTCGCCGACGACGTGCGCTCGGCCGTCCGCCGGGCGATCACGGAGATCGTCGGGATGAAGGCCGTCGAGATCAACGTGACCGTGGTCGACGTCTACATCCCCAGCGACGACGATGACGAGCAGGAGGAGGCGCGCGTCCACTGACGTGCCGTCCGGGCCCGCGAGCTGACCGCTCGCGGGCCTTTCCCGTGTCCGGCACGGCGCGCTCTCGTGGATCCCGCGTCAAGACGTGCACCGGTGTCGTACCCCGCCGCTATCGTCGGCGGCATCCCTCCCCCACACCCAGGAGCTCAGCATCATGCGCATCGCCCTCACCGGTTCGTCCGGAAAACTCGGCACCGTCGTCGCCCGCGAACTGCGCGCGGCGGGCCACGACGTGATCGGCCTCGACGTCCGCGGCGATCGCGGCCCCGGGTTCGTCCAGGTCGAGCTCACCGACTACGGCCAGGTCATCGACGCCCTCGCCGGGGTGAACGACCAGCACCAGGGGTTCGACGCGGTCGTGCACCTCGGCGCGATCCCGGCCCCCGGCATCCGCTCCGATGTCGCGACCTTCCACAACAACATGACCAGCACGTTCAACGTGTTCTGGGCGGCCGTGCGCCTCGGCATCCGCAAGATCGTCTACGCCTCGAGCGAGACGGTGCTGGGCCTGCCGTTCGACGTGCCGCCGCCCTACATCCCGGTCGACGAGGAGTACGCCCCGCGCCCCGAGTCGGTGTACTCGCTCGTCAAGACGCTCGAGGAGCGCCTCGCGACCGAGCTGGTGCGCTGGAACCCCGACCTGTCGATCACGGCGCTGCGCTTCTCGAACGTGATGGTCCCCGACGACTACGCGGAGTTCCCGTTCGACGACGACGCGCGCACCCGCAAGTGGAACCTCTGGGGCTACATCGACGCGCGCGACGGCGCCCAGGCCATCGAGCGCGCCCTCGAGGTCGCGCCCGCGGGCTTCGACACGTTCATCATCGCGGCCGCCGACACCGTCATGACCCGCCCGAACAGCGAGCTCGTCGCGGAGGTGTTCCCCGGTGTCGAGACGCGCGAGCTCGGCGAGAACACGACGCTGCTGTCTATTGAGAAGGCCCGCCGGCTTCTGGGGTACGATCCGCAGCACTCCTGGCGCGACGGGCGCTGACCCGCGCCCGGTGGGGGCGTGACAGACTCGGCGAATGGATGCCGATGACCCGAACACGCCCTCACCGGCACCCGCCGCAGACGAACCGATCCTGCCGCTGCCGACGGCGCACGAGAAGGAGACGAAGTTCGTCGCGCGCAGCGGCGCGGTGGTGATCCTCCGCCTCATCGACACCGGTCGCTTCGAGGTGAAGCTCGACACGCGCGGCGACTACACCGCGACGCTGCTGCACGACGGACGGTCGTTCTCGCTGCACCCCGCCCCGGGCGTGCACGCGATCGGCGGATCGGGTCTGACCGCGAGCGACCTGTACGAGAGGTTCTGACCGAGAGCACAACCCCCGGTCGGGGTGGAGCCCCGGCGGATTGACTGGGGTCCTCGACCCTCGGGAGGACCACCGTGCGCGACACCGCCAGCCCCGCCCCCTCGCCCGACACCCGCGCCTCCGCCGCCCCGGCGCGCGCGGAGGTCGACGAGTACGACGTCGCCGTGATCGGAGCGGGTCCCGCGGGCACCGCCGCGGCCCTGCGCGCGGCCGAGCTCGGCGCCCGCGTCGTCGTGCTCGAGGCCGGCCGCGTGGGCGGCACGTGCGTGAACACGGGCTGCGTCCCCACGCGCGTGCTGGCGAAGGCCGCGCGACTGATGCGCGAGACGCGCGCGGCCGACGACTACGGCATCGTCGTCGACGAACCGCGCGTGGAGTGGTCCGCCGTCGTGGCGCGCGTACATGAGCGCGTGGATGCCGTCCGCTCGATCAAGCGGGAGGCCGAGCGATTCGCGGCGGCGGGCATCGACCTCGTGCACGAGGGCCGGGCGCGCTTCGACGACCAGCACACCCTCGTGCTCGACACGGGTCGGCGCGTGCGGGCGGAGTCCATCCTCGTGTGCGTCGGCGGGCACTCCCGCCGCCTGCCCATCCCGGGCGCGGAGCTGGCGACCGTCCCCGAGGACGTCCTGGCCCTGCCGGAACTGCCGCGCCGCGTCGCGGTCATCGGCGCGGGCAACACCGGGGCGCAGCTCGTGACGGTGTTCCGCTCGTTCGGGTCGGAGGTCACGCTGCTCGATGTCGCGCCGCGCGTGCTCATGGCATCCGATGCGTCCATCTCGCGCGCGATCGCGACATCGCTCGAGAACAGCGGCGTCGACGTGCGCTGCGGGATCGACACGGTGGAACGCCTCGATCGACGCGACGACGGCGCGATCGGCCTCACCTGGGGCGAGGGCGGCGGATCACGCACGGTCGACGTCGACGTCGTCGTGATGGCCACGGGATGGCCCGCCGACGTCGAAGACCTCGGGCTCGAGAAAGCCGGGGTCGAGGTGGAGCGCTCGGCGATCCCCGTCGACCGGTACTTCCGCACGATCGTGCCGCACATCCTCGCCGTCGGCGACGCCAACGGCCGCGACATGCTCGTGCAGGCCGCGCAGTTCGAGGGCGAGGCGGCGGCCGAGAACGCCGTGCTCGGAGCGAACCGCCGGACGCCCCACCACCTCCTGCCCGCGGGCGGGTTCACCGATCCCGACTACGCCGGTGTCGGCCTGACGGAGGAGCAGGCGCGCGATCGCGACCCATCGTGCGTCGTGGCCACCGTGCGCTTCGCCGACCTCGACCGGGCCGTCATCGACGACCGCGAGAACGGCTTCCTCATGCTCATCGCCGACCGGCGCCGCGAGCTCGTGCTCGGTGCGCACGCGGTCGGCGAGAACGCGGTCGAGGTCATCCAGTCGGTCACGACCGCGATGGCGGCCGGGATCGACGTCGCGACCCTCGCGGGCGTGCGCTTCGCCTACCCCACCTACAGTGCCGTGATCGGGAACGCGGCGCGCGCGCTGCTGCACGCCGACGCCCCGGCGCTGCTGGAATGACACACTGACAGGGTGACCGCCGCCGACTCCGCCGTGCCCCCCGCCGCCGACGCGCCCGCCCGGCGCGGTCGGCCCGGCTACGACCGGGAGGGCATCCTCGCCGTCGCGGTGCAGCTGTTCAACGAGCAGGGCTACGACGCCACGAGCGTGTCCGACCTCGCCCGCCGCCTGGGCCTGGCCAAATCCGCGCTCTACCACCACTTCTCCTCCAAGGAGGAGCTGCTCTCGGTCGCCCTCGAAGCGGCCCTCGGCGGGCTCGAGGCAGTCCTCGACGATCCGCGCGCGGTCGAGGGCGCGGCATCCGACCGCCTGCGGCACGTGCTGACGGGAGCGACCGACGTGCTGGTGGCGCAGCTGCCCGCCGTGACCTTGCTGCTGCGCGTGCGCGGCAACAGCCCGGTCGAGCAGGCCGCGCTCGAACGCCGGCGCGTGTTCGACCACCGCGTCACCGCCCTCGTCGCCGACGCCCAGGCCGAGGGCGACGTGCGCGACGACGTCGACGCGGCGGTCGCGGCGCGACTGCTGTTCGGGATGATCAACTCCGTCGTCGAGTGGTACCGCCCCGGCGGCGGGGTGGACGGCGATCGCCTCGGCGCCGACATCGTGCGGATTGCGCTCGAGGGCCTGCGCACGTCCTGACGGCGCGGGTGCGCGCCGCCGCGAGATCACACGATCGGCGCGAGATCACCCGATCCGCGCGGCGCACAGCGGGTGATCTCGCGCCGATCGTGTGCGTTCACGGTCCGGCGCGGCGCAGCGGCGACCCCGCGCCGCGCGAACGCCCCGCGCAGCGCGAACGCCTCGCGCAGCGCGACCGCCCCGCGCAGCACGAACGCCCCGCGCACCACCCCGGGGCCCCGCGCGTCGAACGGCGCGGGGCCCCAGGGCGGCATCCGGGATCAGGCCCGCAGGTCGACGCCCTTCGGCTCCTTGATGAGCGAGACGGCGACCAGTGACACCAAGGCAGCGACCGCGATGTACGCACCGATCGTCCACGACGCGCCGGTCGAGCGCAGCAGCGCCTCGGCGATCATCGGGGCGAAGGCGCCGCCGAGGATCGCGCCGAGCGCGTAGCCGATCGAGACGCCCGAGTAGCGCACGTTCGCGGGGAACATCTCGGCGTACAGCGCGGCCTGCGGGCCGTACGACAGCCCCAGTCCGAGGGTCATGACGAACAGCGCCACGAAGTACCAGACGATGTTCCCCGTGTCGATGAGGAACCACATCGGCACGGCCCAGACCGCCAGCAGCAGGTAGCCGAGCTGGAACGTGCGCACGCGGCCGAGGGTGTCGGAGAGACGGCCGCCCCACAGGGTGAAGCCGAGCCAGCCGAAGGATGCCAGGGTCGTGGCCAGCAGCACGGTGGGGCGCTCGAGCCCGAGGACGGTGACCGTGTAGGTGGCGAAGAACGCGATGAGCAGGTAGCCGGCGGCGTTGTTGCCGATGAACACCAGCGCGGTGAGCACGACCTGGCGCCAGTTCTTTCGGAACAGCTGGCCGAGCGGGGCGGACGACTCCTTGCGGCGGCGCACGAGGTCTTCGAAGACGGGGCTCTCCTCGACCGCGCGACGGATGACGTAACCGACGACGATCAGCACGATCGAGAAGAGGAACGGCACACGCCAGCCCCAGGCGAGGAAGGCCTCGGCCGACATCGACGAGGTGAGGATCCACAGCGTCGCGGTGGCGAGGATCATGCCCACCGGGACGCCGATCTGCGGGAACGCCCCGAAGTAGCCACGACGGGTCACGGGGGCGTGCTCGACCGAGAGCAACGCGGCCCCGCCCCACTCTCCACCGGCCGAGAAGCCCTGCAGCACGCGCAGCAGGATGAGCAGGATGGGGGCGGCGACGCCGATTGCGGCGTACGTCGGCAGCACACCGATGAGGGCCGTCGACACGCCCATCATGATGAGGGTCAGCACGAGCATCTTCTTGCGCCCGAGACGGTCGCCGAGGTACCCCGCGACGATCGCGCCGAGGGGACGGAAGAGGAACGAGATGCCGATCGTCGCGAACGACAGCACCTGCGCGATGGCCGGGTCGGACTCCGCGAGGGGGGCGAGGAACAGCGGCGCGAGCACGAGGCCGGCCGCTTGGGCGTAGATGAAGAAGTCGTACCACTCGATCGAGGTGCCCACGAGGGTCCCGGCGAGGACGCGCCGTTCCTCTCGCGAGATGCCGGCCGTGGTGGCACGGGTGGATGCCGCTGTCTGCGAGGCCATGAGAACTCCGTCGTTCTGTGGGGGCAGGGTCGAACTCGACGGCACCTGTTACCGACCGAGCGTTCAGTAATAGTGTCAGACGTGCGTCCGTCCGACAAGAGGACGGCGGAAGGAGCGGCCATGACACCCTGGACGATCGTGCCCGGTGCCCTCGACGAGCGTCTCGGCATCGTCGTCACGGCGCAGTCGACCGACGGCGTGAGCGCGTCGATGCCCGTCGACGGCAACACCCAGTCGCTCGGGCGGCTCCACGGCGGAGCGACGGCGGCCCTCGCCGAGGCGGTCGGATCGTGGGCGGCGATGATCCATGCCTCGACCTCCGGGAAGGTGTGCGTCGGCGTCGACCTGAACATCACGCACCATCGCGGAGCGCGCGACGGTCGCATCCACGCCGTCGCGACCCCGGCCCATCGGGGGCGGCGCATCGCGACCTACGACGTGCGCGTGACCGACGACGACGGCCGACTCGTGGCGACGGCCCGCATCACGAACCTCCTCGTCGATCCGGAGTGAGGTCGATCCGGAGTGAGGTCGATCCGGAGTGAGGGCGCGGCGACGTCGGCGCCGGGCTCCGGTGCGCGCACGACCACCGGCGACGGCTGACGCCGGGACCCCGCGCGCCCGCCCCGCGAGCGCGAGACCGGGCCCCGCGCCGCCCTCTGGCATCCTGGATGCCATGGCGAGGATCCGAGGGAGTGCACTGCCCCCATGCAGCGCACTCCCTCGCCCGTCGATCCTTGTCCCGAACATCTCTCGACGGGCGTATGGGCATCGTCTCGAAGCCGGAGACGACACCCACCCCCATCAATGTGGTGTCGTCCGGAGCGCATTCCTTACACGCGCCCAGAAATCTTTTCCCGCCCGCCGATCTGTAAGGATCGAGCGCGACGGGACACAGCCCTTTCGAACGCACGGAGACGCGCGCCGGTGATCGACGAGACGGAATTCGTGGCGCTCTTCCGCGAGCACCACAACGCCGTTCGGCGATTCATCGAGCGGCGCGTATCGGATCGCGAGGCCGCCGCCGACCTCACGATGGATTGCTTCGAGATCGCGTGGCGCAAACGCGATCCGCGTGATCCGTTCGGATTGCCGTGGTTGTACCGCACCGCGCGCAACCTCATCGCGAATGAGTATCGGCGACGCGACCGGGAGGGGGCATTGTGGACGCACATCGAAGACCACGTGCGCGCCCTGGCGAGCGAGGCCGAACCGGCGATGGCGCAGCGTCTCGTCGACGCGATCCGCGGCCTGCCCGAGCGCGAGCGCGAGATCCTCTGGCTCACCTACTGGGAGGAGCTGTCCGCCGCCGAGGTCGCCCTGGTCATGGAGATGAACACCGGCGCCGTGTGGACCCGACTCAACCGCGCCCGCGCGCGATTGCGGCCCCTGCTCGAGCGGGCGGCTGCCCCGAGGGAGGAGGTGAGCGATGACCGACGATGACCTCGCGCGCGCCCTGCGCCGACTCGACCCCGCCGAGACGCCTCTCGACGCTCCGCTCCCCCTCGACGCCGAACGTCGCCTGCGGCGGATCCTCGACCACCCGCCCACCCGCCGTCGCCGCCCGTCCCTCGCGTGGATCTCGGCCGCGGCCGCGGTCGCGATCGTCGTGGCCGTCGTGACGGGGATGCTGTGGATGCCGGGATCGTCGGCATCCGCTCAGACGCCCAAGCCCCTCGTGTACACCGCCGTTCCCAGCGGAACCGGCGCGGCCGAGGTGATCGCGCGCGCACAGGCCCAGCTGGCCGCCGGAGCCGGCGCCGTCGCCGCCGAGCGGCGCTCCCTGTCGCTCGGCTGGTACTTCAGCGCCTCGCCCGACGGCGCGGAGGCCACCGTGTTCCGGCGGGAGTGGGTCGATGTGCGGTGGAACGAGGACTTCTCCGGGTCGGTGGTGACCACCGCGGCGGAGGCGACGAACGCCGACGGCGACACCGTCCCGAACGTCGACCCCGCGCCCGGGACCGTCGTGGGCGAGATGCGCTACGTGCGCAACCAGTTCCGTCCGCTGTCTCCGTCGTCGCCGGACGCCTCGGTCGACGCCATGCGCGCGCTCGTCGAGACGGCCACGGGCGCGACCGGAACCCTGAGCGCGGGCGACGCCCTGGTGGGGGTGCGCAGCATCCAGGGCGAGTGGACGTTGGACGACGCCCAGCAGTCCGCGCTGCTCGAGGTCGTCGCCTCCTCCCCCGGCCTGCGGGCGCTCGGGACGACGCAGGACCGCCTCGGTCGCGAGGTCGTGGGTCTGGCCGGCATCCCCTCGTCGACGGCCGACACCGACGTGACGCTGCTGTTGTCGACCGAAACCGGGCGCATCGTCGGATTCGAGTCGGCGCTGACCGCCCCGAACACCGATCTCGACCTGCCCGCCGGGTCGTTGACCGAGTACGCCCTGTGGGACGTGCAGGACAGGGCCGACGCTCCCCGCTGAGCGGCCCCGGGTCGATCACGGCGTCTCGCCCCGGCGGCAGCGGGCGCGCAGCCGGCGCGGTCAGCGCCAGGGGCGCTCCGCGCGTTCCCGCCAGTACTGCACCGGGTCGACCGCGAGGGCCTCGAGATCCGCCCGCTCGATCGTCCGCGCGGGCGCCTCCGCGGCGCGCTGGAGGTGGCGGCGCGTCGTGGCTCCGACCAGCACGATATCGGCGAAGGCCTGCGCGCGGGCGGCCCCGATGGCCGCGATGTCGGGATCGACCCCGGATGCCATCCGCTCGAGCGCGCTCCCGGGCGCCGCCTCGGCGAGGGAGCCGTTGGCGAGCACCTCTTTCAGCACGACTGTCCAGCCGGCGTCGTGCGCCGCGGCGAGCGCATCGCCCGCCGAGGGCTCGCGCAGGTTCCAGGTCGCCTGCACCGCCTGGAACGGGGTGTCGGGGAGGGCGAGGGCCGCGCGCAGCACGTCGGCCTGCCGCGGGCCGCTCGTCGACAGTCCCGCACGCACGCCCTCGGCGCGCAGCCGGCGCATCCGCTCGAGCACGGCGGCATCCGCCAGCACCGGGCTGTCGGGCGTGACGGAGTGGATCAGGTACAGATCGGGGACGGTTTTCAGCGCCGCGAGCGTCTCGGGCCACTGCCGGTCGAGCATCGCGGCCGAGTGCTCCTTGCGCTCGTGGACCGCGGCATCCATCCGCCAGTCGCCGACGTAGGCGTAGCCCCACTTCGAGCCGATCGTCAGCTCGCGACGACGCTCGGGGTGCGCCGCGAGCCACGAGCCGAGGAACTCCTCGGCGTACCCGTACGACCGGGCCGCATCGACGTAGCGGATGCCGAGCGCCCACGCCTCGTCGAGGAGCTCGTGCGCGCGCGCACGCATCGCCTCGACCGATCTGTCGGCGGGCTCGCCCAGGTCGGCGTCGCGCGCGGTCGTGATGTAGGCGGGGCGGCCGACGGCGGCGAGGCCGAGGCCGAGGGGGGCGGGGACGCTCATGCTCCGACGCTAGCGGGGCGCGGGAACATCCGGGCCTCGGCGCCGGTTGCTCCTGAGGTCCCGTCGACGGGTGTCGGCGGTGCACGAAAGCGAACCGCCATGACCTTCCTCGATGCCTCCCCCGACGACCGGCAGCCGATCTGCCCGGCCTGCGGGATCACGATGCACCCTCTCCTCGACGAGGGCGAGGACGCCGACGAGTGCCGCGAGTGCGGGTTCCAGCTGGAGTGGCCGGCGACCCGCGGCGTCGCGCGCGCGGATGACGACGACGACCGCCCGCGCTCGCGCTGGGATGACGAGGGCTGAGCCCTATCGCGTCCGCGACCGCCGCACCTCGATGCCGCTGAGCACGGCCGCCGACAGCGAGAAGACGACCGACACCGCGAGCGCCACCGTCAGGGCGTCGGCGAAGACGCCCGGGGCGGGCGCCGCGGAACCCGGTTCGGTCGCCCGGGCCGCTCCCGCGAGCACGATGACGAAACTCGTCCCGAGCACCGTCTGACCGATCGAGGCGCCCACCCGCTGCGCGGTCTGCACGACACCGCCGGCGACGCCGCCGCGCGCGGGATCGATCTCGGCGAGGGTGAGCGTCTGATTCGGCGTCACGATCGACCCGCCGGCGACGCCGAGGAGGAACAGCGGCAGGCACAGGCGCAGGATCACGCTCGTCGGGTCGGTGGCCTCGGGGGCGGCGCGGACGACGAGGCCCAGCACGATCGTGACGAGGGTGAAGACCGACACCGCCCCGAGCAGCAGGGGCCGACCGACGCGCGACACGAAGCGGCCGGCGAGAGGGGCGCCGAAGACCGTCCCCACGGCGTAGGCGGTGACCCCGAGCGCCGACTGCAACGCTGTGAAGCCGAGCCCGTCCTGGTAGTAGAGCGCGAGGACGAGCGGGATGCCGGTGTTGCTGCAGAAGAACACCACCGCGAAGACCACGCCGATGACGAACGAGCGCGTGCGGAACAGGCGCAGATCGACCAGGGGCGCGGCATCCGCCCGCGTGAGTCGGGCCTCGTGGCGGACGAAGGCGACGAGCAGACCCGCCGCGGGGATCAGCAGGAGGAGCGTCACGGGTCCGCCGGACTGCCCCGTCTCGACGATCGGGAACAGCAGGCACAGCAGCCCGGTGCCGAGCAGGACGACGCCGAGCAGGTCGAGCCGGCGCCCGGAGCCCTGCGCGACCGGCGCGTCGGCGGCGACCCACCGACGCGCGAGCACGACCGCCGCGATGCCGATCGGCACGTTGATGAAGAACACCAGGCGCCAGCCGTCGGTCTCGCCGCCCACCGCGATCAGCAGGCCCGCCACGACGGGGCCGAGCGCGGTGCCGGCGCCCACCGTGAGACCGAGCCGCCCGAAGGCCTTGCCGCGCTCGAGCGGGGGGAACGCGTTCTGGATGAAGCCCGAGACCTGCGGTCCGATCATGCCGCCGAAGATCCCCTGCACCACGCGCGCCGCGATGAGCACCTCGGGGGTCGGGGCGAGCCCCACCGCGGCGCTCGCGACGACGAAGCCGAGCATCGACACGACGAACATGCGCCGGCGTCCGCGGCCGTCGCCGAGGCGGCCGCCGATGACCGGGACGAGCCCGAACGCCAGGACGTAGCCGGTGATGACCCACTGCAGCTCGCTGGGCCCGGCCCCCGTCGATCGCCCGATCGAGGGGAGGGCGACGTTGGTGACGCTGAGGTCGAGGAGCGAGGCGAACTGCCCCATCAGCAGCACGGCCAGGGCGCGCCACCGGCGCGGATCGGCGGATGCGTCCACCGGTCAGCGGGTCCGGCCGTACCGGCGTCGGGTCGGTCCCGTCGACGCGCGGATCGCTCGATGCGTCATCCAGACCTCCCGGGTTCGTCGCTCCAGGCTACGTCCGCTCCGAGGCCACGGGGCGCCCGCCCGTGCGCGCGTCGAGGGCGCAGCGCGCCGGTGAGAGCGGGCGGATGCCGTTCACCCGCGCGCGGGGTCCGCTCAGGCCCGCGCGGCGGCCGACGTCATCGGGCACTCGAACGGGTCGCGCGCGGCGAGACCGACGCGGTTGAGGTACCGGATCACGATGCCGTACGACTGCAGCAGCGTCGTCTCGACGTACGGCACGTTGAGGGTGGCGCTGTGCTCTTTCACGATCGCGCGGGCACGGCTGAGGTGCGGGCGCGGCATGTTCGGGAACAGGTGGTGCTCGATCTGGTAGTTCAGCCCGCCCATGAGCCACGTGGCCCACCAGCCGCCGGTGATGTTGCGCGAGGTGCGCACCTGCTTGCTGAAGAAGTCGAGCTTGGCATCCGGGGCGATCACGGCCATGCCCTTGTGGTTCGGGGCGAACGAGGCGCCCATGTACACCCCGAACGCCGCCAGCTGCACGCCGAGGAACGCGAATGCCATGCCGAGCGGGAGGAACACGAACACCGGAGCCACGAACACGGCGAAGCGCAGGGCGATGATCCCCAGCTCGGTCCATCGTCCCTTGACCTCGCCGCGCGAGAAGAGGTGGCGGAAGGCGTGCGCGTGCAGGTTCGCGCCCTCGAGGGTCAGCAGCGGGAAGAACAGCCACCCCTGGCGGCGGGTGATCCAGCGGCGCAGTCCGCGGGCCTCGACGGCATCCTCCTCGACGAACGAGATGGTGTCGACCTCGATGTCGGGGTCCTTGCCCACGCGGTTCGGATTGGCGTGGTGGCGGGTGTGCTTCGACGTCCACCACGACAGGCTGATCCCCACGACGCCCGCGGCCAGCCACAGCGCCAGTCGATCGTTCGCGCGTCCCGACGCGAAGATCTGCTTGTGCGCGGCCTCGTGCGCGAGGAACGCGACCTGGGTGAACAGGGTGCCGAAGGCGGCGGCGATGAGCAGCTGGAGCCAGCTGTCGCCGAGGAGGACGAAGCCCGTCACGGCCCCACCGAAGCCGACCGCGAGCGCGGCGCCCACGAGGGCGTAGAAGGCGCGGGCGCGCGTCAGCAGGCCCGTCTCGCGCACGACCTGCGACAGCTCGGTGTAGGCCTTCGCCATGGGCGGGAAGTCCGTCGTGCCCTTGTACGTCTGGCGGATGGGCCCCAGGCGGGACTCGATGGTGGGGGAAGGCATGACCTGCTCCTCGGGTGGGGGTGACCGCGACGGCCGGAAGCCGAGGGCGGATGCCGAGGACTGATCTCGACGCTACGTCGGCCATATGCCCGAGGGCGCATGTTCTGCCGGGTCGACCCGCGGGATTACGCGCATCGGGTCGCGGGGAGGGTTCTGAAGGTCAGGCGATTGCCAGGTTGGCGCGCCCGCGGTCCGTTCAGCGCGCGTGCGTGACCCAGGCCCAGATCGGCGATCGCCGACGGACGACCGTCTCGCGTGCCTGCCCGACCGCGTGCAGGGCCGAGACCGGCTCGCCGTCGATCGGCACGGCGACCTCGGCGACGGGCACCACCGGCTCAGTCGCCGGAGCACCTCGACGCAGCTCCGTGACCACGCCCACGACCTCGTCCGCGGTGGGCCGCCGCGCGGGATCGGGGTCGGTCATGGCGGTGAGGAGGACCTCCCACCCCGGACCGAAGCGCGAAGGGATGACCGGATCGAAATCCAGCGGCGCGAGCACGAGGTGCTGCGCGGCCCCGCCCAGCACGGGGCTCTCGCCGGTCAGCGCCTCCACGGCCAGCAGGCCGAGGGCGTAGATGTCGGCGGCGGCTCCCGGAATCTCGCCGCGCACCTGCTCGGGAGCGAGGTAGTCGTCGTCGTCTTCGGGCGTCTCGGCGGGCGCCCCCGCCAGCAGATGCGTCACACCGAAGTCGGCCAGCACCGCGATGAACCGCCGGCCGGGGTGGCGCACCGGTCGGAGCAGGATGCGCGACGACGTGAGGTGGTGGTGCACGATGCCCACCTCGTGGACGGCGGCGAGGGCGCGCGCGAGATCCTCGACGAGGGCGGCGGCGGCATCCGGGCGCAGCGGTCCGTCGTCGTCGAGCAGCTCGCGCAGAGAGGGACCGTCGATCAGCTCGGTCACGAGGTACCCGCGGCCGTCGGCGGAGAGGTGCGCGTCGTAGAGCGTGACGAGGAAGGGGTGGTCGAGCGTCGTGAGGGCGCGCGCTCCCTGCAGCCGACGCGGCGGGTCGGAGGCTCCGACGGGGTCGACGGGGAAGACCGTGACGACGACGTCGCGCAGGAGGATGTCGTCGCGCGCGCGGAACGCGTGGCCGTCGTGACCGCGCGGGCCGAGGGGCGCCCGCACGCGGTACCGCCCCGCGAAGACCCCGGACAGATCGGGCAGGAGCGAGGCCGCGGCATCCTTCTCGCGCAGCGCGCGCAGAGCCCGACGCCCGCCGTCTCCCGGGGCGGCCGCGCTCATCGGCGGGTTCGCCGGATCGACGACATCCGCGCATCCGATGTCGGCTGCCGCATGAGAAACTCCTCTAGCCCGGAGCGGGAGACGACCGCAACGGGCGCACTCTTGGGGGGCGCCCGCCCGTTGCGGTCGCTCAAACTGTACTGAGCAAAACGGAAGTTCGCATCCGGGTGACACGGCGGGCGGACGGGGGCATAATGGACGACCTTCAGCGACGGGCCGACGCGTTCGCCGCGCTCGGCGACCCCGGTCGTCTGCGCATCGTGGACCTGCTCGCGATGGGTGACATGTCGTCGAGCGAGATCGCCGATCTGCTCGGGATGAAATCGAACCTCGTCGCCTTCCACGCCAACGTGCTGGAAGACCGCGGCATCGCGCGCCGCGTGCGCTCCGAGTCGGACGGACGACGCAGCTACCTGCAGCTCGTCCCCGAGGCCTTCTCGGATCTGACGCTCGCCCCGCGCAAGGTCGAGGGGCGGGTGCTGTTCGTCCGCACGGCGAACTCGGCCCGGTCTCAGCTGGCGCGCGCCATCTGGGGGGCGCACAGCGCGATCCCCGCCGAGTCGGCCGGAACCCACCCGGGCGAGCGCGTGCACGCGGGCGCGGTCGCCGCGGCGGCCCGGCACGGCCTGCGCCTCGACGACGGGGTGCGTCCGCGCTCCCTTACCGAGGTGGCCCGGCCCGGGGACTTCGTCATCAGCGTGTGCGACCACGCGCACGAGAACCTCGGCGGACGCGACGACGTGCACTGGTCGATCCGCGACCCCGCGCACACCGGCAGCGACGAGGAGTTCGACCGGACGGTGTCGGAACTGCGCGCGCGCATCGCCCGCGTGGCCCCGCAGTTGACCGCGGCATAGGCGTCAGGGGCTCTTCTCGACCGGGGACCCGAGGGCGGGCGCGCCCCGCACGGCGGGTCGCCCCCGAGGGCGAATAAGCTACCTCCAGCGAGCCGGACCCACCCGTCCCGAGCCGACCCTGTCGATGCCGATGTCGACGCCGCCTCCCGCCACGGCTGCGCTCGGCATCCCGATCCCGGAGATCCTGATGCCCCACTCCCCCGCCGCGCGCATGCACGAGGTCAGCGACGAGACCCGCGCCATCGTCGACATGGTGCTCGAGTACTCGCGGGGTCGCCTCACCGCCGAGGACACCCCGCTCGACAAGCCGCTCCCGGCCGCCGAGCTGACGCGCCTCGCGGGCCGCACGATCGACGAGAAGGGCATCGGCGCGCGCAAGGCCCTCGGCGTCTTCGAGCACGTCCTCGCGCCCGCGTGCATCACGACCGACGACCCCCGCTACCTGTCGTTCATCCCCAGCGCCCCCACCAAGGCGGCCGCGGCCTTCGACCTCGTCGTCTCCGCCAGCGCCCTCTACGGCGGCTCATGGCTCGAGGGAGCGGGAGCGGTGCACGCCGAGAACGAGGTGCTGCGCTGGCTCGCCGCCGAGTTCGGACTCCCCGCCGGTGCCGGAGGCGTCTTCGTGCAGGGCGGCACGCTGGGCAACCTCTCGGCGCTCGTCGCCGCGCGCGAGGCCGCTCGGGACCGGTTCGCGGATGCCGGCAAGCCCCGCCCCGACGCCTGGCGCGTCGTCTGCAGCGTCGAGGCGCACTCGTCGATCGCGTCGGCCGCCCGCGTGATGGACGTCGAGGTCGTGGGCGTGCCCGTGGGCGACGACGGCGTGCTGCGCGGTGACGCTGTGCGCGCGGCCCTCGACGAGCACGGCGACAGCGTCTTCGCCGTGGTCGCCACCGCCGGCTCCACCAACTTCGGCATCGTCGACGACATCGCCGACATCGCCCGGGCCCTCGAGGGCACCGACGCGTGGCTGCACGTCGACGGCGCCTACGGGCTCACCGGCATGCTCTCGCCGCGCGCGCGGCACCGCTTCGCCGGCGTCGAGCACGCCGACTCCCTCGTCGTCGATCCGCACAAGTGGCTGTTCGCCCCGTTCGACGCCTGCGCGCTCATCTACCGCGACCCCGAGCTCGGACGCCGCGCCCACACGCAGCACGCCGAGTACCTCGACACGCTCACCGAGACGAGCGACTGGAGCCCCTCGGACTTCGCCGCTCACCTCACCCGACGCGCGCGCGGCCTGCCGCTGTGGTTCTCGCTCGCCACCTACGGCGCCGCCGTCTACCGCGAGGCCATCACCGCCGCAATCGACCTCGCCGAGCGCATCGCGGACGAGATCGACGGCCGCCCCGAACTCACGCTGGTCCGCCGTCCTCAGCTGGGGGTCGTGGTCTTCGAGCGCGTCGGCTGGGAGAAGGCGGACTACGACCGCTGGTCGGCGCAGCTGCTCGACGGGCAGCACGCCTTCGTCACCCCGTCGAGCCACGCCGGTCGCGTGAACGCGCGCTTCGCGATCCTCAACCCCCGCACGACGTTCGACGACCTGGTGGGGATCCTCGACACCATGACGTGAGGCCGGAGGCGTCGTCGGCCCCCACGCGGCATGTCGCATCGTCCCGGCGGCGCGTCTCGACCTCGCGAGTCCGATGGCCTTCTTCACACCTCGCGTTCCCGGAGGGAGGGGGACGGCACCGGGCACACGCCGCGTGAGCGCGTGGTGTGCCCGGTCCGCTTCCTCCGACGCGGGGGCCAGAATCCCTGCGTCTCAGCCCTTGTTCGAGAACGCGGCGTCGAAGAGCTGGTGCGGCGGGGTGATCTCGCCGAGCTTGCGCACGAAG
>NZ_STGM01000004.1 GCF_004854025.1 Microbacterium hydrothermale
TCGCCGTCAAGAAGTGCCGATTTCCGACAGACACCCCTCCGATCGCGGCGGGGTAGGTGGCCGAAGGGGAGGTCCCCAGCGCAAGAGTCGCCTGGGCCTTCCTGTTGACGGCGGCAGCGGCGCTCGCGGATGCAGCGGATGCGGCTACCGCGGTCAGTGTCACCACACCGCCGGTCGCCGGTGTGACGATGTCGGGAAGCGTCACGACACCGGACCCGTTGGTCACACCGCTGAAGGTCGTCGCCCCCGTCGGGTACACGAAGCCGTTCGGCAGGGTGACGGAAACGCTCACACCCGCAGCTGGTGCGTTGTTCCCCGTCGTCGTCGCCGTGATCTTCGCCCCCTTGATGCTCTGGCAGCCCACCGCCACGTACTGGTTCTGGTCGAACGCCAGGCGCAGTGACTCCGACGCCGCCGCATGAGCCGGAACCGCGGTGGCCATCATCACGACGGGGACGCTCCAAGCGGTCCCCGCGAGGATGGTACGGCGCGGCACCGACCAGTCGGCGCTGACGTCAGAGGCGACTTCGGGCACAGCACGGGAACGGTTTCTTGAGCTCTTAGACATCTCGGTTCTCTCCTCGGTACAACGCAGGGACTCCGAGGAGTAGAACAGCGATGCGTCGGACGGAGCGATGACGATGTCCGAATCCCGTTTCGACGTTCCGATTCCCGTGCGAGGGATTCGCGCAGGCGCAACCTCGCTCGAAGAGCACGGCCGGAGGCTGCGAGGAGGAGGTGATTCCCGCACATGGATTCTCGGGACTACGGGTGAATTGGCCACGCATTTGCGGCTCATCGACGGGCGGCAGCGCCGGGAGAACGAACCGAGAACGGCGATGATGACGCGTCCGGACAAGCAACGAAGGGATGCGCTCTGTGGTGGCTCTCAACAAAGCGACCCCCGACTTCGCGGACCCCCGCCCGTCCTCGATCGACCGTCGGGTGCACAGGCGGGGCACTCACGCGTACTCCTGGCTTCGGGACCATGGATGGCAGGCGGCCGGGTCGCAGCGCAGTGACGCCATGGTGTACGCCGACGAGATTCGAACCACCGGGATAATGGCACGTCGGCTGCATGCGAGCGTATTGACTCTTCGTCCCGTCGTGGAGCGAGGAACGACTCGCATGCTGTTTCTCCTCCAGGCCGAGGGCAGCACGCGAGTGGAGTTCAGCGATGGCAGCGCCACGACGGTCGAACCACTGGGTTACGTCGCCGCTCCCCTCACCGAGGTCGCGCTCGTAACCAGCGAGCGCCCGATAGCGCGCATCGAGATCGTGGCCGACCTCCCTCTCTTCCCCGCCGTCGGGATCCGTGTCGCTCCACCCGCCCACCGGATTGCGGTGGGTGCTCCCGCTTCGGCCGTGAACGCTCGGCCGTCACCGTCATCAGCCGCGTGGCATGTGATCAGCTCCGTCGTGAACGCCGTTCTCAACTCCGACCTGTCACCCGATAGCGCCGCTCTGCCACCGCTCGAGGTGTCTCTGCTGCACGCCCTCGTCTCGCTCGTTCTGGAATCTCGCGGAGCGGATGTTCCCGCCCGGCACGCCAGTCATCTTTCACACGCGCAACAGATCATCCAACGCAACGCCCACCACCCCGACTTCTCCGTGGAGAATCTCGCGGCGGCGATGAACATCTCCACGCGGTACCTGGCGCGGATCTTCCGCGAGGTGGGAACGTCGCCGGGGAAGGCGTTGCGGGCAGCTCGGATTTCTCGAGCTCAACTCGCACTGCAGGGAGGAGGAGCGCAAACCATTGGCGAAGCCGCCCATGCATCGGGCTTCTCCTCCGTCCGGGCGATGAAGGAAGCCTTCCGCCTCAGCGGTCTCTCTCTGGAGAGATGACCGTCGCGACGACCAAGGGAGATCGGCTCAGCCGCACGAGCCGTTCGCCTGCAGAGCAGGGTCGTTGAGCACTCCCCCGGCGATGTCGAAACCGGCCACCAGCGTCTGCCCCTGAACCGTCGCGGAGGTCAGGGTGAGAGCGGCGGGCAGCCGATCGGCGATGCAGAGCGATCGGGTTCCGAGGACGGCATCCGCGACCCCGCCGAACTGGGCACGGAGGGTGTCGGCGTCGATGGTGTTCCCGGCGAGATCGAACGACGCCGGAGTCAGGGTGATGTCGCCCTGACTCGCTCCCGGGGTGACGGCGACGCCCACGGGAACGCCGACGCCGAACAGCGAGAGCTCGCTCTGGAACGTGACCTCGGGGGCGGCGAGACCGACGGTTCCGGACGGGAAGTCGGGGATCTGCGCCAGGAGCGTGCGCAACTGGCCCTCGTCGAGTCGCACGGAAGCCGATCCGCCCGTCGCCGCGGCACCGCCGGACACGGGCACGCCCTGCATCTCGACGAGCACGTCGCCGGTGAGCGGGCCGAGCGTGACGTCGTCCGATCGCACCGACACGTCGTCGAGGCGACCGCTCAACAGCTGGGGCAGCACGATGCCGGCCACCGACACGTCGACCTCTTGACCGTCCGGGATGCCGACGTTCTTCACCACGAGGGATCGCACGGTGTTCGTGACGACCGATCTCGCGATGAACTCAGCCGCCACGACCGCTCCCGCCACCAGGACGACGAGCACGATGAGCACCGCGATCCAGCGACCTGAACGGCGGCGCGGGGCCACGGCCTCCGTCATCCGACTTACATCCGCTCCGGCGCGGAGACGCCCAGCAGGGTGAGACCGTTGCGGAGCACCTGACCCGTCGCGTCATTCAGCCACAGGCGCGTGCGGTGCACCGGCTCGACCGGGGCGTCGCCCTGCGGGATGACGCGGCAGTTGTCGTACCACCGGTGGTACAGCCCGGCGAGCTCCTCGAGGTAGCGGGCGACACGGTGCGGCTCGCGCACCTCGGCCGCGTAGGCCACGATGCGCGGGTACTCCTGAAGGGCGCCCAACAGCGCGGACTCGGTCTCGTGGTCGAGCAGCTCGGGGGCGAACTCCGACCGGTCGACCCCGGAATCAGCGGCGTTGCGGGCCACGTTGTGCGTGCGCGCGTGGGCGTACTGCACGTAGAACACCGGGTTGTCGTTCGTGCGCTTCTGCAGCACGTCGAGGTCGATGTCGAGGTTCGAGTCGGCGGAGCTGCGCGTGAGGGCGTAGCGAGCGGCATCCACCCCCACGATCTCGACGAGGTCCTCGAGGGTCACCACGGTTCCGGCGCGCTTCGACATGCGCATCGGCTGGCCGTCGCGCACGAGGTTGACCATCTGGCCGATGAGCACCTGCAGGTTGACGTTCGGCTCGTCGCCGAAGGCGGCGCACATCGCCATGAGGCGCTGCACATAGCCGTGGTGGTCGGCACCGAGCATGATGATGCAGCGGTTGAAGCCGCGCTCGCGCTTGTCGAGGTAGTACGCCAGGTCGCCCGAGATGTAGGCGGGCTGCCCGTCGGACTTGATGATGACGCGATCCTTGTCGTCGCCGAACTCGGTCGAGCGCAGCCAGGTGGCGCCGTCGGCCTCGAAGATGTGGCCGAGGTCGCGAAGCCGCGTGACGGCACGCTCGACCGCACCGGAGTTGTGTAGGTCGTTCTCGTGGAAGTACACGTCGAAGTCGACGCCGAACTCGTGCAGCGACTGCTTGATCTCGTCGAACATGAAGTTCACGCCGAGCTCGCGGAAGGCCTCCTGCTTCGCCGCCGCGTCGAGCGCGTCGATGTCGCCGTCGTACGCCGCGGCGACGCGCTTCGCGATGTCGCCGATGTAGGCGCCGCCGTAGCCGTCTTCGGGAGTCGGGTCGCCCTGGTGGGCGGCGACGAGGCTGCGGGCGAAGCGGTCGATCTGCGCGCCGTGGTCGTTGAAGTAGTACTCGCGGGTGACCTGGGCGCCCTGCGACGACAGGATGCGCGCGAGGGCGTCGCCGAGCGCCGCCCAGCGCGTGCCGCCGAGGTGGATCGGGCCGGTGGGGTTGGCGCTGACGAACTCGAGGTTGATGACCTCGTCGGCGCGCGAGTCGTTCGTTCCGAACGCCGCTCCCTGCTCGACGATCGTCTTCGCCAGGGCGCCGGCGGCCGCGGCATCCAGCCGGATGTTGATGAAACCGGGCCCGGCGACCTCGACGCTCGCGATGCCGTCGACGGACTCGAGACGCGCGGCGATCTCGCCCGCGAACTCCCGCGGGTTCGCACCGACCACCTTCGACAGCTTCAGCGCGGCGTTCGAGGCCCAGTCGCCGTGGTCGCGGTTTTTCGGACGCTCCAGCGAAAGGTCGGCCGCGGTCAGCCCCGCCGAGGAACCCTCTCGTCGAGCCTCGGCGAGCGGGGCGATGACGGCGAGAAGGGCTTTGGAGAGGGCTGCGGGATCCATAACCCCTCAAGTCTAGGCGGAGCAGGGTCATCCGCCGTCTGCGGGCATGACGCAGGAGAAACGGCGTCATCGACGTGTGTGGGACGCGTGGGCGCCGGGTCAGGGCCGGAACTCCTGCGTCGTGCACGCGTCACGGTGCGCGGGGGCCTTCGCGGCGCACGCCGACGGGCGGCAGCGCGGCGGGGCGAGGACCTCAGCCGATCTGAACCAGGGCTTCGTGATCGTCGGGGGTCGCGGCATCCGGGGCGTCCGCGTCGAGAACCGCGTCGACGTGCATGCGCTCGAGGCCGACGTACCCGCCGTGGTAGCTGAGGAAAGCGCAGTCGGCCGCGTCGCGTCCGGTGGCGATGCGCACGAGCGATCGGCGGTCGGCCAAGCGGGTGGCGTCGACGACGTACCAGGCGCCGTCGATGTACGCCTCGGCGACGGCGTGGAAGTCCATCGGCTCGAGCCCGGGCGCGTAACACGCGGCGTAGCGCGCGGGCATGTCCATCGCACGCAGGAGCGCGATCACGACATGGGCGTAGTCGCGGCAGACGCCCTGACCGGTCATGAGGGTCGTCACCGCACTGTCGGTGCCGAGGCTCAGGCCCGGCGTGTACGTCACCGTCGAGGCGACGAACGACGAGACGGCGGCCAGGAGTTCTTCGCCCGCGAGCCCGCGGAACTGCCGGCGCGCCTGGGCGAACACCTCGTCGGACTGGCAGTAGCGGCTGGGACGCAGATAGGTGATGGTCTCGAGGTCGCTCGTGCGGGGGGTCTGAGCGGCGCCGGACACGACGGCTTCGTAGCGCACCGTGAGCGGCCCGGGCTCACCGGTGACCCGGTGCAGACGCGAGCCGGACTGGTCGACGATCTCGGTCGGCGTGTACACGCGATCGCCCTGCGCGAAGGTCAGATCCTCGCTCAGCAGGGGCACGCCCTGGGCGGCCGTGATCTGGAAGATGAGGTCGACGGACGCCCCCAGGTCGAGGTCGAGTTCGGCGGTCACGCGGCGCGGCACCGGGCAATCCTCGCACGCGCAGAACGCCCTCGGCGCGCACCGCGCGAACCCGTTCCCGACGGATGCCGTCAGCCCGCGCGACACGACCCGAACGGCCCGACGACCGTGAGTGCCGCCGAGCCGCTGCGGCCCCCGACGACGGCGGTCACGGTCACCGTCGACCCCGGCGCAGCGGAGGGCTGCTGCAGGTCGAAGACCGTGGAGAACGACCCGGCCGCATCGGTCGTCCCTCCCACTCCACGCCCGCCGAGCGTCGCGGCGGCGACGTCTCGCCGGGATACCGGTCGCGGACGATGGCGAGATCACCCGCCCCGGCGCTCAGCCGTCTTTCTTGCCCGGACCCTGGCCCGAACCGGGACCGGTTCCGTCCTTGCCGCCGCCCTTGTCCTTCCCGCCACGATCGTCGGGCGCGCCCGGCGCGGGCTGCGACGGACCGCTCTGATCATCGTCGCCGGAGGTGTCGGCCGGCACGGTCGACTCGTCCTGCGGCTCCGGGTCGGTCGTCGGCGTCGGCGTCGGGGTGGGCGTCGGGACGAGGGCGGTGAGGTCCGCGCGGACCGTCGCGACGCGCGTCAGGATGCCGTCGGCCTCCTCCGCCGTGAGCTCACCGGCATCACGCCGCGCGGTGACATCGGCCTCGAGGGTGTCGAGGCCCGCCAGCGCCGAGGCGTAGTCGTCGGCCGCGGCCTGCTCGGCGATGGTCTGCACGTTCTGCTGCCACCCGTTCGGCGTCGCCGCCGGCGGCGTGCAGGCGGCGAACGCGAGCGTCGCGGCCAGGAGCAGCGCCGTCGCGGCACCGGTGCGTCGGATCACGGCCCGACCTCCTTCCACAGGTCTTCGACGTGCTGGTCGAGCGGCTGCGGGAGCGACGGGAGCGCGGGCTCCGCCGCCCCGCCTCCCCTTCCGGCGGCCACCGCCGCGGAGATGCCTCCCACCACCAGAACGGCGGCGACCACGGCGGCTGCGATCACGGCCTTGCGCGAGAAGCGGGGCCGCCGGGACTCCCCCGCGGCGGTGTAGACGCGTGTCGGCCCGGTCGCCTCCGTCCCCTCGGGGACGCGCGCGGAGGGTGCGACGACCTCGACGTGCGAGAGGGTGCGCAGCGCGACGATGACACCCGCGGCATCCGGTCTCTCGGCGGGATCGATCGCGGTCATGTGCGCGAGCACCTCGCGCCACGGCGCCGGGATCGACGCGGGGATGTCGGGGGGTGACACGAGACGAGCGGCGAGCGCCTCGTGCGGGGTGCGGGATCCGAACGGTCGCGACCCGGTGAGGGACTCCAGCAGCACCAGACCGAGGGAGTAGACGTCGCTCGCGGGTGCCGCCGGCATCCCTCGCGCCTGCTCCGGGCTCAGATAGGCGGCGGTTCCGATCACCGTGTCGGCGCGGGTCACCCGCGTCGCGCCGACGAGAGAGGCGATGCCGAAGTCGGCGAGGGTCGCCCGCGGCGTCTCCCCCGTGTGTGCGGCGGGTCGCATGAGGATGTTGGAGGGCTTCACGTCGCGATGCACGATGCCCCGGCCGTGGATCACGGCGAACGCCTCCGCGACCTCCCGGCCGATACGGGCTACCTCGGGACCGCGGAGGGGGCCACGGGCGATGAGGTCGGCGACGGTCGGACCGGCGATGAGCTCCATCGCGAGGTACGCGGGCGTCGCGTTCAGGCGCGCGTCGTAGAGGGTCACGAGCGAGGGATGCGACAGCGAAGCGAGCAGACGGGTCTCGGATCGCACACGCGCCACGTCGGACGGGTCGGCTCCCTCTCCGTCGATGATCTTGATCGCGAGGGTGCGCTCGAGGGCGGTGTCCACCGCCTCGTAGACACGCGCGTAACCACCCCGGCCGAGGAGCCGGCCGAGGCGGTAGCGGTCGTCGAACAGACCGTCGTCGGCCGGGTCGTAAGCGACGGTGGGTGTCGGTTCGGTCATGGATGCACCTCCGGGGTGACGACCCCGGCGGGGTTCAGACGAGGTCGTCGTTGGACGAGCGCGTGGTCGATCGGGTGACCTGAGCGCCCCCCACTCCTTCGGTGCGGGTGACCGTGTCGGTTTGCCGACGGCGCGCGAGCAGCACGACGCCGATCAGGAAGACGACGACGCCGGCTCCCATCATGATGTAGCCGATCATGCTCAAGCTGACATAGTCGTTGGGCAGGTTGACGGCGAAGGCGAGGATGGCGCCGATGACGAACAGCGCGATGCCGGCTCCGATGCTCATGGCAGGTCCTTTCGAAGGGAGGCCTCCAGCATCCCAACCCCGGGTCGGATACCGGCATGGTCTTGACAAGGGCATTCGCACACGCGCGGGACCCCTGCGCGGTCGAACGGACCGCTTTCACCCGCCCGTCGAAGCGATGCACGGAATCGATCGTGTCCCCGAACCGGCAGACTCTCCGCGATGACTCGCGAACGCCCCCCGCTCACGCGCGACCCGGACCACCTCGACCTCGACGCGCTCGGGGCGTCCATACGCGTCGATCTGAGCGCGTCGGCGCCGGGCGACCGCGAACGGATCGCCCGCGCGTGGTCCGGCGCGACGCGCGAGGATGATTCCTCCCCCGTCGCCGTCGTGCGTCCGGACCCCTCTCTCCCCTTCGACGAGGCCGCCGCCGCGCTCTCGACGCGAGTGACGCTCGCGGCTCTCGCCGCCCGGCGCGGGGACCTGTGGATGGTGCACGCGGCCGCCGTCGCGGACGACGAGGGGCGGGTCGTGCTGTTCTCGGGACGCTCGGGGATGGGCAAGACGACCCTCATGTCGCACCTGGCGCGCGACTACGCCTACGTGAGTGACGAGAGCGTCGGCGTCGCCGCGGATGGTCGCGTCCTGCCCTACCGGAAGCCGTTGTCGATCATCGATCGCACCGACAGTGCGAAACGTCAGGCCTCGCCGCGCAGTCTGGGGCTGCGCGACCTGCCGACGACCGCCTCGCTCCGTCTGCACGCGATCGTCGTTCTCGACCGGGATCCGCTGTGCACGGCCCCTCGCGTCGAGGAGCTCGAGATCACGGACGCGATCAGCGCGATCGCACCGCAGTGCAGCTACCTCGCGGAGCTCGCTCACCCGCTCGCGACGTTGACCGGACACGTGAGCGCGGTGGGCGGAGCTCTGCGACTGCGCTACCGCGAGGCCAGCGAGGTCGTTCCGCTCGTCGCCGGCCTGCTGGCGTCGCACCGCCCGCGGTCGCCCCTGCCGGTCGCGGCGCAGCACGTGGGTTCACCCCGCGATCCGGCCGGTTACGTCCGCACTCCGGTCGTGGATGCCGTGACCATCGGGGGCGATCGTCTCGCTCTGCTGCGGCGCGGCCCGCACGACGAGACCGCCATCCACCTGGTCGACGGCATCGGTCCCGCTCTCTGGCGCGCCGCGGACGGCGCGTCGTTCGACGAACTGCTGTCGGCGGTGATCGAGGAGCACGGCCGACCGCCGCACAGCGACGCGCGCGCCGCCGTGCGCACCGCGGTGACAGCCCTCTGCGATGCCGGGCTGATGACGGCGCCCGCGCCTGAGACCCCGTCGCGCGCCGAGCCGTGACGATCGCGGCGTCGATCGTCGCGTCGATGGTCACGTCGACGACGCGCCCGACCGCGGGGTGAACCGGCGGGTGAAGCAATGGGCGCGCCGCCGACGGTCCGGCGCGTCGCCGTGTCAACCCGATGCCTCCTCGGGGGGAGTCGGTGTGTCCTGGTGCCATGAGCCAGAACGACGTGACGACCAGATCGAACCGCGGCCAGTGGGAGAACGCGGTCGAAGGGCGACCGGAGCTGTCCGCCAGCTTCTCGAGCCGTGAGGAGGCGATCGACCAGGGCCGCGCGACCGCCGACGAGCTCGGGTCGCGGCACATCGTCGAGGACGCGGAACCGACCGGGGCGCCGACCGACGAGGGCTGATCGCCGGATCACACGACAGAGGCCGCGGTCACCGACCGCGGCCTCTGTC
This sequence comes from Microbacterium hydrothermale, assembly GCF_004854025.1. Classification (GTDB taxonomy): domain Bacteria; phylum Actinomycetota; class Actinomycetes; order Actinomycetales; family Microbacteriaceae; genus Microbacterium; species Microbacterium hydrothermale. Next base: position 9,259 of record NZ_STGM01000004.1, read on the forward strand.
ACACGCGTGCCCCCGACAGGAATCGAACCTGCGACCTTTGGTACCGGAAACCAACGCTCTATCCCCTGAGCTACGGAGGCGGACGGGTCCAGGCTATCACCGCGTCGGAGGCCGACCCGACGGGCCGAGCCGGCGCCGCGGAGCCGATGCCGCGGAGCGATCGGCCCGCGTGGGGGCGCCGGTCCGCGGCATCCGGATCATTCGCCGCCGATGACGCCGATGCCGCTCGCCTGGTGGTCGGCGTTCGGGTCGTCGGCGGACGGTGCCTTCGAGGCCTCGTCGACGTCGTTCTCCTGGCTCGGCTTGACCGTGGGGTCGTCGGCCAGGTCGGAGCCCTCGTCGGGCGAGGTGTTCTGCGGGTCGCTCATGGTGTTCCCTTCGTCGAGGGGTCCAGCCTCGCAACCGCGGGCCGCCGGGCGCACCGGGTTGACCGGTTCCGCGAGCGGCCCTAGGGGCGGAAGATGCCGCGGACGCGTCGCGTGAGAGGCAGGTGCAGCAGAACCTCGCGGCCGTCGACGTCGACGGTGACGACGGAGCCTCCGAGACCCCGCCCCGGCGACGGCCCGACGTCGGAGCGGACGTAGGCCTCGGCGACGTCGACGTAGACCGCGAGCAGGCGAGCACTTTGATCCTTGGACGACGAGGCGTCCACCAGCTGCATCCGGTGCCCCGTGTCGGTCTCGACCGAGAACCACCGGGATCCCGGCGTGGAGACGAGCGCCCACCGCGAGCCCCGCGAGAAGCGCGCCCACGCCGCACCGTCGCGCAGCTCGGTCACGACGTCGAGATCGGCCTGGGCGACCACGAGCACCTCGAGCATCGCGAGGGCCTCGGCCGCCGTGACGTAGTCGGCGCGGTCGGCGCTCAGCCCACCCCACTCGAACCTGCGCTCGCCCATGTCGCCGCCTTCCTGGCACCGAGCGTAACCCCGCCCGCCGCCGGTCCGTACCGCCGCGAACGAACCTGAAAGCGGGCTGGGAGAAGCCCTACGATGAGCGCATGCTGACCTCATCGCCGTCGTCGATCACCGACCAGACCTCGATCTTCGCGCTCAGCGCGTCCAACTCGCTCATCGCCCTCGCGATCTACGTGCTGATGGTCGTCGCGCTCTGGCGCGTCTTCCGAAAGGCCGGGCACGCGGGCTGGCTCGCGATCATCCCGATCGTCAACCTCGTCGTCATGGTGCGCATCGCCGGTTTCTCCGGCTGGCTGACGCTGCTGTACCTCGTGCCGATCGTGAACGTCGTCTTCCACGTGATCGTGCACCTTCGCGTGGGCCGGGCGTTCGGCCACGGCTGGGTGTTCTCGCTGTTCCTGCTCGTGATCTTCTACGTGATCGGCTACCTCGTGCTCGGATTCAGCGACGACAGATACCGCCCCGAGCGCCTGGCCTGACTCCGCAGCGACCCTCAGGCGAGGCGCAGCCGATCGTCGGGGTGCAGGGTGCGCAACGGCACCGACCCGTCGACGATCGCGCGCAGGGCGCGGGGGCTGACCTCGAGCTCCGCCGAGACGCGCTCCACCTCCGCGCCGGAGGAGAGAGCGCCGCGCAACGCCGCCTCCGCGGCATGGGCGGCCTCGGCCACATCGTCGGCGGAGCTGCGTACGAAAGCGGCGAGCTTCGCCTGCGCGTGACGGATGCTCCGGCGCTGGCGCTCACGGCGGTCGGCGAGGTCGAGGGCGGGGGCGTTTCGCGGCTGGTCGGGCGACATGATCTCCACTCCGGGGGAAGCGTCCGGCTCGCGCGGCTGCGAGCTCCCCTCCAGCCTCTCCGACCCGCGGGCGCGGCACATCATCCCTGAGGACGATATTGCGACCGGGGACGACGGATGCCACGACCGCGCGTTCGCGATCGTGGCATCCGTTCTCAGTCGCCCTTCACGTTGACGATCTGCCGCAGCGTGTGCCGCACGGTCACCAGGTCGGCGGCATCCGCCATCACCCGGTCGATCGGCTTGTACGCCTGCGGGATCTCGTCGATGAAGGCGTCGGTGTCGCGGTACTCGATCCCCGCCATGGCCTCACGCAACTGCTCGTGCGTGAAGGTCTTGCGCGCGGCCGACCGCGAGTACTCCCGGCCGGCGCCGTGCGGAGACGAGTTCAAGGCCATCGCGTTGCCCCGCCCCTCGACGACGTACGACGCGGTGCCCATCGACCCCGGGATGAGGCCCGGGCGACCGGCGTCGGCCATGATCGCGCCCTTGCGCGACACCCACACCTGCTTGCCGAAGTGCCTCTCGGACTCGGTGAAGTTGTGGTGGCAGTTGATCCGCTCGCGCTCTTCGACCGGGGCGTCGAGGAAGCGACCGAGCTGGTTCGCGACGCGGTCCATCATCTCCTCGCGATTGAGCAGGGCGAAGTGCTGCGCCCACCGCAGCTCGCGGATGTACCGGGTGAACTCGGGCGTCCCCTCGACCAGGTAAGCCAGGTCGGGGTGCGGAAGCTCGATCCACCACTGCTTCGCGAGGCGCTGCGCGACCTTGATGTGGTGCTGCGCGATGCGGTTGCCGACCCCGCGGGAACCGGAGTGCAGGAACATCCACACGTCGTCGTTCTCGTCGAGCGAGATTTCGATGAAGTGGTTGCCGCTGCCCAACGATCCGAGCTGCTGCCGCCAATGGCCGGCGTACGACGCGGGGTCGAACTCCGCCTTCTCGGCGAGGGCCTCGAGCTCCGCGACGCGCGGCTCGGCGGTCGCGACGATCTTGCGGTTGTCGCGACCGGCCGAGAGCGGGATGGCGCGCTCGATCTGCTGCCGCAGCTCCGCGAGCTCGCGCCCGTCGAGGTCGGAGGCGTGGAACTGCGTCCTGACGGCGATCATGCCGCAGCCGATGTCGACCCCGACGGCGGCCGGCATGATCGCGCCGAGCGTCGGGATAACCGAACCGACCGTCGCGCCCAGGCCCAGGTGGGCGTCGGGCATGAGGGCCAGGTGGGGGTGGATGAACGGCATGGTCGCCGAGGTACGGGCCTGCTCGATGGTCTTGTCATCGATCAGGCTCGCCCACGACACCAGTCGTTCGGTGAGCTTCTGCATGGATCCTTTCCTTCGTGTGGTGCGATGACGCGCGATGAGTGAGCCTCCGTCGGGGCACACTCCCCCACTCGCGTGGAAAGAGGAACGCCCTGACCTGACGGTGCGGGGCGTGAGAAGACGGGTGTCTAGACGACCGGCGCCGGAGGGTACGACGAGAGGAGGAACGGCAGGTACTGCTCCTGCTTCCCCTGCTGCTCAGCGCGGCGATCGCGGTTCGCGGTCATCGTCTCGTCTTTCCTCGGCTCCCGTGCCGATCGGCACAGGCTTGCGAACATAACGGATGCCGCGAGCTCGTCGCAAGAGCCGCGGCATCCGATCACTACCGAAGGACCGGGATTCACCCGGACCGGCGCCTCACGCCTGGGTGGGCTGGTCGAAATCCCAATCGATGGGCTCGTCGTCCTCGTCGTGCGGGTCGGTCTCGACCGCACGGAGGTGCGGGCGGGGGAAGAGCCGGTGGTTCTTGAGGTCATCGGCCGCGTGGGAGAAATCCGGTTCCTCCTCGTTCCACTCCATCGGGGCGGAGAGCACGTCGTTGCCCACTCCGATGACGAGTTCGGCCTGCGCCACCTTCTTGTCGTCCGTGACGATGGGGATGCTGACCGCCTCCGCCTGACCCTCTTTGGCCACGGCCGCCGTCAGCTCGATGAGCGACGCGGCGACGTCGTCGGTGGTCATCACGGTCTCGCCGGCATAGGTCACGCATCGCATGAGTCCACCCTGACGATGATCGGCGCACGCGGGGGGCGGGTTGCCACGGCATCCCCGGTGGGATACGGCTCAGTCCCGCCGCTGGGCGGAGCGGAACATCGCTTCGTCGAGTTCGAACCAGACGGCGCGCACGGTGTCGAACTCCGCGAACCGCTCCGGCTGCGGGTCGGTGAGGGAGAGGCGGTAACCGCGAGGGAGATCATCCACGTGCTGTCCGTCGCGCGGGCCGCCGACGAGCACGTAGATCACGGGGAATCGACCGCCGGCTTGTCGACGGCGACACCGTCGACGGCGTCGCTCATGCGGTGCAGGAACGCGACGACGGCCGCCGATTCTTCGGGCGTCATGTCGATCACCGCCGCCAGCATGCGGTCGTGCATGTTGCCGAGCGTCTGCCGCACTTCGGCGTGGGCGCGCGGCGTGGCACGGATGAAGATGCTGCGGCGGTCGTCGGGGTTCGCGGTGCGCGTGACGTGTCCGGAGCGCTCGAGGCGGTCGAGGATCGCCGTCGTCGACGCGGTGGACAGGCCGAGATACCGGGTCAGCTCCCCCGGCCGCACCTGCCGCGAGGCGTCGCGCAGCAGATAACGCAGCACGAGCAGTTCGTTCTCGCCCATCGACATGGAATCGCGCGTACGACGGCGCATGGCCACCTCGGCCGCGCGGTAGATGCGCAGCGCTTCGAGCACGGCTTTGCTGCGTCGCCGACGGTCGGACGGCTCGTCGCCGTACCAGTAAGTGACCTCTTCGGTGGATCCCGTGGGCGTGAGTCCGCGGGACGTGGTTTCGACGTCTGTCATGACACACTCCTCCCCGCTCTTCCGCCTGACTATACAACGGAAATAATAGTTAGACAAACTAGTTACTAAGCGAGTATGTTCTACACACAGCTAATCGCTAACGAAGGGAGTTCCCATGGGCCAGTTGTTCTACGGCACGTCCACCGAAGCCGTCGTCATCCCCGACCGCCTTCTCTCTCACCTCAAGGTGGTCACGACCACCAAGCTCCGCCGCAGCGAGAGCTTCACCCTCACCTGGACCCACGTCGACGGCACCCCCGGCCGCTCCACCCTCTGGCTGCAGCCGGCGATCCCGCTGCGCTTCGTCTTCGACTCGGCTGAGCCCGAGAGCCTCGACGCGGCGACGCTGAGGAACATGGCCGACATGGCCAACTCCTCGGCCGGCCTGATCGTCGACCTCACCGCCGAGATCCCCACCGCAAGCGCGTCCGCGCCGCGCGTCGCCCCCGCCCGCACCGCGACCTCGTCGCGCCCGCGCTCGCTGTCGGTGGCCGCCTGACATGAGTGCACCCACGCTCCCCCACTCCGCCCCGGTGGTCACCGCCCGCGTCCTGTGGGCGAAGGTCGACACCGGCTTCTGGGTCGCTCACCGCGGCGGCGAGTACGACGGCTGCGTCGACGCGGTCGCGGGAGGATACGTCTCACGCGACGCTCACGGCGTGCCGATCGGCCGGTACGACAGCCTCGACGCCGCCAAGGCGTCGCTGCGCTCGACGACCCACCCCGCCAACGAATCGCGTCGCCGCCGCCTCGAGCGCGCCTCGCTCCTCGCCGCGACCGCCGTCGGCGGGACCGCCCTGGCTTTCGCGCTCACCGCGGGCGCCCTGGCGCCGTACCTGTGAACGACATGCCCGAGCTGGAGCTGCGCGACGACGCGGACGACTTCGAGGATGCCGCGAGCGCGGAGTTCACGGCCCGTTACGGCGTCACCCCGCTCTGATCGTCCACCCCCTGGACGCGCCGCATCCCTCGTGACACGGTCGGCGGACCACAGACGGACGGAGACCCCGATGAGCAACGACCACGACCGCAGCGCCGACGCCCCCGACGAGACGTCGAACGGCGCGGGCAGCGAATCGCCCGACGAAGGCGCCGCGGCCCAGCAGGACGCCGACGAGGCGGCCACGACCGACGACTCGCCCGCGGGCGACATCGGCTGACCAGACGAAGACGAAGGCCGGCGCCGGATCACGGCGCCGGTCTTCTCGGTGGGATCAGAACGCGTACCGCACGCGGCAATAGGGCAGCTTCTGCGCGATCAGGTCGGTGAGGGCCGCCACGCTCTGGGCTTTAAGCGGATGCCGGTACCGGACATTCACCGCACCGTTCTGCGATCGCTTCTCTTCTTGCACCGTCGGCGTCCACAGGAGTTCTTCGCCCCTCGGATGCCAGCCGAGATTCACCTCGTGCAGCGCCTCGTTGTGCGTGAGGAAGATCACCTCGCAGGCCAGTTGCGCCTTGGCCCGGGCGTGCAGTGCCGCGTCGAGCTGCTCGAAGAGCTCGGCCCAGTCCGCGAGCCACGTCGGCGTGAGGATGACCGGGGAGAAGTTGACGTGGACCTCGTAACCCGCGTCGACGAAGTCGTTGATGGCGGCGATGCGCTCCGCCATCGGGGAGGTGCGCAGGTCGGTGACCCGTGCCGTGCCCGCCGGCATGAGCGAGAAGCGGATGCGCGTGCGCCCCGCCGGGTCCCACTCGAGGAGGTCGCGGTTGACGAACTTCGTCGCGAACGAGGCCTTCGCGGTCGGAATCATTCGGAACAGGTCGCACACGTCACGGACGTTGTCGCTCAGCAGTGCGTCGACCGAGCAGTCGCCGTTCTCGCCGATGTCGTACACCCACGCGTCGGGATCGCACTGGTTGGGCTCGGTCTTCGCCCCTCGGGCGGCGACGTGACGCGCCAGGTGGCGACTGATCTGATCGATGTTGGCGAACAGCGTGATGGGGTTGCTGTAGCCCTTGCGCCGCGGCACGTAGCAGTACGCGCACGCCATGGCGCACCCGTTCGACAACGACGGCGCGATGAAGTCGGCGGAGCGCCCGTTGACGCGGGTGACGACGCTCTTCTTCACACCCAGCACGAGGGCTTCGGTCTTGATGCGCACCCACCGGGCGACGTTGGTCTCGTCGCCGTGCACCTCGGGGATCTGCCAGTGCGAGGCGATCGGCACGATGTCGGCCTCGGGCCAGCGCGCCACGATCTCCCGCCCGCGCTCCAGCTCGAGCGCGGCGTCCTCCGCGTAGATGCGCGTGACGCGCAGCAGATTCTCTCGATCGACGGCCATCGTCCCGTTCTACTCCGGGGGTCCGACATCGGCGCCGGCGGGAACCGGCTGACACCGGGGGCACCACCACGTGCGCCGCTGCTCCGGGTCGTTCGCGACCTCGTCGCGCACCCGAACCCGCGTTCCGCAGCGCAGGCAGGCGCGACCCGCGCGACCGACGACCCAGTGCGACGCCCCGCGACGACGATCGCCCGTGGTCACCTGATACATGCCCGGCACGGTCGCCGACACCCGCAGGCACCGCGCGGCGAGCGCCACGAGCGCGTCGAGATCGGTCGCCCCGATCGGCGCGAAGGGATGGATGCCGCGCAGGAACGCGAGTTCGTTCACCCACAGGTTGCCGAGCCCGGCCATGCCGCGCTGATCGAGCAGCGCCGCGACGACGGGTCGGTCGGGCCGGGCGGCGAGCCGGCGCACCGCCTCCGCGGCATCCCAGTCGTCACGCAGCGGGTCGGGACCGAGATGGCCGATGACGTCGCGCTCGTGCGTCGTGGGCACCAGCTCGACGACGGGGAGATCGAGACCCCAGACCTCCCGCCCGTCGTCGAGACGCATCCGGACGCGTGCCTTCTCGCGCGCGGCGGTCGGGAGCGCGCGGCCGGGCATCGTGATCGTCCACGACCCCTGCATGCGGAGGTGCGTGTGCAGGGTTTCGCCGCCGTCCAACCGCGTGAGCAGGTGCTTGCCGTGCGTGTCGTAGCCCAGGATCGTGCGACCGCCCAGCGCACGGCCGGCCGCGTTGCCCGCGCGCAGCTCGCCGTCGCGCACACGGGCGCCCGTCGTCGCGGCATCCAGACGTCGACGGAGGCGGTAGACGCTGTCTCCCTCCGGCACGTCTAGCGCGCCGCGGAGAAGAGCTGATCGTCGCGCGGAGCGAGGTCGGGGCGCAGACGCGTGCCGAACTCGTGCCGCAGCGCGCTCAGCGCCGCCTGCCACCCGGCCAGTCCGTGCACCCCGGGGCCCGGGCTCGTCGACGACGAGCAGAGGTAGACGCCCTTCATCGGCGTCCGCCACGGATCGGGGCGGTAGACCGGGCGACCGAGCAACTGGGTGAAGGTGGGCGCTCCGGCCGAGATGTCGCCCCCGGGGAAGTTGGGGTTCCACGCCGCGATGTCGACCGCCGTGCGCGAGGTCGAGGCGAGGATCGTGTCGCGGAAGCCGGGGGCGAAGCGCTCGATCTGCCGCACGACCGCCTCTTCGCGGTCGGCCGGACTCCCCGACGGCACGTGGGTGTAGGCCCACAGGACGTGCTTGCCGGTCGGCGCGCGGGTGGGATCGAACAGCGTCGGCTGCGCCGCCAGCACGTACGGGGCGTCGGGGAGCTCGTCGCGCGCGACGGCGTTCTCGGCCGCGGCGATCTCGGCGCGCGTCCCGCCCACGTGGATGGTCCCCGTCAGGCCGATCTCGGGGGTGGTCCACGGCACCGGCTCGGACAGCGCGAAGTCGACCTTCGCCACACCCCCGCCGTACCGGAACCGCTGGAGCGCCCGGCGGTAGGCCGCCGGCACCCGCTCCCCCGCGAGGCGGAGGAGCGCGCGCGGAGTGGTGTCGAGCAGCACCGCCCGGGCCGGTGGCAGCTCGGCGAGAGAGGTCACCTCGACGCCGGCGTGCAGAACCCCGCCGTGCGCGCGGATGTCGGCGACCATCGCGTCGGCGATCGCCTGACTGCCCCCGACCGGGATGGGCCACCCGCGCCCGTGCCCGTAGGTCGCCAGCACGAGGCCGGCCCCTCCGGCGGCGAGGCTCGGCTGGTGCAGGATCGTGTGCGCAGAGACGCCCGTGATGAGGCTCGGGACGACCTCCTCGCGGAACCGGGCGTTCCACCACGGGCCGCCCTGCTCGAGCGCCCGGACGCCGAAGAAGAACGCCGCGAGCGGGTCCCCCGGCACCCGCAGCAGCGCGTTGCCCGTGAAGTCGGCGACACCGCGCAGGTGATCGACGAGGGGGCGCATGAGCCGCTCGTACGCGCGGCCGTCGACCCCCAGCCCCTCGGCCGCCCGCGCGAGGTCGCGGAAGGCCAGGCCCGCGCGCCCGCCGTCGAGCGGGTGCGCGTACGAGACCTCGGGGACCACGAACGGCACCCGACGCTCGAGCCCGAACTCGCGGAAGAACCACGACTCGAGCGCGAGGGGGTGCACCGCCGACCCCACGTCGTGGTGGAAGCCCGGCAGGGTCAGTTCCGCGGTGGATGCCGCTCCGCCGAAGGTCGACGACTTCTCGTAGACCGCCACGGACAGACCGGCCCGCGCCAGGGTGACCGCGGCGGCCAGGCCGTTGGGACCGGAACCGACGATCACGGCGTCGTAGTGCTCGCTCATCGCTGGATCGGTTCTCCCTCGGCGGTCGATTCGCGCCCGATCGCCTCGGCGCCGCCGTCGGTGCCGGGGGCGCCGCCCTCGGCGAGGTAGGCGAGGCGGTGCAGGGTCTCGGCGTTGCGCCAGCGGGTGATGGCGTCGAAGACGGTGTCGGGGAGCAGCCGGGTGGGACCGGTGACGGGCTCCTCCTGGATGCGCACGACGCACCCCGCGCCGCGCGCTTTCACGTCGATCGCGACGCGCGCGATCCCGATCGGGCCGCCGTGGGGCTCGAGCACGGCCCGCCGTGGCGGGTCCCACACGCGCATCACCGTGGTGTCGTCGACGACCATCGGCCAGGATCCGAACGAATGGTGCAGCGTCGCCCCCTCCGCGGGCCAGGAGGCGCCCACGTCGCGCATGCGCGAGGTGCCGACGACCCACAGCGGATAGAGCCAGCCGTTCGCGAGGACGCGGAAGACGTCCTCCGGAGGGCAGTGCAGCAGACGGACGTTGCGGGCCACGGGTCGCTCCTCGTCGTCGTCTCGGTACAGGCGGATGCCGGGGCATCACCCCCGACAGCGCTTACGCTACGGTCCACCCCCGACACCGGTCGCGGTGGTTGCGCCCCGGCTCCGCGGCCGGTAACGGCCGGGTCAGGCGGCCGCGGGGAGGACGAACCACGCCCTCGTCCCGCCCGCCGGGGAGTCGTCGAGGCCGATCGTCCCGCCGTGGGCCTCGACGATGCGACGGCAGGTCGCGAGGCCGATGCCGATGCCCTGCACGTCGGCGCCGTGTCCGCGCTGCATGGGCTCGAAGACGCGCTCGCGCAGCTCCGTCGGCACCGCGTCGCCGTTGTCGTCGACGCTGATCCGCCATCCGTCGGGCAGCGTCTCGACGCTCACGCGCACGTCGGGCACCTTCTCGGCCGCGACGGTGAACTTCACGGCGTTGGCGATGAGGTTCTGCAGCAGCACGCGCAGCAGCGTGTCGTCGCCCCGCACGAACGTCGAGGCGTCGACGGTCACCTCGGCCCCCGTGCGCACGAGCGCGCCGTCGAGGTCTTCGAGGACCGCATCCACGGTCTCGGCCACGTCCACCTGCGTCATGTGGGGGCGGGCGCCGCCCATCCGGGCGAAGTCGAGCAGGTCGGTGACCATCGACGTCATCCGGCCGGCCGCCGCCTCGGCGCGGGCGAGGGACTGCGCCGCACGCGGGGCGTCGGCCATCTCGGGGCTGTCGGCGGCGAGCTCGAGGAAGCCCGTCAGCGCGGTGAGCGGATTGCGCAGGTCGTGGCTGACCTGGGTCGCGAAGCTCTCCAGCTGCTGGTTGGACGCCACCAGGTCGCGCTGCACGCGCCGCAGCTCGAGGACGTCGATCACCTGATGAGCGAGCAGGTCGAGCGCTCGGCTGCTGGCATCCGACAACTCCCCGACCTCGTCGTCGAAGACGCAGAGCGTTCCGATCGCGACCCCCGACGGGGTGATGAGCGGGCTCGAGGCGTAGAAGCGCACGTTCGCGATCTCGCCGGTGACGAACGCGTTCGCCGCGAAACGCGCGTCGAGCCGTGCGTCGGAGACGACCACGCGCCCGGGGTTCGAGATGACCGCCGCGCACATCGAATCCTCGCGCTCGCAGGTCGCCGCCTGGATGCCGACGGCGGCGATCTGATGCTGCATCCGGTCGTCGATGATGTTGATGACGGCGGTCGAGACGCCGCAGACGGTCGCCGCGAGTTCCACCAGGCCCTGCAAATCGGGCTCGGACGGCTCACCCACCAGGTGATACTGCGCGATCGCATCTCGTCTGGTCACATCGTGCGCGGTCGACACGGCATCCCCCCTGCTCTCATCCGCCGAAAGCCTATCGGCTGCCGATTACACCGCAACGGCCGGATCGGGAAGGGCCTCGCCCGCGTCGTCCTCTTCGCGCAGAGTCGCGGCATGAGCACTCCCACGCTTCCCCCGACCCCGTCCGAGCCCACCACCCCGACGCCCGCGGAACCCTCCACCCCGGCACCGTCGGAACCGACGGTGCCGCTCCCGCCCGAACCCGGCACCGCTCCGGCCGGCGACGCGGATGCCGGAGTCGACGAGGGTGCCGAGGCGCCGGGCGCGGATGCCGCGGGCGCCTTCGCCGAAGAGGACGACGACACGATCGGCACGGCCGAGACCGTCGCCGACAACGAGGTCGAGGAGGCCGTCGTCGACGCGGTGGACCCCGGCGGGCGCCCCGACTGACCCGGCCGGGAACGCGAGAGGGGACGACGCCGACCGGCATCGTCCCCTCCGTCGTTCAGAACGGGATCAAGGGTTTCCGCGCGTCCAGAGCAGGAGGATCGCGACGGCCTGCAGCACCAGGCATCCCACGAGGATCGCCGTGCGGCGCCGCGGCGTCGACGACCACCGGTCGTCGCCCAGGAGGGGCGCCATGGGCATGAGCAGCCGGAAGGTGCTCTGCTGCGGGAGGAAGACCGCGAAGATGTACACGCCGTAGCTGAAGACGTAGGCGACCACCATGAGACCGAGGCGACGGACGGGTCGCGACCACATCAGCGCCAGGAAGGCGACGATCAGGGCGATCACGAGCACGATGCCCACGACGCCGAGGTGCGTCCCCGCCTGCCGGAACCAGGGCGTGAAGGGCGTGAACTCGTCGTTGCCGACGTAGTCGAGCCACCAGCCGAGCTCCGTGCGGATATAGGCGTTGTGCGTTCCCGTGACGAACTGCGCGATGTGATTCCACGACAGGCCCGCCACGGCGATCACGAGACCGGATGCCATGAGCGAGGCCCACTGACGCACGGGGAACGGATCCACCCGACGGCGGAAGAACCGCACGAGGAAGACGATGCCCAGGGCCAGTCCGAGGGCGAGCACTCCGGGACGCGTGTACGCGGTGATCAGGCCGATCGGCAGGATCCAGAGGTAGCGGCGCTTGATGGCCAGCAGCATGCCGGCGAACATCAGCAGCATGAACAGGCCCTCGCTGTAGCCGATCACGAAGAGGAACGACATCGGCGCGAAGGAGAAGAACACCACCGCCCACCAGGCCGGCTGCGGCTTGGTGACGGTGCGCATCAGCACGAAGAGCAGCCACGTGGCGCCGAGGCTCGCCCCCAGGCTCAGCAGCACCGCGACCGGCTGCCAGCCGAGCCCGGTCGCCCCCGAGACCACGCGCACCATCGTGGGGAACACCGGCAGGAATGCCCAGTTGTTGGGGAGGATGTCGCCCGACACGTTCATCGGCAGCGACATCGGGTAGCCCTGCGCCGCGATCTGGCCGTAACGGTCGGCGTCCCACCCGGTGAGGTAGTCGAAGAACGTGCCGAGGCGCTCGCTGTCGGGACCGAAGCCCCAGCGCGCGGCCTTCGCGATCGAGTAGAAGCCCCAGAGCAGGCCGAAGTTGACGGTGCGGGCGATCGCCCACAGGAGCAGGACGCGGGCGAACGCCCCGCGCTCGACGGGCACGATGCCCTCGGGCGTGCGGAGGACGTCGCGGCCGTACTGGCGCAGGGCGCGGCCCACGCGCGAGTCGCGCAGGCGATCCAGCCGTCGGGACGGACGACCGATGACCCTCGACGGTTGCGTCGGGGTGACAAGCTCGCTCGGCGGTGCGCTCACTCGGAACCTTTCACAGGGGAAGACATGGGCGAGTGACGACGGTGTCTGGCCCGGAGAAGTGCAGTGACGCCAGATGGTACCGGATGAAACTGACCGTTCCCTACGGTTGACTTCCGTCGAAATCCCCTGGTCAGTGGGCGTCGCCCACGAGCTTCAGGCCGATCACGCAGCCCACCAGGCCCAGCACCAGCAGCACTTTCACCACCGAGATCGCCTCGGCGCCGCTGATCATTGCGACCACGACCGTGAGGGCCGCTCCGATCCCCACCCACACGGCGTAGGCCGTGCCGGTCGGGATCTCGCGCATGGCGACGGCGAGTCCCCCCATGGATGCCACCAGGGCCACGCCGAAGATCAGGCTCGGCCAGAGCTTGGTGAAGCCCTCCGACCGACCGAGGGCGGTGGCCCAGACGGCCTCGAAGACACCGGAGACGATGAGGATGACCCACGACATGACAGCACAGCTCCTTGGCCAGTCTTGTCGCAGTCCGGGTACTGATCCCTCGTCCGGGGACGCGGTGGGCGTCCGGTGTCCAGGGTAGCGAGCGCACCTGGGCAGAACCCGGGCACCGCGGCATCCGCGATCCGGGAGCCCGGATCCGGGGTCAGAGGAGGAAGATCGAGGCCGCGCCGGGGTTGTGCGCGTGCACGAGCACGCCGAAGACGACCGCGTCGAAGAGCAGGTGCACCGTCACGACGTACCAGAGCGAGCGCGTCTTGAGGAAGAGGAAGCCCTGCACGATCGCGAACGGCACCGTCAGGAACGGACCCCACGCCTGATAGCCGAGCTCCCACAGGAACGACACGAACACGACCGCCTGCAGCAGGTTGGCGGTGAGGTCGGGGAAGTGCCGGCGGAGCAGCACGAAGACCGTGCAGATGAAGAACAGCTCGTCCCAGATGCCCACCGCACCGACCCCCACGAAGAGGCGGGCGATGAGGTCGGGAGTGGTCACCTCGGGCCAGTTCGTGTAGACGCCGGAGGTGATGAAGTAGAACGGCAGGATCAGGTAGCCGAGCACGATGACGCCGGCCAGCCAGGCCCACTGCCACCAGGTCCAGCGTCCGCCGCCGCGCCAGGGGAACGAGATCGCGCGATCCCGGTAGACGAAGCGCGAGATCACGTACGGCACGACGACCGCCCCGCCGAGGGCGAGTGTGAACCGCACGAAGGCCGCGTTGTCGAGCTCGGCGTGCAGCGGGATGAGACTGACGATGAACTGCCCCGCAGCGACGAGCGAGATGTCGCGGGCGATGCTCGGTTCGTCGGAGCGAGCGAGGGCGACGCCGTTGCGGCGATCGACGAGAACGGCGGATGCCACGGCGAGGGCGAGAAGGACCCACCCGAGCCAGACGATCTGGACGACGAACAGAGCGGGGGCGGCGAGGCACACCGCGAGCGCCGGGATCAGCTTGGGCGTCCACGTGGAACGCTCGCGGACCGGCACCGCGGTGTGGGCGGTCACGGTGAGACCCGGGTGTAGGTCAGGTCGCGGATGTCGCGGCCGACGCGCAGCCCCTTGCGCTCGAACGCGGTGAGCACGCGCCCCTCGAAGCGCTCGGCCCACTCCCCCGCGAACGCCCGCTCGAAGCCGATGGCGGCGTCGAAGACGTCGCGCATCTGATCGGCGTAGTCCTGCCAGTCGGTCGCGAGCCGCAGGGTGCCGCCGGGGCGGAGCGCCTGGGCCGCGATGCGCGCGAAGTCGGGGGCGACGAGACGGCGTTTGGTGTGCTTGTTCTTGTGCCAGGGGTCGGGGAAGAAGACCCAGAGCTCATCGACGGATGCCGCGGGCAGCAGGTGCTCGAGCGCCTCCGGCGCGTTCGCCTCGACCAGGCGCAGGTTCTTCACGCCTTCGCGATCGGCGTCGAGCATCGTGCGGGCCAGACCCGCGGTGAACACCTCGACCGCGAGGAAGTCGGTCTCGGGCGCGGCCTGGGCGGCCGACACGATCTGGTGACCCTGACCGGAGCCGATCTCCACGACGAGCCGGGCCGAGCGGCCGTACACGGCCGCGGGGTCGATCGCGGTTCCGGCCTTCACGCTCGTGGCGGCCGCGGCGCGCTCGACCGGCAGCAGGTAGAACGGCGACAGCTCGGCCCAGGCGCGGTCCTGCGCCTCGGACATGCGGCCGCTGCGCCGGACGAACGACACCGGCTTGTCGCGGAACACGGGGGCGGCGGCATCTTCCAGGCTATCCGCCGCGTGACTCGCCATTTCTTGTCGCTTCGCCGGTGCGGAAGCGACAGATTCTGGCGACTCGCGCGAGAGGGCGCGCTTGCGGCCGCTCACGGGACCGTCACGAAGTCGATGAGCTCCTCGACGCGGCCGAGAAGGGCCGGTTCGAGGTCGCGGAAGGTCGTGACCTTCGACAGGATGTGCTGCCACGCCCGCGCGGTGTCGGCCTGCTCCTCGGCGGGCCAGCCGAGGGCGCGGCAGACGCCGACCTTCCACTCGATGCCGCGGGGCACCTCGGGCCACGCGGCGATGCCGAGGGCGCGAGGGGTGACGCACTGCCACACGTCGACGAAGGGGTGGCCGACGATGCGGACGTGGGCGCCGTGCCGACCGCGCGCGATCTTCTCGGCGATGCGCGACTCCTTGGAGTTCGGCACGAGGTGGTCCACCAGCACGCCGTAGCGTCGCTCGGCGGTGGGGGGCTCGGCATCCAGCTTCTCTTCGAGCAGGTCGACGCCCTCGAGGAACTCTACGACGACGCCCTCGGCGCGCAGGTCGGCGCCCCAGACCTTCTCGACGAGCTCGGCGTCGTGCTTGCCCTCGACGAAGATGCGGCTCGCGCGGGCGGTGCGCGCGCGCTGGTCCTCGGCCGCGAACGAGCCGGACGCCGTGCGCGTACGGCCCTTCGATGCGGCCGCGGGGGCCTTGAGCACCGCGGGCTTCCCCTCGACGAGGAACCCGCCGCCGAGCGGGAACAGCCGGCGCTTGCCGAAGCGGTCCTCGAGCTCGACGTTCATGCCGTCGATGCGGATCACCGCGCCGACGTAGCCGTCGCCCGCGACCTCGACGACGAGATCGGCGGATGCCGCGACCTCGACGGGCGTGATGCGTCCGGCGTCGCGCCAGCCGCGCGCGAGCACGTCGGTGCCGTAACGGTCGTCCATGGTGCTGTACCTCCGAGCGTTCGAGCCTAGGCGGCCCGCGCGGACGCCGAGGGCGGACGCGCCGCTCCTACCCGGGTGTCGGGGGTCGTTTATAGGGTGGATCCGTCGGGCGCCGAAGGAGGATGCATGCGAATGCCGAGGGTGGCACAGGCGATCGGTGTCGTCGCGATCGCGGTCTTCGCGATCCTGGGGATGCCGCTGACCGCGGCCGCCGTTCCTCCGCCGTCGCTCGGCTCGAGCTACGTGGTCGACCGGATCGACGCCCTCACCGACGCCCAGGAGGCGGAGGTGCAGTCGACGCTCTCGGCCCTGTCCGCGCAGACGGGGCTCGACCTGTGGGTCGTCTACGTCGACGCGTTCACCGACCCGTCCGACGCGCAGGACTGGGCCAACGACACGGCCAACCAGAACCAGCTCAACGCGCGGCAGTACGTGCTCGCCATCGCCGTCGACGGCGACGCCTTCTCGTTCTACCTCTCGGGCGACGTCGACAGTGGGGAGCTGTCGGCCGCCCAGCTGTCGTCCATCGAGCAGGACCGCATCCAGCCGGCCCTCGAGGCCGGCGACGACGCGGGAGCGGCGATCGCCGCCGCCGACGGCATCCGCGCGGCGCACGCGCAGGCCGGCGGCAACCTCCCCGTCCCTCCGCCGACGCCCGCGACCGAGAGCGGCCCCGCCCTCGGTCCGATCGTGCTCGTGGCCGTCCTGCTGGTCGCGATCGCGGGCGTGCTGCTGTGGCTCTTCCTCCGCCGCCGTCGCGCGGGCGCGGCCGCGGCCCCCGCCCCGGCCGAGAGCATCGACGAGCTCGCGCGCCGCGCCGGCTCCGCGCTCGTCGCGACCGACGACGCCCTCAAGACCAGCGAGCAGGAGCTCGGTTTCGCCCGCGCCCAGTTCGGCGACGACGCGGCGGCGCCCTTCGCCGCGACCCTGACGCAGGCCAAGGCCGACCTCGACCGGGCCTTCACGCTGCAGCAGCAGCTCGACGACGACACCCCCGAGACGCCCGACCAGCAGCGCGCGGCCTACATCGAGATCCTGCGACTGTGCCAGTCCGCCGATGAGGCCCTGGATGCCAAGGCCGCGGCGTTCGACGAGCTGCGGGCCCTCGAAGCCGATGCGCCGGCGGCGCTTGAGGCGGCGCGCGCGCGTCGCGAGGCGGTCGCCGCCTCCCTCGGCGCGGCCGAGACCGATCTGCAGAGCCTCCGCGCGCGTTTCGCCGACGACGCCCTGAGCCCGATCGCCGACAACCCCGCCCAGGCGCGATCGCGTCTCGACCTCGCCGCGGCGCAGGAGGCGGAGGCCGCGGAGGCGCTCGCGGCCGGGAGGACCGGCGAGGCCGCCGTGGCCATCCGCGCGGCGCAGACCGCCGTCGCCCAGGCCGACACCCTCGAACAGGCCGTCGGCACCCTCGGCGGCGCGCTCGACGACGCCGCCCGGCGGGCGGGCGCCCTCGTCGCCGAGATCGAGGGAGATCTCGTCGCGGCGCAGAGCCTGGCGGATCCCGACGGCAGGGTCGCCGCGGCGTCGGCCTCGACCCGCGCCCAGCTCGAGGCCGCCCGGGCCCTGCTCGCGGCGGATCGGACGAGTCCCCTGCGCGCGGTCGAGCAGCTGCAACAGGCGAACGCGACGATCGACGGCGTCCTCGACGCCGCGCGAGACGAGGCGGAGCGCCGCCGACGCGCCGAGAGCCAGCTCGACACCGTGCTCGCCCAGGCCCACGCCCAGGTGAGCGCGACCGAGGACTTCATCGCGGCGCGACGCGGCGCCGTGGGACCCACCGCGCGCACCCGGCTGGCCGAGGCCGGGGCGGCTCTCGTGCAGGCCGAGCAGCTGCGCTCCACCGACCCCACCGCGGCACTGGCCACCGCCCAGCGCGCCGCGCAGCGCGCCGGAGAGGCCGCCTCGCTCGCTCAGAGCGACGTGGGCTCGTTCGGGGCCGGAGGCGGGGGCGGCGGAGACCTCATGGGCGCGATCCTCGGTGGGATCGCCATCAACGCCCTCTCCGGCGGGAGCCGGCGTCGCGGCGGGTTCGGGGGCGGCGGACTCGGCGGCCTGGGCGGCTTCGGAGGGATCGGCGGCCTCGGCGGCGGATTCGGCGGCGGCGGCGGATTCTCCGGCGGCCGGTCGCGCAGCGGCGGAGGCGGAGGCTTCTCGGGCGGCGGTCGCTCGCGCAGCGGAGGCGGCCGCGGCTTCTCGAGCGGCGGCGGTCGGAGCCGTTCCGGCGGGGGCGGAGGCCGTCGACGCTGACCCCCTCGCGGCGCAGCCCGCCATCACAGAGAATTCGTAGCATCCGACACCAGACTCGACATCGTCGCCCTCAGGAAGGAACACCCCGCATGGCCAAGCAGTCCATCTTCGGTCGCATCTCGACCCTCGTCCGCGCGAACATCAACGCGCTCCTCGATCAGGCCGAGGACCCGCAGAAGATGATCGACCAGCTCGTGCGCGATTACTCGAACTCGATCGCCGACGCCGAGTCGGCCATCGCCGAGACCATCGGCAACCTGCGCCTGCTCGAGCGCGACCACCAGGAAGACGTCCAGGCCGCGGCCGAGTGGGGCAACAAGGCCCTCGCCGCGAGCCGCAAGGGCGACGAGCTGCGCGCGGCGGGCAACGTCGGCGAGGCCGACAAGTTCGACAACCTCGCGAAGATCGCGCTGCAGCGTCAGATCACCGCCGAGGGCGAGGCCAAGGCCGCCGCCCCCACGATCGCCGCCCAGACCGAGGTCGTCGACAAGCTCAAAGACGGCCTCAACGGCATGAAGACCAAGCTCGAGCAGCTCAAGGCCAAGCGCAACGAGCTCACGGCGCGCGCGAAGGTCGCCGAGGCGCAGAACAAGGTGCACGACGCCGTCAAGTCGATCGACGTCCTCGACCCGACCAGCGAGCTCGGCCGCTTCGAAGACAAGATCCGCCGCGAGGAGGCCCTGGCCGCCGGGAAGCAGGAGCTCGCCGCCTCGAGCATCGACGCGCAGTTCAACGCCCTCGAGGACGTCGGAGAGCTCACCGAGGTCGAGGCGCGCCTGGCGGCGCTCAAGGTCGGCGGCCCGCAGCGGGCCGCGATCGACGCCCCCAGCCCCGACCAGGTCTGATCGATCCCCGGAGTGCGCCGTCCGATCCGTCGGGCGGCGCACTCCCCCTCTCGCGGTGAGGACACCCATGGCCCGATTCATCGTCGCCCCGCAGTGGCAGGGATCGTCGTCGTCCCGCGCGATGCAGCTCATCGACGGAGCCGAGGCGATCGCGGGAGACCTCCCCCGCGCCGCCACGACCGTGCTCGAGGCGCCCGCGGAAGCCGGTGACGCGCAGGGCACGCGCGTCCACCGCCTCAGCGCGCTGGTGCGCATGCGCGAACGCATCGAGGAGGCCGTGCGTTCCTCGCCCGAACCGGCCGTCGTCGTCGGCGGCGACTGCGGTGTCGCCCTCGGCGCCGTCTTGGCCGTCGCGGGCGACGATCTCGCGGTGGTCTGGATCGACGCCCACCCCGACCTGAACACCCCGGACTCCTCCCCCAGCGGAGCGTTCACGGGAATGGTGCTGCGCGCCATCGCCGGCGAGGGAGAGGATCTCCTGCGCCTCGAGCCCGGGATCGCCCCCTCGCGACTGGTGCTCGTGGCCACCCGCGCGTGGGACCCCGACGAGGAGGCGTTCGTCGCCGCGCACGGCATCACCGTCCTGCGCACCGAAGAGCTCTCCGCCCCCGAGGCCCTCGCTGACGCCGTCGCCGCCACGGGAGCGACCCGCGTTCACGTGCACGTCGACCTCGACGCCCTCGACCCGGCCGAGATGGGCGGCGTCGCCCACGCCGTGCCCTTCGGAGCGCGCACCGCCGACGTCGTGGCATCCATTCGCGCACTGCGCGCGCGCGTGCCGCTCGCGGGAGCGACCTTGACCGCGTTCTCGCCGTCGAGTCCCGCCGCGGCCGTCGACGACCTGGGCACGATCCTGCGGCTGATCGGCGCCCTCGCGTGAGCCCGATCCCCCGCCCGCCCGCCGACTGGCGGGAGCGCGCCGAGCGCGCCGTGGCGCGCGGTCGCCGTCTCGACCGCTTCATCCCCGGCATCCTCCTCGACTCCCCCGTCAGCCGCGTCGGCTACTGGTACGGCTGCACCGTGGGGTGGGTCTGGGGGTCGATCTGGAGCACCGGTCGCATCGAGAAGCGGCACGGGCTGTGGGTGTTCCGCGGCCTGCCGGCGTGGGCGTTCCCGCGCGGGGGCGTGTGCGTGGGCGGATGCTTCCTCACCGGCGACGACCGCCCCACCGACGTCGTGCTGGGCCACGAGGCCGTGCACAAGCGACAGTGGCAGCGCTACGGGTTCCTCATGCCCCTGCTGTACGCCCTCGCCGGGCGGAACCCCCTGCGCAACCGCTTCGAGATCGAGGCCGGTCTCGTCGAGGGCAATTACGTGCCCCGGGGCAGCTGAGCACTCCCGACGTCTCTCCGAGCGCGTCCGAGCCGCCGTCCGGCCCGGGGCGCGGGGGCCTCAGCCGTCAGCGCGCGGTCGCGAGACCGAAGCGCTCGGGCGTGTGGATCGCGAGCGGGTCGACGCCGTGCCGCGACACGAGCTCGTCGACGATCTCCGCGGTGCCGAGGTAGCCGCCGAGCAGGATGACGCGGGTCGCATCGTCGTCGCAGCAGAGCATCTCTCCGGCCCAGCCCGACACGGCGCGGGCGAGGGCCTGGCCGGGAGCGCAGGCACGGCCGGTGCCGGGGGCGCCGCCGCGGCGCGATCGATCGAGCCAGGCGATCGTCATGCGGGCGGGGGCCGCGACGCGTCCGATCCAGGACTCGTCGGGCACCTCGATGAACACGCGCCCGGTCGAGCAGATCGGCAGGGTCGCCAGCAGCGCCTCGAGCTCGGCGAGAGAGGTCTCGTCGGCGGTCACGAGGTGCTGCACGCGGGTGTGCCGCGACGCGCGGCAGGCGGCGTCGTTGTGCTCGGAGGAGGTGGCCATGATGAAACGAGTATACGCCCGATGAAGGGTTGCCTAACCTGTGTTCGGGCTGATGATCCACGCGTGGATCACTCCACCAGCACCTCGCGGAGACGGTGGATCTCGGCATCCGTCATCCCGTGGGCGCGCAGGTAGCCGGCCGCCGAACCGTAGGTCGCGTCGAGGTGCGCCAGCAGCGCACGCATCGCGCGCTCGGGCGACCGGGTCGCGAGATCCTCGGCGTGGACGTTCTCGGGGTGCAGGGCCCGGATGGCGGCGAGCACCTGGGCGTTGCGCCGCGCGGGCAGGAGGGCCTCGGTGCGCGCGTAGTCCGCCACGACCGCGTCCGGGTCGACGCCGGCGGCGGCGAGCGCGATGCCGATCGTCACACCCGTGCGGTCCTTTCCGATCGTGCAGTGCACGAGCACCGGTCGCTCGATCAGGATGCCGCGGATCGCCGACACCACGCGGTCCGCGGAGGCGTCGGCGATCTCGGCGTACAGCTGCTCGAGGCTCAGGTCCCGCGCGAAGAACGAGGCGACCGAGCCGAGGAAGAGTGGCTCGTGCTGCACCTCGACGGGAAGGTCGTCGAGCCGGCTGGGGTCATGGGCGCGTTCGCTCTGGTCGCGCAGGTCGACGATCCGCCGCAGCCCCATCCCGCGCAGCGCCTCGATGCCGTCGTCGTCCACCGCGGCGAGATTGCCGGAGCGGAACAGCACCCCCGACCGCGTGCGCCCTCCCCCCGCCGGCAGACCGCCGACGTCGCGGAAGTTGCTCGCCCCCGAGACCAGCGACCCGGTCACGCGGTGCCGTCCGCGTGCACGTGCGGCGTACGCGGCGCCGTCGTGGCGAGGGGTGCGGCGTCGGAGGCGACGACCCCGGCGGCACCGCGCGGCGGGACCGGATAGCGGCCGGCGATCGCGACGCGGTTGAAGGCGTTGATCGCCACGAGCACCCAGCTGATCGCGACGTACTCGGCTTCGCTCAGGATGCCGCCCGCCTGGTCGTACACCTCGTCGGAGATCCCGCCGTCCCTGTGGATGAAGGTGAACGACTCCGTCAGCTCCAGGGCCGCGCGCTCGCGCTCGTCGAACACCCCGGACTCCCGCCACGTCGCGATCTGCGCGATGACGTCGGCGTCGAGGCCGGCCTTCACCGCGCCGTCGACGTGGACGCGCACGCAATAGGCGCAGCCGTTGAGCTGGGACGCGTGGATCTGGACGATCTCGCGCAGCCGCGCGTCGATCCCGGCCTCGGCCGCGAGCCGGCCCACCGTCGTCGAGAACGCGCGCAGCGCCGCGTACGCCTCGGGAGCCGACCTCGACAGGTGCACACGCCGTTCCTCGCCCATGGCGACAGCCTAGGACCGCGGCCGGCGACGAGCGTGGGAACGCTCGGCGACGTCTCGGCCTCCCCGCCGCGATCCCCCGCGCGCAGGGCCCACCCGAGACGACCGTCGCGCGTGACGCCGCGCGGCGGCGGGCTGGCGGCATCCGGTCGGCGGGTGACAGGCTGAACCCCATGCCCGAGCTCGACGAGTTTTCGTTCCTCCCCGCCCAGGCGGCCGCCCTCGGCGCCGCCGTCCCCCCGGTCTCGCGCGTCGACCTCCCGCTCGCGGACGGGCGGCATCTGAGCGGGCTGCGATGGGGAGACGCTCCCCCGGCCGTCACGCTCCTGCACGGGGCCGGGCTGAACGCGCACACGTGGGACACGACCCTCCTGCACCTCGGGCTGCCCGCCCTCGCCCTCGACCTGCCGGGCCACGGCGACTCGTCGTGGCGCGACGACGCCGCCTACGTCGCCCGCGTGCTCGCTCCCGACGTCATCAGCGCCCTGGAACAGTGGGCGAGCACCCCCCAGGTGCTCGTGGGCCACTCGCTGGGCGGGCTCACGGCGGCCGCGGTCGCGGCATCCCGACCCGATCTGGTCTCTCGACTCGTGATCGTCGACATCACCCCCGGGGTCGATCCGAGCGCGGGTCCCGCGCAGATCCGCGCGTTCTTCGCCGGTCCGACCGACTGGGCCTCGCGTGACGAGCTCGTGGAGCGCGCGCTGTCGTTCGGACTCGGGGGCTCGCCGGAGGCGGCGGCACGCGGGGTCTTCCTCAACTCCCGCGTGCGCGCGGACGGCCGCGTGGAGTGGAAGCACCACTTCGCCCACCTGGCCGCGGCCGCGGCGAACGCCGGGGCCGATCCGACCACCCCGGATGCCGTTCGCGCGGTGCTCGCGAGCACGGGCTGGGACGATCTGGCCGAGGTCGCCGCTCCCGTCACCCTCGTGCGCGGGGAGCGCGGCTTCGTCACCGCGGCGGACGCCGACGACCTCGCGCGCCGGGTCGCCGGAGCCGACGTGCGAGTGCTCGGCACGGGCCACAACGCGCAGGAGGAGGATCCGGCCGGCCTCGCCGCCCTCATCCGCGAGGTGGCGGTCGACGACCCCGCGCGCTGAGCCGCACCCCCTCCGCGCGGCGCGTCACATACGGTCGCGCTCCGTCACGAACGGCGGTCGGGGAATGCCGGTGAAAGTAGGCTGATTGCACTCCTGCACGGCATCCACAGCACTCGGATGCCCTCGGCCTGCGAAAGGACACCCCCGCAATGCTGCGCCGCACCGCTCTCGCCACGAGCACGCTCCTGATCGGAGCCCTCCTGCTGACCTCGTGCACCGGGACCACCACCTCCCCCGGACCGACGGGCGACCCCGATCCCAACGCCACCCTCACGGTGCGCCTGTCGCTCGAGCCCTCGAACCTCGACATCCGTCACACGAGCGGCGCCGCTCTCGAGCAGGCGCTCATCGACAACGTCTACCAGGGCCTCGTGACGCGGGACGGCGACCAGAACAACGCCATCGTCCCCGCCCTCGCCTCCGCCTGGCAGATCTCCCCAGACGGCCTCACCTACACCTTCACCCTGCGCGACGGCGTCACCTTCCACGACGGCAGCGCCCTCACCGCCGACGACGTCGTGACCTCTCTGCAGACCGCGAAGGACGATGCGACCATCCAGAGCAGCGCGGATCTCGCGGGCGTCACCTCGATCGCCTCCCCCGACGCGACGACCGTGGTCGTCACGCTCGCGCAGCCGAACAGCGACTTCCTGTTCGCCCTCACCGGTCGCGCCGGTCTCGTCTTCAAGAACGGCGACACCACGAACCTTCAGACGGCCGCGAACGGCACCGGCCCGTTCCGCGTCGAGAACTGGAGCACGGGGCAGAGCCTGACCCTCTCGCGCTACGACGGCTACTGGGGCGAGAAGGCCGGGGTCGCCGAGGTCGTGCTCGACTACATCCCCGACCAGAGCGCCGCCACCAACGCCGCGGTCAGCGGCGACATCGACGTCGCGCTCGAGATCGACCCCGAGCTGCAGAGCCAGATCGAGGCGACGAACACCTTCACGATCGAGACCGGGCTGACCACCGACAAGGGCACGCTCGCGTTCAACAACGCCCGGGCACCGCTGAACGACCAGCGCATCCGCGAGGCCCTGCGCCTGGCCATCGACCACAACGCCCTCGCCGAGACGCTCGTCACCGCGCAGCCCCTGAACGGCCCGATCCCCCCTCTCGACCCGGGATACGAAGACCTCACGGGGAGCATCTCGTACAACCCCGACCGCGCGCGCGAACTCCTCGCCGAGGCCGGCGCCGAGAACCTGAACCTGACGCTCACCATCCCCAACGTCTACCCCGGGACGCTCGCGACCTTCCTGGTGTCGTCGTTCGCCGACGTGGGCGTGACCCTCAAGGTCGACCAGGTGGACTTCTCCACCTGGCTGACCGACGTGTACACGAACCACGACTACGACCTGAGCTTCGTGCGGCACGTCGAGGCCCGCGACTTCGGCAACTGGGCGAACCCCTCGTACTACTTCGGCTACGACAACCCCGAGGTGCAGGGTCTGTATGCGCAGGCGCTCGCCAGCACCGACGAGCAGCAGTCGTCCGACCTGCTCGCCGAGGCGGCCCGCATCGTGGACGACGAGGATGCCGCCGACTGGCTGTTCCTGTCGGCACCGCGCACCGCGGTGGCCACCGACGTCGCGAACTTTCCGAAGAACTCCCTCAACGTGCGCCTGCCGCTCGCGGGCGTGACGGTCGCGGCGGAGTGATCCGCTACACGCTGACACGGCTGGGCCTGCTCGTGGTGGGCCTGGCCGTGGCCAGCGTGCTGATCTTCCTCTCCCTGCGGGTGCTCCCCGGCGACGTCGCCCAGTTGGTCGGCGGCACGCAGGCCGGCCCCGAGCAGGTCGCCGCGATCCGCGAGAGCCTCGGACTGAACGTGCCCCTGTGGCAGCAGTACACGGCGTGGATCGGCGGGCTCTTCCGCGGCGACCTCGGCACGTCGCTGCTGACCGGCACCTCGGTGGTGGCGGAGCTCCTCGACAAGGCGCAGGTCAGCGTCCCCCTCGCGGCGATGTCGCTGGCAGTCGCGGTGGTGGTCGGCATCCCGTTCGGGGTGCTCTCCGCCCTCGGTCGGCGACGCGCGTGGGGGACGGCGTTCAGCGTCGGAGCGCAGGCCCTCGCCGCGGTGCCGGTCGTGTGGGCGGGAATGATGCTCGTCGTCGTCTTCGCCGTCTGGCTCGGATGGCTGCCGCCCCAGGGGTTCCCGCGCGCCGGCTGGGGCGATCCCGCGGCGGCGTTCCGCGCCCTGATCCTGCCCGCCGTGACCATCGGCGTGGTCGAGGGCGCGATGCTGCTGCGCTTCGTGCGCAGCGCCACGCTGCAGGCCCTCGGCCAGGACTACGTGCGCACCGCGGCCGCCAAGGGTCTGACCCGCACGCGCGCCCTGCTCAGCCACGGCCTGCCGAACGTGGGCCTCTCGGTCATCACGGTGCTCGGTCTGCAGATCGCCGGCATCATCGTGGGCGCGGTCGTCATCGAGCAGCTGTTCACCCTCCCCGGGGTCGGGCGCATGCTCGTCGCCGACGTCGCCGCGCGCGACCTCCCGAAGGTGCAGGGCGAGTTGCTCGCCCTGACCGGGATCGTGCTCATCGTGGGCTTCGTCGTCGACCTCGTGCACCGCCTCATCGACCCCCGACAGCGGGAGGCCGCGTGAGCACCCTGAGACGTCTGCTCGCGATGGGCACCGGCCGTTTCGGCATCCTGGTGGTGGGGCTGGTCCTGCTCACCGCCCTCGTCTCGCTCGTCTGGACGCCCTTCGACCCGGCCTCGGTCGACGTGCGATCGCGGTGGGCGGACCCCTCGTGGCCGCACGTGCTCGGCACCGACGACAGCGGCCGCGACATCGCGAGCCTGCTCATGGCCGGAGCCCGCACGACCGTCGTCGTGGCGGTGGGCGCCGGGGTGGTCGCCTCGATCCTGGGCATCGCCCTCGCCGCCCTCGGTGCGCTCACCGCCCGGTGGATCCGCGAGAGCGTCGCCGTGCTCGTCGACATCCTGGTGGCGTTCCCGGTGCTGATCATCGCGATGATGATCTCGGCGGTGTGGGGCGGGTCGCTCCTCGTCGTGATCTGGGCGGTGGGCATCGGCTTCGGCGTGAACGTCGCCCGCGTCACGCGTCCCGAGCTGCGTCGAGTGCTGCACAGCGACTTCGTGCTCGCGGGGCGCGCGAGCGGTCTGTCGACGTGGCAGAACCTCACGCGCCACCTGCTGCCCAACGTCGCTCCGGTGTTCATCGTGCAGCTGTCGTGGGGCATGGCCGTCGCCGTCCTGGCGGAGGCGGGACTGTCGTACCTCGGCTTCGGCGCGCCGGTCACCCAACCGTCGTGGGGCGTGCTGCTGAGCGATCTGCAGCGCTACATCGCCGTTCATCCCCTGACGGTCGTGTGGCCGGGGCTCGCGATCACCCTCACCGTGCTCGGACTGAACCTGCTCGGCGACGCGCTGCGCGAGGCCGCCGACCCGACGCTCGCCGAGCGGACCCCGTCCGCGCGCACCCCGGTCCCGGGGGTGGTCGCGTGAGCCTCGTCGTGAGAGACCTCCGTGTCGAGATCGGCGGCCGCACGGTCGTGGACGGGGTGTCGTTCGACGTACCCGACGGCGCCCGCGTGGGTCTGATCGGAGAGTCGGGCTCGGGCAAATCGCTGACCTCCCTGGCGATCCTCGGGCTCCTCCCCGAGGGCGCGCGCACGACGGGCAGCGTGCGGTGGAACGACCGCGAGATCCTCGGCCTGCCCGACGCGCAGCTCGCCGCGCTGCGCGGCGACGACATCGGCATCGTCTTCCAGGAGCCGCGAACGGCGCTGAACCCGATCCGCACCGTGGGCCGCCAGATCGGCGAGTCCGTGCGCATCCACGAGGGCGTCTCACGCCGCGAGGCCCTGCGCCGCGCCGTGGTCGAGGCGGAGCGCGTCGCCCTCCCCGATCCGCAGCGGCTCGTCTCGCGCTACCCGCACCAGCTCTCGGGAGGGCAGCGCCAGCGCGTCGCGATCGCCATGGCGCTCGCGTGCCGCCCGCGCCTTCTCATCGCCGACGAGCCCACGACGGCGCTCGACGTGACCATCCAGGCGGGCATCCTCGCGCTGCTGCGCGACCTCGTCCAGGATGCCGGGATGTCGCTCGTGTTCATCACGCACGATCTCGCCGTGCTGGCCCAGGTGGCGACCCATGCCGTCGTGCTCGAACACGGGCGGGTGGTCGAGCAGGGCGCGGTCGACGACCTGCTGCGCGCTCCGTCGTCGCCGGTCACGCGGGCGCTGCTGCGCGACGCGACCGCGACGCTGTGGCATCCGGAGCGATCGGGGCCGCCCTCCTCGACGCCGCTCCCGGATGCCGCGCCGTCGGCCGAGCCCGACGGGGAGGAGTCACCGTGACAGAGGCGCTGATCCGCGCGCGCGGACTCTCGCGCGACTACCTCGCCCCCCGCACGCGCGGCTTCGGCCGCGCCGAGCGCACCCCCGGACTCGTCGACGTCGACCTGATGGTCACCGCGGGGTCGGCCGTCGGCATCATCGGCGAGTCGGGCTCGGGCAAGTCGACGCTCGTGCGCCTGCTGCTCGGTCTCGACGTGCCTAGCGCCGGCACCGTCGAGGTCGACGGGCGCGCCGTCGACGGTCGCGGTTCGGCCCGCTCGCTGCACTGGCTGCGCCGGGCCACCGGCATCGTCTTCCAGGACCCCTACGCCTCGCTGGACCCGCGCATGAACGTCGAGCGGATCGTGGGCGAGCCGCTGTGGGCGCTCGGCATCGACGGCGACCGGCGGGCGCGCGTGCGCGAGGTGCTCGAACAGGTGGGCCTCGACGCGGACGCGGGGGCGCGGTTCCCGCACGAGTTCTCGGGCGGACAGCGTCAGCGCATCGCCCTCGCGCGGGCGATCGTGCACCGCCCGCGCATCCTCGTCGGGGACGAGCCGCTGTCGGCGCTCGACGTCACCGTCCGGGCGCAGATCCTGCGGCTGATCGCCCGCCTGCGCGCCGAGCAGCAGCTCACGCTCGTGCTCGTCTCGCACGACATCGGCGTGGTGCAGAACGTGTGCGACCAGGTCGTCGTCATGAAGGACGGCCGCATCGTCGAGCAGGGGCCGACCGAGAAGGTGTTGCTGCAGCCCCAGGCGGCGTACACGCGGCAGCTGCTGGCATCCATTCCGACGCTTCCGGGGTGAGGCTCATCCCGGGGAGACTCCCGCGCCCCCGACCTCGGGCTCGGCTCCTCCCCCGGCGCTCGACGACGGATCCCGTCCACCGGCCTCGGGCAAGGGATGCCGCGATGTCGGAGCTCGGCGCTACCCTCGGCGCATGACCCCCGGCATCGTCCCCCCGTTCCTGCTCGACCGTCTCGCGCAGACCGATGACCCCCGCCTCGCTCGGGCGGCCGCGGCGGCGCGGAAGACCCTCGCCCTGCCCCGCCCGCCGCGGCCCACGCGCACGCGACTGCGACTGTCGATCGAGGGCGACGCCCTGGTCGCCGAGACCGGCCCCGCCCCCGACCGCATCATCTCCGATGCGGCGAACACCGAGAACCTGCCCGGCCGACGCGTGCGCAGCGAAGACGACGCCCCCACCGGCGACGGGGCCGTCGACGAGGCGTACGACGGTCTGGGCGAGACGTACGACTTCTTCTGGGACGCCTTCGGTCGCGACGGCATCGACGCCGCGGGCGGATCGCTGCTGGCCACGGTGCACTACGGCGACGACTACGACAACGCGTTCTGGAACGGCGAGCGCATGGTGTTCGGCGACGGCGACGGCGACGTGTTCGTCGGGTTCACCCGGTCGCTGAGCGTCATCGCCCACGAGCTCGGCCACGGGGTGACCGAGGCCTCCGGTGGCCTGGAATACCAGGGGCAGTCAGGGGCGCTCAACGAGTCCCTCTCCGACGTCTTCGGGGCCCTCGCCGAACAGCACCACGGCCGGCAGCGCGCCGACGAGGCGACGTGGCTGATCGGTGCGGGCATCTTCGCTCCCGCCGTGCAGGGTGAGGCGCTGCGGTCCATGAAGGCGCCGGGCACGGCGTACGACGACGACGTGCTGGGTAAAGACCCCCAGCCGGGGCACATGCGCGACTACGTCGAAACCTCCGACGACAACGGGGGCGTGCACATCAACTCCGGTATCCCCAACCGAGCGTTCTACCTCGCGGCGACGGCCCTGGGCGGTTTCGCGTGGGAGCGCGCCGGGCTCATCTGGTACCGCACCCTCACCGCGGGCACGCTCGAGCCGACCGCCGACTTCCGCGCGTTCGCCGCCGCCACCCTGGCCGCGGCGGCCACCGAGTACGGTGAGGAGTCGGAGGAGGTCGCCGCCGTCCGCGCCGCATGGGCCGGGGTCGGCGTCGAGGAGGATGCCGCAGCCTGACAGCCCGTCGCCCGAGCGCTTCGTCGTGATCGTGGTGCGTTCGGGCGGGATCGCGGGCCTGTCGAAGCAGTGGCGGGCCGAGCCCGATCCGGAGCGCGCCCCCCGCTGGCGCGAACTCGTGGAGAGCTGCCCGTGGGATGCCGCTACGACGGCCTCGCCCGGCGCGGACCGCTACCAATGGCGCATCGAGGTGCACCGCGGCGACACCGCCGTGCACCGGGCCCGCCTCGGCGACGCGCAGATCGAGGGTCCGTGGCGCACGCTCGTCGACGAGGTGCGTCACGCCGCGTCGCCCTCGCCGCGCGAGCGCTGAGCGCGCGGCGTCGCCCGGGGGGCGGATGTCCGGCCGACCGTGCCCGAAACTCCTGAGAAACCGGACGCCGAACCCCGCCGGACGCCCGCGAAGGGCGCTCGGGACCTGACACTCAGGAGTTTCGCCCGCCGCCCGTGGCATCCGGAGGGGAGCCCGGCTCCCCGGCGCTCAACCGAACAGCTTGCGCCGCTTCTTCTTGGACGGGATGCTCTTCTGCAGGTAGACGACGCCGAGCCACCGTCCGAACTTGAAGCCGACGCGGCCCATGCGGCCCACCTCGGTAAAGCCCAGCTTCTCGTGCAGGGCGATCGAGGCGTCGGCGCCCTTGTCGCTGATCGCGGCGACCATCTCGCGGATGCCGAGATCCTGGCACGCGGCGATGAGCGCCTCGAGCAGCGCACGACCGAGGCCCTTGCCCGCGGCCGCCTGTCCGAGGTAGATCGAGTTCTCGACCGTGTAGCGGTACGCCGACTTCGACTGCCACGGCTGCACGAGCGCGTACCCGAGGATCTGGCCGCTCGGAGACTGGGCGACGAGGAAGGGCAGGCCGAGCTTGTGGAGCGTGGAGAACTTGTCGCGCCACTTCGCGATCGACCAGGCCTTCTCGTCGAAGGTCACCACCGAGTTGCGCACGTAGTAGTTGTAGATCTCGCGGATGTCGGGGATGTCGGCCTCGGTCGCCGGCCGGATCTCGAACGAGAAGGGCCGTTCCGGCTCCGGCGCGCGCCGCAGGTGGGCGGGCAGACGCCGACGGCTCTTCTCGTACTCCTCTTCCAGCACCCCGCCACTCTACGGGCGCGGTGGTTTCGCGCGTGTGTCCCGGCCCCGGCGTCGCCGGTGGCGTGCCCGATGCAGCGAGGGGCCGCGTGCCCCGTCGGGGCGTCGGGTCACGCGGCGGCGGGCGCCACGCCTCCTCGTGGCGGCGGCGGGCGCAGGATCGAGCGCGGCGACGGGTCACGCGGCGACGGATCCCCGACGTCCTCGTGGCGACGGCGGGCGCGGCGACGACGACCGTGCGGAACCGGGTCAGGCGGGGATGCGCCAGTCCACGGCATCCGCCCCCTGCTCTTCGAGCAGGGCGTTGACGCGCGAGAACGGCCGCGAACCGAAGAACCCGCGACGCGCCGACAGCGGCGACGGATGCGCCGACGACACGATCGCCGTCTCGCCGAGCAGGGGGCCGAGGTTTCCGGCATCCTTGCCCCACAGCACCGCGACGAGCGGGCGGTCGCGCTCGACGAGCACCTGGATCGCGTGCGCGGTCACCCGCTCCCAGCCCCACCCGCGATGGGATGCCGGCTGCCCGGGCGCCACCGTCAGCACCGTGTTCAACAGCATCACGCCCTGCGCCGCCCAGGCCGACAGGTCGCCGTGCGGAGCCGGAGCGATGCCGAGGTCGTCGTTCAGCTCGCGGTAGATGTTCGCGAGGCTCCGCGGAAGCGGCCGCACGTGCGCGTCGACGGCGAACGACAGACCAATCGGGTGCCCGGGAGTCGGGTAGGGATCCTGGCCGACGATCAGCACGCGCACCTCATCGACGGGCGTGCGGAACGCCCGCAGCACGAGATCGCCGGCGGGGAGATAGGGCTGCCCCTCGGCGCGCAGGCGCTCGCCCACCGCGGCGATGTCGTCGGCGACGGGGGCGAGGGGCTCGACCCACGACGGGTCGATGAGGCCGGCGTCCGCGAGTTCGGCGAGCGACTTCGCCGTCACGCCGCGTCTTCTTCGTGGACCGAGCCCTGGTGCGACCAGGGGAAGTCGATCCACAGGTCGGTGTTCTTCCACGAGTAGTCCGGCGTGATGATCGTCGACGGCTTCGTGTAGATCACCGCCGAGCGGGCCTCGGCGCCGTGCCGGTACAGGAGCTTCACGGCGAGATCGAGAGTGCGTCCACTGTCGGCGACGTCGTCGACGAGCAGCACCCTGCGTCCGCTCAGGTACGACAGGTCGAGGGCGGGAGGGAGCACCTCGGGGGCATCGAGCACAGTCCCCACGCCGGTGTAGAACTCCACGTTCAGCGCGCCGCAGTTCTTCACGCCGAGGCCGTACGCGATCGCACCGCCGGGCAGCAGCCCGCCGCGCGCGATGGCCACGACGACCTCGGGGTGGAATCCGTCGGCCACGATCGCCCGCGCGATGTCGCGGGTCGCCGCACCGAAATCGTCCCAGCTCAACCGCTCGCGCTCGTCCGTCACACCGGACTCCTCTCTCGACTGCTTCAACCCTAGGGCGTCGCCGCCCCGCTCCCCCGCGCGCTCGCGACCGTCGCGAGGGCGCGGGCCGGATGCCGGATGCGCCCTTCCCTCGTCGCTTTCCCGCGGTGCTATGGTCACGCCATGTCGCGCGTCTCCGGCGCGGTCGGTCGGGTGCGTGCGTCGGCGCTCGGGGTGACCGCGGGTCTCATCGGCTGGTTCGTCGTGGTGGAGCTCGCCAGCGGCATCCTGCAGGGCTACTACGTGCCCCTCCTCCCGGACATCGTCAGGCATCTCGGCATCCGCGACGCCGACGTCAACTGGTTCGAGGCCGCCCAGCTGCTGTTGTCGGCGCTCGTGCTGCCGGTGCTGGCGAAGCTCGGCGACATGTTCGGGCACAAGCGCATCCTGCTCGCGTCCGCGATCGCGACGGCCGGAGCCAGTTGGTGGCTCGTCTTCGCCGACTCGTTCACCTCGTTCCTGCTCGCGTGGGCGCTGCAGGGCTTCTACGTCGTGTGGCTGCCGCTCGAGATCGCCCTCATCTTCGACCGGGGCCGACGCCTGCAGCGGGGCGTCTCGCGCACCCGCAGCGCCGCGGGCCTGCTCGTCGTGGGCCTGCAGGCGGGAGCCATCGTCGGCGCCCTCGCCGCCGGCCGCCTCTTCGCCGCGACGGGCGGAGACCTCCGGCTCGCCCTCGCCGTCCCCGCGGTCGTGGTCACCCTCGTGAGCCTCGTGATCTGGCTGGGCGTGCCCGAATCGGAGCGCTCGCCCGACCCGCGGCGGCTCGACGTCGGCGGATTCGCGATCCTCGCCGGGGCCCTCCTGTGCGTCACGGGCGCGCTCTCGTTCGTCCGGCTGCCGGAGGGGCCCGGGCCCGTCGCGATCGGCGCCCTGCTCGTCGCGGGTGTCGCTCTCGGTGCCGTCTTCGTGTGGTTCGAGCTGCGTCAGCCCGATCCGGCGGTCGACATCCGCGTGCTCCGTCGCCCCGAGATGTGGCCGGTGCAGACGACCGCGTTCCTCGTCGGCATCAGCCTGCTGGGCGCTCAAGGTCCGCTCGCCACGTACGCCGGGACCGACCGCTCGCTCGGATACGGACTGGGTCTGGATGCCACGGACCGCTC
Organism: Microbacterium hydrothermale; assembly: GCF_004854025.1. Lineage (GTDB taxonomy): Bacteria > Actinomycetota > Actinomycetes > Actinomycetales > Microbacteriaceae > Microbacterium > Microbacterium hydrothermale. The sequence goes on from NZ_STGM01000004.1 coordinate 42,443, forward strand.
GAACGTGATCGGCGTGTACCTCGTCTCGCTCATCGCGGGAGCGGTGCTGTTCGCCGTGACCTCGCGCCGCGCGAGTCCCCGCGCCGTGCTGATCGCCGCGGCGGTGCTCGTGGGCGCGGGGTACGCGCTCCTGATCCCCCTCCACGTCGAGCTGTGGCAGGTGCTCCTGTGCCTCGCGATCGCCGGTCTCGGCTCGGGGGCGCTCGTCGCGGCGATGCCCGCGGCAGCGGCCGCCGCCGCTCCGCGCGGGCAGACGGGTGTGGCATCCGCGCTCACGAACACCACGAAGACCGTGGGCGGCACGATGTCGTCGGCGGTGTTCGGGGTGGTGCTGGCCGCGGGCGCAGGGTCGGCGGTGGCGGCGACGGCCGCACCGCTGGCCGGCTATCTGACCGTCTGGTCGATCTGCGCGGCGGGTGGATTCGCGGTGGCCGTGCTGCTGCTGTTCGTGCCGAAGGTCGCCTTCGCGGATCGCGCCGAGGTCGAGGTCGACGCGCACGCGGCGCGCGGCGAGGTGAGCTGACTCGCCCCCGCTGCCGATCGACGTAGCGGCGCTCAGCGGGAGGTCATCGCCGCGACGAGAAGCCCGACGAAGACCGCCGCGACCGCACCGAACGAGACCCACGCGGCGAGTCCCCACGACGTCCGCAGACGACGACCGCCGGGAGCCACCTCGGCGGCGTCGTATCGGGCGGCACCCCCGTCCGGGTCGTCGCGCAGCTGGTCTTCGCGCCATCGCTCCCACTGCTCGAGCCTCGTCACGAAGGCGTCGGCCGTGCGCATGACCTCGTCCCACCGCGCGGGATCCGTCGTGACGACGTCACGCGGGTGCACGAGGAGGAGCAGGTCGTCGACGATCTCGATGTCCCATCCACCGGCGTCGTCGATCGCCCGCGCCATGACGTCGGGGGTGAACAGGTAGAGGGCATCGGCCTCGTACCCCTCGGGGCAGTAGAGGTCGAAATACTGATCGAAATCGCCCTCGAGCGAGAGACGCTGCGCCGAATCGGGCACGGCCGACACGGAGAACGCGCGCGTCCCGCGTCCGGTCGCGCGAACGACGATGTGCGGGAGAGTGCGGCGCAGGCCGATCGCGATCCACCCTCCGACCGGCGGGTAGGTGAACCTGCGCGTGGCGTTGCGGATCTCGTAGTCCGCCCACTCCACCGTCCGCCCGTCGGCGTTCCGGCGCGTCATCGCGCGGGCGACGGTGTGCCCCGTGATGCTCCACCACGCGCGCATCGTGCCCGAGCGCGGGCCCGGGGTGTAGACGAGCTCGTTGTCTTGCGCGAAGTGCGCGAGTGCCCAGTGCGTACGCGGCCGGGTACGCCGTCTCTCGTTGCGCCAGAGGAGCGATGCGCACATCACCAGGACCACGAACATCAGAGACGCGATCGCGACGATCGGCGGAACCTGGTCGCCCCGGCCCCGCCCGACCTCGTTCGCGAGGGTCACCAGAAGTCCCAGCTCGACGACGGTCAGGCCGACCACGTTGAAGGCGAGGACGATGCGTCGCCCTCGCCTCTCCGGATCGCGGACCCGCGGATGCTCTTCACGGAACCGCGCCCAGAACGCCCGGAGCTCCGCGCGGCGGGGACGCGCTCGGAGCGCCCGGACGTCGAGGACCGAGGAGCGCGTCATACCACCTCCGACGTCTCGGCGCTCGTCATCACCGGGTGCGCAGGGGTCCCCGGGCCAGCAGATGCTGAGCCGACTGCGCGACGGGGCGCATCGTGACCAGATCGAGGTTCACGTGCCCGGGCGCATCGAGCGCGTACGCGATGACGTCGGCGACATCATCGGCGACGAGCGGCGCCTCGACCCCCTCGTAGAGCTTGTCGGCGGCATCCTGGTCTCCACCCAGCCGGTTGAGCGTGAACTCCTCGGTGCGCACCATGCCCGGCGCGACCTCGATGACGCGCAGCGGTTCTCCGTTGAGCTCCTGCCGCAGCGCGTGCACGAGCATGGCCTCGCCGGCCTTCGCGGCGTTGTAGCCCCCACCGCCCGGGTAGGCGGTCTGCGCGGCGGTCGAGGTGACGAAGAGCAGGTCGGCGTGCCCCGCGGCGTCGGCCGCGCGGCGCAGCGCCGGAAGAAGGGATGCCACGAGCCGCTGCCCCGACAGCACGTTCGCCTCGAACATCCAGCGCCAGTCCTCCGGGTCGCCGTCTTCGACGCGGTCGCTGCCCCGCGCCCCACCCGCGACGTGCACGAGGGCGTCGACGCCGCCGGTGCTCTCGAGCCACGCGGCGAGCGCGGTCACGGCGTCGGCGTCGGTGAGGTCGGCGGCGTGCGCCACGACGCCCGTCTCGGCCTCGAGGGCCGCGAGACGCTCGGCGCGACGCGCGACGCCCACGACGTCCCACCCCCGCGCGCGGAGCAGGCGTGCGGTCGCCTCTCCGATCCCCGAACTGGCCCCGGTTACAACTGCGCGTCGCGTCATGGCATCCACGCTATTACGGTCCGTGTCCGCACCGGTTGTCCGCGTCGCGGGTCGTCCCTACGCTCGCAGCAGGCCCGGGCGACCGCCCGGCCCCCAGAACCTGAGGAGCAGCCATGTCGGCACCCGAGAACTGGCGTTTCGAGACCAAGCAGATCCACACGGGCGCGCAGCCCGATCCGGTCACCAAGGCGCGCGCCACGCCGATCTACCAGACGACCTCCTACGTCTTCGACAACGCCGACCACGCCGCGAACCTGTTCGCGCTGGCCGAGTTCGGCAACATCTACACCCGCATCCAGAACCCCACGCAGGACGTCGTCGAGCAGCGCGTCGCGGGCCTCGAGGGCGGCACCGGCGCCCTCCTCGTCGCCAGCGGCCAGGCGGCCGAGACGTTCGCGGTGCTCAACATCGCCCAGGCCGGCGACCACATCGTGTCGTCGAGCTCGATCTACGGCGGCACCTACAACCTCTTCAAGTACACCCTCGCCAAGCTCGGCATCGAGACGACGTTCGTCGAGAACCAGGACGACCCCGAGGAGTGGCGCGCGGCGGTGCGCCCGAACACCAAGCTGTTCTTCGCCGAGACCATCGGCAACCCCAAGATCAACGTGCTCGACATCCGCTCCGTCTCCGACGTCGCGCACGAGGCGGGCGTCCCGCTGATCGTCGACAACACGATCGCGACGCCGTACCTCATCCGTCCCTTCGAGCACGGCGCCGACATCATCGTGCACTCGGCCACGAAGTTCCTCGGCGGTCACGGCACCACCATCGGCGGCGTCATCGTCGACGGCGGCACCTTCGCCTGGTCGGAGCACTCCGAGCGCTTCCCCGGCCTGACCACGCCCGACCCCTCGTACCACGGCGCCGTCTACACCCAGGCGGTCGGCGACGGCCTGGCCTACATCATCAAGGCGCGCGTGCAGCTGCTGCGCGACCTCGGTGCCTCGATCTCGCCGCAGAGCGCGTGGCAGCTCATCCAGGGCATCGAGACCCTGTCGCTGCGCGTCGAGCGCCACGTGCAGAATGCACAGGAGATCGCGGAGTGGCTCGAGGCGCATCCCGACGTCGCGAGCGTCAACTACTCGGGCCTTCCGACCTCGCCCTGGTACGCCGCGGCCAACAACTACGCCCCGAAGGGCGTGGGAGCGGTGCTGTCGTTCGAGCTCAAGGGCGGCGTCGAAGCGGGCCGCGAGTTCGTCAACGCGCTCGACCTGTTCAGCCACCTGGCCAACATCGGCGACGTGCGCTCGCTCGTCATCCACCCGGCATCCACCACGCACTCGCAGCTCACGCCGGAGCAGCAGTTGACCGCGGGCGTGACCCCCGGTCTGGTGCGCCTGTCGGTCGGTCTCGAGAACATCGACGACCTCAAGGCCGATCTCGACCAGGCCCTCGCCGCCGCGCGCCGCCTGTCGGAGGCCGCGCGCGCCTGACCCGCGCGCGCACGGACGCCCCGCCCCGGTTCCTCCGGCGCGGGGCGTCCGTGCGCGTCGCCAGGATTCGTCGCCTCGGGCCCCCCGGAAGCGACGACTCCCGGCGAGTCGCGCGGGAGGCGGTCAGATCTTCTGCCGCGGACGGAGGCTCCCCAGTCCCCCGTCGACGCCCAGTACCTGGCCCGTCATCCACGCGTTCTCGGGCGCGAGCAGGAACTCCACGGCCCGGGCGACATCGTCGGGCTCGCCGAGCCGTCCGAGCGGGTGCATCGCCTCCGACACCTTGCGCGACATGTCGCTCGAGGTGAGCTTCTCGGTGAGACGCGTCTGCACGAGCCCCGGCGCCACCGCGTTCACGCGCAGGCCGTGCGCGGCGTAGCTCGCCGCCGCCGAGAGGGTCAGGCCGATCACCCCGGCCTTGGCCGCCGCGATGCCGTCGTGGTTGGGCAGGCCCGCGAGGGCCGCCGCCGACGACACCAGCACCACCGCTCCCCCGTCGCGCATGTGGGCGCCGGCGGCGCGCACCGCCGCGAACGCCGTGGTCAGCGAGGCGGCGATGAGCCCGTCGTACTGCTCGCGCGAGGTCAGGTGCGCGGGCTTGAGCAGCATCGAGCCCGCGAACACCGCGATCCCGTCGAGCGGACCGGCTTCACCGACGACGCGATCGACCGCGTCGAAGTCGGTGGCGTCGAGGATGTGGTCGGGGTCGATGCGCGAGGAGTCCCGCGCGGTGGTGACGACGCGGTGTCCCGCGTCGCGCAGTCGTGTCGCCGTCGCCTGGCCGATGTCGCTCGAGGCGGCGATGAGAAGGAAGGTCGCCATGCCGGGATCATGACGACCCCACCCGGGAGTCAGCGGGGGCTGGACAAGCGGCATCCGAGTCGTCCCGACGCGTAACAGACCGTTGCCGACCGCGGCCACCGGAGAGAATGGATGCCATGGACTGGCAGATCTCCGAAGACACCGTGCCCTCGGCGCCGGTGACGGAGGCCGACGCGCGGTCTCTGCTCGGTCGCCCCCCGGCGACGGGCGCGTGGCGCGACGGCGACCCGATCGGCGACCGCCGGTTCGCCACGTTCGGCGCGTTCACGACCGAGAACGGGGCGTCGCTCCCCCACGTGCGCCTCGCCTACGAGACGTGGGGCGAACTCTCCCCCACGCGCGACAACGCGGTGCTGATCCTGCACGCCCTCACCGGCGACAGCCACGTGCGCGGCGCCGCCGGGCCCGGTCACGCCACGGCCGGCTGGTGGAGCGATCTGGTGGGACCCGGGGCCGCGATCGACACCGACCGGTGGTTCGTCGTCGCCCCGAACATGCTGGGCGGATGCCAGGGCTCGACCGGACCGGCCAGCATCGCCCCCGACGGGTACGAGTGGGCCGCACGCTTCCCGTATCTCACCATCCGCGATCAGGTGTCCGCGCAGGCGGCGCTCGCCGACACCCTCGGGATCGAGCGCTGGTTCGCGGTCGTCGGCGGCTCGATGGGCGGGATGCACGCCCTCGAGTGGGCCGTCGGTCATCCCGACCGCGTCGCCCGGGCGGCGATCCTGTCGGCCCCGCCGATCACGACCGCCGACCAGATCGCGCTGAACTCCGTGCAGCTCGACACCGTCCGCATGGATCCGCGCTTCGCCGGCGGCGAGTACTACGACGCGGGCGACGGTGACGGCCCCCACCGCGGTCTCGCCCTCGCGCGCCGCATGGCGCTGCTGAACTACCGCAGTCCGACCGAGTTGAACTCGCGCTTCCAACGGTCGTGGCAGTCCGGGGTGAGCCCGCTGGGCCGCGGCGGCCGGTTCGCGGTGGAGTCGTACCTCGACTTCCACGGCAACAAGTTCACGCGCCGCTTCGACGCCAACAGCTACCTGACCCTCGTCGAGGCCATGAACTCGCACGACGTCGGGCGCGACCGCGACGGCGTCGAGGACGCCCTGGGCCGGGTCAGCGCGACGACCCTCGTGCTGGGCATCGACAGCGACCGCCTCTTCCCCATCGACGGGCAGCACCGCATCGCCCGCGGCATCCCGAACACGCTCGACGGCGACCAGTCGGTCGTGCTCGCGAGCGACTTCGGCCACGACGGCTTCCTCATCGAGACCGCCGCCGTCGCCACGCACCTGCGCCGCCTCTTCGCGACCTGAGGGATTCCGGATGCCGCGCCCGCGGCATCCGTCCCGCGTGGGCGCCCTTCCGGTCGGGGCCGCGCCGTCCCGCGTTCGGAACCTGTCATGGCGCGCCGAGGGGCGCCGCGCGTCCAGGACACCCGGAGCCGGTGCGATCGGGTCCGGGTGTCCTGGACGATCGACACTCGCGCGCGGGCGCGGGGCGCAGCGCGCGGGGCGGGGCTCAGCGCTGCGTCGGGATCGAACCGGTGATCGCCGTCTGCGCGGCCTCGGCTGCCGGCATCCGGTGCGCGGGGTGCCGACCGGAACGGTCCTCGACCCGGTACGACGCGATCGCCACCGCGAGCCCGCCGAGGGCGAGCAGCGCACCGACCCACGCCGGGGCGACGAGTCCGAGACCGGCCGCGATCGCCAGGCCGCCGAGGAAGGCGCCGAGGCTGTTGCCGATGTTCAGCGCCGAGTGGTTCAGGGCCGCGGCGATGGACTGATTGTCTTCGGCCACGTCCATCAGGCGCGTCTGGATCGCGGGGCTCAGCGCCGCTCCGCAGAACGCCACGAGGAAGGCGAAGAGCACCAGACTCACGATCCACGCGGCGGTGAGGGCAAGACCGACGGATGCCACCCCCAGAGCCACGAGCCCGACGTACAGCCAGAAGCGCAGGTCTATGTCGGCGAGGGCGCCGCCGACGATGTTGCCGACCGTCATCCCCACCCCCACCGTCACCAGCACGAGCGAGACCGCCCACTCGGGCTGACCCGCGACGTCGGTGATCATGGGGGCGATGTAGCTGTACATCGCGAAGAATCCGCCGAAGCCGACCGCGCCGATACCCAGCGCGAACCAGACCTGACCGATCCGGAACACGCGCAGCTCGTCGCGCAGACGCCGTCCGGGAGAGCCCGAATGCGACGGCACGAACAGGGCGATGCAGACGGCCGCGAGCGCGAAGATCGCGGTCACCACGGCGAACGCCGCTCGCCAGCCGACCTGCTGGCCGAGGAGCGTGCCCAGCGGCACTCCGACGACGTTGGCGATCGTGAGCCCCGTGAGCACGAAGGCGACGCCCTTCGCGCGATTGCCGGGTCCGAGCGCATCCGCCGCCACCAGCGCGCCGATGCCGAAGTACGCGCCATGCGGAAGACCGGCGAGGAAACGGGATGCCGCGACCAGCTCGAACGTCGGGGCGATGACCGTCAGCAGCGTGAAGAACGCCAGCGCCGCCGCCAGGACGATCATCACGCGGTGCCGCGGGAAGCGCGCGACCGATCCGGCGATGGTGGGCGCACCCACGACCACGCCGAGGGCGTAGAGCGAGATGAGCCATCCGGCCTGCGCGAGGGCGTCGTCCGGGGACGACGCCCAGACACCGGGCACGAGTTCGCGGGCGATGTTGGGCAGCAGGCCCATCACGACGAACTCGGTCATGCCGATGCCGAAGCTGCCGATGGCGAGAGAAAGGAGCGCCCGCATCGCCGCACCTCTCGAGGGAGTCGAAGAGGTCACCCGTCGATGCTAGCCGGGTTGCCGCGCCCGGTCGAATCGTTTCGAGACGACGACGCCGCAGTCCTTCACGCGATTCGCTCTCGAGCTCACTCCTCCTCCCCAGGCGGTCGATCGGCGGGCTCCTCCCCCGTCACGCCGATCCACGGATTTCACCCGCTCCCCCCGTGGCACTCTCGAACCCTGCCCCGCACAATGAAAGGATGCCGGAGATGACCGAACCCCAGGTCTGGGTCCTGATCGGGACGTTCGCCGCCGCCGTCCTGGGCGGCATTACCTTCAGCACGAACCTCATCATGGGCTCGCTCACGAAGGTGATCACCGCGAACACCGATCGTCTGGAGGCGCGCATCGACTCCCTGCGTGCAGAGACGATGGCCGAGAGTCGCGTCACGCGCTTGGAGCTCAACGCCAAGATCGACAGCGTCGAAGCCGGACTCAACGCCAAGATCGACAGCGTCGAGAGCCGTCTGCGTGGCGACCTCGCACGCATCGACGCCGACGTCTCCGCCCTCACCAAGCGTGTCTGGACCGACCCGCCCGCGATCTGATCCGACCTCAGTCGATGCGGTCCTCTCGACGCTCCAGCGCCTGCTCGAGCCGCTCGACCTTGCCGTCGATCTCTCCCGTGCGCCCGGGACGGATGTCGGCCTTCAGCACCAGCGAGACGCGCGATCCGTAGGGCATCACGGCATCCGTCGCCGCTTTGACGACGGCGAACACCTCGTCCCACTCCCCCTCGACCTCGGTGAACATCGAGGTCGTGCGGTGCGGCAGGCCGGACGCGCGGACGACGGCGACCGCCGCGGCCACGGCGTCGTGCACCGACGCGTCGGGGTTCTCGGCCGCGGCGGTGCCGACGCCGGAGGGGGCGACGGAGAAGGCGATGAGCATGCCTCGAGACTACGGCGCGGCAGCCCGCGGCGGGGCGGGGCGACGCCCGCGCCGCACGAACCGGCGCCCCCCGAGGACAGCGCGTCGAGGTCAATGCGCCCAGGTCAGTGCGTCGAGGGCACCCGCGGCGGGGCGGGCCGACGCCCCGTGACGATCTCGCGCAGGCCCGCGGGCGGGCGCACCCGGCCGACGGGCGCCCGCACGACCCGCACGATCGCCCACACCAGCAGCACCAGACCGAGGACGTTGCGCACCTCGAGCACGACGACCGGGAAGGGGTTCGGGTGCGTGGCCATGAGCCCGTCGTACAGCAGCGGGTACATCCACTGCGTCAGAGCGGCGATGACCAGCGTGAGGGCGGCGAAGCCGTACCAGCGACGCCGGTCGAGCAGCAGGCCGAGCACGACCGGGGCGAACAGCCACACGTAGTACTGCGGCGAGCCCACTTTGTTCAGCGCGATGAACGCCGTGACCAGGGCGAGCGACAGCGGGGGGAAGAGCGAGAGGAACGTCGCGCCGTGCCGGAGCTTCCACACGCCGACGGCAGCCACGCCGACCATCGTCAGGAGCATGATCGGCGTCATGGCGGCGATGACCGCATCCGCTCCCGGTCCCGTGACCTGGAAGGTCAGCACGTCGCCGTCGTAGTAGACCTCGCTGCCGGGTACGTAGAACGCCGCCAGGAACATGTACAGGCCCCCGACCGGCGCCTCCATCTGGATGCCGCGCGAGGTCTGGTCGCCGACGAACCCGAAGACGAAGGGCGCTCCGCCCAGGGCGACCACCGGGATGATGGTCGCGAGCGAGACGGCCACCGCTCCCCAGACGAGGGCGAGACGGCGACGCACCGCCACGAGCCCGGCCGCGAGGATCGCCGCAGGCCACACCTTCATCCACACCGACACCGACAGCAGGACGGATGCCAGGAACGGGCGCCGCAGCATCCAGATGCCGCCGAGGATTGCGAACGGCACGGTGATGCCGTCGATGCGGTAGATCCCCACCGGACCGATGAGCAGGATCGCGGCGAGCCAGAACCAGGCGGCGATGACGCGGCCGCGCGAACGTCCGGAGCCCACGAGCACGACGAAGGCGATCAGGTTGAAGAGGGCGACGGTGATGGCCCACGCCGGCGTGTATCCGACGGCCCAGGCGAACAGCCAGGCGAAGGTCATGGGCAGGAACGCCAGCTGCGGGTAGATCCACTTCTCGGTGATCCCGGGCCACTGCCAGGTGTCGCTGCGCGTGCACGAGGTCACGTCGATGCCGCCGAAGAGCGCGCAGCGCGACCACGGTTCGTACACCAGATACACGTCGCCCATGGGCTCGTTCGGCTGCTGGTAGCCGAGGACCCCCACCACGACGTGCACGGCGACGAACGCGATCAACAGGGGAACGACACGCCTCAACACCCCCCGATCCTAAGCGGGCCGCCCCGTCGGCCCCGGACGCGCTCCCCCGCCCGCCCGGGACGGACCGGTCAACCGTTATGCGATCGAGTCCGTCGGCAGCTCCGCGATCACGCGCGGAACGGCCTCCGCGACGTCGAGCGCGGTGATCGGACCGCCCGCGCCGCCCGCCGCGAGAGAGGCCACCGCCCCCGCGCGTCCGTGCACCCAGGCCGCGGTCGCGGCGCACGCGGCCAGATCGTCGATCCCGGTGCGTCCCGCCGCGACCGCGCCGGCCGCGAGGGCGCCGAGCACGCCGCCCAGCACGTCGCCCGTGCCCGCGGTCGCGAGCCACGGGGTCCCCGCCGACACCCGGCGGACCCACCCTCCCGCGGCCGCCACGACGGTCACCGCGCCCTTGGACAGCACCACTCCGCCGAAGGCGTCCGCCGTCTCGCGGGCGATGCGCTCGCGATCATCGACCGCGGCCTCCGGCAGCCCGAGCACCGCGCGCAAGCGGTCGAGCTCGCGCGCGTGCGGCGTCACGATCACGGGAGCGGTCGCCCCGGCGACCAGGTCGAGGGCGCCCGCGTCGACGACGACGGGCAGATCGCCGCTCAGGATGCCGCGCAGCGCGGCGGTCTCGGCGGCGTCGCGCTCGGCGGCATCCGTCCCCGATCCCACCAGCCATGCCTGCACGCGACCGTCGGCGGTGACCGTCTCGGGCCGGCGCTGCAGCACGAGGTCCTGCGCCCGGGCGGGTCCGAGGTAGCGCACCATCCCGGTCCCGGTGCGCCAAGCCGCCTCGACCCCGAGCACCGCCGCGCCGGGGTAGCGGGCCGACCCGGTGCGCACGCCGATGACGCCCCGGGAATACTTGTCGTCGTCCGCCGTTGGCCTTCGCAGTACGCGGGCGGCATCCTGTGCGCCCCAGTCCGTCGCCGTCATGGCGTCACCCTAGAACGCGAAGGTCCCCATGAGCGCCCTCTTCTCTCCCCTGTCCATCCGCGATATCGCGATCCGCAACCGCCTGTGGGTCTCGCCGATGTGCCAGTACAGCGCCGTGGACGGCGTGGTGAACGACTGGCATCACGTCCACCTCGCCCAGTTCGCGGCGGGAGGAGCGGGGCTGGTGATCGCCGAGGCCACCGCCGTCTCACCCGAGGGGCGCATCTCCCCGCAGGATGCCGGTATCTGGACCGACGCCCAGGCCGAGGCGTGGCGGCCCATCGTCGCCGCCATCCGCGCCCGCGGCGCCGTCGCGGGCGTGCAGCTCGGCCACGCCGGCCGCAAGGCGTCGACGTCGGCCCCGTTCGCCGGCTCGCGCGGCACGGTCGCCCCCGCCGACGGCGGCTGGAGCACCGTCGCCCCCTCGGCCCTCGCCTACGCCGACTTCGCCGAGCCCGTCGCCCTCGACGCGGCGGGCATCGAGAAGGTCGTCGCCGATTTCGCGGATGCCGCCCGTCGGGCCGTCGACGCCGGATTCCAGGTGCTCGAGCTGCACGCGGCCCACGGCTACCTGCTGCACCAGTTCCTCTCGCCCCTGACCAACCATCGCGACGACGAGTACGGCGGCTCGTTCGAGAACCGCGTGCGCCTGCTCGTGCGAGTGACGCGGGCCGTGCGCGACGCCGCTCCCGCGGCGGCGGTGTTCGTGCGCTTCTCCGCGACCGACGCGGCCGAGGGCGGGTGGAGCGTCGACGAGACCGTCGCCGCGTCGCGCCTCGTCGCCGCGGCCGGCGCCGACCTGATCGACCTGTCGAGCGGCGGACTGGTTCCGCAGCAGCACATCGTGCCCGGTCCGGGCTATCAGGTCGCGTACGCGGACACCGTGCGCCGGGAGACGGGACTGCTCGTGAGCGCCGTCGGGATGATCGACGAGCCCGCGCTCGCCGAGAACGTCGTCGCCGACGGTCGGGCCGATGCCGTCATGTCGGCCCGGGAGTGGCTGCGCGACCCGCACTACGCCCTGCGCGCCGCCGCGCAGCTGGGCGCCGACTCCCCCGCCCCCGCGCAGTACCTGCGGGCGTACTGACCCGCGCCCCGGCGGCGCTCCGCGACGCCCCGCTCGCCCGGCGACGCCCCACCCGGCCGTGAGATCACCCGATCGGCGCGAGGTCACACGGACGGAGCGGCGCGGAACGGGTGATCTCGCGCCGATCGGGTGATCTCGCCGACCGTCGACGGCGAGAACGAGAACACCGGATGCCGCGGGGCCCAGGGCCCGCGGCATCCGGCGTTCTTCTGCGGCGGCGTCAGACGAAACGTCGACGCTCGGTGGCGTCCTGCACCTCGCCGACGAGTTCTTCGATGACGTCCTCGAGAAACAGCACCGCGCGCACGTCGCCGTCCTGATCGCGCACCTGCGCGAGGTGGCGGCCCGAGCGGCGCATGAGCGCCAGCGCGTCCTCGAGATCGGTGGTCTCGAGCACCGACACCATGTGGTGAACGCGCTTGCCCGGGATGGGGCGGGCCATGTCGGCATCCGACCCCTCCGCCGCGCGCAGCACGTCCTTCAGGTGCACGTACCCGGTCGGGGTGCCCTCCGCGTCGACGATCACGTAGCGCGAGTACCCGTGCTGGGCGACGGCCCGCTCGATCTCGGCCGGGGTGGTCGTCTCGGGCAGCGTCACGAGCTCCGACATCGGCACGGCGATGTCGGCGGCCTTCTTCTCGGTGAACTCCACCACCGCGGTGACCGTTCCGGACGCGTCGTCGAGCACCCCCTCGCGCCGCGACTGCGTCACGATCGTGGCGACCTCGTCGAGCGTGTAGGTCGAGGCGGCCTCGTCCTTCGGCTCCACGCGGAACAGCCGCAGCACGTGGTTCGCGGTCCAGTTCAGGGCCACGATGATCGGGTGGAACGCCTTCGATACCGCCACCAGCGGCGGGGCGAGCATGAGCACGGCCCGGTCGGGCAGAGAGAACGCCAGGTTCTTCGGAACCATCTCGCCGAACACGACGTGCAGGTACGACACCAGCAGCAGGGCGACGACGAACCCGATCACGCCGACCGCCGCCTCGGGAAGTCCCGTGAGACCGAGAGGCCCCTCGAGCAGGTGGTGGATCGCCGGTTCGGACACGTTCAGGATCAGCAGCGAGCAGATCGTGATGCCGAGCTGGCACGTCGCCAGCATCATCGTGGCGTGCTCCATCGCGTACAGCGCGGTCTTGGCCGCGCGCGATCCGCGGTCGGCGTGCGGTTCGATCTGCGACCGCCGCGCCGAGATGACGGCGAATTCCGCGCCGACGAAGAAGGCGTTGGCGGCCAGCAGGACGACCAGCCACGCGATTCCAGCCCAGTCGCTCATCACTGATCACCGCCCTTCGCCGCGCGCACGAGGTCGTCGACGTCCTGCTCCTCGGGTTTCGGGGTGAACTGCACCCGGTCGACGCGCCGGCCGTCCATGCGCTGCACCGCGAGCACGCCGTCGTCGATCTCGACGGTGTCGCCGACGACGGGGATGCGCTCGAGGGCGGCCATGATGTATCCGCCCACGGTGTCGTAGACCTCGCCCTCGGGAACCCTCACTCCGGCACGATCGAGCACCTCGTCGGGGCGCAGGTCGCCGGGGAACGTGACCGACGCGGCCGAGCGGACCACGCCCGCCCGCGAGCGGTCGTGCTCGTCGAGCACTTCGCCGACGATCTCCTCGACCAGGTCTTCGAGGGTGACGACCCCGGCCGTCCCTCCGTACTCGTCGACCACGATCGCCATCTGGTAGCCGCGCGAGCGCAGCTCCGACACGAGGGTGTCGAGGTGCACGGTCTCGGGTACGCGCAGGGGCTCGGTGGAGAGGGCGGCGACCGGGACGTCGCCGCGGCGGTCGCGCGGGACGCCGATCGCGGCCTTGAGGTGCACCACGCCGACGATGTCGTCCATCGACTCGCCGTAGACCGGGAACCGGCTGTGGCCGGTGCGCCGCGCGAGCTGCACGACGTCGTCCGCGGGATCTCCGGCGGCGAGCGCGTGCACGCTCGGGCGCGGGGTCATGACGTCGGCGGCGCTCAGGCGCGAGAAGGTGAGGCTCCGATCCAGCAGCGACGCGGTGTCCTTCTCGAGCATGCCCGCGCTGGCCGAGCGCTTGACGAGGCTCGACAGCTCCTCCGCCGAGCGGGCCCCGGACAGCTCCTCCTTGGGTTCGACGCCGAGGGCGCGCAGCACTCCGTTCGCGCTGCCGTTGAGCACGAGGATCGCGGGCTTGAAGACCGCGGTGAACGCGACCTGGAAGGGGATGACGAGCTTGGCCGTCTGCCGCGGGATCGCGAGGGCGAAGTTCTTCGGCACGAGCTCACCCAGGATCATTGACAGCACGGTCGCGAACCCGACGCCGATCACCGCGGCGAGGCCCACGGTGAGCGCCTCGGGCACTCCCCACGCCTCGAAGGCGGGGCGGAGCAGGTTCGAGATCGCCGGCTCCATCGTGTAACCGGTGAGGAGAGTGGTCAGCGTGATGCCGAGCTGCGCACTCGACAGGTGCGTCGAGGTGATGCGCAGGGCGTCGATCGTGAGCGAGAGCCGGGTCTCCCCGGCGGCGCGGCGCGCCTCGAGGTCGGCGCGGTCGAGATTGACGAGGGCGAACTCGCTCGCGACGAAGAGTCCGGTTCCCACGGTGAGCAGCAGCCCCACGGCCAGCATGACGTAATCCATCAGGCATCACCCCCGCTCGGATGCGCGGCGGGAGAGGGTCGTCGGGGCCTGGGTCTACAACTGGGAGGGTCGTCCATCGTGCCGTCGATTCTATGGCAGCGCGAGGCTCGCGGGCCGTGTCTGCGCGAGACAGCCGACCTGGGGAGGATGGGGGCATGGATGCCACGTCCCCGGCGCAGACGCGCGCCATGGCGGCCGAGTCGGCCGTCGTCCGCCGCTACGTCCACCGCTACGGTCCGCTCGCCTGGGCGCACGCGGCGACGCCGGGGGCTCCCGGCGCACGCACCTGGCACTACTGGTGGCACGCGCACCTGCTGCACGTGCTCCGCGACGCCGAGGAGCACCGCCCCGACCCGCGGCGCGCGCGGTTGCTGCGGGCGCTGCACCGCGGCATCACCGTGCGCACGCTCGGTCGGTGGACGACCCGGTTTCACGACGACGTGGCGTGGATGACCCTGGCCCTCCAGCGCTACGACGTGCACGACCGGCGTATCGACCGCCTCACGCGGCGGCTGCACGACGCGATCGACCCCGCGGTGGGGGCGCTGCCGTGGGCGATCGACAGCTCCCTCTACAACGCCCCCGCGAACGGGCCCGCGGCGATCGCCCTGGCGTGGTCCGCCCATCGCGGCGCGGCGGTCGACCTCGACGCGTGGGTCGCGGTGACGCTCGACGACCCCGCGACGGGGCTGGTGCGCGACGGCGTCGAGCACGGCGTCGTCCGGTCCGAGCTGTGGACGTACAACCAGGGCGTCGCGATCGGCTCCGCCCTCGCGCTGGCCGAGGGCGCCCCCGACGCCGACGCGCGGGACGCCCACGAGGCGCGCGCGGCCGCGATCGTGCGGGCCGTGGCCCACTGGTGCGCCTCCGACGACGGGCTGTTCCCCGCCGCCGGAGGCGGAGACGGAGGCCTCTTCGCCGGCATCCTGGCCCGCTATCTGGCGGAGGCGGCGGTGTGGTTCCGGGCGCATGCGGCCGACGACGGCCACCTCGAGGTGGCCGCCACCGCGGCCGGGCTCGTGCGCCGAAATGCGGACGCGCTCTGGGACGGGCGCGCGGACGGCCTGTTCCCGGCCGATCCCCGCCGCCCCGCGAGGGCGACGGGCGACGACCTCGACCTCTCGGTGCAGCTCGGCGCGTGGATCACGCTCGAGGCCGCGGTCGACGTCGAGCGCGCCGTCACCAGCTGACCGGCAGCGCCTTGCCCTCCTCGTATCCCGCCGCCGACTGCAGGCCGACGCGGGCGCGCTCGTGGAACTCCGCGACCGAGGCCGCACCGGCGTAGGTGAACGAGGAGCGCACGCCCGAGGTGATCATGTCGAGGAGGTCCTCGAGTCCCGGCCGCTGGGGGTCGAGGTAGATGCGCGACGACGAGATGCCCTCGGCGAAGAGCTCCTTGCGCGCGCGCTCGAAGGGATCCAGACGCCCGAAGCGCCCCTGCACCGCTTTGGTGGAGGCCATCCCCCACGATTCCTTGTAGAGCAGACCCGCGTCATCGGTGCGCAGGAGCCCGGGCGCCTCGATCGTGCCCGCGAACCACGAGCCGATCATGACGGATGCCGCGCCCGCGGCCAGGGCGAGGGCCACGTCGCGCGGGTAGCGCACGCCGCCGTCCGCCCAGACGTGCGCGCCGGCGGCGCGGGCCGCCTCCGCGGTCTCGAGCACCGCCGAGAACTGGGGCCGCCCGACCGCGGTCATCATGCGGGTCGTGCACATCGCGCCCGGCCCCACGCCGACCTTGAGGATCGACGCCCCGGCGTCGGTCAGATCCTGCACGCCCTCGGCGGTGACGACGTTGCCCGCGGCGATCGGGATGCCGAGATCCAGGGAAGCGACCTCGCGCAGCGCGCGCAGCATCTGCGCCTGGTGGCCGTGCGCGGTGTCGACGACGAGCACGTCCACGCCGGCGGCCGCGAGGGCCGACGCCTTCCCTGCCACATCGCCGTTGACGCCCACCGCGGCGGCGACGATCAGGCGCCCGTGGGCGTCCGTCGCGGGACGGTAGACCGAGTCGCGCAAGGCGCTGCGCCCCGACAGGGTGCCGACGACGCGGTCGCCGTCCACGACCGCGACGATGTCGACCCCCGCCTCCTCGATGAGGGCGAAGACGGCGCGGGGGTCTCCGATGCGCTCGACCTCGACGACGGGGCCGTCGCCGCGCGCGATGTCGCCGAGCGTGGCGTCGGGGAGGGCGGTCGCCAGGCGGCGGGCCGGCACGATGCCGCGGTACGCCGCGAGGTCGAGGACACCGTCGTCGCGGATGTCGGCCACGACGATGCCGCGGCCCGCGACGGGAGGAAGCACCTGTCGGGCGTCGGCGACGGTCGCGGTCGGCGGCAGCACGAGCGGTGCGTCCCACGCGACCGGCTGCGACTTGACCCACTCGACGGCCTCGATCAGCTGCGGCAGCGCCAGGTCCTGCGGGAGCACGCCCAGGCCTCCGCGCCGGGCGAGCGTCGCGGCCAGCCGGGTACCGGTGACCGAGTTCATGTTCGCGGACACGAGGGGGATCGTCGCGCCGCTGCCGTCGCCGGGGGCGAGGTCGACGTCGAGACGACTGCGCACCTCCGAGTGGCGCGGGACGAGGAACACGTCCGAGTACGTCAGATCGACATCGGGTTGAGCGCCGGAGAACTCCATGGGATCCACTCCATCACACACGTGAATGGCAAGTCCCCGAAGCCGCCCAGAAACCTCGGCTAGGCTGGCAGACGCGTTGGACGCTCGTCGTCTTCGACGGCGACGTCGGCGCATCCACAGGAATCTTCATCGAGGAAAGCAGGCGATCGACTGTGTCGAGCCAGGTGACGGGCGTCGGTACTTCGAGCGAGGGCGAGTTCGGCGCGAACGAGTGGCTCGTAGACGAACTCTACGAACAGTTCAAAGCCGACAAGCACTCCGTAGACAAGGCCTGGTGGCCGATCCTGGAGGCGTACCACCCGGTCGTCGACGGATCCTCGGCCGCCGCTCCCCCGCCCGCCGCGCCGACTTCGGCGCCGGCGTCCGAGCCCAAGCCGGTGACGGCGCCGATCCCGGTCGTCGGTCAGGCCCCCGTGGCCCGCACGACCGCCAAGCCCGCGAAGCCGCAGCCCATCCCGGCGCAGGCGCCGAACGCGGTCCCCTCGGCCGGCTCGGAGAGCACCGAAGAAGACCGCGTGACGGTTCTGAAGGGGATGCCGAAGGCCCTGGCATCCAACATGGACGACTCGCTCACGGTGCCCACCGCGACCAGCGTGCGCACCATCCCGGCGAAGCTGATGATCGACAACCGCATCGTCATCAACAACCACATGTCGCGCACGCGCGGCGGCAAGGTCAGCTTCACGCACCTCATCGGGTGGGCGCTGATCCAGGCGCTCAAGGAGTTCCCGAGCCAGAACGTCTACTACGCCGAGATCGACGGCAAGCCCTCGGTCGTGGCCCCCGCGCACGTGAACCTGGGCATCGCGATCGACATGCCCAAGCCCGACGGCTCGCGCGCCCTCCTCGTGCCCAGCATCAAGCGCGCCGACACGCTGTCGTTCGGCGAGTTCCTCGCCTCCTACGAAGACCTCGTGCGCCGGGCTCGCGGCAACAAGCTGACCCCGGCCGACTTCCAGGGCACGACGGTGTCGCTGACCAACCCCGGCGGCATCGGAACGGTCCACTCCGTCCCGCGCCTCATGCGCGGACAGGGCGCGATCATCGGAGCCGGTGCGCTCGACTACCCCGCCGAGTTCATGGGTGCGAGCGAGAAGACGCTCAACGAGCTGGCCATCGGCAAGACGATCACCCTCACCAGCACCTACGACCACCGCGTCATCCAGGGTGCCGGCTCGGGCGAGTTCCTCAAGAAGGTCCACGAGCTGCTCATCGGGCAGCGCGGCTTCTACGACGACATCTTCGCCGCCCTGCGCATCCCCTATGCGCCCATCCACTGGGCCGCCGACATCAGCGTCGACGTCTCCGAGCGCATCGACAAGAGCGCGCGCGTGCAGGAGCTCATCAACTCGTTCCGCGTGCGCGGCCACCTCATGGCCGACATCGACCCGCTCGAGTACGTGCAGCGAACGCACCCCGACCTCGAGATCGAACAGCACGGGCTCACCTTCTGGGACCTCGACCGCGAGTTCGTCACCAACGGCCTGGGCGGCAAGCGCGTCGCCAAGCTCCGCGACATCCTGGGTGTGCTGCGCGACTCGTACTGCCGCACGATGGGCATCGAGTACATGCACATCCAGGACCCGGCCCAGCGCCAGTGGTTCCAGCGCAACGTCGAGGTCAAGTACACCAAGCCCGGCCACGACGAGCAGCTGCGCATCCTGTCGAAGCTCAACCAGGCCGAGGCGTTCGAGACGTTCCTGCAGACGAAGTACGTCGGTCAGAAGCGCTTCAGCCTCGAGGGCGGCGAGTCGCTCATCCCGCTCCTCGACCAGATCCTGCAGGGTGCCGCCTCGGCCGGCCTCGACGGGGCCGCGATCGGCATGGCCCACCGCGGTCGCCTGAACGTGCTGACCAACATCGCGGGCAAGACCTACGGTCACGTGTTCCGCGAGTTCGAGGGTGCCGTGGCCGTGGGCAGCAAGCGCGGCTCCGGCGATGTGAAGTACCACCTCGGCACCGAGGGCACGTTCGTCGGCGACGCCGGCGACGAGCTCCCCGTCTACCTGGCCGCCAACCCCTCGCACCTCGAGACGGTCGACGGCGTGCTCGAGGGCATCGTCCGCGCCAAGCAGGACCGCAAGCCCATCGGCACCTTCTCGTGGCTGCCCATCCTCGTGCACGGCGACGCCGCGTTCGCCGGTCAGGGCGTGGTCGTCGAGACGCTGCAGATGTCGCAGCTGCGCGGGTACCGCACCGGCGGCACGATCCACGTCGTGGTCAACAACCAGGTCGGCTTCACCACGACGCCGACCGACGCCCGCACCTCGGTCTACGCGACCGACGTCGCCAAGACGATCCAGGCTCCGATCCTGCACGTCAACGGCGACGACCCCGAGGCCGTCGTGCGCGCCGCGGAGCTGGCGTTCCAGTACCGCGAGGAGTTCCACCGCGACATCGTGATCGACCTCGTCTGCTACCGCCGTCGCGGTCACAACGAGGGCGACGACCCGTCGATGACGCAGCCGCTCATGACCAACCTCATCGAGGCGAAGCGGTCGGTGCGTCGTCTGTACACCGAGTCCCTCGTCGGTCGCGGAGACATCACCGAAGACGAGTACGAGCAGGCGAAGCAGGACTTCCAGAACCGCCTGGAGGTCGCCTTCGCCGACACGCACGAGGCCGAGACCGGCACCAACCCGGTCGTGACCACCGACGCGGCCGACGAGCCCGCCGTCGGCGCTCCCGAGACCACCGGCGTCTCGCGCGAGGTCGTCCAGCACATCGGCGACGCGTTCGTGAACAAGCCCGACGGCTTCACGGTGCACACCAAGCTCCAGCAGCTGCTCGACAAGCGCCTCGACATGAGCCGCAACGGCAACATCGACTGGGCCTTCGGCGAGCTCCTCGCCTTCGGTTCGGTGCTGATGGAGGGCACCCCGGTCCGTCTCGCGGGTCAGGACTCGCGCCGCGGCACCTTCGTGCAGCGCCACGCGGTGCTGCACGACCGCGACAACGGCCAGGAGTGGCTGCCGCTGGCCAACCTCAGCGAGAACCAGGGCCGTTTCTGGGTCTACGACTCGCTGCTGAGCGAGTACGCCGCGATGGCGTTCGAGTACGGCTACTCGGTCGAGCGCTCCGACGCGCTCGTGCTGTGGGAAGCCCAGTTCGGCGACTTCGCCAACGGCGCCCAGTCGGTCATCGACGAGTTCATCTCGTCGGCCGACCAGAAGTGGGCGCAGCAGTCGAGCGTCGTGCTGCTGCTCCCCCACGGCTACGAGGGCCAGGGACCCGACCACTCGTCGGCCCGCATCGAGCGGTACCTGCAGATGTGCGCGCAAGACAACATGATCGTCGCGCGCCCGTCGACCCCCGCGTCGTACTTCCACCTGCTGCGTCGTCAGGCGTACCAGCGTCCGCGCCGCCCGCTCGTGGTCTTCACCCCGAAGGCCATGCTGCGTCTGCGCGGAGCCACCAGCCCGGTCGAGGACTTCCTCGAGGGCCGCTTCGAGCCCGTGCTGGCCGACGACCGCGGTCTCGACGGCGCCGCTGTGAAGCGCGTCCTGCTGCACGCCGGCAAGATCCACTGGGACCTGCGGGCGGAGCTCGACAAGAACCCCAACCCCGAGATCGCCCTCGTGCGCCTGGAGCAGTACTACCCGGCGCCGATCGAGGAGCTCACGCGAGTGCTGGCGCAGTACCCGAACGCTGAGCTGGTCTGGGTGCAGGACGAGCCCGAGAACCAGGGTGCGTGGCCGTTCATCGCGCTCGAGGTGGCCGACCAGCTCGACCGTCCCGTGCGACGCATCAGCCGCGCTGCGGCGGCGTCGACGGCGACCGGCTCGCCGAAGGTCCACGCCAACGAGCACGCGGCGATCATGAAAGAAGCGCTCGCGCGCTGATCTCCCGCGTTCCGAGGGGCTCGGTCGACGATAGTCGGCCGGGCCCTTCGGCGTTCAGGGCGGGGCAGGAGCAGCGAGCCTCGGCCGGACCCGGGCGACGATCCTCCGCGTGCGCGGCGGGGCAGGAACGCGCCCTGACCGAGCACGCCCGGGCCCGCGGCACTCGGGGCGGGGCAGGAACTCCGCACGATCAGGCCCGGGCCGCAGCGCGGCGGGGCAGGAGAGCCCTTCTACCGGCCCCGGGCAGCGCCCCTCGCCCCCGTCTCAGGACGTCGGCGCCGCGAGCCCCAGAACGGATGCCAGGGCGGGTATCGCGTACGCCAGACTGCCGTCGAGCGCCTCCCCGGTGTGGCCCGCCCCCTCGACGATGTGCGTCAGCACCGTGAACCCGGCGGCCTTCGCGGCATCCGCGTTCGCCTGCTGACCGGGACCGTAGGTGGTGTCGGCGCTGCCCCACGTGAAGATGGCGAGGTGATCGGTGTAGGTCCCGGGGGCCGCCGCGGCCATGATCACGGAGGGCTTGTTCGCCTGGAAGGCGTTGGCGTCTCCGTTGTAGACGTCGGCCACGGTCTGGGCGACGTGCTCCGACCCGGGGAACTCGTTGCCCATGACGTCGAGCATCTGCCCCCAGGTGTCGGGGTGCTTCGTCCCGTACAGCGCCGCGCACGAGCCTCCGTTCGAGAAGCCCCCGATCGTCCAGTACCGGTGATCCTTCACGATGTTGAGGTTCGCTTCGGCCCACTGCGGCACGAGCTGGTTGATGTAGGTGGAGACGGCCCCGTACTTCGCGGAGTCCACGCACGCGGGGTCGCGATCCGGCGCCGTCAACTGGTCCACCACGATCGCGATCGGGGCGAGTCCCTTGTTCGCGGCGGCGAACGTGTCGAGCGCTTTCGCGAGGGCGGTCGGATCGGGTGAGCCCGGCTGCCCCATCATGAACACCAGCAGCGGCAGAGCCGGCGGGTTCGCGACCTGCGCCGCGGGCGGCAGGTAGAGCGAGGCGTCGCGCGCGGCGTACTGACCGGTGGGGATCTTGCTTCCCCCCGTCAGTGCACTCACGGACCCCTTCGACGGCATCCCGGCCGGCGGCTCCCACGTCTGATACAGCGTCGACGGGTCGCCCGCGGTGTCACCGCGTTGCGGGAGCGACGCCGGGTCGAGAGCCTGCACCCCGAGGATCGCGGCCAGGTTGTGGGTGACGCCGTACGACGCGTTGACCCCCAGCGCCCCGGCCAGGAGAGCCGCGACGACCGTGATCGCGCCGATCACGCGCCGGGGCCAGGGGCGGCGGCAGATGCCGACCACGCCGATGCCGACCGCGGCCGCCGCCCCCGTCGCCCACCAGATCGCGCCCGACGGGAGCGGCCCCTGGAACGTGTCCATCGCCTCGAGGATCTTCGCCACGACGAACATGACGACGACGGAGGCCACGGCGACCACCGCCGTGCGGATGAGTCGGCGGGGCGCCCACAGGAAGACGGCGACGACACCGAGACCGGCGATCACCGCCGCCACCGGGAGCAGGGGCGAATCGATCAGCTCGAACGACAGCACGAACTTGTTCATCGACGCCCCTCCCACGCGGTCCTCGCCAGAGCGACCATCTCACGGCGTGACGCGTCGGGAAGGTAGGCACGGCCGACGGCGGCGCCGATCGCGGGCAGCTGCAGCGGGTCGCGGTAGGCGAGGGCCAGGGGACGGTACCTCGGGCGGAACTTGCCCTTGAAACGGAACAGCGACGCGAAGCCGTACGCCGGTTCGAGCACCTCCGCGAGCCAGCGCAGCAGAGACCGCAGCGGACCGGGATCCCCGTCGACGGGCTCGTCGGGGTCGTCGGCCAGCGGTGCACCCGAGAGGCTGAGGACGACGGCGCCCTCTTCCTGCAGCTCGAGGGCCGCCTTGGCGATGAGGAACTCCATCATGCCGTTGGGGCCGTCGGTGCGCCGACGCATGAAGTCCAGGGTCCACCCGGTGATCTCCCCGTCGGTCCAGCTGGGCATCCAGCTGGTGACCGCCTCGATGCGCTCGTCAGGGCCGACGGCCAGCAAGAGGCGCACGTCGCGGTCGCGGAGTTCGTCGAGCGAGCCGAGGGTAAAGCCCATCTCGGGCAGGGCGCGGTCCGCGACCCATTCCTCGTCGATGGCCACGACCTGCGACGCCTGGGCGACGGTGAGCTCGTGCCAGCGCGACCACACCGCGGTGTAGCCCTCCCTCTCGGCGCGGGTGAGCGGCTGACGCACCTTCTGCCAGCTCTTGCCCGCGAAGGTGAGGCCCGGCAGGTCCATTACGGTCTCCACCCCCACGGGAACGTGGCGCCACCCCAGCTCCACCAGGTCGTCGAGGGTCTCGGTGTGCACGCTGTAGAACGCCGGCGTCCATCCGTGCTCGACGCAGTAGTCGGTGAAACCCCGCAGCGCCTCGGGCCGACGCCCCTCCGGAGCGAGAGGATCGGCGACCGCGAGGGCGACGTCACCCGCGAGACGGTAGGCCACGGCGCACTGGCGGTCGTCGGAGTACCAGTGCCGATTGCCCTCCCACGTGCCGAGGAAGCCGAGGGTGTCGCTGCCGCGACGCAGGAGGTCGCGATAGAGCGCCTCGCCCCCGGCATCCGGCCGCCGCGCCCGACGGTAGAGCCAGAGGATCGCGGCGACCACGATCGCCCAGAACAGCACGCCGATCCACTGGTAGGCGAACAGCGCGGGACCGTGGTGGGGGAACGCGGTCCCTCCCCCGGGGTTGGTGAAGGCGGGCGGGAAGAAGCGGCGCAGGGTCAGTCCGAGCAGATCGAGCACCGACAGCTCTCGATCGAAGCTGCGCCTTCCGACGGACTCCACGACGAAAAGCGTCGTCGCGCACGCCAGGAAGGCGAGCCCGACAACCGCGGCGACCGTCCGGGCCGCCGCGCGCGTGGCCCGCACCGTGAAGCGCGCCCGCGCCACCACGAGGGCGGCGGCCAGGGCGAGGGGGATGACGATGGATGCCAGGGCCCAGAGCACGTATTCCGCACCGCTGCCGTCGACCCAGGGGTCGATGCGCAGGCGCCCGTCGAGAAGGGAGACGATGGGGAGGATCGCCGAGGACACGAGCACGAACAGCGCGACGATCCAGGCCGAGCGACGCCCCTGGCGCAGGCCCCAAGCGGCGACGAGCAGCAGCACGAGGGGCGTGATCGCGAGGAGCGCGGGTCCGGCGCCGCGGGTCATCAGCAGCGCGACCTGCTCGTCGCAGACCGACTGCGCCACGGAGCCGCACTTGCTGAGCAGCTCGTCGTCGTACTGCGTGTAGGCGTCGACCACGAGCGACAGCGGTCCTCGACCGCCGCCGCTGACGAGGGCGACGATCGGTCCGCTCCCCACGACGGCGACGAGCAGGGCGAGCAGGGTGCGCGTCTCGCGCGTCGAACTGCGGTGCCAGGAGCGGCGCTCCCGACCGCGCGCCAGGATCGCGCCGACCCCGAGTCCGATCACCGCGGCGGTCAGGCGGTACCAGGAGTCCGCGTCGCCCGCGTACAGGGCGAACAGCGCCAGCAGGGCGAAACCGACGAGTCGGAGACGGCGCCGCCACAGGGTCGGAGCGAGGGCCGAGGCGGCCATCACCGCACCCGCGATGGGCGTCGTGGGATCGAGGACGGGAACCTCCGCGGCCACGACGGGCCGAAGGTCGGTGAGCGTCCACGCCGCCGCGTGCAGGCCGATGCCCACCGACAGTCCGGCCACGCCCAGCAGCAGCAGGAGGAGCGCCGTCCGCCGCGATCCCAGCAGCCGTTCCGCGTAGGCCAGCACGGTCAGCGCCAGCAGCACCGACGACGCGGCGTCCACCGGGGAGTCGGGGATCGCGAGGGCCGTCAGCAGCGTCCACCACCGCCCGCTCGCGAACGTCGCGAGGGGTCCGGCCCCCCACACCGATGCGTCCTCTCCCCAGAGCGCCCCCGTTGCGGCAGCGGCGGCGATCACGACCACGGCCGTGGCGAGCGCGACGGGGTTCTCGCGCGTGTAGCGGCGCAGGATCGAGAGCAGCGCGTCGAGGCGCGTCGGCTCGGACCGAACCGGGGAGGTGGGGGGTGCGTCGGACATCGGCGGAATCGTACGGCGGGATCCTATGAACGACGGTCAGTACCAGATGTCGAGCAACGGCGTCATCGCCGGGGCGAACGCCGCGTCGATCGCCGCGATCGCACCGGCGTCGCCGCGGACGAGTCCGGCCGCGGCCAGCTCGGAGGCCCGGACCCCGCCCAGCAGAAGCGAGCCGAGGGCGCCGACCGTGAGCTGCACATCGACCGGCGCGTCCGCGTCCGCCGGGGAGACGGCCGCTTCTCGCGCCTCGTCGATGCGCACGGCCCACGTGCCGTCGGCGAATCCGAGCGGGTCCTCGACGCGGACGATCGCGTCGAGGGGGGCCGCGTAGGTCCGTGACGATAGGGCGCCGGCCACGTCGAGCACGCGCAGCCAGTGGTGGTCGGTGAGCGTGGCGGTCACCGCGCGGCGGTCGGAGACCATCCACTGCACCGGCGGCACCGGTGCCTGCAACCAGGCCTTCACCGTGCCCACCAGGTCGTGCTCGATCGCGAAGCGCCACAGCGCCGCATAGGCGTCGTCGCCGTCGGCGAAGAGGCTCCGCACGTTCAGGACGTGGGAGGAGTAGTCGTCGTTCTCGTCGAGGGTGTAGATCAGGATGCCGCGCTCGACCCCGTTCACGTCGCGGTAGACGACCGCGCGCACCTTCTCGGCTTCCTTGTCGCCGGGCGCCGCACCGGCGATCGCGCGCCACCGCCCGTCCCACCCGGGGACCGCCCCGGGCCGTGAGACCCGCACGCGCTCGTGGATCGCGCGCACGTGCGCCACGACCGCGTCGCGGGGGACGAAGTCGAGCCGACCGGGCGTCGCCGGACCCGTCCACCGCGCACGACGGGTGTCGACCACCACGTCCGACGCCCACGCGGCCGGGGAGAAGCCCCAGCGACCGTAGATCGTCGCCTCGGTGACGGTCAGACCCGCCAGCGCGAAACCGGCGTCGGCAGCCGTGCGCAGCTCTCCCCCGATCATCGCCCGGGCGATGCCGCGGCGACGATGGGTGGGGGCGACGGTGACGGCGC
The DNA here is from genome assembly GCF_004854025.1 of Microbacterium hydrothermale. GTDB lineage: Bacteria > Actinomycetota > Actinomycetes > Actinomycetales > Microbacteriaceae > Microbacterium > Microbacterium hydrothermale. Next base: position 68,453 of record NZ_STGM01000004.1, read on the forward strand.
TGATCGACCAGAGATCCGCCGTGCGACCGGGCGACGTCGTCAGCGTCGACGCCCACGAGTCGATCGTGCCCACGGGCACCTCCGGCTCGCTCCCCGCCGCGTCGAAGACCCCGGTCAGCCGTCGCGTCCGCAGCGTCTTGCGCGCGTGGGCGGCCTCGTCGTCGCTCGACTCCCCGCCCAGGAAGCCCCGAGCGACGGCGCGCTGGAAGGGGCGGAAGCCCTCGCCGTCGGCATCGATCCGGCGGTACTCCAGGCCGACGGCCGCCAGGTCGGCGGAGGAGGTCTGGTCGAGGGGCAGCGTCAGGGTGTCGAGGGATGCCATGACCCCAGCCTAGGGATCACCCCCGACACGCGTCAGGGGCAGCCGGCGGCGGCGGTCAGTGGGTCGACTGGATCGCGCGCAACCGCGAGAGCACCTGGTCGCGGAGCTCCTCGGGCGCCGTCTCCTTGCACGCACGCGCGACCACCTCGGTCAGCGTGCGGGCGACGTGCGCCTCGTCCTGGCATCCGGGGCAGTTCTCCAGGTGCTCGCGGATGTCCTTCGCCTCGGTCTTGCAGACCTCGTTGCGCAGGTACTCCTCGAGGTCACGTCGCGCCTTGTCGCAGCCGCAGTCGCTCATTTCGTCTCTCCCGTCGCGGCCTGGATGCCGCGCTCTCTGGCGTAGTCCGACAGCAGGTCACGCAGAAGGCGGCGTCCGCGGTGCAGACGGCTCATGACCGTGCCGATCGGGGTTTTCATGATGTCGGCGATCTCCTGGTAGGCGAAGCCCTCGACGTCGGCGAGGTACACCGCCATCCGGAAATCCTCGGGGATCGACTGCAGCGCGTCCTTGACGACGGATGCCGGCATGTGATCGATCGCCTCGGCCTCGGCCGAACGCGCACTGCTGGCGGTGGTGGACTCGGCTCCGCCGAGCTGCCAGTCCTCCAAGTCGTCGATCGCACTCTGATAGGGCTCGCGCTGCTTCTTGCGATACGTGTTGATGTACGTGTTCGTCAGGATGCGGTACAGCCACGCCTTGAGGTTGGTCCCCTGCGTGAACGTCGCCCACGAGCCGAAGGCCTTCACGAAGGTCTCCTGCACGAGGTCGGCGGCGTCGGCGGGGTTGCGCGTCATGCGCATGGCCGCCGCGTACAGCTGATCCATGAAGGGCAGGGCCTGCTCTTCGAACTGTGCGCGGGGCTCCACCTCGAGCGGGCCGGCGTCTGCGGTGTCGTTCATCGCGCGCCAGTCTACGTCGCGTGTCCCGACGGCCACCGGGATGGCCGTCGCGGCGCGGTCGCGCTCCAGAAGTGCGGTCACGTGTCGTCCCCTTTCAGTAGAGTTGGAACCCATGACTCCGCTCGGGTATTCCCCTTCCGCCGCCACCCCCCGCGGTGCGTGGGACGCGCCCGTCGCGACCCGTCCCGTGGATGCCACGGTCACGGTGCCGGGATCGAAGTCGCTCACCAACCGCGAGCTCATCCTGGCGGCGATCGCCGACGGCCCCGGAACGCTGCACGCTCCGCTGCACTCCGACGACTCCGCCCGCATGATCGACGCGCTGCGGGCGCTCGGGGTCGACATCGAAGAGGTCGACACGGGCTCCGCGTTCGGACCCGATCTGCGCGTGACCCCGCCCGCCACCTTCCGCGGCGACACCGAGATCGACTGCGGACAGGCGGGCACCGTCATGCGCTTCATCGCGCCGCTGGCCGGTCTCGCCCGCGGAGACGTGCACGTCACCGCTCACGAGAGCGCGCTGCACCGTCCGATGGGGGCGATGATCCACGCCCTGCGCGACGTCGGCGTCGACATCGACGACGGGGGTCACTGGGCCCTGCCGTTCTCGGTGCGCGGCCACGGACACGTCCGCGGCGGCGAGGTCGAGATCGACGCCAGCCAGTCGAGTCAGTTCGTGTCGGGCCTGCTGCTCGCGGCGGCGCGGTTCGACGTCGGTCTGCACCTCCGTCACGTCGGCTCGCGCCTTCCGAGCATCCCCCACATCGACATGACCGTCGAGTCGCTCGCCCACCGGGCCGTGCACGTCGAGCGCCCCGCGGCCGGGGAGTGGATCGTGCCCGCGGGCCCCGTGCGCGCCAAAGACATCGCGATCGAGCCCGATCTGTCCAACGCCTCGCCGTTCCTCGCGGCGGCCATGGTCACCGGCGGCTCCGTCACGGTCACGGGCTGGCCGCTGCACAGCACCCAGCCCGGCGCGCTGCTGGTCGACATCCTCGCCGAGATGGGCGCGCGCGTCAGTCGGCGCGGCGGTGCCCTCACCGTGGCGGCGGGAGACGACGGCATCCTGGGCGTCGACCTCGACCTCTCGGCCGCCGGAGAGCTGGCCCCCACGCTCTTCGGTCTCGCGGCTTTCGCCGACGGTCCCACCACGCTGCACGGCATCGGCCACATCCGCGGTCACGAGACCGACCGCATCGCCGCCCTCGTGGGCGATCTGCGATCCCTCGGCGGCGAGGCGCACGAGCTCGACGACGGCATACGCATCGTGCCGCGTCCGCTGCACGGCGGCGAGTGGAAGGCGCACCACGATCACCGCCTCGCCACCACCGGGGCCCTGATCGGCCTGCGCGTGCCCGGCGTGCGGATCGACGACATCGGCACGACGGCGAAGACCCTCCCACAGTTCGCGGCCCTCTGGCACGCGATGCTGGGCACGGACGCGGATGCCGCGGACTGACCCGTGAGCTGGCTCGACGACCCCGACGACGACGACCTCGAGTTCGACGAGTCGTCGATCAGGGTGCGCCCCAACCCCAAGGCGAACCGGCCGCGCACCAAGCGCCGTCCCGCTCACGCCGACGCGCGCATCGCGCGGGTGCTGGGCGTGGACCGCGGGCGCTACACGGTACTGATCGACGAGGACGGGCCGGACGAGCGCCGCGTCCTCGCCACCCGCGCGCGAGAGCTGCGCAAACAGCCGATCGTCAACGGCGACCGCGCGCGCGTCGTCGGAGATCTGTCGGGTGACGAAGGCACGCTGGGCCGCATCGTCGGCATCGAGGAGCGCACCTCCCTCCTGCGCCGCAGCGCCGACGACACCGATCAGGTCGAGCGCGTGATCGTCGCCAACGCCGATCAGATGCTGATCGTGGTGGCGGCGGCCGATCCCGAACCGCGCGAGCGTCTCGTCGACCGGTACCTGGTCGCGGCGCTCGATGCCGGCATCCGCCCCCTCCTCGTCGTCACGAAGACCGACCTCGCCGACCCGACGGAGTTCCTGTCGCACTTCGCCGGGATCGACCTGAGCGTGTTCACCAGTGCGCAGGGCGACATGCCCCTCGACGCGATCGGCGAGGCGCTCGCCGGTCACGCGACAGTGTTCGTCGGGCACTCCGGCGTCGGCAAGTCGACTCTCGTGAACGCGCTCACCGGATCCGAGCGCGCGACCGGGCACGTCAACACCGTGACGGGACGCGGACGCCACACGTCCTCCTCGGCCGTGTCGTTGCGCTACCGCGGCCCGGCGGGGTCGGGATGGGTCATCGACACCCCGGGCGTCCGGTCGTTCGGTCTGGGCCACATCGATCCGGCGCACGTGCTCGGCGCGTTCACCGACCTGGCCGAGGTCGCCGAGGAGTGCCCGCGCGGGTGCACCCATCTCCCCGACGCCCCCGATTGCGCCATCATCGAGGCCGTCGAATCCGGTCGGCTCGGCCCGGGTGCCGCCGCACGCCTGGACTCGCTGCAGCGCCTGCTCACGACGTTCCAGGGCATCGAGCGTTCTAGGCTGGAGGGGTGACCAACCTCGACAAGGGCGACACCGCGCCCGATTTCACCCTTCTCGACCAGGATGAACACCCCGTCTCGCTGAGCGACTTCCGCGGACGCCGCGTGATCCTGTACTTCTACCCGGCCGCGCAGACGCCCGGCTGCACGACGCAGGCGTGCGACTTCCGCGACAGCCTCGCGTCGCTCCAGGGAGCCGGCTACACGGTGCTCGGCATCTCGCGCGACGCCCCCGAGAAGCTCCGCGCGTTCCGCGACAGCGACGGCCTCACCTTCCCGCTGCTGAGCGACCCCGATCACTCCGTCCACGAGGCGTACGGCGCGTGGGGCGAGAAGCAGAACTACGGCAAGACCGTCACGGGCGTGCTGCGTTCGACGTTCGTCGTCGACGAGGACGGTTCGATCGTCGAGGCGCTGTACAACGTCAAGGCGACCGGACACGTCGCGCGGCTTCGCAAGACGCTCGGTCTCGCCGCCGCCTGACCCCCGCGTCCCCCGGCCCCGCTGCGCACTGCCCGTGCCGGCGGGGCCTTCATCGTGCGCCTCAGTCGTCGTCGCGACGTCGCGGAGCCGCGGCGCGCACCGCGAGCACGAGCAGCACGAGGCCGATCACGGCGGGGACGGCGATGAGGATCGCGATCCCCGGCGACGCCCACTCCCCCGTCACGGCGCCGATCGCCACCGACAGGATGAGCAGCTGCGTCACGATCCCGCCGGAGCGTCCGGCCGAGACGTCGCGTGCCGTCGCCACCCCGAAGGCGGCGACGATCGCCGCGCCGATCACGGTCAGCACGATGAGGGCGATCGAGCTGACCGCCGAGTCGGTGTCACCCCCGACGAGGGCGACGACCTGCCAGCCCGCGAGGGCCAGGATGCCGAGGGCCTCGAGGCCGAGAAGAGCGGCGGCGGCCAGCCGAATGGGCATCCGAGAGCCTCCCGACGGGCGCTGCCGCGCCGTTACGATCCGGAAACCTGCCGGTTACCTCTTGATCAGGCGGAATCGCTATGGGAGCATGGAACAAGCCGTGTGCTCCCACAGCGAAGTGGGGCGAGCGTTCGCTCGCGTTCCCACCAGGGTACCGGACCCGAATCCCGGTGCCGAATCGTCGAAATTTCTGTTACAAGGAGCACCCCTATGGATTGGCGCGACAAAGCAGCCTGCCTGACCGTCGACCCCGAACTGTTCTTCCCCGTCGGCAACACCGGCCCCGCGGTCGACCAGATCGAGAAGGCCAAGTCGGTCTGCGCACGCTGCACCGTCACCGAGGTCTGCCTGCAGTACGCCCTCGAGTCCGGTCAGGATTCGGGCGTGTGGGGCGGCCTGAGCGAAGACGAGCGCCGCGCGCTCAAGCGCCGCGCCGCTCGCGCCCGCCGCGCGTCCTGACGCCGGATTCCGCGAAGACGCCCGCCCCCTCGGGGCGGGCGTCTTCGCGTTGAGGGCACCGGGTCCCGTTCACCCGGAGGATCGCACTCCGCGCCGCGGCCGCGCGACGCCCGGAACGACACCGGATGCCGCGCCCCCGCGCCTCAGGAGGCGGAGCCGCCGATGTAGCGCAGCGGGATCTCGATCGTGACCTCGGTTCCGCTGCCCATGAGCGTGTGCCAGTCGATGGTGCCGCCGAGCTCGCCCTGGATGAGCGTGCGCACGATCTGGGTGCCCAGACCGCGGCCGACCTGCCCCTCGGGCAGTCCCACGCCGGTGTCGCGCACGCTGACCTCGAGCATCTCCCCCGACCGTTCGGCGGCGATCTCGACGTCGCCCTCCTGGCCGGCGAGTCCGTGCTCGACGGCGTTGGTGACGAGTTCGGTGAGGGCGAGGGCGAGGGGCGTCGCGAACTGGCTCGGGAGCGTGCCGAACTGTCCGGTCGTCCGCGTGCGCGCGCGGGTGTTCGGCGCGGCGGCGACCTCGGCGACGAGCTTGAGCACGCGGGCGAAGACGTCGTCGAAGTCGACGTTCTGCGCGAGCCCCTCCGACAGCGTGTCGTGCACGACGGCGATCGCCGAGACCCGTCGCATGGCCTGCGTGAGCGCGTCGCGCGCCTCGTCGGAGTGCGTGCGCCGCGCCTGGATGCGCAGGAGCGATGCCACCGTCTGCAGGTTGTTCTTCACCCGGTGGTGGATCTCGCGGATCGTCGCATCCTTGGTGATGAGCTCCTGCTCCTGGTGGCGGATCTCGGTGACGTCGCGGCTGAGGACGATCGCCCCGATCCGGGTGCCGCGATCGCGCAGCGGGATCGTGCGGAGCGAGACCTGCACTCCCCGGGCCTCCATGTCGGCGCGCCAGGGCGCGCGCCCGCTCACCACGACGGGGAGCGACTCGTCGACGTCCTGTCGCTTGGCGGGGAGGATGCGGGCCGTCACTTCGGCCAGGGACTCGCCCTCGAGCTCGTCGTCGAACCCCATGCGGTTGAACGCCGAGAGCGCGTTGGGGCTCGCGAAGGTGGTGATGCCGTCGACGTCGAGGCGGATGAGCCCGTCGGAGGCTCGCGGCGCTCCGCGGCGCGGAGCGGTGGGGGCAGCGAGATCGGGGAACTCGGCCGATGAGATCATGCCGAACAGGTCATCGGCGCAGTCGTTGAAGGTGATCTGCTGGCGCGAGGGCGTCCGCGTCTCGCCGAGGTTGGTGTGCCGGGTCAGCACGCCGACGGTCGTGACCGCGGCGCCCTCGCGCGACAACTCGCGCACGATCGGCACCGCGCGCACGCGCGTGGGCGTCTCCTCGAACCAGTCGGGGGATGCCGAGTCGACGATGCGACCGCTCTGGAAGGCCTCGCGCACCTGGGTGCGCCACTGCGGGCGGACGCGATCGCCGACGATGTCGCGGTAGAACAGCGTCGCCGCTCCGCCGGGTCGGGTGTGCGCGACGGCGACGAACGAGTCGTCGGGGGTCGGGACCCAGATGACGATGTCGGCGAAGGCGAGGTCGGCCAGCAGCTGTCCATCACCCGCGAGCCGGTGCAGCCACTCGACGTCGGCCTCGCTGGAGCGGCCCTGGGCGTAGACGAGTTCGCTGAGTGTCGACACCCTCCCACCCTAGAGCCCGCCCCACCGCCTCCGTGCGCCCGGCGCCTCCTCACCCAGCTGTCGGGTGAATCAGCGGGTGAAGATCAGCGACGCCCGGTCCAGGTGCGGGCGAAAGCAGAGCGTCCGAAACTCCCCGTCGGAGCGGTCACCGGAACCGCCAGAGAAAAATCCGCGGTCCGCGGGTGAACTCCACCCACCCCCGGAAGGGGGGACATAATGACCGGATGACCGACGATTCTTCACCCCTGGAGAGATTCGCCGAGCTGGACGATGTCGCCGCCGCCCTCGCCCTCCCGCGCGAAGAGGTTCTCGATCTCGTTCACGAGGGACATCTCCGCGGCATGCGGGTCGGCTCACCCGGTCACTGGCGCATCGACCTCGACAGCGTTGATGCGCATGTGGACGCGCGGGTGGAAGACGCGCGACGTGCCGCGCTATGGAGACAATCGCAGGCCGCGAGCTTCCCCGAGCTGTGGGGGCGCGGCGAGATCCGGCACGACGACTGAGACGGGTCCTCCCCATCTCACCCCGACCTCACGCCTTCCACAGCTTCCCCATAATCGCCGTGGCGTAAGGATGCGCTCCCCTACTGTCGGCCGCACGTTGATCCGCACGATTCGATGCCGCCGGCCGGAGGGACCCCATGTCATTCGCAGCACCCGACCCCGACTCTCACCCGCCGCGTTCGCGCCCGCGCGGCGAGGAGTACTTCGCCCGGCAGAAGACATCGACGGCGGAGCTTCCTCCACCGGAGGTCTTCGTCCGCAACATCGTCCGCGGCATCCTCGAGGTGCTCGCCGGGGTGCGTGAGATCGAGCAGCTCGCTCGGTGGCTGTCGGAGGAGGTCTACCGCTCGCTCGTGACGCGCGCCAATCTCGCCGCCCGCGCCCGGAGCGCCCGCCGGGTGCCCGCCCGCCGCGACGTGCACGAGATCCGCGGCGTGCACATCTCCTCCCCCGCCGACGGGGTGATCGAGGCCACCGTCACCGCATCCGCCCGGGTGCGGACACGGGCCGTCGCGGTGCGCCTGGAGGGCATGGACGGCCGCTGGCGTGTGACGGCCCTGGGGCTGCTGTGACCTCCGGGCCCGCGTGGGCGCGGCACCCGCACAATACGCGGCGGATGGTTCGTCAGGGACGCCAGGACGCCAGGAAGTTGCCGAGCCTCTCGATCGCGTCGCTGATGACGCGCGCCTCGGGCAGCGTCACGATGCGCACGTGATCGGTCGCCGGCCAGTTGAAGCCCGAGCCCTGCACGAGCAGCACGTGCTCAGCGAGCAGGAAGTCGCGCACGAACTGCGCGTCGTCGGGGATCTCGTAGACCTCGGGGTCGAAGCGAGGGAACGCGTAGAGCGCCCCCCGGGGCATGACGCACGACACCCCGGGAATGGCCTCCAGCCCCTGCCAGGCGGCATCCCTCTGCTCGTGCAGGCGACCCGTGGGGGCGATGAGCGCGTCGATCGACTGCACTCCCGACAGCGCTGCCTGCACCGCGAATTGGGCCGGCACGTTGGGGCACAGGCGGGTGGATGCCAGCAGGTTGATGCCGTGCAGGAAGCCCTGCGCGTGCTCCTTCGGGCCGGTGATCGCGAGCCATCCCGAGCGGTACCCGGCGACGCGGTACGTCTTCGACAGCCCGTTGAAGGTCAGCACCAGCAGGTCGGGCGCGACCGTGGCCATGGGGATGTGGACGGCGTCGTCGAAGAGGATGCGGTCGTAGATCTCGTCGGCGAGGACGAGCAGCGAGTTCTCGCGCGCGATCTCGGCGATCCCCTCGAGCACCTCTCGCGAGTACACCGCGCCGGTGGGGTTGTTGGGGTTGATGACGACGATCGCCTTCGTGCGGGGGGTGACCTTCGACCGGATGTCGTCGAGGTCGGGCTGCCACTCGCGCTGCTCGTCGCAGAGGTAGTGCACGGGCGTGCCACCGCCGAGGCTGGTCATCGCCGTCCACAGCGGGTAGTCGGGGGCGGGGATGAGCACCTCGTCGCCCTCGTCGAGCAGGGCCTGCATCGTCATCGTGATCAGCTCGGACACCCCGTTGCCGAGGAAGACGTGATCGGGGTCGAGGTGCGGGAACCCGGGCTCCTGCTCGTATCGTGAGACCACGGCGCGACGGGCCGACAGGATGCCGCGGCTGTCGCTGTAGCCGTGGGCGTTCGGCACCGACGCGATCATGTCGCGCACGATCTGGTGCGGCGCCTCGAACCCGAAGATCGCCGGGTTACCGGTGTTCAGCTTGAGGATCGCATGCCCCTCGGCCTCGAGTCGATCGGCCTCGACGAGGGCCTCCCCGCGGATCTCGTAGAGGACGTCTTTCAGCTTGGACGACTGGTCGAGAGGGCGAAGCGGGCTCATCGGTTCAGGATATCCCCGGGCCGATCCGGCCAATCGACACCCGGTGGACCGCATCCCTCCGGCCCCGGGTGGCGCCGTCGTGCGGATGGCGCCGTCGACACGCCGCCATCGGGAGGCCCGGTCCGGCCTCTCGCGGCCGACCTCCGCACGACGGCCCGGCACGACGGCGCGGCCTGACCCCGGGTGCAGACGACGGATGCCGTGCCCCCACGCGGGGACACGGCATCCGGTATCTGTCGCTCTTACTTCTTCTTCGCGGCGCGACGGTCGGCGCGGTTGGACGCCTCGGGCTGCGCGGCGGCGTCGGTGCGCTGTCCGAAGGCACCGCGCGCGCCGGCCGGAGCGGCGTCGGCGGCGGGAGCCGACGGCTGCGCCTGACGGAGGCGGTTCGTCGCCGCCTGCTGCACCTGACCGCGGTCGTTGCGCACCTCGACCTCGCCGGCGTCGTTCGCCGCGGAGTACTCCAGACGCTGCGTCTCGACCGGGGTGGGCGTCAGGCCCTTCGCCTCGACCTGCGCCGCGGGCTCGCCCTCGACGCTGCGCACCTCGACCTCGAGGTTGTAGAGGAAGCCGACCGACTCCTCCTTGATCTGCCCCATCATCGACTGGAACATCTGGTAGCCCTCGCGCTGGTACTCGATCAGCGGGTCGCGCTGAGCCATCGCGCGCAGGCCGATGCCGTCCTTGAGGTAGTCCATCTCGTAGAGGTGCTCACGCCAGCGGCGGTCGAGCACCTGGAGCACCACACGACGCTCGAGCTCGCGCAGCGCCTGCTCGCCGAGGGCCTTCTCGCGGTTCTCGTAGGCGATCCGGGCGTCCGAGATGATCTCGCGCTTGAGACCGTCGGGGGTGATGCGGCCCTTGTTGCCGCCGGCCTCGGCCACGACCTCGTCGATCGTGACGCTCACCGGGTAGAGGGTCTTCAGCTCGGTCCACAGGGCGTCGAAGTCCCACGACTCGGTGTGGCCCGAGCCGGTGTGGTCGTCGATCACGGCGGTGATGGCGTCCTCGATGAAGTGCTGCACGCGGTCGGCGATGTCGTCGCCCTGGAGCATGTGACGACGGTCGGCGTAGATGGCCTCGCGCTGGCGGTTGAGCACGTCGTCGTACTTGAGAACGTTTTTGCGCATCTCGGCGTTGCGGGCCTCGACCTGCGACTGCGCGCTCTTGATCGCCCGGGAGACCAGACCCGACTCGATCGCGACGTCGTCGGGGAAGTTGGTGCGCGCGAGGATCGCCTCGGCCGCGCCCGACTGGAACAGACGCATGAGGTCGTCGGTCAGCGACAGGTAGAAGCGGCTCTCGCCCGGGTCGCCCTGACGGCCGGAGCGACCGCGCAGCTGGTTGTCGATGCGGCGCGACTCGTGGCGCTCGGTGCCGAGCACGTAGAGCCCCCCGGCCTCGGTGACCTTCGCCGCCTCTTCGGCGACGGTGTCGCGCATCGCCTGGTAGACCGAGTCCCACTCGGCCTCGTACGCCTCGGGCGTTTCGACCGGGTCGAGGTTCTTCGCCTTCATCTCCTGCACGGCGAGGAACTCCGCGTTGCCGCCGAGCATGATGTCGGTACCGCGACCGGCCATGTTGGTGGCGACCGTGACCGCGCCGAGGCGACCGGCGCGGGCGACGATCTCGGCCTCGCGCGCGTGGTTCTTCGCGTTGAGGACCTCGTGGCGCACGCCCTTCTTGGCGAGCAGGCGCGAGAGGTACTCGCTCTTCTCGACGCTCGTGGTGCCGACGAGGACCGGCTGGCCCTTCTCGTGGCGCTCCACGATGTCTTCGACGACCTGCGCGAACTTCGCGGTCTCGTTCTTGTAGACGAGGTCGGCCTGGTCCTTGCGGATCATCGGCTTGTTCGTCGGGATCGGGACGACGCCGAGCTTGTAGGTCGACATGAACTCGGCCGCCTCGGTCTCGGCGGTACCGGTCATGCCCGAGAGCTTGTCGTACAGGCGGAAGTAGTTCTGCAGTGTGACGGTGGCGAGCGTCTGGTTCTCGGCCTTGACCGGCACGTTCTCCTTGGCCTCGATGGCCTGGTGGATGCCCTCGTTGTAGCGGCGACCGACCAGGATGCGGCCGGTGTGCTCGTCGACGATCATCACCTCGTCGTTCATCACGACGTAGTCGGTGTCGCGCTTGAAGAGCGCGATCGCCTTGATCGAGTTGTTCAGGAACGAGATCAGCGGGGTGTTCGCCGACTCGTAGAGGTTGTCGATGCCGAGGTAGTCCTCGACCTTCTCGATGCCGGGCTCGAGCACGCCGATGGTGCGCTTCTTCTCGTCGACCTCGTAGTCGACCCCGGCCTCGAGGGTGCGGGCGAGCTTGGCGAACTCGGCGAACCAGCGGTTGGCCTCGCCCGACGCCGGACCCGAGATGATCAGCGGGGTGCGGGCCTCGTCGATGAGGATCGAGTCGACCTCGTCGACGATCGCGAAGAAGTGTCCGCGCTGCACGAGGTCTTCTTTGCGCCAGGCCATGTTGTCGCGCAGGTAGTCGAAGCCGAACTCGTTGTTCGTGCCGTAGCTGATGTCGGCCTCGTACTGCTCGCGGCGCACCTCGGGGGTCTGCCCCGCGACGACGGTGCCCGTCGTCATGCCGAGAGCGCGGTAGACGCGCCCCATCAGCTCGGACTGGTAGCTGGCGAGGAAGTCGTTCACCGTGATGACGTGAACGCCCTTGCCCGCGATCGCGTTGAGGTACGCCGGAAGAGCCGCGGTCAGGGTCTTGCCCTCACCGGTCTTCATCTCGGCGATGTTGCCCAGGTGCAGGGCGGCGCCGCCCATGATCTGCACGTCGTAGGGGCGCTGGCCGAGGGTGCGCTTGGCCGCCTCGCGGACGGCGGCGAAGGCCTCGGGCATGAGCTGGTCGAGCGTCTCGCCGGCGTCGTAGCGGGCACGCAGCTCGATGGTCTCGTTGCGCAGTTCGTCGTCGGTGAGCTGCTCGTAGTCCTCTTCGAGGGCGCCGGTCGCCTTCACGACGCCCTGCAGGCGGCGCAGGATGCGGCCTTCGCCGGCGCGCAGCAGTTTCTCGAGCGGATTTGCCACGAAGAATCTCCATCTGTCGGGTGCGGCGCCCGCGCGGACGCCGGCCTGCGAACAGGCATACGACCCTCATGCTATCCGTGTTACCCGTTCGTGACCTGCGAGGAGGCCGCAATCCGAAAGTCACCGCGCGCGTCCGCAGCGAACACACGGCGACGCCCGCGAAACCGCGGCCTAGGATCGGTCCATGGCCGGTTTCTGGGGCAAGAGGAAGCGCGAAGAGCAGGATGCGGCGGACGCCGACCTGGCGCGGCGGGCGGAGCTCGCGATCGTCGCCGCCGACGAGCGGGTGCGACTCACCTCCGATGAGCTCGATTTCGCCCGCGCCGAGCTCGGCGACAAGGCGACGGAAGACCTCGCGGCGGCGCTCGACTCCGTCCGCACGCATCTCGCCGAGGCGTTCCAGTTGCACCAGCTGAACCACGACGAGATCCCCGACACCAAAGAAGAGCTGCGCACGCGCAACGCGCGCATCATCCAGCTGTCGGAGTGGGCCGAAGACCTCCTCGAAGAACGCACCCAGGTGCTGCAGCCGAAGATCGACGCCGTGCGCCGCGCGCCCGAGACCCTGGCGCGCGTGCGCGCCGACCGTGAGCGTCTCGCCGCGCGGATCCCCGGCGCCCGAGAGGTCGTCGACCGCCTCTCCCGCCGCTACAGCGAGTCCGCTCTCGCGCAGATCGGCGGCAATCCCGACGAGATCGAGCAGCTCCTCGACTTCGCGGTGCACACCGCGGGCGTCTCGGAGCGTCGCCGCGAGGCCGGCCAGCGCGAGCAGGCCTCCGTCGCCCTGGAGGCCGCGACCGAAGCGGTGCGTCGCGCCGAGTCCCTCCTCGATGCGGTCGACACGTTCGAGATCGAGGCGCTGCGCGCCGAATCCACGCTGGCCGCCGTCGTCGACGACTCGCGCAACGACCTGGTCGAGGCGCGGCAGGGCGCGCAGACGCCCGCCGTGACAACCGCGATGGCCGAGCTGCAACAGGCCCTGACCGCCCTGCCCGCCTCGGGGACGCGCAGCGACCCCTTCGCCGCGCTGTCGTCGCTGCGCCAGGCCAACGCCGCGCTCGACCTCGCGCGCGAGCGCGCCGCGCGTCCGGTGCCGTCGCAGGAGCAGGTCGAGCACGCCATCGACGACGCCGACCGACAGCTCGCCGTCGCACGCGGACTGATCACCGGTCACCGCGGCTGGATCGGCGCCGATGCCCGTACCCGCTTCGTCGAGGCCGAGCGCCTGCGCGCCGGCCTCCCGCTCGGACCGGTCCCGGAAGACCAGCGCGAAACGGCCCTCGCCACCGCGCGGCGCGCCGGGTCGTTGGCATCCGAGGCTCTGCAGATCGCCCAGCGCGACATCGAGCAGTCCCGCCCGAACGACTGGGGCGGCGACGGCTACGGCCGCGGAGGCGGCTACGGCCGCGGGGGCGGCATGGGCGGCGGCAACATGGTCGGCGGAATGCTCGGCGGTCTCGTCATCGGTTCGCTGCTCGGCGACATCTTCGACGGCTGAACCGCTCCCCCGTCACGACGACGCCCCCGGCCCATCGGCCGGGGGCGTCGCTTCATGCGTGCGTCAGGACGCCACCGAGACCATCGGCGACGCCTGCGTCGTCAACTCGATCACGCCGTAGTCCCAGCCCTTGCGGCGGTACACGACGCTCGGGTGGTCGGTGCGGGCGTCGATGAACAGGAAGAAGTCGTGGCCGACGAGCTCCATGCGGTCGACGGCGTCTTCGACGGTCATCCACTCGGCCTCGAACTCCTTCTGGCGGATGACGACGGGGCAGTAGTCCTCTTCTTCGGCGACGTCGGCCTGCACCGGCACGGAACCGGTGGCGACGGCGCGGAGCACATCGACGGAGGCGGGCTCGACGTCGATGCCGGCGAGCTCGCCGGTCCCCTTCTCGAACTTCGCGCCGCGCGGGTGGTTGCGGGCGTCGACGCGCTTGTCCTTCGCGCGACGGACCTGCTCCGAGATCTTGTCGACCGCGAGGTCGAGAGCCGCGAACTTGTCGGCATCGGTGGCCTCCGCGCGAACGACGGGACCCTTGCCGTCGAGCGTGAGTTCGACCGTGTCGTCCTCCATTCGACCGTTGCGATAGGAGCGATGCGTGACCTTGACCTCGAGGGTGTTCGCCCGGGGAGCCAGGTGCTCGATGCGGCTGACCTTCTCTTCGACCACCGAGCGGAAACGATCGGTGATCCCGACTCCCACGCCGACGATGTTGGTGTCCATCCGTGACCTCCTTGTTCCGGGTTCCGCCCGGTCTAAGGGCGGAACGTCCGTCGCCTTCAGTCATCCTTACGCTAGTGCCGCGACACGGCCGTGTCACGTGTCAATCACCTCCGGTTCACCTCCGAATCCGCCACGACGCGGCGTGTGCGCCAGGGTGACCGCGATGACCCGGGTCGCGCCCGCCTCCGTCAGCACTCGCGCGACCTCGCGGAGGGTGGCCCCGGTCGTGACCACGTCGTCGACGAGGACCACGGGGCGCCCGTCGACGGCGCGGGCGAAGAACGCACCCCCGACGTTGCGCCGACGGGCGTCGCGGTCGAGACCGCGCTGATCCCGCGGGGTCCGACGCAGCCGGACGAGCCGGCGATCGCGGTGTCCGGCACGCCGCAGGATGAGTTCGACGGGTCGGAACCCCCGCCGCCGCATCGCGGCGCGCGTCGAGGGGACGGTCGTGACGAGGGCGTCGGCCGGTATCCCGCTCAGGAGCGCTCGCAGGGCCGGGGCGAGGGCGCGGGCGAGCGGGGTGCGTCCCTCTTCTTTCAGCGCCCGGATCACGCGGGCGGCCGCGCCCTCGAACGCGATCGCGCTCGTGACCGACAACCCCGGCGCGAGCGGGCGACGGACGGGGACGGGAACGAGGGCGCCGCGGCATCCGTCGCACAGCTCGACATCGAGCGCCCCGCACCCCGCGCACGCGACGGGGAGCCAGAACGTGAGCGCGTCGCGCAGGGACGCGGCGACGATCGGGCGCAGGTGCATGACCCGAGCCTCGCGCCCGCGCCGGCCCCGCGGGATGCGGATCGCCCTCCCGTGGAGGGGAACGGCGCTGGGGAGGAGGGGTCGACTCAGTTGGTGGTGCCCTGCTGCGCCGCCAGCACGCGGATGCCCGAGGCCACGAGCGTCCACGAGCTGCCGCGCCGGCTGTACAGACGTCCCTGATCGTCGAGGACGCGGACGCTCGTGCTCCCCGCCGCGAGGGTGCGCGCCCCATCGGGGGCGGTCGCCTCGGTGCCGCGGCCGCCGACGTTGAGCTCCCGCAGCCGACTGACGCCGTCGGCGCTCACGAGCACGCCGATCGTGGTGTCGTCGAGCCAGGCCAGGTCGAACGCGCCCTGCTGGCTGAACGACAGCACGTGGGGAGGGCCGAGGTTGACCTCGCTCCCCTCGCGCTCGATACCGGCGACCCACACTTCGCGCACCCCGGAGACGGTGACGATCGCCGCCACGCGGGTGCCGTCTCGCGACACCTGCATCGAGACGATCTCGGAGGCATCGGGCCACGCGTTGCCGACCTCTCGCGGCACGCCCTCGGGCGTGATCGCTCGCACCTGCGTGGGGGCGTTGGCCGGGACGCTCCAGATCTCGCCCTCCCCGTCGATCGAGGGCGCGATGAGACCGGGTCTGTCGTCGAGCAGGAAGGTGCGCCCGTCGCTCAGGGCGCTCGCGACCGTGCCCTGCTGCGTGCGGACGGCGGCCAGGCTCCGATCGGCTTCGAGTTCGACCGCGGAGGGGGTCAGCGACTCCACGGCGTCGGAGAGGCCGTCGATCGGTTCCACCGTGTCACCGGCCAGTGCGCCGAAGACGCCGAGCGAGGTGAGCACGGCGGGCGAGGGATCCACGCGCGTCACGCGCACGGGAACCTCCGAGGCGGTGATCGGCGTTCCCTCCACCGTCATCTGCACGTCGTTGATCCCTGCGGTGGACAGGCTGCGCACGAGCTGGGTTTGCATGCGGTCGAGCGTCGTCCGATCAAGGCTGAGGGCGGCGCGGGGCAGCTGCACCTGGGCGATCCCGTCGGACGACAGCGTCACCGAGCGCCCCACGAGCGACAGCTCGTCGGGGAAGGCGCTGCGCACGGCGTTGGCGAGCCAAGCGCTGGGTTGACCGTCGACGAGGGCGGTCGCGACGCGGCTCGCGACGAGGGGCCGCGGGAACCACCGCACGTCGGGGACGATGAAGCTGTACGTGGGATCGAAGTACGCCACGGATGCCGACTGGTAGACGGTCGGGAAGACCTCCTCGTACAGCACGACGCCGTCGGGGGCGGAGGTGATGCGCCACTGGTCGTCGACGCGGGCGAGGGTGAAACTCAGGGTCTCGGCCGAGCCCGCCGCCGTCGGCGTGTACGCGCCGTCGGCGTCGACCGACGCCACGGTGGTCACGGCGACGGCGACCGAGGTGCCGTCGGCATTCGCGGTCGCGCGCCGGTCGGCGAGGCGGTCGATCGTCACGCGCGAGCGGGGATCCCACTGCGTCCCGGAAGCCAGGAAGAGCTTGGCCGTTGCCCAGTCGTCGGCGGGACCGGAACCGGCGCGCAGGAACCCCTCCACGATCTCGGCCGGGCTCGCGTCGTCCTGGGGGCCGTCGGGCACGAAGGCGAACGCCTGCGTGTCGTCGGCCTGCGGGCCGCGGCCCGGGTTGACGTAGCCCGAGGTCGGCAGGCCCGTGCACGCGGCGAGCGCGAGCACGAGGGCCAGGCTCACGAGGGAGAGGGCGCGTCTCATGTCGTCCTCCGAACGCCGGGTCGGGTGGAGATGGGCTGCGTGAGACCGAGGGCCTCGAGCGCCCCGCCCTGCTCGTCGTCGGGGACGAGGGGAAGGGGCGAGCCGGTCACGGGTCGTCCGTCGCGCGGCAGCGTGAGCACGAAGTTCGATCCGCGCCCCGGCTCCGACCACACCGCGAGGGTGCCCCCGTGCAGGCGGGCGTCACCGAGCGCGATCGACAGTCCCAGACCGGTGCCGCCGATCGTGCGCACGCGGGAGGGGTCGGCCCGCCAGAAGCGGTCGAACACGCGATCGACGTCCTCCGCCTTCATGCCCATGCCGAAGTCGCGCACCCCGAGGGAGACGGTGTCGCGGTCGCTGTCGACCGAGACGACGATCGGGCGGCCCTCGCCGTGCTCGATCGCGTTGCCCAGGAGGTTGCGCACGATGCGGCGGATGCGCCGCGCGTCCATGTCGACCGGCGTGTAGCCGCCGGGGGCGACGAGGCGCACGTCGGAGCCGTGCCCCTCGGCCAGTTGCTCCATCGACTCGATCACGTCTTCGGCGAGGTGCGCGAGGCTGGTCGCCTCGCGCTCCAGCTGCACGGAGCCCGCGTCGTAGCGGCTGATCTCCAGCAGATCGGTCAGCAGCACCTCGAAGCGCTGCACCTGCGTGTGCAGCAGCTCGGCGGCGCGACCGGTGACCGGGTCGAACTCCTCGCGCTGGTCGTTGATCATGTCGGCGGCGAGCTTGATGGTCGTCAGCGGCGTGCGCAGTTCGTGCGAGACGTCGGAGACGAAGCGCTGCTGCACGAGCGAGAGGTCGGCGAGCTCCTTGATCTGCGACTCGATGCTGTCGGCCATGGCGTTGAACGAACGGTTCAGCGTCGCCAGTTCGTCTTCGCCGCGGACGGGGAGGCGCACCCCCAGGTCGCCCGCCGCGAGCTTCGCGCTGGTCTCGGCGGCATCCGCGATCGGGGTGGTGACCGACCTCAGCACGAACCAGGCGATCGCCCCGATCAGCACCACGAGCACGAGCCCGACCACCCACAGCAGCACCTGCACGAAGGCGAGCGTCTGCGAGGCGCTCGACAGGTCGTACCCCATGTAGAGCTCGTAGGAATCCACGCCGTCCTCGGCGGGGAAGCGCAGTTGATGACCCACCAGGATGCCGGGAACCTCGCGCCCGTTGTCGGAGGGCAGCGCGACCGACTGCCACCACTGCAGGTCGGGGCTCGACTGCACCTGGGTGCGCAGCGCGTCGGTGACGAGGCGGGACTCGAACGCGGGAGAGATGAACGGCTGGGGGGCCAGGGGCGACGGCGGGCCGATGCGGTAGAGGGCGATCAGGTCGCTCGAGGACTGCTGCGACAGGCGCGTGGCGATGCCGTTCATGAGCGTCTGCGCGGCGGCCGGATCCGTCGAATCCACGGCGGCGTCGAGCGTGGCCTGCGCCGCCGCGGTGGCCCGCTGCGCTTCGAGCAGCACCTGGTCTTTGCGGGCGGTGAAGAGCTCGTTCTGGATGACGAGGGCCATCGCGACGC
Organism: Microbacterium hydrothermale; assembly: GCF_004854025.1. Classification (GTDB taxonomy): domain Bacteria; phylum Actinomycetota; class Actinomycetes; order Actinomycetales; family Microbacteriaceae; genus Microbacterium; species Microbacterium hydrothermale. The sequence continues at coordinate 86,855 of NZ_STGM01000004.1, forward strand.
AGGTGACCAGGATGGTCACGGCGGTGAGGGTCACCGTGATGAGGATCGTGCGGAAGCGCAGCGACCGCCGCCAGAGGGTCGCGAGACGATCGCGGGTGCGGCGCCAGTCGCGCCAGCCGCCCACCCGCGGGGAGGGGGCGGTGCGCACCGCGCCCGTCATGAGGGCCTCAGGCCACCGCGCCGGCGCGGTAGCCCACGCCGCGCACGGTGGTGACGATCCGCGGGTTGTCGGGGTCGGCCTCGATCTTGGCGCGCAGACGCTGCACGTGCACGTTCACCAGTCGGGTGTCGGCCTTGTAGTGGTAGCCCCACACCTGTTCGAGGAGCATCTCGCGCGAGAAGACCTGCTGCGGCTTCTCGGCGAGGGCGACGAGCAGCTCGAACTCGAGCGGGGTGAGCGCGATGGGCGCATCGCCGCGGCGCACCTCGTGCGCGGCGACGTCGACGACGAGATCGCCGATGCGGAGGGTCTCGTCGACCGGCGCCTGCACCGGTCGCAGTCGCGTGCGGATGCGGGCGACGAGCTCCTTCGGATTGAAGGGCTTCATGATGTAGTCGTCGGCGCCCGACTCCAGGCCCTTGACCACGTCGGCGGTGTCGGTGCGCGCGGTCAGCATGATGATGGGAACGCCGGACTCGGCGCGCACGCGCGTGCAGATCTCGATGCCGTCGACCCCGGGGAGCATGAGATCGAGCAGGATGAGGTCGGGACGCTCGGTGCGCCAGGCGTCGACGGCCTGCGCGCCGTCGGCGCAGAACACGGTGTCGAATCCCTCGGTGCGCAGCACGATGCCGATCATCTCGGCCAACGCGGTGTCGTCGTCGACAACCAGGATCCGTGAAGTCATTCGGGTGTACGTCTTCCGTCTCGAACCCGCTCGGGGACGGGTATGACGCCCCGGGTGGGGGCACGTCGTATCGAGAGTAGTCGACCTCCCTGCACGCCAGGCGTGCGTGTCGGAGGTGTGTGACACGATGAGGGCACCGTCACGTGAGGAGAGGGGCCCCACCATGACCGCGTCCGCGAGCTGGCGACCGGCGTCGCGTCCGGGCATCGTCCCCCTGCATCCGTACGGCTTCGGCACGATCCTGGGCCGCTCGTTCGTGGCCCTGCGGCACAACCCGAAGGTGCTGCTCGGGTTCGCCCTCATCGTGCAGGCCGTCGCCTACGTCGTGCTCACCGCGGCGGTCGGCGGCGTCGCGATCGCGAGCTTCTCGCGCCTCGACACCGTGCCCCCGGGCAGCGACGACTACGACGCGATCCTGGCCGGCTCCGCCGTCATCACCGCCGTCACCGCCTTCGTCCTCGGCATCGCCACCGGGGCGCTGAGCGTGATCGTGCAGGGAGTGGTGGTCGCCGAGGTGGCGCACGCGGTCGTCGCCGAGAAGCCCACGCTCAAGGCCGTGTGGGCGCGCGTCAAGCCGGTCGTCTGGCGTCTGATCGGCTACAGCGCCCTCTATCTGCTGGCCACGCTGCTCGTGATCGGCGTGCTCGCGGGCATCGTCACGCTCCTCGTGATCAGCGTCCTCTGGGTGGGCGTCGTCGTGGGCGTGCTCGTCGTGCTGGCGCTCATCCCCCTGTACCTCTGGCTCACGCCGAAGCTGTTCCTCGTGCCGTCGGTGATCATCCTCGAGCGCGCCCCCCTCTTCCGGGCGATCGCGCGATCGTGGCGGCTGACGCGCGGTCGCTTCTGGTCGACGCTGGGCGTGGTCGTCATCATCTCCGTCGCCTTCAGCATCGTCGCGCAGGTCATCTCCGTGCCGTTCAGCCTCGTCGCGGGCATCATCCCCGGCATCCTCGCCCCCACCGGCGAAGATCCGACGGGGGCTCTCGTGGGCGTCATCGGTCTGCAGGTGGTGGGCCAGTTCGGCATCCTCCTGGTGCAGTGCATCGCCCTGGTGGTGCAGTCGACCTCGGCGGTGCTGGTGTACGTCGACGCGCGCATGCGCGTCGAGGCGCTCGACCACGACCTCACCGCCTACGTCGAACAGCGCGACGCGGGCGCCGCCGACCTCGCCGATCCGTACCTCGTGGGCGTGGGGCGAGTGGTGGAGCGTCCTGCTCCGACGCCCGTCGGCGCTCCCCCCGCCTTCGCGGGCTACGCCACCGGGCCCGGCGCGGGTGCGCCGGCGTACGGCGCGCCGCCGTACGCGACGCAGCCTCCTTACGGGACGCAGCCGTACGGGACGCCGCAGTACGGGGCACAGCAATACGGGGCTCAGCCGTATGGGACGCCGCCGAGCGGGACGCCGCAGTACGGGGCTCAGCCGTTCGGGACGCAGCCGGCTGCCGCGGCAGCGCCGGGCGCGCCCGCGCCGGGTGCCCCCGCTCCCGGGGAGACGACCCCGCCGCCCGCCGCGCCGACATCGACCCCCGTTTCCCCCACCGGAGCCGCCCCCGGCGGCACCCCGGATGCCGCGACCGCCGACCCCGCGACCGCTCCGGCCCCGGGTAGCGCGTCGCCGTCCTCGCCGACGACCTGGGCGGCACCGGGATCGAACGGAGACGCGTGAACCTCGCCGCGCCGGCCGCCGCGTTCTCCCCCCTGCTGCCGGATCCCGATCAGGCGCGGGAGTGGGCCGAGAAGGAGCTCGCCGACCCCGCGTATCAGGCGGCGGAGCCCACCCTCATCGACCGCGCGTCCCGGGCCGTCGCCCGCTTCTTGAACGACCTCCTCAAGGTTCCTCAGACGGACGGGTGGGGTCCCGCCGTCCTCGTCGTGCTCGGCGTCCTGGTGGTCGCGGCGATCGTGGTCGGCATCCTGATCTGGGGACGCCCGCGGGCGAGCGTGCGTGCCGCGCCCGCCGCGCGCGCCCTGTTCGACGATGACGACACCCGGTCGGCCGACGAGCTGCGCGCCGAGGCCGAGGCGGCGGCGCAGCGCGACGCCTGGGATGACGCCGTGGTGCTGCGCTTCCGCGCCGTCGCGCGCGGACTGGCGGAACGCGGCCTGGTCGACCCGCCCCCCGGGGCGACGGTGCGCGCGTTCGCGCGCGCGGCCTCGGACGCCCTCCCCGCCCTGTCGGCGGGCCTCGAGACGGCCGCGACGACCTTCGACGACGTGCGCTACCTGCGTCGGCCGGGAACACGCGAGCGCTACGCGCTCATCGTCGACCTCGACGACGCCGCCGTCCGCGCACGCCCCGCGCCGGTGGGAACGACGTGAGCACCGTCGCCGTCGCCCGGCCCGCGTCGCGCGGCCGAGCGGCCCTCGGATGGGTCGTCCTCGTCGTGGGACTGCTGCTGGTCGCGCTCGTGGGCGGTCTGTTCGTCTACGCCGGCTACACCCAGCGCGCCGTGCTCGATCCGGAGTCGGCCGGGCCGGACGGAACCCGTGCCGTCGTGCGGATCCTCGAGCAGCAGGGCGTGCGCGTGGTCGTCGCGCGCGACCGCGACGCGGCGGAGCGCGCGCTGACCGGCTCCGACGCCACCCTCGTGATGCGCGACGCGCCCATGCTCTCCGACGACACGCTGCGCGGGATCGCGTCGACGGCCCGGCACGTCGTGCTCGTCGAGCCGCGCTCGCGTGCCCTCGACGTCCTCGTGAACGGATCGTCGCTGGGCGGCTTCGCCGACGACACGGGCGTGGCCGCCGTCTGCGAACTGCCCGCCGCCGCGAACGCCCGGACGGCGCGGGTGGGCGAGTTGATGGTGCCCGGAGACGGGGTGACCGGGTGCTTCCCCGTGAACGGGGAGTTCGGCCTGCTCTCCCTGAGCGACGGCGACCGCACCGTCACCGCCCTCGACGGCCTGAGCACGCTGACCAACGAGACCCTGCCCGACGACGGGGATGCCGCTCTGGCGCTGGGCGTGCTCGGCTCGTCCGAGACGCTCGTCTGGTACGTGCCGTCGCCCGCCGACGCCGATCCCGGCAGCGCGCCGCCCACGCTGAGCGAGCTCACTCCACCGTGGGTGACCCCCTCGATCGTGCTCCTGCTGCTCGCCGCCCTCACCGCCGCCGTCTGGAGGGGCAGACGCTTCGGCCCCCTGGTGACCGAACGACTCCCGGTGACCGTGCGGGCGAACGAGACCACGGAGGGCCGCGCGCGCCTGTACGCCGACGCACGCGACGCCCCGTACGCCCTCGACGAGCTCCGCCGCGCCGCCCGGGTGCGACTCGTGCGGCTCCTGGGCCTCGCGGGCCGCACCTCCCCCGCCGACGTCGCCGACGCCGTCGCCGAACGCCTGGGCGCCGATCGCGCCCGCGTGCGCGGCATCCTCGTCGACGACGTCCCCCGCACCGATCGCGACCTCGTCGCCGCCGCCGACCGTCTGCGCGACCTCGAAGAGAGCGTGCGCGTCGCCGTCCGAACCGAAGGGACACCCCGATGACCGAGAATCCCGAGACCCCCGGCACCGCTCCCGCGCCCGGCTCGCCCCCGGCTCCGGCTCCGGCTCCTGGCCCGACGACACCCGCGGACGCCGCGACATCGTCGACGCCCGACGCCTCGAACGCCGCGCGCACGGCCACCGGCACCGGCACCGGCCCGGACGAGCACGCTCGCCTGCGCGAGGCCATGCACCGCGTGCGCCTCGAGGTCGGCAAGGCCGTCGTGGGGCAGGACGGCACGGTGACCGGCCTGCTCATCGCCCTCCTCTCGCGCGGACACGTGCTGCTCGAGGGCGTCCCCGGCGTCGCCAAGACCCTGCTCGTGCGCTCGTTCAGCCGCGCCCTCGGCCTCGACACGCACCGCGTGCAGTTCACGCCCGACCTCATGCCGGGCGACGTGACCGGATCCCTCGTCTACGACGCCCGCGCCGGCGGGTTCGAGTTCCGCGCCGGGCCCGTGTTCACCCATGTCCTTCTCGCCGACGAGATCAACCGCACGCCCCCGAAGACGCAGGCGGCGCTGCTCGAGGCGATGGAGGAGCGACAGGTCTCGTCCGACGGCGTGAGCCGACCGCTCCCCGACCCCTTCCTCGTCGCCGCGACGCAGAACCCCATAGAGCACGAGGGCACGTACACGCTGCCCGAGGCCCAGCTCGACCGCTTCCTGCTCAAGCTCGTGGTCGACCTTCCGGGGCGCGACGCCGAGGTCGACGTCCTCCGCCGCCACGCGCAGGGCTTCGATCCGCGCCGCCTCGACGACGCCGGCGTCACCCCGGCCGTCACCGCGGCCGAGATCCTCGCCGCGCAGCGCGCCGCGGCATCCGTCGCCGTCGCCGACGACGTGCTCGGTTACGTCGTCGATCTCGCCCGGGCGACGCGCCAGAGCCCCTCGGTGCTGCTCGGGGTGAGCCCGCGCGCGACGACGGGTCTGCTCGCCGCGGCGAAGGCATGGGCCTGGCTCGGCGGATACCCGGCCATCACCCCCGACCACGTGCAGACGATGCTCGTCCCGGTCTGGCGTCACCGCATCCGGCTGCGCCCCGAGGCCGAGATCGAGGGCGTCTCGGTGGATGCCATCCTCACCTCGGTCCTGCAGCAGACGCGCGTCCCGATCTGATGGTCGTCACCGGCCGCCTCGCGCTCTTCGTCGCCCTCGGCGTCGCCCCCGTCGTGCTGTTGAGCACCGCGGGCCTGCCGGCGTGGGCCGCGGTGGGCGGGTGGGTGCTGCTCGCGGCTGCGCTCCTGTCGGTCGACGTCGCCCTCGCCGCCGACCCGCGGCGGGTCGAGATCACCCGCGTCCTGCCCGAGCGCGCCCTGCGCGACGAACCCGTCGCGGGCGAGTTGCGCGTGCGCAACCTCGGCTCCCGGCTGCTGCGCGCCGTCGTGCGCGACGCCTGGCAGCCGACCGCGGGGGCGCCCGCCGACCGCGCCCGGGTGACGGTGCCGCCGGGCGAGCGCCGGGGAACCCCGCTGCCGCTCCTCCCCCGCCGGCGCGGCGAACTGCGCAGCGCATTCGTCGTCGTGCGCTCCCTCGGACCGCTCGGACTGGCCGGCCGCCAGGCCGTGATCGACGCCCCGGGGCGCCTGCGCGTGCTTCCGCCGTTCACCTCGCGACGTCACCTCCCCTCGCGCCTCGCCCGTCTGCGGGAGCTCGACGGCAACACGACGCTGCAGGTGCGCGGGCAGGGCACCGAGTTCGACAGCCTGCGCGAGTACGTGCGCGGCGACGACGTGCGCTCAATCGATTGGCGCGCGACCGCGCGCGCGGGCACGACCATGCTGCGCACCTGGCGCCCCGAGCGCGATCGGCACGTCGTCATCGTGATCGACACCGGCCGCACCGCCGCGGCGCGCGTCGGCGACGGCGTGAGGCTCGACGCGGCGATGGAGGCCGCCCTGCTGCTGTCAGTGCTCGCGGCGCGCGCGGGAGACCACGTGCACCTGCTCATGTTCGACCGCGTGACGCGCGCGCGGGTCACGCGCGTCGACGGCACCCAGCTGCTGCCGACGCTCGTGGACGCCATGACCCCCGTCGACCCGCAGCTGATCGACACCGACTGGGATGCCGCCTTCGCCCAGGTGCGCGGACTGTCGGTGCGTCCCGCCCTTGTCGTGCTGCTGACGGCCGCCGACGATCCCGAGGCCGCGCGCGCGTTCCTCGCCGCGCTCCCCGCGGTGGCCGCGCGCTCGCGTCTGCTCGTGGCGACGGCGACCGACGGCCCCGGGGCCGTCCCCACCCACCGCGACGCCGCCGACGTCTACGCGGCCGCCGCGATCGAGCGCGCGCGTCACGACGCCGCCCGGGTGCGCGACGCCGTCGTGCGGGCGGGCGGCGACGCCGTGTCGGCCTCGGCCGACGACCTGCCGCCCCTCGTGGCCGACCGGTATCTCGCGCTGAAAGCCGCGGGACGGCTCTAGCACACCCAGCCCTCATGCAGCCCGAGACATACGTCGCGGCTTATCCTGGGGGGTACCCTTCCGGTCGTCAGCGTGTCCCCTCCGCGCGCGGCCTCGCCGTCTACGCACAGGATGCGGGAGCTCTCTTGCCAGGTAACGCCACCACGCACTTCGACGATGTGGCCCTCGTGTCGGTGGCGAGCGTCTTGCCCAGCCGCGTCACGACGTCGGATGACATCGAGGAGCGTCTGGCCCCGGCGCTGAAGCGCCTGAAGCTCAAGCCCGGCCTGCTGCGCCGCGTGGCGGGGGTCAACGAGCGCCGCAACTGGGCCGAGGGCGAATCGTCCGACGAGGCGACGATCGCCGCCGGCAAGCAGGCCCTGGCGGAGGCCGGCGTCGACGCGAGCGAGATCGGGCTCATCATCAACACCTCGGTGACCCGCAAGCACCTGGAGCCGTCAGTGGCGGTGCGCCTGCACCACGGACTCGGCCTGCCGAGCTCCGCCATCAACTTCGACGTCGCGAACGCGTGCCTGGGGTTCATCAACGGCATGAGTCTGGCCGCCGGCATGATCCAGTCGGGGCAGGTGAAGTACGCCCTGATCGTCAACGGCGAGGACGCCGACGAGATCCAGGTCAACACCATTAACCGGCTCGTGCGCGAAGACCTCGATCGCGACGCGTTCATGCAGGAGTTCGCCTCGCTCACCCTCGGCTCCGGAGCCGCTGCGGCCGTGCTGGGCCGGGCGAGCGACCACCCGGAGGGCCACCGCATCGTGGGTGGGGTGACGCGCGCGGCCACGCAGTTCTACGACCTGTGCGTGGGCAGCGTCGACGGCATGTTCACCGACGCCAAGGCGCTGCTCAAGGGCGGACTCGACCTCGTCGTCTCGGCCTGGAAAGAGGCCAAGGGCGAGTTCGACTGGACGGGAATGGACCGGTACGTCACGCACCAGGTCTCCTCGGTGCACACCAACGCGATCGTGCGCGCCGCCAAACTCGACCGCGACCGGGTCCCGGTCACCTACCCCGAGCTGGGCAACGTCGGTCCGGCATCCATCCCCATCACCCTGGCCGCCGAGCAGAAGACGCTGCGGCGGGGTGATCGCGTGCTGCTGATGGGAGTGGGCTCCGGCTTGAACACCGGCATGCTGGAGCTGGCCTGGTGAGCCACCCCCGCGTGACCGGAGCCCAGGCGACCCTCCCCCCGGCCGGGCTCCCCGGCCTCGACCCGTCGCTGTCGCGACTGGTGTGCGTCGACGGCGTCCTCGCCGACCGCGGAGCGTCGCGCCTGTGGCACGTGCTCGACACCGGCGACGCCCTCGCCGAGCGCGGCATCGAGCCGATCGGGACGATCGTCGCGGTCCACGGCAATCCCACGTGGTCGTATCTGTGGCGGGCGCTCGTGAACGCCTCGATCGTGCGCGCCGACGCGGGACGTGCCGCCTGGCGCGTCGTCGCGGTCGATCAGCTCGAGATGGGCTTCTCGGAGCGCTCCGCGCTGCGCCGCACCCTGGCCCAGCGCATCGCCGACCTCGACGCCCTTGTGTCGGAGCTCGGCATCCGCGGTCCGATCGTGACCATCGGTCACGACTGGGGCGGACCCGTCTCGCTCGGCTGGGCGGTCGAGAACCGTGATCGCCTGGCCGCCGTGATCGCGCTGAACACCGCGGTGCATCATCCCGAGGGCGCCGATCTTCCGTTCGCGCTGCGCGTGGCCACCGCCCGCGGCATGCTCGCCGCCGGGACCACCGGCACGACCGCCTTCCTCGACGTCACCCTCGCTCTCGCCGACCTCGATCCCGCGGTGCGAGCCGCCTTCCGCGCGCCCTACGCGACCGTGGCCCGTCGCCGCGGCATCGGCGGGTTCGTCGCCGACATCCCCGCGACGCCCGACCACGAGAGCACGCCCGCCCTGCATCGCCTGTCGGCGGGGCTGCGCGAGCTCGATGTGCCCGCCCTGCTGCTGCGCGGTCCGAAAGACCCCGTCTTCGGCGAGGACCACCTCGACGACCTCACCGAGCGCCTCCCCCACGCAGACGTGCACCGCTTCGAGGGCGCCGGCCACCTCATCGCCGAGGAACGCCCCTACGCCGACGTGGTGCTCGACTGGCTCGACGAGAAGGTCGTGGATGCCGCGGCGGCACCCGCGCGCTCGCGTCGCTCGTCCGCGAAGAAACGCACCGGCACCGGCACCAGCACCGACGCCGCCCCCGCGGGACGCCTCTGGGACGCGCTCGACGCCCGCCGCGACGACGACGACACCGCGATGATCGACATGACCACGACCTCCCGCGCGGGCGAGCCGCTGCGGGTGAGCTGGCGGGAGCTCTCGACGCGCGTCGACGAGATCGCCGCGGGCCTCGACGCCTTCGGCGTGCGCGCCGGCGACCGCGTCTCGCTGCTCGTGCAGCCGGGACCCACGCTGACGGCCGCGCTGTACGCGTGCCTTCGCATCGGCGCCGTGGTCGTCGTGGCCGACCGGGGTCTCGGCATCCGGGGTCTGTCGCGCGCGGTGCGCGGCGCCGTCCCCGACGTCGTCATCGGAGAAGTTGCCGGTCTCGCCGCGGCGCGCGCGCTCGGCTGGCCCGGCCGCCGCATCTCGTCGGCGGCGCTCCCCGCCGCGACCTCTCGCGCGCTGGGCGTCGAAGCGAGTCTGTCCGACCTCGCCCGCGCCGGTCGCGGGCGCGCGCTCCCCGAGCCCCCGTTCGCCGACGCCGACGCGGCGGTGCTGTTCACCTCGGGCTCGACGGGCCCCGCGAAGGGCGTCGTGTACACGCACGCGCAGCTCACCGCGCTGCGCGACACCCTCGCCGCCCACTTCTCGGTGACCGCCGACACGGGCCTGGTCACCGGGTTCGCGCCCTTCGCCCTGCTCGGCCCCGCCCTCGGCACGCGCTCGGCGACGCCCGACATGGACGTCTCCGCGCCGCGCACGCTGACCGCCGCCGCGGTCGCCGCGGCCGTGCGGGCGTCCGACGCGAGGATCGTCTTCCTCTCCCCCGCCGCGGTCGCCAACGTCGTGGCCACGGCCGACCGGCTGACGGATGCCGACCGCTCGGCGCTCGCGCGGGTGCGGACGTTCCTGTCGACCGGGGCTCCGGTGGGCGTCGAGCTCCTGCGCGCGGCCCAGGCCCTCATGCCGAACGCCGTCGCGCACACGCCCTACGGCATGACCGAGTGCCTGCTCGTCGCCGATGTCACGCTCCCCGAGATCGAAGCCGCCGCGGGAGCGGGAGGCGATGGCGTGTGCGTCGGCCGCCCCCTCGGAACCGGCGAGGTGCGCATCTCCCCCCTCGACGCGCGGGGCCGCTCCGCCGACGAGACGACGACGGAGGCCGGAGTGACCGGCGAGATCGTGATCTCGGCGCCGCATCTCAAGCGCGGATACTTCCGTCTGCACCTGACCGACCGCGAGGCCCGCCGTGGTCTCCCCGCGCGCTGGCACCGCACGGGCGATGTCGGACACCTCGACGCCGAGGGACGCCTCTGGGTCGAGGGACGCCTCCCCCACGTCATCACCACCGCCGAGCGCCCGGTCACCCCGGTGGGGGTCGAGCAGGACGTCGAGACCGTCCCCGCCGTCGAGCGCGCCGCCGCCGTGGGCGTGGGACCGGTCGGACGACAGGTCGTCGTCGCCGTCGTCGAAACCGACGTCCGGCGCCCCGCCCTGGCATCCCCCGATCTCACCGACGCCGTCCGCGCGGCCACCGCTCAGCCCCTGGCCGCCGTACTCGCCGTGCCGGCGCTGCCGACCGACATCCGCCACAACTCCAAGATCGACCGCTCCCGCGTCGCGGCGTGGGCCGAGCGGGTGCTCGCGGGCGAGAAGACCTCGGCGCTGTGAAGGTCCTCGCCACCGGCGCCTCGGGCTTCCTCGGTCGCGCCGTCGTCCGCGCCCTGCAGCAGGGCGGGCACGAGGTGCGCACCCTGCAACGCCGCCCGTCGGGCGTCGACGGCGCCGAGGACCGCCTCGGTTCGGTGACGGATGCCGATGCCGTCGCATCCGCCCTCGACGGAGTCGACGGGGTCGTGCACCTCGCCGCGAAGGTCTCCCTCGCGGGGGATCCCGCGCAGTTCCGCGCGGTGAACGTCGAGGGCACGCGGACGCTCCTCGACGCGGCGGCCGCGCGGGGCGTCTCGCGGATCGTGCACGTGTCGTCGCCGTCGGTCGCGCACGCCGGACACGCCCTCGCGGGCGTCGGTGCCGAACCCGCCGACCCGCAGGCCGCGCACGGCGAATACGCCCGCACCAAGGCCGAGGCCGAGTTGCTCGCGCTCTCGCGCGCCGGCGGGGCGACCGCGCTGGTCGCGATCCGCCCGCACCTGGTCTGGGGGCCGGGCGACACGCAGCTGATCGCGCGCGTCGTCGACCGCGCTCGGCGCGGCACCCTGCCGCTGCTCGACGGCGGTACGGCGCTCATCGACTCCACGTACGTCGACAACGCGGCATCCGGGATCGTCGCCGCGCTCGACCGGGTCGACGACGTCAGCGGCCGGGCGTACGTGCTGACCAACGGCGAGCCGCGTCCCGTGGGCGACCTGCTCGCCGGGATCTGCCGGGCGTCGGGCGTGACGCCGCCGCGGTTCAGCGTGCCGGCGGGGCTCGCGAAGGCCGCGGGATCGCTCATCGAGCGGGTCTGGGCCGTGCGCCCGGGGCAGGACGAACCGCCCATGACGCGCTTCCTCGCCGAGCAGCTGTCGACGGCGCACTGGTTCGACCAGACCGAGATCCGCCGCGACCTGCGCTGGCGTCCCGCGGTGTCGATCGACGAGGGCCTGCGCCGCCTGTCGCGCGCCTGAGCGGGCTGCGCGGGGTGCTCGTCCCGGTTCTGGCGGTGTATGTCCCACAAATGGTCAGTGAAGGCAGCCCCAACCGACCACAAGTGGGACAACGCCGGCCCCGACCGACCACGACGGGGACAAGGCCCCTCGCACCCCCTCGTCCCACTTCTGGCGGTGCATGTCCCACAAATGGTCAGTGGAGGCAGCCCCAACCGACCATAAGTGGGACAAGGTCCGCCCCCAAGCGACCGCCACGGGGACAAGGCCCCTCGCGGCGCCTCGTCCCACTTCTGGCGGTGCATGTCCCAAAAATGGTCAGTGAAGGCAACCCCAACCCGCCATAAGTGGGACAAGGTCCGCGCCAACCGGCCATAACCGGGACAAGGCCCACCCCCAACCGACCACAAGTGGGACGAGGCCCCCGCCCCCACAGCAGAAGGCCCGCCCCCACTGAGGGGACGGGCCTTCCGGATGCCGCGACGACCGAGCCGCAGCGAACCTCGCTCAGACCAGGTCGAACCGGTCGAGCTCGGTGACCTTGCGCCAGGCGGCGACGAAGTCGCGCACGAACTTCTCCTTCGCGTCGTCGGAGGCGTAGACCTCGGCGAGCGCGCGCAGCTCGGAGTTCGACGAGAACACCAGGTCGACGCGCGTTCCGATGCCGACCTTCTCGCCCGAGCCGTCCTTCGTCCCCTCGAAGGCGTGCTTGCCGCTGTCGAGCGGCTTCCACGTGGTGCCGAGGTCGAGGAGGTTCGCGAAGACGTCGTTCGTGAGGGCCCCGGGGGTGTCGGTGAACACGCCCCAGTCGCTGCCGTCCCAGTTGGCGCCGATCGCGCGGAGGCCGCCGATGAGCACGGTCATCTCGGGAGCGGTGAGCGTGAGCAGATTCGCCTTGTCGAGCAGCAGGAACTCCCCGGGAAGCCGCGCTTCGCGCGAGGCGTAGTTGCGGAAGCCGTCGGCGATCGGCTCGAGCCAGCGGAACGACTCGATCTCGGTCTGCTCCTGCGACGCGTCGGTGCGGCCGGGGGTGAAGGGCACCTCCACCTCGACACCGCCGGCGAGGGCGGCCTGCTCGACACCGGCGTTGCCCGCGAGGACGAGCAGGTCGGCGATCGAGACCTTCTTGTCGCCCTGGGCGTCGAAGTCGGCCTTGACCCCCTCGAGCACCTCGAGAACGGATGCCAACTGCTCGGGGTTGTTGACCGTCCAGCTCTTCTGCGGCTCGAGGCGGATGCGCGCGCCGTTCACGCCGCCGCGCTTGTCGCTCCCGCGGAACGTGGATGCCGCGGCCCAGGTCGTCGTGACGAGCTGCTGCACCGTGAGGCCGCTGTCGAGGATGCGCTGCTTGAGGGCGGCGGCATCCGCCTGATCGATCAGCGGGTGGTCGACGGCCGGAACGGGATCCTGCCACACGAGCACCTCGGCGGGCACCTCGGAGCCGAGGTAGCGCTCACGCGGGCCCATGTCGCGGTGGGTCAGCTTGAACCACGCGCGGGCGAAAGCGTCCTGGAACGCGGCCGGGTCCTCCGCGAAGCGGCGCGAGATCTTCTCGTAGGCCGGGTCGACGCGCAGCGCCAGGTCGCTCGTGAGCATGCGGGGCTCGCGGCGTCCGGCCGAGTGCGCCTCGGGGACCATGTCGGCTCCCCCGCCGTTCTTCGGACGCCACTGGTGCGCCCCCGCGGGGCTCTGGAAGAGCTCCCACTCGTAGGCGAAGAGGATGTGGAAGAACTCGTTGTCCCAGCGGGTCGGGTGGTAGGTCCAGGTGACCTCGAGCCCACTGGTGATGGTGTCGTCGCCCTTGCCGGTGCCGTGGCTGTTCTTCCAGCCCAGGCCCTGGTCGTTGATGTCGGCGGCCTCGGGGTTGACGCCCACGTGCGAGTCGCTGGCCGCACCGTGCGTCTTGCCGAAGGTGTGTCCACCGGCGATGAGCGCGACGGTCTCCTCGTCGTTCATGGCCATGCGGCCGAACGTCTCACGGATGTCGTTCGCCGACAGCTGGGGGTCGGGGTTGCCGTTGGGGCCCTCGGGGTTGACGTAGATGAGCCCCATCTGGACGGCGGCGAGGGGACGCTCCAGCTCGCGGTTGCCGCTGTAGCGCTCGTCGCCGAGCCACGTGGTCTCGGGGCCCCAGTACACGTCGTCGTCGGGCTCCCACACGTCGGTGCGTCCACCGGCGAAGCCGAAGGTCGGGAAGCCCATGTCCTCGAGCGCGACGTTTCCGGCGAGGATCATGAGGTCGGCCCACGAGATGGACTGGCCGTACTTCTTCTTGACGGGCCACAGCAGACGGCGCGCCTTGTCGAGGTTGACGTTGTCGGGCCAGCTGTTCAGCGGGGCGAAGCGCTGCATGCCCGCGCCCGAGCCGCCGCGACCGTCGGTCACGCGGTACGTGCCGGCGCTGTGCCAGGCCATGCGGATCATGAGGGGGCCGTAGTGTCCGAAGTCGGCGGGCCACCAGTCCTGCGAGGTCGTCATGACGGCCTGCAGGTCTTTCTTGACGGCGTCGAGGTCGAGAGCCTCGAAGGCCGCCTTGTAGTCGAAGCCCTCGTCGAGCGGGTCGCGCAGGGCGTTGTTCTTCGCGAGGATCTTCACGTTCAGGGACTCGGGCCACCACACGCGGTTGGCGGATCCCCGGGTCGGGTGCGGCAGGGCGCCGGCGGGCTCGCTGTCGGCGGGGGCTTCGCCCACCGGCAGTCGGTTGTCGTCGGGGGCGGCGCCGTCGTGGAAGACGGGGCATCCGTTCAGAGTGTCGCTCATCGGGATCCTCTCGGTTGTTCGGCTTCGGACTCGGCCCGACAGTCGGGGCAGACGCCCCAGAACGTCACCTCGGCGGTTTCGATGAGGAAACCGCTCCCCTCCGGCACGTGCAGACACGGAGCCGAGCCGACGACGCAGTCCACGTCGTCGATGCGGCCGCAGCGGGTGCACACCACGTGGTGGTGGTTGTCGCCGACGCGCAGCTCGAACGTGCCGGAGTGCCCGGCCGGTTCGATGCGGCGCGCGAGACCCGCGTCGGCGAAGTCGCCGAGCGCGTTGTACACGGATTGCTTGCTCGTGCCGGCGAGGGTGCCGCTGACGCGTGCGAACACGTCGTCGGCGGTGGCGTGGGGCCGGTCGCGCAGGGCCTCGAGCACGGCGACGCGCGTCGCCGTGACCCGCAGACCCGCACCGCGGATGAGCGCATCCGCGGGGGCGTCCGGCTGACTGTCGAGCATGCGTCGAGCCTACCCATTTTTGAATGAATCAAAAATGACACGCCGGTGAAGGATCGGATCGGCCGCCCTGCCCGAGACGCAACGCAGGAGATCCTCGGTGATCGAGCACCGCACGGGCCCGCGGGCGACGGAACGGGGCAGAACTCCTGCGTCATGGCGCCGCCGACGAAACCCCGCGGCCGCACCCGACTCCCGCGCCGCCCCGAAATCCCCGTGGCACCCCCGGACTCCCGCGCGGCACCGCCGGGCGCGGCACCGCCGGGCATGGCACCGCCGGAGCGGCATCCGGATGCCGTCAGCCCGCCGTCAGCGTCGGGGTTCCCGCCTCGTACTCGGTGAGGTCTCCGGTCTCCCCCGCGCGCGCGGCGCGGCGGCCGACCCACAGCATGTAGAAGAGGAAGACCCCGAGTGCGGCGGCGCCGATCGCGATCTTCACCTGCCACGGCCACTCGCGCGGGGTCACGAAGCCCTCCACGAGGCCTGACAGCGCGAGCGCGAAGACGAGACCGACCGCCACGGTCGCCAACGACCGACCCGCCGCGGCCAGCGCGGCCGCCCGCGTGCGTCGTCCGGGCGCGACCCAGGCCCAGAAGATCTGCAGTCCCGCCGCCCCCGCGACGAAGATCGCCGTGAGCTCCAGGAGGCCGTGCGGGAGGATGAACTGGAAGAAGACGTCGGCGCGGTCGAAGGCGATCATGATCGCCGCCGAGGTTCCGACCCCGACCGCGTTCTGCATGATGACCATGAGCGGCCAGAATCCCGTCACCCCGAACAGCACGCACTGCGCGGCGATCCAGGCATTGTTCGTCCAGACCGTGCCGGCGAAGATCGCGTTCGGATTCTCGCGGTAGTAGGAGACGAACTGGTCGTCGGCGTAGCGCTGCAGGTCGCTCTGCGCCCCGAGGGCCGCGACGGCCTGCGGGTCGCCCGAGATCCACAGCGCCACGAGGGTCGAGACGAGGAGGAAGAAGACGGTCACGGCGAGCGTCATCCACCGCACGCGGTACAGCGCGGCGGGCAGCTGCAGCAGGAAGAAGCGCGGCAGCTGCTTCAGCACGTTCTCGCGCACGCCGGTCAGGCGCAGCCGGGTGCGCGCGAGCAGGATCGAGACGTAGTCGCCCTGGGGGGTGCGTCCGGCCGAGGTCTTGATGTCGGCCAGATCGGCGGATGCCGCCCGGTAGCGCGTGACGAGCTCGTCGACCTCTTCGCCGCGCAGGCGCCGCCGGCGGCCGAGTTCGTCGAGCCGCTCCCACTCGCGGCGACGCGCGGCCGTGAGGGCGTCGAGGTCCATGTGGTCAACTGTACGCATGGCATCGCCTCCGGCATCTTCTCCCGCGGTCGCTCTCGTCTTCACCGACGCCGACGAGACGCTCACCGGCGAGGCCGTCGCCCTCGACGTGCAACCGGTCGGCTTCTTCCTGCGCGCGGTGGGCGCCCTCATCGATTTCGTGATCGGCGCGTTGCTGCTGCTCGGCGGCGGTCTGCTGATCGCGTTCCTCGCCGGACAGGGCTCCCTTCCGGAGTCGGCCCTGGGCATCGCCATCGTCACCCTGCTCGTGCTGGTGATGGTGGCCGTACCGACCACCGTCGAGACCCTGTCGCGCGGGCGCAGTCTCGGCCGCCTCGCCGTCGGCGCCCGCATCGTGCGCACCGACGGGGGCGCGGCCGGGTTCCGCCAGGCCCTGATCCGCGCCCTCGTCGGCGTGCTGGAGATCTGGTTCACCTTCGGGGCGATCGCCGCGGTGATCGGCATGTTCACCCCGCGCGCGCAGCGCCTGGGCGACCTGCTCGCGGGGACCGCGAGCGAGCGCACGCGCACTCCCCGCCTGCCCGCCGAAGCCCCCGGCATCCCCCTCGGCCTCGAAGCCTGGGCGCAGGTCGCCGACGTCTCGCGCCTGCCCGACCGTCTCGCCGCGCGTCTGTCGCAGTTCGTCCGCGGGGCCGACGCCCTCACCCCCGACGCTCGCGCGCGGGTCGCGGCCTCGCTCGCCGACGCGGTGCGCCCCTTCGTCTCGCCGCCGCCCGCCGTCGACGCCGAGAGTCTCCTGCGCGCGGTGTCGGCGGTGCGTCGCGACCGCGAGTACCGCGCGCTGATGCTCGAGAACGAGCGCGCCGCCGCGCTCACGGAGCGCGGCTGACCCGGATCCCCGCGCCGGGCGCCCCTCGAGCGCGATCCGGCCGTCGGCGCGCGCAGATCACGCCCCACCGCGCGGAACACGCCCCGAACCCGCCGCGTCGCCCTCGCCCCACGCTCGCACCCCGGGCCGACGCGGGCCGGCTGGACGCGGGGCTCAGGCGCGCAGCGTCTCGTGCCGCACGACGACCCAGCCCTTGGGGACGGACAGTCGATCGGCGTGGATCGCGCAGAGATCGTGCGCGTGCGGGTCGCCCGCGGGACCGAGGGGGCCGAGGGCCGCCATCTGGTCGCCGTAGTCGTAGGTGAGGGTGCTCATCGCCTCGCGGGCGCATCCCACCTTCGAGCAGAGTCTGTCGCGCATCGCGGTCAGCCTACTCAGCACCTCCGACACGGCGACGACGCCGCGCCGGGTCCCGCCCACGACACCCCGGATGCCGTACCCCCGCCGCCGCGGTCCGCCCGGCACCCGCCGCGCCCGGCCCCACGTCACCGCGCCGGACGCGGGCCCGACGGCGCGGCACCGGTCGGCGAACGTAGGATGGGCGGATGATGCGTCGTCGATCCCGCGAAGCGCGTCCGGTGGTCCGGCCGTCCCGCCACGGCCGACACGGTCGGGAGAATCGCAGCCCGGTCGTGCGCCCCCCTCTCCCGCCGATCGACACGCGGGTCGAGCGGTTCGACGTCGCCGTGGGCGCGGCGGCGGAGTTCCTGCGCTCTGCCTGGCCCGAGCTGCGCGAGGTCTCGTTCGAGATCGGCATCATGCCCCCGGCCGCGGCGGACGGCATCCCGCGCTGGACGGTGCTGCGCGAGGAGAAGCGCATCATCCTCTATCGCGTCCCCATCGAGCGCCTCGGCCACCCGCACCACGACGACGACCTCCACCGGCGCATGATGGTCGAGGGCGCCGTCTTCCGTGCGGCGGCCGAGTTCCTCGACCGCGACCCCTGGGACCTCGGGCCCGAGCGCTTCCGCTTCCTCTGAGCCCGCGTTCGCCGTCGAGCCGGACGCCGACGCGCGCATCATCGCTGTCCGCACGGCGGCACCCGCCCGCGACACCGCGGCGGCACCGCTCGAACGCCGGCTCACGCCCCGACGGCAGCGCCCGCCCGCCCCGCCGGTTCCGCTACGGAAGAACCGTGACCGCCGAGGCGGCGGCATCCGCCGGCCACAGCGGGTACGACGCGAGCGCCCCCGCGACCGTATACGACACCGCGGCGCGCACCGGGACGTCCGCCTCGAGCCGGTACACGCCCGCCGCGACCGGCGCGGCCGCGCTGGCTCCCGCCGCGACCGGGATCGAGAGGGCGTCCCCGCCGTCGACCGGGGTGAGGGTCACGGTCGCGTCGCTCGGGGCGCCGGCGATCACGACCTGCGCACCGACGCCGGGGGCCACGGCGATCACGCCGGGCGACGAGAACGCGGGAGCGGGGGCGTACCACGCGAAGTCCGCTCCCTCCCCGAAACCGGTGGTCGACCACGCCCCGCCCACGACGGGTGCGGTCGCCGAGATGTCGAGGGTGTAGGCCCCCGCGGCGACACCCGACAGATCGAGCGAGGTCGGCAGTCCCGCGGTGAGCGGCACCGAACGCGGCTCGGGCGCCGCGGCCGCGGCATCCAGGGGCACCATCGTCACGGTCGCCGTGGCGTCCGCCCCGGGGGCGAGGAGGCGCAGCACCGTTCCGGCCTGCCCCTCGCCCGTCGTCACCACCTGCACGCCGGGGATCACGAGGCGTTCGTCGGCCTGCGCCAGCGGAGCGACCTGATCGCTCCCCCCGGGCAGCAGCACGCGCGTGAGGCTCGTCTGCAGCGACGCGTGCACGGGAGCCCCGGATGCCACGACGCGCACGACGGGGCTCTCCTCGCCCAGCAGCAGCCCGGCCAGGGGCACGACGCGCCGCTCGCCCGGAGGGACGACGAGGTTGCTGCCGCCGGGCGGGTTCGACACGCCCTGCGCGCCGTAGACCGACAGCTGCACCGTGGCGGGCACCGTGCCGGGGTTGGCCAGCACGACGAGGTCGTTCGATCCCGTCGTCGACGCGCCGCCCACCAGCCACGACTCCGCGAGCGGAACACGGCAGGCGGAGGCGGCGAAGCCCGTGAGGTCGTCCGACACCGCTGTCGCCGAGCCGGCGGCGGCGAGGGGGGTCTGCGTCCCGTCCCGCGGGGCGGCGCGCAGGGCTTCGGCGGCGCCGTCGTCTCCGTCAGTGGCGCCGGTCAGCGACGAGGTCGACGCGGAGGCGTCGGCGGGCCCGCTCACGACCTGCTGCGCCGCGGCGGCGCTGAGACTGTTGGCGGCGTCGGCGCTGCGGCCGAGCGCGAGCAGCGGACCGTCGCACGCGAGCACGGTGTCGGACGGCGCCGGCGTGGCCTGCACCCGCACCGGCTCGGCGGTGTACGCGGGCCAGGGCGCGGCGATGCCGGCGACCGTGCCCACGACGGCCGCCGTGGCCACGGCCGCACCCGCGACGACGCGGGCGCTCGTGGCGGCGAAGCGGACGAGTCGACGATCGCTCATCGCGAACCTCCCGAGATCGGTCCGACGGTGCGGGGGGTGCGTCGGGCGACCCGGCGCGAGGCGGCGGTCGGCACCGCGAGCAGGAGCGCGACGAGCACGACCCCCAGCGAGGCGAGCATCACCAGGCGCTGCAGCCGCAGCTGGTGGTCGTCCATCGGGGTGCGGGCGGCGATGTCGGTGTTGACGCGCCACAGGTCGCCGCGGGAGGTCGCCCCCACCGGGTCGAGCAGGTCGCGCTGATCCAGCGAGGTCGCCGCCCCCAGGCGGGCGCCGCGGATGACGTCGTCCTCGCCCGCGGGAGCGGAGGCCAGCAGCACGAACCCGATCCCCCGTTGCGCGAGACGCGCGACCACGTCGTCGGCAGACGGGGTGACGAGGTCGGCGGCGAGGGCCGCGAGCTCGTCGTCGGCGGGCGACGCGGCGGTGCGCGTGGACTGCACGGTGCTCTGCCCCGAGAGGGTGGCGCTGTCTCCCCAGACGACGTCGACGCGCATGCCGTCGGCGCGCGGGTCGAGCACGATGGTGCCCACGTCGGTGGAGCCGCGCCCCTCCGCGGCGACGAAGGCCGGCAGGGTCGAGACGGGGCCGTTGGTCAGCACCGAGCGCCCGCTGTCGGCGGCGGCCGTCTGCGCGGTGAGGGCGGGGGCGACGGCGACGAGCAGGGCGGCGACCGCGACCAGGGCCGCGATCGGGCGCAGGACGCGCACCCGCTCGACGATCCCCGCGTCGAGGGCGATCACGGCGGAGCCGACGAGGCCGATCCACGCCAGGCTGAGGCCCGAACCCGCCCACACCGTCACGGGGATCGCGTCGCGGAACGACACGGCGATCCCCACCGCGGCGAAAGCCGTCGCGAGGCCGGTGACCGCGATGACGAGCAGGGCGGATGCCGTCACCCAGCGGGGGGTGAGAACGGCGAGCAGTGCGAGCACGGCGAGAGGGGCGACCAGCAGCCCCACCCACCAGACGGGGCCGTCGAACACGCGGGCCCATCCGCCGGGGTCAGAAGTGGGGAAGCCCGCGGCCAGGAGGGCCCGACCGAACGGATCGGCCGTGGCCTCGGCGCCCTGGTACGGCAGGCCCGGGTCGGCCAGCAGCGCCCACGGCGTGCCGCGTCGCACCTGGGTCCACACCAGCGGGGCGAAGATCACGGCCGACGGCACGAGGAGCCATACCACGCGGGCGACGCCGCGACCCGCGACGAGGGCGACGACGATGAGGGCCGCCGACCACAGCACGACCGCGGCGGGCGCGAGCGACGGCGCGCAGGCGAGCACCGCGACCAGCAGGAGGGATGCCGCTCCGGCCGGCGCCCAGGAACGGTGAGCGACGCTGGCGGCGAAGAACAGCCACGGCAGCAGCAGGTGCAGCAGCACGGCGGCGGGGCGCCCCTCCACGATCGCGGCGAGGAAGGTCGGCGCCAGTGCCCAGGCGACGGCGGCGACGATGCGCAGCAGCGACGACTCGGTCACCCGGGTGGCGGCGAACCAGCCGCCGAGAACGGCCAGGGGGAGGGCGAGCACCCACAGCACGACGAACGCGCGCGAGGGGTCGCCGGGCGAGAGGGTGCCGATCAGCGCGACCAGGGCCGAGAACGGATCGGCGGGACCGACCACGTCGAGGCCGAGGGGGCGGGAGCCCCACGCGGCGTCCTGCCAGAGTTGCGAGAGGTCGGCGCGCAGCGGCAGCAGCCCTCCCCCGCCCAGCACGGGCCACGCGAGCAGCGGGGCGAACAGGGCCGCCGACACGGCGAGGGCGCCGAGCACGGCCCACGCCCCACCGCCGACGAAGAAGCGCAGCTCGCTCCGCACGGGCGCATCGGGGTCGGCCCCGTCGGCGTCCAGGCGCAACCGCATCTGCGTGCGCGAGATGCGCAGCGGAGCGATGCGCGACCACCCCACGGTGCGCACCGCACGGATGCGACGGCGGGCGCGGGCCACCGCGGCCGGGCGGAACATCACCAGCAGCGTCGCGCCCCACTCGGGCAGGACGCGGTACGGCATCTTCGTCACCAGGTGCATGACCGTGCGCCACAGCGCCAGCGGCAGGAACGACAGCCAGTGCAGCAGCACGCTCGCGGTGGGCGCGTACGCCAGTCGTCGGTGCAGCTGAGCCGTCCGGGTCGCGAAGGCGCGGCGTCGCGCCCGGCGGCGGCCGCGGGCCATCGCGGCGACGCCGTCTCCGGCCACCGCGACGCGCGCCGCGGGGACGAGCGAGACCAGCGCACCGGCGAGTCGGGCGCGCACGCCCAGGTCGAGACCCTCGTCGGCGCCGCCGAGAGCGGGGTCGAGGCCGCCGAGAGCGGTCCACGCCTCCCGCCGCACGAGCATGCCGCGCACGTCGGCGCCCAGCACGTCGGCGTCGGCGTCGTGCTGACCCTGGTCGAGCTCTCCCGCGGCGAGCTCGACCGTGCCGCCGTAGCGGTTCATGCTCACGCCGAGCGAGACGATCTCGTCGCGGTCGTCCCACGACACCAGCTTCGGAGCCGCGATGACGAGGGTCGACGACAGCTCGAGCGCGCCGGCCAGCCGCACGAGCGCGTCGGGGTCGGGCGCGGTGTCCTGGGCGAGCAGCCACACGGCGTCGCCGGTCAGGCGCGGCGTGGCCAGCGCCGTCGCGACAGCGAAGGGCGTTCCGGCGGGGGCGGTGATGACGCCCTCGGCTCCGGAGGCAGCGGCGAGCTGGGTGAGGGCGGGGTCGGCGCCGCAGAGCACGATGGTCAGCGCGTCGACCGGACGGGTCTGGGCCGCGAGGGCTGCGAGCGTTCGCTGCAGATGGTTCGCGGCGGGGGTGCGTCCTTCGGGACGCACGACGAGGATGGCGTGTACACGGGCGGGCATGACCGGATCAGCCTAAGTCGGCTCCTCCGCGATCACGGACGCCGCGCCGTCGGGATGCCGATCGTTCGCCCGCGGGTCACCCGAGGGGAGACGGCGAGTGCGGGATCAGGCGCGGCGCTTGAGCTTGCGGCGCTCGCGCTCGCTGAGACCGCCCCAGATCCCGAATCGCTCGTCGTTCTGGAGGGCGTACTCGAGGCACTCGCTCTTGACGTCGCAGGAGGTGCAGATGCGCTTCGCGTCGCGCGTCGATCCGCCCTTCTCGGGGAAGAACGCCTCGGGGTCCGTCTGCGAGCACAACGCATCGGTCTGCCACGCGAGGGTGTTCTCTTCGGCGGCGTCGATGTCGCGGCGTACGCCGGGAACACCGAGGTCGACCGGGTCTACGAACCAGTTGTCCGGGACACCGGACCGGTACTGCGACGTCGCCATATCGTCCTCCGCCTCGTTCAAGCCCCCATGACGCGGTTCCGCGTAGACATAATTACACCCGTGTGATTCGGATTGGTCAAGTCGCGGATCGTAAACCCTCAAGGGCGACGTGAACCTTTACGATGCGCCTCGGCGTGTCGCGGTCAGGCCCCCGGCATCGCGACGAACACCTCGCCGCGACCGTCGCTCGTCAGCGGGGACTCGTCGGGCGTCACCAGCGCGGCCCGACCGGGAGCGACGCTCACGCGTGCACCCGAGGCACCGGTGACGGTCGCCTCGCCGGCGACGCCGAGCACGATCGCCAGGCCCCGCAGGTCGAGCGAGCCCGCCGCCCCGGCGGCCAGGTGACCGAGCGCGAAGTCGGCGATCCCCGGCGCGAAGACCTCGGCGCCCTCTCCCACCGCGGTCGGCCGCAGGAACGGAGGCTCGGCCGGGCGGAAGTCGACCAGCGAGAGCAGCTCGTCCACGTCGATGTGCTTGGGGGTCAGCCCCCCGCGAAGGACGTTGTCGCTCGCGGCCATGATCTCCACGCCCAGGCCCGCCACGTAGGCGTGCAGCACGCCCGCGGGCACGAAGACGGCCTCGCCGCGGCGCAGCTCGACGAGGTTCATCAGCAGCGCCACCACGATCCCCGGGTCGGCCGGATAGGCCGTGTGCAGCGAACGGGTCAGGGCGAGCTCCGACGCGAACTCCCCCGGATCGGCGGATGCCGCGGCATCCACGATCTGCGTGATCGACGCGGCGTCGGCCTCGCCGAGGAGCCAGCCGATGCTCGCGCGCAGCGCGTCGGCGGCGTCGGGCGCCGAGAGGTGGGCGCGCAGGGTCTGCACCGCCGGGGCGTCGCCGAGGCGGTCCACCAGGGCGCGCGTGCGCTCGATGTCGCGCAGACCTGCGAGCGCGGTGAAGGTCTCGCTGAGCGCGACGATGACCTCGGGCTTGTGGTTGTCGTCCTTGTAGTTGCGCTCGCCCGCGTCGCGCGGCACCCCCGAGGCCTCCTCGCGCGCGAAGCCCTCGACCGCCTGCGGCTTCGAGGGGTGCACCTGGATCGACAGCGGAGCGCCCGCGGCCAGCAGCTTCAGCAGGTACGGCAGCTTCGCCGGCACGCCCAGGTCGGCGGCCTCGGCGGGGAGCCACGCGTCGAGCGTGCGCTCTGTCCCGTCGTGGACCACGGCGGGCGAGCCCGGGTGATCGCCGAGCCACACCTCGGCCTCGGGCGCGCCGGTGGGTCGACGCCCCTCCAGGTCGGCGATGAGCGTGGGGCTCCCCCAGGCGTAGTCGCGGGGCGTGTTCGAGATCGGGATCAGCACGGCGTCAGCCTAGTGGTCGGCCCGGGCGGTTCCGGATGCCGCCCGGTAGCCTGAGACCACCATGGCGATGCACACGAACCACCCGGTGTCGGCGCTGCCGACCGCGCCCACGCGCGAGACGACCGGGCACCTGCTGCTGCGCGCCTGGTGCGTGTTCGTCCTCGTGCTCGCCCTGGGCGGCGTCGGCCTCGTCAACGCCGTCGGGCCGGTCGTCACGGCGGTCGTCGTCGTCGCGTCCGCCGTGGTCTCCGCGGTCGTCTGGCTCGTCACCCGCCCCCCGCTCGCGGTGCGACGCCTGCCGTGGCTGGCGTTCGGCTACCTCGCTTGGGCGACGGCGTCGATCGCGTGGAGCGCGTGGCCGGCGGCATCCGTGCTCACGGTGCTGCTGCTGCTGATCACGACGTTCCAGGGGCTGTTCGTCGGGGCGGTGCTCACCTGGCGCGACGTCGTGCGGGCCGTGGCGTCGGCCGCGAAATGGATCGTCGGACTGTCCCTGCTCTTCGAGCTCGTCGTGTCGGTGTTCGTGCGCGGCCCGATCCTCCCCGGGTTCGTGCTCCCCGACGAGCGCATGGACCCCATCGTCTACTGGTCGCGCGACAACCTCTTCGACGGGGGCCGCATCCAGGGGGTCTTCGGAAACGCCAACCTCCTGGCCGCGGTCATGCTCGTGGCGATCATCGTGTTCGCCGTGCGCCTGGCCGCCGGGGCTCCCCGCCGCATCCTGCTCGTGGTGTGGATCGCGGTCGCCGCGTTCCTCTTCGTGCGGGCGGGTTCGGCCACCGCGTTCATCTCGGCCGCGTTCGTGGCGCTCGTGCTCGGCACCGTGCTCGTGATGCGCACGGCGCGACGCCCCGGCGAGCGCACGCGCTGGTATCTGCTGTACGCCGCGATCGGCCTGGGCGGGGGCGCCGCCCTGTGGTTCGGCCGCGACACTTTCTTCGGCCTGCTGGGGCGCGGCGCGGATCTGACCGGCCGCGAGGGCATCTGGGCCGACGTGATCGCGCGCGCCGCGGAGCATCCCGTGATCGGCTGGGGCTTCTCGACGCCGTGGATCGCCTCGGAGCCGCTGATCGACGGGTGGATCGTCGACCACGGCCAGACCGTCGTGCAGGCGCACAGCATGTGGCTCGACGCGTGCCTGCAGCTCGGTGGCGTGGGCGTCGTCCTGCTCGCGCTGGTCTACCTGGCGTACGTGTGGCGCTCGTGGTTCTTCGCCGTCGATCGCCCGCGCTGGGATCTGCGCGACGACCGCCCCCACTCCCCGCTCACCCTGCTGCCGACGCTCGTGGGCGCCCTCCTCGTCGTGCAGGGGCTCACCGAATCGGGCCCCCTGCTGCTGTGGGGCTGGATGTTCGTCGTCCTGTTCGGCGCCAAGATCAAGCAGACCCCGCTCGTGGGGGTCGGCCCCAGCGAGCAGAGCATCTCGATCGAGCGGTCCGAACTGCAGAGACCGACGCCGTGAGCGCGGAGCCCGACGCGCTCGGCTCCCGCCTGCTCCCCCTGCTGTCCTCGGCGGCCCTCGCCCGCGCGTTCACGCTGACGGTGTTCGCCACGGCCTTCGGCGGGTTCGCGATCACCGCCGTCGCGGGGGCGGTCACCCTCGCGACGATCGTCGCGGGCCTGTGCGCCCTCGGCCTCGCCATCCTCGTGGCCCGGCGCGACGAGATCGAACTCGTGCGCCTCGCTCCCACCACCCTCGTGCTGCTGGTGGCCTGGGCGGGCATCAGCGCCTTCTGGAGCGCGGCGCCGGCCACCGCCCTCGCCGGGTGGGCGCAGCTCGCCGGTCTCGCCGTGCTCGCCGTCGTGATCGGTCACGTGCGCGACGCCCTGCAGACCGTGCGGGCCCTCGGCGACGTCCTGCGGTGGCTGCTGGGCATCTCCCTCGCCCTCGAGGTGCTCAGCGGCATCCTTCTCGACCTGCCCATTCCCTTCCTCGGGATCCAGGGGGCGATCGCCGAGCTCGGACCGGTGCAGGGGCTCTTCGGCACGCGCAACGCCCTGGGGTTCGTGACCGTGATCGCCCTGATCACCTTCCTCGTGGAGTTCCGCACACAGTCGGTCGGCTCCGGGGTGGCGATCGGGTCGGTGGTGCTCGGCGGGATCCTCGCGGCGCTCAGCGGGTCGCCCACGGTCATCGTCGTCGCCCTCGTCACGGCCGCCGCCTCGCTCGCGCTCTGGGGCGTGCGCCGCGTGCCGCCCGAGCGCCGCCGGGCGGTGCAGGTCGTCCTCGGGGTCGGCGTGGTGGTCGCGATCGGGGTCGCCTCCGCCGCCCGGGCTCCGCTGATCGCCGCCCTCGGCGCCGAGAACGACCTCGAGACCCGCAATCGGGTGTGGACGCGCGTGCTCGACGTCGCCGACATCCGCCCGGTGCAGGGCTTCGGATTCTTCGGCGCGTGGGACCCCGACGCGATCCCCTTCGCCCTGGTGAACCTCGCCGACGGCACGGTGAACGCCTCCGCCCTCAATGCCTACCTCGACGTGCTCCTGCAGCTGGGATGGGTGGGACTGCTGCTGTTCCTCGCCCTCGGCGGCCTCGCTCTCGCGCGGGGCTGGCTCGTGGCGGGAGAGCGCCGGTCCGTGGTGCACGCGTGGGCGCCGCTCACGCTCGTGGCCCTGCTGACGGTGTCGCTGTTCGAGAGCTTCACCCTCACCGGACCGGGGTGGCTGCTACTGGCCCTGTGCGCCGTGCGGGCGGGGCAGTCGCGGTCGTGGCGCGAGCGCCTCGATCTGCGGACGACGGATGCCGCCCGCCCGGCCCCGACCGCCGACGGTCCCGCGTCCGGCGAGTGACGCCGCCCGTCCCGAGCGCTCAGGGCGGTGCCGGTGACGGCGGGTAGACTGCGGGCGGCCCCGCCGAGGCCTCCGCGCCTGAGACGAAAGACCCCTTCGTGACGTACACCCTGCAGAACGCCGTGCTCCCGCTCGACCGCGATCCCGACCTTCTCCCCCTGTACGTCGACCCCGAGACGTGGTCGACCATCGACGAAGAGCCCGTCCGGGTCACCAACGTCGCCCAGCTGAGCAACATCCTCGACCGCACCCGCGCGCGCATCGTCGCCGGGCGCCGCGTGTCGTTCGGCACCTACTTCAACGCCTTCCCCGCCTCGTACTGGCAGCACTGGACCCCCGTGCGCCAGGTGCGCCTGACGGTGCGCACCTCGGGCGACGCGACGATCCTGGTCTACCGCTCCAACGGCGGCGGCACGAAGCAGCGCATCGAGACGCGCGAGGTGCGCGGAGACGCGACGTCGTCGTCGTTCGACCTGGTGCTCGACCAGTACAGCGACGGCGGGTGGATCTGGTTCGACGTCGCCGCCGACCGCGCGGACGCGATGTTCGAGGGCGCGGAGTGGACCACCGAGCAGGAGCCCGTGCGTGGCGGCAAGGCCAGCATCGGTATCACCACCTACAACAAGCCCGACTACTGCGTCGAGACGCTGACCGCCCTGGCCGACGCCCCCGACGCGCTCGACGTGATCGACCGGGTCTTCCTCATCGACCAGGGCACCGACCTCGTCGCCGACCAGGACGGCTACCCCGAGATCGCGGGCCGCCTCGGCGAGACCCTGCAGGTCGTGCGCCAGCCCAACCTCGGCGGATCGGGCGGTTTCGCCCGCGCGATGGTCGAGACCCTCGGACGCTCCGGCAGCGACTTCGTCCAGCTGCTCGACGACGACGTGCGCATCGAGCCCGAGTCGATCCGCCGCTCGGTCGTCTTCGGACGCTACGCGTCGGTGCCGACCATCGTGGGCGCGCACATGTTCGACCTCCTCGACCGGCCGAAGCTGCACGCGTGGGCCGAGGTCGTCGACGACGCCCCGTTCATGTGGCGCGCGCTGTTCCAGGAGCGCCTCCCCCACGACTTCAGCGTCGCGAACCTGCGCCAGTCCCCCCTGCTGCACATGCGCCTCGACGCCGACTACAACGGCTGGTGGATGTGTCTCATCCCCACCAGCATCCTGCGCGAGATCGGGCTGTCGCTGCCCGCGTTCATCAAGTGGGACGACGCCGAGTTCTGCGTCCGGGCCCGGGATGCCGGCTACCCCACCGTGTCGATGCCGGGTGTCGCGCTGTGGCACGTGTCGTGGCTCGGCAAAGACGACTCGATCGACTGGCAGGCGTACTTCCACGCCCGCAACCGCATCGTCGCGGCCCTGCTGCACTCGCGCTCCCCCCAGGGCGGAACGCTCATCCGCCACAGCCGACGCGTCGACCTCAAGCACCTGATGATGATGCAGTACTACCCCGTGGAGCTGCGCCACCGCGCGCTGCGCGACGTCCTCTCGGGCCCCGAGCACATGCGCGCCAACCTCGCCACCGCGATGCCCGCGGCCCGCGCCGTGGCCAAGAAGCACCCCGAGACGGTCGTCCACAAGGACTCCGGCGTCCCGCTGCGCTCCCGCCGCGGTCGGCAGGTGTTCAAGCGCATGAAGAAGCACGAGTTCGACAGCCCGACCGGCATCGCCCTGCGCACCTTCACCGCGCGCACCCTGCTCTCGCACTGGTTCCACACCCCGCGGCCCGAGAACGTCGAGCAGCCCGAGGTGGAGTTCGGCAAGGGAGACGCGCACTGGTGGCGCGTGCCCCTGTACGACAGCGCCCTCGTCAGCGCCGCCGACGGGTCGGGCAAGAACATCTACACGCGCGACCGGGCGATGTTCCGTCGCATGCTCGTCGACAGCTGGCGGCTGCACCGCCGCCTGCAGCGCGAGTGGTCCTCCCTCTCGCGTCGCTACCGCCGCGCCCTGCCCGACCTCGTGTCCGAGTCGCAGTGGCGCGCCACCTTCGAGGAGCGTTCCTGACCGTGGCATCCTTCGATCCGACGACCGCGACCATCGTCGTCGTCACCTACAACCGCACGCACCTGCTCACCCGCCTGCTCGAGAGCATCGAGCAGATGGACCCGGCGCCCGGTCACCTCGTCATCGTCGACAACGCCTCGACCGACGACACCACCGCCGTCGTGGAGTCCTTCCGCGACCGTCTGCGCACGACCCTCGTCTACCGCCGTCTCGAGACGAACACCGGTGGCTCCGGCGGGTTCAGCGAGGGCATGCGGGTGGCGTACGACCTCGGGTCCGAGTGGATCTGGCTGATGGACGACGACGTCGAGGTCGTCTCCGATGGTCTCGCGCGCATGGGGCACTGGGCCCCGCGCTTCCGCAGCATCCAGGGGCGCCGCTACGACTACGACGGCAGCGAGTTCTACTGGCAGTACCGCGTGGCCGAGTCGATGGCGATCCCCATCCCCTTCGCGCCGGCCGGTTTCGACTCCTCGGGCTACAAGCCGATGAACTCGGGATGCTTCGAGGGCATGTTCATCCACCGCGACATCGTCGCGAAGATCGGCCTGCCCGACCCCCGCTTCTTCATCTACTGGGACGACCAGCTCTACGGCTGGCTCGCCTCGCGCCAGACGCCGTCGGTCATCGTCGACGAGTTCGTGCTGCGGCGCACGCGCGAGATCAAGCAGTGGGACATGGGCATCCGCCACATGAACGCCTCGAGCGACGCCTACCGCTACTTCATCATGCGCAATCGCGCGTACCTGGCGAAGTACTACCGCGAGCTGGGCGTCTACCGCGCGCTGCCGTTCACCGCGGGTACGGCCCTCACCTTCGTCAAGGAGCTCATCCGCCTCGTCGTGGTCGAGCGCAAGCTGCGCGGCACGAGCCACCTGTTCCGCGGCCTGCGCGACGGACGGGCGATCTCGCGCGACGCCTCGTGGCGGCCGATGCCCCCGCTCGAGCCCGCTCGGCCCGTCGCCTGAGCCCGGACGCCTGAGCCCGGGCGCCTGAGCCCGGCGCCCGCGGCGCGCGGGGGCTCGACGGCGGCCCGTGGCGGTCGGCGACTCCCGCGGTGGTGCGGGAGAGCGCTGGTCGACACCGCCCCCGCCCCGCGGCTCAGCCGGCGGCGTGGTCGGCGTTGTAGCGGTCGAGCACCTCGCCGATCGGAGCGTCGAGCGTCAACGCCCCCCGGTCCAGGTACAGTCCGCGCGTGCAGAACCGGCGCAGGTCCTTCTCGTTGTGGCTGACGAAGAACAGCGTGCGTCCGCTCGCGAGCAGCTCGTCGATGCGGCGGTAGCACTTCTCGCGGAACGCGCGGTCGCCCACCGCGAGCACCTCGTCGACGAGCAGGATCGGCTCGTCCAGCTGCGACACGACCGAGAACGCAAGGCGCACCTTCATGCCGTTGGAGAGGTGCTTGTAGGGCGTGTCGACGAAATCGCCGATCTCGGCGAAGGCGATCATCTCGTCGAACCGGCGCGCGACCTCGGCGCGCGGCATCCCGTGCAGTCCCGCCGTGAGGCGCACGTTCTCGCGCACCGTCAGATCGCCGACGAAGCCACCCGTGATCTCGATGAGCGGAGCGACCCCGCCCTCGACCGCGACGGTGCCCTCGTCGGGGAGCAGCACCCCGGCGACGAGCTTGAGCAGCGTCGACTTGCCCTGGCCGTTGCGTCCGACCACGCCGATGGACTCCCCCGGCTCCACGCGGAACGACACGTCGCGCAGCGCCCAGAACTCGTCGGGACGCGAGCGTCGCACGGAGCCGGCGAACAGGTCCTTCAGGCTCCGGCTCCCGCGGCGGTTGCGGCGGAAGCGCACGCCGAGACCCTCGACCTCGATGGCGGGGCGCGACATCACAGCTCCTTCAGCACGGGACGCTCGAGCCGCGGGAACACGAGCAGACCGATGATCAGGATGCCGAGACTCACGGCCGCACCCACCACGACGGTGAGGGGGTCCCACTGGTCGGGGAAGAAGCCCACCCGATAGAGGGTGAAGATGCCGGCGAGCGGGTTGAACGCCGCGATGTCGGCGAAGACGCCGGGGAGGTTGCCCACGCCGTAGATGATCGGCGAGGCGTAGAACAGCGCCCGCAGCACGAGCCGCGTGGTGCGCTCGAGGTCGCCGAACATCACGCACAGGGGCGCCACGATCAGGCCGAGTCCGACCAGCAGCACCGCCTGCAGCAGCACCGCCAGGGGGAACGCCAGCAGCGCCCACGACACCTGCGCGCCGCCGAAGACGGCGAACAGCGCGAGCACCGGCAGGGCGAAGAGGAACTCGATGCCCTTGCTCAGCACGATCCGGTTGACCCAGATCCACCGCGGGATCGCCGTCGAGCGCACGAGCCGGGCGTCTTTCTTGAACGCCTTCGTGAAGTCGGTCACGGCCGAGTTGAACCAGACCCACGGCAACAGCGCCGTGATGAGGAACACGATGTAGGGGTCCTCCCCCACCGAGCGGTGGAAGACCTGGGTGAAGACGAACCAGTAGATCCCGGTCATCACGAGCGGGTCGAGAACCGACCACAGGTAGCCGAGAGCGCTCGTCGAGTACCGCACGCGCAGGTCGCGCGCCGACAGCAACCACAGGGAGTGGAGCGAGCGCCGCACCGATCCGGGGGCGCCGACGGCGGCGGAAGTCACCTCGAAATCCTATGCGGGCGCGTCAGCCGAGGCTGGACGGAAGCTGCTCGGCCAGCGAGGAGCCGAGGCTGCGGGCGTACAGACGGGTCAGGTGGTTGTCGTCGCGGTAGACCGCGACGTTGCCGATCACGCCGACGCAGAGGTCGTCGGGGCAGATCCACGGCGTGAGGTCGAGCAGGTCCACTCCGGGGCGATCGAGCACCCGCGCCGGGTTCTCGTCGGCCAGCGAGGCCGAGCGGGGGGCGGCGCAGTCGAGGGGGTCCTCCGCCTCGATGACGCAGCCGTACATGTCGTAGGCGAACCGCGGATTGTCGCGCACCGCGAGCACGGGGATGCCGGCGTCGCCCATCCGATCGAGGAACCCCTCGATGCCGGGGCGCAGCGCCTCGTCGTCGTCGCCCGCGTCGGAGCGCGTGACCACGGTCATGACGGCATCCGGCGACATCCGCTCCACGAGCGCGATGGCCTCTTCGCGCCACCCGTCGCACCGCTTGTCCATGCCCGGCTCGGCGAGGCCCATCGAGCACCCGCCCTTGACGAGGCTCACGACGCCCCACCCCTTCTCGTCCGCGACGGGCAGCAGCGCTCCGGTCATCTGCTGCGCGTGCGAGTCGCCGATCACGACGATCGTGCGGTCGGCGCGCGCCGTCCGCGACGTCTCGAAGCACGTCCCGAGCAGAAGCTCGGTGTCGACGCTCCAGCCACCCGCGCACGGGTTCTCGAGCTGCACCCATTCGTCGTCGAGCAGGGTCGGCAGCGGCAGCAGCTCGGCGTCGGCCGGGATCTCCGCGAGCGAGGGGTCGCGCAGCACCGCGGCGCCGGGGTTGTCGCGCACCGCCTTCGCCTCGATCGCGCGCTCCTGCACCCACGTCGCCGCCTGCCAGGCCCCGAGCGGAAGCGCCACGACGCTCACGGCGACGGCGATCACGGCGAGGGGGACGAGCGGCGAGGCGTCGGAACGGCGCCACGCGCGCACGGGTCGATCGACGGCCCAGGTGAGGGCGCGGGCGAGCAGCAGCGACAGGGCGATGATCGCCGCTCCGCCCACCAGGCCCACCTCGACGCGGTCGTTGACGACCAGGAAGGTCACCAGGATCGGCCAATGGACGAGGTACAGCGCGTAGGCGTCGCGACCGACCGCCTGGAGGGGCCGCGACGAGAGAAGGCGCGCCGGACCGCGGCCCCGATCGTCTCCCGAGCCCGACACCACGATCGCGGCCGCGCACAGGACGGGCCACAGCGCGAGGAACCCCGGGAAGCCGCCGCGCACGTCGATGACGGCACCCAGCACGAGCAGACCAGCCAGGCCCGCCCACCCGACCAGCGCCCGCGCGCGGGAGCCGAGGCGCAGGTGCGGCAGGGCGACGACCAGCAGCGATCCGGCGGCGAACTCCCAGAGGCGGGCTCCGGTGTCGAAGTACGCCTGCTCCTGCGCCGTGGCGGTACGCACCACCGAGTAGACGAACGACGCCGCGAACACGACACCGAACACGACCCCGACCACCCGGTCCGCCGACAGTCCGCGGCGACGGACCACGACCTGGCAGAGCCCGAGCAGCACCACCCAGAGCACGAAGGCCTGGCCCTGCACCGACATCGACCAGAAGTGCTGGAGGGGGCTCGGGATCTCGGTGCGGGCGTAGTAGTCCACGGCATCCGCGGCGAGCGCCGCGTTCTGCACGTACAGGAGCGACGCCCACGTCTGCTCCCAGACCGAGCGCCAGGCCGTCGGCGGGTAGACGGCCCACACCACCGCGAGGACGCCGACCAGGGTCACGACCGCGGCCGGGAGAAGTCGTCGGAAGATGCCGAGCAGGTGGGGCAGCGGGCGGATCGGACTCGGCCCCGCCATGCGCCGCACGAAGCCGCGCGTGAGGAAGAACGCGGAGAGCATCAGGAAGACGTCGACGCCGCCCGAGACGCGCCCGAACCACACGTGGTAGGTGACGACGAGGAGGATCGCGACGGCGCGGAGCCCGTCGACGTCGGACCGATACGCCCAGCGCCCCTCGTCGGCCCGTCCGTCGGTCGACGGGCGGGTCCGGGGGTGCAGCGTCAGACGCACGAAGGGGTCACGCGAGCTGGTTGTTCCACATCGACAGTGCCGAGCCGATCGCCATGTGCATGTCGAGGTACTGGTACGTGCCGAGACGACCGCCGAAGTGAACGTCGCGCTCGCCCTTGGCCAGCTCGCGGTAGGCCAGCAGGCCCGTGCGGTCGTCGGCCGTGTTGACGGGGTAGTACGGCTCGTCGGCGCGCGTGGCGAAGCGCGAGTACTCGCGCACGACGACCGTCTTGTCGGTCGGGTAGCGGTCCGCGCGCTCGGGGTGGAAGTGCTTGAACTCGTGGATGCGCGTGTACGGCACGTCGGCGTCGGCGTAGTTCATCACGCTGGTGCCCTGGAAGTCGCCGATCGGCAGCACCTCCTGCTCGAAGTCGAGCGTGCGCCACGACAGCTCGCCCTCGGCGTAGTCGAAGTAGCGGTCGACGGGGCCGGTGTACACCACCGGCACCTGCCCGACGGTCGCCTTCTTGTTCAGCGGCTGCGACTCGTCGAAGTAGTCGGTCGACAGCTTCACCTCGATGTTCGGGTGATCGGCCATGCGCTCCAGCCACGCGGTGTACCCGTCGACGGGCAGACCCTCCCACGTGTCGTTGAAGTACCGGTTGTCGTAGGTGTAGCGCACGGGCAGCCGCGAGATGACCTCGGCGGGGAGGTCCTTGGGGTCGGTCTGCCACTGCTTCGCGGTGTAGTCGCGGATGAACGCCTCGTACAGCGGGCGGCCGATCAGGGCGATGCCCTTCTCCTCGAGGTTCGCGGCATCCTTCGCGTCGAACTCGCCGGCGAGCTCCTGCACGAGGGCCTTCGCCTGGTCGGGCGTGTAGGCGGCCTGGAAGAACTGGTTGATCGTGCCGAGGTTGATCGGCAGCGGGAACACCACGCCCTTGTGGGTCGTGTAGACCCGGTGGACGTACGAGGTGAAATCGGTGAAGCGGTTGACGTACTCCCACACGGTCGGGTTGGACGTGTGGAACAGGTGCGCGCCGTACTGGTGCACCTCGATGCCGGTCTCGGGCTCGTTCGCCGAGTAGGCGTTGCCGCCGATGTGATGACGACGATCGATGACCGTCACCTTGCGGCCCGCGGCGGCCGCGCGTTCGGCGATCGTGAGACCGAAGAAACCGGAGCCGACGATGAGGAGATCCATGAAGAGGTGCGTCTTTCGTGTCGCGGACGCGCGGGAGCCCTCCCGCGCGCACCCAGTCTAAAGGGGCACCCCGCCGCGGCCCTCAGGGGCGGGTCAGCGACCGTCCGTTAGCATGGCTGACTGTCGTCCAGCGAGAAATGGGAGTGCATGAGCGATTCCTGGTGGGTGATCGTGATGCCTCTGATCGTCTCGGTCCTCGCTCTCGTCGTCCCCGGAATCGCGGTCCTCGCCGCGGGATGGGGCGTGCGGCGACTCCCGGTGCTGGCCCTCGCCCCCGTCGTGTCGATCGCCGTCCTCTCGGTCGCCGCCATCGCCGCGCCCGTCGCGGGACTGTCGTGGTCGCTCCTGCCCGTCGCGATCGTCACGGTCGTCGCCGCCGCGGCCGCCTTCGGGCTGCGCCGCTGGGTCGGTCGAGAGTCGGAGCCGCCGACCTCCGGGCGGACGGCGCTGTGGGGCGGCCTCTCGCTGGTCGTCGCGGCGGTCGCGATCGCCCTTCAGCTGGCCTGGGTCTTCGGCGGTCCGGCGCACATCTCGCAGACCTTCGACGCGATCGTGCACCTGAACACGGTGGCCTTCGCCGTCGACACCGGGAACGCCTCGGCGTTCCACATCGGCCTCACCTCCGACATCGGCTTCTACCCGAACGGCTGGCACACCGTCGCCGCCCTGGCCGCCCAGGTGACCGGGGCCGCCGTGCCCGTGGCCGTCAACGCCGCGAACATCGCGCTCGCGGCGGTCGCCTGGCCGCTCTCGGTGGTCGCTCTCAGCGTCGTCCTGCTGTCGGAGCGCACGGCCGTCGTCGTCAGCGCCGCGGCCCTGTCGACCGGTTTCGGCGCCTTCCCCCTCCTGCTGATGTACTTCGGCGTCCTGTACCCGAACGCGATGGGCTACGCCGTGCTGCCGGGCGGCGTCGCCGTCGTCGTCCACCTCCTGCGGGCGACCGGGCTCGCCGCGCGGGTGCGCGCCGCGGTGCTCCTGCTCGTCGCCGCCGCGGGTGTGGGCCTCGCCCATCCGAACGCCTTCCTGTCGATGGCCGCCCTGGGTGCCGGTATCGCCGTGGTCGAGCTGATCGGCCGGGCCGTGCGGCATCCGTCCCGCCGACGCTGGTGGGCGACCACCGCGATCCTGCTCGCCCTCGCCGTCGTGCTGAGCGTGCTGTGGCGCGTCATGCGCACCAACGCTGAGATGTCGGTCTGGGCGCCGTGGCAGACGACGGCGCGCGCGGTCGGAGAGGCCCTGCTGCTCTCCCCCGGCGGCTACACGATCACGGTCACGATCTCGGTCCTGATCGCCGTCGGCGTGTTCCGCATCGTGCGTCAGCCCCGCCTGCTGGTGGTGGCGGCTCCCATGGTCGTGGCGACGATCCTGTTCGTCGTGGCTTCCGGAACCGCCGCGGGCAACGCGCTGCGCGAGTTCCTCACCAACCCCTGGTACAACGACTCGTACCGTCTGGCCGCGCTGCTGCCGGCCGCCGGGATCCCCGTCGCCGTCCTCGGCGCGGTGACGATCGCGGATGCCGCGGCCCGGGCCCTCTCCCGCGCACGCGCCGGACGCCCGGTGCGCATCGCCGTGGCCGCGCTCGGGGTCGTGGCGGTGTTCTCGGTCGCGGTGAGCCCCAACATCCTGCGCACCGCCGCCGACGCGCGCGCGGCCTACGACCTCAGCGCCTCGTCGCCCCTGCTCACCGCCGACGAGGAGGCCCTGCTCGAGCGCCTTCCCGAGACCACCCCCGCCGACGCGGTGATCGCGGGCAGCCCCTGGACCGGAGCCTCGCTCGCGTACGCCATCGGCGACCGCGAGGTGCTGCGCAAGCACGTGTTCGGCACGATCGGCCCCGATGAGCAGTACCTCGACAACCGGTTGAGCTCGATCGACTCCGACCCGCGCGTGTGCGAGGCCGTCGAGCGTCTCGGCGTGGACTACGTGCTCGACTTCGGCGCCCAGAACGTCTGGAACAACCCCGGGGTCGGACTCGATCGCCAGGGCCTGTACAACCTCACCCCGTCCGAGCACCTCGTGCTCGTCGACGCGCAGGGCCCGTCGGCGCGCCTGTTCAAGATCGAGGGGTGCTGACGTGTCCCGCGAGAACCGGATCGCCATCGCCTACGACTGCCTCTTCCCGTACTCCACCGGCGGAGGCGAGCGGCAGTACCGCGCCCAGGCCGTCGCGTTCGGCGACGAGGGGTTCGACGTCGACTTCCTCACGGCCGTGCAGTGGGACGGGCCCACCCCGCGCGAGGAGGACTTCCGCGTCGTGCCGATCACGGGTCGGCTGTCGCTGTACACCGACGCCGGGGTGCGCCGTATCCCGGCCGCGCTCCGCTACGCCGCGTCGCTCTTCTCCGCCCTCGTGCGCCGCCGCCGGCGGTACGCGGCCGTGCTCGTGAGCGGCCTGCCGATCTTCAACGTCTTCGCCGCTCGGCTGGCGCTGCTCGGCTCGGGCACGAAGCTCGTCGTCGACTACCTCGAGGTCTGGCACCGCCGTCAGTGGATCGAGTACTCGGGAGCGGTCACGGGCACGATCGCGTGGATCCTCCAACGCGCCGCGATCGCCGTCACCCCGCTCGCGACGTGCCACTCGCAGCTGACCGCCACCCGCCTGCGGCGCGAGGGTCTGCGCCGCGCGCCCCAGGTGAGCCCCGGGCTCATCGACGGGGCGGTCGAGGTGCCGCCCCCCGGACCCGCCGCCGCTCCGCCCTACGTGCTCTACGTCGGACGCCACATCCCCGACAAGCGCGTCGAGGTCCTGCCCGCCGCCGTCGCGGCCGCGCGCGAGAGCATCCCCGGCCTGCAGCTCGTGGTGCTGGGCACCGGACCGAGCTCCGAGGCCGTGCGCGCCGAGGTCCGCCGCGTGGGCGGTGAGGCCTGGACGCGCTTCCCCGGCTTCGTCTCCGACGCCGAGCTGAACGAGCTGCTCCACGGCGCCGCCTGCCTGGTGAACCCCTCCCGTCGCGAGGGATACGGCCTCGTCGTCGTCGAGGCCAACGCCCACGGCGTGCCCGTCGTGCTCGTGGCCGACGAGGGCAACGCCTCGACCGAGCTCATCGACGCCGGAGTGAACGGCGTCGTCTCACCCACCGCCTCGCCCGCCGACCTCTCCCGGACCATCCGGGACGCCGTCGACGGCGGCGACGACCTGCGCCGCTCCTCGCGCGCCTGGTACGACGCCGCGGTCGACACCCGCACCATCCGCCGCACCGTCGAGGGGATCCTGTCGGCACTGCCGCTGCCGACCCCCTCCGCGGTGAAGACGAAAGAAGACAGCCCGTGACCACTCCCGCACCCACGGACCTCGAACTGACGATCCTCATGCCGTGTCTCAACGAGGCCGAGACGCTCGAGGTGTGCATCCGCAAGGCGCAGGGGTTCCTGCAGCGCAGCGGCATCCGCGGAGAGGTGCTCGTCTCCGACAACGGCAGCACCGACGGCTCGCAGGCCATCGCCGAGCGACTCGGCGCCCGCGTCTCGCACGCCCCCCGCCGCGGCTACGGCGCCGCTCTCATCAACGGCATCGAGCAGGCGCGCGGAACGTACGTCATCATGGCCGACGCCGACGACAGCTACGACTTCGAGAACCTCGAGCCGTTCGTGGACCGCCTGCGTGCCGGCGCGGACCTCGTGATGGGCAACCGCTTCCGCGGCGGGATCGCCCCGGGGGCCATGCCCCCTCTGCACAAGTACCTCGGCAACCCGGTGCTGTCGTTCATCGGCGAGCTGTTCTTCCGCCCCGGCATCCGCGACTTCCACTGCGGCCTGCGCGGCTTCAACCGCGCCCGCATCCGTCAGCTCGACCTGCAGACCACGGGCATGGAGTTCGCCTCCGAGATGGTCGTGCGCGCCTCCCTCGCGCGCTACCGCATCGAAGAGGTCCCGACGACGCTCAAGAAAGACGGACGCTCGCGCCCGCCGCACCTGCGCAGCTGGCACGACGGCTGGCGCCACCTGCGCTTCCTGCTGCTGTTCGCCCCGCGCTGGCTGTTCGTGTACCCGGGCCTGGTGGCGTTCTTCCTCGGCGCGCTCGCGGTCGGCGTCCTCGCCTTCGGCGGCGTCAACATCGGCGGGGTCGGTTTCGACGTCACCACGATGGTCTACGCGAGCGCCCTGTGCGTGATCGGCTTCCAATCGCTGCTGTTCTTCTGGTTGACCAAGCTCTACGCCACCCAGGAGGGCTTCCTGCCCACGAGTGAGCGCTATCGCCGGATCGTGGCCAAGTGGTCGGCCGAGCGGGGCCTGCTCATCGGCGTCGCCCTGTTCGTGCTCGGCGTGGTGATCGGCATCGTGCAGGTCGTGCTGTGGGGCAGCCTCGACTTCGGGCAGCAGAACGCCGCTCAGGCCGTGCGCATCGCGGTGCCGAGCGCACTGCTGATCATCCTCGGCTTCCAGACCGTGATGATGAGCTTCTTCTCGGGCGTGCTGACCACGCCCCGGCGCGAGCAGCGCCCCGAAGCCGTCATCGAG
This sequence comes from Microbacterium hydrothermale, assembly GCF_004854025.1. GTDB lineage: Bacteria > Actinomycetota > Actinomycetes > Actinomycetales > Microbacteriaceae > Microbacterium > Microbacterium hydrothermale. The sequence continues at coordinate 125,913 of NZ_STGM01000004.1, forward strand.
AGCTGACCGCCGTGCGGATCCTCGTCGATCTGCTCGGCTACACCGGCGGTCGCGGTGGGACCGAGACCTACGTGCGCGAGCTGCTCCCGCGGCTCGCCGCGGAGATGCCGGATGCCGACTTCGTCGCCCTCACGGGATCGTCCGGGGCGGCGGCGGTCCGTCGTTTCGCCCCCGGCGAGGTGCGCGTGGTGGAGTGGGTGGGCGACGGCCGCGCCTCGTGGGCCGCGGGCGAGATCGTCGCCGTGAAGCGGGCGGCGAAGGCGGTGGATGCCGACCTGGTGTGGAGCCCCGCGAACTTCGGCCCCCTGACCGCCGGCGCGGTCCCCCGCGTGGTCTCGGTGCACGACGTCATCTACCACGAGGTCCCCGGCGCCGGCCTCGAACGCCTCACGCGGGCCGTGACGGCGTGGCTCATGACGCGCACCGCGCAGACCGCGCAGGCGGTCGTCACCGTCTCGGACACCGCGGCGAGCGCGATCGCGCACCACCTCGGTGTCGAGAGGGACCGCATCACGGTCGTGCACAACGGCGGCTCCGAGATCTCGGGCGTCGACGACCCGTGGCGCCTGCTCGCCCCGATCGGCATCCGCCCGGGCCGGGCCCTGCTGCTGTCGACGGGCAACCGGATGCCGCACAAGAACTTCGACGGCCTGCTCGCCGCGGTCGCTCGCGTGCCGGTCGAGGAGCGCCCCCTGACCGTGATCGCGGGCGGTGGGGCCGACGACCCGCTGCGCCCGGCGGTCGAGAAGCTCGGGCTCGGCGCCGACGTGGTCCTGCCCGGCTGGGTCAGCGACGAGCAGCTCCGCGCGCTGTACCAGGTGGCCGACGTCTACGCCTGCCCCTCCCTCACCGAGGGATTCGGTCTTCCGGTCGTCGACGCCCTCGGCGCGGGGGTTCCCGTCGTGGCCCACGACACCGCCGTGCTGCGCGAGGTCGGCGGCGAGTGGGCGCGCTACGCCGACGCCACCTCGCCGCACGCGTTCGCCTCCGCGATCACGGACGTCCTGGCGCTCGACGAGATGACCCGCGAGACCCTCCGCGCGGGGGGCCGGGCGTGGGCCGCGCGGTTCAGCTGGTCGGCGGCGGCCGTGGCGCTGTCGGTCGTGTTCCGCCGCACGGCCGCGCGGGGGAACCGTCGTGGCTGAACCGGCCTCGCTGCGCTCACGCCTATTCGGCTTCACGCTGATCCCGGCGGTCGCGGCGGTCTCTCCGCTCGTCGTGCTGCCGGCGGTGTCGCGCGCGGCCCCCGAGGGCTGGTCGAGTGCGATCGCCGGTGAGTCGATCGGGACGTTCGCGGCGATCGCCGTCGCCTACGGGTGGACGACCGTCGGCCCCGCCCTCGTGTCGATCGCGGCCGACGACGTCCGCCGCGGGCGGTTGTACCGCGACGCCCTCGTCGTGCGCGTGGCGACCTCCCTGATCGCCCTCCCCGCGCTCGTGGTGGTGTGCCTTCTCGTGGCCACCCCCGGGTACGGGCTGCTCGCCGCCCTGATGGGACTGCAGGGCGCCATGATCGCCCTGTCGTTCACGTGGTTCTCGGTGGGCGTGGGCGATCCCCGCTCGATCCTCTTCTACGACGCGATCCCGCGGCTCGTGGTCGCCGTGGGGTCGATGCTCGCGATCGTCAACGGCGCGCCCGTCGAGGTCTACCCGCTCGCCGGAATCGCGGTGACGGTGGTGGGGACGACGCTGTTCTCGCTCCGCCTGCTCCGCCGCTATCCCTCGCCGTGGCCGCCGGTCCGCGAGATCCCGGGGCTGTTCCGGGTCGGCGCGCCCGTGGCGCTGAACGACGCCGCGCTGGGCGCGTACTCCGCCGTGCCCACGCCCCTCGTGAACGTGCTGTCCGCGGGTACGGCGGCCTCGGGCTTCGCCTCCGCCGACAAGATGGCCAAGCTCGGTCAGTTCCTCCCGCTCACCCTGGCCAACGCCCTGCAGTCGTGGTCGGCCGAGGTCACGGGCCCCGCCCGCAGGTCGCGGCTGCGCCTGGCCCTGCTGATGCACGGGGGCTTCGGCGTGCTCGGCATGCTCGTGCTCGGCTTCGCGGGTCCCCCCGTCAGCGCGCTGATGTTCGGCGAGCCGGCGGCGGCGCCCTTCGCGGTCTGCCTCGCCCTCGGCCTCGCCTTCGCCCTCTTCTCGCTGCGCACCTCGATGACGCGGCACGTGCTCTTCCCCGCCGGCGAGCAGCACGCCGTGATGCGGGCCACCCTCACGGCCACGGTCGTCGGCATCCCCCTCATGATCGGCGCGGGGCTGCTCCTGGGCCCCGTCGGCGTGGCGGCGGGACTGGCGGTGACCGAGGCGATCTCCACCCTGATCCTGATCGGGCGCACGCGCCGCCACGTCGATCTCGTCGCCGTCGAGGAGTCCGCCCCGTGATCGCTCCGAACACCGGAAAGGCGGCTACGCCGTGACCGATGCACCCGAGGTCGACCTCGTCATCCCCGTCTACGGCGGCTGGGACTTCGTGCGGGAGTGCCTGCGCGCCGCGACGCGCCAGAGCGTCCCCGCGCGGGTGATCGTGGTCGACGACCACTCCCCCGACGACACCGCCGATCGTGTCGCGGCGGAGTTCCCCGACGTGACGCTGCTGCGCAACGAGCGCAACCTCGGCTTCGCCCGGGCCTGCAACGTGGGCCTGTCGGCCGGCACGGGCCGTCTGGTGATGCTCGTCAACAGCGACGTCGTGCTCGAGGCGGATGCCGTGGAGCGGGTGCTCGCCGCGATGCCCGACGCTCGCGACCCACGCCGGGTCGGCAGCGGGGCGACCCTGCTCCTCGCCCCCGACGGCACCGTCGACTCCTACGGCATCGTCGCCGACGTCACCGGCGCCGGGTTCGTCCGGTTCCACGGTGCCGCCCTCGCGGCGGCCGACCCCGTCGACCCCCCGGTGCTCGGCCCCTACGGCGCCGTCGCCGTGTACGTCCGCAGCGCCCTCGACGAGGTCGGCCTGTTCGACACGAACATCTTCATGTACGGCGAGGAGCTCGACCTGGCCTTCCGCCTGCGCGCCGCCGGGTGGGGGGGCATCGCGATCGAGGGAGCGCTCGGCACGCACCTGGGCGGGGCGAGCGCCGGTCGCGAGTCGGCGCGTCAGCGACGACTGTCGGGCTTCGCTCGGGGTTACCTGCTGCGCAAGTACGGCATCCTGCGCTCGCGCCGCGCGCTGCGGGCCCTCGCGGTCGAGATCGTGGTCAGCGGTGCACGGCTCGTCCTGCGCCGCGACGTGCTCTCGCTTCGGGGACGGTGGGAGGGGTGGCGCCGCGGCGCCGACGCGCCCTCCGCGGTCCTCCCGCTCGACGCGGTCGACCGCACGATCGGCCTGCGCGAATCGATGCGCATGCGCGGCGACCGGTACTGGGCCGAACGTCCCGCGTCGCGGTCGTGACGGCATCCCCCTTCCGTCCGGATCGCGCGGACGCTCTGCCTACACTCGAAGAGTGCTGACCGCCCTCCGCTCGCGCGTGCGCGCCGCGCGCGACCTGCCGCTGCTCCGCCCCCTCGTCGCCCGGGTGGATCGCCTGTGGTGGGCGCGCGTCATCCGTCGGGCCGGGGTCGTCGACCTCGATTACGTGCGCGCCCAGGTCGGGCGCCCGCTCAGCGAGGCCGCGGCCGTCCGACGGTACGTCGACGGGGGCTTCCGCGAGGGCCTTCGCCTGTCGCCGCTCTTCGTCGACACCGCCGTCGGCGACCACCTCCCCGAGGCGTGGCGCGTCCCCGCGCTCTACGCCTATCTCGTCGCCGATCCGCGCGGGTTGCAGGTGAGCCCCCTGTGGGATGCCGTCGCCTACGGCACGGCGCACCCCGACGCGTGGGAGGCCCCCGGCGGCCCCCTCGGCCACGCGTGGCGTCGACGCGAGACGGACTCCCTCCCGTTCGGACCCGCAGCGTCGCCGGCGTCGGCATCGTGGTCCGATCTGTCCCGTGTCATCACCGCAGCGGCGAATCGCGCGCGAGTGGGGGGCGAGGTCCCCCCGCCGCGCGGCACCGCAGCGCTGCGACGGGAGCTGCTGATCGCGCTCGGACCCGAAGAGTGGGACTTCGATGAGTCCCTCGCCGAGGCGGTGCGCTTCGCCCAGCACGACGATCAGGGCGTCGCGATCGCGGTCATGGACGACCGCAGCGAGGATTGGGTCCTCGCCAACCTCTTCGCCGCGTCGCACCCGCGGGTCCGCGTGAGCCGGCGTCGGCATGATGACCCCAGCGCAGCCCTGGACGAGCTTCTGGCCTCATCACGAGCCGACGTCGTGATCACGCGTGGACCGAACGAGACCCTCACGGCCGACGCGGCGTCGGCATTGGCGCGCCGCGTCGAAGCGGAAGGGGCAGGCGTCGTCATGGGCCCGGTCTGGCTCGACGGCGACGGCACCATCGCCGCGCTCGGTGCGACGTCCGAGGGCCGTCTGCTCGCCGGTCATCCCGTCGAGGACTTGTCCGCCTTCGACCCTCGAACGTCATTGGAGGTACCCGCCCTCGCGGGGACGACCTTCGCAGCGCACCGAATCGACGTCGACGTCGCCCTCCGGGGCAGTGATCCCGCCGCGCGCGTCGGACGTCGACGGATCGTCGCGCTCGACCTCGAGACGCGCACCCGATCACGCGTCCTGGGCGCGGACCTCCCGCCGCTCGATGTCGACGCGACCGCGCTCCTGGCCCGAGCCGGGTGGGAGCGCTCACCTCTGGCTCCCGGCATCCGTCGTCCTCAGCGGACCATCGAGCTCGCCGACGGCACCATCGTGCCCCGGCTCCGGTGGGCCTTGCGCACAGCGACTCCGGTCGGTCCCCGCGCCGAGGGATGGGGCGACACCCACTTCGCCCGCGCGCTCGCGGCGGCATTGCGGCGCCTCGGGCAGGAGGTCGTGATCGATTCCTACGCGGCCCGCTCACGTCCGACACGCGGCCTCGACGACGTCACCGTCGCGTTGCGCGGTCCCGAACCGATCGAGGCCTCCCCGTTCGGGCGGTCGCTGCTGTGGATCATCAGCCACCCCGACGAGATCACCGCCGCCGACGTCGCCGGTTTCCACCGGGTCTTCGCGGCCTCCGCGACCTGGTCGCGAGAGGCCTCGGCGGAGCTGGGCGTGGCGATCACCCCGTTGTCGCAGTGCACGGATGCCACGCGATTCTCCCCTCGTGGACTGTCACGGGGCGACGACATCCTCTTCGTCGGTACCGCTCGCGGCATCCTGCGCCCCTCCGTGGTGGAACCGATCCGCGCGGGCATCCCCGTCACGGTCATCGGCCCCGATTGGCGGGGCTGGATTCCGGCGGAGCGCATCGCGGCGACCGGGGTGAGCAATGACGACCTCCCCGCGCTTTACGAGAGCGCCGCAGTCGTCCTCAACGATCATTGGCCGGCGATGCAGGAGCGCGGTTTCGTCGGCAACCGCCTGTTCGACGTCATCGCTTCAGGCGGACGCGCGATCAGCGACCGTGTGGACGGCATCGCGGATCTCTTCGGACCCGCCGTCGTCATGTGGGACACGGTGCCCGACCTCATCGAGATGCTCTCCGGAGACCCGTCCCGCCTGTTCCCACCCGCCGCGGAGCAGGAGGCCATCTCCGAGCGCGTGCGCGCAGAGCACTCGTTCGACGCGAGGGCCCGGACGCTGCTGGACGCCGCCCTGAGCTGAAGCGCCTCCGCTCGCGGTGCGGGGGCCTGGGGCACGGCTTGCGCTCGCGGAGCGCCTATCCGACGCTGCGGACTCCATCACTCGACGCCCCCGAAACGGAGACGCTCGCGGCGACCGTGCCGACTGTGCCTTCTTCGCGAGCTCGGACCGTGAAGAGGGCACCCTGAGCCAGCCCGTGGCTGCTCGGCTCGCTGACACCGGCCGCGTTGGCGTTGACGTAGTACTGACCGGCGCCGAGGTTCATGGCGGCAACCCGCAGGTCGACGGACACGGGCCCCGAGATGGGATCGAGACGGTGCTCGAGCATCTCCGTATTGGATGCCAGCACCATGTGCCCGAGGGGTGTGTCGATGCTGAACCCGAGCTCCCACCGTTCGATCGGCTTCATCGAGTCGACGTGCACGCGAATGGTGAGAGGGTCTCCCTCGTTGATCGTCTTCGCGCGTGAGCCGTCGTCCGTGAGCAGCTCGACCTGCTTGACCTGGATGGGGTGAACGGTCTGCTCCGGCGGCGCCTCGCCCACGCGACGCCCCTCGAGGACGTCGCGGAGGGCTCCGATGGCCTCGCGCGTCTCGCCGTCGAACACCACGGCACCGTCCTTCAGCACGATGCCTCGATCGCACAGCTCGGCCACCTGCTGAGCCGAGTGCGTGACGAGGATGATGGTGCGGCCTTGCGCGCGGAACTCCGTGATCCGGTCCATGCACTTGCGCTGGAAGGTCTCGTCTCCCACCGCGAGAACCTCGTCGACGAGCAGAACATCGGGGTCGGTGTGGATCGCGACGGCGAACGCCAGACGCACGTACATGCCCGAGGAGTAGAACTTCACCGCGGTGTCGATGAAGTCACCGATGCCGCTGAAGTCGACGATGTTGTCGAACTCGCGATCGATCTCTTCGCGGCTCATGCCGAGGATCGAGGCGTTGAGGTAGACGTTCTCCCTACCGCTCAAGTCGGGATGGAACCCCGCGCCGAGCTCGAGCAGCGCCGCCATCCGCCCCCGCGTCTCGACGAGACCCGTCGACGGGGAGAGGATGCCGCCTATCAGCTTGAGCAGGGTGCTCTTGCCCGAACCGTTGGCACCGAGCAGCCCGACCGTGGTTCCGGCCTGGATGGTGAGGGAGACGTCGTCGACGGCGACGAAGTCTTTGCGGAACGATTTGCCCAACCGTCCGAGATGCACGACACGGTCCTTGAGGCTGTTGTCCTTGCGCACCTGGAAGTGCTTCGAGACCGACGTGAGGCGCACGATGTCCGGCGCGGCGGTGGCGGTGTTCGTCATTTAGAGCTCCTGAGCGAAGTTGCCCTGCATGCGGGTGAAGACGCGGTGCGAGATCACGAGCAGGACGAGACCCACGACACCGGCGACGAGCATGCGCAGACCCAGATGGGCGGGGTAGTCCTCCAGGGTGCCCGCGCCCCAGAAAGCACGGTGGAACCCGAGGACGGCGATGGTCAGAGGGTTGGACGCGTAGACGTCCAGCACCCATTCCGGCAGTTGGAAGCGGGTGATGACGTCCTGCACCATGCGCCACGAATAGACGATCGGAGCACCCCACATCGCGAGCATCAGGACGACCTCCGTCAGGTACTGGATGTCGCGCAGATACACATTCAGCGCCGACAGCAGCAGACCGATGGCCAGGCCGTATATGAGGATGAGGATCACCGAGGGGAAGAACCACAGCATTTCGGCGGGTTCCGGAAGTGCACGGAAGATCAGCGCCGCGACGACGAGCACGCCCAGCTGCACGAGGAACATGAACCCGGCGCCGCCGATGCTGGCGAGCGGGAAGATCTCGCGCGGAAGATAGATCTTCTTGACGAGGCCGCCGTTCTGCAGGATCGACCCCGTCGCTCCGAAGACCATGTCGTTGAAGAACGCGTAGAGCGTCAGCCCCGAGAACAGGTAGACGGCGAAATTGTCGATGCCCTCCGCCGCACGCAGGAATTGCCCCAGAACGATGAAATACATGAGGAACTGGATGAGCGGACGGATGACCGTCCAGAGGAATCCCAGAAAGCTGTCGCGGTAGCGCGCCTGAAGGTCGCGACGCACGAGCAGATTCAGCAGGTCCCGCCGCGCGAGGATCTCGCCGATCTTGCCGAGCCGTCCCGTGGCCCGACGGCCTCGCGAATCGACGATCGCGTACGGCGCCACGCTGATGCGGGCGAATCGCGCCTCGGTCTCCGTGCTCATCGGTGAAGTGCTCGCTGTCCTGTCATCGGTTCTTCCGTCGTCTCGTCAGCCCGTCGGCGACCCGGTGGAGCCACCGGCCCGGGTTCTTCGCCGGGTCCATCAACCGTCGCAGGCGATGCACCGAGCCCATGTGATTCAAACGCATATACATGCGCAGAAAATCCTTGCCCGTCCCGTTCCCGACGTAGCCGAGGGCGCGGAGCCGGTCGATCTTCTGGAACGCGTAGCCGGGGGTGGTCCCGGCCATCTCGTCCAGCTTGTAGTCCAACGCCGTGTGGCTGATCGCCGCGTAGTCGGGTGCCACGATCGTGCGGGAGTGGTATCCCAGCTCGCCCGCCGCGTACGACGGCATGCGTTCCAGGATATGCGCCAGTCCACCGTCCTGGTACGCCTCGGCGCCACCGAAGGCGGAATACGTCCAGGGGTGTTCGACCAGGAGGCGGAGAGCCTCCGGCCGGGCGAAGAACATCGAACCGTACGGCGCGAGCGGCGACACGTCATCCAGGGGGACACGGATGCCGAGCTGCTCGGCCAGCACCGCGAAGCCCGGCTTGTTGGACCACCACGCGCGCCCGAGAGTGGGGTAACCGATGTGGATCATCGGCGGGAAGGCGAGCCCGAGGCCCGGTTCCCGCTGGAACAGAGCCAGCACACGGGACGTGTGCTCATCGTCGTGCAGCAGGTTGAGGAACTGCTGCTCCCGGAAGTGGGTCCCCACGTTGAACCCGTCCTGCGGCGTCTTCTTGCTGTGCAGTTTGACGACGAGGTCGTATCGGTCGGAGAGCAGCACGTCTCGGCATCCGACCAGGAACGCGCTCTGATCACGACCGTCGTTCGACTCGACCACGCGCACCGACACGCTGCCGCGCGAGCCGGGTAGTTTCGCAAGCCTGTCCTCGATGCGGCGCGCGCGATCGGCGTCCGGCGTGGTCACGACGAGGTCGTACGGCACCGGCAAGGTGTCGGCACGTCCGATCATCTCCTCGGTCATCTCGTCGTAGAAGATGTGCGCGATGACCACGACCCGCAGCGGCCGTGCGGGGTCGTAGGGTGCGTGATCCGCACTGATGACATCCATGAGGCCTGCGGAGACATTGAGCACCTTGGGCTCGACGTTGCGCGCGAGGTTCGACAGCGCGATCTCGATCGGGTATCCGCCTGCCGCCGCCGCGTCGAGCAACCAGCGGCCGATGACGGCGTAGCGGTCGAGGAACGGCGGCCAGTGGAAGAAGGGCCGACGCTTCAGCACCGGACATCCGTCTTCGATGAGCCCGAGCGGGGCGAACAGCGTGGCGTTCACGACGCCGTAGTCGTCGGAGGAGAACGCCGCTTCACCCGTGAAACCGGCGTCGCTGAAGGCGCGGTGGAAGACGAGTTCGTGTTCGACGACCGCATCGCGGTAGCTCGAGATGGCGGGCAGCTCGCGCCAATAGCGACGCCATGCCTCGCTCAGGAACATCTCCCGCCGCACGGCGATCCAGAACGACTGGAAGTGGTACGGCAGGGTGCCTTTGCCCGTGATGTGGTTGTGATCCTCCGCCGTGTGGTCGGTCATGGCCCAGAAGTGCACGGGCCGCGCATTCATCCGATCGAAAACGGGGGCGAAGGGGCGCACCGGACCGAACCAGGTGTCGTTCGTGAGGACGATTTCGTCGAACTCCGACACCTGCTCGCCGAGATGCCGGAGGGCATCGCGCTGGGCACCGATGTCGAAGCCGGTGTTCTGCCGCTCGAGCACCTCGTCGACGACGGGTGCAAGACGCTCGCGTCCGTCCGGGCCGAGCGCACCATTGACCACGGCGAGGATGCGGTGACTGTGCGCGCGCAAGCCTTGGAGGGCATGGACGACGTAGTCGTCGATCTCCGCGCGGCGGTCGTAGATGGTGAAGATGATCAGGCGGCGACCGGCCTCGGGGAAGACGACAGCCGGCGGGACCTCCGCGGCGCTCACCGTCGATCCCCCTTCACGAGCGCGCGGCCTGCCGCGACGGCGGCACGACCGGAGCGCAGAACGGCGCGCGCCCGCTGCCCGAAGGGATGCATGACGGGCTCGAGCCGCTCGACGACGGCGTTGTGATTGGTCTTCATGTACATCCGGAAGAAAGCCACAGCCCCCGCCGTCCCCATCCAGCCCGCCCGATGCAGGAACTGGATCTGGTCGATCGGGTAGCCCGGCAGGTTGATGGCGAGCTGATCGAGCTTGTATTCCATGGAGAGGTGCGTCAGGCTCGCGTGCTCGGGGTCGAGGACCGTCCTCACGTGCAGCCCCTCCTCGCCGGCGGACGCGGACACGAGCCGTTCCAGGAGACGCTGCAGATCGGGCACGAGTTCCTTGGACCGGTCGCGGAAGTCATGGTACGTCCACGTCTCGGAGAAGTACGGGCGAAGAGCCCGCGGCCGGCCGATCCACATCCCTCCGAGGGGCGCGAGGGGCGTGATGCCGTCGAGCGGAACACGGATGCCGAGACGGTCCGCCACGTCCTGCCCCATCTTCCGGTACCACGACCAGCCCTCTCCCGTCGTGGCGTAACCCGTCTGGATCACCGGGGGGAAGACCGCCCCGAGACCGGGTTCGCGCACGAACAGGGCCAGAAGATTGGCGATGTAGGCCGGACTGCCGATGAGATTCTCCCGCAAGTAGCGTCGGAAATAGTCCGATACCGTCCGACCCCGATGCGTCGGCTCCCGATCGTGCAGCTTCACGAACACGTCCCAGCGGTCGCTGAGCAGCTCTTCGCGGCATCCGATGAGGAACGCGCTCATGTCGCGACCGTTCGCCGACGGGACGACGCGAATCGTCGACGTCGCCACGTGCTCTCCCTGAGCGCGGAGCAGCTCTTCCAACGCGGGCGCGAGAGCGGCGTCCGAGACCGTCACGATGACGTCGACCGGCGATGGGAACCAGCTGAGCCGCTCGATGAGCGGGGTGGCGGACGCCACACCGGTCGCGTGCAGCACCACGAGCACCCTGAGCGACGACGGGTCCTCCACAGCTGTCACCGTGCTCATCGGCAGCACGTCGAGCATCGCCAGATTGGTGTTCACCACCTTCGGCGGGACCGTGCGGGCGAGGTTGTCCAGGATCAGCGCGGGCGGATACCCGAAGGCTTCGATCCGCTCCATCAGCGCCGCCCCGATCACCGCGTGGCGGTCGAGGAAGGGCGGCCAGTGGAAGAACGGTCGACGCTTGACCAGCGGGCAGCCATCTTCGAGGAGCAAGGTGGGATTGAACAGCGCCGGATGGTCGGTGGGGTAGTCGTCGGATGCGTAGGCGACCGCCGAGACGAATCCCGCTTCGACGAATGTCTCGGTGAAGATCGTCTCGTGCTTCAGCACGGCGTCGAAGTACGACGGCATCGCGGGAAGGTCGCGCCAGTATCTCGCCCACCGCTCCGACGTGAACATCGCGCGACGCACCGCGATCCAGAACGATTGCAGGTGGTAGGGCAGCACTCCGTCCCCCGTGAAGGGGTTCGGTTCTTCGCGCGCGTGGTCCGTCATCCCCCAGAAGTCGACCTCGAGGGCATCCATGCGGTCGAAAACCGGTCCGTAGGGGCGGACGGGACCGAACCACGTGTCGTTGGTCAGCACGACCTCGTCGAAGTCGGCGAGTGCCGGACCCACGTGATCGAGGGCCTCTTTGTGCGCCCAGATATCGAACCCGACGTTCTTGCGCACGAGGATGTCATCCGACACCGGCTCCAGACGCCGGCGCGCGGCGGGAGTCAGCTTGCCGTTGACGACGACGAGGATGCGAGAGGCGCGGTCACGAAGACCGGCGAGCGCATGCACGACGTAGTCGTCCACACCCCCGCGCCGGTCGTAGACGACGTATATGACGAGTCGACGTCCATCGGGAGGGAAGACCAACGCACGCACCTTTCTGACCCCTCTTCGCATCCGCAGGCACGTCGGATGCGGCAGGGGTTGCAACCGCACACGGACCAGACGAGATCCTAGATCGGACCGTCGACGCTTCCCTGTGCAAGGGCCTTGAGCAGATAGGCGCCGTACCCGCTCTTCACGAGCGGCTCCGCCCGCTCGCGCAGCTCCTCGTCCGACAAGAAGCCCATGCGCCAGGCGACCTCTTCCGGGCAGCCGATCGACAGGCCCTGACGCTTCTCGACGGTGCGGATGAACTCGGTGGCCTCGCTGAGGGAGTCGAAGGTGCCGGTGTCGAGCCAAGCGGTCCCCCGCGGGAGCAGCTCGACACGCAGACGTCCCTGCTCGAGATACGTGCGGTTGACGTCGGTGATCTCGAGCTCGCCGCGCGGCGACGGGGTGAGATTACGGGCGATCTCGATCACGTCGTTGTCGTAGAAGTACAGTCCCGGCACGGCGTAGTCGCTCTTGGGGACAGCGGGCTTCTCTTCGAGCGAGACCACACGGCCCGAGGAATCGAACTCGACGACCCCGTAGGCCGTGGGGTCCGCGACCCGGTATCCGAACACGACACCGCCGTCGAGCTCCGTGTACTGGCGCAGGCGGGTGCCCATGCCCTGCCCGTAGAAGATGTTGTCACCCAGGACCAGGGCCACCGACTCCGACCCGATGTGCTCCTCTCCGAGGAGGAACGCCTGGGCGAGGCCGTCGGGAGAAGGCTGCACCTTGTAGGTGAGCGAGATGCCGAAGCGGGAGCCGTCGCCCAGCAGTCGCTGGAACTGCTCGGAGTCCTGGGGCGTCGTGATGATGAGGATGTCGCGGATGCCGGCGAGGATCAGCGTGGAGAGCGGGTAGTAGATCATCGGTTTGTCGTAGACCGGGACGAGCTGCTTCGAGATGCCCAGCGTGATGGGATGAAGTCGCGAGCCCGTGCCGCCCGCCAGAATGATTCCGCGCATGGATTCAGTCTCCCCCATGCCGAGGTGCGCGCCAATCCGCCGCCCCTCGGCCGAGCTGAGCACCCTCTACTCTGGTGAGCATGAGTCGTCTTCTCGTGACCGGTGGCGCCGGTTTCATCGGTTCCAACTTCGTGCACCACGTCATCGCGCACACCGACCACACCGTGACCGTGCTGGACAAGCTCACCTACGCCGGGAACGAGGCGTCCCTGGCGGGCCTCCCCGAGGACCGCGTGCGTCTGGTCGTGGGCGACATCGCGGATGCCGCCGTGGTCGACCCCCTCGTGGCCGAGGCGGACGCCGTGGTGCACTACGCCGCGGAGTCGCACAACGACAACTCCCTGCACGACCCCCGCCCGTTCCTCGACACCAACATCATCGGGACGTACACGTTGCTCGAGGCCGCTCGCCGCCACGACGTGCGGTTCCACCACATCTCCACCGACGAGGTGTACGGCGACCTCGAGCTCGACGACCCGGCCCGGTTCACCGAGAGCACGCCCTACAACCCTTCCTCGCCGTACTCGTCGACCAAGGCCGGTTCCGACCTGCTCGTGCGCGCGTGGGTGCGCTCGTTCGGCGTCCGCGCCACGATCAGCAACTGCTCGAACAACTACGGGCCGTACCAGCACGTCGAGAAGTTCATCCCCCGTCAGATCACCAACGTCCTGCGCGGAGTTCGCCCGAAGCTCTACGGCACCGGCGAGAACGTGCGCGACTGGATCCACGCCGACGATCACTCGTCCGCTGTGCTGACGATCCTCGACAAGGGCGAGATCGGCGAGACGTACCTGATCGGCGCGGACGGCGAGAAGGACAACAAGAGCGTCGTCGAACTGATCCTGCAGATCACCGGGAACCCCACCGACGCCTACGACCTCGTCACCGACCGTCCCGGTCACGACCTGCGGTACGCCATCGACTCGACGAAGCTGCGCACCGAACTAGGATGGAAGCCGACCTACGGCGACTTCGAATCCGGCCTCGCCGCGACGATCGACTGGTACCGCGAGAACGAGGCCTGGTGGGCTCCCACCAAGGACGGCGTCGAGGCGTTCTACGCCAGCAAGGGGCAGTGACACGGTGTCGATCGACTTCGGAAAGGCGCTCTCGGCCCGGGAGACGACCATCCCCGGCCTGATCCTGCTCGACCTGCCCGTGCACGGCGACTCGCGCGGATGGTTCAAGGAGAACTGGCAGCGCGAGAAGATGACGGCGTCGGCCGTCGACCTGCCCGACTTCGGGCCCGTCCAGAACAACATCTCGTTCAACGACGCCGTGGGCACCACCCGCGGCATCCACGCGGAACCGTGGGACAAGTACGTCTCCGTCGCGACGGGTCGGATCTTCGGCGCCTGGGTCGACCTGCGCGAGGGCGATTCCTTCGGAACGGTCTTCACCGCCGAACTCGACCCCTCTGTCGCGATCTTCGTACCGCGGGGCGTCGGCAACTCGTACCAGACGCTCGAACCCGACACCGCCTACACGTACCTCGTGAACGACCACTGGTCGCCCGATGCGACGTACACATTCCTGAACCTCGCGGACGAGACGGCCGCCATAGCGTGGCCCATCCCCCTCGACGAGGTCGAGATCAGCGCCAAGGACCAGAACCATCCGCGCCTGGCCGACGTCGTGCCCATGCCCCCGAAGAGGATCCTCGTCACCGGGGCCAACGGCCAGCTCGGCCGCGCTCTGCGCGCCGAATTCGGTGACCACCCCTGGATCGAATACGCCACGCGTGCCGACCTCGACCTCACCTCCCCCGATCTGGATGCCGCACGCCGCTGGCGCGACTACGGAACGATCATCAACGCCGCGGCGTACACCAAGGTCGATATCGCCGAGACACCTGAGGGTCGCGCCGAGGCGTGGGCGGCCAACGTCACCGCCGTGGCCGCCCTGGCGCGCATCTCGACCGCCAACGGAATCACCCTCGTGCACGTGTCGAGCGATTACGTCTTCGACGGGTCCAAGGCCGGCGCATACGGTGAGACCGATCCCGTTGCTCCGCTGGGCGTGTACGGACAGACCAAGGCGGCCGGCGACGCGATCGTCTCCGCCGTGCCGCGCCACTACATCGTGCGCACGAGCTGGGTGATCGGCGAGGGCGCCAACTTCGTTCGCACCATGGCCTCCCTCGCCGAGCGCGGGGTCTCCCCGCGAGTCGTGGACGACCAGGTCGGCCGTCTCAGCTTCACCTCCGACATCGCAGCGGCCATTCGGACGCTCATCCACGGAACGGCGCCGTGGGGCGTGTACAACGTCACGAGCCAGGGCGAGCCGAGCACCTGGTTCCAGATCGCGCGCGAGGTGTTCCGACTGAAAGGTCATGATCCTGAGCGGGTCACCGGCGTGAGCACGGCGGCCTACTTCGCCGATGCTTCGGCTCCCGTCGCCAACCGACCGGCGAACAGCCTGCTCGACCTCCACGCCGCCGCGTCGGTGGGCCTACCCCTCGGTGACGCGACCGAGCGCCTGCGCGCGTACCTCGAATCCGCGTGACAGACAGCCTGAACGACGAGCAGCCGCCCCGCGCCCCGCGGAGCCGCCTCCGGCAGACCACGAACGCCGTGTGGTCGAACAGCGCGGTGCGGTACCTGGTGGTGGGCGGCGGAGCATTTCTCATCGACGTCGGCCTGCTCGCCGGGCTGCACGATCTGCTGTCGGTTCCGCTGGTGGTGGCCACTCCGGCCGCGTTCCTGATGAGTTTCGCCATCACCTATGTGCTGCAGCGCACTTTCACGTTCGATTCCGACGCCGGTGTCGCATCCAGTGCAGTGAAATACACGGCGCTCGTGATCTTCAACACCGTCGCCACGACCGGGATCGTGGCGGCAGCTGCGGCGCTAGCGCTCCCCTGGATCGTCGGGAAGATCGTCGCCGTCGGCTCGACGACGGTGTGGAATTACTTCCTGTACAGGCACTGGATCTTCGCGCGCCGTCGCGGGACTCACCGCGACGGGTGATGATCGTCCGCGGGGGCCTCTGAAGACGCAGTCCGCTCCAGCTCGCGAACGCGCAGAGAAAGAGCGTCGATCTCAGCACGGTTGATGGCGACATCCTCCGCAAGGCGACGAATCTCGTCCTCGGCATGGGACAGCTCCCACGAGAGGTGCAGGGAGACCCCGACGAGCAGAACGATGGATAACGCGAAGATCAGATTCGCCGGAACCTCGACGCCGAGCAGGTGTGTCAGCTGGACCAGCAACCCGGGGAAGATCGAGATGACCAACAAGGCCAAGCCGATCAACAACCACAGCGTGGCGTATTTCTCCCTCAGCTGGCGACGCAGCAGCATGACGATGATCAGGACCAGCACCAGAACGGCGAAGGTGATCCCGGCTGCGACGATCATGTCCTGACTCCTGCACGGATGGTGGTTCCCCGCATCATGGCGAGGCTGAGGGCGAAGACGGAACGCAGAAGGTAGACCGTCGCCCCGAGGGGATTCTGGCTGGGACGACCGGCGGCCCGCGGACGCATGGCGACCGGCACCTGCGTCACGCTCAAGCCCGCATGCAGGGCGCTGACCAGCGAGTCGACGGTATCGCCCAGATACTCGGCCGGGTAGTAGCGCACATATTGCGCGATCGCCTTCTCGTTGGCGGCGCGGAAGCCGCTCGTCACGTCGGTGAGACGCGTCTTCGCGATCCGACTCAACACGGCGGCGAGAAGTCGCATCGCCCATCGTCGCGGCCCACGCGCGGAGTAATCGCCCACGTCGGCGAATCGCGCTCCGATGGAGATGTCCGCGTCGGCGAGACCCTTCAGCACCGCGACGATGTCGCGCGGGTTGTGCTGACCATCGGCGTCGACCTGTATGGCGTAGCGGTACCCGTGACGCTGCGCATAGGTGAATCCGGCGCGCATCGCGCCGCCCACTCCCATGTTGAACGGCAGCGACAGCACAGTGGCGCCCGCTTCCGCGGCGCGCGAAGCCGTGTCATCGATCGAACCATCGTCGACGACCAGGATGTCCCATGCTTCGGGCTGTGCCACGATCTCGCGGACTGTATTCCCGACGCTTTCGCCTTCGTTCCACGCGGGAACGATGATCAGGGTGTTGGTTCCTCCCGCAGACATCCCGCTCATCGTATCAGCACGAGAACAAGGGTCAGTGAGGCCCCGGCAGTGGCGCAGAGCGCGCGCCTTGTAAGATCTGACGACGCCTGCCGTCGCGCTCCCACGCCGTCCTCGCTGCTGTGAAGGATCTCTCATCTCCATGCTTCTTCGGCCCCTCCATGCCGTCTTGTATCGCCACGCGTTCGGGGGCACGGTGCTGCTGTTCGTCGCCTTCATGGCGATCCTTCTTTCGGGGGCGGTCTTCCTCCCGGTCGCGTCGGGCGCGGATGAAGCAGCCCACTACGTGTACGCGGCGGCGGTGGTACGCGGACAGGCCGGGATACTGGAGCCCACGCTGCCGGCCCGTCTGGCGAACATCCACCAGTTCGCCACGTGCATCGCATTCCAACCGGACGTGACGGCAGCGTGCCAGGGCGCGTATGCCACGACGTCGTCAGCGCCGATCCTCACCCAGACCAACGCGGGGCTCTACAATCCCCTCTTCTACGCCTGGACCGGCATAGGTACGCTGGTCGTCCCCACCGAGTACGGGCTGTACATCTCCCGCGCACTCGCCGCCTCCGTCACCGCAGCGTTCCTCGCGTGGACCATCTCGTTCCTCGCGCGCAACACACGATCTCTCCTCGCCCTTGCAGCGACCGCCCTCGTCCTGACCCCCATGACGCTCTACGTCGGCATGGTGCTCAACCCCAGCGCCTGGGAGATCGCGACGCTCTTCGCCACGGCCGCCTCGGGCTTCGCCGTCGCCGCAAGCGGCGGTCGCAGGACCTGGAGCGAAGCTCACTCCCTCCTGGTCGCATCCGGCTGCGTTCTCATCGTCACGCGTGGGTTGTCTCCCCTCTTCCTCGCGATCACGGCCGCAATCGTCCTCATCGCGGCGGGCCTGACGCGCGTTCGTCGCATCGCGTCCGATCGCCGCATCTGGATCATCGCCGGGTCTTTCGCGTTGACGACGGCGTTCAGCGTCGCCTGGGTCGTCATCCACGGCACCAATTACGTCGGTGTCGTCCGACCGGCCACTCTGGCCGACGGAATCGCCGGGATCTCGGTCTTCTTCTCGCAGTACCACAACCAGATCGCCCAGATGTACGGCACCCTCGGCTGGCTGGACCTCCCCAGCCCTCAGGTTCTATCCGCTGCGTGGGTCTTCCTGCTCGGCGCCACCCTGGTGACCTGCTTCGGAGTCGCACGCCCCCGCCACCGGATCGCCATCGCCGCTGCGTTCGCGGCGGCCGCCCTCGTTCCCGGCGCGCTCGCCGGGTTGCAATGGTCCGGAGGCGGTTGGCAGGGCCGCTACACTCTCCCGCTCGTCGCAGCGCTGGTCGTCATCAGCACCCTCACCGTCGATACGAGCGTCGCGCGGGCCCGCCGAAGAGAACCCATGATCTCTCGATGGGAAGACGCGATCCGCTGGATCCTCTCCGGGTTCTTCGCCGCCGGAACCGTCATCGTCGGCATCCTGACCGGCCACCGCTACCTCTCCGGCGCCTCGGCCCCGCTCGAGGCGGCGTGGAAGTGGACGCCGCCCCTCCCTCCGGCGCTGTTGGCACTGGTGTTCCTGGCTGGAGTCGCCGTGATCACGCTCACCCTCGTCGGCAGACGGACGGTTCGTTGAGGGCAGGCTGAGCGGTCGCGGTCCGACTCGCGCACTCCCGCCGCTCCGGTCGCGTCGACCGGGAGCGTCGCTAGTGGCGTGCGATCAGCCATCCTCGACGTCGCCGCCCCGACGACCATCGGGACGGTTCGGTCGCCCGGGGACGTCGGCCGCCGTCGCACCTGGAGGGATCACGCCCATCCGGTTTCAGGGGCGCGATAGCGGAATCACGAGCACCAGCGCCGAGGGGTGCGAGGGGGAACCTCCCCTCGCACCCCTCGGCGGACACTCGAGCCTGGCGAGGTACCGGGGATCATCCCGGGCGCAGCACGCTCACCGTGCGGTCACCGTCTTGCAGCCCACCAAGGTGTTCCCGCCCGCGCCGTCGTTGATGGCGTAGGCACACACATCCGACGTACCGGCCGGCAGAGAAAGCGCTTTGGAGAAGCCGTGCCGATCCCCGAGCCCGGGGTAGGCCGCGGCCACGTCGGGGCGGCTCACGTCCGCCGTCAGCGCCGTGCCGGAGTTGCGGACATAGAGGTGAACGCGGATGGGCTGACTGGTATCGGGGTCGAGCGCCCACCCGACGGCCGTGGCGCTACGACCGTTGACGCGAACCGCCTCGAGGTTACCGATGGGTGCGCGGCCGGGATCGGGGGCAGAGGGCGCGACGACGCTGCGGCAGCCGAGCTGGATGTTGCCGCCGGCACCATCGTTGATCGCGTACACGCACACATCCGAACGACCCTCGGGCAGAGACACCGTCTCGGAGAATCCGTGTCTCGCCCCCTTGCCGGGATAGGCGGCTCCCACGTCGGCCCGGTTCTTGTCTGCGGTGTAGGCGGCGCCCTGCGAACCCACGTAGATGTGGACCTTGATGGGGGACGAGGTATCGGGATCCAACGCCCACCCGCTCACGGTCGCTTTGGTTCCGTTGACGGTGGCCGCCTCGAAGTTCCCGATGGGGACGCTTCCTTTGTCCGGCGGAGCTCCGACGACGACGTCCTTGCATCCGAGTTGCACGTTCGAGCCGGCACCGACGTTGATCGCGTAGGCGCAGACAGTCTGTGTCCCCGACGGGCCGGCAAGAGTCGCGCTGAACCCGTGTTTCGCGCCGTAGGCGGGGTACGCCGCGGCGATATCCGCACGCGTGCCGTCGGCGGTGCGCGCCGTCCCCTTATCGCCGACGTAAAGGTGCACCGAAACCGGCTGGGCCGAGTCAGGATCCAGCGCCCATCCGGAGACCACGACGTTGGATCCGGATGCCGAGACTGCCTCGAGGTTCCCCACGGGTGAGCCGCTCATCGCTGTGCGGTTCCAACAGCCGAGGACGGTGGTGCCGCCGGGACCGTAATTGATCGCGTAGACGCAGATATCGACGTCGCCGGGGCCGGTGGCTTTGACGGTCGTGTCGAATCCATGTCGCGATCCGGCTCCGGGATAGGCCCCGGCTACGTCCGGACGGTCGAGCTCGGCGCTGACGGCCGTGCCCACCGAGCCCACGTAGACGTGCACGGCGATGGGGTCTGAGGTGTCCGGGTCAAGCGCCCAGCCCGCCACCCGGAACTCTCCCGGACGGGCCTCGACGACTTCCACGTTGCCGATCGGGTTGACCCGAGACGTGGATCCGAACCAATCGACGAACGTGCGCCAGAAGTTGCGGTTGCCGTACGCCGAGCACCCGTCACCGGTGCCGTACAGATTGTTCAGCGCCGCCTGGTTGGGGACGTACGGGGTGTAGATGTACAGGCCGGCCGTCGCCTGGTTCTCGATGTAGACCCGCTGGGTACCGCACGCGCCGTTCGGGTTGTACAGGATGTTGTTCCAGCGGCCGGCCTGATAACCCCACCACGTGGGATTGAGGCGGTAGACCTCGAACTGCCGGGCTCCGTAATAGACCTGGTAGAAGAATCCCTGGGTCGACGGATCGCAGGGCGCGGTGTCGGGGCAGCCCTGACCGGTCGCCGCGGAGTAGTTCCACTCGGAGGGCGCGGTCGAGGTGATCAGCCCCTGCTCCTTCTGCAGGAGCACGAGCAGCGCCTTCTGGCTGATCCCGCAGGAGCGCGCCACCTTGTCGATGATCGTCGCGGCGCTCTCGTTCCGCGCGCCCGAGTAGCCGTTGCAGTATTTGTCGGCGGGCCGGTCGTCGGTGCTCTGCCGATAGTCCTTCAGGCAGGTGTAGCCCGACTGGCAGCTGCGGACCTTCCCGTCCAGGAAGGTCTGGATCTCCCCCGCCGTCATGGCGTTGCCGTCGTAGAACACGGCGTCGTCGATGATCTTGCCCGGGTTCCAATCCGCCGCGTCCGCCGCTGCAGCCGGCGAGGTGGGTGCGACGGTCGCCGGGAGCCCCACGAGCAGGGCGATGGCGCACGCCCACGCCGCGAGGATCGCCGCCAGACGACGAGCGGCCGGCCGGGTCACGGGGTCGGCTCGATCGTGGTGATCGACGACTGCGCCGTGAGCGCCTGCGACGTGTAGGTCACGTGGAAGGCGAGGTCCTCGGGCGCGTCGGCGCCGACCGCGATCGACATCAGACCGCAGTAGGTGACGTCCTTGCCCTCGTTCGCCTCGACGGAGGTCGTCGCCCCGGTGGAGTCCACGGTGAGGGTGCACGTACCGCCCGACTCGGAGACGCCCGGAACCATCGCACTGACCTCGAGGTTGCCGTCGCGCACCTCGGAGGTCACGATGAGGATCTCGCCGTTGTAGACGGTTCCCGGCGTGGCGGTGGCCGAGGCCGAGGGCGACGGCGACGGCGACGCCGATCCCGTGGGGTCGGCCGTCGGCGACGCCGAGGGGCTCTCCGACCCGACTGTGGGGGTCGGCGACGGGCTGACCCCACCCACGGGGGTCGCGCATGCCGACAGCCCGAGCAGGCCGGTGACGACGAGCACGGGAATGACCGTCCGGAGAAGACGCGAGCGGGGGGAGACGGCGGCGCGTGTGGTGTGACTCACGCGATCATTATGCGGGGACTGTGCCCGCGGTCCCGCTGCCACGCCGCACGACACCGGGTCGTTACCCGCGCAGCAACCTCCGCCGCAGCCGCCGCAACCGCGACATCACCGGCTGATGCGCGTCGATCTCGTGGCGGACGTCGGACGCGATCTCGGCGCGCAACCTCTCGACGATGCGCTCGACGGCCCGGTCGATCGATCGATCCACGTGGGCCGCCAGTTCGGCCTGCGACGCGGCGACGAACAGCGGCAGACCCGCCCCCTCGCGCCGCACCCACGCGGCGAGGGCCCGGTCGCGCACCACCGCGTCGTCGCGCGCGTGCTCGGCGGCGAGGCCGAACATGCTGTTCGCGTCGAGGCCGTCGGCATCCGGTCGCTGCGTCCAGAACGCGAGGGGCTCGCCCGCGACGAAGCCGATGCCGTGCACGTTCAGGATGCGCAGGTAGAGGTCCCAGTCCTCGACGGCGTCGAGCGTCTCGTCGTACCAGCCGACCTCGGCGTGCACGGCGCGGCGGTAGAGCACCGCGATGGGCACGATGCGGTTGATGCTCATCATCTCGGTGAGCGAGATCCTCTGCATCCCCGCCCAGAAGGGGGCGCGGCCGACCTCGGTCCACGCTCCGTCGCGCTTCTCCTCGTAGACGATCTCGGTCGGCACGGCCACCGCGGCGTCGTCGGGGTGCGCATCGAGCCAGGCCGCCGTGCGGACGAGGAAGTCCGGATGCCAGCGGTCGTCGTCGTCGTGGAGGACGACGTACTCGGTGTCGAGGGCGCGCACGCCCGTGTTGGCCGCGACGCAGCGTCCCCCCTGACCGTCGGGGATGTGCACGACCTCGACGCCCGTGAGGCCCGATGCGGCCACGACGCGGTCGACCTCGGCGGCATCCCCTCCGTCGTTCACGACGACGACCCGCCGGTCGGCGAGGGTCTGCTCGGCGATGTCGGCGAGCGCCCCACGGACGAAGGCGGGGCGATGGCGGGTGCGGACGACAATCCCGACGCGGGCAGGCATGAGTCGAAGCCTAGGGTCGAAGCCGGGCGTGATGCGGGAGCCTCGCGGGCGACCCCGGCCCTACAGCTCCGCGTGCAGCGCCCAGACCCGCTCGGCCGCGGCCTCCCAGGCGAAGCCCTTGGCGAGGTCTCCGGCGAGGACGCGCAGGCGCTCCGCCTCGTCGCCGAGGGCGCGGGCGAGCGCCTCGCCCAACTCGCCCGCGGGCGAGTAGGCCGCCGCGTCGGCGAGCACCTCGCGGTGCGCGAGGGTGTCGACGGCCACGACGGGGACCGACAGCGCGAGGGCGTCGACGGCGCGCCACGGCCAGTCCGTCCGCGCGCACGGCGCGATGAACGCGACCGCGTGCGAGAGGACGGCCGCGCGATCCCACCGGTCGAGGGATCCGCGCGCGTGCACGCGCGCCTCGGCGAGACCGGCAGCCGCGGCGAGATCGGCGATCGCGGGCTCCTCCCCCTCCGGGGCGTCGAGCACGACCACGTCGCCGTCCCAGCCCGCGGCGACCACCGCGGCGAAGGCGTCGGCGAGACCGTCCGACGCCGCAGCACCGCCCGCCGTCGCGACGAAGGATGACGGGAGGTCGAGGGCCCGCAGGCGCCCCACGGCGTCCGAGGGCGCGCGCAGTCCGGCCGCGGGGGCCCCGCCGATCACGCGGACCTTCTTCACGAGCTTGGCCTTGGCCGTCTCGGCCAGCTTGTCGGCCATCGCGTGGGTCGGCACGATCACCGCGTCGGCGTGCTTGGCCACGCGCGACAGCAGGGCACGCGCCGCGAGGGCCTCGGTCTTGGGCAGTTCGTCGGGCGTCTCGAACGCCCGCAGGTCCCACAGCGTCACGACGATCTGGTGCGTCTCGTTGACGCGGTCGTGCCGCACGAGCGGGGCCAGGGCCGTGGGCGAGTGGATGAGCCCCTTCCCGATCCCCGGGGCCACGCCCAGCTGCCACGAGGCCGCGAGCTCCCGCCGACGCATGGACAGTCGCGTCTCGGAGCTCAGTCCCTCGATCGCCTGGTCGTCGGCGAGCCCGGGGGCGGGCACGATCGCGGCGACGTCGCAGCCCCGCGGTGCGGTCGCGACGAGCGCGGCGGTGAGGGATGCCGAAGCTTCGGCGAGATCGCGGGAGGTCGGTGCGACGAGCTGGTCGAGCACGACGCGGAGGGTGACGGTCACGGCGCGGGGCTCTCCGTTTCGGTCGGCGGGTGCAGGGCGTCCTTCACCATCTGTTGCACCTGCGCCCAGTCGGGGTCGAATTCGTCGACGCCTCCGGCCGGGGTGAGTTCGAGGGTGGCGACCGTCTGGTCCTTCGCCTTGAGGGCCAGGTCGACGAGCGTCGGGGCGATGAGGCTCTGCGGCAGGTCGGTCTGGATGATGTTCGTGGTCGAGGTCGCCACCTGCTGGAAGTGCGACAGCACGTTCTGCGGCGTGAACTGGGCCAGGATCGCCTCCTGCAGTTCGCGCTGGCGGCGCATGCGGTCGAAGTCGCTCGTGGTGTACCGCGAGCGGGCGTACCACTGGGCGGTGTCGCCGTCCATGTGCTGCTGCCCGGGCTCGATCCAGCCGAACGCCCAGTCGTCGACAGGCTGTCCGTCGTAGGCGGGTCCACCCTTGGGCAGTCGCTCCTGCACGTTGATGTCGACCCCGCCGAGAGCGTCGATGACGTCGGCGAAGCCCTTCATGTCGATGAGCACGTAGTAGGGGATCTGGATGCCCATGATGCCCTCGGCGGCATCCTTCGTCGCCTCGATCCCGGGCTCGGAGTCGTGCGCCTTGGCGTCGGGGTACAGCTTGGTGCCGTCCTGGCACACCTCGACCTCGGTCTTGAGCTGGTTGATGCCGCTGCCCCACCCGCACGTCGCGTTGGCGTAACCGGTATGACCGTTCGGGTACTTGTCCTGCATCGGCCCGGGCGCGAAAGGGAAGTGCGGCATGTCGCGCGGGATGCCGGTGATCGTCGTCGCGCCCGTGTCGGCGTTGATCGAGACGACCGAGATGCTGTCGAAGCGCATGGAGTCGCGCCCCTCCCCCGAGTCGGCCCCCAGCAACAGGATGTTGTAGTAGCCGTCGGACGGGGGGACGGCGGGCGCCGACTGGCCGAAGATGGCCGAGAAGGCGTCGCGCGTGCTCCCCGCGACCTGCGCGGCCCAGGCGGCGCCCGAACCGGTCAGCACGAGCATGCCGACCGAGACGACCGCGAGGGCGACGCGGGAGAACGCCCCGACCTTCACCAGGCGGATCAGGCGCAGGGTGTCGATTGTGAGGACGACCCACAGCACGACGTAGGCGGCGATCACGATCTGCACGAGCGTCAGGGGCAGGGGCCGGAACCACGAGAGGAAGTCGGGGAAGAACGAGCCGGTCGCCAGGGTGAACAGGCCGGTCGGCCAGAGGATCGCCGCGAGGCCCGCGAGCACGAGCACCGTCCACAGCGCCAGCGTGGCGCCGAGACCGAACCGCCCGAGGCGCCGGTTTCCGGCGAGCACCTGCGCGGAACCGGGGATGAGGACGTTGAGCACGACGAGCCACCATCCGCGGCGGGTCATGACCTCGACCGACGACGCGTCGGGGTTGCGCAGCGGCCGCGCCTCGATCATCGGCGCGTGCGCGCGAGGTCGTGCGGGAGCCGCGAGGGTCACAGCGAGTCCTTCAGACGCCGGTTCTTCTCTTCGACCTGCGCTTCGAGGTCGCGGGCGTAGGCCTCGACGCGCTCGGCCAGCTCGGCGTCGGCGCTGCCGAGGATGCGCGCGGCGAGCAGACCCGCGTTCTTCGCGCCGTTGATCGAGACGGTCGCGACCGGGATGCCGGCCGGCATCTGCACGATGCTGAGCAGGGAGTCCAGCCCATCGAGCGTCGACAGCTGCACCGGGACACCGATCACGGGAAGAGCGGTGACGGATGCCAGCATCCCCGGCAGGTGCGCCGCTCCTCCGGCCCCGGCGATGATGGCGCGAAGACCACGCCCCCGCGCCTCGCGGCCGTACCGGACGAGCTTGTCGGGCGTGCGATGAGCCGAGACGACCTCGACCTCGTGCGGGATGCCGAACTCCGTCAGCACCGCGGAGGCGCCATCCATCACGCGCCAGTCGGAGTCGGAGCCCATGACGACGCCGACCACGGGCGTCTCGGAGGAATGCAACGGCCGGATCACCGGTCCAGGCTAGGGCGGCTCGCTGGAAGATCGCGGAACGGCGCGCTCAGGAGCCCCGGTCCGCCGCGCACTCAGTCGAAGAACGCCGCCGCCGCTCGTCCCTCGTACACCACGTCGTCGAGATCGTCGCCGATGACGTTGACGTGCCCGACCTTGCGGCCCGGGCGCGGCGCCTTGCCGTACGTGTGGATCTTCGCCGACGGGTGGGCGGCCATCGCGCCGGCGAAGCGCTCCTCGAGGGTCCCCTCGGCGGGGCCGCCCAGCACGTTGATCATCACGGTCCACGGCGCCACGGCGTCCGTCGCCCCCAGCGGCAGGTCGAGCACCGCGCGCAGGTGCTGCTCGAACTGGCTGGTGACCGCGCCGTCCTGCGTCCAATGCCCGCTGTTGTGCGGGCGCATGGCGAGCTCGTTGATGAGGATCCGCTCGTCGGTGGTCTCGAACAGCTCGACGGCGAGCATGCCCGTCACCCCGAGGCCCTCGGCGACCGCGACGCCGATCTCGGCCGCGACGCGCTGCACGCGCTGGTCGGCGCGCGGGGCCGGGGCGACGACCTCGGCGCACACCCCGCCGCGCTGCACGGTCTCGACCACCGGGTAGGCGCGCACCTCGCCCGAGGGGCGACGGGCGACCTGCTGCGCGAGTTCGCGTGTGAAGTCGACGAGCTCCTCGACGAGGAGCGATCCGCCGTTGGCGTCCTCGGCGAGGGCGGCGAACCAGTCGTCGGCCTCGGTCGCCGACGACACGACGCGCACGCCCTTGCCGTCGTATCCCCCGCGCGGCGTCTTCACGACCGCCCGACCGCCGTGGGCGTCGAGGAAGTCCTGCAGCTGCGCCGCGTCGGCCACGGCGGCCCAGTCGGGCTGCGGCAGCCCGAGCTCGGCCATGCGCGCGCGCATCACGAGCTTGTCCTGCGCGACGCCGAGGGGCGCGGGGCCGGGGTGCACGGCGACACCTTCGGCGACGAGGGCGGCGAGCACGTCCTGGGGGACGTGCTCGTGGTCGAAGGTGATGACGTCCACGTCGCGGGCGAAGGCGAGCACAGTCTCCGCGTCGCGGTAGTCGCCGACGGCGGTCGCGGCCAGTGCGGCCGACATGCCCTCGTCCTCGGCGAGGACGCGGATCTCGACGCCCAGCTCCACCGCGGGGGCGATCATCATCCGCGCCAGCTGTCCGCCACCGACCACTCCGACTCGCAGCGCCATGCCGCTCCTTCCGTCGGCATCCATTCTGTCGGGGCGCCGGCGCCGGCGCGAGCCGGGGTGCGGGCCCGCCCCGCGCGTGCACGAGCCGGAGGGGGCCCGACGAGAGGACACAACGCAGGAGATGCGCGGGCGCGGCCCCTGCGGGGCCGTCACCGAGGCCGCGGGAGCGCGCACCCCCTGCGTCGGGGCGTCAGGGGCGGCGCGCCACAACCCGGGTCGAGCGGGTCGGCGCTGCGGGTCAGAGCCCGACCGAACCCGAGCCGAAGGTCTGCGAGTCGCGGTGCGCGAGGATCTGGTTGACCTCGACCTGGTCGACGAGGGTCTCGTGCACGAGCACGGCGTGCGGGATGTTCTTCATCCGCAGCGGCGGTTCGACGCCGTTCGACAACGACAGGGTGCCGGCCCCCCACAGGCGCTGCAGCAGTCCGCGACGCATCTGGATCGCGTAGCCGCGCACGTGGGAGATCTCGCGCTGCGTCGAGCCGAACGGACCGGAACGCTCGATCACGCGCCGCGTGGTGATGGTCCAGGTGTGCGACAGCCACGCGAAGAAAGGGATGACGACCAGCAGCAGCACGAGGACCGCCGCTGCCGTCAGCAGCATCCAGTTCTCGAACGGTGCGGGGAGGTTGTCGTAGAAGTACGTCGTCGCCCCGGCGACCCCGATCAGCACGAGCGCCGACCAGAACAGCCCTCGCGCGTGCGCCCGCAAGCGGGCGATCCTCAGCTCGGGCGCGTTCGTCCCCGGCGCCGGCATGCGCGGGCGCCCGATCGAGCTCGACGGCTGGGTCACCCTCTCATTGTGCGCCGTCGGAGGCCTCGATCCCGGCGCACACGCGGGACGCGGGGGCGCTCAGCGCACGTGCACGACGTCGCCCGCGGCGACGACCGTCTCGATCGTGCCCGCCGTGACGACGAGGCGACCGTCGTCGTCGAGACGCTCAGCACGCCCCTGGAGCGTCGTCCCGTCGGGCAGCGAGACCGTCACGTCGCGCCCGACGGTGGCGCAGAGCTTCTCGATGTCGCGGTGCACCCGGTCCGCCCCACCGGAGGCGAGGGCGGCGAGGGTGTCGCGCAGGTGACCGAGATAGTCGGCCATGAGGCGGTCGTCGTCGCATTCCGCACCGATGGCCTGGAACGAGGTCGCGGTGGTCACCGGCAGGTCGGCCCGGCTCATCCGCGTGTTCACGCCCGCCCCCACCACCACGGTGTCGAAGGTGCCCGGCACCGCTTCGGCCAGGATGCCGCAGATCTTGGCGCCGTCGACGAGCACGTCGTTCGGCCACTTCAGGTCGGCCGTGCCGCCGTGACCGGTCAGTTGCGCGCGGACGGCGCGCGTCATCGCCGCTCCGGCCGCGAGGGGGATCCATCCCCGCAGCGCCATCGGGATGCCGGAGGCGTCGACCACGACCGACACCGCGAGCGCGGTTCCCGCCGGCGCCGTCCAGGAGCGGTCCAGGCGCCCGCGACCGGCGCGCTGGTCGTCGGTGACGAGAAGCGACAGGTGCGGCCAGCCGGCGGGGTCGGCGGCGACGGCGGCGACGACGTCGGCGTTGGTCGAGTCGGTGGTCGCGACCACCTGCACGCGAGGGCTGACGTCGGCGGTGCGGGGGTATCCGGACGCGGGGATCGGCATGTCCACACCTTAGGGAACGAGCGTCGCGTCGGCATCCGGTTGCGCGCGCGGATCGAGACGGGGGCTGGCCGGATGCCACAGCGCGAGGTCGATTCGCTTGTGCGCACCCTCCAACGCCGGTGCCGGTGCGGTCGCTAGGGTGGAAAGCGTGACCGACCAGCCCGATCTCTTCACCACCGCCGGCAAGATCGCGGACCTGCGCAGCAGGTTCCAGGAGGCGGTCGTCGATGCCGAAGCCGCCGCGCAGCAGAAGCAGCACGCGAAGGGCAAGCTCACCGCCCGCGAGCGCCTCGAGATGCTGGTCGATCCGGGCTCGTTCGTCGAGCTCGACGAGTACGTGCGCCACCGCACCACGGCCTTCGGCATGGACAAGTCCCGCCCCTACGGCGACTCCGTCGTCACGGGCACCGGAACCATCCACGGCCGCACCGTCGCCGTCTACGCGCAGGACTTCTCGACCTTCGGCGGGTCGCTCGGCGAGGTCGCCGGCGACAAGATCATCAAGGTGATGGAACTCGCTCTGCGCAGCGGCATCCCGATCATCGGCATCCTGGACTCCGGCGGCGCGCGCATCCAGGAGGGGGTCGTCGCCCTCGGCAAGTACGGCGAGATCTTCCGCCTCAACACGGCGGCCTCGGGCGTCATCCCGCAGATCTCGATCATCATGGGACCCGCCGCTGGCGGCGCGGTGTACTCCCCCGCCCTCACCGACTTCGTGATCATGGTCGACAAGACCAGCCAGATGTTCGTCACCGGCCCCGACGTCATCAAGACCGTCACCGGCGAGGACGTCGGCATGGAGGAGCTCGGCGGCGCGCTCACGCACAACACCCGCTCCGGTGTGGCGCACTACCTCGCCGACGACGAGGACGACGCGATCGACTACGCGCGCGGCCTGATCGGCTACCTGCCCGACAACAACCTCGCCGAGATCCCGGTCTACGACACCCCGTTCGAGTTCGAGACGACGGATGCCGACCGCTCGCTGAACACGATCATCCCCGACTCCCCGAATCAGCCGTACGACATCCACACGGTCATCGACGGGATCGTCGACGCCGGCGACTTCCTCGAGGTTCAGCCGCTGTTCGCGCCGAACATCGTGATCGGCTTCGGCCGCATCGAGGGGCGCACGGTCGGCATCATCGCGAACCAGCCCTCGCAGATGGCGGGGACGCTCAACATCGACGCCGGAGAGAAGGCCAGCCGCTTCGTGCGCTTCTGCGACGCGTTCTCGGTGCCGATCGTGACCCTCGTCGACGTGCCCGGCTACCTGCCCGGCACCGACCAGGAGTGGACCGGCGTCATCCGCCGCGGCGCCAAGCTCCTCTACGCCTACGCCGAGGCGACGGTGCCCCTGGTCACCGTGATCCTGCGCAAGGCCTACGGCGGGGCCTACATCGTCATGGGCTCCAAGCAGCTCGGCGCCGACATCAACCTCGCCTGGCCCACCGCCGAGATCGCCGTCATGGGCGGCCAGGGCGCGGTGAACATCCTGTACCGCGGCGAGATCAAGCGCGCCGAGGAAGCCGGCGAAGACGTCGCCGCCGTGCGCACGCGCCTCGCGAACGAGTACACGTACAACGTGGCATCCCCGTTCCTCGCGGCCGAGCGCGGAGAGCTCGACGGCATCATCGAGCCGGCGCAGACGCGCGTCTCGATCGCCAAGGCCCTGCGCGCGCTGCGAAACAAGCGTGCGAGCCTGCCGGCCAAGAAGCACGGGAACATCCCGCTGTGAGCGACGCGACCGGCGCCACCGGCCTCCCGCCCGTCGTGGCGGAGGTCGTGCGCGGAACCCCCACCGAAGAGGAGCTCGCCGCGGCGATCGTCGTTGTCGGCGAGGCGTACGTGCGCGAGGTCGCCGATGCCACGGCTCCCGACGACGCCCCGCGCTCGCGCTGGGAGCTGTCGGCGCGCGGCCTGCGCACGCCGCTGAACCGCGCCGCGGGGTGGAACGGCTTCACCGGCTGACCGCTCGGACGGGAAGTGTCCCCCGAAATACCTACAGACGCGGGGGAACGCCTCGCGAATACTGGAGGAGCTGGAACGCATCATGCGTTCGGTCGGACCGCTCCTTCGAGCCGGATTCGACCGCACGAACGGTTTTCGGGTAACCGTTCGTCCGGGTGGGGGGCAGGCGACATCGCCGCCCCTCACCCCTCACTCTCGGCAGCGTCGACGAATCCCCCCATCCGCGTCGGTCAGGCCGGCGGGTGAGGGGTGTGCCCTCCCGCTGTGACCCGCACGACGAGCGGTCGAGGCGGTGCAGTGCGGTCAGCGCGGGCGGCGGATCTCGCGCCAGAGATCGACCTCGTCGTCGTCGCCCCCGGCGCCCTCGCCCGGGGAGCGCCCGACGACGGTCACCGCGACCTCGTGATGCGGGGACGTGCGGATGATGACCCGCTGAGACACGGCGTCGCGCAGGACGGATGCCAACTCGGTGCGGATGGCGTCGAGGTCGGCGGGACGCAACCCCTCGAGGCCTCCCTCGTCGAACAGGCTGACCGCGGAACCGCGGCGACGCGCGGCCTCGATCTCGGTGCGCACCCCGTCGTCGAGCAGGCGGTTGCCGCGCAGTTCGTCGCGCAGGCTCGCCTCCGCCCGGCGAGCGGCCTCCTTGTCGGCCGCGCGCAGGTTGCCGCCGAACTCGATCGTGCGCGCGAGAATCGGCCCCGCCGCCTGCAGCGCGCGCTGCACGTGGAGACGGCGCTCGCGCTGCCTCCCGCTCTGCGACGCCTGCCACGCGGATGCCGCCTGCTGGAGCTCGGCGAGGCGTTCGGCGTCGCGCGCGGCACGGTCGAGGGCGATCGTGACCAACTGCGCCGCGGTCACCCACATGAGCGATCCGACCAGGCCGAGGCTCAGCGCCTGCAGCGGGCCCAGCCAGAAGGAGGTCGACAGCGTCAGCAACGCCATCCCCGTCCACGCGACGATGGGGCGCCGACGCACCATGACGATCGTCATGAGGGCGCCGATGCCCCCGATGACCCAGGTCACGAAGGGCTGCGAGCGACCCGCCTCGGTGACGGCCAGGAAGGGGGCGTTCGGGACGACGACCGCGGCCAGGAGAGCGAGGGCGACGCCCCACCCGGGGAGTTTGGCGGGAGAGGTCACGGGCGAGGCCTGGGCGGTCGTGCGCTCGCGCGCGCCGATGGCGAAGATCCAGAGCCACGTGACGGGGAGGTACAGCACCAGGGCCGCCACGATCAGCCAGCCGCGCTCGACCGTCTCGGGAGAGGTCCAGATGAGCCCGCGGGCCGCGAGGTAGGCGGTGAAGGCCAGTCCGATGACCGACAGCACCGAGCGGACGGTCACCAGCGGTCCCCGCTCTCCCACTCGAGGGTCACCGTCGTGCCGGCGGACGTCGACTCGATGTCGCTGCGTCCGCCGACGGCGGCGAGCCGCGCGTTGATCGACCCGCGGATGCCGAGGCGGTCGGCCGGGATGGCGGACACGTCGAAGCCGGGCCCGGTGTCGCGCACGCGCACCGCCACGCCGCCGGGAGCGCTGTCGCCCGTCAGTTCGACCGTGAGGCCCTGCGCGTCGGCGTGCTGGACGGCGTTGGCGACGGCCTGCATCGCGGCGAGCACGAGGGCGCGGGCCACGCGGCCCGGCACCCGAGGCGTGCCCTCCTCGACCGATCGCGTCACCGCCAGGTCGATGCCGAGCTCGCGGGCGGCGACCTCGATGTCGTCGGCGAGGCGCAGGGCGGGGACCGGCTCGTCGCTGCCCTCGAGGGAGTCCTTCTCGGCGTTCGCCAGGCGCGTGAGCGCCTCGCGGGCCATGCTCACCGCCAGTGTGCGCTCGCGAGGACTCGACGCGCGTTCGGCCGCGAGGAGGGCGCCGAGCACGCTGTCGTGCATGAGGGCGGCCACCGCGACGCGCTCGTGCTCGGTCGCCGCCGTGGCGGCCGCCGAGGCGTAGCTCGAGACCGCGACGGCCCGCGCCTGGTCGACGTTGGCGGCGATCGAGCGGTACATCCAGCCGAGCGTCAGCAGGACGCTGCCGAGGATCAGGGCGAAGGTGACGTCGAGGATGACGGGGAGGACGAAGTCCGGGCGCCCTCCCGCCTGCAGCAGGCGCACGACGCCGAACAGCAGCGGCGTGGCCACCGTCCAGACGATCTGCAACGGGAGCGGGAACGCGACGATGGTCGACACGGTGGCGACGTTGACGAGGTAGAAGATCCATGGGTTCTCGGTCGGCGTCGGCGCCGGTCCCCCGGCCGTCGCGATCGGCCACACCGCGAGGGCGAGCACGAACACGACCGCGAAGACGCCGGAGAACAATCGCGCGAATCGCCCCACGCTGCACGCGATGATCATGGCGACGAGGGGGATGAACACCGCCAGCACGAGGGGGGTGTGCCATCCCGTGGCCTCGTCTCCGGGGCCGAACGCCGCGACGAAGGCCTGGGCGCCGAGCACAAGCGAGCCGGGCCCGACGATGAGGGTGATGACGCGCTCGATGCGCGTCTGGGTGAACGTCCCCTGGTCGGCCTGACTCTCGCGCGTGTGGGGGATGCGACCCCACGCCTCGTCGAGCACCGACCGGTCCGTCTCAGCCACGGCCGCTGTCATCTGGCGCATCCTGCAGGATGCCGTCTTCCATCGCGCGTCGCAACAGATCGACCTTGGTGGGCGCCGGTCGCCCCACCTCGACGTACTTCACCCGCACCCGGGTGATGTTCTCCTTCGCCGTGGAGTAGGCGACGCCGAGTCTCTCGGCCACGGCCTTCAGCGGCAGACCCGCCGCGTACAGGCGCAGCACCTCGCGCTCGCGCGCCGAGAGCTGCGCGTCGGCGAAGTCGCGGTCGCCCTCGACGGCGCTGGCCCACTCGACGTTGTCGAGCAGCTCGCCGCGCGCGACCGTGCGGATGGCACCCAGCACCTCGTGCGTGGGCGACGACTTGCTGACGATGCCCGCGGCGCCCGCGGCGAGCGCCTCGCGCACGGCGCCCGCGCGGTCGGCGACGCTGTGGATGATCACGCTCGAGCCGTCGCGCACGACGCGGTCGACGTTCTCGGAGACCGTCGTGCCGTCGCCGAGGGTGAGATCGAGCACGACGACGTCGGCCGGCGTCTCGGCCGCGCCCTGCCGCCAACTCAGGTAGGCCGCCACGTTCGCGCCGGAGAAGACGACCTGCGTGGCCTCGGTGCGCGCCAGGGCGGCCTCCAGCCCGAGCCGGACCGACTCGTGGTCATCGATGAGGGCGACGCGCGTCATCCTGTCATCGTATCGGCGCGGCCCCCGCCGCGCCGGAGGACATCTGCGACGCGGCGCGTCCCGCCCGCCCTCCTCCCCGGAGATCAGCGTCGCAGGACGGTGACGGCCTCGACGTGGTGGGAGTTCGGGAACAGATCGACGCCGCGGATGCCGCGATCGGCGCGGTACCCGAGCTCGGCGAAGGTCGCCAGGTCACGGGCGAGGGCAACCGGGTCGCACGCGACGTAGACCACGGCCGAGGGAGCGAGACCGGCGATCTGCTCGACCACGGTGCGACCGGCGCCGGCCCGCGGAGGGTCGAGCAGCACGACGCCGCGCGAGAGGCGCTCGCGCTCGCGCGCGGAGGCGTCGGCCGCGAGCTTCGCGACGAACCGGTCGACGCGAGCCGTCTCGGCCCGGGCGCCGACCCACTCGGCGAGGTTCTCTCCGGCGTGCTCGGTCGCGCGCGGATCGCTCTCGACGCTCACCACGCGCGTGCCGCTCCCACCCGCCTCGCCGAGGGTTGCGGCGAACAGTCCCACGCCGCCGTAGAGGTCGAGATGCGACGCCTCGGGATCCAGCGCGCCGACGGATGCCGCCAGCTCGGACGCGACGAGGCTGGTCAGCGTACGCGCCGCGAGGCGGTGCACCTGCCAGAAGCCGCCCGCGTCGACGCGGAAGACCCGGTCGCCGACGCGTTCCTCGACGACCTCGGCATCCAGCGCGCGTCGCTCGCCGTCGGGTCGGACGAGCACGCGCACGCGGCCGTCGGCGGGCTGGACGAGGTCGATGCGCCCGGGGCGCGCGCGCCCGGCGCGCACCTCCGCAGCGGCGCGCGCGACGGCCGCGGTCGCCAGGGGCAGGTCGGGCGCCTCGACGACGTGGTGCGAGCGGGCGGCGAACGCCCCGACGCGGCCGTCCTCGTCGACGTGCAGGCTCACGCGCGTTCTCCACCCGGTGCCGTCGGGAGACTCGGGCTGAGACTCGTCCCCGGCGGCGGCGACGTCGACGGGAAGGTCGAGTCGACCGACGCGTTCGACCGCCTCGCGGATGACGCGTTCCTTCAGGGCGCGCTGATGCGCGAGCGCGATGTGGCCGAACTCGGCACCGCCGGCGCGCTCCGCGGGGTCGACGTCGATCGCCGCGGCGGCCCAGACGTGCGGCTGACGCTCGGGCGCGGCCTCGAGGACCTCGAGCGCCTCCGCCCGCCAGAACGCCTTCTTGCGCGTGTCGGTGAGTCGGGCGCGGATGCGCTCGCCCGGCAGGGTGTCGGGGACGAACACGACGCGCCCCTCGTGACGGGCGACGAACACCCCGCCGTGGGCGATACCGGTGATGTCGAGATCGATGAGGTCGCCGTCGTGCATGCTCCGAGCCTGTCATACGCGGCCGGGAGGGAGCCGGGTCCGGGGGCTTCGACAGGCTCAGTCGCCCCGCCGGCTCAGCCGCCCCGCCGGGGGCAGCAGCCCGGGCCCGTGGTGGGTAGCGTTGGCGCATGCGCGTGTGCCTGGCATCCACTTCTCCCGCTCGTCTGATGCTGCTGCGCCAGGCGGGCATCGAACCCGAGTCGCGAGCGCCGCAGGTCGACGAGGAGGCCGTGATCGCCGAGGTCGAGGCGGCCGAGGAACGTCGCCTCCCCGCGCCCGAGCACGTGCTCCTGCTGGCCCGTCGCAAGGCCGCCGACGTCGCGCACCGCCTGCGCGCCGAGGACCCGGACTTCGACGGGGTCGTCATCGGCGGCGACTCGATGTTCGCGCTCGGCGACGAGATCCTCGGAAAGCCCTACACGGCCGAGGCCGCCACCGCCCGGTGGCTCGGGATGCGCGGACGCACGGGCGTGCTGCACTCGGGGCACAGCGTCTTCCGCCTGTCCCCGGGCGCGGAACCGCGCGAGGCGTACGCCGTCGCCGAGGCGTCGGTGACCTTCGCCGCCGACGTCGACGACGACGAGATCGCGGCCTACGTGGCCAGCGGCGAACCGCTCCTGGTCGCCGGGGCCTTCACCGTCGACAGCCTGGGCGGCGCGTTCATCGAGCGCGTGGAAGGCGACCCGTCGACGGTCGTGGGGATGTCGCTGTCGACGATCCGCCGTCTCGTACGCGAACTGGGCGGATCCTGGACCTCGCTCTGGAACCGTTCGTAGACACCCGCACACGTTTCTCGGCGTTTCTTGTCGAGGAGTGTCAAAAGGCCCGCGTGCCCCCTCGCTAGGCTGGGAGGATGCCGAAGATCGCCAAGGTCCTTGTCGCCAACCGCGGCGAGATCGCCGTCCGAGTCATCCGTGCCGCCCGCGATTCGGGGAAGGCCTCCGTGGCCGTCTACGCCGATCAGGACCGTGACGCCCTGCACACCCGCCTCGCCGACGAGGCCTACGCCCTCGACGGCGCGACCAGCGCCGACACCTACCTCTCGATCGAGAAGATCCTCTCGGTCGCCCGCCGCTCCGGCGCCGATGCCGTGCACCCGGGCTACGGATTCCTCGCCGAGAACGCCGACTTCGCGCGCGCCGTGATCGGTGCGGGTCTCGTCTGGATCGGCCCCTCGCCGGATGCCATCGAGGCGCTCGGCGACAAGGTCACCGCCCGCCACGTCGCCGAGAAGGTCGGCGCGCCCCTCGCTCCGGGAACGCCCGGCCCCGTCTCGGGCGCCGACGAGGTCATCGCGTTCGCCAACGAGGTCGGCCTGCCGATCGCCATCAAGGCGGCCTACGGCGGCGGCGGACGCGGCCTCAAGGTCGCGCGCGAGCTCGACGAGGTCGCCGAGATGTTCGAGTCCGCCACGCGCGAGGCCGTCGCCGCCTTCGGTCGCGGCGAGTGCTTCGTCGAGAAATACCTCGACAAGCCGCGCCACGTCGAGACGCAGTGCCTCGCCGACAGCGCGGGCAACGTCGTCGTCGTCTCCACGCGCGACTGCTCGCTGCAGCGGCGCCACCAGAAGCTCGTCGAGGAGGCCCCCGCGCCGTTCCTCAGCGACGAGCAGAACGCGATCCTCTACGCGGCATCCAAGGCCATCCTCAAGGAGGTCGGGTACGTCGGAGCCGGCACGTGCGAATTCCTCATCGGCGCCGACGGCACCATCTCGTTCCTCGAGGTCAACACGCGCCTGCAGGTCGAGCACCCCGTCTCCGAAGAGGTCACCGGGATCGACCTCGTGCGCGAGCAGTTCCGCGTGGCCGAGGGCGAGGAGCTCGGCTACGACGACCCCGCGCCCACCGGTCACTCGATCGAGTTCCGCATCAACGGCGAGGACCCGGGCCGAGGCTTCCTCCCCCAGCCGGGACCGATCCACGTCTTCAAGACGTTCGGCGGCCCCGGCATCCGTCTCGACTCCGGCGTGACCGCCGGCGACAGCGTCTCGGGGGCCTTCGACTCGCTGCTGGCGAAGATCATCGTCACCGGTCGCGACCGCGCCGAGGCGCTCGAGCGCGCGCGTCGCGCCCTCGACGAGTTCGAGGTCGCCGGCATGCCGACCGTGCTGCCCTTCCACCGCAAGGTCGTGCGCGACCCCGCCTTCACCGCGGAGGACGGCTCCTTCGGCGTCTTCACCCGCTGGATCGAGACGGAGTTCGTCAACGACATCCCCGCGTGGGACGGCGAGCTCGACGCCCCCGCCGCCGAGGTCGGCCGGCACACCGTCGTCGTCGAGGTCGGCGGCAAGCGCCTCGAGGTGAGCCTGCCCGACCGCATCACGGCCGCGGCCCCGCAGGGGGGACGCCCCGCCGCCGCTCCCCCGTCCCGTCGCTCCCACGCGGCATCGCCCGCGGCCGGCGCCACCGGCGACGCGGTCAAGTCGCCGATGCAGGCCACGATCGTCAAGGTCGCCGTCGAGGAGGGTCAGCAGGTCGTCAAGGGCGACCTCGTCGTCGTGCTCGAGGCGATGAAGATGGAGCAGCCCATCCAGGCGCATAAGGACGGAACGGTCGCTTCCATCGACGCGAACCCCGGCACCACGGTCTCGGCCGGGCACCAGCTGCTGCTGATCAGCTGACACCCTGCTTCGTCACGGCGCCGCACTCCTCCGGGGGTGCGGCGCCGTCGTTCGTGCGGCGTCAGCTGCACCCCCTCGTCCCACTCATGGCCGGTCCCACCGCCGCACACCCACCACGATCGGGACACGCACCGTCAAAAGTGGGACGAGCACCCGCACAGCGCGCAACGCCGAGCGTACAAAGGGAACGAGCACCCGCAACCCACCCCAGCAGGAAACCCTCGTCCCACTTATGGCCGGTCCCACCGCTGCACACCGACCACAATCGGGACACGCACCGCCAAAAGTGGGACGAGCAGCGCGCAGCGCGCGACGCCGAGCGCACGAAGAGGGACGAGCGGCGCTCAGGGCGCGATGCCGAGCGGCATCCGGGCGCGCTCAGTCCTCGCCGGGGTCGTCGCGGTCGACGATGTGCATCGCGCGCGCGGCGTCGGTGATGCTCGAGGTCAGCGAGGGGTACACCGCGAACACGCGGGCGACCTGGTCGACGGTGAGACGCCGCTCGACGGCGATCGCGATCGGGTAGATCAGCTCCGACGCCTTCGGCCCGACGATGACACCGCCCATGACCGTGCCGCTGCCCTCCCGGGCGATCAGCTTGACGAAGCCGTCGGTGATGCCCTGCATCTTCGCGCGCGGGTTGGCCGAGAGCGGGAGCTTACGCACCTTGCCGGCGATCCGTCCCTCGATCACGTCCTGCTCGCTGAAGCCGACGGTGGCGATCTCGGGCGCCGTGAAGATGTTGGCCGTGATGCGGCGGGTCTCGAGCGGGATGACGATGTCGCCGAGGGCGTGGAAGATCGCCTGGCGTCCCTGCATCGAGGCGACGGATGCCAGGGGGTAGAAGTTCGTGCAGTCGCCGGCGGCGTAGATGTTCGGCACCGAGGTGCGCGCGACGCGGTTCACGCGGATGTGACCGGATGCCGTCATCTGAACGCCCGCCTGCTCGAGGCCGAGGCCCGCGGTGTTCGGGATCGAGCCGACGGCCATGAGGCAGTGGCTGCCCTCGATGGTGCGCCCGTCCGAGAGCGTCACGGTCACCCCGTCGCCGGTGTTCACGACCGAGTCGGCGCGGGCCTTCGCGAGCAGCGTCATGCCGCCGCGCTGGAAGACGCGCTCGAGGACGGCCGCGGCATCCTGATCCTCTCCGGGCAGCACCTGATCGCGGCTCGAGACGAGCGTGACCTTGGCCCCGAGGTTCATGTACGCCGACGCGAACTCGGCGCCGGTGACGCCCGAGCCGACCACGATGAGGTGGGAGGGCACGGACTTCATGTTGTACAGCTGCGTCCAGGTGAGGATGCTCTCGCCGTCGGGCTTCGCGGACGGCAGCTCGCGCGGCGATGCTCCGACCGAGACGACGAGGGTCTCGGCCTCGATGCGGTCGAAGTCGGTGCCGCCGGCCTCGGTGGACACGACCACCGCGCCGTTGCCGTCGAGACGGCCGTGACCCGAGATGATGCGCACGCCCGCCTCGAGCAGCGACGAACGCATGTCGTCGGACTGCTGCCGGGCGAGCGAGAGCAGACGCTGATTGACGGCGGCGAGGTTGATGGCGACCTCGGGGGTCAGCGGCTTGCCGCGGTCGTCCTTCGCGAACAACTGCACGCCGAGGTCGCTGGCGTTGCGGATGGCGACGGCCGCGTCGGCCGTGGCGATGAGCGTCTTCGAGGGCACGACGTCGGTGATGACGGCCGAGCCGCCGACGCCCGCGCGCTCGACGAGGGTGACGTCGGCGCCGAGCTGCGCCGCCGAGAGGGCCGCCTCGTATCCGCCGGGGCCTCCGCCGACGATCGCGACGGACTGCTTGCGCTCGAAGCTCTGCACCATGGCATCCATTCTGTCAGCGCTGGGCGGATGCCGATGCGACACCCAGCCGAGCACGACACGCTGGGTGTCGAGGTGCGCCGTCTGGCCCGCGGGCCCCGCAGTTTCTAGAGTGGGGGAATGTCCAACAGCACATCTCACCCGCTCGACGACCCGGCCGTCGACCCCTTCGAGGTCGCCCGGACCGCGGCGGCCGACATCGCCCGCCTCTCCGGGGTCGAGCACCACGACATCGCCGTGACCCTCGGGTCGGGCTGGGGGCGCGCCGCCGAGCTCATCGGCGAGGAGACGGCGTCGTTCCCCGCGACCGAGGTCACCGGCTTCAGCAAGCCCGCCCTCGAGGGCCACGTCGGCACCCTGCGCAGCGTCCGCACCCCCGGCGGCAAGAACGTCCTCGTCATCGGCGCCCGCACGCACTACTACGAGGGCCACGGCGTGCGCCGAGTCGTGCACAGCGTGCGCACCGCGGCCGCGACGGGTGCGACGACGATGATCCTCACGAACGGCGCCGGCGGCATCCGCGAGACGTGGAAGCCCGGCCAGCCCGTGCTGATCAGCGACCACATCAACCTCACCGCCGACTCGCCCCTCGAGGGCGCGACCTTCATCGACCTCACCGACCTGTACTCGACGCGCCTGCGCGACGTGGCGCGCTCGATCGACCCCACGCTCGACGAGGGCGTGTACACGCAGTTCCGCGGGCCCCACTATGAGACGCCCGCCGAGGTGCAGATGGCCAAGACGATCGGCGGCCACATCGTCGGCATGTCGACCGCGCTCGAAGCGATCGCCGCTCGTCAGGCCGGCATGGAGATCCTCGGCTTCTCGCTCATCACGAACCTGGCCGCCGGTATCCAGAAGACCCCGCTCAGCCACGAGGAGGTGCTCGAGGCCGGTCGCGACGCCGAGCCCGTCATCTCCGCGCTGCTGGCCCGCGTGATCGGCGCGTTGTGAGCGAGCACGTCGCCGCGGCCCGCGCCTGGCTCGCCCAGGATCCGGATGCCGTGACCCGCGCCGAGCTCGAAGACCTCCTCGCCCGCGTCGAGTCGGGGGATGCCGAGGCGACAACCGACCTGGACGATCGCTTCTCCACCCGCCTGGCGTTCGGCACGGCGGGACTGCGCGGAACGCTCGGAGCGGGCCCCAACCGCATGAACCGCGTGCTCGTGGCGCAGGCCGCGGCCGGCTTCGCGGCGTACCTGCGCGAGCGGTCGTCGGGCGCTCCGACCGTGGTCGTCGGCTACGACGGGCGGCGCAACTCCGACGTGTTCGCCCGCGACTCGGTCGAGATCTTCGCCGGGGCGGGGCTGAACGCGATCCTGCTCCCCCGCCTGCTGCCGACCCCGGTGCTGGCGTTCGCCGTGCGCCACCTCGGCGCCGACGCGGGCGTCATGGTCACCGCCAGTCACAATCCGCCCGACGATAACGGCTACAAGGTCTACCTCGGCGGCGACGACGAGGGGGCGCAGATCGTCTCCCCCGCCGACGCCGAGATCGCCGCGCACATCCAGCGGGTCGCCGACGAGGGCAACATCACCACCCTGCCGCGCTCGGTGGGCTACGCCAACGCCCCCGAATCGGTCGTCGAGGCGTACATCTCCGCGACCGCCGCGGTCGGCCCCGCTCCCGCGGGCGCCGAGGGGCTGAACTGGGTCTACACCGCGATGCACGGCGTCGGGTGGGAGACCGTGTCGCGCGTGCTCGCCGAGGCCGGGTATCCCGCGCCCACGGTGGTCGAGGCGCAGATCCACCCCGACGGGCGCTTCCCGACGGTGGCGTTCCCCAACCCCGAAGAGCCCGGCGCGATGGACCTGTCGTTCGAGACCGCGCGCTCCGTCGACGCCGAGCTCGTCATCGCGAACGACCCGGATGCCGACCGCCTCGCCGTCGCGATCCCCGACGCCGGCGCCGAGGGCGGCTGGCGCCGTCTGACCGGCAACGAGATCGGGCTGCTGCTCGGCTGGCGGGCGGCGCGGGCCGCGGCCGGCGCGCGCGGATCCGAAGCGGACGAGGCCGGGGCCGCGGCATCCCTCGCGTGCTCGCTCGTGTCGTCGCCCGGGCTGCAGGCCGTCGCCGAGCACTACGGCCTGAACTTCCACTCGACGCTCACGGGCTTCAAGTGGATCTCGCGGGCACCCGGCATCGTCTTCGGCTTCGAGGAGGCGCTCGGCTACCTCGTCAATCCCGGGACGGTGCGCGACAAAGACGGCATCTCCGCCGCGGTCGCCCTGCTCGAGATGGCATCGGCGGCGCGCGCCGAGGGCCGCACCGTCGCCGATCTGCTGCAGGAGTTCCGCGACACCTTCGGCGCATTCGCGAGCGATCAGATCTCGATCCGCGTGAGCGACGTGAGCGAGATCGCCGGGATCATGGCATCCCTGCGCGCCCAGCCTCCGTCCGCGGTCGGCGAGATCGCGGTGACGCGCATCGACGATCTGCTGCAGGGCGTCGACGGCCTGCCGCCGGGCGACGTGCTGCGGCTGTGGCTCGACGACGGCTCGCGTCTCATCGTGCGCCCGAGCGGGACCGAGCCCAAGCTCAAGCTGTACCTCGACGTGCGCGGGTCGTCGGCCAAGAAGGCCGCGCGGCGTTTGGCCGCTCTGCGCTCCGGCGCCGAGGAGCTGCTGGCGTCGGTGCGCTGAGGCGGGGTTCTGTCGGGGTGCTCCGCGTGCAACGGGGTGGTCGGTGACCACCCCGTTGCACGTCCGACGCCCCGACGGGTTGACTCCTCCCGAGGAGATACGTCTCCACAGGTGGAGGGGATGCGGCGGGCGGGGGCGGCGCGTGCGGTGAGACCGTGGGCGGGTGTCAACGGCCTTCTCAATCCCTCTCATCTCACGGCAGCAGCTCGACGCGCTCGGGTGGCACTCACGACGGGTGCGCCACGAGCTGAAGGACGACATGCGGCGTATCGCGGCGACGACGACGCGCGGGCGCGTGCGCGCCGAGCGCGTCATCGGTCTCGCTGACGGCCGTGCGCAGCTGCCGGGTGAGAGCATCAGCCGGCTTCGGTTGCTCGAACTCGGCTTCGCCGCTCCCTCACTCCAGGTTCCGATCCCCGGCCCTCACGGCAGGACGTTCTGGGTCGACTTCGGCCTCGACGATGTCGGGGCATGGGGCGAGTTCGACGGACGCGTCAAGTACCGCGAGCTGCCCGAGGCATCGGGCCGAAACGCCTTCGAGGTCCTCGAGCAGGAGAAGCGCCGCGAAGACTGGATTCGCGGCACGACTCAACGCCGGTTCGCCCGCTGGGGCTGGGGCGATCTGAAGGACGCCGCGACGCTCGGCCGCCGGCTCGCCGCTTTCGGCATCGAGCCGCACACGGCCGGGAACTCCACCTAATGGGGCGCGCGACGTGCACCGGGGCGCACACCGAACGCCCCACTGCACGCCCGGCGCCCCGACCCCCGTGCAACCCCACCCCCCGTAACCACGGCCTCGACGCCCGCGCGCACACGCCCGCGCGACGACGTCATTGACGCCGGGGCCGCGGAGTATCGACCCCCGCGTCAGCCGTCGATCACCGCGACCAGCTCGTCGAGGAACGCGGGGAACGACACCGCGCGGCGCACGATGCGCTGCACGCTGTCGCGCTCGCTGAACACCTCGACGAACTGCTCGAACACCGTCTGGAAGGCCTCGCGGTCGGTCTCGCTGAACGCCACGAGCGCGACGACCTGCACGCGCCCCTCGCCCCACGCGATGGAGGGGTCGGCGATCCCGATCGCGATGCGGGTCTGCGTCGCGGTCATCCCCATCGCGTGCGGCACCGCGAGGGCGTCGGTGAACGCCGTCGACGAGATCGTCTCGCGCTCCACCGCGCGATCGACGTAGGCCTCGTCGATGACCCCCTGCTCCACGAGCAGACCGCCCAGGCGCCGGATGACGCCGGCCTCGCCATCGGCGGCATCCAGGCCCCGCACGAAAGCGCCCGGCGCGAAGTAGCGTTC
Organism: Microbacterium hydrothermale; assembly: GCF_004854025.1. GTDB lineage: Bacteria > Actinomycetota > Actinomycetes > Actinomycetales > Microbacteriaceae > Microbacterium > Microbacterium hydrothermale. The sequence goes on from NZ_STGM01000004.1 coordinate 169,182, forward strand.
GAGCTCGGCGCGCAGGCGCGCGAGACGACGGCCGCGACGGATGCGCCCGGCCGCGGCCTGCACGCGCTCCACATCGGCGTCGGTGAGGAACGGCTGGATGCGCACGAACCGGTCGCCCGGCCGCGGCGGGTCGATCGTGGTGAGCACGAGGTCGGTCTCGATGGCATCCCACGCGGGGTCGATGCGCGTCTCGACGCCGACGACCTCGATGGCCTGCCCGAGCGAACGGTCCACGCTCGAGCGCAGCAGTTCGTGCAGCTCGTAGTACCCGGGGCACACGATCGTCGCCGTCAGCAACTGGTCGGCGCGGCGGCTGCGTTCGAGGCGGCCGCCGACGTGCATCGCGATGTAGGCGATCTCGTCGTCGAGGATCGGGATGCCGAGGCCGTCCTGCAGCCCCTTCGCGATGTACACGGCGACCTCGAAGATCATCGGGTACGTCGATTTCAGCGAGCGCGTGAGCGGGTTGCGCGACCACGCCTGCTCCCGGGAACGCGCGAGCAGGTTCTGCACGTGCAGCGCGAGACGGAGGATGAAGTCGTCGTGCGCGATGTCGACGAGGAACTCGGATGCCGCGTTCTCGACCACGCGCCGGACGGAGGCCTCGACCGACGGGTCGAGGCGCGAGCGCACGTCGTCGCCGCCCGGGGTTCCGGGAGCGACGATGCGCGTGAGTACGAGGGTCGCGAGGTGGCGGAGGTCGCCGGAGCCGAGCTGCACGCCGATGTGCTTGAGCGTGAGGCGGTCGAGCAGCTCGACGACGGCGGCGGCCGCGTCGGACGAATCCCCGCCGGGCGAACCGAGGGCGCGATCGCGCGTGGTCCGGTCGGCGGCGATGGCGATGTGCATCACGACGTCGCCGATGCCGATCTCGTTCACGTAGTACCCGAGGGCCCCGAGCTCGGCGACCAGTTCGGCCTTGAACGGACCGAACGCGCGGGCGCCGACCGAACGCTCGCCCAGCGTGCGGCGCAGCGCGTCGAGGTCGAACATCCCGGCATCCATCTCGTCGTGCGCGAGCTTCGACAGCAGTCGCCGCTGCGCGACCTCGGTCCCGCGCAGGCGCGCGGTGGATGCCGAGCGCTCCAGGGTCAGCTCGGTGCCGCCGAGCAGGCCGCGCACGCGCGAGAGGTCGGCCTCCAGGGTCGCGGCGCTCACGTGCAGGGCGTCGGCGGTCTCGAACACGTCGATGCCGTCGGCGGAATCGAGGAGTCGCCGCACGAGGGTGTGCAGGCGATCGCGCGGGGTGCCGGCATCCGCCCCCGACGCCGACCGCAGGGCCGCCGCGGCGTCGCCGCCGGCGCGGTAACCGAGGGGCCCGGACTCGACCGCGTTGCCCGACGCCACGCGCGCGTTCAGGGCGGTGACGTAGGACCGGATGCTGCGCGGGGTGACGCCGAGGGCGTCAGCCAGCGATGCGGCGGTCGACCATTCCGCGTCCCGCAGCAACAGGGCCAGCAGGCGGTCTTGGCGAGCTTTCGTCGTCACGATCCGTCCTCCGCGCCGCCCCGGTGAGCAGCGATCCCTTCATCCTTTCACGCCCGTCCGCCTCGGGCGCGGGTGCGGGCGAAGCCGACGAGAGCGGTCGCGGCAACGACGTTCCGGGGGGTGGGAAACGAACCTGGTTGTCTCCTGTGAAGCCGGTGCGGACAATCGAGAGGAAGAAAGGCCGGTCGATGAAGATCCTCGTGGTGTGTGGAGCGGGTGCGTCGAGCACGTTCGTCGCGCAGCGCGTTCGTCGTGCTGCGCAAGACCGTGGCCTCGACTACTCCGCCTCGGCCGGAACCGCCCGTTCCCTGACCGTCGACCTCGACGCCGCCGACATCGTGCTCGTCGGTCCGCATCTCGCCGCCGACATCGAGCACATCCGCCGCGAGGCCGCCCCGCGCGGAGCAGCGGTCGTCCTGCTCCCCGACGACGTGTTCGCCGACCTCAGCGGCACCCGAACCCTCGACCTGGTCGAGGCCTCCCTGCGATCCCGCCAGCCGGCGGACACGATCTGAGTCGACGGAGAGACCCATGCCCCATCTGACCCGCACCGTCCGCATCGGATCGTCGCACGGCCTGCACGCGCGCCCCGCGAAGCTCTTCGCGCAGGCGGCGAAGGAGTCCGGCATCCCGGTGACCCTCGCCAAGGACGCGGGCTCGCCCATCAACGCCGCCAGCATCCTCGGCATCATCGCCCTCGGACTGGAGCAGGGCGATTACGTCACCCTCACCGCCGACGGCGACAACGCCGAGCCCACGCTCGAGCGCCTCGCCGAGCTGCTGACCACCGACCACGACGCCGAGTAAGGAAGACACACACCATGACGGAACTCCGTGGAGTCGGAATCGGACTGGGCGTCGCCCAGGGACCCATCGCGCGCATGGCCGAGCCCCTGCCCGCCCCGAAGGATGCCAAGAGCGAGCTCTCGATCGACGAGGAGACGGCGCGCGTGCGCGAGGCCGTCGGCGCCGTCGCGCGCGAGCTCGAGGCCCGCGGCGCGCAGGCGGGCGGCGCCGCCCGAGACGTGCTCGAGGCGCAGGCGATGATCGCCGAGGACCCGACCCTCGAGGCAGAGGTCGACAGCCGCCTCGCCGCCGGCAAGACCGGCGAGTTCGCCGTGCACGACGCCTTCGCCTCGTTCCGCGAGCAGCTCGTCGCCCTCGGCGGATATCTCGGCGAACGCGCCGCCGACCTCGACGACGTCGCCCAGCGCGTCATCGCGCGCCTGCGGGGCGTCGCGGCCCCCGGCATCCCGGATCCCGGACACCCCTTCGTGCTCGTGGCGAAAGACCTCGCCCCCGCCGACACCGCGCTGCTCGACCTCGACAAGGTGCTCGCTCTGGTGACCACCGAGGGCGGCCCGACCTCGCACACGGCGATCCTCGCCCGCGAGAAGTCGATCGTCGCGGTCGTCGGCGCCGCCGGCGCAAAGGACCTCGTCGACGGACAGTCCGTCATCGTGGATGCCGCCGCCGGCGTCGTCACGGTCGACCCGAGCGCAGACGACCTCGAGCGCGCGAAGAACCGCGCCGACGCCCGTGCCGCCGCGGCATCCGCCCCCATCACCGACGGCGCCCTCGCCGACGGCACGAAAGTGCCGCTGCTGGCGAACCTCGGCAAGCCCGGCGGTGCCGCCGAGGCCGTCGAGCTGGGCGCCGAGGGCGTGGGACTGTTCCGCACCGAGTTCCTCTTCCTCAGCTCGAGCTCCGCGCCCACCGTCGAGGAGCAGCGCGCGGCGTACATCGAGCTGCTCAGCGCGTTCCCGGGCAAGAAGGTCGTCGTGCGCGTGCTCGACGCCGGCGCCGACAAGCCCCTCCCCTTCCTCAACGACGCGCACGAGGAGAACCCCGCGTTGGGCCTTCGCGGCCTGCGCGCCCTCCGCGCGAGCGAGGACATCCTGCGCGAGCAGCTCACCGCCCTCGCTGAGGCGGATGCCGCGACCCGCGCCTCCGAGGCCGGTCCCGCCGACCTGTGGGTCATGGCGCCCATGGTCTCGACCGTCGAGGAGACCCGGTACTTCACGGCCCTCGCCAAGGACTACGGCCTGAAGACGACCGGCGTGATGGTCGAGGTGCCCTCCTCGGCTCTCCTCGCCGACCGCATCCTGCAGATCGCCGACTTCGCCTCGATCGGCACCAACGACCTGACGCAGTACACGCTCGCCGCCGACCGGCTGCTCGGTTCGGTCGCGTCGTTCCAGGACCCGTGGCATCCGGCCGTCCTCCGCCTCATCCGCGAGGTCGGGGCGGCGGGCCGTGCCCACGGCAAGCCCGTCGGCATCTGCGGCGAAGCGGCGGCCGATCCCCTGCTGGCGGTCGTGCTCGTCGGTCTCGGCGCCACCACGCTGTCGATGGCCCCCACGGCCCTCGCCGACGTGCGCGCGACGCTGCTCACCCACACGCTCGACGACGCCCTGCGCATCGCCGAGGCCGCCCTGTCCGCCGACGACGCGGCATCCGCCCGCGAGGCCGCCCAGGCGGCTTCCGCCCTCGTTCCCACCCCGTGAACCCCGGGGACGGTTCCCACCGCCCCGTCGACACCGCGGCCGACGCCGCATCCCCACCGCACGGCCCCCGCCGTGCACCACATCAAGGAGACACAGCAATGACGACGACGTCACCCACCAAGAAGCCGGGAGGGGCACGGATCGCGGTTCAGCGATTCGGCACGTTCCTCTCCGGCATGATCATGCCGAACATCGCGGCGTTCATCGCATGGGGCTTCATCACCATGCTCTTCATCCCCGCCGGGTTCTTCGGCGCGAAGAGCCCCTTCGGGTGGCACTGGGCCCCGGTCGCCGAGATCATCGGCGGCGGCGGAGACGCCGCGACCATCGGCTGGCCCGGAGCGGCGACCGCGCTGACCGCGAACGCCGACGGCGGCACCTACCAGGGCTACGTCGGCCTGGTCAGCGTCATGATCACCTACCTGCTGCCCCTGCTCATCGCCAACACCGGTGGACGCATCGTCTACGGTGCGCGCGGTGGCGTGGTCGCCACCATCGCCGTGATGGGCGTGATCGTAGGCACCAACATCCCGATGTTCCTCGGCGCGATGATCATGGGCCCGCTCGCGGCCTGGATCACCAAGCAGATGGACAAGCTGTGGGACGGCAAGATCCGCCCCGGCTTCGAGATGCTCGTGAACAACTTCTCCGCCGGCATCCTCGGCATGATCCTCGCGATCGTCGGCTTCTTCGCCTTCGGTCCCGTCTTCCTCGGCATCAGCGCGGTCCTCGGCAGCATCGTCGGGTTCCTCGTGCAGTTCAACCTGCTGCCGGTGCTGTCGATCATCGTCGAGCCGGCCAAGGTGCTGTTCCTCAACAACGCCATCAACCACGGCGTGTTCACCCCGCTCGGCATCGAGCAGGCCGCGAACACGGGCAAGTCGATCCTGTTCCTCATCGAGGCCAACCCCGGCCCCGGCCTGGGCCTGCTGCTCGCCTTCACCTTCTTCGGTGTCGGCGCGGCGAAGGCGTCGGCCCCCGGTGCCATCGTCATCCAGTTCCTCGGTGGCATCCACGAGATCTACTTCCCCTACGCCCTCGCCAAGCCGATGACGATCCTCGCGCTCATCGCGGGTGGCGCCTCGGGTGTCGCGGTCAACATGATCTTCGGCGGTGGCCTGGTCTTCCCGGCCGCTCCCGGCAGCATCATCGCCGTCACGGCTGCGGCCGCCGGCGGCGGCGTGGCGAACGTGCTCGTGGTCTACCTCTCGGTGATCGTCGCCGCGGTCGTGACCTTCCTGATCTCGGGTGTCATCCTGCGGGCCTCGCGCAAGCGCGACCAGGAGGCCGAGGGCGACAGCTTCGCCGCGGCCATCGATCAGACCGCCGCGAACAAGGGCAAGGAGTCGTCCGCGCTGGGCGCCCTGCGCACCCGCGCCGCCGGTACCACCGGTTCGGGCACCACGGAGGCGGCCGACCGCGACGTCGACGGCGCCCTCGGGGGCCTCGAAGGCGGCGTGGCCACCAAGCAGCTGAACAACATCGTGTTCGCCTGCGACGCCGGCATGGGCTCCTCGGCGATGGGCGCGAGCGTCCTGCGCAACAAGATCAAGAAGGCCGGAATCGAGGGCGTCACGGTCACCAACCAAGCGATCGCGAACCTCGACGGCTCGGCAGACCTGGTCATCACGCAGAACCAGCTCACCGACCGCGCCAAGGCGCAGTCGCCCGACTCGCTGCACGTGTCGGTCGACAACTTCATGAACTCGCCGCGCTACGACGAGGTCGTGGAGATGGTCCGCTCGCAGCACGAGTCCAAGTAACCCCCTAGCACGCCAGGGGTCGGAGCGTCAGCCCGACCCCTGGCGTCTTCCCGTCCGGCCCGCGTTTTGCGAGGCTGGACAGCACGACGAGAAAGGCGAGAACCATGTCGAACGTCCTCCGCATCGAATCCGTCCGCATCCACCCCGGGAGCGCCACCCGCGAGGAGGCGATGAAAGAGGCGGCCGACCTGCTGCAGGCCACCGGCTCCGTGACCGCCGACTACTTCGCCGCCATGCAGGCGCGCGAAGAGACCGTGTCGACCTACATGGGCAACGAGCTCGCGATCCCCCACGGCACCAACGAGACCAAGCAGGCGATCCTCGAGTCCGGCCTGTCGGTCGTCCGCTACGACGGCGGCGTGGACTGGGGCGGGGAGCCCGTCACCTTCGTGATCGGCATCGCCGGCAAGGGCGACGAGCACCTCGAGATCCTGTCGCAGATCGCGATCCTCTTCTCCGAGGAGGACGACGTCGCGCGCCTGAAGGCCGCCTCCTCGCCCGAGGAGCTCTACGAGGCCCTCGCGGGTTCCGTAAACGCATGAAGGCCGTCCACTTCGGCGCGGGCAACATCGGCCGCGGCTTCGTCGGACTGCTGCTGCACGAGGGCGGCTACGACCTCGTCTTCTCCGACGTCTCCGCCGCCCTCGTGGCCGCGATCAACGACGCGTCGTCGTACACCGTCCACGAGGTGGGCGAGGGCGGCGTCGACACGCAGGTGACGAACTTCCGCGCGATCGACAGCTCGGTGGATGCCGACGCCCTCGTCGACGAGATCGCCACGGCCGACGTGGTGACCACCGCCGTCGGACCCACGATCCTGAAGTTCGTCGCCCCGCACATCGTCGCGGGACTCGCGCTGCGCGACCCCTCCCTGCCCGCACTGCAGATCATGGCCTGCGAGAACGCCATCGGGGCGACCGACCAGCTCCGCGAGCACGTGGTCGAGCTCGCCGGCGAATCGTGGGACGCCCTGGCATCCCGTGCCGTCTTCGCCAACACCGCGGTCGACCGCATCGTCCCCGCCCAGGCGCAGGGCGGCGTCGACGTCACCGTCGAGCCGTTCTACGAATGGGCCATCGAGCGGGCGCCGTTCGGCGACACCCCGCCGCACATCCCCGGCGCGCACTTCGTCGACGACCTCGAGCCGTACATCGAGCGCAAGCTCTTCACGGTCAACACCGGACACGCCACCACCGCGTACTTCGGGGCGCAGGCCGGGATCGACCGCATCTCCGACGCCCTCGCCGATCCGGCGATCGCGGCGAAGGTCGAGGCGGCGCTGGAGGAGACCAGCGCCCTGCTCGTGCAGAAGCACGAGCTCGACGCCGGTGTGCAGGGCGAGTACCGCGCCACGATCCTGCGGCGCTTCCGCAACGACGCCCTCCCCGACACCGTGTGGCGCGTGGGTCGGCAGCCGCTGCGCAAGCTTTCGCGGCACGAACGCTTCGTCGGCCCCGCGGCCGAGGCCGTCGAGCGGGGCCTCCCCGTCGACGCGCTCGTGGCCGCGATGGCCGCCGCGCTGGAGTTCCAGGATGCCGAGGACGCTCAGGCCGTCGAGCTGCAGCGCCTGCTGCGCGAGACCGACGCCGCGTCGTTCACGTCCGAGGTGACCGGCCTCGACGCCGACCACCCGCTGTACGGGCGCGTCGTCGAGATCGTCGCCGCACGCCAGGCGGCGCTCTCGGCCTGACTCCCCCGACACCGCCGACGCGGCCGCATCCGGCGGCGCGTCGGCGGTGTCGTGTTTCCGCCTTCCGGCGTGCACCGCTCGCACCGCGCGCCCGGCGATACGCTCGAAGACGTGACCGACAGCACCGCCCCCAGCGATCCCGCTCCCTCCCCCGCTCCGCGTCGTCGCCGGCGATTGCTGCGCTGGGTCCTCGGTGGGCTGGGAGCCGTCGTGGTCCTCCTCGTCGGCGGCATCCTGATCTACAGCCAGGTCGGCGTGATGGGTGCGGAACCGGGCCCGCTCGCCGAAGCCGAGGCCAACCCCGGGCTGACCATCACCGACGACGGCGCGGGGATCGTGCTCGCACCGACGGCCGGCGCGACGGGGCAGGGCCTGGTCTTCATCCCGGGCGCCAAGGTGGAGGCGGAGGGGTACATCGCCACCTTCGCCGACACCGTCGTCGACGACGGCGTGACGATCGTGATCACGAAGCCCTGGCTGAACCTCGCGTTCTTCGACCCCCGCCCGCTGTCGACCTTCACCGATCTCGCCCCGGGCGTCTCGACCTGGGCGGTCGGCGGGCATTCGCTCGGCGGGGTGCGCGCGTGCCAGCTCGCGACCGACGCCGATGCCCTCGTGCTGTTCGCGTCGTACTGCGCGAACGACCTCTCGGCATCCGGACTCCCCGTGCTGAGCCTGTCCGGTTCGGAAGACGGCCTGAGCACTCCGCAGAAGATCGCGGATGCCAAGGGCGAACTGCCCGCGAACGCCACCTTCGTCGAGATTCCCGGCGCGTCCCACGCCTCGTTCGGCGCCTACGGACCGCAGCCCGGCGACGGCACGCCGACCGCCGACGCGGCCGAGGTGGATCGGGTGATCGCGGAGCAGCTCGCGGGCTTCCTGCCGCGGCCGTAGCCCGCACCCGGCCGCGGCAGACCCCCGGGCCGCGGCACCCGCCCGCGCGGTCGAAACTCCTGAGAAATCCACCTGTCGCCCGTGGATGCCGCCGCTGAAGGCCAATTCGGGCATGAGATTCAGGAGTTTGGCTCGCCCCGGGCAGTTGCCGACCGCTCCTCCCATGCACCAGTTGTCCACAGTTTCGCCCCCGCCTCGCGGCGGGCCGAGCGGAACCGTCAGGGTGGGGCGATGGCATCCGTCGATCTCGGGCACCACCAGAACCACGAGACGGTGTGGGCGACACGCGAGCTTCACGCGGCGGGTTGGTCGCGTCGCTCTCTCGCCCGCGCCGTCGCCGACGGCACCCTCACGCGCGTGCGGCAGGGCCGATTCGTCGCGGCCCACACGCATGATGACGTCGCCGCGGCAGCGCGCGTGGGCGGGCGTCTGGATTGGCGCGGACCGGAAACGGTCCGCGCCCCTGACGCCGCTTCTCAGCGCTGGAAGCCGTCCGAGATGATCTCGATGAGCTCCTCGCGCTCCTCGACCGGGAGGAAAGCCCCCGCCGCCGCATTCAGCTGGAACGCCTCGAGGTCGTCGAGGTCGTACTCGAACGCCTGGGCCAGCAGTCCCAGCTCGCGGGTCAGCGTCGTCGCACTCATGAGGCGGTTGTCGACGTTCACGGTGACCGAGAAGTCGAGCTGGTACAGCAGGTCGAACGGGTGGGCGTCCATCGTGTCGCCCCAGGCCGTGACGGCGCCCGACTGCAGGTTCGACGTCGGTGACAGTTCGAGCGTGATCTCGCGGTCGCGCACCCAGCGGGCGAGGTCGCCGAACGTGACCTGCACCTCCTCGCCCTCGCGCGAGACGACGTCGAGGTCGTTGGCGATGCGCACGCCGTGACCGAGTCGCAGAGCGCGACCGTCGATGAGAGCGGAGCGGATGGAGGCCAGACCCGCCCCCTCGCCGGCGTGCACCGTCGTGGGGAAGAACTGCTCGGCCAGGTAGTCGAACGCCGCGCGGTGGCGGCTCGGGAGGAACCCGTCCTCCGCCCCGGCGAGGTCGAACCCGACGACGCCCCGCCCGCGCCAGGCGACGGCGAGCTCGGCGATGTCGCGGGAATTGTCGGTGTGACGCATGGCGGTGAGCAGCTGACCGACGCGGATGTCGTGACCGCGGGCGTCCGCGGCATCCTCACCCTCCTCGATGCCCTCCTGGACGGCGTCCACGACCTCGTCCAAGCTCAGACCGCGCGTGAGGTGCTGCTCCGGCGCCCAGCGGACCTCGCCGTAGACGACGCCGTCGGCGGCGAGGTCTTCGACGAACTCCCGGGCCACCCGCACGAGACCCTCGCGCGTCTGCATCACGCCGACCGTCGCGTCGAACTTCTCGAGGTAGTCCTCGAGCGAACCCCCGTCGATGTGGTCGGAGAACCACGCCTCCAGGCTCTTCGCGTCGTCGGCGGGCAGGTCGAGACCCACCTCGTCGGCCAGTTCGAGCACCGTCTGCGGCCGAAGACCGCCGTCGAGGTGGTCGTGCAGCGAGACCTTGGGCAAATCGGCGATCTTCGTGCGACCGATACGGAAGTCGTCGGATGCCACGGTGTCCTTCTTTCCGGATGCCATCAGGCGGTGATCCGCTCCCGCACGATCGGCGTCGCCGCCGGGGCGGTGTCGCCGATCTGCCACGCACCCTCGACGGCGTCGAGCGCACGCGCGAAGCGCGTCTCATCGTCGGCCGACAGGGTGAACAGCGGCTGACCGGCGGTGATGGACTGGCCGACGGTGACATGCAGGTCGATGCCCGCGGCGTGCACGACGGTGTCCTCCGCCCGCGCGCGCCCGGCACCGAGACGCCAGGCGCCGATGCCGAACGGCAGCGCGTCGATGCGCGAGACGACGCCCGACCGCTCGGCGACGACCGTGTGGGTCTCGCGCGGCGTGGGGAGGGCGGCATCCGGGTCGCCGTCCTGGGCGCGGATCATGCGCTTCCAGACGTCCATCGCGCGACCGTCCTTCAGCGCCGCCTCGACGTCGGCATCCGGCTGACCGGCGAGCGTGAGCATCTCGCGGGCCAGGGCGACGGTCAGCTCGACGACGTCGGCGGGTCCGCCCCCGGCGAGCACCTCGACCGACTCGCGCACCTCGTTGGCGTTGCCGATGGCGAGACCGAGCGGGGTGTTCATGTCGGTGAGCAGGGCCGTGGTGTTCACGCCCGAGTCGGTGCCCAGCGCGACCATCGTCTCGGCCAGCTCGCGCGCGCGGTCGATGTCCTGCATGAAGGCACCCGAACCGAACTTCACGTCGAGCACGAGCGAATCGGTGCCCTCCGCGATCTTCTTCGACATGATGCTCGAGGCGATCAGCGGGATGGCCTCGACCGTGCCGGTGACGTCGCGCAGCGCGTACAGCTTCTTGTCGGCGGGGGCGAGGCCCGTGCCCGCGGCGCAGATGACCGCGCCCACGTCGCGCAGCTGCGCCATGATCTCGTCGTTCGACAGCGCCGCGCGCCAGCCGGGGATCGACTCGAGCTTGTCGAGCGTTCCGCCGGTGTGCCCGAGACCGCGGCCGGAGAGCTGCGGCACCGCGACGCCGAAGGCCGCCACGAGCGGCGCGAGGGGCAGGGTGATCTTGTCGCCCACGCCTCCGGTCGAGTGCTTGTCGACCGTGGTCTTGCCGAGCGCGGAGAAGTCCATGCGCTCGCCCGAGGCGATCATCGCGTCGGTGAGCACGCGGATCTGATCGCGGCCCAAGCCGTTCAGCAGGACCGCCATGGTGAAGGCCGACATCTGCGCGTCCATGACGTATCCGCGCGTGTACGCGTCGACCAACCAGCGGATCTCGCCCTCGCCGATGGCCTTGCCGTCGCGCTGAGCGCGGATGATGTCGACCGCGTCGTACTGCTCCGCACTCATCGCGCCGCCTCCTCGAGGTCACGCGGCCCGAAGGCATCGGGGAGCACCTCGTCGATCGTGCGGATGCCGCTGACGGTCTCGAGCAGCATCCCGGGGATGGCGTGCTCGAAGAGCAGCTGACGGCACCGGCCGCACGGCATGAGGGTGCGACCCTCGCCGTCGACGCACACGAACGCGACCAGCTGACCACCACCCGACATGTGCAGCTCGGACACCAGTCCGCACTCGGCGCACAGCGTCACGCCGTAGGAGGCGTTCTCGACGTTGCACCCCGAGACGATCCGGCCGTCGGCGACGAGGGCGGCGGCCCCCACCTTGAAGCGGGAGTAGGGCGCATAGGCGCGGTGCATGGCATCCGTGGCGGCGACGCGGAGTTCGTCCCAGTCGATGTCGGTCATCGTGGAGTGCAGGGTCCTCTCGTGAAGGGGGAAGCGGGCCTGGTCAGCCCTTGATGTACGGTTTGCCGGCGGCCGCGGGCCCGCGGACCTTCCCGACGAGACCGGCGACGGCGAAGATCGTCACGACGTACGGCAGCATGAGCATGAACTCGCTGGGCACGGGAGAGCCGATCACGCCGAGCGTGTTCTGCAGGTTGGACGCGAAACCGAACAGCAGCGCCGCGAGGGTGGCACGGATCGGGTCCCACTGGCCGAAGATGACCGCCGCGAGGGCGATGTAGCCGGCACCGGCCGTCATCTCCTTGTTGAACGCGCCGACCGAGCCCAGCGTGAAGAACGCTCCGCCGAGGCCCGCGATGGCGCCGCCGAGCGAGACGTTCCAGAAGCGGGTCTTTGCGATGTTGATGCCGACGGTGTCGGCCGCCTGCGGGTGCTCGCCGACCGCGCGCAGGCGCAGACCCCAGCGCGTGTGGAAGAGCCCGACGTAGACGAGGGCGACGGTGACGTACATGAGGTAGACGATCACGGTCTGGTTGAACAGCATCGGTCCGAGGATCGGGATGTCGGCCAGGAACGGGATCGGCAGGCGGGGGAAGCGCGGCGGGGAGTTCAGCGTCGCGGCGTTGGGGGCGAGCACCTGCGAGAACAGGAAGCTCGTCAGGCCCACCACCAGGACGTTGAGCACGACGCCCACGATCACCTGGTCGACGAAGTACTTGATCGCGAAGGCGGCGAGGACGAACGACACGAGCACGCCCGAGACACCCGCGGCGAGCAACCCGATGAAGGGGTTGCCGGTGGCCGTGGCGACGATCGCCGAGGTGAACGCGCCGGCGAGCAGCTGCCCCTCGATCGCGATGTTGACCACGCCGACGCGCTCGCTGAGCACGCCCGCCATGGCCCCGAAGATCAGCGGGACCGACAGGCTGAGCCCACCGGCCAGCAGACCCGTCAGCGGGATGACCGAGGTGGTCGCGCCCGCGGCCGCCCAGGTGAGGAAGCCGACCATGAACACCAGGGCGAAGACGACGGCGAGCCAGATGGGCGGGCGGCGGTGCGCACGCACCATCAGCACGCTCGCGAGCGTGATGAGCGCCAGCAGCACCGTGCAGACGATGCCGGTGACGACGCCGCCGAGAACGACCTCGGGAAGCTGGAGGAACTCCCCCGGGCTCGAGATGCGGAAGACCGCATCGCCGTCCTGTCGGGCGACGACGAACAGCACGGCGGCGAGCACCGTGATGACGCCGTAGACGATGGGCGTCTTCCAGCTGACGACGACGGCGGTGTCGAGCGCCTCGGAGGCTGCGGCCTCGGGGTGTGCGGCGGTGGTGCTCACCGGGCCGCCTCCTTCTTCTTGGCGGCGCGTGCCTTGGACGGGCGCGCCCCGGGGGTCGGCAGGCGGAAGATCGCGCGCACCAGCGGCGGAGCCGCGATGAAGAGCACGATGAGCGACTGCACGACCAGGACGATGTCGACGGGAACGCCGTTGGCGGCCTGCATGGCGAAGCCGCCGGCCTTGAACGCCCCGAACAGGATGCCGGCGACGAGCACGCCGACGGGGGTGGAACGCCCGAGCAGGGCGACGGTGATGGCGTCGAAGCCGATGCCGGCGTCGATTCCGCTCGAGAACCCGGTCGTGACCGTGCCGAGCACCTGGTCGACACCGGCCAGTCCGACGAGGGCGCCGGAGATCAGCATCGCGTAGACGTACATCGACTTCACGTTGATGCCGGCCACCCGGGCGGCGTTCGGGTTGAGACCCACCGCGCGGAAGCGGAAGCCGAGCGAGGAGCGCTCGAGGATCCACCACACCACGACCACGGCGACGAGCGAGAGCACGAAGCCGAAGTGCAGGTTGTAGCCCGAGCCGAAGAGGTCGGGGAAGACCGCGGTGTCCTTCATCGGCGGGGTCGTGGGGTTGTTCGACCCGGGCGCCTGCAGCAGTCCGGGGGTGCGCAGCAGGTAGTAGACGATGTAGAACGCGACGTAGTTGAGCATGATCGTCACGATCACCTCGTGCGCTCCGGTGCGCGCCTTCAGCACGCCCGCGATACCGGCCCACACGGCTCCGGCCACGACGCCGGCGACCAGCGCGACGATCATGTGGATGCCCCACGGCAGATCGAACGCGAAGGCGACCCATCCGCCGGCCGCCGCGGCGACGAGCATCTGACCGCGTCCGCCGATGTTGAACATCCCGACGCGGAAGGCGAGGGCGACACCGAGACCGGCCGCGATGAGCGGCGTGGCGAAGGTGAGCGTCTCGGTGAGAGGGCGGATGCCGGTGGCGAACTCGGGGCGGCGGAAGTTGTAGATCGCGCCCTGGAAGAACGACGAGTACGCCCCGGACACCGACTGCCAGATGGCGGCGAGGGTGTCGCCCGGTCGGGCGAAGAAATAACCCGATGCGGCCTGGACGTTCTCGTCGGTCGCGGCGATCATGATCGCGCCCACGACCAGCGCCAGGATGACGGCGAGGACCGAGATGATGGCGTTGCCGGTCGCGATCTCGCGGAACGCGCGGCGCCAGCGGTTCTCGTCTCCGGCGGGCTCGGGGGCGACCACGCGCGCTCCGGCGGCGGTGTCGACCTTCGATTCCCCCTCGAGGGCGATGTCGACCTGACCGGCCTCGGCGACCTCGGCCGCGCGGTCGGCGCGGGCGGCGGTCGGGTCGTGCGGGCTGTGCGGATCGCTCACGCCGCGACTCCTTCGTTCTGGGGCGCTTCGCCGGCCATCATGAGGCCCAGCACGTCGCGCGACGTGTCGCCGGGGACGATGCCCACGACGCGACCGCGGTACATCACCATGATGCGGTCGGCGAGGGCGGTCACCTCGTCGAGCTCGGTGGACACCACGATCACGGGCACACCGGCGTCGCGCGTCTCGATGACGCGCTTGTGGATGAATTCGATCGAGCCGACGTCGACGCCGCGCGTCGGCTGTGCGGCGACGAAGAGGCGCAGGTCGCGGCTGAGCTCGCGCGCCAGGACGACCTTCTGCTGGTTTCCGCCCGACAGGCGGCCCACGGGCGTCTCGATGGAGGGGGTGCGCACGTCGAACTCGGAGACCTTCGCGCGCGCGAAGTCGGCGAGGGTCGACAGCTGGATCGCCCCGCCCTTGACGAAGGGCGCTCCGTCGGCGCGATCGAGCATGAGGTTCTCGGCGATGGAGAACTCCCCCACCAGGCCGTCTTCTTTGCGGTCCTCCGGCACGAAGCCGACGCCCGCCTCGAGCACCGCGCGCACGCTTCTGCCGTTGAGTTCGGTGCCGTCGAGCACGATGGAGCCCTCGACGCGTTCCTGCAGACCGAGGAGGGCCTCGGTGAGCTCGGTCTGGCCGTTGCCCTGCACGCCCGCGACGGCGAGCACCTCGCCGCGACGCACGTCGAAGCTCACGTCGTTGACGACGAGCTGGCCGATCGGATCGACGACCGTCAGGTTCGACACCGACAGACCGACCTCGCCGAGCGTCGGCTGGTCTTTCTGCACGGTGAGCTCGACGGCGCGACCGACCATGAGGGAAGCCAGCTCGGCGTTCGAGGCCCGCGGGTCGGCCTCGCCGACGACCTTGCCGAGGCGGATGACGGTGATGCGGTCGGCGACCTCGCGCACCTCGCGGAGCTTGTGGGTGATGAAGACGATCGAGGTTCCCGACGCCTTGAGCTGGCGCATGATCGCCATGAGCTCGTCGGTCTCCTGCGGGGTGAGCACGGCCGTGGGCTCGTCGAACACCAGCACCTTGGCATCCCGCGACAGCGCCTTGATGATCTCGACGCGCTGCTGCACGCCGACGGGCAGGTCGTCGACGAGGGCGTCGGGGTCGACGTCGAACCCGAAGCGGTCGGAGATCTCGCGCACCTTGGCGCGCGCGGCGGCAAGGTCGAGACGCCCGCCGACCTTGGTGGGCTCGTGGCCGAGCATGACGTTCTCGGCCACCGTGAAGACGGGGATGAGCATGAAGTGCTGGTGCACCATGCCGATTCCCGCGCGCATCGCGTCGCCGGGGCCGGAGAAGTGCTGGACGGCATCGTCGAGCAGGATCTCTCCCCCGTCGGCCTGGTAGAGGCCGTAGAGGACGTTCATCAGGGTGGACTTGCCGGCACCGTTCTCGCCGAGCAGGCAGTGGATCTCTCCGGCCTCGACGGTGAGGTCGATGTGATCGTTCGCCACCAGGGACCCGAAGGTTTTCGTGATCCCGCGGAGTTCGAGCTTCATGTTCCCGATCCTAAGTTCTGTGGCATCGGACGCGGGAGGCGTCCGACGAGACCGACCCGCTTCGTGGGCGGATCGGTGTCTGGGGAGGAGGGGCTGCGGCGCCCGTTCCATGAGGAGGGGAGGCCGGCATCGCGCCGGCCTCCCCCGTGAAGAGCGTGTGCTCTCAGCCGGCCAGGTAGGACGCGACCTTGATCTTGCCGCTGATGATGTCGGCCTTCAGGGCGTCCACCTTCGACGACAGGTCGGCCGGAACCCGGTCGGACCAGTCGTGGTACGGGGCGAGGCCGACGCCGTCGTTCTCGAGCGTGCCGATGAACGGAGCGGTGTCGAACGAGCCCTCGCCCGCGGCGACGATGGCGTCCTTGGTACCGACGTCGATGCCCTTGAGGATCGAGGTCAGCAGGAGGCTGCCGATGGAGGGGTCGGTCTCGAACACGTCGGCGTCGACGCCGACGAGCGCGATCTCACGACCGGAGTCCTGGATGGCGACCGCGGCCGACTGGTAGATCGGGCCGCCGACGGGCAGGAGCACGTCGACGTTCTGGTCGATGATCGCCTGCGCGGTCTGACGCGCGGTGTCGTTGGCCTCGAAGCCACCCGTGAACGAGCCGTCCTTGGCGGTGCGGTCCCAACCGACGACGCGCACGGAGGCGTTGTTGTCGGTGTTGTACTTCTCGACACCCTGCGCGAAGCCGTCCATGAAGATGGTGACGGTCGGGATGTTCATGCCGCCGAAGGTGCCGACGACGCCGGTCTTCGAGGTGCCCGCGGCGAGGTAGCCGGCGAGGTAGGCCGCCTGAGCGGTGTCGAAGATGATCGGCTTGATGTTGGGGGCGTCGGTCTTGCCGTCGAAGTTCTGGTCGACGGTGTCGTCGATCGAGACGTACTGCAGGTCGGGGTTCGCCGTGGCGGACTCGAGCGCCGCGGGGGCGAGCAGGAAGCCGACGGTGATGATGGTGTTGCAGCCCTGGTCGACCAGGTTCTGCAGGTTCGACGCGAAGTCGGTCTCGGACTGCGACTGCACCTCGATGGGCTTCTTCGAGCCGAGCTCGGAGGCGGCGGCGTCGAGGCCCTCCTTGCCGAGCTGGTTGAACGACTTGTCGTCGAATCCACCCGAGTCGGACACCATGCAGGGCAGGTAGTCGCTGGCGCCGGCGGCGGCACCACCGGATGCGCCGTTGCTCTCGGGTGCGGCGCCGCAACCGGCGAGCAGCGCGGCGGCGCCGATCATGGCGAGGCCGCTGACGACGGCCTTCTTCGTGGTCTTCACGAATGGTCCTCCAAGACGGATGCCCCCAACGGGTTCGGGGGACGATCCCGTCACGTTACCTACTGTGTCGGCGCGCTTGCGCGCCCGGAGCCCCCGCGCGCGCCAATGGTTACAAAGACGCAATCTCGCGTCACGCCCCGGCCACACGGCCCGACGAAGAAGGGACCGGATGCCACGGGGTGTGGCATCCGGTCCCAACGAGGAATCCGCGTCCCGGCCCTAGAGGACGTCGCCCCGACCGGTGAGCTTGAGCGCGTCGACGACGCCCTTCACGCGCTGCGCGTTCTCGCTCGTGGTCACGAGGAGCGCGTCGGGGGTGTCGACGACGACGATGTCGCGCACGCCGATGAGGCTGATCACGCGCTTGGTCTGCGAGACCACGATGCCGCTGGAGGCGTCGGAGAGCACGCGGGCGTCTTCTCCGAGGATCGCGAGCTCGTTGCGACCGCCCGAGGAGTTGAGCTTGGAGAGGCTGGCGAAGTCCCCCACGTCGTCCCAGTCGAAGTGACCGGGGATGACGGCGAGGCGCCCCTTCTCGGCGGCCGGCTCGGCGACCGAGTAGTCGATGGCGATCTTCTTCAGGCCCGGCCAGATGCGGTCGACGGCGGGGCCGCGGCGGTCGCGGTCGTCCCACGCCTCGGCGAGTTCGAGCAGCCCCGCGTGCAGCTCCGGCTCGTTGACGGCGAGCTCGGCCAGCAGCACGTCGGCGCGGGTGATGAACATGCCGGCGTTCCACAGGTAGGCGCGGTCGGAGAAGTACTGCTTCGCGGTCTCGAGGTCGGGCTTCTCGACGAAGCGCTCGACCATGTACGCCTCGGGGGCGTCGTCGACGATCAGCTCGTCGGACTGCTTGATGTACCCGAACCCGACGGAGGGCTCGCTCGGCTGGATGCCGATGGTGCAGATGTATCCGGCCCGCGCGACGGCCACGGCCTGGCGCACCGCGAAATCGAACTGGCGCGTCTGGCGGATGACGTGGTCGGCCGCGAACGACCCGATGATGACGTCGGGCTCGCGGCGCACGAGGATGGCCGCCGCCAGGCCGATCGCGGCGGAGGAGTCGCGCGGTTCCGACTCGAGGAAGACGTTGTGGTCGGGGACGCCCGGCAGTTCCCGCTCCACGGCGGCGCGATGCGCGCGGCCCGTCACGACGGCGATGCGATCGGCGCCCGAGAGCGGGGCGAGGCGATCCCACGTGTCGCGCAGCAGCGTCTGGCCCGACCCGGTGAGGTCGTGGAGGAACTTGGGGGCGTCGGCACGCGACAGCGGCCACAGGCGGCTGCCGATCCCTCCGGCGGGGATCACGGCGTAGAAGTCGTCGATAGCGATGTCGGCCATGGCTCCGACCCTACTGCCCGCGCGCACGGGCGCTTTTCGGCACGATGACGGGTGAATGACGACGCCGGAACGCGGGGATGACGGCATCGGGAGATATCTCGATGTCGAGAGAGTCTTAGGCGGCCCTAATCCCCGCCGTTCATAGCCCGGACGTAGTATTTGCTAGCGCCCGTGTGACGCCTGGGCCCGTGGGGGTCCCGCACCGTGTTCGATCAGGGAGGACGACCGTGTCAGCACCAGCACGTGCCACGCCGTCGGTGAAAGAGACCACTTCGAAGAGGCCTCGGGGCACTCTCTACCGCGGCCGTGAGGGCATGTGGTCGTGGGTCCTGCACCGCATCACCGGCGTCGCGATCTTCTTCTTCCTCCTCGTGCACATCCTCGACACGGCGCTCATCCGCGTCTCGCCCGAGGCGTACGACGCCGTCATCGGCACCTACAAGAACCCGATCATGGGTCTCGGCGAGGTGGCCCTGGTCGGCGCAATCGCGTACCACGCGTTCAACGGGCTGCGCATCATCCTGGTCGACTTCTGGCCGTGGGCCACGCGCCACCAGCGTCAGCTGTGGTGGGGCGTGCTCGGCCTCTGGGTCGTCACGATGCTCGGGTTCACCCCGCGCCACCTGATCAACGTCTTCAGCGCCGTCACCGGGAGCCACTGATGTCCGTCGCCCAAGAAGCCGCCACGATCCCCGCGCCCCGCACGCCCGCCGTGCGCAAGAAGGGCACCAACCTCGAGAAGTGGGGCTGGATCTACATGCGCGCCTCCGGCGTGCTGCTGATCGTCCTGATCTTCGGCCACCTCTTCGTCAACCTCATGACGGGCGAGGGCATCCACCAGATCGACTTCGCGTTCGTCGCGGGCAAGCTCGCCTCGCCGTTCTGGCAGTGGTGGGACGTGCTGATGCTGTGGCTCGCCCTCATCCACGGCGCCAACGGCATGCGCACGATCGTGAACGACTACGTCACGAACGCCAAGATCCGCACGATCCTCGTCGGTTCGCTGTGGGTGTCGGCCGCGTTCCTGATCCTCCTCGGCACGCTCGTCGTCTTCACCTTCGACCCCTGCCTCGGCGTCACCGAGAGCAGCTCCCTGTGGGACGTGTGCCAGGCGGCGTGAGCCCTCGGCATCCCTTCTTTCCCCTGACAGCAGAGGTATCGCACACGTGAGCACTCAGACCAGCTCGGACTCGATCGTCAAGGACGGCGTCCACTACCACCAGTTCGACGTCGTGATCGTCGGCGCCGGCGGCGCCGGCATGCGCGCGGCCATCGAGGCGGGCCCCGGCGCGAAGACCGCCGTCATCTCGAAGCTCTACCCCACCCGCTCGCACACCGGTGCGGCGCAGGGCGGCATGGCCGCGGCGCTGGCCAACGTCGAAGAGGACTCGTGGGAGTGGCACACCTTCGACACCATCAAGGGCGGCGATTACCTCGTCGACCAGGATGCCGCCGAGATCCTCGCGAAAGAGGCCATCGACGCCGTCATCGACCTCGAGAACATGGGCCTGCCGTTCAACCGCACGCCCGAGGGCAAGATCGACCAGCGTCGCTTCGGCGGCCACACCGCCGACCACGGCAAGACCCCCGTGCGCCGCGCGTGCTACGCCGCCGACCGCACCGGTCACATGATCCTGCAGACGCTGTTCCAGAACTGCGTGAAGCTCGGCATCAACTTCTTCAACGAGTTCTACGTGCTCGACCTCATCACGGTGAAGGATGCCGCGGGCAAGACGCAGATCGCCGGCGTCGTCGCGTACGACCTCGCCACCGGCGAGCTGCACGTCTTCCAGTCCAAGGCCGTGGTGTTCGCCACCGGCGGCTTCGGCAAGATCTTCAAGACGACCTCGAACGCGCACACCCTCACCGGGGACGGCGTCGGCATCGTGTGGCGCAAGGGCCTGCCTCTGGAGGACATGGAGTTCTTCCAGTTCCACCCGACCGGCCTCGCCGGTCTCGGCATCCTGCTGACGGAGGGTGCTCGAGGCGAGGGCGCGATCCTGCGCAACGCCAGCGGTGAGCGCTTCATGGAGCGCTACGCCCCCACCATCAAGGACTTGGCGCCCCGCGACATCGTCGCCCGCTGCATGGTCCAGGAGGTGGCCGAGGGCCGCGGCGCCGGCCCGCACCGCGACTATGTGCTGCTGGACTGCACGCACCTGGGCGCTGAGGTGCTCGAGACCAAGCTCCCCGACATCACCGAGTTCGCCCGCACCTATCTGGGCGTCGACCCGGTCGTCGAGCCGGTGCCCGTCATGCCGACCGCGCACTACGCGATGGGCGGCATCCCCACCAACATCAGGGCCGAGGTGCTCGCCGACAATGACACGGTCGTTCCGGGCCTGTACGCCGCCGGCGAGTGCGCGTGCGTCTCGGTGCACGGCTCGAACCGCCTGGGCACCAACTCGCTGCTCGACATCAACGTCTTCGGCAAGCGCGCCGGCCGCAACGCCGTCGAGTACGTGAAGACCGCCGACTTCGTGCCGCTGCCCGAGGACCCGGCTGCCGAGGTGCGCGGACTCATCGAGGGGCTGCGCAACAACAGCGGCACCGAGCGCATCGCCGTGCTGCGTAAGACGCTGCAGGACGAGATGGACAAGGGCGCGCAGGTGTTCCGCACCCACGAGTCCCTTGCCCACGTCATGGACGTGATCGCCGACCTGCGCGAGCGCTACAAGAACATCCACGTCGACGACAAGGGCAAGCGGTTCAACACCGACCTGCTCGAGGCCGTCGAGCTCGGCTTCCTGCTCGACCTCGCCGAGGTCGTCGTCTACTCGGCGCAGAACCGCGAAGAGAGCCGTGGCGGTCACATGCGCGACGACTTCCCCACGCGCGACGACGAGAACTACATGCAGCACACCATGGCGTACCTGTCGGGCGACCCGCACTCGTCGCACCCCGCCGACCACATCGAACTCGGCTGGAAGCCCGTGGTGTTCACCAAGAACGAGGCCGGGGAGCTGCGCTACCCGCCGCTGGAGAGGAAGTACTGAGATGGCATCCACCGTCATCGAGCAGGTCGACACCTCGGAAGAGGTCGAGCAGACTCCTGAGGACACCGGCATCCAGTCGTTCCTCGTCACCTTCAACATCCGCCGCTTCGACCCCGAGGTCGACGACGAGCCCCGCTGGGTCGACTACGACGTGGAACTGTACTCCACCGACCGCGTGCTCGACGCCCTGCACAAGATCAAGTGGGAGGTCGACGGCTCGCTGTCGTTCCGCCGCTCGTGCGCGCACGGCATCTGCGGATCGGATGCCATGCGCATCAACGGCCGCAACCGCCTGGCCTGCAAGACGCTGATCAAGGATCTCGACATCTCGCAGCCGATCTACGTCGAGGCGATCAAGGGCCTGCCCCTCGAGAAGGACCTCATCGTCGACATGGAGCCGTTCTTCGCCTCCTACCGCGAGGTGCAGCCCTTCCTCATCTCGAACTCGAAGCCCGAGCCCGGCAAGGAGCGCATCCAGTCGATCGTCGACCGCGAGGTCTTCGACGACACCACGAAGTGCATCCTCTGCGCCGCGTGCACCTCGTCGTGCCCCGTGTTCTGGACCGACGGGCAGTACTTCGGCCCCGCCGCGATCGTCAACGCGCACCGCTTCATCTTCGACTCGCGCGACGACGCGGGCGACGTGCGCCTCGACATCCTCAACGACAAAGAAGGTGTGTGGCGCTGCCGCACGACCTTCAACTGCACCGAGGCGTGCCCCCGCGGCATCGAGGTCACCAAGGCCATCGCCGAGGTCAAGCAGGCCGTCCTCCGCGGCGGTCGCTGACCCTTCTCCCTCGAACGGCGGGTGCGCTCCGGCGCCCCGCCGTTCGGCGTTCCCGGGGCATGACCTGATCGCGCAAGGGCGGGGAACACCGGATGCCGCGCGCCCGCTGGTGCGCGGGGAGGGTGCCGCGGCGAGCGGCGGGAGTGGGTGCCGCGGCCAGCCGCGGGACGGGTGCCGCGGCGAGCGGCGGGAGTGGGTGCCGCGGCCAGCCGCGGGACGGGTGCCGCGGCGCGCGGCGGGGGCGGGTGCCGCGAGGTGCGGAAGTCCGCGGGCGGGCGGCATCCCTTCAGTAGGCTCGACGGGTGACCGAGACCCACGCCGACCCGCGACCGCTGCCCGCGGTGCGCGACGACGACCCGTCTCTGCGCAACAGGTTCGAGGCGGCGCAGGTCGCTGTTCGCGAGCGCCTCGACCAGCCGATCGCGCGCGCCGCGAAGATCGCGCAGTGGTTCCCGATCCGCGTGTGGCGGCACTTCCTGCAGCACAACGGGTTCCTGCTCGCCGCCGGGATGAGCTACCAGGGGCTGTTCGCCGTGTTCTCGGCGCTGTACCTCGCGTTCGCGGGGGTGGGGATCTGGCTGGGCGGGAGCCCCGCCGCGATCAACGGGCTGATCCGCATCATCAACAGCTACATCCCGGGGCTGATCAGCGAGAACGGGCTCGTCCACCGCGAGCAGGTGGAGTCCGTCGCCCAGGACAGCGGCCGCCTGCTGACCATCACCGGCGTCGTCGCCGGCGTCGTGGTCGTGTGGACGACCATCGGATTCGTCACCTTCACCCGTCGTGCCGTACGCGACACCTTCGGCCTCCCCTTCGACATGCGCAACTACGTCATGCTGAAGGCCCGCGACTTCCTCGCATCCATCCTCTTCGGGGTCTCGCTGCTCGTCGGAGCCGTCCTCGGCTCGGTGACCACCGGCGCCGTCGATCTGGTGTTCGGGCTGATCGGGTGGGATCGCGAGACGCTCGGCTGGTCCATCGGCGCGCGGCTGGTGTCGCTCGTGGTCGCGTTCGGCATCAACACCGTCGCCCTCGCGTCGCTCTTCCGCTTCCTGACGGGCACGACGCTGTCGTGGCGCCGCGCGTGGCCGGGAGCGATCGTCGGTGCCACGGGGATGGTCGTGCTGCAGGTCGGCGCGGGGTTCCTGTTCGTCTACACGCCGTCGAACCCCCTGCTGGCGACGTTCACGGTGCTCATCGGATTCCTGCTGTGGTTCCGGTTCATCGGCATCGTCATCCTCGTCTCGGCCGCGTGGATCGCCGTGGCCGCCGGCGACCGCGACGTACCGCTGCGCTCCCCCGAGGATCGCCGCGCCATGGAGCAGGCGGCCCTCGTGATCGCGGCGCAGGTGGGGGTCCGCGAGGCCGAGAAGGCGCTCGCGCTGTCGCGCTGGCCGTGGCGCTGGCGCGCGCGACGCCGTCTCGCGGCGGCGGAGAAGGTGCTCGCGCGCACGGAGGCCGACGTTCCGGCTCCGCGCCGCATGTCGCTGCTGCCGGACTGAGGCGCTCGGCCGTTCGGCGCTCGGGCGTGCGGGCGGGTGGGCGCGCGGGCACTGGCGCGCGGGCGTGAGGGCGGGCGCGCGGGCGCGCCTCGGCCCTCCGTCGCAGCGACGACGACGGCTCGGACCGATGTCGGAGGTCGCGGTTAGGCTCGTCGGGTGGCTCGTTCCGTGCGTATCGTCTCCGTCAACGTCAATGGCATCCGTGCCGCCGTCCGCAAGGGCATGACCGAGTGGCTCGACGCCTCCGGCGCCGACATTGTCGCCCTGCAAGAGGTGCGGGCGACCGCCGCGCAGCTGGCCGAGGCCCTGCCGGGGTGGCAGATCGTCAACGACGAAGCGCTGCAGAAGGGCCGTGCCGGGGTCGCGATCATCAGCCGGCTCCCGGGCGTCGCCACGCGCACGCACCTGGGTCCGGAGCCGCTCGACGCCTCCGGCCGCTGGATCGAGACCGACTTCGACATCGACGGCGAGACGGTCACCATCGTCAGCGCCTACGTGCACAGCGGAGAGGTCGACACCCCGAAGCAGGATGCCAAGTGGCTCTTCCTCGATGCGATGGAGCGCCGTCTCGTCGAACTCGCCGCCGAGCGCGAGCTGGCCCTTGTCGCCGGTGACCTCAACGTCGGCCATCGGGAGCTCGACATCAAGAACTGGCGGGGCAATCGCAAGAACGCCGGCTTCCTCCCCCGCGAGCGCGCCTACTTCGACCGCTTCTTCGGTCCGGCCGGCCAGCAGGTCGAGGGCGTCGACGGATCGACCGGCACGGGCCTGGGGTGGATCGACGTCGGCCGCCGCGCCATGGGCGAGGTCGACGGCCCCTACACGTTCTGGTCGATGCGCGGCAAGGCGTTCGACACCGACAGCGGCTGGCGCATCGACTATCACGTCGCCACCCCCGCTCTCGCCGAGCGGGTTACCTCGTATCGCGTCGACCGCGCCCCGTCGTACGACACGCGGTGGAGCGATCACTCCCCCGTCATCGTGGATTACACCCTGGGGCGCTGAGCCGGCGACCACCGCCGCGCGACGTGCCGCCTAGGATCGAACGGTGACCACCGAGCGCCTCTACTCCGGAATGCAGCCCTCCGCCGACAGCCTCCAGATCGGCAACTACATCGGGGCCCTGCTGCAGTGGCGCGACCTGCAGGACGAGTACGACGCGTTCTTCTCCGTCGTCGACCTGCACGCCCTCACGCAGCCCGGCGACCCCGCCGAGCGTCGCGAGAAGACCCGCCGCACCGCCGCCCAGTACATCGCCGCGGGCATCGAGCCCTCGCGGTCGACGCTGTACGTGCAGTCGCACGTGCCCGCGCACGCCGAACTGCAGTGGGTGCTGTCGACGCTCACCGGCTTCGGCGAGGCCGGGCGCATGACCCAGTTCAAAGACAAGTCGGCCCGCTACGGCACGGACGCCACGAACGTCGGACTCTTCACCTACCCCGTGCTGATGGCCGCCGACATCCTGCTGTACCAGACCGATGTCGTTCCCGTCGGCGACGACCAGAAGCAGCACATCGAGCTCACGCGCGACCTCGCCGAGCGTTTCAACCAGCGCTTCGGCGAGACCTTCACGGTGCCCAAGCCCGTGATCCGGCGCGAGACCGCGCGCATCTACGACCTGCAGAACCCCACGTCGAAGATGTCGAAGTCGGCCGAGTCCGACGCGGGCGTGCTGTGGCTGCTCGACGACCCCAAGGTCAGCGCGAAGAAGATCATGCGCGCGGTGACCGACTCCGAGGGCGCGGTGCGGTTCGACCGCGACGAGAAGCCGGGCGTCTCCAACCTGCTGGTGATCTATTCGGCCCTGACCGGTCGCGAGATCACCGCGATCGAGGACGAATACGCCGGCCGCGGCTACGGCGACTTCAAGAAGGGTCTCGCCGAGGTCGTCGTGAACGAGTTCGAGCCGGTGCGCGAGCGCGCCCTCGAGCTGCTCGACGACCCCGCCGAGCTCGACCGCGTGCTCGCCGTGAACGCCGGCAAGGCGGCATCCGTCGCCGAGAAGACCCTCTCCGACGTGTACGACCGCATCGGACTGCTGCGCCGCGGCTGACCCGCTCCGCTCGACGCCCGCGCGCTCCCTCGGGGGCGTGCGGGCGTCGGTGTTCCGCCGAGCACGAGCCGGACCCGAGCTGCGCGCGCTGTGCGACGTGTGGCCTGCACAACTCCTGCAGATCGGCCCGCCGCGCCAGCTCCCGCCCCTTTCTGCCCCGGATTGCAGGAGTTGTGCGGGCAGCGCGACCTCGCGCGCGGGCCCGCGCGACGTCGGTCGCGCACGACCGACGCCCCACGGTCGTCCCGGCCCCCGCACAACTCCTGCAGATCGGCCCGCCGCGCCAGCTCCCGCCCCTTCCTGCCCCGAATTGCAGGAGTTGTGCAGGCAGCGCGACGTCACGCGCGCCCGGGCAGCGCCTCTTCACACGCCCGACGCGAAGTCCGCGGACGACCGAGCACCTCGGGTCCCGCCGACGCCGAGGACGTCATGACCAGAGCCCACGAGGCTGGAATCTCGCGCGAGTCGGGCCGCGCGCGGCGTCAGCGACGGAGTCGCGGCTTGAGCCCCGCGATCGCCGCACGAACCACCTCCGGTTTGTACAGGATCTCCTCCGCGATGAGGCGGAGGGTGACGTAACCCGCCGCTGCGGCGGCGCGATCGCGACGACGGTCCTCACGCTGAGCCTCCCAGGAGGCGTGATGGGCCTTGCTGTCGCATTCGATGATGAGCCACCCCTCCACCACGAAGTCGACCCGGCCCACGTGCGCGATCTTCACCTGTGCTCTCCACCGCAGCCCGAGACCGCGGAGCATGAGCCGCACCAGCGTCTCGGGTCCCGATTCCGCCGAGGGATCCACGAGACGCCGCAGGCGCCGGAAACGGCGCGGGAGCGCGCGGAAGATCTCGCTCAGATCCGCCTCGTCGATGAGTCCACGGTTCCAGGCGCTGTCCAGCGACGCGATCAGGCTCCGCGGTGGTTGACACGCTGCCGACTGGACGAGAGCCTCGATGATCGGCGCGTGGGTGGCTCGAGGACGTGCGGCGCTCGACCGCCAGTGCCCCCGAACGTCACTCCCCCGCACCGGCAGGCGACTCGCGTCACGATCGAATTGCACGTGCAGGCACCCGACATCGTGCGCGAACACGCCGCGTTCGTCGAGCAGGGACAGGCAATCCAGACGGCCTCCGTGCTGCACCGCGCGCAGAACGGGGGCCGACACCCCGGCCGGCAGATACGTGTCCCGTCGGGCGCGCAGCAGATGACCCGCTCGGACCGCCCGATCGATCTCGCCACGGGTCATTCCCTCGGCACGGAGATCGCGGAAGGAAGCCGAGACGG
Source organism: Microbacterium hydrothermale (assembly GCF_004854025.1). Classification (GTDB taxonomy): domain Bacteria; phylum Actinomycetota; class Actinomycetes; order Actinomycetales; family Microbacteriaceae; genus Microbacterium; species Microbacterium hydrothermale. The sequence goes on from NZ_STGM01000004.1 coordinate 196,263, forward strand.
AGGACACGGATCGAGGGTCCCCCACCGGGAACGGCCACCGTGGGCTCACAACGACTTTTGGGGATAACTTCGCTCCGGGGCGCGAGCGGCACAACTCCTGCAGATCCCGCCGACCGGGCCCTCATTCCTCCTCGCCGTACCGAATCGCAGGAGGCGTGCTCGCCGACACCACGGCCAGGCGGGCCGGTAGCGTGGCCGGATGCACCCCCAGGTCCTGCACACCGCTCGCCTCGAGCTGTCGACGCCGGGCGACGGCGACGTCGCGACGATCCACGCGGAGTGCCAGGATGCCGCGATCCAGCGGTTCACGACGGTTCCCTCCCCCTACCTCCCGGCCGACGCCGAAACGTTCGTCGACCTGACGCGTCGATGGTGGGCCGACGGGTCGGAGGCGACCTGGGGGATCCGCCTCGACGGGCGGCTCGTGGGGATGGTGGGACTCGCGAACCTGCCGAGCGGCGGACCCGAGATCGGGTACTGGGTGTCGTCCCGCGTGCGTGGCCGGGGCGTCGCGACCGAGGCGGCGCGCGCCGTCGTCGACTGGGGCTTCGCGCCGGAGCGTCCCGCGGTCGAACGGATCGAGTGGCGGGCCGTCGTGGGCAACACCGGCTCGGCGCGCGTCGCAAGGTCACTGGGGTTCCGCTACGAGGGTCTGCTGCGACGGGCGCACGTCAACGCGCTCGGGCGATCCGACCTGTGGATCGGCGGACTGCTGCGCGGCGACGACCGCGCGCCGGTGCCGTGGCCGGTGCTCGGCTAGGACGCAAGGCCCGCCCCCGATGTCGGAGGGGCGTGGCAGCATGGCCGCATGCCGGAGATGCCTGAGGTCGAAGGGCTCGTCGAGTTCCTGCGGGGTCGCGTCACGGGGCTGCGTGTCGACAAGGCCACCGTGTCGGCGATCAACGCGCTCAAGACCTACGACCCACCGCTGACCGCGCTGGTCGGCGCGCACGTCACGGGCGTCGATCGCCACGGCAAGTTCCTCGACATCGCGACCGACGGCGCCGTGCATCTGGTCTTCCATCTCGCCAAGGCCGGGTGGCTGCGGTGGTACGACGCCCTTCCCACCACGATCATCAAGCCGGGTAAGACGCCGATCGCTCTACGCGTCGGTTTCGACGACGGGTCGGGGTTCGATCTCACCGAGGCGGGAACGAAGAAGTCGCTGGCCGTGTACGCGGTGCACTCCCCCGCAGAGGTGCCGGGGATCGCGCGTCTGGGGCCCGACCCGCTCAGCGCGGGTTTCGACCGGGCGACCTTCGGGTCGCTCCTCGCGGGCCGTCGCACGCAGATCAAGGGGGTGCTCCGCGATCAGTCGATCATCGCCGGGGTGGGCAACGCCTACTCCGACGAGATCCTGCACGCGGCGAAGATGTCGCCGTACGCGCTGGCCGCCACCCTGTCCGATGACGAGGTCGACCGTCTGTTCACGGCGATGACCACGACACTGGCCGAAGCGATCCACGAGGCGCGCGGAAAGCCGCCGGCCGAGCTGAAGGATGCCAAGCGACGGGGCATGCGCGTGCACGGACGACGGGGCGAGGCGTGCCCCGTGTGCGGCGATGAGGTACGCAGCGTGTTCTTCGCCGACAATTCCCTCGAGTACTGCCCCACCTGCCAGACGGGCGGCAAGCTGCTCGCGGATCGTCGACTGTCGCGCCTGCTGAAGTGAGCTCCACCGTGGCGGGGTCGAAGAATGCGACGCTCGTCGCTCCCTTCCGGCGCGCGGTGACGCGGCCCACCGTCCGAGCTGCGCATGACGGTGCACAGCACCCCGCGACGCGCAGTCGCTCCGGGTCCCGGCACACGGTCCGGCTACCACAAAACGTCGTCAGAAGTCGGGGAATGAAACCGCAAACCGCGCGTTGACTACACTTCGAAGTGCAAACAACGTGCTCCGGGGTCGGTGAGAATCCGAACCGGCGGTGACAGTCCGCGAACCCCTCCGCGCCACGCGGTGGGGCCGATCCGGTGGAATTCCGGAACCGACGGTGATGCGAGGGTCCTCCCTCGCTAGTCCGGATAGGAGGCAGCACGGACGGCGCGTCGCGCCTTCCCGCTCCCCCTGCCCGGCATCCGCGGGAAGGACAGGGAAATGGCATCCGCCGTCGAGATCGACGCCATGCGGCGAGCGTTGCAGCTCGCCCGGCGCGGCCCGCGCGGGCTCAATCCGCAGGTGGGTGCCGTGATCCTCTCGCCGACCGGCGAGGTCCTCGCCGAGGGCTACCACCGCGGCGCGGGGACCCCGCACGCCGAGGTCGACGCCCTGTCGCAGCTGGCCCCCGGAGCCGCGCGCGGCGCGACCGCCGTGGTGACCCTGGAGCCCTGCAACCACACCGGGCGCACGGGTCCGTGCGCGGTGGCTCTGATCGAGGCCGGGGTCGGCCGCGTCGTGCACGCGATCGACGACCCGACCGACACCGCGACCGGCGGAGCAGCGCGACTGCGCGACGCGGGCGTCGACGTCGAATCGGGCGTCGAGGCGGATGCCGCGGAGCACCTCATCCACGACTGGATCGGCCTGCAGCGCACCGGCCGCCCCCACGTGAGCGTCAAGTGGGCGCAGAGCCTCGACGGGCGCGCCGCGGCCGATGACGGGTCGAGCCAGTGGATCACCGGCCCCGCCGCGCGTCGCGACGTGCACGCCCGTCGCGCCCAGGCCGACGCGATCGTCGCCGGCACCGGCACGGTGGGGGCCGACGACCCCGCGCTCACCGCGCGAGCGGCCGACGGTTCACTGCTCGATGCCCAGCCCGTCCCCGTGATCATCGGGAAGAGCGAGACGGCCGCGGATGCCGCCGTGCGTCGGCACCCGCGGGAGCCGCTGTTCTTCGCGACCCATGACCTGCGCGCGGTGCTCGCCGACCTCGCCGGCCGGGGCGTGCAGCGCGTCTTCGTCGAGGGCGGACCGACCCTGGCGAGCGCGTTCGTGCGCGAGGGCCTCGCCGACGAGGTGCTCGTCTACGTCGCCCCGGTCCTGCTCGGCGGCTCACGCCTGGCGCTCGGCGACCTGGGCGTGCCGACCATCGCCGACGCGCGACGCCTCGACGTGGCATCCCTGCAGACCCTCGGCGACGACCTGCTGATCGTCGCCGTGCCCCACCCGACCGGCTCGGAAGCCGCCGGCACCCACGAGAACAGAGGAGAAGCCTGATGTTCACCGGAATCGTCGAAGAGATCGGCGCGGTCACCGCCGTCGAGCCGTCGGGAGACGGCGTACGACTGACGCTGCGCGCACCGCTGTCGGTGTCGGACGCCGGCCACGGCGACTCGATCTCGGTCAGCGGCGTGTGCCTGACGGTCGTCGACCAGGGCGACGACTGGTTCACCGCCGACGTGATGAAGCAGACCCTCGACATGTCGACGCTCGCCGACGTCGCGCCGGGCCGCGCGGTCAACCTCGAGCGCGCGACCGCCGCGCACGGCCGCCTCGGCGGGCACATCGTGCAGGGCCACATCGACGGCACCGGCGTGGTGCGCGAGGTGCGCCCGGGTGCTCAGTGGAGCGTCGTGCGCGTCGGCATCCCGGCCCCCCTCGCCCCGCTCGTGGTCGACAAGGGCTCGATCGCGATCGACGGCGTCTCGCTCACCGTCAGCGCCGTCAGTGAGGCCTCCGACCCCGAGCCGTGGCTCGAGGTCTCGCTGATCCCCGAAACGCTCGAGGCGACGACCCTCGGCAGAGCCGAGGCCGGCACGCCCGTGAACCTCGAAACCGACATCCTGGCGCGTCATGTCCAGCGCATGCTCGCCTTCCGCACTCCGACCGAGAGGGGCTCCGCATGAGCCTGTCCACCATCCCCGAGGCCCTGGAGGCCCTGCGTCAGGGGCGGCCGATCCTGGTCGCCGACGATGAGAACCGCGAGAACGAGGGCGACGTCATCATCTCGGCGCAACTCGCGACCCCCGAGTGGCTCGCGTGGACCGTGCGCTGGTCGAGCGGATACGTCTGCGCCCCCCTGCCCGCGGAGTGGGCCGACCGACTCGACCTGCCCCCGATGGTCGAGGTCAATCAAGATGCCCGTGGCACCGCGTACACCGTGAGCGTCGACGCCGCATCGGGCGTGACGACCGGCATCAGCGCGGCCGACCGCGCCCGCACCCTCAACGTGCTCGCGAACCCCGAGTCCGTGCCGTCGAGCCTGATCCGGCCCGGTCACGTGCTGCCGCTGCGCGCGGTGGACGGCGGTGTGCGCGAGCGCGCCGGGCACACCGAGGCCGCCGTCGACCTCATGCGTCTCGCGGGTCTCGAGCCCGTCGGCGCGATCGCCGAGGTGGTGGCCGAGGACGGCAGCATGATGCGCCTGCCCGGGCTCTTCGAGCTCGGCGAGCGCGACGGCATCCCGGTCATCACGATCGAGCAGCTCATCGCCCATCTGAACGAGACCGATCCCCTGCCGGCGACCGCCGCACCCAAGCGCCGCGTGAGCCTGCGCGCCGAGTCGAACGTGCCGACCTCGCACGGCACCTTCCGCTTCCTGGCGTACAAGGACCGCGTCACCGGCACCGATCACCTGGCCGTGGTCTCGGGCGACCTGACCGAGCAGGCTCCGCTCGTGCGCGTGCACTCGGAGTGCCTGACCGGTGAGGCGTTCGGCTCGCTGAAGTGCGAGTGCGGGCCCCAGCTCGAAGCGGCGCTCGACACGATCGACCGCGACGGCGGCATCGTGATCTACATGCGCGGACACGAGGGACGCGGAATCGGCCTCATCAACAAGCTGCGCGCGTACAACCTGCAGGAGCGCGGCATGGACACGGTGGATGCCAACCTCGCCCTGGGCCTGCCCGCCGACGCGCGCGACTACGCCGCCGCCGCCGGCATCCTGACCGACCTCGGTGTCGAACAGGTGCGTCTGCTCACCAACAACACCGACAAGGTGAACCAGCTGCGCGGCTTCGGCCTCGACGTCGTCGAACAGGTGCCGCTGCTCGTGGGCGTCGGCCCCAACAACCACCAGTACCTCGAGACGAAGCGCGACCGCATGGGTCACATCATCGCCGAGGACGACCTGCGCGACGCCCTCGCGCACATGAAGGAAGAGAGCGCCTGATGGCCGGCAGTGGAGCACCCGAGACCGGCGGCGTCGACGCTTCCGGACTGAACGTCGTCGTCATCGCCGGCACCTGGCACGAGGTCATCACCGACGGCCTCATCGCCGGCGCGAAGCGCGTGCTCGACGCGACCGGCGCGACCTACCGCGTCATGCGCGTGCCGGGGTCGTTCGAGCTCCCCGTCGCGGCGAAGGCCGCTCTCGACGGCGGAGCGGATGCCGTGGTCGCCCTCGGCGTGATCATCCGGGGCGGGACGCCGCACTTCGAGTTCGTCTCGTCGGCCGCGACCGACGGTCTCACCCGCGTCGCTCTCGACACCGGCAAGCCCGTCGGATTCGGCGTGCTCACCCTCGACGACGAGCAGCAGGGCCTGGACCGCGCGGGCCTCGAGGGCTCCAAGGAGGACAAGGGCGAGGAGGCGGCGGATGCCGCGATCCGCACCGCCCTCGTGCTGCGCGAGCTGCGCGGCTGACGCGTCTCCTGGACGACGGGCCCGGTGACCAGTGCGGTCGCCGGGCCCGTTCCACGCCTGATGCTCGAGGAGGACCGCGCGCGGGGTGAGGCCCTCCTTGCTGGCGGCGCACCCGCGGCATCCCTACCCTGACGGGTATGGAGATCCTGCGCAGCGTCGTCGTCCTCGTCCACCTCGTCGGCTTCGCCATCCTCTTCGGCGCGTGGGTCGTCGAGGCGGTCGCCCGACGCGTGCGCGTCACGCCGCTGATGAACTACGCGATCGTGATCTCGCTCGTCACGGGGCTCATCCTCTCGGCACCCTGGGGTACCGATCACGATCTCAACTACGCCAAGATCGGCATCAAGCTCGTCGTGCTGCTCGTGATCGGCGCTCTGCTGGGCATCGGTTCGGCCCGCCAGAAGCGCACCGGCTCGCTCTCCCCCGCGATCTTCTGGCCCATTGGCATCCTGGCCCTGCTCAACGCCGGGCTCGCCGTCATCTGGCACTGACGGTCGTCCCGTCCCCGCGAGACGTGCGCGCGGGACGGAGCGTGTTCAGCGCGCGCATAGACTGGAGGGTCTAGACGCCCCTCACTCGGGGACGTCGCCGGTGCCCCCGCCCGTGCGCTCTCTCACCACCACCCCCGTGACCGCTGCGTGCCACCGCTGCGCCCCACCCCGGACGCGAACGAAGAATCTTCCCGTCAGGCAGTCATGACCACGTCATCCCCCTCCACTCGTCAGGCCCCGGCTCCGGCCAATCCCCGCTCGCGCGTCATCACCGCGAGCCTCATCGGCACCACGATCGAGTTCTACGACTTCTACGCGTACGCGACCGCGGCCGTGCTCGTCTTCCCGATCCTCTTCTTCCCGACCGGCAACGAGACCACCTCGCTGCTGCTGTCGTTCAGCGTCTTCGGCGCCGCCATGGTCGCGCGCCCCCTCGGCGCCGTCGTCTTCGGTCACTTCGGCGACCGCTTCGGTCGCAAGGCCACCCTCGTGGCATCCCTGCTGACCATGGGTGTCGCCACCTTCCTCATCGGTCTGCTGCCGACGTTCAACGAGATCGGCGTCTGGGCGGCGATCCTGCTGCTGATCATGCGTCTCGCGCAGGGCTTCGCCCTCGGCGGCGAGTGGTCGGGCGCGGCGCTGGTGGCCACCGAGAACGCCCCGAAGGGCAAGCGCGCGCTGTTCGGCACCTTCCCGCAGCTAGGTGCGCCCATCGGCTTCATCATCGCCAACGGCATCTTCCTCATCATCAACTTCGCGCTGCCGCACCCGGACGGCACGGCGCAGCGCTCGGCGGAGTTCCTCGCCTGGGGCTGGCGCGTGCCGTTCCTGTTCTCGGCCGTGATGGTCATCGTGGGCCTCTGGGTGCGCCTGCGGCTCGTCGAGAGCGAGTCGTTCGCGAAGGCGGAGAAGAGCGGCGTGATCCGCAAGTTCCCGCTCGGCGAGGTCATCCGACGCAACTGGAAGCAGCTGATCCTCGGCACGTTCATCATGCTGGCGACCTACGTGCTCTTCTACCTCATGACGAGCTTCACGCTCTCGTACGGCACCAAGCCGACCGCCGAGGGCGCCGCGGCCGCCGCGGAGAAGGCCGGGACCGCGTTCGACGCCGCCGCATACGTACCGGGCCTCGGCTTCGGATACACGGACTTCGTCATCATGCAGATCATCGGCGTGGTGTTCTTCGGTGTCTTCACGATGCTGTCGGGCCCCCTCGCCGACCGCTTCGGACGCAAGCGCCTGCTCATCGTGGTGACCACGGCGATCATCGTCTTCGGTCTCACCTTCGCGTTCTTCCTGCTGCCCCAGGCCGACGCGACGCTCACCCACGTGTACGTGCAGGCGTTCCTCATCATCGGGTTCCTGCTCATGGGATCGACCTTCGGCCCCATGGGCGCCGTGCTGCCCGAGCTGTTCCCGACGAACACGCGGTACACCGGCTCGGCGATCTCGTACAACGTCTCGTCGATCCTCGGCGCCGCGCTGGCCCCGATCGTCGCCGTGGCGCTGTGGGCCGCGGGCGACGGCAACCCCTGGCTCGTCGGGGTCTACCTGTCGGCGATGGGCGTGCTGACCCTCGTCGCGCTCGTGCTCTCGCCCGAGACCAAGGACGTCGACTACGACGACAACATCGCCGCGGGGGCGACGGCACCGTAACGCCGGTCGTCTCGACGACGGATGCCACGGGGCCCCGGCCTCGTGGCATCCGTCGTTCCGCGACGCACCCCTCCTCCCCACCGGTGCTCCGGCGCGGGTTCTCCCCGACGCGACCCTGCGCGGGCGACGCGCATAGCCACGGAAGGTACGGTCGGAGTACCCCGATTCTTCTCCCGAGGATGAGCATGTCTTCACCCGCTTCCGCGCGCGGTCGGCGCGGCCGCCGCCCCGCCGACGGTCCGCGCGCATCGTTCCGTCAGCTGCTGCCGTTCCTTCTCGAGCACAAGCGCACGCTCGGCGTGGTCGCGGTGCTGAGCGTGCTGGGGGCGGCGGCGACGCTCGCGCAGCCGCTGCTGGTCGGCCAGGTCATCACGCGCGTGCAGAACGCGGTTCCCCTCGGCGCCCTGGTCTGGCTGCTCATCGCCTTCGTCGTGCTGTCGTCGGTGATCTCCGGCTTCCAGCACTACCTGCTGCAGCGCACGGGCACGGCGGTGGTGTACTCGTCGCGACGCCGCCTGATCGCGCGCATCCTGCGACTGCCCGTCAGCGAATTCGACGCGCGGCGCACGGGCGACCTCGTCTCGCGCGTGGGTACCGACACCACGCTGCTCTACGCCGTCCTCACCCAGGGATTCGCGGATGCCGTCGGCAACGCCCTCATCCTCGTCGGCGCCGTGATCGCGATGGCCTTCATCGACCCCCTCCTGCTCGGGCTGATCGTCGTGGTCGTGGGCGCCTCGCTCGCGCTCGTCGTCGTGCTCAGCACCCGCATCCGCGCGGCCTCCGCCGACCAGCAGGCCAAGGTCGGCGAGCTGTCGTCGGGCGTCGAGCGGGCCGTGGGCTCGATCCGCACGATCCGCGCCGCGGGCGCGACCGAGCGCGAGATCACCGCCGTGACCGAGAACGCCACCGCGGCCTACGCCGCCGGGGTGCGGATCGCGCGGGTCTCGGCGCTGATCGTCCCGGTCGCGTTCGTGGCCCTGCAGGTGTCGTTGCTCGTCGTGCTCGGCGTCGGCGGGTACCGCGTGGCATCCGGGGCGATCGACGTCGCCTCCCTGGTGACGTTCGTGATCTTCCTCTTCCTGCTCGTCCAACCCCTCGCCTCGGCCATCGGGGCGATCACGTCGGTGAACCAGGCGCTCGGCGCGCTCGGGCGCATCCAGGAAGTGCTCGACCTTCCCCTCGAAGACGACGACGACAGGCCCGCCGGGTCGGCGACGATCCCGGGTGCCGCGGCGATCGTCTTCCAGGATGTGCGCTTCCGCTACCCCGAACACGTCGTCAAGGCGCGCGAGGCGGCGGCCGCGGAAGCGCGATCGGTGCTCGCCGGGGCGCACCTCGATGCGACCGAACCGGCGCCCGCCGAGACCGACCACGAGGTGCTGCGCGGAGTGTCGTTCACCGTGCCGCGCGGGGCGCGGGTCGCCCTCGTCGGACCGTCGGGGGCGGGTAAGAGCACGATCCTCTCACTCGTCGAGCGGTTCTACGACCCGACCGCGGGAGCGATCCTCGTCGACGGGGTCGACGCGCGCGACCTCCCCCGCGACGACCTGCGCGCGCGCTTCGGCTACGTCGAACAGGACGCGCCCACCCTCGCCGGCACGATCGCCGACAATCTGCGACTGGCCTCGCCCGATGCCTCGGACGCCGACTGCGAGCGCGTGCTGCGCGAAGTGAACCTCGGCGACGTGCTCGAGCGCAACCCGCTCGGCGTCGATGCCCCGGTCGGCGAAGACGGCGTGATGCTCTCGGGCGGGGAGCGTCAGCGTCTCGCGATCGCGCGGGCACTGCTGGCCGCACCTCCGGTGCTGCTGCTCGACGAGTCGACCTCGTCGCTCGACGGGGTGAACGAACAGCGCATGCGCGAGGCCATCGACGCCGTGGCGACAGGCCGCACGCTGCTCGTCATCGCGCACCGCCTGTCGACCGTCGTCGACAGCGACCTGATCGTCGTGCTCGAGGACGGCCGCGTCGTCGGCCAGGGCACGCACAGCGAGCTCGTGGCATCCACTCCCCTGTACCGCGACCTGGCGAAGCACCAGTTGCTGGTGTAGCCGCGCGAGCGGGGGGCGCTCGCGAGCCGCCGGCACGCGCGCCGCGCGAGACCGCATCCGGCCGACATCTCGGCTGCAGCGCGGCACCGAGTCGTCGGCGGGATACCGTCTCGCGCTCGCCCTCCCGGAACGCACCGACGCCCCTTCCGCGCGCCAAGAACGGGAGGGGCGTCGATTCCAGGGCTCGCCCCGCGGCGCGACACGGCGCGGGGGCGAACCGGTCTCAGGCGCGCTGCAGGCGGTAGCGCAGCGACGCGAGCTCGGCGCGCAGGGCGGCCGGCAGGTGCGAACCGAAGGTGTCGTAGAACTCCTCCGTGAGGTCGGCCTCGGCGAGCCACGAGTCGCGGTCGATCGCGAAGAGCTCCTCGAGGTCGGCGGAGGGCAGGTCGAGGCCCGTCAGGTCGAGGTCTTCGGTGCGCGGCAGGCGTCCGATCGGGCTGTCCACGGCATCCACCTGTCCGTCGACGCGGCGGATGATCCAGTCGATCACGCGGGCGTTGTCGCCGAACCCGGGCCACAGGAAGCGGCCGTCGTCGCCCTTGCGGAACCAGTTGACCTGGAAGATGCGGGGCGCGCGGTCGAAGCGCAGCTTCTGGCCGACCTTCAGCCAGTGGCCGAAGTAGTCGCCCATGTTGTAGCCGCAGAACGGGAGCATCGCGAAGGGATCGCGACGCAGCTCGCCGACCGTGCCCTCCTGCGCCGCGGTCTTCTCGCTCGACACGGTCGAACCGAGGAAGACGCCGTGCGACCAGTCGGTGGCCTCGAGCACGAGCGGGACGTTCGTGGCGCGGCGACCGCCGAACAGGATGACGTCGAGCGGGACGCCCTCGGGGGCCTCCCAGTCCTCCGCGATCTGCGGGCACTGGGCGGCTCCGACGGTGAAGCGCGAGTTCGGGTGGGCGGCGGGGCGGCCCGACGCGGGCGTCCAGTCGTTGCCCTCCCAGTCGATGAGGTGCGGCGGCGCCTCGTCGGTCAGACCCTCCCACCACACGTCGCCGTCGGGGCGCAGGGCGACGTTCGTGAAGATCGTGTTGCCCCACAGTGTCTCGATCGCGGTGACGTTGGTCGACTCGCCGGTTCCGGGGGCGACGCCGAAGAAGCCGGCCTCGGGGTTGATCGCCCACAGGCGTCCGTCTTCGCCGGGGCGGATCCAGGTGATGTCGTCGCCGAGCGTCTCGACGCGCCAGCCGGGGATCGTCGGGCGGAGCATCGCCAGGTTGGTCTTGCCGCAGGCCGAGGGGAACGCCGCGGCGACGTGGTAGGCCTTACCCTTCGGGTCGATCACGCGGATGAGCAGCATGTGCTCGGCGAGCCAGCCCTCGTCACGGCCGATGACCGAGGCGATGCGCAGCGCGAAGCACTTCTTCGCCAGGATCGCGTTGCCGCCGTAGCCCGAGCCGAACGACCACACCTCGAGGGTGTCGGGGAAGTGGACGATGTACTTCTCGTCGTTGCACGGCCAGGCGACGTCATCCTGACCGGGAGCGAGGGGCGCACCCACCGAGTGCACGGTCTTGACCCACGGCGCACCGTTCGCGATCTGCTGCGTGACGGCGGTGCCGACGCGGGTCATCACACCGATGGATGCCACGGCGTATGCGCTGTCGGTGATCTGCACGCCGATGTGGCTGAGGGGGCCGCCCACGGCGCCCATCGAGAACGGGACGACGTACATCGTGCGGCCGCGCATAGACCCCTCGAACACGCCGTTGAGCGTCTCGCGGATCTCGGCCGGGGCGATCCAGTTGTTCGTCGGTCCGGCGTCCTCCTCGCGCTGGGAGGCGATGTAGGTGCGCGACTCCAGGCGGGCGACGTCGCCGGGGTGGGAGCGGGCGAGGTAGGAACCGGGACGCCACTCGGGGTTGAGCTTGATGAGCTTGCCCTCGTCGACCATTTCGCGCAGCAGCGCGTCGTTCTCGGCGGCGGAGCCGTCGACCCAGTGGATGCGGTCGGGCTGCGTGAGAGCGGCCACCTGGTCGACCCAGGCGGTGAGGGCGGCGAGCCCCGGGCCCTCGACGGCCGGCTTCACGCCGTGTCCGGGGCGGGCAGCGGGGGCCGCGGCGGCGCGGCCGGTGGAGCGGGGGGCGAAGATGTCGGCGAGTGCCATGTCGTTCTCCTCGGTTGAGAGCGAAATCGGTGGTCTTCCCCCATCTTGAGGGCGTTGAACGAGGATTTTCCCGCGCCTCTCGATGTAAAAAATCCGATTCTTTCGATATGGTCAAGGAATGGCTTCGTCGTTCGAACTGACCACGCTCGGTCATCGCATCCGGCATCACCGCCTCGCGCGGGGGTACACCCTCGACGAGCTGGGCGCGCTTGTCGGTGTGGCGGGCAGTCAGCTCAGCCTCATCGAGAACGGCAAGCGCGAGCCCAAGCTCTCGCTGCTGCAGGAGATCGCGCGCGCGACCGAGACCGAGGTCACCGAGCTGCTCTCGCGCGAACCCCCGAACCGGCGGGCCGCGCTCGAGATCGAGCTCGAGAAGGCTCAGACGTCCCCGTTCTTCCGCCAGCTCGGCATCCCGCCGGTCAAGGTCACCAAGGGCACGAGCGACGAGACGATCGAAGCCGTGCTGGGTCTGCATCGCGAACTGCAGCGCCGCGAGCGCGCGACGATCGCGAGCCCCGAGGAGGCACGCCGCGCCAACACCGAGCTGCGCCTGCGCATGCGCGAGATCGACAACCACCTGCCCGACATCGAGCGACTGGCCGAGAAGCAGCTGAAGGCCGCGGGGCACTCCACCGGGGCGCTCACCCACCGCACGGTGAGCATCATGGCCGAGCAGCTCGGGTTCGAGCTCATCTACGTCAGCGATCTCCCCCACTCAGCGCGCTCGGTCACCGACCTCGAGAACGGGCGCATCTACCTTCCCCCGGCATCCATCCCGGGAGGCCACGGGCTGCGGTCGATGGCCCTGCAGGCCATGGCGCACCGCCTGCTCGGCCACCGCCCGCCCACCGACTACGCCGACTTCCTGCAGCAGCGTCTCGAGATCAACTACTACGCGGCGTGCTGCCTCATGCCCGAGACGAGCGCGATGTCGTTCCTCGCCCAGGCGAAGAAGGATAAGAACCTCGCCGTCGAGGACTTCCGCGACGCGTTCGGCGTCACGCACGAAGCCGCCGCGATGCGCATGACCAACCTCATGACGACCCATCTCGGCATCCGTCTGCATTTCCTGCGCGTCGACGGCGATGGAGCGATCTCGCGCGTCTACGAGAACGACGGACTCCCCCTGCCCACCGACGTCACCGGCAGCGTCGAGGGCCAGGTCGTGTGCAAGAAGTTCTCGGCGCGCTCCGCTTTCGCCGAGCACAACCGCACCACCGAGCACTACCAGTACACCGACACCCCCGCCGGAACGTTCTGGTGCTCCACCCAGACCGGGACGACGAGCGACGGCGACTTCTCGATCACGGTCGGCGTGCCCTTCGACGACGCGCGATGGTTCCGCGGGCGCGAGACCCCCAAGCGCGGCGTCTCGCACTGTCCCGACGAGTCCTGCTGCCGCCGCCCCGACACCGAGGCCGCCGAGCGCTGGCAGGGCAAGGCCTGGCCGAGCGCGCGCGTGCACCGGCACATGTTCTCTCCGCTCCCCCGCGGGATGTTCCCGGGCGTCGACGACGCGGAAGTCTTCTCGTTCCTCGATCGCCACGCGGACGGCTGAGGCGCGGCCCGGGGCGCCGCGGCTGCGATCGCCGCCCAGCCTCGGCCGATCCGCGCACTGCTCGACACGAAACGAACACGACACACGCGCGGTCTCTTCACGAAAAGTAAAACATTTACATTGGCGGGACACTCACCGACACGGAGGCTCCCGACATGTCACACCTTCGCACCGTCCTGTTCCCCGCCCACCCGTCCGCTCGCGCGCAGGCCGCCGCCCCGCGCTCGACCCGCACCCGCCGCGGCGCCGCCGGCGCCGCCGGCGTGCTCGCCCTCGCCCTGGCCGTCTCGGGCTGCGCCTCATCCGCCGCCTCGTCGAGCAGCAGCGGACCGGCGTCGTTCGGCACCGCCAGCGTCGCGCTCAGCTGGATCAAGAACTACGAATTCGCCGGCTACTACTTCGCCGAAGACGACGGCGACTACACCGACGCCGGCTTCGACAAGGTCGACCTCATCGCCGGCGGCGGCAACACCAACTCGTGGGACCTCGTCCTCTCGGGACAGGCCCAGGTGGGTCTCGCCTCCGACCTCACCGGCATCACCGGCGCGATCAACGACGGTGCCGGACTGAAGATCATCGGCGCCCAGTTCGTGAAGAACCCCGTCGGCTTCGTCTCGCTCGCCGGCAATCCGATCCGCACCGTCGCCGACCTGAAGGGAAAGCGCATCGGCGTCGACGCCGGCGGCAAGCTCGCCGTCGAAGCGGTGCTCAAGGCCAACGACCTGCCCGCCGACACCGTCGAGTTCGTCTCCGTCCCCAACGGCGTCGACCCGCTCATGAACGGCGAGGTCGACGCGCTCATCGGATTCCTCACCAACTACCCCATCGCCGTGAAGAACGCCGGCGGCGACGTCGTCACGATGTCGTTCGCCGACGCGAACTACGCCCAGTTCGGCGATGCGGTCGTGGTCAGCGACAAGGAGCTGGCCGAGAACCGCGACGAGCTGAAGGCGATCATGAAGGCCAACATCGAGGGCTGGAACACCGCCCTGACGAAGGGCACGGATGCCATCGCCGACATCGCCATGAAGCACGGCGGCGCCGACAACGGCCTCGACAAGCAGCTTCAGGTCGACTCCGCGAGCGTCCTGCCCTCCTTCATGCTCACCCCGGACACGGTCAAGAACGGCATCTTCACCCTCACCCCCGACCTCGTGGACCAGGCGGTCGCATCGCTCGCCGCGGCCGGAATTACAGCCGACCCGAGCATGTTCGACACCTCGCTGCTGCAAGAGGTGTACGCCGAGAACCCCGACCTGATCCCGGGCTTCACCGTCCCGGCATCCTGAGCCCCGCTCCCGCCCCGCATCGAGAGAGGACGCCGCGACATGATCCCCACGCCCGCACGCGGCGTCCTCGCGGGCGCCGCCGGACTCGCCGTGCTGATGCTCGCGTGGCACGTGGTGGCCGTGACGGTCTACCTGCGCGACAACGGCACCCCCGGTCCGGTGCCCCCACCGTTCCCCGTCTTCGCCCGCGCCGTCACCGGACTCGTCGACGGCGCCTACGCCGAGGGTCTCGCGGCCACGGCCGGGGCGGCGCTGACCGGCTACGGCCTGGCCGTCGTGATCGCGCTGGCGCTCGGCATCCTGGTCATGATCACCCCCGCGCTCGGCCCGTTCGCCTCGCAACTGGGTGTCGTGGCCGCGTGCGCCCCGGCCGCGGCGATCGCCCCCATCGTCGTGCTGCTGAGCCCCTCGGGCAGTCGCGCCGTGAGCGTGGTGCTGGCCCTGCTCGCCGTGGAGTTCCCCCTCGTCGTCGGGGTGCTGCTGGGGCTGCGCTCCGCGGCGCCCGCGCAGATCGACCTCGTGCACGCCTACGGCGGAGGTGCCTGGACGGCCATCCGCACGGTGCGGGTCGTGTCCGCCATCCCGGCGCTGCTCGCGGCGCTCAAACTCGCCGCCCCGGCCGCGTTCCTCGGCGCGATGACCGGGGAGTTCTTCACGGTCGGGGTGGACGAGGGCGCCGGGCGACTGCTCATCTCGCAGCAGTACGTCGGCGACTACACCGGCATGTGGGCGATCGCCCTGCTCGCGACGCTCGTCTCGGCACTCGGCTACGGCGCGGTCGCCGCGCTCGGCCGCGTCCTCGCCCCCTGGACCGCCCACACCGGGAGCACACGATGACCCGCACGCCCACCTGGGTCTGGACGACCCTGTGCACCCTCGCCACCGCCGTGCTGCTGCTCGTCGGGTGGCAGCTGGCGATCGGCCTCTCGGGCCTGAGCCCCTACCTCGCCAAGACGCCCGTCGACGTCTGGCGTTACCTCTTCGTCGACGGTGCGGGCAACCCCGCGGCCGCGGCCGATCGCCGCGCGGCCCTGGGGCCGATGATCGGCGTGACGGTCACGCACAGCGCCGTCGGCCTGCTGCTGGGCGTCGGGACGGGCTTCGTCGGCGCGGTCGCCCTGACCGTCTCGCGCTCGCTGCGCGCGGTCTTCCTCCCCCTCGCCCTGCTCCTGCAGACGGTGCCGCTGATCGCGATGGCACCGGTCATCTACGCGGTGTTCGGCTCCGGCATCCTCACCGCGGCCGTCGTCGCCGCCGTCGTGACCTTCTTCCCGCTGCTGATGAACATCGGCGCGGGGCTGTCCTCGTCCACGCCCGAGACCATCGACCTCGTACGCGCCTACGGGGGCGGACGATGGACCCTGCTGCGGTTCGTGCAACTGCCGGCATCCCTCCCCTCGCTGTTCGCGGGGCTCAAGCTCGCCGCACCCGCCACGGTGTCGGCGGCGACGCTCTACGAGTTCCTCTTCTCGTTCGAAGGGCTCGGCGCGAACCTGCTGACCAGCAAGTCCTACTCCGACTACGGACTGCTCTGGACGCTCGTGGTCATCACGGTGCTGCTCTCCCTCACCGCATACGGACTCGTCGTGCTGGCCGAGACGCTCCTGCTCGCCGGCCGCTTCCCGTCGCGTCACTCGACTCCCGCTCAGAAAGGCTCCGCATGACCGAGTCCGGTGTGCACCTCCGCGGCCTCACCCGCCACTTCGCGGCGCGCGGCGGCCCCGTCGTCGCCGTCGACGGCGTCGACCTCGAGACCCCGCGCGGCTCGTTCCTGTCACTGCTCGGGCCCTCCGGCTGCGGCAAGTCGACGGTGCTGCGCATGCTCGCGGGCCTGGACGCGCCCACCTCGGGCGAGGCCACCGTGCACGGCCTCACCCCGGCGGCCCTGCGCCGCGAGCACGCCTTTGGGATCGCGTTCCAAGACCACGCGCTGCTGCCCTGGCGCACGGTCGAGCGCAACATCGCCTTCCCCTTCGAGATCGCGGGACTGCCCGTCGACACCGAGTGGGTGCAGGAGCTCCTGCGGATGGTGCGGCTCGAGCAGTTCGCGAAGGCGCGACCCTGGCAGCTGTCGGGCGGGATGCGCCAGCGTGTCGCGATCGCCCGGGCCCTCGCCCTGCGCCCCGGCGTGCTTTTCCTCGACGAACCCTTCGGAGCCCTCGACGACGTGACGCGACAGCGGCTCAACGTCGAGCTGCAGCGCCTGTGGATGGAGCAGCAGGCGACGACCGTCATGGTCACGCACGGCGTGCAGGAGGCGGTGTTCCTCAGCGACAAGGTCGCGGTGATGAGCCCGCGTCCTGGTCGCATCAAAGAGGTCATCGACATCGATCTCCCGCGCCCTCGCACCCTCGAGATGACCAGCACCCCCGAATTCCACTCCTACGTCGACCGCGCCTCCGAGCTCCTGTTCCACTGATCCCCCGAAAGGCCCGCACCATGACCGAACTCACCGCCGTCGCCGCCACCCGCATCGCCCCCGACCTCGACGCCGCCGAAGAGGGCATCCGCATGTACATGCGCGCGATCGGGCTCGACACCGAGCACCCGACCCTCGTCGACACCCCGCGCCGGGTCGCGCACGCGGGCCTCGACCTGTTCTCGGGGATGGACGGCGATCCGCACCGCGCCCTCGGCGGCGGCGAGCCCATCGAGGGCGTCTACCCCGGGCCGGTCGCCGTGCACGACATCCCGTACTCCTCGATGTGCGAGCACCACCTGCTGCCGTTCCAGGGCGTCGTGTCGGTGGTCTACCTGCCCGACCGCGCACTCGCGGGCATCGGCGACTTCGACGCGATGCTGCGCGTGCTCGCCGCCCGCCCGCAGATGCAGGAGCGGCTGGCCGATCAGATCGCCGAGGTCGTCTCCGACACGCTCGGCGCGAAGGGCGTCCTGGTGCGGCTGACGGCCCAGCACGCGTGCATGTGGGCCCGCGGCGAGCGGACGGTCGGGGCGACGGCGTTCTCGCTCGCGGCGCGCGGCGTGTACGACACCGACCCGTCGGCCCGCGCCGAGGCCCGGGTGCTCCTCGGACTGCACTGAGATGCCGAGCTCCCCCGAGATCGCGCGGGTCGCCGCTCGCGAAGGGGTCGCCCTCGTGCCGATCGGCGCGACCGAGCAGCACGGGCCGCACCTGCCCGTGACGACCGACACGACCATCGCTGCCGCGTTCGCCACCGCGGCGGCGGCCCGCGTCGCACGGGACGTCGCCACCTGGGTCCTCCCGGCGCTCCCGTTCGGCTTCTCGCCCGAGCACGCCGGGCGCGCGGGCACGATCGGCCTCTCGGCGCAGACCCTGCTCGGCGTCGCGGACGACATCGGTCGCGGGGTCGCCGCGAGCGGCATCCATCGGCTGCTCTTCGTCAACGGCCACGGCGGGAACCCCGAACTGCTGCACGTGGCATGCCGCCAGTTGCGCGAGAACAGGGGGTTCGCCGCGTTCGCCGTGCACGTGCCGGGGCTCGGGCTCGCGCCCGAGCTCGCGGAGGGCGTCACCACCGGAGACCTCGACGCGCACGCGGGTCACTACGAGACGAGTGTGATGCTGACCCTCGATCCGGCCGCGGTCGAGATCGACGCGGCTCGTCCCGACGGTCTGGACGCCGTGCGCGCCGCGGCGAACGGACTCACCCGCCCCTTCGGCGCGGTCAGCGTGCCCTGGCACGTCGACGACCTGTCGCGCTCGGGCGTCATCGGCGATCCCACGACCGCCGACGCCGCCTGGGGCGAGCGGGCGTTCGCGGCCCAGGCGGCGACTCTCGCCGACATCGTCCGCGCCGTGGCGGAGCACCCCCTTCCGCCCGAGTGGGTACACTCGCGGCGGAGGGATGCCGAATGACCGACGGTCCAGGCCGGACGCCGACCCTCCAGGAGGTGGCGACGGCGGCGAAGGTGAGTCTCGCCACCGCCAGCAACGCTCTGACCGGCAACCGCGGGGTGAGCCCGAAGCTGCGCGATCGCGTGCTCGAGGCCGCGCAGAGCCTCGGATACCCGCGTGCCTCCGCGCGGCGACGTACCGACCGCACGACCGTGGGCATCGTGCTGCCCGATGTGCGGCATCCGGCCTACGCCGAGCTCGCTCACGCGTTCGAGCGCGAAGGCGCGCAGCGCGACTGGGCGCTCGTGCTGGCCGGATCCGACTATCAGCCCGACATCGAGCTCGAAGCGCTCGAGAACCTCGTGCGCAGCACCGACGGGGTGCTGCTGTCGCCGTCGCGCCCGCCGCGCTCGGGCGTGCACCGCCTGCAGGCCAGTCCCGTGCCGATCGTCGCGTGCGACGAGCCCGCGGACTCGGCGCTCATCGGCGGGTGGGTGCGGTCCGACAACTTCGGCGGAGGCCGCGCCGCCGCCCACCATCTCGTGGACGTCGGCGGCACCCGCTTCGCCATGCTCGGCGGCGAGGGGTACCTGCCGTCGACGAAGGAGCGTCGCGAGGGCTTCCTCGCGGGTCTCGCCGACCGGGGGTTCGCGGCCGACGACGTGCTGATCATCGGCGAGGACTACGGCATGGACGGCGGCCAGAGCGCGATGGCCGAGCTGCTCGAGACCGACGCCGATGTCGACGCCGTCTTCGCGGTGAGCGACCTGCACGCGGTCGGCGCGTTCTTCCGCGCCCTGCAGGAGGGGCGGTCGGTGCCGGGCGATCTGCTGCTGTGCGGCTTCGACGGCGTCGGGTGGACGCGGCAGATCTCACCGACCATCACCACGGTCCGCCAGGACTGGGGCAAGATCGCGGCGCGCGCGATGGACATCCTCGACACCCTGATGGCCGGTGGCGACGGCGACCGCGCGGTCATCCCGGTCAAGCTGGTGCCCGGCGAGTCGACGCGGCGCTGACCGCGCGCGTCCCCGGCGCGCGGTGGCGGGCCCGGCGCGGGGCGGCTCGGGGCGGCGCGGGGCGGGGCGGCGGAACGGAACGGCGCGGTAGCTGCGAGCCGCCGCGGGGCGGCGGATGCGGGCCGAACTCCTGAGAAATCGGTGCCGTTCGTCCGCGCTGGCCCGCAACTCCGCGGAATCCGCTCGTCGGGAGCCGAAAACTCAGGAGTTCAGCCCGGCATCCCTCGGCACAGGACGACGGATGCCACGACCCCGGGCCCTCGCGGGGCGCCGGGGTCGTGGCATCCGGTGTCTTCTGCGGCCCGGTCAGGCGTACGGGTTGGCCGTCAGCGTGTACTTCGTCTGCAGGTACTCGTGGATGCCCTCGTCGCCGCCCTCGCGGCCCAGGCCCGACTGCTTCCAGCCGCCGAAGGGCGCGGCGGCGTTGGAGACGACGCCGACGTTGAGGCCCATCATCCCGGTCTCGAGCTTGTCGATCATGCGCTGACCGCGCGCGAGCGACTCGGTGAAGACGTACGAGACGAGGCCGTACTCGGTGTCGTTGGCGAGGCGCACGGCGTCGTCCTCGTCGTCGAAGGGGATGATCGCCAGCACGGGTCCGAAGATCTCCTCGCGGAGGATGTCGCTGCCCGGCTGCACGTCCGACACCACGGTGGGCTCGAAGAACGTTCCGGGTCCGTCGATGGGCGATCCGCCGGTCGTGACGGTCGCGCCGCGCTCGACGGCATCCCCGACGAGGGTCTTGGCCTTGTCGACGGCGCGGTCGTCGATGAGGGGTCCGATCTGCACGCCCTCCTCGGTGCCGCGGCCGATCTTCATGCCCTGGACCCGCTCGGTGACACGGCGCGTGAACTCCTCGACGACGCTGCGCTGCACGATGAAACGGTTGGCGGCGGTGCAGGCCTGGCCGATGTTGCGGAACTTCGCGAGCATCGCCCCCTCGACCGCCTTGTCGAGGTCGGCGTCGTCGAACACGACGAAGGGGGCGTTGCCGCCGAGCTCCATCGAGGTGCGCAGCACACCCGGCGCGGCCTGCTGCAGGAGCTTCACGCCGACCGGGGTCGAGCCGGTGAACGAGAGCTTGCGCAGGCGCGGGTCGGAGATGATGCGCTCCGAGACCGGGCCGGTGTTCGTGGTGGTGACGACGTTGACGACGCCGGCGGGGAGACCGGCATCCTGCAGGATCTGCGCGAAGAACAGGGTCGTCAGCGGGGTGAGGGTGGCCGGCTTGATGACGACCGTGCAGCCCGCGGCGAGCGCGGGGGCGATCTTGCGGGTCGCCATCGCGAGGGGGAAGTTCCAGGGGGTGATGAGGTAGCAGGGACCCACGGGGTGCTGCGAGACGATCATGCGACCGGTGCCCTCGGGGTTCGCGCCGTAGCGACCCTGGGTGTGGGCGGTGACCTCGCTGAACCAGCGCAGGAACTCCCCGCCGTAGCCGACCTCGCCGCGCGCCTCGGCGAGGGGCTTGCCCATCTCAAGCGTCATGAGCAGCGCGATGTCTTCCTTGCGCTCCTGCAGCAGGTCGAACGCGCGGCGCAGGATCTCGGCGCGCTCGCGCGACGGCGTGGCCGCCCACGACGGGAAGGCGTCGGCCGCGGCATCCATCGCCGCGACGCCGTCGTCGATCGACGCGTCGGCGATCTCGAGCAGCACGTCACCGGTGGCGGGGTCGTTCACGGCGACGGTCTTGCCGGCCTCGGCGCTGCGCCACTCCCCGTTGATCAACAGGCCGGTGGGTACGGATGCCAGCAGCTCGCTCTCGCGTGAATCGGTCATGGGTCCTCCTGGATCGGTGTGCGGGGTTCCCCGCCATTCTGCTCAGCCCGCGGTGCGGGACCGATATACGTCGTGTACAAACCGGACAGCCGCGTCGCCGCCACGGACGGGGTGGTTGCGACGCGGGCGAGCGTCGGCGCGACCGATGGGGCGACGAGCTGTGCCGCACCGGGCCGGGCCGCGCCAGGCCGCGCCGGGCCGGCTCACACCGGGGCAGGCCGCGATAAACGCTCTCCCTGGCCAGAAACGCGGCAAGGCAGTGTGTCTCGCGAGAATCGGCGTTTATCGCGGGTTCCCGGCCGGGCGAGGCGACACCGGACGCGTCAGTTCGCCGCGGCCACCGCAGGCGCCGCCATCACCCCGGCGAGGAACCGCTCGAGCCCCTGCGGGTCGTCGAGGGGCAGCACGTGCGCCACGTACTGATCCGGACGCACGACCACCACCGCCCCCTCGGCGCCGATGCCGCGCTCGGCGAAGATGTCGCTGCTCGTCCAGGCCGAGGGGGCGGCGGCGAAGACCTTCTCGAGGTCGGTCAGGCCGAGCGGCCCCGAGCGCGGGCGGAAGAGGGCTGGCACGTCGACGACGTCCTCCCAGCGCCCGGGGAAGACCGCCTTCACGTCGAACACGGCGTCGAGGTCGGCTCCGGCGGGGGTGAAGCGCTCCACGATCTCCTGCCCCTCGGATGCCCACTTCTGCAGCGCCGAGCCGTCGGCATCCGCGAAGGCGTAGATCCGCCACCGCCCGTCGGCCTTCGCGTAATGGCCGAGGTGCACGGCGTTGCCGTCGCACACCCGCACGACCTCGACGCTCTGGAAGCGCTTGCCGACGGGGAATCCGGATGCCAGCTCCTGCGCCGCATCTCCCGCGACGATCCGCGAGGGGGCGTAGTGCGTTCCGAAACCGGAGGGGAACTCGGCGGTGGCGAGGTAGTAGGTCGCGAGTTCGGCGGGGTCGGTGATCTCGCCGGGCTTGCGGGCCATGAGCGAGGACCATTCGCGGTCGAAGTCGATGAGCTGCTGCGCGACCGGGCGGCGCTCGGCGTCGTACGACCGCAACAGCTCGGCGGGAGCGAGGCCGGTGAGCACGTGGCCGAGCTTCCAGCCGAGGTTGAACCCGTCCTGCATCGAGACGTTCATGCCCTGCCCGGCCTTCGCGCTGTGCGTGTGGCAGGCGTCCCCGGTGAGGAAGACGCGGGGGCTCTCGAGGTCGTCGACGAACTGGTCGGTCACCCGGTGCCCCACCTCGTAGACGCTGTGCCAGGCGACCTGCTTCACGTCGATCGAGTACGGGTGGAGGATCTCGTTCGCCCGGCGGATGACCTCCTCGATCGGGGTCTGCCGCACGCGGTGGTCGTCGTCGGCGGCCACTTCGCCCAGGTCGATGTACATGCGGCTGAGGTAGCCGCCCTCGCGCGGGATGTGCAGGATGTTGCCCGCGGCCGCGTTGATCGCGCACTTGATGCGCCAGTCGGGGAAATCGGTCTCGACGAGCACGTCCATCACGCCCCAGGCGTGGCGCGCGGCGGCACCGACGTGCGTGCGGCCGATCGCCTGCCGCACGCCGCTGCGCGCCCCGTCGCAGCCCACGACGTACCGCGCGCGGATGGTCCGCTCCCCGGCGGTGGTGCCCACGCGCACCTCGACGTCGTCGGCGCGCACCTCCAGGCCCAGGAACTCGACGCCGTAGTCGGGGGTGATCCGCGCCGGTCCGTGCGCGGCGGCCTCGGCGAAGTAGTCGAGCACGCGCGCCTGGTTGACGATGAGGTGCGGGAACTCGCTGATCTTGAAGCCGTAGTCCTCGGTGCGGCTGGTGCGGACGATGCGGTCGGGGTTCTCGGGGTCGGGGGCCCAGAAGTTCATCCAGCCGATGTTGTAGGCCTCGGCGGTGATGCGGTCGGCGAAGCCGAACGCCTGGAACGTCTCGACGCTGCGGGGCTGGATGCCATCGGCCTGCCCGAGGGCGAGCCGCCCCTCGCGCTTCTCGATGAGGCGCGTCGTGAGCTGGGGGAACTGCGACATCTGGGCGGCGAGCAGCATGCCGGCGGGCCCTGAGCCGACGATGAGCACGTCGACCTCGTCAGGTAGTTCGGCGGGCCGATCGAGACCCGTGCCCGCGGCGTTCTGCACGCGCGGGTCGCCCGAGACGTAGCCGTGGTGGTGGAACTGCATCGTTTCTCCTGACGTCGATGTCGGGTTGCGTCGCCGTGCTTGCTGTTCTATATTCGAACGCGACGTTCAGCTATCGAACGAGAGGCTAGCCGACCCATGTCGTCACGGCAAGACGCCGCCCCGGCCTCGCAGACCCTCAGTCGCGGCATCCGCCTCCTCGAAGAGCTCGCCGACGCCCGGTCGCCGCTCTCGATCGACGACCTCGCGGCCCGCGTCGAACTGCACCGCTCGGTCGCCTACCGCCTGCTGCGCACGCTCGAAGACCACGGACTGGTGACGAGGGATGCCGCGGGCGCCGTGCGCCTGGGAACGGGACTCGCCGCACTGGCTGCGGGAGTGGCCGCCGACCTGCAGGCCGAGGCCCTGCCGGAGCTCACCGCCGCGGCGAACGAGTTGGGCATGACCTGTTTCCTCGTCGTCCTCGATCACGACGAATGCGTGACCCTCACCAGCGTCGAGCCTCGGCACGCCGTCACCGCCGTGGCGCAGCGGCCGGGGGCGCGGCATCCGGTCACCCGAGGAGCCCCCGGACGGGCGATCCTGGCGCAGCTGCCCCCGCGCCGGTGGCCCGACGCCGTCGACGCCCGCCTCGCGGCCGAGGTGGCCGAGGCCGGCGAACGCGGGTGGGCGACCAGCCACGACGAGGTGGTCCCCTCGCTGCGCGCGGTCGCCGTGCCGCTGCCGGTGCAGGGCCGCGAGCCCGCCGCGGTCGCCGCCGTGCACGTGGCCACCGCCCTCGACGACGCCGCGATCGCGGCACGCCTGACCGCCGCCGCCGAGGCGATCCGCGGGGCGCTGTAGGACGCGGACGTCACCGCGCATTCCGCGAAACACGAGGGGCTCCGAGGGTGCTTCGTGCACGCCTCGAAGGCCTCGCCAGGTGCAGAATGCGTCGCGCGCCGGACCGCGCGAGCCCTATACTCGATCCCGTCAGGCGCACGCGGTCGTGCGTCGCTGCTCGAAAAAAGGGCACGTAGCGGCTTCCCGCGAGACACATACGGCATTCCTCCGTCTCCGTCTCGAAAGGTCCCTTCGTCATGCCCACCGTCTCCGCGCACGTCGCGCACACCCTCGCCCGCCACCTCGACACCGTCTTCGGCGTCATGGGCAACGGCAACGCCTACTTCCTCGACGCCCTCGGCCGAGACACCCCCGCGGGATTCGTCGCCGTGCGCCACGAGGCCGCCGGTGTGGTCGCCGCCGACGCGCACTACCGCGCGTGCGGGCGCATCGCCGCCGCGACCGCGACCTACGGCGCCGGGTTCACGAACACGCTCACGGCTCTCGCCGAGGCGGTGCAGGCGCGCACACCGCTCGTGCTGATCGTCGGCGACGAGCCCACCTCGGGCCCGCGCCCGTGGGGCGTTGATCAGATCGCCCTCGCCGCCGCCGTCGGCGCCCGCACGTACACGGTCGGACACCGCGACGCCGCCGCGACCATCGTCATCGCGATCGAGCACGCCCTCACCTATCGGCTCCCGGTCGTCATCGGCATCCCCTACGACGTCGCCACCCGCGACGCGGGAGAGATCCCGGATGCCGCGGCCCCGGGCGCGGAGCCCCGGGTGACGCCGGAGCACCCTCCGCTCGACGCCTACGCCGACGGGGTGATCGATCAGATCGTCGACGCCCTCGCCGGAGCCGAGCGTCCGGTCCTGCTCGGGGGGCGCGGCGCGTGGCTCGCCGGCGCGGGAGCGACCCTCGACGAGATCGCCGCCCTCGCCGGCGCCCTCACGACCACCAGCGCCCTGGGACGCGGACTCTTCTCCGACCCGACGCGCGACCTCGGCGTCGCCGGCGGGTTCGGGGCGCCGGGAGCGATGCAGCTCGTGCACGACGCCGACGTCGCGGTCGTCTTCGGCGCGGGGCTCAACCAGTTCACGATGCGCTTCGGCGAGCTCTTCGCCCCGGGGGCGCGGGTGTTCCAGGTCGACCTCGCGCCGACCGCGACCCACCCGCACGTCGGAGGCTTCGTCCGGGGCGACGCCGACGACGTCGCCCGTGAGATCGCCCGACGCCTCCGCGGGCGCGGATCGTCGCCGTCCACCTGGGGAGCGGGTCTCGACCTCGAGGCCGCCCGGCGCCAGCCCGCGGGTCGCCAGGTGGGCCCCGACGGCCGCCTCGACCCCCGCACGGCGGCGGCGCGCCTCGCCGAGCTGCTGCCCGAGGACCGCGTGGTCGTGCACGACGGCGGCCACTTCATGGGCTGGTCGAACATGTATTGGCCGGTCGAGTCCCCCGACCGCATGCTCATGGTCGGCACCGCGTACCAGTCGATCGGTCTGGGCTTCCCGAGCGTCCCGGGCGCAGCGGTCGCCCGCCCCGACTCCGCGATCGTGCTCAGCACGGGCGACGGCGGAGGCCTGATGGCCCTCGCCGACCTCGAGACGGCGATCCGCGTCGCCGGTGGCCGCGGCATCGCCGTGGTGTGGAACGACGCGCAGTACGGCGCCGAGGTCCTGAACTACGGCATCAAGGGTCTTCACCCCGACCCGATGCTCATCCCCCAGGTCGATTTCGCGGCCGTCGCGCGGGGGTTCGGCGCCGAGGGCGTGGTCGTCGAGACGGTCGACGACCTCGACGCCCTGGCATCCTGGGTCGCCCGCGGACCCGAGGACCGGGGGTTCCTGCTGCTCGATCTGCGCGTGAGCGCCGCGGTCGTCGCCCCGTTCTGGGAGGAGATCGCGGCGCGCTGACGCGCGGTCTGAGACGACAGCGCGCGAGCCTATGCCGTGCGCGCACGATCGCCGTGGACCCCTGCCGATCGACGACGTCGGTGCCTACGGTCGGCATCATGTGCGGAATCCGACGGAGGCGCCCGAGGGCGGGGATGCCGCGATGACCGCGGACATGCCGGTCCACATCGCGGCTCTCGCCTGTTCGCTCCTCGCGGCGTGCTGCGCCGCCTCGGGGCCGATCCGGCAGCGACGCGAACGGGGCGTCGTCTCGCTGCTGATGACCGTCGCGATGCTGGATGCCGCCGTGCTGCACGTCATCGCCCCGATCGTCTGGGCGAGCGTGCTCGTCGCGGCCGCCCTCGTGCTGAGCGCGACCCGCCGCGTGCGCGAGGGGCGCACCGGCGGCGGAGTCTTCTCCGCGGCCGGTCTCGTCGTCATGGCCGCGCTCCTGGCCACCGGTGCGCACGGCGCGTCGCCGACCGTCGCGCTCTCCCATCACGGAGCGGGCGCCGGTGCGCCCGTGCTGCAGGGGCTCGGCGTCGTCCTCGCGGTGGGTCACGTCGCCGCCTCCGCCCACCGGATGCGGCGCGGTTCATCGACGGAACGCATCCACCACACGGCGATGGGCGGGTCGACGGCGCTCATGGCCGTGGCGGTGCTGCTGTGAACGCTGCGGACGCGCGCCGGCACGCCTCACGGCCCCGCCGCACCGGAGCGCGACGGGGCCGTGAGGGGTGCGACTCAGACCTTCGACAGCCCGCGCACCGGGCTGACCGCCTGCTCGGCCTCGTGATCCGGACCGAGGGGGATGCCGCTGCGGTCGCGCAGCAGCAGCGTGGCGATCGCGCCGAGCACGACCATGCCCGCGAGGTACCACGTCACCGACATCGTCGATCCGGTCTGCTTGACCAGCGCCTCGGCGATGGTCGGCGCGAACGCCCCGCCCAGGATCGCGCCGAGCGCGTATGAGATCGACACCCCCGAGAAGCGGATGGATGCCGGGAACAGCTCGGCGTACAGCGCCGCCTGGGGTCCGTAGGTGAGGCCCAGGCCGACGGTGAGAACGACGAGACCGAGGGTGAGCAGGGCGATGTTCGCGGTGTTCACGAGCGGGAACAGCAGGAAGACGCCCACCAGCAGCGCCGCCCAGCCGACGAGATAGGTGGTGCGGCGGCCGATGACGTCGCCGATCCATCCGCCCACCCACGTGAAGACGAGCCAGGACACCGCCGAGATCGTCACCGCGCCGAGCACGTCGGCGGTCGCGAGCCCCACCGGACCGTCGGGATTGGTCGCGTAGCGCTGGATGTACCCGCCCGTGGTCATGTACCCGACGGCGTTGTTGCCCGCGAAGACGAGGGCCGCGATCAGCACGAGCAGAGCGTGCGTGCGGAACAGCTGCACGATCGGCATCCGGGTCTTCTCCTTGCGCTCGGCGAGCTCGACGAAGACCGGGCTCTCCTCGACCTTGCGGCGCACGTAGAAGCCGATCAGGATCAGCACGAACGACAGCAGGAACGGCACGCGCCAGCCCCACGCGAGGAAGGCGTCGCCGGGGGCGATCAGCGCCATGAGCGCGAGCATGCCGCTCGCCAGCAGCAGGCCGAGGGGAACGCCCAGCTGGGGCGACGCGCCGAAGAGGCTGCGCTTGGCCTTGGGGGCGTGCTCGACGGCCATGAGCACCGCACCACCCCACTCCCCGCCGGCCGAGATGCCCTGCAGCACGCGCAGCAGGATGAGCAGCACGGGGGCCGCGACCCCGATGGCCTCGTACGTCGGCAGGACGCCGATGAGGGTGGTGGAGGCGCCCATGAGGATCAGGGTGATCATGAGCACGACGCGGCGGCCGTACTTGTCGCCGAGGTGCCCAGCGAGGAAGGCGCCGAGGGGGCGGAACAGGAAGCTCAGTCCGACCGTGAGGAACGACAGGATCTGCGCGATCCCGGGTCCGGCCGGAGCGAAGAAGAGCTGTCCGAACACGAGGCCGGCGGCCGAGGCGTAGAGGAAGAAGTCGTACCACTCCACGGTGGTGCCGACGACGGTGGCGAAGACCACGCGGCGCCGGTCGCCGGAGGTCGAGATGGTGCCGGTGGGCGTGAAACCCGACGGATGGGAACGGGACATGGGGGGGCTCCTTCGAGACGTCATCGTCGCGCCCCGGACGTCGTCGTCGGTGACGAAGCATGTATTGCTGGGGCGTTCGTCATCGTATACGATTTGAGATACGACGCAAGGGAGCATCCATGACCGACACCAGCGACCCCCGGTTCGCCGCCCTCGGCGACCGCCCGGGCAAGATCGTGGCCGTCCACCTCGCCTACGCCTCGCGCGCCGACCAGCGCGGCCGTCGACCCGCCGCCCCCTCGTACTTCTTCAAGCCGTCGAGCTCCCTCGCCCCCTCGGGCGCCGAGATCGTGCGACCCGCCGGGACAGAGCTCCTCGCGTTCGAGGGCGAGATCGCCCTCGTCATCGGCGAGCCGGCGCGATGGGTGACCCCGGATGCCGCGTGGTCGCACGTGGCATCCGTCACCGCCGCGAACGACTTCGGTCTCTACGATCTGCGCGCGAACGACAAGGGCTCGAACGTGCGCTCGAAGGGCGGCGACGGCTACACCCCGCTCGGCCCCGCGCTGATCGACGCCCGCGAGGTCGATCCGACCGCGCTACGCCTGCGCACGTGGGTTGACGGCGCGCTCGTGCAGGACGACACCACGGCCGGGCTCATCTTCTCGCTCGCCCAGATCGTCGCCGATCTGTCGCAGCACTTCACCCTCGAGACCGGAGACGTCATCCTCACCGGGACGCCCGCGGGCTCCTCGGTCGTCGTGCCCGGTCAGGTCGTCGAGGTGCAGGTGGATGCCGGCGACCTCTCGACCGGACGCCTGCGCACCACGGTGGTCGAGGGCGAGCGGTCGTTCGACGCCGCGATCGGCTCCCTCCCCGCGGTGGACGACACCCAGCGCACCGAGGCGTGGGGCTCCGCCGAGGCGGCGGCCGCCGCGACGGCGACGTCGACCGCAACGGCGACGGCCGGCGGCACCGCGGCATCCGCGGATCCGGTGTCGGATGCCCCGTCGCTCTCCCCCGCCCTGCGCGCGAAGCTCGAGCGCGTCCCCGTCGCCGCCCTCAGCGGGCAGCTGCGCAAGCGCGGCCTGAACGACGTGACGATCGACGGCGTGCACGCCCTCACCCCCGGCAGCCGCTTCGTCGGCACCGCGCGCACCCTGCGCTTCGTCCCCCACCGCGAAGACCTCTTCGCCGCGCGCGGCGGCGGGCAGAACGCGCAGAAGCGCGCCTTCGACGCGGTCGGCGCGGGAGAGGTCATCGTCATCGAGGCGCGCGGCGAGACCGGCTCCGGCACGCTCGGCGACATCCTCGCCATCCGCGCGCACGCCCGGGGAGCGGCGGCCATCGTCACCGACGGCGGGGTGCGCGACGCCGCGGCCGTCGCCGCCGTCGGCATCCCCGTCTTCACCGCCGGCCCGCACCCGGCCGTGCTCGGGCGACGCCACGTGCCCTGGGAGACCGACGTGGCCGTCGGCTGCGGCGGCACCACGGTCGAGCCCGGCGACATCCTCGTCGGCGACGGCGACGGCGTGATCGTCGTCCCGCCCGCGATCGCCGAAGAGGTGGTCGACGCCGCTCTCGCGCAGGAGGAAGAGGATGCATGGATCGCCGCGCAGGTGGCATCCGGTCATCCGATCGAGGGACTGTTCCCGATGAACGCGGAATGGCGCGCCCGGTTCGAGAGCGAGATGGGGAAGCGATGACCACTCCGGCGCAGAGCCCCAGCAAGTCGCAGCAGGCGTACCACTGGATCAAGCAGCGCATCGCCGCGCAGGAGTTCACCCCCGGCTACCGGCTCGTGCTCGGCTCGATCGCGCGGGAGCTCGACATGAGCGTCGTGCCCGTGCGCGAGGCGATCCGCCAGCTCGAAGCCGAGGGCCTCGTGACGTTCGAGCGCAACGTCGGCGCGCGCGTCTCGATGGTCGACGACACCGCCTACCGCTTCAGCATGCAGGCCCTCAGCCTGCTCGAGGGCGCGGCGACCGCCCTGTCGGCGCGCGCCCTGACCGCCGACGACGTGCGCCGCGCGCGCGAGGTGAACGCGCTCATGGTCGAGACCCTCGAGCACTTCGACCCGCGCGCGTTCACCGCGCTGAACCAGGAGTTCCACGCGATCCTGTTCGCCCGGTGCGCCAACCCCCGCCTGCTCGAGCTCGTGCAGGCGGAATGGGCTCGCCTCGGGCACCTGCGCGACTCGACGTTCAGCTTCGTCCCGGGCCGTGCCGCCGAGTCGGTGCGCGAGCACGAGGGCATCCTCGTCCTCATCGAGAGCGGCGCCCCGCTCTCCGACATCGAACAGGCGTCGCGGCGTCACCGCTCGGCGACCCTCGACGCCTACCTCATCCACGAGCACCCGCACGAGGTGCTCGGCCTGCCCGCATCCTGATCCCGGCCCCGGTATCCCCGTCCTCGAACGAAGGAGTTCCCATGACCACCCCGCTCACCTCCTCCCGGCGCATCCCGGCCGACCTGCCCACCCGCATCCAGCACTACATCGGCGGCCGGTTCGTCGACTCGGTCGACGGCGACACCTTCGACGTGCTCGACCCGGTCACCAACGAGACGTACGTCGCGGCCGCCGCCGGCAAGAAGGCCGACATCGACCTCGCCGTCGCCGCCGCGCGCACGGCCTTCACCGAGGGACCTTGGCCGCGCATGCTCCCCCGCGAGCGCTCGCGCGTGCTGCACCGCATCGCCGACCTCGTCGAGTCGCGCGACGAGCGTCTCGCAGAGCTGGAATCCTTCGACTCGGGGCTGCCGATCACGCAGGCGCTGGGCCAGGCCCGCCGGGCGGCCGAGAACTTCCGCTTCTTCGCCGACCTGATCGTCGCCCAGACCGACGACGCCTTCAAGGTTCCCGGTCGCCAGCTCAACTACGTCAACCGCAAGCCGATCGGGGTCGCCGGCCTCATCACGCCGTGGAACACCCCGTTCATGCTCGAGTCGTGGAAGCTGGGCCCCGCGCTCGCGACCGGGAACACCGTCGTGCTCAAGCCCGCGGAGTTCACACCGCTGTCGGCATCCCTGTGGGCCGGCATCTTCGAGGAGGCGGGACTGCCCGAGGGCGTGTTCAACCTCGTCAACGGCCTCGGCGAAGACGCGGGCGACGCGCTCGTGAAGCACCCCGACGTGCCGCTCATCTCGTTCACCGGCGAGAGCAGCACCGGGTCGCTGATCTTCGCGAACGCCGCGCCGTTCCTGAAGGGGCTGTCGATGGAGCTGGGCGGGAAGAGCCCCGCGATCGTCTTCGCCGACGCGGATCTGGATGCCGCGATCGACGCGACGATCTTCGGGGTGTTCTCGCTCAACGGCGAACGCTGCACCGCGGGCAGCCGCATCCTCGTCGAGCGCTCCGTGTACGACGACTTCGTCGCCCGCTACGCCGCCCAGGCCGACCGCGTGAAGGTCGGCTTCCCCGACGACCCCGCGACCGAGGTCGGCGCGCTCGTGCACCCCGAGCACTACGCGAAGGTGATGTCGTACGTCGAGCTCGGCAAGACCGAAGGGCGTCTGGTCGCCGGCGGCGGCCGGCCCGAGGAGTTCCCCGAGGGCAACTTCGTGCAGCCCACGGTGTTCGCCGACGTCGCCCCCGACGCGCGCATCTTCCAGGAGGAGATCTTCGGACCCGTCGTCGCCATCACGCCCTTCGACACCGACGAAGAGGCGCTCGCCCTGGCGAACAACACGAAGTACGGCCTCGCCGCCTACGTCTGGACGAACGACCTGAAGCGCGCGCACCTCTTCGCGCAGAACGTCGAGGCGGGGATGGTGTGGCTGAACTCCAACAACGTCCGCGACCTGCGGACCCCGTTCGGCGGAGTGAAGGCCTCGGGCCTCGGTCACGAGGGCGGCTACCGCTCGATCGACTTCTACACCGACCAACAGGCCGTGCACATCACGCTCGGCCCCGCCCACAACCCCACGTTCGGCAAGGCGTCGGCGCACTGATCCGCGCGGCGCGGCGGCCGCGTCGGCGCCCCGCCCCGGCCCCGCCTCGGCCCCGCCGCCCCGCGAGATCACACGTTCGGCTCAAGCGCACACGTCCCCCGCCCCGCAGAACGCGTGCTGTCGAGACGATCGTGTGATCTCGCACCGCCCCTCCCCCACCGACTCCCCACGCAAGGACGCGAAATGGCAAAGCACACCGAAGAACAGAAGACCTCCTCCGGGTTCTGGGTCACCCAGGAGGCCCCGATCGTCTCCGACGACCCCATCCCCACCCCCACCTCGCCGGCCCCCGACGTCCTCCGCTGCGCCTACATGGAGCTCGTGGTCACCGACCTCGCGGCATCCCGGATCTTCTACGTCGACGTGCTGGGACTGCACGTGACCGAAGAGGACGACGAGGCGATCTACCTCCGTTCGACCGAGGAGTTCATCCACCACAACCTCGTGCTGCGCAAGGGCCCTGTGGCCGCGGTCGCGGCGTTCTCGTACCGCGTGCGCTCGTCGGACGACCTCGACAGGGCCGTCGCGTTCTACGAGGAGCTCGGCTGCGACGTGCGTCGCGCCCCGAACGGCTTCACGAAGGGCATCGGCGACTCCGTCCGCGTGGTCGACCCCCTCGGCTTCCCGTACGAGTTCTTCTTCGACACCGAGCACCAGGAGCGCCTGTCGTGGCGCTACGACCTGCAGATCCCCGGCGAACTGGTGCGCCTGGACCACTTCAACCAGATCACCCCCGACGTGCCGCGCGCGGTGAACTTCATGCAGTCGCTCGGCTTCCGCGTGACCGAGGACATCCAGGACGAAGAGGGCACCGTCTACGCCGCGTGGATGCGCCGCAAGCCCACCGTGCACGACACCGCCATGACCGGCGGCGATGGCCCCCGCATGCACCACGTGTGCTTCGCGACGCATGAGAAGCACAACATCCTCGCCATCTGCGACAAGCTCGGCGCCCTCCGCCGATCGGATGCCATCGAGCGGGGCCCCGGACGCCACGGCGTCTCGAACGCGTTCTACCTGTACCTCCGCGACCCCGACGGCCACCGCGTCGAGATCTACACGCAGGACTACTACACCGGCGACCCCGACAACCCCGTCATCACGTGGGACGTGCACGACAACCAGCGCCGTGACTGGTGGGGCAACCCCGTCGTCCCCTCCTGGTACACCGAGGGCTCGCTCGTGCTGGATCTCGATGGCATCCCGCAGCCGGTCCGCGCCCGCGAGGACTCCAGCGAGATGGCGGTGACGATCGGTGCCGACGGCTTCAGCTACACGCGCGCCCCCGAGGACGCGGCATCCGGTCCCGGCGAGTTCAAGCTAGGCAACCAGCTCTAGACCGCCAGGCGGCACAACTCCTGCAGATGGGGCGGATTGCACCGGTTCCGGCGCCCTCGCATCGCCTGTGCAGGAGTTGTGCAGGCCACCCGACGCACGCGCGATCGCGCACCGGAGCGGCGGCTGGCCGCCCGGGAGCGCACAACTCCTGCATTCCGCGCTCTCTCACCGATCAAACGGCCCTACCGCCGCCTTTTGCAGGAGTTATGCTCCGCCCACGAGAGGAACCCATGCTCACCGACGCACAGATCGACGCCATCGCGGCCGAGCTCGCCGAGGCCGACCGCACCCACGCGGTCATCCCGCGCATCACGGCCAGATTCCCGGATGCCGCGGTCGAGGACTCCTACGCGATCCAGGGCCGCTGGCGCGACACGCAGATCGCCGCGGGTCGTACGCTCGTCGGCCGCAAGATCGGACTGACCTCCAAGGCCATGCAGCAGGCGACGGGGATCACCGAGCCCGACTACGGCGTGATGTTCGACGACACCGTCTACCGCTCGGGCGACGAGATCCCGGTCGCCCTGTTCTCGAACGTGCGGATCGAGGTCGAGCTCGCGTTCGTGCTCAAGACCCCGCTCGAGGGCCCCGACTGCACGCTCGACGACGCCCTCGCCGCGATCGACTACGCCGTGCCGGCGCTCGAGGTGCTGAACTCGCACATCGAGCTGGAGGGCCGCACGATCGTCGACACCATCAGCGACAACGCCGCGTACGGCGCGATGGTGCTCGGCGAGGTGCGCAAGCGCCCCGACGAGATCGACCTGCGGTGGGTGCCCGGCGTGCTGAGCCGCAACGGCGAGATCGAGGAGACCGGCGTCGCCGCCGGCGTCCTCGGACATCCCGCCACCGGTGTCGCGTGGCTTGCCAACAAGTTCCACCAGCACGGCGCGCGCCTGGAGGCGGGCGAGATCATCCTGGCAGGATCGTTCACGCGCCCGATGTGGGTGTCGCAGGGCGACGAGGTGCTCTGCGACTACGGACCGATGGGAACGATCACGTGCCGCTTCGTCTGACCCCCACCTTCCGCGACGCCCTCGCCGCATCCGATCGCGCACTGGCCGGCATGTGGGTCTGCTCGGGCAACGCCACGATCACCGAGATCGCCGCGGGGTCGGGCTTGGACTGGCTGCTGCTCGACATGGAGCACTCCGCGACGTCGCTGGAATCCGTGCTCGCGCAGCTGCAGGTCGCCGCCGCCTACCCCGTCACCCCGGTCGTGCGTGTGCCGTGGAACGACCCCGTGACGGTCAAGCGCGTGCTCGACGTCGGTGCCCAGAACCTCATCGTGCCGATGATCTCGTCGGCGGACGAGGCCCGCGCCGCGGTCGCCGCCACGCGCTACCCGCCCGCGGGCGTTCGCGGAGTGGGCAGCGCCCTCGCGCGCAGCGCGCGCTGGAACCGCGTCGACGACTACCTCGCCGACGCGTCCGCGCACGTGTCGCTCACGGTGCAGATCGAGACGACCGCCGGAGTCGCCGCCGCCGCCGAGATCGCGGCCGTCGAGGGGGTGGATGCCGTTTTCGTCGGCCCCTCCGATCTGTCGGCCTCCATGGGCCTGCTGGGCCGACAGGCGCACCCCGACGTCGTCGCCGCGGTGCACCGGGTGTTCTCCGCCGCGAAGGATGCCGGCACCCCGGTCGGCGTGAACGCCTTCGATCCCGCGGTGGCCGAGGCCTACCTCGACGCCGGGGCGGACTTCGTCGCGGTGGGGGCCGACGTGGCGCTGCTCGCCCGGGCCTCGGAGGCGTTGGCAGCGCGGTTCGTCACCGGTCGCGCGAGCGACCGGGACAGCTACTGAGCGCGAGGAGGCGCGGGCCGAACGGCTGAGACTCCGCCCGCCCCGCCGGGGGTACGCGAAGGGGGCCGGACGCGTGCGTCCGGCCCCCTTCGTCACGAGTCAGTCCTCGTCGTCGTCCTCATCGTCCTCATCGTCGCCGACGATCTCGATGTCTTCGACCTCGAGCTCCGGCGTGAGCTGCACGTGCACGAGCGCGTCGGGGAACGACGTCTGGCCCGCGAAGACCACGATGATCGCGTCGGCGAAGACGCCCACGCCGATCGCCTCGAGGTCGGTGCGCAGGTCGACCTCGGCGTCGAGCTCGTCGTCGTCGAGGGCGTCTTCGATGTCGCTCGCGACCTCTTCGACGATGGCGCGCCAGCGCTCCTCGCTGACCGAGAGGATGTCCTTCAGACCCGCCATGATCGCGTCGAGGTCGGGCTCGTCCTCTTCGTCGATCTCGGGGTCGAGGTCCACCTCGACCTCGACACCGGCGGCGTCCAGGTGACCCGACCCGATGACGCTGTCTTCGTCGATCTGGGCGTCGTCGAGAAGGCCGCTTTCGGTGACGCGGCGGAGGAGGTCGTTCAGCACGGACTCAGTCATGTACAAACTCTGACACGTCCGGAGGGCTCGCGCCTCCCCCATTGCGCGCGACGCTCCGTGTGTTCAGCCGACGGCAGACCGTGGTTCACCGAGCGGCGGTGGCGGGAGAGCGGAACGGATGCCGCTCGCACGGTCGTCATCGGAGGGCGCGGCCACGGCGGAGGGCCCACGCTCGCCGCGACGGCCCAACCTCGATCGCGCTCCCGAGGCAGGGCCCGCCGCGCCGATTCCCGCCGCGGACCCGCCCTCGGGGCGACCGTGTCAGGCCGACGCGCGCTCCGCCGCCTCGACGACGTTCGTCATCAGCAGGGCGACGGTCATCGGTCCGACCCCGCCGGGGTTCGGCGAGACGAACCCGGCGACCTCGGCCACGTCGGGGTGCACGTCTCCGTACACGCGGGACTTCCCGGTCTCGGGGTCGGTCTCCCGGGTCACGCCCACGTCGAGCACCGCGGCGCCCGGCTTGACGTCCTCCGCGCGCACGATGTGCTTGACCCCCGCGGCGGCGACGATCACGTCGGCTTCGCGCAGATGCTTCGCCAGGTCGGCGGTGCCGGTGTGGGTGAGGGTGACGGTGGCGTTGATCTCGCGACGCGTCAGGAGCAGGCCGATCGATCGCCCGATGGTGACGCCGCGCCCGACGACGACGACCTCCTTGCCCTTCAGGTCGTGTCCGTTGCGCAGCAGCAGCTCGATGACCCCGCGCGGCGTGCACGGCAGGGGGGTGTGGATCGGGGCGTTGACGTTGAGCACGAGACGCCCGAGGTTCGTGGGGTGCAGGCCGTCGGCATCCTTCGCCGGATCGATGCGCTCGAGGATCGCATCGGTGTCGATGTGCTTCGGCAGCGGGAGCTGCACGATGTAGCCGTGGCAGGCGGGGTCGGCGTTGAGGCGGTCGATGACGGCCTCGACCTCCTCCTGCGTGGCCTCCGCGGGCAGTTCGACCTGGATCGAGTTCATCCCGATCGCCTCGGACTGCTTGTGCTTCATGCCGACGTACAGCTGAGAGGCGGGGTCCGCTCCCACGAGCACGGTCGCGATGCCCGGCACGACACCGCGCTCGCGCAGCGCCGCGACGCGCTCGGTGAGCTCGGCCTTGATCGCCGCCGAGGCGGCCTTTCCGTCCAGAATCGTCGCCGTCATGGCATCCCTCGTTCTGTGTCTGTGGTTCTCGTGGTGTCGGGCGACAACCGTCCGGGCCGTCGCTGAGGCGGTGAGCGCCGGGGTCACCCGGCCGATGAACGCCGCCCCTGTCCAGACACGCGGCGTGGCAGCGTGTCTCGACAGGATCGGCGTTCATCGCGGCTCGGGACCGCGCGAAGGCGGTGCCGGGCGCCCGACGCGCCAGGGACCGGATGCCGGGGCGGGGCCGCCGCGAAGCGCCCCACCCCGGCCGGGGCTCACTGCTGCAGGTCGGGGTACAGCGGGAAGGCGTCGGCCAGCGTCGCGACGCGCGCGCGCAGGGCCTCGACGTCGGCGCCGGGGATCAGCGCGAGCGCGATGATGTCGGCCACCTCGGTGAACTCCGCGTCGCCGAAGCCGCGGGTCGCGAGCGCCGGGGTGCCGATGCGCAGGCCCGAGGTGACCATCGGCGGACGCGGGTCGTTGGGGACGGCGTTGCGGTTGACCGTGATGTGGATGTCGTGCAGGAGGTCTTCGGCCTGCTTGCCGTCGATCTCGGCCTCGCGGAGGTCCACGAGCACGAGGTGCACGTCGGTGCCGCCCGAGCGCACGGCGATACCGGCGTTCTTGACGTCGTCCTGGGTGAGGCGGTCGGCGAGGATCGCCGCTCCGCGGAGCGTGCGCTCCTGGCGTTCCGTGAACTCGGGCGTCATCGCGAGCTTGAACGCGGTCGCCTTCGCGGCGATCACGTGCATGAGCGGACCGCCCTGCTGGCCCGGGAAGACCGCGGTGTTGATCTTCTTGGCGATGTCGGCGTCGTTGGTGAGAATGAGGCCCGAGCGGGGGCCGCCGATCGTCTTGTGCACCGTGGTCGAGACGACGTGCGCGTGCGGGATGGGCGAGGGGTGCACGCCCGCGGCGACGAGACCGGCGAAGTGCGCCATGTCGACCCACAGAAGCGCGCCGACCTCGTCGGCGATCGCGCGGAAGGCGGCGAAGTCGAGCTGACGGGGGTAGGCCGACCAGCCGGCGATGATGACCTTCGGCTTGTGCTCGACGGCGAGGCGGCGCACCTCGTCCATGTCGATGACGCTGGTCTCGGGGTCGACGCCGTAGGCGACGATGTCGTAGAGACGGCCCGAGAAGTTGATCTTCATGCCGTGCGTGAGGTGACCGCCCTGGTCGAGGGCGAGGCCGAGCAGCGTGTCTCCGGGGCGCGCGATCGCGTGCAGCACGGCGGCGTTGGCCGAGGCGCCGGAGTGCGGCTGGACGTTGGCGAACTCCGCGCCGAACAGCTGCTTCGCGCGCTCGATCGCGAGCGACTCGGCGACGTCGACCTCTTCGCAGCCGCCGTAGTAGCGGCGTCCGGGGTAGCCCTCGGCGTACTTGTTGGTCAGCACCGAGCCCTGCGACTGCAGCACCGAGACGGGCACGAAGTTCTCCGACGCGATCATCTCGAGGAACCCGCGCTGGCGGTTCAGCTCGCGCTCGAGCACCTCGGCGATCTCGGGGTCGACCTCGGAGAGGGGGGCGTTGAAGTACGGATCGGTCATGCGATCTCCTTGACGATGGTTCCGGATGCCGCGGACTCGGCGAGCCCGCGAAGATACCGCATCGACCCAGGCGTGCGGTCGAATACCGTCAAGCGGTCGCTCCCCGGTGGTTCCCCACCTCAACGCCAGTCGCGACGGTGCCACTTTAGCGGCAAAAGCCGTCGCCGCCGGGCGGCTTCCGGCATCCACTGGTCCTCCCCAGGAACGACGACGGCGCTCGCCTCCGTCGGCCCCGCGCGCCCACTCGACTCGACGGCGAGCGATCCCGGACGCTGGCGCCCGGCACCCGCGTAAAATGCCCTTGTGACCGACTCCCCCCACGTCCGCGCGCAGGCGCCCCTCGCCCCCGGCATGCGTCCGCGGCCGACGGCGGTCGAGATCGGCAGCGTCCTGTGCGGCGTCTTCGCGTTCCTGACCCTCGCCCTGTGGGGCTTCACCGCGTGGTCGTTGCCGTGGAACATCGTCGCCGGCATCGGCGCCCCCGCCCTCGCCATCATCGTCTGGGCTCTGTTCGTCTCGCCCCGCGCCGTGCTCGCGGTGCACCCGTTCGTGCGCGCGATCGTCGAGCTGTTCGTCTACGCCGCCGCCACGGTGGCGTGGTGGAGCATGGGGCAGGCGCTCATCGGCCTGGTCTTCGCGATCGTCGCCGTCACCTTCGGTGCGCTGAACGGCCGTCGGCGCCTGGCGTGACCTCCGACGTCGTCGCGCTGCTCCGGGCCGAGCTCGGCGCGCGCGTCGACACCTCCCCGACCGCGCTCGAGGCCGCGCGGGCGGACAAGTCCGGGCACGCCGCGGACGGCCTCCCGCTCGCGGTCGTGCACGCGGCATCCGTCGCCGACGTCCAGGCGGTCATGCGCATCGCCACCGCCACCCGCACGCCCGTCGTGCCGCGCGGAGCGGGAACGGGCCTCGCGGGAGGGGCGAACACGGGCGGCGGCGAGATCAGCCTGTCCGTGCGTGCCATGGACCGCCTCGTCGAGGTGCGCCCCGACGACCTGCTCGCGGTGGTCGAACCCGGCGTCCTGAACGCCGACCTCAACGCGCAACTCGAACCGCACGGGGTGTGGTGGGCGCCCGACCCCGCGAGCCGCGCCATCTCGACCGTCGGCGGCAACATCGCCACGGGCGCGGGCGG
Organism: Microbacterium hydrothermale; assembly: GCF_004854025.1. Lineage (GTDB taxonomy): Bacteria > Actinomycetota > Actinomycetes > Actinomycetales > Microbacteriaceae > Microbacterium > Microbacterium hydrothermale. The sequence continues at coordinate 235,949 of NZ_STGM01000004.1, forward strand.
CCTGCTGTGCGCGAAGTACGGCGTCGTGCGCGACGCGGTGCTGGGGGTCGACCTCGTGCTCGCCGACGGACGCCTGCTCCACCTCGGACACCGCAGCGTGAAGGGCGTGACCGGCCTCGACCTCACCTCGCTCGTGATCGGCTCCGAGGGGACGCTCGGCGTCGTCGTCGGCGCCACCCTCAAGCTCCGCCGCCTCATCGAGGGCGAGCGGGTGACCCTCACCGCCCTGTTCGACGGCGTCCGTGCCGCGGCGGTGGCGTGCGCCGCCGTCACCGCCTCCGGGGTGCAGCCCGCGATCATGGAATTGATGGATGCCACGAGCCTGGCCGCCGTGCACCGCCTGCTCTCGATGCCGGCTCCGCCCGCGGGCGCGGCGCAGGTGACCATCCAGACCGACGGGCCCGTCGCGGCCGCCGAGGCGCGGTCGATCGCCGCGGTGCTGGAGGCCGCGGGCGGGCGCGTGTCGGTCGCGGCCGACGCCGCCGAGGGCGAGGAGCTCCTCGCCGTGCGACGGTCCATGCATCCCGCGATGGAGACGCTCGGCACGACGCTGATCGAAGACGTGTCGGTGCCGCGCAGCGCCCTGCCCGACATGTTCGACGAGATCGCCCGCATCGAGCGCACCTTCGGCCTCGTCATCCCGGCGGTCGCCCACGCGGGCGACGGCAACCTGCACCCGAACTTCGTCTTCGAGGGGCCCGAGGTCCCGCCCGTGGTGTGGGAAGCGGCCGAGGAGCTGTTCCGCGCCGCCCTGGCCCTGGGCGGAACGCTCACGGGCGAGCACGGCATCGGGGTGCTCAAGCGCCGCTGGCTGGCCGACGAGCTGGGCGACGACCAGTGGCGGCTGCAGCGCGACATCGCTCGCGTGTTCGACCCGCTCGGCATCCTGAATCCGGGCAAGGTCTTCGCCGACTGAGGCCGCTTCTTCCTCGTCGCGGCCGCGTCGAACCTCGGCGTGATCAGACCGTGATATTGCTCGGGGGTGATGCGCAGCATGCGCCTTTAGCATGGGAAGACTGACTTCCGGGGGGTTTGACTATGACCGACGGCGCACCTGGCACCGACGGCGCGACGTACGCCTGGGCTCCCGCCGAGCCCGCACCGCGCAAGAACCGCTCCGGCCTGTGGATCGGCATTCCCGCCGGCGCCACGGCCGTGGCCCTCATCGCCGCGTCGCTCGTGCTCATCGCCCCCGGCGCCTCGGTCGCCGGGGTGCAGATCGGCGGTCTCACGGCCGGAGCCGCGGCCCAGGCCATCTCGAACCGCCTGGCCGAGACCTCCGTCACGGTCGAGAGCCCCGCGGGCGAGGTCGTCGTCACGGGCGCCGACCTCGGCGCGACGGTCGACGCGGCCGCGCTCGCCGACAAGGCCTTCGCCGACAACCCCATGTGGAAGCCGTCGTCGTGGTTCCCCGAGGGGACCGGCGTGTCGATCTCGGTCGACGAGGCCGAGGCGGCGGCCGCGCTGCGCGACAAGGCCCCGGGGGCGTACCGCGCGCCCGTCGACGCGACGGTGGCGTACGACGCCGGCTCCCAGGCCTACGTGACCACGCCGGCCGAGGCCGGAGAGGGCATCGACGTCGCCACGGTGACCGCGGCGCTGCAGTCGGCCTTCGACTCCGGCACCGCATCGACCACGGTCGAGGCGAGCCTCGTCCCGGTCGAGGCGCCCGTCTCCACCGACGAGGCGGCCGCGGCTGTCGGCACGCTCAACGGCATCCTCGACTCCGCCGGCTTCTACGTCGGCGATGAGCGCACGGTGACCGTCGACCGCGCCACCGCCGCATCGTGGCTCACCGTCACCCCCGACGGCAAGGGCGACTTCGCCATCTCGGCCGACCAGGCCGCGATCCAGAACGCCGTCGCGGGGCTTCCGGCCGCGGTCGACCGCGGCGCGGTCAACGCCGACGTGATCGTCGACACCGGCGGAGAGGTCATCCACACCAACACCGAGGGGCAGACCGGACGCACGCTCGGAGACACCGCCGGAGTCGCCGCGGCCTTCGCGTCGCAGCTGGCCGAGGGCAACGGACGCTACGAACTGGCCGTCACCGAGACGCCGTTCGAGACGACGAAGACCGAGCGTCGCATCGACGTCAACCTCAGCACGCAGACCACGACGCTCTGGCAGAACGGTCAGGTCTACCGCTCCTGGTCGATCTCGTCGGGAGCGGGCGACCACGCCACCCACACGGGCGAGTTCCGCATCGGCTGGAAGACGCAGATGCAGGACATGGGCTGCGTCCCCGGCTATGACTACTGCACGAAGGACGTCCCCTGGGTCGCGTACTTCAACGGCGACGAGGGCTTCCACGGCACGTACTGGCACAACAACTTCGGTACGCCGATGAGCCACGGCTGCATCAACATGACGATCTCCGCCGCGAAGGAGCTCTACGACTGGGCCTACCGCGGCACCGAGGTGTCGGTCCACTACTGAGCCCGGACCCTTCGAGGAGGGGCGGATGCCATCGGCATCCGCCCCTCCTTCCTTTTTCGCTCGGCCCGCGCGTCGTCCGCCGGTCCGCCGCCCGGCACAACTCCTGCAATCCGGCCCCACCCGGCACTCACCGGCCCCGAACACCCCGCATCTGCAGGAGTTGTGCGCGCTGCCCCGCCCCCGGGCCGAATCCCCACCGGCCCCGCGGCGACCTCACGCAGGACATCCACCCCGCAACCGCCGCCGCACCCGCCGCCCGGCACAACTCCTGCAATCCGGCCCCACCCGGCACCCACCGGCCCCGAACACCCCACTTCTGCAGGAGTTGTGCGCGCCGGTCAGGGCCGACCGCGGGGCCGAGCCGAGCACCAACGGGGCGGGGCGACGACGAAAGAGGGGCGGATGCCGCATGGCATCCGCCCCTCTCGGGATCAGGCGATCAACGCAGGGCGTCGACCACGGCGTTCAGCGTCGCGGACGGGCGCATGACCTTCTCGACCAGTTCCGTGTTCGGGCGGTAGTAGCCGCCGATCTCGGCGTGGTGGCCCTGCACGGCGTTGAGCTCGGCGACGATCGTCTGCTCCTCGGCCGCCAGCTTCTCGGCGACAGGGGCGAAGACGGCGGCGAGGTCGGCGTCCGACGTCTGCTGCGCCAGCTCCTGCGCCCAGTAGAGGGCGAGGTAGAAGTGGCTGCCGCGGTTGTCGATCGTGCCGAGCGCGCGTCCCGGCGACTTGTCGTTCTCGAGGAACGTGCCGGTCGCGGCGTCGAGCGTCTGCGCGAGCACGCGGGCGCGGTCGTTGCCCGTGGAGTCGGCGAGGTGCTCGAGCGAGGCCGCGAGCGCGAAGAACTCACCCAGCGAATCCCAACGGAGGTAGTCCTCCTCGACGAGCTGCTGCACGTGCTTGGGCGCGGAGCCGCCGGCGCCGGTCTCGAACAGGCCGCCGCCCGCGAGCAGCGGGACGATCGAGAGCATCTTGGCGCTCGTGCCCACCTCGAGGATCGGGAACAGGTCGGTGAGGTAGTCGCGCAGCACGTTGCCGGTCACCGAGATCGTGTCCTCGCCGCGGCGGATGCGCTCGAGCGAGTACGTCGTGGCCTCGGCCGGAGCGAGGATCTCGATCGTGAGGCCCTCGGTGTCGTGATCGGCGAGGTACTCGTGCACCTTGGCGATGAGGTTGCGGTCGTGCGCGCGGGTCTCGTCGAGCCAGAACACGGCCGGAACACCGGTCGCGCGGGCACGCGTGACGGCGAGCTTCACCCAGTCGCGCACGGCCACGTCCTTGGTCTGCGTCGCGCGCCAGATGTCGCCGGTGTTCACGTCGTGCTCGAGCAGCACGTCGCCGTTCGAGGCGACGACCTGCACGCGGCCCGGGGCCGGGATTTCGAAGGTCTTGTCGTGGCTGCCGTACTCCTCGGCGGCCTGGGCCATGAGGCCGACGTTCGGAACGGAGCCGATCGTGGCCGGGTCGAGCGGGCCGTTCGCGATGACGTCGTCGATCGTGGCCTGGTAGACCCCGGCGTACGAGGAGTCGGGGATGACGGCGAGCGTGTCGCCCTCTCCCCCGTCGGCGCCCCACAGCTTGCCGCCGTTGCGGATGAGCGCGGGCATCGACGCGTCGACGATGACGTCGGACGGCACGTGCAGGTTGGTGATGCCCTTGTCGCTGTTGACGTACGACAGGCGGGGGCCCGAGGCGAGCGCGTCGCGGATCTCTGCGGCGATCGCGTCGCCGCCCTCGACGTTCGACAGACCCGCGAGGATCGATCCGAGGCCGTCGTTGGGGGTCAGTCCCGCGGCGGCGAGGGCGTCGCCGTGACGGTCGAACACGTCGGCGAAGAACGCCTTCACGACGTGGCCGAAGATGATCGGGTCGCTGACCTTCATCATCGTGGCCTTGAGGTGCACCGAGTAGAGCACGTCGTCGGCCTTCGCCTGGGCGAGCGTGTCGGCCAGGAACGCGTCGAGCGCCGCGGCCGAGAGGAACGTGGCATCCACGATCTCGCCCTGGAGGACCTTCAGGCCCTCCTTGAGGGTCTTCACGGTGCCGTCGGCGGCGACGTGCTGGATGGAGAGCACGTCGTCGTCGGCGATGACGACCGACTTCTCGTTCGAGCGGAAATCGTCGTGACCGAGGGTCGCGACGCGGGTCTTCGACCCCTCGCCGAACGCCTTGTTACGGTGGGGGTGCTTCTTCGCGTAGTTCTTCACGGCCAGGGGCGCGCGACGGTCGCTGTTGCCCTCGCGCAGCACCGGGTTCACCGCGGAGCCCTTGATACGGTCGTAGCGGGCGCGCACGTCCTTGTCTTCGACGCTCGACGCCTCGTCGGGGTAGTCGGGGATGTCGTAGCCCTGCGACTGCAGCTCGGCGATCGCGGCCTTGAGCTGCGGGATGGATGCCGAGATGTTGGGCAGCTTGATGATGTTCGCCTCGGGCAGCGTGGCCAGTCCGCCGAGCTCGGCGAGGGCATCGCCCACCTGCTGCTCGGGGGTCAGGCGCTGCGGGAAGGCCGCGAGGATGCGGCCGGCGAGCGAGATGTCGCGGGTCTCGACGTCGACGCCCGCCTGCTTCGTGACGGCCTGCACGATCGGCAGGAACGACGCGGTGGCGAGAGCCGGCGCCTCGTCGGTGTACGTGTAGATGATGGTGGAATCGGGCACGTCAGATCTCTCCGTAGAGGCGGCCAGGGTTGCGATTCAGCCTATCGCACCCGGGCAAAGTCTCTTGATGTCGAGATAGTTGCGGCATCCGTCAGCCCCATCGGCATGTCGGACCGAGGAGCCCTCAGCGCGGCAGACCGTGCTCGCGCGCCGTCCGCGGGTGGCCGATGTTCTCGCGCGGGAGATCGACCGAGCGAGTCCACCCGGGCCCCGCGACAGGGATGCCCCGCGCGAGCAGGCGGTCGATGACCGCGTCGACCGCCTCAGCGATCACCGGCGCCAGCTCATTCCCGGCCAGCATCGACACGGTCACCTCGGCATCCTGCGCCGACGGCGCCGCGTGGATCACCACGATCGCCTTCACCGACAGCGGGCCGAGGCGTTTGGTGATCAGCGTGAGCCCGGTGCCGTTCAGAATCGTGTCGCCGATCAGGTTGCCGCGGCGCAGCACGACGACCCCCTCGGGAGCCTCCGCGGGGTCGAATCCCTCTGCCCGCAGGGCGTCGGAGACGTCCGCGACGGCCTGCGCGGCCACCTCGGGGGCGATGACGAACCGGCACGCCGCACGGATCTTGTGCGACCCGACGAGGGTCTCCCCCCACCGGGGCGGGGTGCGCAGGGCGGCGGTCATCCCGGCCACCCCGTCGCCAGGTCAGCTTCGAGCTGCTCCATGTCGCTCACCCAGGCATCCAGCGCCTGCCGGACGCCGTCCAGGATTCCATTCAGCCGCGCCATCCCCGCCGACCACTCCGCCTGCGCGGACGCGTACGCGGCCTGGGCATCGCCCGACCATCCCCGGGAGAGGACCTGCGCCGCCGATTCGAGGTCGGCGAGGCGCCCCGCGATGGCGGTCTGCGCCGCGGCGATGCGCGCGGCACTGTCGTGCGCGGCGCCGAAGTCCACCATGAGCCCGGTCATCGCGGCATCCCTTCGCTCGGATCGATCAGGTCGGACAGGCGGGCGCGAAGCGCCGCCCCGCGCGCGAGCAGACGCTCCCGTTCCCGCTGCAGTTCCGCGACCGGGTCGGGCTCGCCCTCCTCCTCGGCGATGGCGCGGGCGTCGTCGGCGAAGACGCCGACACCCTCGCGGGCCACCGCGCGGACGTTCTCGGCCTCGACGCTGTCGTCGCTGCCGTCGAACACCGCCGAACGGCTCGTCTCCCCGAGGTCGATGCGACCCTGGAGCACCTGCCAGTCGCGGCCGAGCTCCCCCGCGCGCGCACGGCGGCTGAAGGCTTCGTCGGCGTCGAGTTCCTCGTCGTCGTCGAGCGCGCGCGCCTGCTGAACCAGCGAGTCGATGAACGCGAGACGATCGCGGGTCTGCGCGAAGAGGTCGTCGTCGAGGTTCATGCCGCCGCCCGTCGTCCGGTGTCGACGAGGAGGCGCAGCAGGTCGTCGACGAGCAGAGCCGTCTCCACCAGCTGGGCCTTCGCCTGCACGGCGCCCTCGATGGCGTCGAAGATCGTGTCGATGATCGTGTAGATGATCTTCACCAGCGTGAAGATCTTGGTCGCCAGCAGAGCCCCCTCCGCCGCGGCGACGATCCACCCGGCGACGGGCACCGTCGCCTCCACCGCCATGCGCATGAGCTTCTGCGCGATCTGGTTCAGGATGACGCCGATCGCCAGGGCCGCGCTCTTGGACACCAGCACCAGCGTGCCGACCTTGACCGAGACCACATCGCAGGCCGAGCCGACGCCGTACATGGTCGCGCCGATCGCGGTCACGCCACCGCGGAACGCGAGCCCCGCCTCGCCGTCCCAGAACTCCCCCTGGCGCACCAGGCCCGCCGCATTGTCGGCGACCGCGCGACTGGCCTCACCCAGGTACTGCCAGGCGATCGACACCTCTTCGATCCCGGTCCAGTCGCCGGCGAAGGGCTTCATGATCACGTCTTCGAGGATGCTGAAACCGGCGATCTGCTCGAAGACCCAATCGACGCCGCCGAGGATCGGGCCCGCGCTCCAGCGCATCGACTCGATCTCGCTCTTCGTCGCGTTCGGCGCCACCAGGTAGCTCGAGGCGTCCTGGCGCTCGACGACCCCGGTCGCGCCGTGGCCCCAGTCGTCGACCGCGCCGGATACGTCGTCGAAGATCCCGCGCGCGCCCGACGCGATCGCGCCCGGGGCGTCGATGATCTGCTGGAAGACCCACGGCTCGGGATCGCCGTGACCGGCCGGAGCCCCGCCGGATGCCGCGGGAAGGGTAGGCGCATTCGACCGCGGGTCGACGAACGGCGACGCTCCCCCGCCCAGGGGCGCGAAGATGGCGGTGATCTGATCGTGGAGGGCGCGTTCCTGCGCCGCATAGGCCGCGGCGGCGTCATCGACCTTGTCGGCCGCGGTCGTCATGACCCGCGCGAGACCGTCGGCGATCCGCACGCCCGCGACCGCGATCGCGAGCGACACGGCCGTGAACGGCATGAGGATGATGCCGGTATCGGAGGGGGTCAGGATGCCTCGCTCGTGCACGTACCGCGACATCGCGGGCAGGTGCTGCTCGCCCTGTCGCCGGAGCGTCTGCGAGCACAGGGCCAACTGTCCGTAGTCCACACGCATTCCCTCACCCTATGCAGGGGGTATGCCCGCAGGGCAAGCCCTCGCGCGCACATTCGTCGTTCGCCGCACGCCGTCGGACGGGCCCACGCGCGAGATAGGGGACGCATGCGCCGACATGCGCTCTTTGGGGCGGGACGACGGTGCCGCTAGCCTGGGCGCATGGCTGACCTGCGTCTCGTCGAACTGTCCGCCGCCACGATCGTGGCCGTGAACAACCTCTCGCTCAAGCCCGGACAGGAGCAGTTCCTGGCCCCGGTCAGCTACGGCATCGCCGCAACCGTGATGAACCCGTCGACGTCGTGGCAGCGCGTGGTGCTCGACGGCGACGAGGTCGTCGGCTTCGTCAGCGCCAACTTCGACGGCGAGGCGCCGGAGGAGCACTTCCGCTCCGTGCTGTGGCGCATCAACGTGGACGCCGACGACCAGGGCCGCGGCGTCGGCAGCTTCGCGCTCGCGCAGCTCCTCGACGAGGCGCGCCGCCGCGGCATGGACCACGTCGACGTCATCTACGAACCCGGCGTCGGCGGCCCCGAGGCCTTCTTCCAGCGCGTCGGCTTCGAGCCCGTCGACGAGACGGAGTACGGCGAGGTCATCGCGCGCGTTCGCGTGTGAGGGGAACTCGCGGCCGCGGCATCCATCCTGCGCGGCGTCCTCGACCTGCGAGCTCGCCGACGCACGTCGCGTGACTGACGACGGATGCCACGCCCCGGCCGGGACGTGGCATCCGGTGCGTGCGCGGGTCAGACCAGCGACTCGCGCCACGCCGCGTGCAGTTGCGCGAACTTGCCGGTGCCGGCGATGAGGGCGGCGGGGCTGTCGTCCTCGATGATGCGACCGTGCTCCATCACGAGCACGCGGTCGGCGATCGCGACCGTCGACAGGCGGTGCGCGATGATGATGGCCGTGCGGTCGGCCAGCAGTGTCTGCAGCGCATCTTGGATCAGACGCTCGCTCGGGATGTCGAGCGAGGCCGTGGCCTCGTCGAGGATCAGCACCGCGGGGTCGGCGAGGAACGCCCGGGCGAACGAAATCAGCTGTCGCTGACCCGCCGAGACCCGACCTCCGCGCTTGTTCACGTCGGTGTCGTAACCGTCGGGCAGCTTCGAGATGAAGCCGTCGGCTCCCACCGCGCGGGCGGCGGCGCGGATCTCGTCCATCGTGGCGTCGGGCTTGCCGAGCGCGATGTTGTCGGCGACGGTCCCGCTGAACAGGTACGCCTCCTGCGTGACCATGACGATGGCGCGCCGCAGATCCTTCGGGTGGAGGCGGCGGAGGTCGACGTCGTCGAGGGTGACGGCGCCCTGCGTCGGGTCGTAGAAGCGCGAGATGAGCTTCGCGAGTGTCGTCTTGCCCGCACCCGTCGTCCCGACGAGCGCGATCGTCTGCCCGGCCGGGATGTCGAGCGTGAAGTTCGGCAGGATGACGCGGCCCTCGGTGTATCCGAAGGTGACCTCATCGAAGCGGACGTGCCCGCGGGCGCTCCACAGGTCGACGGGGTCGGTGGGGTCGGGAACCGTCGGCTCCTCCTCGAGCACGCCCGACACCTTCTCGAGGGCGGCCGTGGCGGACTGGTACGAGTTCAAGAAGAACGCGACCTCCTGCAGCGGCGAGAAGAAGTTGCGCACGTACAGCACCGCGGCGGTGAGCACACCGATCTCGAGCGGTCCGGCGATGACCCGACCCCCACCCCACAGCAGCACGACGGCGACCGAGACGGCGGCGACCGCCATGATCCCCGGCTCAAAGGTCCCGAACAGGCGGATGGAGCGCATGTTGACGTCGCGGTAGTCGGCGGCGAGCGTGCCGAACTCGGCGTCGTTGCGGGGCTCCTTGCGGAACGCCTTGACCGCGCGGATGCCGGTCATCGTCTCGACGAACTTGACGATGACTTGGGCGCTGATGACCCGCGACTCGCGGTAGATCACCTGCGAGCGCGTGTAGAACCACCGCATGAGCAGGTACATCGGGATGCCCATGAGCGTGAGGATCAAGCCCGACTGCCAGTCGATGAGGAAGAGCGCACCGAGGGTGAACAGTCCGTAGAGCACGCCCGAGACCAGCTCGTTGAGTCCACCGTCGAGCAGTTCGCGGATCGTGTCGAGGTCGCTCGTCTGGCGCGAGATGATGCGGCCCGACGTGTACGACTCGTGGAACTCCAGGCTGAGCTTCTGCGTGTGCAGGAAGATGCGCTTGCGCAGGTCGAGCATGATCGCCTGCGTCAGCCGCGCCGCGACGACCACGTACCAGCCGATCAGCACGGCACCGCCGATGCCGGCGAGAAGGTACACGCCGACCACGCCGTAGGTCGGGAGCCAGTCGCTGCGTTCGATCACGGCGGGCAGCGCGTTGTCGATGCCGTAGGCGATCAGCGCGGGGCCCGCCACGCGCAGCGCCGTCGAGACCACGAGCACGGCCGCGGCCAGCACGAGCTGCCACCGCAGCGGCGAGACGAGAGAGCCGAGCAGGCGCAGGGAGCGCTGACGGATGGCCTTGCTCTCGGCGCGGGTGTAGTCGGAGCGGTCTTCGCCGCTGGTTCCGGAGACGGTCGCGGTGGTCATCGGGTCGCCTCCTTCTGGGTAAGGGCGTCGTCGGCGGAGATGTCGCCGTCGGGTGCCGGAGCGGATGCAGCTGTCGAGCGCGCCGCGGCATCCTTCGGGTCGCGTTCGGGCATGACGACCGGGATGGCGCCCGTGCGCGCTTCGCGTTCGGCCTCTTCGAGGCTCGAGATGACGTAGCGGTAGTGCTCGCTCTCGCGCAGCAGATCGGAGTGGGTGCCGACGGCGGTGACCCGGCCGTCCTGCAGCAGGGCGACGCGGTCGGCGAGGGTGACCGTCGACGGCCGGTGGGCCACGACGAGCGCCGTGGTCTCGCTGAGCACCTCGCGCAGGGCGTCTTCGACGAGGGCCTCGGTGTCGACGTCGAGCGCCGACAGCGGGTCGTCGAGGACGAGCACGGCCGGGCGGGCCGCCACCGCGCGCGCGAGGGCGAGGCGCTGGCGCTGGCCTCCCGAGAGGCTGAGTCCCTCTTCGCCGATCACGGTGTCGAGTCCGTCGGGCAGGTCGTACACGAACTGCGCCTGGGCGACCTGCAGGGCCTCGCGCAGGATCTCGTCCGCCTCGGGCGAGCCCGGCGTGAGGTCCTCGCGGCCGAGGAGCACGTTGTCGCGCACCGACTGCGAGAACAGGGTCGCGTCTTCGAAGGCCATTCCGACGTGGCGACGCAGTTCGGCGAGCGTCAGCTCGCGCACGTCGACGCCGTCGAGGAGCACTCGTCCGCCCGTGACGTCGTAGAGCCGCCCCGGCAGGGTGGTGAGGGTGGTCTTGCCCGAGCCGGTCAGCCCGACGAGGGCCATCGTCTCGCCGGGGCGGAGCGTGAGGTCGACGCCGTCGAGCAGGTCGGGCTCGGTGTCGGCGGCATCCTGATAGCGGAAGTGGGCGTTGTCGAACGTGAGCTCTCCGCGCGGGTCCGCGATCGAACGAGGGGTCTCGGGGTCGACGATCGTGTTCTGCTCGTCGAACACCTCGAAGATGCGGTCGGTCGCGGTGCGCGCGTCGAGGAGGAACGAGAAGAGGAAGCCGATCGACTCCAGGGGCCAGCGGAGCACCGTGGCCATGGCGAAGAACGCCACGAGCTCGGCGACCTGCAGCTGACCGAGCTGCGTGAGCACGATGCCAGCGCCCAAGCACACCGCGAAGGCGATGTCGGGCAGCAGCACGAGCCAGAACCAGATCCATCCGACCGCGCGCGCTTTGTCGATCTCGGTCTCGCGGAGCGACTCGGCCTGGCGCGTGAACTTCTGCAGCGCGTGCTTCCCGCGGCCGAACGCTTTGAGCACGCGGATGCCGTGCACGCTCTCTTCGACGGATGTGGCGAGGTCGCCCGCCTGATCCTGACTCTGGCGGGTGAGGGCGCCGTAGCGCTTCTCGAAGCGGAAGCCGACGTAGATGACCGGGGCGGAGGTGACCAGGAACAGCGCACCGAGCAGCCAGTGCCACCGGAACAGCAGGACCGCGCCGATGACGATCGTCAGCATGTTGACCACGAGCAGGATGACACCGAAGGCGAGCCAGCGGCGCAGCATGCTGATGTCCTGCATCATGCGCGAGAGCAGCTGACCCGACTGCCAGCGATCGTGGAACGCGACGGGCAGTCGCTGCAGGCGCGAGTAGAACGATTGGCGCAGGTCGTACTCGACCTTGGTGGCCGGCGCGAGCACGAACCAGCGCCGCAGCCACACCATCGCCGCTTCGGCGAGGCCCAGCCCGAGCACGGCGAGGGAGCCCCACACCAGGGCGGTCGGGTCGAGAGAGGCGATGGGGCCGGCGACGATCTGCTCGAGCACAAGGGGGATGGCGAGGGCGAGCAGGCTCGCGATCAGTGCGGTGACGGCGCCCGCGATGAGGCGGGGCAGCACCGGCCGCGCGATCGGCAGGAGCCGCGCGAGGGCGCGCGGTGTGGAGAGGCGTTTCGGAGTCGTTGAGGTGGTCATGATCCTCGTGGGGTCGAAGCGGGCGCCGGGATCGGGCGCGGACAGGGAGGCCGAAGGCGCGACGAGAGTCGTCGATCGGGGCGGAGCGGGAGCGCCGGAGCGCGGACGCGGGGCCCTAGGAGCGTCGGCCGGGGCGCGCGGCGAGGAAGGACGCGGCGGCCGGGGCGACGGGGGCGTCGATCTGGTCCATGGCATCCTCCTTGATCGGTGTGAAGCCATCGCCGGGGGAACGACAGCCCTCCAGACTATCCCTGAGAGAACGCTGAGGGCAAGAGTGTCCTCGCCGCTCAGGCGGCCGCTTCGCGCGTCAGCAGACGGCGCTTGACGTCGGTGCCCCACGCGAATCCGCCCATCGTCCCGTCTCCGCGGAGCACGCGATGGCACGGGACGAAGAGGGCGACCGCGTTGCGGGCGCAGATCGATGCCGCAGCCCGCACCGCGGCGGGAGACCCGAGTGCGGCCGCGAAGCCGCTGTAGGTGAGGGGGGCGCCGGGGGCGATGTCGCGCAGGCCGCGCCACCCGGCGAGCTGCAGGGCCGTGCCCTGCTGCGCGACCTCGACGTCGTCGATCGCCGCGAGGTCGCCGTCGTAGTACGCCCGGACGGCTTCCGCGGCCCAGGTGTCGCCCTCCACCACCCGGTCGGGTCGACGGTCGGGACGCAGCCGGGCGAGGACGGCGTCGGGGTCGGCCGTCCAGCCCGACACGATGACGCGATCGGCGTCGTCGGCGAGGATCGCGAAAGCTCCGTCGGGGGTGTCGACGAACTGGAGGGTGGCCGTGGTCATGCGGGGGTCTCGCTCTCTGTTTCGGTGAGGGAAGCCGGGTGCTCGGCTGACACCTCGACGGTGAGGTCGGACGACACGACGTCGACCCGACCGCGGCCGCGCCCGGATGCGCGACGTGTCGCCGGCACCGTGGAGGCGGCCGCCGTTTCGGCGGGCGCGCGCCACGCCTGGGTCACGGGCGCGGCGTACCAGTAGTGCGCCATCGCATAGCTGCGCCAGGGCGCGAGGCGCGCCGACCATTCGGTGAAGCCGGCGGGGTCGGACGGCAGCCCCAGCGCGGCGGCTCCGGCACGCGCCGCGACGTCACCCGGCAGCAGGACATCGGGATCGCCGAGCACGCGCATGCGGACGTAATCCGCGGTCCACGGTCCGATCCCCCGCCGCGCGAGCAGCCGCTCCCGCTGATCCGCGGCATCGTCACCGAACCCGATTGTCAGGCTGCCGTCGGCCAGCGCCGCGGCCGCCTCGACGATCGCGCGCATGCGCGCGGCCGGTCCGCGCAGCACTTCGAGTCCGCGCTCGGCGATCTCGACGGGACTCGGGAACAGCGTCATCGGTTCGGGGCCGACGCCCACCCGCTCCCCCAGCGTTTCGGCGAGACGGCCCTGCATCGTGCGGGCCGACGCGACGCTGATCTGCTGGCCGATCATTGCGCGCAGCAGCATCTCGTCGGCATCCAGCGCCCCGGGTACGCGCACCCCGGGGATCGCCGCGACGGCGGGCGCGAGTTCGGGGTGGCGCGCGAGCGACTCGTCGATCGCGAGCGGATCGGCGTCGAGGTCGAACAGGCGACGCACGCGCGAGATGAGCGTGCCGAGGTCGGCGAGGGCGCCGAGGCGCGCCCGCAGGCGGAGGCGTCCGTCGTCAGCCTGGCGCACCTCGAACCACGCCGGGCCCCCGGGCAGGCGCACCACGCGGGCGAACGAGGTGTCGCCGCCCACCTCGACCCCGGGGATGGCGTGGGCGCGCATCCAGCCGAACAGCCCCACGGTGTCGATCGGCCCGCGCACCGGCAGCGCGAGGTCGATCTCACCCGCGACCGCCTCGACCCCCGACGCGTGAGGTCGACGGGCTCGCAGCGCGCTCGGCGGCATCCCGAACACCTCGCCGATGGTCTCGGTGAACTGACGGATGCTGGAGAACCCGGCGGAGAACGCCACGTCGGCCGACGACAGGTCGGTGCCGACCAGAAGAGCTCGAGCGGTGTGCGCGCGGTGCGCGCGGGCCAGGGCGAGCGGTCCCGCACCGAGCTCGGCGGCGAGCAGTCGCGTGAGGTGCCGTGAGGAATAGCCCAGGCGTCGTGCCAGTCCCGGAACCCCCTCGCGGTCGACGACTCCGTCGGCGATGAGACGCATCGCGCGGGCGACGGCGTCTCCGCGGACGTCCCACAGGGGCGACCCCGGGGCGGCCTCGGGCAGACACCGCTTGCACGCGCGGTAGCCGGCCTCGTGCGCCGCCGCCGAGGTGGCGTAGAACGTGACGTTCTGCTCTTTCGGCGTGCGCGCGGGGCAGCTCGGCCGGCAGTAGATGCCGGTCGAGCGCACGGCGGTGACGAACTGCCCGTCGAAGCGGCGATCGCGCGACTGGATCACGCGATAGTGCTCGGCGAAGCCCGGTGCGTCGGCGGTGGTGGGGGTCATGGCATCCACCCTGCCACCGACCTCCGACATCGGCTGGCGGAAATCGGACACGGGTGTGCGCCCCGCGGGGACGAGTCGAGGGTGCAGCAAGCCGGTCGCCGACACGGTCGACGATCCGCGCGTTGCGCAGGTGGCCGCCGACCGCCACGCATTCGAGGAGGAGTCGATGCGCGTTATCGAGGAGTCCGGGCAGGACGAGGCGGACGACGCGATGTTCCGGGAGGGGGAGTCCTCGCATCCGGAGGGCGAGGCCGCCCCGGCATCCGGCCGCAGCCCCGCGGAGACCTCCCGCGCCGCGGAGATCATCCGGAGGATGCCGTGGGATCTCTCCCGGCTCGGGCGCGGAGCATGGAGCTCTCCCTCGAGCGCGGGAGTCCGGGGCGTCGACGTCCTGATCCGATCCTCCGCCCCTGTGGGAGGAATCGCTGTCAAGGGATCGAGCTCGGCTCGCAACCCCTCCCCGATGTCGGAGGCCGTCGCTAGCGTGAGGGCATGAGCGAACGCGAATACGACCTCATCGTCATCGGCGCCGGCCCCGTGGGCGAGAACGTCGCCGATCGAGCCGTGCAGGCCGGACTGACCGCGGCGATCGTCGAGTCCGAGCTCGTCGGCGGCGAGTGCTCGTACTGGGCGTGCATGCCGTCGAAGGCCCTGCTCCGCAGCGCCGCCGCCCTGCGCGCGGCGCGCGACGTCGACGGGGCGAAGCAGGCCGTCACCGGCGACCTCGACGTCGCCGCGGTCCTGCGCCGCCGCGACACGATGACGAGCAACTGGGACGACTCGGGCCAGGTGCAATGGCTGGAGGGTGCCGGAATCGACCTCGTCCGCGGACACGGACGACTCACCGGCGAGAAGACCGTGCGCGTCACCGCCGCCGACGGCAGCACCACCGACCTCGTCGCGCGTCACGCCGTCGCGGTCTGCACGGGATCCGCCGCTCTTCTGCCCGACATCCCGGGCCTGGCCGATGTCTCCCCCTGGACGAGCCGCGAGGCCACCGCGGTGGAGCAGATCCCCGCCTCGCTCGCGATCATCGGCGGCGGCGTCGTCGGGGCCGAGATGGCGACCGCCTTCCGCAGCCTCGGCAGCAAGGTCACGATCATCGCCCGCTCGGGCCTGCTCGGCGGCAACGAACCGTTCGCGGGCGAGCTGGTGGCGTCCTCCCTGCGCGAGCGGGGCGCGACCGTGAAGACCGGCGCCGACACGACGGCCGCCCGCCGCGACGACGACGGTCGCGTGGTCCTCGACCTCTCCGACGGCACGACGGTGACCGCCGACGAGGTCCTCGTCGCGGTGGGGCGCACCCCGCGCACGCAGGATCTCGGATTGGAAGCCGTGGGGCTCACCCCCGGCGCGTGGCTCGACGTCGACGACACCCTGCGCGTGCGGGGCTCCGACTGGCTGTACGCCGTGGGCGACGTCAACCGCCGCGCACTGCTGACCCACCAGGGCAAGTACCAGGCGCGCGCCGCCGGCGACGTCATCGCCGCCCGCGCGAAGGGCGACGAGGTGGATGACGCCCCCTGGGGCGCCCACGTCGCCACCGCCGACCACGATGCCGTCCCCCAGGTCACCTTCACCGACCCCGAAGTGGCTTCCGTCGGTCTCACCGCGAAGAAGGCCGACGAGAAGGGCTTGAACGTCAAGGTCCTCGATTACGACCTGGCGAGCATCGCGGGGTCGAGCGAGCAGTCCGACGCCTACGTCGGCAAAGCCCGCGCGATCGTCGACCTCGACCGCGGCGTGCTCGTCGGCGCGACCTTCGTGGGGCCCGATATCGCCGAACTGCTGCACTCCGCGACGATCGCGATCGTCGGCGAGGTGCCCGTGAAGCGCCTGTGGCACGCGGTGCCGTCGTACCCGACGGTCAGCGAGGTGTGGCTGCGCCTGCTCGAGACGCTGGGCCGCGACTCGGCCTGACCCGCGAGGCGGGGGGGTGGCACAGTGCACGAGCCACGCGGTTCGGGGGCCCGACCGCCGACGATGACCGCGCCGAACGATCCGCGGGGGCTCCCCGCAGCCTGGATTCCCGCTTCGCGGGCCTGCCGTCTCGAGCGTCCCCCGCGTAGGGTCGCACCATGCCACGATCCGTCGCCCTGATCCGTGGAGTCGGTGGACCCACGGCCATGACAATGCCCGCGCTGCGCGAGGTCCTGGCATCCGCCGGTCTGGGCGAGGTCGAGACGCTGCAGGCGGCCGGCAACCTCGTTCTCGACCCTGGGCGGCGCAGCTCGGCCGCCGTGGCGAAAGCGGTGCGCGCGGCGGTGCGCGAGGGCTTCGGCTTCGACCTGCCCGTCATCGTGCGCACGCACGCCGAACTCGCCGATGCGCACGCACGGAACCCCTTCGCCGATGCCGCCGAGGGGCGGTGGGTGCAGACGGTCTTCCTCGCCGAGCCCGCCGAGACGACGGTGCTCGAGCTCCCCACCGGTGCGCCGGAGGAAGCGGTGGTCGACGGCCGGGAAGTGTTCGTGCGGTACCCCGACGGCATCGGCGGATCGAAGGTGCAGGCGGGTTACATCGAGAAGCAGCTAGGCGTCGTCGGCACCGCACGCAACGCCAACACCGTCGCGAAGCTCATCGCGATGAGCGCGTGACGGGCGCTGGCGGCGCCGCGGCCGTCCGCGCTCGCCCCGGGCGCCGGACCACCGGCATCCCCCTCCCCCACCCCCACCCCCACCGATAAACGCCATCCGTGTCGAGAAACGCGCAGCCACCGCGTTTCTCGTCACGAACAGCGTTTGTCGGCGGTCAGAGCCCCACCGCTGCACCCCGCGCACCCCGCGCCCCGCACGCCGTACGCGACGACGCCGCCGCAACCGGAGCTGCGACGGCGTCGAAAGAGCGACGGCTCAGTGGAAGAAGTGGCGCTCCCCCGTGAAGAACATCGTCACGCCTGCGGCACGCGCGGCGTCGATGACCTCGGCATCCCGCACCGATCCCCCGGGCTGGATGATCGCCGAGATCCCCGCGTCGATCAGCACCTGCGGGCCGTCGGCGAAGGGGAAGAACGCATCGGATGCCGCGATCGAGCCGTGGGCGCGGTCTCCCGCGCGCTCGACGGCGAGGCGGCACGAGTCGACGCGATTGACCTGGCCCATGCCGATGCCGACGGTGGCCGAGGCCTGCGCGAGCACGATCGCGTTGGACTTCACCGCGCGGCACGACTTCCACGCGAAGATGAGGCTCTCCATGTCGGCCTCGGCGGGGCGCTCGCCCGAGACGAGCTCCCAGTTCTTCGCGACCGACTCGATGTCGTCGGGGAAGCGGTCGGCATCCTGCAGCAGCAGGCCGCCCGACACCAGGCGCACGTCCATGCGCTCCTGCTGCCAGTCGGTGGGAAGCTGCAGCACGCGCAGGTTCTTCTTGAGCTTGAACACCTCGAGCGCTTCGGGCTCGAAGTCGGGCGCGATGATGACCTCGGTGAAGATGTCGCGCAGGTTCTCGGCCATCTTCAGCGTCACCGTGCGGTTGGCGGCGATGACCCCGCCGAACGCCGACACGGGGTCGCACTCGTGGGCGCGCAGGTGCGCCGACGCGATCGGGTCGAGGGCGTTCGGGGCGGCCACGGCGATCCCGCAGGGGTTCGCGTGCTTGATGATCGCCACCGCGGGCTTGACCATGTCGAAGGCCGCGCGAAGAGCCGCGTCGGCGTCGACGTAGTTGTTGTACGACATCTCCTTGCCCTGCAGCTGCGTGGCCTGGGCGATGCCGTGCCCGCCGACGCGCGTGTAGATCGCCGCGCGCTGGTGCGAGTTCTCGCCGTAGCGCAGGGTCGACAGGCGCTCGGCCTGGATCGTCAGGTGCGCGGGCAGGTCGATGTCGTCGCCGAGCGTGCCCTCGGCGAACCACGTCGACACGGCGGTGTCGTACGCGGCGGTGTGCGAGAACGCGCGCGCGGCGAGCTCGCGACGCTGCACGAGGGTGGTGCCGCCGTGCTCCTGCAGCGCGTCGATGATCGCGGGGTACGACTCGGGCGAGACGACGATCGCGACGTTGGCATGGTTCTTCGCCGAGGCGCGCACCATGGCCGGCCCGCCGATGTCGATCTGCTCCACGACGTCGTCGCCCTCGGCACCGGATGCCACGGTCTCGACGAACGGGTAGAGGTTGACCACGACGAGCTCGAAGGGACGGATGCCGAGGTCGTCGAGCTGCGCTTCGTGCGAGGCCAGGCGCAGGTCGGCGAGCAGGCCCGCGTGGACGTTCGGGTGCAGCGTCTTGACGCGCCCGTCGAGCGACTCCGGGAAGCCGGTCACGGCCGAGACGTCGGTGACGTCGTAGCCGGCTTCGCGCAGCAGCGTCGCGGAGCCGCCGGTCGAGACGATTTCGACGCCGGCGGCCGCGAGAGCGGCTCCGAGCTCGAGGAGCCCGGTCTTGTCGCTCACCGAGACCAGGGCGCGGCGGATCGGGACGATGTCGCGGGGACGGTAGTCGGCGGGGTCGTGGCGGGGTCCGGCCATGGCGTTCGGCTCCTGTGTCTCGAGACGGGTTCGGGAACACGACGGGCCGGCGCCCGCCGCGCGGGTCAGACGGTTCGGGATGCCGCGGCGGCGAGGTCGAGCTCGCCCTCCGCGATGCGGCGCACCACGTCGATCAGCAGGCGACGCTCGACGGGCTTGATGCGCTCGTGCAGGGTGTGCTCGTCGTCGCCGGGGAGCACGGGGATGCGCTCCTGGGCGAGGATCGGGCCGGTGTCGACGCCGGAATCGACGACGATCACGCTCGCGCCGGTCTGCGCGACGCCCGCGGCGAGAGCGTCGCGCACGCCGTGCGCACCCGGGAATTCGGGGAGGTACGCGGGGTGCGTGTTGATGATGCGCGGTTCCCACGCGGCGACGAGGTCGGCGGGCAGCAGGCGCATCATCCCGCTGAGCACGACGAGGTCGGGGTTCCACACGGCCAGCTGCGCTCCGAGCTCGGCGCCCCACTCCTCGCGCGTCGCGAACGCGCTGAAGGGAACGAGGAAGGTCGGGATGCCGAAGTGCTCGGCGTGCGCGAAGCCCTCGGCCTCGCGATCAGCACCGACCGCGACCACGCGCGCCGGGAAGTCGGGGGCGGAAGCCGCCTCGAGCAGGGCGCGGAGGTTGGAGCCGGTGCCGGAGATGAGGACGGCGACCGTGAGCACGGAGGTCAGTCTACGCAGGTGCGTCCAGCGCCGCCGAGCCGCCGGGCGCAGCGCCGAGCGTGCGGCCTCTCGTGAGCACCCCGCCGTCGACGGGGGCGGACCCGGGTCGCGACGCGCTCAGGACCGCGGGCCGGAGTCGCGCTCGTCGGTCGCCGCCCAGGCCGCGCGGATGCGCGCCTGGACCTCGTCGTCGTCGAGGATCGCACCGTCCGCGGGCGCCACGGCATCCGTGCCCGCTCGACCGCCCGGGAGGGCGACCTCGTCGGGGCCGCGGTAGGCACTCGGCCACACGTCGTGCGCGATCCCCGTGCCCGGGGCCGACACGCTCGGCGCGGGGCCGGTCGCGTGGTCGTCGCGGTCGAACGGGACGTGCGCGCGCGGCGCGAACGAGAAGGAGGGGAGCTCGTCCCCGTGGTCGGCACGCAGGTCGGTGCGCTCCTCCCGGTCGGCGTCGCCCACGCGGGGACTCAGCAGCAGGATCGCCAGACCGACGAGCACCTCGAGACCGAGCGCGAGGGCGAGCGGACCGGGCTGAGGACCCGTGTCGGCGAGGCGACCGGGGCCGATCGCACCGGTCGAGACGACGGCGGCGAGCGCTCCGACGCCACCGGTGAGCACCGCCACCGACGCCGCCACGACGAGGCGGGGCGCGAGCGGTTCGGGGTCGGCCGTCGACGGCATCCGCGACCGCAGCACCCACCCCGTGAGGGCCCCGACTCCCACCGGCAGCAGGATGAGCAGCAGCAGCCACGACGACGTCGAGTCGGGCACCGCCCCGAGCACCGGGATGCCGGGCAGCGCCCCGACCTGCGTCGCGGCGGGCGTGACGGCGGAGTCGGTCCCGAGCGCGAAGCCCGGGCCGGCGGTGAAGGCGAGGGCCCACAGAACGAGGGTCGGCAGGTACATCAGCTGGCCGAGGGCGATGACGGTCGCACCGATCCCGTCGGCGTTGCTGGCCTGGTAGAGCCCGATCACCTGGGTCGAACGGGCGACGAGACCCGCGACCACGACCACCGCGCCCACGGCCACGAGGCCCAGGGTGGTCAGCGCGAGTCCGCGCAGCACGAGTCCCGGTACGGGCGCCCAGGCCCGCGGCATCCGGTCGATCCACCCCCGTACGGCGTCGACGGGACCGTCGTCGCCGACCCGCCACGCGCCGAGCACGGCGCCGATGAACGACGGCACGAGGAATAGCAGCGAGGGGAGCAGGATCGCGAGCCAGGTCTCGGATGCCACGAGAGCGGCGTTCGAGGTGAGGGCGACGATGCTCGACAGCGCCGCGAACACCAGCGAGCCCGACAGCCAGCCGGTCAGCGCGGCCCCCGCCTCTCCGGCGCGCACGCCCGATCGGGCGGCGAACAGGGCGGTGAAGGCGGCGAACGCCAGCGGCGCGAGCGACAGGGTGAAAGTCGCGAGCGCGGGATCGATGCCGGTCGCGGCGAGGTAGGTGTCGGGGAGGGTCACCGTCACGGGGACGAGGTGCCCGAGGTGCCACACGGCGGCCGAGGCCGGCCAGAGCGCCGCCCAGTCGGGATCGCCCACGCCGAAGACCCACAGCAGCGTGAGGGGCGCGAGGACGACCGCGATGCCGCCCGCGGCGGCCAGGACGGCGTCGAGAGCGGCGAGGAGGGCGACAAGAAGGCGATGCATGGGCGTGAGGAACCCTACCCGCGCGGTCCCAGGCCGCCGCTCAGGCGCGGCGGGCGGGGTCGGATCCACACGACCCCGCCTGCATCCGGCCACCGAGGCTCGAGTCCCGGGAGCGCAAACGCGCTCCGCGTCGGACGCCCCGCGCACGCGGCACCCGTCAGGGCGCGGCGGCATCTCGTGGACGCCCGACGGCAGCGTGCGAGCTCCGCGGGACCGGCTTACTCGACCGGCTCCAGCACGAACAGCTCGATGCGGCGGTCGGTCTTCTTCTGGTACTCGTCGTAGTCGGGCCAGACCTCGGTGGCGTAGCCCCACCACTCCTCGCGCTCGGCACCCTCGGCCTGGTGCGCGTCGTACTCCTTCTTCACGTCGCCGTCCTGCAGCGCGACGCGGGGGTTCTTCACGAGGTTGAAGTACCAGGCCGGGTGATCGGGAGCACCGCCCTTGGATGCCACGACCGCATACTTGCCGTCGTGCTCGACGCGCATGAGCGCGGTCTTGCGCAGGCCGCCCGTTTTGGCGCCGACGGTGGTGAGGACGATGATGGGTACGCCCCGCATGTCGGCGGACTCCTTGCCCCCCGTGGCTTCGTACGTCTCCGCCTGCGTGCGGGCCCATTCACTGGTGCTGGGTAGATACTCTCCTGAGAGTGACATAGCTCACACGATACGTCTGCGTCTCCCCCTCCGGTCCAGACCCTCCCCCTCTTTCCTGGAGCCTTCCATGAGCGCTTCCGCTCCCGAGACCACCGCCGTCCCCGCCCCGAAGAACCGCCTCGACAAGTTCTTCGAGATCACCGCGCGCGGCTCGACCGTCAGCGCCGAGGTGCGCGGTGGCGTCGTCACGTTCGTGACGATGGCGTACATCGTCATCCTGAATCCGATCATCCTGTCGGGTACGCCCGACGTCTCGGGGAACGCCCTCGGGTTCCCGCAGGTCGCCGCGGTCACCGCCCTCACCGCGGGCGTGATGACCATGCTGTTCGGCCTGGTGACCCGGATGCCGTTCGCCTTCGCCGCGGGACTGGGCATCAACTCGTTCCTCGCCGTCGGCATCGTGGGCGAGGTCACCTGGCCCGAGGCGATGGGACTGGTCGTCATCAACGGCCTCATCATCGTGCTGCTGGCCGTCACGGGCCTGCGCCGCATGATCTTCGAGGCGGTGCCCCTCGCGCTCAAGACCGCGATCACCGTCGGCATCGGCCTGTTCATCGCCTTCATCGGCTTCGTCGACAGCGGTCTGGTCACCTCGACCGGGCTCAACTCTCCCCCGGTCGGCCTCGGCGTGGGCGGCTCGATCGCGACCATCCCGACGGCCCTGTTCGTGCTGACCCTCGTCATCACCGCGGTCCTGCTCGTACGCAAGGTGAAGGCCGCGCTGCTCATCGGGCTGCTCTCGGGCACCGTGATCGCCGTCATCGTCGAGGCCGTCATGGGCCTCGGCGCCAAGGCGGACGGCAACCCCGGAGGCTGGGGCCTGAGCGTTCCGACGCTGCCCTCGCAGTGGGTGAGCCTCCCCGACCTCTCGCTCGTGGGCCAGGTCGACCTCGCCGGCTCCTTCGGTCGCATCGGCGCCCTCGCGGCCCTCATGCTCGTCTTCACCCTGGTCTTCACGAACTTCTTCGACGCCATGGGCACGATGACCGGACTCTCGCGCGAAGCGGGCCTCGCCGCCCCCGACGGCACGTTCCCGCGCCTGCGCTCCGCACTGGTGATCGAGGGCATCGGCGCCGTGGCGGGAGGCGCGACCTCGTCGTCGTCGAACACCGTGTTCATCGAGTCGGGCTCCGGCATCGGCGAGGGAGCACGCACGGGCCTCGCGAACGTCGTCACCGGCGGTCTCTTCCTGCTCGCGATGTTCTTCACCCCGCTGACGAGCATCGTTCCCACCGAGATCGCCGCCGCCGCCCTCGTCATCGTCGGCGCGCTGATGATGGCCCAGATCCGCCACGTCGACCTCAGTGACATGTCGGTGCTCATCCCCGTGTTCCTCACGGTGACGGTCATGCCCCTGACGTACTCGATCGCCAACGGCATCGGCGCGGGATTCGTCAGCTGGGTGCTCATCCAGGCACTGTCCGGCCGCGCCCGCCGCGTGAGCCCGCTGCTGTGGATCGTCGCCGCCGGCTTCGTGATCTTCTTCGCGCGCGGCCCCGTGGAGGCGCTGCTCGGCTGAACCCGGAGTGTGGAAGGGGGCCCGGATGCCACGGCATCCGGGCCCCCTTTTCGTCGGTGCCACGGCGGCTGCGCGTGCTCCCCCACCGATCGCGGTTTCGGGCAGCGTCCGCTGAGCCGCGCGAGATCACACGTTCGGCGCGACGTCACACGTTCCGACGACGCACGTGCGTGTGACGTCGCGCCGATCGTGTGATCTCGCGCGTGGTAGCACCCGAGCGGCCACCTGGGAACACGAAAGGGGCCCGGATGCCATGGCATCCGGGCCCCGCGGAGAGTGCTGCTTACAGGCTCTCGATGATCTCGCGCATCAGGGCGGCGGTCTCGGACGGCGTCTTGCCGACCTTCACGCCGGCGGCCTCGAGGGCCTCCTTCTTCGCCTGGGCGGTACCGGCGGAGCCGGAGACGATGGCGCCGGCGTGGCCCATGGTCTTGCCCTCGGGAGCGGTGAAGCCGGCGACGTAACCCACGACGGGCTTGGTGACGTTGGCCTTGATGAAGTCGGCGGCGCGCTCTTCGGCGTCTCCACCGATCTCACCGATCATGACGATGGCCTTGGTCTCGGGGTCGGCCTCGAACGCCGCGAGGGCGTCGATGTGCGTGGTGCCGATGACCGGGTCGCCGCCGATGCCGATGGCGGTCGAGAAGCCGAGGTCGCGCAGCTCGAACATCATCTGGTAGGTCAGGGTGCCCGACTTCGACACGAGGCCGATGGGTCCCTTGCCGGTGATGTTCGCGGGAGTGATGCCCACGAGCGCCTCGCCGGGCGTGATGATGCCGGGGCAGTTCGGCCCGATGATGCGGGTCTTCTCGCCCTTCGACTTCGCGTACGCCCACGCCTCGGCGGTGTCGCCGACGGGCACGCCCTCGGTGATCACGACGAGGAGGGGGATCTCGGCGTCGATGGCCTCGACCATCGCATCCTTCGTGAAAGCCGGGGGCACGAACGCGATCGACACGTCGGCGCCGGTCTCGCGCATGGCCTCTTCGACCGACGCGTAGACGGGGAGCTCGACGTCGTTGCCCGACGCGTCCTTGTGCGAGACGGTGGTGCCGGCCTTGCGGGCGTTCACGCCGCCGACGACCTGGGTACCGGCCTTGAGCATGAGGGCGGTGTGCTTGGTGCCCTCGCCGCCGGTGATGCCCTGGACGATGACCTTGGAGTCCTTGTTGAGGTAGATCGACATTTCTCTCTGTCCCTATCCCTTACGCGTTGGCCAGTTCGGCGGCCTTGTCGGCGCCCTCGTCCATACCGGCGGCGAGGGTGACGAGCGGGTGGTTGGCGGCGGCGAGGATCTCGCGACCCTCCTCGACCTGGTTGCCGTCGAGGCGGACGACCAGCGGCTTGGTCGCGGTGTCGCCGAGGATCTCGAGGGCCTTCACGATGCCCTCGGCCACGGCGACGCACGAGGTGATCCCGCCGAAGACGTTGACGAAGACACTCTTGACCTGCTCGTCGCCGAGGATGACGTCGAGACCGGCGGCCATGACGGTCGCCGAGGCGCCGCCACCGATGTCGAGGAAGTTGGCGGGCTTGACGCCACCGTGCTTCTCACCGGCGTAGGCGACGACGTCGAGGGTCGACATGACCAGACCCGCGCCGTTGCCGATGATGCCGACCTGGCCGTCGAGCTTGACGTAGTTGAGGTCGTGCTGCTTGGCCTTGGCCTCGAGGGGGTCGGCGGCATCCTTGTCTTCGAGCTCTTCGTGCTCGGGGTGGCGGAAGCCGGCGTTCTCGTCGAGCGAGACCTTGCCGTCGAGGGCGATGATGTCGCCGTCCTCGCTCTGAATGAGCGGGTTCACCTCGACGAGCGTGGCGTCCTCGCCCTTGTAGACGTTGAAGAGCTTGACGAAGACGTCGGCCACCTTCGGGGCAAGCTCGTCGTCGAACTTCGCGGCCTTCGCGATCTCGAGGGCTTTCTCGGGGGTGATGCCCTCGAGCGGGTCGACCTCGACGCGGGCGAGCGCCTCGGGACGCTCGACAGCGAGCTCCTCGATCTCCATGCCGCCCTCGACGCTCGAGAGCGACAGGTAGGAGCGGTTGGCGCGGTCGAGGAGCACCGAGAAGTAGAACTCCTTGGCGATGCGGGCGCCGGCGGCGACCATGACGCGCTTGACGACGTGACCCTTGATGTCGAGGCCGAGGATGGCCTGCGCCGCCTCGAACGCCTCGTCGGGGTTCTTCGCGACCTTCACACCGCCGGCCTTGCCGCGGCCTCCGGTCTTGACCTGAGCCTTGACGACGACGACACCGCCGAGCTTCTCAGCGGCCGCCTTCGCCTCCTCAGGGGTGTCGGCGATGATGCCGGCGAGCACCGGCACCTCGTACTTTTCGAACAGATCACGTGCCTGGTACTCGTAGAGATCCACGGACAATCCTTCGCTGGGCGATCGGTGGTGGGAGGAGGCGAAAGTCTCTTGATATCAAGAGATCTGCGCCAATCGTCCACCCTACCGGACGGGGGTGAAACCGCCCGACCCTTGTCCCTTCGATGGGAGGGATGCCAGGCGCTGACGAGTCAGGTGCACGATATGTACCGAGTCGGACGCGCGCCCCGTTCCTTCCATCGACGGTACGAAGCGGACCGCTCACCCGATGAGAGCGGCCGAGATCCGGCGATCAGACGTCGGGCAGCCGACGTCCGGCAGCCGCATGCTCCGACAAGGTGCTCCGACCGAACCATGCGCCCGCGACGCCACCGGCGAGGCGGAGGACACCGAAGGTCCCGCTCATGTCCATGAGCAGGGGGAGGTTGTTCTGAAAGTCGGGCAGCGCGAAAGGAAATCGCGTGCCGGGTTCCGCCTCTGAGACGTGCGACAAAGGCAGGAGGGGAGGCGCTAGCGTCGCGCCGAGCTCTCTTGCGATGGCCTGCGTGATCGCGAGCCACGCCGCGATGCTGTACCGCGATGACGGTTCCCACCACGGTAGACAGCGCCGCGAAAGCACCGGCACTGTGCAGGAAGGTGACGACGAAGCTCGACAACGCCGCAAAGGCCAGGCTCGACAGGGCGACATATCCGAGCGTCTCCCCCGCCTCGCTCACGGTCATCATCGAGTCGCCCTGCGTGAAGAGGTAGACCTGCCCGACGACCAGGATGACCAGGGTCATGGCGAGCGAGATGAGAAAAATCGACAGAAGGTACCCCAGGATGAGCTCGACGCGGCGGATGGGCGACACCAGGCGGTCGCCGAAGCGTCCGCTCGCTCGGTCGTCGACGAAGACCGCCAGGGCGGCCAATGCCGTCGTCAGGGTCGTGATCATGGTGATCCCTGCGAACACCCACGCATTCACGAACCCGCGGATGTCCCCGGTCTCCGCGTTCGGAAAGCGCTCCGTCAGATTGTCGACCTGCAGATTCCCGAGGAAGAGCGCATACAGCGCGATGAGGATCAGCGCGGACAGGAGGGAGAAGAACACCCCGGCCCGGTCGCGGAAGAACAGGCGCAGATTGCGGCCCATGAGGATCGAGACCGTTCTCATGCCGCCCGCCCTCCGGTCACGTTCAGGAAGACGTCGTCCATCGTTCCGTGGCGGAACTCGAAGTCGGTGACCTGGGGTGCCTGAATGAGCTCCCTCGCCTGCTCCACCCGGTCGACGGGCACACGCACGACGTCGCCGCTGGGCTCGCCGACGACGCCCCGTGCGTCGCACTCGGCGAGGAAGGACGAGACGTCGGGCGTACGTACGGTCAGTACGCTGCGGCTGAAGGAAGACCGGAGCTGCGCCGGAGTTCCCTCGGCCACGATCTCACCGCGGGCGATGATGCACACCTGATCGGCCCGCTCGGTCTCCTCCATGTAGTGGGTCGTCAGGAAAACGGTCGTCCAATGGTCAGCGCGGAGCTGGCCGATCGCCGACCAGATCTGCTCGCGCGACTGGGGGTCGAGGCCCGCGGTGGGCTCGTCGAGGAAGATCACGCTCGGACGGTGGAGGATCGCGCGCGCGATGTCGGCTCGGCGCTTCTGACCGCCGGAGAGCACACCGTAACGACGGTCCAGGAAGTCTCCCAGGGCGACCACCTCCGCGAGCTCGCCGATCCTCGCCGAGGCCTCGCGCCGGCGCATCCGGTAGAAGCCGGCTCGGACGGCCAGGTTCTCCCGGACGGTCAGCAGAGGGTCGAGGAGCGGGTTCTGGAAGACGGCGCCGATGACGTCGCGCACGCCGTTCGGGTCGTCCATCACATCGCAGCCGTGCACACGGATCGTTCCCGACGTCGAGTTCAGGATCGTCGTGATGCAGCCGATGGTCGTGCTCTTGCCCGCACCGTTGGCGCCGAGGAACGCGAAGAGCGACCCGCCGGGACCTCGAAGGACAGGTCTCGGACGGCCTCGAACGCACCGAAGGTCTTTCGCAGATGGCGAACCTCGACGCTCATGACCACCATCTCCGCGGTCTGATCGTGGGTCCAACGATCTGCACGCGCGTCCGCCGACCTCGCGCATGTTTATCGCGGAGCGCGGAATGGAAGTGCGTCATGTCCGCATGCTATTGACCGCTCTCACACCGCCCGGGCAGTCGATCTCCCGTACTCGCGCTCCGCACGGTGGCGTCCGAACCAGCTTCACCCGTAGGTTGCGAATGGCGTCTCTTCACGTCACCTGATGCGCGGACTCTCCCCTTCAGATCCACCCCCGCTCCCGCGCATGGATCGTCGCCTGCTGCCGACTCGCGAGCCCCAGCTTGCCGAGCACCGACGACACATGGTTGCGCACCGTCCCCGCCGACAGATGCAGCGCAGACGCGATCTCTGCCACCGTCTGCCCCCGAGCCCCCGCGCGCAGCACGTCGAGCTCCCGGTCGGTCAGGGGGCTGCGCTCGTCGCTGAGCGCGTCGGCGGCGATCTCGGGATCGACGTACCGGCGGCCCGCCGCCACCTCGCGGATCACCGCGGCCACGTCGTCCGCGGGTCGGGACTTGGGCAGGAAGCCGTCGACCCCCGCACCGAGCGCGCGTCGCAGCACGCCGGGTCGCGCGTGCCGCGTGACGATCACGCACCGCGACGGCACGCGGCGGAGGATGCGCGCGGCCGTGTCGACGCCGTCGAGGCCGGGCATCTCGAGGTCGAGCAGGCACACGTCAGGGCGCAGGCGTTCGGCCTCGGCGAGCGCGCTCTCGCCGTCGCGGCACTCGGCGACGACCTCGAGGTCGTCCTCGAGGCGGAGCAGGGCGGCGAGGGCCGTGCGGATCATGTCCTCGTCGTCGGCGATGAGCACGCGGATCATGCGAGGTCCCCCTCGGGCACGCGGACGGTCAGGCGGAAACGGTCGTCGAGGCGGGTGGCATCCATCGTTCCTCCGACCGCTCCCACGCGGTCGGCGATGCCGGACAGCCCCGCCCCGTCGCCCACGGGCGAGGCCGCGCCGCGGGCGTCGTTCTCGACGACGAGCACCCACGCCCCCTCGTGTCGGGCGAGGGAGAGGGATGCTGAGACCCCGCCGCCGTGCTTGAGCACGTTCGTGGTGGACTCGCGCACGACCGGTCCGAGTACGTCGGCCGGGGCGCGGTCGGCGGCGGTGTCGACGAGCAGGTCGACCGTGAGGCCGGCGGCGCGCAGGAGGTCGGCGGCGTTGGCGAGTTCGTCGGGGAGGGGCACTCCGCGGAATCGCGCGGCGAGGTCGCGGGTGCCGCGGCGGGCGTCGTCGACGCTGGCCCGGGCGGCGCGCACCTGTTCGATCGCCGCGTCGGGGTCGCGCGGCATCATCTTCTCGGCCAGCTCGAGCTGCAGCGCGATGACCTGCAGGTGGTGGCCCTGCAGGTCGTGCAGATCGCCGGCGAGACGAAGGCGCTCCTGGGCGGCGGCGAGGCGCCCCTCGGCGCGACGGGCGCGGTCGAGTTCGCGGACGATGTCCCACCACCACAGCGACGTGGCCGTCAACGCGGGGAGCAGGGCCACGAAGAACGGCAGCGAGAAGACCGCGATGTATCCCTCCGGGTTCACACGGGTCGCCTCGACGAACCACACCACGACGATGACCGCGATCGACAGCACCGCGAGTCGCAGGCGCACCCCGCCGTGCCACCGCACGAGGCACAGCGTCTGCGCCGCGAACCCCACGCCGAGCAGCACCGATCCGGCCGAGACCCCCATCGCGACCGCCGCGACGATCCCGAGCACGACGAGCGGCCACCTGCGCCGGCGCCCGGCGTCGTCGGCGTCGTCGAGCGGCTCGCGACGGTAGCGCACAAGGAGGAGGACAGCGGATGCCGTCGACCCGGCGACCCCGAGCAGGTTCACCGCGAGCGCGGCCGGGGTGCCGCCGACGAACACCGCGAGCGTCCAGATGAGGGCCGCGAAGACGTGCAGGAAGAGGATCGACGAGGCGGTGTACCACCACGTCACGCGTACGTCGCGGGCGTAGGCGGCCGGGGGTGTGCTCACCCCGGCCACTGTACGGCCGTGACATTCGTCACGGGTGGGGCTCTCCTCCGGGCCGCGGATCCCGCTCGCGCCGCGCCCCACCCCTGACGGATGTCACCCCGGATCGTGACACCCCGACACTGCCGCGAACGGCGCCAACGGGCTGCGATGGGAGCATGTCCTCCCCCACGATTCCGCGACCGCCGCTCTGGCGTCGCCCGATCGCCGTGATCCGAGAGAACCGTCGCGCCTGGGCGGTCGTCACCGCCGCGACCTACGGTCTGCTCGCGCTCGGGTTCGTCATCGGCCTGCTGTTCCCCGCCCTCCCGGCTGCCCGCGCGGCCGCTCTCGACAGCGACGGGACCGGCGATCTCGTCACCGCGGTCGCCTCCTCCGCACCCCTGTTCGCGCTCGTGATCCTCTCCGTGAACGTGCTGCGCCTGAGCCTGGCGACGATCGTCGTCCCCTCGCTCGTCATCCCCTTCGCCGGTCTCGTCTTCTTCGGGTACTGGCTCGTCGAGACCGGGATCACGCTCGTGCCGTCCACCCCGGTCGCCTGGGTCGCGATGATCCCGCACAGTCTCACCGTGGTGATCGAGTTGCAGGCCTACGCGCTGCTGGCGCTCGGTGCCCTTCTGCTCGGACGCGATTGGCTCCGCCCGGCGCGCGTGGGCGCCCCGACCCGTCGCGCGGGGTATCGCAACGGCGTGCGCAGGCTCGGCCTCCTCGCCCTGCCCGCCCTGGCTCTGCTGGTGGTCGGCGCCCTGTGGGAGGCGTACTCCCTGCGCTACCTCGTCTTCCCGCTCAGCGAGATGCTCCTGTGAACGCGCCCGGTCATTCGCGCCGACCCCGGTCCCTGCGCGCCCGGTGGGCTGAGCGGCGGGCGCGCCGCGGGGACGGGCGTCCCCTCCCGCCCTTCCGGTGGTGGCAGGTGCTGACCCGCTCGCAGCTCTCCCTACGGATTCCGGATGCCGACGGCACCGCGCGCATATACACGGTCGACGTGCGGCACCTCGGCGACACGGAGGACGGCGAGGTGCGCGCCCGGCTGTTCCGCGACGGCGCCCTCTCGTCCGTCTCGCGTCTGCCCGCGCGCTTCGCGGTGCCCGGTGGGCACATCGAGGTCGCGACAGGGACGTTCGGCCTCAAGCGGTGCGACTTCGTCTCCGACACCGGTGAGCGGCGACAGCTCTCGCCGCACCCGCGGTCCGCGGAGGGACGACGCGCCGCTCTCGACCGCGCGCATCCGCGGGCGAGCCGGGCTCTCGGCATCCTGTCTCTGCTCGTCGTCGTGGCCGGGGTGTGCCTCACCGTCCCGCAGCTGATCGAGACACTCTCCCGCATCCCGCCGATCGCCGACACGCTCGGCACCTTCACCGCGCCGCTGCACCTCACGCCCGCCGCGAATGCGGGCGTCACCGTCGTGGTCGCGCTCGCGAGCGTGGAACGCGCACTACGACTGCGATCGTCGTGGCTCGACGACCTGGCCGGTTAGGCCCAGAAGCCGTGGTGCGGCGCGGCCGCGTCGTCTTCGAGGTGCGGACCCGACACCGCGATCACCCGCCCGCCGTGCGCGAACACCTCGCGCGAGGGCAGATCGAGCACGGCGCCGTCGTCCTCTCCGCCCGCGCTGGCGATGAGCCCCGTGCCCGAGAGGGCGTAGACGACGCGGCCGATCCCCGCCCAGAAGATCGCCCCGCAGCACATCGCGCACGGCTCGCACGAGGTGAACAGGGTGGATGCCGCGAAGTCGGCGGCATCCACCTGCTGCCACGCGCGCCGCACGAGGACGGTCTCGGCGTGGGCGGTCACGTCGCGATCGGTCAGCACCGTGTTCTCCGCTTCGATCACCCGGCCGTCGGCGGTGACCAGCAGGGCTCCGAAGGGGTGGTTGCCGTGGGCGCGCGCCGACGCCGACAGCTCGATCGCACGGCGGAGGTGGGCGAGGTCTGCGGTGTCGAGCGTGTCATCCATGGTGTCGATGATCGCGGATGCCGCCACCGACCGGGAAGGTGATCATCGCCCGCGCACGGCGGTGACGGGACGGAGCGCGCCGTCAGCTCGTCGTGCCCGAGTCGTCGGTCGTGCCGTCGGTGCCTCCGCCGGTGGAACCGTCGGTGCTCCCGCTGCCGCCCGGGCCGCCCTCGCCCCTCTGCGGAGGCGTGCCGCCGCCGACGTCGGGGCGGTCGCCGCCCATCTGCGGAGGGGTTCCTCCGCCGACGTCGGGCATCGTGCCCGAGGTCGCCGTGGCGGCGGCCGATGCGTTCCCGATCGCGAAGCCCGCGCCTCCGCCGACGAGCAGGCCGACGACGAGGGCTCCCGCGCCGATCCCGGCGACGAGACGGCGGGTGAAGGGCGGTCGGCGCGTCACCGGCGTGGTCTTCGCGTCGGCGGGTGGGGTGGACGGAACGGGGTCGATGGTGGTCATGCCGCCGAGTGTGGAACGCGCACCCTCACCCCTCCCTGCGCGTTGCCATCCATTCGCTATGACCGCGAGTCGGGCAGGTCGCGCGGACGATCGGGGTCGGGCTCGCCGGTCTGCACCGTGCCGTAGACGGCCGGCAGGTCCGTCGACGACGAGGGCGTCCAGCCGTAGGCCGTCGACTCCGCGGCTCCCGCATCGGCAACGGGACCGAACGCCGACCGCAGGGCGTCGCGGCCGCTCGAGCGACGACGGCGGAGCGCGACGATCAGGCGCACGACGATCCCGACGGCGATCGCCGCCCAGAACACCCACTCGATCCATCCAAACGTCCCCATGCGATGGCCCCCTCGTCGTCGCGCGAGTCCTCGACGATACCGGCCCGCGCGGCGCGGGAGAAGGACCCGTGACATTCGTCACCGGCGCCTCGGCGCATTCTCCCGAGCGGCCGTGACACCGCGGCACTGCCCCCGCGAGCCCGTGGCGAGTGGGATGGGATCACCACGGAACACGCCGCGACCTCACCCCAGGAGCCCGCCCCATGTCGAACCCGATCACCGACCTCGTCCTCGGCTTCCAAGGCCTCGTCGCCGACGTCCCCGACCTCGTGCAGCCCCTGATCGTCGCCCTCGCGGGGGCCGTGCCCTTCATCGAGGGAGAGGGAGCCGCCGCGATCGGCATCATCGGCGGCATCCACCCGGTCGTCGCGGCCCTCGCCGGCGCGCTCGGCAATCTCCTCTGCGTGAGCATCGTCGTGCTCGCGACCTCTCGCGTGCGCACCGCCGTCACGACCCGTCGAGGCGCCCCCGAGAAAGCCCCGACCGCGCGTCGGCAGAAGTTCGAGAAGGCGTACCACCGCTACGGCACACCCGGCGTCAGCCTGCTCGGTCCCCTGCTGCTGCCCACGCAGTTCACCGCCGCCGCGCTGACCTCGACCGGCGTCTCTCCCGCGCGGGTGATCGGTTGGCAGGCGCTCGCCATCGCGCTGTGGACCGCGGGCATCACCGCGATCGCGCTCGGGCTGATCCGGTTCGCGGCCTGAGGGGGACGGCGCGGGATGATGAGGACGTGCCCTCCCTATTCACCCTCGTCACCCGCGTCGATGCCCCTCCCCCCGCGGTGTTCGATCTCGCGCGCGACATCGGGGCGCACGTCGCATCCATGCGCGACAGCCGCGAGAGCGCCGTCGCCGGGATCACGCAGGGGGTGATGGAGCGGGGCGACACGGTCACGTTCCGCGCCCGGCACTTCGGCGTCTGGTTCACCCTCACCGCCCGCATCTCGGAGATGCACGCGCCCACCCGGTTCGTCGACGAGCAGATCAGGGGCCCCTTCCGCTCCTTCCGCCACGAGCACCGTTTCGAGGCGACGCCGGAGGGCGGCACGATGATGACCGACACGATCGAGCTGTCGTCGCCCGTGTTCGGCGTCGTGGCGGAACGCCTGCTCCTGGTGCCGTATCTGCGTCGGATCATCGCGCGCAGGAACGCGCATCTCGCGGCATCCTTCGTCGACGGCGAAGACGACGCGCCGACCTCTCGCACGACGGCCGTGCGACTCCACCCGACGGGTTTGCGCGGTCGAGCGGCCCGGCTCCTCGCGGCGACCGGTCTGCTGATCGCTGTCCCCGTGGTCTCGATCGTTCGCTTTCTCGAGGATCCTTCGCACGTCCACGTCCCCGTCGCCTTCTTGGGCGTTGCCGTTTCTTCGCTCCTCGTCGCGCTCTGGCTGCGTTTCCCCCGGACGGGGTTGTACCTGGATGACGACGGCCTGATCGTCAGGTCGTGGTGGTCGACGAAGAGGTATCCCCGCTCGACGATCCGGCGGTGCCGGTCGGAGCCCTACGGAGGAGTGTTCTTCATCTTCGGCTGGCCCGTGGCTAGCGGAATACTGCAGAGCGGCGAGATCATCCTCGAAGCGGGAGGAGTCGCGCACACGCTGGGCGGGACGGTGACATCTCTCGGTGTGACGGTCAAGCAGGCAGAGGCCATCAACCGGTGGATCGGCCTGAGCGTCGGCGCGGGAACCGGCGAGCGGAGGTCGCGACGACGCCGGAGGGAGTCGGCGGGCGAGCGGAACGCTCGACCGGCACGCAACTGACACGTCACGGGCGCCCGCGCTAGACCTCCTCTCCTCCGGTCCGGGCCTCTCGAGGCCCCCGCGACCCGCCGCCGTCAGCGACTCACCGCGTCGAGCGCCTCCGCGCGCGGGAGGGCGACGTCGCGGGTCACGGTGACGCCTCAGGACTCGAGAGGCCTGGTGATCGTGACCCCGGCACGCGACACCTCTCCGCCGACGCCGGGGTGCTTCGGGGAAAGAGCCCACCCCGCCTCGGTCGTGACGGCAGACGCGTGTACTCCGCCGCCGATGATCGGAACAGTCGCGCAGAGCAGCGCCGCCGAGAGAACGGTTACGGACGTGAGCGCGATGGCTCGGGAACGATTGACCACGAGGTCCTCCTAGCTGTGGCGTCATTCGTGACGCTCTGAACAGCCTCCTTGTGACGCACCCCCGATCGCGACGATCTGCGATGTACTTCACCCGGCGGTTCGCGACGCAAGCGCGCCCCGCGGGGCATCCCATAATCTCGAGGTACCCGGCCCACACGGGACACGAGAGCAGTCAAATGCGCAAAACAGCTGCGAAGCCCCTCCGGCGGGCCACCCGCGAAGAGCTCCGGCCGCCACAGCGCGACACGCGCAACGCCCGACCGCGCCGAAAAGAAAGGACCCCGTGACGATCGAACCCGGCATCTACGAGCACTTCAAAGGGCAGCGGTACGAGGTGTTCGGCCTTGCTCGGCACTCCGAGACCGAAGAGGTCTTCGTGTCCTATCGAAAGCTGTACGACGACTACTCGTACTGGGTGCGTCCGGTGGAGATGTTTACGGGAACGGTCGAGCGCGACGGGTATTCGGGGCCGAGGTTCCGGCGCATCGCGTAGCCCGCGGGCGCAACCTCCGCGATCCGCACAACCTCCGCCGGCATCCACCCCTCGCCACTGACAATGCGCGAATCACTGAGGTTATTCACGGCCAGCCACCGGCGCATCGCGCAACCCGCCGGCACAATCTCCGCGATCCGCACAACCTCAGCCGGCATCCGCCCCTCGCGACCGACCCTGCGCGAATCGCTGAGTTTGTGCACGGCCGACCACAGGCGCAGCGCCCTACCAGCAACCGATCAACCTGCTGCGAGCGCTGTCTCGCGACGGCGCCCCGGCGTACCATCGCCGGTACGCCGGAGTCCCTCCGCGGCATCCGGTCCCTCCGTCACAACGAGCACTCGGGAGAAGCAATGGACACGATGGCCATGATGAAGTCGATGGACATGGGCGAGATGACCATGGACATGGATGCCATGCAGGAATGCATGCAGTCCCTGAACGCGTGCGCGATGGCCGCGGCGATGTGCGCCGGCAGCGACATGATGCACGGCCCCGAGATGGCGACGTGCTGCGCCATGTGTTCGAACATGGTCGAGATGGCTCAGGCGACGATGCACATGATGATGCGGCCCGCCGGGATGAACACGGACGTGATGAGCGCCATGATGACCGCCTGCATGACCATGGGCAAGGCCTGCGCCGCCGAGTGCCGCGCCCACGCCGACATGGACGAGATGTGCCGCTACTGCGCGATGGCCTGCGACGACATGGTCATGAAGTGCGAGGCCATGATGGCCTCGATGAGCGCCTGAGTTCTCCTCTTCGCTGCGGCCGCTGACGTCTCGTCGGCGGCCGCTCGGCTATGCGGCGCGCGCGGTCGTGAGGATCGCGGACGCGCTGAGGAGTTCCGCGACCGGGTGATAGGCCACCGGCTCGCTCACCGCGATGTCGACGGCGGGGCCGACCACGCGCAGCGTCACCGTCGCGCCGGTGAGCAGTGCGACGGTCACCGTCGTGCCGTCGGCGTCGACCACGAGACCGTCCCACCATGCGGAGGGGTTCGAGGCTGCCATGCAGCGCTGGATCGGGTGGACTGTCGACGAGATCGTGCGGGACATGGCTTCACCTGCCTTCGGAGGGGTTGGTGAGATGAAGCTACGGGATGCCGTGGGAGCGGGCGATCGAGAGCGACGCGAACCGTAACACTCGGTGGTCCCCGTCACGTGGGCCGCGGATCACCGCCGTCGAGAGAGAGATCGTCGTAGATCCGCAGAGCGAGCGCCACCTGCAGGGGATCGACTCCCCGTGCTCCCACCGAGGCCTCGAACCGGTCTACGCGCTGGCGCACCGTATTGCGGTGGACGCCGAGCTGCTCCGCCGTGCGCACCGCGTTCTTGTCGGCGGCGTAGTAGGTCGCGACGGTGTCGCGCATCACGCGCGCCTGCTCTCCGGCACCGGCGTAGTCACCCAGAACCTCGCGCACCCACGTCGCCGTCGCCGTCGCATCCTTCGTCAGCAGCTGGACCAGCGCGACCTGGGGGTCGGCGTACGACACCACCGCGAGGTCGCGGTAGCGCGGCGACGACAGCGCCACGAGCCGCGCGATCGCGGCCTGCTCGTGCGTTCGGCGGAAACCCTCGACGTCGTGGCCCGGCTCGCCGAGGGCGATCCGCACGCCGGGCACCGTCGCCACGAGGTCCTCCACCCGCGCCAGCGCTCCGGCGTCGAGCCGAGCCCCGCCGAACCATGCCCAGGCCGTGGATCGATCGACCACGGTGATGAGCGGCGCGGCGGACGAGTGCACCGCCGTGGCCAGTCGGCGCAGCAGGTGGTCGATCTCGTGCTGGCGCGCCGCGTCCTCGGCATCCACGTCGGACCAGGCCATCACCCCGAGGTGCGTCTGTGCGAGCGTGTATCCGGTCTCCGAGACGAACCCGCGGATCGGCAGGGAGTCTCCGCGCAGCACCTTGAGGATGATGCTCGCGTTGAGGGTCGCTCGGGTGGTCCACCAGCGCCGACGTTCCTGCTCGTGCACGCCGGTCACGAGCTGGAGGATCCAGTCGATGTAGCGGTGCACGACGTCGGCGATGTCGCGGACGACGTCGATCTTGACGCGGTCGCTCACACCCAGGCGCTCGGCCTCGTCCATACCGAGCCGCAGGAACATGCTCTGACCCAGGTAGTAGGCGCGCGTCAGGGCCGCCAGGGGCACATCGCGCTGCGCGAGACGCGCCGCGTACTCGACGGCGGCCGTGGTCGGCTGCAGGCTCTCGAGATCGATGCCGTTCGCGAGGATGTGGCAGATCGTCGTGACGTTGCCCTCGATACTCGCCTGCAGCATCTCGACCAGCTGGGGGTCGCCGCCCAGGTCGTCGATGCGGGATGCCAACAGGTCTCGCATCTCGCGGACGATCTCGGGCATGCGCAGGTCGAGCTGCCGCGCGACGAGCGCGAGGAGCTCGGAAACGTCGCCCGTGTGCTCTTCGGCGGAACCGGATGCCGTCGTCACGCGGGCTGCGCCTCCCTGGCCCGTCTCGCGGGCGCAAGGCCCCGCAGCGCGCGCCGGGCGGCGTTCACGCCGCACAGCCCGTGGATTCCCGGCCCCGGCGGCGTCGCAGCGGAACAGAGGTAGAAGCCCGGCACCCCCGTATCGTACGGCTGCGCCGAGATTCGCGGGCCGAGCATGAACTGCAGCGGTGTCTTGGCGCCGGTGAGGATGTCTCCCCCGACGAAGTTCGGGTTCCGCTGGCTCCACTCCGTCGCGGTGATCACCCGGGTCGCCAGGATGCGATCGCGGAATCCCGGGGCGAACCGCTCGATCTGCGAAACCAGAGCGTCGGTGGCGTCCCCGGAGTATCCGGCGGGCACGTGGGCGTACGCGTACAGCGGGTGAATGTCGCCCACCGAGCGCTGCGGGTCGGCGACGTGCTGCTGACCGACGAGCACGAATGGGCGTTCCGGCATCCGCCCCTCGGCGACGGCGCGCTCGGCCGCCGCGATCTCGCGCGCCGAGCCCGCCAGATGCACGGTGCCGGCACGACCGGTCTCTTCCGCGCGCCACGGCACGCCGCCGGCGACCGCGAACTCCACCTTGAAAGCGGCGGGGCCGGGGCGGAAGCGCCGGAACGCCTCGGCCGTGCGACGGGGCATGCTCCCCCCGAGGATCTCGGAGACGGCGTGCGGGTGCACGTCGAGCAGGGCGACGTCGTGCGGGGGCAGGTCACGCCGGGACCGGATGCGCCTCCCGGTCTCGAACGTTACGCCGCGCTCGCGGAGCCGCGCGATCACCGCCGCGGTGAGCGTCCCCGTGCCGCCGGCGACGACGGGCCACCCCACGGCGTGTCCAGCGGTGATGATGCCCGCGCCGATCCCGCCGACGAGCGGCTGGTCGAGGCGTTGGAACGCGTGAGCCGCGACGCCCAGGAACAGAGCACGGGTTCGCTCCTCGGCGAAGGCACGCGCCGTCCACACCGGGGGCAGCGCGGCAGCGGCACCGAACCGCGCGAGAAGCAGGGGGTGACGAGGGATGCCGACGAGGGGGCGGAGGATGTCTTCCGACAGCGCCGCGAACGAGCGCGACGAGGGGCCGAACAGGGTCTGCCACCGCCATCCGTCGGCGCCCAAGCCGGCCGCGGTCTCGACGATCGAGCGACGGAGCAACACCACATCGCCGTCGTCGAGCGGGTGGGCGCAGTCGATCTCGGGGAGCACCCAGGGCGATTCCGGCAGGTCGAGGTCGGCGAAGTACGGCGAGCCGGCCGCCATCGGGTGGACCGCAGCGCAGTGGTCCTGGATGAGCCCGGCGAGGAGGGGCTCGCTGTTGCGCGCCCCTCCCCCGAGTTCGTCCGCCGCCTCGACGACGTGTACGTCCAGGCCCGCGTCCGACAGGGTCGCAGCAGCGGCCAGCCCGTTGGGACCGCTGCCGACGACCACTGCGCGTGTCATTTCGAGACCCGCTCTCCTCGCCTGCGCGAGACCGTGCGGACGCTGTTCGTCACGTCACTCACGGGGCCCGAGGCGTCCGCTCGCCAGGACCGCTCGAGCGGGATGGGGCCGTCCGCGAGCCACGGCTGGGCGGCCACGGCATCCGCGACGCGCCATCTTCCCCGCTCGATGACACCACGGGCCGCATCGATCACCTTGTACTCCTGGAAGTCCGCGTGGATGGCCTGGGACTCCACCCATACCACCACGAACTCCCCGGGCGCGAAGTGGCAGCGGCTCTGCAGGGCGCGGATGAGCGACTCGTCGTGCAGGTGGCCGTCGCCGAAGTTGAAGCCGATCACCGAGTTGCACGCGAATTCGCCCTCGCGGATCGTGCGGGTCTCGATGTCGGGCAGCGCCCGGTAGAGCACCGAGAAGAGTCCGCGGCCCTGGCTGTGCATCGAGCGCCACGCGAGCGTCTGCTGCATCGTGATCTCGGCGATCTCGGGGGCGTAACCCAGCTGAACGAGCTGATCGACCTGGTTCCACGTGGGCCGGATGACGGCATCCAGCTTCTTCTCCGCACCCGGCGTGAAGGTCCACAGCGCCGACGCCCAGTTGCCCGCGTACTGACGCATCGACGGCAGGAACGAGACCTTGTCGGGGCGGAGGTTGCCGAGCGCGGGGAAGAACAGCAGGGCCGCGACGATCCCGGCGAGCAGCCACCCGTTCGAGAAGTCGGTGACCGCGTACCCCGCCTGCGCGGGGAAGCCGAGGAAGAGGAACACCGCGGCGTAGCAGAACAGGGTGTTCCACTCCAGCGGGACGGCGAGCGGGAAGGTCGAGAAGATGAAGAGGTGGAAGCCCACGATGAGGACGACCGCCGCGAGCGTCACCCAGAAGTTCTGCGAGAACAGAAGCACGAGCGGAACGGCGATCTCGACCGTGGTCCCCATCGCGTGCGCCATGAAGTGCGCGAGCTTCGACGGGCGCACGTCCCGAGGGAAGTCGCGGTACAGGGCGCGCTTGAGCCACCGCGGCGGCCAGAACGGGGTGTTGCTGAGCATCGGCGGGATGACGTTGACGAAGTGCCTGCCGAACTTCGAGATGCCCGCGCACACCCACACGGCCACGATGAGCAGCTTCAGCGCGATGATCATGTCGACGAACGACAGCACCGAGAAGAACACCAGGGCCGGCAGATACTGCTCGATGCGCGAGGCGACCGCGATCGTCTTGTCGCGCACGCCCACGATCACCAGCAGCGCGATCGCGACGATCACGGGGGTGGTCTGCACCAACCCGCTCGTGTTCTCGGGAAGCGCCGCGGCGAGGGCAGGGGTCACCGTGCCGGGGAGCACGAGCGCCGTGGCGAGCGCCGCGAGGAACCCGAGGTAGACGACGACGTCGAACACGGTCCGCGTGTCACCGGCCGTTCCCGGCACCCAGGCCCACGGTCGTAGCCGGATCGTGCCCGGTCGCGCCCAGAACTGGATGCCACCGGTCATGGGCTTGAACTTGCCCGCCGTCGGCCCCCACGATCCGGCGAGGCCGATCGCTTCGAGCAGCATGGTCCAGATGATCGCCTTCTGGTAGACGATCGGCTGATTCCACCACTGGTCGACCTGCCAGAACCACCCCACACCGCTGGTGGCGGTGATGACGATGCTCCCGATGAGGAGCCACAGCACGGCGATCTTCACGAGGTAGGTCGCGGCGATCATGCGGGGCGATCCGAAGCCGTACTCCACCCAGTGCAGGGTCAGTGCTTTGATCCGCTCGCGCAGTGGCTGGTGCAGGAATGTGCTCGTGTCGACGGGCGGAAACTCCGCGGTTTTGAATCCCATGATCAACTCCTTCGGTGACGGGATGGGGGAAGCGAAGAGGTCAGGCGGTGGCCGCGGCGAGTGCGCGGCGCATCGCGGGCTTGTCGACCTTGCCGACCGGGTTGCGCGTGAGATCCGTGACGATGCGGATCTCGGCGGGCACCTTGATCTTGGTCAGGCCCTCGGCGCAGTGGGCGCGGAGCTGATCCTCGGTGACGACCTCGCCGGGGTGCAGCACGACATCGGCAATGGGGACCTCGCCGTACACGGGGTCCGGACGACCGATGACCGCGGCCTCGAGCACCGAAGGATGCGTGGCGAGGAAGGCTTCGATCTCCTTGGGGTAGAGGTTCTCGCCGCCGCGGATGATCATGTCCTTGGCCCGATCCACGAGCGTCAGGTAGGCGTCTTCGTCCAGGATGCCGATGTCGCCCGTCCGCAGCCATCCTCCGCGCATCACCTCTGCCGTGGCATCCGGTCGTCCGAGGTATCCGCGCATGACCGTGGGGCTGAGGATCGCGACCTCACCCCGCACGCCCGGGGGCACGAGACGACCCTCGTCATCGAGGATAGCGATCTGCTGCCCGGGGAGCGCGAGGCCGACGGTGCCCGGCTTGCGCTCGCCCCACAGCGGGTTGCACGCCGAGGCGCACGTGGCTTCGGTGAGGCCGTAGCCCTCGAGAATGGGGATGCCGAATCGCTTCTCGCTGAGGGCGAGGAGCTCGGGGCTGGCCGGTGCGGCGCCGCAGATAGCCAGGCGCAGCGAGGGCAGGCGCGGAATCTGTTCCCGCGGGACCTCGGCCAGTCTCGCGAAGATCGCCGGCACCGCCGAGAAGTAGGTGGGTTGATAGCGCTGGACCGCGTCGAGGAACGTGCCCGGGGCGAAACGTTCCAGGATCGACACGCTGCCGCCCGCGCTGATCGGGGCGAGGAAGCTTACGCAGAGCGAGTTGACGTGGAAGAGCGGCAGGACGAGAAGCGCCTGGTCGTCGGGTCCGAGCTCGATGTGGCGGCGGAGGGAGGCGGCCATGGCGTTGAGGTTGGCGTGATCGAGCATGACGCCCTTGGGCTGGCCCGTCGAGCCGCTCGTGTACACGAGCAGGGCCAGCGTGTCGGGGGTGATGGTCGGGTCGTCGACGGGTCGGTCGGGGTTGCGCGCGAGATCGACCGGCGCCAGCGTCTCGACCTCGACCGCGGGAGCGCCCGCGGTCACGAGCAGACGCGCTCCCGAGTCGTCGAGTTGGTAGCGCAGCTCCCGTTCCGTGAATGTGGGGTTCACCGGCGTGACTGCCGCCCCCACGCGCCAAGCGCCCAGCATCGCGGCGAGGAACGCGACCGAGTTCGGCAGCATGATCGCCACCACGTCGCCGCGTCCGATCCCGCGCGCCGCGAATTGCTCAGCGCACGCGGCGGCCCGCCGTTCGAGGCCTCGATAGCTGAGTTCTTCGGTCACGTCGCGCACAGCGGGCCGTGCGGTCCCGGCTGAGGGGCTGCGCCACGGCAGATGCGCGAGGCCGGACGCGGTGCCCCGTGCCGCGGTGCGCGTGTCGAGTTCGTCGAATGGCATCGTCGTTCACCTCCCCGCGTCGACGGCTGCGTCGGACGCGATTCGAGCGTTCTGGTGCGCGTCTTCGCGCTCCCTTCACGCTAGAAAGGTCGGCCGAGCAGCACAGTGGCGCGGGTGGCGAACTTCACACCGCGAGGTGTGCACCGTGCACGGGTTGGGCGGTTCGTGGGCCGGCGGGGGAATCCCGGCCTATCGGCTTCCCGTTGTCGGGAATGGTCGTCGTCGTTGAGCGGAACGAGCACAACCCCGTCGGGACTGTTGCAAAGCGCGTCCGGGGCCATTCCTACCCGCGCTAGCCTCGGGGCATGACAACGCGCGATGCGTCGGGGCGCACCGTCGACGCGGCCCAGGACGCCCTCCACGAAGCTATGCGACGCAGCGACACGGATGCCCTGCAGGACTTGCTCTTCGAGGGTCTGACGTTCGAGCTTCCTGATGGCTCGTTGACCGACCGCGAAGCCGACCTGAACGCCCACTCGACCGGAGCGGTTCGCTTCGAGCAGTTGGTCGAGCTGCATCGATCGACACGAGAGCACGCGGGGAGGGCTCGGGTCGACTCATTGATCGACGCACGGCTGATCGACGACGGTCACCACGTCGAAGGAAAGATGAACTACCTCCGCTATTGGTCGATCATCGATGGGCGGTGGCAGGTCGTCGCCGGCAGCGTCCAACCGGTGCAGTGAGTCGGGTGTTGTTCACACACTCACGAGTGGCCTTCCGGGTTCCCGACGAGCTTCCCTCGGTGGAGACGCCTCCCCAGTTGCGTACGACGAAGGCGGAGGCGTTCACCATCGACGTGCCGTCCGGCGCACGCATCGAGCACGGCACAGGCGGCGACGATCCCCTGCTGACGGCGCGATGGAGCGAGGCGGTCGTCCGCGTCGTCGCGCATCGTGAGATCGGCGTGATGACGGTGCGCGACTATGGCGTGGACATGATGAGTGTCGTTCACGCGAGCGAACCGCACGTGCACATCGACCATGTCGAGTACGGAACGCTGGCGGGGATCGACTGCGCCGTCGTCCGGGGCGAGGCCGACGCGTTCGCGGTCGTCGCGATGTGCGCTGCTTTGGGGGCGAATCGGGTGGTTGTTCTCGGCTCCGTTCCCATCGACGACGACCACCTCGCGGACCAGGTCGATGTCGTGCTGGGCTCGCTCAGAATGGCGTGAGAGAAGCAAGCGCGACGCCTTCGCGCAACGGG
Organism: Microbacterium hydrothermale; assembly: GCF_004854025.1. Classification (GTDB taxonomy): domain Bacteria; phylum Actinomycetota; class Actinomycetes; order Actinomycetales; family Microbacteriaceae; genus Microbacterium; species Microbacterium hydrothermale. The sequence continues at coordinate 279,661 of NZ_STGM01000004.1, forward strand.
TGAGGAATCGTTCTGCTCTCGCCACGTGTTCAGGGCGAGACGCGCACGATCGATACGTTGTATGCAGCGCCTTGCCCGAGGACGCTGTCGTTCACGCTCAACGTTGGGTCCTCATGCGTGTGATTCTTTGCCTCGTCGCCTTCGCCGCGTGCGCTATCGCGCTGATCGCCGGAATCTCCCTCTTCGCGGGCACGGTTCCGGGTGGGGCGTGCGAAGGGGTGGTGTACGACGCGGCGACATGCGAGAGTCTGCGCCTTCGGCAATCGCTCCTCGCCGCGATCTTGATCGGGTCGGCGGTGATTGCCGCGTCTGTCGTCAGCGGCGCTCTGATCGTCTCGGCGGCAACGGTGCGCGGGCGCCCCACCGCCACCGAAGAGCTGCCGGCCGACTGAAGCCTGCTCATCACCTGAGACAGCCGCGTCCGCTCGGAGCGTGTGATTCTTCGATGGCGGCAGCATTCCCTGCGCGGCCCGGTCTACGGTGAAGAGCGTGCACTCGTTACGCCCTCGGACGAACGCAGACCTGCCTGTCGTCGCGAGCTGGGTTCCCGACGCCGAGGCTCTCTACGCCTTCGCCGGCCCGTGGATGACGTGGCCCTTCCTGCCCGACGAGCTCGACGATCAGCAAAGACGACCCGGCGCGACCGCCTGGATACTGGACACCGGTGATGGTGAGCCCGTCGGCCACGTGCAGCTCACCCCGGCCGATGACGCTTTGCGCATCGGCCGACTGATCGTCGATCCGACCGTGCGCGGCCATAGCTCTCGCCACCGACACCCGGGAGGCTGAGTCAGCACACCGAGGCGCACCCTCACGGTGGGCCTCGACGGCAACGCCCCTCTATGCCGATGACAGCGAACGCACCCACCGGGCAGACCGGGCCAGCGTTCCGCGAAGCGTCCTTGGCTCGCCGTAGGTACGCTCTGCGCATGCGCCAGCCCAAGCAACCGCCGGTGACGCGGACGACGGCGCAGCTCGTCATCATCGTCGGCTCGATGATCCTCTTCGTCGGCCTCGTCTTTCTGACGATCTTCCTGGCGCTGGGAGACCCGACCGTCACCAGTGCCCGAGGTGTTCCCCTGTGGTTGTCCACGTCCGTCTTGTTGGTCATCGGGAGCGCAGTGATCACGGTCGGAGTGGTGGTGTATCCGCGAGGTCGTTCGGGCACACCGCCGACGTGATTCGACCGGTCGCGGGAGGCGTACCGCTCTTCACGGCGCCAGGCAGCATCAAGGGATGCCACCTCTCTCGCCCGATCCCCCACTCCCCGACTGCGACGTCTGCACGTCGGTCGCTGAGTACCGGATGAGCTACGGCGAGCGCGAGCTGGTCATCCGTACGGCCGAGGATCGACTCGCCGAGCGGCTGGACGACGGACGCATGCATGTCCTCCGCGCCGACGTCCCCCTCCGCGACATGGTGCCACTGGCCGAATCCGACCTGAAGTACACGATCGTCCTCTTCGCGCACTGCGCCGCGTGCGGGACGACGTGGTTCTACGGGCTGTGCATCCGCGGCCGGCCGGCGTACAAGCCGGTGCAGGCGGGTGCCGAGGAGAGGTGGCCGTGGTCTCCGGTGCCGGAGCGGGAACGGTGGGCGCGATGACGGGCGACCGGATGCCGAGAAGCTGAGGGGATCCTCGCGACAGCCGCGTCCGCTCGAAGCGCGCGGCTCTCCGGTGACGACAGCGGCCCGATCTACGGTGAAGAGGTACGCAACCGCCTGGAGTCGTCGCTGCCCCGGGCCTCGGACGCTCCGATCGCACGAATGGCCTACGTCCTCTGCGCCCGCCGTCGAAAGGTCAGAACATGCCCACCGCCGTCACGCTCATCCGTGCCTCCGCCCTCTCCGACAGCGCGGAGTACGCCTACGCCGCCACCGCTCCCACCGACGCGCGGCTGATCTTCCTCGCCGGTTCCTGCCCGCTGAACCTCGACGGCACGACCGCAGGCGTCGGCGACTATGCAGCCCAGGCGGCGAAGTGCGTCGAGAACATGACGATCGCACTTCGCGAGGCCGGCGCCGGAATCACGGACGTCATCAGCACGCGCGTCCTCTTCGCCTCGACGCGCCAGGCCGACCTGGTGGCGGCGTGGGGGGTCGTTCGAGAGGCATTCGGCGAGCACGACGTGCCGAGCACTCTCCTCGGTGTGACCGTGCTCGGCTACGACGACCAGCTCGTCGAGATCGAGGCGGTTGCGGCGGTCGTCGACCACTGAGACGAGGGAGCGCCGACTCATCAGGACCTCGCACGACGGTTGAGGTCAGAACGTCGAGTCCCTCAGGAAGCGGCGTTATCTCCGGACAGACGTCGCTCTCACCACGAGGGGGATCAGGATGCCGAGCACCGCCGGCACGACAAGCATGACGAGCAGTCCCCACTCCGGGTGAACCCCGATGCGACCGTCGTTGCGGAACCCCTCGAACAGGGGCAACCCGACGAAGGAACCAGGGATGACGACAGTGGCGACTGCCGTGCGGGTTCGGAAACCTGCACGAAGACCGTCAGCGTGACGGCGACGGCGACCACCCAAAGAGCTGAAGCAACCGATAGCGGCCGAAGCACGAGAGGGCGATCCTCGCGGTTGGTCTGAGTCATGGACTGTGTCCTTTCGTGTTGTCCGCACGGACGGCCGCTGAGAGTCGCCCGCCATGCCAGCACCTGCGTGATCGGCATCCGTGGGGTTCACGCTGGGCATGCGAACATGCGCGCGGAGGAGAATTCACCGTGCCTGGCCGGAGAATTCATCCGGCGCTCGTCTCGGTTCTCGCGCGAGTGAGTCTGCGCTCAAAACGAGCGGAACGGCGTCTGGCCGCGGCGAACGGCGGTGCAGGAGCTGGATACCGAGCCCATCGACGACCGTGCCGAACTGCCCGATCTCGTCGAGTCAGCAATCAAACGGCCGCCGCAAAATCTATGATTTTCCTATGCATCTACTCAGTCCTGCCAATGCAGGGCCTCCGAAATCCCCCTCTGCACGGCAAGCTCCGCGAGATCTCTGATGCTTCTGCGGTCTGCGGCACCCTTCGCAGCCTCAACCAGGGCCCCAAGCTCATAGCTGACGTGCCAGTCGATAACGGACGTGACACGGAGACGGTCGAGGGCCGTCCTGATGAGAGCGTTCGCGTTGGCGCGGACGAACGCGCCCGAAAGGTCGCTATAGCGTGTACGAGACATGATTGGGCCCGGATCTGTTGCGGCAAGCTCAATCAACGGCAGCATCTCAATGTCGAGCCCCAGGTCGGCCCACGCCGCCTTCTCCTCCGATGTCTGCAGCGTCGTGGCCGGGTCAAGCCGACTCGCCAGAGCATCCCTCATCCATGAATCCCAAACTTCCGACTTGGCAGTCGAATCAAGGTCCCGGGCAAAGTACGCGACGGAGTGAAGAAGGGCGGGGAGGTTGTTGTCGTCCATCAAGCCTGCGAGAGTCTCGATGAGTTCGGCTCTATTTACACTCTCGGCCGTCGAATGAACCGCGACTCCGGCGAGCATCAACCAGTAGCGGTCCGCAAGCCGCCCCTCATCCGTGGCGACAGCCTTGGATCGCACGGCAATATCCCAAAAGCCAGCGTCAAGGAGATCCGGTGGCGTGCGTGCTTCGTGAAGGAAACTGTACCAAGCGTCTGAAGCGAACGTCGAATGCTCGGGATCAAAAAGTGGGAACACCCTCTCGGCCGCGAATTCTGGATCCGCGGCGAAAAGGAAATGAAGCTTCCCCGTAAAGATGCTACTCGCGGTGGATCCAGCCGCAGTTTCGGGCTCGAGCATCGCGGCAACGGCGTTCGCTTCGTTCTCACGGAGTCCGCGCCAAGCGCCCGGATCGGATTGCCAACGTGCCGATATGCGGTTGAGCCAGTATTGGGCGAGAATGCCGGGCCATGTGTTCAGTCCTCGCACCAGAGGGTCACTCCATGCCCCGATTTCGAACTCCTCGGCGTGCGCCTGCCATATCCTCAGCGCGATGGCGTCCAATGCTCCGAGTGTCCCTGCATTCTGCCCCCCCACCATCCCTGATGCCGCGTGGCTCGCCAACTCACTGATCGGCCGAGCAAGCTCTGGCTTCGGCGTCAGCGCGTCCAGGAGATCGAGAGCATGCACGTTCAGCTCGATCGGTGCCGTAGACCTCGCCCAGCCACTCACCGCCGCAGCAGTGATGTCGCTGTGCTTTTGCAAGGGTGTTAGCGCGCCCAACGCCAAGACCCTGAGCGCCACCTCAGGCTGCGCCTGCGCGGCCTCGGATACAAGGCGGCATGCGTCATCCCAAGTTGGGTCGTCAAAATTGCGTTCACTGAAGTCGCGGTTGATAAGACTCTGAATTGCGACGCTTGCGCTGTGGTCGAGCGTGAGGCCAATGAATGCCTCGACGGTCATCGGCAGTGATCCACGCCACACGCCAGTGGTCATGTAACTATCGAAGTCCGGGTGGTCACGAACTCCCATATCGGGATTATCACGACGGATATCATCGAGAGCCGAGTCGAGCTCTTCCCACGAATCTACGTACCGACCAATCCACTCGAGGCGGTCGAAAATCACTCGAGTTCGATATTCGGCTGTACTACCACCTCCTATTTGATCCTCGGAGGGTCCGGCCAGCAGGGCGTCTAGGAGCCGTCGTCGCCCTTCATCCGTCAGCTCGGCTGCGACGACGGAGAGCAGGCGAAAAATCTCATGTTTGACCTCGTTGGCATATAGCAGCTCACCTGCCACGACTGCACTCTTCGCATCAGCATCGAGATTGCGGTTCTCGGCGACAAGGTGGACTCCTAGTCGTCGAAAAAGAGCGTATGGGCTTTTCAACCAATACCGCGTTAGGTCGACACCCTCTCTAGACACAACCTCGGCCGCATCTCGGATTATGTCGATGATGGCACTCGGGTCATCATTGTGCACATCCTGAGGATGATCTTCGATCGCCGACCTACCGTAAGACCAGGAGTCAAAATTCCCATCGAACTCAAAAGACCTCGACAACTGATAAGCACTCCTCAGTGCTTGCTCAGCGATTTGAAGAACATCCCAGGCCACGGTTTCGACATCGTCGAGAAGCACCTCCCACAATTTCTTCGCGACATCTTTGGCCCTGGGCCACGTTACTTCGATGTGCGTGGAGTGCGACCGTTGAGGCGCGTCTTCGTGCTCTTCGTCCGCGAGGAACGCCCACGGACGCGCTTCCAAGAGGGTTAGCTGCGGCACGAGTGCATGGCGAAGAGCAGGAATAAGATCCGCGCCCGTCTGCGGGTTGAGGTACGGATTGAACCACGAGCGGCCGGACTCGGCATTTGTAGAGAGCGCCGAGCTCAAGATTGCAGTCCACCGCCGCGCCTCGTCCTTGGATTTCGCGTACAGCCGAGGAATTGCTACAGAAATCCTCCAATAGAGATACTCGCTGACTGTGGTGCCCAACCTTGCGAAAGTTCCTGCCGCCAGGGAACACTTGTCCGGGTCGGCGACATATTTGAGCGCGAACCACTCGCCGAGCACGCGCGAGCTCTCATCTTCGCACTCGCCCGGCCGGAATAGATCTTTGAAAACTTCCTGCTGTTCAGCCCATCGCAGCCACTCTGGACCGGACGCAGACTCAACAAATCCGCGCGAGCCAGCCGGCGTCGAAATGATCGCTTCAAGATACGCCAACTCTTCCGGGATTCGAGGCGGCGTACCCGAGGCGAGCTCCTTCGACCGAGCGAAGTGGTCGAGCTGCCCCATCGATTCGAGCTTGGCCCAAGCATCTAACGCACGCGGCAACGCGGCATGACCGTGCGAGGACGGATATTCGATAGGCGTGATCTTCAGGCTCCGCCAACGGTCGCTGTCCGGCTCGTCTGTAAGGACGTAGCGCGCTGTGCTTGGCGGGAGGCCACGCGCCAGGTACGTCATCACGACGTCTTTGTGACTGTACCCGATGAATAGAACGGTCCAGTTGGTGAATAGTTGTTGCGCAAAGCGACGAGCCCAACCCTCGGTTAGGTAAGCCCGCCCGAAGTCCTCGTCAGTAACCACAAGTTCCGATGGCGGCCTAGAAAGCGCGCCATGTAGATACACAATGCCATCGAATTTTTGGCCGAGAGGAAGAGCCGGAGCGACATATTTATCACCGAGAGCCCCTCCCTCGGCCTCCGCGGCGCGTTCCACAAGACCGTCGTAATTCGTCGATACGACCGGTGCGTGCGCAGATGCGGAGAGCCTCGCGATGGCCTGGTGAGTATCGTTTGGCTCCGCAGCAGGATTCGAGATGATGGAGTGGATGAGTTGCTTGACTGACGACCCGTGCGTCTCGGTCAGGACGCCCAGAAATTGGGATGGATCACCGCCCACGTACTGCTCTCCCAGACGTGCCGCCACTTGCTTAGCCAGGTCGTCGAACATCGGCAAGCCAGCGGGTGGCCCTACAGAGACACCTGCCCCGATGAAAAGTGCCAATTTTCTCGCACGCGCAGCCTCTAGGAGCGCGACCGGTAGATCTACATCTGAGGTGATACGCACTTTATGAAGATCTCATATCGGCGATGCGACGGGCCGCAGCCATCTTCCAGACCAAGAAGATTTGATTTCCTACTACCCGAATCGGTCAGGTACGGCTCGTCCAGATCTCGCCCACCGTGTGCTCAGGATCCCAGCTCAGCCTTAATGTAACGCCCACGTAAACTCCCCCTCTCCCCCGCCCCCTCCGCAGGTGAGCACATCGTTACTCCCCCGCCCCTCCCGACGCGGTCCCGGGTAACGCCCCGTTCCTACGCTGGCGGCACGCCCAGCCCATGCGGGGCGCTGCACCTCCCCACATCGCCCAACGGAGGACCCCGTGACCGTCACCGACCCGCGCCCCGAAGCCACCACGGCGCCGCCCGCAACAGCCAGCGCAGAGCTCAGCCACCGCCCCGGCCGCTGGATCGACAACTGGAACCCCGAGAACGCCACCCAGTGGGCCAAAGAAGGCAAGGCCATCGCCTCGCGCAACCTGCGGTGGTCGATCTTCGCCGAGTTCCTCGGGTTCGTCGTCTGGCAACTGTGGTCGGTCGTCGTCGTCTCGCTGCCCGCCGCGGGCTTTCAACTCTCGACGGGTGAGATCTTCTGGCTCATCTCCATGCCGAGCCTCGTGGGCGCGACGCTGCGCATCCCCTACACGTTCATGGTTCCGCGCTTCGGCGGTCGCAACTGGACGATCGTCTCGGCCGGCCTGCTGCTCATCCCGAGCATCGGCCTCGCCATCGCGGTGTCGAACCCCGCGACGCCGTTCGGCCTGCTGCTGCTCATCGCCGCGTTCGCCGGCTTCGGCGGCGGCAACTTCGCCAGCTCGATGTCGAACATCACGTTCTTCTACCCCGCCGCGCACAAGGGATACGCCCTCGGACTCAACGCCGCCGGCGGAAACCTCGGCGCCTCGGTCGCACAGTTCGTCGTCCCGATCGTCATCACCGTCGGCGCCGCGGCGACCCTCAACCTGCCGCTCGCGGGCCTCATCTGGGTGCCGCTGATCCTCGTCGCGATGGTCGGCGCCTACCTGCGCATGGACAACCTCTCCGCCGCGAAGGCCGACATCACGGCATCCCTCGCCGCTCTCAAAGAGCCGCACATGTGGGTGCTTTCGCTGCTCTACATCGGCACCTTCGGCTCGTTCATCGGCTTCGCGGGCGTCTTCCCGAAGCTGCTCGCCGACACGTTCCCCGACTTCAAGGGGATCGCGATCGGCACGGCGACCGTTACCCTCGCCTTCCTGGGCGCGCTCGTCGGCTCGCTCGCCCGCCCCTACGGCGGCAAGCTCGCCGACCGCTTCGGCGGCACCGTCATCACGATCGGCGCCTTCACTGTGATGGGGCTCGGCATCCTGAGTGTGATCCTCACCCTGCCGATGCAGAACTTCGCGATCTTCCTGCTCTGCTTCCTCGTGCTCTTCGCGGCGGCGGGCATCGGCAACGGCTCGACGTACCGCATGATCCCGACGATCTTCGCCCTCAAGGCCAACGGCGGAATCGGCGCGCAGCGCAAGGCCGCCGCAGCCCTCGGCCTCATCTCGGCGATCGGCGCCTACGGCGGCTTCTTCATCCCGCAGCTGCTCGGCTTCTCGAAGACGACGTTCGGCTCGTACACCCCCGCCCTCGGCTGGTTCGCCCTCGCCTACGTCGCGTTCCTCGCCCTCACTGCGGGCGTGTACCTCCGCATGTCGAAGAAGACCGGAACGCGGATCTGACCCCATGAGCTCCGCCGACACCCACTGCCCCTACTGCGCATTGCAGTGCGCCATGACCGTCAGCCACGCGGGCCACCCGACGGTCACCGGCCGCGACTTCCCCACCAACCGGGGAGGACTCTGCGCCAAGGGCTGGACGTCGGCGGAGCTCTTGGCATCCCCCCACAGACTGCGGATGCCACTCATGCGGCGCCCCGACGGCACTCTCGCCGAGACCACCTGGGATGAGGCACTGGATGCCGTCGCCGCGGTGTTCCGCGACACGAAGGCCACCCACGGACCCGACGCGAACGCCATCTTCGGCGGCGGCGGACTGACCAACGAAAAGGCGTACCAGCTCGGCAAGTTCGCCCGCGTCGCGCTCGGCACCTCGCGCATCGACTACAACGGCCGGTTCTGCATGTCGTCGGCGGCGGCGGCATCCAATCGCGCATTTGGAATGGACCGCGGCCTTCCCTTCCCCGTCACCGACCTCGACGACGCGCGGACGATCCTGCTGCTCGGCTCCAACGTCGCCGCGACCATGCCGCCGTTCCTCGCGCACCTCGCCGGGGCGCGCGCGAACGGCGGCCTGATCGTCGTCGACCCGCGCCGCTCCGCCACCGCGCGCCTCACGGAAGACGGGGCCGGCACGCACCTTCAGCCCGCGCCCGGCACCGACCTGCCGCTGCTGCTCGGCCTCACCCACATCGTCATCACCGAAGGCCTCGCCGACCGCGCCTATATAGAGGAACGCACGAGCGGCTTCGACAGCCTGCGGCGCTCGGTCGCGCAGTGGTGGCCCGAGCGCACCTCGTCCACCACCGGCATCCCCGTCGCTCAGCTTCGCGAGACCGCCCGGCGCCTCGCCGCGGGCGGCGCGTACATCCTCACCGGACGCGGCGTCGAACAGCACGTCGACGGCACCGCCACCGCGACCGCCGCGATCAACCTCGCCCTCGTGCTCGGCCTCGTCGGCCGCGAGGACTCGGGCTACGGCACCCTCACCGGCCAGGGCAACGGCCAGGGCGGACGCGAGCACGGCCAGAAAGCCGACCAACTACCCGGATACCGCTCCATCCGCGACCCCGAAGCCCGCCGGCACGTCGCCGGGGTGTGGGGCATCGATCCGGATGACCTTCCGGATGCCGGCATCCCGGCCACCGCCCTGCTCGGCGAACTCGGCGGGCCGGTGAAGACCCTGCTCGTCGCGGGGTCGAACGTCGTCGTCTCGGCCCCTGACGTCGAGGCCGTGCGTTCGCGGCTCGCGGCGCTCGACACCCTCATCGTCTGCGACTTCTTCCTCAGCGAGACCGCGGAGCTCGCCGACATCGTGCTGCCCGTGCTGCAGTGGGCCGAGGAGGAGGGCACGATGACCTCCCTCGAGGGGCGCGTGATCCGCCGTCGCCGGGCGCTGCCTGGACCCGAGGGAGCCCGCAGCGAGCTGTGGATCCTGTCGGAGCTCGCGCAGCGCCTGGGCGCGGCATCCACCTGGTCGACCGACCCGGCCGAGGTGTTCGACGAGCTCGCCCGCGCGTCGGAGGGCGGCGTCGCCGACTACTCCGGCCTCTCGCACGCGCTGCTCGACACGGGCATCGAGGCGTACTGGCCGTACCGTTCGTCGGGCACTCCCCGCCCCTTCACGGAGCGCTTCGCCCACGCCGACGGCCGCGCGCGTCTCGTGCCGGTGGATGCCACTCCCCCGACGCCCACCGACCGCGGCGCCGAGCTGACCCTCGTCACCGGCCGCTATCTGCAGCAGTACCAGTCGGGCACGCAGACCCGGCGGGTGACCGAGCTGAACGGTGCACGCCCCGAGGCGCGGCTCGAGATTCACCCCGCGACGGCGTCGAGGCTCGGCATCCGCGAAGGTGCGCTCGTGGCGGTGTCGAACGAGCGCGGCACCGTGCGGGCGCGGGCGAGCGTGACGACCGACATCCGCCACGACACCGTCTTCCTGCCGTTCCACTACGCGGGAGATGAGTGCGCGAACCGCCTGACCGAGGCGATCGTCGACCCGACATCGGCGATGCCCGAGTTCAAGCGCACGCGGGTGCGGGTGGCTCCGGATGCCACTGTCCCCGTGCCGGCGTTCGAGCACGGGCCCGTGGTGGTGTCGGAGCATCCGGGCGCTCTTCGCACCGAGGAGGGAACACATGTCTGAGCGTGTGGTGCTGGTGGGCTACGGCCCCGTCGGGGCGCGGCTCATCGACGGGCTGCTGCCCGCGGTGCGCGACGGGCGCATCGATCTCACCGTCGTGGGAGCCGAACCCCACGACGTCTACAATCGCGTCCTGCTCGCCGAGTACGCGGTCGGCCGCACCGACCGCGCGGGCCTCGACATGGACGACCGCCGCGCCGCCGAAGAAGCCGGAGTGCGGTTCCACCTCGGCACCACGGTGGTCGGTGTCGACCGTCACCGCCGGGTGGTGCGCCTGCACGATGGCATCCGTCTCGACTACGACCGGCTCGTGCTCGCGACCGGGGCTCGCGCGAACGTCCCGACGCTCGCCGGGATGGAGCGCGCGCGGCGCGACCGCGCATCGGTGTCGACGGCCCCCGCCGAGCTCGACCTCGGCGGGGCGCCGCTCCCCCGCGGAGTCGTGGCGCTCCGCGACCTCGCCGACGCGGAGCACGTGCGTGCGGCCGTCTCAGCCGGGCAGCGGATCGTCGTCCTGGGCGCGGGAGTGCTCGGCATGGAGCTCGCGCTGGCCGCGGCCGAGGCCGGGGCCGAGGTCGTCGTGGCGTATCACTCCGCAGCTCCCATGAACCGCACGCTCGACGAGAACGGCGGGCGCGTGCTCGCCGCCGCAGCCAGCGCCGTCGGGGTCGAGATGGCGCACCACGCCAGGGCCGAGAGCATCCTCCTCCGTTCCGACGACCACGGGCACGCATGGTTCGACGGCCTCGTCTGCGCCGACGGCAAGGTGTTGGCCGGAGACCTGCTCGTGCTGTCGTGCGGGGTCGCGGCGCGGACGGAGGTGGCATCCCTCGCCGGTCTCGCGACCTCGACGGGCATCCTCGTCGACGGCTCCTCGCGGTCGTGGACCGACCCGAACGTCTTCGCCATCGGCGACTGCGCGCACGTCGCCGATCCCGCGGATGCCGACGCCCACGGCCGCGTTCCTGGCGGCCCGAGCGGACTCGTCGGACCGGGTTGGCGGCAGGCCGACCGCCTCGCCGCGCTGCTGTCGTCGGGCGTCTCAGAACAGGCACCGGTCGAACGCCCCGGTGTCGTCATGCTCAAGGCCGAGGGGATCGACGTGGTGGCCGGCGGCGGGGTCGACGCCGACCCCTTCTCCCACGCTCCCGGATGCCACGGCCCCCAGGTCACCCTCTGGGCCGACCCCGCGCGCGGCGCCTACGTGAAGCTCGTCACCGTCGAGGGCGTGCTCACCGGCTTCGTCGCGGTCGGGATGCCGCGCACCGGGGCCGAGCTCACCCTGCTGTTCGAGCGGGGCTCGGAGCTTCCGGCCGATCGCTCGTCGCTCCTGCGGCTCGACGCACCCGACGCCGGCATGGCCGTGGTCGCCGACCCCTTCGTCGCGGACGCCACGGTCTGCTGGTGCAACGGCGTGAGCGCCGGGGCGATTCGCGAGGCGGTCGCCGACGGAGAGCCGACGGTCGCGTGCGTGAAAGCAGCCACACGCGCCGGTACGGGCTGCGGCGGGTGCGTGGGTCGGATCAACGAGCTGCTGGCGCGGGAGGCCGTGCCGGCCTGACGATCCGCTCTGCGGACGGGTACCGGGCAGCATACGGGCACCCCGGGGCGGCGCGCGGACACCGGGCAGGGCATGGACGCCCCGGGCATCACCCGGACGCGGGCGGACAGCGCACGGACGCCGGCGAACAGCGCAGGCACGGCCGGGCCGCGCGCGACCTCGGCGCTCAGGTTCGAACGCCGCCGCGAGCCTCGCGCCACCGCTCCCACACCACGTCGGCCACCCGCGGGTCCGCGCCGATCGGGGCCGAGGTCAGATCGGCATCCGCGCTCTCGATGACGCGCGAGAAGTGCCCGGGCGCGAGCACGTAGCTTGCCGCGACCGTCCGCTGTCCATCGGCCCGGGCCGCCGCCACGGCATCGGGGATGCGAGGATCGGATGCCGCAGCGTACGCCGCGACGACGGGGCCGCGCACCCCGGCATCCGCCATCATCGCCGCCACACCCTCGACGTCGACCACCGCTCCGGGCCGTGTGGAACCGGCGGCCGCGAGGATCACGGTGTCGTCCGGTGCGGCTCCGGCGTCGCGGACGCGGTCGGCGAGGATCTCGGCGAGCAACCGATGCGGGCCGAGCGGCGGCGCCACGGGCAGACCATCCGCCGCCTCTCGCAGATCGACCTCGGTGTGATAGCCGGTCGACAGCAGCAGCGGCACGATCACGACGTCGGACGTGCGCTCCCGCGCCGCCGCGACGACGTCGGTGACGAACGGGCCGTGCACGTCGACGTAGGCCTCGAGCACCTCGACATCGTCGGGCGCCGTGGCGCGCAGGATGTCGAGCAGTTCGCGGATGACGACGCGCCCCTCCTCGAACCGCGTCCCGTGGGCGCACGCGATGAGCACAGCGGTCACGAATCCTCCTCGTCGATCACGTCGAGCCTGTACCCGCGCTTGTAGACCGTGCGGATCAGCTCGGTACCGCCCAGCGCCTCGCGTGTGCGGGCCACCGCGACCTCCACCGCGTGCGCGGACGCGCCGGCGTTCGTCAACACCGCAACCAGGTCGGCACGCGAGACGACCGCCCCGGTCTGGATCGCCAGGGCGCGCAACAGCTCGACCCCCGTCCGGGGCAGCGCCGTGAACGTGCCATCGAGCACGATCCCCGACGAGCGGATGCCGAGGCGGCCGGCCGTCGTCGGAATGAGCGGCGCGTCGGGTCCGCCGTAGTGCGTCACCACGGCGCGGACAAGCGCGCCGAGGCGCCCCCGGTCGGGGATGAGCGGTGCGATGCCCGCCTCGATCAGGGGACCCGCGGTGATGGGGCCGACGGCGGCGACCAGAACCTGCCCGCGTGCGACCCGGGAGACCACTCCCTCGAGCGCGTCGGCGCGTTCAGCGGCGAGGATCCACTCGCGGGCTGCCGGCGCGGAGGTGAAGAGCACGGCGTCGATCTCTCCGCGCGCGACCTGCTGCGTCGACGCGGCGACGACCTCGGGGTCGGGCGGCGGGCCCCACCGGTAGATCGTCAGGCTCGTCACGCGCGCCCCGGCGGCCTCGAAGGCCTCGTCGAGTCCGTCGGCGCCCGAGCCATGATGCTGCACGGCGACGTGCAGGCCGTCGACGCCCTCCGCGACGAGGAAGTCGCGCAGCTCCGCCGACGTCTCGCTCTCGGCCACCCAGTCGGCTTCGAAACCCGCCTGCTGGATCGCCCCGCGCGCTTTCGGACCGCGGGCGACGATGCGCGCCGCGTCGAGCACGGGGGCGATCGCGTCATGGAGTCCCGCTTCGTCGGCCGTCTCCATCCAGGCGCGGAATCCCACTCCCGTGGTGGCCACGACGACGTCGGGCGGGTCGTCCACGAGCGAGCGGGTCTGGGCGATGAGCTCCTCATCGTCGACGTGAGGCACGATCGTCAGCGCGGGGGCCACCCGCACGCGCGCGCCGTGCCGTTCGAGCGCGGCCGACAGCTCTCCCGACCGTCGGTCGACGGGAAGCAGCACGGTGCATCCGAGGAGGACCGTGCTGATCGCGCGAGGCGCTGCCGTCACCCGATGCCCTGGGGGTGCGCCGCCGCGGCGGGCTCCGCGACCGTCGCCGGCAGGAGCAGATCGGGTCGGGCGACGTCGCCGAACACGAGCACCGCCGGATTGGCGAGGCCGTGCGCCGCGGCATCCTGAACCGCCGCGCCGAGTGTCGTACGGATCGTGCGCTGCGCGGGCGTGTGGCCGTTCTCGACGAAGGCGACGGGCCGCGACGCCGGCGCACCGGCGGCGAGTGCCGCGGTCGCGAATCGGGGAAGCGCGCTCACGCCCATCAGCGCGACGACGGTGGCGCGGTCGTCGCGCAGCGCCGCGAGCGTGGCCTCGCCGGGGTGCTCCTGACCGTTCACAACATGAAGGGTACCGGCGACGCCCCGGTGGGTCACCGGGACTCCGGCGGCCGCGGGCACCGCGATCGCGCTGGAGATGCCGGGCACCACTTCGACCGGGATGCCGGCCGCCCGGCACGCGATGACCTCCTCGCCGCCGCGGCCGTAGACGAAGGGATCGCCGCCCTTGAGCCGCACGACGCGCAGGCCGCGGGACGCGCGGTCGACGAGGATCTCGTTGATCTCGTCCTGCGGAACGGGATGGTGCTGCGGGCGCTTGCCCACGTCGACGAGCTCGACGTCGTCGCCGAGTTCGGCGAGCACCTCGGCGGGGCCCAGGCGATCGTGCACGACGACGTCGGCCTCGGCGAGCAGGGCGCGCGCTCGCACCGTCAGGAGGTCGACGGGGCCGGGACCGCCGCCGATGAGCGCCACGCTCCCCACGAGCGGGCGACGTCGGCGGCGGAGCGGGAGGGCGCCTTCGGCGAGGCGCTGGGCGATGGCGTCGCGCACGGCGACGGTACGGCGCGGATCGGCACCGGCGGTCGAGACGACGCCGACCATGACGTCGCCGCTCGTGGTCTCGGCAGCCAGGCGTGCGGTGCCCTTGCCGCCGTGCCCGGCGTTGACGCACCACACGCGGCGGGCCTCGGCCGCCGCGACCACGGACGCATCGACGGATGCCGAGCCCGTGGCCGTGTGGCAGAACCAGGCCTCGTCGAGATCGTGGGGAGCGAAGAGACGTTCGTGCCACTCGATGTCGCCGCTCGCGGCGAGCGCCGCGAGGCCGGCGGTCGAGACCGGCGCGATCAGACGCACCCGGGCTCCGGCTGCGCGCAGTCGCGCGATGCGCCGCTCGGCGACGGAGCCGCCGCCGACGCACACGACGAGCTTGTCGGTGAGGTCGAGTCCTGCGAGGGCGATCATCGGGGGTCCTTTCCTGCGCCGGCGGCGTCATCGGCGGGGGCGAGCTTGACGAACACGACGCCGTCGCTCACCGCGACCGGGTGCACCCGAACACCGAGCGGCTCCTTGCCCTGCGCGTCGAGACACACGCCGGTGCGCAGGTCGAAGACCTGCTTGTACATCGGGGACGCCACGGTCGGCACTCCCCCACGATCCCCGACGATCCCGCGCGACAGGATCGCCGCGCCACTGAACGGGTCGATCTGGTCGGTCGCGAAGAGGCGTCCATCGTACGTGCGGAACAGCGCGATCTGCCGACCGTCGATCAGGGCGGCGGCTCCGCGCTCGACGAGCAGGTCGTCGAGGCGGCAGATGCGGGTCCATCCCTCCGGGACGGCTTCCGCGGTCTCGCGCGCGACGGGAGCGCCACCGGGCGTCGCGGCCGGGGTCTCGGCATCCATCGTCGTCTCCACGATCGTCATGAGCGCACCGCCAGCGTCGTGCCGCCGATGAACACCGCGCCCGACGAGCGTTCCTCCGCGGTGGCGGGGCGGGGCTGGCCGCGCTCGGCGACGTACGCGAGCGTGGGGTCGGCGGCATCCGGGGCGTTGACGAAGCTCTGGAAGCGCTTCAGCTTCTCGGGGTCGGCGAGGGTGGCCGCCCATTCGTCTTCGTAGGCGTCGATGTGGGATGCCATGGCGCGGTCGAGATCGTCGGCGATGCCGAGCGAGTCGTCGAACACGACGGCCTTGAGCGCCTCGAGCCCGCCCTCGTACTCCGCGGCCCAGGGCGCCGTGCGCTGCAACCGGTCGGCGGTGCGGATGTAGAACATCAGGAAGCGGTCGATCGCCCGCAGCAGCCCCTCGTCGTCGAGTCCCTCGGCGAACAGCACCGCGTGGCGCGGGGTGAAGCCGCCGTTGCCGCCGACGTACATGTTCCAGCCGGCCTCGGTCGCGATCACGCCGATGTCTTTGCCGCGGGCCTCGGCGCACTCGCGCGCGCAGCCCGAGACGCCGAACTTGAGCTTGTGCGGCGAGCGGAGCCCCCGGTAGCGCAGCTCGAGCTGCACGGCCATGCCGACCGAGTCCTGCACGCCGTAGCGACACCACGTCTGCCCGACGCATGATTTCACCGTGCGCAGCGACTTGCCATAGGCGTGGCCCGACTCGAACCCGGCATCCACGAGGCGCTTCCAGATCGCGGGGAGCTGTTCGAGGCGGGCGCCGAACATGTCGATGCGCTGACCGCCGGTGATCTTCGTGTAGAGCCCGAAGTCGCGCGCGACCTCGCCGATCACGACGAGCCCCTCGGGCGTGATCTCGCCGCCCGCGATGCGCGGCACGACGCTGTAGGTGCCGTCGCGTTGGATGTTCGCCATCACGTGGTCGTTGGTGTCCTGCATCGTGGCGAGCTCGCCGTCGAGCACGTGCTCCGCGTACAGGCTCGCCAGGATGCTCGCGAGCGCCGGCTTGCAGATGTCGCAGCCGCGGCCGGTGCCGAAGCGCTCGACGATCGACGTGAAGGTGCGAAGACCCGAGATCCGCACGGCGTCGAAGAGCTGCGCGCGCGTGAACGCGAAGTGCTCGCATAGGCCGTTCGAGACGTCCTTCCCGGATGCCGCGAGCTCGGTCGCCACGAGCTTCTTCACGAGCGTGAAGCACGAACCGCACGCCGCTCCCGCCTTCGTGCAGGCCTTGACCGCAGCGGCATCCGCGCAATCGTGCTCGGTGACCGCACCACGGACAGTGCCCGCGGTGACGCCATTGCATGAGCAGACGATGGCGTCGTCGGGGAGGTCGCCCTGCGGAGCCGGGGCGAGGTTGGACGGCATGAGGTACGCCGCCGGGTCGCCGCCGAGCGCGCGGCCGACGAGGGGACGCAGCGACGTGTACGCCGAGGCGTCGCCGACGAGGATGCCGCCGAGCAGCGTCTGCGCGTCGTCGCTCAGCACGAGCTTCTTGTAGACGCCCGATACCGGGTCGGCGTAGGTGACGTCGAGGGCGTTCGGCGTCTCGGCGAAGGCATCGCCGAAGCTGGCGACCTCCACGCCCGACAGCTTGAGCTTGGCGGAGGTGTCGAAGCCGTCGAACACGGCTTCTCCCCCGAGCAGACGGGTCGCGGCGACCTCGGCCATGGCGTAACCGGGCGCGACGAGGCCGACGCACTGCCCCTCGAAGCTCGCGACCTCACCGATCGCGAGGATCGCGGGGTCGGACGTCTCGCAGGAGGAGTCGATGACGACGCCCCCGCGGGCGTCGACGGCGAGGCCCGCGGTGCGGGCGAGCTCGTCGCGGGGGCGGACGCCGACCGTGAAGACGACGATGTCGGCGGCCTCCCACGTGCCGTCGCGCAACTCGAGCCCGCACACGGCCCCCGACCTGTCGGCATCCACCCGGGTCGTCACCGACGAGGTGCGCACGTCGATGCCCCGCGCCTGGATCAGACGCTCCAGCGCCTTGGCGCCGCCGAGGTCGAGCTGCGCCGACATCAGACGCTCGTTCGACTGGAGGACGAATGGGGCGACACCCTCGGCCTGGAGAGCTCCCGCGGCCTCGAGCCCGAGCAGACCGCCACCGACGACCGCACCGCGCAGGGGACGACCGAGCTGCGCGCGCCGCCGCGCGACCCAGGCGCGGATGCCCTCGACATCGTCGAGGGTGCGATACACGAAGCACCCCCGGTGATCGAAGCCGTCCAACGCCAAAC
Organism: Microbacterium hydrothermale; assembly: GCF_004854025.1. Classification (GTDB taxonomy): domain Bacteria; phylum Actinomycetota; class Actinomycetes; order Actinomycetales; family Microbacteriaceae; genus Microbacterium; species Microbacterium hydrothermale. The sequence goes on from NZ_STGM01000004.1 coordinate 297,472, forward strand.
GGGCCGCGTACGAGCCCGTCGCCAGCACCAAACGGTCGTAGCGGTGGGTCGCACCGTCGGCGGTCGCGACCTCGCTCCTCTCGCGGTCGATCCTCGTCACCCGAGCCCCGGTGCGCACGCTCGCGCGGTCGTGCTCGAGCACCCGGGGGTCGAGAGCGAGGTCGTCGGCCGTCTTGCCGCCGAAGTACCCCGAGAGGCCGACGCGGTCGTACGGAGCGTAGGTTTCGTCGCCGAGCACCGTGATCGACCAGCGGCCCTCGGTGTCGCGGGCGGTCAGGCTCTCCACGAAGCGGTGCGCCACCATTCCCGCACCGACCACGACCAGGCGACCGGACGACGAGTTCGATGTGAGCATGCCTCGACGGTAAGCAGGTGAGGTTTCGCCGAAGTCGTCGCCCGCGTTACCTCCCGCGAACTTTTGTCTCACGGCGGGGCCGAGGCTGTGTGAGCTTTCCCCGCCGCGCAAGCCTCGGCCACCTGATGGCGGCTTGCCTCCCCGCTGACCGCGCGGCAGCTGTCCCTCCCGGGGCGACGGATCCGGGCCCTCGGGCGGCGTCCACGCCCCATCCCGATCGGCAGTACCCTTCCCCCATGCCTCCGCTCGCCAGCCTGCCCGCGTTCGTCCTGGCATCGCTCGTGCTCATCGTCATCCCGGGGCCCGGGGTCCTCTTCGTCATCGGGCGGTCGATCGCCCTCGGGCGCCGCGCGGGAGTGCTCAGCGTCGTCGGCAACGCGATCGGCAACATCCCGGCGATCCTCGCGACGGCCTTCGGGGTGGGTGCGATCGTCGCCTCATCGATCGTGGCCTTCACGGTGCTGAAGATCGTGGGGGCGATATACCTCGTGTGGCTCGGCATTCAGGCGATCCGCCACCGCCACGCGCACCTGTCGGCGGCGCCGCCCGCCGCGCGGTCGAGGTGGACGCTGCTGCGGCAGGGCTTCGTCGTGGGGGTCACCAACCCGAAGACGATCGCGTTCTTCGTGGCGGTGCTGCCGCAGTTCGTCGACCCGCACGCGGGAGCGGTGTGGTCGCAGCTGCTCGTGCTCGGTCTCATCTTCCAGGTGCTCGCGCTCATCTGCGACAGCACCTGGGCCCTCGCCGCGGGTACCGCGCGCGCCTGGTTCGCGCGGTCCCCGAAGCGGCTGTCCGCGCTGTCGGGAACCGGCGGCGTCATGATGATCGGCCTCGGCGGCGCGCTCGCGCTCACCGGCGCGAAGAGCTGATCGCCGCGGGGGCACGATTCCTGCGATTTCGACCTGAACGGCCCGGTTTCCTTCGCGCGAGTCAGTTCTGCAGGAGTTGTGCACGCTCTCCCCTGGTCACCGGCCGCACGAGCGGCCTTCGGGCCCGAACGCCCGCGCACCCCGCCCCCGCCGCACAACTCCGGCAATTCCGCACCCGAAGGCGCCGGTTCCCCTCGCACCAGCCGATCCCGCAGGAGCTGTGCACCCTCGTCACCGCCCGCGCGAGCGGCACTCGCGCCCAAAACCGCGCACCCCACCCCCGCCGCACAACTCCGGCAATTCCGCACCCGAACGCGCCGGTTCCCCTCGCGCGAGCCAGTTCTGCAGGAGTTGTGCACCGCCCGCCGGCATCACGGCCGCGGGTCGGCGCGCCTCAGCTCCGGGCGGCCACGCCCAGGTCGGCGGATGCCGCGCCCTCCACCCGCGCGCCGTCGGGTGCGTACCGCGAGCCGTCGACGGGGCTGTCCCACGTGCGCTCGGCGTCGTTCCACGTCAGCGGGGCCGGTGCGGTGACGGCGCGCGTGCGGCCGTCGATGGTCGAGACGGCGGCGGTGCGCAGCCCCTGACGGGCGACGAGCCCGGCGCCCTCGGCGGGTCTCTTCGTCGGGGCCGGTGCGGCGCCGGCGAGAGCGGTGGCCGTGACCCGCGCGCGCCGCGCGGCCTCGCCGATCCCGCGACCGAGATCGGCCGGAACGGTAAGCCGCGTGCTGATCGTCCGCATCCACTCCGGACGTTCGCTGCGCGCGACCCCGCGGATCTCCGCGCTCAACCTCATCGCCGCGGCCGGGGCGTTGGTCATGCCCCACCCGGCGTATCCGGTCGCGAATCGCAGACGGCCGAGGCCGCGCGGCATCCCGCCCACGAACGGCACGAGGTTGTGCGACTGGTAATCCTGCCCCGACCAGCGGGCGATCTCAGCGCCGACCGGCAGCGTGCGACGCGCCCAGGCGGCGAGCCCCTCGGCGAGCGCGACCTCCGACGACGCCGACCCGACCGGATGCCGCGCCCCGGTCACGATGAGAGCGGGACGCCCGAACGACGACGGTGCGGCCACGACGCTGCGTCCGTCGACGCCGACCTCGCTCCACATTCCGCCGGGGGCCTCGGCCTCCCCCTCGAGCTCGAAGGCGATCGCCCACGACCGCAGGGCGCGGGTCTTGAGGTCGTACAGGCCGCGGCGCGTGATCGGCGTGCCGGTGGCGAGCACGACCGTGTCGCCGCGAAGCAAGCCGTGATCCGTCTCGATCCGTCCGGACGGCAGCGCCTGCACGTCGGTGACGCGCACCCCGGTGTGCAGGGTGGCCCCCGCGTTGACCGCCGTGCATGCCAGAGCCCAGGCCATCAGCGCGGGGTCGAGGGCCAGTTGATCGTCGAGGGCGAGGGCGCGCACGGGGGTGCGACCGCCGAGGTCGGCGGGGGCGTCTTCGCGCAGCGGCAGGCCCGCCTCGAGCGCCGCGTCGCGCACGGCGTCGAGGGCGGGATCGGCGGCGAGCCCGCGACCGAACGTGAAGGCGGTGCGGCGGTCGGCGGAGTCCCCGGCTCGCTCGGCGAGCCAGTCGAGGCCGGCGCGGTTGGCGTCGACGTACGCCCGCACCAGACTCGCCGGGTGGTGCTTCCGCAGCATCGCGAGCGTCGTGCCCTGGAGGACGGATGCCATGCCGACCGACGCCGCGGTCGCGCCCTCTCCCACGGCGCCCGCGTCGACCACCGCGACGTCGACGCCGGCTTCGGCGAGCATGACCGCGGTGGACAGACCGGTGAGTCCCGCGCCGACGATCACGACGTCGTGTCGCGCTCCTGATTCGAACGGGGTGCCCTGCACGGGCGTCTGGTCGCGGAGCCACACGGGGATCGACATGATCCCCATCCCATCGCGCGGGCCCGGGTCTCGGCATCCGCTTGCCCCCGGCCGCGGTTTCGGTTACCCACCTTCCGGGGTGTGCGCGGGGCTCGATCCGTGACAGCGTGGGGCGATGGACCCGCTCACCTCGCTCGTCTTGCTCGTGACCGTCGCCGCGGTCTTCCTGTACGCCGTCTACGGCCTGGTCCGCAAAGCCGTGCGCGACGAGTTCGCGGCCCGCGACCATGCGTCGCGCCGCGGTGACTCCCCCGCCTAGGCTCGTCCCGTGAGCGACACCCCTGCCCCGCCCAGCCGCACCGCCGTCGTCGCCGCCGCGATCGACCTCTTCGTCGCGCACGGCTACGACCAGACGTCGGTGGAGCAGATCGCCCAGGCGGCGGGAGTGTCGCGCTCGACGTTCTTCCGGCAGTTCGGCGGCAAAGAAGACGTCGTCTTCGCCGATCACGAGGTGCTGCTCGCCGAGACGCGGGCGTACCTGTCGCAGCCGCACGACGATCCGTGGGCCGCGGTGTGCGAGGCGTCGGTGCGGGTGTTCCGGCACTTCGCCGCCGACCCCGAGCTCGCGCGGCGGCGTTACGTCGTCGTGCGCGAGATCCCCGACCTGCGCGATCGCGAGATCGTGACGGTGTTCCGCTACGAACGGCTTTTCGACGAGTACCTGCGCGAGGCGCTCCCGGGACTGGACCCCCTGGATGCCGTCGGCTTCGCCGCCCTGGTGACGGCGGTGCACAACCACGTGCTGCGTCGACTGATGCGCGGCGCCCGCGTGCCGGCATCCGTCCTCCGCCGCGCCCTCGACGACGTGCTGCGCCGGTACGGCGTGCACCCCGACGGCAGCGATGCCGCCGGAGACGACCTGATCGTGGCGGCGTTCCCCCGCCGCATGCCCGCCGCCGAGGTGACGCGGCGCCTGCGCGCGTCGCTCGGCGACTGAGACGTCGAGCGTCCGGCGCGGCCCGAGAGCGGCGTCGTCCCTCTTCCCGAGTGTCCAGAACACCCGGACGTCTCTGGAAGCCCGCCGGGTGTTCTGGACGCTCGAACGGGCTCGGAACAGCCGAGTCGCAGATCGTGCCTCTCCGGGGTGACCGGTCGCACCAACCGCCTCCGTCGCAGACCCACCCCTCGCACCCGAGCGTTCGCCCCGAGTACCGGGACCAGCGTGACACCGAGTCCCAACATGAGCGATACTCGGAACCATGACCATCGACGCCGATGCCCGCACGCTCCCCGGAGAGCGCGTCGCCCACTACGATCTGCTGGGCCGCCGCGACACCGACTACTACGCCGTCTTCGCCGACATCCCCGACGCCGACCGCGCCGTGTGGGACGCCGCGAAGGCGTTCGCCGACGAGGTCGGCACGCGTATGCAGGGCGAGTGGGATGCCGCGACGTATCCGATCGATCTCGTGCGACGCATGGGCGAGCTCGAGCTCTTCACCGACGGCATCAAGCACCCCGACCTCCCGCACACCTCTCCCCTAGCCGCGGGACTGGTCAACATGGAGATCTCGCGCCACGACGGCTCCCTGGCCACGGCGCTGGCCGTGCAGGGCGGCCTCGCGCTGCGCACGCTGGCGTTCTACGGCTCCCCCGAGCAGCAGCAGCGCTGGCTCAAGCCGCTCGCCGACGGAACCGTGCTCGGCGCCTTCGCCCTGACCGAGCCCGACCACGGCTCCGACTCGGTGTCGCTCGAGACCACCGCCACGCGCACCGCGGACGGCTGGTCGCTCAGCGGCACCAAGAAGTGGATCGGCAACGGCGCCTCCGGCGGCATCACGTTCGTCTGGGCCCGCGTCGAGGACGAGGGGGCGGACGACCACGGCACCGTGCGCTGCTTCCTGGTCGAGCAGGACACCCCGGGCTACACCGGCACCGTCATCACCGGCAAGGTGTCGCTGCGCGGCATTCACCAGGCCCACATCGCGATGGACGCCGTGCGTCTTCCCGCGGATGCCGTGCTGCCCGGCACCCACACCTTCAAGGACGCGTCCGTCGTCCTCTTCGCCACGCGTTCGGGTGTGGCCTGGTCGGCGCTCGGCCACGCGACCGCCTGCTACGAGATCGCGCGGACATATGCCACCGAGCGCATGCAGTTCGGAAGGCCCCTCGCGAAGTTCCAGATGGTGCAGGAGCGGCTCGCGCAGATGCTCGACGAACTCACCGCGATGCAGCTCTACTGCCGCCGCCTCGCCGACCTCGAGTCGTCGGGCGGACTGCGCCCCACCCAGGCATCGCTCGCGAAGTACCACAACACGCGCGCGGCGCGGCGGATCGCCGCGATCGCCCGCGACCTGCTCGGCGGCAACGGCATCCTGCTCGAGAACGGCGTCATGCAGCACATGGCCGACATCGAGGCCATCCACACCTACGAGGGCACGGAGAGCGTGCAGGCCCTCCTGCTCGGTCGCGACATCACCGGAATGAGCGCGTTCGTCTGAACCGGATGCCACGGCCCCGGCCCCGCGGGGGCGCCGGGGCCGGGTCGCGGTGGGTTCGGGGCCGGGTCTTGGCGGGCGCGGGCGCCGGGGTCGCGTGGCGGGTCTTTGCGGGCGCGGGCGCGGGGGGCGACGCAGCGGGGACGATCGGCGCGGCGGCGCCCTAACCGGCAGCCCGGGGCCGCGCAAGCGCCGCGGGCGATGTCGGACCCTCCCGCTAACGTCGTCGCATGGGCCTCTTCTCTCGCCATCCCGCCCCGCGTCGCGCGGTCGAAGCCGTCGCCGAGGCGGTGCAGCCGCCACCGCGCAGCCTGTGGGCCGACGGGTTCGGGCGTCTCGCCGTCCGCGCGGTGCAGATCATCATCGTCGTCGCGCTCGTCGCCGGCATCATCTGGGGCATCCGCCAGGTGACGCTGGTCATCATCCCGCTGATCCTGGCCCTGATCTTCGCGTCGGCGTTCGGCCCGGTCACGATGTGGATGCGCCGCAAGGGAGTACCCGCCGTCCTCGCGACCGTCCTCACCCTGCTCGCGGTGGTGCTCGTGCTCGCCGCCCTCGGTTGGCTCGTCGTCAACGCCGTGATCAACCAGTGGGACACACTCAGCGCGCAGGCCGTCGAGGGGTTCCAGAAGGCCCAGGACTGGTACCACACGCTGCCGTTCGCGATCTCTCCCGACCAGGTCGATCAGGCCGTTCAAGCCATCGGCGATTTCGTCACCAGCGCGCAGTTCGGCAACGGGGCCCTCGCCGGCGTCAGCGCGATCGCCTCCTTCGTCACCGGCTTCGTGCTCATGGTCGTCATCCTGTTCTTCTTCCTCAAAGACGGCCCGCGCATGTGGGAGTTCGTGCTGCGCCCCTTCCACGGCTCCGACTACGAGCGCGCCCGCCGCATCGGCGACAAGACCATCACCGTCCTCGGCTCGTACGTCCGCGGCACGGCCTCGGTGGCCGCCGTCGACGCGATCGGCATCGGCATCGGCCTGGCGATCCTGCAGGTTCCCCTCGCGCTGCCCCTCGCGGTCCTCGTCTTCCTGCTGGCCTTCATCCCCATCGTGGGCGCGGTGATCGCCGGCATCCTCGCGGCCCTCGTGGCGCTCGTCACGAACGGGTGGGTCGTCGCCCTCGTCGTCGTCGGCATCGTCGTTCTCGTGAACCAGCTCGAGGGCAACTTCCTGCAGCCCGTCCTCATGGGCCGCTCGATGAAGCTGCACTCCTTCGTCGTTCTGGTCGTCCTCGCCGGCGGAACCGCGATCGGCGGCATCCTGGGCACCCTCCTCGCCGTACCGCTCACCGCCGTCGTGTGGGGCATCATCACGGTGTGGAACGGCCCCGACAAGCCCGCCGAGTGGGCGCGTCGCAAGAAGCGCAAGGACCCCGTCCCGCTCGCGGGCGACGAGAGCTGACGCTCGTGCCGTACGACATCCCCGCGCCGATGCTGGCGAAGTCGGTCCCCGAGGTTCCCGACCACGCGAAGGTGGCGGGCGGGTTCAGCTACGAACCGAAGTGGGACGGTTTCCGCGCGCTCGTCTCGTGGGACGGAACGGATGTCGAGATCGGCAGTCGCGGCGCGAAGCCGCTCACGCGGTACTTCCCCGAACTGGTGGAGGCGTTCGCGCGACTCCTCCCCGAGCCATGCCTCCTCGACGGCGAGGTCGTCGTCGCCCGGGGCGAGCCGGGAGCGCAGCGACTGGACTGGGAATCGCTGTCGCAGCGCATCCACCCGGCGGCCTCCCGGGTGAACCTGCTCGCCGAGGAGACCCCGGCGATGTTCATCGCGTTCGACCTCCTCGCCCGCGGCGAGCGCGACCTGCAGGGCGAGGCGTTCGCCGAGCGCCGCGCGCAGCTCGTCGACCTGCTCGGCGACGTCCCCCACCCCGTGCACGTCACGCGCACGACCGACGATCCCGACCTCGCCCGTCGCTGGCTGGCCGAGTTCGAGGGTGCCGGTCTCGACGGGGTGATCGCCAAACCGCTCGCGCAGCCCTACGCGCCGAACAAGCGCACGATGTTCAAGATCAAGCACGCGCGCACCGCCGACGTCGTGCTGCTGGGCTACCGCATTCACAAGTCCGGCGAGGGCGCCGGCTCTCTTCTGCTCGGACTGTACGACGACGACGGTCGTCTGCACGGGGTCGGAGGGGCCTCCGCCTTCACCGACAAGCGCCGCCGCGAGCTGATCGACGAGCTCGCGCCCCTCGTCGAGCGCGACGCCGACGGCGCGGCGGTCACCGGCGAGACCGACCGCTCGCGCTTCTCGGCTTCCAAAGACGTGTCGTTCGTGCGCCTGCGCCCCGAGCGCGTGCTCGAGGTGCGCTACGACCAACTCGAGGGCATGCGCTTCCGCCACACCGTGCAGTTCGACCGCTGGCGCCCCGACCGCGACGCCCGCTCGTGCACCTTCGCGCAGCTCGACAGCGTGAGTTCCTACGACCTGGGCGACGTCCTGGACTGACGCCGCGGCGAGCCCGGGCGCGGTGCGGGCCGCTCGGCCGCGCGCCCGCGGCATCTCGGGCTCGACCGGTCCCGCGCCGCCCTCACCCGCGCACCGCCGCGCCACCAGAACAGGAGATGCGGCGAGAACAGGACGATCAGGTCGCCCGCGCCCTGTTCCCGACGAGTCCCCTGTCCTCGCGACGCCGGAGGCCGCTCAGCGCACCTCCGCGGCATCCGCCCGGCGGGCGATCAGCACGACGCCGGCCGCGGCGACGGCGAACACCGCCGCGAGGATCGCCCACCCCGCGGTGCCGAGGTCGATCGCGGTGAGTGTCACGACGGCGGGGGCGATCATCGCGCCGACCGCGTATCCGGTGCCGTATACGCCCTGGTAACTGCCCATGCGCTCCTGCGGCGCGAGGTCGAAGCTGAGGCTCCACCCGGCCGCGCTCGAGCTGATCTCGGCGAGCGAATGGACGACGGCCGCGGCGAACAGCACGACGACGACCGCCGTCGCGGGCCCCAAGCCCTCCCCGCCGATCCATCCCGCCGCGGCCCACAGCAGGCACGCGCCGACCATGAGCCATCCGGCGCGGGTCATCGCGCGTCCCGCCCCGGCGAAGGTGCCGGTCCCGCGGCTCATCCGCACCTGCAGCAGCACCACGACCACGGTGTTCACCAGCAGCAGGGGGCTCACGACGACGTCGGCGGCGATCGTGTGAGCGACGACCCACAGCGGTACTCCGATCTCGAAGACCCCGAATTGGATGCCGAAGACGCCCATGAGAGCCGTCAACCACAGGAAGCGCGGGTCGCGGTAGGGGCTGCGCACCGCGACGCTCGCGGGAGCGGCGGTGTCGGCATCCGGGGCCTGTCGACGGAGGTCGACCCGCTGCGGGTCGAGGCCGGCCACGAGCACCGCCGACAGCAGGAAGAGCGAGCCCGCGATCGACATCGTCAGGTGGAACGCGAACGGCGTGCCGAGGGCGAGCGGGATCGCGGCGACCGCGGTGCCGACGCCGATCCCCACGTTCGTCACGGTGCGCATCGTGGCGCGGATGCGCACGCGGTCCTCGCCGCGGAACGCGCGTCCGACGACAGCGGAGCGCACGCTGCCCCCGCCCTGCTGCGCCAGGAGCACGAGCGAGGCGACGATCACGAGCGTCGGCAGATCGCGCACGAAGAGATAGCCGATCAGCGCCGCCCCCTGCACGACGTGCAGGATGACGAGCATCCGCCGCGCGCTGAAGCGATCGGAGAGATGGCCGAACACGAGCGAACTGGCCACGCCCACCGCACCGGCGATGGTCAGTCCGATGCCGACCGTGACGGGCTCGAGCCCCACGATGAGCGTCAGGTACAGCGTCGTCAGGGTGAAGAACGCGCCTCGACCGAGAGTGTCGACGAGGGTGACCGTGAGCAGGCGGCGCAGTGTCCGATCCGTCTGCACGAGGATTCTGAGGGGGACGGTGGGGATCGTGCTGGTCACCCCTCCATTGATCCAGGAGCGGAACCCGCTTTCCATCGATGTAGCGTGGGGCTTCATGATCCGATACGAGCTCGAGGCCGCCGACATCTCGGCGATCCGCTTCGGCATCTCCCCCCTGTCGGAGCTCGGTCTCGGCCTGCGCGCGCTCTCCCAACCCGAGGGCTTCCCCCTGCAGCGGCCGTGGCTGGACCGCATCGCCTCGGTGCGCCCCCTGCTCGACCTCGACGTTCTGCTCGCCCTCGTGAACGACCGCAAATGGACGGCCGATTTCGTCAACCCCCGGCCGTCGTCGCCGCTCACCTCGCTCGACGACGAGCTGGTCACGCTCGGACGGATCCCCCGCGCCCGCTTCGTCGCCGACCTCGAACGCGTCCACGGCGAGGTGCCGCCGGCGCTCCGCGGACGGCACGATGTCGTCGTGGCCCGCCTTCAGCGCGCCCTCGCCACCGCTTGGGACCTCTGCTTCGCCCCGCACTGGGCGCGGATGAGCGCGGTGCTACGGGCCGACATCGCCTACCGCGGGCGCATCGCCGCGCAATCGGGGATGGGCAGCGTGCTCAACGGGCTCTCGGATGCCGCCCGCTACGACGGCCACCACCTCGACGTGCGCCTGTGGAACCCCGAGATCCGCCGCCGGCCCGTGCTCGGCGAGGGGCTCACCCTCGTGCCGTCGATGTTCACCGTGCGCGTCTCGACCCCCATCGACGACGACCTGCCGCCGACGGTGATGTACCCCGCGCGCGGACAGGGCGCGATGTGGTCGCGCAGCACCCAGCCGGAGGAGGACGCCGTCTCCGACCTGCTGGGGCGCACGCGTGCGGCGCTTCTCGCGGCGCTGGGCGAGCCGGCATCCTCGACCGATCTCGCCCTCCGATTCGGGGTCTCGACGTCCGCGATCAATCAGCACGTCCGCGTGATGGAACGCGCGGGGCTGCTGAACCGCGCCCGGTACGGCCGCGCGGTGCTGTACTACCGCAGTGCGGCGGGCGACGCGTTGGCCACCGGCGGCTGAGGCGAGGCGCGTCGACGACGGTCTGCGCGGCCCGGGCAATGCCCTCCGCCGTCAGTGCCCCGGGTTCTTCGCGCGCGAGGGCTGCACGCGCGGCGGCTCCCCCGGCATCTTCGGGAACTCCGGCGGGAACGGCATCTCCCCCAGCCCGTTCTCGACGTCGCGCTCCCACCACTGCAGCAGCGTGTCGATGCGCCCGGGCTTCTCCGCGAATCCGGCCCACGGATCGCCGACGGATGCCAACCGCTCCGGCACCGAGCGCACCGTGAACGCGAGCGGGTCGAGGCCGTCGAGCTCGTCCCAGGCGACCGGGGTCGACACGGTCGCGGTGGGCAGCGCGCGCGGCGAATACGCTCCGGCCATCGTGCGATCGCGATTGGCCTGGTTGAAGTCGACGAAGATGCGCTCGCCCCGCTCCTCCTTCCACCAGCTCGTCGTCACGGCATCCGGCATCCGTCGTTCCAGCTCGCGCGCCGCGGCGATGACCGCGTGCCGCACGTCGAGGAACTCGTGCGCCGGCTCGATCGGGCAGAACACGTGCAGACCGCGGTTGCCGCTCGTCTTGATCCACGGCTCGAGCCCCGCCTCGCGCAGCACGACGCGCAGTTCGTGGGCGGCCGTGACCGCCTCGGCGATCCCGGTGCCGGGCTGGGGATCGAGGTCGATGCGCAGTTCGACCGGGTGATCGGGATCGCTCGCGAGCGAGGCCCACGGGTGGAACACGATCGTGTTCATCTGCGCCGCCCACACCGCCGACGCGATCTCGCCGAGGAAGAGCTGCGGATGCCGCCGCCCGCTGTTGTACGTCACGGTCACGGCCTCGACGAAGTCGGGAGCCCCCTTCGGCGGGTTCTTCGAGAAGAAGGCCTCGCCGCCGACGCCCTCGGGGAAGCGCTCGAGCGACACGGGCCGGTGCCCGTTCGCGGCGATGAACGGATCGCCCACGGCGACGAGGTACTCGGCCAGCTCGCGTTTCGTGATCCCCACCTTGGGCCAGAGCACCCGGTCGGGGTTCGAGATGCCCACCTCGCGATCGCCGTCGGGTCCCGGCACGGTCAGGGTGATGCGAGGGGATGCCATGTGCCGACGCTAACGCTCCCGTGCCGTCGTGTCTGCCCGTTGCGCGACGGCGGTCGCCGCTCGCGCCGCGGGGCGTCGCACGTGGCGCCGCGGTCCGAACATGCAGGCACCCGCGACCGCGCGGGGCGTCGCGCATGGCGCCGGGGCCACCACGCACGTCCCTGTGCCCGGCGGTTCGCCGCTTCGGGCCGCCCGCGCGCACACGAGGAGTCACGCCGCGCGCCTGTCCACCCCGGGCCGACGCCTCCACCTCCGGCCTACGCTCGAGACATGACCTCCGCCGCCGCCCGCACCGCTCTCGACATCGCCGACTGGCGCCGCCGCGTGTTCGCGCTCTACGACGCCGTTCGCGAGGCCGACGACCCCGAAGACGCCCACGAGCTCTGGCGGATCGAGCGCGATGCGCTCTTCGCCGACCATCCCGCGACGCCGCTGCTTCCGGAGCAGCGAGAGGGGTTCGTGGGTCTGCCCCTCGCCCCGTACGACGCGGCGTGGCGCTTCGAGGTGCCCCTGCTCGACGCCGAGGAGGCCTCGTTCGTCGCCACCACCGGGACGGACGGCGAGGTCGGCTTCGAACGCATCGGCCGCGTCGAGCTCCCCGACACCGGATCTCTCGACGTCTGGCGCTTGACGTCGTACGGCGGCGGTCTTTTCGTGCCCGTGCGCGACGCGGCCGCCGGCCGGCCGGGCGGCACGTACGGCGGCGGACGCTACCTGCTCGACACCATCAAGGGTGCGGATCTCGGACGCGGGTCCGCCCCCGACAGCCTCGTGATCGACTTCAACTTCGCCTACAACCCGTCGTGCGCCTACGACCCCATGTGGGCGTGCCCCCTCGCTCCCGCCGGGAACGTGCTGCCCGTGGCGGTTCCCGTCGGCGAGCTCTATGGGGTGTGAGGGCTCGACCCTCCGGCATCCGGAACCCTGACGCGACAGCGGGCCGCCCCGAGAGGGACGGCCCGCTGTTCTCTTGGTTCAGGCGTCGGCGGCGGCGGCGTCCTTCTCGGCGAGATCGATCACGGGCGCGAGCTCCGCACGCGTGAGGCGGATCCAGGGGCCGGCCGGATCGATCAGGATGCCGGTGAGCGCGGGATCGCTGGCCAGAGCCTTCGACAGCTGGGCACGCGAGATGGGCAGCGGCTGGTCGCCGCGACCGAGCGCGAGGAGCTCGAGCGGGTGCGTGAACACCTCGAGGAAGCGCTCGCCCGCCGCCGAGCGCGACTCGGCGACACCGATCGGTCCGCCCTCTTCGGTGCGGTTCACCGCGATCCACATCGGCGCCTCGGCCACGATGGCGTCGACCACCGTCGAGACCGTCTCGTCGGTGCGGGTCTCGCACAGCGCGGTCTTGATGCGCAGTTCGGGGTCGACCTCGGCGACCATGCGTTCCAGCAGCGCCTTCGGCAGCACCGCGCGGTTGTCGCCCGAGGCCGGGTCGAGCACGATGCCCGCGTAGGGGCCGCCGAGCACGTGACGCAGCAGCGCCATGACCGGCTGCCCCATCGCGGAGGTGTCGTGGTCGCCGTCGGCTTCGACGCTCGCGCGCAGGGCGAGCCCGCCGCTGTACGCGAGGACGAGCTGCTCGTCGCCGCGGTTGGCGACGGCGAGCGGGATGTCCTTGCCCTCCGCGAGCAGCGCCCGCGCGTCGCCCTTCACCCGCAGGAACACGTGGCCCTGCAAGAGCTGACGAGCGACGTTGAGCAGCTGCGCCGGCTCCGGCTGGCCCGAGATCTCGGCGAGAGCGTTGCCGAGCAGCGCGTTGTCGCGCAGGCCCTGGACGGTCTCGGGAGCCTCGGGGGCCTCCATCGGCCCGGGCTGACGGGCCGAGGGGCGCGCGGCGACCGGCGGTGCGTTGGTCAGCGTCGGGGCGGGTTCCGGCGCGGCGCCGACGCCGCGGAACGACGACATCGAGATGCCGACGGCGGGCGCGGCTTCCGCGGGAGCCTCGGGAGTGGTGTCGGCGGCAGGAGCGGCGTCGCTCGGGCCGGAGGGATCGACCGGCTGTTCGCCCGGTTCGATCGCGGAGTCGGGGCGGTCGTCGGACTTCTTGCGGCGCGAGAAGAGAGCCATTGGTTCAGCCTAGCCGGGAGGGTCGGGCGCGGGCGCGCCTGACCGGATGGGTCGCGGGCACGGGTGCGGGCCTTGGGCGATGGGCGGCAGTTCAGGTCGTGCCGCGCCGCGGCGCCGGTTCGGGGTGCGGAAAATGCACCGGGGCGCACACCGACCACCCCCCTGCACGGAACACGCCCCAAAAACCCGGGGCTCGGCGCAACGCTCCGCCACAACGCCCGCACCCGACGCATCGAACCCGCGCCGTCGCCACACGCCCGGCTCGCCCGGTCCACGTTCCGGTTCATGTCGCGGCGCGCCGCCGCGCCGGTTCGGGGCGCAGAAAATGCACCGGGGCGCACACCGACCACCCCATTGCACGGAACACGCCCCAAAACCGCTCGGGCGGGCTCAGCACGCGGCCGAAGCGAGGCGGGCCGAGCGACCGCCCCGCGCCCCTGCCTCGCGTCACACCTTCGCGATGGGCGCGATCTTCACCAGGAGCTTCTTCGGACCCACCGTGTCGAAGCGCACGTGCGCCACGCGCTTCGCGCCCTCGCCGGTCACGGCATCCACGCGGCCCTCGCCGAAGTCGTCGTGCCGGATGCGATCGCCCGCGGCCAGGACCATGTCGCCGTTGTCGCGCACCTTCGCGGGGATGCGGTTCGGGAACTTGCTCGGATCCGCCGGCGCGCGCTTGGGCAGAGGCACGAGGTCGTCGCCGTACCGATTGCCACCGCCGGTCTGGCCGGGCCGACGACCGCGCGCGTTGAGGGCGCGCGACTGCGAGCCTCCGCGACCGTTGACATCGCCGGGCGACTGGCGCCAGTCGATGAGGTCGGCGGGGATCTCTTGCAGGAACCGGCTCGGCATCGCCACCGTGACCTCGCCGAACTGCGCGCGCGTCATCGCGAGCGAGATGTGCAGACGCTTGCGGGCGCGCGTGATGCCGACGTAGAACAACCGGCGCTCCTCCTGCGGTCCGCCGGGCTCGTTCGCCGAGATGCGGTGCGGAAGCAGGTCTTCTTCGACGCCGGTGAGGAAGACGGCGTCGTACTCGAGCCCCTTCGCGGTGTGCAGGGTCATGAGCGACACCGAGCCCGATGCGTCGTCGAGGTCGTCGGCATCCGCCACGAGGGTGACCTCGGTGAGGAAGTCGATGATCGTGCCCTCGGGGTTGTTGCGCGCGAATTCGCGGGTCACCGCCACGAGCTCGTCGAGGTTCTCGAGGCGCGCTTCGTCTTGCGGGTCTTTGCTCGCGCGCAGCGCGTCGAAGTACCCGCTCTTGTTGAGCAGCAGGGTGAGCCCCTCGGTGACCGAGGTGGAGGGGGCGAGCTCTCCGGATGCCGGGAGCATGACCGCCGTGGCCTCGGTGAGCACGGCGTCGAGCTGATCGATGGCCTTCTGCAGCTTGGGGCCGACGCCGAGCTGCGCGGAGTTGGCGAGGGCGTCGCGGAAGGTGATGTCGTGTTCGGCGGCGTACCGCGCGATGGCCGTCTCGGTGACGTCGCCGATACCGCGGCGCGGGCGGTTCAGGATGCGACGCAGCGCCATCGAATCGGCGGGGTTGGCGACGGCGACGAGGTAGGCGAGGGCGTCTTTGATCTCGGCGCGCTCGTAGAACTTGGTGCCGCCCATGATCTTGTAGGGCACGGCGGATCGGATGAAGATCTCTTCGAGCGCTCGGGACTGCGAGTTCGTGCGGTAGAACACGGCGACGCCGGAGTAGTCGACGCCCTTCTTGTGCAGGGCCTCGATCTCGTCGGCGACGAACTGCGCCTCGTCGTGCTGCGAGTAGCCGGTGAAGCCGATGATGGGGTCGCCCGCCCCGACGTCGGTCCAGAGCTTCTTGTCTTTGCGGTCGAAGTTGTTCGCGATGACGGCGTTGGCCGCCGACAGGATGTTCTGCGTCGAGCGGTAGTTCTGCTCGAGCAGCACGACCTTCGCGCCCGGATAGTCGCGCTCGAACTCGCTGATGTTGCGGATGTCGGCGCCGCGGAACGCATAGATCGACTGGTCGGAATCACCGACGACGGTGAGGGACGCCGCGTCTTCACCCGCAGGCTCGGCGTCGAAGATCATCATGCCGCCGGACGAGAACGGCTCGGCGTCCGACCCCGCAGGGCGCGTGAGCTCGTGGATCAGCGCGTACTGGGCGTGGTTGGTGTCTTGGTACTCGTCGACCAGGATGTGCCGGAACCGTTTGCGGTAGCGGTCGGCGACCTGCGGGAACGCCCGGAACAGGTAGACCGTCTGCGCGATGAGGTCGTCGAAGTCGAAGGCGTTGGCCCGCTGCAGCTCGCGCTGGTAGGACCCGAAGATCTCGACGAACACGCGCTCGGCGGGGTCGCTCATGTTCGCGGAGCGGGCGTAGGACTCGGCATCCGCCAGCTCGTTCTTGAGCTTCGAGATGCGGCTCTGCGTGCCCGCGGGGGTGAGACCGAACGAGTCGCCCTCGTGCTCTTTCACGAGGCGCTTGATGAGCGCACGCGAGTCGCCGGAGTCGTAGATGGTGAACGACTTGGTGAAGCCGAACTGCTCGGCCTCGCGCCGCAGGATGCGCACGCACGCCGAGTGGAACGTCGAGATCCACATGCCGTCGGCCTTCTGCCCGATCAGCTGGTGCACGCGCTCGCGCATCTCGCCGGCGGCCTTGTTGGTGAAGGTGATCGCGAGGATCTGGCTCGGATACGCCTCGCGCGTGCGCAGCAGAGAGGCGATACGGCGGGTGAGCACGCTCGTCTTGCCCGATCCCGCGCCCGCGACGATCAGCAGCGCCTGCCCGCGATAGGTGACGGCCTCGCGCTGGGGGCCGTTCAGACCCTGCAGGAGGTCGGCGTCGGGACGGGCGTCCGACGGTGCGGGACCGCCGACGATGAGGGGCGTGGAGGCATCGGTCATGGCGGGGTCAAGTCTAGGCGGGGCCTCCGACATCGGCCCCGGCCCGCGTTCAGGCCGGCGGATTCACCGCGTGCAGCCGAAGCCCCGGGGCCACGAACGACACCCCGAGACCGGCCCCCGCGCCCGGCCTCCCGGCCGCGCGGACGCCCTCAGCCCCGCGCTTCCCCCGCCGCACCCGACGACAGCAGCGACTGCGCGCGCGAGAAATGCTCGGCATCCACCGTCACGTCCCACCGCTCCGCCTCGAAACCCTGCACCGACGAGAAGTCGCGACGGCCGCCGGTGAACGCGTGCCCGGCGAAGCCGAAGACCGCTCCCCAGACCGCACCCAGGACGAGACCCAGCAGCACGAACCCGAGGAATCCGCCGACGCTCAACAGCCCGATGAGCACCCCGATCATCAGGCCGAACCACGCGCCGGACGCCGCCCCGAGCAGTGCCGCCCGCCCGCGGGTCATCCGGCCGGTGACCTGCTCGACGATCCGCACGCCGTGCCCGACGATGGCGGTGTGCTCGACGGGGAAACCGGCGTCGGAGAGGCGGTCGACGGCCGCCTGGGCGCCGGTGTAATCGCTGAAGCTCGACAGGACGCGGCGTTCGGGGGTGGCGCGGGTGACATCGGACATGGTCGGTTCCTTCCCTCGGTGGCCTCACGCTAACGGCGACGACAGTCGCGCGCGGGGCGGTTGCGCGCCGCCCGACGCCGGGTTAGCGGCCCCCTGTCAAACCCCGCGCACCGACCGGCCGCGCACGCGAGGATGGACGCATGCGCCTGATCCTCAACGTCCTGTGGCTCGTGCTGTCGGGCTTCTGGCTGTTCCTGAGCTACCTCGCCGCGGGGATCGTGCTCTGCATCCTTATCGTGACGATCCCGTGGGGCATCGCCTCGTTCCGCATCGGGTTGTACGCGCTGTGGCCGTTCGGCCGCGAGATCGTGGCGAAACCGACCGCGGGCGTGGGCTCGTTCCTCGGCAACCTCGTCTGGGTCGTCCTCGCCGGATGGTGGCTCGCCCTCGAGCACATCGTCACCGGCCTCCTGCTGTGCGTGACGATCATCGGCATCCCCCTCGGCATCGCGAACTTCAAGCTCGTGCCGGTCTCGCTCTTCCCGCTCGGCAAAGAGGTGCGCGACATCCGCCGCGGCGGGCCGTTCGACCAGACCCTCGGGCGCTGAGAGGCGATCGGTCTCAGCGCGCCGGTCGCGTGTACACGCGACGCGGAAGGGCGAGCAGGATGCCGACGACCGTGGCGACAGCGCCGATCACGGCCGTGACGGCCACGAGCTCGACCGGGAAGGCGCCGTCGCGCATGCCGGTCAGGCGTGCGAGGTCCCAGGGCAGGATGCCGACCTGCTCATTCCACGAGCGCAGGGCGTCGCGCGCCCCCATGACGGCGATCGTCGCCGCGGGCAGCGCGTAGCCGATCCCCATGCCGGCCAGGGCGATGCCCCCGGCGCGACGACGTCCGAGCTGCGCGGCGAGCGACCAGCCCGCCGCGATGAACACCCAGGCCACGAGGGCGAACGCGACCATCAGGTAGAGGATGCGCACCACCGGCGCCGACCAAAGCGCCGGCCAGATGCCGTCGGGGCCGCTGAGGGCGACCGCGAGCAGGGCGACGACGCAGCGCAGCACGAGGGCGCCCCCGACCGCCGCGATGATCGGCCACGGCGAGCGCCTCCCGAGCAGCAGCCGCACCGCCGCGGCGAACAGCAACCACCCGAGGACCGCGATCGCGACGCCGAGGAGCCCGTCGCGCGGGGTCTGCACGATGCGCGTCGTCACGAGCAGTCCGCCGGGCACGAGGATCATGAGCCAGCGGTCCAGCGGGAGCACGCCGAGGCTGGATTCGCGCGCCCGCCAGGGTCGCGTCGATGCGATCCAGGTCGCGCGGGCGGCAGCCGCGCCGGGGCGGCGCACCAGGCTGGTGCGCGCCGCGAGCATGCCGATCACGAGCCACGCGACGCCGAGGAGCAGCAGCACCCGCGCCGCCCATTCGGTCGAGGGATCGACCATCATGGGCACCCGCGCGAACGGATCGACCAGCACGGCGATGACGGCCCCGAAAGCGAGGAGGATCCCGGCGACGCCGAGGGCCAGGATGCCGCGTCCCGCCGTCGTCGCCATGCACCCACGTTACCCGTCGGCGGCTGAGCGTCCGCTCGGGGCGGAGGCGGCGGGCGGGCCGCCCGCGGGCCTCACCGGGCCCGCTGCGCTCCCCCGCGGCGCTCCTCCCCGCCCACCTCTCGGCGCCCAACCTCACGGCACCCCGCCTCGCCCGTCTCGCGGAACCGGCGACGATGCGCCGCCCCGCGGCATCCGGCACGCCGCGCGTGGCCAGCGGACTCCGCGCGACGGCAGGGGACCCCCGGGGCGACGCTTGTCAGCCGCGGTCGTGAAGGGTGATGTGGTAGCCGTCCGGATCGGCGAAGGCGAAGGTGCGGCCGAAGGGACCGTCGATCGGATCCATGACGATGCGGTGCCCGTCCGCGACGAGGGCGTCATGGATGGCCTGCACGTCCGTCGCGAGCATCCAGAGCCCGACACCGACCCCGGGCTGGGCGACACCCGTCAGATCCGTACCGGGGGCGAGATCGCGGAGGGCGAAGGCGATGGGCGCGGTGGCGAAGACGACCGCGTGCGGCGGGCCCGCGGGAGAGCGCTCGAGACCGAGGTAGCGCTCGTAGAAAGCGTGGGAGGTGGCGAGGTCGCGCACCTGCAGGGAAACGAAGTCGGGTCCGGTGACGGGCATGAGATCTCCTCGTATGTCAGTTATCTGACACAGATGCTATGTCAGAATACTGACATGACGCAAGAGCGGATCGATCTCGACACCTCCCTCGGCTACCTGTTGAAGGAGGCGGCGAGCGCCCTGCGGGCGGCGATGGAAGAGGTCCTCCGCCCCCTCGGGATGACGATCACTCATTACTCCTGCCTCGAACTGCTCGCGCAACGACCGGGACTGTCGAACTCCGACCTCGCCCGCGGAGCCTTCGTCACCCGGCAGTCGATGAACGTCCTCCTGCAGGCACTCGAGGGCGACGGCGTCGTGGAACGGCCCGCCACCGCCCCGTCGGGCAAGGCGCTGCCCACCCGCCTCACACCGAAGGGTCATCGCGCTCTCGAGGTGGCGAGCGCAGCCGTCCGCGATGTCGAGCGCCGCATGCTCGACGGGATGACGGACGCCGAACAGGCAGCCGCCTTGCGCGCTCTCCGCTCGATGGTTGCGGCCTTGAGGTCCTGACGGACGCTGGATTGTGTAACAATCCATCCATGCTTCCCGCCCTCGCCATCCTCGCCGCGGCGCTGTGCTTCTCCACGACCGGCACCGCGCAGGCCCTGGCCGGGGTCGACGCCTCGCCCATCGCGGTCGGCGCCGCGCGGATCGTGCTCGGCGGCGGCATCCTGGGTCTGCTCGCCCTCGGGCGGCGCACCCCGCCCCGCGCCACGACCGGGACGCGGGGCTCGACGGCGGCGCTCATCGCGCTCGGCGCCGTCGGCGTGCTCGCCTATCAGCCGCTGTTCTTCCTCGGGACCCGCGAGAACGGCGTCGCCATCGGCACCGTCGTCGCCCTCGGCTCCGCGCCCATCGCGACGGGGATCGCGGATGCCGTGCGCCTGCGCCGCTCCCCCACCTCGCGCTGGATGCTCGCCACCGCCGTCGCCCTCGCCGGCGTGGTGCTGGTGTCGGGGGTGACCGGCGGCACCGTCACGCTCTCCGCCGGCGGCCTGCTCGGATCGATCGGCGCCGGGATGTCGTACGCCCTCTATACGGTGTGCGCGAAGACGCTGATCGAGAGGGGGTGGGACTCCACGCGCGTCATGGGCACCGTCTTCGGCGTCGCCGCTCTCGCGAGCGTCCCCGTCCTGCTCCTCGCGGGCACGGGATGGCTGCTCACGCCGAACGGTCTGGCGCTTGCGCTCTGGTTGGGCATCGTGACGACCGCGGGCGCCTACCTGCTGTTCGGGTGGGGCCTGGCGCGCCTCACCGCGGTGACCGTGTCGACGCTCACCCTCGCCGAGCCTCTCGCCGCGACCCTGCTCGGCCTGCTCGTGCTGCGCGAACAGCTGACGCCGGTGGGCGCGGTCGGCCTCGCCCTCATCGCGGTGGGCCTCGCCGTGGTCTCCGCTCCCGCCCGTCGACGCCAGGAGGTTCCGGATGCCGCAGCCCGCGCCTGACGCCCCCACGCCGGGCCCCCGCACGGCCGACGTCGTCGCCGACGCCGTTCGCGCCGGCATCCTCTCCGGGGACCTGCCACCCGGCACTCCGCTGCGCGAGGAGGAGCTGAGCGCGACGTACGGCGTCTCGCGGCACACCGCCCGCACGGCGCTCGCGCGTCTCACCGGCGAACGACTCGCCACGGCCGAGCCTTATCGCGGCGTGCGGGTGTCCTCGCTCGACGACGACGCCCTCATCGCCCTGCAGCAGCTGCGGTGCGCCCTCGAGACCGAGGCCCTGCGGATCGTCCGCGACCGCGGCATCCGCCCTCCCGGGACCGAGGCGGCTCTCGACGAGCTGTCGGCGGCCGAGAGCTCGGGAGACTGGGCGGCGACCCTCGCGGCGCACGCGCGCGTGCACCTCGCCCTCGTCGACGCCGCCGGGAGTCCGCGAATCGCCGAGGAGTACCGCCGGCTCGACTCCGAGATGCACCTCCTGCTCACGCACGTACGCCCGGCCTACGCGCCCGGCGCCCTCACCGAAGAGCATCGCGCCTACGTCACCGAGGCGCTGCGCGATCCGGAGAGGGCCGTGCGCGCGCACCTCGATCACTCGACCCGGGCGATCCTCGACGGGCGGCGCGGGGGCTGACCGACACGCGGCGACACGTCCCGTCACGCTCCGCAACGCCCCTTAGCCAACCCGACTGGGCCGGGTTAGCGTGGGGGCACATCGCGGCGATCCGGGCGGTCCCGGGCCTCGGCTCATAACCGAAGGCGTGGCGGGTTCGACTCCCGCCGTCGCGTCCACGTCTCCCGCTCGCCGCGCCCGTCGGGCCGGCCGTCGCCGAAGATCCCGCGACGGCGCGTCCTCGACGAGACGCATCCCGGCCGGTACCGTATACCACGGAGGTATACACGTGGCAGCGCGCTTCGATCCCGACGACGCCGCGGCGCTCGTCAAGGCCGCGCGGCTCGATCGCGGAATGTCGCAGATGGAACTCGCGCGCGCCGCCGGCATGAGCCAGCCGCACGTCGCCGCGATCGAGGCCGCGCGCCGCGGCATCAGCGCGGAGGTTCTGGAACGCCTCCTGCGCGCGGCCGACTACCGCCCGAGCATCGCCGTCGAGGAGCATGCGGCGGAGATCATCGCCGTCGGCGCCCGATCGGGCATGACCGACATCCGCGTCTTCGGGTCGATCGCCCGCGGGTCCGATCACTTCACGTCCGACATCGACCTCGTGGCGAAGCTCGACGAGGGCCGGAGCTATCTCGACGTCGCGCGCTTCCAGAACGAGGTGGAGTCGCTCACCGGCTTCCCCGTGGACGTCGTGGTCGACGGCACCGGCCGGCCCGCGTTCCTCGACGATGTGACGGCGGTGCCACTGTGACGAACCCCGAGATCCCTCGGCGGTTCAGCCGTCTCCCCCGCGCCGACGCCCCGTCCGCCGACACCGCCCGAGCGAAGTTCGCGGAGAGCCTCGACGCCATAGAGGCCTTCCTCGAACACGCCACGACGAGCGGACGAGAGGCGTTCGTGCGCAACTCCCCCGCCTACGCGTCGGGATCGATGGTCATCATCCGCTGCGCCGCCCTCTTCGAGGTCGAGGAGTTCGCGCCGTTCCTGAACGATGTGCCCCACGAGGTCTCCAACGCCCTCCGCACCATGAGGAACATCGCCTCGCACGGCGGCTATCGAGCGATGAACGACACCCTCTTCTGGGCGACCCTCACGACCGACCTCCCCCCGTACCTCACCGCGTGGCGGTCGACCCTCGCGTCGAACCCCGCCCTCTGATCCGCCGACGGCCCCGACCGAGCGCGGACCGCGCACCCACCTGCCATGCTGGATCCATGGCATCCCCCGCACCCCAGGACGTTCCCGTCGGCAGCGAGATGATCCGCCTCGGGCCGTTCCTGAAGTTCGCGGGCGTGCTCGACTCCGGCGGAGACGTCAAAGAGGCGATCATCGACGGCTACGTGACGGTCAACGGCGAGGTCGAGCGCCGCCGCGGACGTCAGCTGCAGGTCGGCGATGTGATCGCCTTCGAGGGTCGGTCCTTCCGCGTGCAGGCCTGACCGCGGGGTCACCCCGGGACAACCCCGACCGAGCGAACCCGAGACGCGGCGACGAAGAAGGCCCGCCTCCCCGAACGGGAAGCGGGCCTCGGACGGTCACCCCGCGCTCGTGACACGGGACACCGTCGAACCTCAGTGCTCGTCGTAGTGGTCGCTGTGCAGCGCGTGACGGTGACCGTCGTGCACGTAGTCGGCGTGGTCGTCGTGCTCGACCTTCTCGTGCCCGCAGTCGTCGCCGTGACGGTGCTCGTCGACCGAGTGCTCGGCCTTCGACTCGTGCTCGTCGTAGTGGTCGCCGTGCAGAGCGTGGTGGTGGGTGCCGTGCACGTAGTCGATGTGATCGCCGTGCTCGATCTTCTGGTGCCCGCAGTCGTCGCCGTGCGCGTGCTCGTCGACGGTGTGCTCGGCGTGGGTCTCGGCAGTGCTCATTGTTCGTTCCCCTGGGTAGTCGGTTCGGTGACGTGGGCGATCGCGTCGAGCACGACGTGAGCGACGTGCTGGTCGGCGAGGGCATAACGGACCTCTTTCCCGTCGCGCTCCGAGGTCACCAGACCCGCCTGCCGCAGTGTACGCAGATGCTGCGACACGAGCGGTTGCGAGAGTCCGGATGACGCCGCCAGCGCGCCGACCGTGAGCGGTTCGGTGTTCAACAGCCAGACGAGCGCGAGACGCGACTCGCTGCCGAGCACCTTGAACAGCTCCGCGGCCTCGTCGAGCCCCGCGATCTTGTCCACGTGCCTACGACACCAGACACATAAACGAATTGCAATACGTTCACGAAATCGGGAACGGTTCTCGTTCGCGTTATCGCACCGTCACTCGTCGTCGCGCGGTCGGACGAGTCGCGTCCAACCCAGTTCTGCGGCATCCTCGATCTTCTTCGCTTCGCGGCGACGCCACGCCTCGCGGCCGACCGACGCCGCCTGCCAGGCCAGCGCGAACCCGATCACGATGCCCACCACCCACCCCGCAGCCTCCATGCGGGCGAGTCTACGAAGGGCGGCGGTCGGCGCCCAGCCCTACCCCTGCCGCCCCTTGAAGCGCGGATTCAGCTTGTTGATCACGAAGATCCTCCCGCGTCGGCGCACGACCTGTGCGCCGGGCTGATTCTTCAGGGACTTGATCGAAGCGCGGACCTTCACGGCATCCTCCTTGTTGATAACTGTTCTCAATAGGAGGCTAGAGTGTTCTCCGATCCGAGACAACCGAGAGGTGGATGCCATGCCCCGCACGATCGCCATCATGGGCGTCTGCGCCCCGGAACGCCGGGCTTACGCCGAACGCACCGCGATCGCCCTGGAACGACCGCTCCACCTGCTGCGGTTCGCCGACCTGCGCGCCGCGCACGCCCTTCCGACTCCGCGCCCCCGCTCGACGGACGACCACGCGGTCGTCGACCTCGGCACCGACGTCGACCTCATCCACTCCCTCGTCGCCCGGGGCGGGGCCGACGTCGAGGCGGTCTGCGTCGTCGACGCCCGTCACATGATCGGCGACCTGCTCGACGACGCCGCCCTGGTGACCTCCGCGAAGCCCGGCGACGCCCGCGGCGATGTCGGTGCCCGCGCGCGCCAGGCCGCCCTCGCCCTCGAGCTGGCCTCGCGCATCGTCTGGATCAACTGGGAGCAGGTGCCGACGCCCGCCCTCGCCGTGCAGATGGCACTGGCCTCCCACCTCAACCCCACCGCGGTGGTGCGCCTGTCGCGCGACCCGCTGAGCGACCTGCGGTCGCCGGCCGCGCAGGAGGGCGAGCTGCTCGAACGCGCGGGCTGGGTGCGCGCGCTCAACGGTGAGCACGACCCGTTCATGCGCGACAACCGTGTCGCGACCCTCGTCTACGAGCAGGTGCGACCGTTCCATCCGCAGCGCCTGTCCGCCGCGCTCGACCGGCTCGACGACGGCGCCGCGGGACGCCTCGTGCGCTCGGCGGGATTCTGCCGTCTGGCCTCGCGTCCCGGCATCCTCGCGCGGTGGGAGCACGTCGGATCGGCCATGTGGATCGAACCGCTCGGAACCGATGACGGCCGCATGGGCCTCGGCCAGGAGATCGCCTTCACCGGTCTCGATCTCTCCGCCCCGCGCCTGGCGCACATCCTCGACGAGGCCGCCCTCACCGACGACGAGCTCGCGGCGGGACCCACCGCGTGGGCCGGGTTCGCCGACCCCCTTCCGGCGTGGCCCGCGACGCAGCCCTCGATCCCGGATGCCGCCGATTGAAGCGACGAGCTCCTGTCAAGCCGGTTCGCCCGCTCGGCGCCGAGGAGCACCGTGGAGGCATGAGCACTCCTGACATCCCCTCCCGTCACTCCGACGACGCGCACGCCGACTCCGCCGCCCCGACCGACGCCGTCACCGACGAGGTGCGCGAAGACGCCGCCGAGGCGGAGGAGCACGTGCACCTCGACGACCACACCGGCGACACCGTCGAGCCCGACCCTGGCTTCCCGGCCGCCGAAGGACACGCCTGAGGCGATCCCGGTGTCCCGCGCCGTGGCGACACCGGCGCGGGGCTCGCTGACCGACCGGCGCTCACGCGATCCGTGTGCCCGGCGGCAGCCTCCTCGACGGGGTGCGCGTCCGAGCGATCCCCCACGCCATCAGACCGCCCGCGATGACGAGCTGCACGAGCAGGCCCACGAACCAACTCGGCGCGGTGCCCGCGACCTGCTGTTCGGGGGTCGTGTGGTCGGGCACCCGCTCCGACGTGTACGTTGCGCACGAGTCGCGCTCGACACGCGGCTCCGGCGCGATCTGCGCCAGCCGCACCCCGTAGGCGATCTGCGAGAAGAGATCGCTCGGTGCGCCGTACTCGGGGTCGTACGTGGGCGGCGTGGCATCGGCGAGGATGACGAACGGATTGGCCGCCAGCACCCACCAGACCCGGTCGAAGCGGGGGATCTCGGTGTAGCTCGTCGAGTCGACGCACCCGACCTCACCCGGTGACGGGCACCCGTTCTGCGGCGACGTCGCGAAAGGATCGCACCCCGAGGGGACCGCCGCGAAGTCGAAGTCGCGCGACACGACCTCTTGCGAGGTGCGCAGGGCCGTCCCCCCGAGCCCGAAGACCAGCAGGGTGCCGATCGTGAGCGCGGCGACGATGAGGTAGGTACTCGCCACCGAGAAGAGCGGACGGGCGACGACGGCGCTCAGCCCGACGCCGATGGCCGCCACGACCCCGACCTCGAGCACGAGGATCACGAGAGAGGTCAGGATGACGAGGGGGTTCAGACCGCCGGCGAACGTCGCCACGAGCAGAAACGGCACCGCCACCACGAGGAAGGCGAGCCCCGAGATCCACGCGGCGAGGAACTTGCCGATGACGATCTCGCCCGTGGTCACGAGCGTGACCTGAACGGGGGCGAGGGTCGCGGCATCCCGGTCTCCGTTGACCGCGCTCCCGCTGAGCGTCGGCGACACGAGCAGCACCAGCAGCAGCACGAGCATGATGACGATCGAGAAGAACAACTCGTTGCCGCCGTTCCAGAGCGCGAACGAGGCGAACGAGAGCAGCAGCAGACCGAGCAGGATGAGCGCGAAGACGCCCAGCAGCACGTACCAGGCGACCGAGCGCACGCGCTGACGCAGCTCGATCCCGACGATCGTTCCCAGCCGGTGGAGGTTCATGCGCGGCTCCCGTCGTCGCGTCGATCGGTCGGCGGGTCGCCCGCGGCTCCCGCCGTCCCGTCGGGCTCCTGCGCGGCATCCGTCCGCGCCGCCTCGGCATCCGGAGCCGGGGGGACGTTATCGGCAGGGCGGGCGTCGCCCCGCAGGTCGAGGAACGCGTGCTCGAGATCCCCCACGGCCGGGGCGAACTCGACGACCGGCAGACCGGCGCTCGCGAGCGCGCGGAATCCCGCGACGGCCGCGGCCTCGTCGGCGAACGGGACGAGCACGTCCCGGCGATCGACGCCCACCTCGGCCGCGGTGCGTCCCAGTGCCGCGGCGATGTCGGCTCGGGCGGCGTCGCCCGGCCGCGACGGGTCGGTCAGCAGGCGCACGCGCCACGGACGCACGCGCGTGGCGGCCGCGGCGACCCGGTCGCTTCCGACCGTGCGCCCGTCGACGAGGAAGACGGCGTCGTCGACCACCTCTTCGAGCTCCGACAGCACGTGGCTCGAGATCAGGATGGTGCGCCCCTCGGCCGCGAGCCGCCGCAGCAGCTCGCGCAGGGCGATGCGCGCTTGGGGATCGAGACCCGACGCCGGCTCGTCGAGCAGGAGTACGCGCGGATCGTGCACGAGGGCGCGGGCCAGGGCGAGGCGCTGCTTCTGCCCGCGAGAGAGCACCCGCGCGGCGGAGTGAGCGAGTCCGGAGAGATCGACGAGGGCGAGGAGCTCGTCCGCGCGGATACGGGCGTCGTCGCGCGACAGGTCGTACAGCTGCGCGGTGGCCACCAGCACCTCGCGGGCGGTCAGGCTCGGCCAGGCGCCGAGCGAATCCGGCATCCAGCCCAGGATGCGGCGCGCACCCGCCGGGTCGCCCAACGGGTCGATGCCGCCGATGCGCAGCGTTCCGTCATCGGGCCGCAGAAGCGAGGCGAGCATGAGCATGAGCGTCGTCTTGCCGGAGCCGTTCGGCCCGACCAGTCCCGTCACCCGCCCCGGCGCCGCCGAGAACGTGACGTGCTGCACCGCCTGCACCGCACCGAACGACCGTTTGACGCCCGCGACATCGATTCCGGCTTCCATGCGCCCACCCTAGGGGGAGGGTCCGACACGCCGACCGGCGGGGCCCTCGACCGCACGGCGACTCCCCCACGTCGACGGGCGGCGCCGCCGATTCCCGCCCCTCGCCGCCCGCGCGTGTCGCCCCGCTCACCACGGGACGGCCGCGCGCTGCACCCGTCGCACGCGACGGAGAGCTCAGGATGCCGCGAGCGCGCGCCCCAGCGCATCGCCCGAGGTCCACGCGGTGCGCACCGCCGCGCTCTCCCCCCAGGCGTCACCGCACGCCGAGAGGCCCGGCGAGCGGAAGAACGGCCGCCCGGTCGTCTCGGCCGGGCGAGCGAAGGTCCACCGGTGCGCGCGGGTCGCGACCGGGTCGTCGTCGATGCGCAGCAAGCGCCGGGTCGCGGAGATGACGGGCGCGATCGCCGCGTCCGGATCGTCGAGGTGGCGTGCGGCCCGCTCCGCCGTCGTGTGCACCACGAGCACGGGGGCGCCGTCGCCTCTCCTGTCGCCGTCGTCCGCGATGAACGACACGTCAGGATCGTCGGCGGCGAAGGCGCCGTGCAGGTCGGCATCCCATCTCCGCTCGTCCCACCGCAGCACCACGGCGATGACGGGCTCCCACTCCTGCGCCCCGCCGGGGGACTCCCCCGCGAGACGTGCGGCCTGCGGAGCGGGCATGGCCAGCACCACCTCGCCGGCGTCGTCGCCGTCGACGCGGAAGGGCTCGACGCTCTCGACGACGCGCTCGTTCTCCACGTCCAGCCCGTCTGCCAGATCGAGCGCGAGAGAGCGCAGGCCGAGGGGCGCCGCCCACCGCATGGGTCCGGGCTTGGGGGTCTGCGACCCGTCCGGCTGGATCACCTGGAACGTGTCGGTCCAGGGCCGCGCGAGCTGTCGCTCCTCCCATCCGGCGACGACGTGGGCGAAGCCCTCGGCCTCACCGACGACGAAGTACGACGCACCGAGGTCGACCGCGCGCCCGTCGATCGTGCGGCTCGACAGCCGTCCCCCCACGCGACGGCCGCGGTCGAGCACGCGCACCGACCGTCCGGCATCCTGAACGGCCCGCGCGCACGCGAGACCCGAGATGCCGCCACCGACCACCGTCACGTCCACCGTCATGCCGTCATCCTCGCCCGGGCGACTACGGGAGCCGACGGGGTTGCGCGCGCAGCGCTCGGCGCCCCGGCGCCCGGCGCAGCGCGCGCCGAACTCCGCCCCGGGCGCAGTACCCGCGCGAGCAGAACTCCTGAGAATCCGCACCGTGCGCGGGCCCGCTCCGCTCGATGACGCGGCCGCGAGCCACAGTCGCGCGCGAAAGTCAGGAGTTCCGCGCGGCGCCGCCGAAGAATTCCACGCCCAGATCCGGGTGATCGACGAACACGCCGTCCAGCCCGGCGTCGCGCAGCACTCCCCATTCGCGGCGGTAGTCGCCGAGCGCCGCTCTGCCGCCGCCCCGACGGTAGGCCGGAAGCAGGAAGGCGTTCTCGGGACGACACGTCCAGGTGAACACCCGCAGTCCGCGCTCCTGCGCCGCACCGACGAACCCGGCCGGCCCTTTCGACCGTCCCCACCGGTCGGGGGCGAGCACGAGGCGCTTGTCGGGACTGATCCCCTCGACCTCGTCGGCGAGCGCGTCCAAGCCGGCCGCCGTGAGCATCGACGCGTACGTCCGCGCCTCGGACCCGTCGCGTTCGCGCAGATCCCACGGCGCCCCGTCTGCCTCGATCAACTGGACCAGGGGAACGCGGATGCCGCGCTCTCGCAGCCTCGCGAGCACGAGGGGCTCGAAGGATTCGATGACGAGGGCGTCGACGGCATCCGCCCATCCGCTCTCGCGCAGTTCGGCGGCGACGAGCTCGGCCATGTCGAAGCCCCGGCGCGCGAAGGCGGCGGCGTGCTTGATCTCGAGCACGACGCCGATCCCGGCCTCCCGCGCGAGGTCGAGCACGTCGCGCAGGCGCAGCACCGGTTCGGTGTCGTCGTGCGCGGCGCTGCCGGGCCGGATGGCGGGGATCCGTTCGCGACAGCGCAGGGTCTGCAGCTCCGCCCACGTGAAGTCCTCGGTGAACCAGCCGGTCAGCTCCTCGCCGTCGACGACCCTCGACGTGCGCCGATCCGCGAAGGCGGGGCGCGTCGAGACGTCGGTGGTACCGGAGATCTCGTTCTCGTGGCGCACCACGAGCACGCCGTCCTTCGAGGGCACGACGTCGGGTTCGACGGC
Organism: Microbacterium hydrothermale; assembly: GCF_004854025.1. Lineage (GTDB taxonomy): Bacteria > Actinomycetota > Actinomycetes > Actinomycetales > Microbacteriaceae > Microbacterium > Microbacterium hydrothermale. The sequence continues at coordinate 327,104 of NZ_STGM01000004.1, forward strand.
ATCCACCCCCGCAGCGATCGCCCGCTGATAGGAGGAGCGGGAGTGCTCGGGGAGGTATCCGGGAGCTCCGCGATGACCGATGACGACAGGCACCCCGTCACGGTAGCGACGGCGGGTGAACACGAGGTCCGCTCAAAGCAGAATCCCAGTCAGCACAAGGAATCCGGCGGCCCTCTCGGCTAGTGTTGTCTGACAGCACGGTGCTGTGATCACCATCTTTGGAGTGTGAGTTCCCGTGGCCCTCAACAACCCGGCATTCAACAACCCGGCGTTCCAGGACCCTCGAGCCGGTGGCGCTCAGACGCGCTACAGCCCGCCCCCGGCCGTCGACCCCGCCGCCGCCGCGACGATCGAAGGCGCCTACGCCGCCCCGTCGGCCAGCGCCGTCGACACCGGCCGCATGACGGTGGAGGACACCGTCATGAAGACCCTGGCGCTCTTCGGCATCCTCGTCGTGACCGCCGTCGTCGGCTGGATCTGGTCGATGGCCGGCGTCAGCGCCGCCAACCCGAACCCGAGCGCTGCCCCGATGATCGTCGGTGGCCTCGTCGGCTTCGTGCTGGCCATGGTCGCGACGTTCAAGAAGAAGCCCTCCGTTCCCGTCTTCGTCGCCTACGCGGCGTTCGAGGGTCTGTTCGTCGGCGGAATCTCGGCGTTCTTCGAGTTCATCTTCCCGGGCATCGTCTTGCAGGCGACGCTCGGCACCCTGTCGGTCGTCGGCGTGACCCTCGCCCTGTTCGCGAGCGGCAAGATCCGCGCCTCGGCCCGCGCCACCAAGATCTTCCTGATCGCGATGGTCGGCTACCTCGTGTTCAGCCTGGTCAACCTCGGCCTCATGCTGTTCAACGTCCCGATCGCCGGCGGCGCGTTCGGTCTGCGCAGCGGCATCGAGATCTTCGGCATCCCGCTCGGCGTCATCATCGGCGTGTTCGTGGTCATCATGGCCGCCTACTCGCTGGTGCTCGATTTCGACCAGATCCAGCGCGGCGTCCGCAACGGCGCCGCCCGCGTCTACGGCTGGGTCGGCGCCTTCGGCATCATGGTCACCGTCGTGTGGCTGTACGTCGAGATCCTGCGCCTCATCGCCATCGTGCGCGGCAACAACTGACGCACGCGCGTCGAACGAAGGGCCGTCCCGTCCGGGGCGGCCCTTCGTCGTTCTCCGCCCCGCAGCGCCCTGCCCCGCACCGCCCCGCCCCGCGCCGCCCTGCCCCGCACCGTCCCGCGTCCCCGCCTCGCACCCCGTGCCGCACCGGCGACCCTCCGCCGCAACGGCGACCCTGCCCCGCACCCACGCCCCCGCCCGCAAGGGGCCCCCACCCCGGATGCCGCGACGCTAGCCTCCCGGCATGAGCCCCGCGAAGACTCCCCCCGAGATCCTCGACGTCGACGGCCACGAGGTGCGCGTCACCAGCCCCGACCGCGTCGTCTTCCCCGAGCCGGGCCTGACCAAGCTCGACCTCGTGCGCTACTACCTCGCCGTCGCCGACGGGGCGCTGCGCGGAGCGGGCGGTCGCCCCATGGTCCTCAAGCGCTTCTCGAAGGGCCTCGATCAGGAGCCGTTCTTCCAGAAGCGCGTGCCCGAGAACCACCCCGCCTTCATCGACACCGCGACGCTGCGCTACGCCTCCGGCACGTCGGCCGAAGAGGCGGTGATCCGGGATGCCGCGGGCCTGGCCTGGATCGTCAACCTCGGCTGCCTCGACCTCAACCCGCACCCCGTGCGCGCGGAAGACCTCGACCATCCCGATGAGCTGCGCGTCGACCTCGACCCGATGCCGGGGGTCGACTGGGCGCAGATCGTCGACGTCGCGTTCATCGCCCGCGAGGTGCTCGAGGACCACGGTCTCGTCGGGTGGCCGAAGACGTCGGGCTCGCGGGGCCTGCACATCCTCGTGCGCATCCGTCCCGAGTGGGAGTACGCCGACGTGCGCCTGGCCGCCGAGACGCTCGCGCGCGAGGTCGAGAACCGCGCCCCGGGCCTCGCGACGGCCCGCTGGTGGAAGGAGGAGCGCGGCGAGAGCGTGTTCGTCGACTTCAACCAGAACGCCAAGGACCGCACGGTCGCCTCGGCCTACTCGATCCGCGCCCTGCCCGACGCCCGCGTCTCGACCCCGCTCACGTGGGACGAGCTGCGCTCGCGCCGCCCCGCGGAGTTCACCGTGCTCACCGTGCCCGAGAGGTTCGCCTCGATCGGCGACCCGCACGTCGGGATCGACGACGCCGCGGGATCCCTCGACGCCCTCCTCGCCCTGGCGGCGGAGCTCGGACCGGCCGAGAAGCCGCCGCGGGGTTCCGACGGCTCGGGCCGCCGCGCCTCGACGATGCCCCTTATCGAGGTCGCCCGCACGAAGACGAAGCCCGAGGCCCTCGACGCCCTCGAGACATGGAAGGCGCGGCATCCCGAGGCCGCGGCCGCCCTGCATCCGGCCGACGTCCTGGTCGACGGCATGCGCGGCTCGAGTTCGCTCTGGTACCGCGTGCGCGTGAATCTGCAGCACGTCCCGGATGCCGCGCGCCCCGCGCAGGAGGAGTTGATCGCCGACTACGACCCGTGGGCGGGGCGCTCCGGCTCCTGAGCGGTCCGCAGGGATCCCACCAGGTGCGTGATCCCGTAGCTATAGGCCTCGTCGAGATCACCGCCGAGACGGAAGGCCCCGGCGAGCTCCATCGTGACGAAGCCCGTCGCCCAGGCCGTGAGCAGGCGCGCCGCGTCGAGAGCGTGGGCCGGGCCCACGACGGCCTCGGTCACGCGCAGCACCGGCGCGCTCGTGGCGGCGAGCCGGTCGGCATCCACCAGGCTCGTGAACAGCAGGCGGAAGGCCTCGGGCCGTTCGCGCCCGAAGCGTCGGAACGCGAGGAGCGCGTCGTCGAGGCGCCCGGATGCCGCCTCGAGCCGGCGCGTGAGGTCGTCGGCGGCCTGCTCGCCCACCAGGCGCAGCAGGGTGTCACGGTCGCGGACGCGCTTGTACAGCGAGGGCGCCTTGACGCCGACCGCGTTCGCCACGGCCTGCATCGTCACGGCGGCGGGCCCGCCGTCTTCGAGCAGGCGGACGGCGGCGCCGATGATCTGCGCAGTCGACGTTCTTTCCGGTGTCGGCATGATCCCTCCCCATGGCTACGTAAATAAGCTATCATGGCTAACGTTCGTAGCCATCAGTCAGGAGAATTCCATGCAACTCGGCCCCGCGCTCCACCGCATCGGCAACGACATCGTCGCCGCATATCTCATCGTCCAGCCGGAGGGCATCACGCTCGTCGACGCCGGGCTTCCCGGCATGTACGCCGATCTCCGCCGCGAACTGGATGCCATCGGCCGCTCGCTCGACGACATCCGCGGGGTGGTCCTCACCCACGGCGACAGCGATCACGTCGGTTTCGCGGAGCGCCTGCGTCGCGAGAAAGGCGTCCCCGTCTTCGTGCACGCGGCCGACGCGGACCGCGCCCGCGGCGGCGACAAGCCCAAGACGCCGATGGGACCGATGCGCCTCGGTCCCCTGCTCGGCTTCGCCGCCTTCGGCATCCGCAAGGGCATGCGGCCGCAGTGGCTGACCGAGGTCGTCGTCCTCGACGGCGACTCGACGCTCGACCTGCCCGGCGCACCCCGGGTGATCTCGATGCCCGGGCACTCCCCGGGCAGCATCGCCGTCTTCTCGCCCGCGGTGCGAGCCGTGTTCGTCGGGGATGCACTGACGACCCGGCACGTGCTCACCGGCCGCACGGGCCCCGGACCGGCGCCCTTCACCGACGACCCGTCCGCGGCGATCGCCTCGCTGGCGCACATCGCGGATCTGGATGCCGACTGGGTGCTCCCCGGCCACGGACCGGCGTTCCACGGCTCCCCCGCGGCCGCCGTCCGCGCCGTGCGGGAGGCCGCGCGCGCCTGATCTCAGCGGCGGCGCGGCCTGCTCACCGCCTCGTCGCACGCGGCGGCGAGGGTCTGCATCGCGCGCACGGGGCTGAGGGTCGCCGCCGCGCTCACCGCCTCCGCCGAGAGTCGGCGTCGCATCGCGGCATCCGTCAGCACCTGAGAGAGGGCGGCGACCAGCGCGTCCTCGTCGCCGTCGGGAACCAGGATGCCGCCCCCCGCGGCCAGCATGTCGCGCGGGCCGTAGCGGATGTCGTAAGCGACCACGGGGGTTCCGTGCGCGAGCGCTTCGGCGAGAGCGAGCCCCTGCCCCTCGAAGGCCGAGGTCGTGAGGTACACCGCGGCGCGATCGAGTACGGCGCCGGCGTCGTTCGTGAGTCCCGGGAGAGTCACGGCCTCCCCCAGCCCGAGCTGGGCGACGAGGGCCTCGAGCTCACTCCGCTGGGCGCCGGCTCCCCAGAGCTCCAGGCGGGCCGCGGGCACCTCGGCGACGAGGCGGGCGAATGCCCGCACGGCCGCGGGAAGACGCTTGCCGGGGGCCAGACGCCCGAGCACCACGACGCGGCCGGCGTCGCGGTCGTCGGCGGGGACGACCGCCGCGGGAGCGCGGACGGCGTGCGGGGCGACGACATCGTTCGCCGCGTCGCCGAAGCGCTCGCGCACGTCGTCGCGCTGCTGCGCCGTCGGCCACAGCACCGCGTCGAAGCGCGGAGCGATCTCGAACCAGCGGGTCCAGAGCGCGTTCAGGGCCGCGTCGGGACGGTACGGGGCTTCGAGGTGGATCGTATGGACGGTGTGCAGGATCCTGACGTCGTCGTCCCCCCATCCGACGATGAGCTCTCCGAGCTGCCGCGACTCGCAGATGATCACGACGGGACGCGGATTCTTCTCTCGCAGCTGCGCCGTGAGGTGCGTGAGCCACGCGCGGTAGAGCGCTCCGAACCCGTCGATCACGCCGACGGAATCGCCCGCGGCATCCCTCACCACGATGGGGGCCGTCGTCAGGTGCCAATCGGGGTCGATCACGTTCGGAAGCGAGACCGCCCCCCCGGCGACGTCACGGTACTCGAGGGCCGGGTCGGCCCGCCCCTCGTGCGCCGATGCGCGCAGCCAGTCCGCGGCTCCCCCGTCGGGGCCGAGGGCCTCGTCGAAGAGGTTGCGGAAGACCCCGGATGCCGCGGCCGCCCCCCGCTCGACGAAGGTCCGCCGGTGCGCGGCATGGGCGTCGGCGTCGCCCGGGTCGACGGTCAGCAGGAGGGGCGCCGCTCCGGCATCCGTCATCTGACGTGCCCGCGCGAGAGTGGAGATCGTATACCCGCCATCGAGATCGGGGATCAGCCTGCTCGAGAGGATGAGGTACCAGGCGTCGGGGAAGTCGGCGTCGCTCACGCCCCCATCCTCTCCCACCGGCGACCCTCGTCTCGCTGCCCCGCGCGCGCGGCCGTCTTCCGGTGTCGGGGCGCGATGCCGTGCCTTCAGCGGCTCGACCACGCAACACATACCTCTCGGCCGGGTCGGCGGAGCGCGCACGCCGCCGCGAGCGCGAGGCGAAGTGACACGCCCTCCTGAGTCGATCGGGGTAGGGGCCCCGCTATCGACTCAGGAGGGCGTGTCACGTAGCCGGGAGTCAGCAGCGACGTTCGTCGCGACCGACGGCCCGGCTCATTCCCACTCGATCGTCCCCGGCGGCTTCGACGTCACGTCGAGCACCACGCGGTTCACGTCGCGCACCTCGTTGGTGATGCGGTTCGAGATCTTCGACAGCACGTCGTAGGGCAGGCGCGTCCAGTCCGCCGTCATGGCGTCTTCCGACGACACCGGCCGCAGCACGATGGGGTGGCCGTAGGTGCGGCCGTCGCCCTGCACTCCGACGGAGCGCACGTCGGCGAGCAGCACGACGGGGCACTGCCAGATCTCGTCGTCGAGGCCCGCCTTGGTCAGTTCGGCGCGAGCGATGGCGTCGGCCTCACGCAGGATCTCGAGACGGTCAGCGGTGACCTCGCCCACGATGCGGATGCCAAGACCGGGCCCCGGAAAGGGCTGGCGGCCGACGATGGCTTCGGGCAGGCCGAGCTCGCGGCCGATCGCGCGGACCTCGTCTTTGAAGAGGGTCCGCAGCGGCTCGACGAGCTCGAACTGGAGGTCCTCCGGCAGACCGCCGACGTTGTGGTGGCTCTTGATGTTGGCCGTGCCGGCACCGCCGCCCGACTCGACGACGTCGGGGTAGAGCGTGCCCTGCACGAGGAAACGCACCTGCTCGCCCTCGGCGGCGGCCTCGGCGACGAGGTCGGCCTGCACCTTCTCGAACGCGCGGATGAACTCGCGGCCGATGATCTTGCGCTTCTGCTCGGGGTCACTGACACCGGCGAGGGCGTTGAGGAACGTCTCGCGCGCGTCGACCGTGATGAGCTTCACGCCGGTGGAGGCGACGTAGTCGTTCTCGACCTGCTCGCGCTCGCCTTTGCGGAGGAGGCCGTGGTCGACGAAGACGGCGATCAGCTGGTCGCCGACGGCCTCGTGCACGAGCGCGGTCGACACGGCGGAGTCGACGCCGCCCGACAGGGCCGAGATGACGCGACCGGTGCCGACCTGTTCGCGGATGCGGGCGACCTGCTCGGCGATCACGTTGCCGCTGTTCCAGTCGGCGGGCAGTCCCGCCGCCTTGTGCAGGAAGTTCTCGAGCACGTTCTGGCCGTGGTCGGAGTGCTTGACCTCGGGATGCCACTGCACGCCGTACATGCGACGGGTGTCGTTCGCGAAGGCGGCGACGGGGGTGTGCGCGGTGCGGGCGAGCACCTCGAAGCCCTCGGGAGCACGGGAGACCTGGTCACCGTGGCTCATCCACACGTTCTGCTCGGCGGGCTGTCCCTGCAGGAGGGTGCCCTCGGTCACGACGGTGGCATCGGTGGCGCCGTACTCACGGAGGCCGGTGTTCGCGACCTCGCCGCCCAGGGCCTTGGCCATCACCTGGAAGCCATAGCAGATGCCGAGCGTGGGGACGTCGAGGTCGAAGACGCCGTCGTCGAGGCGCGGAGCCCCCTCTTCGTACACCGAGGAGGGGCCGCCCGACAGGATGATGCCGACGGGGTTCTTGGCCGCGATCTCTTCCGCCGAGGCGGTGTGCGGCACGATCTCGCTGTACACGCCCGCCTCACGGACGCGGCGGGCGATCAGCTGCGCGTACTGGGCGCCGAAGTCGACGACGAGGACGGGACGCTGGGACGTTTCGGTCTGTTCGGTCACCGGGTGCCCTCCGGGGCGGAGACGGGAGCCGAGGCCTGGGCGGCCTCGCGCTCGGCGAGGTAGGCGCGCACGCCGCGGGCGGTGCGCACCTCGAGGATGAAGGAGAGGAACGGCACCACGCCACCGAGGGCGAGGAAGACGAACCGACGGAACGGCCACCGCATGAGGCTCCAGACGCGGAAGCACGAGATGAGGTAGACGACGTAGAACCAGCCGTGCGCGACGAGGATCGCGAGCGACACGTTCACGCCGTCGCCCGTCGACAGGATCGAGCAGCCGTTGCCGCCGGGGACGAACAACGAGAACCACTGGCAGTCGGGGCCGGGAACGGCATCCGCGAACCACAGGAAGCCGCCGGACCCGCCGAGGAACAGCTCCACGTGAATGGGCGTGTACTTCAGGATCATCTCGGCGACCAGCAGGAGCAGGCCGACACCCGTGATGATGGAGCAGATCTGGTAGAACTTCAGGGCTCCGCGGATCGCCGGGAACGAGGCGAGCTTCGGGGCGCGGGGCATGGATGCCAGTCTAGTCGCGGGATTCCGCGGCATCCGCCGCGAGAGGCCGGGTCTGCTCGCCCTCGAGCTGTTCGTCTTCGAGGTCTTCGACCTCTTTCTCCCACGCGTCGCGCGCGAGGCGGTACCAGAGGTAGAGCGCGAAGCCGGCGAAGATCGCCCACTCGGCCGCGTAGAAGATGTTGAGCCAGTTCACGCGCGAACGCTCGTCGGGCGCGGGAGAGGCGATCGCGTCGAGCGGGCCGATGGCGGTCTGCGAGGCGATGTACTGCCGGTACACGCTGAGGTCGCCGGTGTCGTGCCACCGCCCGAGGAGCATGGCCGGTGACATCTTGACCAGCGTCTGCGGGTCCGCCCCGGCGGGCGGGACGGAGGGACCCTCGTCGGAGATCAGGCGCCCCGTCACCTCGACGACGGCGGTGGGATCGGCCTCGGCCTCCGCCTGCAATCGTGCGGCGGCCGCGTCGGCCTGACCGAGATCGCTGGTCCAGCCGGTCGCCACGGCGATCGACGTCGGTTCCGTCGTGCCCGCGACCCGCAGCTGCCCCGTGACCCAGTACCCCTCGACGTCGTCGTTGAAGCGCGACGACACGACGATGAAGTCGGATGCCACCCAGGTTCCGCTCACCTCGACCCGTTGTCCGACGAGGGGCTCGGGCAGGTAGTCACCGGGCTGGACGACGTCGGCGAGCGGACGCACGACCTCGGTCTGCCCGGGCTCGGGAGGCGAGGTGTCGACGGCGCGGCCGAGCTGCCACTGTCCGAGCCACGCGAGCACTCCAGCGATGACGAGCGAGAACGCCAGGAGCGCGATCCACCGCGGTCGCAGCATGACCTCCCGCAGGGTGGGCGGGAAGATCTGCGGCGGCGCGGAATCGGTCGCGGGGGTCGACGTCATGCGGTCTCCGGCGTCAGTGACCGTAGGGGGCCACGACGACCTCGACGCGCTGGAACTCCTTCAGGTCGGAGTATCCGGTGGTCGCCATGGACTTCTTCAGCGCACCGATGAGGTTCGCGGTGCCGTCGGCGACCGGCGCGGGGCCGTACAGAATCTGCTCGAGCGGACCGACCCGATCGACCGCGACGCGACGTCCGCGCGGCAGCTTCGCGTGGTGCGCCTCGGGGCCCCAGTGGAACCCGCGTCCGGGCGCATCGGTGGCCCGGGCGAGCGCGACGCCGAGCATGACGGCATCCGCGCCCATGGCGAGGGCCTTCACGATGTCGCCGGAGGTGCCCACCCCGCCGTCGGCGATCACGTGCACGTAACGCCCGCCCGACTCGTCGAGGTAGTCGCGGCGCGCCCCGGCGACGTCGGCGACGGCGGTGGCCATCGGGGCGTGCAGTCCGAGGGTGGCGCGGGTGGTGGAGGCCGCTCCCCCGCCGAAGCCGACGAGCACGCCGGCCGCGCCCGTGCGCATGAGGTGCAGGGCGGCGGTGTAGGTGGCGGCCCCGCCCACGATGACGGGGACGTCGAGGTCGTAGATGAACTTCTTGAGGTTCAACGGCTCGGCGACGCTCGACACGTGCTCGGCCGAGACCGTGGTGCCGCGGATGACGAAGAGGTCGACGCCGGCCGCGACGACCGTCTCGTAGAGGTCGTGCGTGCGCTGCGGCGTGAGGGCACCGGCGACGGTGACGCCGGCGGCGCGCACCTCGGCGAGGCGATCGCGCACGAGCTCGGGCTTGATCGGCTCGGAGTACAGCTCCTGCATGCGCCGCGTCGCGTCGGCCTCGGGGAGCGTCGCGATCTCGGCGAGCAGCGGCTCGGGGTCGTCGTACCGCGTCCACAGCCCCTCGAGGTCGAGGACGCCGAGACCGCCCAGGCGCCCGAGTTCGATCGCCGTGCGCGGGCTGACCACGGAGTCCATGGGCGCACCCAGAACCGGGATCTCGAAGGGGAAGGCGTCGATCGTCCATGCGGTCGAGACGTCTTCGGGGTTGCGCGTGCGCCGCGACGGCACGACGGCGATGTCGTCGAAGGTGTAGGCGCGGCGGGCGCGCTTGGCGCGGCCGAGGTCGATCTCCATGGTCACCCGATCAGCCTACCCGCGCCCTCCGACATCCCCGTCGGATCCTCCACCGTCGCGAGAAGCCGCCTCCGACGTCGACGCGGGCGTCGACGTCGGAGCATCGGCGCCGCGCAGCAGGCGGGTGAGCGGGCCGTCCAGGGCGAACAGCACGAAGCCGATCGACCCCAGCCACGGGCTCAGCACCATCGCCACCCCGCTGATGATCACCGCGCTGACGCTGGCCCGTCCGAGACGACGGGCGTCGTCGACCGTCAGGTCGGCCACGGCACCGGAACGGATCGCCCACACCCACTGCAGCCAGCCCAGCACGATCGCTAGGAAGAAGTTGACCGGCAGCAGGACGCGTCCGAGGAACAAGTCGCTGTACGTCGTGTCGAGAGACGAGGTGAACGGCACCAGCACGATGAGAAGCAGGCGCATGTTGTTGATCCACATCCCGGCGTCGTCGATGCGGACGATCCACTCGAACTGGCGCACGTGCGTCATCCACATCACGCACAGGATGAGGAAGCTGATCACGAACGAGAAGAGAGGATGCGCGAGTTCGACGAGCCCCTTCGCCAACTCCTCGTCGGTGGCCGGCGACCCGAGCGACTGATCGGTCAGACCCAGCACCAGCAGCGTCGCCGCGATCGCGAAGACGCCGTCGGCGAACGCCTCCGTGCGGCGCGTCGAGAGCGAGGCCTCGGAATGGCTCCTCCGCCGTCCGATCATGGGCACAGCGTATCCGCGTCGAGGAGAACGACGAAGGGCCGGGCAGTCGCCTGCCCGGCCCTTCTCGAAACGCTGCGCTTCTGCGCGACGCCTTACTTCTTGTAGTTCGGCGCCTCGACGACGATCTGCACGTCGTGCGGGTGCGACTCCTTCAGCCCCGCGGAGGTGATGCGGACGAACTTGCCCTTGGACTTCAGCTCCTCCACGGTGCGCGCACCGACGTAGAACATCGACTGCCGCAGGCCGCCGATCAGCTGGTAGGCCACGGCCGAGACGGGCCCGCGGTACGGGACCTGACCCTCGATACCCTCGGGGATCAGCTTGTCGTCGCTGGGGACGTCGGCCTGGAAGTAGCGGTCCTTCGAGTACGAGGTCTTCTTGCCACGGGTCTGCAGCGCGCCGAGGGAGCCCATGCCGCGGTACTGCTTGAACTGCTTGCCGCCCTGGAAGACGATCTCGCCCGGCGACTCGTCGGTGCCGGCGAGCAGCGAACCGAGCATGACGGTGTCGGCTCCGGCGACGAGGGCCTTCGCGATGTCGCCCGAGTACTGCAGTCCGCCGTCGGCGATCACGGGGACGCCCGCGGGGATCGCGGCCTTCGCGGCCTCGTAGATGGCGGTGACCTGGGGCACGCCGACGCCCGCCACGACGCGCGTGGTGCAGATCGATCCCGGCCCGACGCCGACCTTCACGGCATCCACTCCGGCGTCGATGAGCGCCTGAGCGCCCTCGCGCGTGGCGACGTTGCCGCCGATGACGTCGATGTGGGCGAACGAGGGGTCGGCCTTCAGACGCGTGACGATGTCGATCACGCCGGCCGACTGCCCGTTGGCGGTGTCGACGACGAGGACGTCGACGCCCGCGTCGCGCAGGGCCTCGGCGCGCTGCCACGCGTCGCCGAAGAAGCCGATGGCCGCGCCCACGCGGAGGCGACCGTGGTCGTCCTTCGTGGCGAGGGGGTACTTCTCGCTCTTGTCGAAGTCCTTGATCGTGATGAGGCCGGCGAGCTTGCCGTTCTCGTCGACGAGGGGCAGCTTCTCGACGCGGTGCTTCGCGAAGGTCGCGATGACGTCGTTCGCGTGGATGCCGACGGGGCCGGTGATGAGACCGTCCTTGGTCATGACGTCCTTGACCTTGGTGGTCTGACGCTCGAAGCCCGAGACGAACCGCATGTCGCGGTTGGTGATGATGCCGACGAGGACGCCGTCGGGGTCGACGACCGGCAGACCCGAGATGCGGTACTGCGCGCACATCGCGTCGACCTCGGCCACGGTGGCATCCGGGTTCGTGGTGATGGGGTTGGAGACCATGCCCGACTCGCTGCGCTTGACCTGGTCGACGATGCCGGCCTGGTCCTCGATCGACAGGTTGCGGTGCACGATGCCGATTCCGCCCTGGCGCGCGATCGCGATCGCCATGCGCGCCTCGGTGACGGTGTCCATCGCCGACGACAGCAGGGGCGTCGCGACGGTGATGCGGCGGGTGAGGCGCGACGACGTGTCCGCTTCGCTCGGGATGACGTCGGTGTGCCCCGGAAGGAGGAGGACATCGTCGTAGGTCAGTCCGATGAAACCGAAGGGGTCGTGCTGCTCCATGGATCCTCCTGCGCGCGCGGCGCCTGCTCGAAAATAAGGACGACGTCGGCCGGAACCCCCGTGGGCGCTCCGCCTCAAAGTGTAAGCGTCGGAGGCGTCCGTTTTCTTCCCCGCCCGCGCGGGATAGCGCACCCGCGAGGCCTCCACTATCCCCATTCCGCACGCTCTCGGACGTCGTGATCAAGCGTTATGCGGTCAACAGGTCACCGACGGGTATCGTTCTGACATCGACTGCCGCGCTGGAAACACCGCGGCAATAATCCCGGACTACGGTGTCCGGGCGGCGACGGGCCACGTCGTCGAACGACCAGGAGGTTTCGTGACCACTCGGCAAGCATCCCCACGGATGCCTCGCCGTCGACGTTCGATCCTGACGCTGTTGTCAGGCATCTTCGCTGCCGCCCTGGTGCTCGGGTTCGCCCCGGCATCGTCGGCAGCCGTCAACGATGAGGATCTTCCCTACTCGATCAACGTCAACGTGCGTTCGGAGGGCGAACCCGTCGCCCAGGCGAAGGTGACGGCGACCGACGGTTCCTTCACCGGGGAGGCGACGACCGACGACCGCGGTCGCGCCACCATCAAGGTCCCCACCAAGGAAGGCACCTGGACGCTCGACCTCGACGAGAGCTCGCTCCCGTCCGGACTCTCGATCCCCGACGGCCAATCCTTCGAGCGCACCGTCGAGTTCGGCAGCTCGAGCACCGTGTCCAGCAACTTCACCCTCGGCGCGGCGGAGCGGCAGACGACGAGCTTCGTCGATCAGCTGCTCTCCCGCACGGTGAACGGCCTGAACTTCGGTCTCATGCTCGCCCTCGCGGCGATCGGCCTCTCGCTCGTGTTCGGCACGACGGGACTGTCGAACTTCGCGCACGGTGAGATGGTGACGTTCGGCGCCATCGCCGCGCTCTTCCTCAGTGCCGGCACCGGCTGGTCGATCTGGATCGCCATCCCGCTGGCGATCATCCTCTCGGGTCTGTTCGGACTCGCGATGGATGCCGGCATCTGGCGCCCCCTGCGGCGACGGGGCCTCGGCATCGTGCAGTTGATGATCGTGTCGATCGGTCTCTCGCTCGCGCTGCGCTACATCTTCCAGATCTTCATCGGCGGTGGCACGCAGCAGCTGCCCGGCGCGTCGAGCGAGATCATCCCGGGACTCGGGCCGGTGCGCATCAGCGTCACCGACGTCACGAGCATGGCGATCTCGATCGTCGTGATCGGCGCCTTCGCGTGGTGGCTCACCCGCACGCGCCTCGGCCGCGCGACGCGCGCCGTGTCGGACAACCCGTCGCTCGCGGCGGCATCCGGGATCGACGTCGACAACGTCGTCCGCATCGTGTGGGTGCTGGCATCCGCCCTCGCCGGCCTCGCCGGTGTGCTGTGGGCCTACTTCCGCCCCGGCATCCGATGGGACATGGGCTCCGGCATCCTGCTGCTCATGTTCGCCGCCGTGGTGCTCGGCGGCCTCGGGACGGCGTTCGGAGCCCTCATCGGCTCGATCGTCGTCGGCCTCCTCGTCGAGGTGTCCACGCTGTGGATCCCCTCCGACATGAAGTATGTGGGCGCCCTCGTCGTGCTCATCGTCATCCTCCTCTTCCGGCCGCAGGGCATCCTCGGCCGCCGAGAGCGAATCGGGTAGGTACACAGATCATGGACTTCCTGCAGATCCTCTCGAACACGGCGTCGCAGATCCTCGCGCCGGCCACGTTCGGATACGCCCTCGCCGCCATCGGCCTGTCGATGCACTTCGGCTTCGCCGGACTCCTCAACATGGGTGTCGCCGGCTTCATGGCCATCGGCGCCTACGGCTTCGCGATCTCGATCCTTACCTTCGGCCTCGCGTGGCCGCTGGCGGCGCTGATCGGCTTCGCGGCGGCCATCGTGTTCGCCCTCATCATGGGCATCCCGACGCTGCGCCTGCGCGGCGACTACCTCGCGATCGTCACGATCGCGGCGGCTGAGATCCTGCGCCTGGTCTTCCTCACGTCGACCTTCCGCAGCGTCACCGGCTCGGCCGACGGCCTGTTCAACTTCCAGTCCGGCTGGCGCGGCGAGAACAACCCGCTCCCCGCGGGCGACTACGGCTTCGGCCCGTGGACGTACAACGCCAACCGCTGGTACGTGATCATCCTCGGCCTCGTCGCCGTCGCCGTCGCGGTCCTGCTGGTCTGGATGCTGATGCGCAGCCCCTGGGGCCGTGTCATCCGCGGCATCCGTGAAGACGAGGATGCCGTCCGCGCGCTCGGCAAGAACGTCTTCGCGTTCAAGATGCAGGCGCTCGTCATCGGCGGTGTCATCATCGCGGCCGGTGGCATCATCACGGCCATGGACACGAACGTGAACCCGAACGTGTACGTCACGTCGCAGACGTTCTTCGTCTACACGGCTCTGCTGCTCGGCGGTGCGGCGACGATCTTCGGCCCCGTGCTCGGCGCGGTGCTGTTCTGGGTCGTCCGCGCGTTCCTGTCGAACCTGCTGCCGGCGCTGTCCTCGATCGGACTGCTGCCCTTCCTCACCGCCGACCAGTCGCAGATGCTCGTCTTCGTCATCGTCGGCGTCGCACTGATGCTGCTCGTGATCTTCCGCCCCCAGGGCATCCTGGGCAGCAAGAAGGAGATGACCTTTGTCCGATGAGTCCACGCCGGTCGTGCCCAGCGCTTCGGCGCCCCGGGCGAAGGCGACCGGACTGCACAAGGGCGAGATCGGCCCCGGCGTCGCCAAGGTCGACCCGATCATCGTCGCCGACAACGTGCGTCGCGACTTCGGCGGCAACACCGCCGTCGACGTGAAGCACCTCGAGATCCCGCGCAACGCGATCACCGCGCTGATCGGACCGAACGGCGCCGGCAAGACGACGCTGTTCAACCTGCTCACCGGGTTCGACAAGCCCAACAGCGGCCAGTGGTCGTTCGACGGCAAGAACCTCGCCGGCATCCCGGCGTTCAAGGCCGCCCGCATGGGTCAGGTGCGCACCTTCCAGCTCACCAAGGCGCTCGGGCTGCTCACGGTTCTCGAGAACATGAAGCTGGGCGCGACCAAGCAGAAGGGCGAGGGGCTGTTCTCCAGCATCCTGCCCTTCGTGTGGCGCAAGCAGGAGTCCGACAACGACGCCAAGGCGCGCGACCTGCTCAAGCGCTTCAAGCTGGATGCCAAGGAGGCCGACTTCGCCGCCTCGCTGTCCGGCGGCCAGCGCAAGCTGCTCGAGATGGCGCGCGCGCTCATGAGCGATCCCACGCTCGTGATGCTCGACGAGCCGATGGCCGGCGTCAACCCGGCGCTGACGCAGTCGCTGCTCGACCACATCCTCGATCTCAAGGACCTCGGCATGACCGTGCTCTTCGTCGAGCACGACATGCACATGGTCCGCCACATCGCGGACTGGGTCGTCGTCATGGCCGAGGGCAAGATCGTCGCCGAGGGCCCGCCCGACACCGTGATGAAGGACCAGGCCGTCATCGACGCCTACCTGGGCGCGCACCAGGACGTCGACCTCGGCGTCGTCACGGGCCGCCACGAGGGGACGGTCGACTCGGCCGCCGCCGCGGAGCTGCTCGAGACCGCTCAGCAGGTCGACGCCGCGATCGACGGCGAGTCATCGCCGTCGTCGCACGAGAAGGAGGACGGTCGATGACCGGCAACGTTGTCGAGCTCCGCGATGTGCACGCCGGGTACCTTCCCGGCGTCAACATCCTGAACGGGGCCAACCTCACCGCCGCTCCCGGCGAGCTCATCGGCATCATCGGCCCCAACGGCGCCGGCAAGTCGACCATGCTCAAGGCGATCTTCGGCCAGGTGAAGGTGCGCTCCGGTTCCGTCATCCTCGACGGGGAGGAGATTACCGGACTGCGCGCGAACAAGCTCGTGGCCAAGGGCGTCGGCTTCGTTCCGCAGACGAACAACGTCTTCCCGAGCCTCACCATCGGCGAGAACCTGCAGATGGGGCTCTACCAGCGCCCCAAGGGGTACGCGGAGCGCGTCGACTTCGTCACGAGCATCTTCCCCGACCTGGCGAAGCGTCTGAAGCAGCGCGCCGGCTCGCTGTCGGGCGGTGAGCGCCAGATGGTCGCCATGGGCCGCGCGCTCATGATGGATCCGAAGGTGCTGCTGCTCGACGAGCCGTCGGCGGGTCTGTCGCCCGTGCGCCAGGACGAGGCGTTCATCCGCGTCTCGGAGATCAACAAGGCGGGCGTCACCTGCATCATGGTCGAGCAGAACGCGCGCCGCTGCCTGCAGATCTGCGATCGCGGATACGTGCTCGACCAGGGCCGCGACGCCTACACCGGCACGGGTCGCGAGCTCATGGACGACCCGGCCGTCATCGGCCTGTACCTCGGCACGCTCGGCACCTGAGCCGCGCGTCCGTCCGCCGGGAAGGCCCGGGTCCCCTTTTGGGGGCCCGGGCCTTCTCCGTGCGCGGGGCGGGGCCACTGGCGACAGGACCGGGTCCTGGGCTCAGGACGGGCTCTCCCGTGGCGCGGGGCGGGATGACCGGGGACAGGACCAGGTCCCCGTCTCAGGGCCCGGGCTCTCCCGTGCGCGGGGCGGGGTGACCGGGGACGGGCCCGATTCTGTCGCTCAAGGCCCGAGCCGTTCCGGTGAGGGCCGCGCGACGCGGGACGCCCGGGCCGGCGCAGAAGACAGCGCCGAGCGGGTGGCGCGGCCGTCCGAGCGGCGGGCGGCGCGGGACGGGCAGGCTCCCGATTCCGCCATCCCGAACGACTCCACCGGCACGACACAGAGACACGACACAGAAAAAGGGCCCCGGAACCGAAGTCCCGGGGCCCTCAGGCTCAACCGATCAACCGGCGCGGAGCCAGCTGTAGTTGTTGTCGTCGCCGTACTCGAAGACACCGATCGTCGCCTCGGTGGGGTCACCCACGTCGTTGAACGTGATCGGGCCCGAGACGCCGTCGTAGTCGGCCTCTCCGCCACCGATGATGATGTCGGCGCACTCCGCGTAGGTCGTGCACTTGGTGCCGCTGCCGCTGCCGCCGGAGACCGACTGCAGGTTCGCCGCCACGTCGGGACCCGCGGCCGAGCCGGCCTTCAGCGCCGCGAGGGCGAGCAGGACGACCGAGTCGTAGGACTCGGGGGCGTAGGTGAAGTCCTCGAGCGCGGGGTTGCCCTTACCGCTCCAGAACGACTCGAGCGAGCTGCGGAACGTCGCCGTCGAGTCGGGGTCGACGCTCGGGTACGTGCCCTTGGCCCCGGCGAGGGTTCCGTTGGGGAACTGGGTGCCGAAGTTCTTCAGGTTGCCGTCGACGAAGAACAGCTTGTCGGGGCTGACGCTCGCGGTGATGTCGGGGATGATCGTCGACACCTCGTCGAACGTGATCAGGGCGATCGCGTCGGGCGACTGGGCCAGGACGTCCTCGATCTGCGCCGAGAAGTTCGTGTCACCCGTGTTGTAGAGGCTCGTGGCGACGACGGATCCGCCGGCGTTCTCGAAGGCCTTCTTGGTGAAGCACGCGAGACCGGTGCCGTACGAGTCGTTCAGCACGATCATGCCGAGGGTCTCGTTGCCCTCGGACGCGATCAGGTTGCCGAGCACCTCGCCCTGGAGGACGTCGGAGGGAGCAGTCCGCCAGTAGAGGCCCTTGTCGTCGTAGCCGGTGAAGGCAGCCGAGGTGTTGGCCGGCGAGATCTGCACGGCGTTGGCCGCGATGACCTGGTCGATGAACTGCAGCGACGTGCCCGAGGACGCGGCGCCGACGATGGCGGTCGCGCCGGCGCCGAGGAGGCGCGGGATCTCGGTCTCGTAGGCCTTGTTGTCGGTGTCGCCCGAGTCGCCCTGGATGAGGTTGATCTGCACGCCCTTGTTGGCGGCGTTGATCTCCGACGCGGCGTACTCGGTACCCGCGATCTCGGGCGGGCCGAGGAAGGCGAGGTTACCGGTCACGGGAAGTGCCGTGCCGATGTTGTACGTGAGGTTGGTCGCCGGGCCGGTCGAGGTCGACGAGTACTCGGGTGTGTACGAGGCGGGCTCGGCCGCGTTGCAGTCGATCGGGAAGTCGCCGCCACCGGCAGCGTCGCCGGTCTCGGACGGAGTGCTGCTGCCGGAACAACCGGCCAGGACGAGCGCGCTGACGCCGACCACGGCGAGTCCGCCGATGATCTTCGCATAACGCGAACGGGAGAGGACACTCATATGGGTGCTCCTTGGTGAGTAGGAACCGAGGGGATGACCCCCGCGGATTGTCACAAACCTAACGGCGCCCCTGTGGCCACGTTGTTGCAATGTGTTAACGGTCGGTTACGCGACCCAATCGTTACTTTTCAGCGGCAACAGCGGGCCGCCAAACGCAGGATCCGCGCCGTCAGACCGGTTCGACGACGTCATCCACCGTCTGCCGGTGGCGGCGCGAGGCCACGACCGAGTCGACGCTCAGCATCACCAGGGCGACCCACACGAGGGCGAAGCCGACCCACCTCTCCGCCGTCATGGGCTCATGGAGCACCCACACGCCGATGACGAACTGGATGATGGGCGCGACGAACTGCAGCAGCCCGATGACGGTGAGCGGTACGCGGCGGGCTCCCGACGCGAACAGCAGCAGCGGCACGGCGGTCACCGCGCCCGCGAGCAGGAGAAGGACGGTGTGCAGCACCCCCTGCGTGCCGAGCGTGATGCCGCTGATGTTCGCCACGAACACCAGCTGGACGGCGGCGACCGGCAGCAACCAGAGCGATTCGAGGGTGAGTCCGCTCACGGCATCCACCGCGGGTCCGATCTGCTTCTTCACGAGACCGTAGAAGCCGAACGAGAACGCCAGGGTCAGCGCGATCCACGGGAAGGCGCCATAGCCGACGACGATCACGACGACCGCGACCACGGCCACGCCCACGGCGATCCACGGGAGGATCCGCAACCTCTCGCGCAGCACCACGACCCCGAGCAGCACCGTCACGATCGGGTTGATGAAGTACCCCAGGCTCGTCTCGATGACGTGCCCGGTCAGCGCACCGTAGAGGTAGGTCTGCCAGTTCACGTAGATCAGCACGCCGGCGACGGCGGTCAGCAGCATGAGGCGCGGCTGCCGCACGATCGCGAGGAAGGGCCGCCAGGCGCGCAGCACCGTCAGCAGCAGCAGGCAGAAGACGAACGCGAGGATGATGCGCCACGCCACGACCTCGAAGGGGCCGGTGGGCGCGAGCTGCAGGAAGTAGATGGGCAGGACGCCCCACAGCAGGTAGGCGCCGAGAGCGTACAGGGCACCGCGAGTGGTCCCCCCGGTCGGAGTGGAGGGAGCGGGGGTCACCGACCCAGCCTACGCGCGGGATCGACCCCGGGACGGTCGCGCGTCCCTCTCTTCCTGCCATCCGGGAGGAACGACGAAGGCCCCGGATGCCGAGCACCCGGGGCCTTCGATCGAGTCACGCGATCAGCGGACGACGACCGCCAGGACGTCGCGAGCCGAGAGCACGAGGTACTCCTCGGCGCCGAACTTGACCTCGGTGCCGCCGTACTTGCTGTAGAGCACGCGGTCGCCGACGGCGACGTCGAGGGGGACACGGTTGCCGTTGTCGTCGATGCGGCCGGGGCCGACGGCGACGACTTCGCCCTCCTGCGGCTTCTCCTTGGCGGTGTCGGGGATGACGAGACCACTCGCGGTGGTCTGCTCAGCCTCGACCTGCTTGATGACGATGCGGTCCTCGAGCGGCTTGATGGAAACCGACACGGTCTACCTCTTCTTTCTCGTTACAGAAGACTTGTCAGCACTCACGCGGGGAGAGTGCTAATGCGAGTGTAGAGAAGCGCTGGCACTCATGCAACGCGAGTGCCAGCACAATCGCCCGCCTAGGCTGAATCGGGTGGATACCAGCGAGCTGACCGCCCTGCTCACGCCCGACGGCCTGCGCCTTCTCGACGAGCTCGGCCCGATCGTCTCCACCGACGACGCCGCTCGCGCCGTCTCGCGCCTGCGCGCCGCCGGCCACTCCCCCGACCTCGTGTCGGCCGTCGTCGGCCAGGCTCGGCTCCGTGTGCGCGCGGCGGCGAAGTTCGGCGCTTTCGCCGACCGCATGCTCTTCACGCGAGCGGGACTCGAGCAGGCCACGCGGCTGTCGATCGCCGCGCGTCACGCCGGACGCTTCCGCGCCGCGGGAATGACGAGCGTGGCCGACCTCGGCTGCGGCATCGGCGGCGACGCCCTCGGGATGGCGGGTCTCGGCATCCGGGTGCACGCCGTCGACGCCGACGAGGTCACCGCCGCGATCGCGGCCTACAACCTCGCCCCGTTCGGAGAGAGCGCGAAGGTGGCGCACGCGCGCGCCGAAGACGTCGACCTGGAGAGGACGGATGCCGTGTGGCTCGACCCCGCGCGCCGCACGGCGGGTCACTCCGAGACGCGCCAGGTCGCCTCGAGCGAGTGGTCGCCCTCACTCGAGTGGGTGTTCGACCTCCTCCGGCGCACGTCGGGTGGCGTGAAACTCGGACCGGGGTTCGACCGGACGCAGATCCCCGACGACGTCGAGGCGCAGTGGATCAGCGCCGACGGCTCGACGATCGAGCTGGTGCTGTGGGCCGGCGCACTCGCCCGCGACCACGTACGCCGAGCCGCGCTGGTGGTGCGCGGCGACGAGGCCTGGGAGCTGACGGCCCCCGCCGACAGCGAGGACGTGGCCGAGAGGGAGCTCGGTGCTTTCGTGCACGAGCCCGACGGAGCGATCATCCGCGCCCGACTGATCGGCGAGGTCGCCCGCGCCCTGGAGGCGGGGATGCTGTCTCCCGGCATCGCCTACCTCACCTCGGACGCGCCGCTGACGAGTCCTTTCGTGCAGTCGTTCCGCATCCGCGAGCACCTTCCCGCCGATCCGAAGAAGCTCGGGCAGGCGTTGCGCGCCCGCGGCATCGGCACGCTCGAAATCAAAAAGCGCGGGGTCGACGTCGACCCCGCGACGCTCCGCAAGAAGCTCGCGTTGCGCGGCGACGACTCCGCGACCCTCCTCCTCACGCGGGTCGGGTCCTCGCGCCTCGCGCTCCTCGCCGATCGCGTCTGACGGCCCGCACGGCGGGAGCGTGCGGACCGGCGGTCAGCGCACGGCGAGCTGCGAGAAACCCCAGACCAGCCACCCGACGCTGAACACGAGCGAGAGCAGCGAGAGCGCCAGGGCCCAGACGGCCACGGGGCGACTGTCGTGCGTGCGCCGCAGCGACATCGTCGCGACGACCACCCCGATCACCCCGAGGGGCAGGAGCCAGCCGGTCACGAGAGCGGCGAGCAGGGCCAGGACGGCCACCGCGAGCGCCCAGGGCGCGAGCGAGGGCGGGGGCTTCGGCGCGGGCGGGACGTACGGGATCAGGTGATCGCCGAACGCCGCCATCTCGAGCTGCGCGGTGGGCAGTCGCTCGGCGTCGTCGTCGTCCGGCGCGGGAGCGGCCATCTCCCCCGCCGGGACCATCCACGGGCGCCGCGGATCGACCGCCGGTGGAGCCTCATCGGCGGTCTCCTTGCGCGCGCGTCGCGTCGGCGGCGTCGGATCGGTCATGGCGCCGGGGCCTCGGCATCCGGGTCTTCGGCCACCTGGATCTCGGTCACCGGGAGAGTGGAGTCGGCGCCGAACGCGAGGGTCGAGGGACGCCGACCGGATGCGATGAGCTCGGCCGCGAGCGCGGCGATCATCGCCCCGTTGTCGGTGCACAGCCGCAGCGGCGGGATGCGCACCGAGACCCCGGCGGCGGCGGCGCGCTCGAGGGCGACGTCGCGCAGTCGCTTGTTCGCGATGACGCCGCCGCCCAGCAGCAGCCGGGGGACGCCGTACCGCGCGCACGCGTCGAGGGCCTTCGTCACGAGCACGTCCACGACGGCCTCGCGGAACGAGGCCGCGACGTCGGCGACCGGTACCGGCTCGCCCGTCGCCTCGTGCTGCTCGACCCAGCGCGCCACCGCCGTCTTGAGTCCCGAGAACGAGAAGTCGTAGCGATGGGATGCCATGTCGGAGGCGCGCGAGAGCCCCCGCGGGAAGCGGATCGCCGTGGGGTCGCCGGTCGCCGCCGCGCGATCGATCTCGGGACCGCCGGGATAGGGGAGCGTGAGGAGACGGGCGACCTTGTCGAACGCCTCTCCCGCCGCGTCGTCCATCGTCTCGCCCAGCAGTTCGACGTCGCTGGTGAGGTCGCGCACGAGCAGCAGCGAGGTGTGGCCTCCACTGACCAGCAGGGCGACCGTCGGGTACTCGAGCTCGCCCGCCTCGGCATCCAGGATGTCGGCGGCGATGTGTCCGACCAGGTGGTTCACGGCGTAGAGGGGCTTGTCGAGCGCGACGGCGAGTCCCTTGGCCGCGCCCACCCCGACCATGAGCGCGCCGGCGAGCCCCGGGCCGCTGGTCACCGCGACGGCGTCGAGGTCGGCGAGGGCGACGCCCGCCTCGGCGAGCGCGGCGTCGATCGAGGGCTGGAGAGCCTCGAGGTGCGCGCGCGCGGCGACCTCGGGGACGACACCGCCGTAGCGCGCGTGCTCGTCCATGCTCGAGGCGATCGTGTTGCTGAGCAGGGTGCGTCCCCGCACGATGCCGATCCCGGTCTCGTCGCAGCTGGTCTCGATGCCGAGCACGAGGGGCGCGTCCATCAGCACCATCCCTTTCCGGTGGGCGAGGAGGTCGTGGGGTCGGCGGCGGAGGATGCCGCGGTCTCGGCGCGCCGGGCCGCCCAGCCCCGCAGGTCGAGCTGCATCACGATCGCGTCGACGTCGTCGGGCTGGTAGTAGCGCGGGCGGCGACCGACCTCGACGAAGCCCTCCGACGCGTAGAGCGCCTGCGCCACCGGGTTGTCGGCGCGCACCTCGAGGAACACGTCGTGCACCCCGCGGTCCACGGCCTCGGTGAGCAGCGTGGCCAGCAGGGCCCGCCCGCGACCGCGACCGCGCGCCGCCGCGGAGATCGTGATGGTCTGGATGTCGGCGTCCCGGGCTCCGCGCACCGCGCGCAGTCCCGCGTATCCGACGAGGCGACCGGCCTCCTCGACCACGACGTACCAGCCGTGCGGCGACGCGAGCTCCTCGCGCATCATCGCGTCGCTCCAGGCGTCGGTGGGGAACGAGGTGCGCTCGAGGTCCATGATGGCGTCGAGGTCGGCGCCGGTGGCGCGACGCGTCACCATCAGCTGACCCGCTTCGGGGCGTGGGCGGCGACGACGTCGGGGCTACGCAGGTAGAGCGGCTCGCCGTCGGCGAGCGTGCGACCGGCGTCGAGGGCGCGGGCGGCGGCGAGAGCGATCATCGCGGCCGACACACTCGTGGCGTCGTACCGGCGCGCGCCGGCCTCGTCGAGACGCGCGTCGAGGCCGTCGCGCGGGGAGAGCGCGGCGTCGGAGAGTCGGACGGGCAGTCCGTCGTCGTCGAGGCCGTCGTACACGCTGAAGGCGAACTCGCGGCGCCGGGCATCGGTGACCACCGCGAATCGCCCCGTCTCGGTGCCGGTGAGCGCGTCCGCGAGCAGCACCCCGAGCGCGATGCCGTCGTGACTGGGGACCGGGACCACCGGCACCCCCTTTCCGAGGGCGAACACCCGCGCGGTGGCGATCCCCACGCGCAGGCCCGTGAAGGGCCCGGGGCCCATGCCGACGGCGACGTGGGTCGGGGCGGGCGCTGCGGACGACACGCGTCGCAGCAGATCGCCGATGACCTCGGCGTGACCCAGCGGGTTCGCGCTCTGCTCGTCGGCGAGCACCTCTCCGTCACGGGTGATGGCCGCGACGGCGGTGCCGAGCGACGTGTCGATGCCGAGGATCACCGTTCCAGCGTATCCGGCGCCCTCCGCCCGCGCGTCGCGGCATCCGGGCTCCCCTCCGCTCCGAAGAACGGACATGGATGCCACGACCCTCGGGCTGCGTCGCACGGTCGTCCCCACGGGGGTCGGCCCCCTGGTGGTGCGCGCGGGACGCGCCTCGGGGAGCCCGGTCGCCACCGTGCTGCTGCACGGCGCCGCGGGGTCGTGGTCGACATGGGCACCGATGATCGCCGCCTCCGATGAGATCGGCCTTCCGCTCTCCGACGTCGTCGCCGTCGATCTCCCCGGGTGGGGCGAGTCCCCGGGGCCGGTCCCCGCCCCCGCCGACCTGGCGGTCGCCGTGGCCGCCGTGGCGCGTGCCCTCGGCTATCCCCGGTGGCGCCTCGTGGGCCACTCCCTCGGCGGGGTGATCGCTCTCGACGTCGCCGCGCGCTTCCCCGACGAGACCGTGGCCGTCGGCGTGGTGTCGCCCAGCGGCGCCGGGGCCCGCGTTGTGATGCGCCGCCCCCTCGCGGGCGGCATCCGGCTCCCCTGGCTCGCCGGGATGGTCGTCGCTATGCGGATTCTTCGGGGTCTCGGTCCTCTCGCGAGCCCCCTCCTGCGGCTGCTCCGACGCACGGGAGCCCTGCGCGGGCTCTCGCGGCCGCTGTTCCGGCATCCGGAACGGGTCGATCCCGCGGTCACCGACGCTCTCGCCGACGAGATCCGCCCCGCGGCCTTCCTCGCCGCCGCTCACCTGTCGCGCACGCACGACGATGCCGTCTGGCGCCGGATCTCGTGCCCGGTGCGCTCGGTGCGCGGGGCGCACGACGTGTTCGTCGCCGCGGCCGACGCACGGGAGTGGTCGCGCATCCTGCGCGACGTCGACCACGTGGTCCTCGCCGACAGCGGGCACTTCGCCCACGTCGAGCAGCCCGTGCAGACGCTGCGCGCGCTGCGCGAGGTGTGGGCGGCCTCCCGGGCGACCCCGGCCCCCGCTCCGCGGAGACGGAGCGCTCCCCCGCGCCGCGGACGGCGGACCCCCGCGACATGACGCGCGGCGCGCGCCCCGCCGGCGAGGCGACGGTCAGGGATGCCGCGAGATCGTGACGGTCCGCGGGGCGTCGGCGTCGAGTTCGACGGTGTGCACGGCGATCTCGCCGCACGCGTTGTCGACGCCTCGACCGCCGGTCTGCCGCGAGATCTCGATCTCCCACCACGCGTCGGCCAGGTACTCCGCGACCCCGCGACCCCACTCGACGATCACCGCGCTGTGGGCGACATCGATGTCGAGGTCGTCGAGCTCGACCGCGGCGCCCAACCGGTAGGCATCCACGTGCACGAGCGGAGTCCCGCCCGACAGCGAGGGATGCGTGCGCGCGATGACGAAAGTGGGACTCTGCACGGGCCCCCGGATGCCGAGGCCCTCGCCGATCCCGCGGGTGAGGGTGGTCTTGCCCGCGCCGAGCGGACCCGTCAGCACGACGACGTCACCGGGCTCGAGGGCGCGGCCGATCAGCCGGCCCAGGTCTTCCATGTCGGACGGGGACTCGACGACGCGTTCGCCGAGCACCTCCTCGGGGACGCTCATGCGTGCACCTCTCGTCGGGGGACGCGCGCTCCCACGCGCGTGACGATCTCGTAGTCGATCGTGTCGGCGGCATCCGCCCAGTCACGGGCCGACGGCACGCCCAGCGTCGGATCGCCGAAGAGCACGACCTCGTCGCCGATCGACACGGGGTGATCGCCCACGTCGACGACGAACTGGTCCATCGCGATTCGACCCGCGACCGTGAAACGGCGACCACCGATCACGACCGGCCCGCGGCCCGACGCCTGCCGCGGCACGCCGTCGGCGTAGCCGAGCGGCACGAGGGCGAGCGTCGTGTCGACCGGGGTGCGGTAGTCGTAGCCGTACGAGACGCCTGTGCCCGCGGGGACGCGCCGCACCGCCGCCACCGCGCCCCGCAGGGTCATGGCGGGGCGCAGCCCGAGGTCGGCGGGGGTGCGGTCGTCGAAGGGCGAGACGCCGTACAGGCCGATGCCGATGCGGACGCAGCCGAGGCGGGCCTCGGGAAGCGCGATCGCGGCGTTCGTCGCGGCGATGTGCCGCAATGGGGGGCGGAGCCCCGCCGACGCCGCCAGGATCACGCCCTCTTCGAATCTCGCCAGCGCCGCGCGGTCGTCGTCGAGGCTCGTGTTCGACAGGTGCGAGAAGAGACCGACCACGCGCAGGCGACCGATGCGCTCGAGGCGGGCCGCCTCGGAGAACACCACGCGCCAGTCGGCGGGGGCGATGCCGTTGCGCGAGAGGCCCGTCTCGATCTTCAGGTGCACCGCGGCGGGACGCCCCTCGCCCGCCGCCTGCCCGGCGCGCAGCACCTGGTCGAGGTCGGAGATGCCGAGCTCGATCTCTTCGCGGACGGCCTCGTCGAACGACGCCCCGGGCGCGTGCAGCCACGCGAAGAGGGGGGCCCGGATGCCGGCGCGGCGCAGCGCGAGCGCCTCGGTGATGTCGGACACGCCGATGCGGGCCGCTCCCCCGCGCAGCGCGGCGAGGGCGGCGCGGTGCGCGCCGTGCCCGTACCCGTCCGCCTTGACGACCGCGATGATCTCGCTGCCGGTCAGGGCGCGCAGGTGGCGCACGTTCTCGGTGATCGCGTCGACGTCGACGAGCGCTTCGCGCAGCACCCCGGGTGCCATCGTCATGCGGTGTCCTCTCCGGCGGGATCGGGAACGGATGCCGCGGGCGCCGACGCCCGCGTGTCGCCCGCCGGCTGAGCGCCCTCGGCGACGACGTAAGCGGTCGCGAGACCCGCATCGTGCGACATCGACAGGTGCAGCGCCGTGATGCCCCGGGCGGCGACCGTGGTCGCGGTCTCTCCGCGCAGCGCGAAGACGGGGCGTCCCGAGGGTTCGGAGGCGACTTCGATGTCGGTCCAGTGCACGCCGTCCGACCCGCCGAGCGCCTTGATGAGCGCTTCTTTCGCGGCGTAGCGCGCGGCGAGGGACCGGGGCTTGAGGACCCGCTCGGACGGTGCGAACAGCCGGGCGAGCAGACGCGGCGTCCGTGAGAGATGCGCCTCGAAACGGGGAACGTCGACCAGGTCGACGCCGATTCCGACGATCATGCGGCCTCCCTCCCCGGCATCCGTTCCATTCTGCCCGTGCGCGCCGACATCGGTCGCCCTCCGCCCCCTCGGGTCGGGAACGGGAAAGGGGCCGGATGCCACGGCATCCGGCCCCCGCGATCGACGGTCTTACTCGACCGTGACCGACTTCGCCAGGTTGCGCGGCTGGTCGACGTCGAGGCCCTTGGCCTCGGCCAGGCCCATCGCGAAGATGTGCAGCGGCACGACCGCCAGCAGCGGCTCGAACAGCGGAGCGGCGAGCGGGATGCGCAGCACCTCGTCGGCGGCGGGGAGCACCGCGACATCGCCCTCTTCCGCGATCGCGATGACACGGGCACCGCGGGCGCGGATCTCCTCGATGTTCGAGACGACCTTCTTGTGCATCTCGCCCGAGCCGCGCGGCGACGGCACGACGACGAACACCGGCTGACCGGGCTCGATCAGGGCGATGGGGCCGTGCTTGAGCTCCCCGGCGGCGAAGCCCTCGGCGTGGATGTACGCGAGCTCCTTGAGCTTCAGCGCCCCCTCGAGAGCGATCGGATAACCGACGTTGCGGCCCAGGAAGAGCACCGAACGGGTGTCGGCCATCCAGTGCGCCAGCTGCTCGATGCGCGACTGCTCGGTTTCGAGCACGCGGGCGATCTTGCCGGGCACGGCCTCGAGCTCGGTCACGGCCTCGACGGCGACGACCGGGTCGACGGCGCCGCGGACGCGACCCACGTGCAGGGCGAGCAGGTACAGCGCGGTGATCTGCGCCACGAACGCCTTCGTCGAAGCCACGGCGACCTCGGGACCGGCGTGCGTGTAGACGATCGCGTCGGACTCGCGCGGGATCGTCGCGCCCTGCGTGTTGCAGATCGACAGGGTCTTCGCGCCGCGGGAGCGGGCGTACTTGACGGCCATGAGGGTGTCCATGGTCTCGCCCGACTGGCTGATCGACACGACGAGCGTGCGGGGCGAGAGCACCGGGTCGCGGTAGCGGAACTCGTGCGCGAGTTCGACGTCGACGGGCACGCGCGTCCAGGTCTCGAGGGCGTACTTGCCGACCATGCCGGCGTACGCGGCGGTGCCGCAGGCGATGACGAGGATGCGGTCGATGTCGGCGAGGAAGTCGTCGAGGCCCTCGAGCTCGGGGATCTCGACGCGGCCCTCGTGGATGCGACCGCGCAGCGTGTTCGCGACGGCCTCGGGCTCCTCGGAGACCTCCTTGGCCATGAACGACGACCAGCCGCCCTTCTCGGCCGCCGAAGCGTCCCAGGTGACCTCGAAGGCCTCGACCTCGACGGGGGCGCCCGAGAAGTCGGTGACCTCGACGCCGTCGGGGGTGATCGCGACGATCTCGTCCTGGCCGATCGCGAGGGCGTTGCGGGTGTGCTCGACAAACGCGGCGACGTCGGAGCCGAGGAAGTTCTCGCCCTCGCCCAGGCCGATGACCAGCGGCGAGTTGCGCCGCGCGCCGACGACCAGGCCCGGGTGGTCCTCGTGCATCGCGAGCAGCGTGTAGGCGCCCTCGAGGCGCGACACGACGGCGCGGAAGGCGGCGACGAGGTCCTGGGACTTGGCGTACTCGCGACCGATCATCACCGCGGCGACCTCGGTGTCGGTCTCGCTGCGGAAGCTGAAGCCCTCGCCCACGAGCTCGCTCTTGAGCTCGGCGAAGTTCTCGATGATGCCGTTGTGGATGACGGCGAGCTTGTCGTCGTCGGCGAGGTGGGGGTGCGCGTTGGCGTCGGTGGGGCCGCCGTGCGTCGCCCAGCGCGTGTGACCGATTCCGGTCGTGCCGTTGGCCATCGGCGATGCCTCGAGGTCGTCGCGCAGCACCGCCAGCTTGCCGGCGCGCTTGCGCATCCCGAGCGCACCGTCGCCGTCGATCACGGCGATGCCCGCGGAGTCGTACCCCCGGTACTCCAGACGCGACAGCCCCGCCAGAAGGATGTCCTGGCTCTGCCGAGGACCCACGTAACCGATGATTCCGCACATGGTCCCCGAGTCTACGTGGCGGGGCTGAGCGAACCCCTCCGCAGCGCCCCCAGCCGCGCGGCGAGGCGGACCCACGAGCCGTCGCGGACGAGGAGCAGGTCCAACCCGATCATCATCAACGAGAAGGGCCAGAGCCCCAGGAGCACGGCGATGCCGAGGTGCATGCCCGTGATCAGGACCACGGCCGCGTAGCGTGTCGGCTTCCACAGGATGAGGACGGGGAAGAGCAGCTGCACCCACAGGGCGAGCCAGGTCGCCATCGCCACCATCGGCGCCGACTGCCACGCGAGCTGGCTCAGGAACGGCAGCACGTGGAACTGCTCGATGCTGAGGGCGTAGTAGATGGCGGTGCCGTTCAGCCACTCCTCCCCCTGGAGCTTGAGCAGGCTCGAGACGAGGTAGACGAGGAGGATCTGGAACACGCACAGGATCAGGACGGTGTTGTGTGCCCAGGCGCCGAGCCAGGATGGCATCCATCGGGGGCGGCGTGCGCTCCGCTGCGGCCGGGCGCGGCGCATCCGGGCACGCAGCCACGCGTCGACGGAGAAGTGCCGGCTCAGATCCGCGAACACGACGAAGAGCAGCACGATCCGCATCAGCGTGTCTCCCCCGTTGCCGAGCAGGGTGGTGTTGGTCGACAGCCCGACCCAGAACACGAGCAGGAACGGCGTCACCCATCGCGTCTTCCACCCCGCCACGAACACCACCGCGAGGGCGAGGAGGAGATGGAACGAGACCTCGAAGACGACGGCGTTGTCCTTGGGGAAGAGGAGCCGGAGGGGTTCCCACCATCCGCGGCGACTGGCCTCCGGCTCCACCCACCACGCCCCGGCGCCCCAGAGGTAACGCCGGTCGGCGTAGCTGGGCAGCAGGACGATGAGCATGGACAGCCCCATCAGGATGCGAAGGATCGAGAAGCCGATCGTCGCGTGCTCGCGTTCCGTGAGCCACCCGACGAAACGCCTCCACAAGCGATCGGGCCGCACGCTCTCGCGCAGCCCCGCCGGACGGGGGAAGGATGCCACTCTGCTCATCGTCCCGTGTACCTCTCGACGATCTCGTCGTAGATGGAGATGACCTCGTCGGTCGGTGCGGTGCCCGGCTGGCGCCACCCGAACGTCGTGTACGACAGCTCGGTCTGCCGTTCCTCGTCGAAGCGGTGCAGGAAGTCGTTCGGCCGATCGTGTTCGATCCGCCACCGGACGCGTTCGACCGGGCGGTCGAAGTAGGCCGTGCCGAACGCCGCAGCGAACCGCACGAGCATGTAGTCGTAGCGGAGATACCGCACCGCCGCGGCTCGACTGCCCCCGAGATCGTCGAGCTGCGTGAGGAGCTCGTCGGCCGAGACGGGGGCGAAGGCGCCCCCGCCCAGCCCGCGGATGAACGTGTCGCGCACCCGATCCCTCTGCTCGGCGCTCAGCGCCTGGTACCGCGTGACGAACGCCTGCGCGGCGTTGAACGTGTTCTTCGAGATGCGCGAGGGCATCGGGATGCCGCGGGCCGACGTGAACTCGATGTCGGTCACGTCGACCCACTCGCTGCGCACCAGGTCGTCGCCCTCGCGCCACTGCACCTGGATCTGCAGGTTGCGGTTCACCTTCATGATGTTCGGGGCGAACACGTTCCACCGCTGCGAGAACCAGGGTGAGAAGGCTTCCGCCACCATCGGCCGGGTCGGGCTCGAAGGGACCGTGAACGATCCCGCCACGAAGGCGTACCCGGCCACGATGGCGAGGGTCACGGCGGCGGCGACCGCCGCGACCCTCGTCGACCCGGCGGGAGGGCGCCCCTCCGCAGCCCCCGCATCGGGGGCGCCCTCCGCCGTGGTCGCTCGTGAGAGCGTGGTGGTCTCACTCACCGTGCTCGACCTTGCCGGTCTCGCGCCGGCGCAGGATCCACAGACCCGCACCGAGGAAGAGCAGGATGGCCGCTCCGCCCGCGAGCAGGGGCGCGTTCGCCTCGACGCCGGTTCGCGCCAGGCCCCCTCCACCGCCGTTGCCGGTGCCGTTGCCGGTGCCGTTGCCTCCGCCGGAGGGACCGGCGTCGACGGGCGCGACCACGAGGAAGTCCGTGTTCTCGCGCTCGGTCGGCAGCTCTCCCGAGACCGATCCGCGCACCTCGACACGGTGCTCACCGAGATCGAAGTCGGGGCCCACGGTGAACGACATCCGGGCCATGCCGCCGGCATCCGCGACCACCGGGGTCAGCTCGAACGGCGTCGAGTTGACCGTCGCCGAGACCGTCTCCCCGGGCTGGAAGCCCGTCATGATGACCTCCTGCACCGCGCCCGTCCCGCGCACGATCCGCTTCTGAGCAACATCCGCTCGGGCGTTCGAGACCGGGTCTCCGTCCGTCGCGTCCGCGTCGGCGGCGTCAGCGTCGGCCGCGTCGGCGTCGGCGACATCGGCGTCGGCCGCGTCGGCGTCGGCGTCGGCGACATCGGCGTCGGCCGCGTCAGCTGCGTCGGCTGCGTCGGCTGCGTCGGCTGCGTCGGCCGCGTCGGCTGCGTCGGCTGCGTCGGCATCGGTCGCGTCAGCATCGGCGACATCGGCCGCGTCAGCGTCGGCGGCATCGGCATCGGCCGCGTCCGCATCGGCGATGTCCGCACCGTCAGCGTCCGCCATGTCGGCGTCCATACCGTCCGCATCAGCGACATCCGCATCCGCCACGTCCGCGTCCATGCCGTCTGCATCAGCGACATCCGCATCCGCCACGTCCGCGTCCACACCGTCCGCGTCCACACCGTCCGCATCAGCGACATCCGCATCAGCGACATCCGCATCAGCGACATCCGCGTCCGCGACATCCGCGTCCGCGACATCCGCGTCCGCGACATCCGCGTCCGCACCGTCCGCGTCGATGTCCAGCACATCCGCATCCGCATCCAGCACATCCACGTCCACCGCGTCCGCGTCGATCACGTCGACATCCAGACCATCCGCGTCCGCATCGACGTCCAGAACATCCGCATCCGCATCCAGCACGTCCGCATCCGCATCGACATCCAGCACATCCAGCGCGTCCGTCACGTCGATGTCCAGAACATCCAACGCATCCGCATCAGCCGCATCCGCGTCAGCGACATCCGC
>NZ_STGM01000005.1 GCF_004854025.1 Microbacterium hydrothermale
CGCCACCGACTGCGCGGCCTGCGTCAGGGCCGGGTCGTCGGGGAGGAAGTGGATGGCGGGGGAGTAGGGGAGGGGTTCGTCGGTGTAGGTGCGGCCGGTGGGGGAGGTCCATGCGAGGACTCCGCCGGGGAGTTGTCGCACCGTCCAGCGCGTGAATTGCTTCTGCGTGTGATGACGTTGACACAGGGCGGCGAGGTTGGCGATGTCGGTCGGGCCGCCGAGGGCGTGGTCGAGGGTGTGGTCGATTTCACAGCGGATGGCGGGGACGGTGCAGCCGGGCCAGCGGCAGTGGCGGTCGCGGGCGCGGAGGTGGCGGTCGATGGCGGTGGTGCGCTGGTAGGTGTCGGTGTGCAGGACCGCGCCGGTGACGGGGTGGGTGATGACGCGGTCCCAGGGGGTGGTGGTGGCTTCGGTGAGGGTGCGGGCGGTGTGGGCGTCGATGGGGCCGTGTCCGACGAGGTGGGCGGGGTCGGTGTTCTCGATGGTGGGGTCGAGGATGCTGAGGGCGGGCACGACGACCTGAACGCGAGCGCGGATGGCGCCGAGGGTCCCGGGTCCGTCGTCGGTGCGGGTGAGGTCGGCGCCAGGGGCGGCGGTGAGGAGGAGGTCGGCGAGGATGTCGGCACGCAGGTGCGCGGTGGTGCCCTCATCGGAAGGGATGGCCGACGTGGGAGCGCCACCGCTCGTAGACGCGCCACCGTCGGCGCTCTCGCCGCCGCCGCCCGGGCGCTGCCGATCGCGGTCGTCGAGGACCGGATCGGCACGGCCGAGTCCCGCCCCCGTGCGGTGGTCGATGAGGGTGCGGGCTTGCTGGGTGAGGCGGTCGTAGATGCCGACGGCGAGGACGGTGGGCAGGGTGGCGATGAGGTCGGACATGCCGTCGACGCCGGGGACGACCCGCACGCAGCGGGTGTCGCGGCCGCGTTGGTGGCGTTCGGTGAGGGTGGTGGGGTGCAGTCGCTCGGCGAGGACGGCCAGGCGTGAGCGCAGGCGGCCGGGGCTGAGTCCGGGTGCGTGGTCGATCGCGAGTCGGTCGAGGTCGCCGCGTTTGTCGTGGGGGAGGTCTGCGCCGATGTCGGCGATGACGTGCGCGTGGGTGCGGCTGATCTGGCCGCTCTCCCACGCGACGAGGGTCACCGGGTAGTCGTCGACGAGGGTCATGGCGCGGGTGATCTGGCGTTGCATCGACCGGTCGGAGGAGTTCTCGGCGGCGGCGAGTTCGGAGGCCACCTCGCGCAGCGCGAGGTCGGCGGCGCGGGAGGTGGGGCGCTGACCGGCCATCACCTCGAGGGCGAGGTGCCCGGCCTCGGCGAGGGCGCGGGTGCGGGCCACCTCGGCGGCGGCCAGGGCGATGCCGGTGCGCACGACCTCGTCGAGCACCGCGGACAGGGGCCGTGCCGCACCGTCCGGGGTCGAGGGGGAGGTCACATCGTGCATGTGTGCATGCTAGCGGCGACCTCCGACATTACCCCCGGTCAGACGCCCCTTCTGTGGACAAATCCGGCCCCACGCAGGCTGGGGAGGAGCGGTGGATTCCGCGGGCGCGCGACCGCTCGCCTTCCGGCGACCCGTTCGCTCGATTCGCCGACACGAGGACGTTCGCGTCGTGACTGCTCGCGCGTTCCGACGGCACGATTCGGGGCCCCGATCGACCGGCCGCTCCAGCTCACTCGAGCCCCTGTCGCGAGCCCCTGCCGCGAGCCCTCGCTCGAGCCCCTGCCGCGAACCCCTCACGCGAAAGCCTTTCGCGAACCTCCGCTGCGGCGCCGCCGCGAACCCCGGCCGTGAAGCCCTCCGCGGAGACCCCAGCCGCGGCACCTGGCGACCCCCCCCCGCGAAGCCCTCCCGCGAGCCCCGCGAACCCCCGCGAACCCCAGGAACCCCCGCGAACCCCAGGAACCCCCGCGAACCCCGGGACCGCCCGCGCCTCACCCGTCGCCGAGCGCCGCCCGCACGAGCTCGACCGCGTCGGCCGGCGAGAGTCCCAGTCGGCGGGCGGTGCGCGCGAAGTCGCGGGCGGCGGCGGCGGCCTGCGCGGTCGCCGCGTCCGCGCCGCGCACGATCGTGCCTGCTCGGCCGCGGGTCTCGACGTAGCCCGCCTCTTCGAGTTCCTTGTAGGCCCGCGCGACGGTGTTC
Organism: Microbacterium hydrothermale; assembly: GCF_004854025.1. Lineage (GTDB taxonomy): Bacteria > Actinomycetota > Actinomycetes > Actinomycetales > Microbacteriaceae > Microbacterium > Microbacterium hydrothermale. The sequence continues at coordinate 2,137 of NZ_STGM01000005.1, forward strand.
GCGGCGAGGTTCAGCTCCGTCGCCAGGGTCCGGACGGGTGGGAGCTTCGTGCCCGCGACGAGCGAGCCGTCCTCGATCGCGGCGATCACCTGCGACCGCACCTGCTCGTACGGCGGCGTCGAGGAGGCGGCATCCACTCTCACGTTCAGGGTCGGATGTGCGTCTGTCACGAGGTCGCCTTCCGTCGGTGCGTCTTCGCCGAACCTATCGCCGTCGCCGGTTCCGCCGCATCGGGCGCCGGGGCGGGGCGCGGTTCAGTCGCGGTTGAGTCCGAACAGGTCGAGCGGGTGCGTCAGACGCCACCACGGGCTGGGCGGTTCGACCTCGGCGGCGAGCTGCACGTCGACGGTGGAGGCGTCGACGGGTCCGGTGGCGGTGAAGGTCCCCACCGTGTCGCCCGCCTCGCGGGAGTCGCCGAGGTCGAAGCGCGCGGAGGTCTGCGCGCTCCCGCCGTTCCACAGCACGACGGTCGCGTCGGATGCCGTGACGAGGTCGATGTCGGGCCCCCACAGGGTCTCGACCTTGCCGACGAGCGTGCCCGCGGTGACCGACGGCTGCGGCTGCAGCTCTTCCTCGATGCGCGTGAAGAGGGTGCGGGCGGCCTCGTTGCGGCTGTCGGGTCCGGGCTGCCCGAGCACCGCCGCGTAGGCGCGCACGGTGGTTCCGCCGACTGTGATGTCTTTCGCGGTGAGCAGGTTCCAGGCGTCGAGGGTGCCGGTCTTCACGCCCACCACACCGGGGTCGGACAGCAGCGCGTTACCGTTCTTGAAGGTGCCCGCGCCCGGCAGCGTCAGCTCCGGCGTGCGCACGATCTCCGCGATCACCGGATTCGCGAGGGCCCGCTCGGCGAGCGAGATGAGCGCCGCGGGGGTCGCGGTGTTGCCCGCCTCGATCCCGGTCGGATTGACGATCGTGATGCCCCCGATGCCCCGCTCGGCGAGGTAGGCGTTCGCGGCGGCCGAGAAGGCGGCATCCGTGCCGAAGAGATCGGATGCCAACCGCTGCGCGTAATTGTTCGCGGAGGCGATCAGCATGCCCTGGAGCATCTGCAGTTCGGTGAGGCTTCCGTCGACGGGCACGTCGAGCGACGACTCGCCGCGCGCCCGGTACTGCCAGTAGTCGGCGCTGTCGGCCTGCGTGAAGGAGTAGGTCTTGCCCTGCTCTCCGGGGGCGAGCGGCAGACGGTCGAGCACGACGAGGGCGGTGACCACCTTGGTGATGCTCGCGATCGACTCGGGGGCGCTCGCCGACGACGAGAGCGTGTCGGGCACGCCGTCGATCGCGATCGCCGCCTCACCCTGGGCGGGCCACGCGGGTTGGGCGGACGGGGCGGCGGCGGGTTCGACGGCGACCGTCCGCGTCGTCGGCTGCACCGCGTCGAGCGGCCACAGCAACGTCGTCGCCACGTATGCGGCGAGCATGAGCGTGAGCAGGACCGGAGGCACCACGGTCGCCGGCCGCAGCCGACGCCGCCGTCGACCCGACAGCAGGTCGACCTGCCGGGCCGTCGTGCCCGACACGACGAACGTCGGCGTGGGCCGCGGGGCCGCGGCGTCGGCCGGATCGACCCACGCGAGGGCGCCGGCGGGCGCGGGGGCGGAGGGCCCGACGGATGCCGCAAAGGCGGGCGCGGCGAGGGAGGGCGCTCCCGGGTCGGCGGGCGCCGCCGTCGCCGGGGCCGCGTCGGCCGTGGCGGCGGATGCCGGGTTGGCGACGGCCGGAGCGGCGGTCGCGGGCGCCGGGATATCCGCGGGGGCGGGCTCCGCGGTAGCGGACACGGCCGGGCCGGGGGTCTCCGGCGCCACGGCCTGCTCCGCTGATGCGGACGCGGATGCCGCGGGCTCGGCCCCTGACGCCGAAGCGGCGGGGGCGGCGGGCGCGGGCGCCGACACCTGCGCGGCAGGATCCGCGGGCTCAGACGCCGACACCTCCGGGGAGCCGGATTCCGGACTCGGCGAACCCACCGCGGCCACTCCTCCCGCAGCGGATCCGAGGTCGTCGGCACCGGGCGCGTGCGCCGACGTCATCGACGCGGCATCCGTCGTGCTCTCAAGCGGTCCCTCGACCTGATCGCGCCGCGCGCGCCTGCTGGCCGGGATCTGGTCGTGCACCCGCCCACGCTACCCCGGCCGCCTGTCTATACTCTTCAGCACAACCACGGGAGTCCGGTGAGCCGGGCTGAGAGGAAGCGAATCCACGCTTCGACCGTCGAACCTGATCCGGATCATGCCGGCGCAGGGAGGAGATCACATGCACACGTCCACGTCTGCCCGCACGGCCCCCGCCACGGGATCCGCGTCCGCATCCGCCGCTCGTTTCTCGTGGCGGGTCGTCGACATCGTCGTCGCCGCCGTCCTCGGCGTCGCGATCGGGCTCGTGTTCTGGGGATGGAACACCGTCGGCGGCCTCTGGTTCGGCGCGATGGATGCCGTGACCCCCGGCCTGGGGGGCATCGCGGTGGGGATCTGGCTGCTCGGCGGCGTCGTCGGCGGCCTCATCATCCGCAAGCCGGGCGCCGCGCTGCTGGTCGAGCTCATCGCCGCCGTCGTCTCGGCCCTCATCGGCAACGTCTGGGGCATCACCACGATCTTCTCCGGCCTGGCGCAGGGCCTCGGCGCGGAGCTGATCTTCCTGGCGTTCCTGTACCTGCGCTTCACGCTCCCGGTCGCGATGCTCGCCGGCGCCGGTGCGGGCATCGGCGCGTGGGTGCTGGAGCTGTTCCTGACGCCGAACATCGTCAAGTCGGTCGAGTTCAACCTCATCTACCTCGGCGCGCTCGTCGTCTCGGGCGCTCTGCTCGCGGGCCTCGTCGGCTGGCTGCTCGTGCGCGCCCTCGCCGCCACCGGCGCCCTCAGCCGATTCGCCGCGGGGCGGGAAGCGCGCCGCGACGTCTGATGGCGCATCCCGCGAGCGTCGACGTCGAGGGCTGGGGCTGGCGCTACGCCGGTCGCAAGCTGCCCGCGACGAGCGAGGTCGATCTGCGCATCGAACCCGGTGAGCGGGTGCTGCTGCTCGGGGCCTCCGGGGCCGGCAAGTCGACGCTCCTCGCCGGCCTCGCGGGACTCCTCGGCGGCAGCGACGAGGGGGAGACGACCGGCCGCATCCTCGTCGACGGCCAGGCGCCCGAGGCGCAGCGCGGTCGCATCGGCCTCGTGCTGCAGGACCCCGAGTCGGGGATCGTCCTGTCGAAGGTCGGCGACGACGTCGCCTTCGGCTGCGAGAACCTGGGCGTCCCGGCGACCGAGATCCCGGCGCGGGTGGCCGAGGCCGTGGCATCCGTGGGTCTCGCCGTGCCCCTCGACCGCGCCACCAAGGCGCTCTCGGGTGGGCAGAAGCAGCGCCTCGCCCTGGCCGGCGTGCTCGCGATGCGGCCCGGACTGCTGCTGCTCGACGAGCCCACGGCGAACCTCGACCCGGTGGGGGTGACCGAGGTGCGGGCCGCCGTGGAGCGGGTGGTGCGTCGAGAGGCGACCACCCTCGTGCTGATCGAGCACCGCACCGCCGTGTGGGCCGACCTCATGACGCGCGTCGTGGTGCTCGCCCCGGGTGGCGGGGTCCTCGCCGACGGCCCGCCCGATCGCGTCTTCGCCGAGCACGGCGACGCCCTCGCCGCCGCGGGGGTGTGGGTGCCCGGACGCCCCGTCGACCTCCCCGTACTCCCCGCCGCCGGGGCCGCGGATGCCGTGCTCTCGACCCGCGGACTGTCGATCGGGCGCGAGAAGCGCACGGTCGTGGCATCCGGGCTCGAGATCGCCGTTCCCCGCGGGACCGGCACCGTCGTCACGGGACCCAACGGCGTCGGCAAGTCGACGCTCGCGCTCACTCTCGCGGGGCTCCTGCCCGAGCTCGACGGGGAGGTGGTCGCGGCGCCGTCCCTGGCCGCGCGCGGTGTCACCCGCCCGTCGCGCTGGCGCTCGACCGAGCTGCTCACGCGGATCGGCACGGTGTTCCAGGAGCCCGAGCACCAGTTCCTCGCCTCGACGCTGCGGGACGAGCTCGCCGTCGCGCCGCGCGCGTTGAAGCGGTCGACGGCCGAGGTCGACGCGATCGTCGACGAGCTGCTCGAGCGGTTGGATCTGGCATCCCTCGCCCTGGCGAACCCGTTCACGCTCTCGGGCGGACAGAAGCGGCGTCTGTCGGTGGCGACCGTGCTCGCCGCCTCTCCCGAGGTGATCGTGCTCGACGAGCCGACGTTCGGGCAGGACCGGCGCGGATGGACAGAGCTCGTCGCGCTGCTGCAGCGAGAGATCGCGCGCGGGCGCACGGTCGTCGCCGTCACCCACGACGCCGACGTCGTCCGTCACCTCGGTCAGCATCGGATCGAGATGGGGGATGCCGCGTGACCGGCGTCGCGCAGGCCGAGGGGGTCCGCGAGCGCGCCGCGTGGCTCGACGGCGTGAACCCGGTCGCCAAGGTGGCGGTCGCCCTCGTGCTGGCGGTTCCCCTGCTGATCACGCTCGACGCCGTGAGCGCGAGCACCGCGCTCCTGCTCGAGCTGCTGTGCGTGCCCCTGACCGGACTCCCCTACGCGGTGGTCGCCCGGCGGCTCCTGCCGGTGATCGTCTTCGCCCCCATCGCGGCGGTGAGCATGCTGCTGTACGCGCGGCCCGGCGGCACCGTCTATGGAACCTTCCTCTTCGCCACGGTCAGCGAGAACTCGATCGCCCTCAGCGTCGCGGTGCTGCTCCGCGTCGTCGCGCTGGCGCTGCCGATCATCCTGCTGTTCGCCCGCACCGACCCCACAGAACTCGCGGACGCGCTCGCCCAGGTCGCGAAGCTCCCCAGCCGCTTCGTGCTGGGGGTGCTCGCGGGGGCTCGCACCGTGGGGCTCTTCGTCGACGACTGGCGCACGATGACGCTGGCCCGTCGGGCGCGGGGCCTCGGCGACCGCGGTGCGCTGCGCCGGTTCTTCTCGATGGCGTTCGTGCTGCTCGTGTTCGCGGTGCGTCGCGGCACCACCCTCGCCACGGCGATGGAGGCGCGCGGCTTCGGATCCGGCATCGACCGCACGTGGTCGCGGCCCTCGACCCTTTCGAGCCGCGACGCCGTCGCCGTCGGCGGAGCGGCGCTGCTCGTCGCCGCGGCGCTCGGGGCGGCGGTGGCGACGGGGGCGTTCCGGGTGGTGGGGACGTGACCGTCGCGGTTCACCGAAGGTCGCCGACACGACGATGACCGGCCGCGCGGCGCGGAGTCTTCCGGGCGCTCGGCGAGGAGCGGGGTACTCAGAGGACGTACTCGAAGCACAGCGAGCGCGGCATCGTCTCCACGTACGGCTCGTACACCGGGATGGGCGTGAAGCCCGAGGCGGCGTACATGCGCAGCGACTCGGGTTGCATCCGACCGCTCTGCAGGATCACGCGGGGTGCCCCGCCGCGGCGGGCGAGATCGACGACCCGGGCGGTGAGGGCGCGTCCGACCCCGCGGCGGCGCGCGGTGTCGCGGACGATCAGGCGCTTCAGCTCCCACTCGTCGCCGAGGCGCCGCAGCATGACATGGCCGATCGGGGTGTCGTCGGCGTCGACCGCGAGCAGCGTCGCGACGATCTGCTCGGGGTGCACGGCGAGGGCGGCGGCGCGCTTCGCCGCGAACGCGGGGGTGTCGTCGGCATCGGACTCGCGGTAGCGGTCGTCGAGATCGTCGTCGAGGATGCCGCGCAGCTCGACGGCACGGGGGTCGTCGACGTCGACGGACTCGATACGGAAGGCGGGGTCGCTCACCCGTCGAGCCTAGTTCGGTCGCTCGCTCCCCGTCCGTGGGCCGGGGTGTCGGGGACGGGTGCGGCGCGTCGCGGCGAGCCGGGTCCCGGCGGGGCAGAATGAGCGAGGGGGAGGTGTCATGGAGCTCGCGCTGGGTCTGTTGGCCGTGAGTGCCGCCGTCGCGGCGGTCGTGTTCCTGATCGCGATGCCGCGCATCGGCATGCCCGGTCGCACCACCCTCTTCCTCCGCTTCGCCGCGGTGTCGGGCATCTGCGCCGTCGGCTCGAGCGCCATGTACTTCATCTACACGGCGGGGGGCGGCATCCTGAGCCTCGTGCTCGGCGATGTCGCGATGGTGCTCGCCCCCTCCCTGCTGCTCGTGGCGGTGAGCGTGCTCGACGGGCGGTCGGCGCGACGCACCTCGCTGGGGGTCGCCGCGCTTGCATTGATCGTGGCGGTCGTGACCGCCACGGTTCCGCTTCCCGGGTCTCTCGCGGTCAAAGCACTCGCGCTGGCCCTCGCCTGCGCCGCGTGCGCGGTGGTCGCGCTGCGGAGCGACATCGAGCCGTTCGGCCCGGTGCGCCTCATCGCCCTCACCAGCGCGGTCTACGCGCTGTACAGCGTCGCGCGCGTGGTCGTCGGGACGACGGCGGGCTGGACCTCTCCGCTGTACCTCGTCGGATTCTCGTACGCCCCGGCGACGGTGCTCGGCGGGGCGGCCGTCGTGCTCGTCGGCATCGCCGTCATCCGCCTGCGCTTCGGTCGGCGTACACGCTCGGACGACTTCGTCTGCCCGCACGGGTCGGTCGTCGTCGTCGGCGACTGGGACCTCGCCGTCGCGGCCTACGGCGCCGACCGCGTGCACGAGCTCGTCGCCGAGCTGCGTCGCGCCGCCCTCGACCTCGACCCGCGCGCGATCGAGGTGCCGCGCGGGGCGGAACTGACCGTCGCCGACCCGCTGCAGGCGGTGGGGGCCCGGTTGCGGGACGCGTTCGGCTGGGAGGCCGAGGATCTCATCCTGCTCGTCGACGGGGCCTCGACCGCGGCCGTCCGCACGCAGACGGGTCCGGTCTGGCAGCGGCGCTGGTGGAACCTCGGGCGGTCCTGAGTCTCGGATAGGGTGGGACCGGGTTTCAGCTTTCGAAGGAGAACGCATGGATATCGCAGGAGCCTCCGCCCTCGTCACCGGCGGCGCCTCGGGCCTCGGTCTCGCCACCGCCCGCCGCCTCGCGGCGGCCGGCGCGCGCGTCACGATCGTCGACCTGCCGTCGTCCCCCGGTGCGGAGGTCGCGGCCGAACTCGGCGGATCGTTCGCCGCCGCCGACGTGACCGATGCCGAGCAGATCGCCGGCGCCGCCGCGGTCGCCGCCGACGCAGGTCCGCTGCGCGTCGTCGTCAACTGCGCGGGCATCGCCCCGCCGGCCAAGGTGCTCGACCGCGAGGGCGTGCCCACCTCCCTCGCCGACTTCGAGCGCGTCGTCCGCGTCAACCTCATCGGCACGTACAACGTCGTCGCGCAGGCCTCCGCCGTCATGGCGAAGACCGATCCCAGCGACGGCGGCGACCGCGGCGTCATCGTCAACACCGCGAGCGTCGCGGCCTTCGACGGACAGATCGGCCAGCCCGCGTACTCCGCGAGCAAGGGCGGCGTGCACGCGATGACCCTCCCCCTCGCCCGTGAGCTCGCACGCTACGGCATCCGGGTCGTCACCATCGCCCCCGGGATCATGGAGACGCCCATGCTCAAGGGCCTGCCGCAGGCCGCCCAGGATTCCCTCGGTCAGCAGGTGCCCTACCCCTCGCGTCTCGGCGCCCCCGACGAGTACGCGCGGCTCGTGCTGAGCATCGTCGACAACGGCTACCTCAACGGCGAGACGATCCGCCTCGACGGCGCGATCCGGATGGCGCCGAAATGACCGACGGCATCCTGCTCCACGTCGAGGGCGGACTCGCCCGGGTCACCTTCGATCGGCCCGCGTCGCTGAACGCGATGGACTTCCCCATGGCCCGCCGATGGCGCGAGGTCGCGCACGAGGTCACGTCCGACTCCTCGGTCGCCGCGGTGATCCTGGATGCCAACGGCCCCGCGTTCTGCGCCGGCGGCGACGTGGTCGCGATGTCGACGAGCGGATCGTCCGGCGCCGAGGTGACCGCGACGGCCGAGGCGATCCACGACGGCATCCGCACCTTCGCCGAGGCGCCGCTGCCGATGGTCGCGGCCGTGCAGGGCGCTGTCGCGGGCGGAGGGCTCGGGCTCATGCTCACCGCCGACTACGTCGTCGCGAGCGAGAACGCGCGCTTCGTGAGCCGCTACGCGAACATCGGGCTGACCCCCGACCTGGGCGTCTCGACGCTGCTCCCCGCGGCGATCGGCCAGCGCCGCGCCCTGCAGCTGCTGCTGCAGGACCGGATGCTCGACGCCGCGGAGGCCCTGGACTGGGGTCTGGTCGCCGAGGTCGTGGCATCCGGCGATCTCGCCTCCCGCGTCGAAGAGATCGCGCGCTCCTGGCTCGACGGGGCTACCGCGGCGTTCGGGCAGGCGACGCGTCTCGTGCGCGTCGGCGCGGGACGCACCTTCGCCGAGAACCTCGCCGACGAGGCCGCCACGATCGGCGCCGCGTTCGACACCCCCGAGGCGAAGGCGCGCGTCGCCGGGTTCGCCGCCGCCTCCGCGAAAGGACGACGCTCGTGACGCTCTCCGGCAAGACCATCCTCATGTCGGGCGGCAGCCGCGGCATCGGTCTCGCAATCGCGCTGCGCGCGGCGCGTGACGGCGCGAACATCGCGATGCTCGCGAAGACGGACACCCCGCACCCCAAGCTCGAGGGCACCGTGCACACAGCGGCCGAGGCGATCCGGGCGGCGGGCGGCCGCGCGCTGCCGATCGTCGGCGACGTGCGCGACGAGGCCTCGATCACCGAGGCCGTGATGCGGACGGTGGGGGAGTTCGGCGGCATCGACATCGTCGTCAACAACGCCAGCGTCATCGATCTCTCGGGCTCCCTCGAGCTCGCGACGAAGAAGTACGACCTCATGCAGGACGTCAACGTGCGCGGCACGTTCCTGCTTTCTCGCGCGGCGATCCCGCAGCTGAAGGATGCCGAGAACCCGCACATCCTCTCGCTGTCGCCGCCCCTGAACGTCACGGCGAAGTGGCTCGGCGCGCACACCGGGTACAGCCTCGCGAAATTCGGCATGACGATGGCGACGCTCGGCCTCGCGGAGGAGTTCGCCGGCGACGGGATCGCGGCGAACACCCTGTGGCCGCGCACGACCATCGCGACCGCGGCCGTGCAGAACGTGATCGGCGGAGACCGGCTCATGCGGGTGTCGCGCAAGCCCGAGATCTACGCGGATGCCGCCTACGAGGTGCTGTGCGCGCCGTCGCGCGAGCTGACCGGGCAGACACTGATCGTCGAGGACGTGCTCCTCGGTGCGGGGATCACCGACTTCTCGGGGTACGCGGCCGTGCCGGGAACGCCGGATGAGGCGATGTACCCGGACATCTTCTTGGACTGATCGCCCGCCGCCCGATCCGGCTGCGGGGTGTGGGTCGCCGCTCTCGGTCGCTTCCCGCTCTCACGGGTGTGTATCCGCGGTGACCCACCCCCACCCCGCGCGGCGGGGTCGAGATCGCGGCCGGGGTGCCCCCCGGTCCCCTCGACAGGCCTCAGGACCTCGCTGGCTCGCGGCATCACGACTGTGCAGCGACCTCCTCCGCGTCTCGAAGGACGCGCGTCGTATTCCGACCGGCGAGGGCGAGGAGTTCGGCGTCGCTCCAGCCCCGGTCCGCCAGCTCCGCGAGGAGGCGGGGGTAGCCGGAGACGTCCTCCAGCCCCGAGGGGAGGTCGCTGACCCCGTCGAAGTCGCCGCCGAGGCCGACGTGCGCCACGCCCATTAGATCCCGGGCGGCCTCGACGTGGTCCGCCACCTCGGCGATGCCCACGACGGGGGCGGGGTTGCGTTCGATCCACCGTGCAAACGCCTCGCTCTGTGAGACCCCCGCCCGAGGGAACTCGGCGGCATTGGCGACACGGGCATCGTCCGCCGACTCAGCTGGCCGCGGAGCGCGCGGCCACGGCATGGAGGAGGTCAGGCCGATCTCGCGCCGCGCCGCCTCGGCTTCGCTCGACCAGTCTGCGAAGGCGCGGGAGACGAACTGGGCGACGAATGCGATCTGCAGCACCCCTCCGCCGGAGGCGAGTCGCGACAGAACATCATCCGAGACGTTGCGCGGGTGCGCGGCCACGGAGGCGACACACGAGTGCGAGAACATCGCGGGCGCCCTCGACACCTTCAAAGCCGCGAGCTGCGTGTGCTCCGAAGTGTGCGAGAGGTCGACCACCACGCCCAGGCGGTTCATCTCCGCGACGATGGCACGACCGTCGGCGGTGAGTCCGTCCGCGCGGGGAGCGTCGGTCGCAGCATCCGCCCACTCGAGCGAAGAATTGTGGGTCAGGGTCATCGTGCGCACACCCAGTCGAGCGAACATACGCAGCACGCCGAGAGACATCGCGATCGAGTGGCCTCCCTCGATCCCGAGGAACGAGGCGATGCGACCCGCGGCGATACTGCGCTCCGCCTCGGCCACCGTCGTGACGATCTCGACGTCGTCGGGATGGGCCGCGGCGAACCGATAGGCGGCGTCGATCTGTTCGAGGGTTCCGACGGTCGCCTCGGTCTCGGTCTGCAGTCCCGACACGAACACCGACCACACTTGCGCGCTCACGCCGCCGCGACGGAGCCGAGGGATGTCGGTGTGGAAGTCGGGGCTCTCGCGGTCGAAGCCGTCGACGGCGTATCCGCGGTAGCGCCGCAGCCCGCACATCAGATCGTTGTGCGTATCGATCAGCACCTGGCCGGTGAGGAGCTCGCTCATGCGTTCGACGGTCTGCATGCTCATCTCGTTGCGGCGGTCGGTTCGAGCGGCATCGGCCCCATCCCTCTACGGCGAGAGAAGACGAGTGTCGTGTACGTGTCCGCCACGACGGGGTCGCTCGTGACGCAGTCGAGCACGAAGTCGCTCAGGTCGTCGGTGGTCTCAGCGACGACCTCGATGAGGTAGTCGTCTTCGCCGGCCACCAGCCACAGGTTCACCACCTGGGGCAGCTTCGCCATCGCCTCGGCGAACCGCGCGTTCTCGGCGCGCGAGTGCTCCTTCAACTGAACGCGCAGGATGGCTCGCAGGCCCTGTCCGATACGGCGCGGGTCGACCTCGGCGTGGAAGCCCGAGATGACGCCGTTCTCGATGAGGCTGCGCACACGCGCCAGGCACGACGAGGGGGCGAGTCCTACCCGGTCGGCCAGCTCCTTGTTGGGAATTCGGCCGTCTTGGATGAGCACAGCCACGATCGCGCGGTCGATCTCGTCGAGCCGGACGGGCCTAATTATGTTCGGCAAGGGGCGACCTTTCGCTGACTAATCGAGCTGAGAGACGCTCGATACCGGCTATTGCAGAACATAATACAGATATATTGTTCTCAAACGCGTAAGCGTGCAGACTTTTGCCTCAATACCCGAACGCGATGCGCTGGTCCCCTCGAGAGCGCACCGCCCCATTCCCGGGACGCACCCCCAGCGTTCATTCCAGAGAGGGCACCACCAGCAATGAAAAGGTTCTCCAAGGTCGTCACGGCCGCGGTCGCGCTGACCGCCGTGCTCGGCCTCCTCGCCGGCTGCAGTGACGGCGGCACCGACCCCACGGCATCCGGAGGCGGTTCCGCCCACGTGCTCACCGTGGGCAAGCTCCTCCCACTCCAGGCTGTCGACCCCCATAAGGTCAACGACGGCATGTCGAACGAAGTGCTCACCGCCGTGTTCGACGGTCTCTACTCGCTCGACGAGAATCACGAGCTCGAACCGCTGATGGCGGAGAGCTTCGAGAAGTCCGACGACGGTCTGACCTACACCTTCCACCTGCGCGATGCCAAGTGGAGCAACGGCGACCCGGTCACCGCCGCCGACTTCGAGTTCTCGTGGAAGCGCCTGGTGAACCCCGCCACGGCCGCGCCGAACAGCAACGAAGCGGTCGCCGCGGGCATCAAGAACGCCAACGAGATCGTCAACAAGGGCATGGACTACACCCAGCTCGGTGTGAAGGCGATCGACGACAAGACCCTTCAGGTCGAGCTCGCCGCAGACGTGCCGTATTTCCAGGCGCTGCTCGTGCGACCCGCCTTCCTGCCGGTCAACGAAAAGTACCTCGAGCAGGTCGGCGACAAGTACGGCCAGACGCCCGAGACCACCATCTACAACGGACCGTTCACCTGGGATTCCTGGGACTTCGCGAACAACTTCTCCGCGAAGAAGAACCCCGACTACTGGAACGCCGCCAACACGAACATCGACGAGATCAAGTGGCAGGTCGTGAAGGACTCGCAGACGGCCGCGCTGCTGCAGGAGAGCGGTGACCTCGACTTCACCGAGATCTCGGGAAGCCTCATCGACCGCTACGCGGATTCGCCCGAGCTCACCACGGCCCTCGAAGTGCACATGTGGTTTATGTACCCGAACATGCAGAACCCGGCCCTGGCCAACAAGGACATCCGCACGGCTCTCGCGACCTCGTACGACAAGTCCGCGCTGGCGAACGACGTGCTCAAGAACGGTGCGGAGCCGGCGGACTACTTCGTCGGCAAGAACCTCGCGGTCGGCCCCGACGGCGAGCAGTTCCGCGACACGGGGGACACCTACCTCGCCTACGACGTCGACTCAGCGAAGAAGGCGTGGGAGAAGGGGCTCGCAGCCCTCGGCACCGATTCGCTGACGCTGCGTCTGTCGTACTGGGACGACGAGTCGTCGATCGCACAGGCCGAGTACATCGCCTCGCAGTGGGAGGCCAACCTGCCCGGCCTGAAGATCGAGCTCACGAGCCAGCCCAAGGCGACGGCGAACGAGCAGGCGCTGGCCGGCGACTTCGACCTGTACCTGTTCCGCTGGGGCCCCGACTACAAGGACCCGATGGCGTTCCTCGAGCTGCTGTCGTCGACCTCGCAGCGCGACTTCGGCAAGTACTCCAACCCGCAGTACGACGCGATCATCGCCGCGGCTCGCACTCCCGAGATGCTCAGCCAGCCGCAGGAGCGTTGGGACAGCCTGCACGATGCCGAGCGCATCCTGCTCGGTGACGTCGCAGTGTTCCCGACGGTGCAGAACGGCATCGCGATGCTCATCAACCCGAAGGTCCACAACATGGACGTGCGAAACGTCAGCCTGACGTGGAACTACCGCATCGTGACGAAGGACAACTGACGCGATGACCGACTGTCGAGAGGAAGAGACGAGATGACGGCGAAGAAGACCCTCCGTGAAGTGATGGAGGCGGGCAGCGTCCTGGCGCCGTGCGTGTTCGACTGCTCCTCGGCCCGCGCGGTCGAGCTGGCAGGCTTCGAGGCGATGCTCCTCAGCGGGTCAGAGGTGTCGATGTCGATGAAGGGCATCCCCGACCTCGGATTGCTGTCGCTCGAAGAATTGCTGTGGGCCGTCGAGCGGATCGTGGACATGTCTCCTCTTCCTCTCGCGGTCGACATCGAGGACGGCTTCGGCTCCAGCCCGCTGCAGGTCTACGAGACCTGCCGGCGGATGGCCAAGGCAGGAGCGATGGCGGTCCTCATGGAGGACGAGTTCGAGCCCGGCTACGCCCGCGACGTCTCGATCGACCACATGATCCCGCGCGAGGAGTACTACGCGAAGGTCCGCGCGGCGGTCAAGGCCGTCGAGGGGACCGACTGCATGGTCATCGCCCGCAGCAACTACGGCAGCGCGAACCTCGAAGAGGGCATCCAGCGCATGATCGACTGCGTCGAGCTGGGCGCGCACGCGACGGTCGTGGTCAACGTCACGACCCTCGCGGATGCCGCCGAGGTGGCGGGTCGCGTGCCGGGGCTGAAGATGTTCGCCGACATCAACGCCAAGCGTGGGCTCGAGCAGATGACGTTCGCGCAACTGTCCGAGCTCGGGTACGACCTCATCACGATGCATTTCACGATGAAGGCCGCCATGGCGGGCATGCTCGAGGCGGGCCGCGCCAACCTCGCCGAGATGGGCAACACCTACTCGAACGAGATGATGCCCGACGAGTATCCGGGGCACAGCGGCATGGCGTTCTTCGCCGCGCAGGAGCTGCTCGACCTCGAGACGGAGTTCACCGGTCGCGCGCAGACCTTCAACGACCCCCGCGCCATCCATACCGCCTAATCCGTCAGGCCCACCGCCCCGTCGCGTCCCCCACACGCGACGGGGCGGTTCGGCGTCTCCGCCGAACGATGGTCGGAGTTTCAAGACGGATGCCGTCGAAATCGCCCGAACGATATTCGGCGGTCACCGGCGCGTCGGCGTCGACGAGACCGTCGCGTCCACTCTCTTCGCCTCTTTCTGAATCTTGTTCGGATTAATTGCCGATCGAAGATTGTTTATGCAGGATTGACGCATTGATACCGAACGCTCCGAGACCCGATCCGGATCGACGAAAGAGGCACGATGACTGAATTGGCGGCGCCCACCCTGGCCGCGACCACGACCGTCGAGATCGATGGGTTCTCCCTCGACATCACCACGATCGCCCTTGTGGCGCGTGGGCTGCCCGACGGATCGTTCCCGACCGTGGTGCTCACCGATGAGGCCCGCCGGGTCACGAACGAAGCCCGCGCGTACGTGGAGGCGCACTTCCTCGCGGAGGACGCGCCCGCGATCTACGGCATCAACACCGGGCTCGGTCGCCTCATGGACGTGCGGGTGCCGGCCGAGGACCAGGCGCGGTTCCAGCGACTCGTCATCAACTCGCACTCGGCGGGCATCGGCGAGCCGCTCCCGCTCGACGAGACCCGCGCCCTGCTCCTGCTCCGCGCCAACGCGATCGCCAAGGGCATGTCGGGGGTGCGCATCGAGTGCATCGACCGCCTCATCGAGATGCTCAACGCCGACGTCCTCCCGGTGATCCCCGGGCAGGGCTCGGTGGGCGCCTCCGGCGACCTCGCCCCCCTGGCGCACCTCGTGAGCGTCATGGTCGGACACGAGAAGGCCGAGGCCTACCACCGCGGCGTCCGGATGCCGGCGGTCGAGGCCCTGACCGCGGCCGGGCTGTCGCTGGACTTCGAGCTGAAGCAGAAGGACGTCCTCGCGCTCATCAACGGCTCGACCATCTCGCTGGCCACCGCCTGCCTCGCGCTCACCGATGCGTGGAGCCTCACGCGCCAGGCCGACGTCGCTCTCGCCCTCTCCCTCGAGGCCGTGCGCGGCGAGCTCGACGCCTTCGACGAGCGCATCCATACCGCGCGCAACGCTCCCGGGCAGGTGTCGGTCGCCGCCAACGTCCGCGCCCTCACCCAGGGCAGCGAGCGCACGGTCGAGGAGGCCCGCGAGATCCAGCTTCCCGACGAGCAGCGCCCCGGCGGCTACAAGCGCCGCGTCCAGGACGCCTACTCGCTGCGCTGCGCCCCCCAGGTGCACGGCACCACACGCGAATCACTGCAGTTCGCCGAGACGCTGCTGGTGCGCGAGGCCAATGCCGCCACCGACAACCCGCTCGTGCTCAGCGACGGCAAGGGCGGCTACGACGTGCTCTCGGGAGGCAACTTCCACGGCGAGCCGATCGGCGTCGCCGCCGACCTCATCGCGATCGCCATCGCCGAGATCGGCGCGATCTCGGAGCGCCGCTCCTTCCGTCTGACCGACCCGAACCTCAGCTACGGCCTGCCGCTGAACCTCGTGGGCGGTCAGCTCGGCCTCAACACCGGATTCTCGATCGTGCACTGCGCGGCCGCGGCCATCGCGTCGGAGAACAAGGTGCTGTGCTTCCCCTCGGTCGTCGACTCGATCCCGACCAAGGCGAACCAGGAGGACCACGTGTCGATGTGCACGTTCTCGTCCCGCAAGGCGCGCAGCATCATCAAGAACACCCAGATCATCCTGGGCATCGAGTTCATCCTCGCCACCCAGGGCATCGACCTGGGCGCCCCGCACCTCGACGGTCGTCGTCTCGGCGTCGGCAGCCAGGCGGCCTACGACGCCGTGCGCGAGATCGTGCCGATGACGCGAGAGGACATCTACCAGTCGGAGCAGATGGTCAACGCCCAGGCAATGGTCGTTCTCGGCTCCGTCCTCGAGCGCGTCGAAGAGGTCGTCGGAGGCGTTCGGTGACCCGCGGCACCGGCGGGTCGGTCGTCGTCCGCGGACGCGTCGTCACCCCCGATCGCGTGATCGACGACGGCGCCGTCGTGGTGGAGGAGGACCGTATCTCGGCCGTCCTCGACGGTGACGCCGCCGCCGCGGCCATCGACGGAGCGACGCGCGTTCTGGGCGGCCCCGGCCTGCTGGTGCTGCCCGGGGCGGTCGACGCCCACGTGCACGCGTTCTCGGAGCCGAACGAGACCTTCGACGGCGCGACCGCCGCCGCCGCGGCCGGTGGAGTGACGACGATCATCGACATGCCCTACGACGCGGGCAACCCGATCAACACGGCGGACGCCGTCGTGGGCAAGCGCGAGCGCATCGCCAGCGAGGCGCGCGTCGACGTCGCGTTGCACGGGACCGTCCGCCCTGGCGACGGCGTGCGCGACATCGACGGGATGATCGACGAGGGGGTCAGCGGCTTCAAGGTCTCGCTCTTCGAGACCGACCCGGTGCGCTTCCCCCGCATCCCCTCCGACGAACTGCTCGAGGCGTTCACCGTCATGGCCGCCCGCGGTGTGCGCGTGGGCGTGCACGCGGAGGACGGCGAGATCATCTCGGCCCTCGTCGCGAGCGCGAAGGCGGCCGGTCGCACCGCTCCCATCGACCACAACCGCACTCGCCCGCCGGTGTCTGAGACGACGTCGGTCGCCCTGGGTCTGGAGGTCGCCGCCGCGGCCGACGTCCGCTTCCACATCTTCCACGCGAGCCTTCCCGACACCGTCACGCTCGTGACCGAGAAGGCGGCCCACGGGCTCGACGCGACGCTCGAGACCTGTCCCCACTACCTCGTCCTCACCGAGGACGACATGGACCGCCTCGGTCCGTTCGGCAAGATCAACCCCCCGTTGCGCACGGCCGAACACGCCGCCGGCATGTGGGCGGCCCTGGCCGACGGGCGCATCGACATGGTGACGAGCGACCACGCGCCGTGGCCCCTGTCGAAGAAGGGCTTCGCCGAGATCTTCGACAACGCCTCGGGCGCCCCCGGGGTGCAAACCCTCGTGCCCATCATCGTGGGAGCCGGCTACTTCGAAGGCCGCCTCTCGCTGCTGCGCACGGCCGCGGTGCTCGCCACCAACCCGGCGCGCGCGTTCGGCATCGACCACCGCAAGGGGTCGATCGCGGTCGGCCTCGACGCGGACTTCGTCGTGATCGACCCGGCCGGCACGACCGAGATCGACGAGATGCGCATGTACTCGACAGCCACCTGGAGCCCCTACTCCGGAATGAGCTTCCCCGGCCTGATCCACTCCACGATCGTGCGCGGCGAAGAGGTCTACACGGATGCCGCGGGCCTCATCGCCGAACCCGGCGACGGCGTCTTCGTCGGACGGGGGCGCTGATGGCCGACCAGTCGATGCGCACCTACCTCGACGACCTCGCCGGTGCGGGCGAGTTGATCGAGGTCACCGGCACCGTGGACGCGCGATTCGAACTCGCGGGCGTCCTCGCTCTTCTCGACCGCGGCCCTGCCGTGCGCATGACCACCGTCGACGGATCCCCCTACCCGGTCGTGGGCAACGTGCTGAACTCGCGCGAGCGCCTCGCGCAGGCGATCGGTGCCGACGTCGCCGACTTGCTGCCCCGCCTCGCCGAGGCGGTGGCAGACCGGCAGGCCGTCCAGGTCATCGCCGACGCCCCGGTGCAGGCCGTGACTCTCCCCCCGGCCACCGTCTGGGCGGAGGTGGTGACCCCGACGTTCTTCGAGAAGGACTCCGGCGGCTACATCACCGCGGGGATGATCGTGGCCCACGACCCGGTGACGGGCCACCGCAACGCCTCCTACGCCCGCATCAAGCCGCTCGACGAGACCACCGGGTTCGTCGGCATCGCCCCCAACCACCACCTCACGGCGATGGCCCGCTCGGCCGCGACGGCCGGGAAGGGGCTCCCCGTCGCCGTGGTCCTGGGCGCTCACCCCGCGATCCAGCTCGCCGCCTGCTGCTACCTGGGCCTCGGCGACGACGAGCTCGAGCACGCCGCCGCGCTCCTGGGCGAGCCGGTGCGCGTGGCGCGGGCGCTCACCAGCGAGGTGCTCGTGCCCGCGGAGGCCGAGATCGTCGTCGAGGGCCTGATCCACGCCGACCGCCCCGTGCACGAGGGGCTCGTGAACGAGTACCACGGCATGTACGAGGACTACGGTGACGGCTTCACGTTCGAGGTCACGGCGGTCACCCGTCGCACCGATCCGAGCGTGCACGTCATCCTCCCGGGCCTGTCATCGGAGCACAGCTATATCGCGGCTCTTCCCATCGCCGCCGGCATCCGCCACGCCCTCCGCAACATCGGATGCGACATCGTCGACGTCGCGGTGACGCACTCCGGCGGCGGACGGGTCGATGTCGTGGTGTCGATCGCGAACGCCCGCCCGGGCGGGGCGAAGCGCGTGATCTTCGGTGCTTTCGCGGCCGTGAGCATGGTCAAGCAGGTGACGGTCGTGGACGCCGACGTCGACGTGTGGGACGAGGAGCACGTCCACTGGGCGCGCACCAGCCGCATGCGCTGGGATCGCGACCTCGTGCTCGTCGAGGGCGTGGCCACCGATCGCAACGTGCCCATGCAACGCGACGGCATGGTCACCAAGGTCGGGATGGATGCCACGGTCACCGCCGGCGACCGCGCGGTGGGCCCCGAATTGGCGGTGCCGCCCGCCGAGGTGGTCCGCGCGATGCGAGACCTCCTCATCGACGAGGGGTGGGCGGACCGCCTGCGCCCGGCGATCGTCGTTCACAGCGCACTCGTGGCCGACGGGGGGAGGATCCGCGCATGAAGACCGACATCGGTCTGCCCGACGCCGAGCGCTTGAGCGCCGACCTGGAGGAGATCTCCCGCCTGGTCGACACCACCCGTCCGGGGTGGAGCAGAGTGGCACTGAGCGAGGTGGAGACGGATTCGCGTCACCACGTCGCGGCGCTCATGCGCGCGGCCGGTCTCGACGTGCGCGTCGACAACATCGGCAACGTCATCGGCACCCTCTCCGGCAACGGCTCCGACCGCCGAGCAATCGTGATCGGCAGTCACACCGACACGGTCGACGGCGGAGGGCGATACGACGGCATCGTCGGGGTGCTCGGCGCCATCGAGGTCGCGCGGATGCTCCAGGAGAGCGGCATCCGCCTCTCCCACGACCTGCGCGTGGTCGACTTCTACAACGAGGAGGCCAACCGCTTCGAGCTGTCGTGCCTCGGCAGTCGCGCGTTGGCGGGTTCGCTGACGAGCACGCACCTCTCCGCCACGGACGAGACCGGGCGCACCCTCGGGTCCGCGCTCGCCGCGGCCGGCTACGACGACCCGCTCAGCGGGACGCGGTGGGGTGGCGACGAGGTGCTCGGCTTCCTCGAGCTGCACATCGAGCAGGGGCCCGTGCTCGAACGCGCCGGTCTGCCGCTCGGCATCGTCACCTCGATCGCCGGGATCTCGCGGTTCCGCACGCTCTTCACCGGTCGCCGCGATCACGCTGGCACCATGCCGATGTCGCTGCGTCATGACGCCGGGTGCGCGGCCGCGGGCGTCGTGCTGGCGGTCGAGCAGATCGCCGGAACGGCCGATCAGGCCGTCGGCACGGTCGGCTCCGTCACCTTCACCCCCGACGCGACGAGCGTCGTGACCGAGGCGGCGCTGCTCACGGCGGAGTTCCGCAGCCCCGACCTCGGATGGTTCAGCCTCGCCCGCGATCAGATCGCCGAGATCGCGGCGAAGGAGGCCGAGAAGCGCGGCCTGACCCACGAGGTCACCTGGCTGCCGTGGGAGCGTCCCACCGCCGTCGATCCCCGCCTGTCGTCGGCGATCGAGCGATCGGTCTCCGCCCTCGGGCACCCCGCCGCCCATCTGTACAGTGGCGCGGGGCACGACGGCGTCCAGATGGCCAAGCTCGGTCCGATCGGCATGATCTTCATCCCCTCTCGCGACGGGCGCAGCCACTGCCCCGAAGAGTTCACCGAACTCGACGACATCGTCGTGGGCGTGCACGCCCTGGCGCGTTCGGTGATCACCCTGGATCAGGAAGGACTCTCATGAACCGCACCCGACAGGAGCCCCCCGGGCGCGTGATCGTCGCGATCACCGGCGCCTCCGGCGTGGGGATCGGCGTCCGCATCCTCGAGTTGCTCCGCATGGACCCGGGTCTGCGCAGCGACGTCGTGATCTCGAAGGCCGGTGCCATGACGCTGCAGGAGGAGTGCGGCCTCAGTCAGAAGGAGGTCGAGGCGCTCGCCGACGTGGCCCACCGTCCCTCGCACATCGGCGCCTCGATCGCCTCGGGGTCGACCCCGGCCACCGCGATGATCGTCGCGCCGTGCACGATCAAGACGCTCAGCGGCATCGCTTACGGTCTCGCCGACAACCTGGTCACCCGTGCGGCCGACGTCTGCCTGAAGGAGGGCGTTCCGACCCTGCTGATGGTGCGCGAGTCGCCCCTGCATCGCGGTCACATCGCGGCGATGGATGCCGTGGCCCGGGCGGGCGGGATCATCGCGCCCCCGGTGCCCGCGTTCTACACGCGCCCACAGTCGGTGGAAGAGATCATCGACTCCCTGGCCCGCCGTGCGCTCGTGCGCGTCGGCCTGACGCAGTTCCACGCGCGGTCGTGGGAGGGCATTCCCCGCGACGTCGAGAACGCCGAAGCGACGAGCGTGCTCGGCGACGCGTCGGGGTGGGGCGCGGCGCCGTGACCAGATTCGTCGTGACCCGGCTGCTGACCTCGGTCTTCACGATCCTCGCCATCGCGATCGTGATGTTCGCCCTGCTGCAGCTGCTTCCCGGGTCGCCCTTCAACAACGAGAAGCTCGACGAGATCCAGCGCGAGCTGCTGACGCAGAAGTACGGTCTCGACGAGCCCGTGATGCTGCGCCTGGGCACCTACCTGCTCAATCTGCTCCGCGGCGACTTCGGAGTCTCGTACAACCTCATCCCCGACTTCCCCGTCGCGCAGATGCTCGGCTCCCGCCTCCCGGTGACCATCCGCATCGGTCTGCAGGCGCTCGTGCTCGGCGTGGTGCTGGGCCTTCTCATCGGCATCGTCTCGGCCATCAAGAAGCGCGGATGGTTCGACAACCTGTCGACCTTCGTCTCGGTGATCGCCTTCAGCGTCCCCTCGTTCGTCATCGCGCTGCTGCTGGTGTACTTCGTCGGGTTCGAATGGAAGCTGCTGCCGATCCGCTACTCGGAGGACGACCCGTTCGTCTCGAGCATCCTGCCGACGATCTCGCTCGCGGCGTACGTGATGGCCGTGACGGCGCGCTACGCCCGCAGCGAGATGCTCGACTGCCTCGACAGCGACTACATCCTGCTCGCGAAGGCGAAGGGACTGAGCCCCGCGAAAGTGATCGGCCGGCACGCCCTGCGCAACACGATGGTGTCGATCATCACCGTGCTCTCGCCGCTGCTTATCGGCCTCATCACCGGCTCGGTCGTCATCGAGCAGATCTTCGGCGCCCCGGGGCTCGGACAGCTCCTGCTCACGGCCATCCAGAACGTCGACTACAACATCGTCATCGCGATCAGCCTCGTCTACAGCGTGATCTACATCATCGTGATGCTCGTCGTCGACGTGCTCTACGGCCTCATCGACCCCCGCATCCGATTGGCAGGACAGACGCGATGACCGATCCGAATGTGCAACCCGACCGCGTCGCACCCACCACGGCTCTGGACCCGGGCATCGCGCCGGAGGGCCTGCGGCTGGTGTCCGACGCGAATCGTCCCGTCACCTCCGTCATCGCGGCCGGGCGCAGCGGCAAAGGCGGGCTGCACGACATCGTGCGGCGCTTCCGCCGCAACGGGCCCGCCATGGTCGGCCTCGTCGTCCTGGCCGTCATCGTGCTCCTCGCGATCGTGGTCCCCTTCTTCCCGACCGCCGGAGACACGGCCAACGTCGCCTACCGCTTCCTGCCGCCGAAGGTCCCGGGGCTCGACGCACTCGGCATCCTTAACGGCACCCGCGACGGCGTCGACCAGTACGCCAAAGCGAACGTGCCGGCGGGCACGTACTTCCTGTTCGGCACCGACGACCTCGGTCGAGACCTTTTCGAGAGGGTGTGGAGCGGCACGCGCGTCTCGCTGCTGGTCGCGGTGATCGCCTTCGCGATCGACGTCGTGATCGGCATGACCTACGGTCTCGTCTCGGGTTACTTCGGCGGCCGCATCGACGGGGGCATGCAGCGCGTCGTCGAGGTGCTCTCCGGCATCCCGCAGCTCGTGATCGTCACCCTGTTCGTTGTCGCGGTCGGTCCGGGCATCGGCGCGATCGTGTTCGGCCTGCTGTTGAGCAACTGGCTCGCGATGAGTCGCGTCGCCCGCGCCCAGGCCCTCCGCCAGAAGGGCGAGGAGTACGTGCTCGCCTCGCGCACGCTCGGGGCGCGCAACGGGCACATCGTGTTCGTGGAGATCCTGCCGAACATCCTCGGACCCATCGTCACGATGAGCATGTTCTCTATCCCCGCGGCCATCTTCACGGAGTCGTACCTGTCGTTCGTGGGCCTCGGCGTGCAGGCGCCCATGGCCTCGCTCGGCTCACTCGTCAGCATCGGCTACAAGTCGTTCCTGTCGTACCCCTCGCTCGTGATCATTCCCGTGGTGGTCCTGGGCCTGCTCATGGTCGCCTTCACGCTCGTCGCCGACGGGTTGAAAGAGGCGACCGATCCCCGTCTCATCAGCCGGAGAGGATGACCGTGACCGCGAACGGAACCACCGCAGACGGCCGCACCCGCCGCCGCGTGCTGTCGGTGCGCGACCTCGCCATCGAGTTCGAGGGCGACACCACCATCAAGGCCATCCGCGGCGCGAGCTTCGACCTCTACGAGGGCGAGGTGGTCGCGATCGTCGGCGAATCCGGCAGCGGCAAGTCGGTGACCGCCCGCGCGATCCTCGGGCTCATGGCCTCGAACCAGCGCATCACCGCCGGCTCCATCGAGATCACGCGCTACGAGGACGACGGCACTCCCGTGGTCCGCGACATCGCGCAGATGAACGAGAAGCAGATCCGCCGCGAGATCTGCGGACGCCGCGTCGCGATGGTGTTCCAGGACGCCCTCACCTGCCTCGACCCCACCATGACGGTCGGCAAGCAGGTGATGGAGGGGATGCAGGAGCACTTCGGCCTCGATCGCCGCACGGCGCGCGAGCGAGCCATCGAGCTGCTCGCCGAGGTCGGCATCGACCAGCCGGAGCGTCGCTTCAAGCAGTATCCGCACCAGCTGTCGGGCGGCATGTGCCAGCGCGTGAACATCGCGATCGCCCTGTCGTGCAATCCCGACATCCTCATCTGCGACGAGCCGACCACGGCCCTCGACGTCACGATCCAGCTGCGCATCCTCGAGCTGCTCACGCGGCTCCAGGCCGAGCGCGGGCTGTCGGTGATCTTCATCACCCACGACCTGGGCGTCGTGGCCACCGTGGCCGACTATGTCAACGTCATGTACGCGGGTCGCATCATCGAACAGGGCAGCGCCGAGCAGGTGTTCTACGACCCGCGGCATCCGTACACCTGGGGTCTGCTCTCGGCGATGCCCGACCTGGCCACCGATGCCTCGGAGCTGTTCGCGATCCCCGGGAGTCCCGCGAGTCTGGCGAACCTGCCGGAGGGCGACCCGTTCGCCCCGCGCAACCCGTTCGCCCTCGAAATCGATCTCGTGCGCGAGCCGCCGCTGTTCGACGTCGGCGAAGGGCACCAGGTCGCGTCGTGGCTCGCCCACCCCGACGCCCCGAACGTCGACATGCCCGCCCCGCTGCGTCACAAGATCGACACGATGCTGGCCGCTCACGAAGGATCGACCCGATGACCACTGTTGAGCAGACCCTCCTGTCCGTGCGCGGACTCACGCAGATCTTCCGCCTCGGCCGTCATCACTCGGTCACCGCGATCGGCGGGGTGTCGTTCGACATCCAGCGCGGAGAGACGTTCGGCCTGGTGGGGGAGTCGGGAAGCGGCAAGTCGACCATCGGCCGCTCGATCATTCGCCTGCTCGACCCCACCAGCGGAGAGGTCACCCTCGCGGGCGATCGCATCAGCGGCAGGCTGGACGCGAAATCGCGCTCACACCTGCGCTCGAGCATCCAGATGATCTTCCAGAACCCGATGTCGAGCCTCAACCCGCGCAAGAAAGTCTTCGACATCGTCGCGCAGGGCCTGATGACCCAGCGGCGCTACGCCACCACCGCGGAGCGCGACGAGAAGGTCTACGCGATCCTTGAGAAGGTCGGCCTCGCGCGCGAGTACGCCGATCGCTATCCGCACCAGTTCTCGGGGGGTCAGCGCCAGCGCATCGGTATCGCCCGCGCGCTGGTGATGCAGCCCGACCTCGTGATCGCCGACGAGTGCGTGTCGGCGCTCGACGTGTCGATCCAGGCGCAGGTCGTGAACCTCATGCGCGCTCTGCAGAAGGAGCTCGGCACGGCGTACCTGTTCATCGCGCACGACCTGGCCATGGTGAAGTACATCTCCGACCGCATCGGCGTCATGCACCGCGGGTATCTCGTCGAGACCGGTACGACGGCCGAGATCTTCGGCTCGGCGGTGCACCCCTACACGCAGTCGCTGCTGCGCGCGGTGCTGTCGGCGGACCCCCGCGCGATGCGTCGGCGCACGGCATCCGCCCCCTACGACCCGGTGGCGCTGGGGATCGACTACGGCGCGGGCAGCGAGCACACGCTGTCGCCGACGCACCGCGTTCTGGCGACCGACTCGCAGCTCGCGGAGTGGACGACGGCGGGGTGAGGAGCGGGGCGGATGCCGGTGGGCCGACCCCCCGTGCCTCAGATCAGACCCAGCTCGGCGAACGCGTTGTGCACGCCGTCTTCCAGCACCGAGGTCGTGACGCGTCCGGCCAGCTTCTGCAGTTCGGGCACGGCGTTGCCCATGGCGACGGGGCTGCCGACGACCTCGAACATCTCGACGTCGTTCCAGCTGTCGCCGATACCGATGGCATCCGCCGCCGACAGGCCCAGCTGGGCGAGAACGGACGTGATCGCGGACCCCTTGGTCACCCCGGCCTGACCGATCTCTCCGTTCGACCCGCCGGGCAGGGGGATCGAACCGGGGATGACGTGGAACCCGTCGCCGAGCGCCGCCGCGGCGTGGGCGACGGTGTCGGTCGAGGGGCTGACGAACACGGCCTTCGCGACCGCATTGCGGTCGACGTCCGACACCGGCTTCGGCTCGTTCCACAGCGGCTGCTCGGACGGCAGCCCCTGCGCCTCGAGCTCGGCGGCGCGCTGCGCGTGACGCTCGCGGCGGTACTCGGCCATGACGGGGCCCATTCCTTCGCTGGCGTAGACCCCGCCGTGGGTCTGCAGGAAGTAGTGGATGCCGTGCGCCGCGAAGTATCGCTCCAGGGCCTCGACGTCTTCGCGCGGCATCGGGCGGTCGACGATGAGCTCGTCGGCGCGCGTGGCGTAGGCGCCGCCGTTCGTGATCGCCCCGTCGAACCCGATCGCCCGCACATCGGGGTGGATGTCGCCCGCGGAACGCCCGGTCGAGAGCCACACGAGGTGGCCGTTCTCGCGCGCGCGGCGGATCGCCGTCACGGTCGAGGGGGCGATCACGGAACCGTGCTCGAGGATCGTGCCGTCGACGTCGAGGAAGGCGATGCGGGTCATGTGCACTCCAGCAGGGGATCGACCCCGGGCCGTGGGGACCCGGGGTCGATCCGGTCGGGGGGAGGAATTCGTCGGGGCGCACCTCCGCGGGAGCGCCGCCCTCGTCACCGTATCGCGTCGCCCGATGGACGGAGTCGGATTGTGCGGTGATCGTCCGTGGGTGTGTATAGTCGCCGGTGGACATGTGACTGGTCATGCAGGCAGGATCCGAACGCAGTGCGAGAGCACCGCCTTCGGGTCCTTTTTTGTTTGCCCGGGGGGCTTCGGAGTCGAGGTCGCGACGCGTGTCCTTCGATCCAAGGAAGGACTTCGATGACCACCCAGGACAGCGCCCGCGCGATCCTCGAGCACGTCGGAGGAGCGGCCAACGTGGCCTCGCTCCACCACTGCTCGACCCGCCTCCGCTTCACACTCGCCGATGACTCGCAGGCCGATGAGGCCGCCCTGAAAGCCACGCCCGGCGTCATCGGCGTGGTGCTGGGCACCCAGACCCAGGTGATCGTGGGCTCGGGTGTCAACGACTACTTCCGCGAGATCGAGAAGATCCGCGCCGGAGGCGGCGGTCGCGCCGCCGCACGGGTCGACGCCGCGCAGCCGAAGCTGACCGTGAAGCGCGCCGGGTCGGTGTTCATGGACTTCGTCGTCGGCGTCTTCACCCCGATCATCCCCGCCGTCGCCGGTGCGGGGATCTTCAAATCGTTCCTCATCCTCGCCGTCGCCCTCGGCTGGCTGCAGACGACCGACCAGACCTATCAGGTGCTCACCGCGATCCCCGACGCGGTCTTCTTCTTCCTCCCGCTGCTGGTGACCTACACCGCCGCGAAGAAGCTCGACGTGAACATCCCGCTCGCGCTCGGCATCGTCGGCCTGCTGGTGTTCCCGACCTTCGCCGGTCTTCTCACCCAGGAGGGCGGCGTCGCGCTGTTCGGACTGGCGGTGCCCGCGATCGCCTACAACGCGCAGGTGTTCCCCCCGATCCTCGCCGTGCTGCTGCTCGCCGTCGTGGAGCGCTTCGCCCGCCGCATTAGCCCGAGCGTGATCAGCACCTTCCTCGTGCCGCTGATCTGCTTCGTCGTCGTGGCGCCCGCCACGATCTTCCTGCTCGGACCGCTCGGGTTCTTCCTCGGCACTCTGCTGACGGGGGCGATGCTGTGGCTGTACGGCACGCTGGGCTGGATCGCCGTCGCATTGATGGCCGCCGCCCTGCCTTTCATCGTCTCGGTGGGCATGCACAAGGCGTTCATCCCGCCGACGGTGGCGACCATGGCCTCCGCGGGCAAGGAGAGCTTCTACCTCGTCGCCTCGCTCGCCCACAACCTCGCGGAGGCCGGCTCGAGCCTCGCCATCGCCGTGCGCACCAAGAACAAGACGCTGCGCGGCACCGCGATCTCATCGGGCATCTCGGCCTTCTTCGGCATCACCGAGCCGGCTCTCTACGGCGTGACGTTGCAGAACCGTCGCGCGATCATCTCGGTCGTCATCGGTGCGTTCGTGGGTGGCTCATACCTCGGCATCGCGGCGATCTCGGCCTTCGCTTTGGTCAGCCCGGGTGCGGCATCCATCTCGATGTTCATCGACATGGCCAACCCCTGGAACCTGCTGCACGCGGTCATCGGCGCCCTCGTCGCCATGGTCACCTCGTTCATCGTGTCGCTGGTGATCTGGAAGGACTCCGACTCGGCGACCGTGCGCCTGCTCGAGCAGCAGGCGGGCACGTCGACCCCCGTCTCCACCGGCGGGATCGTCGCCCCCATGACGGGTGAGGTCATCGCTCTCGAGAAGGTCGACGACCCGGTCTTCTCGGGCGGCATCCTCGGGCCCGGCGTCGCGATCCGCCCCACCGATGGGGAGGTGCGGGCCCCCATCAGCGGCACCGTGTCGAGCCTGCTGCCCTCGCGCCACGCGCTCGGCATCCTGGGAGACGACGGCCTCGAGGTGCTCGTGCAC
This sequence comes from Microbacterium hydrothermale, assembly GCF_004854025.1. Lineage (GTDB taxonomy): Bacteria > Actinomycetota > Actinomycetes > Actinomycetales > Microbacteriaceae > Microbacterium > Microbacterium hydrothermale. The sequence goes on from NZ_STGM01000005.1 coordinate 29,544, forward strand.
GTGGGCCTCGACACCGTGCGCCTCGAAGGGGCGCCCTTCACCGCGCACGTCGCCCAGGGCGACCGCGTCGAAGCCGGCCAGCACGTGCTGACCGCCGACCTGGCGGCGATCGAGGCCGCCGGACTCGACATCACGACGCCCGTTGTCGTGCTCAACGGTGACGCCTACGACGTCGCCCCCCTCGTCACCGGACGCGTCGCCGCGGGCGCCGCCCTGTTGTCGACCGATGAGAAGGAGACCGCGAATGGGATTGCCTGACGGATTCCTCTGGGGCGGCGCCCTCGCCGCGAACCAGGCCGAGGGCGCCTGGAATGAAGGGGGCCGCGGTCCCGCGGTCTCGGACGTGGCCAAATACCGCCCGCACGTCGACCCGCGCGAGTACGCGGTGCACCACCAGCACACGCTCGAAAGCATCGCCGCGGCCATGGCCGACGACGACGTCGCGTACTACCCGAAGCGTCGCGGAATCGATTTCTACCATCGCTACCGCGAGGACCTCGCCCTGTTCGCCGAGATGGGCTTCTCGGTGCTGCGGGTGTCGATCGCGTGGTCGCGGCTGTACCCGACCGGGCAGGAGCTCGAGCCGAACGAGGAAGGGATCGCGTTCTACCTCGACCTCTTCACCGAGATGCGCCGTCTCGGCATCCGGCCGTTGGTGACGCTGTCGCACTACGACCCGCCCCTCGCGCTCGCGCTGAAGAACAACGCGTGGGTCGACCGCAGCACGATCGCCCTCTTCGAGCGGTTCTCTCGCACGTGCTTCGAGCGCTTCGGCCACCTCGTCGACCTCTGGTTGTCATTCAACGAGATCGACGGCATCATCCGTCACCCGTTCACCTCGGGCGGCATCATCGACGAGACCGTCCAGGGGTCGCTGGAACAGGCCTGCTACACGGCGCTGCACCACCAGTTCGTGGCATCCGCGTCAGTGACGAAGATGCTGCACGAGATGTGGCCGGAGTCGGAGATGGGGTGCATGCTCACGATGCTCACCACCTACCCCAACACCTGCCACCCCGACGACGTCGCGGCGACCCAGGCCAAGGAACGACTGCTCTACCTGTGCACCGACGTGCAGGCCGGAGGGGCGTATCCGCGGTTGGCGCTGAAGGCGCTCGAAGCCAAGGGCATCACGATCCCCTTCGTCGAGGGTGACGTCGAGCTGCTGAGCGAGCACCCGGTCGACTACATCTCGTTCTCGTACTACATGACCCTCACCGAATCGGTGCGCCCGGATGCCGAGCGCACCCCCGGCAACACGGTGCTCGGCGTGAAGAACCCGTTCCTGCCGTCGAGCGAATGGGGATGGCAGATCGACCCCGTAGGCCTGCGCATCTCGCTCATCGACCTCTACGACCGCTATGGCAAGCCGTTGTTCATCGTGGAGAACGGTCTGGGCATGCGCGACGAGCTCACGGACGACGGCCGCATCCACGACCCCTACCGCATCGACTACTTCCGGTCGCACTTCGCGGAGATGATCCGCGCGGTCGACGAGGGGGTGGAGCTGCGCGGCTACACCAGCTGGGCGCCGATCGACATCATCAGCGCCTCGTCGTCGCAGATCTCCAAGAGGTACGGTTTCATCCACGTCGATCAGGACGACCTCGGAAACGGCACCGGCGAACGACGTCGCAAGGACTCGTTCTTCTGGTACCAGAAGGTCATCGCCTCGAACGGGGCCGACCTGGCGTGATCGCCACCTCGGCGCATCCCCCGGGGTCGACGGAGACACCCATGCAGATCATCAAGAAGGTGCTGAACTCCAGCGTCGTGCTCGTCGAGGACGAGCGCGGCGTGGAGCGCGTGCTGCTCGGCAAGGGCATCGGCTTCGCCGCGCGTCCGGGCGACACCGTCGCGCCGGGATCGACGGACCGGGTCTTCGTCGCGCTCGACGACGCCGATCAGCGGAACCTCGTCGAGTTGCTCGCCCAGATCCCCGGAGGCTTCGTCGAGCTCACGAGGGCGATCGTGATGGATGCCGAGAAGGCGGGCATCGAGCTCGACGCGCACATCTATCTCACGCTCACCGACCACCTGCACTTCGCGGTGGAGCGTCAGCGGCGGGGCCTGCAGGTCACCAATCGCCTGGCGTGGGAGGTGCGGACCGTCTATCCGCGCGAATACGAGGTGGGCCTGCGCGCGCTCGGACGGCTCCGCGACCGCACGGGGGTGTCGCTGCCCGACGAGGAAGCCGCCAACATCGCCTTCCACCTCGTCAACTCCGAGGTGGGGCGACCGGCCGTCGACTCGATGCGCGTGGTCGGGCTGGTGTCGGACATCACCACGATCGTCACGCACTCCGGGGGAGTGACCTTGGATGCCGACGACCTCCACACCCGTCGGTTTCTCACGCACCTGCAGTTCTTCGCGGAGCGGTTGTTCAGCGACCGCCTCGCCGGTCAGGACGAAGACCTGCTCTTCGCGACCATGACGGCGAAGCACCCGCGCGCCGTCGCGACGGCCGAACGCATCCGCGCGTTCGTTCTGAAGGAGCACGAGGTGGTCATCTCCGACGAAGAGGTGGGCTACCTTGCCCTGCACATCGCTCGCGCCCAGTCGAGCTGAACACCCCGAAAGGTCTCCCATGGCACAGCGCACCGCCGTCTTCGGCTCGTCCTCCGGCCTGCACTCCCGCCCCGCTGCCACCCTCGCCCGCGCGGCTGCGGCGTCGAAGCACACCGTCACTCTCGCCGCCGGCGACACCTCCGTCGATGCGCGCAGCATCCTCGCGCTGCTGCAGCTCGGTGTGAACACGGGCGATGAGGTGGCCCTCGAGGTCGACGGTCCCGAGGCCGACCGCGTCGCCGACGAGCTCCAGGCGCTGCTCGAGCAGGATCTCGACGCCGCCTGACCCGATCGCGCGAGGGGCCGCGCCGGGTGTATCCCCCCGACGCCCGGCATCCCGGCCCCTCGCGTGTCCTCTGGGTTCCGGCCCTTCTCCGTGGCTCGCGTGGGAGGTCGGAATCTGTCGCCTGCCGCCTCACGAGGCGACACTTCTCGACCCCTCACGCGATCAAGACGGAGGGTCGAGCGCGCCCAGCCGCGACGCAGGCGCGCCCCGGTACCCTGGAAACCATGACCGATCAGCCCCCCGTGCGCTCCACCACGCCCCGGCAGGCGCGCCCCGCGGGGGCGCCTGCCGACACCGCCGTCCGCGAGACGAAGCCGCGCACCGCTCCGGCCCGCCAAGTGCGACCGAAGACCGAGGGCTGGCAGCAGGCCAAGGATGAGACCGGTCGCCCGCTCCTGCAGTTCGCCAGCCCCAAGCGCGGCAAGCCCCCCGTGCACCTCGCCGACATGACCGCTGACGAGCGCGTCGCCAAGGTGAAGGAGCTGGGCCTCCCCGGCTTCCGCGCGAAGCAGCTCGAGAAGCACTACTTCACGCACTACACGTCGGATGCCGCCGACATGACCGACCTGCCGGCATCCGGTCGCGAAGAGCTCGTCGCGGGGATGCTCCCGCCCCTGCTCACCGAGGTGCGCCGGCTCGAGACCGACCGCGGCGACACGATCAAGTTCCTCTGGAAGCTGCACGACGGCGCCCTCGTCGAGTCGGTGCTCATGCGCTACCCCGGCCGCATCACGCTGTGCGTGTCGTCGCAGGCCGGGTGCGGCATGAACTGCCCGTTCTGCGCCACCGGGCAGGCGGGCCTGACCCGCAACATGTCGGCGGCCGAGATCGTCGAGCAGATCGTGCGCGCCAACGCCCTCATCGCGGCCGGCGGCCTGGGCGGCAAGAAGCGCGACGACCACTCGCTCGACCGCGTCTCGAACATCGTCTTCATGGGCATGGGTGAGCCGCTGGCGAACTACGCCCGCGTCATGCAGGCCGTGCGCGTGATGGTCGACAAGGAGCACGGCCTCGGCATGAGCGCCCGCGGCATCACCGTCTCGACCGTGGGCCTCGTTCCCGCGATCAAGAAGCTCGCCGACGAGGACATCCCGGTGACCTTCGCCCTCTCGCTGCACGCGCCCGACGACGGCCTGCGCGACGAGCTCATCCCGGTCAACTCCCGCTGGAAGGTCGACGAGGCCCTGGACGCCGCCCGCGCCTACTTCGACAAGACCGGGCGCCGCGTGTCGATCGAGTACGCCCTGATCAAGGACATGAACGACCACGCGTGGCGCGCCGACCTGCTGGCCGACAAGCTCAACGCCCGCGGGCGCGGCTGGGTGCACGTGAACCCGATCCCGCTGAACCCGACCCCGGGCTCGATCTGGACGGCATCCGAGGTGCCGGTGCAGAACGAGTTCGTGCGCCGTCTCAACGACGCGGGCATCCCGACGACCCTGCGCGACACCCGCGGCAAGGAGATCGACGGGGCGTGCGGCCAGCTCGTGGCGACCGAAGAAGACGAGGCGGCGGCCGAGGCGACCCCGGTCGGCTGACGCCCTTGACGCTTCGTGTTCACGCGGGCGACGATCACGCTTCACGGGGCCGCCCGCATGCGTCCGAGGCCGCGATCAGGCGGCGACGGCCGTCACGACGAGGTTGTCGACGTAATGGCCGCTGGCCGGATCCCACGCCCCGGCGCACGTGACCAGCCGCAGCTGCGGCGTCGGCGTCGGCGCGTAGACCGATTCGGTGGGGAAGCTGTTCTTCTCGACGGTCTGCAGCCCGGTCACCACGAAGTCGGCCGTCGACCCGTCGGCGCGGCGGACCGACACAGTGTCGCCGGGCGTCAGTCGCGGGAGGTCGTAGAAAACGGCCGGTCCAGTGGGTGAATCGACGTGGCCCGCGATGACCGCGGGACCGACCTCTCCGGGCAGGACCCCCTTCTCGTACCAGCCGACCGCGTCGTAGTCCCGGGGCGACTGGATCCACCCGTCGTCCCCTCGGTCGAGGCCGATGAGGTCGGAGTCCACCCCGATCGCCGGGATCGAGATGTGCACGGGCGGGGCCGTGTTGGCCGCCGCGGGGGTCACCGGATTCTGGAAGCCGCCCGCCGCGCCGACGCCCGGCGCCGTCGTCGCCCCGGCGCTCGTCGCCCCGGGCGCGTCCGCCGCGGCCGGGTCGCCCGCGAGCGCGGGGCAGCCGTCGAGCACGTCGTCGGTGAGCATCGCCGTGGCGAGGGCCGTCCAGGCCGCACCGTAGTACGTGGGGGTGGATGCCGCGGTGTCGGCCATGCGCTGCAGATCGGCTCGCGCCTCGTCGTCGCGCCCGCTCGCGGCGAGCGCGGCCGCCCGTGCGGCGTACGCGACCGGATGCCGATCCGAGGTGAGGGCGCCGGCTCCCGCGTCGAGCTCGGCGGGCAGCTCGTCCCCGCCGGGGAGCGCCGCGGCCACGCGCGCCGCGAGGGCGCGGTCGCCGTCATGACACGACTCGGCGAACCGGATGGTCGTGCGCGCGGCGTCGTAGCCGTAGGCCGGCTCGCCCCCGCCGCCCGCGGAGCCCGCGAGCGCGACGGTGCCGTCGTCGGCGACCGTGGCCCAATTGGTCGGCAGGGTGTTGGCATCCATCAGCGCTCGTCACCGCTGCGCTGCCCGCGGCCAGCTCCTCCCACCGGGGGTCGCCCGACGCGCGCGAGAGCACGTCGAACGCGGCCGGCGACGCGTACGAGGGGTTGTAGGCGTGGGGCGATGCCGTCGCCCACGGTCCCGGCAGCAGGATGCGCCCGAGCGCGGTCTCGGTCGTCATCTCGTCGAGGACCGCGGCGCCGAGCGACACGCCCTGCTCGCGGAGGTCGTCGCGGTCGAAGGCGTCGCCCGCGAGCACCAGGGCGCGCGCCGCATCGAGGTCGGCGTCCGAGGCGGGCTGCTCGTCGACGACGGAGCCGTCCTTCCACTGCCACGCCAGCAGGCCGTCGTCGCGCTGCAGGTGGGTGGTCGTCCAGTCCCAGATACTGTCGAAGCGCGACGGGTCGTCGGCGGCGACGGCGAGGAGCAGGCCGTACGCCTGCCCCTCGCTGACGGTGTCGCCGCCCTGGTCCGTGCGCACCACGCGACCGGCGTCGACGTAGGTGTCGAGGAAGGCCTCGGCCGTCGCGGCGGTGGCGTCGGAGGTGTCGGGTTCCGGCTCGGTCGCGGTGCTGCACGCCGCCAACGCCAGGGCGACGACGGTGGCGACCGCGCCGACCGTCGACGCCCGGCGTGCGAACGTCACGCGCGCGCCTCGTCGCGGCGGCGCCGACGCGCCGCGATGAGCGCGACGGCGCCCAGCGCCACGGCCACCGCGCCGGCGCCCGTTGCGGCGGCACCCGTGGGCGCGGTCGTGGCGGCGGCGGTTCCGCCGCCACCGGTGTGGATGCCGCCGACCGGCATGTCGGCGAGGGTCGCGGAGTCGGTGATGGTCTGCGCCGTGAGCGCTCCCTGGGCGTCATCGAGCACGAAGAGGGTCGAGACCGACCCCGCCGGCAGGTCCACCGCCGAGGTCGCGGATTCGTCCGCGCCCGTCAGCTCCAGATCCCACGAACCGGCCGGCACCGCGGCGTAGTCGGTCGCCGACCCCGCGGGCACGTCGCGCGCGATCGGGCGCCCCTGGGCGGTGTCGACGTCCACCGTCGGCTCCACCGTCGAGGCCTGCACGACGCGTACGCGCGCCTGTCCGGCGGCGGGGGCCGAGAGGTCGTCCTCGAAGACCGTGGTCTTCAGGTCGGCGTTGCGGCCGTAGGCGGCGACCGTGAGCGGCTCGCTCTCGGCGATGTCGATCGACTGCTGCACCACCGGCTGCGTGCCGTCGGCGGCATCCGAGGGCACCATCGACACGACGTACGTGCCGTCGGCGAGGGGGATGTAGGGGCTCACGGCGCCGTAGGCGACGTCGTCGAGCTCGTAGACGACGGCCCCACCGGCGAGCGCCGTCAGCTGGACGTCGACCGACTTGGTGTCGGGGGAGAGGTGGGCGACGCGCGCCCACCCGCCGGGCGCGGTGGGGGCCGCGGAGGCGGCCGGGGCGGTGGCGACGCCGATCCCGGCGGTGAGCAGGGCGGCGGCGCCGATCGCGGCGAGCCGCGCGGGACGAAGGGAGGGAGTGGCACGGAACATGGCGGTCCTTTCGTTGGGGGGAGGAGAGGATCAGGAGGTGGGACGGGGGAGCAGATCGACCGGCTCGTCGGGTGAGAACGTGATGACCACGCCGGCATCGCCGCGTTCGACCGAGACCGGACGCAGGGGGCCGGTCAGCGAGTCGTAGAACCGCAGCAGGGCGTCGGCCCCGGCGGCATCCCCCCGGGCGTCCTGACCGGCGAACTCGCTCACGGTGAGCTGACGGTGCACGCCCGAGGGATCGCCCTCCAGCTGCGCGATGTCGGCCACGTCGATGCGGCCCTGCGATGACAGCTGGCCGAGGGTCAGCAGGATGCGTCCGTCGACGACGCCCGAGGTGAGCAGATCCTGCTCCTCGCCGGGGACGCCGACGTCGGGGTTCTGCAGCACCTGCTGCCCGGCGACCGATCGGGCGGCGTACAGGTCGTCGTCGGCGGCCTGCGCGAGCGCCGCCTGGGCGGTGTCGACCAGGCGCACGTCGACCTTCTGCGCACCCTCTCCGAACGACGCCACCACGGCGCTGTTCTCGATCGCCTGACGCACGGTCGGGAACTCGGTCGGGAAGGTGCGCATCGAGTCGGTCGTGATGACGTAGTCGTAGTCGCGCCACCCGTCGGGGGCGAGCTGCTGCACGTCGGTGTCGGTGTCGGCCTTGTAGTACCAGACGACGTTCTCGCGCTCGAAGCCCGCGCGCACCAGGTCGACCCACATCGCGTCGTCCACGAGCATGCGGGAGTCGGCCGGGGCGTTCTGCGTCATCCACGCCTCGGCGTCGCGCAGCGGACGGTCGAGGTCGGCGAGGAGGAACCCGCGCAGCTGCGCGGCCCACAGCGGACCCGCGGCCACCACCGCGACGATGAGCCCGACGGCGGTGGCGACACCGCCGAGGCGCCGGAGGGCGCCGTGAGAGCGCAGGGCCTCGACGGCCACCTGCCCCATTCCGGCGACGACCACGGCCGCGAACGGCAGCAGCATGATGACGTACGGCACGGGCAGGTAGCCCCCGCGGAACATGAATGCCGTCAGCGCCAGCAGAGCGATCGCCCACGGACGCAGGCGACGCACGAACAGGGCCGCGACGGCGGCCGCGAGCGCCGTGACGACGAGCACGGCGTCGAGCTGCCACCACAGTCCGACGGTGCGCGCCATGAGGCTCTCGGGGTCGAACAGCGATCCGCTGCCCTCGCGCGAGGCGAGCTGGAACGCCAGTCCGTCCCACAGGCTCACACGCCCGGCGGCGGGGGCGACCTCGCCCTTGACCAGGGCGAAGGCGACGTAGGAGAGGCCGATCAGACCCAGCACGGCCGAGGCGACCGACACGGTGTACCGGCGGGTGGTGCGCTCTGCCCCGCGCCACATGAACCACGCCACCAACGGCAGCGCGAGCAGGTAGGTCTCCTTCGTGAGCACGGCGATGCCGAACGCGGCGGCGGCGCCGATGTACCCGGCGAGCTGGGCGCGTCGGCTCATCGCCAGCAGCAGGGCGGCGAGCAACCAGGCGGTCGCGATGTTGTCGAGGTAGACCTGACGGTGGAACTGCACCGCCAGCGGCGACAGCAGGAACAGCGCGACCGCGGCGGATGCCGTGAACCGGGCGAAGCCGATGCGGCGTACGACGAACCACAGCAGGACGGCGGCTGCGGCGGTGGCGGCGAGCATCGCCTCGCGCGCGGCGATGACGGCGACGTCGTAGCGGTCCCAGCCGTCGGTCAGACCGACCCAAGCGGCGATCTGCATCCACCCGAGGGGCGGGTGGTCGTACCAGTACGTGTAGTGCGTGAGCTCGCCGAGGTTGCCGATGCTCCACGCCTGCGCGGTGTAGGTGCCCTCGTCGTCGATGCGCTGCGGGGAGCCGCCCAGGTTCAGCGCGTTGACCAGCAGGCCGAGGACGAGGGGAGGAAGCAGCCACAGTGCGTCGCCGAGCCGGGCGCGCCAGGGCGAGACCCGGCGGCGCAGCCCCGCGGACGCGCGGTCGGAGGGGATCGTCCCGGTGGGGACGCGGTCGATCGTCGAGGTCATCGGGTCACCTCCGCGCCGGCGCCGACGAGGTCGCGCGCGGTGGACGGGATCGCGGTCGCGGCGTCGCGGTGGGCGCCGGTGTGCTCGGTCTTCTCCCAGCTGCCGTCACCGCGCATCTGACGCACGACGCTGCGCACGGCGGCGGCGGCGAGGAACACCTGGTAGGGCACGAGTCCCAGCACGAGGCGGACGTAGTCGCGAACGCGCACCTTCTTGCCGTAGACGCGTCCGAACTCGGTCAGTCCCGCCGCCTCGGCGACGAGGGTGATGATCGTGGGTACCAGCGGAAGGAAGGTCAGCAGCGCCACCGGTGTCGGCACCTTCACGAGAAGGATGAACACGAGGGAGATGGGGATCAGCAGTCCGGTCGCCGCCTGCAGGAACGGCATGTTCAGCAGATAGCGGGCGTACATGCGCTGGCGCAGCGTCGGCAGCGCCTTCCACTCGCCCTTGCCGAGCACCTGCAGGAAGCCCTGGTTCCAGCGCGTGCGCTGCTTGTAGAGCGACTTCAGGGTCGGCGGGGTCTCCTCGCGCGTGACGTACTCGGGGTTGTAGGCGACGACGACCTTCGCGCCGTCGCTGGACAGGCGCACGCCGAGCTCGCAGTCCTCGGCGAGGCACTGGTCGTCCCATCCCTTCGACCATGCGAGGCGATCGCGGGTGACGAACACGGTGTTGCCGCCGAGGGGGATGAACTTGGAGCGGGCGTGGAAGTGCAGGCGCGAGCGGAACCAGAAGTAGTACTCCAGGACGTTGCGCAGCGACCACCAGCTGGTCTCGAAGTTCATCAGCTGGACGCCGCCCTGCACGACGTCGGCACCCGTCTCCTGGAACTTCGAGTCCACGACCGTCAGCAGGCCGGGGTGCACCTCGTCCTCGGCGTCGAAGACGCCGACGACGTCACCGGTCGCGATCTGCAGGGCGCGGTTCAGCGCCTTGGGCTTGTTCTTGGGGACGCTGTCGTCCACGACGACCTTGATGAGATCGGGATGCCGGGCAGCGGCCTGCCGCACCACCAGTTCGGTACCGGGGTCGTCGTGGCCGACGATGGCGATGATCTCGAAATCGGGGTGGTCCTGCTGCGCGAGGCGGTCGAGCGTCTGCCCCATCACCTCTTCCTCGTGCCGCCCGGGCACGAGCAGCGTGAACCGGTGCCGCGCGGGACGCGGCGAGGAGCTGAACTGCGTGGCGCGCAGATCATCGGCGGAACGCCAGGCGTGGAGCATCCACCACAGGGTCGTCGTCGCGACGACGGTCAGGGCGAGCGCCAGGATGATGATGCCGCTGTAGCCGAGCCACTCGCCGATCGACCAGTCGGGCAGGAAACCGCCCGACACGGTCGTTCCGGGCCGGGCCGGGAGCGGGACTTCGGTGGTTCCCGTCGACCCCTGCCCGGGGGCGGGAGCGACGGGGGTGAGGAGCGGTTCGGGCGTGGGACCGGGGGCGGCGGCGGTGAGCGGGGGAACGTGCGGGAACGACAAAGTCAACCTCCAGCGTCCACGTGGACGGTTCGAGGGCGGTAAGGGGACGTGCGGCGACCGGGGGCGAAATTCCCCGCACGGGTGGTGATCCGGGACGGCAAGGGGGGATGGTTTGGACGGGTCAGCGTTCTCCCAGGTGCCTTTGCAGCCTTTCCCATCCGCTTCCGATGAGCACGCGAGGGCTCAGCCGGTCCCGCTACCGCCAGACTGAGCACATGAGCGATCACGTCGTGCGGGTCGAGGATCTGCGCAAGACCTACCGCGGGGGCGTCGAGGCGCTGCGCGGGGTGAGCTTCGACATCCGCCGTGGGGAGACGTTCGCCCTGCTCGGGCCGAACGGCGCAGGCAAGAGCACGGTCATCGAGATCCTCGAGGGCTACCGCGACCGCACGGGCGGCGCGGTGGAGGTGCTCGGTGTCGATCCGCACCGCGGCGGCCTCGCGTGGAAGGCGCGGCTCGGGATCGTGCTGCAGAACACCGGCGAAGCGCCCACCGCCACCGTGCGGGAACTCCTGTCGCACTTCGCCTCGTTCTACCCGCGACCGCGCGACGTCGACGAGACGATCGCGGCGGTCGGGCTCACCGAGAAGGCGCGGGTCGGCGTGCGCAAGCTCTCCGGCGGACAGCGGCGCCGCGTCGACGTCGCGCTCGGCATCATCGGTCGACCCGAGCTGCTGTTCCTCGACGAGCCGACCACGGGTTTCGACCCCGAGGTGCGACGCCAGTTCTGGGATCTCATCCGCGACCTGCAGCGGGAGGGGACCTCGATCCTCCTCACGACCCACTACCTCGACGAAGCCGCCGAACTCGCCGAGCGCGCCGCCATCATCGTCGGCGGGCAGGTGGCATCCGTCGGTCCGATCGACGAGTTGGGCGGCCCCGACGCGCGCGTCCCCCTCGTGCGCTGGCGCGAGGGCGGCGAGGTGCGCGAACAGCGCACGCAGGATCCCGGCGGGGTGGTCGCGGCGCTGCACGCGCGCCTGGGCGAACCCGAGCGGCTCGAGGTGGTGCGCCCGAGCCTCGAGGACGTCTACCTGTCGTTCCTCGGCGACGAGGCGCGGCGCACGACCGCGGCGGGAGGCGTGGCATGAGCCGCATCCTGCGTCTGGGAGCCGCGCGGATCGCGTTCGAGGTGCGCTCGTACTTCCGCCAGGGCGACTCGGTGTTCTTCACGTTCCTGTTCCCCGTGATGATCCTGTTGATCTTCGCGGTCGCGTTCGACGCCCAGACCTTCGGTCCCCCCGGAGACGAGGTGGATGCCGCGCAGTTCTATCTGCCGGCGATGCTCGCGGCGGGAGTACTGCTGTCGGGACTGCAGAACATGTCGATCGACATCGCGATGGAACGCAGCGACGGCACCCTCAAGCGACTGGGCGGCACCCCCCTCAGCCCGGTGTCGTACTTCATCGGCAAGCTCGGACAGGTGCTCGTCACGGGCCTGCTGCAGTCGGTGCTGCTCATCGTCGTGGCGGCGGTGTTCTTCGGCGTCCCCCTGCCGACCGACCCGGAGCGCTGGCTGACCTTCGCGTGGGTGTTCCTGCTGGGCGTGACGACCTGCGCGATCCTCGGCATCGGCCTGTCGGCCCTGCCGCGCACCGGACGCAGCGCCACCGGCGTCGTCATCCCGATCGTGCTGCTGCTGCAGTTCATCTCGGGCGTCTACATCAACTTCGCCGCGCTGCCGGAGTGGCTGCAGAACGTCGCGAGCGTCTTCCCGCTGAAGTGGCTCGCGCAGGGCTTCCGCTCGGTGTTCCTGCCCGAGAGCTTCGCCGCGGGCGAGCCGTCGGGGTCGTGGGATCACCCGCTCATCCTGCTGGTGACGTCGCTGTGGCTGGTGGTCGGCCTGGCCGTGGTGCGGGTGACGTTCCGATGGATCCGCAAGGACGCGTGAGCGGGGGAGGGGCGGATGCCGCGGCCCCGGTGTCGGTGGCCGGGTCTAGCGTGGAGGAATGGTCGCTTATCGCTATCTCGGCAACAGTGGATTCAAGATCTCGGAGATCACCCTCGGCAACTGGGTGACCCACGGCTCGCAGGTCGGAGACGACGCCGCGATCGCCACGGTGCACGCCGCGCTCGACGCGGGCATCACGACGTTCGACACCGCCGACACCTACGCCAACACCGCAGCCGAGACCGTCCTCGGCACGGCCCTCGAGGGTCAGCGCCGCGAATCGCTCGAGATCTTCACGAAGGTCTACTTCCCGACCGGCCCCGGCGGCCCCAACGACACCGGGCTCAGCCGCAAGCACATCATGGACTCCATCAACGGCTCGCTGAAGCGCCTCGGCACCGACTACGTCGACCTCTACCAGGCGCACCGCTTCGACTACGAGACGCCGCTCGAAGAGACGTTCCAAGCCTTCGCCGACGTCGTCCGCCAGGGCAAGGCGCTGTACATCGGCGTCTCGGAGTGGACGGCCGAACAGCTGCGCGAGGGGCACGCGCTCGCGAAGCAGCTCGGCATCCAGCTCATCTCGAACCAGCCGCAGTACTCCATGCTCTGGCGCGTGATCGAGGGCAAGATCGTGCCCACCAGCGAGGAGCTGGGCATCTCGCAGATCGTCTGGTCGCCGATGGCGCAGGGCGTGCTGAGCGGCAAGTACCTGCCCGGTCAGCCCGTGCCCGAGGGCTCGCGCGCCACCGACGAGAAGAGCGGCGCGAACTTCATCAAGCGGTTCCTGAACGACGACACCCTCGAGGCCGTCCAGCGGCTGAAGCCGATCGCCGACGAGGCCGGACTCACGATGCCGCAGCTCGCGATCGCGTGGGTGCTGCAGAACCCGAACATCGCCGCCGCCCTGGTCGGAGCCTCGCGCCCCGAGCAGCTGCACGACACCGTGAAGGCGTCGGGCGTGAAGCTCGAGGCCGATGCCCTCGCGGCGATCGACGCGGCACTGGGCGATGCGGTGTTCTCCGACCCCGAGAACACCTACGAGGTCTCGCCGAAGAAGCGTCTGGTCTGACGCGGTTCGTGCAGCGGGTCGGGCGTTCGCGCCCGGCCTGCTGTCGTGCGTCCGGGCGGGGGTGCGGGGGCGCGGGGGTGCGGGTTGCGGGGCTGGGTGCCCGTCGCCGCGAGATCACACGATGCGCTCGAGATCACACGCAAGGTGGTGTGTTCTCGCGCCGATCGTGTGATCTCGCGCACCCTCCCCGACGGCACGGCATCCTTCGCTCCGCCGGGCGCTCCGCGCGGCCGTGCGCCCCCCCACCTGCGCGAGATCACGCGATGCGCTCGACATCACACGCAAGGCGGTGTGCTCTCGCGCCGATCGTGTGATCTCGCGCGCCTTCCGCGTCGCTGCGCCCTCCGCCGCCGCGCGCTCCGCGCGGCTGCGCGCCCCGCGCCGTGCGCGCCCCTCGCCGTGCGAGATCACACGATGCGCTCGAGATCACACGCAGGGCGGTGTGCTTTCGCGCCGATCGTGTGATCTCGCGCGCGCCCAGCGTCGCTGCGCGCCCCTCACCGACCCGCGCCGCCCCCAGCCGCCCCCAGCCGCCCCCAGCCGGGCCTCAGGCCCCGCTCAGGAGCGGGCCAGGTTCAGCGTCGTACCCTCATCGAATGTCCTTTTCCGCTCACCGACCCGGCCGTTTCGGCTCCGACGGTCGAATCGAGTTCACGACGGACGAGGAACGCGTGCAGTACCTCGACGACATCCTCGCCGCCCAGAACGCCGCTGCGCGCCCGGACGGCGCGCGCTCGAACGACGCCGCGCACGAGCACACCTCCGAGCCGTGGGGCGCTCCGCCCGCCGACGACGAGCCGCGCGACCCCTTCCTCGACGACTCCGACGTCGACGCCGACTCCCCGGCCGTCGACCACGACACCGTCGTGATCGACCGCGCGTCCGCCGACGCTTCAGAAGCCGACGCCCCGAAAGCGGACGCCCCGGAAGCCGACGCCACGCAAGCCGACGCTACGCAAGCAGACGACGCCCAGACCGCGGTCGTGCCCGAGCGGGTGCTCGCCGCGCCCGCCGTGGCATCCATCCCGGTCACCACCGAGCCGCGGCCCCCGCGTCTGCGCCGCTCGGATCCTCGCCGCCCGAAGCTCTCGCTCATCCGGCGCATGGCCGTTCTCGGCGGAGCCGACAACGACGTGCTCGACGAGGTGCCCGAAGAGGTCCCGCGCTTCGTGCAGATGTTCCTCGTGCTCGCCGGGACCGCGCTCGTGTCGGCGCTGTCGATGATGTTCGCGCTGCTGACCGGCGTGCGGGTGAGCATCTTCCTCGCGATCCCCCTCGCGATCGTGTGGGGACTGATCATCTTCAACCTCGACCGCTTCCTCACCTCGACGATGCGCTCGACCAAGAACGTCTTCCGCCTCCTGGGGCTCGCGATGCCCCGTGTGATCATGGCGGCTCTCATCGGCATCGTCGTGGCGGAGCCGCTGGTGCTGCAGGTGTTCCAGAACGACATCGCCCGCGAGGTGAACGCCACCAACATCACGCAGGCCCTGAGCGACCAGGATGCCGTGACCAGCGGCCCCGAGAAGCAGGCCCTCGACGCCGCGTCCGCCCAGGTCTCGGCGCTCGAGAACCAGGCCGCGACGGGCATCGTCACGGGAACCTCGTCGACCTCGGCCGAATCGGCAGCCGCCCAGCAGACCGTCGACCAGCTCACCCAGCAGCTCGCCGCTCAGCAGACCGTCATCGACCAGGCCCGCGCGGTCTACCAGTGCGAGCTCACCGGCCAGGGCGCCGGAACGGTACCGGGCTGCACCGGCGTCGCCGGGAACGGCGCGAGTTCGGATGCCGCGCAGGCGCAGCTGCAGCAGGCGCAGTCCGCCTACGACGCGCTGTCGACGCAGCTGCAGCAGGCGCAGTCGACGCTGGCGGCCGCCAACACCGCGGGCGCCGAGGCCGCGGCATCCTCCGCCGACGCGAACAAGCAGCAGGCCGAGGACCAGCTGCCCGCGGCCCGCGCGCAGTACGAGTCGGCGCTCGCCGCGTACAACCAGCGCGCCTCGTCGATCGCCGACGGCAACGCCGGGGCGGTGGGGCTGCTCAGTCAGATCACCGCGCTGGAACGCCTGTCCGACCGCGAGCCGGTGCTGCGCTGGGCGCACTACCTCATCGCGGCGCTGTTCTTCATGATCGAGCTGCTGCCCGTGCTCGTGAAGGTGCTGACCGGATTCGGCGGCCCTTCGCTGTACGAGAAGGCCGAGAAGATGCGCGGGCAGATCGCCCTGGACCGCGTCTCGGCGCGCACCTTCCGCAAGCGCGCCGACATCATCGCCGACGAGGCGAACAAGGTGCCGGCCGCGGTGGCGTGATGGTCGTCCACAGCGCGGGACTCCTGCTCTATCGGCTCGATCCGACGCCGCAGGTGCTGATCGCGCACATGGGCGGGCCGTTCTGGGCGAAGAAGGAGGCCGGCGCCTGGTCGATCCCGAAGGGCGAGTACGACCCCGACACGGAGAGTGCTCAGGATGCCGCGCGCCGCGAGTTCCGCGAGGAGCTCGGCGTCGATCCGCCCGAGACGGACTGGGCGGAGCTCGGCACGTTCGCGTACAGCAGCGGCAAGAAGGTCGTCGTGTTCTGCGGCGACGGCGCCGGGTTCACGGCATCCGGATTCACCTTCGGCACGTTCGAGATGGAGTGGCCCCCACGCTCGGGGCGCACGGCGTCGTTCCCCGAGGTCGACCGGGCGGAGTGGATGGACCTGGATGCCGCGCGCGACGCGCTCGTGAAGGGGCAGCGCCCCGCCCTCGACGCGCTCGAGGCCGCCCTCGAGGCTCTGCCCGGCGCCTGACGCGGCCCGGTGTCGTGCGCTGCGCCGGCCCGCTCGCCCCGTGAGTGTCCAGAACACCCGGACACTCCGAGAGAATATCCGGGTGTCGTGGACACTCGACCCGGCAGGGGCGCGGGACGGCTCGTCGGGGCAGAGTGGTCACATGGTCACCCGTCCCGACGAAGCTGCCCGAAACCGTCGCGCTTTCGTCACCGTCGCCCGATCGCTCGCGCAGTTCCTCCGCGACCACGATGAGAAGCGGTGGTCCGGATCGATCGCCACGCTGGCCGAACGCGCCGAGGCTGCCGGTGACGGTGACGACATCCGCCAGGTCGCCTCGCAGACGCTGCGTCTGTTCGGAGGAATGGGCAGCCTCAACGACGTGATGCTGCCGGTCGACGGCTCGTATCCCCGCGAGGTGAACGCGCGACTCGACGCGCTGACGTCGGAGCTTTACACCGCCGCCCACGCGCTGATCCCGTCTCGGTGAACCCATCGCGCCCTGACGCCGCGCACCGCCGTCGAGTGTCCAAGACGCGCCGTATCGCGCGGGTGCGTGGCGGCGTTTCGTGGACACTCGACGTGGCGGACAAGCGCGGCGGGTTACGGGCGCAGCAGCACCTTGCCGACGCGGGGCGAGTCGCTCGCGCGAGCGGCCTCGCGGGCGTCGTCCAGGCCGAAGGTCGCCGCGACGGGGAGGGTCAGCGTGCCGTCGGCGAGGTAGCGCGACAGTTCGCCGAACAGGGCGCCGCGGGTCTCGGCATCCATCGTCTTGCTGACGACGCTGCCCCAGAAGCCCTTCACGGTGGCCTGGCGGAAGATGATGTCGCCGGCGCCGAGCTCGAGCTTCCCCGCGCCCATCGAGCCGAAGATGACGAGCGTGCCGTTCTCGCTCAGCATCGACAGCACCTGGCCGGCGGCGGGGCCTCCGACCGAGTCGACGCCCGCGACGATGCGCGCACCGTCCGCGAGGGCGAGGGCCTTCTCGCGCCAGTCGTCGGCGTCGGTCGACACGACGTTGTCGATCCCCTGCTCGGCGAGCTCGGCGACCGCGCTCTGGCGGCGGACGAGACCGATGACGTTGACGCCACGCGCCTTCGCGATCTGCGCGACCATGCGGCCGACCGCGCCGTTGGCGGTGTTCTGCACGATCCAGTCGCCGGCCTTCAGGTCGAGCGAGTGCAGCAGGCTGATCGCGCTGAAGGGCATCGACACGAGCTGCGAGGCGACCTCATCACTCAGACCCTCGGCGACGGGGATGAGGCCCGCCGCCTTCGCGACGACCTGCTCGGCCCACACACCGAAGGTGCCGCCGGTGGCCACGCGCTGGCCGACCGTGAGGCCCTCGACGCCCTCGCCGAGCTCCTCGATGACGCCGACCGCTTCGGTTCCGGCGCGCGCGGGCAGCTCGGGCTTGAAGCCGTAGGTGCCGCGGATGGTCCACAGGTCGTGATTGTGGATGGGCGACAGCAGCACGCGCAGGCGCACCTCGCCGGGGCCGGGGGTCGGGGTCTCGACCTCTTCGACGCCGAGGACGTCGGCGGGCTCGCCGAACTCGTGGTGGATGACTGCGCGCATGGAATGCCTCCCGTGGTTATTTTGTAACGACTGGTCTAATATAGACCGCGAGCCCGCGAATGCAACCCGCGGGATGAACGACGATCGAGAGCGGAGGGGTGACATGGGCAGGATGCCGAGCTTCGAGCGCTCCACCGTGATCGACGCCGCGCGCGACGTGTTCTGGAGGCGCGGGTACGCCGAGACGGGCATCGCCGAGCTCGAGGAGGCGACCGGGCTGACGCGCTCGAGCATCTATAATGCCTTCGGCAGCAAGAGGGGGCTCTTCGACGCCGTGCTCGCGGCCTACCTCGAAGACGTCGTCCGCACGCGACTGCGCCCCCTGGGCGGCGGAGACCCCGGTGCGCTCGAGGCCTACGTCGACGACATGCACACCGCGATCGCGGCGGACTCCCCGCGCGCCCGCCTCGGATGCCTGCTGCTCAACGCCGGCTCCTCACCGCTGGCCAGCGACGACGCCGAGGTGCGCACGCTCGTCTCGGGCTACGCGGCCGAGATGCGCGCGGCGATCCGATCGGCCGTCGCCGACCGCCGCCCCGACCTGACGCCCGACGCGGTCGACGCCCTCGCGGCGGTCTGCGCCTCGCTGGTGGTCGCCGGCCTGACCCTCGCGCGGGCCGACCGCGACGCGGCGCTCGGCACCCTGGCATCCATCCCGACGACCCTGGAGTCGTGGGGCCGCGCCTGAGCCCGCGGGGACGCCGTCGAGGGGGTGCAAGTGGTGACTCCCGCCGTGTTGTATACGCAAGGCCGGATCGGATGCCGGAAAGGTGTCCATTAGCCCCTTTAGTGCATACACTGAGAGGCGACACGAGGGAGGTGCGCCATGCGGGCGAGCGAACGCGCGTACGCGACCCTCCTCGACGAGATCCAGACCGGAACCCTCGCCCCCGGGACCGTGCTCGGCGAAGTGGAGCAGTCCTCGCGCCTCGGCGTCAGCCGCACCCCCCTGCGCGAGGCCCTGCGCCGACTGGCATCCGACGGGCTCGTCGCCCAGGCATCCGCCCGCGTGACGGTGGTCGCGGGGATCGACGCCGACGACATCCGCGCCCTGTTCGACCTGCGTCGCGCGCTCGAGACCGAGGCCGCGCGACTGGCCGCGCAGCGCGGCGACCGGCGGGTGTTCCACGCGCTGGCGGCGGAGTTCGCGCGCGTCGACACCGCGGATGCCGACGAGTACTACGCGCTCATCGCCCGCTTCGACTCCGCGATCGACGCCGCCGTCGACAACGCCTACCTCTCGTCGGCCCTGCGCAGCGTCCGCACGCACCTCGTGCGGGTGCGGCGCATGGCCCGCGACAACCCCCTGCGCCTTTCCGCCTCGGCGCGAGAGCATGAACTGATCGCCCGCGCGATCGGCGGCGGCGACCCCGAACTCGCCGCCCACGCCACCCACGTGCACCTGCACAACGCCTTCACGACCATCCTCGAAGCCCTCACGGAGGACCCCTCATGACGATCACCCACCACGTGCGCGTGCACCGCAGCGACGAGAACCTCGCCCGGGAGGGGCAGCTCGCGTGGGCACTTGCTCGCGTCGCGGTCGACCCGGTCGCCGTCGACGACGACGTGGTCGACATGATCGTCAACCGCCTGATCGACAACGCGGCCGTGGCCGCGGCATCCCTCACCCGACAGCCGGTGAGCGCGGCGCGCCAGCAGGCGCTCGATCACGCGGTGTCGATCGGCGGACCCGGCGCGACCGTCTTCGGCTGCCTGCTCGAGCGCCGCACCAGCCCCGAGTGGGCCGCGTGGGCGAACGGCGTCGCCGTGCGCGAGCTCGACTACCACGACACCTTCCTCGCGGCGGACTACTCGCACCCGGGCGACAACATCCCGCCCGTGCTCGCGGTCGCGCAGCACACCGGTCGCGACGGCGCCGCTCTCGTGCGGGCGCTCGCCACCGCGTACGAGATCCAGATCGACCTCGTGCGTGCGATCTCGCTGCACAAGCACAAGATCGACCACGTCGCCCACCTCGGGCCCGCCGCCGCCGCCGGCATCGGCACCCTGCTCGACCTCGACCAGGAGACCATCTACCAGGCGATCGGTCAGGCGCTGCACACCACCACGGCCACGCGCCAGTCGCGCAAGGGCGAGATCTCGACGTGGAAGGCGCACGCCCCCGCCTTCGCCGGGAAGATGGCGATCGAGGCCGTCGACCGCGCGATGCGCGGAGAGACCAGCCCCTCGCCGATCTACGAGGGGGAGGACGGCGTGATCGCCTGGATGCTCGACGGCCCCGACGCCTCGTACGACGTGCCCCTGCCCGGCGAGGGCGAGAGCAAGCGCGGCATCCTCGACTCGTACACGAAGGAGCACTCGGCCGAGTACCAGGCGCAGGCCTGGATCGACCTCGCCCGACGCCTCGGCACGGAGCGCCCCGATCTGCGCGACCCCGCGAACGTGGCATCCATCGTCCTGCACACCAGCCACCACACGCACTACGTCATCGGCTCGGGGGCGAACGACCCGCAGAAGTACGACCCCACCGCCTCGCGCGAGACGCTCGACCACTCGATCCCGTACATCTTCGCCGTCGCCCTGCAGGACGGCGCCTGGCACCACGTCGACTCCTACGCCCCCGAGCGCGCGGGACGCTCCGACACGGTCGCGCTGTGGCACAAGGTCACCACGGCCGAGGATGCCGAGTGGACGCGCCGCTATCACTCCGAGGACCCGAACGAGAAGGCCTTCGGCGGCCGCGTGGTCATCACGCTGGCCGACGGCTCGGTCGTCGAGGACGAGATCGCCGTCGCCGACGCCCACCCGCTCGGCGCCCGGCCGTTCGCGCGCGAGGACTACATCCGCAAGTTCCGCACGCTGGCCGAGCCCGTGCTGATGCCCGAGGAGATCGAGCGGTTCCTCGAGCTCGTGCAGCGACTGCCCGAGCTGACCCCCGCCGAGGTCATGCAGCTCACGATCGTCGCGAAGCCCGGCGTGCTGGCCCTCGCGCCCGCGCCGAAGGGGCTGTTCTGATGCTGCACGCCCAGACCACCCCGCAGCAGAAGCGTCGCGCGCTGCGCGAGAAGCTGGCATCCGGAGAGCTCGTCCGGATGCCGGGGGCCTTCAACCCGCTGTCGGCCCGGCTGATCGAGCGCAAGGGCTTCGACGGCGTCTACATCTCGGGCGCCGTCATCTCGGCCGACCTGGGCCTGCCCGACATCGGACTCACGACGCTCACGGAGGTCGCCGGGCGCGGGCAGCAGATTGCGCGCATGACCGACCTGCCGGCGATCATCGACGCCGACACCGGCTTCGGGGAGCCGATGAACGTCGCGCGCACGATCCAGACCCTCGAGGACGCGGGGCTCGCGGGCACGCACATCGAGGACCAGGTCAACCCGAAGCGCTGCGGCCACCTCGACGGCAAGAGCGTCGTGGATGCCGACACCGCGATCAAGCGCATCCGCGCCGCGGTCGACGCGCGCCGCGACCCCGACTTCCTGATCATGGCGCGCACCGACGTGCGCGCGGTCGAGGGACTGGATGCCGCGATCGACCGCGCGAAGGCCCTGGTCGACGCGGGCGCCGACGCGATCTTCCCCGAGGCGATGCGCGACCTGGGCGAGTTCGAGGCGATGCGCGCGGCGCTCGACGTGCCGATCCTGGCGAACATGACCGAGTTCGGCAAGTCGGAGCTGTTCTCGACCGCGCAGCTGCGCGACGCGGGCGTGAACCTCGTCATCTGGCCGGTGTCGCTGCTGCGACTCGCGATGGGCGCGGCCGGCCGCGGCCTGGACGCCCTGGCATCCGAGGGTCATCTGCGCGACCAGCTCGGCGAGATGCAGCACCGCGCCGACCTCTACGACCTCATCGACTACGAGGGCTACACCCGCTTCGACGCCGACGTCTTCGACTTCACCGTCGAGCGCTGAGGCCCGAGCCGTCTGCCCGCGCCGCCTTGTCGCACTTCTCGCGAATCTCGTCCCACTCATGACGGTGCTCGTCCCACTTATTGCGGGTGTGGGGCCGCCAGACCGGCAATAAGTGGGACAAGGTTCGCACCCCCGCCACCACCGCATCCGGCAGCATGAACACTGAGCACGACTCGAGGGAGAGACGATGACCGACATCAAGAAGGGCCTCGCCGGCGTCACGGTCGACGAGACCGCCGTCAGCAAGGTGAACCCCGACACGAACAGCCTGCTGTACCGCGGCTATCCGGTGCAGGAGCTCGCCGCGACGCAGCCGTTCGAAGCGGTCGCGTTCCTGCTGTGGAACGGCGATCTCCCGGATGCCGCGCAGCTCGCCGACCTGCGCTCCACCGAGCGTCGGCACCGGGCGCTCGCCGACGACGTCCGCGCCGCGATCGACCTGCTGCCGACCTCGACCCACCCGATGGACGAGGTGCGCACGGCCGTGAGCGTGATCGGCGCGCGCGAGACCGCCGGAATCTCGAACGTGATGGATGCCGTGGGTACCCCCGAAGAGAACCTCGAGCGTTCGATCCGCCTGTGGGCGCAGCTGCCCGCCGTGGTCGCGTACGGTCAGCGCCGCCGCCGCGGCGAGGAGGTCGTCGAGCCCCGCGACGACCTCGACTATGCGGCGAACTTCCTGTGGATGACCTTCGGCGACGAGGCCGACGAGGTCGTCGTCGACGCCTTCAACCGCTCGATGATCCTGTATGCGGAGCACTCCTTCAACGCCTCCACGTTCACCGCGCGGGTCATCGCCTCGACCCTCAGCGACCTGTACTCCGCGGTCGTCGGCGCGATCGGCGCGCTCAAGGGACCCCTGCACGGTGGGGCGAACGAGGCGGTGCTGCACGTGTTCACCGAGATCGGCTCGGCCGAGAACGTCGGGCCGTGGCTCGACACCGCCCTCGCCGCCAAGCGCAAGATCATGGGCTTCGGCCACCGCGTCTACAAGCGCGGCGACTCGCGCGTGCCCACGATGAAGGCCGCCCTCGACACCCTCGTCGCGCACTACGACCGCCCCGACGTCGCCGCCCTCTACGACGCCCTCGAGTCGCAGTTCGTCGAGCGCAAGGGCATCTACCCCAATCTCGACTACCCCTCGGGTCCGGCCTACGACCTCATGGGCTTCGACACGCTCACGTTCACTCCGCTGTTCGTCGCGGCCCGCGTGACGGGCTGGACGGCGCACATCCGCGAGCAGCAGGCGTCGAACGCCCTCATTCGCCCGCTCTCGGCGTACGTCGGCCCCGGCGAGCGGCACGTCGAGGGATACGTCCCGGATGCCGCCGACCTCGAGGCCCGCGAACGCCCCGAGGAGGCGGCGGGCTGATGTCCGAGCCGCGGATCGTCATCGTCTCGGGTGCCCGCACCCCCATCGGCTCGTTCGGCGGATCGCTCTCGGGGGTCGACGCGTACGAGCTCGGCGCCGTCGCCGTGACCGAGGCCCTCACACGGGCCGGGGTCGAGAAGGACGCCGTCGATGAGGTCGTGATGGGCTGCATCGCCCAGAACGGCCCCGACGCGTACAACGCCCGCCGCGTTGCGCTCGCCGCGGGTCTTCCCACGCGCGTACCCGCGTTCACCGTCAACCGCCTCTGCGGCTCGGGCCTGCAGGCGATCTGGTCGGCCGCGCAGGAGCTGCGCTGGGGCGGCATCGACGTCGCGGTCGCCGGCGGCGACGAGAGCATGTCGCGCACCCCGTTCCTCGAGTACGGCGCCCGCGGCAACGCGCGGCTCGGCGACCGGACGCTCCTCGACGGCACGCTCGCAATCCTCACCGACCCCTTCAGCGGGCGGCACATGGGCACGACGGCCGAGGTCGTGGCATCCCGGTACTCCGTCTCGCGCGAGGAGCAGGACGCCTTCGCCGTCGAGAGCCAGCGGAGAGCGGCGACGGATGCCGCCCGCGCGGCCTTCGCGGAAGAGATCGTGCCCGTGACCACCGGCGGCCGTCGGCCGGTCGAGGTGTCGGTCGACGAGCACCCGCGCCCGGACACGACCCTCGAGGTGCTGGCCGGCCTGCGGCCGGCGTTCGAGAAGGACGGGTCGGTGACGGCCGGCAACTCCTCGGGCATCAACGACGGCGCCGCCGCGACCGTGCTGATGCGCGAGGACGACGTGCGCGAGCGGGGGCTCGCCGGGCTCGCGACGCTCGAGGCCGTGACGACCGCGGGCGTCGACCCCGAGATCATGGGGTACGCCCCGGTCCTCGCCCTGCAGCGGCTGTGGGAGCGGACGGGGCTCACCCCCGCCGACGTCGACGTGATCGAGCTGAACGAGGCGTTCGCCGCGCAGGCGGTCGCGGTGATCCGCGACGCGGGTCTCGACCCGGCGAAGGTGAACCCGTACGGCGGGGCGATCGCCCTGGGCCACCCGGTCGGCGCGACCGGTGCGATCCTCACCGTGCGCGCGGCCCTCGACCTGCAGCGCCGCGACCTCGAGTACGCGGTCGTGACGATGTGCATCGGCGGCGGTCAGGCCCTCGCCGCGCTGTTGCGGCGGTACTGACCCGCCCCGCCCCCCGCCCCCCGCCCCGCGCGTGAGTCGCCAGGTTCTGTCGCCGGCGGGCCCGTCGAAGCGACACATCTTGGCGACTCACGCGCGTGGCGGTGGGCGGGGATACTGGGCGCATGAGTGTGTTCCTTCTCGGCGGCGGCCGCGATGTCGCCGTCTGCGGATCGTTGCTGGAGGCCTTCGTAGGCGAGGCGCGCGAGCGGGCGACCGATCGCCCGCTCGTCATCGCCCTGCTGCTCGTGCTCGAGGCCGACGACGACGCCTCGGTCGAGCGCTTCCGCGGCGTCCTCGAGGCCGCGGGTGCGGCATCCGCCGAGATCCGCGTGCACGCGATCGTCGAGGGGGAGGGCTTCACGGATGCCGCGATCGGCGGGGCCGACGGCGTCTTCGTCGGCGGGGGCCTGACCCCCGCGTACCGCGAGGCGTTCTCCGGCATCCGGGATGCGGTGCGCGAACGGGTCGCCGACGGCATGCCCTACGCCGGCTTCTCAGCGGGCGCGGCGATCGCGGCGGGCCCCGCGCTCGTCGGCGGGTTCCGCGTCGACGGGATCGAGGTCGTGTCGGAGGACGCGGGCGAAGAGCTCGACGCGGTCGAGGTGCGCCCGGGTCTCGGACTGCTCGACTTCGCCGTCGACGTGCACGCCGCCCAGTGGGGGACCCTCTCTCGCCTGATCGCCGCGGTCGACGCGGGGCTCGTCACCGACGGGGTGGCGATCGACGAGGACACGGCCCTGGTGATCTCGGCGCAGGCGGCCCCGGCGGTGCGGGGCAGTGGTCAGGTCTGGCGCGTCGAGTCCGCGGCATCCGGGGTGCACGTCCAGGTGCTGCGCGCCTGAGACCGGATCTCGTGCGGACGGGAACGGCCCCCACCCGTGAGGGCGAGGGCCGTTCCGGTGTCAGGCGTCAGACCGAGCGGCGGCGCCGCAGGGCGAAAGCGAGTCCACCTGCGACCTCGAGGAAGCCACCCGCGAGGGCGATGCCCCACGGGGCCTCGGCGCCGGTGTTGGCGAGACCGCTGCCCGGGTTGCCCGCGGGGCGACCAGGCTGCGCGCCGGGCTCACCCGGAGCGGGAGCCGGGGTCGGCTCGGCGCTCGGCTGGCCGGGCTCGGGCGCGGCATCCGTCGCGAGCACCGCGCGACCGAGCGGGGCCGGGTCGACGATCGGCGTCGCCTCGAAGTACGACAGCGTCGCGTCGAGGTCGATCTGACCCGTGTCGGTGCGGTCGGTTCCGGCGGCGAAAGTCGGGAAGCCGTCTCCACCGTTGGCGAGGAACGAGTTCGTCACGACCGTGAACGTGTCGGTGTCGGCGATCGCGCGGCCCTGGTAGGCCATGGAGACGACCGAACCGACGCGCGGGTTCGCCGGGTCCTGCTCGTACGTGTAGGTGAAGCCGTCGGAGACGCCCAGGTGCAGCTTCGGGCGGTCGCCCTCGGCCTTCCACTGCTCGTTCAGGATGCCGCGGATCTGCTCGCCCGTCAGCGTCACCGTCACGAGGGTGTTGGCGAAGGGCTGCACGAGCGCGGCCTCCTTGTAGGTGACCACCCCGTCGTCGCCCTTCAGCAGGTCGGCGCGGAGGCCGCCCGGGTTCATCAGGGCGATCTGGGCCTTCGTCCCGGCGTAGGCGGGGTTCTGCGAAGTCGCCCACAGGTACACGTCGGCGACCCAGTTCCCCATCGACGACTCCACGCCGCGATCCGCACCCGAGGGGGTGCCGCCGCGCAGGATGTCTCCGCTGATCTCACCGACCGGCTTCGCGCCGATGACGTCGGCCTGCGCGACGTAGCCGGCGACCTTCGCCGCGATGTCGGCGTCCGCCGGGAACGCGCCCGCGAGCGGGAACGTCATGCCCGAGACGGATGCCAGGGAGTCGGTGCGCGTGTCCCAGTTCAGCGACAGCTGGCCCATGGCCTTGCCGTACTCCGAGGCCTGGATCACGGGGCGAGTGCGGTCGGCGCCGGCCACGGGCAGGTCGCACGCGTACGTCTGGTGCGTGTGCGCCGAGACGATCGCGTCGATCTCGGGCGAGGCGTTGACGGCGAGCGCGCCGAATCCGGCCTGGTCGGCCGCGAGGGCGGCGCAGTCGTTCGACGTGGCGGCGCCGGAGTGCGTGAGCAGCACGATCACGTCGGCCAGGTCGCCGGCCGTGATCTCGTCGGCCACGCGGTTCGCCGCTTCGAGCTGGTCGCCGAAGTCGAGGTCGGCGATGCCGGCCGGGTCGACCATGGTCGCCGTGTCCGGCGTCACGGTGCCGATGAAGGCGACGCGCACGCCGTCGACGTCCTTCACCGCGTACTCCTGCAGCGCGGGCTCTTTCGTGCCCTTCTTGTAGACGTTCGCGCCGAGGCCGAACTCCCCGCCGCCGTACTCGGGGAGCACGCGGTCGGTGAGGTCGGCGAAGCCGTGGTCGAACTCGTGGTTGCCGACGGCCGAGACGTCGAGGCCCGACGCCTTCAGCGTGTCGATCGTGGGGGAGTCGTCCTGGATGAGCGAGGTGAAGGTCGACGCGCCGATGTTGTCGCCCGCCGAGACGAACAGCGTGTTCGGGTTCACGGCCTCCTTCGCCTTCACCGCGCCGGCGATGACGGCCGCGCCGGCCTCGCCCTGGGAGCCGGCCTCGAGGCGACCGTGGAAGTCGTTGATCGTGAGGATGTCGATGTTCTTCACGTTCGGGTTCTCGACCGCGAACACGGTGGTGGTGCCCGAGACCTCGTTGCCCACCGCCACGAGGGGGCGACCGGTGGGGGAGTCCGCGGCCGAGATGAACTCGACGCCCTCGGGGCCGAGGTCGCCGGCCTT
Source organism: Microbacterium hydrothermale (assembly GCF_004854025.1). GTDB lineage: Bacteria > Actinomycetota > Actinomycetes > Actinomycetales > Microbacteriaceae > Microbacterium > Microbacterium hydrothermale. Next base: position 56,569 of record NZ_STGM01000005.1, read on the forward strand.
CGACAGCAGCTCGCGGTCGGCGGTCTCGTCTCCCGTGAGCTGGTCTTCGACCGAGACCGAGAAGTCGCGGTTGTTGACGTATCCGGCGTAGGTCGCGTTCCGCGGGTCGGTGATGTCGTAGGTCATCACGCCGCCGACGCGCTCGAGGCCGATGAAGGCGTACGTGCGGCCGTCGACCACGCCGATCGCGAGGTTCTCCGGCTCGGGGCCCTTGTCGTCGCTGCGGCCCTCGAGGTTCGAGGCCGAGTGGTTCGAGTTGAAGAAGTCGGGGTTCGCGTCGTGCGTGATGCGCTCGAAGTCGGAGCCGGAGTCGAAGACCTGCGCGCCGTCGGTCGTCCAGACCGAGAAGCCGCGGCCCCCGAACGTGTACAGCTCGGAGTAGCAGGTGCCGTCGGCGTTCAGACCCATGTCGGTCGCGACGTTCAGCCGGCCGAGGTCGGCGTCGCCGAGCGAGCCGGCGAGCGGGCTGTCGGCGCACACCGGGGCGAGACCGTCGGAGCCGAGGTCCTTCACGCGGGCGGTGTCGGTGAAGTCGCCCCACTCGCGGCCGTCGCCCTCGTTGGCGGTGACGAGGTAGGTCTCCCCGCCCGCCTCGTAGGCCTGGATGCCGTCGGGCATGTACATGCCGAACAGGCCCGGGTAGCTCTTCTGGTGATAGGTGGGCGCGTCCTTCGGGTCGCGGTCGCTCGCGTCGAGCGTCTCGACGCCGTAGTCCTTGAAGCCGAGAGAACGGATGCCGGTGACCTCCGCCGAGGCGAGATCGACCGTCGCGACGGCGTTGGCCTCCTGCAGGGCGACGTAGGCGGTCGAACCGGCGATCGTGACGAACTCGGGCTCGAGGTTGCGGCTCACGCGGTTCGCGGCGAGGGGCGTGGAGCCCTGGTCGGGGGCGGCGACGTCGGGGCCGAACACGCGCACGGCGGGGTCGAGGGGCTTCGACCCGCCCTGCTCGAAGGCTCCGAAGCCGGCCGTGCGAACGGCATCCTGCCCCGGCGCGGCCTTCTCGGCGGGGAGCGCGACGACGCCGACCGAGCCCTCGGGGTCGGTGGAGAAGTCGTCGGCGGGCTCGCCCTCGTTCGCGACGACGGCGAAGGCGCCGTCGGCCGAGATCGACACCATGTCGGGCAGGGCGCCCACGATGACCTCGCCGAGGATCGTCGGCTCGGCGGCATCCGCGTCGAAGAACACCAGGCGGCCGGGCGCGGTCTTGTCGGCGGCCTCGAGGGCGATCACGCCGAGGCCGTCGGCGCGCACGGCGAGCGAGTTGGCGACGCCCGTGCCGGCGATGGCGTAGAGCTTCGCGGGAGCGGCGGGGTTGCGGTTGTCGAGCACGTCGACGGCACCGGCCTGCGCGTTCACGACGAACAGGCGGTTCTTGTAGGCGTGCACGATCTCGGCGGCGGACTGGTCGAACACACCGGTCTCGTACGTGCCGAGCGGGCGCAGCGTCACCGCGCTGTCGGCGGCGGTGTCGCGCACGGGATCGGCGACGAGAGCGGCGGATGCCGCGGTGGCACTCGACAGGGCGAGAGCGCAGACCGCCGCGGTGGTCGCACTGAACGCGACCGCGCGGCGGAGAAGGGGCGAAGGCATGGCTGTGTCCTCGGATGCAGGGGGGAACTCACGCGTCGCGAACGGCGCACGAGGATGCCGCGGGGGCGGCGCCGCGGCGATCATGTCGCGCGGCGGTGACTCCCGGGTGAACGAGGGGGGAACGTCCCTCCCGGAACAACCGTGGCTGCGCGGCGCAAGACCCCCGACACGCGGGCGAGCAGGATTACCCTGACGCCATGACCACCGCGAACGGCGCGCACGCCGACGAACCGCACCGCCAGGGCCTCTCGCAGCGCCTGAACTGGCTGAGGGCCGGAGTCCTCGGCGCCAACGACGGCATCGTCTCGACCGCGGCGGTCGTGGTCGGCGTCGCGGGGGCGACGAGCGACACGGGCCCCGTGCTGATCGCTGGTCTCGCGGCCCTCGTCGGCGGCGCGATCTCGATGGCGCTGGGCGAGTACGTCTCGGTGTCGAGCCAGCGCGACAGCGAGCACGCGCTCATCCAGAAAGAGAAGCGCGAGCTCGCCGAAGACCCCGACGCCGAGCTCGCGGAGCTCGTCGGCATGTACGAGGCCCAAGGGCTCTCTCGCGACACCGCGACGCGCGTGGCGACCGAGCTGACGGCATCCGACGCCCTCAAAGCCCACCTCGCGGTCGAGCTCAACATCGACGCCGACGACGTCGTGAGCCCGTGGGCCGCGGCGATCGCCTCGGCGGTGGCGTTCACGATCGGCGCCCTGCTGCCGCTGGCCACGATCCTCTTCACACCGGTCGAGATCCGGGTGCCCTCGACGTTCGTCGCGGTGCTCATCGCCCTCGCCGTCACCGGGTACGTCGCGGCCTACATCGGCGGGGCGCGGCGCGGCCGGGCCGTGTTGCGCACGGTGATCGGCGGGGCGCTCGCGCTCGCCGCGACCTACGCCGTGGGCGCGCTCTTCGGTGTGTCCGCCGGATGACCGCCCGAGCGAACGCTGCTCCGCACGGGTGAGGCGGTGCCGCCCGCGGGGCAGGCGGTGCCGCCCGCGGCGGCGTGAGCGCCGGCATTCCTCGATAAACGCCGTTCCGGGTGAGAAACGCTCTGTCACCGCGTTTCCCGACAGGAATGGCGTTTATCGAGAGGGGAATGGAAGTCGCGGGGCCTATTAATTAGTAGGACGTCCAGGTAACCTCGGGAGGGCGACGACGCCGTCGCCTCACGAAGGAGAGCCGCATGGACACCACCCCTGCCCCCGCGCTCGACGCCTCGCCGGTCAGCACCCTGTCCGCCGACGAGCGCGCCGCGATCCTCGACGCCGTGCGCGACTTCGCCGCGACCGAGTTCGCCCCGCACACCCTCGAATGGGATGCCGAGAAGCACTTCCCCCGCGACGTCCTGCGCCGCGCCGGGGAGCTGGGTCTCGGCGGCGTCTACGTCAACGACGACGTGGGCGGCGCCGGGCTCTCTCGCGCGGACGCGGTGGCGATCTTCGAGGAGCTCGCCTACGGCGACCCCACCGTGACGGCCTACATCACGATCCACAACATGGTCGCGTGGATGATCGACACCTACGGAACCGCCGCCCAGCGGGAGCGATGGCTGCCGTCTCTGATCGCGATGGACGATCTCGGCGCCTACTGCCTCACCGAGCCGGGAGCGGGCTCGGATGCCGCCGCCATCACGACCTCGGCGATCCGCCACGGCGACACCTACGTGCTCACGGGCGTGAAGCAGTTCATCTCGGGCGCCGGGGAGGCATCCGTCTACGTCGTCATGGCGCGCACCGGAGAGCCGGGGGCGCGCGGGATCAGCGCCTTCCTCGTGCCGGCCGACGCCGAGGGGCTGTCGTTCGGACCCAACGAGAAGAAGATGGGGTGGAACGCCCAACCCACCCGCCCCGTCATCCTCGACGAGGTGCGCGTTCCGGCCGAGAACCTGCTCGGCGGCGAGGGCCGCGGGTTCTCGATCGCGATGACGGCGCTCAACGGCGGGCGCCTGAACATCGCCACGTGCTCGCTCGGCGGGGCGCGGTGGGCGCTCGACCGCGCGATCGCCTACGTGCACGAGCGTTTCACGTTCGGCGAGGCCCTCAGCGAGAAGCAGTCGGTGATCTTCGCGGTCGCCGACATGGCTACCGAGCTCGACGCCGCGCGCCTGCTCGTGCGCGACGCCGCCCAGGCTCTGGACGCGAAGGCCCCCGACGCCGCGACCCGCTGCGCGATGGCCAAGCGCTTCGCGACCGACGTGGGCTTCCGCGTCGCGAACGAGGCGCTGCAGCTGCACGGCGGCTACGGCTACCTGCAGGACTACGGCATCGAGAAGGTCGTACGCGACCTGCGGGTGCACCAGATCCTCGAGGGCACGAACGAGATCATGCGCCTCATCGTGGGGCGCAACGTCCTCGCCGCGTGAGCGGCGCGACGCGCGCCGCGGGGCCGCGAGATCACACGTTCGGCGCGAACGCACACGCTCCAGCGGCGGCGTTGCGCGTGATCTCGGGCCGAACGTGTGATCTCGGCGCGCGACGGGCCGAGCAGCGTGCGAGCATGCCAGAAGCGGGGCCAACCGCGACGACACGACGGGAGTGACATGACCGATCAGGATGCCGCGTACGAGACGATCCGCGTCGAGCAGCGGGGCCGCGTCGGGTGGATCACCCTCGACCGGCCCGAGGCGCTGAACGCCCTCAACACGCAGTCGATGCGCGACGTCGTCGCCGCCGCCGAGGCGTTCGACGCCGACGAGGGCGTGGGCGCGATCGTCGTGACGGGGAGCGAGAAGGCCTTCGCCGCGGGTGCCGACATCAAGGAGATGGAGCAGAAGTCGGGCCTCGACATGATGCTCACCGATCACTTCGGGGCGTGGGCGCGCTTCGCGGCCGTCCGCACCCCCGTGATCGCCGCGGTCTCGGGCTACGCCCTGGGCGGCGGATGCGAACTCGCCCTCATGTGCGACGTGATCCTCGCCTCCGATCGCGCGAGGTTCGGACAGCCCGAGGTGCAGCTCGGCGTGATCCCCGGCATGGGCGGGACGCAGCGACTCGTGCGCGCCCTCGGGTACTACAAGGCCGCGGAGCTGGTGCTCACGGGACGCATGATCGATGCGGCGGAGGCGGAGCGCGCGGGCCTGGTGTCGCGCGTCGTGCCCGCCGCGGAGCTGCTCGACGAGGCCGAGAGCGTCGCCCGCACGATCGCCGAGAAACCCCTCCCCGCCCTGTACGCGGCGAAGGCGGCGCTCGACGTCGCCCTCGAGTCCACCCTCGCCGAGGGGGTGCGCTTCGAGCGGCAGGCTTTCGCGTCGCTCTTCGACACGGCCGACCAGAAGGAGGGGATGGCGGCGTTCCGCGAGAAGCGGTCGCCGTCGTTCACGCACCGATGAGCGATGAGGGGCGACGGCATCCGGCGGGCGCTGCGGCCCGCGGATCCGCGCTGCCCGGCGAGGGTCAGAGCGGGTCGGGCACCGGTGCGGGGTCGGCGAAATCGCCCGCGCCCTTGCGGAAGCGCGCGATGATGCGCACGAGCTCCGTCGCATCCGCGTCGTCGAGCCCGAGGTCGGCGAACACGTCGTTCAGCGCCGCCGTGGCCTCGTCGACCCGGTGCCGCCCGGCGTCCGTCAGCGCGAGCAGCGCGGCGCGGCCGTCGGTCGGGTGCGGCTCCCGCGTGACGTATCCGTCGCGCGCCAAGCGCTCGACGGTGTTGGTCACGCTCGTGGGGTGCACCTGCAGGCGCGCGATGGCGCTGGCCATCGGCATCCGCCCTTCGCGGGTGAAGGCGAGCAGTCGCAGCATCTCGAAGCGCGAGAACGACAGGTCGAAGGGTTTCAACGCGCGGTCGATGGATGCCATGAGCAACTGGTGCGCGCGGATCACCGAGGTCACGACCGTCATGCCGCCGGCCGCGTCGTCCCAGCCGTGCGCGAGCCACTGGCGCTTGGCTTCGGCGATCGGATCGACCGGCAGTCGTCGGGTCATGGGTCCTCCTCGCGATTCACGGTACCGCTCGGCCGGCTCGGGGACGCGGCTTCCGGTCCCTTCGACAGGCTCAGGGACCTCGCGGGAGTGGCGGCCGAGCCCGTCGGAGCCCCCGCGCCCCGAACTCCTCCGCCGCCGCGCTGCAGCGGCATCCGCCCCCTCACCGAAGGAGCCAGGTCGATGAAGATCGTGGTGCTGATCAAAGAAGTCCCCGACACGTGGGGAGAACGACGCCTCGACCTCGAGACGGGGCTGACCGACCGTTCCGCCTCGGCCCCGGTGCTCGACGAGATCGACGAGCGCGCGGTCGAGGCCGCCCTCGCCCACGCCGACGAGCACCCGGGCACCGAGGTCGTGGTGCTCACGATGGCTCCGGCCTCCGCGACGGCGACGGTGCGCAAGGCCCTCGCGATGGGGGCGACCTCGGCCGTGCACGTCGTCGACGACGCCCTGCGCGGCGCCGACCTGCTGCTGACCGCCGACGTGCTCGCCGCGGCCATCCGCCGCACGGGGTTCGACCTCGTCGTGGCGGGGAACCTCTCCACCGACGGCGGCGGCGGAGTCGTTCCGGCGATGATCGCCGAGATCCTCGGCGTGCCGCAGCTCACGGCCCTGTCGCGCCTCGAGCTGACCGACGACACGGTGTCGGGCGACCGCGTGAGCGACGCCGGGACGATGCGCGTGTCGGCATCCCTGCCCGCCGTGGTGTCGGTCACCGAGGCGCTCCCGGAGGGACGCTTCACGACGTTCAAGGGCATCATGGCGGCGAAGAAGAAGCCGTACGAGACGTGGGATCCGACCGAGCTCGGCGTCGAGGCCGACGACCCCGCCCAAGCGCGGTACATCATGCTGTCGGTCGCCGAGCGGCCGCCGCGCGCGGCCGGCACGAAGATCGTCGACGAGGGTGATGCGGGTGAGAAGCTCGCGGCCTTCCTCATCGCCGAGGGGGTGGCCCGGTGAGCGTCGCCGTGGTGCTGCTCGAGGTGCTGCCGTCCGGTGCGCTCGCCGCCTCGTCGGCCGGGCTGCTGGCCGCGGCCGCCGGGGTGGGCGAGCCGGTCGCCGTCATCGCGGCTCCGGCCGACGTGCTCGAGGGCGCCGCGGAGCAGGCCGCGGGCCTCGGGGCGGTGCGCGTGCTCACCGCCGCCGTCGATCCCGCCGTGCTGACCGGCCCCGTCGTCGACGCGCTCGCCGCGGCGGTGGCCGTCGAGAGCCCCGACCTCGTGCTCGCCTCGAACGCGATCGAGTCGCGCGACGCCGTGGCCCGCCTCGCGGTGCGATTGCGCCTTCCGCTCGCGACCGATGTCGTCGGCATCCGCCGCGACGACCTCGGCGTCGTCGCCCACCACTCGGCCTTCGGCGGAGCGTTCACCGTCGAGGGGGCGCCCACGTTCGGGCCGCTGGTCGCGACGCTGCGCCCCGGGGCGGTGGACGGCCGCCTCGACGCGCGACCGCTGTCGGCGCGGGGCCTCGACGTGTCGGCATCCGGAATCCCCTCGGCACGGGTCGAGGACTTCTCCGAGACCGCCGCGCCCTCGACGCGGCCCGAGCTGCGCGGAGCCGCCGCGGTCGTCGCGGGAGGCCGCGGGGTGGGCTCGAAAGAGGACTTCGCCCTCGTCGAGCAGCTCGCCGACGTGCTCGGCGCGGCCGTCGGCGCGTCTCGAGCCGCCGTCGACGCGGGATACGTGCCCGCGACCGCCCAGGTGGGGCAGACCGGGGTGTCGGTCTCTCCGCGGCTGTATGTGGCGCTCGGTATCTCCGGGGCCATCCAGCACCGCGCGGGCATGCAGACGGCGGGCGTGATCGTAGCGGTCGACAAGAACCCCGAGGCGCCCATCTTCGACATCGCCGACTTCGGTATCGTCGGAGATCTGTTCACCGTCGTCCCGCAACTGATCAGCGCGCTCGAGGCTCCGAAGAAATAGATGGCGTCCACACCCCGCTCCCCGCGTCGCGGGCTGCCGCGCGTCCCCGGTGGGGAGCCGTGGCCGCCCGCGGTCTCCGGCGCGGATTCGGACGACGTCGCGGTGCCGGGCGCGGACGCCGCCGCGGTGCCGGGCGCCGTCTCGGCCGCGAGCGTGCGGAACGGTGCGGAGCTCACCTCGTCCGGGCCGCGGGGAGCCAGCGCCGCGAGCGCGCAGAACGGTGCGGAGCTCGCACCCGGGCCTCGGGAGACGAACGGTCCGACGTCGTCCTCGTCCTCGTCCGAGCAGCGGTCGGCGGATGCCGCGCCCCCCTCGCCCGCCTCGGTCGAGGTGCCGGGTGCCGACGACTCGAGCGCGGCCATCGCGCCCGCGATGGCGGATGCCGCGACCGTCGGTGTGCGCCGGGGTCTCCCGCGCGAGCCGGGCGGGGAGCCCTGGCCGCCGGCATCCGTCGCACCCGGGAAGCGCCCCGCGGCCGAGCCGGATCGGAGCAGCGGAACCGCAGCGGCGACGCCTGCGCCGGAGGTTCCGCCGCCCGCCGCCGATTCCGTCGAACCCGCGCGCGGGGCCGATGTTGCGAGCGTGGCCGTCACGCCCGCGGGAGCGGATGCCGCGACCGCCGGTGTGCGCCGGGGTCTGCCGCGCGAGGCGGGCGGAGAGCCCTGGCCGCCGGCATCCGTCGCGGCGGGTGCGCCGTCGGCAGCGGGATCGGGAGCGCCCGCGGGATCGGCATCCGCGCCGACGCGGGATTCGTCGGCGGGGTCCGCGCCCGAGTCGCCGGATCCCGGGGCGGGGTCCGCGCCCGCGTCGCCCGAGCCCGGGGCGGGCGCGAGCCCCGCGTCACCCGCGAGCACCGCACTCTCCGCCAACCCCGCGCCCGCGGCCCCGCGCCCTCCGCTCACCGTCCGCCGTACCGTGTGGCCCGGAGCCGCGGCGCGGCGCGCCGCCGTCGCACGAGAGGCCCGATCCGGACGGCCCGTCGGCGCGGCACCCGCCCCCGCCGGAGGCGCGGCTCGACCGTCGGCGGCGGGGTCCGCCGCGCTGCGCGACTTCTCTCCCGTTCAGCTGCTCGGCTCCACCGCGGTGCTCGGCGTCTTCGCCCTCGCGCTCGTGGGCATCGTCGTGCTGCTCGCGCGCTTCGTGCTCGCGATCGGACCCGGGCGGGGGTTCCTCGAGGCGTTCCCGGGGGAGTACCCCCTGCCCGCGTCGGCACCCGTGGGGCTGCCGGCGTGGCTGAACTGGTCGCACTTCCTCAACAGCTTCTTCCTGCTGCTCATCATCCGCACCGGATGGCAGGTGCGCCGCGAGAAGAGGCCCGCGGCCTTCTGGTCGCCGCGGAACAACAAGAAGCGCCGCATCAGTCTCGCCCTGTGGTTCCACCAGGCGCTCGACATCCTGTGGATCGCGAACGGCGTCGTCTTCGTCGTGCTGCTGTTCACCACCGGGCAGTGGATGCGCATCGTGCCGACCTCGTGGGAGGTCCTCCCGAACGCCCTCTCGGCCGCCCTCCAGTACGCCTCGCTCGACTGGCCGACCGAGAACGGGTGGGTGAACTACAACAGCCTGCAGCAGCTGTCGTATTTCGCCATCACCTTCGTGGCGGCGCCCCTCGCGATCGTCAGCGGCGTGCGGCTCTCGGGCGTCTGGCCGAAGGATGCCGCGCGGCTCAACCGGCTGTACCCGGTGGAGTGGGCGCGGAAGGTGCACTTCCCGACCATGCTGTTCTTCGTGGCGTTCATCGTCGTGCACGTCGCCCTCGTGCTCGCCACGGGTGCCCTGCGCAACCTGAATCACATGTACGCCGCCCGCGGCGCGGTGGACCCCGGGGCGTACACGAGCGATCCGACCGGTCTGCTGATCTTCGCGGCATCCCTCGTCGTGATGGCCGCGGCCTGGATCGCCGCGCGTCCCGCGGTGCTCGTGCCGATCGCCCGTCTGTTCGGCGAGGTCAAGCAGCGCTGACGCGCCGCATCCGCCGACATCACACGTTCGGCGCGAGATCACCCCTTCGCGGGCCCGCGTTCGCTGTGATCTCGCGCCGATCGTGTGATCTCGGGGGTCGCGCGAGCGCTCAGACGCGCGCGCGGAGGCCGGACGCGACCAGGTCGAGGCCGAAGGCGAAGTCGTCGGGCTCCAGGCCCGAGGCGCCCTCGCGCGCGCCGGCGCTGTCATACTGCAGGCGCTGCTGTTCGTGCCAGACGAAGCCGAGCACGTAGTGCAGCACGGTCGTCGCGACCCGGCGGGCGGTGTCGGCGTCGAAGCCCGCGGCGGTGACGGCGGCAGCAAGCCGGCCGTGTGCCAGCGAAGACCCGAGACCGAGAGCGAGGGTGCTCGAGACCACCTCCGCGCCGTCGCGGTAGGCCAGCAGGGCGTCGCGCAGGGCGTTCGCCTCGACGCGCAGGTCGTCGGGGGTTCCGGATGCCATCCGCCCGACGATCCGGTCCGAGAGCTCCGCGAGCAGGGTCTGCTTGTTCGGGAAGTGCCAGTACAGGGCGCTGGGCTGCACCTCGAGCGTGGTCGCGAGGCGGCGCATCGTGAGGTCGGGGAGGCCGTGATCGTCGAGGATCCGCAGGGCGGCCCGGGCGACATCGTCGGCGGAGTGACCTCGGGGTGACATGCGTCCGAGTATAGTGAACGCCGTTCAGGTGAACGCCGTTCAGGAAAGGCCCGCTCATGACCCGCACCCTCGATGCGACCGACCTCGCCCGCGTCGCCGTCTTCGCCGCGCTCATCGTGGTGCTGGGACTTCCCGGGAGCTTCCCGGTGTTCGGCGGGGTGCCCATCACCGCCCAGACGCTCGGCGTGATGCTGGCGGGGGCCGTGCTCGGCCCCTGGCTCAGCGCCCTGTCGGTGACGGTCGTCCTCGCGCTCACGGCGGCGGGCCTTCCGCTGCTCGCGGGAGGGCGCGGCGGCCTCGGCGTCTTCTTCGGCCCCTCCGCGGGCTACGCGCTCGGGTGGATCCTCGGGGCGATCGTCGTGGGTCTCGTCGTCCACGCCGGAGGCCGGCGCCCCGTCGTGTGGCGCACCGCCCTCGCGATGATCGCGGGTGGTGTCGGGGCGATCTACGCGATCGGCATCCCCGTGCAGAGTGCGGTTACGCGCCTTCCCCTCGGCGAGACGGCGGTGACGAGCCTCGTCTTCGTGCCTGGCGATCTGCTCAAGGCCGCGCTCGCGACCGCCGTCGTCGCCGCGCTCGTGCGGGCGTACCCGCGCGGGTTCCGCCGCGCGTGGACGCGACCGGCGGCGACGCCCGCGGCCGCCGCGGCGTGATCGTCGTCCTCGACGGCGACGACGGGCGGCTCGTCGAGCGCATCGCCGCGACCCGCGAAGCCGGCGACGCCGTGCTGATCGCCGATCCGCGCTGGAGCGCCGACCAGCGCGCGGGCGTGGAGCGGGTGGCATCCGGGATCGACGACGCGGATGCCACGGCCTGGGCGACCCTCACCTCGGGCAGCAGCGGCGCTCCGCGCATCGTGCGGCGGACGGCCGCATCCTGGACGGACTCGTTCGCGGCGGTGAGCGCGCTCCTGGGGGCGGGGCCGGACGACATCGTGTCGCTCCCCGCCCCGGCGTCGTCGTCGCTGACCCTGTTCTCTCTCGCGCACGCGCTCGAGGGCGGGCCGCGGCCGGTGCTCGGGCGGGATCCCGCCGCGACGCTCCTGCACGCGACGCCGGAAGGTCTGCGCGCCGTGCTCGACGACGGCTCGCTGCCGCGGCTGCGCGTCGCCCTCGTCGGAGGATCCTGGCTCGACCCGTCGCTGCGCGAGCGCGCCGCCGCCGCCGGCGTGCGGGTCGTGTCGTACTACGGGGCCGCGGAGCTGTCGTTCGTCGCCGTCAACACCGGCGACGGGCTGCGCGCGTTTCCGGGGGTGGAGCTCGACGTGCGGGGCGGTGAGGTGTGGGTGCGCTCTGCGTTCGTGGCATCCGGTTATCTCGGAGCGGACGGTCCGCTGCGGCGCGACGGGGCGTGGGCCACCGTCGGCGATCGCGCGGAGCTGCGGAACGGACGTCTGCGCCTGCACGGCCGGGCCGACGACGCGATCCTCAGCGCCTCGGCGACCGTCATCCCGTCCGAGGTCGAGGAGGCGCTGCGCACGATCCCCGGTGTGCGCGACGCCGTCGTGTTCGGGATGCCGCGCCCCCGCGTGGGCGCGTTGATCGCCGCGTTCGTGGAGGGGCCGGATGCCGACCCGGCCGCCGTCCGATCCGCGGCCGCCGCCCTGCTCGCCCCCGCTCATCGTCCGCGACGCTGGGCGTTCGGGGAGATCCCGCGGACGCCCTCGGGAAAGCCCGCGCGCGCCGAGGCGGCGCGGCTGATGGAGGGCGAGCGTGATGGCCGACACTGACCCCGTCGTCGTCGCGGCGCGGCGCAGCCCCCTCGCGGTGCGGGGGCGCGGCCTCGCCCGCCTCGACGCGGGCGCTCTCGCCGGCGAGGTCGTCGCGGCGGTCGTGGCCGACGCGGGATCCCCGCCGGTCGCCGACGTGGTCCTCGGCAACTGCACCGGTCCGGGCGGCAATCTCGGCCGCATCGCCGCTCTCGCGGCTGGCCTCGAGGTGGGCGTCCCCGGGGGCACCGTCGACCGCCAGTGCGGGAGCGGACTCGCGGCGATCGGGGATGCCGCGCTGGCGACGCGCGCCGACGGTCGGGTCCGCGTGGCGGGCGGGGTCGAGAGCGCCTCGACCGCTCCCGTCCGCGTGCACGACGGGATGCCCTTCGCACGAGCCCCCTTCGCCCCCGCGGGCTTCGCCGACCCCGACATGCTGCGCGCCGCCGACGACCTGGCCGCCCACGACGGGCTCTCGCGCGCGCGGCAGGACGCGTACGCGCAGCGCAGCCACGCGCGGGCGACGATCGCGCGAGCGGCCGGGCGCTTCGACGCCGAGATCGTGCCCGTGGCGGGGATGACCGGCGACGAGGGCATCGGCGTCTCCGCGGCGGCGTGGGCACGTCTCGCGCCGCTCGTGGACGGGGGCACCGTCACCGCAGCGACCTCCACCCGCATCGGCGACGGGGCCGCGGCGGTCGTCGTCGCCCCGGCCGGATCGGCGCCGGGGCTCGCGATTCGCGCCACCGCCGTCGTGGGCTGCGACCCGGCCCTCCCCGGCATCGGGGCCGCGCCCGCGATCGAGGCCGCCCTCACCCAGGCGGGGCTGAGCCTTCCCGATGTCACCGCGATCGAGCTCGTCGAGGCGTTCGCCGCGCAGAGCATCGCCGTGCTGTCGCGCCTCGGCCTCGGCGACGACGACGCGCGCGTCTGCGCCGAGGGAGGCGCGCTTGCCCTGGGGCACCCGTGGGGAGCGAGCGGAGCGGTGGCCGTCGTGCGCCTGTTCTCGCGGCTCGTGCGCGCGGGAGCCCCCGCGGGCACGGTGGGGCTCGCCGCGGCATCCGTCGGCGGCGGCCTCGGCGTCGCCGCGGTGTTCGAGGTCGTCCGGTGAGGGTGCTGCGCTGTCGGGAGCTGAGCGCGCGGCTCGCTGCTCGAGCCCGTGCGGTGGGCGTCCTGCGCGGCGGCGGCCTCGGCGTCGCCGCGGTGTTCGAGGTCGTCCGGTGAGCGTCGTACGCTGCCGCGGGCTGAGCGCCCGTCTCGGCGACCGCGAGGTGTTGCACGATGTCGCCCTCGACCTCGGGGCCCGCACCATCGCCATCGTCGGCGACAACGGCTCGGGAAAGTCGACCTTCGCCCGGCTCGCCGCTGGCCTCGTGCGGCGCGCGTCGGGAGACCTCGAGGTGCTCGGGCTCGACCCCGAGAAGGATGCCGCAGCCCTCCGCCGTCGCGTCGCCCTCGTCCTCAGCAACCCCGACGCGCAGATCGTCATGCCGACCGTCGCCGAGGACGTCGCCCTGTCTCTCCGCCCCCTCCGTCTCCCGCGCGAGGAACGCGCCCGCCGCGTCGCCGCGTCGCTCGAACGCTTCGGGCTGGACGCACTCGCCGACCGTCCCGCCCACGACCTGTCCGGGGGGCAGAAGCAGCTCCTCGCCCTGTGCGGTGCGTTCGTGCGCGCGCCCGACCTCGTCGTCGCCGACGAGCCGACGGCGTTCCTCGACGCGCGCAACGCCCGCGCCGTCGCCGACCACCTCCTCGCCGACACCGGGCACGTGCTCGTCGTCGTCACGCACGACCTCGCCCTGGCACGCCGGTGCGAGGAAGCCGTGCTCTTCGCGGACGGCCGGGTCGCGGCATCCGGTACCGCGGACGAGGTCGTCGACGCCTACGAGAGGGCCCTGGCGTGCTGACGATGTACCGCCCCGGCGGGGGATGGATGCACCGGATGCCGCCGGGCCCGAAGCTCGTTCTCTTCGCGGTCGTGGCGCTGGTCGTCGCGGCGCTTCCGCCGGTGTGGGCCGCGGTGCCGATTGCGGTGGGCGTTCCGCTCGTCGTGTATGCCTCGGCCGGAATGGGTGTCGGAGAGGGCTTGCGCGCCCTCGGCGGTCAGGCGTGGGCGCTCCGCTGGATGATCGCCATCACGGCGGCGGGGCAGCTGATCTTCCTCGGACCCGAGCCGGCCGCGGCGAACACCGCACGGGTAGCGGCCGCCGTGCTCGTCGCGGGAGTGCTTCCGCTCACGACCCCCGTCTCGGCGATGCTCGACGCCCTCGAGAGAGGGGCGCGGCCGCTGCGTCTCGTCGGCATCGACCCGGCGCGCGTCGCCCTGCTGTGGATGGTGACGCTCACGACGATCCCCGTCCTGGCCCGTCACGCCGCGGAGGTGCGCGACGCTCAGCGGGCGCGCGGGCTCCGCCCGTCGCTCCTGCGCGGAACCCTGCCGTTCCTCGTCGTCGCCCTGCGCCACGCCGACAACCTGGGCGACGCGCTCGCCGCCCGCGGCATCCGCTGACCCGCCCTCGTCCCACTTCTGGTCGGTGCGGGCGTCGCGCTGGGGGCGTGGCATCCGCGGGTTTGAGCACCCTTGTCCCACTTTTGGTCGGTGCGGGCGTCTCCCACCGGCCATATGTGGGACAAGCACCCCTATAAGTGGGACGAGGGGGGTACGGGCGCGGGGCAGAGCGAGTCAGTCTCGCGTGGCGTGGCCCGCGGCATCCGCTGACATGACCACCCTCGTCCCACTTATGGTCGGTGCGAGCTCCTCTCACCGGCCATATGTGGGACATGCACCCCTATAAGTGGGACGAGGGGGTAAGGGCGAGGGGGCAGAGCGCGAAGGGGCAGAGCGCGAGGCGCAGAGCGCGAGAGGCAGACGGCTGTCAGCCCCGCGCGACGCGGCCCGCGGCGAAGCCCTCGGCGTACGCCTCGTCGGCTCCCTGGCGGAACATGTCGCGCGCCGGATCCCGCACGATCGAGCGGGCGCCGGGGAGGTCGAGGTCGCCCACCAGGTCGGCGCGGCCGCGCACCACGGCGACGGGACGCCGCGATGCCTTGCCCTTCACGAGGTCGGTGGCCGCGGCGAGCTCGTCGGCCACGCACGGCAGGGTCACCACGAGGGGGCGGCCCTCGGCATCCGTCGTTCCGCGCAGGTCTTCGAACACGTGGATGCCGCCGGCCCCGATCGCGTGATCGGTCTGGCCTTCGCGCCACGCGCGGCCGAGCGTGTCCGTGATGATGACTCCCACGCGGGCGACCGTGCGCAGGCCCTCGGCGATGCGGCGGGCCGACGCGTCGGGGTCGACGGGCAGCAGCAGCACGGTTCCCTCGGGGGTGTTGCTCGCGTCGACGCCGGCGGCGGCCGAGACGATGCCGAGAGGGTTCTCGACGATGCGGGTCACGTGTCCGCTGGGTGAGGTGCGGGAGGCCACGAGGCGCACGGTCTCGCGCGTGATCGCGTCTTCGCGATCGGACGCGTGGATGATGCGCCCCTCGGCCTTCGAGACGATCTTGCTGGTGACGACAACGATGTCGCCGTCCTGCAGGGGCTCGGAGACCGCATCCAGGATCACCCCGACGAGATCGTCTCCCGGGGTGATCTCAGGGATGCCGTCGAGGGCCCAGATCTGCAGCACGGTCAGCGGACGAAGCGCACCTCGGTGAGCTCCTCGCCGAGGAAGGGCTCGGTGTGCGAGGCGCCGTCGAGCGCGAAGCCGTTGCGCGTGTAGAAGCGGTGCGCGCGTGGGTTGTCATCGGCGACCCACAGGTACAGGCCCTCGCCCTCCTCCACGGCGGCGTCGAACAGCTGCTGGCCGATGCCGGTGCCGTGGAAGGCGTCGAGCAGGTAGATGAAGTACAGCTCGCGCTCGCGCGGGGCGTCCTCGTCGCGCGCGGGGCCGGAGCCGACGAAGCCGACGATCTCGCCGTTCACGAGGGCGGCGTGCATGCGGTAGTCCTCGCCCTGGGCGGCCCAGTGGGTCCAGAGCTCCGCCATGCGACGCGGGGAGACGGCCTCGAGGGCCGCCTTGCTGATGAGGTGGTCGTAGGTCTCGTGCCAGCAGGTGGCGTGCACGCGGCCCAGGGCCTCGGCATCCACGTCGCGCACCGGACGGACGACGATGTCGGTTCGGGTTTCCGCAGTCATGGCGCGACTCTACGCGCGGGTGCGGCGGAGGTGAAATCGGCGTCGGAACGGGCTTCGATGCGCTAGAGAGGGGCCTCTCGGGGCCCGCCGCACCGGCTCGTTCTGAGTCCGCCGGGGCGGTTTGTGGAAGGCGGACAACGCAATCGCCGATCCGTCGTGGACTCGCTACGCTCGCCCCTCGTGAACGTCCTCTGGCGCACGCTTCTCGTGCTCTTCCGTGCCCGTCGTCGACTGCGCCGCGAGGGGCCGATCGACCCCAATACCGTGGCGCGCCTGCGCATCCGCGTGCTGCCGACCGACATCGATCTGCTGCGGCACCTCAACAACGGCCGATACCTGTCGCTGTTCGATCTCGGCCGCTGGGACCTGCTCACCCGCGCGGGACTCACCTCGGCCATGACGGAACAGGGCTGGTACGCGGTCGTCGCCGCCGAGACGATCACGTTCCGCCGCTCGCTCGAGCTGTGGCAGAGATTCGAGCTCGAGACGCGCATGATCGGCCACGACGACCGCGCCGTGTACCTCGAGCACCGCGCGCTGGTGAAGGGGGAGATCTACGCCCGCGCGATCATCCGCGCGCGCATCCTCCGCCGCAGCGGGGGCACCGTGCCGCACGATGAGCTGTTCGCGGCGGTCGGGCGCCCCGAGGGGCTGCCCGACATCGAACCGTGGGTGCTGGAGTGGGCCGCGGGCTCCGCGCTGCCCTCGACGAAGCGTCCCGCTCCGAGCGTCTGGAGCTGACCGACGGGGGATGCCGCGGGGTCAGCGCCCGAAGCGGGCGTCGAGCCAGGCGACCTGCTTCATGAAGTGGCGGTAGCCGCCTCCCTCGTGACCGTTGTAGCGGTAGACCTCGATCGCCGCGTCCGACGACTGCAGGGCGTGGAACGACGCGAAGACGCCGGAGGGGAGGACGATGTCGTCCATCAGCGCGACGGAGAACAGCGCGGGAACGGTGATGCGGCGGGCGAGGATCGCCCCGTCGACGTACGAGAGGGTGCGCAGCACCGCGTCTTCGGCATCCCGGTGGATCGACAGGAACCGCGTGATCTCGGTGAACGGTGCCAGCGGTGTGCGCACGATCGCGCGCGGGAAGTCGGCGAGGAACGGCACGTCGGGAAGCAGGGCGGCCACGGTCTCGCCGGCCAGCGCCGCGGCGGCGATCGCGAGTCCGCCGCCCTGGCTACCGCCGGTGACGGCGATGCGCGAGGCGTCGACGCCGTCGAGGCGGGAGACCTCGTCGATGAGGCGCGCCGCGTCGGTGTAGAGGCGGCGGTAGTAGTAGTCGCGGGGATCCAGGATGCCGCGGGTCATGACGCCCGGGAAGGCGGCGGCCGAGCCGTGCGGGTCGGGGGTGTCGCCCACGCTCCAGGAGGAACCCTGCCCGCGGGTGTCCATGATGACGTGCACGTATCCCGCGTTCGCCCACGCGCTCTTCTCGCCGGGCAGGCCGCGGCCGCCGCCGTATCCGATGAACTCGACCACCGCCGGGAGCTCCTCGTCGCCGTGCGGGCGCACCACCCAGCCCTTGATCTCGTCGCCGCCGAAGCCGGTGAACGTCAGGTCGCGCACGTGCAGCGTCCGCACCGGGGAGGAGACCTCGGCGAGGACCGTGGGGCCCGCCGCCGCGCGCGCCTCGGCGAGGGTCTCGCTCCAGAACGCGTCGAGGTCGTCGGGCGCGTCGAGCGCCGGGCGGTAGTCGACCAGCTCGTCGAGGGGCAGGTCGGTGAAGGTCTGAGCCATGCGGATCTCCGGTCGAGGTGGGGGCTGCACCGACAGTAGCGAAAAGCCGCCGGTCGGCGGCGCTCGTGCGTCGCCCGGTTGCGGGCGGCCGCCTCCGGGCGAGACGAAGGTGCCCCGACCGCGCGCGGCGGCCGGGGCACCGGGGTACCCGAGAGGGGTCAGCTGGTGAGCAGGCGCAGGCCGTAGGTCTGCAGGATCTCGTTCACCGGCTGGCAGTAGGTCGTGCCGCCCGACGTGCAGTCGCCGGAGCCGCCCGAGGTGACGCCCTGCGCCTGGTTGCCGGCGAGCAGCGAGCCGCCCGAGTCGCCGGGCTCGGCGCACACGTTCGTGCGGATGAGACCCGAGACCGAGCCCTCGGCGTAGCGCACCGTCGAGTTGAAGCCCTGGATCTGGCCGCAGTGCCACCCGGTGGTGGAACCCGACCGGCAGACGGTCGCACCGACGGCGGCCTGGGTCGATCCCTTCACCGCGACGGCGCCGCCGGCGTAGTCCATGACCTGCCCGACCGGCGTGTGCGAGGGCGTGGCCACCCAGGCGTAGTCGTTCCCGGGGAACGACGAGCCCTGGAACGTGCCGTACGTGGTGCTGTCGCCCGTGTCGCCGCAGTGGCCGGCCGTGACGAATCCGCCCTGCACGGCGAAGCCGACCGAGCACCGGCTCTGATTGTTGATGTTGTACGCCATGCCGCCGCGGACGGTGGCGAACGTCTCGGGCGCCTCGACGCCGGTCTCGAGGCGGACGGCGCCGGCGGGGGCGTCGAGGCCCGCCACGAACGCGGCGGCCTCCTGGTCTCCGCCGGCGACGACGTCGAGCACGACGTCGTTCGCCGCGACGTCGATCCACCACGAGGGGATGACGTCGGGGACGGCGCTCGACTCGAGCTGCGCGGTGATCGTCTCGAGGTCGGCGAGCGAGTGCTCGACCGCGACCGGCACGGCGCCGGCGTCGGTCGCGGCGCTCGACGCGGCATCCGTCGTCACCGCGGCGTACACGGTGCGGCTGCCCTCGTCGAGCCAGGTGCCGGCGAACGCGTCGCCCGTCACCGCGGCGACGTCGTCGGCGGTCGTGGCGGCGTCGGCCTGGAAACGCAGCACGTCGGCGGCGCCCGCGACGTCGGTGCCGAGGTCGTCGGCCATCGCCTGCAGCAGCTGCGTGCCGACGCCGTCGGTCGCGGCGGCGTCGGTGGCCGGAGGGGTTGCCGGGGTCTGCGCCAGCGCGGGAGCGGTGGCGACGGTGGTCAGGAACAGGCCGAGGGCGGCAGCGCCGACGACCGATTTCGATATGCGGTTCACGAGGAGTGACCTTCCATCCAGGGGGGATAAATGGTGGGTACCCACCGCCATGAAAGCACGCAGGAGACGAAAAGCGAAGGATTTTCCGCGCATTGCTGATCCGGGTGCAAGAAGTCCGGTCGCGCCGATCCACGGGTTGCGCGGCGGGCCGCCGGGATGCCACGCGCGCGATCCCTAGGCTGACGATCATGAGCACGAACGACCCGCGCACCACCGGTCCGGCGCTCTCCTCCGCCGTCGCCGAGCGCGCCGCGACCCGCATCGCCGCGTTCTCGACGCGCGCCCTCGGCCCCGCCCGGGGTGAGCTCGCCACCGACGCCCCCGCCGCCGCGTTCACCGCCCGCGCCGTCGACGGCGTGCTGCGGCCCGAGAGCCTCACCGCCGCGGCGGCCGCCCTGCACCGCCTCGCCGACGACGTGCCCTCGTCGCTGCCGTGGTTCGTGCGCGGGGCGCTCCAGCTCGGCGGCGCCGTGGCTCCCGTCATGCCGACCCCGGCCGTGCCGCTGGCCAAGCGCGCGCTGCGCGACCTGCTCGCCGCCCTCGTGCTCGACGCCCGGCCCGAGCGACTGTCCGCGGGCATCGAGGCGATCGCCGCGAAGGGCGGGACCCCCGACCTGCGGCTGGAGGGCCCCGCGGTGCTCGGCGACACGGCCGCGCGGCGCCGGTTCGACGGCATCCGCGCCCTGGTGAGCCGCGACGACGTCGAACGGGTGTCGTTCCCGCTCGCCGACGCCCTGGCGGGGCGGTCGGACTGGGCGTTCGATGCCGAGGTCGAGCACGCCGCCGAGCGCGTGCTGCCGCTCTTCCTCGACGCGGACGCCGCCGGCACCCACCTCACGCTCGTCGCGCGCGACCGCGCCGACCTCGACGCGACGGTGGCGGTGCTCACGCGCGTGCTCGAGGAGCCGCGCCTGACCGGGATGACCGCCGGCATCGCCCTGCCCGTCGGCGTCGCCGAGACGGTCGACGCGGTCCGCGAGCTCGCGGCCTGGGCGCGCACGCGCACGCACGACGGCGGGGCTCGCCTCACCGTGCGTCTCGACGACGCCCCGATCGAGACCCCGGATGCCGCGATCTCGGCCCGCCACGGGTGGCCGGCGCCCGCGGTCACGACCCGCGACGAGATCGATGCGGCCCTGGTGCGGGTGCTGCGCGAGACCTCGAGCGCACGCGCTGTCGAGGGACTGCACGTCGAGGTCGCGACGGCCGACCCGGAGCGCGCGGCGCTCGCCCTCGCGTGGGGGGACGACGCGGGGGTCGGGATCACCCTCGTGCTGCCGAACGCGGCGGCGTGGGCCCCCGACGACGCCTTCGTGCGGACGGTGGCCGTCGTGCACCCCGATGACCTCGACGCGGTCGCGGCCCCTCTCGCGGCCGCCGCGGCCTCCCGCATCGCCGGCGCCCCCGGCCTCCCGCCCGCGGCGCCCGCGGCGCTTTCGGCGCCCTCGGCGGCCTCGGCGGCGGAGGATGGTGCGGAGGGCGGCCCCGCGACGGACGGCGGCGACACCGCACCGATCCCCGACGACGCCGAGGCACCGGCGCCCGAGACCGCCGCCGTCGCCGCCCGCGCCCGTCGCGCGCTCGCCGCCGCGGACACCCCGCTCCCGCCCTCCCGCGAGCCGCAGCGTGACGTGCGCGCCGACGCCGAGCCGGCGATCCTGCGAGACCCCGCCGACGACGACGCCGAGGCCGCGGGCCTCACGCAGGCCGTGCTCGGCATCGCGCGCGAGGCCGCGGCATCCGAGGACACCTCCGCCCTCGGGCCCGACGTGCAGCAGATGCTCTTCGGCGGGCAGGCGTTCGTCGACACCGCGGTGTTCTCGTCGCGCGAGAGCGCCGAGCTCGCCGGGGGCGCCGCCGGCTTCCGCAACGTCGCCGACACCGATCCGACCGTGCGCGCCGACCGGGCGTGGGCCCTCTCGGTGCTCGCGCGGGTCGCGGGCTCGACCGCGGGAGACGCCACGGCCGCCGCGGGACGCGTCGACGACGAGACCGGACTCGACGCGGTGGTCGCGCGCGTGCGCGACGCCGCCGAGACGTGGGGCGCGCTCGCGGCCGCGGACCGCGCGGGGGTGCTGCAGGCGGCGTCCCGCGCGCTCGCCGACCGCCGCGCCGAGCTCATCGAGGTGCTCGCGTCGGAGGGCGGGGCGCTGCTGGCCGAGGCCGACGCCGAGGTGGGGCAGGCGGTCGACGCCGCCGCCTACTACGCCTCGACGGCGAAAGAACTGGACCGCGTGCCCGGGGCGGTCTTCGTGCCCGATCGGGTCACGGTCGTCGCGCCACGGTGGAATTCACCGGTCGGACTGTGCGCGGGGGAGGTGCTCGCGGCCCTCGCCACCGGCTCCGGTGTGCTGCTCACCCCGTCACCCCGGGCGCGCCGCGCGGGGGCCGTGGTGGCCGAGGCGCTCTGGGCGGCCGGTGTGCCGCGCGACGTCCTCGCCTACGTCGACCTCAACGAGGACGCCTCCGGCCGGGCGCTCATCGCTCACCCCGGCGTCGACCGCGTGCTGCTCGCGGGTGCCCGCTCGACCGCCGAGCGGTTCGTCGGCTGGCGCCCCGCTCTGCGCCTGCAGGGCCTCACCGCCGGGCGCAACGTCGCGATCGTCGCGCCCTCCGCCGACCTCGACGAGGCGGTCGCCGACGTCGTGGCCGGGGCCTTCGCGCGCGCGGGCCAGGCGGCGACCGCCGTGTCGCTGGTGATCCTCGTGGGTGCCGTCGCGCGCTCCAGCCGGTTCACCGAGCAGCTGAAGGATGCCGTGTCCTCGCTGCGCGTGGGACCGGCCGACGATCCGCTCTCCGACGTCGGACCGCTCGTCGAGGAGCCGACCGGAGAGGCGCGGCGCGCGCTGACCGTGCTGGGCGACGGGGAACGCTGGCTCGTGGAGCCGCGCGAGCTCGACCTCGGCCCCGAGACGGCGGGGCGGTTCTGGTCGCCCGGCGTGCGCACGGGCATCACCGCGGGTTCGCACCTGACCCGGGCCGCGGTGGCGGTTCCGGTGCTCGGCATCCTGCACGCTCCCACCCTCGCGCGGGCGATCGAGCTGCAGAACGCCATCGGGTCGGGCTTCGTCGCGGGTCTGCACACGCGCGACGCGGCCGATCTCGACCTCTGGCTCGACACCGTCGAGGCCGCGGTGCTGCGGGTGAACCGCGCCTCCACGGGGGCCGTGGTGCAGCGCGAACCGCTCGGCGGATGGGGCGAGGCCGCCGTCGGCGACGGGGCGATGTCGGGCGGACCCCACCGGCTCGTCACCCTCGGCTCGTGGCGTCCCTCGACGGGCGGGGCGTCGTCGTCGACGCTGCACCTGCGCGGACTCGACAGCCGCATCACCGCGCTCATCGAGGCCGCGCAGCCGACGCTGTCGTACGAGGCGTTCGACTGGCTCCGCCGCGGCGCCCTCTCGGACGCGGTGGCGTGGGACCGCGAGTACGGCCGCGTCCGCGACGTCTCGCGACTCGGCGTGGAGCGCAACCTGCGCCGGTACCGTCCCGCCGACGTGGCCGTGCGCGCGACGGCCGACGCCCCCTGGCAGGCCGTGCTGCGCGTGCTCGTCGCGGCGGTGCGCTCGGGGTCGACGTTCTCGCTCAGCACCCCGGTGGGGCTCCCCGCCGCGGTGCGGCACCTGCTCGGCGAGAGCGAGATCGCGGTGTCGGTCGAGAGCGACGAGGAGTGGCTGCAGCGCCTGGCGGGCGGCATCCCGGATGCCGAGCCCGGCGTCGAAGAGCCGATCGTCGCCCCGCGCCCGGGTCGTGTGCGACTCGTGGGTCCGGCGGCGTCGGTCGCCGCCGTGCGCCTGGCGGTCGCCGAGACGGTCGGCGCCGACGCGTCGCTCGCGCTCTACACCGACGAGGTCACCACCGCGGGGCGCCTCGAGCTGCTGCCGTTCCTGCGCGAGCAGGCGGTGTCGATCGGGGCGTTCCGCTTCGGTCGCGTCGACGGGTGGAGCGCCGAGGTCATCTGAGGCGGGGTGTCCCTCCGCGCGAGATCACACGATCGGCGCGAAAGCACCCGTTCTCGCGCGGCCGGAACGCGTGCGCTCGCGCCGATCGTGTGATCTCGGCGCGACGCGGATGCCGCGGCGACGGGTTTCGAAAACGTTTAGCGAACGGCGGAGAGAACGATAGCGTCGGGGGTCGAACGCTAGGAGCACCGATGACCGTTGCCCGACTCACCGTCGACCCCCGCTTCCCGATCGGGGCCGTGCGTCGCCGCCTGTTCGGCGGCTTCGTCGAGCACCTCGGCCGCCACGTCTACGACGGCATCTACGAACCCGGACACCCCGAGGCCGACGACCAGGGCTTCCGTCGCGACGTGCTGGAGCTCGTGCGCGAGCTCGGCGTCTCGACGATCCGCTACCCCGGCGGCAACTTCGTCTCGGGATTCCGGTGGGAGGACAGCGTGGGGCCGCGCGAGCAGCGCCCGCGCCGCCTCGACCTCGCGTGGCACTCGACCGAGAC
This sequence comes from Microbacterium hydrothermale, assembly GCF_004854025.1. Lineage (GTDB taxonomy): Bacteria > Actinomycetota > Actinomycetes > Actinomycetales > Microbacteriaceae > Microbacterium > Microbacterium hydrothermale. Next base: position 79,945 of record NZ_STGM01000005.1, read on the forward strand.
GAACGAGGTCGGCCTGCACGAGTTCTCGGACTGGCTCGACAAGGCCGGCAGCGACCTGATGCTCGCCGTCAACCTCGGCACCCGGGGCGTGCTCGAGGCGCTCGACCTGCTCGAGTACAGCAACGTCCCCGGGGGAACCACCCTTTCGCAGCAGCGCATCGACAACGGCCGCGCCGAGCCCTTCGGCGTGCAGGTGTGGTGCCTCGGCAACGAGATGGACGGACCGTGGCAGCTCGGCCACCGCTCGGCCGACGACTACGGCAAGATCGCCTCGCAGACCGCGAAGGGCATGCGCCAGCTCGACCCCTCGATCGAGCTCGTGGTGTGCGGGTCGTCGGGGGCGCAGATGCCGACGTTCGGCGAGTGGGAGCGCGTCGTGCTCGAGCACACGTACGACGACGTCGACATGATCTCGTGCCACGCGTACTACCAGGAGCACGACGGCGACATCGACTCGTTCCTCGCCTCGTCCGTCGACATGGACCGCTTCATCGAGGCCGTCGTCGCGACCGCCGACCACGTGGGCGCGGTGCGCGGCAGCGCGAAGAAGATCGACATCTCCTTCGACGAGTGGAACGTCTGGTACATCGACCGTGTCGCCTCGGTGAAGCCCACCGCCATCGACGATTGGCCCGTCGCCCCGCGCCTGCTCGAGGACGTGTACTCGGCTCTGGATGCCGTCGTCTTCGGCAGCCTCCTGATCTCGCTGCTCACGCACGCCGACCGCGTGGCATCCGCCTCGCTCGCCCAGCTCGTCAACGTCATCGCGCCGATCATGACCGAGCCCGGCGGACCGTCCTGGCGCCAGACGACGTTCTTCCCCTTCGCGATCACCTCGCGCCTCGCGCAGGGAGACGCCGTGCGCCTGCAGGTCGAGTCACCGCTGATCGAGACGGCGAAGTTCGGCGCGGTCCCGGCGGTGGACGCCGTCGCGACCCACGACGCCGAGACCGGGGCGAGCGCGATCTTCCTCGTCCACCGCGGCCGGACGGACGAGATCGAGCTGCAGATCGACGTCGCCGGACTCGAAGACGTCGAGGTCGTCGAGGCGCACGTGCTGCACGACGACGACCCCTACGCGCGCAACACGCTCGAGGACCCCGAGCGCGTGCAGCCCCGGACGCTCGAGACGCGCGTTGTCGATGGCATCCTGCACGTCACGCTTCCGCCCGTCGCGTGGGCGGCGCTGTCGCTGCGGCGTCTCGGCTGACCTCGCGGGCAGCACGGCGCAGAGCCTGCAGCGCCGTGGGCCGTGCCGCGTGCGTGGACGCCGCGTTTCTGCGAGATCCGGCCGAGGCTCACGGTTCGGGGCGCGATCCTCGGTCGGGGGCGGAAGAATCACGCCCCGAACGGCGAATCGCGCCCCGAAACCAGGTGACGCGGGCGTCAGGCGTCAGGCGAGCTGCGCGCGACGCTCGGCGAGCTGGTCGAACGTCGCGAACGACTCGGCGATCGGGCTGCCGGTGAAGTGGCCCACCCAGCCGTCGTCGTCGTGGAAGAAGCGCACGCTGACGTAGTGCGGCGCGGTGCCCATGTCGAACCAGTGGGTCGTGTTAGCCGGCACCGAGATGAGGTCGCCCGCCTCGCAGTACACCGCGTGGACCTTCTCGTTCGCGTGCAGGTAGAACACGCCGGCGCCCTTGGCGAAGTAGCGGTCCTCGTCGTCGTCGTGCTGGTGCTCCGAGAGGAACTTCTGCCGCGAGGGGGTCTTCACCTCGTCGTAGTTCTCCTGCGCGGGGTCGAGGGCGACCACGTCGACGAGCGTGTACCCCTCGCGCTCCTTCACCTCGCCGATCTCGGCGGCGTACAGCGCGAGGACGTCGTCCTGCGAGGCGCCGGAGGGCACGTCGCGGATCTCCCAGCGCGAGAAGCGCGCGCCGAGTTCGGCCAGCGCCGCGCGGATCTCGGCCTCGTCGGTGGTCTCGAGCACGGGCGTGCTCGGGTCGGTCTCTTTCCAGACGGTCAGGAGCGTCACGGCTCCTCCTCTCGACGCGATATGAGCGGAATGAACAGATTCTCTCGCCCTCGGCGACCGAGTGCCCACTCCAGAGCCCGTATCAACGCCTGGGATGTAACAAAGTGCAACCTCGACTAACCGGCGCTGCGTGGCTGCTGCTTGACTGCTCGACGGCCGACCGGCGCAGCATCCGGACGGGCCCTCGCACCCGACTCCTCGACGAAGGGGACCACCGTGTCCGTTCGATCCCACCGCTGGGCGACGCTCCTGGCGACCGCCGGCATCGCCGCCCTCGCCCTCTCCGGCTGCGCGCAGCAGAACACCGCCGCTCCCGCGGCCTCGGCGGCTCCCGTGCAGAAGGTCGACAACCTGCCCGCGCCGTTCGACGGTGCGCCCGTGAAGGTCGCTCTCGTGCAGCAGTCCGGCGCCGGTGACTTCTTCACCGCGTGGACGGCCGGCGCGAAGGCGCAGGCCGCCGCGATCAACATCGACCTCACGGTGTACGACGCCCGTAACGACAACGCCAAGCAGGCATCCGACCTCGAACAGGCGATCGCGTCCAAGCCCGCCGCGATCATCGTCGACCACGGTCAGACCGACACGATCGAGTCGCACGTGCACGACGCGGTGGATGCCGGCATCCCGGTCATCGTGTACGACCTCGCGCTCAACGACCCCACCGGCGTCATCGTGACCTCGCAGTCCGACGCGTCGATGGCGCAGGGCGTGCTCGACCAGCTCGTCGCCGACGTGGGCGACGGCGCCAAGGTGGGCCTGGCGAGCACCGACGGCTTCGCGCCGCTCGAGCGTCGCAAGAAGGTGTGGGACGAGGTCGTCGCCGAGCACGGTCTCGACCAGCTCTTCTTCACCGGCAAGGTGACCGAGTCGACCGCGACCGACAACATCCCGCTCATCGACGCCGCGCTCAAGGCGAACCCCGGGATCCAGGCGATCTTCGCCCCCTACGACGAGATCACCAAGGGCGTCGTGCAGGCCGTGCAGCAGAACAACCTGCAGGACAAGGTGAAGGTCTACGGCATCGACATCTCGAACGCCGACATCGAGGTCATGACCGCCGACGGCAGCCCCTGGGTGGCCACGAGCGCGACCGACCCGTCCGCAGTGGGCGCCGGTGTCGTGCGCGCACTGGCGCTGAAGCTCGCCGGACAGCTCGACGAGACGAGCGTGCAGTTCCCCGCGATCACGATCACCCGGGACTTCCTGCTCGAAAAGGGCATCACCAACGTCGCCCAGCTGCGTGAGGCCGAGCCCTCGCTGCTGCTGAGCGACACCGTGGTGGCCGACTGGCTCCCCGCGATCTCGGGATGACCTCACCCCGGCACACCGACGCCGCTCCGGCCGACGACACCCCCGTCGTCCGCCTGAGCGGCGTCGGCGTACGCTTCGGCAGCCACCAGGTGCTGCGCGACATCTCGCTGTCCCTTCAGCCCGGGACGATCACGGCACTGCTGGGGACGAACGGCGCGGGGAAGTCGACGCTGATCGGCGCCGTCTCGGGGGCCAACGCGGCGTACAGCGGGGAGATCGCCGTGGGGGGCGCCCCCGCGCGCCTCGGATCGCCCGCCCGCGCCCGCCGCGCCGGCATCGAGACGGTGCACCAGCGCATCGCCGACGGCATCGTGCCCGGGTTGAGCGTCGCCGACAACCTCGCGCTCACCGACCTCGCGACCGGCGGCCACCGACTCGTCCGCCGGCCCGAGGCCGAGCGCATCGCCCGCTCCGCCCTCGGGCGGCTCGGCCTGTCGTGGAGCGACGAGGTGCTGCGGGCCGACGCCGATCGCCTCGGCACCTCCGACGCACAACTGCTCGTCCTCGCCCGCGCCCTGCGCTCGACCCCGCGCCTGCTCATCCTCGACGAGCCCACCTCGGCGCTCACCGCCGCCGAGGCCGATCGCCTTTTCGCGGTGCTGCGCACGCTGCGCGATGAGGGGCTGTCGATCCTCTTCGTCAGCCACCGCTTCGGCGAGATCGAACGCCTCGCCGACCGCATCGTCGTGCTGCGCGACGGGAGCCTCGAGCTCGACGCGCACCGGCCCTTCGACTGGCACGCCGCGCTCGAGGCCATGCTGGGCGTGCCCACCGAGCTGCAGCAGCACGTCACCGAACCCCTCCCGGCCGGTCGTGACGTGCTCGCCGTCGAGGGGGCCGTGCTGCTGCCCGGCGCCGAGCCCCTGACCCTGAGGGTCGCCGGGGGTCAGGTGACCGGCATCCTGGGTCTGCTGGGGGCGGGCAAGACCGAGCTGGCCGAGATCGTCGCCGGGGTGCGCCCGGCCGCAGACGCGCACCTCTCGCTCGACGGCGAACCGTATCGCCCGGCCTCTCCCGCCGCCGCGATCTCCGCGGGAGTCGTGCTCGTGCCCGAGGACCGCCAGCGGCAGGGCATCCAGCCCGGGTGGTCGATCGCGCGCACCGTCGGTCTGCCGGTGCTGAACGCTCTCTCGCGCGCGGGGGTCATGGCGACCCGGCGCGAGCACCTCGCCGCCGAGGAGGTGATCGACGCCTACGGCGTCGTGGCGCCCTCCGCCGACGCGCACGTCGACGATCTGTCCGGCGGCAACCAGCAGAAGGTGATCGTCGGCCGTTGGCTGCGCACCGACCCGCGTCTCGCGGTGCTCGACGAGCCGTTCCGCGGCGTCGACATCGGCGCCCGCCGCCGCATCGGCGACGCCGCCCGCGCGCGCGCCGTGTCGGGAGCGGCGGTCGTGGTGCTCTCGAGCGACGTCGACGAGGTGCTCGACGTGGCCGATCGCATCATCGTCCTCGTCTCGGGCCGCATCGCGCTCGACACTCCCGCCGGCGTGCTCGACCGGGCGCGGATCGTCGCCGCGCTCCTCGACGACCCCGGCCACCGGAAGGAAATCGCATGACCAGCGTGTCCACCGCCGCGCCCGCGCGGGCGGGCCTCGGCTCCCGCGCCGTCGACGCCGTCGCGAAATGGGGCTTCGTCGCCGTCACGGTGCTGCTCATCGTGTTCTTCGCGCTGACCGAGCCCGCGTTCGCGACGGTCGACAACGTCTTCGGGATGCTCAAGTACATCGCCCCGATCGGCATCGCCGGCCTCGGGGTGACCCTGGCCATGACCGTGGGAGGTCTCGATCTCTCCGTCGGCGCCAACGCCGGTTTCGCCGTCTCGATCGCCGCGTGGACCATGGTCATCGGCAACCAGGTGGGCGGGATCGCCGTCGGCGTCGTCTTGATCTCGGGGGCGTTGATCGGCGCCGTCAACGCGGCCCTCATCGTCTTCGCGCGCATCCCCGACCTGCTCGCGACCCTCGCCACGATGTTCACCGTCGTCGGACTCAAGCTGATCATCGTGGACGGCAAGTCGATCTCGTCGCAGATGACCCTCGACGACGGCACGACCGCTCCCGGGCGCTTCACCCCCGACTTCGTGTGGTTCGACCGCGGGTCGATCGGCCCCGTGTCGGTTCCCGTGCTGCTGTTCCTCGGACTGACCGTGCTGCTGTGGTTCGTGCTCGACCGCACGCGCTGGGGCCGCGCGCTCGCCGCTGTCGGATCCAATCCCGAGGCCGCCCGTCTCGCCGGCATCCGCGTGCGGGCGTACCGCGCCGCCGCCTACATCGGCTGCGGCATCCTGGCATCCATCGCCGGTCTCGTGCTGGCGGCGCGCATCGGCCAGGGCGACGTCTCGGCCGGCAACAGCCTGCTGCTCGACGCCGTGGCCGTCTCGCTCGTGGGTGTCTCGGTGCTCGGCATCGGCCGGCCCAACGCGTGGGGGACGGCGCTGGGTGCCGTCCTGATCGCGGTCATGGTCACCGGCTTCTCGATGCAGGGACTGCCGTATTACATCCAGGACTTCGGCAAGGGCGTCGTGCTGCTGGTGGCTCTGCTGTTCAGCTTCACGTTCCGCCGTCGCAAGACCACCATCGTCGCCGGGAGCACCACCGCATCATGACCCTCCTCACCGAACAGCTGACCGTCGAGTCGGTTCCCGCCTACCTCGCGGAGCGCCCGCACCTGTCGGGGCCGGTGGACCCGGCATCCATCGTCTCTGTCGACGAGGTCGGCGACGGCAACCTCAATCTCGTCTTCGTCGTGAAGGATGCCGCCGGCCACGGCGTGGTCGTGAAGCAGTCGCTGCCGCACGTGCGCGTCGACCCCTCCTGGCCCCTCACCCGCGAGCGGGCGGCGCGCGAGGCCGTGGTACTGGGCGTGCACGAGCGGATCGACCCGGCGCACGTGCCGGCGTTCCACGGCTTCGACGCCGAGAACCTCGCCCTGTCGATCGAGGATCTCAGCGATCACGCCGTGTGGCGCGGGGAACTCATCGCCGGACGCCTGCACCCCTACGCGGCCGCCCAGCTGGGCCAGTACGTGGGGGCGGTGGGCTTCGCCACCAGCGTGTTCGGCACTCCGGGCCCCGAGCGCCGCCGCGCCATCGCCGCCGCGACCAATCCCGAGCTGAGCGAGATCACCGAGGACCTCGTCTTCACCGAGCCGTACGTCGATCACGAGCACAACGGGTGGCTCGAGGCCAACGCCGGCGACGTGCGCGAGCTGCGCGCCGACGAGGTCTTCGTGCGCGAGATGGGCCTGGCCAAGCAGCGGTTCCAGGAGAGCACGCAGAGCCTCATGCACGGCGATCTGCACACCGGGTCGGTCTTCGTGCGCGCGGTGGGCGAATCGGTGCGCGCGTTCGACTCGGAGTTCGGAACCTACGGCCCGACCGGGTTCGACCTCGGCGCCGTGTGGGCGAACCTCCTGATCGCCGCGGCGCGCGCGCAGGTGCTCGGTCGTCCGGCCGACGCCGAAACGCTGCTGGCTCTGCCGATCGAGCTGGTGGATGCGTTCGAGGTGGAGTTCCGGCGCCGCTGGCCCGACCGGGTCGATCCGCGCGTGTACGGCGACGAGGTGCTCGAGCGGACGCTGGCGCAGGTGCGCTCGGATGCCGCGGCCTACGGAGCGGCCAAGGCGGTGCGTCGCATCGTCGGGTATTCGAAGGTCGCCGACACCCTGACCCTGCCCGAGGCGGAGCAGGCCGAGGCCGCTCGCCTGGTGCTGCGCGCCGCGCGCACGCTGGGCACCGCGCGTCTCGACGACGCCGACCCGCGCGTGCTCACGGCGCGGACGGGGGAGCTGTTCGGCTGAGGCCGGGCCGGGCCGTGGGGCGCGGGTGCGCGCCGGGGTGTTCCGCGCGCGAGGAGGTCGGCGTCGGGCCGGCCGGGGGAGTCACCGATGAACGCTGTTCGTGCCGATGAACGCGAGGAGGCCGCGTTTCTGCGCAGGAACAGCGTTTGTCGCGCCCCACGTCGGGGCGCCGCGGCTCGTCGCCCCGCCCCGCGCCGGATGCCGCGATGTCAGCGCGTCGCGACGGTGAAGCGCAGCAGCCACTCGGCGATCTCGAGGTGGCGGCGGGCCGCGGCGACGTCGGCGCCCCACGCGTACATGCCGTGGTTCGCGACGATGAGCGCGGGCACCTCGGGCACCTCCGCCGTCGCCGGGACGTAGACCTCGTCGAAGCGGGCGGCCTCGACGCGCATGTCCTGATCGTTGGCGATCACGGGGATCGTCACCGTCTCGTCGTGGGCGCGGTGGCCGATGCCCTTCAGCATCTCCATGTCGCGGATCTCCACACCGCCCGGCCACCGGTGCCCGGCGACGACCGCGTCGAACGCGTGCACGTGGAACACCGCGCCCGCGCCGGTCCGCGCGGCGATGTGCGCGTGGAGTCCCGCCTCGGCGGAGGGGGGACGCGGGTCGTCGGCGTCGAGTGCCTCGCCGTCGGCGTCGATCAGCACGACGTCGCGGTCGGTGAGCTCGGACTTGTCGAGGCCCGACGCGGTGACCGTCAGCACCAGGGGGTCGCGGTCGACGACGATCGAGAGGTTGCCGGAGGTGCCGCGCATCCAGCCGTAGCCCGAGAAGCGCCGGGCCTCGGCGGCGAGGGCGGCGCCGGCCTCCTGCACGCGGGCGGCGAGGGGGAGCTTCATCGCGCGATCTCGATCCGGTCGAAGGATGCCACGGCATCCGTCGCGAAGTCGGACCCGGCCCACGGCTCCCCGGCGCGGTCGAGCGCGACGACCTGCCAGCCCGCCGACAGCGCCGCGGCGACCTCGTCGGGGTGGTCGGTGAGGAACAGCGCGCGCTCGGGGGTGACGCCGAGCGCCGCCGCGATGCGGTCGTACGAGCCGGACTCCTTCTTCGGACCCGCGCTGACGGTGTCGAAGAAGTCCTCGACGAGCACCGTCAGATCGCCCTGCGGCGCGTGCCGGAACCACGGCACCTGCGACGCGATCGACCCCGAGGAGTACACGGCGAGGCGGATGCCGTCCTCGTGCCAGGCACGCAGGCGCGGCGGGACGTCGTCGAAGAACTGCGAGTGGATCTCCCCCGCGGCGAAGCCCTCGGCCCAGATGATGCCCTGCAGGGTCTTCAGCGGCGTCGATTTCACGTCGGACGCCATGAGGTCGCGCAGCGCGTCGGCGACCTCGGCGTCGGTGGCGTCGGCATCCAGACCCGTCTCGGCGATCGCGTCCGCGCGGGCGCCGCGCACGGTGTCGTCTTCGCGGCCGAGCACCTCGTCGAGGCGCGGGCGGGCGTAGTCGTAGAGGTCGCCGAGGATGAAACCGGCGGCGCTGGTGGTGCCCTCGATGTCGAGCACGACGACGTCGGCGGAGATGCGGGTCATGAAGGATCCTCGTCGGGGGTGGGGGACACGGGGCGGAAGGCGATCGTGTCGGGTTGGAGGGTGGCGGCCACGGGAGCCGGCCGCTCGGGGGACCGGCGTCGCACGACGGTGACCGCCGCCGCGACCGGGGCGTCGGGGTCGGCGGTGAAGTGCTCGCCCACCCGGTCGGGGGCGAACGTGCCCCGGCTCGTGGCGATGCGGGTCACCAGGCGGGGCGGGGTGACGTCGAAGGCGGGGTACCAGGCCTCGGTCACGAGGGGGCTCGCCGTGCGGTGCCCGAGCACCTCGAGAACCTCGCGCGGGTCGCGATCCTCGATGACGATGTCGTCGCCGGTCGGCGCCCCGGGATCGGGGGCCTCGACCATCGCGATGTACGGGATGCCGAACGCCGCCGCCGCGGCCGCGTGCGCGAGCGTGCCGACCTTGTTGACGACGGAGCCGTCGAGGGCGACCCGGTCGGCCGCCGTCACGACGGCGTCGATCGGACCCGCACCGACGCCGTTCGGGGAGGCGAGCGCGGCCGCGGCCATCCCGTCGGTGATGAGCGTGACCCTCTGATCGAGCTCCCGCAGCGAGTGCGCGGTGAGGCGGGCGCCCTGCAGGTACGGTCGCGTCTCGGTGGCGATCCACTCGATCTCGCGGCCGGCCTCGCGGGCGGCGGCCACCAGACCGAACAGATACGCGTCGGCCCAGCAGTGGGTGAGGATGCGCGGCGACTCGGGCAGCAGCGACAGCGTCGCGCGGCCCAGGCGCAGGCTCGCCTCGCGGTAGTCGCGGTCGACGGCGGCCGCGGTCTCGAGGGTCGCGTCCACGAGCGCCGCGGTGTCGTCGGCGTCGCGACCGGCGGCGAGGATGCGGGCGACGGCGTCGCGCGGGTGCGCGTTCGTGGGGCGAGCGGTCGCGAGGGCGCGACCCGCGCGGCCGAGGGCGGTCCGCGCCTCTCCGAGGGGCAGACCGCGGACCTGGAGGGCGGCGAGCGCCATCCCGGCTGTGGCCGCGTAGAGGGGGCCCGAGCTCTGGGTGACCATGTCGCGGATGGCCGTGGCGACCTCGTCGGGGGTGGTGGCATCCACCCATTCGATCCGGGCGGGGAACACGCGCCGGTCGAGGATGCGGACGACACCGGCGGCTTCGTCGAGGACGACGGAGTTCTCGAGGGTGGCAGACATCGCCGTAATCCTCCCACGGCCCGCCGACACGCGCCGTGCCGATGACGCCGCGCGACGCGCGCCGCAGCGGTGGGGTGTGCCGGCGACGCGGGCCGCGTCGCGCTGCGTCGGCGATCTGCGCACCCTCAGCCCGTTCCGGGCGGATGCCGCTGACCCGGCGACGATCGCCGAGGGTGCGCTGCGCCCCCGCCGATCAGGGCAGAGCGCGCGAAGCGGTCGCGGGTTCGGCGACCTCGGCCGCAGATGGTTCCGCGTCACCGAGTCGGTAGCCGTCGTGGTCTTCAACGAGAGCGGTCACGCGCAGCCGTTCGCGCGGGACATCGTTGGGCTGGTGGAAGGCGAGAGCGAGTCCGCCGTCTGCCTCGAAGACCATGGCGTGGCCGCCGTCCGAGTCGACGATCGGACGGTCTTGATGACACCACGGGCCGAGGACGTGCCCCGAGGCGCTGCGGGCCAGGCCCACCGAGTAGCCGCCGTCGCCACCGCTGGACCACACCATCGCGAGCCCGTCCGCGTCCCGGAACAGGTAGGGACCGTCGGTGATGTAGGCGCTCGTCTCGTATCCCGTGTCAGTGTTGCGGAAGGGGCGCGCCCACGGCGCGTCCGATGCGGCGAAGAGGAGTTGCGGATCTCCTTCGCTCCGGGTGAGATCCGTCGAGAGGCGCTGGGCGTAGATCCGGCCGTCGCCCGCCTGCAGCCATTCGTGGCAGAACACGAGCCAGGGGTCGCCGGCTTCGTCGATGTGGAGAGTGCCGTCCAAGCACATCCACCCGTCCGGGGTGACCGGGCCGATGGACCACGGCTCGAACGCGTCATCCGGGCGTGCCGCGGCGAGCACCTGGGTGCCGCGCCCGCCGGAGCCGTCGGCGAAGGTGGCGAACATCCACCAGCGGTCGCGATAGAGGTGCACCTCCGGTGCCCAGAACTGCGTCCGCCCCCAGAAGTCCGTCGGCGGGCGGAAGGCGGGGAAGGGGCCGGCCCAGTCCTCGCCGTCGATGCTCTCGTACCGGTCGAATCCTCGGCCTTCTCCGCCCCACGGGTCGTCGTCCGTGGTGCCGAACAGGAGGAGCTTCCCCTCGAATCGGAGGATGAACGGATCCCGGATGCGGAGCTCGGAGAGGTGCGGCATGAATGTCGTGCTTTCGTCAGGGGGGAGGGGGCCGTCGGCCCCCTCCCGAGGGATCAACCCAGTCGGGTCAGGCGGATGTCGTCGCACGCACCCGTGGAGGAGCCGCTGTTCTTGTAGCAGTAGACGGTCGCGCTCGTGACGTTGGTGCCCGTCGTGAACGTCACTGTCGCCGGCCCGTAGAGGGCGCCGCCGACACGCTGGAACGTCTCAGCTGCTCCCGACCCCTTCACTCCCAGCGCGATCTCCTCATTCGCGGCCGCGCGGAGCGAGCCTGTGAGGACATACGACGTTCCCGGCGCCAGGCCCGTGATGACCTGCTGCGCCCCCGAGTTCGCGGCTCCGGTCTGCAGCCCGTACGAGCCGGTCGCGGCGGCCGCCGTCGTGACGGTCGCGGCGGTCCCCGATCCCGACGCCGACCACGAGCCGAGCGACCCCTGTTCGAAGCCCGGGTTGGCGATCGGGTTCGCGGGCGTGGTCAGCGGCTGCAGGCTGAACGCATCGCACGATCCCGTGCCGGATCCGCTGTTCTTGTAGCAGTAGATCGTCGCGGATGTCGCGGATGCTCCGGTCGTGAAGACGACCGTGGTTGGAGCCCACGTGGTCGCTGTCGAACGGGCGAAGGTCTCGGTCCCGCCGAAGTCCTTCGCCCCGAGGGCGATCTGCTCTCCCACCGTGGCGACCTTCGTCGACGCGGTCAACAGATAGGTCGTCGACGGCGCGAGCCCCGAGATCGTCTGCTGCACGCCGCTATTGGCGGCGCCGGTCTTCACCGACGCGGTTCCGTTGACGAAATCCGACGTACTCGCCGTCGCGGCGGTGCCGCTCCCGCTGGTCGTCCACCCGGTCAGGTTGCCGGTGTCGAAGCCGGGGTTGGTGACGAGGTTGTCGACGGGCTGCTCGTAGGCGCCGATGGAGGGGACGGTTCCGATCGTCGCGCCGGCGAAGTCACGGCCGCCGCTGCCCGCGATCGCCACCCCGCGAGCCAGCGCGGGAGACGACGGACGGATGCGGAACGACGAGGCGCCCGCGGACGTCTGCGACGCCGTGGGGAGCGGCCCCACGACTTGCGGATCCAGAGTGATCGTCCCGGTCGTCGGGGCGGTGGAGTGCGGGTTGCCGTACAGGAGGTTGTTGGCGTACACCGAGCCCGTGGTCTGCACGTACCCGCCGGTGCCGAAGTTGACGACGAGGTTGTTGCGGAACTTGTATGAGCCGCTGGCGCTGACGCCGCTGCGACTCCCGGTGACGTAGGTCGAGCGTCCGGACGGGATGAAGATCGTGTTGTTGTAGATGTCCGGCTGCGCGGTGGCGGAGTTCGCACGGTTCGGGATGCCGCCGGCGAAGTGGATGACGTCCTTCGGCCCCTGTGACGCGGGCTGCAGCGGGCAGGGTCCGGTGTTCGTGTCGTCCTCGCTGACGTTGTAACGGATGATCGTGCCGTCGCTCGGGGTGCTGGACGTCGGCTCGTCGGGAACGTTGATCGGCGGCATGACGAGGATGAACCCGCCGCGGTTGTTGCGCGAGTAGTTGTACTGGAACGTCGTGTTGTGGTTGCCCCAGTCCACGTCGTAGCCCTGACCGTCCGCCTCGTTGACGAAGCAGACCGCGGAGTTGTTCTGCACGACGGTGTCGTTGCTGCCGGACATCCAGATGGAGGCGGATGCCCCGTTGCAGTACTGACCGCTCGGCGGGCACGCGTTCAGCGACTTGGAGCCGCCGTACGCGGTGTCATTGCCGTCGATCAGCGCGCCCTGGCCCTTCACGACGAGGATGTCGTCGCCGCCGGAGTAGCGCATCGTGTTCGACTGGATGCGGACGTTCGTGCTCAGGCCGGTGCCCTGACCGTCGCGGTCGGGAGTCACCGCCACGGGGATGCGGTCGACGTGGTCGAACGTGTTGTTCGAGATGGTGATGTCGTCCCAGGTCGAGACGGTGGTGGTGTGGTTCGTCTGCACACCGACCCCGGCGTTGGTCGCGTACCAGCCGCCGGAGTACCCGCTGATGTTGCGGATCGTCATCCCGGTGATCTTGAGGTGGGTGAGCACGCCCCCGGAGGAGTTCTCGGCGAGGATGCCGGAGCGGTAGGCGGGAGTCGTCGCCGCGTTGCGCAGCTCGAGATTCGAGATCTCCCACTGCTGCTGGTTCACGAGGTGGATGACCGGACCCACCGCGCCGGCGGCATCGATGATCGGCTTCGCGCCGGTGCCGTAGGCGCTCATCCGAATCGGGGATGCCGAGCTGCCCGAGCCGGCGGGGGAGAGCTGACCCGTGCACGTCGTTCCCGACTTGAACAGCACGCTGTCTCCGGGGCCGAGGGTGAGGGCGTTGACGGCGGAGAGGGCGTTGAACGGGGATGCGGAGGTGCCCGTCCCGTTGCTCGGGGCCGAGCAGTCGACGTAATACGCCGTGGAAGCGGCCGAGGCCGGTGCGGCGATCACGGGAGCGACGGCGAGGGTCAGGGCGCCGAGTATCGCCAGAGCGACTGTTCGAGGCCGGAGCGCGATGGATGACGTCATTGTCTTCATGCCTTTCGTTTCGGAGGAGGTCAGGACTTCACGGCGCCCATGGTCAGCCCCGCGACGACTTGGCGCTGCAGGATGACGAAGACGACGAGCAGGGGCGTGACACCGAGGAGCGCGGCCGGGAACAACAGCGAGGGGTCGAGCGAGTAGCTGCCGACCAGCGAGTAGGCGTTCACCATCACTGTCTTCAGTGCGGGGTTCTGGACGAACACGAGGGGGACGACGAGGTCGTTCCAGACGGTGATGGTGAGGAAGGTCGCGAGGGTGGCGGTGATGGGCCGCAGGAGCGGGAAGAGGACGACGAAGAACGTCCGGACCGCACCGGCGCCGTCCAGCGCGGCGGCCTCCTCGAGCTCGAGGGGGATCTGCCGGAAGAACGAGGTGTAGAAGAAGATCGCCACCGGCAGGTTGATCGCCGCGTACGTCAGGATCAGCCCCTGGTAGCTGTTGAGGAGACCCAGGTCGCGCAGGAGCAGGTACAGCGGGGCGATCAGGACAAAGATCGGCACCGTGGATCCGGCGATGAAGAGGCGGTAGGTCCACGTCGTCCACCGTCGGGTGATGCGCGCCAGGGGATAGGCAGCGAGGGCGCCGAGCAGGATCGTGAGCAGCAGCGAGCCCAGCAGCACCACGGTCGAGCTCAAGACGCCCTGGGCGTAGTTCATCTTCGCGAAGGCGTTGGCGAAGTTGTCGAGCGTGATCCGGGTGGGAAGTCCCAGCGGATCCGCCGTGATGTCCGCCGCCGGTCGCAGCGAGGCGATCACGGTGTAGACGAACGGGGCGACGATCAGCAGGACCGTAATCGCGAGGAGCACGTCGCCGATGAGGGCGGACACGGGGCGTCGAGCTCCGCGACGGGGAGTCGAAGCGACACCGCGGGGGGCGTGGGAAACAGTCATGTGTTCGTGCCGATCCGGGTCAGATGCGGTCTTCGCGACGGCGAAGAAGGGCCTGGGTCGTGCTCGCCAGGACGACGACCACGACGAGGAGGAGGGTGGCGATGGTCGCGCCGTAGGCGAAGCTGCCCTGGCCGCCGAAGATCTTGAAGAAGATGAGCATCGTGAGGGTGGTGGTCGAGCCCGCGGGGCCGCCGTTCGTCATCACGAGGGGCAGCTCGAAGACCTTGAGCGAGCCGATGAGCGAGAGCGTGATGTTCACCGTCAACGCCGGTGCGAGCAGCGGCCATTCGACGGCGGAGAAGCGCTGCCATCCGGAAGCTCCGTCGACTCGCGCCGCGTCGAGCAGATCGGCGGGCAGGTTCATGTACCCGGCGAGGAAGATGGATGCCGAATACCCGGCGAACATCCAGATGTTCACCAGCGCGATCGCCCAGAGGGCCGTCGCCGGATCGCCCAGCCAAACCCGGGTCAGCGCGTCCAGGCCGGCGGCGCGAAGGAGGCTGTTGATCGACCCGTCGGGCGAGAGCAGCGAGTTCCAGATGAAGGCCGCCATGACCGCCGACATGAGCGTCGGGACGAGGACGAGGGCATTCCCCGATCGGCGCACGCGCGGACGGTTGTACAGGGCGCGCGCGAGCAGGAGCCCGATGCCGTTCTGAAGCACCACGACGACCGCGGCGTAGACGATGGTGATCCCCAGCGCCCGGACGACGTCGCCGTCGGTGGCGAGTTTTGCGTAGTTGGCGGCGCCGACGAAGTGACCCGCGTTTCCGACCTTGCTGTCGGTGAGGCTCAGGGAGATCCCCTGGAAGAGCGGGTACGCGACGATCAGGAGGTAGATCGCGAGGGCGGGCGCCAGGAAGAGGGCAGCGGTCAGGGGTTTGCGGTGGATCATCGTCGTCTCCGTGGGGATCGATGGGACCGGGCGAGCGCTGCCGCCCGGTCCCATCGAGGTTCGTCAGCCGGTGGGCGCGAGCTTCTTGTCGAGGTTCTGCAGCGTCTGGTCGATGTCCTGCTGACCGAGCCACAGAGCCTGGACCTCCTGCTGCATCACCTTCTCGCCGGCGGCGCTGAACCAGGTGTTGGACGGCAGGATGCGGTAGTCGCCCGCGTCGACGGCATCCACGAAGGCTTTGGTCGCCGGGCTGGACGGGCTCGTGCCGTTGGAGAAGGGCGACACGGCGTTCTCCGCCTCGAGGAACGGGGAGGCGTTCGCGCTGTCGGCCCAGAAGTCCACGTACTTCTCCGCGGCATCCTTGACCTTGGAAGCGGCGTTGACGCTCCACATCGTGCCCACGAAGAGGTTCGCGTTGGAGGCGCCCGACGTCTCCGCGGGCCACGGGATGAACGAGTCGTTCAGACCGGCCTTCTCGAACGCGGACTGGTTCCAGGCGCCCTGCACGTAGAACGCGCTCTTTCCCGCCTCGAAGTCGGAGATGCCCGTCGTCCATTCGTCCACGCCGAGCTCATCGGCGAAGCTGACGAAGCCCTTGGACTGCAGATCCATCAGCTGCTGCGCGGAGGTCTTCCACGAGCTGAAGGATGCCTTGCCGTCGAGGAACTGCTGGTCGAAGTCGGGGTTATGCTTGTAGACCAGCGAGGCGGCGATCGCATTCAGCGCCGAGGACCCCGTCCAGCCGCCCTTGTTCGGGAGCGACAGCGGTGTGATGCCGGCATCCTTCGCCTTCTGCAGGGCCGCCTCGAACTCCGGCCACGTGGTGGGCACGCTGTCGACGCCGGCCTTCTTCAGCAGATCGTTGTTGGCGTACAGCGAGATGCCGATGACCTCCATCGGGAGGGCGTAGGTGGTGCCGGCGTTCTGGATGAAGGGCGTCACCTCGGATCGGACGTTCGACGTCCAGTCGCTCGCGGACAGGTCTTCGAGGTACCCGGAGGAGCCCCAGTCCTGGACCTTGGCGGAGTCGGTCATGATGACGTCCGCGGCGTTGCCGGCCAGGAGTTCCGGCTGCACGCGCTGCGTGTACTTGTCGTTGGCGGGGACGAACTCGAACTGCAGGTCGATGTCGGGGTTGGCCTTCTCGAAGGCGTCGTTGATCTCGCTGATGTTCGCCGGCTCTGCGTCGCCGCCCTTCCATCCGTAGACCTTCAGGACGGTCTTGCCTCCGTCCCCGGCGGCGGATGCCGTGCTGCAGCCGGCGGTGGCGAGAAGGAGCGTGGCGCCCAGGACGGCCGCCACGACGGTCTTGCCGTGGCGGAACGCGCCGCGCGAGGTCGAGGAGGGGCGGGTGCCGGTGCGGGCGGCTCGGGTGTGCTGGTGCATCGCGTGCTCTCCATTGAGATTTGAGACGGTGGTTTGGAGCGCTCCAAACTGGAACGAAGATGATTTTGATGCCTGCGTCACCGCGTGTCAAGCGCCGTCAGAGCGACGTCGACGCGCGGGGGATCAGGCGGTAGGGCACACTGAGCTGTTCGGGCGGTGCGTCCGCGTTCTGGATCTGCTTTGCGATCAGGCGAATTGCCTGTCGGGCCATCCAGTCCTTGTCGATGAAGACGGTGGAGAGGGCGGGCGTCGAGAAGCGCGAATCCTCGATGTCGTCGACGCCGATCACGGCCACGTCCTCTGGAACGCGCAACCCGTGCCGGCGCAGGGCGGACATCGCGCCGAGCGCCAAGAGGTCGTTCGCGCAGAAGAGCGCATCGAACGTATCCCCTGAGGCGACGAGGGCATCGACGGCGGCCGATCCGTCCTCCCTCGTCCAATCATCAACGGCCCCCACAGGGCTCGCTTCTGCGAGCCCCGCTGCGGCGAGCGCTCGATGAAAGCCCTCTTCGCGCTCCGAGACGACGAACTGGTCACCGGAGGTCTTCTCGCCGATCATCGCGATCCGCGTGCGACCCCGGTCGATCAGATGCCGCGTGGCGATCTCGGCGATCGCAATGGACTCGATTCCGACGCGGTCCACCGTCATGAGGTGGGAACGCTCGCCGAGAAGCACGAGCGGCATTCCCGCTCGCCGACTCTCGATCTCGTCGTCGCCGATGACCGACGGGCTGAAGATCAAGCCGTCGGCGGCGCCGAGATTCCATGCGTCGGCCGCCTCACGCTCCTTGTCCAGGAGGTTGTCGGTCTGCTGTACGAGGAGTCGCATGCCGAGTTCGTCTGCCGCAGCCACGGCCGAACGAGCGATCTCCGCGAAGTACGGCTGGGCGAAGTTGGGGATGGCCAACGCCACCAGGCCCGTGCGTCCGGACACGAGGTTCTGGCCGATCGCCTGCGGACGATACCCGAGCTTGTCGATTGCGGCCGCGACCTTCTGGCGCACCTCCTCGCGCACGTGTGGGTGATTGCGGATGACGTTCGAGACGCTGCTCTTGGACACCCCGGCCTCGGCGGCGACGTGCTCCAGGGTCACTCGGCGCCGCACGTTCGACCACCGTCCTCGCCCGTTCGTCTGCGCATGTTTGGAGCGTACCAATGGCCATTGCGGCCGCACAGCGCCGGCGTCCTTCCCCCGGCTTCCTGCGCGCCTTCCGTCCGGTTCGCCTGCATGCCGCTGACCTGTCGCACATCGCTCGGGGTGTGCCGCGGCGGCGTCGAGCCGAAACACCCGATCCGCCGGCGCCGTACTCTCTCCCGTCCGCGCGCCCGTGCGAGAATGGGCACGGCGTGCTCGGACCGACCTTTCCCCGCCACGGCGCCTCGAACGGCGTCACCGGGTCGAAGGGCCACCGAGCCCCAGGACAGCGTCCGCCGCACCTTTCCTCCGAGGAGCAGAGATGTCCGCTACCCCCACCGCCACCACCGCCGCGTCGTCGACCGGCGAGCGCGTCCAGCAGCACCGCCGGTACCTCATGTGCCGGCCCACGCACTTCACGGTGAGCTACAGCATCAACCCGTGGATGGAGCCCTCGCGCCCCACCGACACGAACCTCGCTGTGCAGCAGTGGCAGGCGCTGTACGACACCTACGTCTCGCTCGGCCACGAGATCGACCTGATCGATCCGCTCGAGGGACTGCCCGACATGGTCTACACGGCCAACGGCGGCTTCGTGATCGACGGCGTCGCGTACGGGCCCAAATTCCGTTTCCGCGAGCGCGCGGCCGAGGCCCCCGCCTTCATCGACTGGTTCGCGGCGAACGGTTTCGAGGTCGCGGAGCCCATCGAGGTGAACGAGGGCGAGGGCGACTTCCTGCTCGTGGGCGACACGATCCTCGCGGGCACGGGGTTCCGCTCCACCGGTGACAGTCACCGCGAGGTCGGCGAGGTCTTCTCGCGCGAGGTCGTGTCGCTGACGCTGACCGACCCGCGGTTCTACCACCTCGACACCGCGCTCGCCGTGCTCGACCCGGTCGAAGGCCCCGGCGGCGTCGAGAAGGCGAACATCGCGTACCTTCCGAACGCGTTCGACGAGCGCAGCCAGTCGATCCTGCGCGAGCGCTTCCCGGATGCCATCCGGGTCTCGGATGCCGACGGCTCGGTGTTCGGCCTGAACTCCGCGAGCGACGGCAAGAACGTCATCATCTCGCCGCGCGCGAAGGGCTTCGAGGCACAGCTGCGCGAGCGCGGCTACACCCCCGTCCTGGTCGACCTGTCCGAGCTGCTGCTCGGCGGCGGCGGGATCAAGTGCTGCACGCTGGAGCTGCGCGGGGGCACCCGATGAGCACCGCCGTCGACGACCTCGGCGCCCAGCTGATCGCCGCCGAGGGGGCGCACCTCGCGCACAACTACCACCCGCTGCCGGTCGTCGCCGCGCGCGCCGAGGGCGTGTGGGTGACCGACGTCGAGGGCAAGCGCTACCTCGACCTGCTGTCGGCCTACTCCGCGCTCAACTTCGGTCACGGGCATCCGGCGATTCTCGCCGCGGCCCGCGAGCAGCTCGAGCGCATGACCCTCACGAGCCGTGCGTTCCACAACGACCGCCTCGGTCCGTTCGCCGCCGCCCTCGCGCAGCTGTGCGGAAAAGACATGGTCCTGCCGATGAACACCGGCGCCGAGGCCGTCGAGACGGGCATCAAGGTCGCCCGCGCCTGGGGCTACCGCACGAAGGGCATCGCCCCGGATGCCGCGACGATCGTCGTGGCCAACGGCAACTTCCACGGCCGCACCACCACGATCGTCGGGTTCAGCGACGACCCGAGTGCGCACGACGACTTCGGTCCCTACGCCCCGGGCTTCGTGCACGTGCCGTACGGAGACGCGGATGCCATCGCCGCCGCGATCGACGAGAACACCGCCGCGGTGCTGATCGAGCCGATCCAGGGCGAGGCCGGAGTCGTCGTCCCGCCGGAGGGGTTCCTGCGGCGGGTGCGCGAGATCTGCAGCGAGCGGAACGTGCTGTTCATCGCCGACGAGATCCAGTCGGGCCTCGGCCGGGTGGGCGAGACGTTCGCGTGCGACCGCGAGGGCGTCGTTCCCGACCTCTACCTGCTCGGAAAAGCGCTCGGCGGCGGGATCCTCCCCGTCTCCGCGGTCGTCGCGAACGAGGACGTGCTCGGCGTCATCCGCCCCGGTGAGCACGGCTCGACGTTCGGCGGCAACCCGCTGGCCGCGGCCGTGGGACTGCGGGTGGTCGAGATGCTGGCATCCGGGGAGTTCCAGACCCGCGCGAAGGCGCTGGGCGCGCACCTCGAGCAGAACCTGCGCACCCTCGTCGGCCACGGCGTGACCGAGGTGCGTATCGCGGGACTGTGGGCGGGCGTCGACATCGACCCCGCCGTGGGCACGGGCCGCGAGATTGCGGAGAAGCTCCTCGCGCGCGGCGTGCTCGTCAAGGACACGCACGGGCAGACGATCCGCATCGCGCCCCCGCTGACGATCCGCGCGACCGAGCTCGACTGGGCGGTCGAACAGCTGAAGCACGTGCTGGCGGCCTGACGCGGGGCGGGGCACGGGCGGCGTTGGGCGGCGGGCGGCGCGGCGGCGGGCGACGAGACGGCATGCCGCTGATATCTCGCTTGCGGGGTGCTGCCGAATTGTCAGGCGGCTGCAGTCTCGCGGTGCGGTGACGGGCTCGGCGCGACGGTGGGCGGTGAGACGGCGGGCGCGCGGCGGCGGCGCGGCGGCGGCGGCGATGCCGCGGCGGGCGGCGAGACGGCATCCTGCTGACATCTCGGTTGCAGGGTGCTGCCGAATTGTCACGCGGCTGCAGTCTCGCTGCGCTGCGCTGTGGCGCCGCGCCCCGACACCGGCCCCACCCGCCGCCAGATCCCCGTCAGGCGACCGAGATCGTCATCTCGTCCCAACCCGTGGCGCCGTCGGGGGCGGGAGGCGCCTCGTCGGGGGTCTGAGTCGTGCCGTCGACCGAGATCGCGCGGCAGCGGGCGGTGTGCAGGCCGCTCGTCGCCTCCCACGGGAAGCTCCACTGCACCCAGGTGTCGGCCGAGATCGCGCTCGCGAGCGTCGCCGCCTGCCACGGGCCGTCGTCGATCTGCACCTCGACTCCGGCGACGCCGACGTGGTTGTGCCACGCGACGCCGGCGATCACGGCGGTGCCCGCCTCGACGCGCGCGCCCGCGCGGGGCACGTCGATGCGCGACTGCAGCTTCACCGGTCCGCGCTCCGACCACCCGCGCGGCGTCCAGTAGCCCTCGGCGCGGTCGTACCGCGTCACCTCGAGCTCGGTGACCCACTTCGTCGCCGAGACGTAGCCGTAGAGCCCCGGCACGACCATGCGCACGGGGAAGCCGTGCTCGATCGGGAGCGGCTCGCCGTTCATGCCGATCGCGAGCAGCGCGTCGCGCTCGTCGGTCAGGGCCTCGAGGGGACTGGATGCCGTGAACCCGTCGATCGATCGCGAGAGCACCATGTCGGCCTCGGCCGTGGGCCGCGCACGCGCGAGGACGTCGCGCAGGGGCACGCCGAGCCAGCGCGCCGTCCCGATGAGCGAACCGCCCACCTCGTTCGAGACGCACACGAGCGTGGCCACCGTCTCCTTCTGCGGGAGGGCGACGAGGTCGTCCCAGCGCAGCACGACCTCCTGCTCGACCAGCCCGTGCACGCGCAGGCTCCAGGTCGCGGGATCGACCTGCGGCACCACGAGGGCGGTGTCGATGCGGTAGAAGTCGGCCGACGGCGTGATGACGGGAGAGAGGCCGTCGATGCCGAGGTCGGCGGCATCCGGGACCGTCGTCGTCGAGACGGGCTGCGGCAGCCGCAGAGCGGAGCGCACGGCGCTGATCGCGCGGGCGCCGCCGCTCAGCGCGACCGAGCCGAACGCGGCGAGCGCCCCGGCCATCACCGCGACGCCGGACAAGGCCAGCACGCCGCGGCGCGTGACGCCGTCGGTCGCGGGGTCGCTGTCGGGGGCGGCGCCTCGGCGCGGTCGCCGCAGGCGGGCGATCAGCAGGGCGCCCGCGACGGCCGCCCCCGCGCCCGCGATGAGCGAGGGAACGGGAGAGAGCAGTCCCGCGTCGGCGCGCGTCATCGACACGACGGCGCCGAGAACGCCCAGACCCGCGAGCACGACGCGCCCCCACGGCGGACGACGGTTCTCGAGCGCCCCGGCCGCTCCCGCGACGATCAGCAGCAGCACCGCGATGCCGACGAGAAGGGCGGCCTTGTCGCCCGTCCCGAAGAGGTCGATGGCGAGGTCTTTCGCCCAGGCCGGGGCGAGGTCGATCATCGCGCCCCCGATCACCGCGAACGGGCTCGCCGACGGAGCCGCGATCGCCGCGGCCAGCTCGCCGAGCCCCGCCCCGAGCACGGTCGCGGCGACCCCCGCGACGACGGCGGGCAGATCACGCAGGCGGGAGGAAGCGGGGGCCACCCTCGGAGCATAGGGAGCGTGCGAGACCCCGGTGCCGACGCGGGCGGAACTCACAGAAAGTCGGCATCCGTCGATCCCGCCTGAGAGCCGCCGAGGGGGCGCGCACGAATCAGGATGCCGCCCGCCCGCGCCCCCGCACCCCCGCGGTAGCGTTCACCCCATGCGCGAGAGCCTGCGACAGGTGCGGCGCCCGGCCGCGGAGGGGGCGCCCGCCTTCGACCTGACGTACGTGCGTTCGGGGCCGCGCGGGGCGACGCCGGTGGTCGTGATCCCGGGAGGCCCGGGACTGGCGTCGGTGCTGCCGTACCGCGGGCTGCGCCGACGGGCGTCGGACGGCGGCCTCGACCTCGTGATGATCGAGCACCGCGGGGTCGGCCGGTCGCGCCGCGACCTCGACGGACGCCTCCTCCCGCCCGCGGCGATGCACATCACCGCCGTGCTCGACGATGTGGCCGCGGTGCTGGACGCGGAGGGCATCGAGCGTGCGGTGATCGTCGGCTCGTCGTACGGCAGCTATCTCGCGATGGCGTTCGGGGTGCGGCATCCGGGGCGCGTGGCGGCCATGCTGCTCGATTCCGCCCTGCAGTCGGCCCATGACGTCGACCTCGAGCGCGCGACGGTGCGGCGGTTGTTCTGGGATGCCGACGACGACATGGCCCGCGGAGTCCGGCGTCTCGTGGCGGCGGGGGTGTCGGAGCGCATCGTGCTCGACGTCGTGCGGGCCGCGTACGAGCTCGGCGGGACCGACCTCGTCCACCCGCTCGTGCGTCACGAGCCCGGTCTCGCGTGGCGCGCGCTCACCGCGTACGCGACGCGCGACGCCGAGATCGCCGACATCCCGCGCATCTACGAGTTCGACCTCGTGGGGACGATCGCGTTCCGCGAGCTCGGCTACGGCGGCATCCTCGACGGTCATCCGCTCGACCCGGTGCGCACGTACCTGCCCCTCGCCGCGCGGTACCCCTCCTTCGCGGGCGAGCCGTACGACCTGCTCGCCGCCGTGCGCGCGTTCGAGTGGCCGCTCGTCGTGCTCTCGGGCGACCGCGACCTGCGCACCCCGCCCGCGATAGCCGAGCGCGTCGTCGCCGCGGCTCCGGATGCCGTCCTCGTGCGCCTGCACAACGGACACAGCGCCCTCGACACCCACCCGATGGCGCTGCTGAACGCGACGCGTCGTCTCGTCCGCGGCGAGCAGGACCGCCTCCCCGGCGACGAACCGGCCCTGGAGCGCCTGCGCCGCACGGGGCTGTCGGCGTCATTCCCCCGGCTCCTGGTGCACATCGCCCGCCTCGACGCCCTGCTGCGGCGCCGGGTCCTGCGTCGCCGCTGACCCGGCCGGAGGGTCCGGCATCCGCCGTATCGGTGTCGCCGGGGGAATCCCGCGGGCTTCCGGGCGGCCGACCGTCCTGCGGACCCCGGCCGGCCGATCGTCCTGTGGGACCCCGGCGGTCGACCGTCCCGCGGACCCCGGCCGGCCGACCGTCCTGCGGAGGGGCCGGCCGACCGTCCTGCGGAGGGGGCGGCCGACACGCCGGAATCCCGGGTCGCTCGCCGGCCCGATCGCGGGCGTCTCCGCACGACGGCCGCGGCGACACGACCGGGCGAGGTGCGAGGGCCCGCCCGGTGGTGCGGGGTCGAGCGGCGGTGTCAAGGATCTATCCCGCTGCGTTTCGCGCGCCGAGGGTGAGCCCGTGACCGACGGCGACCATCCCCACTTCCCCCTGCTCTGTCCTCCCGGTGCGGCGGACCTCGACGGCGTCCGAGCGACCCTGGATCGGGCGGATGCCGCATGCGACGCGCTCGGCTCCGACCTCGCCGCCACGCTCGCCTGGGTGCGCGGCGTCACCCGGCCGGCCTCGCTCGCGGCGAACTGGGAACTACTCGCCGGGGTCGCCGCCCGCGACGTCGCCGCGGCCCGCATGCTGGAACCTCACCTCGACGCGCTCGCCATCCTCGCTGAGGCGGCCGATGCGGGGGTGAGGCCCGCTCTCGACACGAGCGGCTCGTGGGGCGTCTTCGCGGCCGAGGCCCCCGGCGCGCGACTCGAGGCGCGCCGAGACGGCGGCACGTGGACGCTGCACGGGACGAAGCCCTGGTGCTCCCTCGCCGCCGATCTCGACCGCGCGCTCGTGACCGCCTGGGTCGCCGACGACCGGCGGCAGCTGTTCGCGCTCGACCTGCGCGACCCCGCGGTGTCGGCGCGGTCGGGCCCGTGGCACGCCCGGGGTCTCGACCGGGTCGTGAGCGCGCCGATCGACGTCGAGGGCGCCGTCGTCGTCCCGATCGGCGAGCCCGGCTGGTACCTGGAGCGCCCCGGCTTCGCCCACGGCGCCGTCGGGGTGGCGGCCTGTTGGTGGGGAGGGGCGATTCCGGTGCGCGAGGCGCTCGCCGCCGCCGCCGCGCACGCGCGGGCAGACCAGCTCGCACGCGTGCACCTCGGCCGTGTCGATGTCGTGCTCTGGGCGGCCCGCGCCGTGCTCTTCGACACCGCACGCGTCTTCGACGCCGGGTCGTCGGCATCCGAGGGACTGCGCGCGCACCGTGCCCGCGCGGTGGTTGCGGACGCCGTCGAGGCGACCCTCGCCGGGGCCGCCCATGCCCTGGGTCCTGCACCCCTGACGGTCGACCGGTCGCACGCGCAGCGGGTCGCCGATCTGCAGGTGTACGTGCGGCAGCACCACGCCGAGCGCGACCTCGCCCGCATCGGCGCCGACATCGTGGCGGGAGCCGGGGCGTGGTGAGCTTCGACCACCGCGACCCGGGCACCGACGAGGGCGCGTGGGCCGGGGTGCTGCGAGACGATCTGCCCGCGATGGAGCTCGACGTCGATCGCCTCGTCGTCGTCGCCGCCCACCCCGACGACGAGACCCTCGGGGCGGCGGGCCTGATCGCCATGGCGGCGGCCCGTGGCATCCGGATCGATCTGCTCGTCATCACCGACGGCGAGGGCTCCCATCCCGACTCGCCCACGCACAGCCCCGCGACCCTCGCGCTCCTGCGGCGTCGGGAGCTGCGCGCGGCGGCGGCGATCGTCGGGGCCGAGCGCGAGCCGATGTTCCTCGGACTGCCCGACGGCGACACCGACGCGCACGTGGATGCCGTCGCGGCGGCGCTCGATCGCGCTCTCGACCGCGCTCTCGAGGAGGCCCCGGGCGAGCGCATTCTGGTGGTGTCGCCGTGGCGCGGCGACGGGCATCGCGATCACCGGGTGGTGGGCGAGGTCGTCGAGGCCGTGTGCGGGGCCCGTGGCGTCAGATCGCGCGCCTTCCCGATCTGGCTCTGGCACTGGGGCGGCCCCGCCGACGTGCCGTGGGAGCGAGCCGAGCGCGTCGTTCTCGATGTAGGGGCGCGGGATGCCAAGGCCCGGGCGATCCAGGCGCACGTCACTCAGCTGCATCCGCTGTCGGCCGCCCCGGGCGACGAAGCCCTGCTGCACGAGCGGATGCGGGCGCACTTCGACCGGGATGTCGAGGTGTTCTTCGCCCCGGCGGCCGAGGCCGCCGCGTCGGCGGCGGACCGAGCCGAGATCCGCGGCGGGGCGAGAACCATCGGCCAGGACTACTTCGACGACATGTACGCGCGACACGACGATCCCTGGGGGTTCGACTCGCGGTGGTACGAGGAGCGCAAGAGGGCGGTTGTCCTGGCCGCGCTCCCTCGTCGGCGCTATCGCACGCTGTTCGAGGCCGGGTGCGCGACCGGAGCCCTGACCGAGGCCCTCGTCGAACGCGCGGAGCGGGTGCTCGCCGTCGACCTCGCCCCCGCTGCTCTCGAGCGCGCCCGGTCGCGTCTCTCCGCGCACCGGACCGTCGAACTGCGTCGAGCGACCCTGCCCGCCGAGTGGCCGGAGGGGGAGTTCGACCTCGTCGTGCTGTCGGAAGTGGCCTACTACTGGGCGGGCGACGACCTCGATCTGGGCCTGACGGCGGCCGTGTCCGCCCTGACCGCCGATGGGCATCTCGTCGCCTGCCACTGGCGGCATCCGGTCGCCGAATACCCGCGCAGCGGCGACGAGGTGCACGCGGTGATCGCCGCGACGCCCGGTCTGACCCGCCTCGTGCGGCATGAGGAGGAGGACTTCCTCCTCGAGGTGTTCGGGCGCGCGGGGGCCCGGTCCGTCGCGGGCGAAGCGGGGCTCGTCCCGTGAGGGCGGTCGCGGTGGTGGTCCCGGCACACGACGAGGAGGCGCTGATCGGTCGGTGCCTCGCCTCCGTCGAGCGGGCGGTGGCGCACGCCCGCGAGCGGGAGCACGACCTGCGCACGGTGGTCGTGGTCGCGCTGGACACGTGCACCGACACCACGGCTTCGCAGGTGCGCCGCCGGGGCATCGAGACGGTGGAGCTGACCGCGCGGCGCGTCGGCACCGCCCGCCGGGCCGGCGTCGCGCGGGCCCTCCGCCTGCTCGGGAGCGAGGGGGCCGACACCTGGATCGCGATGACGGATGCCGACACCGTCGTGCCCCGCGACTGGATCACGCATCAGCTCGACCTAATGGACGCCGGCGTCGATCTGGTCCTGGGGACGGTGCGTCCCGACTTCGCCGATCTGAGCGCCCGTCATGTCGCGTATTGGCGCGCGACGCACCGGCGCGGTGAACCGGCTGGCAACGTGCACGGGGCGAATCTCGGCGTCCGCGCGAGCGTCTACGCCCGAGCGGGTGGCATCCCTCACCTCGCGGAGCACGAGGACGTCGCCTTCGTCCGCGCCGTCCGGGCGATCGGTGCTGCCGTGCACGCGAGCGATGTGCACGAGGTGGAGACCTCCGGACGGTTCGCGGGGCGCACCCCGGCGGGGTACGCCGCATTCCTGCGGATGGTGCACGAGCGGATCGAGGGCCCGCCGCTCGCCGAAACCCGCGCATGACGCACGGGGCGGGGGCTCGTCAACCACCTCGGTGAGCCGCGTCCCACACCGCAGACTGACCGTCTCCCCCGGAACGAGAGGCACCACCATGAAGGCACTGACCTGGCAGGGCACGCGCAGAGTGAGCGTCGAGGACGTCCCCGACCCGCAGATCCTCGAGCCCACCGACGCGATCGTCAAGATCACCTCCACCGCGATCTGCGGCTCCGACCTGCACCTCTACGAGCTGTTCGGCCCCTTCATCGACAAGGGCGACGTGCTCGGCCACGAACCGATGGGCGTGGTCGTCGAGGTCGGCTCCGCCGTGACGGCGCTCGCGGTCGGTGACCGGGTCGTCGTGCCGTTCAACATCTCGTGCGGCCACTGCTTCATGTGCCGTCGCGGCCTGCAGTCGCAGTGCGAGACCACGCAGGTGCGCGAGTACGGCAGCGGAGCGGCCCTGTTCGGCTACACGAAGCTCTACGGACAGGTGCCGGGCGGCCAGGCCGAGTACCTGCGCGTGCCCTTGGCCGACTACAACCACATCCGCGTCGGCGACGACCTCCCCGACGACCGCTACCTCTTCCTCAGCGACATCGTCCCCACCGCCTGGCAGGGCGTGCAGTACGCGAACGTGCCCGAGGGCGGCACGCTCGCGGTGATGGGCCTCGGCCCGGTCGGACAGTTCGCGGCCCGCATCGGCGTGCACCTCGGGTACCGCGTGCTCGCGATCGAGCCCGAGCCGGAGCGTCGCGCCCTGGCCGAGCGCCACGGCATCCTGACCTACGACCTCACCGACACGGTCGTCGACGAGCTCGTCGACCTCACCGAGGGGCGCGGAGCGGATGCCGTCGTGGATGCCGTGGGCATGGAGGCGCACGGCAACGGCGGCGTCAAGCTGGCCCAGAACGCCGTGGGGCTGCTCCCCGACGCCCTCGCGCAGAAGGTGATGGACAAGGCGGGCCTCGACCGACTGGCCGCCGTCTACGCCTCGATCGACCTCGTGCGCCGCGGGGGGACGGTGTCGCTGAGCGGCGTGTACGCGGGGGAGGCCGACATCCTGCCGATGAAGACGATGTTCGACAAGCAGCTCAACCTGCGCATGGGGCAGTGCAACGTCAAGCGGTGGATCGACGATCTGCTTCCGCTCGTCGAGGACCCCGCCGATCCCCTCGGCGTCATGGATCTCGTCACCCACCACGCCCCGCTCGAGGACGCCCCGCGCCTGTACGAGACGTTCCAGAAGAAGGAGGACGGCTGCATCAAGGTCGTGCTGCGCCCGGGTTCGTGAGGCCCGCCCGGCCGGTCAGGGTCGCCGAGACTGCATCCAGCTGACGAATCCCTCGCAGGGTGCGGGGGTTTCGTCAGCACGATGCAGTCTCGCGGACCGGCGCGCGCGGCTCGGCGCGCGCTGCCCGGACCGCGGCGCGGGGGACCTACACGCGACCCGCGTGCACGGCCTCGAGGGCGTCGGCGTCGGCCGGGCTCATCCCCTCGATGGGCTCGCCGTTCCACACGATGTCGTCGCCGAGGGCCGCGAGGATCTCCTTGCGGTCGCCGTGCGAGATCTTGGCGCCGTGCACGAGGGTCGCGGGACTCCACAGCATCGCCGCGTCGTCCCACCAGCCCGCACCCACGTCGCGCACGTGCAGCAGGTCGTGCAGCGTGCGGGGGAGGTGCGAGAGGGGTTCGGTGAACGCGTCGGCGAGCACCGCGAGGGTGATCTGACGCTCGGTTCCGGGGATCGCCACGACCGGCTCGGCCAGTTCGCCCTGGATCGCCCGCGAGACGTCGTCGGCGTCGAGCAGGATGACGCCGTTGGTGGGCCGCGGGTTGCACTCGATGATCTTGTAGTCGGGGGCGGCCGCGCTGCCGTGGTCGACGAAGTCGAAGGAGATCTGCCCGGTGAAGCCGGGATCGAGGGCGTCGACAAGCTGCTGCGTGTAGCGGAGGGTGTCGGTGCTGTCGACGGCGACGAAGGCGATCGCCGTCGAGTGCGCCCACTGCTCCGCGGCCTTGTACGTGGTGTGCGCCTGAACGCGGCCCTCGACGACGACGCTGTAGGTGCACACCATCGGCCCGTCGACGAACGGCTGCACGAGCCACGGCTGCTCGGGGGTCGGAACGCATTCCTCGACCGGGACCCTGCCCGCGAGGGGGCCGGTGTTCGTCAGCAGTCCCACGCCGCCGCGCGAGAAGGCGGCGCGGGCGAAGTAGCGGGGGAAGGAGTCGATCGCCTCGCGCAGTTCGCCGGGCGAGGTGACGACGACGGTCTCGGGGATGGGCACGGCGGCATCCTGAGCCAGGCGCTGGAAACTCGCCTTGTCGTGCAGGCGGGCGAGGTCGGCGAAGCTCCCGGCGTACAGGCGCACGCGGGCGGGCAGGTCGGCGACGCGGGCGGCGAGGTAGAAGACCTCCTCGAACGTGGGGATGATCACGTCGATCTCGTGCTCGTCGACGTAGGCGCTCACCGCGGCGATGAAGGCGTCGGTGGCGAACCGCGGTGACGGCGTCGCCAGGTGTCCGGAGAGGAACCGCGAGTGATTGCCCACGGCGCCGTCGTAGGTGTCGCCCGCGAAGACCGTGTGTCCGACGCTGCCGAGCTTTCGGATGAGATCGAGGGCGAACGTGTTACGAGAACTTGTGACGAGCACGCGCATGGAGGCACCCCTGGTCGTTGCGGCGGACGTTGGCCGTCACTCTATCCACGCGGGTCGGACCGCGTGGGGGAAACGTCTCCGCAACACGGCGCTGAGTAGAGTCTCAGCATGGGTGACCTGTTCGACGGTTACGGCTCCACGCTGGCGCCGCGCAAGACCGCTTCCGGCATCCCGGCGTACGACGAGATGTTCGGCCTGCCGGCTTCGGCCGGGGATGCCGCCCCCTCTCGCGAGGCGTACCGGGAGCTGTACCAGACGCTCGCGCAGATGACCCAGGAGGAGCTGCGCGGCCGCACCGAGTCGCTGGCGAGCTCGTACCTGGCGCAGGGCGTCACGTTCGACTTCGCGGGCGAGGAGCGGCCCTTCCCCCTCGACGCCGTCCCCCGCGTGATCGCGTACGACGAGTGGTCGCGCATCGAGGCGGGCGTGAAGCAGCGCGTCCGGGCGCTCGAGGCGTTCCTCGACGACGCCTACGGCAACCAGCACTGTGTGCGCGACGGCATCCTGCCGGCGGGTCTCATCTCGTCGTCGCAGTACTTCTACCGTCAGGCCGCCGGTATCCGCAGCGCCAACGGCGTGCGCATCCAGGTGTCGGGCATCGACCTCATCCGCGACGAGCACGGCGAGATGCGCGTGCTCGAAGACAACGTGCGCGTGCCCTCGGGCGTCTCGTACGTCATCTCCAACCGCCGCGTCATGGCGCAGACGCTGCCCGAGCTGTTCGTCTCGATGCGCGTGCGCCCCGTCGGCGACTACCCCAACAAACTCCTCGCGGCCCTGCGCGCGTCCGCCCCGCCCGGGATCGACGACCCGAACATCGTCGTGCTCACGCCGGGTGTCTACAACTCGGCGTACTTCGAGCACACGCTGCTCGCGCGCCTCATGGGCGTCGAGCTGGTCGAGGGCCGCGACCTGCTGTGCATCGGCGGCAAGGTGTTCATGCGCACGACCCGCGGTCCGCAGCGCGTCGACGTCATCTACCGCCGCGTCGACGACGACTTCCTCGACCCGCTGCAGTTCCGCGCCGACTCGATGCTCGGAGCCCCTGGACTCATGCTCGCCGCGCGCCTGGGCAACGTCACGATCGCCAACGCGGTGGGCAACGGCGTCGCCGACGACAAGCTGCTCTACACGTACGTGCCGGATCTCATCCGCTACTACCTCGCCGAGGAGCCGATCCTGAAGAACGTCGACACGTGGCGTCTCGAGGATCCGGGCGCGCTCGAAGAGGTGCTCGACCGCCTGCCCGAGCTCGTGGTCAAGCCCGTCGACGGCTCCGGCGGCAAGGGGCTCGTCGTGGGTCCGGATGCCTCGCCCGCCGAGCTCGATGCGCTGCGCAAGCGCCTGCTGGCCGACCCCCGCGGCTGGATCGCGCAGCCCGTGGTGATGCTCTCGACCATCCCCACGCTCGTCGAAGACGGAATGCGCCCGCGCCACGCCGATCTGCGCCCGTTCGCCGTGAACGACGGCGACGACATCTGGGTGCTGCCCGGCGGCCTCACCCGCGTGGCCCTGCCCGAGGGGCAGCTCGTCGTCAACTCCAGCCAGGGCGGCGGCTCGAAGGACACCTGGGTGGTCGGCGGTTCGGCCCCCTCGCACGTCGAGTACGGCCAGGGCAACGGCGTCTCGGGTCTCGTCGCCGACCAGGCGGCGGTCACCGAGGCGATCCCGATCATCTACGACGGCCAGCCCGCGCCGACCACCTCGCCGCGCGACCCGCGACCGGGCGCCGGCAAGGAGCAGCAGGAGCAGCAGCAGCAGGATGCCGCGGTGCAGCACGGTCCGCAGGCGGAGCAGCAGCAGCAGGCGCGGGAGCGGTGCGAGGAGGTGCCCGGATGCTGAGCCGCATCGCGGAGAGCCTGTTCTGGATCGGGCGCTACATCGAGCGCAGCGACGGGACCGCCCGCATCCTCGACGTGCACCTGCAGTTGCTGCTCGAGGATCCGTGGATCGACGAGGACACCGCCTGCCGGTCGCTGCTGAGCGTCATGGGCTCGGCGTGGCCCGAGAACGTCGATACGGTGCGCCGCGACGACGTGCTCGCGCGCCTGGCCGTGGACCGGATGAACCCCTCGAGCATCGCGTACTCGCTCACCGCGGCGCGCGAGAACGCCCGCCGCGCGCGCGAGATCGTCTCCACCGAACTGTGGGAGATCCTCAACACCACCAACTCGCGCATGCCGCGGCGGCTGCAGACCGACAAGGTGCACGAGTTCTTCCAGTGGGTGCGCGAACGCGCGGCCCTCGCGATCGGCATCGTCGACTCCTCCACGAACCGTGACGAGGCGTGGCAGTTCTTCACGCTCGGGCGCAGCATCGAGCGCACCGACATGACCGCGCGCCTGCTCGCCACGCGCTCGCTCACCGAGGTCTCGGGCCCGTCGTGGACGACGATCCTGCGCTCGTGCGGCGCGTACGAGGCGTACCTGCGCACGTACCGCGGCATGCCGAGCGCCCGCAACGCGGCCGAGTTCCTCCTGCTGGACCGCTTGTTCCCGCGCTCGATCATCTACTCGATCCAACGCGCCGAGGACTGCATGAGCGCGATCGACCCGCGCGCCGATCGCGTCGGGCACTCCAACACGGTGCTGCGCGCCCTCGGGCAGATCCGCAACGACCTCGAGTACCGCCCGGTCAGCGACATCCTCGCGGAGCTGCCCGAGCACATGCAGCGCGTGCAGACGGTCACGCGCGAGGCTTCGGAGGCGATCCGCTCGCGGTTCTTCCCGACGCAGGCCGAGCCGAGCTGGATCGGGGAGATCTCATGACGGATGCCGTGACCACCGGCCGGACGACAACCTCGGGGGGCCGTCGATGAAGCGCCTGCGCATCGAGCACCAGACCGGTTTCGTGTACCCGGGCGACGTCGTCGCCTCGTACAACGAGGCGCGGATGCTGCCGCACTCGACCGAGAGCCAGTTCGTGCTGAGCTCGTCGCTCGACATCGAACCATCGACGTCGGTCAACCAGTACGTCGACTACTTCGGCACGCGCGTCGCGGCCTTCGACGTGCTCTCTCCGCACGCCGCGCTCACGATCACGGCGCGCTCTCTCGTCGAGGTGCGGCCCCGGCCCATCGAACACGCCGACATCACGTGGGAGCAGCTCGCCGCCGAGGCGGAACGTTCGATCACGACGGTCGAGCAGCTCACGCAGACCCGTCGGACGGCGCCGCATCCCGAGGTCGCCGAGCTGGCGCGCTCGATCGCGGCGCAGCACGATCGTCCGGGACCGGCGGCGCACGCGATCGCCGAGGCCATCGGCGACGCGATCGACTACATGCAGGGCGTGACGGGCGTGCACTCGACCGCGGTCGACGCGTGGGAGGCCCGCAAGGGCGTCTGCCAGGACATCGCCCACATCGCCATCGGAGCGCTCCGCGAGGTCGGCATCCCCGCCCGCTACGTCTCGGGCTACCTGCACCCCAAGCCGTCCGCCGAGGTCGGCGAGGCCGTCACGGGGGAGTCGCACGCCTGGGTCGAGTGGTTCGCGGGGGACTGGCAGGGCTTCGACCCGACGAACAACATCGAGATCGGCGACCGGCACGTGCTCGTCGGCCGTGGTCGCGACTACAACGACGTGCCGCCGCTGCGGGGCGTCTACGCCGGTCCCGGTAAGAGCAACCTCAAGGTGAAGGTGACGATCACGCGCGAGACGTGATCGCCGTGGCGGTCCGCTCGGCGCGGCGTGGGGGGCCGCGCCGGGGAGGTCGTCAGACCGCGCCGGCGACGCGGGACTGCACCTCGCGGTGCAGCGGCTCGAGGGGGCCCTCTTCGCCCGCGTCGTAGCGGCGGGCCCACTCGTCGAGGGTCGTGCGCATCTCGAGGCCGGCGACCCCGAGAGCGGTGCGCACATCGAGCGCGGAGAGGCCGATCCGGTCGGCGATCTCCGGCACGAACCGGTCGGACGAGGTCACCTCGCGCCGCACCGCCGCGCCGAGGAGCGCGGGCTCGTGCGCGATGAGCCTGCGCACGCGCAGGTAGCGCTCGCGCGCGCTCACGTCGGCGTCGAGGAGCCTCAGTTCGCGCGCGAACACCTCGCGCAGCGCGGCGAGGAGGGCGCGGATGTCATCGCCGACCGCGCCGATCCCCGAGAGGGCGTCGGCGAAGCGGCCGTCGTCGATGAAGACGGCATCCTCCTTCGTGCCCGCGAGGCGGAAGAAGGTGCGGGGCGAGACGCCGGCGCGCGCCGCGATCTCGTCGACGGTCGTGCCGTGCACACCCTTCTGTTCGAAGAGGTCGAGGGCGGCCGCGCAGATCTCGATCGACGTCTCTCGGCGGCGGCGGTCGCGGAGGCCCTCGACGGGCGCGTCCGGGGTCGTCATATCCGCTAGAGTAGCGGATGCTGTTTTGGCAGTTCCTGCCAACTTGGCCCCACCTGCTCAGATTGGTCGTCATGGTCTCCACCGGAACCGTCCCCACCGCCCCCTCCGCCGCGAAGGCGACACGCCCCGGTGCGGTGATCGCCCTCCTCGTCGTCGCCGCGTTCGTCGTCATCCTGAACGAGACGATCATGGGTGTCGCCCTGCCCGAGCTGATGCGCGAACTCGACATCGCCGCGGCGACGGCGCAGTGGTTGACCACCGCGTTCCTGCTGACGATGGCGGTCGTCATCCCGACCACCGGGTTCCTCATCCAACGCTTCCCCCTGCGCGCGCTGTTCTTCGCCGCGATGGGGCTGTTCACCCTCGGAACCGTGATCGCCGCCGTCGCCCCCGGGTTCGGCGTGCTGCTGATCGGGCGCATCGTGCAGGCCTCGGGCACGGCGATCATGATCCCGCTGCTGTTCACCACCGTGCTCAATGTCGTGCCCGTGCACCGGCGGGGGCGCATGATGGGCCTCATCTCGATCGTGATCTCGGTCGCTCCCGCCGTCGGGCCGACGGTGTCGGGGCTCATCCTGTCGGTGTTCCCGTGGCGCGCGATGTTCATCGTGATGATCCCGATCGCCCTCGTCGCGATCGCCCTCGGCGCCCGATGGGTGCAGAACCTCACCGAGACGCGCCGGGTGACCCTCGACGTGGTTTCGGTGGTGCTCTCGGCCCTCGCGTTCGGCGGGCTGATCTTCGGCCTGTCCAGCATCGGAGAGGCCGCCGGCGGCCACGCCCTGGTGCCGATCTGGATCCCGCTCGCCGTCGGCGCGGTCGCACTCGCCGCGTTCGTCGTGCGCCAGCTGCGTCTCGGGGCGACCGATCGCGTGCTGCTGAACCTCGCCGTGTTCCGGCACTCGACCTTCAGCGTCGCCGTCATCCTGGTGGTCGTCGCGATGACGACGCTGTTCGGCGTGCTGATCCTGCTGCCGCTGTACCTGCAGAACGTCCTGGCGCTCGGCACCCTCCCCACCGGTCTCATGCTGCTGCCCGGCGGACTGCTCATGGGGCTCATGGCCCCGCTCGTCGGCACCCTCTTCGACCGCTTCGGTGCACGCCCCCTCGTGCTGCCGGGTGCCGTCGTGGCGGCCGTGGCCTTGTGGGGCTTCGCGACCCTCTCGGCGTCGACGCCCATCGGTTTCGTGATCGCCGTGCACTGCGTGCTGAGCCTCGGGCTGGCGTTCATGTTCACCCCGCTCATGACCTCGGCGCTCGGCTCGCTGCCGCCCGTGCTCTACCCGCACGGATCCGCCATCGTGTCGACGGTCCAGCAGCTCGCGGGCGCCGCGGGCACGGCGCTGTTCGTCACGCTCATGACCGTGGGGGCGGCCTCCGCAGCATCCGAGGGCAGCGGGATCGTGGAGGCCACGGCCTCCGGCATCCACACCGCCTTCTTCGTCGCGGCGTGCCTGTCGCTCGCGGTGATCGTGCTCGCCGCGTTCGTGCGGACGCCGAAGCCGGCCGAGGGCGTGCAGGGGGTGCCGGGGCGCTGAGGGGCCTCCTCAGGACGCCCCCGTCGACGCCCGTGCCACCAACTCGGGCGCGAACACCGTCTGCCGCGTGGGGCGCTCCGGTTCGTCGGCCTCGTCGAGCAGGATCCGCATCGCGGTCCCTCCGATGAGTGCGCTCGGCTGACGCACCGAGGTGAGCGGCACCGCCGCGGCCGCGGCGAAGGGGATGTCGTCGAAGCCCACCACGGCGATCTCGTCGGGCACCAGCATGCGCCCGCCCACGACGAGGCTCTGCAGGAGCCCGAGCGCGAGCAGATCGTTGGCGGCGAAGACCGCGTCGGGGCGGTCGACGCGATCGCGCGCGAGCAGTCGACGCCCCGCCGCCACACCTTCGTCCACCGTCAGCGCGTGGGTGGGGACGACTTCCAGTGTGGCGGGACGCGTGCTGTTCTCGACGGCGCTCCGGGCTCCCGCGAGACGATCCGTGACCTGTCGGATGTCGAAGGCGCCCCCCACGAAGGCGATCCTTCGGCGACCGCGCTCGAGGAGGTGCTCCGCGGCGAGCCGCCCGCCCGCGACGCTGTCGACGGAGACCGACGAGAAGCGCGCGTCCCCCGAGAATCGGTCGATCAGTACCGAGGGGATGCCGCGCGCTCGGAGGCGGGTGAGTCGCGCGGTGACGTCGCCGAACGGCGCGATGAGGAGCCCCCGCACCATCTGCTGCTCGAACAGGTCGATGTACAGCGTCTCGCGAGCGGCATCCTCGTCGCTGTTCCCGTGCAGGACCGCGAGCCCCCGGGCCGCGGCCTCGCGTTCGGCGCCGCCGACCACGTCGGCGAAGAACGGATTGCGCCCGTCGAGGGCGACGAAACCCACGGTCGTGCTCACCCCCGCCCGCAGCTGACGGGCGGCGTCGTTCCGCACGTATCCGAGCTGCTCGATCGCACTGTTGACGCGCTCGATCGACGAGGCGGAGACGGTGTCGGGTCGGTTGAGGACGTTCGACACGGTGCCGACGGAGACGCCCGCGAGGGTCGCGACATCGCGGATGCTGATCGGCACGGCGCCTCCTCACGTCACGATCCGGTCTCGACGCGATCCCGACTTGACCACGTCGTCGGGCTCACCCTACAGTGATCCGCATCCGATCTGAAACGTTTCAGATCGAGCCGGGAGACCGGATCAACCTCAACGAGGAGGCCGCATGGCTGACGCGATGGACGCGACACGCACGCCGTCCGACCACGCCCTCGAGCTGCGCCGGGTGATGAAGTCCTTCGGCCCCGTCGTCGCTCTGCGATCGGGGAGCCTGGTGCTCGACCGCGGCTCGATCCACGCCCTCATCGGCGAGAACGGAGCGGGCAAGTCGACCCTGGTGAAGATCATCGCGGGGCTCTACCGCCGCGACGACGGCGACTTCCTCCTCGATGGCGAGAGCGTCGACTTCGCCAGCACCGCGCAGTCGAAGGCCGCGGGGATCGCCGTGATCTACCAGGAGCCGACACTGTTCCCCGACCTGTCGGTCACCGAGAACATCTTCATGGGCCGCCAGCCCACCGGCCGGCTCGGTCGCATCGACCGCGCGGCGATGCGCGCCGAGGCGACGCAGATCTTCGCCCGGCTGGGCGTCGCCCTCGACCCCGACCGCGTGACCGAGGGACTTTCGATCGCCGACCAGCAGATCATCGAGATCGCCAAGGCCATCTCGCTCGACGCGCGCGTGCTGATCATGGACGAGCCGACCGCCGCGCTCAGCGGTGTCGAGGTCGAGCGTCTCTTCGCCGTCGCGCGCAGCCTGCGCGACGAGGGTCGCGCCCTGCTGTTCATCTCGCACCGATTCGACGAGGTGTTCGCCCTGTGCGACACCGTCACGGTCATGCGCGACGGGGCATACGTGCACACCACCCCTCTGGCCGACACGACGGTCGATGACCTCGTGCGTCAGATGGTCGGCCGCGATGTGACGGAGCTCTTCCCCAAGCTCCCCTCCACCCCCGGCGACGTCGTGCTCGAGGTCGAGGGACTCACCCGCAAGGGCGTGTTCCGCGACATCTCGTTCACCCTGCGCGCGGGAGAGATCGTCGGTCTCGCCGGGCTCGTCGGTGCCGGGCGCAGCGAGGTCGCCCGCGCGATCTTCGGCGTCGACTCCTACGAGTCGGGCACCGTCCGCCTCGCGGGCAGCCCGCTGGCGAAGGCGAGCGTCCGCCAGGCGACCGCGCGCGGCCTCGCCCTCGTGCCCGAAGACCGCCGCAAGCAGGGGCTCGTCCTCGACGAGGGGGTCTCACGAAACATCACCCTCGCCATCCGGCAGAAGCTCTCCCGCTGGGGACTCCTGCGCAGCACCGATGAGAACCGCGCCGCCCGCGAGTGGGCGAGCCGCCTCGAGGTCAAGACGGCAGCCCTCGACGCCACGACGGGAACGCTCAGCGGGGGCAACCAGCAGAAGGTCGTCATCGGCAAGTGGCTGGCGACCCAGCCCAAGGTCCTGATCGTCGACGAACCCACCCGCGGCATCGACGTCGGCACGAAGAGCGAGGTGCACCGGCTTCTGTCCGAGCTCGCGCAGCAGGGCCTCGCGATCCTCATGATCTCGAGCGAGCTGCCCGAGGTGCTCGGCATGGCCGACCGCGTCCTCGTCATGCGCGAAGGGCGGCTGACCGGGGAGTTCGCACGAGCGGATGCCACCCCCGAGGCCGTCATGTTCGCCGCGACCGCCGAAGCGGGGGCATCGCTGTGAGCGTCGTCCCCCTGCTCGTCTTCCTGACCACCCCTGAAGCGGAGAGCCACCGATGAGCACCGCCACCCCCGTCCGCCCGGGCACGAGCCCCGCGGCCAAACTCGTCTCGCACGTGGCGACGGCGCGCGAGAGCGGCATCGTCCTCGCCCTCGTGCTGATCGTCGCCATCGCGACCCTCAACAATCCGACCTTCCTCTTCTCGCCCGACGGGTTCCGCGACCTGCTGCTCACGCCGTCGCTCCTGCTTCTCGTCGCGGTCGGCCAGGCCATCGTCATCATCACGCGCAACGTCGACCTGTCGGTCGGGTCCGTCGTGGGGCTGACCGCCTACCTCACGGGGCGCCTCTTCATCGACGTCCCCGGTCTGCCGCTCGTGGTGGTCTTCCTCGCGGGTCTCGTGGTCGGCGGCATCCTGGGCTTCGTCAACGGCGCTCTCGTGGCGTACGCGAAGGTGCCCGCTCTCGTCATCACCCTCGGCACGATGTACATCTTCCGGGGCATCAACGTCGCCTGGGCGGGGAGCAACCGCGTCAACGCCTCCGACCTGCCCGCGGACTTCCGCGGACTGGGTACGGGCCAGATCCTCGGCATCCCGATCCTGACCCTGCTCGCCGTCGTCGTCCTCATCGCCGCGGCCTGGTACCTGCGGAACCTCCGCAGCGGGCGCGAGCTGTACGCCATCGGATCGGACCCTGCCGCCGCCCACCTCTACGGTCTCAAGGTGAACCGCCGCATCATCGGCGCGTTCGTCACCAGCGGTGCGCTGGCCGGGCTGGCCGGCGTGCTCTACGCGGCGCGCTACGGCACGGTCGCGTCCAACGCCGGGTTCGGCTGGGAGCTCCAGGCGATCGGGGCGGCCGTCATCGGCGGCGTCGCGATCTCGGGCGGCGTCGGCACCGTGTGGGGCGCTGCGATCGGGGCCTACCTACTGCTCACCATCAACCGCGCGCTGCCCATCCTCGGCATCGACGACTTCTGGCAGCGGGCCGTGGTCGGAGCGCTCATCCTCGGCGCCATCGTGCTCGACCGCGTGCTGGCCGTCCGGCAGTCGCGCAAGCTCACCGCAGAGAGGGAGACGGGTCGATGACCTCCACCACCGTCGACGAACGCGCCCGGACTTACCGCGCGCACGGCCGCCCGTTCTGGCGTCGCGCCCTGCTGACCCGCGAAGCCGCCATCATCGGCATCCTGCTGCTGGTCATCGTCGTGTCGCTGGCGACCGTCCGCAACTTCGACAGCCCCCTCACGGTCACGTACCTGCTGCGCGACATCGCCCCCATCCTGCTCATCGCCCTGCCGATGACGCTGATCATCATCACCGAGGAGATCGACCTCTCGGTGGCGAGCATCGTCGGGCTCTCGAGCGTCACCGTGGGCGTGCTCACCCAGGCCGGGTGGCCCTTCGAGGTGGCCGCCCTCGCCGCAATCGTCGTGGGCCTCATCGCCGGGGCGATCAACGGTTTCCTCGTCACCGTCGTCGGGCTGCCGTCCCTCGCCGTCACGATCGGAACGCTCGCGCTGTTCCGCGGCATCGCCGTCGGACTCCTCGGCACGGAGGCGGTGACCGAGTTCCCCGAGACCTGGACGGACCTTGCCAAGGCCAACATCCCCGGGACCCCCCTGCCGCTGATCATGATCCCGTTCGCGGTGCTCGCGATCGTCTTCGCTGTGCTGCTGCACCTCACCCCCTTCGGGCGGTCGCTGTACGCGATCGGTCTGAACAAGGAGGCCGCTCAGTTCTCGGGCATCGACGTGGCCCGCACCAAATTCGTGCTCTTCGTGCTGAGCGGTACCGTCTCGGGCTTCGCCGGGGTCTACTTCACGCTGCTGTACAGCAATGCCCGCGGCGAGAACGCCATGGGCATGGAACTGCAGATCATCGCCGCGGTGCTTCTGGGAGGCGTGTCGATCTTCGGCGGTCGCGGCGCCCTGCACGGCGTGATCGCCGGCGTCCTGCTCATCGGAACGCTCGGCAGCGCCCTCCGCCTCGCCGGAGTCACGAGCGACATCATCAACGTCATCACCGGGGTGCTGCTCGTGCTCTCGGTGGTCTCCGCCAGCCTGCTCGCCTGGCTGCAGTCCCGCCGCGCGGCCGCCCTCGGCAAGCGCAAGAGCGCCCGCGCCGCCACCGCAGCGGCGACCGTCTGACCTGCACGCACCACCCGCACCACGAAAGGAAACAACGATGTTCGCATTCACTCGCAAGACCCGCGTCGGCACCGCTGCCGCCGCTCTCGCCCTGGCGGTCACGCTCGTCGCGACGGGCTGCTCCGGCGGAGCCGGCGGGGGCTCGGGATCCGGAGGTGACGGGGGCAACCTCTCGATCACCTTCCTGCCGAAGAACCTCGGCAACCCGTACTTCGAAACCTCGAACAAGGGCGGAGAAGAGGCCATCGGCGAGTTCGGCGGAACCTTCGAGCAGGTCGGTCCGAGCGAGGCCACGCCCACCTCGCAGGTGCAGTACATCCAGACCGCAGCGCAGCAGGGCGTGGGTGGGCTCGTCATCTCGGCGAACGACCCCTCCGCCATCTGCGACGCGCTCGACGAGGCCCGCAGCGCCGGCGTGAAGGTCGTCACCTTCGACTCCGACACCGATGCGAAGTGCCGCGACCTGTTCATCAACCAGGCGACCGCGGAGGGCATCGCGAAGGTCCAGGTCGACCTCGTCGCGAAGCAGATCGGCGACGCCGGTCAGGTGGCGATCCTCTCGGCCGCGGCCAACGCGACGAACCAGAACGCCTGGATCGAGCTGATGAAGAAGGACTTCGCCGCCAACCACCCGAACATCGAGCTGGTCGACGTCGTCTACGGCGACGACGACGACCAGACTTCGTTCGACCGCACGGCTGCTCTGCTGCAGACGTACCCGAATCTCAAGGGCATCGTCTCGCCGACGACGGTCGGCATCGCCGCGGCCGGTCGCTACCTGTCGACCTCGGAGTACAAGGGCAAGGTCGCGCTCACCGGTCTGGGAACGCCCAATCAGCTGCGCGAGTACGTGCAGGACGGCACCATCACCGCGTTCGCGCTGTGGAACCCGGCCGACCTCGGCTACCTGTCGGCCTACGCGACGAAGGCGCTGATCGACGGCACGATCACGGGCAAGGAGGGTGACTCGTTCGAGGCCGGCAAGCTCGGCTCGTTCACCGTCGGCGCCGACGCCACGGTCCTGCTCGGCGACCCCTACGTGTTCGATTCCTCGAACATCGCGGACTTCGACTTCTGAGCCGACGCACGCACCCGGCCCCGGCCGCCCTCGGGGTGGTCGGGGCTTCGGTCGTTCCGGCGCGTCGATGTGTGTCGGGTCCGCGCTGCGGGGCGTCGAGTCCGAGAATCCCGGATGCTGCGGGGGATCGTCCGGGTGTTTCGGACACTCGGTCGCGACGCGCCGCCGCGCGTGGGCGGCACGGGGGAAGCACGCCGCGGGGCGAGGGAGCTACCCGCTCGACGCCCGCACGACGAGCTCGGGGCGGAAGCGCACCTGCCGCTCGGCGGTGTCGAGCTCTCCGTCGAAGTGGCGCAGCAGCAGGTCGACGGCGGTGGACCCGAGCGCCTCGGCCGGTTGCCGCACCGAGGTGAGCGGAACCACCGTCGCGGACGCGAAGTCGATGTCGTCGTAGCCGACGAGGGCGATGTCGTCGGGCACGCGGACCCCGCCGAGCATGGTCAGCGCTTGCAAGACGCCCACGGCGAGAAGGTCGTTCGCGGCGAAGACGGCGTCCGGCCGGTCGGAACGTTCGCGCAGCCTTTCGCCGGCGGCCCGGCCGGCGAGGACCGTCATCGCCTCGGTCTCGATGATCTCGAGCGCGGCGCCCTCGACCTCGGCGATCGCGCGGCGGGCGCCCGCGAGGCG
This sequence comes from Microbacterium hydrothermale, assembly GCF_004854025.1. Lineage (GTDB taxonomy): Bacteria > Actinomycetota > Actinomycetes > Actinomycetales > Microbacteriaceae > Microbacterium > Microbacterium hydrothermale. The sequence continues at coordinate 121,931 of NZ_STGM01000005.1, forward strand.
ATCGGCCACCTGGCGCGTGCCGAGGGGCCCGCCGACGAACGCGACGCGGCGTCGTCCGCGCTCCAGCACGTGTGCGACGGCGAGGTAGCCGCCCTCGACGTCGTCGACCGACACCGTGCACACCTCGTCGACGGCGGTCTGCTCGTCGACGAGGACGACCGGGATGCCGGCTGACGCCAGACGCTCGACCACGTCGCCGTCGGCGTCGGCCGGGGTGAGGAGCACCCCCGCGACCTGCTGCTCGCGGAACTGGTCGAGGTAGAGGCGCTCCTGATCGCCGTCGGCCCCGCTCGAGCCGAGCAGGACGACGTATCCGTCTGCCGCGGCGCGCGCTTCGGCCCCGCGGGCGACGGCGGCGAAGAAGGGGTTGCCGACGTCGAGCACGATCAGCGCGATCGCGCGGCTGCGGCCGGCGCGCAACTGGCGGGCGGCGTCGTTGCGCACGTAGCCGAGCGCGTCGATGGCGGCGCGCACGCGTTCGACGGCCGCGGGCGAGACGGTCGAACGGCCGTTGAGGACGTTCGAGACGGTCCCCACCGAGACACCGGCACGCGCCGCGACGTCTTTGATCTTGACCGCCATGATCCGTCGACGATATCGCACGGGTCGACGCACTGTGCTATCGTTCAATGAAACGATTCATTCTCGAGGGAGAGAAGCCCGAATGCCCACCCGCGTCTGCTTCGAACTGCGCGTTCGACCAGAGATGATCGACGCCTACGTCGCTCGGCACACCCCGGTCCGCGCCGACATGCTCGCCGAGATCGCCGCCGCCGGCCGCCGCAACTACTCGCTGTTCCTCGGCGAGGGCGGGCGTCTCGTCGGCTACTACGAGACCGACGACGACGCGGCCGCGCAGGCCTACCTCGCAGCCTCCCCGATCGCGGCTGCCTGGGAAGCCGAGATGGCCCCCTTCTTCCTCGACCTCGACGGCCGCCCCGACCAGGCCGCCACCGCGCTCACCGAGGTGTTCCACCTCGCCGACCAGCTCGCCGGCGTCGCCGACGTCGCGAGCCCCGACCCCATGGCATCCGCCCCGACCGAAAGCACCCGCCCATGACGACGCTGTCTCCCGAGATCCTCTCGACCCTCGAAGCCCAGGCGATCGAGCTGCCCTCGTGGGCGTTCGGCAACTCGGGCACGCGCTTCCGCGTGTTCCCCACCGCCGGCACCCCGCGCGACCCGTTCGAGAAGATCGCGGATGCCGCCGAGGTCAACCGCCTGACCGCCCTCGCCCCGAGCGTCGCCCTGCACATCCCGTGGGACCTCGTCGACGACTTCGGAGCCCTCCGCCGCCACGCCGAGGACCTCGGCGTGACCCTCGGCACGGTGAACTCGAACACCTTCCAGGACGAGGACTACAAGTTCGGTGCCCTCACCCACCACGACGAGCGCATCCGCCGCAAGGCCATCGACCACCACCTCGAGTGCATCGACGTGATGGATGCCACGGGCTCGCGCGACCTGAAGATCTGGCTCGCCGAGGGCTCGAACTACCCCGGTCAGAACGACATGCGCGGCCGCCAGGACCGCCTGCAGGACTCCTTGCAGCAGATCTACGCGCGTCTCGGCGACGACCAGCGCCTCGTACTCGAGTACAAGTTCTTCGAGCCGTCGTTCTATCACACCGACGTTCCCGACTGGGGAACCTCCTACGCCCAGGTCGCCGCCCTCGGCGACAAGGCGATGGTCTGCCTCGACACCGGCCACCACGCGCCCGGCACGAACATCGAGTTCATCGTCATGCAGCTGCTGCGCCTCGGAAAGCTCGGCTCGTTCGACTTCAACTCGCGCTTCTATGCCGACGACGACCTCATCGTCGGCTCGGCCGACCCGTTCCAGCTGTTCCGCATCCTCGCCGAGGTCGTGCGCGGCGGGGGCCTGAACAACCCCGACGTGGCGTTCATGCTCGACCAGTGCCACAACATCGAGGACAAGATCCCCGGGCAGATCCGCTCGGTGCTGAACGTCCAGGAGATGACGGCGCGCGCACTGCTCGTCGACCGCGACGCCCTGGATGCCGCGCAGCGGGCGAACGACGTGCTCGGCGCCAACGCGGTGCTCATGGACGCCTTCTACACCGATGTGCGTCCCGCGCTCGCCGAGTGGCGCGAGTCGCGCGGCCTCCCCGCCGACCCCATGGCCGCGTTCGCGGCATCCGGTTACCTGCCCCGCATCGCCGCAGAGCGCGTCGGCGGCACCCAGGCCGGCTGGGGGGCCTGACGAGGGCGTGCGGGGCCACGACCGACGGCTGAGTGTCCAAGACACCCGGACGCCGACGAAGAATGTCCGGGTGTTCTGGACACTGAACGTGTTCCGCACCCCGCCCCGCCCCGCCCCTGAGTGTCCAAGACACCCGGACGCCGACGAAAAATGTCCGGGTGTTCTGGACGCTCACCGAGATGAACAGCGACGCGAGCTCCACGCCCGCACGTGACGACCACCGCGACACACGCCTGCGACACACGACCCGATGACCCCGACCCGACGATGAGGGATGACGACATGACCACCTCCACCGCGCGCGACCTCGTCGCGCGCAGCAACCGCCTCGGCTCCGACCCGAAGGTCACCAACTACGCCGGCGGCAACACCTCCGCCAAGGGCACCGACATCGACCCCGTCACCGGTGAGCCGGTGGAGCTGCTGTGGGTCAAGGGATCCGGGGGCGACCTCGGCACCCTGACCGAGAAGGGCCTCGCGGTGCTGCGCCTCGATCGCATGCGCGCCCTCGTCGACGTCTACCCGGGCATCGAGCGCGAAGACGAGATGGTCGCCGCGTTCGACTACTGCCTGCATGGGAAGGGCGGGGCGGCCCCCTCGATCGACACCGCGATGCACGGACTCGTGGATGCCGCGCACGTCGACCACCTGCACCCCGACGCCGGCATCGCGATCGCGACCGCCGCCGACGGCGAGGCGCTGACGTCGAAGATCTTCGGCGACAAGGTCGTGTGGGTGCCGTGGCGCCGCCCCGGGTTCCAGCTGGGCCTCGACATCGCGGCGATCAAGGCGCAGAACCCCCAGGCGATCGGCACGATCCTCGGCGGCCACGGCATCACCGCGTGGGGCGACACGTCGGAGGAGGCCGAGCGCAACAGCCTCTGGATCATCGACACCGCGCAGGCCTGGATCGACGAGCACGGCGCCGCCGAGCCGTTCGGCGGGGTCCGCGCCGGCTTCGCGGCCCTGCCCGAGGCCGAGCGCCGGGCCAAGGCCGCGGCCCTCGCGCCGACGATCCGCGGTCTCGCCTCGACCGACAAGCCCATGGTCGGCCATTTCACCGACTCCGACGTCGTGCTCGACTTCCTGGCATCCGAGAAGGCCCCCGCGCTCGCCGCGCTCGGGACGAGCTGCCCCGACCACTTCCTGCGCACCAAGGTCAAGCCGCTGATCCTCGACCTGCCCGCCGACGCCTCGGTCGAGGACTCGATCGCGCGCCTGCAGGAACTGCACGCGGAGTACCGCGCCGACTACCAGGCGTACTACGACGCTCACGCCACGGCCGACAGCCCCGCGATCCGCGGCGCCGACCCGCTCATCGTGCTCGTGCCCGGCGTGGGCATGTTCTCGTACGGCGCGAACAAGCAGACCGCGCGCGTGGCGGGGGAGTTCTACGTCAACGCGATCAACGTCATGCGCGGCGCCGAGGCGCTGTCGACGTACGCCCCGATCTCGGATGCCGAGAAGTTCCGCATCGAGTACTGGGCGCTCGAAGAGGCCAAGCTCCAGCGCATGCCGAAGCCCAAGACGCACCAGGGGCGCATCGCGTTCGTCACGGGCGCGGCATCCGGGATCGGCAAGGCCATCGCGACCCGTCTCGCCGCCGAAGGGGCGTGCGTCGTGGTCGCCGACCTCGACCTCGAGAAGGCGCAGGCCGTCGCCGCCGAGCTCGGCTCGACCGACGTCGCGATCGGGGTCGCCGCGAACGTCGCGGATGCCGCGGGCGTGCAGGCCGCGATCGACGCCACCGTGCTCGCCTTCGGCGGCATCGACCTCGTCGTCAACAACGCGGGGCTCTCGCTGTCGAAGCCGCTGCTGGAGACCACCGAGAAGGACTGGGACCTGCAGCACGACGTCATGGCGAAGGGCTCGTTCCTCGTCTCGAAGGCCGCCGCCAAGGCCCTCATCGCGCAGAAGATGGGCGGAGACGTCATCTACATCTCGTCGAAGAACTCCGTGTTCGCCGGCCCGAACAACATCGCGTACTCGGCGACCAAGGCCGACCAGGCGCACCAGGTGCGTCTGCTCGCGGTCGAGCTCGGCGAGCACGGCGTGCGCGTGAACGGCATCAACCCCGACGGCGTCGTGCGCGGCTCGGGCATCTTCGCCGCGGGCTGGGGCGCCAACCGCGCCGCCACCTACGGCGTCGACGAGAAGGACCTCGGCCAGTTCTACGCCAACCGCACGATCCTCAAGCGCGAGGTCGTCCCCGAGAACGTCGCCGACGCGGTGTACGTGCTCACCGGACCCGAGCTCTCGCGCACGACGGGCCTTCACGTGCCCGTCGACTCGGGCGTCGCCGCGGCGTTCCTGCGATGAGCTCGTCGTCGACGGCCGCGTCGTCGACGGCCGCGTCGTCGCCGGCCGCGGGGGTGCACGGCGCGGTCCGCGCGGTCGCGGCCGTCGACCTCGGCGCGACGAGCGGGCGCGTGATGATCGGGCGGGTCGGCGACGGCGTGCTCGAGCTCGAACAGGTCGCGCGCTTCCCGAACGGCCCGGTGCGCCGCCCCGACGGGTGGCACTGGGACCTCGAGGCCCTCTGGGGTCACGTGCGTGCGGGACTGGCCGAGGCCCTGCGGCGCGAGCCGTCGATCGAGAGCGTGGGCATCGACTCCTGGGCCGTGGACTACGGCCTTCTCGACGCCGAGGGGCTTGTCGCCGAGCCGTTCCACTACCGCGACGAGCGCACCGCCGCCGGGGTGGATGCCGTTCACGCGGTCGTCCCGTTCGAGGAGCTCTACCGGCGCAACGGTCTGCAGTTCCTGCCGTTCAACACCCTGTACCAGTACGCCGCCGACCCGCGTGTGGCCGACGCGGAGGTGAGCCTGCTCATCCCCGACCTCCTCGCCGAGCGGCTCACCGGCCGCCGCGTCGCGGAGCGGACCAACGCCTCGACGACCGGGCTGCTCGCGGTCGACACGGGGGAGTGGGACCTCGCGCTCGCCACCGAGGTGGGCATCCCGGCATCCGTGCTCCCTCCGCTCGTCGATCCGGGCGACACGATCGGTCGCGCCCCGGCCGACCTCGCTGAGCTCCCCGTCGTGGCCGTGGGGTCGCACGACACCGCCTCGGCGATCGTCGCCGTCCCGCTGTCGACCCCCGACGCCGCGTACATCTCGTGCGGCACGTGGGGCTTGGTCGGGCTGGAGTTGCCGGCGCCGATCGTCTCGGATGCCGCGCGCGCGGCGAACTTCACGAACGAGGGCGGGGTCGACGGGCGCGTGCGCTTCTTGCACAACGTCACCGGTCTGTGGCTGCTGAGCGAGACGGTGCGGGCGTGGTCCGAGACCGACGGAGCGCCCGTCGATCTGCCGCTGCTGCTCGCCGCGGCCGCGGACGCGCCGTTGCCCGCGCGGCTCTTCGACGCGGACGACGCCTCGCTCGCGGGGCCCGGCGACATGCCCGCGCGCATCGCGGAGCTGCTCGGGACGCCGGTTCCCGGTGCCGACGCCGCCGAGCGCGCGGTGTTCGCCCGGGTCATCGTGGAGAGCATCGCCGACGCCTTCGCCCGCGCCGTGCGCACCGCCGGGACGCTGGCCGACCGCTCGATCGACGTCATCCACCTCGTCGGCGGGGGCGCGCTGAACGCGCTGCTCTGCCAGGCGACGGCCGATCGCAGCGGCCTACCCGTGCTGGCCGGCCCGGTCGAGGCGACGGCTTTGGGCAACGTCCTCGTGCAGGCGCGGGCGAGGGGGTGCTTCGGCGACGACACGTCGCTCGAAGACCTGCGCCGACGCGTGGCCGAGGCGTACCCGCCGCGGCGATTCGCCCCTCGTTCCTGAACCCCCTTCCCGCCCCGTCGAGCGGGGCGTACTATGTGGTCAGACCACACGAAAGAGAGATCTCCATGGTGCAGCGACAGCTCCCCAAGGTCGGCGAGCTCCTCGAGCTCATGCAGTTCAAGAAGCCCGAGCTCGACGCGCGCAAGCGCCGCCTCGACGCCGCGCTGACGATCGCCGACCTGCGCACGATCGCGAAGCGACGCACACCCAAGGCCGCCTTCGACTACACCGACGGCGCCGCCGAGGGCGAGCTCTCGCTCGACCGCGCCCGTCGCGCGTTCGAAGACGTTGAGCTCCACCCCGACATCCTGCGTCCCGCCGCCGACGTCGACACCTCGTGCGAGATCCTCGGCGGCCCCTCCGCCCTCCCCTTCGGCATCGCCCCCACGGGCTTCACGCGGCTCATGCAGACCGAGGGGGAGACCGCGGGCGCCTCCGCGGCGGCCGCCGCCGGCATCCCGTTCACCCTCTCGACGCTCGGCACCACCTCGATCGAGGGCGTCAAGGCGGCCAACCCGGTCGGGCGCAACTGGTTCCAGCTGTACGTCATGAAGCAGCGCGACATCTCGTACGGCCTCGTCGAGCGCGCCGCCAAGGCCGGCTTCGACACCCTGCAGTTCACCGTCGACACCCCCATCGCCGGCGCCCGCCTGCGCGACAAGCGCAACGGTTTCTCGATCCCGCCGCAGCTGACCGTCGGAACGATCGTCAACGCGATCCCGCGCCCGTGGTGGTGGATCGACTTCCTCACCACGCCCAAGCTCGAGTTCGCCTCGCTCAGCACCACCGGCGGCACCGTCGGTGAGCTGCTGAACGCCGCGATGGACCCGACCATCAGCTACGACGACCTCGACGTCATCCGCGGCATGTGGCCGGGCAAGATCGTCGTCAAGGGCGTGCAGAACGTTCAGGATGCCGCTCGCCTCATCGACCGCGGAGTCGACGGCATCGTGCTCTCGAACCACGGCGGGCGTCAGCTCGACCGCGCGCCGATCCCCTTCCACCTGCTGCCGAAGGTCGTGCGCGAGGTGGGCAAGGACGCCACGGTCATGGTCGACACCGGCATCATGAACGGCGCCGACATCGTGGCATCCATCGCCCTCGGCGCGAAGTTCACGCTGATCGGCCGGGCCTATCTCTACGGCCTCATGGCCGGCGGACGCCAGGGCGTCGACCGCACGATCGCGATCCTGCGCAGCGAGATCGAGCGCACGATGACCCTGCTCGGCGTCTCGTCGCTCGACGAGCTCGAGCCCCGTCACGTGACGCAGCTGACGCGGCTGGTGCCGGTGGCGGATGCCGCGGGGGTCGACGCGCGGGTGTGACGCCGCGGCGGGAGCGCAGTCTCGGGCCGCGCGGGCTGGGGTTTTGCGCGCGGCGGCGCCGGGGTCTCGCGCACGCTCAGTGATTTGCGCAAGCTCAGCGCGATTCGCGGCGAGGCCGCGGAGGTTGTGCGGATCGCTGAGGTTGTGCGAGCGTGGCCCGCGCGCCGGGCGCCCGGACCCACGCCCCACGCCCCACGCCCCACGCCCCACGCCCCACGCCCCACGCCCCACGCCCCCGCGGGGCCTCAGCCCCGCGGGGCTTCGCTCGCGCGCGACCTCAGCGCGGCGGCGCCAGCAGCCCGCCCAGAGCCCCGAGCACGTCGGCGAGCGGCATCGACGGATCGAGCAGCCACTGCACCTGCAGGCCGTCCGAGGCGGCGATGAGCAGGGCGGCGATGCGGTCGGGGTCGATGTCGGCGCGGACGCGTCCGTCGGCCTGCTCGGTGCGCAGGCGTTCGGCGAGCTCGCCGCGCAGGCGTGAGAAGCGCTCGGTGAAGTAGGCGCGGGCGGTCGCGCTGTCGTCTTTCAGCGAGGCGGCGACGAGCGTGGTGTAGAGCTCGACGAGTCCCGGCACCGAGGTGTTGTGGGCCGCCGCGTCGGTGAGGGTGGAGAGGGCGGATGCCGCGGGCTCCGGCGGCCGCTGGCGATTGGCGTGGTCGTATACGGCGACGAGCAGCTGCTCGCGCGAGTCGAAGTAGTGCAGCAGGGCCGCGTGCGACACGCCGAGCGCGCGGGCGATGCTGCGCAGCGACGCCCCCTCGGCGCCGCGCTCGGCGAAGACCTCGATCGCGCGGTCGAGGATCTCCTGCCGCCGCGCGACGCCCTTCGAGTACGCCCCCGACCGGCCGAGGCGGTCGTCGTCGGACGCCGAGGGGGTGTCGTCGTCACGCCGCATCCCGCCAGTGTAGGGGCATCAAAAGCAACCACTGGTCGGTTTAGTGGTACCGTTCCCATCAGGCGTCTCCCGACGCCGTTCGACGACGAACGAGGAAGGTCCGATGTCGCTCCCCACCCCCTCCGTGCAGCTCTACACCCTGGTCGAGGAGTTCCGCGCCGATCCGGCCCGGTCGCTCGACCGGCTCGCCGCGATCGGCCTCCAGCACGTGGAGGCGTTCGACTTCGTCGGTCGACCCGCCGAGATCCGGGCGGCCCTGGATGCCAGCGGGCTCACCGCCCCGACCGGACACGCGCCGCTGCTCTCCGACGAGCTGTGGACCCCCGACGGGTCCATCCCCACGCCCGAGCCCGAGGCCGTGCTCGAGGCGGCCGCCGTCGTCGGGCTGACCACCGTGATCGACCCCTTCGTCGAGCCGGTGCGCTGGTCGACCGTCGACGGGGTGAACGAGATCGCCGACCGCCTCAACGCCGTCGCCGACCTCGCCGCGACGTACGGACTGAGCGTGGGCTACCACAACCACGCGCAGGAGTTCCTGCTCGACATCGACGGGCGCAGCGCCCTCGAGCACGTCGTCGCGCGCACCGACGAGCGCATCGCGATCGAGCTCGACCTGTTCTGGGCGCTCACCGGCGGGCAGGACGTGCCGGCCCTCGTGCAGCGCCTCGGATCACGCCTGCTGGCCGTGCACGTCAAGGACGGCTTCGTCCCCGCCGAGAACCCGTTCGGCGTCGACGCCGATCGCACGGTCACTCGCCACCTCGACCAGCGTCGTCCGGGCGAGGGGCACGTGCCGCTCGTCGAGGCGATGCGGGCGACGGATGCCGTTCGCTGGGCGGTCATCGAGTACGACCAGTCGCCGGGCGACGTGTTCGACGACATCGCCGCGAGCTACGCGTTCCTGCTCGAGAAGGGTCTCGCGGCGTGAGCGCGCCCGTGGGCATCGGCATCATCGGCGCGGGCGTCATCAGCGACACCTACCTCGAGAACCTCACGTCGTTCCCCGATGTGGAGGTGCTCGTCGTCGGCGACATGATCGCCGACCGCGCCCGCGCGAAGGCCGAGCAGTACGGCGTGCCCGCGTGGGGGACGGCCGACGACGTCCTCGCGCACCCCGACGTGCAGGTCGTGGTCAACCTGACCATCCCCGCCGTGCACGTCGAGGTCTCGGCGGCGGCGATCGCCGCGGGCAAGCACGTGTGGACCGAGAAGCCCCTCGGCCTCGATCGCGAGAGCACCGCGCGTCTGGTGGCGGATGCCGCGGCGGCGGGCCTGCGCATCGGATCCGCGCCCGACACGATCCTCGGTCCCGGGTTCCAGTCGGCCAAGCGCGCGATTCGCGACGGGATCGTCGGTGAGCCCCTCTTCGCGCAGGCGTCGTTCCAGACGCAGGGACCGGATCTCTGGCATCCGGGGCCGCAGTTCCTCTTCGCGCGCGGCGCCGGTCCGCTGCTCGACATGGGGCCGTACTACGTGTCGGCTCTCGTGAGCCTCTTCGGTCCGGTCGACCGGGTCGCGGCGATCGGCTCGCGCCCGCGCCCGCGGCGCCGCATCCACACCGGGCCCGCCGCCGGCGAGCTGTTCGACGTCGAGGTGCCCACCACGATGCAGCTGATCCTCTCGTTCGAGGGCGGGCAGCAGGCGCAGGCGCTGTTCAGTTTCGACTCCGCCCTCGAGAGGGCCGGAGTGCTCGAGGTGCACGGCACCGAGGGGTCGATCTTCCTCCCCGACCCCAACCATTTCGAGGGCGAGATCAGCCGCATCGAACCCCTGGGCGTGCTCCTCGATCACGTGCGTCCGGAGCAGGAGCGCATCGCCGTCGCGCAGGAGGGCGTGGCCGTGGGCCGCGGTCTCGGACTGCTCGACATGGTGCGCGCGATCGCCGAGGACCGCCCCCACGTGGCGACCGGCGAGCTCGGCTACCACGTGCTCGACGTGCTGCTGTCGGCCGAGGAGTCGGCGGCGGGAGCGGGGTTCGTGACGGTCGAGAGCACTCTGACCGCCCCGGTGCCGGTCGTGCCGCGCGAGATGGATCCCTTCGCCCGCACGCTCTGAGCGGGCCGCTCCCGCCGGCGGGTGCACCGCCTTGCCGGTGGGGGCGGTCTCGGAGGCGTCCGCGCATGCCGAGGAGAAACTACTTGCCAATATGGAAAGTAGTTGCAAGGATGGAGGCACCGAAAGGAGTCCCCATGGACACCCCCTCCGCCGTCACCGCCCCCGAAGCGCGCCTCCTCCTCGAGCGGGCCGCTCGGCTCAGTCGGTCCGCCCACGACGCGACCCGCTGGCCGTACATCACCTTCATCGTGGCCCTGGGGGTGGCGACCTCGATGGGCACCTTCGCGATGGCCCTCGCCACCGGCGACGCGTTCGGTCTCGCCTACGTCGGCACCCTGGCGGTGACCTTCGCGCTGCTGCTCTTCTTCGTCATCAGCATCCAGGGTCGCTCCGCCTTCGCCCGCAGTCGGCGCTGGACCGTCTACATCGCGAGCTGGTTCACCTCCTACGCCATCGCGTTGTCGGTGGTCATCTGGGCGCACGGCTCGGTGGTGCTCGCGAGCGTGGCCTCGGGGCTCGTGCTCGTCGTGGCCCTCGCCTGCGCGGCGCGCGAGGCCCGCTCGTGACCCTGGCGCCGCAGCATCCGCGTCACCGTCTCGACGACCTCCTGCAGAACGCCGTGCGCTTCTCGATCATGGCCGCTCTCGACCGGGCGACGACCCTCGGTTTCCGGGAGGTGCGGGATGCCGTCGAGGTCACGGATTCCGCTCTGAGCAAGCAGGTCTCCGCGCTTGAGGCCGCCGGATACCTCTCGGTGGGCAAGTCGTTCGCGGGCAAGATGCCGCGCACCTCGCTGACGATGACCACGGACGGGCGGGCGGCCTGGCGGAGCCACCTCGCGGCGCTGCGCGAGATCGCCGGCATCCCCGACTGACCGGAGCGGCGACGGGTCGGCCGTGCGCGCGGTCGGGACGGTCACTCCGGCCGGCAATACGGGCGCCCGAAGCCGAACAGCACCCCGCCGACGGGCACGGATGCCGCGGAGTCGGCCGACCACCGGGCTCCGACGTTGGCGCGCACGGTCACGCGGTCGGTCCGAGAGATCGAGAACGAGCCGTCCGCGGGCACACGCGCGGAACGCGCGTTCGCGGGGATGTCGGTGAGGACGACCCGTCCATTCACCAGCAGATCGAACCCTCGCGGATCCCACCCGTCGTAGCTCCACGACACGACGGCCCCGAAGAAGTCGCTCCGGCACTGCAGGCCGGAAGGTGGCGAGACCCGTCCCGCCGTGATTCCCGCCGGCGCGGCCGACGCGTCGGCGAGGGTGGCCCACGACGGCGTCGCCGCCGCGCCCAGGGCGAGGGCCACCGCCGTCGCGAGCCCGAGGGCGCGCCGAGCGCGTCGCGTCGGGGGAGGTGGCCGGCGCTCCGCCCCGTCACCCGTGTCGGGAGACGGGCCCGCCGCGGCGGCGTCATCGGCCGGGTCGGGCGACGTCGCAAGCGGTGAGGGCGAGGCGCCGGGAGCCGGCGCGGGAGGGGAGGCGCCCCGAGGCGGGGGTGCCGCCGTCGCGCCCGCCGGCGTCGGCACCCGCCCCGTCCGCCGGGAGCGGCGGGACGGGGGTGGATGGTCGTCATCGTCCCCCTTGCGCAGCGCCACCACGAGGCACAGGGCGAACGCCGCGGCGACGGCGGCGAGCGGGACGACCTCGCCCGTGCGCAGCCACACGATCGGCATCCCGATCCACGGCACCCGCAGCACCCCGACGCCGAGGACGGCATCGGGGTGCAGGGGCGACGAGTCGGCCGCGGGATTCGCGTCGCCCTTCGTGACGAGATCGCCGTCGGGGGCGAGGTCGACGATGCGGTGGAGGCGCAGGCGATCCGTGCGGTCGGGGTCGGTGGCCAGCACGACGCGCCCCGTCAGGAGCGCGTCGTGCGGGAGCGGGCGCGCGACGACCACGTCGCCCACGTCGATCGCCGGCGCCATCGACGCCGTCATGACCGTGGTGGGATGCCACCCCAGGGCGACCGGCGCCGCCGCCCAGAACCCGAGTGCCAGGATCAGCGTCACGACCGCCCGCGCCGCTGCGACCCCGACGACGAGGAGGAAGCGACTCGAGCGCATCGGATCAGCTGTTCTGCGCTTCCCAGACGAACGAGGTCGATGCGGTGCCGCCCTGGACGCTGTTCGGGGCGTCGTCGGAGAGCTTCCACGTGATGCGGAAGGTGCGCGTCTCCGCACTTCCGCCCGCGGGGCTCCAGGTGGAGAGCCCGGTGGCGAAGGACGACGACGCGCCGACGAAGCCGGCGAGGCTCCCCGCGAACACCGTGTTCTGCGAGGAGAAGCCGTCGCAGGTGCCGTAGCCGCCGCCGACGCCCTGCTCGATGACCAGGGCGAGGTGGTCGGACAGACCCGCCGTCGCCGTGGCGTCGTCGGCGTACAACCGCACCTCCGAGGCGAGCGAACCGGTCGAGGTCACGGCGATGCACGTGGTTCCGGCGTCTCCGGGCTTGGCGTTCGGTGCGGTGAAGAGGGCGCGACCCGCGGCGTCGTCGGCGAGCTGGACGGTGCCGGCGCGCCAGCTGTTCTGCTCGTTCGAGGTGGTGTCCGAGAAGGCGGCGTAGGAGCTCGTCGACACCAGCGCTCCCGCGGCCACGACGGCGGCGGGAAGGGCGATCGCGGTGGCGATGCGAGAGGAACGGCGCGTGAACTTCGGCATGATGGATCTCCCCACGAGATCGGTAGCGGTTAGGACACCTGCACAGTAGGAGAGGGCCCCGCCCGACGCGCGGACGGGCGGAGGCTTGACGCCCCCGCCCGTCGTGCTCTATGCGTGCGAATGGACCTTTCCCGGCGCCTACGACGCCGTCGCCGTCTCTTCCCGCGCCCCCTCCCGTCGCGCGGCGCCCGAACCGAGCGTGAGGGTCGAGGCGAGCCCGAGCACGAGGAATCCCGCCGCCGTGAACGCGGCCGCGCGGGTCCCGTCGCTGAACGCGGCCCGGGCGTTGATCGCCAGGTCCTGCGTCTCGGGCGAGGCGGCGAGACCGGCGATCGCCGCTCCCGCGCTGTCGACCACCTGCGACACGACCTGATCGCGCTGGGCGGCCGGGATGCCGCGGTCGTCGAGGGTGGATGCCAGAACCCCCGCCGTGGTCGAGAAGAGCACCGTGCCGAGCACGGCGACGCCGAGGGCGCCGCCCAGCTGCCGCGAGGTCGACTGGGTGCCCGAGGCCTGTCCACTGGCCGCCGGGGGTACCTCGGCGAGCACGACGCCCGTGAGCTGCGCGGTAGCGAGTCCGACACCGACCCCGTAGACGAAGAGGAAGGGGATGAGCGGTCCCCACGTGGCATCCGGACCGATCGTGAACGCGACTCCCGCGACGCCGACGATCTCGGCCAGAAGGCCGCCGCGCACGATCCAGACCGGGGCGACGCGGCCGCTGAGTGCTCCGGCGATGCCGCTCGCCACGAACGAGCCGACCGCGAGCGAGAGCAGCAGCAGGCCCGTCTGCAGGGCGTCGAAGCCGACGACGAACTGCAGCCACAGGGGCAGGGCGAGGATGATGCCGAACTCCCCGAGGGAGACGACCGCGGCGGCGATGTTGCCGTTGCGGAACGAGGCGATGCGGAAGAGCCCGAAGGCGAGCAGGGTGGACTCGCCGCGACGCTGGCGGCGCAGGCCCCACGCGATGAAGGCGACGAGGGCGACGAGGGCGACCGCGAAGGCGAGGGGGACCGGCGACAGCTCTAGCGGCCAGGTCCAGTCGCCGATGGTGGGGGCGGTGTCCACCGCCCACCAGCCGTAGGTGCGTCCCTCGATGAGTCCGAACACGAGCGGCGCCATGGTCAGCACCGACAGAAGGGCGCCGACGCCGTCGATGCGCTCCACGCGGTCGCTGCGCGACTCGGCGACCGTGAGGAGGACGCCGATCACGATGATGACGCCGAGCGGGATGTTGATGCCGAACGCCCACCGCCACGAGAAGGCGGTCGTGAGCCACCCGCCGAGCAGGGGACCGACGGCGGCCATTCCGCCGATCGTGGAGCCCCACACGGCGAAGGCGATGCCGCGCTCGCGTCCGCGGAAGGTGGCGTTGATGATCGACAGCGTCGTGGGCAGGATCATCGAGCCGCCGACGCCCTGGATGAGGCGGGCCAGGATGAGCAGCCCGCCGCTCGGCGCGAGCGCAGCCGCGATCGAGGCGAGTCCGAAGATGACGACGCCCAGCAGCATGAGGCGGCGTCGGCCGAAGCGGTCCGCGAGGCTGCCGAACACCAGCAGCAGCGAGGCGAAAACGAGGGTGTAGGCCTCTTGGACCCACTGCACCTCGGTCGAGGAGATCTTGAGCTCTTCGACGATCGAGGGCACGGCGACGTTGACGATCGTCGAGTCGACGATGATCAGCGAGACGGCGATGCTGATGAAGACGAGGCCCGCCCAGCGGCGCCCATCCCTGTTTCCGGTCATGTAGCTAGATTATCTAGCTAGATTATCGAGGGAAAGGGCTTGCGTGAGATTCGCACTTTCGACACGCTCCCGCGCCCTGGGCGGCCTCGACGGTCCGGATGCCGCCGGGAATGCGCCACCGCGCGTCCTCGGTCGCCGCGGGGTCAGGCGCCGTGCCGCGGGCGGGGGGTGGCGCGTGCGGGCCGCTCGCCCGGCGGGAGGGGGATGGGCGTGGTCCCGGCGATCTCGTCGCTGAAGTCCTCGGGCTCGGGCGTCACGGTCGCGATCGGCCGGGTCTCGTCGATCGTGAGGCGGAAGCGCTTGGTGTCATGGCGGTGGACGCGCCCCGACGCGAGGGTCCAGGTCACGCCGATCCCGCACGCGACGAGGGCGACGCCCGCCGCGAGGGCGATGGCTGTCCGCGGGCCGAACTCGGCCGCCACCGCCCCGACGATGGGGGCGCCGACGGGTGTTCCGCCGAGGAGGATCGCCATGTAGAGGGCGAGGACGCGCCCGCGCAGGGCGGGGTCGGTCGTCGTCTGCACGTACCCGTTGGCGGTGGTCAGGGTGGTGACGACGCAGAACCCGGTGAGCACCAGCGTGACCGCGTAGGTCTCGTACGAGGGAGCGAGGACCGAGAGGGCGGATGCCACGGCGAAGCCGCCCGCGCCCAGCACGACCACGCGCATCCGGGCGCGTTCGCGGCGCGCGGCGAGCAGGGCGCCGGCGAGCGAGCCGATCGCGACGAACGAGCTCAGCAGGCCGAAGCCGTCGGCGCCGCGTCCGAAGGCGAGGGCCATGGTCGAGGCGAAGATCGGGAAATTCATGCCGAACGCGCCGAGCAGGAACACCATGACGAAGATCACGATGAGATCCGGCCGGCGCGCGACGTAGCGGAAGCCGTCGGCGAGTCGTGCCGGTCCGCCCCGCCGGTGGTGCACCACGAGTTCGTGCGGGCGCATGACGAGCAGCGCGGTGATCATCGCGAGGAACGTGAAGGCGTTGACGAGGAACACCCAGCCGGTGCCGACCGCGACGATCATCACGCCCGCCACGGCCGGTCCGATCAGGCGCGCGGTGTTGAACGACGCGGCGTTGAGGGCGACGGCGTTGGAGGCGTTCTCCTGTGCGACGAGGTCGGAGACGAACGCCTGGCGGGCGGGGTTGTCGAAGGCGGTGACGACGCCGAGCGCGAGGGCGAAGCCGAACATCAGCGGAAGCGTCATCGCGCCGGTCAGCAGCAGGATGCCGAGGGTCACGGCCAGCGCGAGCAGGGCCGACTGCGTGCACATGATGAGCTTGCGTCGGTCGAAGCGGTCGGCCACCCACCCCGTGACGCCCACGAGCAGCAGCGGCGGAGCGAACTGCAGGGCCATGGTCACGCCCATCGCGGCGGCGTCGTTGTCGGTGAGCTGCGTGAGCACGACCCAGTTCTGCGCGGTCGCCTGCATCCACGCGCCGACGTTGGAGACGAGGGCCCCGACGAACCACACGCGGTAGTTGAAGATCGACAGCGACCGGAACATCGACGTGCTCACCGGTCGGCCACCTTGCGCATGATCACCGCGGCGCGCGCGAGGATGTCGCGCTCCTCCGCGGTGAGATCGGCGAGCGCCTCCTCCACGAAGGCGTCACGGCGGCGGACGGTCTCGTCGACGATCGTGCGCCCGAAGTCGGTGAGGTCGATCGTCACGCGGCGACGATCGACCTCGTCGGGGATGCGGCTGATGTAGCCGGCCTCCTCGAGAAGCGACACCGTGCGGTTCATCGACGGGGCGGTGACGCGCTCGCGATCGGCCAGCTGGCCGAGCGTGTGCGCGCCGTGCACCGTCAGAGCGGCGAGGACGGCGAACTGCCCGTCGCTCATGGTGTCGACGGCCCGCTGCGCCCGAAGGCGGCGGGCCAGGCGGAACGTGGCCATGCGCAGCTCGGAGGCCGCGGCGCTGAAGTCATGACTCAGGTCGGGAAGGGGGGATTCGTCGACGCGATCGTTCATGTTCCTGACCATGAGGATAGCTCATTAGCCTTGCTAACGGAATGGGCGGATGTCGACGCGTCCGCGAAGACCGGGCCGGGCGGTCGCCGCCGCCCTAAACTCGGCGCATGCCCGAGTTCGTCGACGCCTACGGCATCCCGATCGTCTACGACGTGTACGAGGCGGACCGCCCACGGGCGGTCGTGCAACTGCTGCACGGGGTGGGGGAGCACGCCGGCCGGTACGCCGCGCTCATCGACGCCCTCGTCGCCGACGGCTACACGGTCTACGCCGACGACCACCGCGGCCACGGCCGCACCGGGCTCCGCCAGTGGGGCGGCGATCACAGCCGTCTCGGGCGGCTCGGCCCCGGCGGACACGGGGCCGCTCGGGACGCCGTCTGGACCCTCACGCAGCTCATCCGCGAGGCGCACCCGGATCTGCCGCTCGTCCTGCTCGGGCACTCGTGGGGCTCGTTCCTCGCGCAGATGCTGCTGGATCGGCATCCGGATGCCTACGACGCCGTCGTGCTGAGCGGATCCGCCCTGCGCTGGCCCGGCTCCCTGAACGCCGGCGACCTCAACGCCCCGTGGAAGCACCTGCGCGGATCGGGGATGGAGTGGCTCTCGAGCGACGAGCAGGTCGGGCGCGACTTCGTCGCCGACCCCCTCACCACCTCCGAGCCGCTGATGAAGCTGTTCGGGCCGATCGAGGCGGCCAAGCTGTTCGGGCGCCCGCGCCGCGACCTCGGGCGCGATGTGCCGATTCTGCTCATGGTCGGTCGCGACGACACCGTGGGCGGCCCCCGGAGCGTCCACCGACTCGCCGACGCGTACCGCGAGCGGTCGGGCCTGACCGACGTGACCACCCTGGTGTACCCGGGTGCGCGTCACGAGATCTTCGCGGAGCGGGAGCAGGATGCCGTCCGCGCCGACCTGCTCGCGTGGCTCGACCGGCGGGTTCCGGCGCGGGGCTGAGGCGTCTCCCCCCCCGGACCCTGAGCCTGTCGAGGGGTCCCGACCCCCGCGGCCCCCAGGGCCCGAGCCTGTCGAGGGGTCCGGTCTCTCCGCCGCGCCCGCCTCACCCTGCGGCATCCGTCGCCCGCGCCGCGACCGTGCGCATCGCGGCGAGCACGCGTCGGACCGCCGCGTAGGCGAGGGCGTCGGGGCGGGCGAGGGCGTCGACGTGGCGCACGAGCGGGAGGTCGACGAGCGGACGCAGCACGAGCCCCGCCCCGGCGAGCGGCAGTGCGGTGGTGCGCGGGAGCACCGCGATCGCCGCTCCCGCGCGCACGACCTCGGCGGTGACCGAGAACTCGTTGATGCGGTGGGCGATGTCGAGGGGGCGCCCGACGTGCGCGGCGAGATGGTCGAGGACGCCCGCGAGAGGGAACCCGGGATGCACCGACACCCAGCGTTCGCCGGCCACGTCGTCGGCGCGCAACCGCTCGCGCCGAGCAAGGGGATGCGCCGCGGGCAGGGCGATGTCGAGCGCCTCGGTCAGCAGCGGTGTCGCCACCACCCGATCGGCGGGCCAGGGTTCGTCGTGCGCGAGGCGGTGCGCGATCACCAGGTCGTGGTCGGCGGTCCGGCCCGGGAAGTCCCGGTGCGCCACATCGGCGTCGGCGAGATGGAGGGGCGGGATGCCGTCGAGCTCGCGCAGCAGCGGACCGAACAGCGCGAGTCCCGCACTGTGGAAGGCCGACACGCGCACCGGGCGTTCGTCGCTGTCGAGGAACGCGCCGACCGCCTCGCGCGCGGCGGTCAGCGCCTCGTCGAC
Organism: Microbacterium hydrothermale; assembly: GCF_004854025.1. GTDB lineage: Bacteria > Actinomycetota > Actinomycetes > Actinomycetales > Microbacteriaceae > Microbacterium > Microbacterium hydrothermale. The sequence goes on from NZ_STGM01000005.1 coordinate 140,355, forward strand.
GCGCGTGCCGGCGGCGGCGAGGGCCTCTCCCGCTGCGGTGAGGGCCAGCACGCGGCCGCGACGCGCCGTCAGGGGCACCGGAACGCGCGCCTGCAGATGGGCGAGCTGCTGCGACACCGCCGACGCCGAGACGTGCAGCGCCGCGGCGACCGCGGCCACGCTTCCGCGATCGCCGAGTTCGCGGAGGGTGCGCAGATGGACAGGATCCATAAGCTCGAACTTACGAGATCGTGAAGCAGAACGTCGTTGATCTTCCGAGTGTTCGCGCCGAGGCTGAACGCATGACCCGTCGCCCGTCCGAGATCGTCGTCGACCTCCTCCTCATCGCCGTGGCGGCGGTCTGGGGTGCGAGCTTCCTGGCCGCGAAAGACCTCGCCGCCGAGGTCGGCGTCGCTCCCGCGGTCGCCCTCCGCTTCCTCGTCGCGGCTGCCGCGCTCGGGGTGGTCTGCGCGGCGCGACGGGAACGGATGCCGCGCGGCCGCGGTCTCGCGATCGCGGCGCTGCTCGGCTGCTCGCAGGCGGCCGTGATCGGTCTCGAGACGTGGGGCGTCCACCTCACCTCGGCCACCAACGCGGGACTGCTCATCAGCCTCGCCCTCGTCTTCACGCCCGTGCTCGAGAGCATCGCGGCGCGGTCGTGGCTGCCGCGGTCGTACTTCGTCGCCGCCGTGGCGGCGGTGGTCGGGGTCTTCCTCCTCGTCTCCGGGGGAGGACTCCGGATGCCGACCGTCGGTGACGCCCTCGTCATCGCCGCGGCCGTGGTGCGCGCCGTGCACGTCACCGCGAGCGCCCGGCTCACGCGCGGGCGCAGCGACAGCAGTCTCGCGGTCGTGCTTGTGCAGCTGACCGTGTGCGCGGTGGCCTCGTCGGCGGTGGCGGGCGGCGACCTCCCCCTCGCGGTGGGTCGGCTCTCGGCATCCGGGTGGATCGACGTGCTGTTCCTCGGGCTGATGTGCTCGGTGTTCGCTTTCGTCGTGCAGCTGTGGGCCGTGCGCCGCACCTCGGCGACGCGCGCGAGCATCCTGATGGGCACCGAACCGGTGTGGGCGCTCGCCGTGGGGGTGGCCGTCGGAGGAGAGGCCGTCGGCGCCCCGGGGCTGGTCGGCGCAGCGCTGATCGTCGCCGCCTCGTACGCGGGCCAGGCCATCGAGCGCCGCCACCGTCGCGCGCTCGCCGCTGCGCCCCCGGCCGCGTCCCCCACCGCGGGCGTCGCCGCGGGCGCCGAGACTGCACGGCGCTGACATCTCGGCGGCATCCTGCAACCGTTTCGTCGTCCGGATGCAGTCTCGGTGAGCCGCGAGCCGCGACGCCGCCTCGTCTCGCCGTCCCGACGGCCGCGCCTCGCCCCCGCGCCCCGCCCCCGCGCCCCGCCGTCCCGACGGCCGCGCCCCCGCCGTAGGCTGGACGCATGCACGGCGAGTACAAGGTCCCGGGGGGCAAGCTGGTCGTCGTCGACCTCGAGGAGCGCGAGGGCCGGATCCACGGCTTCCACCTCGCGGGAGACTTCTTCCTCGAACCCGACGACGCCCTCGACGACATCGACGCGGCCGTGAACGGGCTGCCCGTCGAGTCAGACGTCCCCACGATCGCGGCGGCCATCCGCCAGGCGCTGCCCGCGGGCGCGCAGCTGCTCGGTTTCACCCCCGAGTCGGTGGCCACGGCCATCCGTCGCGCGCTGGTCACGGCCCCCGGCTGGGCCGACTTCGAGTGGGAGGTCGTGCACGACGCCCCGGTCTCGCCGCGCATGAACCTGGCCCTCGACGAGGTGCTCACCGCCCGCGTGGGCGCGGGGCTGCGCAAGCCCACGCTGCGCCTGTGGGAGTGGAACGAGAACGCCGTCGTGATCGGTTCGTTCCAGTCGCTGCGCAACGAGGTCGACCCCGAGGGCGCCGAGAAGCACGGCTTCGACGTGGTGCGCCGCATCTCCGGCGGCGGCGCGATGCTCATGGCCGCGAACTCGATCGTGACGTACTCGCTGTACGTGCCGGCATCCCTCGTCGCCGGAATGACCTTCGCCGACTCGTACGCCTTCCTCGACGACTGGGTGCTGCAGGCCCTCCGCTCGCTCGGCATCGACGCGGTCTATCAGCCGCTGAACGACATCGCCGGACCCCACGGCAAGATCGGCGGGGCCGCGCAGAAGCGCCTCGCCAACGGCGGCGTTCTGCACCACGCGACCCTCAGCTACGACATGGACGGCCAGGTGCTCACCGAGGTGCTGCGCATCGGTCGCGAGAAGCTCAGCGACAAGGGCACCGTCTCGGCCGCGAAGCGCGTCGACCCCCTGCGCAGCCAGACCGGCCTGCCGCGCGACGAGGTCATCGAGCGCTTCATCCAGACCTTCACCACGCTCTACGGCGCGACCGAGGGTCGCATCTCCGACGAGGAGTACGCCGAGGCCGAAGCGCTCGTCGAGACGAAGTTCGCCACCGACGCGTGGCTGCAGCGCGTCCCGTGAGCACCGAGGCCCTGTCCGACGCCCCCGCTCCCGGCCGCGTCGAGATCCACCATGCCGACAATCTGACGGTGACCCCGGCCCTTCCCGACGGGTCATTCGCCCTCGTCTACCTCGACCCGCCGTTCAACACCGGGCGCACGCGCTCGAAGGCCGTCGAGTCGGCGACGTGGACGCCCCCGGTCGAAGAGCCTCAGGATGCCGCGGAGCCCGAGGCCGTGGCATCCGATCCCAATATGCTGACGTTCCCCGAGGAGGAACCGCCCCCGCCCCCGGTGGTTCAGCGCGGCTTCCACGGCCGCGAGTACGCGCGCCTGCGCGGAGACCTGCGCACCTACGACGACCGCTTCGACGACTACTGGGGATTCCTCGAGCCGAGGCTGGTCGAGGCCTGGCGCCTGCTCGCCGACAACGGCACGCTCTACCTGCACCTCGATTACCGCGAGGTGCACTACGCCAAGGTGATGTGCGACGCGCTGTTCGGCCGCGACAAGTTCCTCAACGAGCTCATCTGGGCCTACGACTACGGTGCGAAGACCAAGCGCCGCTGGCCCACGAAGCACGAGACGATCCTCGTGTACGTGAAGAACCCCTCGACCTACTTCTTCGATTCGGATGCCGTGGACCGCGAGCCCTACATGGCCCCCGGTCTCGTGACCGCCGAGAAGGCCGCGCGCGGCAAGATGCCCACCGACGTGTGGTGGCACACCATCGTTCCGACGACCGGTCGCGAGAAGACGGGCTATCCGACGCAGAAGCCCGAGGGCGTGCTGCGGCGCATGGTGCAGGCCTCGAGCCGCCCCGGCGATCGCGTGCTCGACATGTTCGCCGGCAGCGGCACGCTCGGCGCGGTCGCCGCCCCGCTCGGCCGCGACGCCGTGCTCATCGACGACAACGCGGATGCCGTGGCCGTGATGCACAAGCGCCTGGAGCCGTTCGCGGGCTGAGTGCGTCGTCGCGGTACTGCCGGGGCGCCCGCCGTGCAGTGGGGTGTCCGGCATCCGCCCCGGTGCACGTATCGCGCCCCACGCGCCCCACTCCACGCGCCCAACCCCCGACCGGCCTTGCGCATCGCGGAGTTTGCCGCGCCTCCGGGCCGCCCGCGCGAAGCCGGCGCCCGGTGCCGCCGCGGCCGGTTCGGGACCCGCGGCCCCCGACGTCGGCCCCCACGCCTAGGGTGAGCCCATGGACTTCGGCATCTTCATCCCCCAGGGCTGGCGGTTCGACCTCGTCGGCATCGATCCCTCCGAACACTGGCGCGTCATGAACGCGCTCGCCCAGAGCGCCGACGACGGCCCCTGGGCCTCGCTCTGGGTCTACGACCACTTCCACACCACCCCGGTTCCCAGCCGCGAGGCCACCCACGAGGCGTGGTCGCTCATGGCCGCGTTCGCCGCGGCGACCGACCGCGTGCGCCTCGGCCAGATGTGCACCTGCATGGGCTACCGAAACCCGGCCTATCTCGCGAAGGTCGCCGCCACCGTCGACGCGATCTCGGGTGGTCGTGCGGAGATGGGCATCGGCGGCGGCTGGTACGAGCACGAGTGGAAGGCCTACGGCTACGGCTTCCCGCCCATCGCCGAGCGCCTCGGCCGCTTGCGCGAGGGCGTCGAGATCATGCATCAGGCGTGGACCACCGGCGAGGCGACCCTCTCGGGCGAGTACTACGAGGTCGACGGGGCGATCGTGCAGCCCCAGCCGCTCCAGCCCGGTGGCATCCCGCTGTGGATCGCCGGCGGCGGCGAGAAGGTCACGCTCAAGATCGCGGCGAAGTACGCCTCGTACACGAACTTCGGCGGCTCGCTGGAGGAGTTCGACCACAAGTCCGAGGTGCTGCGGGGGCACTGCGAGGCCCTCGGTCGCGACGCGGGTGAGATCACCCGGTCGACGAACTTCAACACGATCGTGGCCGAGACCGAGGCCGAGGCCGAGGAGCGGCTCGCCGCGGTCGTCGCGCGTCTGCGTCCGCACGTCGGCGACGAGCGGGCGGATGCCATCGAGGCCGACTACCGCTCGTCCGACGGCTTCGGCACCCCCGAGCAGATCGTCGAGCGTCTGCGCGAGCGCGCCGCGCACGGCCTCGGCTACGCGATCCACTACTTCCCCGAGGCGGCGTACGACACCTCGGGCATCTCGCTGTTCGAGCGCGAGGTGATCCCGCACCTCTGACCGGCCCGGGCGGCGCCGCCCAACCCCGCCCGACCGGGCGCGTGGCGCCGCCCAACCCCGCGATAAACGCTGTTCCTGCCGACACACGCGGAGGAGCAGCGTGTCTCGGCAGGAACAGCGTTTATCGTCGACCGGCTCCGGCTCCAGCTGCGGCGCGGGTCCCGAGCGGGCACGGGCGCGGGCCCACGCCGCAGCCTCAGGCGTCGCGGCGCGCACCCTCCGACGGGGTCACCGTGAAGATGTTGGGACGGCGGAATCCGGATGCCGCGAACGCGGCGTGCACCGCCTCGGTCGCCGCCGGGATCAGCCCGACGGGCATCAGCGCGATGGCCGCTCCGCCGAAGCCCCCGCCCGTCATGCGCGCGCCGAGGGCGCCCGAAGCCAGCGTCGTCTCGACGGCGAGGTCGAGTTCGGGCACCGAGATCTCGAAGTCGTCGCGCATCGAGGCGTGCGAGGCGACGAGCAGGTCGCCGATGGCGGCGGGGCCGTCGGCGTCGAGGGCGGCGACGGTGTCGAGCACGCGCTGGTTCTCGGTGACGACGTGGCGGACGCGGCGGAAGGTGACGTCGTCGAGCATCTCGGCCGCGCGAGGCAGGTCCTCGACCGTCAGGTCGCGCAGCGACGCGACGCCGAAGGCCGCCGCTCCCCGCTCGCAGGCCTCGCGGCGCTCGCGGTACCCGCCCGTGGAGTGGGCGTGCTCGACGAGCGTGTCGACGACGAGGATCGACAGGCCCGCGTCGGCGAAGCCCAGGGGCACGGCCCGCGTCTCGAGGGTGCGGCAGTCGAGGAAGGTCGCCGCATCGGCGACGCCGAGCATCGAGGCCATCTGGTCCATGATCCCGGTGGGCGCCCCGACCGCGTCGTTCTCGGCGATGCGTCCGACGCGGGCCAGGGCGACCTTGTCGAGGCCGGCGTTCCAGACGTCGTTGAGGGCGGATGCCACGGCCCCCTCGATCGCCGCCGACGACGACAGGCCGGCGCCGACCGGGACCTCCGACGCCAGAGCGATGTCGACGCCGCGGGGGGCGGCATCCGGAGCCTCCCGCAGCAGGGCCCACGCCACGCCGAGGGGGTATCCGGCCCAGTCGAGGCCACCGGCGGCGATGCGCGCGTCGAGCTCGGCGAGTGGAACCTCGACCGCGTCGGGCGCGAAGGTCGAGCGCACGCGGATCACGTCGTCGTCGCGCAGCGCGACGGCCGCGGCGGTGCGCTGAGCGATCGCGAAGGGGAAGACGAAACCCTCGTTGTAGTCGGTGTGCTCTCCGATGAGGTTGGCGCGGCCGGGGGCCGACCACACCCCCTCGGGCGGGGCGGCGAGAAGGGCGCGGGCGTCGTCGACGGCGGTCATGCCGTCACCTCCGGAACGGTGTCGAGGGCGGCGCGCAGGCGCTCGGCCTGCGACTCGGGGGTCACGTCGCCGATCCAGGCGCCCATGGCGGCCTCGGATCCGGCGAGGTACTTCAGCTTGTCGGCCGCGCGACGCGGCGAGGTGATCTGCAGGTTCAGGCGTACGGCATCCCGGCCCCGTCCGACCGGCGCCTGGTGCCAGGCGGCGATGTAGGGGGTGGGGGTGTCGTACAGCGCGTCGATGCCGCGCAGCAGGCGCAGGTAGAAGGGGGCGAGTTCGTCGCGCTCGGCATCGGTCGTCTCGGCGAGGTCGGCGACGTGGCGGTGGGGCAGTACGTGCACCTCGATCGGCCAGCGCGCGGCGAACGGCACGAACGCGGTCCAGTGCTCGCCGCGCAGCACGACGCGTTCTCCGCCCTGCTCGAATTCCAGGATACGGGCGAACAGATCGGCGGAGGTGCGCGAGATCGTGTCGAGCAGGCGGTGCGTGCGCGGGGTCACGTAGGGGTACGCGTAGATCTGGCCGTGCGGGTGGGGGAGCGTGACGCCGATCTCCTGACCGCGGTTCTCGAACGGGAAGACCTGGCGGATGCCGGGCAGAGCCGACAGCGCCGCGGTACGGTCGGCCCACGCCTCGATGACGGTGCGGGCGCGCGTGCGCGAGAGCGAGCCGAACGAGCCCTCGTGCTCCGGGCTGAAACACACGACCTCGCAGCGTCCCACCGAGGTGCGCGTGCGTCCGAGACCGAGGTGTTCGAGGTCGTCGTCGCCGCGCGGAGGGTCGACCGCGGCGGGGGCGCCGCCGGTCGCGACGTCGAGGGCGGGGCCGAACGAGGGCGACTTGTTCTCGAACACCGCGACGTCGTACAGCGAGGGGATCTCCGACGGGTTCGTCGGCGTCTGCGGAGACAGCGGGTCGAGGTGGGCGGGCGGGAGGAACGCCCGGTTCTGACGATTGGATGCCACGGTGATCCAGTCGCCGGTGAGCACGTCCTGACGCATGGTCGCGGTGGCCGGGCGCGGGTCGAGGGTGCGGGCGTCGACCGATCGCTCGGCGCCCAGGGTCGTGCCGGGATCGTCGAAGTAGATCAGCTCGCGGCCGTCGGCGAGGTGAGTGGGGCGTTTGATGACGCCGGCGCCCAGGGCGATCGCCGGGGAGGTCTCCGTGTTCACGATAACACGCTACATTCCGGGCGTGCTATCGTCAACATCGGAGGGCGAGATGCGGGTATCCATGGCCGACGTCGCGGAGCGGGCCGGAGTGTCCGCCCAGACGGTGTCGCGCGTCGCGAACGGCAGCCCCCGCGTCGACCCCGCGACGCGCGCCCGGGTCGAGAAGGCCATGGCCGACCTCGGCTATCGCATGCACCGCGCCGCCCGGGCCCTGCGCACCGGCCAGACCTCGACGATCGGGCTCGTCGTGTCGACCCTGGCCACGGTCGGCAACTCGCGCATGCTGCAGGCGATCTCGGAGGCCGCCGCCGAGCGCGACTACGCGCTGGCCGTGGTGACGGTGGGGGAGCGCGGCATCCGCGACGCCTTCGCCCGACTGCGGTCCCAGGGCGTCGACGGCGCCGTGGTCTTGAACGAGGCGACCGAGCTCGCGCGCGACACCGAGCCGCCCGCCGACCTGCACCTCGTGGTGGTGGATTCGCCTCCCGACCCGCGATTCTCGATCGTGCAGACCGATCACGCCGGCGGTGCCCGCGCCGCGACCCACCACCTCCTCGAGCTCGGTCACCCCGTCGTGCACCACCTCGCGGGGCCGGCGCGGTCGTTCGCCGCCGCCGAGCGCGAGCGCGGGTGGCGCGAGGCGCTCGGCGACGCCGGTGTCGTGCCGCCGGAGCCCGTGCGCGGCGACTGGAGCTCGGCATCCGGAAACGCCGCCGTCGGGCGTCTCGCCGACGCCACCGCGATCTTCGTCGCGAACGACCAGATGGCCCTCGGCGCCCTCCGCGCCCTCGCCGACGCGGGTCGACGCGTCCCCGAGGACGTCTCGCTGGTGGGATTCGACGACATCGCGGATGCCGCGGAGTTCCGCCCGCCGCTGACCACCGTCCGCCAGGACTTCGACGCCCTCGGCCGCCGCGCGGTGGCGGCGCTCGTCGAGGCGATCGAGGGCGGAGCGCCGGTCGCCGAGACGGTGGCCGCGGCGGTGGTCACCCGCTCGAGCAGCGGCGTCGCCTGAGGGGCGTCGTCTCGGGATCCCCCGTGACCTTCGACGAGCGGCTCGGCGTGGTCGCCGACGGGATGGCGTTGCGCGCCGGCCTGCTGCCCGAGGGCGAGTGACGCCGGAGGGCGTCGATCCCTTCCTGCGGGCGAGCGGGCGACCGCGGCGCGGCGGGCGGGTGCGGCGCGGATGCGGGCGGTCGGGGCCCGTCGCCGGGCCCCGACCGTGGCGCGGCTCAGCCGTTCCAGGGAGCGATCACGTCGATGATCCACACGACGCCGAACCGGTCGACGAGCTTGCCGTAGAGCGGCGAGAACGCCGACGGTCCGAACGGGGCGAGGATCTCGGCATCCTGACTCAGCCCCTCCCACGCGGCGCGCACCTCGTCCGCGTCGTGGCCGCGGAGGGCGAGGTAGAACGGGTTGACCCCGCGGTCGTGGGGGAGCGAGCGCTGGATGTCGTAGGCCATCACGTGCACGCCGCTCGGGGCGATCATCTCGCCCCAGACGATCTGCTCGCGCTGTTCGGGTTCTTCGGCCGTCTCGCCGTACGGGACGGCGGTCACGGTGCCGCCGAAGACCTCGGCGTAGAAGGCGAGGGCGTCGGCGGCCTGGCCGTCGAAGTTGACGTGGAGGGTGGTGGTGAGGGTCATGGTGCGTCCTGTCTGCAGCCGGGGGATCCCGGATGCGTCCCACTGTTCCGACCGTTGCGGTCAGTGAGCGTCCGCAATTCCGCCGAGAATGGACGCCATGCCGGAGAGCTCCGCCCCGTCGACCTCGCGTCGCCTGCTGTCGCTGCTGACCGTCTTGCAGTCCCGCCGCGACTGGTCGGCGGGGGCGCTGGCCGGGCGTCTCGAGGTCAGCGAGCGCACGATCCGCCGGGATGTCGATCGGCTCCGCGAGCTCGGGTACGACATCGACTCCACCCGCGGGCCCGCGGGCGGATACCGCCTCCGTGCGGGCACGCAGCTGCCGCCCGTGGCCTTCGACGCCGATCAGGCCGTCGCCGTCGCCGTGGCGCTGCGCCTCGCGGCCTCCGGGGGCGGTCCGCTCGCCGACGCCGCCGACGAAGCGCTCAGCGTCCTCTCCCGCCTGTTGCCCGCTCCGCTCGGGCGTCGCGCCCAGCGTTTCGCGGTCGAGACGGTCGCGCCGGCGGGGGCGGTCGGCGTCGATCCCGCCGTGCTGGGCGCGATCGAGGCGGCCATCGACGCGCGAGAGGAAGTGCGCTTCGACTACGGCGGAGCGGAGGGTCCGGTGCGCGTGACCGAACCGCATCACCTGCTGTCGTCCGCGGGACGCTGGTACCTCCTCGGCTTCACCCCCGACCGCGAGGACTGGCGCGTCTACCGCGTCGACCGGATGACAATCAAGAGCCACCGCGGGCGCCCGTTCATCCCGCGCCCGCTGCCCGGCGGGGATCCCGTGCGCTACCTCGAGGGGCGCTTCCGCGGGGGCGACGAGACGGGCCGTTGGCCGTGCCGGGGCGAGATCGTGGTCGCGGCGGCCCGGGCCGAGCTCGAACCGTTCGTGGTCGAGGGCACGCTCGACGACGCGGGAGGCGGGAGGACCCGCGTGTCGCTGGGATCGTGGTCGTGGGGTGCGCTCGCCGCGGAGTGCCTCCGATTCGACCGCCCGATCTCGCACGCCCGCCCCGCCGCGTTGCGGCAGGCCCTGGCCGAGGCCGCGCGCCGCGCCGCGACCGCCGCGGCATCCTGAGCCCGCCCTGACACGAACGCACGACGCCCGCGGATGCCGGAGCATCCGCGGGCGTCGCGGCGAGGAAGGAGCGTTACTTCTTCACGGGGATGGACTGCGACTCCAGGGCGCCGATGGTGGCATCCTGGCCCTTCTGCAGGGCGTCGGCGAGCGTGCCGCTTCCGCTGACCGCGGCCTTGAAGCCGTCGGAGACGTCGGCGTAGGTCTTGGTCATGGTCGGGCCCCACACGAAGTCGGGCGTCACCTCGGTCGCGGCCTTGGCGAAGACGTCGTAGATCTTCTGGCCGCCGTAGAACTCCACACCCTGGGTCAGCGAGGGGAGCTTCAGGCCCTCGGTCGTGGCGGGGTAGATGTTGGCCTCTTCGTTAAGCGCGGTGAGCGCCTCCTCGGAGGTGTTCAGCCACAGGGCGAACTTCGTCGCCTCGTAGGGGTGCTCGCTGCCCTTCAGTACGGCGATCGACGATCCGCCCCAGTTGCCCGAGACCTTGTCACCGGCGTTCCACTGCGGAAGGTCGGCCACGGCCCAGCCGCCCGCGGTGTCGGGAGCGCCGCTCGAGATCGAGTTCGCACCCCAGACGGCGGAGTTCCAGGTCCAGACCTGGCTGGAGTTGTAGGCGTTGTTCCACTCGTCGGTCCACGCGGGGTAGGTCGAGACGAGGTCCTGGTCGATGAGCGACTGCCAGTAGTCGGCGACCTTCTCCGACGCGGGGTCGGTGAGCGAGACGGTCCAGCCGTCCGCGTCGTTGCCGAACCACTGTCCACCGGCCTGCCAGACGAAGCCGGCGAACTGGTTGATGTCGGACTGCGAGAAGTTGGTGATGTAACCGCCGAGCGCGCGGATCTTCTTGGCGGCCTCGGTGTACTCGTCCCACGTGGTGGGGATCGCGATGCCGTTCTTCTCGAAGAGGTCCTTGCGGTAGAACAGCGCCATCGGACCGATGTCCTGCGGGATGCCGTAGACGGCGCCGTCTTCGCCGAGGGCGACCTGGTTCCAGGCCCAACCGACGAACTGGTCCTTCGCCGCGACGACGTCGGAGCATCCGGCGATGTTCTCGACACCGTCCTGCACGAGGAAGTTGGGCAGCGCGTCGTACTCGATCTGGCCGAGGTCGGGGGCGTTGCCGGCCGCGATCTGGTTGAAGAAGTTCTGGTACGTGCCGTTGTTGCCGTTGGGGCCGGTCTGCACCTTGACCTGGATGTCAGGGTTCTCGGTGTTCCACATGTCGACGACCTTCTCGATCCCCGGGATCCACGACGTGAACTCGAGGGTGACGGGGCCGTCAGCGGGGGCGCAGTCGGCTGCGGCGCCGCTGCCGCTGCCGCTGTCGGTTCCGCCGCCGGCGCAGCCGGCCAGGAGCAGAGCCGACAGGGCGACGCCCGAGGTCGCCGCGAGGATTCTGTGCTTCATGCGAATGCCTTTCTCTGGTGTCCCGGACGGGCCATTCCGTCCGGGGTGGAGGCGGCCGGAGCCGCCGAAGGGATCACTTCAGCGCGCCGGTCCCGAGACCGTTGCGCCAGAAGCGCTGGAGGAGCAGGAAGATGACGATGAGGGGGATGACCGACAGCAGGGCGCCGATCAGGACGAGTCCGCGCAGCTCGGGGATCTGGTTGAGCTGGTTGTTCCAGCCGTAGAGGCCGAACACGACGGGGAAGAGCTCTTCGCTGCGCAGCATGATCAGCGGCAGGAAGAAGTTGTTCCAGATGGCGACGAACTGGAAGAGGAACATCGTCACCAGCGCGGGGCTCATGAGCCGCAGGCTCACGGTGAAGAACGTGCGGATCTCGCCCGCGCCGTCCAGTCGGCTCGCCTCGAGCAGCTCGTCGGGCACCGAGGATGCCGCGAAGATGCGCGCGAGGTACACCCCGAACGGGCTGACGAGCGAGGGCAGGAACACCGCCCAGAACGTGTTCGTGAGCTGCACCTGGCTGAAGATGAGGAACAGCGGGAGGGCGAGCGCGGTTGCCGGGACCAGCACGCCGCCGAGCACCACGTCGAACACGAGCTCGCGGCCCGGGAAGCGGTACTTCGCCAGCGCGTAGCCGGCCATCGCGGCCAGCAGCGTCGCGACCGCCCCGCCGAGACCCGCGTACAGCAGCGAGTTGCCGAGCCAGCGCAGGAAGATGCCGTCGCGGTAGGCGAACAGGTCGCCGATGTTCGAGAACAGGCGCATGTCGGCGAACCACAGCGGGTTCGTGGTCAGGATGTCGCCGGTGCTCTTGCTCGAGGCCACGAGCAGCCACCACAGCGGCAGCAGGAAGTAGACCGTGAACACGGCCATGACCAGCATCGCCGAGGTGCGCGAGACGAGGGGTTCGCGGATCGCGCCCGACCGGGAGGCGCCCGCGCGGGTGCCGAGGGGGCTGCGGGAGGTGGTGACGGCGCTCATGCGTTGCCCTTCTTCTGCATCCACTTCATGAAGCCGAACGACAGCACGAAGGTGGTCACGGCCAGCACGACCGAGAACGCCGCGGCGAGGTTGGCGTTGGGGATGGATGCCGTGGCGTAGACGGTCATGTTGGGGGTGAACGTGCTCGTCACGGCGGAGCTGAACGAGCGGAAGACCTGCGGCTCGGCGAGCAGCTGCAGCGTGCCGATGATCGAGAAGATCGCGGTCATGACGATCGCGGGACGCACGAGCGGGATCTTGATCGACCAGGCGATGCGGAACTGGCCCGCGCCGTCGAGGCGTGCCGCCTCGTAGATCTCGCTGGGGATCGACAGCAGCGACGAGTAGATGATCAGCATGTTGTAGCCGACGTAGACCCAGGTGACGACGTTGGCGATCGACCACAGCACGAGGTCGGCGCCGAGGAAGTCGACGTTCTTGGTCAGCGCGGTGAACGGCGACAGGTTGGGCGAGAACAGCGAGCCCCACATGATCGCCGCGATCACGCCCGGAACGGCGTAGGGGACGAAGAAGGCCAGGCGGAAGAACCGCTTGCCCTTCAGCAGGGGCGAGTCCAGCAGGAGAGCGAAGATGAGCGCGAGACCGAGCATGACGGGGACCTGCACGACGCCGAACGCGAGCATGCGCAGCATCGACGCCCAGAACGCCTCGTTCTGGAAGACCAGGGCGTACTGCGCGAGACCGCCGAAGACGAGCTCGGCCTTGCCGAACGTGCCCTCGCGCCGCACGACCAGGAGCGACTGCCCGATGGCGAAGACGATCGGCAAAACGTAGAAGAGGGCGAACAGCACCGCGAACGGCGCGAGCAGGATGACGATCGCGCTCTTGAAGGGCACGCGCGAGCGGCGGGGCCGCGGTGCGCCCGCGCGGTCGGCCCGCACGGGAGCGGGAGCGGTGGTGGTCACGAGGCCTCCTCGATGATGCGGACGGCACCGCCGGCGACGGCGACGGAGCCCTCCACGGTCTCGCCGGTGAGCGCGTCGCGACCGTGCGCCGCGATCTCGACCGACTCGGTGGTGTGGTTGATGACGAACGTGTACGCGCGGTCCTCGCCCGCGCGACGCACGATCTCGACGCCGGGGATCGCGTCGAGGGTGCGGATGCCGGCGGTCGCGGCGATGCGCGAGATCAAGTCGCGGTAGGCGTCTGCGGCGGGCAGGGTCGCGAGGTACCAGGCGGATCCCGCGCCCACGGAGCGACGGGTGCGGGCGGGCAGCCCCGCCGCCGGACCGTCGGTGAAGCGGGCGTCGACCTCGGCGTCGAACGTGCGCAGGCGCTCCGACCACACCGTGCCGGTGCTGCCGTCGTCGAGGGTGACGACCTGCGCGGGTCCGAGGGGGGCGAACTCCTCCGACACGATCCCGAGCAGGTCGCGGAACGCACCCGGGTAGCCGCCGAGGCGGACGCGGTCCTTCTCGTCGACGATCCCGCTCGCGAAGGTGATGACGGCGGTCCCGCCGTCCTCGACGAACCGCGCGAGTCGGTCGGCACAGGCGTCGCGGACGAGGTGCAGGGCCGGCACGACGACCAGGCGGTACGCGGACAGGTCGGCGTCGGCCGAGACGACGTCGGTCGAGACGCCCGCGGCGGTCAGCGCGGCGTGAGCGGCGTGCACCTGGTCGAGGTAGCGCAGGTCTTCGCTGGGACGCCCCTCGTTCTCCAACGCCCACCAGCTCTCCCAGTCGAAGAGCACGGCGGCGTCGGAGGCGACGCGCGTTCCCGCGATCGGCTGCAGGTCGCGCAGGGTGCGGCCCACCTCGAGCACGCTCCGCCACTGGGCGGTCTCGGTCCCGGCGTGCGGGAGGAGCGCGGAGTGGAACTTCTCCGCCCCCTGCGCCGAGGCACGCCACTGGAAGAAGCAGATGCCGTCGGCGCCGCGGGCGACGTGCGAGACGACGTTGCGCAGCAGTTCGCCCTCGCCCTTCGCGAGGTTGTGGGGCTGCCAGTTGACGGCGCCGGTGGAGGTCTCCATCAGCAGCCACGGGGTGCCGGCGGCGAGACCGCGCGTGAGGTCGGCCGCGAACGAGAGTTCGGCGATCGGGTCGGCGAGACGCCGGTCGAGGTAGTGGTCGTTCGCGATGACGTCCATCTCGCCCGCCCACGAGAAGTAGTCGAGAGCGCGGATGTGCGCGGTGACCATGAAGTTGGTGGTGACGGGCGCCGCGCTGCGCAGACGGATGATCTCGGCTTCGGCGCGGTACAGCTCGAGCTGCTGGTCGGACGAGAAGCGCTGGAAGTCGAGCAGCTGGCCGGGGTTGCGCAGCGACAGGGCGGCCATCGGCGGGAGGATCTGGTCCCAGGCGCTGTACCGCTGGCTCCAGAACGAGGTGCCCCACGCCGCGTTGAGCTCGGCGAGCGAGCCGTAGCGCGCCTCGAGCCAGGAGCGGAACGCCACGGCGCTGGCGTCGCAGTAGCAGAGGGCGTTGTGGCATCCGAGTTCGTTCGAGACGTGCCACATGGCCAGGGCGGGGTGGTCGGCGTAGCGCTCGACGACGCGGCGGCTGAGCTCGGCGGCGTAGGCGCGGAAGATCGGCGAGCTCGGGCAGTAGGCCTGGCGGCCTCCGGGGAAGCGACGCGTGCCGTCTTCGGCGACGGGCAGGATCTCGGGATGCCGCGCGGTCACCCACGGGGCGGGCGAGGCGGTCGCGGTGCCGAGGTTGACCCGGATGCCGTTCGCGTGGGCGAGGTCCATGAGCTCGTCGAGCTCGTCGAAGCTCCACACGCCGTGGTCGGGGTTGATCCACGACCAGCCGAAGATGTTGACGGCCACGAGACCCACGCCCGCCTCGCGCATGAGGCGCATGTCGTCGTCCCAGACGGCGCGATCCCACTGATCGGGGTTGTAGTCGCAGCCGAAGACGAGACCCTCGCGGGTCAGGGCGTCCAGCGCGCCGCCCTCGCGGGTCGGGTCGGTCGCACGATCGCTCTCGCGATCGAGCGGGGCCAGATGATCGACGGCAAGCATCCGGTGGGCGCTCCTTTGCGTGGTTCTGTGAACGTGCACACACTCGGCATCCGAAAATCCGGAGTTAAATGTGTGAACGTGCACATACTGACACGGCGTCACGCGATCGTCAACTTCCCGCTGCCGCTAGGCTGACCCTCATGACGCCTCCTCCGCCCGGGCGCCGGCGCAGCACGGTGCATGACGTGGCGAAGGCCGCGGGGGTGTCGAGGGGGACGGTGAGCCGCGTCCTGAACGGCGGCTACGTCTCGGAGCACGCGCGAGAGGCCATCCAGTCGGCCATCCGCGAGGTCGGCTACGTGCCCAACAACGCCGCCCGCACCCTGGTGCGACAGCGCACGCAGGCGGTCGGGTTCATCGTGCACGAGCCGCACTCGCTCTTCCTCGAAGATCCCAACATCGGCGGCATCATGCTCGGCGCCAACACAGCGCTGTCTAAGGCCGACTATCAGATGGTGTGCGTCGTCGTCGACACCGACCGCGACACCGACCGCGTCGCGCGTTACCTCAGCGGCGGCTTCGTCGACGGGGCCGTGATCGTCTCGGCCCGTCACCACGACCCCATCACCGACGTCGTCGAACGACTGGGCCTCCCGGTCGCATACGTCGGGCACCCGCCGGGGATCTCGCGGCCGTGGGTGGGCATCGACAATCTCGGAGCGGCCCGCGCGATCACCCGTCAGCTGCGCGAGACCGGCCGTCGTCGCATCGGCATGATCGCCGCCGCCCTCGACCGCGACTCGGGCAGCGATCGGTTGGCCGGGTTCCGCGAGGCCCTCGGCGACGACTTCGACCCCGACCTCGTGGAGCCGGTGCCGCTGTACGCCTTCGCCGACGGCGAGGCGGGCATGCGCCGGCTGCTCGAGCGCGCGCCCGACCTCGACGCCGTCTTCGGGGCATCGGATGCCGTGGCGGCGGGCGCCGTGCAGGCCTTGCGCGCGGCGGGGCGGCGTGTGCCCGACGACGTCGGTGTCGTGGGATTCGACGACAGCGCGTGGGCGCTGCGCACCGACCCGCCGCTCAGCACGGTCGACCAACCCGCCGAGGGACTCGGGGCCGCGGCGGCCGAGGCCGTGCTGCTGCAGTTGTCGGGCGGCGTCGCCGACGCCGACGGCATCCTTCTCGACGCTCCGGTCGTCTGGCGCGGGTCGGCGTAGGCCTTCCCCGGCGCCCTCAGCCGGCCGCGGCCCAGGGCATCGGGCGCTCGGCGTCGCGCGAGCTGTCGTCGGGGATGCGGGGCAGGGCCTCCCCTCCCGCGCGGATGCACAGCCAGCGCAGCTCCCCGGGGCTGTCGGGGAGGGCGCGCCAGACGCGCCACACGCCCTGTCCGACGCGGACGACGCTGCCGGGACCGACGTCCACGACGTCATCGTCGAGGCCCATCTGCCCGCGTCCCTCGAGGAAGACGTAGAGCTCCTCGACCCGGCTGTGCGCGTGCCAGTAGCCCGCGTCCTCGCCGGGGAGGAGGGCATTCGCCGTCATGCCGATGTACTGCATCGCCAGCTCGTGGTCGACCACGCGCCGTCCGTCGCGGGAGCGCTCGGGGACGAACCCGCCGAAGTGGGCGCGCCAGGCATCCATCGCGCCGATGTCGGTGATCTCGTAGTCGGTCATGGCCGTTCGCTCTCTGTAGTGGGGGTGGAGACCTGCCAGCCGTCGGCGGTGCGACGGTAGATCGTGCGCCGGTGTCGGCGATCGGGGGAGCCCTCCCAGAACTCGACGCGGTCGGGGATCAGCCGCCACAGCACCCACCCGCCGGGGGTGATCCCGTCGCGAGCGGCGGCGGATCGCGCGGCGAGGTCGGCCGCGGACTCCTCCGCCGACGCTTCGTTCACCCGACCGCGCACGCGCACGGAGCGGAGCACCGGAGGCCACCAGAACGTCAGGGCCGCAGCGGACCGCGCGGCGAGCTGCTCGGCTTTGGCGGAGTCCCGCGGTCCCGCGAAGGCCCAGCCGCGGGGGCCGACGTCTTTGAGGATGAGCACGCGCGCGTCCGGGATGCCGTCGGCATCCACCGTCGAGAGGGTGGCGCCGTGCGCCTCGGCGACGCCCGCGTCGACGGCCGCGCGGATCCAGCGCTCGAACAGCGGCTCCGGCGCGTCGGGCGGGGGTGCGGCATCCGGGAGCGGAGCCGTGCCGGTGAGCGAGGGGAGCGAGCGGAGCCAGGCGGCCATCGTCATCCCTCCATCCTGCTCCTCCCGGGCGCGGCCGTCGCTCGAGGCCCGTCGGCGAGGCCGGTCGGCGACGGACGCCGGCCCCGCGCGCCCGCCGTCGCGACGCCCACGCGCGAACAGGCGACCCTCCGAGCGTGTCGTCGACGGGTCGCCTGTGCCGAGAGGGGGTGGGCCTACTCCTCGAGCTGGCCCAGCGACGGCTCCGCGACGAAGCGCGCGACCGGTTCGAGAGCGTGCTCGAGCTCGAGCACGACGATCTCGTTCGCGCCCGCCCGGGTCGCCGGACCCGGCACGTAGAGGGTGTTCTGGGGGACGTTGTTCCAGTAGCGACCGAGGAAGAAGCCGTTGACGAACGCGTAGCCCTTGCCCCACGCCGCGGTGTCGAGGAACAGGTCGGCCGGGGCGTCGAGGTCGAACGATCCGCGCAGGAACGCCCGGCCGACGGCACCGGTGCCGCTGCCCTCGACGGTGTCGAGGTCGACGGGAGTGGCGGTCCATCCGGTCAGCGGTTCACCGTTCAGCGTCACCTCGCCGATGAGCCCCTTGGGCTCGCCGAGACGGTCGGCGTAGTTCACCCGGCCCTGGTCCTCCACGAGCACCGTGAGCCGGGATCCGGCCGGGAGGGTGAGGGCCCGCTCGTGCAGGCTCCGCGAGAGGCGGCCGACGGGGGTGCCGTCGACGTGGACCCAGGCCAGGTCGCGCACCTCGTCGAACACGAGCGCCGCGGGACCGGTGAAGGCGGGCAGGTCGACGTCGTAACGCACGAGCGGGCCGAGGTGGCCGAGCTGCTCGAAGCTCGCCGGCGCCGGACGCGGCGAACCGTCGACGGCCGGCATCCAGTCGCCCTCGCCCGAGAGCGAGACGGTGAACGCGGGTGCCGCCGGTCGCGGTGCGGGCACGTCGGCGGGCACGGGCGCGTACTTCGCGATGACCTCGCGGAACGCGTGGAACTTCGCCGTCGGATGACCCGACTCGTCGATGGGGGCGTCGTAGTCGTAGGACGTGACGATCGGGTCGAAGCGTCCCTTGTCGTTCGCGCCGTTCGTCGTGCCGAAGTTGGTCCCGCCGTGCACCATGTAGATGTTCACCGAGGCCCCGGCCGCGAGCAGCACGTCGAGATCGTGGGCGGATGCCGCGGGGTCGGTCGTGTGGTGGATGCTACCCCACCAGTCGAACCACCCGTCCCAGAACTCGCTGCACATCAGCGGTCCCGTGGGCTGGTGCTCGCGGAGGGTCTCGAGGCGCTCGGCGGAGCGCGAGCCGAACGAGCCGGTGAGGTGCAGCTCGGGCAGGCTCCCCGCCTCGAGCATCCACGGCATCGGCTGGTCGACGGTGGTCAGCGGCACCGTGATGCCGGCCTCCTTCGTCACGCGCACGAGCTCGCGCAGGTACTCCTTGTCGGAGCCGTACGCGCCGTACTCGTTCTCGATCTGCACGAGCACGACGTTGCCGCCGCGGTCGATCTGGCGGGGGGCGACGATCTCGTACACCCGGCGGAGGTACGCGGTCACGGCCTCCACGAACTGCGGCTCGGAGCGGCGGATGCCGATCCCCGGCGTCGAGGTCAGCCACACCGGGAGCCCGCCGTTGTGCCACTCCGCGCAGATGTAGGGCCCGGGGCGCACGATCGCGTGCAGTCCCTCGTCGGCGATCAGGTCGAGGAAGCGTCCGAGGTCGTTCCAGCCCGTGGCATCCCACTCGCCCTTCACCGGCTCGTGCGCGTTCCACGCGACGTAGGTCTCGATCGTGTTGAGGCCCATCGCCCTGGCGGTGCGGATGCGGTCGGCCCAGTGCTCGGGATGGATGCGGAAGTAGTGCAGCGTGCCCGAGATGACCTGGTGCGGTCGTCCGTCGAGCAGGAAGTCGGTCTCGCCGAGGGAGAAGGTCGTCACGATGTCTTTCGGTATCAGTCGGTCAGGCGCGCGGTCAGGCGCACCCAGGCGAGGGCGGGGAGGGTGAAGCGCAGGATGCCGTCGGCTCCGACCTCGACGGTCAGGGGAGCGGGCGCAACGGGTTCGGCGTCGGCGGAGTTGGTGGTGTGACGGTCGCCGCCGTCGGGGATCGTGATCACGACGGCGTCCACATCGGCGATCGGGCCCAGATCGAGCTCGACGTCTGTGGGAGCGTCGAGGTCGCGGTGCGCGAGGAACACCGCGACGGTGTCGCCGTCCACTGTGGCGACCGCGTCGACCGCGTCCACCGCGCCGTGGCGGGCCGTGTCGATGGTGGCGCCCTCGACGCGCGGGAGGACCACGCGACCGGATGCCGCCTTCGCGGTGAGCGCGAACGGGTGGAACGTGCTCTGGCGCCAGGCCGCGCCCCCGCCGGGCTCGGTGCGGATGGGGGCGATGACGTTGACCAGCTGCGCGAGGTTGGCCATCGAGACGCGGTCGGAGCGGCGGATGAGCGTGATGAGCAGGGAGCCGACGACGACGGCGTCGGTGACGGTGTAGTCGTCTTCGATCAGGCGCGGCGCGATCGGCCAGTCGCCGGTGAAGACGCGGGGCTTGTCGACCTCGTTCCAGCGGGTCTGATTCCACACGTTCCACTCGTCGACGCTGATGCCGATGGTCCCGCCGTCGGGGGTCGTGGCGCCGACCTCGTCGATGATGTCGACGACGTCGGAGATGTAGCGGTCGAGGGCGGTGCCGCTGGCGAGGAAGCTCGCCGGGTCGGCCGGGTCCTCCTCGTAGTAGGCGTGCACCGAGATGTGGTCGACGAGGCCGGCGGTGTGGCGCAGCACGGTGCGCTCCCACTCGCCGAACGTGGGCATCTCGTGGTTCGAGCTGCCGGCGGCGACGAGCTCGACGTCCGGGTCGATGAAGCGCATCATGCGGGCGGTCTCGGCGGCGAGGCGGCCGTACTCGTCGGCGGTCTTGTGGCCGATCTGCCAGGGGCCGTCCATCTCGTTGCCGAGGCACCAGAGGCGGACGCCGAACGGCTCGTCGCGTCCGTTCGCGCGGCGTCGGTCGCTGAGCTCGGTCCCGGCGGGGTGGTTCGCGTACTCGAGCAGGTCGGCGGCTTCGGCGACGCCGCGCGTGCCGAGGTTCACCGCCTCCATGACCTCCAGGCCCGCGGCATCCGCCCACTCGGCGAACTCGTGCAGGCCCACCTGGTTCGTCTCGGTGCTGTGCCACGCGGCATCCAGGCGCACGGGACGCTCGTCGCGGGGGCCGACACCGTCTTCCCAGCGGTAGCCCGAGACGAAGTTGCCGCCCGGATAGCGCACGACCGTGGCGCCCAGTTCGCGCACGAGCTCGAGCACGTCGGCTCGGAACCCGGACGCGTCGGCGGTGGAGTGACCGGGGGAGTGGATGCCGTCGTACACGCAGCGGCCCATGTGCTCCACGAAGGAGCCGAACAGGCGGCGGGGGACGTCGGCTCCGACCGCGGCGCGGTCGACGACGATGCGGGTGGGGGAGGTCATTCGGGTTTCTCCTGGTGGGAAGAGGAAGGGGCGGGTCGCACGACAGATGCGACCCGCCCCCGCGACAGTGTTACTTGTTGACCGAGAAGCCCTGGTCGTTGCCGTACTGCACGAGCTGGTCCTGCCACGCGCTCAGGCCCGCGTTCAGGTCGCCCTTGGTGGCGTAGGCCTGGCCCACGGTGTCGTTGAAGATGCTGTTGGCGTAGACCTGGTAGGGCAGGTAGCTCCAGCCCTCGCGCACCTCGCCCGAGGCCTGCGTGAGGACCTCGTTGATCTTCTGGCCGCCGAAGTAGTCCGAGGCCTTGTCGACGAACGCCGAGTCGCTCAGCTGAGCGGTCGTGGACGGGAAGCCGCCCGACTCGGCGAAGATCTTCAGGCTCTCCTCGTCGTTGTTGAGCCACTTCAGGAAGCCCGCGGCCAGGGCCGGGTTCTTGCTCTGCTTGGTGACCGCCTGGCCGCCGCCGCCGTTCTCGGCCGTCACGGCCTTGCCGTCGTAGGTGGGGATGGGGGCCACGGCCCACTTGCCGGCGCCGTCGGGAACCGAGGACTCCAGCACACCCGGCATCCAGGCACCGGTCACGAGCGAGGCGATCGAGCCGTCACCGAGGCCCTTGAACCACTCGTCGCTCCAGCTCGGGGTGTCGGAGATGAGGCCGCCCTCGATGAGGCGGTTCCAGTTGTCGGCGAACTTCTTCGATCCGTCGTCCTGGAGGTCGATCTTCACGTCGGTTCCGGCATCGCCCGAGGTCGTGAACGGGGTGCCGCCGGCCTGCCAGATCATGCTGGTGGTGAAACCGGCGTCGCCGGTGTCGGCGGTGATGTACTTCGTCGGGTCGGCCGCGTGCAGCTTCTGCGCGGCGGCGTAGTAGTCGTCCCACGTGGTGGGGACCGCGATGCCGTACTGGTCGAAGACGGCCTTGTTGTAGAACAGGGCCATCGGGCCGGAGTCCTGCGGCAGGCCGAAGATCTTGCCGTCGAAGTCGACCGAGCCCCACGTGCCGGAGCTGTAGTCGCCCTTCAGGTCGCCGAAACCGTACGACGACAGGTCGACGAGCGAGTCGGACAGGGCGAACTGCGGGAACGCGTAGTACTCGATCTGCACGACGTCGGGGGCGCCCGAGCCGGCCTTGATCGCGTTCTGCAGCTTGGCGTACTCGTCCTTGTTCGTGCCGGCGTTGACGTAGTTGACCTTGACGTTGGGGTACTTCGCCTCGAACGCCTTGACCTGGGCCTCGGCGGACGGGGTCCACGACCAGTACGTGATCTCGCCGCCGGCCTCGAGGGCCTTCTCGATGTCGTCGGCCGAGCCCGCGGCGGCGCCGCCGCCGGTGCTGCCGCCCGAGCAGGCGGTGAGCGCGGCCACCGACAGGGCGGTCGCGGCGACGGCGAAGACGGTCCGCCGCGCGGCGGAGCCGGAACGCATGAATGTCATCGGATTCCTCTACTTCGTTGTTGTGGATGTGGTGCGGTTGCAGGTGCGACGCCCCGCGGACGGGGAGCAGCGGTGAGGGGGAGTCAGGGGATCACTGCTTGACGCTGCCGGCGCTCAGGCCCGACTGCCAGAAGCGCTGCAGCACGAGGAACGCGGCGACGATCGGGATGATCGACAGCAGGGCCCCGGTGATCACGAGGTTGTAGATGGGCTGCGCGGCGACACCGGTCGCCTGCGCGTTCCACTGGTTCAGGCCGACCGTCAGCGGGTACCACTGGGGGTCGCTGAGCATGATGAGCGGCAGGAAGTAGTTGTTCCAGGTCGCGACCACCGCGAACAGCAGCACCGTGACGATGCCGGGGGTCAGCAGGCGGATCGAGATCGTGAAGAACGTGCGGAACTCGCCCGCTCCGTCCATGCGCGCGGCCTCGAGCAGCTCGGTCGGGATCGCGTCGGTGGCGTAGACCCAGATGAGGTAGAGGCCGAAGGGGCTGATCAGCGAGGGGATGATGATCGCCCACGGGGTGTTGGTAATGCCCAGCTGGCTGAACAGCAGGAACGTCGGCACCGCCAGGGCGGTTCCGGGCACCGCGATCGCGCCGAGCACGACGGCGAACACCGCCTTGCGGCCGCGGAAGTTGTACTTGGCCAGACCGTACCCGGCGAGGGTCGCCAGGAGGGTCGCGCCGCCCGCGCCGACCACGACGTAGAGCAGCGTGTTGCCGAGCCACCGCAGGAAGATCCCGTCGCGATAGGTCAGGGTCTGGGCGATGTTGTCGAACAGGGCGAAGCTGTTGCCGGGGCCCAGGCCGAAGGTGGTGAACAGGTCGGGCTGCGTCTTCGTGGCGTTGATGAGCAGCCACGCGAGCGGAACGAGCGTGTAGAGCAGGTACAGGCCCATGACGATGCTCAGCACGAGCGACTTCTTGCCCTGGGTGGGGGAGCGGCGCGCCAGGCGCGGCGCGCGACGCGGGGTCGTCACGGCGACGGTGTCGGTACGGGGTGCGGTCGCGGTGGTCATCGCGCCTCCTGACGTGAGCCGCGCAGCTGCACGACGTAAGCGATGACGGCGGTGATGACGCCCATGATGATCGCGATCGTGGCCGCGTAGTTGTACTGCTGTCCGGCGAAGGACAGGTTGTAGGCGTACATGTTCGGCGTGAAGTACGTCGAGATCGTGTTCGGCGCCAGCGGCTTGAGGATGTTGGGTTCGTTGAAGAGCTGGAAGCTGCCGATGATCGAGAAGATCGTGGCGATCACGATCGCGCCGCGCACGGCGGGGATCTTGATTGAGAAGATCGTGCGCCACGCGCCCGCCCCGTCGATGGATGCCGCTTCGTACAGCTCGTTCGGGATCGTCTTCAGCGCGGAGTAGAAGATGAGCATGTTGTAGCCCACGAACTGCCACGTGACGATGTTGCCGATCGAGACGAGCATCCACTCCGGGAGGAAGGGCTGCACGAACTGACCGCCCAGCAGGTCGTTGAGGTTGCGGGTGAGCCCGAACTGGTCGCCGTAGATGTAGCCCCACATGAGCACGGCGACGACCGCGGGCACGGCGTAGGGCAGGAAGATCACGATGCGGTAGAAGCCCGCGGCGTGCAGACGCGCGCTGTCGATCGCGAGGGCGGCGGCGAGGGCCAGCAGCAGCATGATCGGCACCTGCACGACGAGGAAGATCGCGACGCGACCCAGGCCGTCCCAGAACTGGGGGTCGTTGAAGGCCGTCACGTAGTTCGCGAAGCCGACGAACGCGTTGCCGCCGATGAGCTGGTCGCGGAAGAGGCTGAGGTAGATCGAGTACGCGAGCGGCGCGAGGAACACCAGGGCGAACACGATCGCGAAGGGCGCGACGAACAGCCAGCCGCGGTCGTCGATTCGGGTGCGCCGCTTGCGCCGGGGGGTGCGCAGGGCGGGCGGGGGTGCCGCGGTGGTCGTCATCGTCCGGTGCCTCTTCGTCGGTGCGCATCTCGGCCGGGTCGTCGAGATGTTGACGTAAACATAACTCCGTCGCGCTAGTGTGTCAACGTCAACATCCCAAGGGGGCACACGTGAGCGAGACGACGACGTCGACCGCGATCGAGACCGCGATTCCGACCGCCGCGCCGGCGCGCGGGCGTCGGCGCGAGGTGTCGATGGCCGACGTCGCCGCGGCCGCCGGAGTGTCGGGGCAGACGGTGTCACGCGTCGCGAACGGCCGCACCAACGTCGACCCCGAGACGCGTCAGCGGGTGCTCGATGCCATGTCGACCCTCGGCTACCGCCCCAACAGTGCGGCTCGCGCGCTGCGCTCGGGGCGCTTCCGCAGCATCGGCGTGATCATGTTCTCGCTGAGCTCCTACGGCAACACGCGCACCCTCGACGCGCTGGCGTCGATGGCCGCGGCATCCGGATACTCCATCACCCTCATCACCGTGCAGTCCGCGTCGCAGTCCGACGTGTCGGGGGCCTTCCTGCGCCTGCGCGAGCACGCGGTCGACGGCATCGTCATCCTCATCGAGACCCACCGCCTGGGCGAGACCGAGCTGTCGATCCCGTCGGGCCTGCCGGTCGTGGTCGTCGACTCCAGTGCCGACTACCCCTACGCCGTGGTCGACAACGACCAGGCGCAGGGAGCGAGGCTCGCCACCGAGCACCTGCTCGACCTCGGACACGAGACCGTGTGGCACGTGTCGGGGCCGCCCGAGTCGTTCGCCGCGGAGCGCCGTCGCGACGCCTGGCGCTCCGCCCTCGAACAGCGCGGATGCCGCGTGCCCGTGGTGCAGATCGGCGATTGGACAGCCGAGTCGGGGCACCGCATCGGGCTCGCGCTGGCCACCATGGCGGAGGTGACGGCCGTGTTCGCGGCCAACGATCAGATGGCGCTCGGCGTCATCCGCGCCCTGCACGAGACGGGCCGCGCCGTCCCGGGGGACGTCAGCGTCGTCGGCTTCGACGACATGCCCGAATCGGCCAACTTCTGGCCCCCGCTCACCACGGTCCGCCAGCGCTTCGAGCGCGTGGGGGAGGAGGCGATGACCGCGCTCATCGCCGACATCGAGGGGCGCGGCGGCGAGCACGCGCGCACCCTCGTGCCGACCTCCCTGGTCGTGCGGGCGAGCTCCGGTCCGCGGCGCTGAGGCGGTCGCCGCTGCGGCGCGCTTCGGCTCGATCGGGCCCGTGATTTCGAGGCGCTCGCCGGTCCCGCGCGCCCGCGCTCGATCTGGCCCGTGAGACTGCATGCCGCTGACATCTCCCCGTGCAGCGTGCTGCCGGGATGTCGGCCGGATGCAGTCTCGGCGCGCGCTGGGTGCACGGCGCTGCGCGGCTCCTTGCTGGCCCCGGGTACGTGGCCCCGCGTGACTGCCGTGCACGGCCCCACGTGGCACGCGCACGCGGCCCGCGCGAGCCGTCCGCCGCGCGGCGGAACCGTTGCGCGCGCCCCGCGCCTCGGCTTAGGCTCGGTGTTGACGTCAACATGTTGACGTCAACATCCCCCCACAGGTCGCACCGACGCGGCCGGAAACGGAAACGACGATGACGTCTCGAGTCCTTTCTTCCACGTGCGCCGCGGCTCTCGTCGCCGGCGCCCTGACCGCCGGAGCGGCCGCCGCGCCACCCCCGGCGAGCGCCGCCGACGCGCCCTCGGCCGTGCGCATCACGCCCAATCCCGCCTCGGCCACCGAGGCCTTCGAGGGCTGGGGCACGAGCCTGGTGTGGTTCGCCAATGCCACCGGTAACTACCCCGCCGACGTGCGGCAGAAGCTCTTCGACGCCGTGTTCGGCGAGGAGGGGCTCAACCTCAACATCGCCCGCTACAACGTGGGCGGCGGCAACGCGACCGACGTGCCGCCCTACCTGCGCGCGGGCGGCGCGGTGCCCGGGTTCTGGAACCCCGACCTCCCGGCGACGGATGCCGAGGGCGAGATCACCTCGACCTACGCCGACCGCGACCGTTACCGCGACGCGTGGAACCCCGACGACCCGACGCACTACGACTTCGACGCCGACTCCGCCCAGCGGTGGTGGCTCGACGCGCTGAAAGACAAGGTGACCCACTGGGAGGCCTTCAGCAACTCCCCGCCTTACTTCCTCACCGACAGCGGCTTCGTCTCCGGCGGCGTCAACGACGCCACCAGCGAGCAGCTCCGCTCGGCCGACATGCAGAAGTTCGCCGGGTATCTGGTCACCGTCGTCGACGAGCTCGAGAAAGCCCATGGCATCCGGTTCGACACGATCGATCCCTTCAACGAGCCGAACACGAACTACTGGCAGACGCAGATCCCTGACGGCGCGACATGGCCGACCGGTGGTCGCCAGGAGGGCGCGCATATCGGCCCCGAGCGCCAGGACGAGATGATCCGGGCGCTCGCCGACCGACTCGGGCGCGACGACACGACGACGGATGCCGTGATCTCGGCGATGGACGAGACGAACCCGGGCATCTTCGCGAACAACTGGAACACGTGGTCCGACGGGTCGAAGGATGCCGTCGACCAGCTCAACGTGCACACGTACGGAACGGGCGGGCGACCCGTCGTGCGCGACATCGCCAAGGCGTCGGACAAGCCCCTGTGGATGAGCGAGGTCGAGGGCAACTGGACCGACACGAGCCGCGGATTCGTCTCGAACGACATCGAGAACGGCCTCGGCATGGCCTCGCACATCGTCGGCGACCTGCGCGAGCTCGAGCCCGAGGCGTGGGTGTTCTGGCAGCCGGTGGAAGACCTTTACAACATGGAGAAGGTCGAGAAGCTGAACTGGGGCAGCGTCTTCATCGACTTCGACTGCAATGCCGAGGGCCTCTCGGAGCGCCGCATCGCGGACGGCGAGGCGGACCCGAGCTGTCAGGTGCTGACGAACGAGAAGTTCAACACCGTGCGCAATTTCACGCACTACATCCATCCGGGTGACCGGCTGATGGCGACGGACGACACGAACTCGACGGCGGCGATCGACGCCGACGGACAGGGCGCGTCGATCGTCCACGTCAACGCCGACGACGCCGAGCAGACCGTCGAGCTCGACCTGAGCCGCTTCGGCGAGATCGCCCCCGGGGCCACGGTCACCCCGATCGTGACGACCCAGTCGACCGCCGAGGAGCCCACCGTCAACGCGCTGCGCGCCGGTGACGCGGTCGCCGTGGATGCGGCATCCGGAATCGCCCGGCTCACGATCCCCGCGAAATCGGTCGTCACGTTCGAGGTCGACGGCGTCTCGGGCGTCGCCGCGGATGCTCCGGCGTTCCGCGACGGCGAGACCGTGCAGCTCGTGGGCGTGCAGAGCGGTCTCGCCCTGAACGGCGACACCGACCTCACGATCGAGACGGATGCCGCCACCCCCGAAGCCGCTCGCGCCCAGGGCTGGACGGTGCGCACGATCGACGGTGCCGGGACCAACCGCCACCGGTTCACGCTCCAGAACGGCGACGGGATGTTCCTCGGTTCACGGGACGGCGCCACGGCGTTGATCGACACCGATGCCGCCACGGCCGCGGCGGATCCGACGACCCAGTGGATGGGTTCGACCCTCGACGGCACCACGTACTCGGTGCTCAACGTCGCCGCGGAGCGGGTTCTCGATGTGAACGGCGCGAGCGGCGATGCCGGGGCGGCCGTGGGGCTGTGGACCTCGAACGGTGCGGGCAACCAGACCTGGCGCCTCGTGAGCACGACCGCCGTGGGAAGCGACCCGGTCTCGGTCGCGACCCCCGTGGGGACGGCTCCCGATCTGCCCGAGACCGTGACGGTGCGCTACGCCGACGGTGTGGGCCGCGCGGCGCCCGTCACGTGGAACACCGCGGGGCTCGACGTCGGCGCCGCGGGGACCGTCACGGTGCCCGGAACGGCGGCCGACGTCTTCGGAACCTCCGTCGAGGCGCGCGCCGAGGTCGAGGTGGGTGCGTTCACCGCGACCCGCCCCCGTTCGGTCACCGTCGTCGCCGGGTCGGCGCTCGCCGCCGTGCAGGCGCACGCGGATGACACGGTGCTCGCCGAGCTGCGTCCTTCGGGGTCCGGCTACGCGGTACCGGTTTCGTGGGACTGGAAGGGCGTGGATGACGCCGCGTTCGCCGCGCCCGGCACCGTCGAGGTCGCGGGCACCACGCAGGACGGCCTCGACGCGCGACTCACGGTCATCGTGACCGCCGCGGTCGAGCGCAACGTCGCTCCCGAGAGCACGCCCTCGGCGACCTACACGGAGAGCGGTTACGGCGTGGAACGCACGATCAACGGCGACACCGCCGACAAGGGCTGGTCGAACTGGCGATCGGATGCCAAGAACACCTCCGACACGCTCAGCTACGCGCTCGCCGCGGAGGAGACCGTGCGCGGCGTCGCCGTGCAGTTCTTCCGCGACGGCGGGCCGAGCTGGGCCGACAGCCTCCGGGTCGACCACCGCCTCGATGGCGGAGAGTGGGTCGAGGGCGAGCCGGTCGCGGTCCCCGTGCCCGAGCAGGGCGCCCCGCGGGTCGAGGTGCCGGTCGACGGCGCCCGGGTCGACGAGGTGCGGGTCGTGCTGACCGCTCGCGAGAACCAGCACATGATCGTGTCGGAGGTCGAGATCCTCGCGGACGCCCCGGCGCCCGCGGGAGTCGTCGATCTCGCGCGACTGACCGTCGGTGACGACGCGGTCGCGGTATTCGACCCGACCACGACCGAGTACGCCGTCACGGTGGAGGGCGACACGCTGCCGCAGTTGTTCGCCCTCGCGGTCGACGAGGACGCCGTCGTCGCGATCACGCAGCCTCAGGATGCCGACGGCACGGGCACCGTCCAGGTCACGGCCCCCGACGGGGCGACGCGCACCTACACGGTCGCGGTGACGCTGGCGGCACCCGGCGAACCGTCCGAGCCCGGTCAGCCGGCGGAGCCCGGTCAGCCGGGAGCGCCCGAAGAGCCCGGCACGCCCGGCCCGCCGTCCGGAGGAGGCTCCGACCCCGGCCAGCCCCACGGGCGCGACGACCTGGCATCCACGGGTCAGGACACCACGGGCGCGGCCGTCACGGCCGGCGTCGCGCTGCTGCTCCTCGCCCTCGGCGCGGGAACGCTCCTGCTGAGGCGCCGTCGATCACGGGTGTGAGAACGGGTGCGGTCCGCTGCGGCGGGCCGCACCCTCTCCGCGGGGCGGAGGTTCAGCTCGCCGCGCGGCCGGCACCCGCCTTGGCGGGTCGAGCGCTCAGCGCGGGGCGGGCTCGGGGCGGTGCACTCCGCGCGGTCGGTACCCCAGCGCGTCGGAGCACTCCAACAGATCCGCGAGGTACCAGACGATCGCGAGCCACATCTCCGTGCCCTGCAGGCCGGGATCGTCGCCGTCGAGGCGGAAGGCCATGCCCGCTCCCGCGCGCCAACCGCTCAGGGCGTGACGCAGCAGCTCGGCGGCGAGAGCACGGATCTCGTCGGTGCGGTAGCCGCTCGACCGCGTGAGCCAGAGGGGCTGCACGATGTCGAGCACGGTGCAGGCGTCGCGTCGCTCGGGCCGCATCCATCGATCGTCGCGCGCGTGACGCAGCACGGTGTCGATCACGGCGAGCGGGTGCGCGACGTCGAGGCCGAACTGCGCGACGGTGCCGCGCGCGGCGCGGTAGAAGCCATTGACCAGGAGGCGTGAATCCCCACCGGGGCCGGGCTCGCCCCACATCCCCGTGCGCGGGTCGGCGCGCAGCGCGAGCCAGCCGAACAGCGCCTCGGCGAGCCCCGGGGGGATGGCATCCGTCCGCCGCCCGCTCCACAGGAGCGCGGTCCCGAACGCATCGACGTGATGCCCCGCCCTCCAGGGGTCGGTGGCCCAGGGAAGGGCCTCGAGATGCGCGACGAGACCGGGGACGTCGGCATCGACGACGTCGATGAGGGCATGGGGGAAGCGCGCACCGAGCAGGTCGAGGGCGTAGCCGGCGCTGAGGACGCCGTACGCGGCGTCGGGGTCGTCCCACAGCGACGCCGCGTCGGTCGTCAGCCCCGTGGCGGGACGCTGCGCTGACGACAGCTCGGCGATCCACTCGGCGCGACGTGCACCCGGGGGAGGTGCGTCGTGGAGCAGGTCGAAGAGTTCGACCGCGTCACCCAGTCCGCGCAACGACGGCGCCGCGCCCGGGCGGTCGCGGAAGCCGCCCTCGACCGCGGTGAGGGAGAGGACGGATGCCAGATCGTCGCGGGCGCGGTCGGCGAACCGCGCGAGCTCGTCGCGGCGCGGATCACGAGAAGTCGGGGGAGCGACGCGCCACCGGAGACGGCGCGCGGGGTTGCCGCCGACGATCGCGCCGCTCGGCACGTCTTTCGTCACCACGGCCCCCGCCGCGAGCACCGCGTGATCGCCGACCGAGACACCGTCGAGGACGACGACGTGCGAGCCGATCCAGACGTCGTCGCCGATGCGCACGCCTCGCGAGGTCAGGGGCTGGCGGAAGACCGGGCTGCCCGGTTCGAATGAGTGGTTGAAGCCGATGATCGAGGTGTGCGCGCCGACGCGGACCGCGTCGCCGAGCTGCACGTCGCCGCGAACGACGGTGTACGGGTTGATCGAGCAGTCGGCGCCGATGCGGATCGTGCCCGTGACGTAGGTGCCAAGGGCGAGGTACGAGCGGTCGCCGATCGCGAGCTGTTCGGGGTCGACCCCCGCGTGCTCCGAGACGAACACGCGATCACCGAAATTCCACTCCGGGTGCTCCCGGCGGAGCGCGTCGAGGTGGGTGCGCTGCCGGTCCCGGTCTTCGGAGGATGCCTCGTCCCAGAACGTCCACGGCGAGAAGTCGTGAGACGAGGGAGATGTCATGACCGCGGCGCCGCCGTCGAGGCGCGGACGTTGAGCCGGGGACTCAGCTGCACCCGGTGCACCGGACGGCCCGGGTCCTCGATGCGTCGCACGAGCAGTTCAACGGCCGCCTCGCCCACGCTCGCGCGCGGCGGGCTGACCGCGGTGAGGGCGGGCGTGAAGAGCTGGGCCACCTCGTCGTCGTAGGCGATGATCGACAGGTCGTCGGGCACCGAGATCCCGCGGGTGAGGGCGAGATCGACGAAGGCCATCGCCTCGGGATCGGAGTGCACGAGCAGAGCCGTCACACCGGTGGCCAGAGCGGAGTCGAGGGTCGCGTTGACCACGTCGGAGAAGTCCGGACTCGTGCGGTCGGGCAGCGTCTGTTCGAAGTGATCGGCGGGCGTGAGAGCGAGTTCCTCGCACGCGGTCTGCCATCCGGCGGCGATCTTGCGCGAGGTGGGGGAGTGCCGCGAGAGGATCAGGCCGACCTTGCGGTGCCCCAGCGTGGCGAGGTGCCGCGCCGCCAAGAGGGCTCCGAGGGCGTGGTCGGTCGTCACGGACTCCATCGGGATGCCGCCCGCCCCGGGCACCGCGTCGCGCTCGACCAGGACGCTGGGTACGGGGCAGTCGGCCAGCCAGCTCATGACGTCGCTCGCGTGGGCGGTGTCGGTGTTGGGCGCCACGATCAGGCCGCGCACGTCTCCGCCGGCCACGAGGCGTTCGAGGACGGGCCGCTCGTCCTGCAGCTCGTACGAGGCTCCGCGCAGCAGCATCTTGTAGCCGAGGCGCTGAGCGGCGGTCTCCATCCCCCGGACGACCCCGGGCCAGTAGTAGGCGAGCGAGGGCACGAGGACCGCGAGCGACCCGGTCCTCGTCTCGTCGACGGCGGGTTCGGGGCGCGCCGGGATGTTCTCGCCGGGCACCGCGCCGCCGTGCACGCGTCGCAGCACTCCCTCCTTCTCGAGCTGGGCGAGGTCACGACGCAGGGTCACGGTGGCCACCCCCAGGTCCTCGGTCAGCTGGGAGATGCGCACGGCGCCGTCGCTGTGCAGCGCGCTCAGGATGTGGGCGCGGCGTTCCGCGGCCAGCGGCTGATGCGGAGTGGTGTCGGTCATGGGAGGTCCTCGATCGGTGTGTCCAGTTCTACCGTGAGCAGGAGCTGCGTGCGGGATGCCAGGGGGAGGGCGAGGCGCGTGAGTCGCTCGCCCCACACCTCGGTGAGCATCGGATCGTCGAGGTGCCGCACCTGCGCGGTCGCCTCGAGGTCGTCGGCCCAGCGCAGTCGGACCGGCCGCGCGCCGCCGAGGGGCGTCACCCGCGCTCCTCCCCGCTCGAGCTGCACCTCGCCGGCCAGCAGCAGGTGCAGGGCCGTGTCGGCCCGGGTGGGGGCGGCGTCGGCGAAGCGCCATTCGTCGCGGATCTCGATGCGCCGCGTGACGCGGTCCAGGGCGGCCGTGCGCCGCCACGACGCCAGGCCCGCCGCGGGATAGGCCCCCGCGAGGTCGGCCGAGAACGTCGCCCGCTCGTCGTCGATCCCTGTCACGGCGTCGCGGGCGGCGGCATCCCCGCCCGCGGGTTGCGTCGTCCCCCGGACGACCGGGACGTTGTGCCAGGAGCTCTGCATGGTCCAGATGTCGTAGCGATCGGGACCGAACGTGGCCGCGGTGTAGGTGGGACGACCGGCGTCGACGATCACCGGTACGCCGTCGACGGCGACGAGGAACGACCCCACGTCGTTGTGATTGTGGTGCTCGGCGTTGTTCCCGCCCTTCGCGACGAGCGCGAGTCCCGCGGGCGACCCCGCGTCGTGGCGGGCGAGCAGAACTTGGGTCGAGGGCAGCCAGACCGTGCGCGGGAGGGGCGGCGACGCGGGGGACGCCCCCACCCACGCGGGGTCGGTGAGTCCGCGCAGCAGACGACCGAGGCCCTCTCGCTCCGTCGCCGCGGGCGACCCCGGGTGCCGGTGGCTCGCGGCCATCGCCTCCGCTTCGACATCGCCGTACCGCCGGGCGGCGCGGTGGAGGGCGTGCCAGGGCTGGTCGGCGGGAGGCCGCGCCTGCCCGTCCGCGTGGTTGACGAACCAGTCGCCGCCGAGGTGCGAGCGGTGGGGGAAGGCCACGGTCTCGCGGAGGGAGCCGACGGACGTGGCATCCACCGCCCCGTCCGTGGCGTGCGCGAGCACGTCGAGCGCCTCCAGGGCGCGGCACGCCCCGTTCCACCAGTAGGCGTACCCCTCGTCGATGGCGCCGTCCGCGGGAAGGGCGGCGACGTAGCGGTCCAGGCCCTCGACGGCGAGAGCGACGACCCGCTCGCGCTCCGCGGTCTCGGTGTCGGCGTCGAGAAGGCGCAGGGCCGCGACGATGACATTGCCGTGGATCCACGGGTTCCAGTTGTGCACGTCGCCGTCGAGGCCGATCCAGTGCCAGTCGCGTCGTCGTCGGAACGGCTCGAACACGCGCACGCGGGCTTCGTGTCGGATCCGTCGGCGGATGCCGGGTGCGCGGGCCTCGAGGACGGATCCGAGCAGGTGGTCGATCCAGGCCAGCTGCGCCACGACCTCTCCGGCTCCGAGGTCGACGAACGGATCGGTCACGGTCGCGAGCACCGCGCCGTGCACCCGCCGAGTGTCGTCGTGCGCGGGCCAGCACCACGAGCTCTGCTCGCACAGCAGCACCACGCCGTCGACGACCTCGTCGACCCAGCCCTCGTCGAGCGTCGCCGCCGCGGCCACGGTGGCGCGGCTGAGGCGCCGCTGCCGCTCGAACGCGGCGTCCTCCCACGCGGTGCGGTCGCCGTCGCGGTGCACGCGCGCGGCGTCGCTCGCGCGGGGCTGCGGCCACGGGGTGGAGCGCTCGTCGGTGGCGCGCGCGATGACCTCCTCGATCGCCGCGCGATCGGCCGAGCCCGACGAGGTGTCCCAGACGTCGCGGTCGGAGGCCACGGGGACGGGGAGCGACCGGTCGGGCGCGGTCAACGTCGCCCCCTCGGCGATCGCGGCGAGGGGGCCGCGGAACGCGGCGGCGGGGAACGACATCGGTCTCCTCGGTCGGGGGTGAGCGGCTAAAGCGATCATAAACGATCATTAAGATTCAGAAAAGATGTTGCTGTGTTGTTTTCTGATTGATACGCTCGCCAACGTTCACCACTCGGACCCGGTGGACGAACGGCCTTCGAAGGAGAACCCGTGGCGACCTCGGTCTTCCCCCGCCTCGCCGGCGGACAGCGCAGCGACTGGCTCGCGGTCGCCGACACGATGCTCGCGGGGGCGCAGCGGCACGCCACCGAGGGACGCGGTCGCATCGTCATCCCGGGGCCC
This sequence comes from Microbacterium hydrothermale, assembly GCF_004854025.1. Taxonomy (GTDB): domain Bacteria; phylum Actinomycetota; class Actinomycetes; order Actinomycetales; family Microbacteriaceae; genus Microbacterium; species Microbacterium hydrothermale. The sequence goes on from NZ_STGM01000005.1 coordinate 174,663, forward strand.
GCGGGCGGATACGGGACGGACGTCGACGGTCTCGAGGGCTTCGCCCGCGTGTTCCTGCTGGCCGCGTTCCGCATCGCCGGGGCGCGCGGGCAGGGGGTCGACGACCTCATCGCCTTCTTCGCCCAGGGCGTGCGCACCGGGGTCGACCCCGACGCGACCGATCGCTGGGTGCGGATGGACGAGCACGCGCAGGCCAAGGTCGAGGCCGCCTCGATCGCCCTCGCGCTGGACCTCACCCGCGAGTGGATCTGGGACCGCTTCGACGAGCGGACGCGTGCGCGCGTGATCGCCTACCTCGCCCCGGCCGTGGGCGATGAGACCTACCCGCCGACGAACTGGGTGTGGTTCCGCATCGTCGTCCAGACGTTCCTGCGCTCGGTCGGCGGACCCTGGTCCGCGTCCGACATCGCCGCGGACCTCGCTCGACACGACTCGTTCGTGCGCGCCGACGGCTGGCTGTCCGACGGTGACGAACGGGCCTTCGACCACTACGTCGGCTGGGCCCTGCACGTGTACCCCGTGCTCTGGCCCCGGATGACCGGGGCGGGCGAGCTCGCCGGCGATCGCGCGGCGTACGACGTCGCGCGGCTCGACCGGTTCCTGCTCGACGCGGTGCACCTGGTCGGCGGCGACGGCTCCCCGCTGCTGCAGGGGCGCAGCCTCATCTACCGCTTCGCCGCGGCGGCGCCGTTCTGGGCCGGGATCATCGCCGGCGTCCCCTCGACCGGTACCGGGCGGCTGCGGCGCACGGCGGGTGCGATCGTCGACCACTTCTTGACGCACGGTGCCCTCGACGACGACGACCTGCTCACACTCGGCTGGCACCACGAGTGGCCCGCGCTCGCGCAGTCGTACTCGGGTCCCGGCTCCCCCTACTGGGCCGTCAAAGGGCTCATGGGCATCATGCTGCCCGCCGATCACGACGCCTGGGCCGCGCCCGACGAGCCCCTCGCGGTCACCGAAGCCGACGACCTGCGCGCCGTTCGCGCCGCCGGGTGGATCGTGTCGGCGACTTGCTCCGACGGGATCGTGCGCGTCGTCAACCACGGCACCGACAAGGCGCTGCCCGGAGCCCGCACGGCCGACTCCCCGCTCTACGCGCGCGTCGGCTACTCCACCGCGACCGCCCCGCTGCTCGACGACCTCGCGTGGAGCGACGCGCTCGAGCAGAGCGTCGCCCTCGTCGACGTCGCGGGGCGGGCGACCCACCGCACCGCCCTCGAGCCCCTCGGCGCGACCGTGCACGACGGAGTCGGCGTCGCCGCCTCGGCATCCGACGTGCACCTCGTGGACCCCGCCCCCACCACGCACCGACACGGTGCCGGTCTCGCTGGCACGGTGCACCCCCTCGGTCGGATGACGGTGCGCTCGCTGGTGCGCGGCGCCTGGGAGGTGCGCATCGCCGAGATCGACCACGTGGCCGCGGGCGTCGACCTCGACGCCGTGCGGGTGCGGATGGGCGGCTGGGCCCTCGCCTCCGACGAGCCGACGCACGCCACCTCCACCGGCGCGGCCGAGGCCCGTGCCGACGGTCGGGTGTCCGGCATCCGGGCTCTCACCCCCGACGCCACGTCGCGCGTGACGATCCGCCGCGGGGCGAGCCCCCTCGGAGAGCGGGCGGCCGTCCCGGTCCTGACATGGGACGCGGCGGTCGGCACGCCCTTCGCCGCCCTCATCGCGCTCTCGGGCGACCCCGTCGCGGACCGGGCCGAGCCCCGCCTCGAGATCGAGGGCGCCGGCCTCGACGCGGTCGCCGCGATCACGTGGCCCGACGGTCGGCGCACGCGCACCCCTCTCACAGACTCCGGAGCCCCGCGCGGGGCGCACCGGCACTCCCGGGCCCGAAGCGGTGCCCGTCACGCAATCCCAAAGGAGCAGCACGCATGAAGCGCAAGATCGTCGTCGCGACCGGGGTGGGCATCGTCGCCGCCCTGTCGCTGACCGCCTGCAGCGGCGGATCGTCGGAGGCCCCGGCGCAGAGCGGCCCCGTGACCCTGTCGATGTCGGGCTGGAGCCTCAGCACGACGCCGGAGTTCCAGGCCCTCGCCGACAAGTTCCACGAGGAGAACCCCGACATCACGATCGAGGTCAAGGAGTACGACTCCTCGAACTACGACACGCTGATGACGGCGGATCTCGCGGCTGGCTCCGGACCCGACATCATCACGCAGAAGAACCTCAAGACCTTCATCACCTATCAGGCCGGCGGCCAGCTCGCCGACGTGTCCGACGTCGAGCTGCCCGGCGACATCGGCGGCGCTCAGGCGTTCGAGGTCGACGGCGCGACGTGGGCCGTGCCCTACCGCCAGGACTCGTGGGTGCTCTTCTACAACAAGGACCTCTTCACCCAGGCGGGCGTCGCCGAACCCGACGGCTCGTGGACGTGGGACGACTACGAGAAAGCCGCCGAGCAGCTGACCTCGAAGCTCGGCGCCGCCGGGTCCGCGGCGCTCGGCACCTACCAGCACAGCTGGCAGTCGACCGTCCAGGGCTTCGCGAACGCGCAGTCGCCCGACGCCGACATCCTCGCGGGCGACTACGGCTACCTCAAGCCCTTCTACGAGCGCTCCCTCGCCCTGCAGTCCGCCGGAGCGCAGGTGGAGTACAACACCGTCACCGCCAACAAGCTCACCTACCAGGCCGAATTCGGCAAGCAGCAGGCGGCGATGATGCCGATGGGCACCTGGTACGTCGCGACCCTCATCGCCCAGCAGGCCAAGGGCGAGGCCGACGCGTTCTCGTGGGGCTTCGCGCCCATCCCGCAGTACGACTCCTCGACCACGGGCGAGTCGAAGACCCCGGTGACCTTCGGCGACCCCACCGGCTTCGCGATCAACAAGGCGGCGGATGCCACCAAGCTCGCCGCCGCGAAGAAGTTCCTCGCCTTCGCCGCCGGCGAGGAGGGCGCGCAGGTGCTCGCGGGCCTGGGCATCACTCCCGCGCTCACGAGCTCCACCGTCGCCGACACGTACTTCGCGGTGGCCGGTGCGCCCACCGACGACCTGTCGAAGTTCGCGTGGTCGACGCACGAGACGAAGCCGGAGAACCCCACCTCGGCCAAGACCGCGGCCGTGCAGAACATCCTGCTCGACCTGCACACCGCCGTGATGTCGGGATCCACCTCGATCGACGACGCCATCGCGACGGCCGAGAACCGCGTCAAGAGCGAGGTCGGCGTCGGCTGACCCCGCAGGTCGGTGACCGGCCCGGGCCCCGCTCGGGCCGGTCGCCCCTCACGATCTGGAGACACCATGGCGACCATCGCCGACACGCGCCCGCGGGCGTCGAAGACCGGGCGGGACCGCGGGCCCCGCCCCGTGCGCCGCCGCTCGCGTCTGACGCTGCGCAGCACCCTCATCGGGTGGAGCTTCATCCTCCCCAACTTCCTGGGCTTCGCCGCCCTGACGCTCGTCCCCGTCGTCACGCTCTTCTACATGTCGATGACGAACTGGAACGTCTTCGGGTCGTCGGCGTTCGTCGGCCTGGCCAACTTCCAGCGGCTCATCGGCGACGGCAGTTTCCGCATCGCGCTGCTGAACACCCTGTACTACGCGGCACTGCACATCCCGTTGACGATGATCGTCGCTCTGGGGCTCGCCCTGCTGCTGAACAACAAGCTGCGCGGGGTGGCGTTCTTCCGCACGGCCGCGTTCTTCCCCTACATCACCTCGATCGTCGCGATCGCCGTCGTCTGGAACCTCCTGTTCAGCCCGGAGTACGGGCCGATCAACGAGATCCTGCGCTTCTTCGGTCTGCAGAACCCGCCCGGGTGGCTCACCTCGTCGGAGTGGGCCATGCCCGCCGTCGTGATCATCAGCACCTGGCGCGACATGGGCTACTACATGATCCTCTTCCTCGCCGGTCTCCAGACGGTGCCCCGTGAGTTGCACGAGGCCGCGCGCGTCGACGGTGCCAACGTCTGGCAGCGCTTCGTCAACGTCACCCTGCCGTGCCTGCGCCCGACCACCTTCTTCGTGACCGTGATGCTCACGATCAACTCGTTCAAGATCTTCGATCTCATCCTCGTCATGACGCAGGGCGGACCGGGGCAGTCGACGCTCGTGCTGTCGCAGTTCATCTACCAGAAGGGCTTCCAGGAGAACCAGTTCGGCTACGCCTCGGCGGCCTCCATCGTGTTGTTCCTCCTGTGCATCGTGGTGACGCTCGTGCAGTTCTTCCTCAACAAGAAGCGGGACGCCTGATGACCGACCTCCTCGTCCCCGACGCCACCCGCACGCTCGTCACCGCGGGCGCCAAGCCGCCCCGCCGCCGCCCGGTCGCGGGCTCCCACCCCGCCCGCCGCGTGGGGCGGATCGTCGGCTACGCCGTCATGATCGTCGCCGCCGCCGCACTGCTGCTGCCGTTCTTCTGGATGATCATGAGCTCGCTCAAGACGCCCAACGACGTCTTCAGCGCCCCGGTGAAGTGGTTCCCCGAGACCTGGGTGTGGAGCAACTACGTCGACATCTGGACGCAGTCCGGCATGCTCACGTGGATCCGCAACACCCTGCTGCTGGCCGTGGTGGTGACCTTCCTCCAAGTGCTCACCGGCTCGTTCGCCGCCTACGGGTTCTCCCGCATGCGCTTCCCCGGCCGCGACGTGCTGTTCCTCGTGTACATCGGGACCATCGCCGTCCCGTGGCAGTCGTACATGATCCCGCAGTTCATCCTGCTGTCGAACCTCAAGGTGTCGAACAGCCTCTGGGCGATCATCCTCATCCAGGCGTTCGGGGCGTTCGGGGTGTTCCTGATGAAGCAGTACTACGACACCATCCCCGAGGACCTGTCCGAGGCCGCGCGCCTCGACGGTCTGAGCGAGTACGGGATCTGGGCTCGCATCATGCTGCCGCTGTCGGTCCCGGCGATCGCGAGTCTGACGCTGCTGACGTTCGTGAACACCTGGAACGACTACCTCGGGCCCCTCATCTACCTGCGCAACCCCGACCTCTGGACGATCCAGCTGGGTCTGCAGAGTTTCGTCAGCACCCTCTACGACGCCAACTACGCGCTGCTGTTCGCGGGTCTGACGATGTCGGTGGTGCCCATCGCGATCGTCTTCCTCTTCGGCCAGAAGTACTTCGTCGAGGGCATCGCCACCAGCGGGATGAAGGGCTGATCGTGCGTCGCATCTCCCATGACACCTACGCGAACGTCTTCTCGACGGTCTACCTGGGGCTGATCGTCAACGTGCTCCTGCTCGTCGCCGGTGCACCGTTGGTGCTGCTCCTGCTCGCCACCGACCCCGCGCAGACCTGGCCGTTGCTGCTGATCGCGCTCCCGGTGAGCGCTCCCGCGCTGGCCGGCGCCCTCACCGCTTTCCGGGCGCACCAGGTCGGCGAGGCGCGCGTCGTCCGCGCCTTCTTCGCCGGGTGGCGACGGACGCTGCGCAAGGCGCTCGCAATCGGCGCTCTCGTGGCCGGGGTCCTCGCGATCGTCCTGGTCGACGTGCGCGCCGTGTCGGCGGCATCCTGGTCGGTCGTCGTCGTCCCGCTGTGCGGCACCGTCGCGCTGCTCGTGATGGCCACCGCCCCGGTCGCCCTGACCGCGCTCGCCGAAGCGCCGGGAACGCCGCTTCGGGTCCTCCTCTCGACGGCGGCGGTGCTCGCCGTGCGTCGCTGGTACCTCAGCGTCGTGAGCCTGCTCGTGCTCGCGGCTCAAGCCGTGCTGTTCACCACCTCGCCCGCGCTAGCCCTCGGCCTGACCGCGGCGCCCGCCCTGTACCTGGTGTGGGCGAACGCCCGCTTCTGCCTCCGCCCCGTGCTTCCGGCCGACTCCACCGTCGCCGCCGTCTGATCCGAAGGACTTCCCCCGCATGACCACCTCCCCTCCCTCCGCCGCGGCCGCCGTCCGCGCCGACACCGACCGCGCGATCGCGCAGGTGCTCGATACGGTGCGCGCGAACATCCGCGCCTTCGGCCTCCGCTACCCCGACGACACCACGCGCGACGACCGGTACCCGCTGCGGCCCGCCGCCCCCGGCTTCGACGAGGGGGAGAACCGCGGCTGGACGACGAGCTTCTGGCCCGGGATGCAGTGGATCGGGTGGGAGCTCACCGGCGACGACGTCTTCCGCGACGCCGCCCTGGCGCACGCCGCCGACTTCGGACGCCGGGTGCGCGAGGAGCGCGACCTCGACACCCACGACCTCGGCTTCCTTTACACGCTGTCGTGCGTCGCCCCGGCCCGCCTGCTCGGCGACGAGGACGCCCGATCCAGCGCTCTCGCGGCGGCCGAGCACCTGATGACCCGGTTCCTGCCGTCGGCGGGCGTCATCCAGGCCTGGGGCGACCTCGCCGACCCCGCGCAGCGCGGGCGCACGATCATCGACAGCCTCATGAACATGCCGCTGCTGACCTGGGCGGCCGAGCAGACGGGCGACTCCCGGTACAGCGACGTCGTGGCACGGCACACGCGAGAGCTGCGCCGGCGCATCCTGCGCCCCGACGGTTCGACGTTCCACACGTTCTACTGGGACGCCGAGACCGGGGAGCCCCTGCGCGGCGCCACCGAGCAGGGCGCGTTCGACGACTCGTGCTGGGCGCGCGGGCAGGCGTGGGGGATCTACGGCTTCGCGATGAATCACCGTGCGACCGGCGACGCGTCGTTGCTCGAGGCGTCGCGCACCTGCGCCGAGTACTTCCTCGCGCACCTGCCGGCCGACGACGTGCCCTACTGGGACCTCGTCTACAACGACGGCGCCGACGCCCCGCGCGACAGCTCTTCGGGCGCGATCGCCGTGTGCGGGCTGTTCGAGCTGGCCGCCGTCGACCCCGAGGGGGCGCCGCGTTGGCGCGCCGCGGCGGAGCGGATCCTGGCATCCCTCATCGCCGGATACACCCCCGCCCGCGCCGAGGACGCCGACACGGTGCTGCTGCACAGCGTCTACGACCTCCCGAAGGACGTCGGCGTCGACGAGGGGACGCTCTGGGGCGACTACTTCTTCTTCGAAGCCCTCGTCCGCGCAGCCCGCCCCGACTGGCGGCCCGTATGGTGAGGCTCGCGCGCGCCGGCGACCGCTCGATCGCGGTCGTCGCCGGACCCTCGGGCGATCACGTGCTCGACCTCGGCCCGCGTCCGCTGCCCGAGCTGTTCCGCGACCTCGACGGCATCCGCTCCCTCGTGGAACGGACGGATGCCGCGACCCTCCCGCCCCTGGACCCCTCGACGCTGCAGGCGCCGGTGACTCCGCGCTCGCTGCTGTGCCTCGGCTACAACTACCGCGGGCACGTGCCCGACGGCGTCGACCCCACCGCCGACGACCCGGACAGCCCCGACGTGTTCGTGAAGACGGCGAACACCCTCGGCGGGCCGAACGATCCCGTGGTGATCCCCGCCGTCGCCGACGACGTCGACTACGAGGGCGAGATCGCCGTCGTCATCGGGCGCCGCGCGCACGCGGTCTCGGAGCAGGAGGCCCTGTCGTACGTGGCGGGCTTCACGCTGCTCAACGACGTCTCCGATCGCGCCTGGCAGCGCAGACAGAGCCAGTGGGCGCTGGGCAAATGCTTCGACGGCTTCGCTCCGCTGGGACCGTGGCTGGTCACCGCCGACGAGATCGACCCGCAGGACCTTCTCGTCGAGGTCGTCCGTGACGGCGAGGTCACGGTCTCGCAATCCACGGCGACGACGATCTTCTCGGTCGCCTTCGTCGTCCACCACCTCAGTCAGGTGCTGACCCTCGAACCGGGCGATGTCATCTCGACCGGCACGCCGCAGAAGCTCCCCGCCGCGCAGTCGGCGCACCGCCCCCTCGCCCCCGGCGACGCGGTCACCGTGCGGGTGACGGGTATCGGCGAACTCACGACCACCTTCATCGCACCCCCGGGAGAGCCCGAATGATCCTCGACACCTTCCGCCTCGACGGCCGCGTCGCCGTCGTCACCGGCTCCAGCCGCGGTCTCGGACGGGGCGCGGCCCTGGCGCTCGCCGAGGCCGGAGCCGATCTCGTGCTGATCGACCGCGGCGACGCGGAGCACACGGCCGAGCTCGCGCGGAACCTCGGCCGGCGCGTGCACACGATCCACCGCGACTTCGTCTCGGCCTCGCGCGACGAGCTGGCCTCCGCGATCGACGAGGCCGTCGAGACGCTCGGGCGCATCGACATCCTCGTCAACAACGCCGGAACGATCCGCCGGGCCCCGGCCGCCGATCACCCCGCCCAGGACTGGGACGACGTGCTCGCGGTCAACCTCGACGCGGTGTTCCACCTGTCCCAGGCCGCCGGCCGGCACATGATCGCGCAGGGCTGGGGGCGCATCGTCAACGTCGCCTCGATGCTGTCGTTCCAGGGCGGCATCCTCGTGCCGGGCTACGCCGCGAGCAAGCACGCCGTCGCGGGCCTCACGAAGGCCCTCGCGAACGAGTGGGCGGCCTCGGGCGTCACCGTCAACGCGATCGCGCCGGGCTACATGGCCACCGACAACACCGCCCCGATCCGCGCCGACGCCGATCGCGAGGCCTCGATCCTCGCGCGCATCCCGGCCGGGCGGTGGGGCACCCCCGCCGACCTGCAGGGGGCGTTCGTGTTCCTCGCGTCCGAGGCCGCCGCGTACGTCACGGGCGCCGTCATCCCGGTCGACGGCGGCTGGCTCGTGCGCTGACCCGCCGCGCCCGTCCGTCCTCCGCAGCCGGCATCGTCCCGCCGACCGTCCCCACCGATCCGCCCCGGCCAGCCGGGCCCGAAACCAGGAGAACCGCATGACCGCCTCCATCCCCCAGCGTTACGCCACCCACCCCGAGCAGATCCCGGGCATGACCACCGCACAGGTGCGCGAGCGCTTCCTCATCGACGACGTCTTCGTGGCGGGGGAGGTGCGCCTGACGTACACCCACCATGACCGCATCGTCCTCGGCGGTGCGGTGCCGGCCGGCTCGGAGCTCGCGCTGACGGGCTATCCCGAGATCCGCAGCGACTATTTCCTCGAGCACCGCGAGGTGGGCATCGTCAACGTCGGGGGACCGGGCACGGTCACCGCCGACGGCGTGGTCTACGAACTCGCGACCGGAGCGTGCCTGTACCTCGGTCGCGGCATCCGCGACGTGGTCTTCGCCGACGCGCGGGATGCCGGCGCGCAGTTCTACCTCTTCTCGGCGCCCGCGCACACGACCTACCCGGCGGCTCTCGTCTCGCCGGGCGAGGGAACCGTGCGCGAGCTCGGCGACCCGCTCACGAGCAACCGCCGCACGCTCAACCAGTACATCCACGAGAACGGCGTGCAGAGCTGCCAGATCGTGATGGGGGTGACGCAGCTGCACCCCGGGTCGATGTGGAACACCATGCCCGCCCACACCCACGACCGTCGCACCGAGTGCTACCTCTACTTCGACGTGCCCGACGACGCTCGCGTCGTGCACCTCATGGGCGAACGCGACGAGACCCGGCACCTCATCGTCGGCGACCGCCAGGCGGTCATCTCGCCGAGCTGGTCGCTGCACTCCGGCGTCGGCACGGCCGCGTATTCGTTCGTCTGGGCCATGGCGGGCGAGAATCAGTCCTTCGACGACATGGACGCCGCCCCCATCACCGACCTGCGCTGATGGCCGCTCCCGCCCCTGTTCTCCTCGCCGTCGGCGAGACCATGGCGATGCTCGCGCCTTCCGACGGCGAGGGGGTGACGGATGCCGCCGTCTTCCTCCTCGACGCGGGCGGCGCCGAGTCGAACGTCGCCGCGCACGCCGCGGCCCTCGGCGTGACGGCTCGGTGGGCCAGCAGACTGGGCACCGACGCCCTCGGCGACCGCGTCCTGCGACAGGTCTCGGCCCGCGGGGTGGACACCGCGGGCGTGGTGCGCGACGAACGGCATCCGACGGGACTGTATGTGAAAGACCCGGGTCGCGGGGTCCGGTACTACCGCGCGGGTTCCGCGGCGGCGCACCTCGGGGTACGGGATGCCGCGGCGCTCCGCCTCGACGATGTCGACGTGCTGCACGTCTCGGGCATCACCGCCGCGCTGTCGCCTTCGGCGCGCGAATTCCTCGACGCGGCGATGACCCGCGCCCGCGCCCTCGGCGTCACCGTGAGCTTCGACGTGAACCACCGCGCGGCGCTGTGGCCGGCGGCGGACGCCGGTCCGGTGCTCGCGGCCCTCGCCGCGCGCGCCGACATCGTGTTCGTCGGCCGTGACGAGGCCGAGACGCTCTGGCAGACCCCGCGCGACGACGATGTGCGGCGACTTCTGCCGACGGTCCCCGAGCTCGTCGTGAAGGACAGCGGCGTCGGAGCCACCGTCTTCGCGGACGCGGGACGCGTCTTCGTGCCCGCGTTGCGCGTCGAGGTGCTCGACGCCGTGGGCGCCGGCGACGCGTTCGCCGGCGGCTACCTCGCCGCGCGTGCCCGGGGCCTCGACGCGGCCGACCGCCTCGCCGCCGGGCACGCGCGGGCCGCCCTGACCCTGCGCACCTACGGCGACTCGATCCACGACCCCACTCCGCCCCCGTGCCTCGACAGGACCCTCGCATGACCCCACCCTCCGACGACACCGCTTTCTTCGACGAGACGTTCGCGGGGGCGCCGCTCATGGCGATCCTGCGCGGAATGGGACGCGAGCGCTCGCTCGCCCTCGCGACCACGGCGTGGGACCTCGGCATCTCCTCCGTCGAGGTGCCGCTGCAGACGCCCGACGACGAAGAAGCGCTGAGGGCCGTCGCCGCGGCGGCGACCGAGCGCGGGCTGTCGGTGTGCGCGGGCACGATCGTCGACCCCGCGCAGGTTCCCGTGGCACTGGCCGCGGGGGCCCGCTACCTCGTCTCACCGGGACTCGACCCGGCGGTGGTCGCGGCCGCTCGAGAGCACGGCATCCCGATCCTCCCGGGCGTCGCCACGCCCAGCGAGGTGCAGCGCGCGGTCGCCCTCGGGCTGCGCTGGCTCAAGGCCTTCCCGGCGACGTGGCTCGGGCCCGCGTGGTTCCGGGTGATCCGCGGACCGTTCCCCGACGTGCGGTTCGTCGCGACCGGCGGCCTTGACGCCGGCAATGCGGCGGAATTCCTGGATGCCGGGGTGCGTGTGGCCGCGGTCGGCTCGGCCCTCGAAGACGCATCGCAACTGCCGCGACTCGCGCGGCTGTTGCGATGAGCCATTCTGCACGTCCGTGCAAGCCCGTCTTCTGCGGCGGGAGGGAGAGGAAGATCGATACGTCCGAATCGACCCCCACCGAGGAGACCCATGCACGTCAACGCCTACGCGGCGTCGTCCGCGACCTCACCCCTTGAGCCCACGACCATCGAGCGCCGCGAGGTCGGCCCGAAGGACGTCCTGATCGACATCGCCTACGCCGGCATCTGCCACTCCGACATCCACACCATCCGCGGCGAGTGGGGCGACGTCCCCTACCCCCTGACCGTCGGCCACGAGATCGTCGGCACGGTCGCCGAGGTCGGCTCCGAGGTGACCAGCCACAAGGTCGGCGACCGCGTCGGCGTCGGCTGCATGGTCAACTCGTGCCGCGAGTGCGAGAACTGCCTCGCGGGCGAGGAGCAGTACTGCGAGAAGGGCAACATCGGCACGTACGGCGCGAAGGACGTCGACGGCACGATCACCCAGGGCGGCTACAGCGAGAAGATCGTCGTCGACGAGCACTTCGTGCTGCGCGTTCCCGAGTCGATCCCCTACGAGAAGGCCGCTCCGCTGCTGTGCGCGGGCATCACGACCTACTCGCCGCTGAACCACTGGAACGCCGGCCCCGGCAAGAAGGTCGCCGTCGTCGGCCTCGGCGGGCTCGGCCACATGGCCGTCAAGATCGCCCACGCCATGGGCGCCGAGGTCACCGTGCTCTCGCAGACGCTGAGCAAGAAGGACGACGGCCTGAAGATGGGCGCCGACCACTACTACGCGACGAAGGACGACGAGACCTTCGAGAAGCTCAAGAAGCACTTCGATCTCATCATCAACACCGTCAGCGCCCCGCTCGACCTCAAGCAGTACCTGGGCCTGCTGGCGCTGAACGGCACGATGGTCAACGTCGGCGCCCCGCCGGAGCCGCTGCCGATCCAGGTCTTCACGCTGTTCACCAACCGTCGTTCCTTCGCGGGTTCGTCGATCGGCGGCATCCGTGAGACCCAGGAGATGCTCGACTTCTGCGCCGAGAAGGGCATCGCGCCCGAGACCGAGCTGATCTCGGCCGATCAGATCAACGAGGCCTACGAGCGCGTGCTGAAGAGCGACGTGCGCTACCGCTTCGTCATCGACGCGAAGACCTTCGCCCCCGCCTGATCCGGTTTCCGTCCCCGGATGCCACGGCCCCGACGTTCTCCGGAGCGCCGGGGCCGCGGCGTTCCCTCCGCCACCGCGGGGCCGCGGCGTTCCCTCCGCCACCCCGGTGTCGCGGCGTTCCCCCCGCCACCCCGGTGTCGATAAACGCCCTCCCTGCTGAGACACGCGGCGTCACCGCGTGTCTCGCACGGATCGGCGTTTATCGGCGCGGGCGGGCGGAGCGGTCGAGCGGGACCTCGCGGCGGTCCCGCCGCTGTCCTGCCCCGGAGGAACGCCGCTGGCCCGTCGCCGATAAACGCTCCTGGTGCTTAAACTCGCGGCGTCGCCGCGTTTCTCACACGGATCGGCGTTTATCGGCGACTGCCGGCCGCCGCGTGCCCGCGCGCGCCGCCCCCGCGCGCGCCGTGCCCGCCGCCCCCCCGGCACACGCGAAAGCGGCGCCGCCCCGCAGGACGACGCCGCTTCGGCGACGGTGTTACGCCTGGCCGAGGGCCGCGGACACGACGGCCCGCGCCTCTTCCTGCACCGCGCGCAGGTGCTCTTCGCCGCGCAGCGACTCGGCGTACAGCTTGTAGACGTCTTCGGTGCCCGAGGGGCGCGCGGCGAACCACGCCGATTCGGTCTGCACCTTGAGGCCGCCGATCGCCGCACCATTGCCGGGCGCGTGCGACAGCTTCGCGGTGATGGGCTCTCCGGCCAGCTCGGTGGCCGACACGGCATCCGGAGACAGCTTCGACAGCGCCGCCTTCTGCGCGGGCGTCGCCGCCGCGTCGACGCGCTGGTAGGCGGATGCACCGAACTCGGCCTCGAGCTCGGCGTACCGCTGCGAGGGCGTCTTGCCGGTGACGGCGAGGATCTCGGCGGCGAGCAGGCAGAGCAGGATGCCGTCCTTGTCGGTCGTCCAGACCGTGCCGTCCTTGCGCAGGAACGACGCTCCGGCCGACTCTTCCCCGCCGAACGCGACGGAACCGTCGAGCAGGCCCGGGACGAACCACTTGAAGCCCACGGGCACCTCGAGCAGCGTCTTGCCCAGCGAGGCCGCGACCCGGTCGATGATCATCGACGACACGAGCGTCTTGCCCACGGCGGCGTCGGCCGGCCAGCCCGGTCGGTGCGAGAACAGGTAGTCGATCGCGACGGCGAGGTAGTGGTTGGGGTTCATCAGCCCCGCGTCGGGGGTGACGATGCCGTGGCGATCGGCGTCCGCGTCGTTCCCGGTGAGGATGTCGTACTCGGCGCGCGCGGCGACGAGCGAGGCCATCGCCGAGGGCGACGACGGATCCATGCGGATCTTCTCGTCCCAGTCGAGCGTCATGAACTTCCACGTCGGGTCGACCTCGGGGTTCACCACGGTCAGGTCGAGGCCGTACACCTCGGCGATGAGCGCCCAGTACTCCACCGACGCTCCGCCCAGGGGGTCGGCGCCGATGCGGACGCCCGCGTTCTTGATCGCGTCGACGTCGATGATGGATGCCAGGTCGCGCACGTACGCGTCGCGGAAGTCGTACTGTCCGAGGCCGTCGAGGTCGATGTCGGCGTGGCGGGTGCGCTGCACGCCCTCGAGGCCGGCCGCGATGAGGTCGTTCGCGCGGTCGGCGATCCAACCCGTGGCGTCGGTGTCGGCGGGGCCGCCGTGAGGCGGGTTGTACTTGAAGCCGCCGTCGCGCGGGGGGTTGTGCGAGGGCGTCACGACGATGCCGTCGGCACGGCCCGGGTCGTCCGCCGCGCGGTCGCGGTTGTAGGTGAGGATCGCGTGGCTCAGAGCGGGCGTGGGCACCCACGCGTCGCGGGAGTCGACGCGCACGTCGACGCCGTTCGCGACGAGCACCTCGATGGCGCTGCGCTCGGCCGGGAGCGACAGGCCGTGGGTGTCGCGGCCGAGGAAGAGCGGGCCCGTGATGCCCTGCGCCGCCCGATAGTCCACGATGGCCTGCGTGGTCGCGAGGATGTGGTCCTCGTTGAAGCTCGTGCTCAGCGACGAGCCGCGGTGGCCGCTCGTGCCGAAGGCGACGCGCTGCTCGGGCACCGCGGCATCCGGCTTGCGGTCGTAATACGCGGCGATCAGGTCGTCGATGTCGATGAGATCGGATGCCTCGGCGGGCTGTCCTGCGCGACTGCTCATGCGCCCAGTCTGCCCGCTGTCTCCGACATGCGCACACGCCGTGACGCATTCTGGGCGAATCCGTCGTCGCGCCCGGCTTCGCGGGACGCGTGTGCAGGTCCTCGATCGTGAGAGCGTTCAGCGCACGTGGTCGCGTCCCGCGGCGATCAGAGCCTCGAGAGCGACCCGCAGCGCGGGCGAATCGGCCTGCGAGCGACGGTGCACGGCCACGACGTCGCGAGTGGAGGCCGGTGCCGCGGTGGGGATCGCCACCAGGTCGTCGCCGAGGGCCGCGCGGCCGAGCCGCGGCACCAGTGCCACGACGGCCCCGGTGCGCGCGAGCTCGAGGTGGTTCTCGAATTCCATCGATTCGAAGACCACACGGGGTGCATTGCGGATGCCGTCGAACAGCCGTCGGAGCCACTGCCGGCAGATGGTGGTCTCGAAGGTCGCGACCCAGGCCTCGTCGGCGAGGTCGACGGGGTGCACGACCTCGCGGGTGGCGAGGCGGTGGCTCCGGTGCACGATGACGTCGGCGACGTCGGTGAAAAGGGGTGTGACGACGAGGTTGTCGGGGATCGCGAGGGCCACTCCGCCCCACTGGTGCGCGATCCCGAGGTCGCGCTGGCCGGAGGCCACGAGCGCGACGGTCTCCCACGGCTCGCTCTCGCGCACGAGCAGTCGCAGGTCGGGATGCGCGGCGGCGAGGTCGACCAGCAGGGGCGCGAGCATGCCCCGCACCACCGTCGAGAAGGCGGCGACGCGCAGGTCGCCGGCGACCGCGCCGTGGGGCGAGCCGTCGGCCTGCAGGTCGGCGCGCAGCTTCTCGAGCTCGGCGAGGATCGGCGTCGACCCCACGACGAGGTGCGTCCCGGCGTCGGTGAGCGCGACACCACGGCCGACACGCTCGAGGAGCGTCACGCCGGTCTCGCGTTCGAGGCGCTTGATCTGCTGAGACACCGCGGAGGGCGTGAAGCCCAGGGCCGCGGCGGCCGCCGACACGCTGCCCTCGCGGGCGACCGTGCGCAGCGAGCGGACGGCGTCGAGATCAATCATGCAGCGACGCTACCGCGTTCCGTGAAGAAACATTCGCTGGTGCTACACGACGGATGCCGCTGAGCTGAGACCGTGAGCAGACGCGACATGATGCTGGCCGCCGGGGTGGCCGCCGCCTGGGGGTTGAACTTCCTCGTCATCGAGTGGGGGATGGCCGGCATCCCGCCGCTGCTGTTCGTCGCGATCCGCTTCGCCGTCGTCGCGGCGTTCGTCGTGATCGTGCCCCGGCCCGTGGCGTCCTGGCGCACCGTCGTGGGAGTGGGGCTCTTCATGAGCCTGGGGCAGTTCGGTCTGCTCTACTCCGCGCTGGCGCTGGGGCTGCAACCCGGGCTGGCGGCTCTGCTGCTGCAGGCGCAGGCGGTGTTCACGGTGGTCATCGCCGCGGGCGTGCTGCGCGAGCGCCCCACCCTCGGACAGGGCGTCGGCGTCGCGATCGGAGTGGCCGGTCTCGCGGTGGTCGCCGCCGGTCGCGGGGGGAACGCCCCCGCGCTGGCGGTGGTGCTCGCGCTCGCCGCGGCGCTGTCGTGGGCGGTGGGCAACGTCGTGTCCCGGCGAGCCGGCGTCGTCGCGGGTCCGGGGCCGCTGGGTGCGCTCTCGCTCACGGTCTGGTCGGCGCTCGTCGTTCCCGTCCCGGCGCTCGCCCTCGCGTTCACCATCGATGGTCCCGCCGCGATCGGCGCGGGGCTCGCCGCCTTCGGCTGGTCGGCCGTGCTGTCGACGGTGTACACGGCGGGACTGTGCACCCTCGCGGGGTATGCGATCTTCAACGGCCTGCTCGCCCGCAACCCCTCGGCGGCGGTGGTCCCGTGGGTGCTGCTGGCGCCCGTGGTGGCGATGATCGCCGCGGCTCTCATGCTCGGCCAGATCCCGGCTCCGGCCGAGGTTCTGGGTGGACTCCTGCTGGTGGGCGGCGTGCTCGTGACGACCATGGCGCCGCGCGCACGGCGTCGTCCCGCGATCGCGGAGGCCGAAGCGCGCACCCCGGTCTAGGCTGGTCGCCGTGCTGCCCGACACAGAGACCGTGCCCGCCCGACGTACCTACAGCTACCTGGGCCCGGCAGGGACGTTCACCGAGGCGGCTCTCGCGCAGGTCCCCGAGGCGCGCGATCAGATCTGGCGCCCGGTGCGCAATGTCGGCGAAGCGCTGGCCGACGTCGTCGAGGGACGATCGGATGCCGCGATGATCGCGATCGAGAACTCGGTCGACGGCGGGGTCTCGACGGCGCAGGATGCCCTGGCGACCGTGCCGGGACTGCGCATCGTGGGCGAGTACCTCGTCCCCGTGAATTTCGTGCTCGTCGGGCGGCCGGGGGCCACCCTGGCCGACGTCTCGCTCGTCGCCGCGCATCCGGTCGCCTACGGGCAGTGCCTGGGCTGGCTGAGCAAGAACCTGCCCGCTCACGCCCACCTGCCGGCCGAGAGCAATGTCGCGAGTGCGCTCGGCGTACTGGACGGCACGAGTGCCGCCGACGCTGCGGTCGCCGCCCCCGGGATCGTCGCGCACCACGACCTGAGCGTGCTGGCCGAGAACATCGGCGACAACCCCAACGCCGTGACGCGCTTCGTCCTGGTCAGCCGCACGGTCGCGCCGGCGCCTCCGACGGGAGCCGACAAGACCTCGCTCATCGTCGAGCTGCCCGAGGACCACCCGGGTGCGCTGCTGGAGCTGCTCGAGCAGTTCGCCACCCGGGGCATCAACCTGAGCCTGTTGGCATCCCGTCCCATCGGAGACGCCCTCGGGCGCTATCGCTTCGTGATCGACGCCGACGGGCACGTGCACGACGAGCGCATGGCTGACGCGCTGCTGGGTCTGCGGCGCTTCAGCCCGAAGGTCATCTTCCTCGGATCGTACGCGCGCGCCGACCGCGCGATCGTGCGATACCCGCAGCGCTACAGCGACGACGTGTTCGTCGAGGCCCGCGATTGGCTGCGGGGTCTGCTGAGCGGCGAGCCCGAGGCCTGACCCTCGCACGACTCGGCGACCGTGAGCGGGCACCCACCCCCGCCCACCGCTCTCAGGCCGCCACGGCCGCCGGCGTCGCGATGAGCTCGAGCGTCTGAATCCGTCCGTCCGCCCCTTCGCCGTCGTAGGCCCCGGCCACGGGCGACACCATGATCTCGTCGACGCCGTGCTGCGCGGCGAAGGCGGCGAGCCGGCCCTGCACGTCGGCGCCCGTCCCGACGAACCACTTCTGCCGCGTCGAGGCCATGATCGACTCGGCCATCGCGTCGAACGGGTCGGCCTTCGCCTGCTCGACCGTCTCGAGTGGCACGAGCGGCTTGTTGGTGCGCAGGCGCGCCATCATGCGCAGCTGCGGCACCGCGCGTTCCTCCGCCTCGTCGGCGGTGGGGGCGGCGACGACGTTGGCGGTCACGAAGGTGCGGGGACCCTCGCCGCTGTCGTTGGGCACGAACTGGTCGCGGTACAGGTGCAGCGCCCGGTCGAGCCCCTCGCCGGCGAAGTGATTCGCGAACACGTACGGCAGGCCGAAC
Source organism: Microbacterium hydrothermale (assembly GCF_004854025.1). Lineage (GTDB taxonomy): Bacteria > Actinomycetota > Actinomycetes > Actinomycetales > Microbacteriaceae > Microbacterium > Microbacterium hydrothermale. The sequence goes on from NZ_STGM01000005.1 coordinate 192,521, forward strand.
GACGCCGCGAGCTGTGCGGAGTAGTCGCTCGATCCGAGCAGCCACACCTGCGGCATCCCGGATGCCGCGGGCGTCGCCCGCACCTGATACTCGCTGCCCGAGGTGAAACGCACGGTCGCGCCCTCGGGGGAGGTGAGCGCGAGGATGTCGGTCACGTGATCGGGGAAGCGCGAGACGTCGCTCGTGGTCCCCGAGCGGTTCAGCAGCTGCGTGATGACGGGATCGCTGCCGGGCGCCCGTCCGATGCCGAGGTCGATGCGTCCCGGTGCCAGCGCCTCGAGGGCCGCGAACTGCTCGGCCACGATGAGCGGCGAGTGGTTGGGCAGCATGACGCCGCCCGAGCCCACGCGGATGCGGCTCGTGCGCGCGGCGGCCGCGGCGATCAGGACCGGGGGAGTGGTGGATGCCACCGAGGGCATGTTGTGGTGCTCGGCGAACCAGTAGCGGCGGTAGCCGAGGCGGTCGGCCCGCTCGACGAGGTCGAGGGCGGCGCTCACCGCCTGCGCGCTGGTCTGCCCGTGGCGCACGGGCACGAGGTCGAGAACGGAGAGGGAGGGGATCGCGTCGTTCACCCCCTTGACAACGTCCGCGGGGCGCAGAGTATTCCCCTTCCGCGGGGGCGCAACCCCCGTGACGGACGGGCGCAGACGTTCCTAACGTGCGGCGCATGAGCGATGAAGCGACCGTGGTGCGCACGGTGATGGCCGTCGACGACGCGACGTTCTCGCTCGCGCCGGGACAGGATGTCGATGATCTCGAGAGACGCATCGAGGCCGCCGTGCACGACGGGGGGCGGTTCGAACGGTTCTCGGTGACGGGCGATAGGGAGGTGCGGGTGCTCTTCACCGCCCACTCCCGCGTGGTGCTCTGGGGCGAGGAGGTCTCGGACGGTCCCTTCGCCGCCGAGCCGCCCCCGGTCGACTGGGACGTCGGCTGAGGGCGCGGCATCTACCTTCAGGTTTCTCCCAGGAAGAAAGTCGTGACGAATCCCCTCCGCCGTGCGTCTCACCTTTGACATCGCGGGACACACGGTCCCGGAACGACGGAAGGAAGCGAACATGGCTGAGAACACCACCACCACCGCCACCCCCACCACGAAGGACGGCGGCTCGACCGTCATCGTCGACGCCGTCGTCGCCAAGGTCGCCGGCATCGCCGCGGCTGAGGTCCCCGGCGTCCACGCCCTCGGTGGCGGCGCCGCGCGCGTGATCGGCAACATCCGCCAGGCCGTCGGCGCGAAGGACCACGCCCAGGGCGTGAGCGTCGAGGTCGGCGAGACCGAGGTGGCCGCCGACATCGCCATCCAGGTCGACTACCCCGAGCAGCTGCAGCGCGTGGCCTCGAACGTCCGCGCGGCCGTGCACCAGGCCATCACCGAGCTCGTGGGTATGAAGGTCGCCGAGATCAACGTGACCGTCGTCGACGTGTTCATCCCGGGTGACGACGAGGACGACGCCGACGAGCAGCGCGTCAACTGACATCCGTCGACAAGGGGCGTCACCGCGAGGTGGCGCCCCTTTCGCGTACCCGGACACCGGCCCGGGGGCCGTTCAGCCCCCGTGCCGCACGTGCGCGTAGGCGTCGAGCGCGCGCTTCCGCGTCTCGCCGAGGTCGACCATGGGCTCGGGCGGGTTCTCGCCCAGGTACTCCGGAGCCCACTCGCGCACGTACTCGTCGTGCGCGTCGAACTTCTTGCGCTGCGTCTCCGGGTTGAACACGCGGAAGTACGGGGCGGCATCCGCGCCCGACCCCGCGACCCACTGCCAGTTGAACGGGTTGCTCGCGGCATCCGCGTCGACGAGGCAGTCCCAGAACCACTGCTCGCCGTGGCGCCAGTCGATGAGCAGGTTCTTGATGAGGAATGACGCCGTGACCATGCGCACGCGGTTGTGCATGACACCGGTCTTCCACAGCTGCCGCATCCCGGCATCCACCACGGCGACGCCCGTGTCGCCGCGCTGCCACTTCTCGAGGTGGGAGCGGTTCAGGCGGGGCCAGGGGAAGGCGTCGAAGTTCTTCCGCCAGTTCGCGGTGGCGATGTCGGGGGAGTGGTAGGTCACGTGCCACGCGAACTCCCGCCACACGATCTCGGACAGGAAGCCGCTGGCGCTCTGCGCGTGCTGCCCCGAGCCTTTGTGCTCGAGGGTGTCGTGCCACACCTGGTACGGGCTGAGCTCGCCCCAGCGCAGGCGGGGGGACAGGTTCGAGGTGGCGCCGCCGGCGAACTCGTCGCGGTATTTCGAGTAGTCGCCGAGGTCCTCGTCGAGGAACTCGCGCAGCCGCGCCTTGGCCGCCGGCTCGCCCGGTTCCCACATCTCGCGCAGGCCCCCGGCCCAGTCGGGCTTCGTGGGGAGCAGCTCCCACGACGCGAGGTCGTCGGAGTCGACGGATGCCGAGATCCCGGGCACCTTGCGCGCGTCGGGCATCGGCGGACGTGGCGCCGGGAGCTTCTGCACCGCCCGCGAGAACGGGCTGTACACGCCGTACGGCTTGTCGCCCTGCGTGCGCACGGTCCACGGTTCGTAGAGGAGGTTCGCCGCGAACGACGCCACCGTCACCCCGTCGTCGCGCAGCTTCTCTTTGATGCCTGCGTCGATCTCGCGTTCGGCTCCGCCGTAGCGGCGGTTCCAGAACACGGCGCCCGCTCCGACCTCGTCGACCAGTGCCGGGAGCACCTTCGCTGCCGCCCCGCGGCGCAGCACGAGTGACGCGCCCCGATCCTCGAGCCGTTCGGCGAGGGATGCCAACGACCCGTGCAGCCACCACCGCGCGGCTCCGCCGATAGCGCGCACCCCCTCGGACTCCTCATCGAGGAGGTAGAGGGCCACAATGGGCTCGTCGCGGTCGAGCGCCGCCCGCAGGGCCGGATTGTCGGTCAGGCGGAGGTCGTCACGGAACCACACGATCGAGGGCGAAGCCATCCTCCGACGCTATCCACCGCGGCATCCACCGTTCCGGGCTTGACACCCCCGCGCGCCCGCCGCTCACCGCGTCGCCGAGATCACACGTTCGGCGCGAGATCACCCGCTGCGGCCCCGCCGTTCCGCGTTCTCTCGCGCCGTTCGTGTGATCTCGCCGCGCGCCCCGGCCGGCGGGCAGCGCGACGGCGATGACGGCGATGACGACGATGACGACGACGGCGGATGCCGCGGACGCGCGCGTCAGAGCGCCGAGGTGTCGTGCCCCTTGGGCAGTGCCACGATGAGACCGCCCGCGACGATGCGCGTGTAGATGCGCGTCGCCTCGCCGAACTCGTCGCCGTCCAGCTCGATCGGCTGCGCGGGCGCGGTCGCGAGTTCGATGCCCGTGCCCCGCAGGTAGCGCACCGAGGTGTCTTTACGGCGTTCGAGCACCCGCCGGCCGGCGCGGAACTTGCGCAGCACCGAGTTGTCCCACACGATGCTCCGCCACACGCCCAGCCAGCCCAGCACGCCGGTCGGCTGGAGCACCGCCACGTCGAGGCGGCCGTCGGCGATCGAGGCGTCGGGGATCAGCGCGACGCCGCCCTGCAGGGCGCCGCAGTTCGCGAACAGCACGCTGTGCACCTTGGCCGAGTGCAGGCGGTGACCGTTCAGCTGGTACATCACGCGGAACGGCTTCGCGTTCACGAGGGAGCGGGCGGCGCCGTCGACGTACGCGACCCAGCCGACCTGCTTCTTCAGGTCGTCACGCGTGTTCTGGATCATCGCGGCGTCCAGGCCCATGCCGGCCATGACCGAGAACCCGTGCTCCTCGACCGCGCCGTCGGCGCGGCGGATGCGGGCCAGCCCGGTGTCGATCGAGTGGACGTCGCCGTCGAAGGTCGATCGGATCATCGCGTCGGTGTCGGTCAGCGGCAGATTCAGGTTGCGGGCGAGCAGGTTCCCGGTGCCGCTGGGCACGATCGTGAGCGGCACCCCGGTCGAGGTCAGCGCCTCGGCGACGGCCCGAACCGTTCCGTCCCCGCCGGCCACGAGCACGGCATCCACTTTCTCGTCGAGCGCGGCCCGCGTGGCGTCGTCACCGAGGTCGTCGACGGTGGTCTCGTAGAACAGGGGCTCGGCCCAACCGGCCTCTTCCGAAAGCTCCGCCACCCGCGACCGCAGCTGTTCGGGGTCGACCTTCGTGGGGTTGTAGACGAGGGCGGCGCGCTTCTTCGACGTCGTCTCGGCATCCATCGGCTTCTCGTCGCCCTCGGCGTCGACGCGCTGCGTCTTGCCCGGCAGGTCGGCGGAGGAGTCGGGGCCGATGTCCTCGGGCTGGTGGATGACGTCGTCGGGCTCCGCGGCGTCCTTGGGGTGCGGCACGTCCTTACGGGGGTGGTCCGCGACGTCGTCGCCGAGGCGCGCCGCATCGAAGTGCTCGTGGGAGCCGTCCGCGGCGGCGGCGTCGGCCTTCACCTCGGCGGGTGCGTCGGAGGGGACGTTCTCGGGGGACTCCGCGTCGTCACGCGGCTCGTCAGGGGCGGCCATGGCATCCACCATAGGACCGCGTGGAGCCCGCGAACCGGCCCGAGGGGTGGGCTTGACGACAGGATGCCGCGGACGCATGCGCCGCGCGCGTCGCCCGCCGTTCCGCGGTCGGGGCGGGCCGGGCCCGGCGCCCGGACGCGGTCGGGCGCGACCGTAGGATGGACGCGTGATCGACCTGACTCTGCTGCGTGAAGATCCCGAGCTCGTGAAGCGCTCCCAGATCGCCCGTGGGGAATCGCCCGCGTCGGTCGACGACGCGCTGGAAGCCGACCGCCGTCGGCGCAAAGCCATCACGGACTTCGAAGAGCTGCGCGCGGCGCAGAACGCTCACGGCAAGCGCGTTGCCCAGGCCCCGAAAGACGAGAAGGCCGCTCTCGTCGCCGAGGCCAAGGAGCTGAGCGAGAGGGTCAAGGCTGCGCAGCACGCAGTGACCGAGGCCGAGGCCGCGGCCGACGCCGCGCTGTCGAAGATCGAGAACATCGTCCTCGAGGGCGTGCCGGCGGGCGGTGAGGACGACTTCGTCACGCTCCGCACCCATGGAGAGGTCCCGACCTACGACTTCACCCCGCGCGACCACCTCGAGATCGGCGAGCTGCTCGGCGCGATCGACATGGAGCGCGGCACGAAGGTCTCGGGCAGCCGTTTCTACTTCCTCACCGGCATCGGCGCCCGCCTCGAGCTCGCCCTCATGACGCTCGCCCTCGACCGGGCCCTGCAGGCCGGCTTCACGCCCATGATCCCGCCGACCCTCGTGCGTCCGGAGGTCATGCGCGGCACCGGCTTCCTCGGCCAGCACGCCGACGAGGTGTACCGCCTGCCCAAGGAGGACCTCTATCTGGTCGGGACGAGCGAGGTCCCCCTCGCCGGCTACCACATGGACGAGATCCTCGACCTGGAGCGCGGCGCCAAGCGCTACGCCGGGTGGTCGACGTGCTACCGCAGCGAGGCGGGCTCCTACGGCAAGGACACCCGCGGCATCATCCGCGTGCACCAGTTCAACAAGCTCGAGATGTTCGTCTACACCGACCCCGCCGATGCCGAGGCCGAGCACGACCGTCTCGTCGCGATGCAGGAGGGCATGCTGCAAGACCTCGGGCTGGCGTACCGCGTGATCGACGTCGCCGCCGGCGACCTCGGCTCGAGCGCGGCGCGCAAGTTCGACATCGAGGCCTGGGTGCCCACGCAGGACGCCTACCGCGAGCTCACGAGCACCTCGAACTGCACGACCTATCAGGCGCGGCGTCTCGAGACGCGGTTCCGCCCCGCCGACGGCGGCAAGACGCAGCCGGTCGCGACGCTGAACGGCACGCTGGCCACCACGCGCTGGATCGTCGCGCTGCTCGAGACCCACCAGCGCGAAGACGGATCCGTCCTCGTGCCCGAGGTGCTGCGGCCCTACCTGGGCGGCCTCGAGGTCATGGAGCCGATCGCGTGAGCGACGAGGCCGCTCTGCCCGCCACCGGCGCCGTCGAAAGCGCCCCGAAGCAGGAGGCGGCCGACGCCGTCGCCGAGCTGGCCCATGATGCCTCCGTCGGGCGGATGCTGATCGCCCTCGACATCGACGGCACCGTGCTGCTCGAAGACGACACGCTCAGCCCCGGGGTCGTCGAGGCCGTCGCCCACGCGCAGGCGGCGGGCCACGAGGTCATGCTGGCCACCGGTCGCAGCTGGGACAGCACCCACACGATCATGGATCGTCTCGGCATCCGTCCCGAATACGCCGTGTGCTCGAACGGTGCGATCGTGATGCAGCGCGACGGCGAGGACGGCGATTATCGACGCGCCCACGTCGAGACCTTCGATCCCACCGAGGTGCTGACACTGCTGGGCGAGCACCTCGCCGGGGCGCACTTCCTCGTCGAGCTGCCCGACGGCAAGAGGCTCTTCACCGACTACCTCGACGACTGGAACCTCGAGCAGGCCGACAAGGTCCCCTTCGCCGAGCTGTCGGCGCAGCCGGTGTGCCGCGTGGTCGTGGTGGCCCCCGAGCAGACCGACAAGGACTTCCTCGAGCTCGTCGAGCGCATCGGCCTGACCCAGGTGTCGTACGCGATCGGCTGGACGGCGTGGCTCGACATCGCGCCGAAGGGCGTCGACAAGTCCACGGCGCTCGAGCTGGTGCGCGGATGGCTGAAGATCGCGCCCGAGCGGGTGCTGGTCATGGGCGACGGCCGCAACGACATCGAGATGATGCAGTGGGCGGTCCGCAACGGCGGACGCGCGATCGCGATGCACCAGGGCCCGCCCGAGGTGCACGCGGCGGCGGGCGAGGTGGGCCTGTCGGTCACCGAGGGCGGCGTCGCGGCGGTCCTGCGCGCGCTGTGACCCCGGGCCCGGGGCCGCGTCTCAGGCGTGCGCCGCGTGCCGGGCGCGCACGGCGTCGGCGCGGTGGTCGACGATGCGCGACGCCTCCCACGCCACCAGTCCCACCGGCGGCAGGAGCAGCAGCGCGACGGCCCACGTGGCCTTGAGGCCGACGGTGTTGTGCGGGTCGCGCAGAGCCACGACGGTGGCGAGCACGGATGCCGCGTACACGAGCGCGAACACCGCCAGGACGATCTGCGAAGACAGGGTGGTGACGATCATGAGTGCCTCCTCATCTCAGACGGCCCGACGGGTCGTGGTGGGCTGATGAGGTCCGGTCTACTCCCGTCGGCGGGAGCCGGCGCGGGTGCGGGGCGGATGGATACCGCGGGCATAGGCCGCTCTCAGCGGCGCCGACCGAGCGGGCGCCGCGAGGGCTGACCCCACGCCGTCCGCGCGGCGTCGTGCAGCGTCGCCCGGTCGCCACGCGGCAGCGTCCGCCGCGTGCGCTCGAGCGCGGAGCGGGCGGCATCCTGGAACACCCCCGCGTGAGAGGGGGAAGATGCCGCGAGCGAGGCGAGGCACTTCTGCAGGCGCACCTGCACCTCGATGCTGTCCGCGCCGTCACGGGCCAGGGGGCGGAAGGCGTCGTCGACGAGGTCGCTCAGGCGCACCGGGGGGAAGAACACCCGGTCGTGCGTCACCTCGTCGTCGCGGTCGACCGCGAGCGCGCGGGTGAACACGCGCTGCAGGGCCGCGATCACCTCGATCGCGGTCCCGGGGTCGTTCGTCGCGGACGACAGCGCCCTGCTCCCGATCTCGGTGAGGGCGATCACGCCGAATCGCGGGTCCTGCTCGTAGGTGCGGTGGTGCTCGATGCGGAAGGCGCGGCGCACCGCCTCGCGCACGTCGTCATCCGCGTCTCCGACGACCGCGGCGAGCGGCACGCGCGCATCCGCGATGCGCCCGGGCGTCGCGCGCACGTGGATGTCGACCTCGTGCTGCTGCGCGAGCCGCTGCAGGCCGGCCACGTCGACGTGCGTGACGTATCCCACCCGTTCGGCATGGATCGCCGTGGCATCCGCCGGCACGTCGATCGCGGGGCGCGCTCCGAGCGCGGGGGAGTGCGCGTACGCCTCGAGCGAGGTCGTCGCGGCGTTCTCGACGCGATCGATCACGTCGGCCATGCGGCCGAAGGTGGCGAGGTGCGAGATCCACCGCAGGAGGGTGACCACGACGATCGCGATGATGACGAGGGTCGACACGAACAGGATGGTGCGGCCCTGGCTCCTGTAGTACCCGGTCGAGAGCGCGACGATCCCCACCAGCGAGTAGGCGAACGCGCCGACGAACGTCGAGACGGCGTTCTGCGAGGTCGGGTCGGCGATGAGCAGTTGCGTCGACCGGGGCGTCGCCGTCGTCGTCGCCGACGAGAAGGCCGTCACCATCGCGGTCACCGAGAACGTGCTCGCCGTGAGCATGGCCGTCGCGATGATCTGCAGCAGGGAACCCACCGAGTCGTCGGCGAGGTCGAAGCCGAAGGTGAACGGCAGCAGCGGACCGATGAAGCGCGCCGCGAGCGCCACCGCGATCGCGATGAGCGTGAAGATCGCCGCCCGCACCCAGACCTGCCTCCCGAGGCGGAGGAAGAAGGATGCCAGGGGGCTGCGCGTGGCGAGGGACATGGCGTCGACGCTAGCCGGGGGCGACGGCCCGCGACCGGGGCTGGACGGGGAGCCCGTCGTCTCCACGGGGCGGCCTCGCGCGAACCGGTCGGCGGGGCTCGGTAGACTCGGCTCGTACGGGAGGGTTGTCCGAGCGGCCGATGGACCTGGTCTTGAAAACCAGTGGGCAGCAATGTCCCGTGGGTTCGAATCCCACACCCTCCGCCAAATGTGCGTTATTCGAACCCCGCCCAAATGAAAGTTTGGGCGGGGTTTGCGCATATTCGCCGTCGTCCTCGGTCTGCATGCGCAGGAGCACCGCAGAAGGTCTCCAGCGACGCTCTGGGCGGTTCCATCACTCGCGGACGGGCACGAGTGCTCCGTCCGTCCCTGCAGCGCTGTGTGCGACGTCCTATTGAGTCGGAACCGGGACTACTGCCATCTCCCGCGCTTCGACAGCCAGGGTCGAATCTTTGGAAAGCAGGCCCGCGAACAGTTCCTGGACTTCGGCCTCCTCGACCGAGCCGTCCTGACCGATGAATAGCTTCGTGAACAGCCCCTGATTGAGTAGCCGCCGCTCGGCAGGGATGGCGTTGACGTACTGCTCGTGGCAGAGACGAGCGACTTCCAGTGCCCGTTCGAGCTGGTCGTCCAGTTGTTCGAGCGCCTGCTCGGAACTGGCGATCTGATGCTCGGTGGCATCTACCTCGCGAGTAATCCGGTCCATTTCGCTCTTCAGGATGGCGAGAGGAACAGCCCCGGCGTAGTGAGTCTTCATGAGCGCGGATTGTTCGTTCTTCAGCGCCCGGTGTCGTCGGCGCGCCTCATCGAGAGTGAAGCGAGCATCGGCCACCACCGCCAGCGCAGAAGGCTCGATCTCGAAGACCGTGACCATCCCCTCCGGGACGACAGTCGGTGCACACAATGTCGAGGTACGCGGCGCGACAAGCGGCTCCGCGTACGCGGCACTTACCGTCAGCGACGGTCTGGCAATCACCGGCTTCGACAACACGAATACCGCGGCTACGGGGGTCGGGGCGAGCATCCTGATCCTCGGAGGCACTGCCGCACTAATCGTCGCCCGTCGGGCGCGTCGACAGCAGGTCTGACGCTGCTTTCCGCGCGAGAGCCGGTCCTTCCGAATGGAAGGGCCGGCTCTTCGTCATGCGAGGGTACTAAGCGCCTCAGGGTCAGCGACCGGGCGGGTGAAGTCCGTTCCTCGTTGTCTGGCGGTGTGCTTGGAGTTGTGCGGACCGGCCGTGGCGTAGCCCTGGCGGCCAGAATGACTGACGACAGGTTCGGGTTTCTTTGGGCCGTGAAGAACCCAAGGCGCCTCTGCGGTGGCGGGCAGCCGGTCGATGCTGCCTGTCATACTTTCCGCATGGGGCTAGAAATTGTCATCGGCGTGCTTGGGGTCGCGGTCGCCGTCATCGTGCCGGTTTGGACATATCGGAAGTCCAACCCCAAACGGCAACTACGCTACCGGGTTGAGACGACGCCACTACTGGCTACGGGGCTACCCACCACGGGAAGCCTGCAAGTACTTTTGGACGGGCACGCGGTGAGCAACCCGCAGATCGTGGCGTTGACGGTCTGGTCAGACGGACGAGGAGATATTAGTTCGCAGTCGTTTGATGCGGGACGACCTCTTACTTTTACCGTCGGTGCCCGAATCATCGAGACAATTTCGGCGGAGCCGTCGGCCGAAGTGCACCTCGAAGTCGAGCATCCTGACAAGCTGATCATCCGCCCCGCTCTATTGCACCGGAGCTTCGCGTCTACAACGCGGGTAATCGTCGACGGCACGCCGAGCGTGCAGCCGAATCACGTTCTGCCTGGTATCTCTGTTCTTCCAGTCGCGCTGACAGCGGCCGCAACGGCTATCGAGACCTCGCGGAAGAAGTGGCGCCCTACGGCGCTCTTGATTAGCTCAGCCGCGCTCGTGCTTGGAATAGTGCTGCTCACCATCAGCCTCGTCATCTACTCCTTCGACAGACAGGCTTACCTTCCCTGGGGCGTGGTGGCGGTGCTGGTCATCATCGTCGCTCTACTGGCGGTTTTTGTCTTCTCTATCATTCGCTTCCTCCGCTGGTTGGGCATGATCGTCGAGGCTCGATCCGGGCTCCGACGGTAGGCGCGGCAGTAGGGCTGGGCTTGGCGTGTGCACTTCCGGCTCGGCAACCTTGGTCGATGGGCACGCGGGCGGGACGGGGTACTAGATGGCGAACACTTTGGAACCTGGACGCGTCCGCGTAGGCCACATAGTCGACGCATCGGGCGACGATGGCACCCTTGCGCAGTCCGCCACTCTGACCTTCGATGCCAAAGAGGGCGTTGAGCTTCACGTGGCGTACCTAATCGAGTTGCCGGATGACGCGAACCCTCAGTTCGTTCGTGCCAATCGGTGGTTCACCCGGTTTGGCGAGGACCTCCCAAAGACGCTGGTCTTCTTCGATGAGAGTGGCGTTGTCACTCTCCACCGGCTTCGCGCATCGCGAATCTCTCATGGCAGCCACCCACTGGGGCGTGCTCGGGCCGCGGTCACCATTTTCGAACGACCACGACAGTTTCGCGACGAGTACCTCGTGAAGGAACTCACGTCGACAATCGACGGCCTCGAAGAGTTCGCACGCTTCGAGCCGGTCACCCACGACGTGGAGTACCTGCCCGGCGGGCAGCACCGCACGACGGTTGTGGTCGAGAGCGTCGATTCCATGGAGTGGGATGCGAACGGCTACTCGTATGCGATCAAGTCGAGCGTGTCATGGGCTGCACAGCGCGGCCGATACTTCCATGTCGTCGACAGCGAGCCCTACATCTTGACCACGAGCGATACCGGGGCCTCGCCGCTCGATCATCTCGCGGCACAGTGGCCGATTCGCGCGCTGCTAATCCTCATCCATGGACAACCTCTCTCATGGCGTTCTCATAGGCTCCGCGACGACCAGTTTCCCGTTTGGATGATGGACGGGACGACAAGCGACCCAAGCTTCGTCCAAGTGCAGTTTCAAGGAACGATTGCCCAACACTCCGCGGACAAGCCGTCATCGCCGCACTTCTCTCACCCGCCGCTACAGCTCACTGATCTGACTCCAGCAGCTCTTGCCGACTGGGTCACGCTCTACGGGAATGAGGTTTTCGAACAAGCTGTGCAACCAGCTGTTGAGGTGCTGAACGGGGCATCTCGTTTCCTCGAACCTCAACTAATGATGCTCGCCATATCGCTAGATCGATTCGGCTACTTCAGGTTCGGTGATCGTCGACGTCGGCCGCTGTTCGAGAATATCGAGAAGTGTATGGAAGCCGCGAATATCGAGTGGACGACGGTCGGCTCAAGGCGCGGGATCGCAAAAGCGATCGCTAATGTGAACAATGACCTCAAGCACCCTGACCGAGAAGCCAACCCTCCGTCTATACAGCTCCTAGGACTCACCGCACTCTCCAAGCTCATCGTGCGGGCACAGATCTTTGACCTGCTAGGCGTCGATGACCGACAACGGGACGCGTTCGTAACTAGGGGCAATGATGCGCTCAACGCTCTTCGAATCTTCGCAGATGGGCACATCACGATCTCGGACACCGGGGCTATTCAGGAAAGCGGCGAGAGCACGGGCCGGTCCACGGATTGAGCTAGGGCAAGAAGCGATCCCTCTTGAGTGCCGTGTGCTTCGGCTAAGCGTTTGGTGTCCGGACGTGGGCGACGCTGCTGATGTCCGCGGCGCTCGACTGCGCGAGACGTTCGCAGCACAGATTTACCACGCCTTGAACACGCTCCGTCACCGTCCTTACCCGACGACGATGCCCCGGCTCGGGTCACGATCCACTTTCACCGTGCGCGCACACGAATCGCCATTGAAGTCTCGCCACCTGACGGTGAAGCTCACGCCCAATTTTCTGCCGCGCAGACTCTTCGAACCAAGAAACGAGAGAGAGTTCTCGAACGGCCCGCGTGTCTGGGTCGGGCCGGAGAACACGAACTCGCTACTATCCGCTTCGACACTTACGTCAGTGATCGTGACTCCGGGTTGCATGTTACGTAGGAAGTAGATGTTGGCGCCCGGACCCGGGTCATCAATACGCCACACCGGTTGCATTGGCGGAGCAGCGCGCTGGGCTGCGACCTCTGCCTCGACCTCCGCGCGTCCGGCCGCGCGTCCCTCTTCAAGAGCAGTGCTGCGAGTTGCGGCGATCTGATGTTCGTGTGCTCGCGCAGCGTCACGCATCTGACTCTCCGCGAGAGACCGCACGGCATCGATCTGAGACTGTGCGTGTTTCCGAGCGGCAGCAGCCTCCGCATTGGAGTGAGCCCAGGCCTCCGCTGCCGCCTCCTGCAGCCTCTGAATGCGTTCCGGTACGAGCGTGCTATCCGCAAGCACGGGCGTCACGTCAAGGAGGTCGCAGACCTCCGTGAACCGCTTTTCGCTGGTAGCCGCCATTTCTCGAAGGTGTGCCATCTCCCGCTCGATCGCTGCTTGCCGTGTGCTGGTTGTCGGTCGTAACGTGAGTACCCATCGGACCCCGCGACCGATTGGCTTCCAGAACTTCTCGCGGACGTGTTTGTTAAAGATTGCAAGTACGCCGGTTCCGAGAACCGCCGCAACGGCACCGCCGACTATCGCGATCAGCCACTCTTCTGCAGAGTCCATGAAACGAGGATACGGGGCGCTTTCCAGTGACGCTTCGACGCGCTCAGGTCTTGATATTCAGGGCTTTGCGCATCTGTGCAATGAGGGGGCGAAGGGCACTTCCAACCTTGAACCAAGGTACAAGAGTGGTGCGGGATGCCTCCTCCCATTGCCTGGCCGCCTCGGCGAGACTCGCGGGCCCCAGCACTGCGATCGCGGCTAGCTCCTTAGGGACGCGGTCTCTGTACTCCATGCCTCTAGCTGCATCCGGAGCCAAAGCGCTCTCCAATCGTTCGACCTCTTCCTTCGATGCATGAGGAATGACGTCGTCGATCCGGCTTTGATGGTCTGCAACTGATGAGAGGATGATTTCGTATTCGGTCAGGAAGGCTACGAGCGGCACGTAGGCCTCTAGCCTCTTCTCTCGCAGCCACTTCGCGTGGTCGCGACGCGCTTGGATCGCCGCGCCGAGAAGCCCGCCGACCGCGGCAATCAAGCCGCCGACCATGACCGGAACGAGTGCCTCCATGGTCAACAGCCTCCAAATCTGGGGATCGGTTTGACGGCATTTGCGGTCCTGCGAACTGGTGAAAGTCGTCCTCTGTAGCTGATGGTCACCGTTGGCCGTTCTGCTCGTTCTCGGGGCGCACCGCGCGTTAGGCGGTCCCCCATAGGGAAAAATTCGTAAACGCCCAGGCTTATAGTGCGACGTATGCACGCTTCAGCCGGAAGGACGAGTATCTGAGCCTTGTCGTCGGGCGTAAATCTCGTCCAGCGTGCCCAATGCTTTGTGCCCGTGGCGTCCCGCACCCACGGTGCGCTCACCTGTACTCTGACGTTTCTTGGAGTGGCATCGCCATCGTTAGAAACGAAGCACAGAATGGTCATGACTCCATGCTCGTTTTCCGTCGCAACGGTCTCCATCGCGACGTCGAAATGAGGACGCGGTTGAAAACGGTGATTCTGAACTACGTTAATTCCCGAAGTGACGAGAGCAAGGACGGCGAGAGCGGCGGTGACCCAGTCCGCTGCCGTCATCGTCGCAATAAAGTGATCCACACCGTGAGGCTAATCGGCACCTGGCCGTGCAGAACAGCCATGTTGAGGCGCGTCGAGCGCCAAGTGCCTCCTGCGGTGCCAAGCGCGGCTATCCCGAGCGGGCCAGGCGGAGCTATCGATGCTTTGGGGTGCGCCCAGCTACCTCAGTCATCGTGCATTGCAATCGAGTGGAGCCTGTCGGTCATGTACGGTTCCGCTTCATTGGCGTCCGAAAAGTCGTCACGCACGTGATCGTGACCGAAGTGGCGGCGAGCTTCCTCGTAGTACGGAGTTTGTAGGCGCCGGAAAAGGTCCACGAAGCTATTGAGCGCTACGGGGGAGGCTCTCGGGGGCTCAGAGGAGATTGGGCCGCCATCGAGCATGCTCAGCATCCATGTAGCCCCGTCAGGGCCGAGGAGCTCATCGAGCTGCATACTCTGAGTGGCTCGGTCAGTGTCGCAGTTCTTCCCCTTGTGGATGATTCGGAAGTCGGAGCGGGGGGTGTTCGTGCCCCACTTCCATACGACGAGAGCGTTCTTGGGCTCCTCGATACGCAGGCCACATGAATCACAAAACCAACTCGACAGCGGCGTCATGCCCACAGCGTAGCGCCACCCGGCGCATGGCGAACCCTACGGCTCGTCAGTGTGCTCACGAGATTGCCCGTTGCCGGACGCGCGAATCCAATCGAGGAGCCGCTTGGTCTCCCACGACGGGTTCGAAAGCCATTGCGTAGCCTCCGCAACGAGAGAACGCGGGCCCCGCAGGGGTCCGCCTTCTCTCGTTATGACCGGTCGAGCGGGAGTCGAACGGAGTTGGGCCCACGCCGCCGGAGGCTCCGCGCGTCAGCGATGATCGCGTCGTCTTCTGAGACTCGCTCAGTCGCGATTGCGGCGGGCCGCGGCGATGCCCATGAGACTCGTCACGATGAAGAGGGTGATGAGGCCCGTGATCATCACGGGGACCTCGAGAGCTTCGTCCACGCGCCCCGCCTCCCCTCGCCGTCGCACACTACCGGCCCCCGGCAACGCGCGGGTGTCGGCCGGATGAACGGCTGAAACGCCCGGCCCTCACGGCATTCACAGCCGCGGATCCCTAGTATTGCTGCGACTTCGGACTGCCGCGCCGGAGTCGACGTGCTGCCGGGCCGGTGGCATCCGTCGTGAAAGGACCCGAGTGAGCAAGACGAACACCCCGCGCGGTCAGAGGACCGTCGCGCGCCACGGGCGGCTGCGGTCACCCGGCCCGCTCGGCCAGCTGTTCCGCGGACTCGCGATCGCGCTCGCCGTGCTCCTCGTCTCGGGTGGGACGGTGCTGGCCTACGCCGCGATCGACCTGACCCGCAGCTTCACGGCCGACGCCGTCGAACTGAAGAACCAGCCGGCCGTTCCGCCGGACCTCGGGGAGCTCAAGGGCGGCGTGAACATGCTGCTCATCGGCACCGACGAGTGCGAGCCCGACTTCGCCCAGCTGTTCGGCGACCGGTGCACCGGGGCCGACTCCGAGGGCAGCCTCAACGACGTCAACATGCTCGTGCACATCTCCGACGCGCCGCGCCGTGTGACCGTGATCTCGTTCCCGCGCGATCTCATGGTTCCCATCCCGTCGTGCACCGACAAAGACGGCGTCGAGCACTCCGCGATGAGCAAGCAGCAGATCAACAGCGCGTTCTCGTACGGCGGTCTCTCCTGCGTGGTCGAGACCATCTCCGACCTCAGCGGGCTCGAGATCCCCTTCGCCGCGAAGGTGAGCTTCGGCGGCGTCATCAACATCACAGATGCCGTCGGCGGCGTCGACGTCTGCATCGCCAACGGCATCAAAGACCCGTACACCGGGATCGACTGGCCCGCCGGCATGCGCACCGTCGTCGGTCTCGACGCGCTGCAGTTCCTGCGCACGCGCCACGGCGTCGGCGACGGTGGCGACCTCGGTCGCATCTCCAACCAGCAGCAGTACATGTCGCGACTGGCGAACAAGCTGAAGAGCCAGGAGGTGCTGTCGAACCCGGCGACGCTGTACAAGCTGGCCTCGACCGCGCTGCGCAACGTCGACCCCTCGACCTCGCTGACCAACCCGCTGACGCTCGTGCAGATCGCCTCCGCGGTGAAGGACGTCCCCTTCAGCGAGATCGTCTTCATCCAGTACCCGACCTACACCGACCCGTCCGACCCGAACCGCGTCGTCCCCGACCGCACCGACGCCGACACCCTGTGGGCCGCGCTCGCCGCGAACCAGCCGCTGCAGCTGTCGGGCAACCTGAGCGACGGCAACGGCGTGATTGCCGACGCCAACGCCACCCCGGCTCCGGTCGACACCGCCACCCCCGCCCCGACCGACGCCCCGACCGCGGGCGCCGACGCCACCGCGAGCCCTGCGCCGACGTCCGACGCGGTCGTTCTGCCCGAGGGCATCGCGGGGCAGACCGCCGCACAGGCGACCTGCTCGAACGGCAACGTGCGTCAGTGACGCGCGGCTGCGACACCCGGCATCCGGACTTCGGTTTCGGATGCCGGGTGGCATCCGGTTAGTATGGACCGGTGTGCTCGTGCCGCAAGCTCGGGCACCTGGAGACGTCGCATAGTCAGGCCTAGTGCACCACCCTGCTAAGGTGGAGTCCCCGTAAGGGGACCGAGGGTTCAAATCCCTCCGTCTCCGCAGAAGAAGCCCCGGTTCGCCGGGGCTTTTCTGGTTCCGGGTATCACCCCTGGCGCTCGAACACCATCGTGGCCTGAATACGATCGCCGCCCCCGAAGCCGGTGCTGCCCGACGAGGCGGTGGTGATCGTGTGCAGGCGGTAGCCGAGGGTGGCCTGCCGATTGATCACGTTCTCGAGCTCCGTGAGGTTGCCCGAACCGGTTCCGAAGAACTTCTCCTTCCGCACGACCTGGAGGACGACATAGTTCCAGCCGTTCTGAGCGGGACGGGGTTGCGCCCCGGCGACCGCGTCGGCTTGAGCTCGCGCGACCATGTCGGCGATGCCCGGCTGCGGCGCCGTCGGTTCCTGGAATCGGTCGGTCCACTGCGCGCCGTCCCACCAGCGCATCCGTCCCGACCCGTCGTCGTACCAGCCCGGCTCCGCAGCTGCCATCGTCCACCCCTCACGTCCGCAGTCTCGCGCACGGTCGGCGCGACGCTCTCGGGCGAGTATGGCCGCGCCCTGAGCGCGGACGCAATCACCCGCAGCGCGTCACCCGCGCCGCAGCTCCAGCGCGCTCAGCCCCGGCATCCCCATCCACGAGCGCCCGTCCGGGGCGTCGACGAGGGTGAGCAGGACCGCGTCGCACGATCGGCATCGCACGACGGCGCCCATTGCGGAGATGTAGACCGCGGCGGTCGCGAGGAGCCCCCGCATGCCGCAGTGCGTGCAACGCACCTCGGAGGCCGTGGCATCCCACCCCATGAGGTCGGCGAATCGGCCGGCGAGGGCATTGCCGTCGAGACGTGTCATCACGAACCCCCGAATCTCTCGGTGCGCACCCGGCCGGGTGCGTGCCCCTCCTCGACCAGCCATCCCGCGACCGCCTCGACGAAGGGGGTGGGGCCGCACACGAAGAGGCGCGGAGAGGCGGTGGCGGAGGGAACGGCCGTGCGCAGCCGCTCGGCGGTCAGGCGCCCGGGGGGAGTCGTCGATCCCGCCGGTGCGCGTCGCGTGTAGACGACCTGCAGGTCGAAACGGTCGTCGCTCTCGGCGAGAGCCTCCATCTCGGCGCGGAAGAACATGTCGTCCGGCGAGCGCACCGAGTACAGCAGCCGGAACGGGGCCGGATCGTCGCTCTCGGCGTGCGCGGACGCCATGGCGTACAGGGGCACCACTCCCGACCCGCCGGCGATCAGGTGCACCGGGGCCGGGTCGCCGGAGGGGGTCCAGACGAAGTAGGCGCCGAGAGGCCCGTGCACCTCGATCCGGTCGCCCTCGCGGAGCTCCCGCACGAGGAACGGCGACACCTCGCCGTCGGGGACCTCGTCGACCGCGAGCGTGAGACGCGTGCCCTCGCCCGACGACGCGAGCGAGTACGACCGGCTCGCCTGGTAGCCGTCCGCAGCGGTGAGCCGCACGTCGACGTGCGAGCCGGCGTCGTTGCCCGGCCAGGTCGGCGCCTCGAGCGTGATGCGGCGCGCGGTCGAGGTCTCGGGGCGCGTCTCGACGACGGTCGCGACGTGCCAGGATGCCGCCCGCCGACTCACCCGTATCGTTCCTCACGCCACGGGTCGCCGTGCAGGTGATAGCCGTTCTGCTCCCAGAACCCGGGCTTGTCGGCCGGCATCGTGATGAGCCCCTGCACCCATTTGGCGCTCTTCCAGAAGTACAGGTGCGGTACGAGAAGGCGAGCGGGCCCGCCGTGCTCCGGGGTGAGCGGGGCGCCGTCCGCCTCGAAGGCGATCCAACTCCTGCCCCCGAGCAGGTCGTCGAGGGCGAGGTTGGTCGTGTATCCGCCGAAGGAGTGCACCATCACGTAGCGGTGGCTCGTCTCGACCTCGGCGAATACGCGATCGAGCGAGACGCCGCGCCAGGGCATGTCGAGCTTGGTCCAGTGGGTCACGCAGTGGATGTCGACCGTGACGTCCTCCATGCCCAGGGCCTGGAACTCCTCGAGATTCCAGCGGTGCACACCGTTCTCGGTGCCGATCGCGAACTCCCAGTCGGCGGTCGCGACCGACGGGGTGGGGCCCGCCGACAGCACCGGCCAATCCGACACGAGTGTCTGTCCAGGGGGTAGTCGCGGGTCGCGCTCGCGCCGTCGACCGCCGAAACCCCGCGTGATGAAGGACATGCGCTCTCCCTGTCGATGCCGTGAGCCTCACCCTAGCCAGGCCCGACGCGCATCGACAGGGGAGAGCGCCTCGGCGCCAGCCGCCACGACGTGTCGGGGGCACCCGCTAGTGTCGTCCCGCGGCGTGCACGCGTCGCATCCTCACCCCCGGGAGATACGCACATGTCGGTCGGTCTGCTCGCCGTCGTCGATGACATCCTCAGCGCCGCCATGCGCGCGAGTGCCAAGACCGCGGGCGTCGTCATCGACGACGCGGCCGTGACCCCGCAGTACGTGCAGGGGCTTTCTCCCGCGCGCGAGCTGCCCGTGGTGTGGAAGATCGCGCTCGGCAGCATCATCAACAAGTACGTGATCATCATCCCGATCGCGCTGCTGCTCACCGCGTTCGCGCCGTGGGTGCTGCCCTACCTGCTCATCATCGGCGGCTGCTTCCTCTGCTTCGAGGGGGCTGAGAAGGTGCTCGAGTGGTTCGGCGTGGGGCATGGCGAGCACGACGCGGACCAACCGCGCGACGAGAAGAAGCTCGTGCTCGGAGCGGTGCGCACCGACCTGATCCTCAGCACCGAGATCATGCTGATCGCCCTGTCGAGCCTCGACCCCGGGCTGGACATCTGGATGACGCTCGCCGCTCTCCTGGTCATCGGTCTCGCGATGACGCTCGTCGTCTACGGGGCCGTCGCCCTCCTCGTGAAGGTCGACGACATCGGCCTGCGGTTCATGAAGAGCCCCTCGCGCGGCGTTCGGCGCTTCGGGGTGCGGGTCGTGGCATCCATGCCCGCGGTGTTCCGCGTGATCAGCGTCATCGGGACGGTCGCGATGCTGTGGGTCGGTGGGCACCTCGTGCTCCAGAACCTCGAGGAGACGTTCTGGGCCGGACCCTACGAGCTCGTCCACCTGGTCACGCACGCGATCGAGGCGGCGGGGCCGGTGATCGTGTGGATCGTGGAGACGGCCATGTCGGCGGTCTTCGGTCTCGTGCTCGGCCTGGTCATCGTCGGGCTGATCACGGGGATCACTCGCCTCGTGAAGCGCGACGTCCCCGCCGACGCCGGGCACTGACGCGCCGACCCGCGCCGACGTCAGGAGCGGACTCGCGCCTCGCCGGCCTCCACCGCGCGCGCGATGCCCGCGATCAGCTCGGGCCACAGCTCGGGCGCGATGAAATGGCCCATGCCGGGGTGCACCTGCAGCTCAGCGGCGGGCAGCGCCTCGGCCATGTCGACGGCCGCGCTCCAGTGCAGCACGTCGTCGTCGCGGCCGTGGAACACCAGCGCGGGCACGTCGATCGCGCGCAGCGCCTCGAGTCGCTCGGGTGCGCGCAGCAGCGCGGACCACTGACGCGAGAAGCCCTCGGGCGCGTAGCCGCGGTCGAAGGCCTCGACGGCGGCCCACGCGTTCCAGGCGACGTCGAGCGGGTAGCGCTCGCCTGCGGTGGAGGCGGCGAACGCCGCCGCGCCCGCCCGCACCTCCTCGCGGCTGTAGCGGACGGGCTGTCGCATGAGCTCGGGACGCTCGTCGTGCAGGATGTAGCGCGGATCGCGGCCGGGGATCGTGGAGAGCAGACCCATGCTGCGCACGCGTTCGGGATGCCGGATCGCGGCCATCTGCGCCATCATCCCGCCCATGGAGTGCCCGACGAGGTGCGCCGCGTCCAGCCCGAGGTCGTCGAGCACGCGGATGACGTCGTCGCCCATCTCCTCGAGCCCGTAGCCGCCGTCGATGTCGTCGGGACCACCGAAGCGGGCGGACAGGCCCACGTCGCGGTTGTCGAGGCGCACGACGTGCAGTCCGCGGTCCACGAGCGTGGCCACGAGGTCGACGTGCCAGGCGATGAGCTGCGCGCCGCCGCCGGCGATCAGCACGACCGTCGGCGCGGAGGGGTCTCCCGCGGTGTCGTAGAAGATCGCGGGGTCGGGGGTGTGAGGCATCCGGAGTCCTTCGGGTTCTGTGCGAGCGACCATAGCCCGCGTCAGCGGGGCGACGGTATGGGCGCGAACTCCACCCCGGCGGAGACGGGGATGGATGCCGCGCACGTCGCGCCGAGGTCACGGGAAAGGTCCGCAGCGAGGGCGCGGGCGGCCTCGCGAAGCTCGGGCAGGCGCGAGGAGACGTCCTCGGTCGCGCCGACGATGCACGCGGCGGCCGCGACGAGACCCGCGGCGTCGCGGACCGGGGCCGAGACCGACGTGATGCCGAACTCGTCGATCGAGCGCATCGTGAGCGTCCCGTCGGCGCGCACCCGCTCGACGCGGCGCACGAACTGCTCGTACTCCCCGGCGCCGTGGCGCCGGGGGAAGAGCTGTGCGAGCTGGGGCGCGTCGAAGTCCATCGCGAGTGTGGGGCCGCCGTCGGAACCGACTAGGGGGTGCGGGCGGCCGAGCCAGGGCGACATGCGCAGTCCTTCTCCGAGCGGCTCGATGTGCTCGAGCATCGTGAAGCTGCGCATGCCGGTGAGCGTCGTGACGAAGACGCACGCACCGACCCGCTCCGCGGCCGCGGCCGTGCGGGCGGGACCGTCGAGCGCGAGGGTCGGGGCGAAGGCGGCCCGGTGCCACGCGTGGATCGCGGGATCGACGTGCAGGGCGTCGGTCTCGGCGTCGCGGGCGAGCAGGCCGGTGCGCACGAGAGCGTCGGCCAGCCGGCGTGCGCGGTCGAGGCGCATCCCGACCGCGGCGGCCGCGGCCGCGACGGAGCGGGGGGAGGCCGCGACGACCTCCGCCATGCGCGCGGCCGCCTCGATCGCCCGGATCGGCGCGGCGGAGGGGTCGTCGCCGCGAGCGGGCGCGGCATCTGCGGCGGGCGCGGCATCGTGGGCGGGCTCCGGGCGGTGCGTCCGCGCGAGGGCGCGTTCGAACGCGTGACGGGCGTCGGTCAGCAGGCGGCGGATGCGCGGGCGTGCGCGGGCGGCACGGTATACCGGGAGCGACACGGCGAGAACGGCGACGCGACGACCGTCGGGGGCGGTGAGGGCGACGGCGATCTCGACGGCACGGCCGATCTGCGACTCCACGATCACCTCGCCGGTGCCGTCGGGCGACGCCGCCCGCACGAGCGCGCGGCGCGGGTCGTCCACGCGGTCGCCGATCAGTGCGGGCACGTGCAGGGTCCACCCCGATGCGACGGTCGCGACGATCCGCGCGCCACCGGTCTCGGGGGCGGCGAGCACGACCGTCTCGGCGGTGTCCTGCGCCAGCCGGTGCAGCTCGAAGTGCACGGTCGGCCCCAGGGCGGCGGCGGCGCGTCCCGACAGCGCGACCGCCCGGGCGCCCACGCCGTACGTGCCGTAGCCGTCGGCCCGCCGCAGGAGTCCCGCGTCGGCGAGCTCGGCGCAGAGGCGCGACGCGGTGCTGAGCCCGATGCCGGCCGGCCGGGCGATCGCGGCGAGCGGGAGCGGCGCGGTCGGGTCGGTGCGTCCGGCGACCGTGCGCAGGACCGCGACGGACTGCTCGACGCGCGCGGTCACGGCATCCCTCGTTTCTGCAAAGTTATGGGCGATGAATTGCTGTTGCTGGCGACCGTAACAGGGCCGCGACGAGCGATTCGAATAATTGCCGGTATTCGCCGGGCGCCCGTCCGGCTCTCGGAAGGATCCGTCATGGAGGAATTCGACGTTGCCGTCGTGGGACTCGGCGCGCTCGGCAGCGCGGCCGCGTACCACCTGGCTCGTCAGGGCGTCCGCGTCGTCGCGTTCGAGCAGTTCGAGCTCGGGCACGTGCGCGGCGCCTCGCACGACACCTCGCGCATCGTGCGCACCTCGTACGGCTCGGCCGCGTACGTGCGCTTCGCGCAGGCGGCATATCGCGAGTGGGCGGCGCTCGAGGCGGCCACCGGCGAACGTCTGCTGACCATCACGGGCGGCGTCGTATTCATCCCCGACGAGGGCCCGTACGACGCGGCCGACTTCGCGCGCAGCCTCTCCGACAGCGGCGTGCCGTTCGAGCTGCTCGGTCCCGACGAGGTGCGCGGGCGATGGCCGCAGTTCGCGGTCCCCGAGGGGGTGACGTGCGTCTACACCCCCGACTCGGGGATCGCGCACGCCGCCCGCACCGTCGCGACCCTGCAGATGCACGCGCGCGTCCTCGGCGCCACGCTGCGCGACCGCACCCGCGTCGATCGCCTCCGTCCCGACGGCGAGGGCGTCGTCGTCTCGACCTCCGGCGGCGACGTGCGGGCGCGCCGGGTCGTCGTCGCCGCGGACGCGTGGACGAACGAGCTGCTCGAGCCGCTCGGCATCCGGATCCCGCTCGAGGTGATGCAGGAGCAGGTCAGCTATTTCGCGCCCGCCGACCCCGAGGCGTTCGACGGTGACCGTTTCCCGGTGTGGATCTGGGAGGACGAGCAGTGCTTCTACGGGTTCCCCACGTACGGGGAGCCGACGGTCAAGGCGGCGCGGGACGTCTCCGAGAACCGGATGACTCCCGCCGAGCGCACCTTCGTGCCCTCGCCCGAGCGCACCGCTGAGCTGGCGGCCTTCCTCGCCGCGACGATCCCCGCCAGCGGTGAGCTGCTGCGCACGGTCACGTGCCAGTACGCGCTCACGCCCGACCGGCGCTTCGTCATCGGGCCGCTCATCGAGCAGCCGGACATCATCGTGGCGCTCGGGGCGGGGCACGCCTTCAAGTTCACGCCCGCGATCGGTCTGGCCCTGGCCGAGCTGGCGACGGGTGGCGACACCACCGACGACGTGACGGCGTTCGCTGTCGACGCGACCGCCGTCCCCGCGATGTGAGGCCCGGCATGCGAATCCAACGACGAGGCGACGGTCACCACGAATGGACCCTGTACGAGGGGGAGGGTCGGGTCGGCATCGAGTGGTACTTCGCGGATGCCACGGCCCTCGGTGCCCACGTGATGCTCTACCACCTGGCCCCCGGTGCGTCCGAGGGCGAGCACCGGCACCTGACCGGGGCGGCGGACAGCTGCTCGACCGAGAGCAGCGACGAGATGTACATCGTGACGCGCGGCGAGGTCATGTTCTCGACGGACGGCGACGAGCGCGTGCTCGCGGCGGGAGACGCGGCGTATGCCCCGGCCGGTATGCGGCACGGCGTGCGCAACGCCTCCGCTGAGCCGGCCGAGCTCGTGCTCGTCTTCGGCCCGCCGCGCGGGGAGGCGGCGGCATGAGGCACAACGCCGACTACGCGCTGGACGACCTCGACGCCGTCCGCGCGCTCGTGGTCGAGAACCCCTGGGCGACCCTCGTCAGCCACGTTCCGGGGCGCGGGCTCGTGGCATCCCACTACCCGGTGCTCGTCGAGGACACGGCCGACTGCCTCGCCCTCGTGGGCCACGTCGGTCGCCCCGACGAGGCGCTGCACGAGCTCGGCGCGCACGAGGTCATGGTGATCGTGTCGGGGCCCAGCGGGTACGTCTCGCCGAGCTGGTACGACACCTCGCCCGCCGCGCCCACGTGGAACTTCGTCGTGGCGCACCTGTACGGCGTCCCCGAGATCCTGAGTGACGACGAGAACCTCGTCGTGCTCGACCGGCTCGTGACGCGTTTCGAGGCGCCGCTGCCGAACCCCTTCCTGATGCATCACAGCCTCGAGAACACGGCCTACGCCGAGCGCATCGTGCACGGCACGGTCGGCTTCCACCTGCCCGTGGCCCGCGTCGAGGCGAAGCAGAAACTCAGTCAGGACAAGCCGGACGCCGTCGTCGGCCGCGTGATCGCGGCGCTGCGCGCTCCCGGTCCCTACGTCAACCCGGCCCTGGCCGACCGGATGGATGCCATCCGCCCCCGAGAGGAACGACAAGAACGATGACCGGTTTCGTTGGCGTGGATGCCATGGTGCGATGGGTCGCCACGCATGGTGCCGAGCGACTCATGACCGACATGGTCGCCTACCTGGAGGCGGACTACCGCCGGTGGCCGTCGTTCGACAAGGTCGAGCGCATGGCCAGCCACACGCCCTTCGGCGTGATCGAGCTGATGCCCATCAGCGACCCCGACACGTACGCGTTCAAGTACGTGAACGGGCACCCCTTCAACCCCGGCCGTGGATACCAGACCGTGACCGCGTTCGGCGTGCTCGCCGACGTGCACAACGGCTACCCGGTGTTCCTCTCGGAGATGACGCTGCTGACGGCGCTGCGCACGGCCGCGACCTCGGCGATGGTCGCGCGGCGTCTCGCGCGCGCCGACGCATCGAAGATGGCCATGATCGGCGCGGGGAGCCAGGCCGAGTTCCAGGCCCTGGCCTTCCGTGGCGTGCTGGGCGTCGACCGTCTTCGGGTCTACGACGTCGATCCCGCGGCCACGGCCAAGCTCGTGCGCAACCTCGCCCCGCTCGGTTTCGACATCGTGGTGTGCGACGCGGCGTCGGAGGCCGCGCGCGGCGCCGACATCGTGACGACCTGCACCGCCGACAAGGCGGCGGCAACCGTGCTGAGCGACGCCGACGTGGCATCCGGGATGCACATCAACGCGATCGGCGGCGACTGCCCGGGTAAGACCGAACTCGACCCGGCCATCCTCTCGCGCGGGCCCGTGTTCGTGGAGTACACGCCGCAGACGCGCATCGAGGGGGAGATCCAGCGCGTGGCGGCGGACTTCCCGGTGACCGAGTTCTGGGAGGTGCTCACCGACCGGCGACCCGGCCGCACGTCCGACGACCAGGTGACGGTGTTCGACTCGGTCGGTTTCGCGATCGAGGACTTCTCGGCGCTGCGGTTCCTGCGCGACAGCGTCGCGGGCACCGAGCTCGCGCTCGAGATCGACCTCGTGGCCGCTCCCGACGACCCGAAGGACCTGTTCGGTCTCGTCGGCTCCCCGGTGCCGGCGCTGTGAGCGCGCTCACCCTGCGCTCCGTCCGTCCGTACGGGGGCGGCGGGCCCGTCGACGTCGTCGTGCGCGACGGTCTGATCGCCGCGATCACCCCGGCGGGCTCCACGCCGGCCGGTGGCCAGGACGTCGATATGGACGGCCGTTTCGTCGGCCCGGGGCTGTGGGACGCGCACGTGCACTTCACGCAATGGGTCATCTCCAGCCGTCGCGTCGACGTCGGGGGGACGAACAGCCCCGACGAGGTCGTCGAGATCGTGCGGCGCGCGCTCGCCGCGGGCGCCCCGCGCACCGACGGCGTGCTCGTCGGCTACGGCTACCGCGACGGGCTATGGACGACCCCGACCTCGTTACGCGCCCTCGACGAGGCGTTCCCCGACGACCCCGTGATGCTCGTCAGCGGTGACCTGCACGCCGGGTGGATGAACTCGCGCGGTGCCGAGCGTTTCGGTCTGCACCCCGACGCGAGCGGCGTCGTCTCCGAGGCCGACTGGATCGGTTCCCTGCAGCGCTTCCAGAAAGCGGCCTCCATTCCGATCGAGGCATATCGCGAGGTGGCGGATGCCGCGGCGCGCCGCGGGATCGTGGGGATCGTCGACTACGAGAACGTGCCGAACTTCCTCGAGTGGCCCGAGCGGGTCGCCGCCGGCGTCCGCTCGCTGCGGGTCGACGGATCGGTCTGGCCCGACCGGCTCGAGGAGGCCATCGCCGCGGGACACCGGACCGGCGACCCGCTCGATCGCCACGGCCTCGTGACGATGGGGCGCCTGAAGGTCGTCGTTGACGGCTCCCTCAACACCCGCACCGCGTGGTGCTGGGACCCCTACCCTGGCGCCGACCCGCACGCCGAGCACGGGTGCGGCGTGCAGAGCGTGCCGGTCGACGAACTGCGCCGCCTGCTCGTGCGAGCGAGGGCGGGCGGCATCCTGCCCGCCGTCCACGCGATCGGCGACCGCGCCAACACCGAGGTGGTCGAGGTCTTCGAGGAGCTCGGGATGCCGGGCATCATCGAGCACGCCCAACTCGTCCGCGAGGGGGACTTCGCGCGCTTCCGCGCCGCCGGACTGATCGCCAGCGTGCAGCCCGAGCACGCGATGGACGACCGCGATATCGCCGATCTGCATTGGGCTGGGCGCACGGCGCGGGCCTTCGCATTCGGATCGCTCCACCGCTCGGGGGCGGAGCTGCGCCTCGGCTCCGATGCGCCCGTCGCGCCCTTGGACCCGTGGCACGCCATCGCGTCGGCCACCACCCGCAGTCGCGGCGACCGTGAGGTGTGGCATCCCGAGCAGCGCCTGCCACTCGACGTCGCGCTCGCCGCGAGCAGCCGCACGACGCTGGCCGTCGGGCAGCCGGCCGACCTCGTGGTGGTCGATGCGGATCCCCACGCCTGCGACCGTGATGAGCTGCGGGGCATGCTGGTCGCGGCGACCCTGCTGGGCGGGCGGTTCACGCACCGGGCGGTGTGAGCCGGTGGCCGCGTGGGGCGGCCACGGCCGGGGCGACGGCGTCGCGGCGAGGCGACGGCGGCTCGGGGATTGGCGCGATAAACGCCGTCTGTGCTCAGACTCGCGGTGTCACGGCGTGTTTCGGCAGGAACGGCGTTTATCGGCGCTCGGCGGGGCGGCGCGGCGCGGCGCGAACAGCGCGGCGGTCGGGACCGGGAAGACGGAACGCGTCGCGCTCAGACGTCGAGCACCAGCGCCGAGCCCGAGCGCGCGCGCGAGACGCACGCGTAGATCACGCGGGCGTCGTCGTCGACGGTGAGCGAGTCGCGGTGCTCCACCGCGCCGTCGAGCACCGGAATCGCGCACGAGCCGCACACGCCGCGCAGGCACGACCCGCTCACCGCGACCCCCGCCCCCTGCAGTGCCTCGCGCAGCGACCGGGCCGCGGGCACCTCGACGGTGACGCCCGATCGGGCGGCGGTCGCGGTGAAGGACTCGCTCGGGCCGAACTCCCGTTTGCGTGGCTCGAACCGTTCGAGATGGATGCCGGAGCCCTCGGGCAGCGTGGGGGCGAGGGCGAGCAGCGCGTCGGTGAACCCCGCGGGACCACAGGCGTACACGTCGGTGCCGGGGGCGATCGCGCCGAGGACCGCGGGGAGGTCGAGGCGGCCGTGCTCGCCGCTGATGTGCATGCGCGCGCGCTCGCCCAGGGCGGCGATCTCGTCGGCGAACGCGACCCCGTCGCGCGAGCGGGCGGCGACGATCATGCGCCAGTCCGCACCGGTGGACGCCAGGTGTCGCGCCATCGCGAGGATCGGCGTCACCCCGATCCCGGCGGCCAGCAACAGGTACGCCGGGGCCTCGCCCAGCTCGAAGAGGTTGCGGGGCGGCCGGACCCAGACCGTGCCGCCCTCGCGGAGGAACGCGTGGATGTAGTGCGACCCCCCGCGCGACAGTTCCTCGCGGCGCACGGCGATGCGATACGACGCGGTGTCGGCCGGGTCGCCGCAGAGCGAGTACTGCCGCTCGTGTCGGGTGATGAGCTGCAGGTCGACGTGTGCTCCCGGCTGCCACGCCGGGAGGGGGGAGCCGTCGGCGTTCTGCATCCGGATGCTGACGATGTCGGGCGTCTCTCGGGTGATCTCCCGGACCACCAGGGGCATCAGCCCTTCGCGGGTGCGCATGTCAGTACAGCGCCCGGTAGGCGCCGGCCATGGCGTCGTCGATCACGTCGCCGACCGCGGCATCCCAGCCCGAGGTGCTCGCCCAGATCTGGCCAGAAGTCGGTACCTGGGTCGCGAGGTCCTGCATGTCGGCGTCCCACAGGCCGCCGCGCAGGAGAGCCCGGCCGCAGTGCAGGTACACCTGCTCGATGCGCAGCACGATCGCGAGGTCCGGCACCGTGTGGTCCTGCTCGAGCGTGTGCAGCAGCGTCGGGTCGTCGGTGACGATCGCGGT
Source organism: Microbacterium hydrothermale (assembly GCF_004854025.1). GTDB lineage: Bacteria > Actinomycetota > Actinomycetes > Actinomycetales > Microbacteriaceae > Microbacterium > Microbacterium hydrothermale. The sequence continues at coordinate 221,065 of NZ_STGM01000005.1, forward strand.
GCCGTTGATGCGCAACGTCTCGCTCATGCCGGGCACGAAGCACAAGAGGGCGGCGTGGCCGTTGTCGACGATGTTGCGCATCGAGTCGGCGATCTTGTTGCCGAGGCGGTCGGGGATCGCGACCGTCCGGTCGTCGATCGCCCGCACGAAGCCGGGGTAGTCGCCGCGCGGCGAATTGTCGCACCGTCCGTCGCGGTCGGCGGTGGCCAGGGTGGCGAACGGGGAGTGGGCGAGGAAGCGCAGGCAGTTCTCGTCGAGATGGTCGGTGATCTTCTGCAGCGAGGGTCTCTCGGGCTCGCCCAGCGTGCCGCGGATCTCCTCGAGTCCGAGCGCGCGGAAGTCGGTGGGGAGCATGCGTTCGACGCTACTCGGAGCACGGTCGGCGCTCATCGTCGTCGGGGCACAGGATCCAGGGGGCGATCTGTGCTTCGGGCACAGGGGTGTCAGCGTGCCGATCCGATGAGCCGCACCCGGCACGCCAGTTCGACGGCGAACCGGGTGTCGGGGTCGTCGAGGTCGACGTCGAGCAGCTCGCGGACGCGACGGATGCGATAGCCCACCGCGTTCGGATGCAGCATGAGCTCGCGGCCTGCCTGGGCGAGCGAGTTGCGATTGCCGAGGTACGACAGCAGCGTCCGCACCGCCGTGGCCGAGCGCTCCGGCCCGAGCGCGTCGAGCGGGTGCAGCAGGTCGTCGAGCAGGTTGCGGCTGACCGGAGAGGCGTAGAAGTCGAGAAGGAGGCGCCGGAGCCCGGTCACGTCGGTGAGCTCGATGGCATCCAGGCGCCCGGCGGCGATCGCGGAGTCCGCGGCGACCCGGGCCTCGGCGGCCGACTGTCGGAGCCCGGCGGCGCCCGTCTGGGGTGTGCCGAGACCGACCGTGTACGTCCAGTCGTCGCCCGCCAGCCGGCGCGCCTGCTCCTGCACGCGCACGATGACGTCGCGGAGGCGCCGCTGGTGATCGCCGGCGCCGTGGTCTTCGCTGCTGACGAGGATGACGTCGTCCTGAAGGAACGCGATGTGCCAGAGCTCGTCGCGGTCCTCGATGAGCTGCAGCGTGAACAGCTCGAGGGCCGCCTCCACGAACCGCGGCGCGCGCAGCCCCGCGTCGATGCGGTGCTGAGGTCGCATCCAGGCCACCGCGTGCGACAGCTGCAGGGGCAGGCCGAGGCGTGCGGCGGGCGCGACGAAGCCGTCGACACGACCGGCCTCAGCGAGGATCAGCTCGACGATGAGGTCGGCGCGGGACTGGTTGGGGGCGAAGCGGTCCTGCAGGTGCCGCTGCATCGCCCGCGATACGAGGGAGGCGACGACGGGCAGCGCCACCGTCGCCGCGGGGTCGGACGTCTCCGCGACGAGCCGGCCGATGGGCACCTCGCCGGCGAAGACGGCGTCGGCGTCGGTCCACGATGTCGAGGGGTCGTCCTGCACGCGGACCCGCACGCCGAGCGCGGTTCCGGCGGCGTCGAGGATCGCCGCCACGGCGTCGGATGCGCCGGCCGACGCAGCGGCCGTCGCCTTCTCGACCGCGAAAGCCGCGCGCGTCATCGACTCCGCGGCGCCGCCGCTGATGACGCGGTCGATCGTGACGGCGAGGTCGGGAGCGCGCGCGGCGAGGGAGACGAGCACGGGCACGCCTCCGCGTTCGGCGAGCACGCTCGCGGTCTCGGCGGGTGCGAAGCCGACTGGCATCACCAGCCCCGCGAGCCCTCGCGCACTCGCCTGGCGCAGGGCCACGTCGACCAGGTACGACGCGGGCGGGTCCTCGCCCGCGACCACTGCGAGCGTCCCCGCGGGAAGGGCCGGCAGCTCCGACAAGGCCGCGACGTCGATGCGCTCGATCACGGCGCCGGCGCGGGGGCCGGCGGCGTGATCGACGCCGAGACGTTCGGCCTGGGAGAGGAGGTCGGCGGTGGTGAGCTGTGCCACGAGCACAATGTACGCCGATTCCCTGTCGCGTCACCACATTGTCGGTCGCGCGAGTGCTGCCTAGGGTCATGTCATGGCATCCCCGTCCCTCGTCCCGCCGACCGCGGCGCGCGCCCCCGAGCACGTCACCGCCGACGACATCGCCGCCCTCGCCGCGGGGGCTGCGATCTTCGGCACCGGCGGCGGCGGAGCGGTCTACACCTCGCAGCTCACCACCGAACGCGCCATCCGCGAGCACGGACCGGTGCGGCTGCTCTCGGTCGACGACCTCGGCCCCGACGACGCGGTCATCATGATGAGCGGCATCGGCGCACCGACGGTCGGCATCGAGATGCTCTCGTCGGTGCAGCAGATCGAGACGCTGCTGCGCGAGGCCGAGCGCGTCGCGGGACGCAAGATCACCGCGATCATGCCCGCCGAGATCGGCGGCAGCAACGGCGTCTCCCCGGCCGGCTGGGCCGCCCGCCTCGGCGTCGCGCTCCTGGATGCCGACGGCATGGGCCGCGCGTTCCCCGAGGCGACGATGATCTCCACGAACGTCGCCGGGGTGCCGTGCGACTTCGCGGTGCTCAGCGATGTCGTCGGTAACGTCGTCACGCTGCGCACCGTCGACCTCGGCTGGCTCGAGCGGCACGCCCGCGCGGTCACCGTCGCCGCGGGCGGCATCTGCCTCGGCGCCCACTATCTGCTCACCGCCGAGACGGCTCCCGGCGCCGTCATCCCGGGCACGATCAGCACCGCGATCCGCGTCGGTCACGCGCTTCTCGACGCCACCGACCCCGTGTCGGCGGTCGCCGCGGAGCTCGATGCCGACGTGCTCATCACCGGCAAGATCGTCGACGTCTCGCGGCGCACCGAGGGGGGCTTCGTCCGCGGCTCCATCACGATCGGGGGCATCGGCGACGACCGCGGGCGTCTGCAGCGCGTCGAGCTGCGCAACGAGAACCTCGTCGTGCTGGAAGACGGCGAGGTGCTGGCCACGGTGCCCGACCTCATCACCGTCGTCGACCTCGAGACGGGCCACGCGATCTCCACCGAGATGCTCCGGTACGGCCAGCGCGTGTCCGTGCTCGCGTGGGCGTGCGACCCGCTGTGGCGCACCGAGCGCGGCCTCGAGCTCGCCGGCCCCCGCGCCTTCGGCTACGACCTGCCCTACGTCCCCTTCGAGCGGAAGGACGCGCGATGAGCGCCGTTCGCGACCTGTCGATCGGCGTCGACGTCGGTGGCACCAACACCGACGCGGTCGTGGTGGATGCCACCGGCTCGGTCATCGCCTGGACGAAGCAGCCCACGACGGCCGACGTCATCGGCGGCATCCGGGGCGGGATCGCCGCGGTGCTCGCGCAGCTCGGCGACGACCGCGACCGCGTGTCGCGCGTGATGCTCGGCACGACCCACGCCACCAACGCGATCGTCGCGCGGCGCGGGCTCGACCGGGTCGCGCTCGTGCGCCTCGGGGCGCCCGCGGCGACCGAGTGGCCCCCGCTCACCGGCTGGCCGGACGACCTCAGCGATCAGGTCCTGGCCGGTGCGGCCATGCTCGGCGGCGGCCACATGGTCGACGGCACGCCCATCTCCTCGCTCGACCGCGACGGCATCCGCCGCTTCCTCGACGGTCTGGAGGGCGGTTTCGACAGTGTCGCCGTCTGCGGCATCTTCAGCCCGTCGTCGCCCGAGCAGGAGCGCGAGGTCGAGCAGCTCGTGCACGATCACCTCGGCGAGGCGGTCCCGGTGTTCCTCAGCCAGGACATCGGCCCCGACGGGCTCCTCGAGCGCGAGAACGCCACGGTGCTCAACGCCGCCCTACGCGGCGTGGCGAGCGACGTCACGCGCGCGCTCGTCGAGGTCGTCGCGGAGGAGGGCCTCGACGTCGCGACGTTCTTCGCGCAGAACGACGGCACGCTCATGTCGCTCGACTACGCCGTGCGCTACCCCGTGCTGACCATCGGCTCCGGGCCGGCGAACTCCATCCGCGGCGCGGCGTTCCTCTCGGGCGCGCAGAACGCGATCGTCGTCGACGTCGGCGGCACGACCAGCGACCTCGGCGTGCTCGTCGACGGCTTCCCCCGCGAGTCCACGCTTCCCCGCGACATCGGCGGCGTGCGCACGAACTTCCGCATGCCCGACATCCTCAGCCTCGGGATCGGCGGCGGCACGGTCATCGACCCGCGCACCGGCGCGGTCGGCCCCCGCTCGGTGGGCTACCGCATCGCCGAGGAGGGGCTGCTCTTCGGCGGCTCCACCGCGACCCTGACCGACGCCGCCGCGGCGGCCGGCCGCGGCATCCCGGGCCGCTCGCTGCCGACGCTGTCGTCGGGGCAGCGCGACCTGCTGACCCGCGCCCTCGCCCACGCCCACGAGCGCATCGAGGAGGCCGTCGAGCGTCTGTCGCTCGGCCGGGTCGACCTCCCCCTCGTCGTCGTGGGCGGCGGCGCCCTCCTCGTCCCCGACGACCTGCCGGGTGCCGGCGACGTCCTGCGCCCCGATCGGGCCGACGTCGCGAACGCGGTCGGTGCGGCCATCTCCCTCGCGGGAGGCCGCGCCGAGCAGATCTCCGACGCCGACGACCGGGATGCCGCGATCGCGGCCGCCTCGGAAGCGGCGATCGCCAAGGCCATCCAGGCGGGGGCCGATCCCCTCGCGGTCGAGATCGTCGACGTGCTCGAGACGTCGTTGTCGTACACCGCGCGCCCCACGCTCAAGGTCTCGGTGAAAGCGGCTGGGCCCCTGAGTCGCCTAGCGGCGCCCCTCCCCGCGAGCTGACCCTGCACCACACCTGCACCACCGATGCTTCACCCGATTGAAGGAGCAAGGCAATGAAACGCAGCACCCTTGTCCCGGCCGCAGCCGGGCTCGCTCTCCTCGCACTGACACTGGCGTCGTGCGCCGCGCCGGCAGACGACGGCGGGGGCGGCGGAGGCAACGTCGTCTCGGGCGGCACGTTCGTGAAGGCGATCAGCGACGACCCGGGCGACCTCGACCCGATGAAGGCCGTCTCGCCGGACACGTTCGACGTCGTCACGGTCGCGTACGAGTCGCTCATCTACGTCACACCGGACGGCTCGTACGAACCGTGGCTGGCCGAGAGCTGGACCGACGAGGGAACCTCCGCCACTTTCACCCTCAAAGACGGCATCACGTGCGCCGATGGTTCGGCGTTCACCGGAAAGACCGTCGCCGACAACATCAACTACAACGCCGACCCGGCGAACGCGACGTTCTCGTACGGCACTGTCATCACCGACGCCGTCTCCGCCACGGCCGAGGGCAACGTCGTCACCGTGACGAGTACCGTCAACGACCCGTTCCTCTCGATCAACATCGGCACGATCATGATGGTCTGCGATGCGGGCCTCGCCAACGTGGCGTCGTTGTCGAACACGACGAACGGCACCGGCATGTTCCAGCTGAGCGAGGCGCGTCCCGGTGACGCGTACGTGTTCACCAAGCGCGACGGCTACACGTGGGGGCCTTACGGGGTCACCAGCGACACCGCGGGGCTCCCCGACACCATCGAAGAGCGGATCGTGTCGGATCAGAGCACGGTGACCAACCTGCTGCTGTCGGGCGAGGTCAACAGCGGTGTCGTCACGGGCCCCGATCAGGATCGCCTGGAGGGTGCCGGCCTGAAGTACGCCGGCGTGCGCAATCCTGTCGGCCAGATGCTCTTCAACGAGCGCGAGGGTCGGCCCTTCTCCGACCCGCTCGTGCGCGAGGCTCTCTCGACCGCGATCAACCGCGACGAGGTCGGACCCGTGATCGCCGGCGCGACGGGGTTGCCTTCCAGCGGCCTCGTCATGAAGACGCCGCTGCTGTGCGTGCAGGACCCGCCCGGGTGGACCCTCCCCGCCACCGACCTCGACCGCGCCGGCGAACTGCTCGATCAGGCCGGCTGGGTTCTCGGTGCCGACGGCACCCGCCAGAAGAACGGCCAGCCGCTGACCGTGAAGTTCATCTACGACGCTCCCACCGCCTCGCACGCCCCGGCCGCCGAGCTGGTCAAGGAGACGTGGGACAAGCTCGGTGTGGTCACCGAACTGTCGGCGAACGACGCCGCAGCGTGGTCCGACCAGCTGTACACGAGCTTCGACTGGGACACCGGCTGGGTGCAGATCGCGCCGGGAAGCCCCGTCGTGCTCGACCTGTTCTTCGGCGGGGCGACCCCCGACAAGGGCGGTCTGAACTTCATGTTCGTGAACAACCCCGAGTACAACGAGCTCGCCACCCAGGCCAAGACGGCGACCCCGGACACGGCGTGCGGACTGTGGCAGCAAGCCGAGAAGAAGCTCATCGATCGTTTCGACACCTTCCCGGTGATCGACAACATCCTGCCGAACTACATGAGCGGCGCGATCTTCGAGCAGCCGAACTTCCTCAACCCCACCTCGATCCGGATGCAGGGCTGAGCCTGTGACCGCCACCCCTCCGCCCGCCGTCGCCGACCTGGCCGGCACTCCGACCGCCGCCCTCGCGGTGCGGGCGGAGGGGCGCGGCCGTCAGCTCTCCCCCCGAGCGGCCTTCCTCATCCGCCGACTGGGGCGCCTGCTCGTGTCCCTGGCCGTCGTGGTCGTCGCCTCGTTCTTCCTCGTACATCTCGTGCCTGGAGATCCGGTGCGCGCGGCTCTCGGCATCCAGGCCTCTCCCGAACTGGTCGCGGCCACCCGCGCCGAGCTCGGTCTCGACAAGCCATTGCCGCAGCAGTTCGTCGACTACGTCGCCAACCTTCTGCGCGGCGACTTCGGCGACTCGATCCGCACCGGCCGATCGGTGTCCGAGACGATCGGCCAGCGATTCCCCGCGACGGTGACCCTGGGCGTGCTGAGCTTCCTGCTCGCGCTGGTCGCGGCGCTCCCCCTCGGTATCGGAGCCGCCGTCGCGCTTCAGCGCCCGGGCCGGAAGGTCGCCGACGCTCTCATCTCGGGCGTGCTGGGTATGCTCATCGCCGTCCCCGGGTTCCTGCTCGCGGTCGGTCTGATCGCCCTGTTCGCCGTGCAGCTGCGCTGGCTTCCCGCCGCCGGGTGGGGCACACCCGAGGATGCCGTGCTCCCGGTCCTCGCGCTCGCCCTCGGCCCGATGGCCTACCTCGCGCGCATCGTGCAGGTCGAGATGTCGGGTGTACTGGGGGCGACCTACATGACCACGGCGCGGGCGAAGCGCCTGCCAGGACGACTCATCTACCTGCGCCATGCGCTGCCGAACATCATCACCGCCTCTCTCACGGTCAGCGGGCTGCTGCTCAGCGGCATGATCGCCGGCACCGTGCTGATCGAGACGGTCTTCGCGATCCCCGGCATGGGCGGTGTCATGGTCCCGGCGGTCGGGGCCAAGGATTACCCGATCGTCCAGGGGCTGGTCGTCGTCTACGCCCTCATCATCCTCGGCGTGAACCTCGTCGTCGATCTCATCCTCGTGACCGTCGACCCGCGGTCCTCGATCACGGAGGGCTGATCCATGACCTGGCGCTCCCGTCTGCTGTCCCCCTCGGGCATCGCCGCCGCGATCGGCGTGCTGCTCTTCCTCTTCCTCACGGTCGCGGGGCCGACGCTCTTCCTCTCCGCGGCCGAGACCTCGAACGTGCCGGAGCGGCTGCTCGCCCCGAGCCTCGCGCACCCTTTCGGCACCGACGACCTCGGGCGCGACATCTTCGCGCGCGTGCTCGTGGCCGCCCGCGTCTCCCTGCTGCTGACCCTCGGCGCCACCGTCGTCTCGACGGTCGGAGGCATCGCGTACGGTCTCATCGCCGTGATCCTGCCGCGGCACGTCCGCCGCCTCGCGACAGGGTTCCTCGACGTGTTGCTCGCCTTCCCCTGGCTGCTGATGGTTCTCTTCTTCACCGTCATCTGGGGCGCGAGCGCCGTGACCGCCATGTTCGCGATCGGCATCGCCGGCATCCCGTTCATGGCGCGCCTGGTCTACAACCTCGCCTCGTCGGTTTCGGGCCGCGACTATGTGCGGGCGGCTCGCGTCGTCGGCGTCGGGCCTTTCGGCATCCTGGTCCGGCACATCCTGCCCAACATCGCCAACCCGCTGTTCGTGAACGCCGCGGCCACCGCGAGCGTGACCCTGCTGTCGTTCGCCGGGCTCTCGTTCCTCGGCCTCGGCGTGCAGGCGCCCGAGTACGACTGGGGGCGACTGCTGCAGGATGGGATCACCCGTATCTACGTCAACCCGCTCGCGGCGATCGGTCCCGGCATCGCCGTCGTGCTGGCGGGACTGGTGTTCACCTTCGTCAGTGAGGCGCTCGCTGACACCCGCGGCGGTGGGCGCTCCGCGGTGGTGCGGCGAGCCCTCGGGGCCGTCACCCCGACGCGACGGTCGGCGGCGGCGGCGGCGATCGCGCGTCCGGCGCTCGCCGCGGGAGAACCCGTCGCCGAGATCACCGACCTGCGCGTGACTTTCGGCACCGCCGACGGCGGCGAGGTCGAGCGGGTGCGCGGTGTCGGGCTGCGGATCCTCCCCGGCGAGGTCGTCGGCATCGTGGGTGAATCGGGGTCGGGCAAATCGCTCACAGCGATGGCGCTCGCGGGGCTCCTCGGTACCGATGCGCGCGTCACGACGAGCGCCCATACCTTCGACGGCATCGATATGACCCGACCCCTCACCGCTGCCGATCGCTCGACCCTCGGTATCGAACTCGGCATGGTGTTCCAGGACCCGCTCACCTCGCTCAACCCCGCCCTCACGATCGGCCGCCAACTGACCGAGGTTCCCGAGGTGCACCTGAAGATGTCGCGCGCGAAAGCCCGTGAGCGTGCGGCCGCGGCCCTCGAGGCCGTCGGCATCGCCGACGCGAGGCGGCGGCTGTCGCAGTATCCGCACCAATTCAGCGGGGGCATGCGCCAGCGCGCGATGATCGGTCAAGCCCTCACCGGGCGCCCGAAGCTCATCATCGCCGACGAGCCGACGACGGCGCTCGACGTCACGGTGCAGCGCCAGGTGATGAGCGTGCTGCGCCGCGCGCAGCACGACACGGGGGCTGCCATCGTCTTCATCTCGCACGACATCGCCCTCGTCTCGGCGTTCTGCGACCGCGTCCTCGTCATGAAGGACGGCCTGATCGTCGAAGAACTCGACGCCCAGCGCATCCGCGAAGACGCCACGCACCCGTATTCGCGCGCGCTCATCGCGTGCCTGCCCGACATGACGTCCGACCGCACCCGCCCGCTTCCGGTGATTCCGCCGGAAGTCGCGGCATCCGCTCTCGCCGAGGAGGTGGGGGTGTGAACGCCCTCGAGATCGACCGCCTGTCCGTCCGCTACGGCCGGACCACCGTCGTCGACGACGTGTCGCTCGTCGTCCCCGCAGGGCGCACGCTCGGCCTCGTCGGCGAGTCGGGGTCGGGCAAGAGCACGATCGCGGCGGCGGTGGTTGGCCTGGTGCCCCCGGCGGCCGGAGAGGTGCGGGTCGGCGGGGTCGTGGCATCCGGTGGGGGCAAGTCGGCGCGGGACGCGCGCCGGCGCCTGCAACTGGTGTTCCAGGACCCGTTCTCGGCCCTCGACCCCCGCATGAGCGTCGGCGACTCGATTGCCGAGGCTCTGCGCGCGAGCGGCCGCACGTTCTCGCGCGACGCGCGCGTGGCGCGCGTGCGGGAGCTGCTGACGCTCGTCCACCTCGACCCCGACCGCGCCGGCGACACCCCCGCCGCGTTCTCGGGCGGGCAGCGTCAGCGGGTGACGATCGCCCGTGCGCTCGCCGGCGAGCCCCGCGTGCTCGTCGCCGACGAGGTCACGAGCGCCCTCGACGTGTCGGTTCAGGGGGCCATCCTGAACCTCCTGCGGGAGCTGCAGGAGAACCTCGGGCTGTCGATGCTCTTCATCTCGCACAACCTCGCCGTCGTCCGTTACATCAGCGACGAGATCGCCGTCATGCGGCACGGCCGCATCGTGGAGTCGGGCCCGACGGAGCACCTGCTCGCCGCGCCCAGCGAGCCCTACACCCTCGATCTGCTCGACGCGGTGCCCGTGCTCGGGGTGCGGATGGCAGCCGGATGAACGAGTTCACCGAGGCGGCGATCGGGCTCGTGCCCGAACTCGTCGCCGTCCGTCGCGAGCTCCATGCCGTCGCCGAGGTGGGCCTCCACCTCCCCGAGACGCAAGCGGTGCTGCAGCGCGAACTCGCCGACCTCGGGCTCGAGATCGCGACCGGCGCAGCACTGTCGTCGATCACCGCGGTGCTCCGCGGAGCGCGACCCGGGCCTGTGGTGCTGCTGCGGGCCGACATGGACGCCCTGCCCGTGACCGAGGCGACGGGCTTGCCGTTCGCCTCGCCACAGGCGACGATGCACGCGTGCGGCCACGACCTGCACATGGCCGGGCTCCTCGGGGCCGCCCGCCTGCTCGCCGCCCGGCGCGAGGAGCTCGCGGGTGCGGTGGTCTTCATGTTCCAGCCGGGCGAGGAGGGGTACGCCGGCGCGCGCCTCATGATCGAGGAAGGCGTGCTGGATGCCGCGGGCGATGCGCCCGTGGCCGCCTATGCGCTCCACGTCGACACGATGACCGACGCGGGCACGTTCGTCACCCGCCCCGGACCGATGATGGCGAGCGTGAGCGCGGCGACCGTGACCCTGCGCGGCACGGGGGGTCACGCGGCGATGCCGCACCAGGGCGTCGACCCGGTGCCCGTCGCCGCGGAACTGGTGCTGGCGGTGCAGACGTTCGGCGCCCGCCGGCTGCCGGCGACCGACCCCGCGGTGCTGTCGGTGACCGGCATCCGCAGCGACTCGGCGGCGGGCAACGTGCTCAGTGAGACGGTGACGCTCGTGCTCAACGTGCGCGCCTTCTCGGATGCCACCCGCTCCCGCGTGCGCGACGAGCTGCCCGCTCTCCTCGCGGGCATCGCGACCGCGCACGGGTGCACGCTCGACACCGACTGGGTCGACTCGTATCCCGTGACGGTCAATGATCCCGACGAGACGGCCGTCGTGCTCGACGGGCTGCGTTCCGCCCACGGTCCGGAGCGGGTGCGGGTGCTCGAGGCGCCGTCGCCGGCATCCGAGGACTTCGCGTACGTGCTCGAACGCGTGCCCGGCGTGCTCGTCTTCCTCGGCGTCGCGCCGGCCGCGGGGCGCGCACCGCTGCACTCCGACCGCGCGGTGTTCGACGACGCGCAGCTGGGGCTGCACGCCGCGACGCTTGCCGGGCTGGCCTGGGACCGGGTGCACCGGCACGGGCGCTGAGGTCGACATGCTCCACCCCGCCGCCGGGCCCGCCCCCGAGAACCCTTCGCGGGATAGTGCCCGCCCCGGAACCCCTCCGCCGGATATCGCGCGCCCCGGATCTCCTCTGCCCGCCGCCGCGTCGCCGCCGTCCTCTAGCAGCCCCGGAACCCCGCCGCCGGCGGCCGACCCACCGCCGGATACCGCGCGCACACCGGATGCCGCGCCGGCCCCGGCCGCAGGCTCCGACCCGCCGCCGCCCTCCGCCGCCGACGTCGCGGCGCTGCGTCGGCGTACCGGTGAGCTGGCCGCGCTGTACGCGAGCGCGCGCGAGCTCGCCGCGATGCGCGACGCGGATGCCGTGCTGGAACGCCTCGTCGACAGGGCGCAGGAGCTGCTCGCCGCCGACATCGCGTACCTCTCGGAGTTCGACGAGACCGACGCGACGCTGCGGGTACGCGCGACGCGCGGAACGGTGACCGCGGCCCTGCGCGGACTCGTCGTGCCCCCGGGGCGCGGTCTCGTCGGCGCCATCGCCGAGTCCCGGATGCCGCGAGCGGTGCGCCGCTACGACGTGGTCGACCCCGATCGGCACACGACGGGTATCGACGCGGCCGTCGAAGGGGAGGGCATCGTCTCGATGCTCGGCGTGCCGCTGCTGTCCGAGGACCGCGTGCTCGGCGTGCTCTTCGTCGCAGAGCGTCACGAGCGCGTGTTCGGCCCCGATGAGATCGCGCTGCTCGCCGCCCTCGCCGACCACGCCTCCGTGGTGCTCCAGACCGCCGCGGCCCTCGCCGCCGCGCAGCGGGAGGCCGAGCGCGCCCGCGCGGCCGCCGCCGACCTCACGGCCCACGTCGCCGCGCGCGACCGCGCCAACCGCGTGCACCGCGAACTCGTCGACGCGGTCCTGGCCGGGGGAGGGCTCGCGCCGGTGGCGACCGCGCTCTCGGCCGCGCTGCAGGCGCCCGTGGCGATCCTCGACGCCCCCCGCACGGTGCGCGCGGTGCACGGCGACGCCTCCGATGCGTTCCTCGACGCGGCCCGGCGCGGCGACGGCGCGGATGCCGGTGTCTCGGTGGTCAGCCCGATCGTGGCTGGCGGTCGCGGGCTCGGGGCGATCGTCGTGGGCTCCTCGGCGCGCGAGCTCGACGACGTCGATCGGCGCACGATCGAGCGGGCCTGTCAGGTCGCGGCCCTGCTGGCCCTGTCGGAGGAGGCGGTCGCGGAGGCCGATCACCGTCAGCGCTCCGACCTGCTGGTCGACCTCGTCACCGCCTCCGCCCAGCGGCGGGCCGACGTCGCCGCGGCGCTGCGCCGTTCGGGTATCGACGAGCGGGCGCTCGGCGCGGTGACGGCGCTGGCGGTGACGGGGGAGCGCCGCGCCGCGGCCGCGCGTGCGCTCGCCCATCACCTCGGCCCGGCGGCCCTGGTCGGAGAGCTCGACGGCCTCGTGGTCGCGGCGCACGTCGCGCCGGTCGACGCGACGTCGTTCCGGCGCCTCCGCGACGCGCTCGATCTCGACATGCTCGCCGTGACCGCGGTCGCCGCACCGGGCCGGATCGCCGCCGCCGCGCGCGACGTGCGGGCCGCGGTCGCTCTCGCGCGCGCCCTCGGCCTGCGCGACGCGCTCGTCGGTGCCGACGAGCTCCTGCCCTACTCCGCCGCGATCGGCGCCGATCGACGCGCCCTCGAGGCGTTCCTCGACTCCGCGCTCGGCGCGGTGCGGCGCCACGACGCCGCGCGGGGCAGCGACCTCCTCGCGACCCTGCGCGCGTTCGTGCACCACGGCGCGAGCCCCACCCGCACGGCCCGTGCGCTGACGTTCCACACCAATACGATCCTGCAGCGCCTCGAGAAGCTCGACGCCCTGCTCGGGGCGGGGTGGCGCGACGACGAGCGCTTCTTCCGCCTGTCGATCGCCGTGCGCCTCGACGACCTGCGCGAGCGTCTGGAGCGGGACGGCGACGGATGAGACGCCCACTCCCGCGGGCGTCCGATGTGTCGTGGGTCCGTACCCCGCTGCGCGACGCCGACCTAGCGTCGAGGAGACGCCGCGGTCGACGCGGCACCCTCCCGCCCGCGAAGGAGCCCGCGTGACCCCCTCCAGCCGACTTCCCGGTCTGCGCGACCACACCCCCCTCGAGCGGCGTCGCCTCGTCGCCGAGGCCGCGGGACTCGACCCCGCGCGTCTCGCCGCGCTCGATCCCGCCGAGGGGCTGTCGCTGTCGCAGGCGGACCACCTGGTGGAGAACGTCGTCGGACTCCTCGGCATCCCCGTCGGCATCGCCACGAACTTCCGCGTCGACGGGGTCGACCGACTCGTCCCCATGGCAACCGAGGAGCCGTCGGTCGTCGCGGCCGCGTCGAACGCCGCGCGCATGGCCCGCGCGACCGGGGGCTTCTCGACCTCGTCGACCGGCGACGTGATGATCGCGCAGGTGCAGGTGCTCGACGCGGTCGACCCCGAGGGCACGCGTCTGCGCCTGCTCGAGGCGCGAGACGAACTGCTCGCCCTCGCCGATGCGCAGGACCCGACGCTGGTGTCCTTCGGCGGGGGCGCCGTCGACATCTCGGTGCGCACGCTCGCCACGCGCACGGGAACGCAGGTGATCGTGCACCTGCACGTCGACGTGCGGGATGCCATGGGCGCGAACGCCGTGAACACGATGGCCGAGGCGCTCGCCCCGCGCATCGCCGAGATCGCGGGCGCCCGCACCCTCCTGCGCATCCTGACGAACAAGGCCGACCGGCGCCTCACCCGCGCGCGCGCCGTGTTCCCCGCCGAGATGCTCGGCGGTGCGCAGGCCGTCGCCGACATCGAGGCGGCGAGCGCCTTCGCCGAGGCAGACGCGTACCGCGCGGCCACGCACAACAAGGGCATCATGAACGGCATCACCGCCGTCGTCCTGGCGACCGGCAACGACACCCGGGCCGTGGAGGCCGGATGCCATTCGCACGCCGTGCGGGAGGGGGCGTACCGCGCGCTCTCGCGGTTCGAGCGCAACGCCGACGGCGATCTCGTCGGGACGCTCGAGGTGCCGCTCGCGGTGGGCCTCGTCGGCGGGGCCACCCGCGCCCACCCCACGGCCCGCGCCGCGGTGGAGCTGCTGGGCATCACGACGGCGCGTGAGCTCGCCGCGACGATCGCCGCGGTGGGCCTCGCACAGAACCTCGCGGCGTGCCGGGCGCTGGCCGCGGAAGGGATCCAGCGGGGGCACATGACCCTGCACGCCCGCACGATCGCCGCGAGCGCGGGCGCCGAGGTGGGAGAGATCGCCGAGGTCGCCGCGCGGATCGTCGCCGACGGCCGTATCCGGGTCGAGTACGCGGCCGAGGTGCTCGCCGCGCTGCGCGGTGCGACCGCATGACTGCTCCCGCCGTCCGCCTGCACCCCCGCGTCGTCCCGCTCGAGGGGCTGCCGACAGCGGTCACCGTCTACGAGGTGGGCCCGCGCGACGGGCTCCAGGCCGAGACCGACGTCATCCCCAGTGCGGTGAAGTCGGAGCTGTGCGCGCGACTCTACGCGGCGGGCTCGCGCGCGCTCGAGGTCACGAGTTTCGTGCCGCCGGCATGGATCCCCCAACTCGCCGACGCGCGCGAGGTCGTGGCATCCGTCCGCCCTCCCGAGGGAGCCCGTGCGGTCGCCCTCGTGCCCAATCGCCGCGGTCTCGACGACGCCCTCGCCGCCGGGGTGCGCGAGATGGCGGTGGTGGCGAGCGCGACCGAGACCTTCGCCCGCGCCAACCTGAACACCGACCGCGCGGGGGCGGTCGCCCGGGCGGTCGGCGTCGTCGACGACGCGCGCTTCGTGGGGATCCCCGTGCGCGGATACGTCTCGATGGCGTTCGGAGACCCGTGGGAGGGCGATGTCGACATCGCCCCCGTCGTCGACGCCGCCGTGGCGCTGCACTCCGCCGGATGCCGAACGATCGCCCTCGGCGACACCATCGGGGTGGCGACCGCGGGGCACGTCGAGCGGGTCGTCGCGGCGGTGGCGGATGCCGGCATCCCCCGCTCCGCCCTCGCCCTTCACCTGCACGACACGTACGGGCAGGCGCTCGCGAACGTCCTCGCGGGCCTCCGCGCCGGGGTGACGGAGTTCGACGCCTCGGTGGGCGGGCTGGGACGGTGCCCCTACGCCCCCGGGGCGACGGGCAACCTCGCCACCGAGGACCTCGTCTGGATGCTGGAGGGCCTCGGCATCCGCACGGGACTCGACGTGGTCGCGCTCGCGCGGACCAGCGCCTGGCTGGCCGGCGTCCGCGGACGCCCGCACGCCTCGCGCGTCGCCGCCGCCCTCGCCGCCCTCACCACCCCGACCCTCCCGGAGGACCCCGCATGATCGACTCCCTCGTCCCCGGCACCGGCGCGCTCGACGGTGTCGTCGTGCTCGATCTGTCGCGCGTGCTCGCGGGCCCCTACGCGGCGCAGATGCTCGCCGACCTCGGCGCGACCGTCGTCAAGATCGAGAATCCACGCGATCCCGATGTCTCGCGCGGCTTCCCTCCGTATCTCACCGACGGCGACGAGGAGTTCAGTGGGTACTACGCCCAGTACAACCGCGGCAAGCTCGGCGTGGGACTCGACCTCGCCGCCCCCGGCGGCACCGAGACGCTCATCGATCTCGTGCGGCGGGCCGACATCCTCGTCGAGAACTTCCGCCCGGGCACGATGGACAAGCTCGGCGTCGGCTACGACGTCCTGCGCGAGGCCAACCCCCGGCTCGTGTACGTCGCGGTGTCGGGGTACGGGCAGACGGGCTCGCGCAGCCGTCGACCCGCCTTCGACAACACCGCGCAGGCCGCGGGCGGTCTGTGGTCGATGAACGGCTACCCCGACCAGCCCCCGGTGCGCGTGGGTGTCACCATCGGCGACCTGTCGGCGACGCTCTTCGCCGTCGTGGGCACTCTCGCCGCCCTCCGCCACGCGGAACGCACGGGGGAGGGGCAGCTCGTCGACGTTGCGCAAGTCGACAGCGTGCTGGCACTCACCGAGACTGCGGTGGTCGACTACACGGTGCGCGGCGTCGAGGCTGCCCCCGCGGGCAACGAGCACGCTTGGGTGCGGCCGTACGAGCTGTTCGACTGCGCCGACGGTCAGGTGTTCTTCGGGGCGTACACCGACAAGCTGTGGCGCGCGAGCTGCGTGCTCTTCGGGGCGTCCGAGGTCGCCGACGACCCCGAGATCGACACGATGCGCAAGAGGTTCGATCCCGAGGTGTACGCGCGCCGCGTGAAACCCCTCGTGGCCGCGTGGCTGGCCCCGCACACCAAGGCGGAGCTCGAGGAGATGGCGGGTGACGTCATCCCGTTGACCGCCGTCAAGACGATCGGCGAGGTGGTCGACGACCCCGGAACCGCCGAGCGCGAGATGATCGTCGAGGCCGACTACGGCTCCCTGGGGACCCTGCGCATGTTCGGCCAGCCCATCAAGCTCAGCGCGACGCCCGCGACGCCGGCGCGCGTCGCCAACCGCTTCGCGGAGCATTCCGACGTCGTGCTCACCGGCCTCGCCGGGTACGACGCCGACCGCATCGCCGAGCTGCGCGCGTCGGGCGCTCTGTCGTGACGACGTCGCAGACGCAGATCCTGGATGCCGCGCACGCCGAGGCGTACCGCTCGACCTTCGCCGCGGCCGATCCGATGCGCTCCGCGGGCGACGAGCTCCCGCCGGGGTGGGAGGGCGCGTTCTTCCCGTTCGCGGTGGCGTTCGACGACCTGCGCGCCGACGGCACGCCCGCGCGCGACGGCATCCTGCCCGAGATCGACCTGCCGCGTCGGATGTACGCGGGGGAGGACACGACGTTCCCGGGGACGCTCCGCCTCGGCGACGAGGTCACGCAGACGGCCGCGGCGGGAGCCGTCGTCGAGAAGACCGGCGCGAGCGGACGCCTCGTCTTCGCCGACATCGAGCGCACCTTCGCCGTCGACGGGGAGGTCGCGGTGCGCAGCACGTGGCACGACGTGTTCCTCGGCGCCCCCTCGACCCCCGCCCGCGCGCCGCGCACCGACCCCGCCGTCGCCGCGGGGGCCGCCTGGCTCGAGACGGTGGCCCTCGATGCACGCCGCCTCTTCCGCTTCTCCGCCCTGACGTTCAACACGCACCTCGTGCACTACGACCGTCGGTGGGCGCGCGAGGTCGAGGGCCTGCCCGATCTGCTGGTGCACGGGCCGCTGCTGCGGATCCTGCTCGTGGATGCCGCGCGCCGGCATGCACCGGGCCGGCGCATCGGCGCGCTGCGCGTGCGCCTGACCGCGCCGACCTTCGTCGACCGGGAGATCCGCCTGTGCGGCACCGCCGACGCCGCGCGGGTCGTGGCCGTGGACCCGGACGACGTCGCCGTCGCGACGGCCGAGATCACGTTCGCCTGACACGTCCTCGGGCCGACCTGGGGCGTCAGATCACGTGATCTGGTCGAGCGCGCCCGTTGTAGGGGGTGTCGTCGTCGAGATCACGTGACGTGGCGGCCAGAACCGCACACCACGCGGGCGGCGATTCCGACCGAGCGCCGCGTCAGTCGAGCCGCGAGTGCTCGCCGAGGCGGTGCCAGGTGCGGTTGTGGTAAACCAGCGCTGCGCCGGGCTCGCCCGGCTCGAGGTCGCGTTCGACGTCGACCTGCAGAGCCTGAGCGGCGATGACGGTCGAGCCGCCGGCATCCATCCGGCTGACGATCTTGCAGCGCAGCCACGCGCGCACGCCGTGGTACACGGGTTCGCCGGTGGCCAGGCGCGTCCAGGTCGAAGTGTCGGCGAAGCGGTCGAGGCCGCTGGTGGCGGCGGTGCGGGCGAGGCCGATGTCTTCGGCGTCGAGCAGGTGCACCACGATGGTGTCGGCCGCGATGATCGTGGGCGTCGCCGACGACAGCGCCGACACCGAGAAGATCAGCAGCGGCGGGTCGGCACTCACCGACGACACGCTCGAGGCCGTGAGGGCGACGGGGCCGTTCTCGCCGTAGGCGGTGATGACCGCGATGCCGCCGGGGTGGCCGCGGAACGCGCGCTTGAAGTCGTCCGCCGAGACCGTGGTGCCGATCGCGGGGGTGCTCTCCGGGTTGCCGTGCGGAAGCGAAGTCATACCTCAAACGCTAGGCGCTTCTGCGGCATGGGGCGTCGTCGGGCGCAACACGGCGACACGCTCCGGTCGGTCCACGGCGATCGTCGGCGGCGAGTGTGAAGCTTCACATTTACCGATTCGTGACACTGAGAGCGCAAACAATCCTTGACATGGTCGATTGTGTGAGCGCTAACATTCAGAGGTCAGCCCGCCCGAGGGGCTGCATCACATGAACCGGCAGCGGTGCCGGCGAAACGAGGAGGTTTCATCATGAAGGCGAAGAAGATTCTTGCCGGGCTCGCTCTGGTGGGCGCGATCGCCCTGACCACGGCCGGCTGCGCCGGTGGCGGCAGCGGTGCCGGTGGGGGCGGCAACGACAAGGTCATCACCGTCGGCTTCGCGCAGACCGGCTCCGAGAGCGGATGGCGCAGCGCCAACACCGAGTCGATGAAGGAGGCGTTCAGCGAGGCCAACGGCTTCAACCTCATTTTCAACGCGGCCGACAACAAGCCCGAGGCGCAGATCGCCGCGGTCCGCAGCTTCATCAACCAGGGCGTCGACGCCATCGTGCTCGCGCCGATCGTCACCGACGGCTGGGACGACGTGCTGAAGGAGGCGAAGGATGCCAACATCCCCGTCATCCTCGAAGACCGCACGGTCTCGGCATCCGAGGATCTCTACGCCAGCTGGGTCGGTCTCGACTTCAAGAAGGAGGGCGAGACCGCGGGCACCTGGGTCGCCGACAACTTCGGCAAGACGCCCACCAACCTCGTCGTCCTCGAGGGCACCACGGGTTCGTCGGCGGCGACCGACCGCGCCACCGGCTTCGACGACGCCATCAAGGGCACCGACGTCAAGCTGCTCGACTCGCAGACGGGTAACTTCACCCGCGCCGAAGGCAAGACGGTCATGGAGGGCTTCCTCCAGAAGTACGGCTCGCAGATCAACCTGCTGTTCGCCCACAACGACGACATGGGCCTCGGTGCCCTCGACGCGATCAAGGCCGCCGGCCTCAAGCCCGGCACCGACATCAAGATCGTCACGATCGACGCGGTCAAGGACGGCATGACGGCCCTGGCCGACGGCGAGTTCAACTACATCGTCGAGTGCAACCCGCTGCTCGGCGACAAGGTCGCCGAGGTGGTCAAGAAGGTCGTGGCCGGCGAGTCCGTCGACAAGAGCTACATCGTCGAGGACCAGGCGTTCGACCAGGAGCAGGCCAAGGCCGCTCTGCCCGACCGCAAGTACTGATCACTCCGTCCCCGGGTGTGCGGGGCCGATCCCGGCCTCGCACACCTCCCGGCATCCCAGAAAGCGATCGAGCATGACATCCGAACGTGCTGCCGCGGTCTCGAGCCCGCGGGCCGCCGTGGTGGAGATGCGAGGAATCAGCATCTCCTTCCCCGGAGTGAAGGCCCTCGACGGGGTCGACTTCACCCTCTATCCCGGCGAAGTCCACTCCCTGATGGGCGAGAACGGCGCCGGCAAGTCCACGCTCATCAAGGCCCTCACCGGTGTGTACGGCATCGACGCCGGCACCATCCGCGTCGACGGGGAGCAGCGGCTCTTCCGCGCCACCGCCGACGCCCAGGCGGCGGGCATCGCTACCGTCTATCAGGAGGTCAACCTCTGCCAGAACCTCACCGTCGGTGAGAACGTCATGCTCGGTCAGGAGATCCGACGTGCCGGCATGGTCGACTGGAAGGCGACCCACGCGGCCGCCGAGCGTCATCTCTCCGAGCTCGGTGTGCGCATCGACACCCGGTCAATCCTCGCGAGCCACTCGATCGCGATCCAGCAGCTCGTGGCCATCAGTCGCGCGATGGTCGTCGACACCAAGGTCCTCGTTCTCGACGAGCCGACCTCCAGCCTCGACCGCGGAGAGGTCGAGCAGCTCTTCGGCGTCGTCCGCGACCTTCGCGACCGCGGCGTCGCCATCCTGTTCGTCTCGCATTTCCTCGACCAGATCTACGAGATCTCCGACCGCCTGACCGTGCTCCGCAACGGCACGCTCGTGGGGGAGTACCCCGTCGAAGACCTCGGTCGCGAGCAACTCGTCGCCAAGATGATCGGGCGCGAGCTCGGCGAGTTGGATGCCATCTCCGCCAGTGCCGAGCGACCCGTCGACCGTTCCGGCACCCCGGTGCTGCGCGCGCTCGGCCTCGGCCGCAAGAACACCCTCGAGCCCGTCGACCTCGACGTCTTCGGGGGTGAGGTCGTCGGGCTCGCGGGACTCCTCGGCTCCGGGCGCACCGAGCTCGCGCGACTGATCGCCGGCGCCGACCGCACCGACGGTGGGTCCCTCGAAGTGAATGGTTCCTCCGCGCGCACAGGATCGCCCCGTCACGCACTCGATCGCGGCATCGCCTTCTCGTCGGAGGACCGCCGCGCCGAGGGCATCGTCGGCGATCTCACCGTGGCCGAGAACATCATCCTCGGGGTGCAGGCCCGGCGCGGGGCGCTCCGCAGGGTCGGAGCAGCCGAGACACAGGCCATCGTGGACGAGTACATCACCGCCCTCGGGGTCCGCCCGGCCGATCCGAACGCCCTCATCCGCAACCTCTCCGGGGGCAACCAGCAGAAGGTGCTGCTGGCGCGGTGGCTCGCCACCGCGCCCGAGCTGCTCATCCTCGACGAGCCGACCCGTGGCATCGATGTCGGCGCGAAGGCCGACATCCAGCGCAAGGTCGCCGAACTCGCCGAGAAGGGTCTTTCGGTCATCTTCATCTCGTCCGAACTCGAAGAGGTCCTGCGCCTCGCCCAGCGCGTGGCCGTGCTCCGCGACCGTCGTAAGATCGGCGAGCTGGCCACGAAGGACGTCGACCTCGACGGCCTCGTCACCTACATCGCCGAAGGTCAGGTCGAGACGACCTCCTCCGCCGCCCCCGAGACATCGCCGTCCGATCGGGAGAAGATCGCATGAAGAAGCTCCTCACGCACCGCCTCGTCTGGCCGATCGCGGCGCTCATCGCCCTGATCGCCGTCAACACGATCTCGCGGCCGTCGTTCCTCAGCATCACGGTGCAGAACGGCCAGCTCTACGGGTCGCTCATCGACATCCTCCGCAACAGCGCACCGCTCATGCTCGTCGCCCTCGGCATGACGCTCGTCATCGCGACGCGCGGCATCGACCTGTCGGTCGGCGCGATCATGGCGGTCTCCGGCGCGGTGGCGCTCACGATCATCGAAGCCTCCCCCGAGCCGGGCAACCTCGGGGTCGTGATGATCGCGATCGTCGCGGCCGTCGGCACCGCCCTGCTGCTCGGCGTCTGGAACGGCTTCCTCGTCTCGGTTCTCGGCATCCAACCGATCATCGCCACCCTGGTGCTGATGCTCGCGGGCCGCGGTGTCGCCCTGCTCATCACCAAGGGCTTCATCACCACGATCAACAGCGACCCGTACCAGTTCATGGCGCAGGGATACGTGCTGGGCCTGCCCTTCGCGTTCTACGTCTCGATCGTCGCGGTCATCGTGGTCGGCGTCCTCGAGCGGCGGACGGCGCTCGGCATGCTCACCGAAGCGGTCGGCATCAACCCCGAGGCGAGCCGGCTCGCCGGCGTCCGGTCGCGCGGCATCATCTGGGGCGCCTACATCGCCAGCGGCACGCTCGCGGGCATCGCCGGCATCCTGTACAGCTCGAACATCATGGCGGCCGACGCGAACGCGGCGGGGCTCTACATCGAGCTGGATGCCATCCTCGCGGTCGTCCTCGGCGGGACCTCGCTCGCGGGCGGGAAGTTCAGCATCGCGGGCACCGTGGTGGGCGTCTTCACCATCCAGACGCTCAAGAGCACGATCACCTTCCTCGGCGTCCCTCCCGCGGTCAGCCCCGTCTTCATGGCCGCGGCCGTGCTCATCGTGGTGCTGCTGCAGTCGCCGCGGTTCCGCTCGTTCTTCTGGACGGCCGGCCGCTCCGCCTCCCGTCCGCTCACCCGCCGTCCCGACGCAAAGGTGCTGTCCTGATGACCACTCTCACCGCCCCGGAGCGTAGCTCCGCGCCGTCGGCCGGCGCGTACCGTCGCTTCCTCAGCCGTCACATCTCGTGGGTCCCGGTGTTCGCCGCCGTGGCCATCCTGATCATCATGATCGCCGGCGCGATGGCCTCCTTCCCCAACTTCCAGCTGCCGCGCATCATGTCGTCGATCCTGCTCGACAACGCGTACCTGCTCGTGTTGGCCGTGGGGATGACCTTCGTCATCCTCACCGGGGGCATCGACCTCTCGGTCGGTGCGGTCATGGCGTTCACCGGCATCCTGTGCGCGAAGCTCCTCGGCGACGGGGTTCCCGTGGTCGTGGCCGTTCCGGCGATGGTGCTCATCGGGGCCGCGATCGGTCTGCTCATCGGCGTGCTCGTGCAGTTCTTCGACGTGCAGCCGTTCATCGCCTCGCTGATCGGGATGTTCCTCGCCCGCGGCCTCGCGTTCGTGGTGAGCCTGGAGTCGATCAAGGTCGAGAACGACGGCATCCTGTGGCTGCAGTCCACGAGGTTCTCCTTCGCCGGCTGGTACATCACCCCGACAGGCGTCATCGCTCTGCTGACCGTCGCGATCGCGGCGTTCGTGCTCCGCTACACGCGCTTCGGCCGCACGGTCTACGCGGTCGGCGGCAACGAGCAGTCCGCTCGGCTCATGGGCCTGCCGGTGGTGCGGACGAAGCTGTCGGTCTACGTCATCAGCGGCGTGTGCGCGGGGCTGGCCGGCATCGTGCTGACGGCCTACTCCGGCGCGGGGTATCCGCTGAACGGCGTGGGAACGGAGCTCGACACGATCGCGGCGGTCGTCATCGGCGGCACGCTCCTCACCGGAGGCAGCGGCTTCGTCCTCGGTTCCATGATCGGGGTGTTCGTCTACGGCCTGATCCGAACGATCATCTCGTTCTCGGGCGCCGAGCAGTCGTGGACGCGCATCACCGTCGGAGCTCTGCTCCTGCTGTTCGTGGTGGTGCAGCGGATCATCGTGTCGCGCTCCGCGCTCAGCCGGTGACGCCCCCGTGCCGTGTTAGCGATCACCGCGTCACGCGGGCATGATTGACCGCATGTCCACCGTCGCTCCGCCCCTCCTCGAGGTGCGCGGAGCGACGGTGCGTTTCGGGGTCGAATCGGCGCTGTCCGACGTCGACTTCCGGCTGTACCCGGGCGAGGTGCATTCGCTCATGGGGGAGAACGGTGCGGGCAAGTCCACCCTGATCAAAGCGATCACGGGCGCCCTCCGTCTCGATTCCGGCCGGATCGAGCTCGGCGGTCAGGAGATGCGGTTCTCGTCGCCGGCAGACGCGCAGGCGGTCGGCATCTCGACCGTCTACCAGGAGATCGACCTCCTCCCCAACCTCACGGTGGCCGAGAACATCTCGCTCGGCCGCGAGCCCCGCCGGTGGGGCGTCATCGACCATCGGGCGATGCGCGAGCGCGCGGTCGAGGCGTTGACCGCTCTGGGCGTCGACGTCGACCCGTCCTCGGTGCTGTCGGCGCATCCCCTCGCGGTGCAGCAGCTCGTCGCGATCGCCCGCGCCGTCTCGACCGAGGTGAAGGTGCTCGTGCTCGACGAGCCCACCTCGAGTCTGGATGCCGACGAGGTGGCCGAACTGTTCCGCGTGATCCGCGACCTCAAAGCGCAGGGCATCGCGATCGTGTTCGTCTCGCACTTCCTCGACCAGGTGTACGAGATCTGCGATCGCGTCACGGTCCTGCGCGGAGGGCGGCTCGTCGGCGAGTACGGCACGCGCGAACTGCTGCGCATCGACCTCGTCGAGAAGATGCTCGGAGCGGCGGCCGACGCGCTCGCCCCGCTCGGCCAGCGCCTCGTCGAGCCCGCCGAGGGCCCGAGCGTCCTGAGCGCCCGCGGCGTGGCATCCGGGACTCGATTGCGCGAGGCCGACCTCGACATCGCCGAGGGCGAAGTGATCGGCGTCGCGGGTCTGCTCGGCTCGGGGCGCAGCGAACTGGCGCGCGCTCTCACGGGCGTCGATCGCCCCGACGCGGGCGAGGTGACGGTCGACGGGGATCCGGCCCCCCTTTCATCGCCCCGCGACGCCATCCGTCGCCGGGTGGCCTACTCGTCCGAGAACCGCCGTACCGAGGGCATCATCGGCGACCTCAGCGTGCTCGACAACATCACGCTCGCGCTCCAAGCGCAGCGGGGGATCTTCCACCGGCTCAGCACGGCGCGCCGCCGCGAACTCGCCGTCAGCTGGGTCGAGGCGCTGCACATCCGCCCCGCCGACATCGACCGGCCGGTATCGACGCTGTCCGGCGGCAATCAGCAGAAGGTGCTCCTCGCGCGCCTGCTGGCCTTGTCGCCGCGGCTCATCGTTCTCGACGAGCCCACGCGCGGAATCGACGTGGGCGCGAAAGCCGAGATCCAGCGGCTGGTCGGGGAGCTCAGCGACAACGGCCTCTCCATCGTCTACATCTCGGCGGAGCTCGACGAGGTGCTGCGCGTCGCCCACCTCGTCGCCGTCATGCGCGACGGGGTGCTCGCGCAGATCGTTCCGGCCACGGGCCTCACCTCCGACGCGCTGCTCGCGCTCGTCGCCGGCCACACGACATCCGACGGGGGCGCCGGTGCCTGACGACAAGGCCTCGCGCACCGCCAACATCTTCGACGTCGCCCGCCTCGCGGGTGTGTCGCACCAGACGGTGTCGCGCGTGCTCAACGACATGCCGAACGTGCGCCCGGCGACGCGGGCGCGCGTGGAGCAGGCGATCGCGCAGCTGCGCTACAGCCCGTCGCCCGCGGCCCGCGCCCTCGTCACGCGGCGCACGCGCACGATCGGTCTGGTCACCCCGGGCACGGTCGATTACGGGCCCTCGTCGATCGCGATGAACTTCAACTTCGCCGCCCGCGCCGCCCGCTACAACGTGGACGCCATCAGCTCGCCGCAGAACGACGTCGCCGCGGTCCGGGCGGCGATCGACGGGCTGCTGAAGCAGCGAGTGGATGCCATCGTGCTCATCGTCGTGGACACCGAGGTGCTGGCAGCCGTGCAGGCACTCGACATCGACGTGCCGATCGTGGCGGCCGCCACCACCGGTCGGCCGCATCCCCGGCTCGTCGCGATCGACCAGTACCGGGGAGCGCGCAGCGCGGTGCGGCACCTGCTCGAGGCCGGATACGACACGGTGCGCCACATCGCCGGGCCCGCGCGCAACCCCGACGCCGTCGAACGCGTGCGCGGCTGGCGCGAGGAGATCGCGGCGGCCCGCGCGCAGTCGACGCCCGCCGTGCACGGCGACTGGACGGCCGCGAGCGGGTACCGCATCGCCTCCGAGACGGATCTCACTCCGGGCGAGGGGATCTTCGTCGCGAACGACCACATGGCGATCGGCGTGCTGTCGGCACTGCGCGAGCGCGGCCTGCGGGTTCCCGAAGACATCGGGGTGGTGGGGTTCGACGATGTTCCCGAGGCGGCGTTCGTCTTCCCCTCACTGACCACGGTGCGACAGGATTTCGCGGCGCTGGGTGAGATCCTCATGCAGAAGGTGCTGCTGCTGGTCGAGGAGCCCGACACCGTGACCGAGAGCACGCCGTTGCCGACGCGCCTGATCGTGCGCGCTTCGGCGCCGCAGACGCGCTGAGCGGAGCGATCGCGGTCCGGGAAGCCGCCGCGTGGTCGAGTCCCATCGCTCCGGCCGGCGAGGCCCCGTGATGCCGTCGGAGGGGCCCGGATGCCGTGGCATCCGGGCCCCTAAACGACCCGCCTCAGCCCAGCAGCGGCACCGCGCCGACCAGCACGCCGACAGCGAGCATCACGAGGGAGACGATCGTCGCGCGCCAGAGCACCTTCTTGTGGTGGTCGCCGAGGTTGACGCCGGCCAGCGAGACGAGCAGAAGGATCGCGGGGACCAGCGGGCTCTGCAGGTGCACCGGCTGGCCGGTGATCGAGGCGCGGGCCATCTCGACCGGGGCGATGCCGTAGTTCGCGGCGCTCTCGGCGAGAACCGGGAGGATGCCGAAGTAGAACGCGTCGTTCGACATGAAGAACGTGAACGGGATCGACAGGATCCCGGTGATGACGGCGAGGAACGGACCCATCGACGAGGGGATGACCTCGGTGATCCACGCGGCCATCGCGGACACCATTCCGGTGCCGTTGAGCACGCCCACCAGCACGCCCGCGGCGAGCACCATCGAGACCACGCCCACGATGCTGGGGGCGTGGGCGACGATCTCGTCGGCCTGGCCGCGCAGCTTCGGGAAGTTCACGATCAGGGCGAGGGCGGCGCCGACCATGAACACGAACGCGAGCGGGAAGATGTCCATCACCAGCAGCACCATCACCGCGACGGTCAGCACCAGGTTGAACCAGATGAGCTTCGGTCGAAGGGTCGCGCGGTTCGGGTCGAGCATGGTGTCGGCCATCGCGGTGTCGGCGGCCTCGACCAGCTGCGGGGCGGCGACGGCCCCCTGGCCTCCGCGGACGGTGACGATGTTGCCGGTGCGCAGCGACGCGAGGGCGCCGGGCTTGTGCTCCGCGCCGCGGAAGATCTTCGGGGCGCCGAGGCGGCCGAAGCCGCCGGGGCCGTCGATCTTCGAGGTGTCGACGGAGCCTGCGAGGCGCTTGCGTTCCGCCAGGCCGAGGAACCAGGCGAACGCGAGGGAGACGACCAGGCCCGCGAGCAGCGACGGCAGCATCGGCACGAACACGTCGGTGGGCTGCAGGCCCAGGGCGGTCGCGGCGCGGACGGTCGGGCCGCCCCACGGGACGATGTTCAACGTGCCGTTCATCAGGCCCGCGACGCACGTGAGGACGACGGGGCTCATGCCCAGCCGCAGGTAGAGCGGCAGCATCGCCGAGGTCGTGATGATGAAGGTCGTCGAGCCGTCGCCGTCGAGCGAGACCGCGCCGGCGAGGATCGCCGTGCCGAGCACGATCTTCGCCGGGTCGTCGCCGAGGAAGCGCGTGATCACGCGGATGAGCGGGTCGAACAGGCCGACGTCGATCATGATGCCGAAGTACATGATCGCGAACAGCAGCAGGGCCGCCGTGGGCGCCATCTTGCCGATCGCGTCGATGACCATGTCGCCTAGGCCGAAGCCGGCGCCGGCGATGAGCCCGAACACGGTCGGCACGACGATGAGGGCGACCATCGGGGTCATCCGCCGCGTCATGATCAGCGCCATGAACGACAGGACCATCAGGAAGCCGAGGGCGACGAGCACACCGTCGGCGGGCGTGTAGGCCACCGCGTACTCTTCGGCCTCCGCCGCAAGGATCAAGGGGGTCATCGCGACTCCTTCGTCGTGGATGTCGGCGCCCGGTGCGCCAGCGATCTGCCGACCGTACGGATGCCGAGGGTCCGAGCGCGCGCTTGCTCGCATTGAGCGCCGTTATGCGCGTACCGTGTCTTCTGCGCATTTCGCGCACGACGACGTCGCCGACCGGGAGGTGCGCATGCGGTTCGCCACCCGGATGCTCGTGGTGCAGGTCGCCACCCAGATCGCCGTGGTCGCCGTGTGCACGGGGATCTTCGCCTGGCTCGGGGTGCAGCAGCTGAAGGCCGAGGCCGACTCATCGGCCCTGAACATCGCCCGATCGGTCGCCGAGGCCCCCGACGTGCGCTCCCTCGTCACGACGTTCTCGGCCGACCCCGGGACCCCGGATGCCGCAGCCCTGCGCGACGGCGAACTCCAGGAGTACGCCGCCGACGTCACCGCGCGGACCCGGGGCCTGTTCGTCGTGATCACCGACGATCACGGCATCCGTCTCGCCCATCCCGACCCCGACCGACTGGGCCAGGTGGTGAGCACGAGCTTCGCCGACGCCCTCGCCGGGCGCGAGGTGGTGACCTGGGAGACCGGCACGCTGGGCGAATCGGCGCGGGCGAAGGTGCCGATCTATCCGCCCGGGGGAGGAGCCCCGGTCGGCGAGGTGAGCGTGGGGTTCGAGCGGGCGAGCGTCTTCGACGACCTCCCCGCGTTGATCGCGGGCATCGCGGCGGCCGTCGCGCTCGCCGTGGCGATCGGCGCCGTCGTGGCGCTGCTCATGCGCCGCCGCCTCGAGAGACTGACCCTCGGCGTGCAGCCCGAGGAGCTCGTCGCCCTCGTGCAGACCCAGACCGCCGTGCTCGAGGGGGCGGACGAGGGCGTCGTCGCACTGGACGACACGGGCATCGTGCGCGTGTGCACCGCGACGGTCGAACGTCTGCTCGGGGTGACCGGTGCCGTCGGTCGACCTCTCGCCGAGCTGGGCCTGCCGCCGGCGGTCGCGGCCGCGTTGGCCGGCGGGGGCGCGCCGACCGGACTTCCGGTGGGCGACCGGGTCGTCTTCGTCGACGTCCGACCCGTGCGCCGCGGGGCGCGGGCCCTCGGCCGCGTGGCCGTGCTGCGCGACCGCACCGACGTGATGGCCCTGTCGGGGCGCCTCGACAGCGTGCGGGCGATGGGCGATGCACTGCGCGTGCAGCGGCACGAGAACGCCAACCGCCTGCACGCGGCGGTCGGGCTGCTCGATGCCGGACGGGTCGTCGAGGCGCGGGCGTTCCTCGCCGACCTCGTCGACCGGGGATCGGTCGACTGGGCGGTTCCGGGCATCGAGCTCGTGGGCGACGCGATGCTGCAGTCGTTCCTGGGGGCCAAGGCCCTCGCGGCGCGCGAGCGGGGGGTCGCGCTGCGAGTGGCCGACGACACGTTTTCGACCGCGCCGATCGACGAGGTCGAAGACGTCGTCGCCGTGCTCGGCAACCTCATCGACAACGCCATCACCGCGGCGGCCGCGGCCCCCGCACCGCGGGAGGTCGAGGTGAGCGTGCTCGACGACGCCGACGCGGTCGTCGTGACGGTCGCCGACACCGGCCCGGGCATCGCCGATGGCGAGGCGGTCTTCGCCCCGCGCGAGCGGGACGACGATCCGGATGCCGTGCACGGCCTCGGCATCGGCCTGCCCCTGTCGCGCGAATTCGCGCGGCGTCGCGGCGGCGAGGTGTGGGTGGTCGACGCGGGAGGTGACGGGCGCGGCGCGATCGTCGCGGCCCGGCTGCCGGGTGTGCGGCGCGCCGGCACCGTGCGGGAGAGGAACGAGACGTGAGCGGCATCCGGGTTCTGGTGGTCGACGACGACTTCCGCGTGGCGGGATTGCACCGCGACGCGGTGGCCGCGCGCGCGGGGTTCGTGGCGTTGGAGCCCGCGCGCACGGTCGGCGAGGCGCGGACGGCGATCGCCGCGCACGCCCCCGACCTCGTGCTGGCCGATGTCTACCTGCCCGACGGCGACGGCATCGACCTGGTGCGCTCGCTCGAGATCGACGCCTTCGTGCTGTCGGCGGCGACGGATGCCGCGACCGTGCGCCGCGCCTTCGCCGCGGGCGCCCTCGCGTACCTCGTCAAGCCGTTCGACACGCGCGTGCTCGCCGAGCGTCTCGAGCGCTACGCCCGGTACCGCAACCTGCTCGGCAGCGCGCGGCCTCTCTCGCAGGATGACATCGACCGCGCGGCATCCCTCCTGCGGGGCGAGCGCGAGGGCCCGTCGCTCGCGCGATCCGCGACCGAGCAGACGGTGCTCGCGGCCCTCGCGGGCGACGAGGCGTCGGCGACCGAGGTGGCCGAGCGCATCGGCGTCTCGCGGGCGACGGCCCAGCGCCACCTCACGGCGCTCGCGGAGCGGGGACTCGTAAGGGTGAGCCTGCGGTACGGCTCCACCGGCCGCCCCGAGCACCGGTTCCGCGCGGGCGGCTGAGGGTCCTGCACCGCGGCCCTCTGGTGGGTGTCGGCGCGACGCACCCTCGTCCCAGGCCTCGAGCACGGCCCATCCGCGCGGGGGCAGTTCGACCCGCGATCCGGCGGCCGTCTCTGCGGCGCGCGACGCACCCTCGTCCCAGTTGTGGTGGGTGTCGGCGCCGCGCACCGGCCAGAAGTGGGACATGCACCGGCCATGAGTGGGACGAGGGGGATGCTCAGGCCTCGAGCACGGCCCATCCGCGCGGGGGCAGTTCGACCCGCGATCCGGCGGCCGTCTCTGCGGCGCGCGACGCACCCTTGTCCCAGTTGTGGTGGGTGTCGGCGCCGCGCACCGGCCAGAAGTGGGACATGCACCGGCCATGAGTGGGACGAGGGGGATGCTCAGGCCTCGAGCACGGCCCACCCGCGCGGGGGCAGCTCGACCCGCGATCCGGCGAGCGTCCCGTCACCCGTGACGACCGCGCGGGCGTCGGCGGCCGGCAGCGACACCGGATCGTCGCCGAGGTTCAGGGCCACCACCACGGCGTCGTCGCCGGTCGCCGTCCGCAGCACGGCCGCGGTGTTCGCGAGGTCGACCACGTCGGTGTGCGCGCGCCAGAGCCAGGGCTTGCGGCGTCGCAGCGCGATGAGCGCCCGGTGCGCCGCGAGGATGCGGTCGTCGGCGTCGACCTCTCCGGGGCCGGCGGGGAACTCCGGTCGCACCGCGTCGTCGCCGCCGAGGCGTTCTTCCTTCACGGCCGTCCATCCGAACTCGTCGCCCGCGTAGACCGAGGGGGTCCCCGCCACCGTGAACAGCACGGCCAGCGCGTGCGGAACGAGGTCGGCGCCCACGGCCGAGGCGATGCGGGTGACGTCGTGATTGCCCACGAAGGTCTGCGGCACGAAGACGCGCAGCAGCTCGTCGTGCCGCTCCACGGCGTGCGCGAGTTCGAACAGGTTGCCGTCGGCGAGACCGTGCCAGATCCCCTGCCACAGCTCGTACTGCGTGAGCGCGTCCATCGTCGATTCGTGCACGATCAGCGCCGCGTCGCCGTGGATCACCTCGCCGAGGAACCACGCGTCCGGGAAACGTTCGCGCACCCGGGGCAGCACCTCGGCCCAGAAGGCGTGGGGCACCGCGTAGGCGGCATCCAGTCTCCACCCGTCGATCCCGCGCTCGAGCCAGTGGCACATCACCTCGACCACCAGGTCGACGACGGCGGGGGAGGAGTGGTCGAGAGCGACGAGGGCGTCGTGCCCCTCGAACACGTCGGCCTCGAACCGGCCGTCGACCCACCGCCCGCGGAACAGGCTCGGGCCGTGCTCGGTCTGGTCGCGGAACGCCGGGTGCGCCCGCCCGACGTGGTTGAAGACCCCGTCGAGGAGGACCCGGATGCCGCGCTCCCGCGCCGCGGACACGAGACGTTCGAAGTCGGCGTCGTCCCCCAGCCGCGGGTCGATGCGGAAATGGTCGACCGTGTCGTACCCGTGCGTCTCGGCCGCGAACACCGGTCCGAGCAGCAGGCCGTTCAGGCCCAGCTCGATGAGGTGGTCCAGCCACGGCTCGAGCCGGTCCAGCCGGTGCACCGGCGCGGCATCCGGATCGACGCCGTCGCGGATGGGCGCGCCGACGAATCCCAGCGGATAGACGTGCCACCACATGACGTGTTCGGGCCATTCGGGCATGAGCCGACGTTATCGGGGGGTGGGTGGTTGCGGAGCGGGGTTGCGGTGCGGGTCGGCGCGGTCGAGGGCGGTCACGCCCGCGCGCGCTCTTCGGGGTGGGCGAAGGCGGCGAGGTCGAGGGCGCTCGCGCGGGCCGCGTCGACGGCCGCGGCGACGGCACCGATCGAGACGATGTCGGCGCCGAGGGGGGATGCCACGATGTCGGGCGCCGGAAGGTCGAGGGCGCGGGGGAGGGCGGCGCGGGCCGCCGCGATGATGGGTGCCGCACCGGCGGCGATCGCCCCCGAGACGACGACCGTGCGCACGTCGAAAAGGCTGCCGAAGGTCGCGGCGACGACGGACAGGGCTCCCCCCACCTCGCGCGCGACCTCGAGGGCGCCCTCGTCGCCGCGATCGGCGAGATCGAGCACGGTCTTGGCGTCGAGGGTGGCGGGGTCCATCGCCGCGAGCGCGGAGGCGGCGGGCAGGCGTCCGGAGGCGATCGCGGCGCGGGCCGCGTCGACGCAGCGGGGCGCCAGCCCCTCGGCGCTTCCGACGCCGGTGACGCGGTCGAAGGCGACGGTCTCGCCCGCTCCCCCGTGGGCTCCGCGCAGCAACCGGCCGTCGACCCAGATCCCGGCGCCGAACCGCTCGCCGGCGAGAAGGGCGATGAAGTCCTCGACGCCCACCGCGGCGCCGCGGGCCTGCTCGGCGACGGCGGCGAGCGAGGCGTCGTTCTCGACGCGGACCACGGGGGCCCAGTCGGCGAAGGTGTCGATGAACCCCGGGTTCATGCGCTCCCAGAAGCCGTCGTGGTGCACGGGCGATCTGCCCGATCGGTCGACCGGTGCGGGGACGCCGACGCAGAGGGCGGCGATGTCGGAGCGGTCGCGGTGTGCGCGGGTCAGGGCGGCCGCGACCGTCGCCTCGGCCGCGCGCCGACGGCGGGCGGGGGAGTCCTGCTCGGGGTCCACCGCGAGTCGGGAGCTGCCCAGGGTGCGTCCGCGCAGGTCGGCGACCGTGGCGGTCAGGTGGCCGCGGCCCGCGTCGACGCCGACGACGACCGCCGCCTCGGGGCGGAACGCGAAGCGGCGCGCGGGGCGGCCCTTGGAGTATTCGCCGACGGTGCGGGCGTTCGGCATCTCGGCGAGCAGGCCGCGGGCGACGAGCTCGTCGAGCACGTCGATCGTCGTGGAGCGGGTGAGCCCGACCGTCGCCATCACGTCGCTGGCGGTGAATGCGTCCGCGTCCCAGGCGTGGGCCAGAACGGTCTCGAGGCTGCGCCGACGCAGGGAGGCCGCGGCCGACATGGCATCCGTCATCAGATCTTGACCCCCTTCGCGTCCGATGCAATACTGCCCTCACCAAGTTGATTTGGCGAGTAAATTTACTCAATGACACAACACATTCGCAGTGCGGCGAGGAGGACACGAGTGTCGACGAAGACGAGAGCGGTGCGGCGGTGGGTCGCGGCGGCCGCGGTGGGGATGTTGGGGGCGGGTCTGCTCGCCGGGTGCTCCGCCGACGGGCGCGAGACCATCCGCTTCACCTTCAGCAAGCGCGAGGCGCTGTCGTTCATGAACGACGTGGTCGCCCGGTACAACGCCTCGCAGGACAAGGTGCGCGTCGAGATGGACGCCTCGGGCGTCGACGTGGTCTCGGCCAGCTTCGTGCGCGGCAACCCGCCCGACATCATGCTCGCCAACTACAACTACGAGGTCGCCCGTTTCGTGCAGCGGTGCGCGCTCAGCGACCTCTCCGACACGACGGCGGCGAGCACCGTCCGCGACGACCTGCAGCCGCTGATGAACCAGTACGGCTCGTGCGAGGGGCGCACGAGCGCCCTGCCGTACTCGGTGATGGCGGCATCCGTCATCTACAACAAGCAGATCTTCGAGCAGCTGGGGCTCTCGGTCCCCACCACGTGGGACGAGCTCCTCCAGGTGTCCGACACGCTGAAGCAGAACGGCATCACGCCCTTCTACGGAACCTTCAAGGACGACTGGACCGTGGCGCAGGGCTGGTACGACTACTCCGTCGGCGGGTCGATCGACGTCATCGACTTCTTCGACGCCCTCGCCGCCGAGGGCGACCAGGTGGGTCCGGACTCGACGGTGTCGTTCGCCAAGGACTTCACCGAGCCGATGGACCGCATGCTCGAGCTCGCCCGCGACTACACGAACGCGGATGCCGAGAGCCGGGCCTACGGCGACGGCAACCTCGCCTTCGCCCAGGGGCAGGCGGCGATGTACCTGCAGGGACCGTGGGCGCTCGGCGAGATCGCCAAGACCTCGCCCGACCTTCCCGTGGGCACCTTCCCGCTGCCGATGACCGACGACCCCGCCGACCTCAAGGTGCGCGTGAACATGGACCTCGCGGCCATCATCCCCGAGGCGTCCCGGCACAAGGATGCCGCGCGCGACTTCCTCGAGTACCTCTACCAGCCCGAGATCATCGAGGCCTACAACGAGTCGCAGCTGGGCTTCGCGCCGACCAAGGACGCCCCCTCGCCCAGCGACCCGCGCGTGGCCGGGATGATCCCCTACTACGACGAAGGGCGCATCTACCAGGGCGCCTCCGTGCTGGTGCCCAAGACCATTCCCACCTTCAACTACGCGCAGGCGATGATCTTCGGTGCCTCTCCGCAGAGCACGCTGCGCACCATGGACGAGGACTGGTCGCGCCTGGCGTTCCGTCAGCCGCCGGCCTCGACCGACGATGCCGCTGGCGAGGAGGCCGCGCGATGACCACCACCACGACGATCGTCACCGGAGGGAAGGCGACCGCGCGTCGCAGCACCCGCCGCGTCGAGCCGATCTACTACCTGTTCCTGCTCCCCACGCTCGCCCTGTTCACCCTCGCGATCACGATCCCCGGGATGATCGGCATCTTCTTCAGCTTCACCGACTCGATCGGGCTGGGGGAGTGGAGCTTCACGGGGCTCACCAACTACATCGCCATCTTCAGCGACCCCGCGATCCTCCAGGCCTACCTGTTCACGTTCGGCTTCTCGGTCGCGACCGTGATCGTCGTCAACATCGCGGCCTTCCTGCTCGCGGTGGGCCTGACGGCGCGGATCCGCTTCACCAGGGCGCTGCGGACGGTCTTCGTCATCCCGATGGTGATCTCGGGCATCATCATCGCCTACGTCTTCAACTTCCTCTTCAGCAACTCGGTGCCCGAGGCGGGAGCCGCCCTCGGCATCCCGTGGCTCGAGACGAGCCTGCTGGCAAACCCCGACCTCGCGTGGGTGGCGATCGTGATCGTCACCGCCTGGCAGGCGATCCCGGGCACGCTCCTGATCTACATCGCGGGGCTTCTCTCGGTCCCGGGCGACGTGTACGAGGCCGCGGGACTCGACGGTGCCAGCAAGACGCAGCAGCTGCTGCGCATCACGCTGCCGCTGGTGGCCGGATACGTCGTGATCAACGTCATCCTCGGATTCAAGGGCTTCCTGAACGCCTACGACATCATCGTGGGCCTCACCGGAGGAGGCCCCGGCACCGCGACCCGCAGCGTCGCGATGTCGATCATCCTCGGATTCAACGGAGGCGACTACGCCTACCAGATGGCCAACGCCGCGCTCTTCTTCGTCGTCGCCGTCGTCATCTCGCTGCTGCAGCTCTCGGTGACCCGCGGAAGGAACACCCTGTCATGACCGCTCTCAATCAGCCCGCGCTCGCTTTCGAGCAGGCCGAAGTCCCGATCGCCGCCGGCACCGGGAACGCCAATGGCCCCGCCCCCGCGCGGCGTCCGCGCTTCCGCCGCGTCGGCGCGGAGAGGGTCAGCTGGTCGACGACGACCGTCCTGGTGCTCTGCTCGCTGACCGTGCTCCTGCCCCTGTACGTGACCGTCTCGATGGCGCTGAAGAGCGGCACGCAGGTGGTCGACGGCAACGCGTTCTCGCTCCCGTCGCCGGTGAGCTTCGACGGCTTCGTGCAGGCGTGGACCCTGACGAAGTTCCCCGTGGGACTCGCGATGTCGCTGCTCGTCACGGCCGGCACTGTCGCGGCGACGATCATCCTCGCCGCGTTCGCGTCGTACGCGATCGCGCGCAACTGGGACCGCAAGCTCTTCCGCTACTCGTTCTTCTATTTGCTCGCGGCGATGTTCATCCCCTTCCCGGTGATCGCGCTCCCGCAGATCCAGCTGACGGGGCGCCTCGGGCTCGACAACCCGGCGGGAGTGATCATCCTCGCCACGATGTTCCAGCTCAGCTTCAGCGTGCTGCTGTTCACGGCGTTCCTGCGCTCCATCCCGCTCGAGCTCGAAGAGAGCGCCCGCATCGACGGGGCGACGACGTGGCAGACCTTCTGGCGGCTGATCTTCCCCCTGCTCGCGCCGATGAGCGCGACGGTCGGCATCTTCGCCTTCCTGTACGCGTGGAACGACTTCATGATGCCCTCGCTCATCATCAGCGACCCGGCGCTGCAGACGCTCCCCGTCCGTCAGAACCTGTTCCAGACGCAGTTCAGCAACAACTACAACGTCGCCTTCGCCTCGTACCTCATGGCCATGGCCCCCGCGATCGTCGCCTACCTGTTCACCCAGCGCTGGGTGATGGCGGGCGTCACGCAGGGCGCCGTCAAGGGCTGAGCACACCATCCCCTCCCCGAAAGGACCCTCCGTGACCATCGCCGCACCCTCCGTGCACGCCCGCGAACTCTCCGACGCCCCCGACTGGTGGCGCCAGGCCGTGGTGTACCAGGTCTATCCCCGCAGCTTCGCCGACACGAACGGCGACGGTCTGGGCGACATCCCCGGCATCACCTCGCGGGTCCCGTACCTCGCCGCATTGGGGGTGGATGCCGTCTGGCTCAGCCCCTTCTACCCCTCCGACCTCGCCGACGGAGGCTACGACGTCGCCGACTACCGCGACGTCGACCCGCGGCTGGGGACCCTGGCCGACATGGACGAGCTGATCTCGCAGCTGCACGCCCACGGCATCCGGGTCGTCGTCGACATCGTGCCGAACCACACCTCCGACAAGCACGCGTGGTTCCAGGAGGCCCTCGCCGCCGGCCGCGGCTCCGCCGCGCGCGAGCGGTACATCTTCCGCGAGGGCACCGGCCCCGACGGCTCCGAGCCGCCCACGGACTGGGTCTCGGTGTTCGGCGGATCGGCGTGGGAGCGGGTCGCCGACGGCCAGTGGTACTTCCACAACTTCGACGTGTCGCAGCCCGACCTGAACTGGGCGAACCCCGAGGTGCGCGCCGACTTCCTCACGACGCTGCGGTTCTGGGGCGACCGCGGGGTGGACGGCTTCCGCGTCGACGTGGCCCACATGCTCACCAAGGACCTCAGCGAGCCGCTGCCCTCGCGGGCCGAGCTCGACGCGATGCCGATCGACGGGAACCACCCGCTGATCGACCGCGACGACGTGCAGGAGGTCTATGCCGAGTGGCGCGCGGTCTTCGACGAGTACGACCCGCCGCGCACCGCGGTCGCCGAGGCGTGGGTGCACCCCTCGCGCGTGCCGCTGTACGCGAGCGCGGCGAGCCTCGGCCAGTCGTTCAACTTCGACCTGCTCGAGGCCGACTTCGACGCCGGGCAGTTCCGCCGCATCGTCGCCGACAACCTCGCCCTGGCGGCGGAGTCGGGCTCGTCGACGACGTGGGTGCTGTCGAACCACGACGTCGTGCGCCACGCCACCCGCTACGGTCTCCCCGACGCGCAGCGCGGTGCCGACGGGCGCCCCACCCTCAAGCACGGCAACGAGTGGCTGCTCTCGGGCGGCACGGAACCGGCGCTCGATGCGGAACGGGGCGAGCGTCGTGCCCGCGCCGCCGCGCTCTTCCTGCTCGCGCTGCCGGGCTCGGCATACCTGTACCAGGGCGAGGAGCTCGGCCTGCACGAGGTCGCCGACATCCCCGACGCCGAACGGCAGGACCCCACGTTCTTCCGCAGCCCGGGCGTCGACCTCGGGCGAGACGGATGCCGCGTGCCGCTGCCGTGGACCGCGTCGGGCGGGTCGTTCGGTTTCGGTGATGCCGGGGCTCACCTGCCGCAGCCGGACTGGTTCGAGACCTACGCCGCCGACGTCCAGGACGGCCATCCCGCGTCGACGCTGTCGCTGTACCGCCGGGCCCTCGCGCTCCGGCACGAGCTCCAGACCGCCGAGGAGCTGACCTGGATCGACGGGTCGAGCGCCGAGGTCGTGGCGTACGAGCGCCCGAACGGCTGGAGCGTCGTGACCAACTTCGGCGCCGAGGCGGTCCCGCTTCCCGCGGGTGAGGTGCTGCTGTCGAGCCGCGCGCTCGACGACGGCCGGCTCCCCGGCGAGACGACGGTCTGGATGCGACGCGCCTGACCCGCCGCCCGAAAGCCCCGGCGCCCTCGTGCGCCGGGGCTTTCGCGCGTCCCGGATGGGCCGTGCACGGCATCCGCCCGCCCCACCGCCGAGTGTCCGAAACACCCGGACGGATCCGAAAACGGCCCGGATGTCGTGGACACTCGACGTCGCACCGCGCGCCTCACGCGCGGCGGATCGAGTCGCGGATCACCACCGGCATCTCGACCAGGTGCTGCCCCTCGGGCGGACCTCCCGGCGCGAGCAGGAGCTCGACGGCGCGGCGGCCCATGTCCTCGTGGGGGAGACCGATGGTCGTCAGCCCCGGGCGCAGATAGGCGGCGAGCTCGTCGTTGTCGAACGACACCAGCGACACGTCCTCCGGCACGCGCAGACCGGCGTCGCCCAGCGCCTGCAGGGCGCCGAACGCCAGCCGGTCGTTCAGACACACGATGGCCCGCGGCCGCAGCCCCTGCGCGAGCAGTCGCGCCGTGAACTCGTACCCGGGGGCGGGTTCCCACAGCCAGATCGACTCCTCGTGCAGGAAGGTCGCGCCCGCGTCGGCCATGGCCGCGGAGATCCCGCGGACGCGGGCCGCCACCGTGGCGGAGCGGAACAGATCGCGCTCCGCCTCCGCGTCGTAGCCGAGCAGCAGGATGCCGTCCCGGATCCCCGCCTCCAGGAGCAGCTCGACCGCCCGGCGTCCGCCCGTCTCCTCGTCGGGGAGGACGCTGCAGCGGTGCAGATCGTTCGTGGCGTTCAGCATGACCGTGCGCAGTCCGGTGGGGAGGGCGGGCACGAAGGTCTCTCGCGCCCGCATCGACGCGAAGATGATCCCGTCGACCTGACGGTCGAGCAGGGCGGAGACCGCTTCGGCCTCCCTCTCGGGCTCCCCGCCGGTCTCCGCCACCAGCACGACCTGGCCGGCGGCTTCCGCCGCGCCGAGCGCCCCCTTGATGAGGCCGCTCGCGAAGCGGGTGGTGGCGACGAGATCCGACACGAAGCCGACGGTGTGCGAGGTGTCGGTGCGAAGCGCCCGGGCCGACATGTTGGGGCGGTAGCCCAGCTCGGCGGCGGCGGCGTGCACCCGCTCGTGCGCGTCCTGGGAGAGGCGGGTGTCGGGGCGGCCGTTGAGGATCATGGAGGCCGCCGCGGGGGACAGTCCCGCGCGGCGGGCGACGTCGGCCAGCGTGACCCTCTTGCCCATCGGTGTCCCCGTTCTGCGGCTCCGGCGCCGCGGTCACGATCTTCGCAGCGATCTTGACAGCGCTCGACGCGTCTGCGTAAATGATCGTGCTAAATCCTTTCAGCAAAGATTAGCGCACCAGCAGTCCGCCGCCGGAACAGCCCGAGCGCCGGCACGCAGCACAGACGAAGGAGTCGACATGAACACCCGCATCCCCCGCCGGCGTCGAGGGGCATCCCTCGCTCTGATCGCCATCGCGGGACTCACCGGCGCCGCCCTGACCGGGTGCGCCCCCGGCAGCGCCGCACCGACGGCGCAGAACGACGTCGAGGTGAGCACCGAGCTGACCTCCGACCCGGTCCAGCTCACGATCGCCGACGAGACGGGCTTCCCGGTCACCGACAAGCTGACCGAGGAGTTCACGAAGCAGCACCCGAACGTCACGTTCACCATCAACCGCGACACGTTCCAGAACCTCACCGCGAACGCCCCGAAGCTGCTCGCCAGCTCCACGCCGCCCGATCTGATCCGTCTCCCCACCCTGGGCGACACGGTGCGCGACGGTCTCGTGGCCAATCTCGACCCCTACTTCGACGCCTACGGCTGGGACGCGTGGCCGGCCTCGCAGCTCGCCCCGCTGCGCATGACCGACGAGGGTGTCCGCGGTTCCGGTTCGCTGTACCAGCTGGGCCTGGGCTACAGCATCACCGGCATCTACATGAACACCACGCTCGCCGACCAGCTGGGCATCGACGCCCCGCCGCAGACGCTCGCCGAGCTCGAAGAAGATATGGCGAAGGCCAAGGCCGCCGGTGTGCTGCCGATCATGGCCGGCGACAAGGACGGCGTCGTCAACTTCGTCGTGCAGGCGGCGATGAACCAATACGTCGACAAGGACCAGTTCCTGTCGTGGATGTTCAACGAGCCCGGGGCGCGCTACGACGAGTCCGGCAACGTCGAGGGTGCCGAGCTCGTGCGTAAGTGGGCGGATGCCGGGTACTTCCCGTCCGACATCAACGCGATCGACTACTTCACCTTCACCAGTCGCTTCTCGGCGGGCGAGGGACTGTTCACCTTCAACGGCAACTGGGAGGCGGCGAACTACCAGAAGGCGCTCGGCTCCAACGTCGAGTTCTTCCTCGTGCCGCCGGCCGAGGCCGGGGCCGACCACGTGGCCATGGGGGCGGCGAACTCGTTCTCGGTCGCCGCGAAGTCGCCGCACATCAACGAGGTCGCGTACTTCCTCAACTGGGTGCACACCGACCCCACCGCGCGCCAAATCATCGTCGATGTCACGGGCGCCTCGCCCGGCGGCGACCCGGCGCAGGAGCTGCCCTCGGTCGAGGCCGGCTCGCTCATCGAGAACGCGCTGAAGATGTCCGCCCAGATCGGCGCCGAGAACGGCCAGGTCGACTTCATGGCCAACACCACCGCCGGTATCTACGCGGGCTCGATCATCCCCGAGTCGCAGCTGCTGGTGACCAGCCAGATCACCGGCAAGGAGTTCGTCGACCGCGTGCAGAAGTTCTACGAGAGCGAGGTCGGCGAGTAATGACCGACCGTGCGGTCGCCGTCGCGGCGGCCCCTCGACCCGACGACGCCCCCTCGGCGACGGCGACCGCACCCGTTCGCCGGGCCGCTGCACGCGCAGCGGCCCGGCGGGCGACCCTCGCCGGGTGGGTCCTCCTGCTTCCCGCGCTCGCCTTCTACATCGGCTTCGTCGTCTGGCCCCTGTTCCAGGGCGTGCAGTACTCGTTCTACGACTGGAACGGCATCGGCGTCGCCCGCTGGGTCGGCGTCCAGAACTACCTCACGGTGTTCACCGACCCCGACCTGCTCGGTGCGATCCGCAACGCGTTCATCCTGATCGCGTTCTTCACCGTCATCCCGGTGGGGCTCGGGCTGGTGCTCGCGACCCTCATCCGCGGCATCCGGTACAAGGCCTTCGCGGCCACGGCGCAGACCGTGCTGTTCCTGCCCCAGATCATCCCGCTCGCGGCCGCCGGTATCGCCTGGTCGTGGATGTACGCCCAGACCGGTGCGGTCAATCAGATCCTCGGCTGGGTCGGGCTCGGGTGGATCACCCGGCCGTGGCTCGCCGACTACGGCACGGCGCTGCCGGCCGTGGGTCTGATCGGGTCGTGGGTGCTCACGGGGCTGTGCACCGTGCTGCTGCTCACCGGTCTCGGCAAGATCGACGTCTCGCTGTACGAGGCCATCCGCCTCGATGGCGCCGGGTGGTGGCGCGAGTTCTTCACGATCACCCTCCCCGGCCTGCGGCAGGAGATCGCGGTGCTCGTCACCGTCACCGTCATCGCCGCCCTGTCGAGTTTCGACATCATCTACACCTCGACCCAGGGCGGCCCCGGCCGCGCGACCCTCGTGCCGGGCCTGTCGATCTTCCGCATCGGCTTCACCCAGAGCGACGTGGGCCTGGCCTCGGCCTTCGGCATCGTGCTCATGGTGCTCGTGCTGATCGTGGTGCTCCCCATCCAACGTCTTTCGAGAGCGAGCGACTCGTGATCGCCAGCCGCACCGAGCGCGTGCTCGGCATCCTCCTGCTCAGCGTCGCCGCGATCGTGACGTTGCTCCCGCTGATCAGCATGTTCTCCGCGGCCCTGCAACCCGCCGACCAGAACCCGACCGGCCTGACGTGGCCGACCGACCCGCAGTGGGGCAACTTCGCCACCGCCTTCGAGACCGGTCACGTCTGGCAGTTGATGGGCTCGAGCCTGGTCATCGTGCTCGGGGTCGTGCCGCTGAGCCTGGTCGCCGCCACCCTGGCGGGCTTCGCGCTGGGCTCACTCCAGGTGCGCTTCGGCCGCGGCATCCTGGTGTTCTTCGTGCTGGGGCTGACGA
Source organism: Microbacterium hydrothermale (assembly GCF_004854025.1). GTDB lineage: Bacteria > Actinomycetota > Actinomycetes > Actinomycetales > Microbacteriaceae > Microbacterium > Microbacterium hydrothermale. The sequence continues at coordinate 262,849 of NZ_STGM01000005.1, forward strand.
TCCCGTTCGAGGCGCTCATCATCCCGCTCTACTACCAGGCGCAGTCGATGGGCACCGTGAACACCCCGTGGGCGGTGATCTTTCCGCTCATCGGGCTCTACATGCCGTTCGGCGTGTTCTGGATGCGCGCGCACTTCGTCAACGTGCCGCGCGAGCTGTCCGAAGCGGCGCGCGTGGACGGGGCGTCGCTGTGGCGCGAGTTCCGCAGCATCCAGTTGCCGCTCGCGGCTCCCGCGCTCTCGGCGCTCGCGATCCTGCTGTTCATCTGGACGTGGAACCAGTTCCTGCTCCCGGTCGTGCTCATCGCCGACCCGCTGCAGCGCACCGTGGCCGGCGCGCTGACGTTCTTCCAGGGGCAGTACTCGCTCAGCATCCCGCTGCTGAACGCGGGAGCGCTGATCATCATCACTCCCGCCGTGCTGCTGTTCCTCGTGTTCCAGCGCCAGTTCATCCGTGCCCTGGTGCAGGGCGCGGTCAAGGGCTGACCGGCCCCTCCTCCTTTCGAAACGGATCTCATGACGTTCACGCTGCCCGACCACTGGGTCTGGGATTTCTGGCTCGCCCGCGACGGCGACACCCACCACATGATGTTCCTCCAGGCGCCGACGAGCCTGGGCGACCCCGACCTGCGCCACCGCAACGCGAGCGTCGGCTACGCCACGAGCGACGACCTGCGCTCGTGGACCGTGCACGGCACGGTTCTCGAGCCCTCCGGCGGAGACGCTCCGGATGCCACGGCGACATGGACGGGGAGCATCGTCGGGGCGGATGCCGACTGGCGCATGTTCTACACCGGCTCGCGCTTCCTGCGAGACGGCGAGATCACGAACGTCGAGACGGTCCTCGCGGCCTCGTCGGGGGATCTCGCGACCTGGGTCAAGGATCCCGAGGTCGTCGTCGCCGCGGACCCGCGCTGGTACGAGACGCTTCTCGACGGCACGTGGCACGAGGAGGCGTGGCGCGACCCGTGGGTGTTCGCCGATCCCGACGGGGACGGGTGGCACATGCTCGTGACGGCCCGCGCACGCGACGGCATCGAGCGCGATCGCGGGGTCATCGGCCACGCGTGGTCCGCCGACCTGCGCCGCTGGGAGATCCGCCCCCCGCTGAGCGCGCCCGGCGCCGGCTTCGCGCACCTCGAGGTTCCGCAGGTGGTGCGGATCGAGGGCCGGTGGGCCCTGATCTTCTCGTGCGACGCGACCCACCTCGCGGGCGATCGCGCCGGTCGAGCGGGAGGGATCTGGGCCGTCGCCCTCGACGACCCGCGGGGTCCGTACCCGGTGGAGCGGGCGACCCTGGTCGCCGACGAGCGCCTGTACAGCGGTCGCGTCGTCGCCGACGACGCCGACGGGCGCGCCGTGATGCTGGCCTTCGAGAACGTCACGACCGACGGGGCCTTCGTCGGGACGCTGTCCGATCCCCTGCCGTTGCACTGGGACGGCGATCGCCTCGCCGTCGCGGAGGTCGTCCGATGACCGCGGTGCAGGGCGTCGTCGCCCCCGGTTTCGAGGCGGTGGGCGAGGCGTTCGCCTCCGCGTTCGAGGGACTGCCCGAGATGGGCGCGGCCCTGGCCGTCCGTGTCGACGGGCAGACGGTCGTCGACGTCTGGGGCGGCACGGCCGACAGTCGCGACGGTCGACCCTGGGAGCGCGACACGCCCTCGGTGGTGTTCTCGTGCACGAAGGGGCTCATGTCGATCCTGGCGGCGCGACTCGTTGCAGACGGGACGCTCGACCTCGACCGACCGCTCGCCGAGATCTGGCCCGACTTCGCGGCGCAGGGAAAGGACCGCGTGAGCGTCGGCGACGCCCTCGCCCACCGGGCGGGCGTCTCGGCCCCGCGGGTCGACGTCACGCGCGCGCAGCTCCTCGACGTCGACGCCATGGCGAGCCTCATCGCCGCGCAGGAACCGCTGTGGGAGCCGGGCGCCGGGTGGGCGTATCACGCGCTCACCCACGGCTGGTTGTCGGGCGAGATCGTGCGTCGGGCGGGTGGTGTCACCGCGCAGGTCGCTTTCGCCGCGATGGCCGAGGCCGTGGGAGGCGGGGCCTGGCTGGGCATGCCGGCCGAGATCGCGGCATCCGTGGCGCACCTGCGCGTGGGGCCGACGCTCTCGGCCCTCGTCGAGCGGCAGGCGGCCGAGCGCGATCCGCGTGCGGTCGATTGGCTGGACCGGGCGATGACCCTCGGCGGCGTGCTTCCGGCCACGCTGGTCACGGACGACGACGGGTTCAACGCCGACGACGTGCGCGCCGCGGTGATCCCGGGCGCGGGAGCCGTCGCGACCGCGCGCGCGGTCGCGGCGATGTGGTCGGCCACGGTCGCCGAGACCGACGGCATCCGCCTCCTCGACGACGACACGCTCGACGTCGTCACGCGCGAGCGGACCGCGGGTGCTCCGGTCTTCGCTGCACCCGCACCGTGGCCGCGCTGGGCGGCCGGCTTCCAGCTCGACTCGGCCGCGCGTCGCTACCTCGGGCCGACGAGCTTCGGGCACGACGGGGCAGGCGGCCAGGTCGCGTTCGCCGACCGCGCGGCCCGTGTGGGTTTCGCGTTCGTCACGAACTGGATGGAGGCCGACGACCCCCGCGCCACGCGCATCGTCGACGCCCTCCGCTCCGTGGTCTGATTCTGGGCCGCGCGACCCGCCAGGAATTGTCGCTTCCGGGCGCCCCGAAGCGACGATTCTCGGCGCCTCACGCGCGCGTGCGCACCCACACGCCGTCGCGCTGCTCGATCGCCCCGGCCGCGGCGAAGGCGTCGAGCCATCCGCCCATCGGCCACGACCCCCACCGTGCGTGGAAGGTCGCGCCGTTGCGCAGGATGTCGTCGAGGTGCTGCCACGGGGGAGAAGACACCGGATGCCACTGGTGGAAGGCATCGGCCCCGCCGACCCAGCGCATCTCGACGCCGGCGGCTCGAGCGGTCCAGGCGAGGTCGGTGTCTTCCGCGCCGTAGCCCTCGTACCCGGCGTGGAAGCCGCCGATCCTCTCCCAGGTCGCGGGGGTGACGGCGAACGACAGCGACCAGAAGAGGTCGTACTCCGCCGCGGTCGCCGCGCGCGTCTCGCGCGCCGGCAGCGCCGGGCGCGCGCGGTGCGGACGGATGAGGAAGGGCAGGTCAGCGGCGTTTTCGGGGCGTTGCACGCTCGCGAGATAGGTCACCGCTCCGGCCAGGATCGCCTCCGGATGCGCGCGCGCCGCGGAGCGGTACGCCGCGAGGAGTTCCTCACCCGGGAGGCAGTCCACGTCGAGGAACACAAGCAGCTCTGCGCCCGCGTCGACGGCCGCGGCGGCGGCCCGGTTGCGTCCCTCGCCGACGCGCAGTCCGAGGGGCCCCGGGGGTACGTGCAGCGTAAGGGTCCCGGCATCCGGGATGTCGGACGGCGGCGTCTCGTCGAGCCAGGCCTCCACCCGCACGATGTCGTCGGCGACCTCCGCCAGCACGCGACGCTGGCGCGAGAGATGCTCGCTCCGGGCCCGCGAGGCGACCGTGATGACCGCGGTCCTCACGGCAGCATCGCCTCGACAGCGGCGGCCATGCGCCCCGCGCCTCCGGAGACCTGCCAGCGCGCCCAGTCGGGGGAGTCCTCGGCGGCGGCCTCGACGAGCGCGACCAGCTCCGCGGCCGAGGCCGACGCGTCGGCGCGGCGGGCCAGCCCCCAGCGTTCCAGGGCGTCCGCGGTGTGGTCCTGCTCGGAGAAGGGGCGTTCCTGGGCGATGACCACCGCGCGGGCGCCCGCGGCGGCGAGGTCGGCGACGCTGTTCTGCCCGGCGGCGCTGAGCACGACGGTGCTGCGCGACAACAGCGGCCAGGGATCGTCGACGCGCGAGGCGGCGTCGTGCCCGACGGCGGTGACCTCCCACCCGTGCGCGTGGAGCAGCGCGGTCACCTGCTCGCGCACGTCGTCGTCGAGGACGCGGCCGAGGATGAGCAGCGACCGGGACTCGCGCGCCCCGTCCGGGGTCCGTCCGTCGTAGCGCGAGATCCCGCCCGTCCACAGGACGCGGTCGCCGTGCGCCGACAGGCCCGTCACGGGAACGGCGCCGTGCGCCCACGGGGCGACGATGCGGTCGGCGAGGGCGTAGGCGAGAGCGTGGGGGGTGTCGGTGCGGGCGCCGGGCTGGGTCACCGCGACGGTGCGCAGTCCCAGAAGGCGGGCGAACGCGACGACCTCCGCGCTCACGTCGACGACGAACGCCTGCAGTTCGCGGGTGACGGATGCCGCGGCGATGGCCGCGAGCCGCGCCCGGTGTCCGGGGTGCCCGTGCGGAGCCCAGTGCAGGTGACCCCGCACGGTGGGATCGGCGTCGCGCGGGTCGCGCAGCACCCCGTCGCGGTCCTCGAAGCCGTCGGCGTCGGTGGGCAGTTCGACCCACTCGACCTCCGGAGCCAGGGCGGCCGGACGACGCATCGACGAGAACACGACGACGGGTGTGCGCAGGTGCGGCTGCACCGCGAGGAACCGTGCGACGTGACCGTGGCCGTGGTGGTGGACGTACCAGCCGATCACCACGCCACCGCCGGCGCGCGGCGCGCCGAGACCGGCTGCGCGGTGTGGGTGAGCACGCGCTCCACTTCGCGGTAGCGCTGCGCCAGCGAATGCTGTCGCACGGCGGCGCGGCGCGTCCAGACGCGGGTGAGCGGCTCGCGGGCGCCCTCCGCGGCGAGGTGCGCCGCGGCCTTCGCGAGGGCGACGACATCGCCCGCCGTGACCGTGGCCGATCCCGGCATCCCCGCGAGCACCTCCGAGACGCCGCCGATGTCGAACGCCGCGACGGGGGTGCCGGTGGCCAGCGCCTCGGCGATGACGAGCCCGAACGGCTCCTCCCACATCGGCGTCACCAGGGCCACGGCCGACGAGCCGACCAGCCGGCACAGGTCGCTCTGGTGCAGGGGGCCGACGTAGCGGGCGTGCACGCCGAGGCGCGGCACGATCTCCTGCTCGAAGTAGTCGACGTCGCCGATGCGACCGGCCAGAACGATGTGCGCCCCGGCCTCGCGCGCCGCCTCGATCGCGAGGTGCGGAGCCTTCTCGGGCACGACGCGTCCCGACCACACCCACGACGTGCCGCCCGCACCGCGGGTCCACTGGTCGGTGTCGATGCCGTTGGGGAACACGAACGCGTCCACGCCCTCGACCGACCACGCGCGTGCGGTGGCCTGGCTCACCGCGACGAAGCGGTGGGGGCTGTCGCGCACCTCGGTCGCCGCTTCGAGCATCGGCTCCAGCGGAGGGGTGTGCAAGGTCGTCACGACCGGGATGCCGGCATCCCGACTCCACCGGATGGGGGCCGGATGCAGACTGTGGTTGTCGACCACGTCGTACAGGTGCCGGTCCGCGATGAGGCGTTGGAGCGCCGCGTCGTACGCCGCGTCGACCGCGGCGGCGTAGCCGGCCGGGTACTCGGTGTCGGAGGACTCCTCCGGGCGGGTCCATTCGGGCGTCGGCAGGCGGAACTCGGGCACGTCGCCGAGGTAGTCCGAGCCGTCGGCGGCGCACAGGGTGACCTCGTGGCCCCGCGCGCGCAGCCAGCGCACCCGGTCCCACACGCACGCCTCGAGCCCCCCGGCGTGGGGCTGGCGCAGCGCGTACCGCGAGGGGGCGACGACGAGGACGCGCAGAACCGTGGACGGTCGCATCACGCTGCCTCCTCCTTCGCCATCGCCCGTCGGTAGAGCGCGAGGTGCGCGGCGCGCACCGCCTCGCGTTCGGCGAGCCTGTCGACGCATCGGCGCTCGACCTCGGCCGCGCGCGCGGCGGAGCCGGGCGTCGACCACGCGGCGTCCGTGGCGTCGACGATCGCGCGCGCGAGTGAGAGCGGCTCGCCCACGTCGAAGCGGTGGAAGTCGTCGGGATGCTGCGCGGCGATGTGTCCGACGCGCGTGCCCACGACCGGCACGGCGAGGTCGTAGCAGAGCTCCGCCCAGCCGGACTGCGTTCCGTGCCGGTAGGGCAGCAGGCACGCGTCGAGGTCGGCGAGCCACCGGGAGAGGGCGTCGTCGTCGAGACGCTCGCCGCGTTCGACGGTGACCCCCTCGGCGTCGCGCGCGAGCAGATCGATGGATGCCGCCGCCTCGGCGTCGCGCACCCTGTCGTTCATCCGCACCACGCCCTCGACGCGCGCACCCTGCGCGCGGAGGTCGGCGACGGCGCGGACGAGGGTCGCCGTCGTCCCGACCCCGTCGATGTTCGGGCGCAGGTCGCGCAGGTGCACGCCCACGCGCGTGACGCCGTCGGAGGTCCCGGTGGGGCGCTCCGCGTCGTCGAGCAGCGTGGGGTGCGGGATGACCGTGGGCCGGCGCCGGGTGAGGGCCTGCACCTCGTCGGCCGCGGTGCCGGTGAGGGTGATCAGTTCGTCGGCCGCTTCGGCCAGCACGGCCAGCGACTCCCGGTGCGCGTCCTGCGAAAGCAGCTGGGGGTTCTCGAGATCGTGCACGGTGTAGACGAGCGGTCGTCCCAGGGCCCGCAGCGCCGCGACGGTCTCGGCCAGGTCCGCGGGGGAGTACGACTCGATGCCGAAGTGCACGTGCACCAGGTCGAAGTCGTCCGCGTTCTCGCGCAGCCACGCAGGGAGGAGCACCTGCGGGGGCCACCACTGGCCCTCGGGAGCGCCCGGGGGCGGCGGGTCGGCGAGCAGGCGGACGCTCGCGGGATCCGCGACGGCGGTGACGTACGGGTGCGCCGAGGGGACGGCGGCGATCCGAACCGGGGGGACGGTGCTGGCGACGATCTTCTCTTCCTCCTCGTGCAGGCGGGCATGGCGGTGCGCGTACCGCATCGCCAGGCACATCGCAATGCAACGGGGCGGTTGGGACGACGATGACACCGACGGATACGTTCACATCATGAGTGGCGAGACGGCGCGGCTGCAGAGCCTTGCGGACCACGGCGAGGCGGTGATAGCGCGCCGGGCGCACTACGCCGAGTTCTTCGGACAGGCCGAGCCGCCCGCCGGATACGGCGTCGTGGTGGGCAACTGCCAGGCGGAGTCGCTGCGCCTGGTCATCTCGTCCGACGCCCTGCCGGCGGTGCGCGTGCCCGCGGTGCACGAGCTGTCCGCCGATGACGCGGAGCGCCTGCACGCCCTCCTGCGCGGCGCCTCCTTCCTGGTCGCCCAGCCCATCCGCGACGATTACCGGGGGCTCGCGCTGGGCACCGCCCAGCTGCGGGCGTCCCTGCCGCCCGGCGCGCGCGTCGTGACCGTCCCGGCCGTCCGCTTCGCGGGGCTCCACCCGTTCCAGGCGGTGCTGCGTCTCCCCGCGTTCCCCGAGGATCCGCCGCTCGTGGCGTACCACGACGTGCGCACCGTCGCCGAGGCCGCGGGACTGCGCGTGCCCCGCGTCCTCGGGGCCGAGACGGTGCGCGAGATCGCCGAGGGGTCCCGCGCCGAGCTCCGGCGCCGCGAGGCGCGCGGTCTCGACGTCGCGGCATCCGACCTCTTCGCCCCCGTCGTCGACGACCTCGCCCGCACGGTGAACCATCCCGGGAACGCGCTGTTTCTCCCGCTGGGGGAGCGCATCGTGACCGCTCTGGGCGCCCCCGGTCGGGCGGTCGACCCCGGCCGGCCGATCCTCGCCTCGGTGCGTGCTCCCCTCGAGGACTGGGTGGTCGCGGCCTGGGGTCTGGACACCGCGCCCCGCCCCGACTGGACCGTCGGCGGGGAACGACTCCCCGCCGAGGTCGTCCGTGAGGCCCATCTCGCGTACTACGCCGAGCGTCCCGCCCTCCTCGCCGCGGTCGTCGACCGCATGGCGCCGCTGCTGGCCACGTGGGCGGCCGCCGCATGACCGCGCCCCTTCCGGATGCCGCGCCCCCGGTCCTCTTCGTCCATCCCGGCCCGCACGGGGTCGCGGTGTACGCGCGCGAGATCGCCGCGCAGGTCGTGCGCGAGCGCGCCGACGCCCGGATCACGACCCCCGACACCCTGGTCGCCCTCCCCGCCGGCACGGCCGTGCACGCCCATGTGACCGACCGCCTCTGGGGCGCCTCGCCCGAGGAGGCGACGCGTGCCGTGGTGGGGCTGGCGGCGCGGCATCCGCTCACGGTCACCCTGCACGACGTGCCGCAGGCGTCCGACGGCGAACGCAATCGCCCGCGTCGCCGCGCGTTCTATCGCGAGGTCACCGCGGCGGCGCGCGCCGTCGCCGTGAACAGCGCGCACGAGCGCGAGCTGCTGCGCGAGGAGGACGTCTGGCACGGCGCCGTCGCCGTCATCCCGCTCCCCGTCGACCAGCGGCCCATCGCCTCGGCCCCCTCCGACGACGCCGTCGGCGTGCTCGGATACTTCTACCCCGGCAAGGGGCACGACGAGGCACTGGACGCCGCCGTCGAGGCCGGGATGTCGCGCGTGATCGTCCTGGGGCGCGCCTCGGAGGGGCATGCCGCCGACCTCGACGCGTTCGTGCGGCGGGCGGATGCCTCGGGCGTCGAGGTCGAGGTGACCGGGTGGCTCGACGACGACGAGATGGCGGCCCGCGTGGCGCGCGTGGCCGTGCCCGTGATCGCCCACCGGCACGTCTCCGCCTCCGGTTCGTTGACGTCGTGGATCGGGTGGGGGCGCCGCCCCGTCGCCGTGCGCAACCGCTACGTCGACGAGATGGCGGCCCTGCGCCCCGGCACGCTCTCGGTCGTCGAGCCGGAGCAGCTCGCGCCCGCGATCTCCGCGGCCCGGGTCGACGCGGCGACGACGTGGCACGGCATCTCCGCGCTCCCGGCCGGTCGGGCCGACGCCACCGCGGCGTACCTGCGCTGGTGGTCGGGGGTGAGCCGATGAGCGCGGCCGTACCCGAGGGCTGGACCGACAGGATGCCGTGGGTCCCGGGCAACCGCTGGGATCTGCTGGCGCACCTCGACCCCGAACCCCCTCGCGTCACGGTGATCGTCACCCACTACGCGCAGCCGACCGAGCTGGCCCGCACCCTCGCCGCTCTCGCGCGGCAGGACCACCCGGCCGATCGCATAGAGGTCGTCGTCGCCGACGACGGTTCCCCCGTCGCGCCCGAGGTCCCCGAGGGCGTCCGGCTCGTCCGCCAGGAGGATCGCGGATTCCGGGCCGCCGCGGCGCGCAACCTCGGCGCATCGGTGGCGACGGGTGACGTCCTGTGCTTCCTCGACGCCGACACGGCGCCCGAACCGGGATACGTGCGCGCCCTCACGCGGCTTCCAGCCCTGCTCACCGAGGCGGTGACCGTCGGTCGGCGCCGCCACGCCGACTTCCGCGGCATCCCCGTCGACGCCCCGGTCGCCCGCGTCGCCCCGGAGGTCGAGCTGCCGGAGCCGCGATGGCTGCGCGAGGCGTACGAGACCAGCGGAAACCTGCTGCGCGCGGACGATCGCTCCTACCGACACGTCATCAGCGCGGTGCTCGCCTGCTCCCGCTCCTTCTTCGACGAGGTCGGCGGGTTCGACGAGTCGTTCTCCGCGTACGGAGGAGAGGACTGGGAGTGGGCCCATCGCGCGTGGCAGACCGGCGCGGTTCTGGCCCACGTGCCCGAGGCTGTCGCGTGGCACGACGGCCCCGACTGGGCGGGCCGCGACGGCCGCGACCGAGCGGCGGAGGGGAATGCGCAGACCCTCCGGCTCTCCCAGCTGATCCCCGTCGACGGCTCCGCGGGCCGCGGTCTGCTGCCGCGCACGCCCGACCTCGAGGTCGTCGTCCCGCGCGGGCTCGCCCCCGACGTGGCCTTCGTCTGCGTCGACTCGATCCTCGCGGCGTGTCCGCGGGCGACGGTGACGATGGATGCCGTCCCCCCGGGCACCGCGCTCGCGGCGGACGCGCGGGTGCGCGCCGGAACCGACCCCCTCGATGCGCGCGTGACGCTCGAGCTCGATGCCGCGATCGTCGTCCTCGATCCCGAGGCGTTCGTGGAGGCGTTGGCCCCCCTGGGGGAGGCCGAGGTGGGCACCCTTCTTCTGTTCTCGCCGGACGGCGCGCGGGTCGGTCGCGCGGGGAACCGGCGGTCCCGTCACCGCGCGCGCCGATGGACGGATACGCGCACCCTCGCCGAGCGTCGAGTGACGGTCGCGGGGATGCACCCTCTGCGAGAGGCTCCCCACGTCGAGGCGTGGGTCGGCGGGTGGGGGAGCCGCGAACGGTTCGTCTGACCGGCCGTTCCTTGCTCCGCGGTCGCCGTGCGCTGCCGCGCGACACGCCCGGGTGGTGGGGTGGATTCGACGGGTGGTCGGATCCCGCGTAAGTTATTACTTGTTCGCCCCACAGGGGAGAGCGGAGCGGCCGGAAGGCCCCGCAGCCCCTCACGTGACGAACCGCCCCCGACACTGGATGTTGAGAGTTTCGATTCTCTGGTCTAGAGTTGGGGTTCTGCCGCTCGGCGCATCTCCTTGTTTCTGCTTCTGTGAAGTGGTTTTCGTGGTGCGTGGGTGGCGTAGGTAGTGAACTGCCTCACG
>NZ_STGM01000006.1 GCF_004854025.1 Microbacterium hydrothermale
GTCGACGATGGGCTTCTGCAGGGTGGGGTCGAACTTCTCGGGGCCCTGGGTGGTGACGGTGGCGCCTTCGGTCTTGGCTTCGGCTTCGATGCCGCACTGCATGGAGATGTAGAACTCATCCCCGGCGACGCCCTGCACGAACGCGATCTTGTAGCCCCCGTCGGAACCGCCCGACGCGCCGCCCGAGGCGGCTCCGCCCGAACAGCCCGCGAGGGTCAGGGTCGCCGCCATGCCGAAGACCGTCAGCGCGGTCGCCTTCTTGTTCCACTTCATTGTGATCACCGTTCTTGTTGTCGGGTTGGGTAAGGGGTTGTGAGGGAAGGATGCCGCCGCGGCTCAGCCGCGCCGACCTCCGCTGAGGAACTTGCGCCAGAGGCCTTGAGAGTTGCCGCGCGTGGCGGCGGTGCGGCGCACCTGGTCGACGTACACCGCCGTGATCAGCACCGCGCCCACAGCCACCTGCTGCCAGAACGGCTGCACGCCCGTGATGACGAAGCCGTTCTGCAGCACCGCCGGGATGAACAGGCCGACGACCGTGCCCATGATCGTGCCGACCCCGCCGAAGAGGGAGGTCCCGCCGATCACCACGGCCGCGATGACGTTGAGGTTGGTCTGCGACTGCCCCGCGATCGCCGTCGTGGAGAACTGCGAGAGAGACAGGATGCCGCCGAGCCCGGCCAGAGCGCCCGAGATCGTGTAGATCTTGATGAGCTGCGCGTCGACCTTGACGCCGACGCGGCGGGCGGCGATCTCGCTCGATCCGACCGCCAGCGTGTAGAGGCCGAAGCGCGTGTAGTGCAGCACGATCGCGCCGATCGCGACGACCACGAGGGCGATGACGCTGATGATCGGGACGCTGCCGAAGACGTTGCCGTAGCCGATCGAGACGGTCAGTACGGTGGGGACGTCGCGGATGTCGACGCCGCCGGTGAGGATCTGCGCGAGGCCGAGGGCCATGCCGAGCGATCCCAGGGTGACGATGAGCGGCGGGATCTTCGCCTTCGCGATGAGGAAGCCGTTCAGCAGACCCCAGCACACGCCGCTCAGGATCGCGACCAGGATGCCGACGACGGCCACGCCCCAGCCCTCTCCGCCGAGCGCCCGCATGACGATGGCCGCGACCACGCCCGAGAACACCAGGACCGACCCGACCGAGAGGTCGATGCCGGCGGTGATGATGACGTAGGTCATGCCCACCGCGAGGACCGCGAGGATCGAGGCGTTCTGAATGATGAGGCGGAAGTTGGTCCACTGCGCGAACGAGTCGGGCGCGATGATGCTGAAGACGATGATGATCGCCAGCAGGACGAGGAGGATCTGGAAGGCCTGCGTGCGGAGGATGCGGCGGACCGGGTTGACCTTCTGGTTGTCGTCGAACGTGCCGATCGCGACGGTCTCGGTGGGAGGGGTCGTGGTGCTCACTTCTGGTCGTCCTTCGTGACGGCGCCGGTCATGAGCCCGACGAGTTCTTCCATGGAGGTGTCCGCGGCCTGGATGTTCGCGACGCGGGTGCCCAGGCGCAGCACCTGGATGCGGTCGGAGACGTCGATGACGTGGGGCATCGAGTGCGAGATGAAGACCACGGCGATGCCCTTGTCGCGCACGCGCCGGATGGTCTCGAGCACGTTCTTGGTCTGACGCACGCCGAGGGCGGCGGTCGGTTCGTCGAGGAACACGACGCGCGAGGCCCAGTGCACCGCCCGGGCGATCGCGATCGCCTGACGCTGACCGCCCGACATCTCGCCGACGGGCGAGGTGAGGCTGCGCACCGTGGCGCCGAGTTCGTCGAACGCGGCACGGGAGGCCTTCGCCATGTCCTTCGTCTTCATGAAGCCGAGGGCCCCGGCGAGGCCGGGCCGGCGGATCTCGCGGCCCAGGTACATGTTCTGCACCGGGTCGAGGTGCGGGGCCAGCGCCAGATCCTGGTAGACCGTCTCGATGCCGAGGGAGGAGGCGACCTGCGGATTCGACATGTCGATCGGCTTGCCGTCGAAGCGGATCTCGCCCTCGTCGACCGCGAGGTTTCCCGACAGGGCTTTGACCAGCGTCGACTTGCCCGCGCCGTTGTCGCCGATCAGTGCGGTGACCTCGCCGGGGTAGACCTCGAAGTCGACGTTGTTCAGGGCGCGGACGGACCCGAACTGACGCGACAGGCCCCGCGCCTGCAGCACGGGCGTGGACGTGGTGGTGCTCATGAGGAAGCTCCTTCGTGGTGACCGGCGCCCCGGGCGGGGGCGTCGGAGAGGGTGACGACGAGGTCGGCCCGGTGGCGTCCGCGCTCGACGACGGCGGCGTTGCGCTCGTCGACCTCGCGGACCCAGGCGACGGCTTCGTCGTAGGGGTGGTCGTGGGAGAGGCGGCGGGCGACGAGGCGCTCGCGGCGCAGGTGCGCCTCGATGTCGAGGAACCAGACTTCGTCGAGGCGGGATGCCACGGCATCCCACCCGAAAGCGTCGTGCAGCAGGTAGTTGCCCTCGGTGATGACGAGCGGCACGTCGGCGGGCACGTGCACGGCCGAGCCGATCGACTCCTCCAGGGCGCGATCGAAGCGCGGGGCGTAGACCGCGTGACCGGCCCGGATGCGGTCGAGGAGGGCGATGTATCCGTCGACGTCGAAGGTGTCGGGGGCGCCCTTGCGGTCGCGGCGTCCGAGACGCACGAGCTCCTCGTTGGCGAGGTGGAAGCCGTCCATGCCCACCAGGACGGCATCGAAGCCGAGGGCGGCGAGCAGCGCGTCGCTGACGGTGGACTTGCCCGCGCCGGGGGTGCCGGCGAGTCCCAGAACGCGGCGCTCACCGGTCGCGACGAGAGTGCGCGCACGCTCGACGAGATCGTCGAGGTGCACGGTCGCGGCGGCGATCGGCCGAGCGTTCTGCGAGGTGCGGGTCACGGCGGTGTGGTCCTTCCGGGGACGCCGCACGTCGGAGTGCTGCGTCGATGAAGCGGTCCGGTGGAGGGCCCCACCGGTCGAACTCCGGTTACGGTAAGCCCACCGTGACACCGGTGTCAACACCCGTGACCAATTCGTCATGACACCGAAGTCATCCGCGTGATTCTGTGGTTATCATGGGCCGCGACGACACCGACGTCGTCCACGACACCGAGCCCGCGAAAGAGCCTCCCCATGACCGAATTCACCGACCGCACCATCCTCGTCACCGGCGCCGGTGGCGGGATCGGCGGCGCGACCGTCCGCCACCTCGTCGCCGCGGGAGCGACCGTCCTCGCCGCCGGGCGCACGGCCGACAGCGTCGAGGCGATCGCCGCCGAGACCGGGGCCGAGCCGGTCGTTTTCGACCTCGAGTCCGAGGACGAGATCCGCTCCGCGATCGAGGGCCGCGACCTCTACGGCGTCGTCAACTGCGGTGGCTGGGGCGGCGAGATCGCCACGCCCATGGACACCGACATCGACGTCTTCGACAAGGTCATGAGCATCAACGCGCGCGGCTCGCTGCTGGTCACCAAGTACGCGTCCCGAGAGATGATCCGCGTCGGCAAGGGCGGTGCGATCGTCAACGTCTCGAGCCAGGCGAGCCTCGTCGCCCTCACCGGACACATCTCGTACGGCTCGTCGAAGGCCGCCCTCGACAACATCACGCGCGTCTCGGCCCTCGAGCTCGGCGGATACGGCATTCGCGTCAACAGCGTCAACCCGACCGTCGTCATGACGCCGATGTCAGCGTGGTACTGGGGCCGCCCCGACATCGAGGGGCCCTTCCTCGAGGCGATGCCCCTGCACAAGTGGGCGACCGAGGACGACATCGCCGCCCCGATCGTGTTCCTGCTCAGCGACGGCGCCGGAATGATCTCGGGCGTCTCGCTCCCCATCGACGGCGGCTACTCGAGCCGCTGACCGGCGCGCCGGGAGGCTGGGTCGCCTCCCGGTCGTCGTGCTCCGCGGCGGGATCCAGGTGGATGCCGGGGCCGCGGGCCGGGCTACAGGCCCAGCGTGCGCTCCAGGAACGCGTTGCGGAAGACACCCCGCGGGTCGGCCTCGCGCGCGGTGGCGAGGAAGTCCTCGGCACGGGGGAGGGTGGCGCGGACGGCCTCGCCGGGCATGGTGAACGCCTTGCCCCAGTGCGGGCGCACGTCGAACGGTGCGAGGGCGGCCTCGATGTGCGGCAGCACCGCGAGCACGCCCTCGGTGTCGTTGCGCCAGGTGAAGTGGATCGCGAGCACGTCGCGCCGGTACGCGGGGCTCATCCACAGGTCGTCGGCGGCGACGGTGCGCAGCTCGGTCACCAGCAGCTGCGCGTCGAACGCGGGCGCGATCGCGCGGACCGCGGCGAGGGCGTCGCGCGCGGCGGTGAACGGCACGAAGTACTCGGACTGGATCTCGTCGCCGTCGCTCGGGAGCGCGTCGGCGCGGAAGTGCGGGAGCCGCGTGTGCCACGGCCCGGCCGACCCGCGCGGGGTCGTGTTGTCGACCGTGCGGATGCGACCGAGGTGGATGTCGTCACCGACCGGCCGGCCGCCGAGATCCTCGACCCAGGCCGGGGCCCCCGCGTCGTTCTTGGCCCACACCAGGTCGTGCGCCGGGTCGCCCCACGTCGTGAAGACGCTGACGCTGCGCGACCCGCCGAACACCCGCTCGGGGTCGCCCGCGATGTCGTCCCAGGCCACGCCGGTGTACGCCTGCTGGGTCACCTCGTACGTCGGCTCGGTCTGCAGCTCGACGGCGGTGACGACGCCGAGGGCGCCCAGGCTCAGGGCGGCCGCGCCGAACCACTCGTGCGTCTCGTCGATGCGGTGCGTGCGGCCGTCGGCATCCATGATCTCGACGGCCCGCACCGCGCTCGAGAGGTTTCCATTGCGCACGCCCGATCCGTGCGTTCCGGTCGCGGTGGCGCCCGCGGCCGAGATGTGCGGGAGCGAGCCGAGGTTGTGCAGCGCCCGGCCGTGCGCCTCGATCACCGGAGCGAGCTGCGCGAAGGTCACGAGTCCCTCGACCCGCACGCGATCGCCGACGAGGTCGACGCGCGTCGGCATCCGCTCGAGCGACACGAGAGCCGCCGCGGAATCGGCGATGTCGTTGAACGTGTGCCGGGTCGCCTGTACGCGCAGCGAATCGGCGGATGCCACGACCTCGGCGAGCTCGTCGAGGTCGGTGGGCAGCAGCACCTCGGTGGCGCGATAGCGATGGTTGCCCGACCAGGTGGCTCCGGCGGAACGCGTCTCGATCATGGAATCTCCTGGGGTGGGACGGGGCGGACGCCTCCATCCTGCCCCGTCCCACCGACATCGGGGCGGGCCGGCACCGGCTCCGCCGACCGCGGCCCGGGCCGACGCCTCTCCGCGCGCGGCCGGCCCCGGTCAGCGCGCGGGGAACAGTGCGGCCTCGAACACGGCCTCGGCCGCGCCGACGAGCAGGCGGTCCTCGCCCAGTTCGGCGACGGCCACGCGCAACCCCTCGGCGCACGCGGGGATCGTCTGCGCCCGCACGGCCCGATCGAGGCCGTCGAGGTCGAGTTCGGCGAGAGCGGCGAGGAAGCCTCCCAGCACGATCACCGCGGGGTTCATGACGTTCGCGGCATTGGCCAGGGCGGTCGCGAGGATCCGCCGCTGGCGCTCGGTCTCGGCGCGCACCGCGGCGTCGGAACTGCGGGCGAGGGCGTCGCGCAGGGCCGCGTCGTCGAGGGCGCCCGCTCCCACCGCGTCGAGCAGCAGGGCTCGGCTCACCTCGTCTTCGAGCACGCCGTCGGCGGCCCGACGGTCGCCGGGGTCGACGATGCCGGGACGGTTCTGGCCGAACTCGCCGGCGTACCCGCCTGCGCCGCCCAGGGGATTCCCGCCCACGATCACGGCCCCGCCGATACCGCTCGCGCCGCCGTTGAGGTAGACCACGTCGTGCACCCCGCGCGCGGCGCCGAACAGGTGCTCGGCCACCGCGCCGAGGGCGGCGTCGTTGGCGACGTGCGAGGGCAGGCCCGTGGCATCCGTCATCAATCCGGCGAGCGGCGCGTCGTGCCACCCGAGGTGCGGCGCCTCGCGGACGAGTCCGTCCCCGGCCCGCACAGGCCCCGGCACCGCCACGCCCACCCCGACCGGTCGCGCGTCGGCGAGGACGCCGCCCCGCCAGAGATCGAGATGGATGCCGACGAGCTCGGCGGTGCGCGCGGGGGTGAGCAGCGCGTCCTGGGCGAGGCGCTCGCGGACCACGATCGTGCCGTCGAGAGCGACCGCGCCGAGGTCGAGGGCGTCGACCTCGGGATTCACCGCGATCGCGACGACGCGCGGGTCGGGTTCGACGATCGGCGAGGGGCGTCCGACGCGTCCCTGCGTCTCGGACGCGCGCTCGACGACGAGGCCCGCCCGCTGCAGCTCTCCCACGAGATCGGCGATCGTCGAGCGGTTGAGGCCGGTCGCCTCGGTGAGGGCGGCGCGGGAGCGCGGGCCCTCGCGATGGACGGTGCGCAGCACGAGTGCCAGGTTGGCGCGGCGCATGCCGTCGCCCCGACTGCCCGCGGTGACCATCCGACCACTGTGCCATGCGCCGGACCGATTCCCACCCCGGGCAAAGCGCGCGGTGCCAGGATCGGAGCATGGACCTCTCCGGCATCCCCATCACGACCATCCGCGGCGAAGAGACGACCTTCGGCGACCTGACCGCCGGCAAGGCGGCGCTCGTCGTGAACGTCGCTTCGCGGTGCGGCCTCGCCCCGCAGTACGAGGCGCTCGAGGCGCTGCACAAGAAGTACGCCGACCGCGGGTTCACGGTGATCGGCTTCCCCAGCAACCAGTTCCTGCAGGAGCTCAGCGACGAGGACAAGATCGCCGAGTACTGCTCCGCCACGTGGGGCGTGACCTTCCCGATGTCGGAGAAGGTGAAGATCAACGGCCGCAACGCCCACCCGCTCTACAAGGAGCTCACGACGACCCCGGATGCCGAGGGCAAGACCGGTCGCATCTCGTGGAACTTCGAGAAGTTCGTCGTCGCCCCCGACGGTCGCGTGACGCGCTTCAGCCCGCGCACCCTGCCCGACGCCCCCGAGGTCGTCGCGGCGATCGAGGACGCGCTCCCGCGCTGAGGCCCGGCCCCGCCGCGCCCGGCCCCGCCCGCCTCCGCTCCTGCGGCTCCCGGCGCGCCCGGCCCCGGCCCCGGCCGCCGCTGCTCCGGCGGAGTCTCCCGACGCTCCGGAGCGGGCCGGGCCGGCGCGGTATGACGCGGACACGCGACCGGCCCGGGCCGCGGTCGGCCGGTGTCGGCGGTCTGCCCTATCCTGACCGGGATCCGACCCGAAGGAGTCCTCATGGCCGATGCCGTCGTCCTCGTCTCCGGTGGTGCCGCTGTCACCCCGTTCACCGACCCCGAGCGGGCGGCGGCGACGGGGTTCGCGGCCGGCAACACCATGACGGCGCTCCGTGCGCACCACCTCGACCGAGGGGTGCCCGTGTTCACGGCGCCCGCCCGCATCGGGGCGGGGACGGTCGAGCGGGATGCCGGGTGGCAGGGCTTCGACGACGTGCCTGTCGTGCTGTCGGACGCGGTCACGATCAACGCCGTCGGACGGATCGACGACGCCGGGGTCTCGCTCGCCGCCTTCCTGCGGTGGCTCGCCGGCGAGCAGGGGCTGGCGAGCATCGACCTCGTCGGTCACTCGATGGGCGGACTGTTCTCGCGCGCCGCGATCCGCGAGCTCGCGGGCGGCGGTCCGCGGGTGGAGCATCTCGTGACCCTGGGCACGCCCTGGGACGGATCGGTCCTCGGAGACCTGATCGACGGCGAGATCTCCGAGGCCGATGCCCAGGGCGACCCCGCCACCCTGCAGATCCTCGCCGAGGCCCGCCCGTACGCGGCCGCGAACTCCGAGGGGGCGGCCGCGGAGGTCTCGCGTCGGTACCTGCGCGGCTGGAACGACCGTCAGGTGGGCGTGCTCGACGGCATCCCGGTGACCGCCGTCGGTGCCGGGTACTTCGCCGCGTCGACCGCGCCGGCGCAGCTGTGGCCCCACGACGGCTTGGTCTCCCTCGCCAGCGGCCGTGCCGATCACGTGCCCTCCGCGGTGCTGCCGATCGTCGAGCGGCACGCGTTCGACGACCACGTGCACAGCATCTTCTTCGCCGAGGCGTTCGGTCTGCCGTGGGAGCGCGCGCTCACCTGGGACCCCGAGGTGTTCGCGGTGGTGGACGCGGCGCTCGGGCGCTGACGCGGGGGTGGACGCCGCGGCATCCGGGGTATATGTTGTGAGCACCAACAAAACCGACGGTGCGTCACCGCGCACCGGTGCGTCCATGCGAAGGAGCAGGAATGCCCACCCCCACCCGCGATGACAAGTTCTCGTTCGGCCTCTGGACCGTCGGATACAACGGCACCGACCCCTTCGGCGGTCCCACCCGCAAGCCGCTCGACGTCGTGCACGTCGTCGAGAAGCTCGCCGAGCTCGGCGCCTACGGCCTGACGTTCCACGACGACGACCTCTTCGCGTTCGGCTCGACCGACGCCGAGCGTCAGACCCAGATCGACCGCCTCAAGGGCGCGATGGAGGCCACCGGCATCGTGACGCCGATGGTCACGACCAACCTCTTCTCGGCCCCGGTCTTCAAGGACGGCGGCTTCACCTCGAACGACCGTCAGGTGCGCCGCTTCGCCCTGCGCAAGGTGCTGCGCAACCTCGACCTCGCCGCCGAGCTCGGCGCGAAGACGTTCGTCATGTGGGGCGGCCGCGAGGGTGCCGAGTACGACTCCGCGAAGGACATCCGTCAGGCGCTCGAGCGCTACCGCGAGGCCGTCAACCTGCTCGGCGACTACGTCACCGACAAGGGTTACGACATCCGCTTCGCCATCGAGCCCAAGCCCAACGAGCCCCGCGGCGACATCCTGCTGCCGACGCTCGGCCACGCGATCGCGTTCATCGACTCGCTCGAGCGCCCCGAGCTCGTCGGCCTGAACCCCGAGGTCGGCCACGAGCAGATGGCCGGTCTGAACTTCGCCGCCGGCATCGCCCAGGCGCTGTACCACGGCAAGCTCTTCCACATCGACCTCAACGGTCAGCGCGGCATCAAGTACGACCAGGACCTCGTCTTCGGTCACGGTGACCTGCACAACGCGTTCGCGCTGGTCGACCTGCTCGAGAACGGCGGCCCCGGCGGTGTGCCCGCGTACGACGGCCCCCGCCACTTCGACTACAAGCCCTCGCGCACCGAGGACGAGACCGGCGTCTGGGACTCCGTCTCGGCCAACATGAACACCTACCTGCTGCTCAAGGAGCGCGCCGCGGCCTTCCGCGCCGACCCCGAGGTGCAGGAGGCGCTCGAGGCCGCCAAGGTCGCCGAGCTCGCGAAGCCGACCCTGAACGAGGGCGAGTCGTACGACGACCTCCTCGCCGACCGCTCGGCGTACGAGGACTTCGACGTCGACGCCTACCTCGGCGGCAAGGGCTTCGGCTTCGTCCGCCTGCAGCAGCTCGCCACCGAGCACCTGCTCGGCGCGCGCTGAGCGTCGGAGGGACCCGGATGCCGCGGCATCCGGGCCCCTCTCCTCAGCGTTGAGTGTCCACGACACGCGGATGCGGTCGCGCGCGATTCGCGTGTCTTGGACACTGAACGGTGGTGGGGTGCCGACCCGGCGGGGCGGCGCTGACGGAACGGAGCGCCGGCCCAGAGTCGGGCGGCGCGGACAGAGGGAGTGAGCATGGCGCTCGTCATGGGAGTCGACTCGTCGACGCAGTCGTGCAAGGTGGTCGTCGTCGACGCCGAGACCGGGCGCGTGGTGCGCGAGGGGCGTGCGTCGCATCCCGCCGGCACCTCCGTCGACCCCGAGGCCTGGTGGAGCGCGCTTCAGGATGCCATCGCCCAGGCCGGTGGTCTCGACGACGTCGCCGCCGTCTCGATCGCGGGGCAGCAGCACGGCATGGTCGTGCTGGATGCCGAGGGGGCGGTCATCCGCGACGCCCTGCTCTGGAACGACACCCGGTCGGCGCCGGCCGCGCGCGACCTGATCGACGAGGTCGGAGCGGCGGAGTTCGCGGAGCGGACGGGGGCGGTGCCCGTGGCGTCGTTCACGGGCACGAAGCTGCGCTGGCTGCGCGACGCCGAGCCCGACAACGCCGCGCGCGTCGCGGCCGTTGCGCTGCCGCACGACTGGCTGACCTGGCGTCTGCGCGGCTTCGGCCCGGGGAATGCCGTGCTCGAGGAGCTCGTCACCGACCGCTCCGACGCCTCGGGTACCGCGTACTGGGGCGCGGACGGGTACGACGACGACCTGTTCGTGCGCGCCCTCGGCCACGACGCGGTGCGCCCGCGCGTGCTCGCGCCGTGGGAGAGCGCGGGCACGCTGCCCGGCGGGGCGCTCGTGGGACCGGGCGCCGGCGACAACGCCGGCGCGGCCCTGGGCCTCGGCGCGGGGGTCGGCGACGTGGTCGTCTCGCTCGGCACCTCGGGCACCGTCTTCGCCGTAGCCGACGCCCCCGCGCGCGACACCACCGGCACGGTGGCCGGGTTCGCCGACGCGACGGGAAAGTTCCTGCCGCTGGTCGCGACCCTCAACGCCGCGCGCGTGCTCGACGCCGTCGCGGGTCTGCTCGGCGTCACGCACGACGAACTCGGCGCCCTGGCGCTCGAGGCCGAACCCGGCGCCGACGGCGTGGTGCTGGTGCCGTGGTTCGAGGGCGAACGCACCCCGAACCTGCCGAACGCGACGGCGTCGCTGACGGGTCTGACCCTGGCATCCACCACTCGTCCGACGCTCGCGCGCGCTGCGATCGAGGGGATGCTGAGCGGTCTCGCGGTCGGCCTCGAGGCGATCCAGGCGCAGGGCGTCGAGGTTCGCCGCGTGCTGCTGATCGGCGGGGCGGCCGCGAACGACGCCGTGGCGCGCATCGCGGCGCAGGTGTTCGACGCCGAGATCGTCGTGCCGGCGGCGGGGGAGTACGTCGCTCTCGGTGCCGCGCGCCAGGCGGCGGGGGTGCTCGCGGGCGGTCCGGTGGACTGGACCGTGTCGACGACCCGCGCGGTCGATCCCGACCACCGCCCGATCATCCGCTCGCAGTACGACGCGGTCGCGGCGCTGCGCGCGACGGAGAGCTGACCGCGCGAATCGAGGTGGATTCGGCGAACCCGGATACGCCAGAGTAGGACAGGACCCGTCGACGCCTTGTAAGGGGGGCGTCGGCGGGTTCTTCGCGGGAGCGCTCCCTCAGGGTGTCGAGCGCCCCGATCAATCGCCGCGCGTTCGCGCATCCGTCCTCCCGGCGGGGGTCGCGACGACGGCGGTCCGCGCCCCCGCGTCTGCGCGCGTTCGCTCTTCCCCGAGGGGCTGAGTGAACCTCGGCGGCGTACTTCGAGCGCCGATGCGCTTCCCTGTCATCCATCTTGTACGTACAGACTGGACGATATGGACGTTACGCACTACGCTGACATCCAACGCGGAAGGGACCGCGGACGGATCGACCCGGGACGCCTCGCCGTCCCGCCTCCGTCACCACAACGGAGGGACTGCCCATGCCTTTGGTCAGCGGACACGACGTCATCCAGGAGTGCACGGCCCGCGGGCTCGTGGCGGGGGCGTTCAACACCACGAACATCGAGACGACCATGGGCATCATCGATGCGGTCGAGAAGGTCGGTGTGCCGACCTTCATCCAGGTCGCTCCGACGAACGTGAAGCTCTCCGGCTACGAGTACGTGTACGACATGGTCGCGCGGCGCCTGGCGGACACGACCGTGCCGGTCGCCCTGCACCTCGACCACGGCAAGTCGCTCGCGGCCGTCGAAGCGGCCCTGGCCGCCGATTTCACCTCGATCATGATCGACGCCTCGGAGGAGCCGCTGGCCGAGAACACCGCCACGTCGGCGACGGCGCGGCGCATGTGCGGTGCGTCGATCGCCCTCGAGGCGGAACTCGGCAGCATCGGCGGCAAAGAAGACGACGTCGCCCCGGAGTTCGCCAGCACGACGGACCCCGCGCAGGTGCCCGACTTCGTCGCCGCCGTCGGCTGCGACATGCTCGCGGTGTCGGTGGGCAATGTGCACGGGTACGCGCCGAACGCCCGCATCGACTTCGACCTCCTCGAGCGCGTGCGCGCGGCCAGTCCGGTCCCCCTCGTCATCCACGGCGGCTCGGGCCTGCCCGAGGAGCAGCTCGGCCGCCTGGCCGACTTCGGTGTGGTCAAGGTCAACGTCGCGAGCGACCTGCGCAACGCCATGATCCGCAGCTTCGGCGAGGCGTACGCCGCGAACCCGAACGAGAATTCCCTCATCCGGGTCTCCCTCGACGCGGTCGCGGCGATCTCCGACGTCGTCGAGCGCCGTATCCGCATGCTCAACCCCTCCCTCTGACGCGCATGACCCCCACGATCACGGTCGACATCGGCACGACGAGCATCAAGCTCTGCGTGTTCGACGGCGACGGCGCTCTCGTCGCCTCGCGACGCGTCGCGACGCCCACCGTCGGCGACGGGGTCGGCGAGGTCTACGACATCGAGGCGCTCCTCGACGCCGTCCGGGATTTCGTCGCGGGTCTGGAACCGGCTCTGCGTCGCGCGGTCCAGCGCATCGCGCTCACGGGCGTGGGTGAATCGGGAGGGCTCGTCGGCGCCGACCTCTCGCTGCGATCGCCCATGATCCTCTGGCACGATCAGCGCGGCGCCGCCCTGCTGCGAGACGTCACCCCCACCCAGCGGGAACGCGTCTACGCCGTCACCGGGTTGCCCGTCAACGCGAACTACGCGCTGTCCAAGGTCGCGTGGGCGCTGGCTCACGCCGAGGGCGACACCGGCGGCGCCCTGTGGCTCAACGTGTCGGAGTTCGTCGCCGCGCTGCTGACCGGGCGACGCTGGTCCGAGCCCTCGCTCGCCAGTCGCACCATGGCGCTCGACCTGCGCGAACGGCGCCCCTCGCGCGAGGTGTGCGCGCTCCTCGGCGTCGATCCGGCGATCTTTCCCCCGCTGCGTCCGGCGGCGCTCGGCGTCGCGATGGACCCCGCGATCGCGCGCACCTGGGGCCTCGACGAGGTGACGGTCCACGTCGCCGGCCACGATCACATGGTCGGGGGCGTCGGCGCCGACCTCCAGCCGGGGGAGATGCTCGATTCCACCGGGACCACCGAGGGGATCCTCACGCTCGTGCGCGATCCGCGGACGGATGCCGCCACCGCGGCCACCAAGATCGCGGGCGGTCTCGCCTGCGACGGCGAGTTCTTCACGCTCTTCGCCTCCATTCCGACGGGAGGCTCGGCCTTCGCGACGGTGCGCTCGCTCCTCGATCGCGACGAGGCGGAGGTGCTCGCGCTCATCGACCGCGCTCACCGTGCCTACCTCGACGACGAGATCGATCTCGGCCGGATTCCCCTGGTCCTCCCGCGTTTCCGCGGCAGCCCGCCCCCGGACAAGGATGCGAGCGCCCGCGGTGCGATCGCGGGCGTGGGCACCGACACCACCGCCGTCGAACTCGTGTTCGGGTGCTTCCTCGGGCTCGCCCGCCAATTCGCGGACGTCTGGGCCCTCTTCGGCGCGGAACTGGACCGCGTGAAGGTCATCGGGCCCGCGGCATCCAACCCCCTCTGGCTTCAGCTCAAAGCCGACCTGCTCGGCGCTCCGGTCAGCGCCGCCGGCGTCGACGAGATCGTCTCCCGCGGAGCGCAAGCGCTGGCGCACGGCATCCGCCGCCCCTGGGAGGACGCGCTCCCTCGCGAGATCGCTCCCGACCTGCGACGCCACCGGATGCTGCAGGACGGGGTCTCCTCCTCCGCCGCGCGCTGGGAACACCTGAAGGCGATGCCGGCGTGACCGCCGCACGCTCCTCCGAACGAAAGGCGCAGCGATGAGGCTCGTCGCGGGAATCGACTCGTCCACCCAGAGTTGCAAGGTCACCGTGCGCGACCTCGACACCGGGGCCTGCATCCGAGAGGGATCGGCGCCGCACCCCGCCGCGACGATCGTCGACCCGGACGTGTGGTGGTACGCCCTCCTCGACGCCGTGCACGCGGCGGGAGGACTCGACGACGTGCTCGCGGTGTCGGTGAGCGGGCAGCAGCACACGCCGATCTTCCTCGACGCGACCGGAACCCCCGTGACCGCGTCGCCCCTCTGGAACGATGTGGGCTCCCACCCGCACATGGTGGCGCTGAACGCCGAGCTGGGCCGGGACACCTGGATCCGGCGGACCGGTCTGCCCCTGACCCTGTCGGACACGGTCGTCAAGGCGCGCTGGTTGCGAGACGAGCTCCCGGATGCCGCCGCCCGCACCGCGGCCATCGCCGTGGTGCACGACTGGCTCACGTGGCGTCTGCGCGGATTCGGTCCCGGGACGGGGGGCATCGACAGCCTCGTCACGGACCGGTCGGAGGCGTCGGGGACCGGATACTGGTCCGGCGAGACGGGGGAGTACACCCCCGATCTTCTCGAGCACGCGTTCGGGCGCCAGGTCGTGCTGCCCGTCATCCTCGGCCCCCTCGATCGCGCCGGGGTGACGGCGGCCGGACTCCCCGGCATCCCCGCCGGCCTTCCGATCGGGGTCGGCAGCGGCGACAACGCCGCCGCGGCTCTCGCGCTGGGTCTCGAAGAGGGGGACGCCGTGCTGAGCCTGGGCACATCGGGCGTCGTCTACGCGCGGACGGCAGATCCGGTCCACGACTACGCCGGCTACGTCTGCAGCTACGCCGACGCCACCGGCGATCACCTGCCGATCGTCGCGACCCTGAACGCGGCGCGCAACCTGCAGGTCGGTGCAGAACTGCTGGGATGCACGCACGACGAGCTCGCCGAACTGGCGCTCGCGGCACCCCCCGGAGCGGAGGGACTGACGCTGCTGCCGTACTTCGAGGGGGAGCGCACGCCCGACCTCCCGCACGCGCGGGCGGCCGTGCTGGGCGCCAGCCTGTCGAACTTCACGCGCGCGAACATGGCGCGCGCGATCGTCGAGGGGACAGTGGCGAGCCAGGTCGCGATGCTGGACGCGCTCGCCGCGTGCGGCGTGCACTCGCGCAGGGTGCTGGTGATCGGCGGGGCGGCCAAGAACCGTGCCGTGCAGCGCGTGCTGGCCGAGCTCGTCGACCTGCCCCTCGCGGTGCCGTCGGCGGACGAGTACGTCGCCAAGGGCGCCGCGATGCAGGCGGCGGCCGCGCTCACCGGTTCCTTCCCCCGGTGGCCGGTGGAGACCTCTCCCGTGGCCCCCGCACCGCCCGCGCCCCAGGTCGTGCGGCAGCACCACGACGCGCAGATCGCCCTCGGCTACCTCGCGAGCGCTCCGTCCCCCACGCCCGCGCGCGTCTGAGTCGCGCCGCTAAGGTCGAGGGGAGGGCGCACGTCCTCGCTCCCCGGGAGGAATCGACGGTGACCCTGCGCGCACGCCTCCCCGTCGCGGTGGGCATCGACGTGGGCAGTACCAACACCAAGGTCGTCGCGGTGACCGCGGACGGCGCCGTCGTCGCTCGCGCCAGTCGTCCCACGCGGCGCGCCGGAACCGATCTCTCCGTCGACGCAGCCGCTCTGGTGCTCGCGATCGAGGACATGGTCGTCGAGGTCTGCGGCGACAGCCGCGTGATCCACGCCCTCTGCGTCGCCGGGATCGGGGAGGACGGCGTCCTCGTCGACGGGCTGCTGCGCCCGTTGACCCCCGCCCTGGCGTGGTTCGACCCGCGGCGTCACGCCGTCTTCGAGGCGCTGCGCCCCGACCTCGTCGACGACGACAGCTTCGACGTCGACACCGATCCGGTGCGCTCGCTCATCGGCTGGCGGTGGGCCCGGGCGCAGCCGGGTGTCGAGCGCGCCGCCGCGTGGATCGCCCTCACCGACCTCCCCGCCGTCGCCTGGACCGGCCGCGCCTTCCTCAGCGACACGCTCGCCCCGCGCACGGCGGCCTGGCGCAGCGGCGATCGAGCCTGGGATCGCGATCGCGTGGCCGTGTCCCTCGGCGACGACAGCCTGCTGCCGCCGGTCGTCCCCACCGGCGCGGTGGTCGGCGAGATCGTGTCGCCGGCGCTCCGCGCGGCGGGGGTGATGGCGGCGGATGCCATCGCCGTGGCCGGCGGCCACGATCACCCGATCGGAGGGTGGGGCGTGCAGCTCATGGTCCCGGGGGCGGTGCTCGATTCGATGGGCACGGCCGAGGTGGTGGTCGCTCAGTCGTCGTCCGCGCGGCGGCGGGGCGACGACCACGTCGATGTGGCCCCCGGCATCCGCGCCTCCGGCAGCACCCTGTTGCGCGTCGAGGAGTTGGCGCGCAACGTGCAATGGGCCTCGCGCGACGCCGAAGTGGGGCGCGCGATCCGGCACCTGTTGATCGGTCGCTCCGCGCCGCTGCCGCTGTGGGAGTCGGGCTGGTTCGTCCCCGGTCAGCGGGGCGGAGGGCAGCCGTCGTACTCCCCCGACGCGCCGAGCGATCCCCGGGCCCGCGCATCCGCGGTGCTGGGAGCTCTCGCGGTGGCTGGTCGCGACGCGGTGGACGCGGTGCGACGCGACGTCGGCGGCACGGCCGAGGTCCGCATGGCCGGGGGGTGGGTGCGCTCCCCGGGGTGGATCGCGCTGAAGGCCGCGGTGAACGGCGCGCCCGCGGTGCCCATCCTCGAGCCGGAGGTCACGGCCGTCGGAGCCGCGCTGCTCGCGGCGACCGCGCGCGGTTGGCGTCCCGACCCGGTCGACGCCCTCGGAGGCTTCGTCAGCGGGATGCTGGGGTGAGGCAGCTCAGCTCGCCGAGACGCTGACCTCGAGCGGGATGACGTCGGTGAGCACCCAGGTCTCGTAGTAATCGAACCGTGTTCCATCGGCCGCCCACGACGAGGAGCGCACGCGCAGCACGGGGTGGCCCGGCTCGACGTCGAGGTGCGCGGCGACCGCGTCCGGTGCGGCCAGGGCGTGGATGACCCGCTGCGCGCCGCTGCTGATGAAGCCCGCCGATCGGAGGTGACTGTTCAGCGAGGCCGAGCCGTCGAGCACGCCCGATTCGCTCGCGATCGTGCGTGCCACGTCGCGGGGGAACCAGTTCGTGCTGTACATGGCCCGGCGACCGTCGAGGGCCCGGACGCGCTCCAGCGCGAACACCTCGGTGTCGGGGCCGACGCGCAGGGCGTCCGCGACATGGGCCTCGGGCGTGACGTAGCCCGAGTGCACGACGGTGGTGGTGATGCCCGTGCGTCCGTGCCGCAACTGCGACTCGAGGAAGCCCTCCTGGACCGTCCACCCGGCCGTCTGGCCGGGGACGCTCGCGAACACCCCGCGCCGCGGGATGCGGTGCGCGTACCCGTCGTTCTCGAGCTTGGTCAGCGTCTGGCGCACCGTGGCCCGCGAGAGGCCGAACTCGCGGCAGAGTTCGAGCTCGCTGGGAAGGCGTTCCTCCTCGGCGATCTCGCCCTGGGAGATCTGCTCGCGCAGGATCTCGTACAGCTGCTCGTAATACGGCACGGGGGAGACCCGTTCGATCGTGTGCGCCACGTGATTCTCCTCGTCGTCGTGCGCATCGTCGCGCCTTCGTCGTACGTTTGGTTCTGACTGTACAGACGGTGCGGATACCCGATCCCGCGAACCCCCGAACCTTCGTCTGCTCGCATCTTCTGATTTGCGCTGTACATTCTGTACGTACAAGACGTACGATACGGGCAGGGCTTCGGTCCTGTACAGCGAAACCGCCATCTACCCCAGAGGCTTCTGCACTTCAGAGAGGAAGTACGCATGCGAACTTCACCCATCACCGGACTCGCCCTCCTCGGCGCCGGCGCGCTGCTGCTCGCCGGATGCGCGGGCGGTGCATCCGGCGACGCCGGCTCCGGATCCGGCGAGCCGGCCGACACCCCGCTGAGCTACTCGCAGCCCCACACCGACCCGTTCCAGAACGCTGAGAACGTCGGCTCCATGGAGCGCTTCGCCGAGCTCGGTTACGCCACCATCCCGGCGACCAACGCCGACCGCGACGCCGCCCAGCAGATCACCGACATCCAGACGCTCATCAACAAGGGCGCCAAGGGCCTGGTCATCTCCGTCGGCGACGCCGACGCGATCGTCCCGGCCATCGAGTACGCCAACGACTCGAGCGTCCCGATCGTCGCGATCGACGAAGCTCCCGCCTCCGGCAAGATCGCCATGATCGTCCGTGCCGACAACGTCCAGATGGGCGAGCTCGCCTGCGAGGAGATGGGCAAGCGCGTCGCGGCCGACGCGGTCGTCGTCACCCTCGACGGCGACCCGGTCACCTCGAACGGTCGCGATCGCACCAACGGGTTCAACGACTGCATGGCCTCGAAGTACCCGGGCGTCAAGCTCGTGAACGTCGCCACCGAGTGGGACCCCGCGAAGGCGGCATCCGGTATCGAAACCGCGCTGAACCAGTACGGCAACGTCGCGGGCATCTACAACCAGAGCGACGCGACGTTCTTCCCGACGATCCTCGACACGCTCAAGTCGGCAGGAAAGCTCGTGCCCGCGGGGCAGACGGGCCACATCGTGCAGGTCTCGGTCGACGCCAGCCCGATGGCGATGAACGCGATCCGCGACGGATGGCTGGATGCCGCCGTCGCCCAGCCGATGACCGACTACATCGACTACGGCGTCGACTACCTCACCCGCGCCATCAAGGGCGAGAGCTTCCAGCCGGGAGCCACCGACCACGGCAGCACGATCGAGGAGCGCAACGGCAACCTCGTCGACCTGCTGCCCACGCCCGTCGTCACCAAGGACAACGTCGAAGACCCGGAACTCTGGGGCAACAAGCAGTTCGCCCTCGACGCGTTCGGCGTCAGCAAGTAACCCGGCCATCCACCCCAGCGAGACGGAGACGTCATGACCATCCTCACGACCACCGTGCCCGCCATCCAGATCGACGGCGTGAGCAAGACCTACGGTGCGACGAAGGCTTTGCAAGACGTCTCCGTCTCGATCCTCCCCGGGCAGGTGCACGGCCTCATCGGGCGCAACGGTGCGGGTAAATCCACCCTGCTGCGCATGATCACGGGCCTCGAGACGCCCGACACGGGGACGGTGAGCTTCTTCGGAGAGGCGGCCCCGCCGGCATCCGACCCGAAGGCCTGGCAGCAGCGCGTGGCCTGCGTGTACCAGCGGCCCTCGGTCTTCGCGAATCTCACCATCGCCGAGAACCTCTTCGCGGGGCGCCTGCCCACCACCGGCGCCCGCGTCTCGTGGGCGAAGATGCAGTCCGAGGCCGAGCGGATCCTCGACGCGTGGAACATCCGCCTCGACCCGAAGCTGCTGCTCGCGGACGCTCCCATCGAGGAGCGTCAGATGCTCACGATCGCGAAGGCGCTCGAGGCGGGCACGCGCATCGTCCTGCTCGACGAGCCCACCGTCCAGCTCGAGGGCGCCGCCATCCGCCGCCTCTTCGACAAGGTGCAGGAGCTGCAGGAGGCGGGCGTCACCTTCGTGTTCGTCTCGCACTTCCTCCGGGAGGTCACCGCGATCTGCGACTCGGCGACCGTGCTGCGGGACGGGAAGCTGCTCTGGTCGCGCACCGGTGACGACATCCGCTCCGACGACCTCGTCGACGCCCTGCTCGCGGGCCAGGAGCAGCGTCGGCACCGTGCCGAGAACACCGCTCCGGCGCTCGACGCCCGACCCGCCGTGCAGCTGCGGGGCGCCACGGATCGGGAGGGGGCGTTCACGGACGTCACCCTCTCGGTCGCCCCCGGTGAGCTGGTCGCCATCGGCGGCGTGGGCGGATCGGGCAAGTACTCCGTGGGCGAGGCCATCGCGGGACTCCGGTCGCTCGGCAGCGGGGAGATCGTCGTCGCGGGGGATCCGATCCGCACCGGCGACGTCAAGGCGAGCCAGCGGGCGGGCATCGGCTTCGTCCCCGCCGACCGGCACAAGGACGGATACGTCCCCCAGCTCAGCGTCGCCGAGAACATGACCATGGGCGTCATGGACCAACTCGCCCCGCGCGGGTTCTTCTCGCCGCGAGCCCAGACCGAGATGTCGCGCACGCTCATCGCCGACGTGGCCCTCGTGCCGCCGGACCCGCGGCTCGCCGTGTCGGGTCTGAGCGGCGGCAACCAGCAGAAGGTCGTTCTGGCGCGGGCGCTCGCGCGCTCCCCGCGCGTGCTGGTGCTCATCTCGCCCACCGCGGGTGTCGACATCGCCGCGAAGGACGCCATCTACGCCCTGATGCTGCGGGCCCTGGCCGACGGCGTCGCGGTCATCCTCATCTCCGACGACGTCGAGGAGCTGCTCGTCAGCCCCCGCGTCCTCATCATGCGCGAGGGACGGATCTCGTCCGAACTCGCCGATCCCACCGAAGAAGACATCGTTCGAGCCATCGAAGGCCTGGAGTGAACACCGTGCGAACCACCGTCGTCCGAACCCCCGTCAGCACCCCGAACCCCGTGGTGCGCTCCGTCGTGAAGAACGTGCGCGAGCTGAGTGTCCTGCCGGGCCTCATCATCGTCGCGATCGTCGGAGCCCTCGTCAGCCCCGCGTTCCTGTCGGCCGCGAACCTCACGCTGATCCTGCGGCAGTCCGCCGAACTCGGCATCGTCGTGATCGGCCTGACCTTCATCCTCATCACCGGCAAGCTCGACATCTCCCTCGAGTCGACCGTGGGCCTGGCCCCGATGGTCGCCGCGTGGCTGATGGTGCCGGCCGCGATGGGCGGCCTGGGCTCCGAGATCGGGCCCGGGGTGGCCATCCTCGTCACCCTCGCGATCGGCGTCCTGATCGGGTTGATCAACGGCTTCCTCGTCGTGAAGGTCAAGCTCGATCCGTTCATCGTCACGCTCGCGATGCTGATCCTGCTGCGCGGCATCACGCTCGGCGTCAGCCAGGGCAAGACCCTCGCGGGCCTGCCCGAGGCCTTCCGCTACGTCGGTTCGGCGCGCTGGGTCGGCATCCCCGCGGCGATCTGGATCACCGGCATCCTGTTCCTCGTCGCCGGGCTCGTGCTGCGCTACACCGCGTGGGGCCGTGCGCTCTACGCGATCGGCGGCAACGCCGACGCGGCCCGCGCCGCCGGCATCCGGGTCGACGCCGTGCTCATCACCGCGTTCGTCGTGGCCAGCGCGCTCGCCGCCTTCGCCGGTCTCATGCTCGCGGGGCGTCTCGCCTCGGTCACCAGCGGCATGGGCGACAACCTCATCTTCAGCGCGCTCGCCGCGGCCGTCATCGGCGGCGTGCAGCTCAACGGCGGGCAGGGTCGCATCGTGGGGGCGCTCCTGGGCGTGCTGCTGCTCGGCACCCTGACGAACGTGCTCACGCTCGCCGGCGTCCCCACCTTCTGGATCAACGCCGTGTACGGTGCGGTCATCCTCCTGGCGCTGCTCGTCGGCCGCTGGGGCGCCCGCTCGAACGCGCACTGAGACCGAGCCCGCAGACGAAAGAAAGGACCGCGCACATGTCGGAATTCCAGGACATCAGTTCGACCGTCGTCGCCGAGTTGGGGGAGGTGTTCCGCCGCGTCCCGGAGGAGAACCTCGACGCCGCCCTCGACGCCCTCGAGAAGCACCAGCGCATCTTCGTGCTCGGCATCGGGCGGGAGGGGCTCGGCTCCAAGGCCTTCGCGATGCGCCTCACACACTTCGGCAAGACCGTGCACTGGGGATGGGACGACACCACGCCCGCGGTCACGGCGGACGACCTGTTCATCATGCCCACCGGGCCGGCGAACATCCCGCACCTGCACTACGTCGCGGAGCAGGTCAAGAAGACCGGGGCGACGCTGCTCGTCGCCACGGCCGTCCCCGACGGGCCGACCGCGCAGCTGGCCGACATCGTGCTGACGGTGCCCGCCCACACCTACGGTGCCGACGACCCGAGCGGTCTGGTCCCCACCATCCAGGCGATGGGGAGCCTGTTCGAGCAGTCGCTCTGGATCTTCTGGGACGTGCTGTATCTCATGCTCGTCCGGCGCACGGACGCGCAATTCGACGACCTGGTCGCGCGTCACCGCAACTTCGAGTGAACGATCCCGGATGCCCCGGTTCCGATCCCCACGGAGCCGGGGCATCCGGTCGTCCGGGGTGCGGGCGCGCGTGCCTTCGCCGAGGGGGATGTCGCGGATCCGGCCCGTGGCGCCCCTCCCGCGCCGCTACTGTGAGTCCTCATGAGCGGCGACACCGGCGGCAAGCGCATCGGCGTGCGGGACGTCGCCGTCGCCGCCGGGGTGTCGGCGCAGACGGTCTCGCGCGTCCTGAACGGGTACCCGGGCATCCGCGAGGCGACCAGGGAGCGCGTGCTCGACGCGGTCGCCGCCCTCGACTATCGCGTGAACAACGCCGCCCGCGCTCTCGGCACGAGCCTGACGCGAACGGTCGGGGTCGTGGCATCCGATGCCGTCCTGCATGGGCCGGCCGCGGGGATCGCCGCCCTCGAGCGGGCCGCGCGGGCGCGCGGTCGGTGGATCTCGACCGCCTACACCGACTCGGACGACCCCGCCGACATCGACGCCGCCGTGCGCCACCTCCTGGATCAGGGGGTCGACGGGATCGTGCTCGTCGCCGCGCACGGAGCCACCCCTCTCGAGGGATACGACGTGCCGATCGTGCCGCTGTACGGCGAGTCCGGGAGTCGCCAACGCGATGCGGCCGCCCTCGTCGTGGATCATCTCGCCGACCTCGGGCACCGTCGCATCGTCGAGGTGGCCGGCCCGTCGGATTGGCGCGAGGCCCTCGCGCGCACGGCCGGCGTCGCCGACGCCGTCGACCGCCGCGGCCTCGAACGCGCGGATCGGCTCGAGGGGGACTGGAGCGCCGCCTCGGGGGCCGCCGTCGCCGAGGCGGTCGCCGCCGGCCTCGCGGCGGGGGCCACGGCCGTCGCGGTCGCCAACGATCAGATGGCCCTCGGGCTCACGGCCGGTCTCGTGTCCCGAGGACTCCGGGTGCCGGCCGACGTCTCGGTCGCGGGTTTCGACGACAACCCGGATGCCGCGTTCTACACGCCGTCGCTCACGACGGTGCGCCTCGATGTCGAGGGTGAGGCGGAGTACGCCGTGGCCGCGGTGCTGGGCGACGCGGTCGTCGCGCCGGCGGCTCCCGTGCTGGTGGTCCGGGACTCCACCGCCCCGCCGGCCTGACGTCGCACAGCGTCCGCTTATCGTAGGTCGCGCGCTCGCCGCCCGGCGTGACAGCGCCTCGAGATCACACGATCGGCGCGAGGTCAGACGGTTCGGCCGCGCCGCAGCACGTCGTCTCGCGCCGATCGTGTGATCTCGGCGCAGGCGAGGCGGCGACCCGCGAAAGGCGCCCTCGCGGAAGAGGGATGTTACCGGTAACATTGCGGATCGAGGGCGCTCGCCCCGACCCCGAACCCGTCGAAGGAGACCGCGTGTCCGATGCCGCCACGTTCGCGCCCGAGGTGCAGGAGGCCATCGACGCCGTCCGCGCCGACGTCGCGCGACTGCACGCCGAGCTCGTGCGCTACAACCTCGTCATCTGGACCGGCGGCAACGTCTCGGGCCGCGTCCCCGGGGCCGACCTGTTCGTGATCAAGCCGTCCGGAGTCTCGTACGACGACCTCGCGCCCGAGAACATGATCCTGTGCGACCTCGACGGCAACGCCATCCCCGGCGCACCCGGCTCCGAGCGCAGCCCCTCCAGCGACACCGCGGCGCACGCCTACGTCTACCGCCACATGCCCGAGGTCGGCGGCGTCGTCCACACGCACTCCACCTTCGCTGTGGCGTGGGCGGCGCGCGGGGAGGAGATCCCCTGCGTCATCACCGGCATGGCCGACGAGTTCGGCGGTCCCATCCCCGTCGGTCCGTTCGCGATCATCGGCGACGACTCGATCGGGCGCGGCATCGTCGAGACCCTGAGCGGACACCGCAGCCGCGCCGTGCTCATGCAGAACCACGGCCCGTTCACGATCGGCGTCAGCGCGAAGGATGCCGTCAAGGCCGCCGTCATGTGCGAGGACGCCGCGCGCACCGTGCACTACGCCCGCGAGGCCGGCCCCCTCGTGCCGATCCCGCAGGACAGGATCGACGCGCTCTACAACCGCTACCAGAACGTCTACGGACAGAGCACGGACGACCGCCGATGAACGCCCTGATCACCGACGGCCGCGCCAGCCTGGGCATCGAGCTCGGCTCCACCCGGATCAAGGCATGCCTTATCGGCCCCGACGCCGAGGTCCTCGCCACGGGCTCCCACGAGTGGGAGAACGTCTACGCCGACAAGCTCTGGACCTATTCACTGGATGCCGTCTGGTCGGGCCTCCAGGCCGCCTACGCCGAGCTGGTCGAGGACGTCCGCCAGCAGCACGGCGTCACCCCCGAGCGCTACGCCGCGATGGGCGTGTCGGCGATGATGCACGGCTACCTCGCCTTCGACGCCGAGGGGGAGCTCCTCGCGCCTTTCCGCACGTGGCGCAACACCAACACCGGCGTCGCCGCGGCCGAGCTCACCGAGCTGCTGGGCGTGAACATCCCGCTGCGCTGGTCGATCGCGCACCTGCACCAGGCGGTTGTGGATGCCGAGCCCCACGTGCCCGAGATCCGCTTCCTCACCACGCTGGCCGGGTACGTCCACTGGAAGCTCACGGGCGAGAAAATCCTCGGCGTCGGCGACGCGTCGGGCATGTTCCCGATCGACTCCGCGACCCGCGACTACGACGCCGAGCTGGTCGCCCGCTACGACGGTCTGGCCGCCGGGCGCGTCCCGACGCTCTCCGACCTGCTGCCGCGCGTGCTCGTCGCGGGTGCCGCGGCCGGCAGCCTGACCGACGACGGGGCACGGCTGCTCGACCCGACCGGAACGCTGCGTCCCGGCATCCCGTTCGCCCCGCCCGAGGGCGACGCGGGCACGGGCATGGTCGCAACCTGCGCCGTGGCGCCCCGCACGGGCAACGTCAGCGCCGGCACGAGCATCTTCGCGATGGTCGTGCTCGAGCGCCCGCTCTCCGAGGTGCACCACGAGCTCGACCTCGTGACGACCCCCTCGGGCGACGCCGTGGCGATGGTGCACTGCAACAACGGCGCGAGCGAGCTGGCGGCCTGGGCGAACATGTTCACCGCCTTCTCGGCCGCGGCGGGCGTCGCCCAGTCCCCGGATGCCACCTACGCGGCGCTCTTCTCCGCCGCGCTCGAGGGCGAAGCCGACGCCGGTGGGCTGCTGGCGTACAACCACCTCGCCGGAGAACCCATCGCGGGTCTCGAGGAGGGCCGCCCGCTCGTCGTCCGCACGCCCGACAGCCGCCTGACGCTGCCGAACTTCATGCGCGCGCAGTTGTACGGCGTCTTCGGAACGCTCGCGCTCGGCATGGCGGTGCTGGACGCCGAGGGTGTCGGCCTCGACAAGATGTACGCGCACGGCGGCATGTTCCGCACCGCGGGGGTCGCGCAGCGCTTCCTCGCGGCGGCGCTCGACGCCCCCGTCGCGGTCGCCGAGACCGCGTCCGAGGGCGGCGCGTGGGGCATGGCCGTGCTCGCGGCGTACGTCGCCGACGGCGCCGGCCGCGAACTCGACACCTACCTCGCCGAGGTCGTCTTCGCCGACGCCCCCATCACCACCGCCGACCCCGACCCGGCGGATGTCGCCGGGTTCTCGGCCTACCTCGACCGTTACCGCGCCGGACTCGCCGTCGAGGCCGCTGCCGTGGCATCCCTCTGAACACTCGAAAAGGAACAGTCATGACCCGCACGAAGCTCAAGAACGACCTCGACGGCTACGAGGTCTGGTTCGTCACCGGCAGCCAGAACCTCTACGGCGAAGAGACGCTGAAGCAGGTCGCCGAGCAGTCGCAGGCCGTCGTCGAGGGTCTGAACGGCCTCCCGGTGAAGGTCGTCTGGAAGCCGGTGCTGAAGGACTCCGACAGCATCCGCCGCATGGCCCTCGAGATCAACGGTCGTGACGACGTCATCGGCGTGATCGCGTGGATGCACACCTTCAGCCCCGCGAAGATGTGGATCGCCGGCCTCGACGCCCTGCAGAAGCCCCTGCTGCACCTGCACACGCAGGCCAACGTCGAGCTGCCGTGGAACGACATCGACTTCGACTTCATGAACCTCAACCAGGCCGCCCACGGCGACCGCGAGTTCGGGTACATCCAGACGCGCCTCGGCGTCGCGCGCAAGACGGTCGTCGGCCACGTGTCGAACCCCGCCGTGCGCCAGCAGATCGAGGACTGGGAGCGCGCCGCCGCCGGCTGGACCGCCGCCCGCACCCTCAAGCTCGCTCGCTTCGGCGACAACATGCGCTTCGTCGCCGTCACCGAGGGCGACAAGACCGAGGCCGAGCTGCGTTTCGGCGTGCAGGTCAACACGTGGGGCGTCAACGAGCTCGTCGAGGCCGTCGAGAAGGCTTCGGATGCCGACATCGACGCGCTCGTGCAGGAGTACGTCGACAGCTACGAGGTCGTCGACGAGCTGCTCCCCGGCGGGGCGCGCCACCAGTCGCTGCGCGACGGCGCCGCGATCGAGCTGGGCCTGCGCTCGTTCCTCGAGGAGGGCGGCTTCGGCGCCTTCACCACCTCGTTCGAAGACCTCGGCGCGCTGAAGCAGCTCCCGGGTCTCGCGGTGCAGCGCCTCATGGCGGAGGGCTACGGCTTCGGCGCCGAGGGCGACTGGAAGACCGCGATCCTCGTGCGCGTCGCGAACGTCATGGGTGCGGGCCTCCCCGGCGGCGCCTCGCTCATGGAGGACTACACCTACGACCTCGTCCCGGGCAACGAGCGCATCCTCGGGGCTCACATGCTCGAGGTCTCGCCCTCGCTCACCACGAAGAAGCCGCGCCTCGAGATCCACGAGCTCGGCATCGGCGGCAAGGACGACCCGGTGCGCCTGGTCTTCACCGCCGACGCGGGCCCCGCTCTCGTCGTCGCGATGAGCGACATGCGCGACCGCTTCCGCCTGGTGGCCAACGTCGTCGAGAACGTCGACGCCCCCGACCTGCCGAAGCTCCCCGTCGGCCGCGCGGTGTGGAAGCCCGCCCCCGACTTCGCCACCTCGGCCGGCTGCTGGCTCGCCGCCGGTGCCGCGCACCACACCGTCATGACGACGGCCGTCGGCATCGAGGTGTTCCGCGACTTCGCGGAGATCGCCAAGACCGAGCTCGTCGTCATCGACGAGGACACGACGGTCCGCGGTTTCCAGAGCGAGCTGCGCTGGAACCAGGCGTACTACCGCCTGGCCCAGGGCCTGTAAGACCCGTCGCCCCGGGAGCCGCACTGCCCCGGGGCGACGCGGCACTCGCGCGCCTCGCTCTCTCGGGGCGCGTGCCGCAGCGCCGGTTCGTCCGGCGCGCGGATCGTGCCCCGGAACCTCCGCAGCGGTGGGCTGCGGCGGTTCCGGGGCATTTCCGCGTTGCGGGCGGGCGCGCCGGCGGTCGCCGCGCGAGGGGTTCCGGCATCCGGTGCGCCCTCGTCCCGCTTGTGGCGGTGCGTGTCCCATTTGTGGTGGGTTGAGGGGCGCTGGAGTGGCCATTT
Organism: Microbacterium hydrothermale; assembly: GCF_004854025.1. GTDB lineage: Bacteria > Actinomycetota > Actinomycetes > Actinomycetales > Microbacteriaceae > Microbacterium > Microbacterium hydrothermale. The sequence goes on from NZ_STGM01000006.1 coordinate 27,294, forward strand.
TTGGGACATGGGGGTCTTGGCATCCGGTGTGCGGGGGCGCCTGTGTCCCACTTGTGGCGGTGCATGTCCCACTCTTGGTGGGTTGGTGGGCGCTGGACTGGCCATTTTCGGGACATGGGGGTGTCCGTTCCGCGGCGCCGAGGCCGCGCGTCCCGTCGGCTCAGCCCTCCGCGTCGCCAGGTGCGGTCGTGCGGTGCCAGTACGCCGCGGTCTTGCTGCCCACGCGCACGATTCTGTCGGCGCGAAGCTCCGACTCCGGCCAGAAGCAGAGCTCGTAGCTGTCGGGGGCGGTCTCGTCGTCGAGGACGGTGTCCACCTCGTGGCCGGCGTCCATGGCCGTGACCGACCACCGTGCCCGGTAGGTGCCGAGCGGCAGCGTGATCTCCTCGCCGCCCTCGAAGCCCCCGAACCACAGCACCGCCTGGTCGGGACGGAAGGACACCTCGACGATGTCCTCCGCATCGTTGAGCGGGGGTTCGCTGTCGACGAGCACCACGCGCACGGGAACCGAACCGGTGTGCAGCCCGGTCCGCAGATCCAGGAGCCCCGGAATCGCCGCGCCGCAGAGTCCGTTCACCTGGTCGGCGAACGGACGCCCCGAGACAAAGTCGTCGTAGCGCTCCTCCGGATGCAGCCAGATGAATCCGTAATGCACATGCATCGGACCGTCGAAGATCACCGTCTCCGTCACAGCCGCTGCCCCAGAGCCCACAGCCGGTCCGCGCGACCCGAGATCGCCTCCGACAGGGCGAAGGCCTGCGAATCGGTGAGGGATGCCACGTAGTCGACGATTCCGCGGGATCGCGCGAGGCGCTCGGCCTCGGCATCCGACGGTCGCCGTTCGGCGGGCAGCTGAGCGTACTGCTCGCGCGCGAGCGCGATGAGCTCCCGCAGGCGCCGCGGGGTGCGGGCGCGGTCGAGGTCGTCGTCGAGCCACTCGCCGAGGGCCCGCACCGACCGGGCGAGGATGCGGCTCATGCCGCGCTGCTGGATGGCCAGGTCGGGGCGGCTGAGCACGAAGCGCTTGTGCACGAACTTCAGTACCTCGACGTGGTGCCAGGCCCATGGCGAGAGCACGACCGGTCCCGCGCGGGGCGTGTCGAGGGGACGCAGGCGTGCGGACTCCTGGAACCGGCGGATCCAGCGGTCGGTGAAGGCCGCGAGCCGGCGCTCGGCCGTCAGCGACCCGTCGAACGGTCGGGCGAGCAGGTCGGTGACCATCTCGGCATCCACGTCGCTGACGGCGGCGAGGAAGGCCTCGTCGTCGGCGATCCACGGGTCGTCGCGGCGCATCTTGCGGCGCAGGCGTTCGAGTCCGGCACCCGGTGCGAGCTCGGCACGCACCTCGGCGTCGTCGCGGTCGCGCCACTCGAGCACGTCGTCGAGCCAGCCGCGGAATTCCGCCGCGATCGGCGCGTGATCCAGGATGCCGGCGCGGTAGAAGTCGTCGACGTCGTGCACCGAGTACGCGATGTCGTCGGCGAGGTCCATCACGGCGCCCTCGATGCTCTGCCGCAGGGGCTCGGCATCCACCCCCTGACGCGCGTCGTCGAGGTCGGCGAGGTCGAGGTCGTACGCGGAGTACTTGTGCACCCGGTACGCCCCGTCGGGGGAGCGACGGATGCCGCGCGGCGGGCCGACCCGCTCGATGTCGGCGGCCGCGACCGACGGCGCCCACGGGTACTTCGCCGAGGCGGCGCGCACGGCGGCGGTGAGATTGAGCCCGCGCGGGGCGTTCTCGACCACGTCGAGCGAGGCGAGGATGCGGTAGGTCTGCGCGTTGCCCTCGAACCCGTCCGGGAGGCCGAGCTCCTCGCGCGCGAGGCGGTTGAGCGTCGACTCGCCGAGATGCCCGAACGGCGGGTGGCCGAGGTCGTGCGCGTAGGCCGCGGCCTCGACGACGGTGGCGTTGCAGACGTCGCCCTCGCCGGCCCGACGCGAGCTCGTGTTGAGCTGCAGGGCGACGACGCGCGCGATCGCGCTGACCTTGAGCGTGTGCGTGAGCCGGTTGTGGACCGGCGCGCCCGAGATCGACGGCGACACGACCTGCGTCACCGCCGACAGGCGCGAAAAATACGGCGAGAACTGGATGCGCTCGAGGTCGATCGACCAGGGATCGGCGCGCGCGTCGTCGCGATCGGGGAACACGCGGGATGCCGGGTTGCCGACGACGCGATCGAGGTGCGAGCCCGCGTCGGCGCCGCCGGAGACGGGGTGCACGGGCGCAGCGGCATCCGGGGGCGTGGTCTCGTCGTGCAGCGTCATCCGGTCCTCTCGCGGCCTCGGGCGATGGCGTGGGTCCACGCTAACGCGGATGGAGCGCGCCTTCGCCGCGCGGTCGCCGCGCGCGTGAGCGTCCGGAACACCCGGACGCTCGTGAAAGTCGTCCGGGTGTTCTGGACACTCGAAGGGGCTTCGCCCCCCGGGGGGCCACCTACGGCGAAGGCGCCCGCCGTACCTCCATGTCGACCACGCGCGCGTCGTCGACCGACACCTCGTACGTCGCCCCCGTCAGACGCAGCGCCACCGCCTCGTCGACCTCGGCGCACGACGGTCCCAGCCGCAGCTCCACCTCGCCCGGCTCGACCACCCGGCGCATCGCGCGATCGCTGTACGCGAGGCGCGACGCGGGCACGGTGAAGCGCACCTCGGCGCTCTCGCCCGGATCGAGCTCGACCCGCGCGTACGCGACGAGCTGGGCGAGGGGGCGCGTGACGCTGGCCCGCGTGCGGTGGGCGTAGACCTGCACGACGTCGGCGCCGCGCACCGCCCCGGTGTTGGTCACGCGCGCGGCGACGCAGAACGCGTCGCCCGCGCGCACCTCGGCCGTCGCGGATGCCGCGACCCCGTCGACCGCGAGACCCTCGCGGCGGAACGAGGTGTACGACAGCCCGAACCCGAACGGCCGCACGGGCGTCGGGTCGGTGCTGGTCACCCCCGACGGCCCGCCGAGCAGCGGATGCAGGTACGAATACGGCTGCGCGCCGGCCGAGCGGGGGAGCGACACCGGCAGGCGGCCCGAGGGAGCGGCATCCCCGGCGATGAGCGCCGCCAACGCGGGAGCGCCCTCTTCTCCCGGGAAGAACGCCTGCAGCACCGCCGCGGGGGCGTCGTCGCCGTCGAGCGCCCACCCCAGGGCGTACGGGCGGCCGGTCAGCAGCACGAGCACGACGGGCGTGCCGGTGGCGACGATCGCCTCGACGAGCTGCCGCTGCACACCGGGGAGCTCGAGCGAGTCGGCGTCGTTGCCCTCGCCGACGGTTCCGCGTCCGAACAGGCCCGCGCGGTCGCCGACGACGACGATCGCGACCTCGGCGTCGCGGGCGGCCGCTGCGGCCTCCGCGAAACCGGCGGTGTCGGAACCCTCGACCGCGCAGCCGGGGGCGTACGTCACCTCACCGAACCGGTCGGTCAGGGCGTCTCGCACCGTCGGCAGCGAGAAGCCCATCGGCACCCCCGGGTGATGCGCGAGCACGTGGTTCGCGAACGAGTAGCAGCCCATGAGCGCGTCGGTGCTGTCGGCGTTCGGGCCGATCACCGCGATCCGTCCGGGCTCCCGCAGCGGCAGCACGCCGTCGTTGCGCAGCAGCACCGCGCTCTCGAGCGCGAGCCGGTACGCCAGCGCGCGATGCTCGGCGTCGTCGAGGTCGACGCTCTGCGGGGGCGCGGAGAAGTCGGCATCCAGGAGTCCGAGGTCCTCCTTCTCGGCGAGCACGCGCGCGACCGCACGGTCGACGACGGCCTCGGGAAGATCCCCGGATGCCACCCGCTCAGCCAGGTGCGGATAGGCGTCGGGCCCGGGCAGCTCGACGTCGATCCCGGCCTCCAGCGCGAGCTGCGCCGCTTCGCCGAGAGAGTCGGCGATCCCGTGCATCGAGCGGAGGAACTCCACCGCGAAGTAGTCGGAGACGACCGTGCCGTCGAAGCCCCACCGGCGGCGGAGGAGGTCGGTGAGCAGCTCGCGCGACGAGGCGACGGGGACGCCGTCGATCTCGGTGTACGAGTTCATGACGCTGCGCACCCCGCCGTCGCGCACGGCCATCTCGAACGGCGGCAGGAAGACGTCCTGCAGCTCGCGCTGACCGGCCGAGACGGGCGCGTGATTACGGCCGGCTCGCGAGGCGGAGTACCCCACGAAGTGCTTGAGCGTCGCGTGGACGCCGGCGCCCTGCAGGCCCCGGACGTACGCCGTGCCGATCGTCGCGACCACGTACGGATCCTCGGCGATGCACTCGTCGACCCGGCCCCACCGCGCGTCGCGCACGACGTCGAGCACGGGGGCGAGGCCCTGGTGCACCCCGAGTTCGCTCATCGAGCGGCCGATCGCGGATGCCATGAGCTCCACGGCATCCGGGTCGAACGAGGCGCCCCAGGCCAACGGCGTCGGGAAGGTCGCGGCCTTCCACGCCGCGAAGCCCGTGAGGCACTCCTCGTGCACGAGCGCGGGGATGCCGAGCCGCGTCTCGGTCTGCAGGCGGCGCTGCTCGCCCCACAGCCACGCGGCGCGCTCGACGGGGTCGACGGGCCGCGTGCCGTACACGCGCGTGAGGTGGCCGAGCCCGTGCACCGTGGCATCCGTGTAGGCGGCGGTGGTGACCTTCTCGCCCGAGAGCGGGGCGACGACCTCGTCGCCCTGGTCGACCCAGTAGCCCACGAGCTGGGCGAGCTTCTCGTCGAGGGTCATCTCGGCGACGAGGGCCCGCACGCGCGGGGAGATGCCGGCCTCGAGGGCAGCGCCGACGTCGGTGTGATGGATGGTCATGATCGGGTCAGCCCTTCACGGCGCCGGTGAGGCCGCCGACGATCCGACGCTCGAACACGCTGAAGAACAGCAGAGCGGGGATCATCGACAGCGAGGTGAACGCGAGCACGCGCGCGGTGTCGACGGAGTACTGCGACGCGAACGCCTGGGTTCCGAGCGGCAGCGTGAAGGCGGCTTCGTTGTTGAGGATGAACAGCGGCAGCATGTACGAGTTCCAGCTGTTGACGAAGGCCAGGATGCCGACCGTCACGACCGCCGGGACGGCGAGCGGCAGCACCATGCGCCAGAAGAACCCCAGGCGGCCGAGGCCGTCGATCGAGGCGGCCTCCTGCAGCTCGTTCGGGATCGCGGCGAGGAACGGCGACAGGATGATGATCGTCAGGGGCAGCGCGAACGCGATCTGCGGCACGATGACACCGGCGAGGGAGTTCATCAGTCCGAGGTTGCGCACGAGGATGTACAGCGGCGTGATGGCGACGGTCATCGGGAACATCAGGCCCGCCGTGAACAGCGCGAACACCGCACCGCGGCCCCGGAAGCGGTAGCGCGAGAGCGCGTACGCGGCCATCAGGCCCAGGGCGACGACGAACACCGTGGTGGCCACCGCGGCAATCGCGGAGTTGCCGACCTGTCCCCAGAAGACGCCGCTGCCGAGGACGTCGGCGTAGTTCTGCCAGTTCCACACGGTCGGGAAGCCGGCCGGGTCGACGGTGATCTCGGCGTTCGAGCGGAAGCCGCCGAGGATGATGTAGATCACCGGGGCCAGCATCATGCCGATGAGCAGCAGCGCGACGAAGGCGACGACGACCGACGACGAGCGCTTCGATCCCGCGGCGACGCGACGCGGGGCCCGCGGGGTGACGAGGGTGGCGGTGGCGGTCATTTCGAGCCTCCGGTCAGGGCTCCGGCCGTGTCGCGTCGCAGCACGAACCGCTGGTAGACGAGCGCGACGGCGAGCGAGATGAGGAACATGACCACGGCCACGGCGCTGCCGTAGCCGAAGCTGCCCGCGTTGCGGCCGTTGGCGACCATGTACGTCGCCATGGTCGAGGTGCCCGCGGTCGAGGCGACGTACTGGCCCCAGATGATCCAGACGAGGTCGAACAGCTGCAGCGAGCCGATGATCGACAGGAACGCCCAGATGCGGATGGTCGGACCCATGAGCGGCAGCACGATGTGCCGCTGGATCTGCCAGTACGAGGCGCCGTCGATCGCGGCGGCCTCGCTGAGCTCCTCGGGGATGCCCTGGAGTCCGGCGAGGAAGAGGATGACGGCGAAGCCGATGTACTTCCAGGTGATGATGATCAACAGCGTCCAGATCGCCAGCGCCGGGTCGGAGATCCAGTCGGCGCGGAGGGCGCCCAGACCGATCTTCTCGAGGGCGCCGTTGAGGGCGCCGCCCGACTGCAGCATCAGTCCCCAGCCGAGGCCGACGACGACCTCGGAGATGACGTAGGGCACGAAGATCAGCACGCGGATGAGCGACTGCGCGCGCATTTTGCGGTTCAGCAGCAGCGCGAGGCCGAGGGCCAGCGGCCCCTGCAGCACGAGGGAGCCGACGACGATGAACGCGTTGTGGCCGAGGGCTTCGTGGAAGGCCGGGTCGGTGAGGATCGTGACGTAGTTGCGGATGCCGACGAAGTCGGTGGGGGTGCCGAAGCCCGACCACTTGTAGAAGCCGTAGTAGGCGGCCAGGGCGACGGGCAGGATGACGAACGACACGAACACCACCAGGGCGGGGCCCAGGAGGATCGCGAGTTCGCCGCGGATGCGCCAGGACTCGAGCCGCCGCCGCGCGGGCGGCCGCCCGGCCGAGGGGGCGCGGCGAGCGCCCTCCTCGACCGGGCGGCGAGACCCGGCGTCGGTCGCCGAGGTGGCGAGCTGGGTGGTCATGCGGGGGATCCTCAGCGCGAGGCGGCCGCGTTGACGGCGTCGACGATGCCCTGCGGCGACCCCTTGCCGGCGAACATGTCGACGACCGCGACGTTGAGCGCGTTACCGACGTTCTGGCCGTAGAGGGTGTCGAGCCACACCGAGACGTAGGGCGCCTTCGAGTAGGCCTCGAGCACCGACTTCAGCGCGGGGGTGGTCACGGCATCCGTCGCCTCGGACGAGGCGGGCAGGGTCTGGAAGGCCGTGGCGTACGCCTCCTGGTTCTCCTTGTTCACCAGGAAGTTCAAGAAGTCGGTGCACTGCGCGGGGGCGTTGACCCAGCACGAGTAGCCGTCGACGCCGCCCATCATCGCGCCCGGCTCGCCGTCGCCGCCCGACACCTCGGGGAAGGGGAACCAGCCGAGGTCGGCGAGAGGCTGCTCGTCGGGGGTGAGCGAGGCGATCACGCCCGGGTCCCACGCGCCCATGAGCTCCATCGCGGCCTGGTGGTTGGCCAGCAGACCGGCCGACGAGCCGGCGCCCTGCTGCGCGGCCGTGGTGAGGAAGCCCTCGTTGAACGGCTGCGTCGCCAGGAACGACTGCAGGTCCTCGCCCGCCTTCAGCCAGCAGGGGTCGTCGAAGCTGCGGCTCGCGGCGGCGGCGTCGAGGACGTCCTTCGCGCACGCGCGCAGGGCGAAGTTGTAGTACCAGTGCGCGGCGGGCCAGGCGTCCTTCGCGCCGACGGCGATGGGGGCGACGCCGGTCGCCTTGATCTTGGCGTTGGCGGCCTCGAGCTCGTCGATCGTGGTCGGCGCCGAGGTCACCCCGGCGGCGGTCAGCAGGTCCTGCGACGTGAAGATTCCGGAGGGGAGCACGGCCACCGGCATCCCGTAGTTCTTGCCGTCGATCTCGAACGCCGACAGCGACGAGCCGAGGGCGGTCTTGGCGTCGGCCGAGATCTTGTCGGTGAGGTCCATCGCCTGACCCGCGGTGACGATGTCGGCGAGCTTGCCGCCGCCGCGCGCCATGAAGAGGTCGGGGGCGTCGCCGGAGTTGAGGGCGGTCTGGAGCTTGCCGTCCATCTCCTCGTTCTGCACGGCCTGGATCTCGATGGTCACGCCGGGGTTGGCCGCCTCGAACGCGGCGGCGGTGTCTTCCCAGTACTTCTTGCCGTCGCCCGTGGTGGAGTTGTGCCAAAGGGTCAGCGTGACGCTCCCGTCGGCGTTCTGACCGCTGCCGCCGCCCGCGGCGCAGCCGCCGAGGGCCAGGGTGCCGGCGACGGCGAGGGCCGCTCCGGCAAGGATCTTGCGCGTGTTCATGTGATGTCCCGTTTCTCTTCGTCGAGGTGCGTCGTGGCGACGCGTCGGTTGCGGCTGCTGTGCCGTTCGTTCACCACCCCGGGGTCTGCGGCCCGCTGAGGTGTCAGAAGTGTCACCCGCGAAAAGAGAGTCGTCAAACGTTTTCGAAAATGATTTCCACGCTAGGGTCGGATGCCATGAAGCGCGCGACCATCCACGACGTCGCCGCGGCGGCCGGGGTGTCGGTGGCCACGGTCTCGAAGGCGGTGAACGGCCGGTACGGGGTCTCTCCCGAGACGGTCGGACGCGTGCTCGATGCCGTGAAGACGCTCGGCTACGAGTCGAGCCTGGTGGCCAGCAGCATGCGATCGCGGCGCACGGGAGTGATCGGCGTGCTCGTGGCCGATATCGAACCGTTCTCGGCCGAGATCCTCAAGGGCGTGGCCGGGGCGCTGTCCGATACGGGCTACGACCTGCTCGCCTACACGGGCGCGCGTCGCGACGGCGAGGGGTGGGAGCGGCGATCGCTCAGCCGGCTGAGCGGAACCCTCATCGACGCTGCGATCATCGTCACCCCCACGGTGGTCAACGTCTCGAGCGAGGTCCCGATCGTCGCGATCGACCCCCACACCGGGCGCGGAGACGTCCCCACCGTCGAATCCGACAGCTACACCGGCGCCCAGCAGGCCGTTCACTACCTCGCGCAGCTCGGCCACCGTCGCATCGGGTTCATCGCGGGGCGCCCCGACCTGCGCTCGGCGGTGGCGCGCGCCTCGGGATACCGCGCGGGGCTCGCGGCGGCCGGCATCCCCTTCGATCCGGCGCTCGTGGGCGTGGGGCGGTACGAGCAGGACGTCGCGCGCGAAGCCGCACACGCGATGCTCGCCCTCGCCGACCCGCCCACCGCGGTGTTCGCCGCGAACGACCTGTCGGCCCTGTCGATCGTCGAGGTGGCCGGCGAGCGCGGCCTGCGCGTGCCCGACGACCTGTCGGTGGTCGGCTTCGACGACGTGCCCGAGGCGGCGCGCGCCCAGCCCGCCCTCACCACCGTCCGTCAGCCGATGAAGCGGTTGGGCGCCGAGGCGGTGCGCATGGTGCGGGCGCTGCTGGCGGGGGAGCACCTGGACGAGACGCACATCGAGCTGCCGACCCGTCTCGTCGCCCGCGGCACGACCGCCCCGCCGCCCGCGCGCTAACCGGGCGTGCCGGCGCGATAGGCGGTGCCGGTGGGGCCGGCGCGGCGCGCGGTGGCTCAGCGCGCGGCCAGGCGGTACAGCACCTCGGGGCGGCCGCGGGCGCCGAAGCGGTGCGAGACGTCGACCTCTCCGCGGGCGACGAGCACGTCGAGATATCGACGCACCGTCGCGCGGGAGGCGCCCGAGGCGGTGGCGATGTCGCGGGCGCTCGCCGGGGTCACGGGGTGCAGCGCCGAGCGGACGGTGTGCATGGTGGATTCCGCGAGGCCCTTGGGGAGGAGGGCTTCGGATGCCGCGACGGCGCGCACCGGAGCGGTCGCCGGACCGACCAGTCGGTCGATGTCGCCCTGGCCCATGCTGACGGGCACCTCGGCGGGGCGGTCCGCGCGACCCCGCCGGTACTCCTCGAGACGCCGCACGAAGGCCTCGCGCGTGAACGGTTTCGCGAGGTAGCCGACGACGTGCGCGGCCGCCGCCTGACGGATGGTGAGGGTGTCGCGCGCCGAGCTGATGACGAGCACGTCGACGTCCCACTCGCGCACGAGGCGCAGTCGGTGCAGCACCTCGACACCGCTGAAATCCGGGAGGTTCATGTCGAGCAGCACGAGGTCGACGTCGCTGCCGCCCGCGAGCGCCGCGCCCGCCGCCCCCGTGCGCGCGGTGCCCACGAGCCGGAACCCGGGCAGTGCCTCGAGGTACGCGGTGTGCAGCCGCACCACGGCGGGGTCGTCGTCGACGATGATCGTGCGGATCGTGGCATCCGGGGTCATCCGCGCCTCCCGTGCCGCGGTCCCGGCGTGCTCCGCCGCCGTCGCGCGCCCCGGCCGCCGCGTCGAGTGTCCACGGCATCCGGACGCCTCGGGAAATTCTCCGGGTGTTCCGGACACTCGACCCCGGGAGCGGCCCCGGTCACGACGGCACCCCCGCGTACGGAAGCTCGACGGTGAAACGCGCTCCGCCCGCGGCCGACCGGCCGACCGTGACCGAGCCTCCGCGCGCTCCGGCGATCCGGCGCACGAGGTCGAGACCCACGCCCCGCCCCGCGGCGGCCTTCGAACTCACGCCGCGGTCGAAGATGCGCGCCCGATCCGCGGGGGCGACGCCGGGTCCGTCGTCGGCCACGTCGACGGTGAGCCGCTCGTCGCCCGCGAGCACGAGCACCTCCACGCGCCCGTCCGCTCCGGCGGCCTCGACCGCGTTGCGCACGAGGTTGCCGACCACCGTCAGCACGTCGTCGTCGATGCCTCCGCGGGGGACAAGGCTCGCCGGGTCGACGCGCACGCCGGGGTGCTCCGCCGACAGCCCCTCGAGCAGCGACCGCAGCGCGGGGTCGTCGATCGAGAGACCGGATGCCACGGGCGCGAGCCTTCCGATGTAGGTCATCGCCTCGCCCGTCTCGCCCTCCGCGACGAGGCCGCGGATGACGTGCAGGCGCGTGTGGAACTCGTGCGTCTGATCGCGCAGCGCGCCCGCGATGCGTCGCTGCGTCTCCATCTCGCGGGCGTCGGCCTCGAGCCTGCGCACGCGCCGACGCAGGGCGGCGGTCAGCAGGCCGCTCAGCACGACGCCGAGCACGATGGAGCCCGCCACCCAGGGCAGCATCCCGCCCACCGCTTCGTCGAAGCTGCGCGAGATCTCCGTCTCGAGCACACCCACCGACGCCGTCCCGACGACGTCGCCGCCCGCGCGCACGGGCACCTTGGCCCGCAGGCTGGGGCCGATGGTGCCGGTCTCGGTCCCGAGGAAGGTCTCGCCGGCCAGCACGGCCGTGGCATCTGTCGACACCGTCCGTCCGCGTTCGGCGGGATTCGGGTGGGTGAGTCGGATGCCGCGGGCATCGGTGACCACGACGTAGTCGACCCCGGATGCCGCGGCGACGACGTCGGCGAGAGGCTGCAGGTCCGCGGTGGCGAGGTCGGTGTCGAGCAGGACGGCGTTCTGCACCTGGTCGAGCTCGACGAGGCTGCGCGCCACGTCGAGCACCCGTTCCTCGGTCGCGGCGCGGATGCTGCGCTCCTGCACCGACATCGCCACGACCGTCGTGGCGAGCACGCACACGAGGACGACGACGCTCTGCAGGGCGAGGAGCACGGCGAGACGCACGCGCACGGGGGGACGCTCGGGGCGGGCGGTCGACATCGGCACCTCCTCGTGCACGGCGGTCGTGAGCATCAAAGAGCGCAAAGCGCTGCGGGAGCGCCTCCGGGGGCGGGGCGCTGTCAACCTAGCTTCTCATCCGGCAACGACGATGTCCCGGGAGGGTTCGATGCAGCATCCGACGCCACCAGAGGCGCAGCACCCCGTGCGTCCGCCCCGACGCCGACGCGTGACGGGGGTCGTCGTGGGCGTGGTCGCCGCGGCGCTGTTCGTCACGGCGGGGCTCAGCGCGGCCGCGACGGGCGGGGTCGCCAACCCCCGCACGAAGCTCACGATCGTCGCCCCGGCGGCCCCCGGCGGCGGCTGGGACACCTTCGGGCGCGAGGCCCAGCAGGTGATGCGCGAGGAGGGGATCGCCGGTGCCGTGCAGGTGATGAACATCCCCGGCGCCGCCGGAACGATCGGTCTCGGCGCGGTCGCCGAGATGGGCGACCGGCACGACATCATGCTCGTCACCGGGGGAGTGATGGTGGGCGGGGTGATCGTCAACCGCTCGCCCGTGAGCCTCGAGGACGTGCGTCCCATCGTGCGCCTCGCCGACGACTACAACGTGCTCGTCGTGCCGGGGGACTCGCCCTTCCGGACGCTCGACGACTTCATGGCGGCCTTCCTCGCCGACCCCGAGGGGACGGCCATCGCGGGAGGGTCGCTCGGCGGCATCGACCACCTGCTCGCGGGGATGCTCGCGCAGCAGGGCGGCATCGACCCGCAGCGCGTGAACTACCTCGCCTATCCGGGCGGCGGCGAGGTGGTGACCTCGCTGCTGTCGCACACCACGCAGGCGGGGCTCTCGGGGTACAACGACTTCCGCGACCAGATCGAGTCGGGCAACCTCCGCGCCCTCGCCCTCTCCTCCGAGCAACCGCTCGACGACGTCGAGGTGCCCACCTTCCGCGAGCAGGGCGTCGAGGTGTCGATGTCGAACTGGCGCGGGCTCGTGGCGCCGCCCGGCATCGACGACGAGGTGCACGCCGAGCTGGTGGCCATGGCATCCGAGATGCGCGAGACCGAGGCCTGGCAGGAGGTGCTCGCCCGCAACAGCTGGCAGGACAGCTTCCTCGCCGGCGACGAGTTCGCGGCGTACCTGGCGGACGAGACCGAACGCACCACCGCGATCATGAAGGAGCTGGGTCTGTGACCGAACCGTCCACCCTCACCACGGGGTCGCTGCGCGTACAGCGCACGCCCCGCTGGTACACCGGCCGCAGCGAGCTGGTGGTCGTCGCGGGGGTCTTCATCCTCGCCGCGTTCATGACGTACGGCACCGCGACCATGCAGGTGCCCGCCGACGTCGCCTTCCCGGGGCCGCAGTTCTTCCCGATGCTCGTCAGCGGCTTCCTCTGGCTCGCCGGCATCGGTCTGCTCGTCGAGGTGCTGCGCACCTCGCGCCGCTCGCACGTCGCCGACGATCCCGTCGAGATCTCGAACGAGATGCTCGAAGACCTCGGTGCGATCGACGCCACCGGCGAGATCCGCGTCGTCTCTCCGGAGGACGTGGCGTCACCGTCGAAGCCGGCTCCGGTGGATTGGCGCACGCTGGGCATCACCGTGGCGGGTCTCGCCGGCTTCATCGTCGTGCTCCCCGTGCTCGGCTGGATCCTGTCGGCCGCCGCCCTCTTCTGGGTCATCTCGTGGGCGTTCGGCAGTCGCCGACCCCTGCTCGACATCGGTGTGAGCGTCATCGTGTCGTCGCTCGTCCAGCTCGCGTTCGGCGCGGGTCTGGGCCTGTCGCTCCCCGCCGGCATCCTGGAAGGACTCTCGCCGTGGATCAGTTGATCGACCTCGCGGGCGGTTTCGCGGTCGCCTTCACCCCGCAGAACCTCCTCTTCCTCGTCATCGGGGCCGTGCTCGGCACCGCCGTGGGCGTGCTTCCGGGTCTCGGCTCGGCGATGGCGGTCGCTCTGCTGCTGCCGGTCACCTTCAGCCTCGACCCGACCGGCGCGTTCATCATGTTCGCCTCGATCTACTTCGGGGGTCTGTTCGGGGACTCCACCGCCGGCATCCTGCTCAACACCCCCGGCAACTCCTCCGCGATCGCGACGACGTTCGAGGGTCATCGCATGGCGAAGGACGGCAGAGCGGCCAAGGCGCTCGGCACCTCGGCGATCGGCGCCTTCCTCGGCGGCACGATCGCGTGCGTGCTGGTGGTGTTCTTCGCCCCGTACATCGTCGAGCTCGCCAAGGTGTTCGGGCCCGCGGAGTACTTCGCGCTCGCCGTGTTCGCGTTCGTGGCGATCTCGGCCGTCGTCGCCGACTCGATCGTGCGCGGCCTCGTCGCCCTCGGTCTCGGCTTCGCCCTCGCCCTCGTCGGTATCGACGGGATGACCGGGGCCGAGCGCTTCACGGGTGGGAGCCCCGTGTTCTTCGACGGCATCTCGATCATCGTCGTCACCGTGGGTCTGCTCGCGATCGGCGAGGTGCTGCACGTTTCGGGCCACATCCGCCGCGCGGGCGGCCCCGGCCGGCTCGTCGCCCCGAGCGGCTCGCCGCTGCTGTCGAAGCGCGAGTGGCGGCAGGCCCTGCCCGCGTTCCTGCGCGGCACGGCGTTCGGGGTGCCCTTCGGCGCGATCCCGGTCGGCGGGTCGGAGGTGCCGACCTTCCTCGCCTACGGCACCGAGAAGCGCCTCGCCCGCCGCCGCGGCGACACCGATTTCGGCTCGCGCGGAGCGATCCAGGGTGTGGCCGCCCCCGAGGCCGCGGGCAACGCCACGGCCGGATCGGCGATGGGCGCGCTGCTGGGTCTCGGGCTTCCGACCTCGGCGACGGCCGCGATGATGATCGCCGCGTTCCAGCAGTACGGGATGCAGCCCGGCCCCCTGCTGTTCGAGCGCTCCGGCGATCTCGTGTGGCCGCTTCTGGCGAGCCTGTTCCTCGGCCTGATCATCCTGCTCATCATCAACCTGCCCTTCGCGGCGGTGTGGGCGAAGCTGCTGCTGATCCCGCGTCACTACCTCTACGCGGGCATCACGGTCGTCGCGATGCTCGGCGTCTACGCGATCGCCTCGCGCGTGGTCGACCTGTGGCTCGCGCTCGCGATCGGCGTGGTCGGCTTCGTCATGCGGCGGTTCTCGATCCCGCTCGCCCCGGTGCTGATCGCCGCGATCCTCGGACCCATGGCCGAGACGCAGATGCGTCGGGCTCTCGCGGTGTCGGAGGGCGACCCGTCGATCTTCGTCTCGTCGCCGCTGACGGTGGTGCTGTACGCGCTGCTCGCGATCATCGTCGCGGTGAGCATCCTGCAGCACGCCCGCCACGCCCGTCGCGAGCGGCTCGGCGCGACCGAGCGCGGAGAGGTCGCGGTTCCCGCCGGGCGTCGCTGATCCGCATCCCCCGGCCCGGGGTCCGCCGGCGACGGCGGGCTCCGGGTCTTCGGCGTCGGCGCGCGGGTCGCCGGGCACCCGTCGCACGGGGAGCGACGGCACCGAGCGGCCGAGCACCCTACGCCACCCCGCGCCACACCGGCCGCCGCGCGCCGCACCACCCTGCGGCTCCGGTACCGTCGAAGGGTGACGAGTGCCAGCAGCAAGGACGACGAGGTCGACCTCCTCATCGACGCGTGGTCCCAGCTGCTGCCCGAGGTCGACCTCACCCCCCTCGACGTGATGTCGCGCCTGCGCCGCGCGGCCTTCCACCTGTCGAAGCTGCGCGCCAAGGCGTTCGCGAGCGCCGGGATCGCCGTGTGGGAGTTCGACGTGCTCGCCGTCCTCCGCCGCGCCGGCACCGAGCTCAGCGCCACGCGACTGATCACCGCGACGATGATCGGCAGCGCGGCCATGACGAACCGCCTCGACAAGCTCGCCGATCGCGGCCTCGTGCACCGACGCCCCAACCCCTCCGACGGGCGGGCGATCCTCGTGGCGATCACCCCCGAGGGCATCGAACGGGTGGATGCCGCGATGACCGAGCTCGTGCGCCTCGAGGCCGAGGCGCTGCGCGACGTCAGCCGCGCCGATCAGGCGCTTCTCGCGAGCGCCCTGCGCGTGCTCGCCGCCGGCGAGACGCACGAGGCGTGATAGACCTCGCCGCCACTCTCGCCCGTCGTCCGGTCGTGCTCGACGGCGGCCTCGGCACGCTGCTCGAGTCGCGCGGCAACGACGTGACGAGCGACCTCTGGTCGGCGCGCGTGCTCCGCGACGACCCCGACGAGGTGCGCGCCGCGCACGCGGCGTTCGTCGACGCGGGCGCCGAGGTCGTCATCACCGCCTCCTACCAGCTGGGCTTCGGGGGAGCGATCCCGGATGCCGAGCTCGACCTGCTCCTGCGCCGATCGGTGTCGGTCGCGCGCGACGCCGGCGACGCGGTGGTCGCGGCATCCGTGGGCCCGATCGGGGCCCTGCGCGCCGACGGCAGCGAATACACCGGCGCCTACGACCTCACCCTCGCCGAGCTGCGCGAGGCCCATCGCCGTCGTCTGCACGTGCTCGCGGCGGCGGGGGCCGACCTGTTGGCCGTCGAGACCATCCCCTCCCCGCTCGAGGCGGAGGCCCTCGCCCTCGAGCTCGCCGCCCTCGACGTCCCCGCCTTCGTCAGCTTCTCGGCCGACAGCACCGGTTTCTCCGCCGCCGGATCGCTCGGCGCGGCCCTGCGCACCGCGGCATCCGTTCCGTCCGTCCTCGCGGTCGGGGTGAACTGCTGCGCGCCCGGAAGCGTTCCCGGCGCGCTCGCCGGTGCGCCCGGCATCCCGCTCGTGGTCTACCCCAACACGGGGGAGACGTGGGATGCCGCCACCCGCACCTGGCACGGCGGGGCGGCTCCGCTCGCCGACGACGCCCCCGCCTGGGTGGCCGCGGGCGCGCGCCTCGTGGGCGGATGCTGCCGGTCGACCCCCGACGACATCGCGCGGATCGCCGCGGCGGTGCGCTGACGCCCGCGCCTCCGTCGCGCCCCCGTCACCCGGCGTCGGGAGAGGCGGACGGGTCGCCGTCCTCCACCAGCAGGGCGACCTCTTCGGGGGCCCAGCCGTAGGAGTTCTGCATCTGATCCGTGAGCGTGTCCAGCGCGGACGGGAGGGAGGTCGCGACGCCGTGGCGGACGTTCACGGCGCGATCGTCGAGGGCGTGGGCCGCCGCGCGGAGCTCGGCGACCAGGCGGCGCAAGCGCTCTCCGCCGGACGCGGCGGCCAGCAGCTTCGCGTCGCCGATCACGACGACGCCGAGCTCGCGAGGTCCCGTCGCGGTCGCGCGCGCCGACGGCCGCAGCGACAGGATGACCGCCGCGCCGCAGACGAGCACGATGACCATCGCGACGGCGGAGCCGACGTCCATCGAGCGGAACAGGGCGCCCACCGCTCCCGACCATCCGGTCGTCACGGCGACGAGGACGCGGGCGGCGGTGTACAGGGCGTAGGCGCCCATCGCGGCGGCGAGCAACAGGGCCGGGACGCGGTCGAGCGTCGACGAGAGGCCGGCGACGAGCGCACAGGAAGCGCAGATCAGCGCGAGCACGGCGGCCTTGATCGCCAGCGACCCGTCCTCGGGAAGGATCGCGGTGCATCCGCCGACCGCGGTGGCAGCGGCGGAGACGACCCCGACGACGACCCCCCTCTTCCGGTCGGTGAGCGCCGCGACCGCGACCAGCATGAAGCCCGGCGCCATCACCATCGTCGCGTCGGCCACGACGAGCGCCGGCTTCCCGCCCCCGTACGCGTGCACGAGGTACATCACCGTCGAACCCATCGCGAAGAGGCCCGCCATCGCGGCGAACTGCACGTAGGTCGTGAACGGGACGGGCGCGCTCGTGCGGGGGAAGGCCGTGCACAGGATGCCGACAACGATGCCGAGGCACATGGCGGCGAGGCCGATGGTCAGCAGCACGACTCCCCCCGGGTGCTCCGCGTTCGCTCCGGCCACGATATCGGCCCGTTCCGGCTCGGCGTGCTCCGGGGCGGCTCGGCGGGCTCTCTTTCGGAACGGCATGTTCCGCGGTGGGGCGCGCTCGCGGTCCGCGCATCGCCGCGTTCGCCCCGCCCGTGGAATCCCGCACGTATGTCGCCGCTACTCAGCCCGCGGCGCGCGGGGCATCCCGCGCACGGAGGGCGCGGGTCGCGGGCGCGCGGCGTCTCCCGATGCGCCCAGCAGGGCCAGCTGGGCGGGCCGCCAGCCGTAGGCGTCGCGCAGTCGCGCCCGGATCGCGGGGAGAGCGGCGGAGCGGCGCATCTCCACTCCGCGGTACACGTCGACCGCCGAGGGATCGAGCTCGCGCGCGGCCAGGCGCAGTTCGGTGAGCAGGGCGAGCAGGCCGTCGGTGCCGAGCTCGCGGCGTCCACGCTGCCAGTCGGCGAGAGCGACGCGAGACCACTCCGACGACGCGTCCCGAGCGCGGGCCGTCGGCGAGCGACGGATGAGCACCACCGCGAGCCCGACGAGCAGGACGCACACGGTGGCCGCGGCGGCGGCCGCCCCCGCGGAGAAGAACATCCGGTCGACGGCCGATCCGGCCGCGGGGGTCGCGCCGACGACCAGTCGTACGAGGGAGTAGAGGCCGTAGGCGCCGTTCGTCGCGCTCAGGATCCACGCCGATCGACGCGGGAGGGTGCGCGACCGCGAGCTGAGCACCGCGCACAGCAGGCAGGCCAGGGCGACGGCGCAGAGCCGGACGTTCAGCGCCGCGGGATCGGGGAGGAGGGCGGCGGAGGCGCCCACCGCCGCGGCGAGCACGATCGCGAGCGCGACCAGGGGGCGGATCCGTCGCGAGCGGGGCGGGGTGACCGCGATGCAGAGCAGGGCGGGCGCGAGCACCATGCCCATCGCCGCGAGCGCGAGCGGCAGGGGCCCGCCGCCCTGGAACGCCAGGATGAACATCGCGGTGGACCCGACCGACAGCACGCCCGCGACCGTGGCGACGCGCAGGAAGAAATGCAGCGGACCGCGGCTGCCCAATTGCGGGAGGATCACCGCGATCACGCAGACGCCCAGCGTCGCGCACATGACCGCGAGTCCGATCGACAGCACCATGGCGTCCTCCACGCTCATCCTCCCGGTCCGGCCCGCGTCCGCGGCATCCGCGGTCCGGGCTTGACGCGGGTGGTCGGCGGGGGGAGTGTTCGCCGTCGGGGCCGGGCGGGGCCGGGCGAGCGCCTGCCCGCTCAGTCGAAGTCGGCCGCGAGGGCGTTGCGGTGGTACTCGAAGATGATGCTCGTGCGGGTGGAGGCCACGCTGTGCCGGGCCGAGAGGTGGTCGACGACGAAGCGGCGCACCGCGGAGGAGTCGTCGACGGCGATGTGCACGAGGAAGTCGTCGGCGCCGCCGAGGAAGAACAGCTGGATCACATCGGGGTGCCGCCGGATCTCGTGGGCGAACGCGCGGATGCTCTCGTGCCGCTGCCCGGGACGCAGGGTGACCCCGACGATCGCCTGCAGACCGCGGCCGAGGCGGCTCTGGTCGACGGCAGCGTGGAAGCCGGTGATGAGGCCTCGGTCGACGAGGCCGCGCAGACGGGCGTGAGCGGTGGATGCCGCGACCCCGAGCTCCTCGGCGAGAGCCGCGTTCGTCATCCGCGCGTCGGCCGACAGCAGATCGATGATGCGCGCGTCCAGGGGGTGCAGGTCGTCGTCGGTCACCGTAGATCCTTCGCCTCGAGCGGGCGCGTGAGCCCGCGGCATCCGACGATATCTCCTCCAGAGATCGGAGAGGCGAAGGATCTACGGCGAAACACCACCGAAACCCTGTTTTCTGCGATCCTTCCGGCATCGCTCATCCGCTCGAGGAGGAACCCATGCGCGTGTCCGTGCCCACCGAGATCAAGAACAACGAGAACCGCGTCGCGATGACGCCGGCCGGGGTCGACGCACTCGTCCACCGCGGCCACGAGGTCTTCGTGCAGGCCGGGGCGGGCGAGGGCAGCGGCTTCTCCGACGAGCAGTACCGCGCGGCCGGAGCGGAGATCACCGACACGGCCGAGCAGACGTGGGCGCGCGCCGAGCTCCTCGTGAAGGTCAAGGAGCCGATCGCGCCCGAGTACGGCTTCCTGCGCGACGACCTCACCCTCTTCACCTATCTGCACCTCGCCGCCGACCGCCCGCTGACCGACGCCCTCATGGCCGCGGGCACCACGGCCGTGGCCTACGAGACCGTGCAGACCGCGGACCGCGCGCTGCCGTTGCTCGCCCCCATGAGCGAGGTCGCGGGGCGCCTGTCGATCATCGAGGGCGCCCACCACCTCCTGCGCGCCTCGGGCGGTCGGGGTCTGCTCCCCGGCGGGGTGCCCGGCACGCCCCGGGCCAAGGTCGTCGTGATCGGCGGCGGCGTCGCGGGAGAGCACGCGGCGGCCAACGCCCTCGGCCTCGGCGCCCGCGTGACGGTCGTCGACGTCTCGCTGCCCAAGCTCCGCCAGATCGAGGAGCGCTTCGGCGGCGCGATCGAGACCCGCGCCTCGACCCGCCTCGAGATCGCCGAGCAGCTCGCCGACGCCGATCTCGTGATCGGATCGGTGCTCATCCCCGGTGCCGCCGCCCCCAAGCTCGTCACCGACGACATGGTCGCCGCGATGAAGCCCGGCTCCGTGCTCGTCGACATCGCGATCGACCAGGGCGGATGCTTCGAGGGCTCACGCCCGACCACCCACGACGCGCCCACGTTCCGCGTGCACGATTCGCTCTACTACTGCGTGGCGAACATGCCCGGCGCGGTGCCGCACACGTCGACCCGCGCGCTGTCGAACGCCACCCTGCCCTACATCACGCGCATCGCGGATCAGGGCTGGGATGCCGCGGCATCCGCCGACCCCGCTCTCGCGAAGGGCCTGAACGTGCGCGCCGGCGAGGTCACGAACGAGGGCGTGCGCGCCGCTTTCGCTCTCTGAGCTCCCGCGGGTGCAGCGCGCGCCGCTCTCCTCATCGAGTGTCCGAGACGCCCGGACGGGTTCCGAGAGCGTCCGGGTGTTTCGGACACTCGGCGACGTCAGGCGCACGCCCCGACCACTCCGGATGCCGCGCCCTCAGCCCCGCACCCACGCGTAGGTGATCTCGGGTCGGCCCTGGCCGCCGTAGCGCGGCTCGCGGCGCACGCGCCCCGCGTCGGCGAGGTGCTCGAGGTAGCGGCGGGCGGTGACCCGCGACATCCCCTCGCTCTCGCCGACCTCGGTGGACGACACCGCGGTCGGCGCCGTGCGCACCCGCTCGGCGACGGCCGACAGGGTCGTGTCGCTGAGTCCCTTCGGCAGGCCGGGGGAGCCGACCGTGCGCAGCGACCCGAGCAGCGCGTCGACCTCCGACTGCGTGGCCTCGCCCGCCGCCCGATCCAGTCCCTCGACGTACGCGCGGTACGCCTCGAGCCGCTCGCGGAACGCCGCGAACGCGAAGGGCTTGATGAGGTACTGCACCACCCCGATCGATACGGCCGCCCGCACAGTGTCGGCGTCGCGCACGGCCGTGACGGCGATGATGTCGACGCGCGAGCCCATGGCGCGCGCCCGCCGCGCGACGTCGAGGCCCGCCCCGTCGGGCATGGTCATGTCGAGCAGCACGAGGTCGATGCGGCGATCCGCGTCGCTCAGCGCGGTGAGGGCGGCGCGGGCGCCGGCGGCCTGGCCGACCACCTCGAAGCCCGGGATCCGGCCGACGTAGGCGCTGTGCAGCTCGAGCGCGAGAGCGTCGTCGTCGACGACCAGCACCCGGATCATCCGGTCACCGCCTCGGCGACCGCGGGGAGGAAGATCCGCACCGTCGTGGGGTCTGAACTCACCTGCAGCGTCCCGCCGCGCGCCGCGACGATGTCGCTCACGAGGGCCAGACCGACGCCGCGACCGCCCGGGCCGCGGGGAGTCTTCGTCGAGCTGCCGAACGCGAACGGATCGGCGAGGTGCGGGTCGAACCCCGCGCCTCCGTCCGACACCTCGATGACCACGTCGTCGCCGTTCTCCCGCAGGGCCGCCCGCACCCATCGCGGCTCGGCGCCCGCGGCGGCGGCGTCGAGGGCGTTGTCGACGAGGTTGCCCACGACGGTCACGGCCTCCGCCGGGGCGAGGGGGAGGGCGGGGGTGGGCTCGGCGACGTCGAGGTCGAGGCGCACGCCGCGCTCCGCGGCCTCGTCGAGCTTTCCGAGCAGGAGGGCGACGACGATCGTGCCCTCGTCGTGCGACACGAGACGATCGGCGAGTTCCTGGCGTTCTCCGGTGGATGCCACGATCAGCCGCCGCGCGTCGTCGACACGGCCCAGCTCGAGCAGCGCCAGCAGCGCGTGCAGGCGGTTGCCGTGCTCGTGCGTCTGCGAGCGCAGGGTCTCGCTGAGGGTGCGCACACCCTCGAGCTCGCCGAGCAGCGCCTGCAGCTCGGAGCGGTCGCGCAGGGTCATGACGTGGCCGCGCGCGGGGGCGCGGCGCCCCGTGAGGTCCCGCGCCTCCTCCTGGTTGACCAGGAGCACGCGGTCGCCGTTGACCACGGTCTCCTCGACCATGCGGCGCCCCGTCGCGATGGCCTCGGCGAGGGCGGCATCCATCTCCGCCTCCCGCGGGTCGAGCGAGACCTGGCCCGACGACGCCGGCGGCAGGCCCAGCAGGTCGGCCGCCTCGTCGTTGTAGAGCACGATCCGTCCCGACCGATCGGTGACGACGAGCCCCTCGCGCAGGGAGTGCAGCACGGTCTCGTAGCTCTCGACGAGACGCGACAGCTCCTCGGGCGTGTACGACCCGGTCACCCGGCGCGCGCTGCGGCGCACGTACAGCGCGCCCAGCACCCCGAGGCCCACGATGGCGGCGGATGCCAGCACGATGAGCGGGGCGCGGGCCGCGATGTCCTGCTGCACGGCGCCGAGGGTGACCCCCACGGACACGAGGGCGACGATGGCGCCGGCTTCGTCGCCGCCCTGACGGATCGGGGCGATGGTGCGCACCGAGGGGCCGAGCGTGCCCTCGTACACCTCGGTGAAGGTGCGTCCGGCGAGGGCCTCGTCGCGCGAACCGATGTAGGGGAGCCCGATCTCCGCCCGATTCGGATGCGTCAGACGGATGCCGTCGGGCGTCATGATCGTGACGAACGAGACGTCCGTCTCGCCGAGGATCTGCTCGACCATCGGCTGCAGGCGGTCGGAGTCGCCCGCCGCGGCGAGGGCCGCCACGTCGGGTTCGTGGGCGAGCGTCTCGGCCACCGAGCGCGTGACCTTCTCGGCCTCGCGCTGTCCGGAGTCGCTGAGCTGCACCGACAAGAGCGCGGCGAGCACGCCGGCCACGAGCACGACGACGCCGAGAGAGACCAGCGCCAGTCGTCCACCCACGCTCAACCGCATGCCCACCGCCCTTCGTCGCGCCTGCCGTGAACAATACGACCACAAATCGCGGGCCGGTCCGCCCTCGACCACAGTCGACTCATCCACTCCGGCGCTCCCGCCGGACAACGAAGACGTTAGGAAAGGGATAGGCGCTGATGGCTCTCTCACTCCGCACCACTCGCGACGGTCGACCGCGTAAGAAGATCGACCGCAACCACTGGCTCTACATCGCCGTCATCGTCGCCGTCGTGGCGGGCGTGATCGTCGGCCTCGCCGCCCCGCAGTTCGCGCAGGGTCTCGAACCCGTCGGCAAGGGTTTCGTCAACCTGATCAAGATGATGATCGCCCCGGTCATCTTCTGCACGATCGTCGTGGGCATCGGCTCGATCGCGAAGGCCTCGACGGTCGGCAAGATCGGCGGCCTGGCCCTGGGCTACTTCCTCGTGATGTCGACCTTCGCTCTCGGCATCGGCCTGCTCGTCGGCAACATCATCCACCCCGGCGAGGGTCTCAACATCGGCAGCGCCTCGTACGACGCCGTCCCCGAGGCCACCACCACGCAGGACTTCGTGCTCGGCATCATCCCGACGACGTTCTTCTCGGCGTTCACCGGCGGCAGCATCCTGCAGGTGCTCTTCATCGCGCTGCTCTCCGGCTTCGCGCTGCAGGGCATGGGCGAGCGCGGTGCGCGCATGGTCGAGGGCATCCGCAACTTCCAGGTGCTCGTCTTCCGCATCCTCGGCATGATCCTGTGGCTGGCCCCGATCGGCGCGTTCGGCGCGATCGCCGCGGTGGTCGGCAAGACCGGCTTCGGCGCCGTCATCAGCCTCGGCATCCTGATGGGCTCGTTCTACCTGACGTGCTTCCTGTTCATCGCGGTGGTGCTGGGCGGTCTGCTCTACGCCGTCACGCGGGTCAACATCTTCTCGCTCATGAAGTACCTCGGCCGCGAGTACCTCCTGATCGTCGGCACCTCGTCGTCGGAGGCCGCTCTGCCCCGCCTCATCGCCAAGATGGAGCACCTCGGCGTCTCGAAGCCCGTGGTCGGCATCACCGTGCCGACCGGGTATTCGTTCAACCTCGACGGCACCGCGATCTACCTGACGATGGCGTCGCTGTTCATCGCCACGGCGATGGGCGCGCCGATGTCGATCCCCGAGCAGATCGGTCTGCTGATCTTCATGATCATCGCCTCCAAGGGCGCGGCCGGTGTCACCGGTGCGGGCCTGGCGACCCTCGCCGGCGGCCTGTCGGCCTACCGCCCCGACCTCGTCAACGGCGTCGGCGTCATCGTCGGCATCGACCGGTTCATGTCGGAGGCCCGCGCGGTCACCAACTTCACCGGCAACGCCGTGGCGACCCTGCTCATCGGAGCCTGGACGAAGCAGTACGACGGCCAGCGGGTGCGCGAGGTGCTCGCGGGGCAGATCCCCTTCGACGAGACCCTCCTGACCGGCCACGACCACTCGGCCACTCCGGCGGCGGATGCCAAGGAGCAGGCCTCGACCGGAGCGGGCACCGGCCCCTCCGCCGTCGACACGCAGGCGCTCAACGCCTTCCGCGCTCAGGCGGAAGCGGAGGCGGCGGCGCGGAGCCGCTCGTGACCCTGGCGCACACCTCGGCGGGGGCGGCTTCGGCCGCCCCCGCCCCCGCGCGCGTCGGCCTCGCCCGCACGTGGATGCTGCGTTCGCCGCTCGCGGGCGACCTCGACACCGCGGCGGACGTGCTCGTGCTCGACCTCGAAGACGGACTCCCCGCCGCGCGCAAGACCGAGGGCCGCGAGCGCGCGCGCCGCGCGGCCGCGCAGGCGCCGGTCTGGCTGCGCATCAGCGCCGCGGGAACCCGCGACGGACAGGCCGACCTCGTGCTCGGCCGTCAGCTCGACGACCGCCTCGCCGGAGTGGTCCTCGCCATGTGCGCGGGGCCGGCCGACGTGGCCCACGTCGCCGCCTCGCTCCCGGCGGGCACGCCGATCGTCGCGATGATCGAGTCGGCCGCGGCGCTGCTGGCGGCCCCGGCGATCGCCGCGCACCCCGCGACCCGTCGTCTCGCGTTCGGCACGGGCGACTTCCGGCGCGACACGGGGATGTCGGCCGACCGCATCGCCCTGTCGTGGCCGCGCGCGCAGCTCGTCGTCGCGTCGGCGGCGGCGGGGATCCCGGGCCCGATCGACGGACCGTGCGGACCGGTCGACCAGGCGCTCGACGCCGCCCGCCACGCGGTCGCGATGGGCTTCACCGGCACGCTGGCGCTTCAGGATGCCGCGATCCCCGGCGCCCACGCGGGCTTCACGCCGGCGCCGGCCGAGGTCGAGGCCGCCCGGTCACTGCTGTCGACCACGCCCGACGGCCCGGTCGACGGCTCCTACGCGCCGACGCTCGCGCGCGCCCGGGCCCTCGTCGAACGCGCCGAGGCGCTGGCCGCGCTCTGACGGCGGCGCCGTCGTGACCCGCGAAATCACACGATCGGCGCGAGGTCGCACGGTGCGCGCGGCGGCGAAGGGGTGAGGTCGCGCCGATCGTGTGATCTCGTCGCCGGTCAGGAGCGCCGGAACCACCGGCGCCGCGGCGGGGGAGCGGCGACCGCCGCCGCCTCCGCGCGCGCCCGACGTCGCTCGATCCACGCCGCCACCTCGGCATCCACGTCGACCGTCGGGGTCACCACCGGCGGTCCGCCCTGCAGCTGCCGTCGCGCTTCGATCACGCGGCGGTTGAAGTCGATCACCGCCTCGCGCACCTCGGACTCGTGCGCGAGCGCGTCCAACCGCGCCGCCATCTCCGCGTGCTCGACGCGCAGCGTGAGGGCGGGAGGGCCGAGACCGGTGAGCTGTTCGGTCTCGATCTTGCGGCGGATCCACCAGTCGGGGTCGTGCGAGGCCCCCAGGTCGGGGAGGGGTTTGCCCGCACCGGGCAGGTTGTCGAACTCGCCGCGACGGATCGCCTGCTGGATCGACGTCTCGACGAAGGCGGCCCTCTCCGCCGCGGTCGACCCGCGCGCAGGACCCGACGAGTCGGTCGTCTCGGTCTCGAGGCCCGCCTCGCGCAGCCGCCGGTCGAGGCGGTAGCGCTCCGCGGCCTGCCGCGCATCGTCGCTCACGCGGCCTCCCGTCCGTCACGCTCCAGGCGGGCGAGGCGCTGCCGGGCCATGTCCTGGGCCCGCGGGCCCGAGCCGAGGGCGCGTTCGGTCACGCGCAGGACGACGCGGGTGAGGGCGAGCACCGGCAGGGGCCACCGGCGCACCCCGAGCATCTTGCGGTAGCGGCGCGGGATCGTGGCCACGGCGGCGGCGAACAGCACGCGGTACGACAGGCCCATCAGCCCGGGGAACGGTGGTCGGCGCAGGAAGCGCACCACATCGGCCACCCTCTCGTCGCCGCGCAGTTCGCCACGCTCCCAGAACCCGTCGATCTCCGCTCGCAGGGCCGCTCGGGTGAGGGGAGGGTCGACGACCCGCATGAGGCGCCCCGCGGTCGCCCAGTCGGCGACGTACGCGTCGGGGCCGCCCGGAATGGGCTTCCTCGACACCTCGTGACCCGCGAGGAACGCGTCGGTGAAGGCCAGGTGCACCCACCGCACGAGGTCGGCCGCCTCGGCGGTGTAAGCGCGCTCGCTGCCGTCGCCGGCGCGGTACTCGCCCTTCACGCGCTGGTGGAAGCGTCCCACGCGTCGGGTCTCGGCATCCGCCTGCGTCCGCGAACCGTAGGTGAGGGTGATCACCCAGCGCACCGTGCCGGTGAGACGGCCGATGGGATCCTCGCGGTAGCGCGACCAGTCGTGCACACCCGCGAGGGCGCCCGGGTGCAGCGCCTGCAGCAGGAGGGCCCGGATGCCGGCCACCAGCGTTCCCATTCCGGCGTGGACGGTCCACGCAGGACCGTTCTCGACGAAGTAGCCGGTGTCGTCGCCGTCGGCGATCGCCCGCACGTATGGCGCCATGCCGGTGGGGTCCCCCGCGAGGGCGACGAGGATCTTGCCGCGCAGCGTCGCGATCCAGCCGGGGACGGTGGGGTAGGGCGCGTCGGTCACCCTTCCAGCGTGCCACCGTCTGAGCGGGCGGGCTCGGGATGAGTTCGACGTCGATGATCTTCCGCGTCGGGCGGCGATCAGTGCCCCTCGTGGGTGACGACGGGGACGGTGCCGTCGTCGCGGAGGAGGACGGCGTCCTGCGTCGCGCCGAGGGCGGGGGTGACGAGCACGGCGATCACGGCCGCGGCGACGAGCAGTCCGGTGACGCTCATCGGCTGGGCGGTGCGGTCGGCTCGCCGGCCGTGGCGGCGCAGGTGCACCGCGGCGGTCGCGCCCACGACGACGAGCAGCACCGCGGCTGCGGCCACACCGATGATGCTGGTGTGCGCCGGAGCGACGAACATCAGCGCGGTGGTGAGCACGAGTGCCGCCAGGGCACCCGCGAGGGCGAGCCGGGGGACGACGAGGCGTCCGGTCGACAGGGTCGCGGCTCCCCATGCGAGGGAGGCGAGGCCCAGGATGACCATCCCGATCCCGAGGCCCGTTGCCGGGACCCCGGAATCGGGACGGACGATCGCGCCCGCGCCGAGGGCGGCGACGATGAGTCCGGCCCCCCACGCGGATACGGAGGGCCACGACCGCACGAAGGTCGCGGCTTTCATGCTCAGACCGCCGCGGTGCGGGGGACGTTGCGCTCGGTGCCGAGACCGACGCCCAGCAGCACGACCGCGCTGGCGAGGTGCAGGAAGTGGTCGGCCGTGTTCAGCGCGAGGATGTTGGCCGCGGTGCCGACCAGGAAGAAGCCGACGATACCGAGGAGCAGGTAGACCGCGCCGACGGTGGTGTTGACGCCCTTGGCCGCGCGGGCGTTCGCCAGGCCCGCGACCAGCAGCGCGCCACCGATGAGCAGGTGCGCGATGTTGTGCAGCGGGTTGACGGCGAAGATGCCGAGCAGCAGCCCGCCCTCGGTCGCGATGAAACCGACGCCGCCGGTGACGGCGAAGCCGAGAAGGCCGACGAGAAGGTAGACAGCGCCGAAGACGGTGGCCACGATGCGGTTGGGTGACGAGCTCATGATGAACCTCCCAGGTTGTTGGCAGCGACCGTCCGGCCGCTTCTCCACATCTTCGGAGATGAGGGGCGTGTCGGATTGGCCTTTGCCAAGAGAGGCTCCCAGGGAGTAAGGCCCCTGGATACGACAGAAGGCCCCCGAGTACTCTCCGAGGCCCTCCGCAACAGAGTCGACCATAGGTCGGCGGTGATCACGATGGACGGGGATTGCAATTCCCACGATGTTCACGTACCCCCGTCTCTGCCACACTCCCCGTATGCGATTCGAGACGACCCTGGCGCAGATGGGCAACAACACCGGTATCGAGGTTCCCCCGGAGGTGGTCGACGCCCTGGGCGGCGGCAAGCGCGCCGCCGTCGTGGTGGACGTCAACGGGTACGTCTACGCGAGCACCATCGGCGTCATGGGCGGTCGTCTGCTGATCCCCTTCTCCGCCGACAAGCGCAGGGCGACGGGGCTCTCCGGGGGCGATGCCCTCACCGTCGACCTGACGCTCGACACGGCGCCCCGCGCGGTCGAGGTACCCGACGACCTCGCGGCCGCTCTCTCCGAGGCCGAGGTGCGCCCCGCGTTCGACGCGCTCGCCCCCAGCGCCCGGAAGGCCCACGTCGTCGCCGTCGAGACCGCGAAGGCCGCCGAGACCCGCGCGCGCCGCATCGCCGCGATCGTCGCGAAGCTCTCCTGAGGGCCGGCGGCCCGGCCGGCGCCGCACCGCGCGCGCCCGCGGACGATAGCCTGGAGCGGGAGGTCCCGTGGGGCGCACGAAAGAGGCCATCGCCGAAGGGCTGTCGATCGCGACGGCCGCGGCTCGACTGACCGTGCGCAACCGCATCCTCGTCGAGACGATCGCCCGCGGCGGGCAGTTCGACAACGAGCTCTTCGCCGAGTTCGCCCGTGCCACGCTGAGTTCCCTCGCCGACGAGCAGGACCAGGCGGCCGACCGGGTTACCCACCAGCGCAAGCGCGCGTGGGGGCGCTTCTCTGACTCCTCGGGCACGCACGACTACCGCGATCGCGACACGCGCAACCTGCGCCGTCGCGCGAAGCAGTCCCGCGGGGTCGCGAAAGAACTGCGGGCGCTCGCCGACGATCCCGATCGGGTCAAGACTCTCGTCGCGGACGCGCGCATCGCCGCGTGGGGCGACGTCGAGGCCAACCTGCGCCAGCGGCTCGACGTGGAGGGCATGACCGCCGACGCCGACCCCGAGTACGCCCAGATGCGGAAGGCGCGGATGGACGCGTTGCGCATGGTCGACCTGGCCCGCCTCGCCTCGCAGGCGAAGCGCCGGGCGAAAGAGCGGGCCGCGTCCGACGACGTCGCCGCGCGCGACGACGAGGAAGCAGTGACGGGCGGCAAGAAGAAGAAGTCCTCCGCGCGCTGACCGCCCTCCCGCCCCGTCGCGCGATAGCCTCGGCGGCGAGCGAGGGGGATGCCATGACGCGACGAGGATTCGGACGTACCGCGCGCACGGCGCGGCCCGGCTACGCGCTGGTCTCCGTGAGCGCGCGCGACGCGAACGGGTTCGTGCACCACTACGACGACATCGAGGCGCCGCTCGGCTCGCTGCACGAGGCTGTGGCCATCCTGCAACTGCACTCCACCGCGACCGACGCGGCGCACCACGGCGACGCGTCGGCGTCGGTTTAGACCGGCGGGCCCGTCGCGGGCGTTCGTCGCGTGCGGGCCGGCCAGGGTGCCCGGCCTCGCCGGGGACGGAAAAAGCCCCGGCTCAGAATTTCTTCTCAGCCGGGGCTTGTCACTGTCTCAACACAGTGTGCGCCCGAAGGGACTCGAACCCCTAACCTTCTGATCCGTAGTCAGATGCTCTATCCATTGAGCTACGGGCGCTAGGGCCTCCGCGCGAAACGGCGCGCAGGCCGTGGTCCAGCATAGCCGGGACCCCCGGAGACGTCTAATCGGGCCCGAACGGTGTGCATCCCGGGCGTGGCGCGCCGATGACCGGCGGGTGTCGGGACGACGGCCGTACGCTGGCGGGATGAGCGCTTACACCTCCGCGTTCGAGCTGTTCTCCATCGGGATCGGACCCTCGAGCTCCCACACCGTCGGCCCCATGAGGGCCGCGTTCTCCTTCGCCGCGCGACTCCGGGTCACAGGCGCCCTGGAGCGGGTGGCATCCGTCTCCTGCGCCCTCTACGGTTCCCTCGGCGCGACGGGGATCGGGCACGGCACCCCCGACGCGGTCGTCGCGGGCCTGCAGGGCCTCGAGCCCGAGACGGTGGATCCGGATGCCGTCCGCCGCGCGTGGTCGGATTGGCCCGACGGGCGCGCGCTCGCGCTCGCCGGCACGCACGACATCCCCTTCGCCAAGACGGACATCGCTCTCGAGCCCCGAACGCGGCTGCCCGGTCACCCCAACGCGATGACCCTCGTGGCGCGCGATGCGAACGGCGCCGTGCTCGCGGAGGAGACGTTCTACTCGATCGGCGGCGGCTTCATCCGCCGCGAGGGCGAGGCCGACGCCGTGGCCGCCGCGCCCCTGCCCCTCGCGTTCGACGACGCCGCGACCCTGCTCGAGATCTGCGACGAGCGCGGCATCACGATCGCCGAGGCCGCGCGGCTCAACGAAGAGGCGCTGCGCTCCGACGAAGAGATCGCCGCGGGCCTCGACCGCATATGGGACGCGATGGCGGCGTGCGTCAACGCCGGTCTGCACAACGACGGCGTGCTTCCCGGCATCCTGAAGGTGAAGCGTCGGGCCGCCGTCATCCGCGGGCAGCTCGACGCGATCGAGGCGGAGGGGCACCGCGAGCTGCCGGGCGAGTGGCTCGGGGCGTTCGCCCTCGCCGTGAACGAGGAGAACGCCGCGGGAGGGCGGGTCGTGACGGCTCCCACCAACGGGGCGGCGGGGATCCTGCCCGCGGTCGCGATGTACTGGTGGCGCTTCCTCGCCGACTCGGGGCTGGGGGTCGGCAATGCCGTCACCCCGCACGGCGAGCTCGTGGGAAGCGCTCTGCTCGGGTACGACGGTCACGCGGTCACGCGCTCCGAGGTCTCGCACTGGGACGACGACGACGTCGCCGAGGCGAATCGGCGACGCGGCATCCGCCGGTTCCTGTTGACCGCCGCGGCGCTGGGGTCGTTGTTCAAAGCGAACGCGTCGATCTCGGGAGCCGAGGGCGGATGCCAGGCCGAGGTCGGATCGGCCTGCGCGATGGCCGCGGGCGGACTGACGGCGGTCATGGGCGGCACGAACCGGCAGATCGAGAACGCGGCCGAGATCGCGATGGAGCACCACCTCGGGCTCACGTGCGACCCCGTGGGCGGTCTCGTGCAGATCCCGTGCATCGAGCGCAACGCGATAGCCGCGTCGACGGCCGTGACCGCCGCGCGGCTGGCCCTGCGCGGCGACGGCAGCCACTACGTCTCGCTCGACGCGGTCGTCGAGACCATGCGGCAGACGGGCATCGACATGTCGACGAAGTACAAGGAGACCAGCGAGGGCGGCCTCGCGGTCAACGTCATCGAGTGCTGACCCGCCGCGGTAGGTCAGGCGCGCAGCTTGGCGGTCAAGGTGCGCAGTTGCGCGAGTTCGTCGTCGGTCAGGCGGGCCATGCGGTCGGCGATCGAGCGACCGTGCGCCGCGGCCAGGCGGCGGAACATCACGGCCCCCTCTTCGGTCGCCGTCACGAGCGAGCCGCGGCCGTCTTCGGGGTCGGCGCACTTGGTGAGCAGCCCGCGCGCGACCATGCGCTCGACGAGCCGCGAGACGCTCGGCTGGCTGATGAGCATGTTGCCGGTCACGTCGCGCAGTCGCGCGGTCATGCGCGGGGCGCGGGTGACGGTGAGGAGCACGTCGTACTCGGCCTGGGTCAGGTCTTCGCCCTCGAAGTCCGATCGGATGTCTTCGAACACTTCGTGCTGCGCGCGGAAGAGGCTCTCCCAGGCCTGCACGGCGAGGCGACGATCGGTCATGTCCTCAGCGTAGAGGGATCGGGATGCCGCGGAGTCGGCGTCGACGCGGGAGCTGTGGACAGAGTAAGGGCCGGTCGGAGAGGCTTCCGACCGGCCCTTGTCCCTGCACCAAGAGTGTCCTGCAATCACATGTCGGTAGCTGCCACAGCAAAACAACTACCGTGCGAGCACTCTATAACGGTGAGGTAACGGAAGGGAAGAGGCGGCCGTTACATTTTCGTGACCGGTTTCGCGGGGCCGTTCTGCGGGTTTCGTCCGGCGCGCGGCGCGCCGGACCGGCCGCGCTCCCGGGCCCCCTCACGCGGAGTAGGGTCGGCCCATCTTCTTCGGGTAAGGACGCCGTGCGCCGACAGGTTCTCTCCGCGCGCGCTGTCTTCGAGGGCATGGTCGCCCTCGTGGCAGCCGTGGCGACCGCTCTGACCGTCGCCGTACTCGCGCTCACCGCGACCGCCGCCGACGCCGGGGCGCGCGAGGTGCTGGCGGCCGGAGCGGGTGCAGAGACCGGGCTCGACCTGTCGCTGCCCCTCGCCGTCGACGCCGCGCAGCAGGACGCACGCGTCCGCGATGCCCTCGAGCGCCTCCTGCCGACCGATGCGACGGTCACGATCGATCGCGTCGAGACCGCGGGCTTGATCGACCTCGGCCGCGGCCGCGGATACCTCGCCGGTGACGGAGGCGACGCGCTGCCCCTCGCCGCCGGCCGCTGGCCCGCGGCGTCCGACGAGGCCGCCCTTCCGGCGGTCGTCGCGGAGGAGCTCGGCATCGGTCTCGGCGACACCGTCGATCTCGGCGTCGGCCGCGTGACGGTGACCGCGCTGTGGGCATCGTCTCCGGCCGCGGCCGATCGGTGGTTCGGGGTGCGGGCGGCGTCCGCCACCGGCGGGGGAGAGGGGCCGCTCGCGGTCGCGTCGAGCGTGCTCGCCTCCGCGGCCTCGAGCGCCGGGCTGGACCGGCGCGCGCACTGGAGCATCCATCTCGGCGCCGACGGAACGGGCGTGTCCACGGTGCGCGACGTCGCGGCGGCCTGGCGGGGGCTCCCCGACGCGCTGACGGCAGAGGGCGTGGACACGGCGGACCTCGAGACGGCGGGCGCACTGATCCCCACGGCGCAGCGGATCGCATCCCGGGCCGCGGTCCTCGAGGCGGCCGCCCCGGTGGCGCTCGTCACCGCGATCCTCGCCGCGCTCGCCGTCAGCGCGCTGTTCGCGGCTCTGCTCGTCGACGCAGCGGCACCGGAACGACGCATCCGATGGGCCCGCGGTCAGGCATCCGCGCTCATCGTGCGGTCCGAGGCCGGACGGGCGCTGACGGCCGGTCTCGTCGGAGCCGCCGTCGGGGCGACCGCATCGACGCTCGTCCTCGCTCCCCCGACCGCACTGGTGCCCGCGGTCGTCGCGGTGGCGTGCGCGAGTGCCGCCGCTCCCGCCGCGCTGACCGCGGCCTACGTCGCCGCCGACCTGCGACGCCTGACGCGAGGCGGCGCAGCGGCGGCCCCCCTCGCGGTCCGGTGGACGACGGGCATCGCAGCATCCGTCGTCGTGCTCCTCGCGGCCCTGACGACCGCCCGCGCGATCTCGCTCGGGTCGACCCTGGGGCAGGGCCGCAGCGGACCCGAGCTCGATCCCCTCGCCGTCGTCGCCCCCGCCGCACTGCTGCTCGCACTCGTCGTGATCGGCGCGGTCGCGGTCGTCGTGCTGCCGAGGCGGCTACGGGAGCGCCGGGCCTCCGATGCGACGGTGGGGCCGTTCCTCGCGGCCACGACCGCGGCACGGCGGCCCCTGACCTCGGGCGCCGTCATCGTCCTCGTCGCCGCCGCGGTCGGTCAGATGACCTTCGCCGCGATGTACCAGGCGACGTGGAACTCCGCCTTCGCGACGGCCGTGGCGGTACAGGAGGGTGCGAGGCACCGCGTCTCGAGCGACGGGGACGACCTCACCCCGGCGGTGCTGGACCGCATCGTGGCCGCGTCGGGTGGTGGCGGCGTCGCGCCCGTCTGGACCGCGAACACGTCGATCGCCGCTCGCTCCGCCACCCTCGTCATGGCCGGCGCCGCCGCCGTGGCCTCGCTCGCCGACCCCGCGCTCGAGGATCTCGACCGCGTCGTGGGGGCGATGCGGACCGAGGTGGCCGGACCGGTCGTCCCCACCGGGGCGTCGACGCTCTCCGTCGAGGTCGACGTCCGCGACGCGCAGGCCGCGGTGGTCTCGGTGGCGCTGCTCGATGACTGGGGACGCCTGCGGGCCGTCACTCCCGACGCGTCGGGGGCGATCCCCGTGCCGCCGGTCGCCATCGGCCCGGGAGGTTCCTGGCGGGTGGCGGCCGTCGACGTCGCCGTGACGGCGGCCGAGCCGTCCGGCGCATCCGTGTCGATCGAGGGCCTGAGCGCGGGCGGTGAGAGTCTCAGCCTCGGCGGATCCGTCATGCCCGTCGACGTCAGCGCCGACGCCATCGACCTTCAGGCGTCACCGGGGCCGGCGTCGGTCGCCGTGAGCGATGACGTGACGCGCGTGCGGTTCGTGCCCGTCAGCCCCTCGGCACCGGTCGTGGTGTCGCAGGCTTTCGCGCAGGCGTCCGGGGTGGGAGAGGGCGACACCCTGCCCGTCTCGCTCGTCGCCGGCGCCGAGTCGCGGCCCGTCCGCATCGCCGCGGTCGTCCCGGCGATCCCGGGCGCGGTGCTCTCCTCCGCCGTGCTCGTGGACGCGGGAGCGGTGATGTCGAGTCGCCTGCGCGCCTTCACCGCCCTGCCCGGGGCGGCCTCGGCGTGGATCCCGGCGCCGTCCGACACCGCCGCCGTCGCGGCCGTCCTCCCCGACGACGCCCGGCTGACCGGGAGCTCGCGCGACCAGGGACGTACGGTCCTGTCGACCGCGTCCACCCTGCTGTGGTGCGGGGCCGTGGGAGCGACCGTCTTCAGCGCCGTGGGGCTCGGCGCGGTCGCGCTCTCGGCCCGTCGTCGGAGGCGGGGCGAGGTCCTCTCACTCCGGGCCATCGGGGTGGATGCCGCGACCCGTCGACGCATCCGGATGCAGGAGGCCGTCACCGCGGTGGTCGCGGGGACGGTCGTCGGTGTGGTCGCGGGCGTGGGGAGCGGCATCCTCCTTCTTCCCGCAGTGGTCGCGGGTGCCCTGCCGCGAGCGGTCGGCGTCGTGGTGACGGCGGATCCGTTCGTCGCGGCGGCGACCGTCGGAGCGGTGGTGGCGATCGCCCTCGCCTCCGCCGGGGGCTTCGCCGCCGTCGACGACCTTCGCGCCCGGAGGTCCGGACGATGAGGCGATGGTGGCGGACCCTCGTGCCGCACGCGGGCGCGCTCGGCCTCGTCGTGATCGCGGTGGCGGTGCTCGTGGCCTCCTGCCTGATCGTGCCCCGCCTGCTCGAGACGGTGGCCGATCGCCGGCTCGACGCGGCGCTCGGCCCGGGCGAGGATGCGGCCGCGGTGACCCTCAGCGCCGAGCTCGACGATTTCGCCCTCGGCGCCGACACGATCGCCGATATCGGCGAGACGCTCGCGACCTATCCCGACACCGTCGACCCTCCCCTGCGCGCTGCGCTGGGTGAGCCGGCCTGGGTGCTCACCTTCCCTGACGTCACGGCCGTCGCCGTGGACGGGACCCTCGTGCGCGTGCGTCTGGGAACGGCCCCGGTGATGCAGGCGGGGGCCGTCGTCATCGAGGGGCGTGCGCCGCGCCCGTGGACCCTCGGCGAGGCCGTCGAGGTCGTCCTCGAGCAATCGGTCGCCGCGCGCATGGGGGCGGTCGTCGGGACGACTTGGAACGGCCCCGGCGGCGCGATCGTCGTCAGCGGCCTCCTCTCCGATGACGACAGTGGGCCCGTCGCGCAGGACGTCTTCCATCGCGCCGAGTCGGACCGGGTCAACGGCGCGGATCTCGTCACCGGTGGCGCCTACATCGACCCCGCCTCCGTCGCCGCTCTGGGGCCGACGCTCGCTCGTGCGCAGTTCGTGGCCGACGTGCCGGTCGGCGGGGCCGGACTCGGCGCACGCGACGTCGCCGACCTGGAACGCGCCGCGAACAAGACCGCGGCCCAGGGGACGACCCTGCGCAGCGGATACCCCGTGACGGTGTCGACGCGCCTGCCCGCCCTGCTCGCGGGCCTGGTCGGGGCCCAGGACGCGCTCGTCTCGCTCACCGCCCTGATCGCGGCCGCTCCGCTCGCGTCCGCTCTGCTCGTCGCGGCGCTCGCCGTCTCGGTGGTCGAGCGCCGTCGCGCGCGCGAACGCGTGCTGCGCTCGGCGCGCGGCGAGTCGACGTGGCGGCTGCAGCTCGCCGCGGCGCGCGACGCCGCGATCCCGATCGCCGCGGGGGCCCTCCTCGGCGGGGCGGCGGCGGTGTCGTCGACCCCCGACGCCGCGTCCCCGGGCATCGTGCCGGTGCTCGCGGTCGTGATCTGCGGGGTGGCCCTGGCGGCGATCGTCGCGCGGCGCACGGTCGTCGCATCCGTCGTCCCTCCCGTCCTGCGCGTCGTCGCGGAGATCGCGATGCTCCTGCTCACCCTCGTCGCTTTCGCCCTGCTGGTGAGCCGCGGCCTCCCGCCCGCCGGAGTCGATCCTCTGCTGAGCGGGGTCGTCGTCTTCGCCGCGGTCACGGCCGGGCTCATCCTCGCGCGGCTGCTCGGGTGGGGGCTCGCTCCCGCGCTGCGGGCGTCTCATCGTCGGGCGGGAGTGGCGGGCGTCCTCGCGGTCGCGCGCATCGCGCGGGGGAGCGGTCGGGCGCTGCTGATCACGGGCGTCACGATCGCCGTCGCGACGGTCACGCTCGCGCTGGGTCTCACCCAGGTCGCGGGTGACGGTCTCGTCTCCGCCGCTCACCGCTTCGTGGGCGCCGACATCCGCGCCTGCGGAGACGCCGCCGCGACGAGCGACCTGGTCGCGCGTCAGCCCGCGGGGGCGACCGCGATGGTCGAGGTGCGTCGCCTCGCCGGCATCCCCGTCACCGGGGAGGGGCGACTGCGGGCGGTCACGGTGCTGTCCGCGCCCACCGTCGACCTCCACCGCGTGCGCGGCGACGTCCCCGTCCTCGATCCCGGGACGCCCGCGTCCGCGGTGGTGTCGCGGTCGGCGGCCGAGTTGCTCGACGGGGGCGTGATGATCGGGGGGATCGCGGTCGCGCCGACCGCGGTGGTCGACGACGACGTCCTCCCCTCGGACGGATCCGCGTGGATCCTGCTCGACCGTCGGGATGCCGCCGACCTGACGACCGCCTCGGACACCGCGTGCGTGCTGGTGAACGCCGGCGAGGTCGCACCCGTGGCCGCGGTCGTGCGCCAGGGGCATCCCGACCTCGACGTCGTCGACGTCGCGAGCGATCTCGAGAACAGGAAGGCGGCCCCCACCGTGACCACCCTGGCGATCCTGCTGGCCGGAGCGGGCGCCGTCGCGCTGGCCGGGGCCGTCGCCATCTCAGCGGCGACGGAGGTCGCCGCCGCCCGCGAACGGCGACGGACCGCCGCCGTTCTGCGCATGATCGGCGCGGGCCGTCCCCGCGGCGTCGTCGCGCTCGAGGTGGGGCCGTTGGCCGCGGTGGCGGCACTCGGCGGGTGGGGAGTGGGCTGGATCGGCGTCGTGGTCGTCGCCGGCGCGGGGGGATCGGCCGAGCGGCTCGGCATCGTGGCTCCCGTGTCGCCGGCTGCGGTCGCGCTCACGGCGGCCGCGGCGACGGGCGTCGTCGCGGTGATCGTCGCGACCGCGGTCGTCGTGGCGACCGGGTCGGGATGGAGTGCGCGACGCGTCGCGCGGAAGAGGGAGCGATCATGAACGATTCGGCCGCCGTCGGGCCCGTCGGGCCCCCGCACCGTCGAAGCGGGGTGGACGCCGGGGCCGAGATCGAGTGCGTCGATCTCGTGCGGATCTTCCGCGGCGCGGGCGTGGAGGTCCAGGCGCTGCAGGGGCTGAATCTGCGCGTCGAGCGCGGGGAGCTCACCGCCATCGTCGGCGCCTCGGGCTCGGGCAAGTCGACGTTGCTGTCGATCCTCTCCGGCCTGGACACCGCCAGTGCGGGTCGCGCGAGCGTCGCGGGACGCGACCTGCTCTCGCTCGGGGCGCGGCAGCGGGCGGAGTACCGGCGCCGGGTCGCCGGCTTCGTCTGGCAGCAGACCGGCCGCAACTTCCTGCCCGCGCTGACCATCCGCGAGAACCTCGACCTCACCCTCTCGGTGGGGCGCGTGCCGCGTCGACGACGGTCTGCGCGAGCGGCGGAAGTGCTGTCGTTGCTCGACGTGCGGGCGGTGGCGGATCGGCGGCCCGGCCAGGTGACCGGTAGCGAGCGTCAGCGCGCCGCGATCGCCCTCGGCCTGGCGAACGGGTGCCGCGTGCTGTTCGCCGACGAGCCCACCGGTGAACTCGACGAGGCCTCCAGTGCGCAGGTGCTCGAGGCGATGCGCCGGGCCAATGACGAATCAGGGGTGACGGTGCTCATCGTCACGCACGACACCGGGGTGGCCGATCACGTGCGCCGGACCATCGGCATCCGCGACGGGCGCACGTCGATCGAGGTCTGGCGCGATCGTGCCGGGGGCGATGAGGCCGCTCGGGAGTACGCCGTCCTCGACCGGGCGGGCCGCCTGCAGCTGCCGCGGGATCACATCGAGCGCCTCGGGATGCGGGATCGCGTCCGCCTGCAGCTCGAGAGCGACCACGTGCGCGTCGAGCCCGCCGTCACCGCCGAGGAGAGCGGGTCGGCGAGAGAGGGCGCGCCGGTGACGACGGGCCCCGCGGCGACCCCCGCTCGCCCGATGACGCGGCGGGAGCGCCGGTCGTGACCGGCCCGCTGTTGCGCGTCGAGGGGCTGTCCCGCGTCTACGGGACCGGCTCCGCGCGCACGGTCGCCCTGCGCGGCGCGACCCTCGAGGTGGGAGCAGGCGAACTCGTCGTGGTGAGGGGGCCGTCGGGGTCGGGCAAGACGACGCTGTTGACCCTGGCCGCGGGTCTCGACGACCCGGATGAGGGCGCGGTGTGGGTGGACGGCGCGAAGATCACCGGTGCCACGGAGACCGAGGGGGCTCGCCTGCGGCGCGAGGTGGTGGGTTTCGTCGACCAGGAGTTCGCTCTCGTCCCCTTCCTGACCGCGGCCGAGAACATCGAGCTCCCGCTGCGCGCGTCGCGCCTCGCCGCGCGCGAGCGTCGGGCGCGGACGCGGGAGATGGTGGATGCCGTGGGGCTGAGCGATCATTCCGCGCAGAGGCCCGAGGAGATGTCGGGAGGCCAGCAGCAACGCGTCGCGGTGGCGCGGGCGCTCGTGCACCGTCCCCGTGTGCTGCTGGCGGATGAGCCGACCGCTCAGCTCGACAGCACGACGGCGTCGTCGGTGATCTCGCTGCTCGCCGAGCACGTCCGCCGACACGGGACCGCGGCGCTCGTCGCCTCGCATGACACGAGCGTTGCGGAGCGGGCCGACCGGGTGATCGAGATCCACGACGGTCGGCTCCGGGGATGAGGGCGCCCTGCGCGCCTCAGCGCCCCCGCACGTGGTTCCACTGCGTGATGACCTCGCTGCCGTGCTCGAACCCGAGTTCGCTGACCGCCGACGTGCCCAGCACGAAGTAGCGGCCGCCCGCGGCGGTCAGTCCCAGCCAGGTTCCCGCGAGGGCGCGCAGGAAGTGCCCGTGCGAGAACAGAAGCACCTGTTCGCCGGCGCGCACCCGCGGGCGCAGTTCCGCGAGCAGCGACTCCGCCCGGACGGTGACCTGGGCGACGGATTCGCCCGGGGTCGCGCCGGCGGGCGTGCCCTCCCAGATCGTCCACGGGCGTCCGAGCTGATCCACGATCTCGGGGGTGGTGAGGCCCTCGTAGGCGCCATAGTCCCACTCGACGAGTCGCGCGTCGGTCTGCACGTCGGGGTAGCCGGCGCGCGAAGCGGTCTCGACGGCGCGCTGGAGGGGGCTCGAGAGGATCAGGTCGTAACGGCGGGTGGCGAGCAGCGTCCCCGCGAGCTCGGCCTTGTAGGCGCCGGTCTCGGTCAGCGGGATGTCGGTCAATCCGGTGTGCCGCCCGGTGCGGCTCCACGCGGTCTCGCCGTGCCGCACCAGCACGATGCGTCCGTCGGGTTCGGTCAGCTCGTCGTCCTTCACGTGTCCATCCTCCCGCTGCGCCGCGGAACCCGGGCACGGGCGCACGAAGAAGGGCCGGTCGGAGGTGTCCGACCGGCCCTTTCCTGCACCAGAGTGTCCTGCAATCACATGTCGGTAGCTGCCACAGCAAAACAACTACCGTGCTCTCACTCTATAACGGTCAGGTAACGGAGGGGAAGGGGATGCCGCTCGGACATTCGAAATCCATAGGTCGGTTCACGCCCCGGATGCGTCGAGCGCCGCCGTGATGTCGGCGACGAGGTCGTCGGCATCCTCAAGTCCCACCGACAGCCGCAGGTGACCGAGCCGGCGGAACGGTTCGGGGTAGGTCGCGGTGCGGGGGCCGTCGGCGGCCGTGTGCACGATGAGGCTGTCGTCGTGACCGAGGGAGAACCCCGAGGTGATCAGGCGCAGCTGCGCCACGAAGCGGTTCTGCAGGTCGGGGTCGCCGTCGAGGGCGAAGGCCATCATGCCGCCGTACGCGGCCCCGCCGAACTGCCGACGCGCGAGCTCGTGCTGGGGGTGCGACGGCAGTCCCGGGTACGCGACGAACGCGACGCGCGTGTCGGCCTCGAGCGTCTCGGCGATCCGCTGGGCCGAGGCGAAGTGCTGACGCAGCCGCAGGGGCAGGGTGACCGACCCGCGCTGGATCAG
Source organism: Microbacterium hydrothermale (assembly GCF_004854025.1). Lineage (GTDB taxonomy): Bacteria > Actinomycetota > Actinomycetes > Actinomycetales > Microbacteriaceae > Microbacterium > Microbacterium hydrothermale. The sequence goes on from NZ_STGM01000006.1 coordinate 67,487, forward strand.
CCACGCGTTGAAGGGCGAGATCACTCCGCCGACGTCGACCATGGCATCCGCCTTGATGGGTTCGATCAGCTCGCTGCGCCCGACCACGGCCCCGCCCATCGCGTCGCCGTGACCGTTGATGTACTTCGTCAGCGAGTGCACGACGAGATCGGCGCCGTCGTCGAGGGGGCGGTAGAACGGCGGGGGAGTGAAGGTGGAGTCCACCATCAGGACGGCGCCCGCGGCGTGCGCGATCTCGGCGAGCATCGCGATGTCGGCGACCTTCGTGGTGGGGTTCGCGATGGCCTCGACGCACACGAGGCGGGTTTCGGGCCGCATCGCCGCGCGGACGGCATCCGGGTCGGTGACGTCGACGAAGGTGGCTTCGATGCCGTAGCGGCGGGGCAGGAGTTCGGTCCAGAGGCGCCAGGTGGCTTCGTAGACCACGTCGCTGACGACGACGTGGTCGCCGACGCGGACGTGGGTGAAGAACACCGCGTGCAGGGCCGCGACCCCGGATGCCAGGGCGACGGCCTGTTCGCCGTGATCGAGGGCCGCGAGCTTGCGCTCGAGCGCGAGCTGGTTGACGCCCGTGTTGCGCGTGTACAGGCCCGGTGCGGTGGCCGACCAGCTGATCTCGCTGGGGTCTTCGGGCAGGGCGAAGGAGTTCGACATCACGAGCGGCGTGCGCAGGGCTCGGGTGCTGTCGAGCTCGATGCCGCCGTGGACGGCGAGACTCGCGTCGCCGAGACTCGTGGCGTCGGTGCGGTCCGGGTGTGTCGTCATCTCGGAGGCCCTTTCCGTCGTCCGCGTGACGGGACGATCGATCTGAGCTACCCTAGCGTGCAATATACGCATTGGCGAGTGCTGAATGAGCACGCAAGGAGCTGAAATGGTCCGCCCCCGCACGGATGCCGTCGATGACCGCATCCTCGCTGAGCTCCACGCCGACGCGCGCATCCCCCTCGTCACGCTCGCCTCGCGCGTGCACCTCTCGCGCAACGCGGTCAAACAGCGCATGGAGCGCATGGAGCGCGACGGATTGATCGCCGGATACACCCTCGCGCGCGGGCGCGTCGATGACGGCCGCGTCACCGCGATCGTGCTCGTCTATCGCGCCGACCGCATGCGCGGCGCCGGTGTCATCACGGAGCTCGCCCGCATTCCCGAGGTCGTGCAGTGCGACATCCTGTCGGGGCAGTTCGACCTTCTCGTGACCCTCCGCGCCGACACGATGGAACGCATCGGGCAGATCTGGGAGCGCATCGCCGCTCTCCCGGAGGTCAGTGACACGGTCACCTCGGTCTCGCTCACGCGCGTCATCGATCGCGCGTGACGAGGGTCATGCGGCCCGGCGTGCCGGCCCGCTCACGCGTGGCGTTCCCCCGCTCGCGGCGCCGATGTCGGAATCCGGATGCCACGCCCCCGTGCTCGTGGCCGGAGGGCGTGGCATCCGAGGGTCATGCGTTGATGCACACGACCTTGGGCTGGGTCATCTCCTCGTAGGCGAAGCGCACTCCTTCGCGGCCCATGCTCCCGTACTTGGCCCCGCCGAACGGCATGCTGTCGACGCGGTAGTCGGAGGAGTCGTTGATCATGACGCCCCCGGCCTCCAGGCGCTCCGCCACGCGCAGGGCGCGGCCGAGGTCGCGGGTGAACAGCCCCGCGTGCAGGGCGTATTCGATGTCGTTCGCCTGTGCGATCGCTTCGTCCTCGGTGTCGAACGGCGCGAGGACGACCACGGGGGCGAAGGCTTCGTCAGCCCACAGCTCGCACGAGAGAGCGACGCCCTCGATGACCGTCGGGGCGTAGACCGAGCCGTCCCGGCGATGGCCGGCGAGCACGCGCGCCCCGGCCCGCACGGCGTCGTCGACCACGTGTTCGGCGCGCTCCGCGGCATCCGTCGTGATCATGGGACCGACGTCGGTCGCCTCTTGCGTCGGATCGCCCGCGCGCAGCGCCGCGGTCGCCGCGACGAAACGCTCGCGGAAGGCGTCGTGGATCCCGCGCTGCACGAGGATGCGCTGCGCGCCGACGCAGTTCTGCCCCGCGGCCCAGAACGCCCCCGACACGCACGCCTCGACGGCGTGCGCGAGGTCGGCGTCATCGAACACGAGCACGGGCGCATTGCCGCCGAGCTCCATCGCGAGTCGCTTGAGTCCCGCGCCGCGCGCGATCGCCTCGCCCGTGGCGAAGCCGCCGGTGAACGACACCAGGCGCGCCTCGCGTGCCGAGACGAGCGCCGCGGCCACGTCGCGATCGCCGTGCACGACCGTCACGATCTCGTCGGGCAGGCCCGCGTCGATCAGGATGCCGACGAGGAACTCCGCCGTGAGCGGGGTATGCGGCGACGGCTTGAGAATCACCGCGTTGCCGCCGGCCAGGGCGGGTCCGAGCTTGTGCGCGACGAGGTTCAGCGCGTCGTTGTAGGGCGTGATCGCCACGACGATGCCGAGCGGTTCACGGGTGAACCACCCTCGGCGGTTCTCGGACCCCTCGAAGGCGTCGAACGGGATGACCTCGCCCGTCGCGGCGCGAGCCGTCTCGGCCGAGAGCGACAGCGTCGTCACGGCGCGGCGCACCTCCTTGCGGGCCTGTCGGACGGTCTTGCCGGCCTCGCGCACGATGAGCGCCGCCGCCTCGTCGGCGCGGTCGTCGAGCAGCTGCGCCGCCCGGTGCAGGACCGCGTGCCGGGCGAAGCGCGAGAGACCGCGCGACAGTTCGGCGCCGACGCGGGCGCGATCGAACACGGCGGGCACGTGGTCGACGCCGATGGTCGGCACGCTGCCGATCACGGAGTCGTCGAAGGGGTTGCGCACCTCGAGGGCGTCGGTGGGCATCGTCAGCGTCATCGCCGTGCCACCGCGGCCTGCGCCACGCGGGCGTCGATCTCGATGATGTCCGAGAGCAGCGCGTAGGCCGTCTCGACGCGTCCGGCTCCGGGGCCGCTCACGGTCACCGTGCCGAGCAGGTCGGTGTCGAACGACACCGCGTTGGTCGGACCGCTGATACCGGCGAGCGGGTGGGTGAGGGGCAGGGCGACGGGCTCGACGCTCGCGCGCACCGTGCCGTCGGCGAGGCGTTCGGCCGCGCCGATGAGCTTGTACCGAAAACCCCGGGCTGCGGCATCCACGATGTCGGCGGGGGTGATGCCCGTGATGCCGACGCAGGTCACGTCGGCGGGGGTGATGTCGGCGCCGAGGACCTCGTTCGCGAGGATGACGACCTTAAGGCGCACATCGGAACCCTCGATGTCGGCGGTCGGGTCGGCCTCCGCGTAGCCGAGGGTCTGCGCCTCGGCGACCGCGGTGGCGAGGTCCATGCCCGTCTCCATCTGGCCGAGCACGTAGTTGCTCGTGCCGTTCAGGATGCCGCGTACCGCGTCGACGCGCAGTCCCTGCAGCGTTGAGGAGGCGAAGCGCAGCACGGGCGTACCGCTCACGACGGAACCTTCATAGGCGAAGTGCACGCCGTTCGCCGCGGCGATCGCGTTCAGTTCGGGGCCCGCGAGGGCGACGGGGCCCTTGTTCGTGGTGGTGACGCTCTTCCCCGCCTCGAGGGCCAGGCGCACGTGCGAGACACCGGGCTCGCCGTCGACCGGGTTGGTGAAGGTCGCCTCGACGACGATGTCGGCGGTCGTGTTCCGGATGACCTCGACGTTCCGGGGCTCGGCGTCCCCTCCCGGCCAGCCGGCGAAGGTGGCGCCGGGTGCCAGGGCCAAGACGGCGTCCAGATCGATGCCGTCCTCCTGCATGAGGGAGCCCAGGCGCAGGTCGGTGATCGCGACGATGCGCAGCGCGAAGCCGAGCTCGGTCGCGAGGTCGTCGCCGCGGTCGCGGATGAGCTCGGCCAGGGCGCGGTTCACGCCGCCGAAGCCGATGAGGGCGAGATCGTGACGGTTCATGGGTCTCCTCGAGAGGGTGCAGGACGGGGTCTTCGGCCATCGTCCGTCGCCGTCGTGTCGCTCTGCGCCTGGCATTCCGACGGTGAGGGATGCCGTTATGTCGGTGCGGCTGCCGGATCGCCCGATCGATCGCCGAGCGTTCTCCGCCCTTGAGCGGACCGCCCGAGGCCGCTACTGTCCGAGGAAACATGTGCGAAATGAACACAGTGCAGTGTTCATGCCACACGAAATGCGATCCGTTCCCCTTCTTCCCGAATGCGAGACGCCATGCCACGCCCCACCGACTCCTCGTCCCTTCCCAACGCCCTCCCGCAGACCGTCGCGACACAGGTGCCGCTGCGGCGCCTGCAGCGCTCCATGGACGCGCGCCACCTGGTGATGATCGCCCTGGGCGGCGTGATCGGGTCGGGGCTCTTCCTCAGCTCGGGCTACACGATCAACCAGGCCGGCCCGCTCGGTGCGATCGTCGCCTACCTCGTCGGCGCGTTCGTCGTGTACCTGGTGATGTCGTGCCTGGGCGAACTCGCCGTGGCCTACCCCGTCTCGGGCGCCTTCCACATCTACGCTGCCCGCGCGATCAGCCCCGCCACCGGGTTCACGACGGCCTGGCTGTACTGGCTGTGCTGGGTCGTCGCCCTCGGCTCCGAGTTCACCGCCGCCGGCATCCTGATGCAGAGATGGTTCCCCGGCGTGGAGGTGTGGGTGTGGTGCCTGGTGTTCGCCGGCATCCTGTTCACCCTCAACGCGATCTCGGCGCGCGTGTTCGGCGAGACGGAGTTCTGGTTCTCGCTCATCAAGGTGGTCGCGATCGTCGCGCTCATCGTGCTCGGCGGTGCGGCGATCTTCGGCTTCACCCCGCTGTCGTCCGAGCACCCCGGGGCCGTCCTGTTCAGCAACTTCTCGACGCCCGACGGGCTCTTCCCCACCGGCATCGCCGGCGTCCTGATGACCTCTCTGGCCGTCTTCTACGCCTTCAGCGGCTCGGAGCTCATCGGCGTCGCCGCGGGCGAGACGAAAGACCCCGCCCGCAACATCCCGAAGGCCCTGCGCTCCACCGTGCTGCGCCTGCTCGTGCTCTTCGTCGGCTCCATCACCGTCATCGCCGCGATCCTTCCCTACGAGCAGGCGGGCCTGACCTCGAGCCCCTTCGTCGACGTCTTCGAATACGTCGGTGTGCCGTTCGCCGGCGACATCATGAACTTCGTCATCATCACCGCGCTGCTCTCGGCGGGCAACAGCGGCCTCTTCTCGTGTGCGCGGATGCTGTTCTCCCTCGCGGAGGAGGGGCACGCTCCCCGCGCGTTCACGAAGCTCACCTCCCGCGGCATCCCGATCGTCGCCCTCAGCGTCAGCATGGCGGTCGGTCTCGTCTCCCTGGTGTCGAGCGTGATCGCCGCCGAGACCGTCTACCTCGTGCTCGTCTCGATCGCCGGGTTCGCCGTCGTGGCGGTGTGGATGTCGATCGTCGCGGCGCAGTTCTTCCACCGGCGGGCCTTCGTCCGTGGGGGCGGTGACATCAAGACGCTCGCCTACCGCACGCCGTTCTACCCCGTCGTCCCGATCCTGGCGTTCGTGCTGCTCGGGGTCTCGATCGTCGCGATCGCCTTCGACCCGAACCAGGTCGCGGCGCTATACTTCGGCATCCCGTTCGTCGTCGCGTGCTACGTGTTCTTCTGGTGGCGGTACGGTCGTCGGGGAGCCGCTGCCGGGGCCACGCTCGATGAAGAGGCGCCGCAGGCGCCCGTGACCGAAGGACGCCGATGACACCTCCCGCCTCGCTGACGCAGGGACTCTCGCTGCTGGACGCGGCGATCGAGAGGGAGCGGTCGGGGCGGGCCGGGTTCGCCCTCGCCCGCCTCGCCGAAGCGGCCGGGGTCGAACGCAGCCGCGCCTCGCGCGTGACGCAGGAGCTGCGGCGCCTCGCCTTCATCGAGCGCGACGCGACGACCGTGCTGCACGCGGGCCCCGCCTTCTTCGACGCGGCGGGCGCGCGTCACGAACCCTGGCTGCGCGCAGCCCGCATGCACCTGCGTGCGTTGGCCGCGCACCTGGGGATGATCGCCCGCGTGGTGGCCGCCGACGGGCAGAGGGCGCTGCTGCTGCGCATCGAGGGCGCGGGGGCGAGCGGCGAGGGAACCCTGCGTCCGGCGGCGGTCACGCCGGTCTGGTGCACCGGCGCCGGGCGGGCATTGCTCTGGGATCACTCGCGCGCCGCCCTCGACACCCTTCTGCGCGATGCGCAGTTCGTGGGCGTCGGCGGGCCGGCCGCCGCCCGGACGGTCGACGCGGTCGACGCGCTCCTGCAGCGCGATCGAGAGCGCGGGCTCATCATCGCGCGCTCCGAGTACGTCGCCGGCCTCGACGAGTTCGCCCTGCCCGTGCGGGGGGCGCACGGTATCGTCGCGGCTCTCTCCGTGAGCGGTGCGCCGGTCTCGGCGGCGCGCGAGCGCCACATCGAGACGCTGCTGTCGCAGAGCGCGGAGCGGCTGAGTTCTCTGGCACGAGGCTGAACGGGTCAGCCGCGGCCCCGCCCGCCGCCGAGACGTTCGGACAGGGCCGCCGCGGCGCGTCGGCAGGCGGTTGCCGCCTGAGACGTGCGCGGCTGCAGGATGGTGCGTTCTCCGACCACCTGGATCGCCGCGACGACCTCTCCGCGGAAGTCCCAGACCGGTGCCGCGACGGAGTACAGTCCCGCCTCGGCCTCCTCGTCCACGATCGTGTACCCGCGCTCGCGGGCCTCGCGCAGTCGGCCGAGGAAGTCGTCGACGGATGCCGGAGCCCGGGGCCCCGCGCCGGCGAAATCGGTCGCGGCGAACACCGCGCGCACCTCCTCGTCATCGGCGTCCCACAGCACGGCCTGGCCGGCGTCGCTGCAGAAGGCGGGGTAGCCGCGCCCGATCCACGTTCCGACCATGTTCGAGGCCGAAGGGATGCTTTCGACGATGGTCACCGTCGTGTCGCCGCGCAGTACGCCGAGGAAGACCGCCTCGCCGGTCGCGGCGGCCAGGTCATCGAGGACGGCGAGGCCCTCCAGCCGCAGGCGGCGGTCGACGAGGTCTTCGGCGGCGGTGTACCACGCCCACGACGGTCGGTAGCGGCGCTCGTCGTCGCGCGCGACGACATCCTGTGCAGCGAGCGCCGTAAGCGTGCGGGAGACGTGCGAGCGTTCGCGCCCGAGCGCCCGGGCGACGTCGGTCGCCGACGCTCCGCGGCCCGTGCGGGTGAGCGAGGCGACGGCGGACACCACGTCGAAGGCGCGGCTCACGGTCGAGGTGGCGTCGTCGTCGGTGCCGGCGCCCACGGTGCTCATCGGCCCAGCGTACCGAGGGGCCTCCGGCATGAACTACTGTGACTGCGTCGCCCGGACGCCTCGACGGCTCCGGGCTCGATCATGAAGGCGAGCACCCCCATGAGTCGTCCCCTCGATTCCTCCCTCGACACGTCCGGCTCCGCGGGCGCACCCCGGCGACTGCGCCGCGCCATGGATGCGCGCCACCTCGTCATGATCGCCCTCGGCGGGGTGATCGGCTCGGGCCTGTTCCTCAGCTCGGGCTACACCATCCATCAGGCCGGCCCGCTCGGCGCGGTCCTGGCCTACCTGCTGGGCGCGTTCGTGGTGTGGCTGGTCATGGTGTGCCTCGGTGAGCTCGCGGTGGTCTACCCGGTGTCGGGCTCGATCCACATCTACGCCGCGCGCACGATGGGTCCCGCCACGGGGTTCGCCACGGCGTGGTTGTACTGGCTGTGCTGGGTGGTGGCGCTCGGGTCTGAGTTCACGGCATCCGGGATCCTCATGCAGCGCTGGTTCCCCACCGTCGACGTGTGGGTGTGGTGCGTGGTGTTCGCCGGCGTCCTGTTCACCCTCAACGCGATCTCGGCGCGCGTGTTCGGCGAGACGGAGTTCTGGTTCGCCCTCATCAAGGTCGTCGCGATCGTGGCCCTCATCGTGCTCGGGACGATGGCCATCTTCGGATTCACCCCGCTGTCGCCGGAGCCGCATCAGGCGGTGGGTCTGAGCAACTTCGTCACCCCCGACGGACTGCTGCCCGCCGGGCTCGGCGGCGTGCTCATCACCTCGCTCGCGGTCTTCTACGCCTTCAGCGGTGCGGAACTGGTGGGTGTCGCCGCCGGGGAGACGAAGGACCCCCGCCGCAACATCCCGCGCGCACTGCGCTCGACGGTGCTGCGCCTGCTCGTGCTCTTCGTGGGCTCGATCGTCGTCATCGCCGCCCTCCTGCCCTACGACCAGGCGGGGCTGTCGTCGAGCCCGTTCGTCGACGTCTTCGAGTACGTGGGTGTGCCGTATGCCGCCGACATCATGAACTTCGTCGTGATCACGGCGCTGCTCTCGGTGGGCAACAGCGGCCTGTATTCCTGCGCGCGCATGCTCTTCTCGCTCGCCGAGGAGGGGTACGCCCCGAAGGTCTTCACGAAGCTCACCCGCCGCGGCATCCCGATGGTCGCGCTCCTGGTGAGCCTGGCCATCGGCCTCGTCTCGCTCATCTCCAGCGTCGTCGCGGCCGAGACGGTGTACCTCGTGCTCGTCTCGATCGCCGGATTCGCCGCGGTGGCGGTGTGGATGTCGATCGTCGCCGCGCAGTTCTTCCACCGCCGCCAGTACCTCCGATCCGGCGGCGACGTCGCCGACCTCGCGTTCCGCACACCCCTGTACCCGCTCGTCCCGATCCTCGCCTTCGTGCTGCTGACGGCCTCGATCGTCGCGATCGCCTTCGACGAGAATCAGGTCGCGGCGCTGTACTTCGGCATCCCGTTCGTGGGCGCGTGCTACCTGTTCTTCTGGCTCCGGTACGGCCGCCGCGGGGCTCGGCCCGTTCCACTGAACGAAGAGGCTCCCGCGGGATCCGTCGACTGACGGCGGTCGTCGGTGAGAGCGTCGCGCATCGACGGGTGCGCGAGGTTTCGCGCGACGCCACCCACGGATGACGGACGCGACTACCTGGTCCCCCCGACTCGGTAGTCGGATTGCGATGCGCAGCTGCGGGTCCGTCGGCGGGTCGGTAGTGCGCGGACCACTGGTTCTTCATCTGGTTTGACCCGACTGCTCTTGGCGCGCGCTCCGGAGAGCGCGAGTGTCGGCGTCGCGGGGCCTCCCCGCCCGCTGGGCACCAGCCGAGCGGATCGAACCTGATGGGGGTATCCATGGAGAACCAGAAGCGCCGACTCGTTCGGCGTCGCATCTTCGCCGTCGCCGCGGGTGGCGCGGCTCTGGGGGTCGGCGTCGCGGCGACCCTCGCCGCCTGGACCGATACCGAGTGGGTGTTCGGCGGCGACGGTGCAGGAGGGGCGGGGGTGGGCACCTCCACCTTCGCGATCGAGCAGAACACCGACCCCGGCTTCGACCCGACCGCGTGGACGGACGAGCCGGACAACCCGGGCGGCCAGATGGTGTTCACCGCTGCGGGACTGCTGGGGACGGAGCTCACCCCGGGCGACAGCGTCTACGCCGCGGTGGCGCTGCGGACCAAGAACGCCTCCATCGCCGGCGACGTCCAGCTCCAAGCGGCCGATCCCGCCGCGGGGATCGCCACCGACGACCCCGGCGACCTGCTCTTCGACGCCCTCGACGTGCGCGTCGCGACGAGTGCCACCGCCTTCACCTGCGACGCGACCGCCTTCACGGGACCGGTGACCGTCATCGCCGACGGGTCGCTGGCGAACACCGGAGCCACGCTCACGCAGTCGCTCGCCGCGGCGTCGGGCTCGACGCAGTACTACTGCTTCGAGGTGACCCTGCCCGACCCGATCCCGCTGGCGGGCGGGACGACCCCCGAGGACTACATGGGTCGGACGATCGCCCCGGCGTGGGAGTTCGTGGCCACCTCGTGAACGACCTGGTCACGGCATCCCGTCCGCTCGCCGCGCACGCCGCGGGTCCGCGGCACCGGTTCTCCCCTCCCGCGTCGGCCGCTGAGGCGCCGACGCCCCTCGAGCGGGTGCGGGATGCCGTGACCACCCTCGTCGGATGCCTCGGCATCCTGACCGTCGCCTGGCTCGTTGCCAGCGCCGTAGGGGGACTGGGGATCATCGTCTTCGTCACCGGCTCGATGTCGCCCTCGCTCCCCACCGGTGCCGCCGCCATCACCCGATCGGTGGATGCCGCAGATCTCGCCGTCGGCGACATCGTCACGGTGCGACGCCCCGGGAACGGTGCGCAGGTGACCCACCGCATCGTCGAGATCGCGCCCGTCGCCGGCGACCCGCGGGCGCGCAGCCTCGTGCTCCGCGGTGACGCGAACCAGGCCGCCGACCTCCAGCCCTATGTCGTGCAGAGCGCCCCACGGGTGCTGATCGGTGCTCCCCTCGTGGGCACGATCATCACGACGGCGAAGGCCCCACCGGTGATGCTCGCCACCGCCGTCCTGATCGCCTTCGTCATCGCGTGGGCACTGTGGCCCTCCGCTGAACGAGTGCCGCACCTCGACGCCGATCAGCCGACTCCTGCTTCCTCCCGCTGACCATCGGAGAACCATGACCCTCTCTCCTCGCGTCGCCGGTCGGCGCGTCAGCGCGGTCCTCGCCGCCGCCGCCTCCCTTGCGCTCCTCGGAGCCGGAGGGGTGTTCGTCGCCGATGCGGCACGCGCCGCCTTCGTCGACGTCCCGCCCACGGGCGCACCGGGACGACTCGTGCTCTCCGCCGATCCGTATCCCGCCGAGTTCTTCGAACTCAGCCCCGGAGATCCCGCCTTCTGGCAGATCCAGGCGCGCCTGGAGGATGCCACGTCCGCCACGCTCGCGCTCGAGTTGCGCAAGAGCGGCCCGTTGGCGGAAGTGCCCCGCGGGCTGGTCATGCGGGTGGACGTCTGCGACGACCCCTGGTCGGGTGCACCCGATCAACCCGTCTGCGCCCGGGGGAGCCGCTCCATCACGGTCGCGACGCCGTCCGACGAGTACGCGACGACGTCGCCCTCGTTCGAACTGCGCCCGCTCACGCCGTCGGCCCCGCAGTATCTGCTGGTGACCCTCTCGGTCGAGGACTCCGCCGCGGCGCGGGAGGACGCCTCCCTGATGGGCTTGCGCGGACGGATGGGCGTCGGACTCACGGCGATGTCGGTCGACGACGTGCCGGTGCGCCCACCGGGGCGGTTGCCGGCCACCGGTTTCGACCCGATGGCGCTCGTCGGCGTGGGTGCGCTCGCCGCGGGGCTCCTCGGAATCGGGGCGTCGATGCGGATCGCACGGAACGGGGGACGGCGATGAAGGCTGTGATTCGGGCTGCTCTGGCCGCCGCGACGGGAATGCTGCTGGTGGTGCCGTTGGGCATCACGGCGACGACCGCGAACTGGAACGACGCCGAATGGGTCCACGACGAGGCCCTCGGGACGGGCGTCCTGGATTGCGCGCAGAATCCCGCTCTCGAGAGCCGGTCTCGGGGAACCTTCCTCGCGGGGGAGTTGCTCGGGGTCGACCTGGATGCGCTCGCGCAGCTCGATGACATGCGTCTGACGGTGCGGCCGGACGGGGTGGCGGTACCCGATCCGGCGAACGCGCTGAATCTCGGCTCCCCGCCCCCGACCTCCACTTTCGCCAACCCGCTGAACGTGGGGGCGCTGGGGATCGTGGGGGTCGATCTCACCGGCTTCTCGGTCGGGCTGCCGGGCGCGACCCTCGGAGCGGCGAACCAATGGACGCAGGGGGCTGCCACCGGGAGCGCCGTGGGGGCGTCCGGCCTGATCAACAATTCCGGGGCCGTCCTGGTGTCGGACACGACACCCGACAGCGACCTTCCCCGGCCCGCGACGATCGACATCACCGCTCTTCTGCCGACCGTCGCGGGGCTGAACGCCGCGCGGCTCGAGGTCGGTGCGGTCGCCGCCCGTTCGCAACTGAACGGGTGCGCCGCCCTGCTCGACCAGGTGTGGGGCGTGCCCGCCGCTCAGCCGATCGCGCAGCGGGCCTACGGCATCGCGGGTCTCGGTCTCGTCCTCGACGCTCCCGCGGTGGGGGCGTTGACCGGGGCGGTCACGACGACGGTGGGACAGCTCGAGACGGCGGTCGCCGGGCTCGTGGGGCAGAACGGCCTCATCTCGCAGACGTTGAGCAACACCCTCCGACTCCGTGTCTCCACTCTCGCGAGCACGCAGACGACGGGTACGGTAACCATCACGGGTCTCGACCTGCGGTCGACGGTCGCCCCGTTCCTCGCCCTGCAACTGCGGGGCGACGGATTCACGATCGACCTGGCGAACGGACGGATCCTCGTCGATCTCGAGCGGCTGACCGGCCCGCTGAACAACGCGGCCCCCAACACCCAGCTCGTCCTCAACGCCGGTGTCGTGAACGCCATCACGGCCGAAGCGGGCGCGCTCCTGGATGCGTGGGCGACGGACGTCACCGCGGCGTTGCGCGCGGCGATCCTGAACGCGCAGATCAGCATCGACCTGAGCGTGCAGGTGGGCGTCAGCCTGACGACCAACGCCCCGACCACCAACCTGGCGACCGCTCGACTCACGTTGAACACCACCATTCGCAGCCTCTTCGAAGGGAGCCCGGCGCCGGTGATCGGGGTTTCCCTCTCCGGGGTGCCCACGACGGGGCTCACCGCGCTCAACGCCGCTCTCGGCCTTCTCGGACTGCCGAACCTGACGACGATCGTCAACACCCTCTCCCTGTCCGGACCCGTCCTGACGACGTCCTTGACCAGCCTGCTCACCACCGAACTCCTGAACCGCGTCACCACCCTCGGCGCGACGCTGTCCACGCTCTCGGCACCGGTGGTCACCGTTCTGGCGAATGTGTTGAACGCGCTGCCGTCGGTCGTGTCGGTGATGGTCAACGTGCAGCCGGACGTGTCCGGGGCTCCTCCGGGGTCGACGTACACGCTGCCGACAGCCCGCTCGACGGCCGAGTACGCGGTGACCGCGCTCCGGCTCGGGCTCGCCGACTTCGCAACCCCCTCCGACGTCGCCCACGTCCTCTTCGCCACGGGATCGGCGGGGCCGGTCACCCTTCCCTGACGGGCCGCGGCGGCGCCCGGACGTCGCCGCGGCCATCTCCGGGGCGGCCGCCGTCGACGACCCCGGGCGGACTACTCTCGTCACACGGTCGTCTACCCGAGGGAGCCGTCATGCAGGAGCAGTTCGACACCGTCGTCGTGGGAGCGGGCATCTCCGGCCTCGCCGCCGCCCGGCTTCTCGCCCGTCACGGGCATCGAGTGGTCGTGCTCGAGGCCCGTGACCGCGTCGGCGGCCGGGTCTTCACCGACCGCAGCGAAGGGCACGTCACCGACCGGGGGGCGTCGTGGATCCACGGCATCGACGACAGTCCGGTCGCCGAGGCCGCACGCGCCTTCGGGATGCCGATGGTGGAGTTCACCGTCGGGGGCTACCAACCGGACTCGCGTCCCCTGACGTACTTCGACGCCGAGGGTCACCGCCTGGCGCCCGAGGCGGTGCGCCGCTACGCCGACGACATCCGCGCGCTCAATGCGGCCCTGGTGGACGTGATCGCCGAGGCCGCGGACGATGCGACCTACGCCGAGGTCGTCGAGCGGGCGCTCGCCGCGCAGGACTGGGATGCCGAGCGCGCCGAGCGCGTGCGCGAGTACAACGACCGCCGCGCCCAGGAGCAGTACGGCATCGGCATGGCCGGTCTCGGGGCCCACGGTCTCGACGACGACACCGTCAACGGCGACGAGGTCGTCTTCCCGCGCGGGTACGACGAGCTCGCGACGCGGTTCGCCGAGGGACTCGACGTGCGACTCGAGCACGTGGTCTCCCGCGTGCGGTGGGCGGCCGACGGGGCCGAAGTCGAGACGGACCTCGGCACGTTCCACGGCAGGCACGTGGTGGTCACGGTGCCGGTGGGGGTTCTGCAGGCGGGTGATCTCGAGATCGAGCCCGCCCTCCCCGCGGCGCACGCCCGTGCGCTCGGCCTGCTCCGCATGAACGCCTTCGAGAAGGTCGTGCTCCGCTTCGCCGAACGGTTCTGGGAGCCCGACGTCTACGGCATCCGTCAGCTCGGCGACGAGGGGCAGTGGTGGCACTCCTGGTACGACCTCGGGCGCCTGCACGACGAGCCCGCCCTGCTCACCTTCGCCGCGGGTCCCGCCGCCCTCGCGACGCGCGCGTGGAGCGACGACGAGATCGTGGCGTCCACCCTCGCGCAGCTGCGGCGGCTGTACGGCGACGCGGTGCCCGAGCCCGAGAGTGCGGTGGTCACCCGGTGGCAGGACGATCCGTTCTCGCACGGCTCGTACGCCTACATGCTCCCGGGGTCGGTCGGCGCGGATCACGACGACCTCGCCGAGCCGGTCGGCGGGGGAGTGCTGCACGTGGCCGGCGAGGCGACGTGGGGCGACGACCCGGCGACGGTCCCCGGCGCGATGCTCTCGGGGCATCGCGCGGCGCAGAACGTGCTCGGTCGAGAGGTCGCGGTCGGCGACCTCTGGGCCTGACGCGACGGAGAGCGCTCAGCGCGGCGCGGGGCCCGTCGCGACGGGGAGCTCGGGGTGGTTCGACCACTGGCTCCACGATCCCGGGTACAGGCGCGGTTCGAAGCCCGCGAGGGTGAGGGCGACGGCCTGGTGCGCCGCGGTCACCCCGGATCCGCAGTAGACGCCCACGCTCATCCCGTCGTCGGCGCCCAGCAGGCGGAACCGCGCGCGCAGGTCGTCGGGGGAGCGGAATCGCCCGTCGGCGCCGACGTTCTCGGTCGTGGGTGCGCTCACGGCTCCCGGCACGTGGCCCGCGCGCGGGTCGATCGGCTCGGTCTCGCCGCGGTAGCGTTCGCCGGCGCGCGCGTCGAGGAGCAGGCCCTCCGCGGCGACGTCGGCGACGTCGTCGAGCTCGAGCACGGGCAGGGCGCCGTAGGCGAGGTCGACCGTTCCGGGCGCGGGGGTCGCGGCATCCCCCTCCTCCTGCGCGAAGCCGGCGTCGACCCAGGCGCGATACGCGCCGTCGAGCAGGCGCACGTCGGTGAGACCGGCGTAGCGCAGGAGCCACCAGGCCCGCGCGCTCGCCATGTTGTTCGCGTCGTCGTAGACCACGACGGTGTCGCCCGCGTCGATCCCCCAGCGGCGCGCGGTGGCCTGCAGGTGGTCGACGGAGGGGAGCGGATGCCGCCCCTCGCTCGACGAGGCGCCGTGGGCCGCCAGGTCGCGGTCGAGGGCGACGTACTGCGCGCCGGGGATGTGGCCCTCGCGGTAGTCCGGTCGCCCGTCGGGGCGGTCGAGCCGCCACCGCACGTCGAGCACGCGCACGGGGCCGCCGTCGGGGTACGCCCCCGCGGCGAGGGCGGCGTTCAGGTCGGCGGCGGTGGTGAGGAGCGATTCCATACGCTCATTCTGTCCCCGCGGTCGCCGCGGCGGTCGGTGCGGGGCCCGTGCGGCCGTCGGCGACGCGCGCGCGAGCCCGGTCGTGGCGGGAGGCGATCGGCACCACCGCGGTGGCCTTCGGCAGGCCCATCGCGGGGGTTCCCACGTAGATGGTCTCGGCGCGGTCGACCACGTAGGTCTCGTGCCAGATGCCGACGGCCCCCAGGTTCGAGCGCGCCCGGCGGTTGAACCGCGTCCACGCGGGGCGGTGCTCCTGCGTGGGGGCCGAGGCGTAGGCGTAGAGCTTGTCGAGCGACGACCAGTACTGCACGAGGTAGGGCCCGCGCGCGCCGAGCAGCATCGTGAAGCCGAGCAGGCCGGAGTCGGCGTCGACGCTCAGCTCGCGGAGCATCTTCGGCATGTCGCTCATGAGCGGCATCCACTGGTCGACACGCCACCAGCGGTTGACGGTCATGCCGATGTGGAAGACGACGAGTTCGTCGTCCCAGCGGTGGGTCATCCGACCCGGATTGATGGGGGCCATGGCACGTCCTCACTCGATAGTGGCACTATCCAGTGTTGGATAGTTTCGCTATCGAGTCAAGGGGGAACGTGCGGATCTCAGAGCTGGCGGCGCGCAGCAGCGTCCCCGTCGCGACCATCAAGTACTACCTACGCGAGAAGCTGCTGCCCGAGGGGGAGCGGTCCTCTCCCACGCAGGCCGCCTACGGCGAAGCCCACGTGCAGCGACTCGGCGTCATCCGTGCCCTCGTCGACGCCGGCGTCGGCATCGCGGGCGTCCGCAAGGTCGTCGCGCTGCTCGAGGAGCCGCCCGAGAACCCCTCCGACCTCCTCGGCGCGGCCAACGCCGCCGTGACGCCGGCGGTCTCGAGCGACCTCGACCTCACGGCGGCGCTCGCCCTCCTGGAGCGCATGGGCGGCTCGGCGGAGCACTGCTTCCCCGACCAGGTCGCCGCGGTCGCGCAGGCCCTCGCGACCCTCGATCGCGCGGGGTTCACGGTGCCGGACGCCGTCATGGACGCCTACATCGAGCACCTCGGCGCCCTCGCCGAGGCCGAACTCGCGGCGACCCCCGACTCCTCGATCGAGGATGCCGTGCGGTACGTCGTGCTGGGGACCGCGCTCGTCGAACCCCTCATCCTGGCGCTGCGCCGCGTCGGCGAGCAGATCGCCGCGTCGCGACGCTTCGGGGCGGGTTCCGCCTAGCGGTTCGGGTTCGAGGCGGCGCCGTCGAGCCAGAGCTCGTCGGTCGCGTCGCCGTGCGGACCGGTGGAGCCCACGTGCGCGTCGCTGATCTTCGGTCCCTTCGTGATCACGTGCACCAGAGCCATGCCGTGACCGCGGCCGAGGTCGTGATCGTCCTTCAACCACTGCAGGATCGGGCCGGCCTTCGTGCCGGGCCCGAACCCGCGCTCTTCGGCGAGGGCGAGGAACTGACGCGGCGTGAGTCCGGTCTTGGTCTCGATGTTGTCGAGGTACGCCTGAAACGACATGCCAGGAGGCTAGCGCCGCGGAACGACCGCGTCCACGGCGCGATCGAGGCGTCCGCCTCGCGCCGGACGCCCGGGTACGGTCGAAGCATGGCCGTCACCCTGCATCGGGCGCCCGTCGCCGGCATCCCCCCGCTCGCTCTCTACCGCATCCTGTGGATGCGCGTGAGCGTGTTCGTCGTGGAACAGCAGGCCGCGTACCCCGAGATCGACGGCCGCGACATCGAGCCGGGCGCGGAGCTGATGTGGGCGAGCGAGGGCGACGACGTGCTCGCCACCCTGCGGATGCTGCGCGAACCGGCGAACACCCGCATCGGGCGGGTCGCCACCGCCCCGCACGCCCGGGGCCGCGGCATCGCCGCCGACCTCATGCGCGCCGCCGTCGCCCACCTGGATGCCGAGGCGCCAGGCCTTCCCATCCTGCTCGACGCGCAGGAGCACCTCGCCGACTGGTACGGCCGGTTCGGGTTCGTCGTCTCGGGGGAGCCCTTCGCCGAGGACGGGATCCCTCATGTGCCGATGCGGCGCGATATCGCTGGCGTCGCGTGACGCGCCGCGCCCTGCAGGCCGGGATCCTGGCCCTCGCGTGCACGCTCGTGCTCGCGGGATGCGACCTGAGATTCTCGCTCGGTTTCGGCACCGGTTCCGACGGATCGTTCTCGGGTTCGGAGGTGACCGTGCCCGTGCTCTACGCCAGTGGGAAGAAGGGCGGGGTGACCAGTCAGCGCATCACGGCCGACTCCGCCGACGGCGGCGACCTCAGCATCGACATCACCGAGAACGACGTCAGCGGTGTCGACCCGGTCACCCAGTCGGCGACGTGGACGGCCGTGACCGCCGCGACCCTGCTCACCGGCGCCCGGCCCGACACCGCTTACACCTTCGGTTTCGACGCCCGCATCGCCACTCCCGCGGCGGGAGCGGTCACCGCGGTCGGCGTGCTCGCGCTGTACTACGGCACCGAGGTGCAGCCCGGGGTCGCGCTCACCGGACGGGTGACGCCCCTGGGCACGATCGGCCCGGTCGCGGGACTGCCCGAGCAGGTCACGGCGGCGATCGAGGCGGGCGGGATCGACA
This sequence comes from Microbacterium hydrothermale, assembly GCF_004854025.1. Classification (GTDB taxonomy): domain Bacteria; phylum Actinomycetota; class Actinomycetes; order Actinomycetales; family Microbacteriaceae; genus Microbacterium; species Microbacterium hydrothermale. Next base: position 85,230 of record NZ_STGM01000006.1, read on the forward strand.
CGATCCTCGTTCCCGCGGGCCAGCGGACGGCGATGGATGCCGAGGGCACGGCCGTCGATCTCGACCAGCTCGCCGCGACCGGGGGCATGACCGTCACCGAGGTGGCCGACATCGCGAGCGCGTACGCCGTGATGACCGGGGAGGACCTCCCCGAGGCCGCCTTCCCGACGCCTCCGCCGTCGCCGTCCCCCCTGCCCACGGCGGAGGAGGCGCCGACGGCCCCCGATTCCGTGATGATGGCGGTCGACGACGCCCTGGATCGCGCGCGCTCGTCGCTCGTCTCCGCACCGGAGGGGGCGCTCGCCGACCGGGCGCGGGCCGCGGTCGATCGCGGCGAACGCCTGCGCGATGCCGGCGACGCGGGTGGTGCCTGGGCGGCAGCGTCGACGGCCGCCGACATCGCCGCCGCTGCGGCGGCTCCCGCCCTCTCGCCGGTGGATGCCGCAGCGCTCGCGGCGGACGCCGCCGGCGATGCCGACGCCGTGCTCACGGTGTCGACCGAAGCACCCTCCACGCTCGACGACGCCGACGGTGCACTCGCGGCGATCGGTGGGGCGGCCGAGGCCCGCGCCCTGGCCGCGCAGGCGCAGGCGTACCTCGCGACCGAAGCCGACCCCTCGCTCGCTCCCGCGGGGCTGACCTCCGCCGCGCTGGCCTCCTCCGCGGCGCGCAACGCCCGGGCGATCGCCGACCTGCGCGGCGAGATCGACGGGACGGGCGCCCTCGCCTCGGATGCCGACCTCGACGGTCTCGCCTCCCTGCTGCGCCGGGCGGCGATCGCGACCACCGACGCCGTCGACGCGCGGCGCGGTGACGCGGCCGTGCCCGCCGACGACCTCGATGGTCTGCGCACGAGCGCGTTCGAGGCCGCGCGCGACGAGCTCGCCGCGCGCGCCGACGAGGGGGGCGAGTGGCTCGCGTTGGGCATCTCGACCGCCGCGTTCACCCGTGGTTCCGCGGCGCTGTCGGCGTTGACCGCGGTGCGGGTGCCCGACGGCGTCGACCCCTCGGATGCCGTCTCGCAGCGCATCGGCATCGCCGACGAGTACACGGTCCGGGCCGTCGACGCGCTGACGGCGACCGGCGCCGAGCTCCCGCTTCTGCGCGGCGCCCTCGCCGACGCGGCGGCGGCCGCGACGGCCGATCCGGCGCCGGGGGCGTCAGGCGTCTTCACCGCGTCCTTCCTGCGGGCGCGCGTCCTCGCCTTCGCCGGGGGCGTGCAGCGCGACTGACGGGCTGGTCGCGGGCGGGTGCCCGGGGTCGGCGTGGGATCGCCGTGGGCGCGTGATCGCCCGTTCTCGCGGGCGCCGGGGGATCGGCGTGCGATCGCCGTGGGCCCGCGATCGCCCGTCCTCGCGGGCGCCGGGGACCGGCGTGCGATCGCCGTGGGCCCGCGATCGTCCGTCCCCACGCGTGCCGGGGGACCGGCGCGTGATCGGCGCGGACGGCGCGCGTCATCCCCTCGCGTACCTGTCGCGACGCCATCTTCGGTGGATTCGACATATTTACATAGCTAAGGCTAACCTAACTTTCCCGAGCGGTCGGGGTCCTCCCGCCGCTCGCGCACCGTATCCCGCACTGGAGTGACACCTGATGAGTTCTCGCCTGTCCCGCACCGCCCTCCGGCCCGCCGCGATCGTCTCGCTCGCCGCCGCCCTCGCCCTCACCGGCTGCGCCTCCGGAGCCGCCGCGCCCGTGGACCAGGCCGCGGCCGCGCGCACCGTCACGGTCGACGACAACCACGGATCGATCGAGGTGCCCGTGGCGCCGGAGCGGGTCGTGGCGCTCGACAACACCACCTTCCAGACGCTCAGCGACTGGGGAGTCACCCTCGTCGCGGCCCCCAAGCCGCTCATGTACGACCTGTGGCCCTCGCTCTCCGGCGGCGACGAGGTGCTCGACGTCGGACTGCACCGCGAACCCGACATCGAGGCCGTCGTGGCGAGCGAGCCCGATCTGATCGTCGGCGGCTACCGCTTCCGCGACATCTACGCGCAGCTGAAGGACATCCAGCCCGCGACCATCGAGACGAGTCCGCGCGACGGCGAGGACCACACCGCCGAGCTGAAGCGCCAGACGGCCATCCTCGGACAGGTCTTCGACAAGAACGACGAGGCGGCGCAGCTCTCCGCCGACCTCGACGCCGCCATCGCCGACGCGAAGAAGGCCTACGACCCGTCGCAGACGGTGATGGGGCTCATCGCCTCCGGCGGCAAGATCGCCTACGCCGCCCCGGGGGAGGGGCGCGGAGTCGGGACGCTCTTCCCGACCCTCGGCCTGACCCCCGCGCTCGACCGCGCCGCCGAAGACGCCTCGCACGGCGACGACATCAGCGTCGAGGCGATCGCCGCGGCCAACCCCGAGTGGCTCTTCGTCCTCGACCGAGACGCGATGTTCGGCGAGGACGGGTACGTCGCGGCCCGGCAACTCGTCGAGAACTCGGAGGCGCTGAAGAACGTCCCCGCGGTGCAGAAGAACCAGATCGTCTACCTCGACGCGGGCTTCTACCTCGACGAGGGCATCCAGGCCTACACGAAGCTGTACCGCTCCGCCGCCGAGGCCTTCGCCTCCTGACCGCTGTCCGCACCTCGCTCGCGTGAGGGGTCGAGGAACACCGTCGAGCCGCTTCCGGCGACGCGGACGACCCCTCCCGCGGGCGCGGTCCCGACAGGGATGGATGCCATGCCTCAGACCGCCCTCCGCCCACGCGCGCGACTCGCGCTGCCCGCCGCGGCAGCCGGTGTCGCCGCCCTCGTCCTCCTCTCGCTCTTCGTCGGCGCCTACGACCTGACCGCCGACGCCTTCGGGGCCGAGATGTTCGCCATCTCGCGCGTCCCCCGCACGACCGCCCTCGTCCTCGCCGGCTGCGCGATGGCCGTCTCGGGTCTGACCATGCAGCTGCTCACGCAGAACCGGTTCGTCGAACCCTCGACGACGGGCACCTCCGAGTGGGCGGCTCTGGGCCTGCTGCTGACCGTGCTGCTCGTCCCCTCGGCGCCCCTGTGGGTGCGCATGGTCGCGGCATCCGTCGCCGCCTTCGCCGGCACGATGGTGTTCCTCGGCATCCTGAGGCGCATCTCGCTGCGCTCGTCGCTCGTCGTCCCGCTCATCGGCATCATGCTCGGATCCGTCGTGTCGGCGTTCACGACCTACCTCGCCGTGTCGACCAACTCGCTGCAGATGCTCGGCACGTGGTTCATGGGCAGCTTCACCTCGATCGTCCGCGGCCGGTTCGAGGTGCTCTGGATCGTCGCGATCGTCGTCCTGCTCGTCTTCTTCTACGCCGACCGCATCACGGTCGCCGGTCTCGGTCGCGACATCGCCACCGCGGTGGGCGTGGACCACGCGCGCGTGCTGCTGGTCGGCACCGCCCTCGTCGCGGTGGCCACCGGGGTCACCACCGTCGTCGTGGGCTTCCTGCCCTTCCTCGGACTGGTCGTTCCCAACCTCGTCTCGATGTGGCGGGGCGACGACGCGCGGTCGAATCTCCCGTGGGTGTGCCTCGGGGGCGTCGCGATCGTCGTGGCCTGCGACATCCTGGGTCGTGTCGTGCGGATGCCGTTCGAGGTGCCCGTGTCGATGATCCTCGGCGTCGTGGGCTCCGTCGTCTTCATCGCCCTGCTGTTGCGGATGCGTCCCCGTGGCTGAGGTGCTCACCGCCAGCGCCGTCGCGGCGCCCGCTCGACGCCCCCGGATCGCCTGGCGCTTCGGCATCCTGGCCCTCGTGGTCGTCGTCGCCGCGATCGGCGTGCTGACGTGGGACCTTCCCGGGGTGCCCGGCTCCCGCGGCTTCTGGATCGCCGTCGACCTGCGGATCGTGAGCGTCGCCACGATCGCCCTCGTCGCGTGCTGTCAGGCGGTGGCCACGGTGCTGTTCCACACCGCGACGGCGAATCGCATCCTGACGCCCTCGATCATGGGGTTCGACGCCCTGTACGTCGTCATGCAGACGGCCCTGGTGTTCTTCTTCGGCAGCGCGGCCCTGTCGGCCACCGACGGTCTGGCGAAGGTGATCGTGCAGAGCGTGCTCATGGTCGGCTTCGCGACGCTGCTGTACGGGTGGCTGTTCGCCGGGCGCCGCGGCAACCTGCACGTCATGCTGCTGGTCGGAGTCGTGCTCGGCGTCGGCTTCGGATCGCTGTCGACGGTGATGCAGCGCCTTCTCACCCCCAGCGACTTCGACATCCTCTCGGCCCGGCTCTTCGGCAATCTGTCGAACTCGGATGCCGAGTACCTCCCCTGGGGTGCGCTCGTGGTCGCTGCGGTGCTCGCGGTCGTCTGGCGACGCCGTCACCGCCTCGACGTGATCGCGCTCGGGCGCGAGACCGCGCTGAACCTCGGGGTGGCGTACCGGCGCGAGGTGGTCGGCATCCTGGTGCTCGTCGCGGTGCTCATCTCGGTGTCGACCACGATGGTGGGGCCGATGACCTTCTTCGGGTTCCTCGTCGCCACCCTCGCGTACCAGCTCGCCGGGTCGTCGCAGCACCGCGTGGTGCTGCCGTTCGCCGCCCTCCTGGGCGCGGCGACGCTGCTGGGTGGCTACCTCGTGCTGCGGCACGTGTTCTATGCCGCGGGCATGCTCTCGATCATCATCGAGTTCGTCGGCGGTCTGTTCTTCCTCATCTTCCTGCTGCGAAAGGGAAGCCTGTGATCTCGCTCTCCGACATCACGATGACCTACGGCGACCAGACCGTGCTCGGTCCGGTCTCGCTCGACATCCCCGCCGGAGGAGTCACCGCGCTGGTGGGACCGAACGGCGCCGGCAAGTCGACGCTGCTGACGATCGTGGGTCGTCTCACCGCCCCGACGAGCGGACGGGCGCGCGTCGGCGGTCATGACGTCGCCACGACGCCCGGCCGGACGCTCGCGCGCGTCGTGTCGATCCTTCGCCAGGAGAACCACTTCGTCACGCGTCTCACGGTGCGAGAGCTCGTCGGGTTCGGACGCTTCCCGCACTCGCAGGGGCGGCTCACCGCCGCCGACCACGCGAAGATCGACGAGGCGATCGCCTTCCTCGACCTCACCGCTCTCGCGGGCCGCTACCTCGACCAGCTCTCCGGCGGTCAGCGCCAACGGGCGTACGTGGCGATGGTGCTCGCACAGGACACCGACTGCATCCTGCTCGACGAGCCGCTGAACAACCTCGACATGAAGCACGCCGTCGCCATGATGGGACAGCTGCGCCGCGCCGCCGACGAGCTGGGCAAGACGATCGTCATCGTGGTGCACGACATCAACTTCGCGGCCGCCTACGCCGACCGCATCGTGGCCCTCGCCGACGGGCGCGTCGTGCACGTCGGTCCGCCCGCGGAGCTGATGACGCCCGAGATCCTCGAGCGCGTGTTCGGCACCCCGGTCGAGGTGCGCCGCGACGGTCCCTACCCCCTCGCGGTGTACTACCGGTGACGCGTCAGAGCTGGATGCCGTTGTCGGGATCGTTCACGCCGACGTTGCGGCCGCGGCTGGACTCGTAGGCGATGAGCCACCCCACCGACACCGCCGCCGCGATGACGAGGCCGAGCCAGACGTTCTGCCAGACCAGCCCGAAGAGGATGCCGAGACCCAGCAGCAGAACGCTGCCCAGCACCCAGTACGTCCGTCCGCGCGGCCAGCCCGTCCCCGATTGCGTCATGGGCCCACCCTACGGGGGCGCGGGCGACCGGCGTCTCGCGGACGGGGGCGCCGCGGAACCGGCGGTCCCGTTCACCGGTTGCGGTGGTCCTCCGGGTGCAGTCGGGGGCCGCGCCGGGGCTCGAGGCCCGAACCGGCGTAGATCAGACGGATGACGCGCTGCCGGTGTCCGACGAACGGCTCGAGCAGTTCGAGCATCCCGTCGTCGTCGGTGCGATGGCCGGTGAGGGCGAAGCCCACCTGATGGGCGAGGTGGTAATCGCCCACGCTCACGGCATCCGGATCTCCGAACGCGCGGATGCGGGTCTCGGCGCTCGTCCAGATGCCGACGCCCCGCAGGCTGATGAAGACGCGGTCGCGGGCCTCGCCGTCGGCGGCGGCGGCGGCGGCGCGGACGATCGCGGAGCCTCGACGGGCCGACTCGACGATGGTGCGGGACTGCGGAGGCTCGAGGCCCGCGCGATGCCAGGCCCATGACGGCACATGCCGCCAGCCCTCCACATCGGGCGGGGCGAACATCGCTCGCGGGGTGGGGCCGGGAGCGCGTTCGCCGTACCAGGTCACGATGCTGCGCCAGGCCGAGAACGCCTGCATGCTCGTCACCTTCTGCTCCATGATCGCGCTCACCAGGGCGTCGAACACGAGGTCGGTGCGGCCGATGCGCAGATCGGGGTGGCGGCGGTGCCACTCGGCGACGGAGGGATGCCGCGACGCGTCGAAGCCCTCGGGATCGTCGTGTGCGCCGCACAGCGCCGGCAGCTGGTCGAGGGCCCAGGTCGCCCCCGGCCCCCATGCCGCGGCCCGCACGCTTCCGTCGGCGCGCTGACGCACGGCGAGCGTCGCGACGCCGAGCGGGGTGCGGCTGACCCTCCAGACCACCCCGCCGCTCGACAGTGGAGCGGTCGCGACGTAGGTGGGGTCGTTGACGCCGTGGCGCTGCGCGGAGATCGCGCGGCTCACGTCGACCGCGGAGGACGGGCGGTACTCGGTCTCGACGGGAGGCGGCGCCGGGGCGCCGAGGTCGCGCGGGGGTCGCGGCGTGCGCACCCCGGTCGATCTCATGCCGACACCCTACGTCGCATCGCCGACATCGCGGCATCCGCCGGTCGGTCCGCGCATTCGGCGGCCCGTCGGAACGGGTGTCGCGCTCGCGGGAGCCCGGCGGGGCGCGCCCTCAGAAGCGGTCGGGCGAGGGGGTGCCGTGTCCGTAGCGGATCGAGACGTCGGCGTGACGGTCGAAGCGGTAGCCGACGCCGCGCACGGTGCGCACGATGTCTTCGTAGACGCCGAGCTTGGCGCGCAGGCGACGCACGTGCACGTCGATCGTGCGCTCTCCGGGGGCGTCTTCGTCGGGCGAGCCCTCCCACAGCGAGGCGACCAGTTCGGTGCGCTCGATCGTGCGTCCCTCGCGGAGAACGAGGTACTGCAGCAGCTCGAACTCCTTGAAGGTGAACGCCGCCGACTCCCCGTCGATCAGCACGCGCTTGCGCGAGATGTCGACGACCACACCGCCGGGTGCCCGATCCTCTTCGGCCGGCTCGTCCTTCGTGCGGGCCACGGCCGACGGCTCGTGCAGGGCCAGGCGCACCACGTCGACGTCACGTCCGCCGGAGCCGACGGGGGCGAGCGCGACGGTGGCGTACGTCTCCGCCGCGGGGGCGAGCTCGCCGAGCGTGCGGCGCAGGGCCTCGACGAGGGTGCCGAGGCTCACGCCGGCGGCGGCGGCCTTGGCCTCGTCGATGCCGACGTAGAGCGCGAAGCCGCGGGGGGCGGTGGCGGATGCCGCGCGGGGGGCGTCCGCGGCCGGGGCGGCGGGAGCGGTGGCCGGCGCGGGGCGTGCCGCGGCGGGGCGGGGGGTGGCGGGAACGGTCACGCGCGGGGCCTGGGCGCGGACGGCGGAAGCGGTCTGGGGGCGGTCGAGAACAGCGGAGATCGACATGAGGAGAAGTCCTTGCGTGGGTGAACCCGGGCGTCGGTCGAGAGCGGGGTTCGACGGGAGGTGAGGGCCGAATGGCCGGAGCGCGGTGCCGGAGGGCGCGTGATCGACGCGCGGCTCGGGCGACCGGGGGACGAGGTCGGCATACAGAAGCGCGAGGTCGTCCGGGCGAGGGGTCGCTGTTAGCGGCACATTCGACAACACATGACAGCGCGGCCGGGCATCATCATGCCGGCAGTCCCGTTCGCCTCCCGGGCGGACAGAGAACGCGCAGTCACAGTCATGGGGGTGATTATTACCTACCGCGTCGGTGGCCGTCAAATCATCCGCGGTCGGCCGGTCAGTGAGCATTGTGCGCAGTCGATCTTCGTCCTCTGTCGGTCCGGCTGTGCATTGTGCGCGATCGGGCCCTGTCGTTCAGGAGCGGCGTACTCTCTCGGCATGGCCGACCTGAGCTTCGCCGACGACAAGACGGCATCCCGATTCACCCTCCACCGGGGCGACGACCTCGTCTCGGTGCTCGACTACCGCGACGACGGGCGCACGATCGCCCTCACGCGCGCCTTCACGATCCCCACCTTCCGCGGCCACGGCTACGCGGGTGTCGTGACCGAGCGGGCTGTGGACGCCATCGAGGCGGCGGGCGACCGCGAGATCATCCCGGTCTGCTGGTACGTGGGCGAGTGGTTTGAGGCGCACCCCGAGCGTGCGGGTCTCCTCCACCGCCGCCCCGCCGGGTGAGGGCCGCGCCTACGCGCGCCGTGAGCGAGCGTCAACCCCTGCCGGGTGCCCTCCCGCCCCGAGCAAGCTGGACTCCTCGAAAGGGGGAGTCATGAACGACGACCGCGACCTACCCGAAGGCGTCATCGACGCCGACCCGCCCGGAGGATGGGAGAGCGGCGCCGTCGCCGACGGCGAGACGGCCGAGCGCAACGAGAGCGCCAAAGGATCGTCCCGCCTCAACGACGCCGCCCCCTCGGACCCCATCGAAGGCGATGCCGCCAGTCACGGCATCGATCCCGATCTGAGCACGGAGGACTGACATGGCCGACCAGACACGAGCCCCCGAACCGGGCGACGGCGCCGACGGCGGCGCCGGGGCGGCCGATTCCGTCGGTGGTGCCCTGCACCGCGATCGCAAGGTCGCGCGGCCCGACGAGCAGTCGGAACCGGCCATGGACACGCATCCGACGGATGACGAGGCCCGCATCCAGGGCGTCGTCGTGCAGACGCGCGCCGACGTCGGCGACAAGAGCGAGCAGCGCATCGCCGACGTGCTGCGCCAGCGTTTCACCGAGGTCGGCCTCGACCTGGGCGACGACCGCATCCGCGCCCTCGCCGCCGAGATCGCCGGCGCGTAACCACCTCCGAACGCCCCGCCCCCGCCTGTCGGGTGCGGGGCGTTCGCACGCCGGGCGGACTGCAGCCACGGGGCGAGGGCGTTGCGGCGAGCCGATGTCGGAGGTGCCGCGTACCGTGGCTGCATGCGAATCCTGCACACCTCCGACTGGCACATCGGGCGCACGTTCCACGGGCATTCGACGCTCGACGCGCTGAGCGAGGTGCTGTCGACGCTGGTCGACCAGGTGCGCGAGAACGCGGTCGACGTCGTCATCGTCGCGGGCGACGTGTTCGATTCGGCGGCCCCCGCCGCCGCCTGCTATCCCGTCCTCACGCGCACGCTGGCCTCGCTCGTCGACGGCGGTGCGAGGGTCGTCGTCACCAGCGGCAACCACGACTCGGCCGCCCGCCTCGGCTTCCAGTCCGCCCTGCTGCGCGACGAGATCACGATCGTCACCGATCCCGCCACCGTGGGCACCCCGATCACCCTCGCCGACGAGCACGGCCCCGTCCACTTCTACGGCATCCCCTACCTCGAACCCGCCATCGTGCGGCACGTGTGGCAGGGCGTCGAGCTCCGCAGCCAAGCGCAGACCATGGCGCACGCCTTCGACCTCGTCCGCGCCGACCGCGCCGAGCGCGGGGGCCGTGCGGTGGTCGCCGCCCACTGCTTCGCCGCCGGGGTCGATTCCACGCCGGGTGTCGAGCGCGAGATCCGTCAGGGCGGACTCGACGTGGTGCCGCTGCCGACCTTCGACGGCCCCGACTACGTCGCGCTCGGGCACATCCACGGGCGGCAGCAGCTCTCCGATCGCGTCCGTTACGCCGGAGCGCCGTTGCACTACAGCTTCGGCGAAGCGGGAAAACCCCGAGGGTCGTGGCTCGTCGACCTCGACGCGCAGGGCCTTGCCGCCGTCACCTGGCTCGACCTCCCCGTCCCCCGGCCGCTCGCGACCCTCCGCGCCCCGCTCGACGATCTCCTCGACGACGAGCGGTTCGCCGCTTACGAGGGCCACTGGGTGCGCGCCGAATACACCGATTCCACCCCGCAGCCCGATCCCATGCGGCGTCTGCAGGAGCGGTTCCCCTGGTGCGCCACGGTCGCGCACCTCCCGGCCGCGGCGCACGTCGACGACGGCGTGGGCTACGCCGAGCGGGTCCGCGCGGCGCGCAACGACAGCGAGGTGATCGACGCGTTCCTCGCGCACGTCCGCGAGGGCGAGGGGGCGTCCGAGGCCGAACGCGCGCTCATCCGCGACGTGCTCGACGCCCGCCGGGTCGAAGAGGCGCGGTCGTGAAGCTGCACCGCCTCGAGCTCGAAGGGTTCGGCCCGTTCCTCGAGACGCAGACGGTCGACTTCGACGCCTTCGCCGCCGACGGGATCTTCCTCATCACCGGCCGCACCGGCGCGGGCAAGTCGAGCGTCCTCGACGGCGTCTGCTACGCCCTCTACGGCGGAGTCCCGCGCTACGACGGCGCCGAGAAGCGGCTGCGCAGCGACCACTGCTCGCCCGACGACCCGACGCGGGTGACGCTCGAGTTCAGCGCCGCCGGAGAACGCTGGCGCATCACGAGGTCCCCCGAATTCGAGCGCCCCAAGCGTCGCGGAGGGGGGACGACGAAAGAGCCGCACCGTGCCCTGCTCGAGCAGCTGCGCGAAGAGGGATGGACCGGTGTCGCCGCGCGACCCGTCGACGTGGCCGCGCACCTCGACGACGTCCTCGGCCTCACGCAGCAGCAGTTCCTGCAGGTCATCCTGCTGGCGCAGAACCGATTCGCCCGCTTCCTCCTGGCCAAGAACGACGAGCGCCTGGGACTCCTGCGCACGCTGTTCGGCACTCGCACGTTCGAGCAGTACGCCGCCGACCTCGACGACCGCCGCAAGCGCGCTCACGAGGCGCTCGCCGCCGAAGGCGTCGAGGTCTCCACCCTCCTCGACGAGGCGGAGCGCCTGGCCGGCGAGCTCGACGCCGCGCACGACACCGACACCTCCGACGGCGACGCCGTGGAAGCCTCCCCCGAGGAGCTCGCGTCCGCCGCTCCCGCCGAGCGCCTCGCGCGGCTCGTTCGTGCGGTGGAACGGGCGGAGTACCGCGTGGAGTCGCTGGGTCGCGAGCGTGAGCGGGCCGACGCCCGACTCGACGCGGCCCTGCTGGCGCAGCGCGAGGCGACCGCCCTTCGCGATCGTCTCGACGAGCGCGCGCGGGTCAGGGAGCGGCTCCGTGCGCTCGAGGCCGACGACGAACGTGTCACGCGCTCACGCGAAGAATCCGCCCGGGCGGTCGAGGCCGAGCGGATCCGGGGCGCGCTCGACATCGCGGCCGCGACGGCCGCGGCCGTGACGCAGGCCGAGGACCGTGCGCGAACGGCCGCCGAGCGGGCCGGTGCCCTCGACGAACCGGCCGGGCCGTCTGCCGCCGCCGGCGCGACCACGGCCGGCGACGGCGACGGCGACAGCGCCGATGTCGGGCTCGACGGGGAGGCCGCGTCCGCCACCGCCCCGTTCGAGGCGGACGTCGTTCTCGCCCTCGACGATGCGACCCTCGCCCAGCGCGAGGACGATCTCACGGCGTCGTTGTCGAGGGGAGAAGCCGCTCTCACGGCCGAGACGGACTCCGCCCGCGTGCACGAGCGGATCCAGGGCCTGCAGGGACGGGTGGCCGCGGCGCAGGCCGAGCGCGACGTCCTGTTCGCCGAGCGCGACGGCATCCCCTCCGCTCTCGACGCCCTCGACCGACGTCTCGACGAGCTGTCCGCGGGAGCGGCGCTCCTCGAGACGGCGCGTTCGGCGCGCGACGAGGTGCAGCACCGCCTCGATGCCGCCATCGAGGCGGCGCGTCTGCTCGAGCATCGCGAGCAGGCCGATCTGGCCGCGCTCGTGCGTTCCGATGCCCTCCAACGGGCGCTCGAGGAATGGACCGGCCTGCTGCGCAGACGGCTGGCCGGCGCGGCGACCGAGCTCGCGCACGACCTGGTCGAGGGCGAGCCCTGCGCGGTCTGCGGCTCGCTCGAGCACCCGAGTCCCGCGGTCGGCGACGCGCAGCCCGTGTCCGACGACGAGCTGGCGGCCGCCGAGGAGCGCAAGAACGTCGCCGCCGAAGAAGATCGCGAGGCCTCCGACGCGGCGAGGGTGGCGCGCGACATCCACGCGCTGGCCGCGGCCCGCGCGGGCGGGCACGACGTCGAGACCCTGTCCGCTCGACGGGAGGCCGCCGAGCGGACGGTGGCCGAGGCGACTGCCGCCGTCGAGGAGCAGGAGAGCGTGCGCGCCGAGCGCGCGCGACTCGGCGCCGATGACGCGCGGATCGCGCGTCGTCTCGACGACCTGGCGGGGGAGCTCGCCGACGCGAAGCAGGAGCTGGCGCTCGCGCGCCAGCGCGGTGACGACCTCGACCGCGTCGTCACCGAGGCCCGCGGGGCCTTCGACTCGGTCGCCGCGCGTCAGGACGACCTCCGCGCGCGCCGTGACGCCGTGCGCGAGCTGCGCGATGCCCGCAGCGAGCTCATCCGCACGCTCGATCAGCGGCAGACCGCGCACCGGACGCTCGACGAACTCGTCGCGGCCAGTCCGTTCGCCGAGGCCGAATCCGCCGCGGCGGCGCTCCGCTCCGAGGAAGAACGCCGCCGACTCGACGCCCTCGTCGCGGAGCACGTCGCGGCCGTCGCCTCCACCCGAGAGCGGCTGCTCGAACTCGAGCTTCAGCTCTCGGGGGTCGCCGACGATGCACTCGATCCGGAGCCCTTCGCCGCCGCGGTCGTCTCCGCGCGCACCGAGGTGCAGGCGGCCGCCGCCGCGCACGCCGAGGCGAGGGCTCTCGCCGAACGGCTGCGGGCACTCGCCCAGCGCGCCGACGCCGCCCACGCGTCGGTCGCGACCCTGGCCGAGGAGCACGCGGTCATCGCCCGTCTCGCCGACACCGTCGCCGGTCGGGCGCCGAACACCCGTCGCATGACGCTGGAGACCTTCGTGCTGGCGGCCGAGCTCGAAGAGATCGTCACGGCGGCGAACCTCCGACTCGACGAGATGTCGTCGGGTCGTTACCGCTTACAGCACACCGACGCGCTGGCGGCGCGCGGAGCGGCGAGCGGACTGGGTCTCGAGATCATGGACGCCTTCACCGGCCAGTGCCGACCGCCGCAATCCCTGTCGGGGGGAGAGACCTTCCTCACCTCGCTGGCGTTGGCGCTCGGACTGGCCGAGGTGGTCACCGCGCGGGCGGGCGGCATCCATCTCGACACCCTGTTCATCGACGAGGGGTTCGGCTCCCTCGACGACGACACGCTCGACCTCGCGATGCGCACGCTCGACGAACTGCGCCAGGGGGGACGGACGGTGGGCGTCATCAGCCACGTGGCCTCGATGAAAGACCAGCTCCCGGCCCAGCTGCATGTCTCGGCCACATCTCGGGGACCGAGCATCATCCGCCACGATCGCGGGCTCGCACCCGTCTGAGTCGGGTATCCGCGCGCCGTCTAGGCTGGGCGCATGCGCAAGAGCACCCTGTGGACCGTTCTCGGCGTCATCGCCGCCGTGATCATCGCGTGGGTCGTGGTGAACGTGCTGTTCTCGCTGATCGCGTTCGTCTTCCGGCTGGTGGCCGTCGCCGTCGTCGCGCTCATCGTCTTCTTCGTGTTGCGCGCGGTATTCGCCCGCCGCGACGTCGACTGACACCCCCACGAACCACGTCCCCGCCGACGACGGGGTCGTGTCCGCCGCGACGCGCAAGCCCGGCCGCCGTGTCGGAGGCCGGGAGTAGCGTCCATCCCGATGTCTGATTCCACGTCCGCTCCCGCAGAGACCGCCCACCCCGTCACACGCGACATCGTGCTGTCGCCGAAGCACCGGTGGAGGGCGTACTGGGTCGCGGTCGCGGTCGCGGCGCTGACCATCCTCGACCTCACGAAGGTCAACGTGGCGCTGCCCTCGATCGAGGCGGCGCTGAACGCCGGACCCACCGAATTGCAGCTCGTCGTCTCGGGCTACATCCTCACCTTCGGATTGGTGCTGGTCCCCGCGGGGCGACTGGGTGACCTGCGCTCGCGTCGTGTGCTGTTCCTCGTCGGGCTCTCGCTGTTCCTCGTGACGAGCCTCGCGTGCGCCCTCGCCCCGAACACCACCGTCCTGCTCGTCGCGCGTCTTCTCCAGGGCGTGGCCGCGGGTATCCAGATGCCCCAGGTGCTGGGTCTGGTGCAGCAACTGTTCCAGGGCAAAGAGCGCGGTCGCGCCTTCGGCCTGTTCGGCGCCACGATCGGCATCGCGACGGCGTTCGGCCCGACCCTGGGCGGGCTTCTCATCGCACTCGGCGGCGACACCGACGGGTGGCGGTTGATCTTCTGGATCAACATCCCCCTCGTCGCGATCGTGATCGCGCTCGCCGCGTGGCTTCTTCCCAACACGCGCGAGAAGTCGCGGCGACGACTGGATCTCGACCCGGTCGGGGTGCTGCTGTTCGCGCTGACGATCCTCGCGCTGATGTGGCCGTTCCTGTTCACCACCGGCAGCCCCGACGACAACCCGAACCGCTGGTGGCTGCTCGTGGCATCCGTCGTCTTCGCGGCGGCGTTCGTGTTCTGGGAGCGCCGCTACGCCGATCGGGGGCGGATGCCGCTCATGCCCTTCTCGATCTTCTCGCTGTCGTCGTATCGCAACGGCGTCCTCATCTCGACGGCCTACTTCTCCGCGGTCCCGGCGATGTTCCTCCTCGGAACCCTCTTCCTGCAGGGCGGGCTCGGGCTCGCGCCGGTGTTCGCGGGCATGGTCACGATCGGTTTCGCCGTGGCATCCGCGTGCAGTTCGTGGATCGGGGGCAATCTGGTGACCCGACTCGGACGTCCCCTCGTGGTGTGGGGGATCCTCGGCATGGTCGCGACCGCGGGGGGCCTCGTGCTCGTGGCGCTGTTCACCGCTCCGGAGTGGACGCCGTGGGCGATGGCCGCCGTGATGGTGTTCGGGGGTTTCGCGGGCGGCCTGGTCATCTCGCCGAACCAGACGCTCACCCTCGCCGACATCCCGGTGCGCAGCGGCGGGGTCGCCGGATCGGTCGGCCAGCTCGGACAACGCATCGGAACCGCGGTGGGGACGGCGATCGCCCTGGCCCTCTTCTACGCGACCGTCTATCGAGAGCAGGGCACCGTCGACGACACCGTGGTGCTCTACCACGACGCCTACGCCTCGGGCATGATCACCGTCGGCGTCTTCCTGGGTCTGGCCCTCATCGTCGGCGTCGCCGACCTCGCCGGACGTGCGCGTTCGGGTTCGCAGACGCCCTGATCCCGCGACGTAGCGCGGCCGGCCCCGCGGTGCGCGGACGGACGCCGTCGCGCGGTCCGCGACGGCGACGCCGTGGGGGCCGTCAGACCCCGTAGCGGGCGCGGATCTCGGCGCGCAGCTCGTGGCTGCAGCGCTCGACGACGTCGTCCCAGAGCTCGGTCGCACCGTCCTGCGCGCGGTCGGACACGGCGCGCAGGATGCGGATGGGCACATCGAACTGCTGGGCGACCCAGATGAGCGCGTAGGACTCCATGTCGACGAGGCTCGCGCCCAGCTCGCGGATCCGCCGGACGGTGTCGGCGTCGTCGACGAAGTGGTCGCCCGTGGCGATCACGAGGCCGTCATGTCCCGTCTCGACGCGCGCGGGGAGCGAGACGTGCTCGCCGAAAGTACCGTCCAAGCCCTTCACGTCATGCTGGATGGCGGCGGCGAGATCGTAGATGCCGCCCTCGACGGCGTCGTCGATCGCGCCGGCCGTCCCGACGACGACGATCTCGTCGTACGTGCCCGTCGACAGGGCGCGGGTCAGGGCGAAGGCGGCGGGGATCTTGCCCACTCCCGTCAGCAGGCGTTCGAAGCCGGGGATGTCGTCTTCGAAGGCGACGAGTTCGGAGGCGTGGGCCGCGACGAGGAGTTTCACCCTCCCATTCTCGCCCGAGATGCGGGAGGTCGCGGATGCCGTGCGTCCGTCGGGGCACCCGTGTCCCGCGCGCGCGGGACACGGGTGCGGGACCCGGGTGGGGCTCAGGCCTGCGCGGGCTCCGAGGCGGCGGAGAGACGGGCGATCTCGTCCGCGGTCAGCTCGAGCGCGGCGCCGGCCAGCAGGTCGGCGACCTGCGACACCTTCGACGCGCTCGCGATCGGTGCGGCGACGGTCGGCTGGGCGCGCAGCCAGGCGAGGGCCGTGGAGGCGATGGACGCGTCGTGTGCGGCGCCCACCTCTTCGAGCGCGTCGATCAGCGCGAGACCGGCGGGCGTCGCGAGCTTCGCGGCTCCCTCGGCGCGCGGCGACCCGCTCGCGGCATCCCCACCGCGGTACTTCCCGGTGAGGAATCCGCTGGCCAGGGCGTAGTAGGGGACGAGCGACATTCCGTACTGCTCGGCGACGGGGACGATCTCCCGCTCGACCTCGGTGCGGTGCACGAGGTTGTAGTGCGGCTGCACGGCGATGGGGAGATCCGCTCCGGCGGCCTCGGCGAGCGAGATCCACTCGCGGATGCGCGCGGCCGAGTAGTTCGAGACGCCGACGTAGCGCACCAGCCCGTCGCGCACGAGATCCGCGAAAGCAGCGACCGTCTCTTCGAGGGGCGTGTCCGCGTCGTCGAAGTGGGCGTAGTACAGGTCGATCGTGTCGAGCCCGAGGCGCGACAGCGAGGTCTCCGCGGCGGCGCGGACGTTCTTCGCGGAAAGGCCGCGGAACTCCGGATGCTGGCTGACCTTGGTCGCGACGACGACATCGCGCGGTGCGCGCGAGGCGAGCCACTCGCCGATGAGGGTCTCGCTCTCGCCGCCGGAGTTCCCGGGCGCCCACGCGCTGTACGCGTCGGCGGTGTCGATGAAGTCGCCACCGCCCGCGTGGAACGCGTCGAGCACCTCGAACGAGGTGTCGCGGTCGGCGGTCCAGCCGAAGACGTTGCCGCCGAGCGAGAGGGGGAGGATGTCGAGGTCGCTGCGTCCGATGCGCGTCATGATGCCCTTTCTGCCGAGGTCGAGAGACCCTCGTGACAACGACGGGCGCGGGAGGGCATTCCCGCGACGCGCCGGTTCAGCTGCCCCCGGACAGGATGCCGATCAGTCCGCTCACGAGCAGCCACAGGCCGATGCCGGCTCCGGCGATCCAGATCACGACCGTTCCGGCCGGGTACTTCTTCTTGCCGTCGCCGGCGGGGCCCTCGGGCGCGCTCACGAGCGCACCATCATCACGATCGACACGATGAGCACGGCGAGACCTCCGATGACGGCGATGGCGGCGATGATGGGTCCGCCTCCGGCGAGGAAAGCGGCGACGCCGAGGGCGACGAACAGGATGGCCAGCACGATCCCGCCGATCTGGTACACGCGGTACCGCCGATCGACACTCGACGTCTTCTGATCGCTCACGCTGTCCCCCTTTCGCCCAGGCTACCGAAAAGCTGTGGGCTCCCTGAGCCGATCTCCCCGGTCCCCGCCCGTCCCGCACGAACCCGGCGTAGCGTTGACCCATGGTGTCGCGCCCCGTTCCCGATCCCGTCCGCCCCGGCCAGCAGTCCGTGTGGGATTATCCGCGCCCGCCGCGCGTCGAGCGGGTGCGCAAGCGCGCCCAGATCGATTTCGGGGGCGTGCGCATCGCCGACACCGACGACGTGGTGCGCGTGCTCGAGACGAGTCATCCCCCCGTCTACTACCTCCCGATCGCCGCTTTCGGCGATGCGCTGACCCTCGGCGAGGGCGCGTCGTTCTGCGAGTTCAAGGGCGGCGCCCGCTACTTCGACGTCCACGGCGGCGGGGGAGCGGTGGCTCCGCGCGCGGCGTGGAACTACCCGCACCCGATGCCGGGTTACGAGATCCTCGACGACCGTGTCGCCGTGTACGCGGGCGCCATGGACCGTTGCATCCTGGGCGGCGAGACCGTGCAGCCGCAGCCCGGCGGGTTCTACGGCGGATGGGTCACCAGCGACCTGGCGGGGCCCTTCAAGGGCGTCCCGGGGTCGATGGGCTGGTAGATCCTCTTGGGCTCAGTCGCCCGCGAACGCCTGCGGCACCGCGGCGTGCAGATCGGCGAGCCAGGCCCGGGCGTTGCCGTCGGACGGTGCCCGCCAGTCCCCGCGCGGCGAGAGCGAGCCGGCCGGTGACACCTTGGGCCCGTTCGGGATCGCGGAACGCTTGAACTGAGCGAAGCCGAAGAAGCGGCGGAGGAAGACGTCGAGCCATTTCGCGATGGTGACGAGGTCGTACGACGGGCGTTCGCCCTCGGGGTATCCGGGCGGCCAGGTCCCGGCATCCGGATCCGCCCACGCGTGCGCCGCGAGGAACGCGATCTTCGACGGCCGGAAGCCGAACCTCATCACGTGGTACAGCGTGAAGTCGTGCAGGTTGTAGGGGCCGATGCGGTCTTCGGTGGACTGCATGCGGCCGTCTTGGCCGGCGGGCACGAGCTCCGGGCTGATCTCGGTGTCGAGCACCGCCTGCAGCACCGAGATCGTCGCGGCGCTCAGCTCGCCCGACCCGATGACCCAGCGGATGACGTGCTGGATGAGGGTCTTGGGCACCCCGGGATTGACCGAGTAGTGGCTCATCTGGTCGCCCACGCCGTAGGTCGACCACCCGAGCGCGATCTCGGACAGGTCGCCGGTGCCGACGACGATGCCGCCGTGCAGGTTGGCGAGTCGGAACAGGTAATCGGTGCGCAGGCCCGCCTGCACGTTCTCGAAGGTGACGTCGTGCACCGGCTCGCCCGCCGCGAACGGGTGGCCCACGCGGGAGAGCATCTCGGATGCCGCGGGCCGGATGTCGATCTCTTCGATCGTGGCTCCCACGGCCTCGGCGAGGGCGATCGCGTTGCGCTTGGTCGCGTCGCTGGTCGCGAATCCGGGGAGGGTGTAGGCGAGGATGTCGCTGCGCGGGCGCCCCATGCGGTCCATCGCCCGGGCGATGACCAGCAGCGCGTGCGTGGAATCGAGCCCTCCGCTCACGCCGAGAACGGGCTTCGGGTCGCCGATGGCCTGGAGTCGCTGAACGAGTCCCGACACCTGGATGTTGAAGGCCTCGTAGCAGTCCTGCGCGAGTCGGGCGGGATCGTCGGGGACGAACGGGAAACGGTCGAGCGCGCGACGCAGCCCGACGTCGGCGGCGGGCGGCGACAGCTCGAACGACACGGTGCGGAACACCGGACCGATCGAGCGACGGTTGTCGTCGAACGTGCCCTGGCGCAGGCGATCCTGCCGGAGCCGGTCTAGATCGACGTCGGCGACGCTGCGGCGGGGTCCGTCGGGGAAGCGCTCCGTGGTGGCGAGTAGCTGGCCGCCCTCATGGATCATGGTCTGGCCGTCCCACGAAACATCGTTCGTCGATTCGCCCTGCCCGGCTGCCGCGTAGACGTAGGCGGCCAGGCACCGCATCGACTGCGACTGCGACAGGAGCAGCCGGTCGTCGGCGCGCCCGATCGTGATGGGGCTGCCGGAGAGGTTGGCGAGGACGGTCGCCCCGGCCAGGGCCGCGTGCGACGACGGCGGGACGGGAACCCACACGTCTTCGCAGACCTCGGCGTGCACGACGAGTCCGGGGACGTCGGTGGCCTCGAACAGCAGGTCGGGGCCGAACGGGACCGTGACCCCTGCGACGCGGATGTGCTGGGCGGTCTGATCGTCGCCGCGCGCGTACCAGCGGTGCTCGTAGAACTCGCGGTAGGTCGGCAGATACGACTTCGGGACCACGCCGAGCACGCGACCCCGGTGCACGACGACCGCGCAGTTGAACAGGCGGTTGCCGTGGCGCAGGGGAGCGCCCACCAGCAGCACGGGGAGGAGGTCGACGGATGCCGCGACCAGACGGTGCAGCGCCGACTCGACCGCGTCGAGCAGGGGGTCCTGCATGACCAGGTCGTCGATGGCGTACCCGGTGAGGCAGAGCTCGGGGAAGACGGCCACGGCCACGGCCTCGTCGTGGCAGGCGCGCGCGGAGGCGAGCACGGCGTCGACGTTGCGGGCGGGGTCGGCCACCGCGACGGGGATCGTGCACGCGGCGACGCGCGCGAACCCGTGCCGGTACGCGCTCTCGAACGGCAGGTCGGTGATCACCCCCTCAGTCTGTCAGGCCCCTCCGACACTGCGGGGGTCGGATCGCGTCGTGCGCCCCTGTGGAGGCGGCGCCGGTCGATGTCGGGGGTCGCGATTAGCGTGGGACCATGCGGTACATCGAGCACGACGCGCGAATCGTCTGGAGCGCCAGCGACCTGAAGGCCGCGGCCGAATGCGAGTTCGCCTGGCTGCGGGCGATCGACGCCAAGCTCGGGCGCGTGCCCGCGGTCGACGACCCCGAAGACGCCACGCTCGAGCGCGCGGCGCGCCTCGGCACGGCGCACGAGCTCCGGGTCCTCGACGAGTACCGCGCGCGCTGGGGCGACGCGGTGCGCGAGATCCCCGCGGCGCGCTCCTCCGACGTCGAGGCGCTCGCCGATGCGGTGCGCCGCACCGACGCCGCGCTCGCCGACCCCGCCGTCGAAGTGGTCTACCAGGCGGCGTTCTCGACCGCCGAGTTCGTCGGTTTCGCCGACTTCCTCGTGCGCACCCCCGAGGCCGATGCCGAGGGGCGCCGTCCCTGGATCGTGCAAGACACCAAGCTCGCCCGGCGGGCGCGCGTGACCGCCCTCATGCAGCTCGCCGCCTACGTCGACCAGCTCGATCGACTGCGCGTCCCGCGGGCCGACGAGGTGCAGCTCCTGCTGGGCGACGGCACGACGAGCACCCACCGGGTCGACGACCTGCTCCCGGTGTTCGCGCTGCGTCGCGCCCGGCTCCGGGCCCTCATCGCCGACCGCGATATCGCCGCGGGGGCGTCCGGGGCCGCGATCCCGTGGGGCGACGCCCGCGGCGCGCTCGACGTCGTGGCGTGCGGCCGATGCGCCACGTGCGAGCTCGAGGTGGTCGCCCACCGCGATCTGCTGCTGGTCGCGGGGATGCGACCGGTCCAGCGCGAGCGACTCCGCGCGGGCGGCATCGACACGATCGACGCCCTGGCCGCCGCCACCCAGGCCCCGCCCTCGATGAGCGTCGACACCTTCGTCTCGCTGCGCACGCAGGCGCGGTTGCAGCTCGAGAGTCCCGCGGGCGTCCCCGGGGCCGACGTCCCCGCTCACGCCGTTCCCACCTTCGAGGTCGTCGCTCCGAAGTCGCTCGGCGTGCTGCCCCGCCCCGACCACGGCGACCTGTTCTTCGACTTCGAGGGCGACCCGCTGTACACCGAGGGCGACGGCGAGCACTGGGGGATCGACTACCTCTTCGGCTGGGTCGACAGCCGGGAGGTCTACGGCGCCCTGTGGGCCCATACCTTCGCCGAGGAGCGCGCGGCGCTCGAACGCTTCCTCGACATGATCGCGCTGCGGAGGCAGCAGTACCCGGCGATGCACATCTACCACTACGCCCCCTACGAGCCGAGCCACCTGCTGACGATGGCGGCGCGGTACGGCGTGCGCGAGGCCGACGTCGACCGGCTCCTGCGCGACGGGGTGTTCGTCGACCTCTACCCGGTCGTCCGCCGCGCCCTGCGCGTGGGGTCACGGTCGTACTCGATCAAGAAGCTCGAGCCGCTCTACATGGGCGACGAGGTGCGCACGAGCGAGGTGCAGCGCGGCGACGACTCGATCGTCAAGTACGTCGAGGCGCGTGCCCTGGCCGCCGACGGCGACGCCGCGGGGGCGCAGCAGGTGCTCGACGACCTCGCCGACTACAACCGCTACGACTGCGTCTCCACCCGTCGTCTGCGCGACTGGTTGGTCGATCGGGCGCGCGAGTCGGGTGCCGTCCCGTCGCGCAGCGCCGAGCCCGACGAGCAGGCTTACGAGCCGTCGCCGCGCGCGACGGCCCTGCAGCACTGGGCCGCCGACGCCGTCGAGCCCGATGCCACCGCGCTGCGCCTGGCGGCCGCCGCGATCGACTACTACCCGCGCGAAGAGAAGACCTATTGGGCGACGCACTTCCTGCGCCTGCGCGAGCCGATCTCGGTGTGGGAAGAGACGCGCGACGTGATCGTCGTCGACGCGGCGCGCTCCCGGGTCGTCGCCGACTGGCACATCGCGGAGTCCGGTCGCGGGTCCGAGCGCCGGCTCGTGGAACTGCGCGGTGAGCTCGCCCCCGGCACGCGCGTGAGTCCGGATGCCGAGCCCTTCGCGCTCTACGACCTCCCCGCGCCCTTCCCGCTCGAGACGCGACCCCGCTGGATCCACGGTGCTCGACGCGTCACCGTGCGCGAGGTGCTCGACGACGGGGTCGTCATCGAAGAGGTCGCGGCGGACGGCGTCACCTGGGACGACCTCCCGCTCGCCCTCACACCCCCCGCACCGCCGCGCGCCGGCAACCAGCAGAAGGCGATCGATTCCTGGGCCGACGCGGTCCTCGCGACGGCCCCGCGTCTGCCCGACGGCCCGGCGGCCGACATCCTGCGTCGTGTGCCTCCGCGCACGCGGTCCGGCTCCCTCGCGCCGGTCACGGCGATCGCGGGCGAGCCCGGCGACGACGAGGTCGCCGCGATCTCGCGGAGCGTCGTCGACCTCGACCACAGCTACCTCGCGGTGCAGGGCCCTCCCGGCACGGGCAAGACCTACGTCGGCTCGCACGTCATCGCTCGACTCGTCGCCGAGCGCGGATTCCGCGTGGGCGTCGTCGCCCAGTCGCACGCGACCATCGAGCACATGCTCGAGCGGGTCATCGCGGCCGGGGTTCCGGCGTCCCGCGTCGGCAAGGCGCCGAAGGATCCGAGCGTCGCGCACGCGTTCACGGTGCTGCCCAAGAACGGTGTCGCCGCCTTCACTGCCGAGAACGCGGCGCACGGCGTCGTCGTGGGAGGAACGGCGTGGGACTTCAGTCACGAGGCGCGCATCCCGCGGGGGAGCCTCGACCTCCTCGTCATCGACGAGGCCGGCCAGTTCTCCCTCGCCTCCACCATCGCCGTCTCGGTCGCGGCGACGCGGCTCCTGCTGCTCGGTGATCCCCAGCAGCTTCCGCAGGTGAGCCAGGGCACCCACCCCGAGCCGGTCGACACCTCGGCCCTCGGGTGGATCATCGACGGGGCCGAGGTGGTGCCCGCCGAGCTGGGGTATTTCCTCGCCCGCACGCGCCGCATGCATCCCGCCGTGGCGGAGCCGGTCTCGCGGCTGTCGTACGAGGGGCGTCTCGCCGCCCATCCGTCGACCGCGCTCCGGCAGCTCGAGGGAGTCGAGCCGGGTGTGCACGTCCGCCCGGTGCACCACCGCGGCAACGCGACCTCGTCGCCGGAAGAGGCCGCGGAGGTGGTGCGCATCGTCGCCGATCTGGTGGGACGGGTCTGGACCGGGGCCGAGGGAGGGGCCGGCGAGTCGGCCACCGTCGAACCGCCCCGCGCTCTGCTCCCGGACGACATCATCGTCATCACGCCCTACAACGCCCAGCAGGTCGCGGTCGAAGAGGCCCTGTCGGCCGCGGGCTTCCCCGACGTCCCCGTCGGCACGGTCGACCGGTTCCAGGGCAAGGAGGCCGTCGTGGCGATCCTCACCCTCGCCGCGTCGGCCGGACGCGACGCTCCGCGCGGGCTGGAGTTCCTCCTCCTGCGCAATCGCATCAACGTCGCCGTCTCGCGCGCGATGCAGGCGGCCTACGTGGTCTTCTCGCCCGCGCTGCTCGACGATCTCCCGCGCACCCCCGAGGGGGTGGCGCGACTCAGTGCCTTCGCCCGCCTCGTCGGCGAGGCGCGCTGAGCTACCGCGTCCCGTCTCGTCGCCGGGCGCGCCGAGCTTCCGCGTCCCGTCTCGTCGGCGAGCGCGCTGAGTTCCCGTGTCCCGTCTCGTCGGCGAGCGCGCTGAGCCTCCGAGTCTCGCCTCGTCGGCGGGCGCGCTGAGTTCCCGCGTCACGGGCTTTCGCCGGACTCGGCCGCGGCGCTCGGCTCCGTCGGCTGCCGCCCCGACGCGCGAGATCGTCGAGCGCCGGCGAGCGGCACTCTCCGCAGGGCACGGATGCCACGGCATCCGGGCCCTTTCCGCGTTGCGTCGGCAGCGCGGGCGCAGGCGCCGCACGAGATTACACGGTCGGCGCGACGTCACACGCTCGTGCGTCGCCGGAACGTGTGACGTCGCGCCGAACGTGTGATCTCGGCGGCTCAGCGATCGCGGCGCGACCTCGCGCGGAACGAAGGATCCCGCCGGGACGCGGGGTCGCGTCAGGCCGTGCCGTACAGGCGGTCGCCGGCGTCGCCGAGACCGGGCACGATGTAGCCCTTCTCGTTGAGGCGCTCATCCATTGCGCCGAGCACGAGGGTCACGTCGTGGCCCTCGACCTGCTTCTCGATCGCCGCGACGCCCTCGGGGGCGCCGAGCAGGCAGATCGCGGTGACATCCTGCGCACCGCGCGCGAAGAGGAAGTTGATGGCCGCGCCGAGCGAGCCGCCGGTCGCGAGCATCGGGTCGAGCACGAAGCACTGGCGGTCGCTGAGGTCGTCGGGCAGACGCTCGGCGTAGGTGGTGGGCTCGAAGGTCTCCTCGTCGCGCACCATGCCAAGGAATCCGACCTCGGCGGTGGGGAGGAGCTTCACCATTCCCTCGAGCATGCCGAGGCCGGCGCGCAGGATCGGGACGACGATCGGGCGCGGCTCGCTGATCTTCACGCCCATCGTGGTGGTGACGGGCGTCTGGATCTCGATGGGGTCGACGCGGACGTTGCGGGTCGCCTCGTACGCGAGGAGCGTGACGAGCTCCTCGGTGAGCTGTCGGAACACCGGCGACGACGTCTGGACGTCACGCAGCACCGTGAGCTTGTGGGTGATGAGCGGGTGATCGGCGACGTGGACACGCATAGGCTCAAGGCTAACCGCTTCCCCCGCACGCCTCAGCCTCGTTTTCGGAGCCCCGTGACCCCCACCTCCCTCGACCTCGACGCCATGCGGCGAGCTCTCGCGCTGGCGGAGACGGCCCGGGCCGACGGCGACGTGCCCGTGGGAGCGGTCGTCGTCGACGCCCGGGGCACCGTGCTCGGCGAGGGACGCAACCTCCGCGAGGTCACGCACGATCCCACGGCGCACGCCGAGATCGTGGCGCTGCGCGAAGCGGCATCCGCCCTCGGCTCGTGGCACCTGGCCGACTGCACGCTCGTGGTGACGCTGGAGCCGTGCGTCATGTGCGCGGGCGCCATCCTTCAGGCGCGCGTGGCCCGGGTCGTATTCGGATCGTGGGATGCCAAGGCGGGCGCCGCCGGGTCGATGTACGACGTCCTGCGCGACCGGCGCCTCCCGCACCGGGTCGAGGTCGTCGGAGGGGTCGAGGAGGAGCGCGCGGCCGCGCAGTTGCGCGCGTTCTTCGCGGACCGTCGCTGAGCAGGTCCCGCACACCGCTCGCCGCGAGACGGTGACCCCGTCGCCGTTCCGACGAGCAGCGGTGCAGGGATGCGGGCCCGGGCTCCGGTTCCTCGAGAGCGGCGACGCCCGCCGTCAGCGGGGGAGCAGGGGCAGCAGCTCGGTGCCGACGAGGTCGGCGTGCTCGACGTCGCGCAGGTCCATCAGCTGGAAGTAGACGCGCTCGGCGCCCAGACGGTGCAGGCGCTCGGCCTTCTCGGCGACCTGCGCCGGCGTCCCGATGAGGTTCGCGCCGTTGTCGAACTGCTCGCGCGACTGGCCGATGGCCGCCGCCCGGCGGGAGATCTCGGCGTCGTCGCGACCGACGATCGTGGGGAGGGCGACCGAGAGCTTGAGTGTGGCGGGGTCGCGGTCGATCGCCTCGCACGCGGCGCGCACGACCGCGAACTTCTCGGCGACGACGTCTTCGGCGACGAAGCCGATGTTGAACTCGGTCGCGTAGCGGGCCGCCAGCGCGGGGGTGCGCTTCGGCCCTCCGCCCCCGACGATGACCGGAACGCGCTCCTGCGCCGGCTTGGGCAGCGCCGGCGCCTCGTCGAGACGGTGGTGCGCGCCCTCGAACGAGAAGGTCTCGGCATCCGGGGTCTGCCACAGGCCCGTCACGATCTGCAGCTGCTCCTCGAGCAGGTCGAATCGCTTCGCCGGGAAGGGGATGCCGTAGGCGGCGTGCTCGCGCTCGAACCATCCGGTCCCCAGGCCGAGCTCGGCCCGCCCGCCCGACATCGCGTCGACCTGCGCGACCTGGATCGCGAGGATCGACGGCACGCGGTAGGTGACCGACGAGACGAGGGTCCCGAGCCGGATGCGGGAGGTCTCGCGGGCGAGGCCCGCCAGGGTGGTCCAGGCGTCGGTGGGACCCGGACGGGGGTCTCCCTCGCCCATGCGCAGGTAGTGGTCGGAGCGGAAGAACCCGTCGAGGCCGTTGCGCTCGGCCGACTGCGCGAACGCGAGCTGGTCGTCGTAGCTGAAGCCCTGCTGGGGCTCGGTGAACAGGCAGTACTCCACGGGAGCCTCCGGGGGATCGAGAGCGGTGGGGTCAGTCGGCCGAGCGCAGGATGATCGCCTCGGTCGGCGGCGCCGGGTCGGCGGGACGACCGACGTAGCCGATATGGGTCAGCAGCGCACGACGGAACACCGCGGGGCGCTCGAGGTGCACGGAGTGTCCGGCTCCCTCGACGGGGACCTCGGTGACCTCCCCGCCCTTCTCCGCGTACGCGGCGAGCACGTCGCGCGTCTGCGAGACCATCGGCTGCGCCGGGGCCACCTCGGCGCCGGGCCAGCCCGGGACGACGCCCAGGGCGCCCAGGTGGTTCAGGTCGTAGAACGAGGTGTCCGACACGATCGCGTCCGCGGTGCCGTGGATCCACAGGATCGGCGGCTTCCGCTCGAGGTCGACGATGCCCGAGACATCGAAGTTCTTCGGGGCCATCGTGTTGAGCACGCCGGTGGTCCCCGGCGCGAAGCCCGGCCACGTCGAGGTGGTCACGGAGTCGCCGGGGTAGTTGCCGCCCGCCGTCGAGGTCGTGAGCATCGACTCGACCCAGACGTCCTCGTGCTCGCTTGTGTATCCCGGGGCGACGTACCCCGAACGGAACACCGATCGCGGCGACGTGGGGGCGTCGGCCGTGGTGTCGTGGTCGATGAGACGCTGCACGAAGTCGGCGTTGGCGCCTCCCGCGCCGGTGCCCGCGTCTTCGTCGTTCAGCCGCGAGCCGTCGCGGCGCGTGCCGCCGAAGCCATAGGGCGACACGGGCGCCTGGAGAGTGAGGGAGCGCACGGGATGGTCGAGCGCGTACTGCATCACGACGCCGCCGCCCATCGACCATCCCACGAGGTGGGCCTCGGGGATGCCGAGGGCCTGGAGGGTCGCGAACAGGTCGTCGCTGAAGTCGCGCACGCCGCGGGTCGCGTCGATGGGGGTGTGCTCGGTGCGGCCGAAACCGCGCAGGTCGACGGCGAGCACCCGCAGGTCGCTCGGCAGGTCCTGCATGATCTCCTGCCAGAACAGCGACGACGACACGTTGCCGTGCACGAAGACCACCGTGTGATCGGGGGTCGTGGCCGGGTCGTCGCCCACGCGCTCGAGCACGTTCACACCCAGCCGGTCGGTCTCGACCAGGCGCGCGCTGATGCCGTCGAAGAGAGTCATCCAAGGTCCTCCGTGTCGCTCGCCGGTGCCCCGGTACACCGGCTTCCGATGCTAACGCGCACCCCTGTCGCCCGCATTCAGGCTTGCCCCGGGGGAGGGGCGTGGTTCATAGACTGAGCGTCATGACGGATGCAGATGCTGTGACCTCGCTGCCCCCGGTCGCGATCCTCGGGGCCGGCTCGATGGGCGGGGCGATCCTGCGCGGACTCGTCGCCGCGGGACTCGCCGACGGCGGGGTGACCGCCACCAACCGCACGATCGCCAAGGCCGCCGAGCTCGCCGAGCTCGAGGGCGTGACGAGCGTGGCCCTGGAGGCCAACCCGCGGGGCAACATCGAGGCCGCGGCCCGCGCCGACATCGTGCTGATCGGGGTGAAGCCCGGGATGGTGCCCGACCTGCTCGACGAGATCGCCCCGCACCTGCGCCCCGGGGCGATCGTGGTCAGCCTGGCCGCCGGCGTGACCCTCGCCACCTTCGCGCGGCACCTCGGCGACGACGTCGCCACCCTGCGGTCGATGCCGAACACCCCCTCGCTCGTGGGGAAGGGCGTGACGGGACTCGCGGCCGGCCCCGCGGCATCCGTCGACGACGTCGCGGCGGTGCGCGCGCTGTTCGAGACGGTGGGGGCCGTGCTCGAGGTCCCCGAGGCGCAGATCGACGCCCTCTCGACGATCTCCGGCTCCGGCCCCGCCTACGTGTTCCTGCTGGTGGAGGAGTTCACCAAGGCCGCGGTGCGCATGGGCTTCGACGACGACCAGGCGCGGCTCCTCGCCGAGCAGACCTTCATCGGCGCGACGACGCTGCTCGACGCCTCCGACGTCGACCCCGCCGAGTTGCGTCGCCGCGTCACGAGCCCGAAGGGCACCACCGAGCGCGCCGTCGCCGTGCTGCAGGCGGCGCACCTGGACGACGTCTTCACCCGGGGCGCCGAGGCGGCCCTGGCCCGCGCGAAAGAACTGGCCGCCGGGAGCTGACATGCGCCTGCGCTTCGCGGGACCGATCTGGTACTGGCGCGGCCCCGCGCCGTACCACTTCGTGACCGTGCCGGCCCGGGAGGCGGCTCTCATCGCCGAGGTCTCCCCGGTGGTCACCTACGGGTGGGGCATGATCCCGGCATCCGTCACGGTCGGGGCGACCACGGTGATGACATCGCTCTGGCCGAAGGACGGCGGCTACGTGGTGCCGGTCAAGAAGGCCCTGCAGGATGCCGAGGACCTCGGCGTCGGCGACGAGATCGAGGTCGTGCTCGACATCGACGCGTGACGTCCCGTCGTGCCGGCGCGCGTCACGCGGGAACGCCCCGCGGGTGCTGTCGTCGGTGCCCGTGCTCAGCGGTCGAGGGCCGCGAAGCGCTCGATGTCGCTGTTCGTGCCCGAGACGATGATGAGGTCGTGGTTGGTGACGACCGTGTTCGCCTCGGCGTAGCGGAACGGGCGCCCGGGGCTCTTCACCCCGACGACCGTGACGTTGTACTTCGTGCGCACGCCCGACTCGTTCAGCCCCACGCCGCGCACGAGCTTCGGCGGGTACATCTTGGCCAGCACGAAGTCGTCGTCGAAGCGGATGAAGTCGAGCATGCGTCCGCTCACCAGGTGGGCGACGCGCTCACCCGCCTCCGCCTCGGGGTAGATGACGTGGTTGGCCCCGACGCGGGCGAGGATCTTGCCGTGCGACTGCGAGACGGCCTTCGCCCAGATCTGCGGGACCTTCAGGTCGACGAGGTTCGCGGTGATGAGCACCGACGCCTCGATGAGGGAGCCGACCGCGACGACCGCGACCTGGAAGTCCTGAGCGCCGATCTGGCGCAGCGCGTCGATGTTGCGCGCGTCGGCCTGGACGGCGTGGGTGACGCGCTCCGACCACTTCTGCACGAGCTCGAGGTTGCCGTCGACGGCGAGCACCTCGCGGTCGAGCCGGTCGAGCTCGCCCGCGCAGGCCGCTCCGAACCGCCCGAGGCCGATGACCAGGACGGGGGCGTCACTGCGGATGCGTTCAACCAACGATGGGCCTTTCCACGGGGAGCGCGTACAGCTGCGACCGGGACGACGCCGCCACGGCCGCGGCGAGAGTCACTGTACCAATGCGCCCCATGAACATCGTGGCCGCCATGACGTAGACGGCCGGGTCGGGCAGCTGGGCGGTCAGCCCCGTCGACAGGCCCACGGTGGCGAAGCCCGAGACCACGTCGAAGAGCACGTGCTCGATCGGGGCGTCGGTGATGCGGCTGATGGTGACGGTCGAGACGGCGACGATGGTCGCGCCCCACGCCACGACCGACAGGGCGACGCGCTGCACGTCGCTGGGGATGCGTCGGCCGAAGGCCTGCACCGAGGGGCGGCCCTTCGCCTCGGAGAACACGGCGAGGGCGAGGACGGCGAGGGTCGTGACCTTGATACCGCCGGCGGTGGATGCCGAACCCCCGCCCACGAACATCAGCATCGAGCCGACGATGAGGGTCGCGCCGTTGAGGTCGCCGATGTCGATCACGCTGAATCCGCCGGAGCGCGTCATGGCCGACAGGAAGAACGCCTGGAACGTCGTGTCCCACGCATCCATGCTTCCGAATGTCAGCGGGTTGTCGTATTCCAGCAGCAGAATGACGCCCGCCCCGACGAAGAACAGCACCACCGTGGTGATGATGGTGAGCTTCGCGTGCAGCGACCACAGCCGGAACTTCCAGTAGTGCCGCCACAGCGTGAAGATGACCGGGAAGCCGATCGAGCCGAGGAAGACGCCGGCCATCAGCACCGTGAGCAGGAAGTAGTCCTGCGCGAAGGGCGTCAGGCCGTCGGCGTTGGGGATGAATCCCGTGTTGGTGAAGGCCATCGCCGCGTAATAGGGCGCCTCCCAGAGCGCGACGAGCGGATGGATGCCGCCGATGATGAGCGACGGGTAGATCAGGACGGTGAGCACCGCCTCGATCACGAGGGTCGACAGGGCCACGGTCCGCAGCAGCTGACCGACCTCGCCGAGGCGCACCGTCTGTCCCTCGTTGACCGGTCCGCCGTGCGCGCGCAACGGGTTGCTGTCGCCCGCGGCGATGAGCTTGGCGCGCAGTCCGAGGCGTTTCGAGATGACCAGACCGAGGATGGAGGCCAGCGTGAGCACCCCGAGGGCACCGACGTTGACGCCGATGTAAGTGATGACCCGGCCGAGCGGCGACAGGTCCGAGTACATGTTGATGGTCGACAGCCCGGTCACGCAGATCGTCGACACGGCCGTGAAGACGGCATCGGCGAGGGGGATGCGCTGACCCGTCGCCGAGGCGGCGGGCAGGGAGAAGAGCGCCGTGAAGAGAGCGATCAGGGTCGCGAAGACGAGCACGGCGAAACGGGCCGGCGATGCCGTCGTGAGATTGCGCAGACGATCCCATGCCTCGTAGGCGATGCGCCGCATGCGCACCGGCAGTCGCGCCTCGTTCGGCGTCGCCGCCATGCGCCGCTCCCTTCGATGCCCGAACCCGAATCATGGTACTCGGGGCGGGGCGCGGCTAATCTGATGCCATGGCGGACATCTTCGACGTGATCGCTGACGGAACGCGTCGCGACATCCTTCAGCTGCTCCTCGACCGGGCGACCGGCGGTGAGCGGGGGACGAGCGTCTCCCAGATCGTGGCGGCGCTCGGCGTGAGCCAGCCGACGGTCTCGAAGCATCTCAAGGTGCTGCGCGAGGCCGAGCTCGTCTCGGTGCGCGAAGAGGGGCAGCACCGGTATTACAGTCTCGCGGTCGCGCCTCTCGACGAGGTGGACGACTGGCTCGTGCCGTTCTTCTCCATCGACGAAGAGAACGAGCCGGCTCTCCCCGAGTCCGCGGTGCACGCCGCCGAGGTGGTCGGCCGGGCCGCGGCATCCGTCAAGCACTCGTTCTCGACGGCGTTCCGCAAACTCCCCGGACGGTGAGCCGGAGGATGCCGCACATCGGGCATCTGCAGAGCACATCCGTCACAGAAGCCGCATAGGTTTACAGCCGTCTCGCGCAGACCCTAGAGTGTGCTCAGCATCAGGAGGGTGAGTTCACCCGGAACGAGGGGTGAGCCATGGCCGAGCTGCCGGACGTGCGGTTCTTGACGGTCGCCGAGGTCGCCGAGCTCATGCGCGTGTCGAAGATGACGGTCTACCGTCTGGTGCACGCGGGCGAACTGCCCGCGGTGCGCTTCGGACGCAGCTACCGGGTGCCCGAATCGGCGGTCGTGGAGGCCGTGCAGCGACCGGTGTCCGACGTCGGCTAGACTGATCCGAGGCTTTTTTCCGAACGCCTAGTGTTCCCGGGCGCCGACATCGGCACCCAGACCCCGACTTAGTGAGGTTTTCCGTGGGTTCTGTCATCAAGAAGCGCCGTAAGCGCATGGCGAAGAAGAAGCACCGCAAGCTGCTTCGCAAGACTCGTCACCAGCGCCGCAACAAGAAGTAACGCGGCCACCACACCGAGCGCCTGTCCGATGCGACGGGCGCTTCGTGTATCCGCGCGCTGCGCGACGCCGCGCGCTGCGCGATGCCGCGTTGCGTAGACCCACGCGACGTCGCTCGCGCCCACCCGTCCGCCCTCAGGAGGCACGCATGCAGTCCATCTCGGTCCACGACCTGCACGCGGGGCGCGAGCGCCCCCTCATCGACGTGCGCGAAGAGCACGAGTTCGCCGCGGGGCACGTCCCCGGTGCGGTGAACATGCCGATGTCGACCATCGGCGAGCACCTCGACGACCTGCCGGGCGAGCCCTTCGACGTCATCTGCCAGGCGGGCGGCCGTTCGGCACGCGTGGTCGAGGCGCTCTCGGCTCGCGGCCACGACGCCACCAACGTCGACGGCGGAACGGGTGAATGGATCGCCGCGGGATACGACGTCGAAGCCTGAGCTCCGGCCCCGCGCCGATCGCGCCTCCTAGGATGGAGACGTGACCACCCTCACGTTGATCGGCAAACCCGCGTGCCATCTGTGCGAGGTCGCGGAGCAGATCGTCGACACGGTCATCGAAGGCCTCCCGGCCGACGTGGCCGACCGCATCTCCGTCGAGCACGCCTCCATCGCCGAGGATGCCGCGCTCTACGCGACCTGGTGGGAGAAGATCCCGGTCGTCCTCATCGACGGCGACCTGCACGCGCATTGGCGCGTGTCGGCCGACCGTCTCCGCGCCGCACTGATGGCGGCCGACACCCAAGGAGCCTCCGCGTGAGCATCCGCCACATCGTCCTCTGGAAGCTCTCCGCGGACGACGCCGACACCCGTGCGCTGCACGCCGAGCAGATCAGCGAGAGACTGCTCGCCCTCGAGGGGACGGTCACCGAGATCGACCGCATCGAGGTCGGGCGCAACGTCGTCAACCCCTCGTCGAACTGGGACGTCGCCCTGACGATCGACTTCGCCGACGTCGACGCCCTCGAGCGCTACCAGGTGCACCCCGCGCACCAGGAGGTCGCGGGATTCATCCGCTCGGTCGTGTCCGAGCGGTCCTGCGTCGACTACCCGTTCTGAGCCCGTCCGCTGGGCCGGTGCCGGTTCAGCCGAGAGGCCGCACCGTCGCCGGGACCGCCGCGAGGGCGATGCGGACCGCGTCCCGATCGTCGACGCGCTGGTCGGGCGCGTGCTCGACGACGACCCGGCTGCCGTCGCTCGTGCGCACGGTCGATCGGCGCACGCTGCCCAGGAAGATCGTCTCTTCGACGACCGCATCCACGCCGGGGGCGTCGGGGCCCACCAGCAGCACGTTCTCGGGGCGGACCACGACCTCGCAGTGACCGTCGTGCGCGGCCGCCGCGAGGGGGAGCTCCTGCCCCCACACCTCGACGACGACGCCCTCGACGATCCCGGGGACGGCGCTGACCGGCCCGAGGACCTCGGCGACCGCCGTATCGCCGACGCGGGCGTAGACCTCGTCGGGCGTGCCCGCGGCGACGACGCGCCCCGCATCCATCACGACGAGCTGATCGGCCACGGCGGCACCCTCGGCGGTGTCGCGCGTGGCCCACAGCGTCGTCACGCCGCGTTCCCGCAGCTCTCGAACCAGTCGATCGCGGGTCGCGGCGCGCGCGCTCGTGTGCAGGGCGGCCAGGGCGTCGTCGAGCACGAGGGCGCGGGGCCGCGAGGCCAGAGCACGCGCGAGCGCCCACCGCTGGCGATCGCCGTGCGACAGGCGGTGCACGCTCTTGTGGCCGGTGGTCAGACCGACCAGCTCGCACAGACGGTCGGCCTCGGCATCCGGATCGATGACCCCCGCGTGCCGGCCCGCGGCGACGATCGCCGCGCGCGCACGGCCGAAACGCGCCACCGGCGTGCGGTCGCGGACCTCCGCGACGCGGGGCGCCGCCGGCCCCACACGGCCCTCGATCGTGACGGTGCCCGCATCGGGCCTCTCCGCTCCGCTCACCAGGCGCAACAGCGTCGACGCCCCGCAGCCGGAGGGACCGACGAGACTGACGATGCGTCCGGCGGCAACATCGAGATCGACGCCGTCGAGGATGACGACCCCAGAGCGTTCGCGCCGGACGCCCTCGAGGACGATGGTCCAGCCCGTGGGGCGCGACGCGTCGCCCGGTGACGGATCGAGGGCGGTGACGGCGACCATGACCCGACGGTAGATGCCCCGGATGACATGCGAACGCCCGGGGAGTGAACCCCGGGCGTCGCCGGACCGAACCTTACGGAGCCAGGCGCGTCGGGCCGCGGAAGAGGTAGGTGACCTCGCGGATCGACGACTCGCCGAGCAGCAGCATGAGCACGCGCGCGAGACCCATGCCGAAACCGCCGTGCGGGGGAGCGCCGAAGCGGAAGAAGTCCAGGTAGAAGTCGAGGTGCTCGGGGTCGAGCCCCTTCTCCTTGGCCTGCTCGACGAGGACGTCGACGCGGTGCTCGCGCTGCGCGCCGGTGGTGATCTCGACGCCGTTGAACAGCAGGTCGTACGACTTGGTCAGCCCGGTCTCCTCGTCGCGCATGTGGTAAAACGCGCGGATCTCGGGGTGGTAGTCGGTGATGAAGACGAACTGGTGTCCGTACGTCTCGGCGACGTGCGCGGCGATCTGGCGCTCGCCCTCGGGGTCGAGGTCGCCGTCGGTGCGGGGGATCTCGTAGCCGCGGGCGGCGACGATCTCGCGCGCCTCGGCGAGCGGGATGCGGGGGAACGGGAGCGTCGGAACCTGAACCTCGATGCCGAACAGCTCCTGGATCTCGGCCCCGTGCTTGTCGGCGACGGCCTGGAAGGCGGTCTGCAGGAGCTCCTCCTGCATGCGGGCGACGTCTTCGTGCGAGTCGATCCAGCTGATCTCGGCGTCGATCGAGGTGAACTCGGTCGCGTGACGGCTGGTGAACGACGGGTCGGCGCGGAAGGCCGGGGCGATCTCGAAGATCTTGCCGAAGCCGGCGACCTGCGCCATCTGCTTGAAGAACTGCGGGCTCTGCGCGAGGTAGGCGGTCTTGTCCTCGAAGTAGGGCACCTCGAACAGCTCGGCGTTGGACTCCGAGGGGGAGGCCATGAGCTTGGGGGAGTGCACCTCGATGTAGTCGCGCTCGACCCAGTAGGTGCGCATGGCGTGCTCGAGCGTGGTCTGCACGCGGAAGATGAGGTTGTTGCGGCGCTGGCGCAGGTCGAGGAAGCGCCAGTCCATGCGCTTGTCGGGGCTGCTGTCGGCGGCGATGGGCGTCTCGGGGTTGGCCGCGGCGGCGACCACCAGCTCGCCGACCTTGATCTCGACGCCGCCGAGCTTGACGCGCTCGTCGTGCTTGAGCTCGCCGCGCACGGTCAGGAACGTGCCGGTCGCGAGGCCGCCGATCGTCTCGGTGAGGGCGAGGGCGGCGGCATCCTGCTCGCCGGCGTCCTCGGCGGGGCGCGTCGCCGGGTTGACCAGCTGCACGGCGCCGGTCTCGTCGCGCAGGACGACGAACTGCACCTTCTTCTGATCGCGCACGGTTTCGACCCATCCCGACACCTCGACGGGGCCGGCGGGGAGGGATTTCAGCTGGTTGACCAGGACGCGTTCGCTCACGATCGACCAGTCTACGTGCGGGCGGTCGCGCGCCCCTCGTCGGCTCCGCGTCGGGGGTCGTCGCGGTGCGGCCGGCCGTGTGCGGAGTCGATCCGCGGGCGGGGCGCGCCCGCCGTCCCTATGATGGCGCTCGTGACGTTCTCCCTCCCCCCGGAGTCGTTCCGGACGCTGCGTCCGGAACCCCGCGGGCGTGCCGCGCGACCGTGGGACGTCGCCCTCACCATCGTCCTGCTCGTGCTCCTGCCGCTGCTGGCGCTCGTGGCGACCTACGCCGGGGTGGTCCTCGCCTCCGCCGCGCAGGCCTGCGCGACGCAGTCGTGCGACGCCGGGCTCATGAACACCGGCTTCTGGACCGCCGTCATCGCCCCGTGGGTGATCCTCGTGATCGGCGTCGTCGCCGCCATCGTCCGTCTCGTGCGCCACCGCCTGGCGTTCTGGGTCCCCCTCGTCGCGATCGCGACCATGGTCG
Source organism: Microbacterium hydrothermale (assembly GCF_004854025.1). Lineage (GTDB taxonomy): Bacteria > Actinomycetota > Actinomycetes > Actinomycetales > Microbacteriaceae > Microbacterium > Microbacterium hydrothermale. The sequence continues at coordinate 121,070 of NZ_STGM01000006.1, forward strand.
CCGTGTGGTTCGTCGCCGCCGCCCTCGTCGGCGCCGGGCTCTCGGCATCCTGAATCGCTCGGGGGCAACCCCCAGGAACCGTGCCGGGCCGGGCCGTAGCCTGGATCGAGGACGCCTGGACGGGCGGCCGATCACCGAGCGCGAAGGCACCCGATGACCGACACCACCCTCTCCCTCTCCCCGCTGCGGGCCGGCTCCGGTTCCGCCGAGGAGCAGTCCTGGCTGACCTCGCTCGCCGACTGGACCGTGTCGCTCATGGAGGTCATCGGGCCCGTCGGCGCCGGCGTCGCGATCGCCCTCGAGAACCTCTTCCCCCCGCTCCCCAGCGAAGTGGTGCTCCCGATGGCCGGGCTCACCGCCAGCCGCGGATCGTTCACCCTCATCGAGGCCCTGCTGTGGACCACGGTCGGTTCCGTCGTCGGCGCCTTCCTGCTCTATGGGCTGGGACGCTGGCTCGGCGCCGCGCGGCTGCGGGCGTTCGCGGCCAAGATGCCGCTGCTGCATCCCGAAGACGTCGACCGGACCGTCGCCTGGTTCGAACGCCACGGCGGCAAGGCCGTGTTCTTCGGTCGGATGATCCCGATCTTCCGCAGCCTCATCTCGATCCCGGCCGGCGTCTCGAAGATGCCGCTGTGGCGCTTCGGGCTGCTCACCGGCGCGGGGAGCCTGATCTGGAACACGATCTTCGTGCTCTCCGGCTACCTGCTCGGCGAGAACTGGCACATCGTGGAGGAGTACGCCTCGATCCTGCAGTACGTCGTCATCGCCGCGGTCGGCGTAGGCGTCGCGTGGTTCCTCTACTCGCGGGTGAGGTCGTTGCTCGCGGCCCGTCGGGACGCCTGAGCGGGGGATATCTCCACGTCGAGGCAACCGGCATCCGGACTCAGTCAGACCACAGAACCCGCGCCTAGACTGGGATCGTGCCCGCCGATCGCCTTCATCTCGTGCGCCACGGAGAGGTCTACAACCCCCGTCGCGTGCTGTACGGTCGGCTCCCCGGTTTCGGTCTGAGCGTCGAGGGGCGCCGCATGGCGCGGCAGGCGGCCGAGTACGTCCACGGCCTCGAGCGTCCCGTGAGCGCCCTCGTGGTCTCGCCCCTGCAGCGGACGCGCGAGTCGGCCGAACCCTTCGTCGAGCTCTTCGGCGCCGAGCCGTTCATCGACGATCGCGTCATCGAGCCCACCAACGTCTTCGAGGGCCGCCGCATGAAGCAGGCGCTCGCGAACCCCCTGAACTGGCGTCACCTGAGCCGCCCCGCCGTGCCCAGCTGGGGCGAACCGTACGAGCGCATCGTCGCCCGCATGGTCGCGGCGATGGACGACGCCTGGAACCGCGTGCCCTCGGGCGACGTCGTCGTCGTCTCGCACCAGCTGCCCATCTGGGTGACACACCTCGCCCTGTCCCACCAGCCCACCCGCCACGACCCGCGCAAGCGCCGCTGCGAACTGTCGAGCGTGACGAGCTTCGAACGGCGCGAGGGCGCCGGCGGTCCGCGGTTCGTCGAGGTGGCGTACGCAACGCCGGCATCCACCGCCGGTGCCGTCGACGTAGGAGCCGTGTGATGCGCCGAATCCTCACCGCGGCCGGAGCCGTCCTGGCCTCCGTCGCGCTCATCGCGGGCCTGTCCGCCTGCAGTGCCGATCCTCTCGCCGACCAGTACCGCGCCGGCGACAACAAGGGCTACATCGCCGCCAACGGCTTCCAGACCAAGGAGATCGCGGCCGACCAGCGCGGCGAACCCGTCGACTTCTCGGGAACACTCGACAACGGCTCTCCCGTCTCGAGCGCCGACTTCGCGGGCAAGGTGCTCGTGGTCAACTTCTGGTACGCCACGTGCGGACCGTGCATCATCGAGGCTCCGCGTCTCGAGCAGGCCTACCAGAGCTTCCAGGGTCAGGATGTCGCCTTCCTCGGCATCAACACGTACGACCAGCCCGCGACGGCCCTGTCGTTCGCGCGCGACCACGAGGTGTCGTACTCCAGCGCGATGGCCGTCGACGACGCGCAGCTGAAGCTCGCGTTCAACAAGGCGACCCCGCTGAACGCCACCCCCACCACCCTCGTGCTCGACAAGCAGGGCCGCGTCGCGGCCCGCATCGTCGGCGAGCTCCCCGAGGCGTCGATCCTCGAGGCGATCGTGCGCACGCTGGTCGCGGAGAACGCGTGAACCCGGGCGCTCTCGTCTTCGACGGGGCGCTGTGGGTGGCCGTCCCCATCGCGCTCGCGGCGGGGCTCATCTCCTTCCTGTCGCCGTGCGTGCTGCCGCTGGTCCCGGGATACCTGGGCTACATCGGCGGTGCCGTCGCTCCCCGCGGGGGATCGGCATCCGGGCCCGGCCGCGGGCGGCTGCTCGGCGGGACCCTGCTGTTCATCGCCGGTTTCACGGCGGTGTTCATGGCGATCAACGTCCTGGGCGGCACCCTCGGCGCCTTCTTCATCGAGTACGCCGACGTCATCACGCGCGTCATGGGCGTGGTCATCATCTTGATGGGGCTGGTGTTCATCGGTCTGTTCGGGCTCGCCCAGCGATCGGTGCGCATGCAGTCCCGCGCGAACCTCGGGCTCATCGGCGCCCCGCTGCTGGGCATCGCCCTCGGCATCGGCTGGACGCCGTGCATCGGCCCCACCCTGACCGCGATCCTCTCGGTGTCGTACAACCTGGGCGACCCGGGCCGGGCGGCGCTGCTCGGACTGGCGTACTCGCTCGGCCTCGGCATCCCGTTCGTCCTGCTCGCCCTGGGCCTCGGGTGGGCCACGCGGTCGGTGTCTTTCGTCCGCAGGCACATCCGCGTCGTGAACCTCATCGGCGGAGGGCTGCTGATCGTCCTCGGCCTGCTCATGGTCACGGGCCTGTGGGGCCAGTGGATGTCGGTGCTGCAGGGGGTGATCCAGGGTGTCCAACTCCCGCTCTGATCGAGGGAACACGATGACCGACCCGCTGCGTCCGTCCGACCACGCCGACAGCGGCTCCGCCGACGAGGTCACCCAGCCGAAGCTGGGCGTCGTCGGCTGGCTGCGCTGGGGATGGCGTCAGCTGACCAGCATGCGCACCGCCCTGGTGCTGCTGCTCCTGCTCGCGATCGCCGCGGTGCCCGGCTCGCTGGTGCCGCAGCGCAGCGCCGACCCGAACGGCGTCACCCAGTACTTCACCGATAACCCCGACCTCGCGCCGGTGCTCGACAAGCTGAGCCTGTTCGACGTCTACACCTCGCCGTGGTTCTCGGCCATCTACCTCCTGCTGTTCATCTCGCTGATCGGCTGCGTGCTGCCGCGCACGAAGCACCACTGGAAGGCCCTGCGCTCGCAGCCGCCGCGTACGCCGGCGCGTCTGTCGCGCCTGGACGACCACCGCTCCCGCACGATCGCGGTCGAGGGTGAAGCGGATGCGGATGCCGATGCCGTGGCGGCGGCCGCCGTGGAGTCCGCGGCCGCGCAGCTGCGCAAGAGCGGCTACCGGGTGGCGCGCTACGACGGGCGCGGATCGTTCTCGGTGTCCGCCGAGCGCGGATACCTGCGCGAGACCGGGAACCTGCTCTTCCACGGTGCGCTCGTGGGCGTGCTGATCGCCGTCGGCGTGGGCGGGGGATTCACCTACACCGGTCAGCGCGTTCTCGTCGAGGGGCAGGCCTTCGCGAACAGCCTGCTCGACTACTCCTCGTTCAACCCGGGTCGCTTCGTCAGCGGCGACACCCTCACGCCGTACTCGATGACGCTCGACAAGTTCGACGTCACCTACGTCCCCCCGGGGCAGCCCGGATCGGGTCAGGCCGGCGATTTCGTCGCGCACGTCACGACGCAGGCCCCCGGTACCGATCCGCAGGACGGGGAGGTGCGCGTCAACCACCCGCTCGACGTGCAGGGCGACCGCGTCTACCTGCTCGGCAACGGCTACGCCCCGACCGTGACGATCCGCGACGCCCAGGGCAACGAGGTGTTCCACGACTCGGTCGCCTTCCTGCCCCAGGATGCCAACATGACCTCGCTCGGCGTCATCAAGGTCGCCGACGGCCTGCCCGAACAGCTCGGCCTGCTCGGATTCTTCTACCCGACGATGGACGTGCTCCCCTCGGGCGCCCTGACCTCCACCTACGGGGCGCTGGAGTACCCGACGCTGACGCTGCGCGTCTACGAGGGCGATCTCGGCATCGACGACGGCACCCCCCGATCGGTGTACACGCTCGACCCCTCGGGCATGACGCAGATCGCCGGAGGAGACAGCGGGAACCCGGCCATCCAGCTCATGCCCGGCCAGACGGAAGACCTGCCGAACGGCCTCGGCACGATCACCTTCGAGAACGAGGCGCCCGCGGGAGCCGTCGGGTACGAGGGGTCGGTCAAGCGTTTCGCCTCCCTGTCCATCCACCGCGACCTCGCGGGACCATGGGTGCTCTCCTTCGCCCTGCTGGCCCTGCTCGGTCTGCTCGCCGCGCTCTTCGTGCCGCGCCGCCGCATGTGGGTCAAGGCCACCCCGCAGGGCGACTCCGTGCTCGTCGAGTACGCGGGCCTCGCGCGCGGGGAGGACCCGACGCTCGCGGCGGCCGTCGACCAGCTCGCCGAGAAGCACGGCGCGACCCTTCCCCCGACCCCCGGCCAGAGCCACCCCGACACCGGAAAAGTAGACTGAGACCATGCCCGGAACCGACCCGCTTCTCCTCGACGAGATCTCCCTCCTCCTGGTGTGGACGGCGGTCGCCATCTACGTGCTGGCGTTCATCGCCTACGCGATCGACCTGGCGCGCCGCTCCGACCTCGCGCTCAAGGCGAAAGACGAGGTCGTCGCGCGCGAGCTCGTGACCGCGGGCGGCGGGGGAGTGATCTCCTCCGGCGGCGGGTCGGCGGCATCCGGTGCCTCCGCCGCTAAGCCGCGCTACCTCTGGGCCCGCCTGGGCACCGTGCTCACGGCGCTCGGGTTCGTCTTCCACCTGGTGGCGACGGTGCTGCGCGGAATCGCCGCCGAGCGCGTGCCGTGGTCGAACATGTACGAGTTCGCCATGACCGGGCTGCTGCTGATCATCGCGGTGTACCTGGCCGTGCTCACCCGCTACGACCTGCGCTTCCTCGGCTCGCTCATGACCGGCCTCGCCGTGCTGCTGCTCGGTGGTGCGACGCTGGCGTTCCACGTGGAGGTCGTGCCGCTCGCCGACCCGCTGAAGTCGGTGTGGCTCGTCGTGCACGTGTTCGTCGCGAGCCTGGCGACGGCGCTGTTCGCTCTGGCTTTCGGGCTCTCGGTCGTGCAGCTCATCCAGACCCGTCGCGAGCGCAAGCTCGCCGAGGCCCCGGGGGATGCCGAGCCGAAGCGCGGCTTCCTGCGCACGGTTCCGAACGCCGACGCCCTCGAGTCGCTGGCCTACCGCTTTGCGATCGTCGGCTTCATCTTCTGGACCTTCACCCTCATCGCCGGCTCGATCTGGGCCAACGACGCGTGGGGCCGCTTCTGGGGCTTCGACACCAAAGAGGTCTGGACCTTCGTCATCTGGGTGCTCTACGCCGGTTACATCCACGCTCGCGCGACCCGCGGTTGGCGCGGCACCCGCTCGGCGTGGCTGTCGATCATCGGCTTCACCGCGGTGCTGTTCAACTTCACGATCGTCAACGTCTTCTTCAAGGGCCTGCACGCCTACAGCGGCCTGACGACGTAATCCCCCCTTCCCGTGGGACTCGGGCCCGTCCGGCTGTCGCCGGGCGGGCCTTTCTGCTCGCGTGCGTCGACGCCCGGCCCGGGCGCGTGCTGCTCCGCCCGGATGCGCTCTGTGCCGTGCGGGCGCGCTCTGCCCCGCCCGGGCGTGCTCTGTGCGAGTGTCCAAGACACCCGGTCGGAAGTCGAACCGGTCCGGGTGTTCTGGACAATCGAGGGTCTTCAGGGGCGCCACCCGCGCGAGCGGAGGGCTCGGGCGACTGGGTCCACGACGCACCTGGCGGGGTCGAGGAGGTGGTGGTCGACGACCCTGACCAGAAGCCATCCACGAGCGGCGATGGCCGGCCAGCGATCGGCATCCCGTCGGAACTGGGCGAGATCGGCGTGTTGCCGGCCGTCGTACTCCACGGCCACGCGGTAGTCGGGATAGGCGAGATCCAGGCGCGCGATGAAGCTGCCGTCCTCGTCGTGGAGGTCGCGGTTGAGCTCGGGCTCCGGCAGACCCGCCCGCATGAGGATGAGACGTACGACCGTCTCCCGTGGCGACTCCGCACCCGCCCGCAGGAGAGGCAGCGCTTCGCGCAGATCGCTCACTCCACGACGGGCGAGACGCAGCGCAGCTTCCTGGAGGTCGGTGTGTTCCGCGAGCCTCCGCGTGAGGATGGCGTCGCCGACGGCGACGAGTCGATCGACGGGGTGCAGCGCACCCAGCTCAGCCCAGGTTTCGGCCGGGGTGGGCACGGGCAGGCCGTGGCGAAGCGTAAGGTACTCGATCGGCACATCGACGCGGTGCCCCGTTACTCCGCGGGTTCGCGGCTCTCGCGCGGGCGGCCGAGCGGAGACGTGCAGGTTCGCCGAGGAGGAGGCGGGCAGAGGGAGGTCCCACAGCATCGCCGCCGTGGTGTGGCTGAAGAATTGCGCCGAGGTCAGGCGCGGCTCGTAGATCCGGCAGAGGGCCACCACGTCCCCGGCCGCCGCGTCGACGCGCGCCCGAAGCCCGTGGAAGGGGGCGTTCAGATCCATAGCCGTCAGCCTGTCTCGCCGCACACCCAGGCTCCGCGCCTCGCGCACGGTGAATGCGGGTCCGAGCTCGTTCGGGAGGGTCTGCCGTCGCATCCTTCGACGACACCGCATCGGGGCGGTCGGCCGCCGCTCCTTCGCGGGCATCCGTGGACGCAGCGCACAAATCCCGCCGTGGGGAGGAGCCTCGCGGTCCTCGGGGCGCCCGGCGGCCCCCGGCACGTACGAGTGTCCGAAACACCCGGACGGCTCGACGGAAGGTCCGGGTGTTTCGGACACTCGAGGTGCGGTGCGGTGCGGTGAGGCGGGCTGCGCGGGTCGAGCGGGGCACGGGCGCGCGGCCCGGGCACGCGGGAGCGTGGTCAGGCGCGCGAGTGTCCAGAACACCCGGACGTTCGAGGAATTCGTCCGGGTGTTGTGGACACTCGACCCTGCGGGACCTACGCGGGCTGGGCGGCGGTCTTCGCGGAGGTCGTGCGGCGGCGCACCACGATCAGCGTCGTGACGATCAGCGACAGCACGGCCCACACGACGAATCCGGCGAGGCCGGCCCCGACTCCACCGGCCGACGACAGGGCGCCGAGCATCGCCTGGTACGCCGGAGCCGTCGGCAGGAGGGATGCCGCGGCGGCCAGCGCCGGAGGCACGGTCGAAACGATGCTCGCTCCCAGCGCCAGCGCCCCGATCACGGCGGCGATCCAGCGACCCGCGCCCCCGAACACCGCGACCAGGGCCTGGTGCACGGCCGCGAAGGCGATGCCGGCCGCGACGCACACGAGGGCGAACATCGCCCAGTCGCCCCAGTCGTACTTCGAGGCGATCTGCACCACCCCGGCCACCAGCAGACCCTGCACGGCGCCGACGAGGGCTGCGGGGGCGAAGCCGCGTAGGGCCACGAGAGCCGACGGGCGGCGGCTGGTGAGGGCGCGCGCCGACACGGCCTGGAACGCCACGAACGAGGCGAGCCCGCCGAACCACAGCACGGCCATCGCCAACAGGGGGACGGCCGCGAGGCCGAACAGCGAGTCGTCGGCGCCGGTCGCCGACACCGGATCGGCCACGACGTCGGCGAGCGTGGTCGCCTGGCTGTCGGTGTAGGTCGGCAGCTGCGCGACGGCCGAGTCCAGCCCGTCGGCGAGCGACGAGGTGCCGCTCGCGACCTGGCTCACGCCGTCGGCGAGTTTGCCGGCGCCGTCTTCGGCTCCGGAGGCCCCGGATGCCAGCTGCGCGGCGCCCGAACTCAGGGTCGCGGCGCCCGCGCCGAGCTTCGTCGTCCCGTCGGCGAGCTGGGTCGCACCGGTGGCGATGCCGTCCATTCCGCCGGCGAGCGTGCCGAGACCGGTCGCCGCCTCGCGGGCGCCGCCGGCGAGGCCGGTCGCGCCGTCGGCGAGCTGCTGGTTGGCGTCGGCGATGGCGCGGATGCCGGCGGGGAGCTGGGCGGCCTGTCCGGCCAGATCGCCGATCCGCGTGACCGTGTCGGTCGCCTGGCCGAGAGAGGCTGCGGCGGCGGCCGCCGCATCGCGCAGGGCCTGGCACTGCTCCGGTGTTCCCGTGCACTCCGCCGCCGCCTTCTGCAGGGCGTCGTTCGCATCGACCAGGGCCTTGTTGACCTGCGGGGCCGCGTCGGCGAGCTTCTGCGCGTCGTCGGCGAAGCCCGGGGGGATCTGGTCGGCGAGACCGTTGATCCGCGTCGCGAGCTCCTGGTTGCCGGCGGCGATGCCGTCGGCCCCGGTCGCGAGCTTGTCCACGCCCGCGGCGGCGTCCCGCGTTCCGCTCGCGAGGGCCGTCGACCCCGAGGCCAGCTTCGAGGCGCCGTCGGCGAGCGGGCCGGTCCCGGCCGCGATCTGAGCGGCCCCGTCGGCGACGCCCGCGGCTCCGGTGGAGAGCTGTCCGAGACCGTCGCGCAGGTCGCCCGCCCCCGTCGCGGCCTGCGAGGCCCCGTCGGCCAGCTGGTGCGCGCCGCTCGCGGCGGAGCCGAGCTGATCGCTCAGCGTGGTGAAGCCGAGGAAGACGTTCTTCAGGTACTGCGACGACAGCTCGCCGCCGTAGACGCTGGTCGCGGTGGTGGCCAGCGCCGAGGTGATGGCTCCATCGACGACGCGCGCGTCCGGGGCCGTCTGCACGCCGATCGTCGCCTTGACCGGCGTCTCGCCCGGCCGCGTCGAGAGCGAGGCGGCCGTGAAGTTCTCAGGGATCGTCACGACGGCCGTGTACGTTCCATCGGCGAGGCCTGCGGCGGCATCCTCGTCGTTCGAGATGACCCAGTCGATGTTGCTCGACTGGTCGTCGGCGCCCTTGACGAGACCGCCGGTGAGCTGTCGACCGAGCGGGACGAGCTGGCCGTTCAGTTCGACCGCCTTGTCGTCGTTGACGATCGCGGCGGTGATGTTCTCGAGCCGGTCGGTGGGGTTGTACAGCGCACCGACCAGGATGCCGCCGATCACGGCGGGCAGCAGGAGCACGCCGATGAGCGTGAGCCAGGTGACGGGGCGGCGCGAGCGGGAGCGCTCGACGGGGAGAGTCATGCGAACACCTCGGAGAGATCGGCGAAGGTTTCGGGTTCGGTGCGGTGCCGTCGCGGCGTGGGCAGGGGCAGGGAGACCACGTCGGGGCGGTGCGCCTCCGACAGCAGGGCGAGGGCGCGGCGTTCGTCGCGGGCCGACACGACGAGCGTGAAGGGCGACGATGCGTCTCCCGCCCGCTCGCGGGCCTCGACCGCGGCGCGGCGGAGCACATGCGCGACGTCGTCGCGGGCGTCGTCGTCGAGGCGGTCGATGTCGGAGACGACGACGATGCGCGTTCCGCGGGCGACGGCCTGGGCCACGTCCGCCTCGGCGGTGGAGGGGTCGTCGAGGAGGGCGACACCGACGCGGGCGCGCACGGCACCGGCGCGTTCGGGCACCAGCAGTCCGTCGACGCGGAGCTTGCCCTCGATCTTCGACAGGCGACCGGCGAGGGCGAGGAGGAGCGTGCGCGTGGTGCGGGTCTCTCCCGTCACCAGCAGCGTGCCGCCGTAGCCCAGGCGCAGCGACACGTCGCGGAACACCGGCTCCTCGGCATCCGACGAGACGGATGTCTGCAGATCGTCGGCGGCGATCGCCATCGCGGGCTCGGCCGGCCAGTCGGTGAGGTGCACCTCCCGCTCGACCGCCTCGCCCTCGACGTCGAGCTTGGGCAGGATGCGGTCGAGCCAGCGCGGCATCCACCACGCCTTCGCGCCCAGCAGCGCAAGGATCGCCGGCACGAGCGTCATGCGCACGAGGAACGCGTCGACGGCGACCCCGACGGCGAGCCCCAGGGCGATGGGCTTCAGGCTCGAGTCACCCTCGGGGACGAACGCCACGAAGACCGCGAACATGATCACGGCCGCCGCCACGACGACGCGGGCGGATGCCGAGAAGCCGCTGCGGACCGCGCCGAGCGCCACCTCGCGGGGCGTGCGTCCGTCGCGTTTCGCGTGCACGTAGTCCTCGCGCATGCGCGAGACGAGGAAGACCTGATAGTCCATCGCGAGGCCGAAGAGCACACCCATCACGACGATGGGCATGAAGCTGATGATCGGTCCGACCTTGGCCACGTGCAGGGCGTCGGCGAACCACCCCCACTCGAACACGGCCGCGACGACGCCGAACGAGGCGGCGACCGACAGCAGGTACCCGCCGGCGGCGGTGAGCGGCACCCAGATCGAGCGGAACACGATCATCAGCAGCACGAGCGACAGGCCCACGACGAACAGGCCGAAGGGCAGGAGGGCGGCGCCCAGCTGATCGGAGATGTCGATCGTGACCGCGGTGTAGCCGGTGACGAGCAGGCGCACGCCGAACTCGTCGTACAGGCGGTCCTCCTGGGCGCGCAGCTCGCGCACGAGGTCGGCGGTGCGGGGGTCGTCGGGGGCCGTTTCGGGGACGATCTGCACGATGCCGGTGTCGGCGGTCTCGTTCGGCGTCGCCAGGGCCACCTCGGCCACGCCGGGGATCTTGGCGATCTCGTCGCCGATGTCGGTCATGAGGTTCAGCGGGTCGTTGGAGGTGACGATCGTCCCCGTCATGATGAGGGGGCCGTTCGCGCCCGGACCGAAGTACTCGTCGGTCAGCTCGTACGCGACGCGGGCCTCGTCGCCCTGGGGCAGCTGTCCCGCGTTGGGGAGGGTCAGCGCGAGGGAGGCGGCGGGGATCGCCGTGACGCCGAGCACGCCGATCACGGCGACGGTGGTGACCACCGGATGCCGGGTGACCAGGCCCACCCAGCGCTTGGCGGGGCCGTTGCGCTGGGCCCGCACGGCCGCCGTCGAGGCGCGACGCACGCTCTCGGCCGCGGCCTCTTCGGCGGCGGCGGCGTCGTCTTCGGCGGTCGCCGTGCGCGAGCGCTTCTTCGGGCGCTTGTAACCCCATCCGACCACGCGCTGTCCGGCGAACCCGAGGAAGGCCGGGGTCAGGGTCAGCCCGACGCACACCGCGATCGCGACCGCGACGGAGGCGGCGATGCCCATGGTGGTGAGGAAGGGGATGCCGGCGAAGCCGAGGCCGATGAGAGCGATGAGCACCGTGATGCCGGCGAAGACCACGGCCGAGCCGGCGGTGCCGACGGCGCGCGCGGTGGACTCCTCGGGGTCCATGCCGGCTCTCGTCTGGTCCTGATGTCGCGACACGATGAAGAGGGCGTAGTCGATGCCGACCGCCAGGCCCAGCATCACCGCCAGCAGCGGCGTCGTCGACGACACCGTGGCGAATCCGGTCGCGATGAAGATGAGCGCGATCGAGAGGGCGACGCCGAGGATCGCGGTGGCCAGCGGCATCCCGGCCACGAGGAACGAGCGGAACGTCACCATCAGCACGAGGGCGGCGATCAGCACGCCGAGGGCTTCGGTGAGGGAGGCGCCGGGGATCTCGGTGGCGAAGAGCTGGCCGCCCAGCACCGCCTGCGAGCCGGCGGGAAGGGCGTCGCCGAGGGCGGTGGCGGCCTCGCGGAGTCCGTCTTCGGTGGCCTGGGGCACCTCGGTGGATTCGCCGGAGAACTGGATGCGCACGATCGCGGCGCGCTGATCGTCGGAGATGCCGCCCGAGATGCGGGAGTCGTAGGGGTCGGTCACGGCTTCGACGAAGTCGAGCCCGCCGACGTCGGTCGTGGTCTTCTGCACGGCGTCCTGGTAGGCCGGGTCCGTGACCTTCGCCCCGTCGGCCGAGACGACGATGATCTCGGCGCTCGCGCCGCTCACCTGGGGGAACGTGCGGCCCAGCATCTCGAGGCCCGCCTGCGACTCGGTACCCGGGATCGTGAAGGTGTTGTCGGTGCCCTTGGCGAACAGGGCGACGCCGCCTCCGGCGAGAACGAGCACGAGCAGCCACGCGGTCAGGACGCGCCACGGGTGGCGGAACGACCAGCGACCCAGGGTGTACAGGAATGTCGACACGGCGGCTCCCACGATCGGTGAACGGGTCGATACATCACCGTATCGGATACATCAATGTATCGTAGTCGGAGCGGGCGAGGTCGAACCTGGATTTCGCCCCAGAAAGAGAGGCAGCGGATGAGCGATTCCGCCCCCGCGACGACGCGCCGTCGCGAGAACACGCGCACCCGTCTCATGGATGCCGCCGCCGAGATGTTCGCCGAGATCGGCATCGAGGCCTCGTCGGTCGAGGCCATCTGCGAGCGCGCCGGATTCACACGCGGCGCCTTCTACTCCAACTTCGCCTCCAAGGAGGAGCTCTTCCTCGCACTGTGCGCGCGATCCGCCGAGGTGACCGTCGCGATGGTGCGCGAACGCGTCACCTCGATCGAGGATCGCGGCCTGGATGCCACGGGCGAGGTCCTCCAGCTCGTGCAGGAGGTGCTCGAGGTCGCCGGCGACGACCGGCTCGACGTGCTGCTCGCCGCAGAGATCCGCGTGCAGGCGCTGCGCAGCCCGGAGTTCGCGGAGGCGTATCTCGCGCTGAACCGTGCGTTGAGCGTCAGCGTGACGCAGCTGGTGCGCGACATCGCCCACGCGCGCGGGCTCTCGCTGCGCGTTCCGGCCGAGATGGCGACCGAACTGCTGCTGTCCGGGTGGGTGACGACCGCCGAGACGGCGCTCATGACGCGTCAGAACGCGACGGACACCCGCGCCGCGCTCGGCGAGCGCCTCGAGCAGCTCGTGCGGCTCATCCTCGAGTGAGCACCCCGTAGCACCGGCTCAGGCGCGCGATCCACCAGTCGCGTCGTTCCTCGTCGGCGGCGACGCGGTCGAGGTCGGCGCCGGAGGGGCGCGGACGCTCCAGGCTCAGCATCCCGTCCCGGGCGACGAGGGGGGATGCCACGACGTCGGCGGTGAACAGCGACGCGGTACCCAGACCGCAGTCGTAGGGCAGCTCCGGCAGCGACGCCGCGAGAGCCGCCCCCATCGACAGGCCGATCGAGGTGTCGAGCGCGCTCGAGACGACCACCGGGAGCCCCGCCTGCCGCACGATCTCGCGCGCCGCGTGGAGGCCGCCGAGGGGCTGCGCCTTGATCACGAGCAGATCGGCGGCCCCGCTGCGCGCGACCCGCAGGGGATCGGCCGCCTTGCGGACGCTCTCGTCGGCGGCGATCGGGATGTCGAGGTAGGCGATGCGCTCCCGCAGCTGCGCGAGCTCGTCGACCTCGGTGCACGGCTGCTCGACGTACTCCAGGTCGAACTCGGCGAGGGCGTGCACCGCTCTCTCGGCCTCGTCGACGTTCCACGCGGCGTTGGCGTCGATGCGCACGCGCCCCTCGGGGCCCATGCTCTCGCGCACCGCCCGCACCCGCGCGACGTCGTCAGCGAGGGTCTGACCGGCCTCGCCGACCTTCACCTTGACCGTTCGGCATCCGTCGTAGCGCTCCAGGATGCCGCGCACCTGGCCCGCGGGCACCGCCGGCATCGTGGCGTTGACGCCGATGCGGTCGCGGACCGGGAGGGGAGAGGGGGACCACCCGTAATCGAGGGCGGCGCCGAGCCAGGTCGCCGCCTCGTCGTCGCCGTACTCGACGAACGGGGAGAACTCCGTCCACCCCTCCGGCCCCTCGAAGACGACCGCCTCGCGGACATGGATGCCGCGGAAGCGGGCAGCCAAGGGGAGCGAGACGACGCGCGCGGTGGCGAGGACGTCGGCGAGCGTGGGGAGGGCGACGGTGCTCATGCCCTCATCATGGCGCTCAGCGGTGATTCGGGGCCGGTGGCCCGCCGGGGAGGAATTTCTGCCGCTCGTCGCTGTATGACGACGACAGATCCCGCTGGTGGTCGAGGGACTCCATCGCCCCCTCGAACTCCGCTCGCGTGCGGCGCGGGCCGAACAGGTAATCCCGCAGTCGCGAGAGCTTCGACATCTTCTTCGTCATGATGACTCCGATCGTCTGGCCTCTCCACGCTACGTGGCCGCGAGCGTGCCGTCCACCCGTCCCGCCGTCCGGGCACGGGCATAGGCTGACGCCATGCTCTTCGACACTCCGGTGCGGCTCGGCGTCCAGATCCAGCCGCAGCACGTGCAGTACTCCGACATCCGCGACGCCGTCCTCCGTCTCGAGGAGATGGGCGTCGACGTCCTGTTCAACTGGGACCACTTCTTCCCGCTCTACGGCGACCCCGACGGGGAGCACTTCGAGGCGTGGACCATGCTGGCCGCCTGGGCCGAGCAGACCGAGCGGGTCGAGTTCGGCGCCCTCGTCAACTGCAACAGCTACCGCAACGCCGACCTGCAGGCCGACATGGCGCGCACCGTCGACCACATCAGCAAGAAGGGCGGCGACGCCGGTCGCTTCATCTTCGGCACCGGTTCGGGCTGGTTCCAGCGCGACTACGACGAGTACGGCTACGAGTTCGGCACCGCGGGCTCGCGGCTGAACGCCCTCGCGACCGACCTCGATCGCATCGCCGCGCGCTGGTCGAAGCTCAACCCCGCCCCCACCCGCGAGATCCCCGTCATGATCGGCGGCAAGGGCGAGCAGAAGACGTTGCGCATGGTCGCCCGTCACGCCCACATCTGGCACAGCTTCGTCGCGCCCGACGAACTGCCGCACAAGTTCGACGTCATCCGGACGTGGGCCGAGACCGAGCAGCGCGACCTGTCCGACCTCGTCGTCTCGAACGAGCTCAAGGACCGCGACGAGGACGTCGCGGACGCGCTGTTCGACGCCGGCACCCGCCTGTTCACGCTCGGTTTCTCGGGCCCCGAGTGGGACTACTCGCTCGTCGAGCGCTGGCTGCGCTGGCGCGACGCCAAGAACGCCTGACGCGAGTCGCCCGCGCGTCGAGCATGTATGCGCGCGAATCCGGATGAAAGAAGGCGCACAAAGGGTGAATTGAGGGCCCTCGGCTCGAGTGGCGGTCTCCTCTTCGAAGCAGGGTGGAGAACAACGTCGTCGACTCTGGAGCTGATCATGCCGAATGCACTCGATACCCATTCCGCCCCGGTCCTTTCTCGTCGTGCACTCATCGGTACTGCTGCATGGTCGGTGCCCGTCGTGGCGGTTTCCGCGGCTGTGCCCGCCCATGCCGCGACCTCGACGGTGCCCCTCGTCTCGGTGACGTCCCCCGACAACACGGTCCCGGCCTCGGGTGGCACGCGCATCACGACGACAGTGCGGACAGCCCAAGGGCAGCCCCGCGCCGGTCAGGCGGTATCGCTCACCGGCCCGACCGGTTCGACGATCGCCGCCCCCAACGGCACCACAGACGGAGCCGGACAGTACGCGACAGACTTCGATCTGCACGACAACTGGGCTTATCCGGGCAGCACCGCCACCATCACCGCGCTGTCCGGTGGCGACTCGGGCTTCGGGGCCTTCACGGTGGTGGGGGCGAACCTGGTGCAGTGCACGACGAGCAACGGCTCTTTCTCACAGAGCCAGATGCCCCTCAACTTCCCCTCGCCCGTGGTCCAGTACGCGTCGGCACTGACGTGGCATTTCGCGATCCTCGCCGACGGCAGCCTGTGGGCCCGTGACCGTCGCACCGGCGGCGCGTTCACCCGGCAGACCGGGGTCTCCGACGTGGTGTCGCTTGCGGCCTGCACGAATTTCAACGGCACGTACTGGGTTCTGCGCCGAGACGGGACCGTCTGGGCGTGGGGCGGCAACACGCACGGGCAGTTGGGCGACGGGACCACCAACGACCGCTGGACGCCCGCCCCGGTCCCCGGGCTGACAGACGTGGTGAAGATCTCTGCGACGACCTTCTGCCTGTTCGCGCTCAAGAGCGACGGCACGTCGTGGGCGCTCGGGGGGAACTTCATCGCCGGCCGCGCGGGAGTCGGCTCGACGGTCGACACCATCCCCGTCACCCAGCAGGCGAACGGTACGGACGTGGTCGATATCGTCGGGCGCCCCTCCCTCGGGGGGATGTTCCTGAAGGCCGACGGAACGGTCTGGATGTGGGGCAGTAGCGTGCGCGGGTACAGCGGTATGGGATCGACCAGCCAGACGGCACAGACGTCGCCCGTGCAGGTTCCCGGGTTGTCCGACATCGCCTCGATCACGATCGGGATGGGCGCGGTGGATTGGAACAGCGCGACGATGTTCGTCCTCGACAAGAACGGAAACGCGTGGGGCTGGGGTGACAACTACACGGGCGTCCTCGGCGCGAACTTCTCGGGGGACCGTGCGCTGAGTCCCGTTCCTCTCGCGGGATTGTCGGGGGCGACGCAGCTCGCCGTCAACAACGGTATGGCGTTCGCACTCATGCCGGACGGGACCGTCAAGGGATGGGGCAATGGGCTCAGGACGCCGACATCGGTCGCAACCCCACGCCCCGTCACGTCTTTGCAGCAGGTCTGCAACGCCTCCGCGTATGACACGACGCTGAGCTACATCTCCGGACCGGCCGCGGGCTCCTGAAAGGGAAGAGGCGGCTACGGCTTGAACTGCGCTCCGCCGGACGTGCCCGTCCAGTTTCTCGCGGCTTCACCGGCGTAGTACGCGGACTCGCTCTGATGGTTCAGCGAGCGGCGGGCGTCCTCGGACGCATCGTGCGGGGGTGCGCCCAGGAAGTACTCCCGGATGCGGCCAAAAATCGACACCTTCTTCGTCATGATGGCTCCGATCGTCGGGGTGCCCACGCTACGACGCCCGCCCGGAGGGTGTCCAGTGCGCCTCGTTCCCGTCCGTCGCCGAGCGGCCGCGCGTAGGCTGAAACCGTGACCGTCTCCGAGCTCTTCGACCCCGCGGAATGGACCCTGGCGCCCGGCGCCGAGGACTACACCGACATCACCGCCCACGTCACCCACGACGGTCGCGTCGCGCGCATCGCGTTCGACCGCCCCGAGGTGCGCAACGCGTTCCGCCCGCACACCGTCGACGAGCTGTACCGCGCCCTCGACATCGCGCGGCAGGACCACCGCATCGGCGTCGTGCTGCTGACCGGCAACGGACCCAGCCCGAAGGACGGCGGCTGGGCGTTCTGCTCGGGCGGCGACCAGCGCATCCGCGGGCGCGACGGCTACAAGTACTCTCATGAAGAGCACGTCGTTCACGACCCGGGCCGCGCGGGACGCCTGCACATCCTCGAGGTGCAGCGCCTGATCCGTTTCATGCCGAAGGTCGTCATCGCCGTGGTCCCCGGGTGGGCGGCCGGCGGCGGCCACTCCCTCAATGTCGTCTGCGACCTGTCGATCGCCAGTCGCGAGCACGGTCGCTTCAAGCAGACGGATGCCGACGTCGGCTCGTTCGACGCCGGCTACGGTTCCGCGTACTTCGCGCGTCAGATCGGGCAGAAGTTCGCCCGCGAGATCTTCTTCCTGGCCGAGGAGTACTCCGCCGAGCGCGCCTACGAGATGGGGGCGGTGAACCGGGTCTTCGCGCACGCGGAGCTCGAGCGGGAGGCGCTGGCGATGGCCCGCACGATCCTCACCAAGTCGCCCACGGCGATCCGCATGCTCAAGTACGCCTTCAACGCCGTCGACGACGGGCTCGTCGGCCAGCAGCTGTTCGCCGGGGAGGCCACGCGCCTCGCCTACGGCACCGACGAGGCCGTCGAGGGCCGCGACTCCTTCCTCGAGAAGCGCGAGCCCGACTGGTCCGACGTGCCGTGGCACTACTGAGCGCCGGGGCCGCCGCGTGAGGCTCGAGGCGCCGGCATCCCAGGATCCGCGCGACGTCCTGCGCGCGCTGCGCGCCGCCGTGCTCGGGGCGGGACCGGCCGTCGCGCTCGGTGCGGGCGGACGGGTCGACGAGGTGCCGTCGGGGACCGCCGTCGTCGTGACCACCTCCGGTTCGACCGGGGTGCCGAAGTCGGTGATCCTCTCGCGCAACGCCCTCATCGCGAGCGCCTACGCGACCGCCGCCCGCATCGGCGAGGGGGCGTGGCTCCTCGCCGTTCCGGCGACGTACGTTGCGGGCGTCCAGGTGCTCGTGCGCGCCCTGCTCGCCGATCGCGAGCCGGCCGTGGTCGCGGGGCCCTTCCGCCCCGAGCCGTTCGCCGCGGCTGCTCTCGGCATGGCCTCGCACGAGAACGGTGCGCGCGTCCCGACGTACACCTCGCTCGTCCCGGCGCAGTTGCAGCGACTCCTGGATGCCGCCGAGACCGACGCCACCGTGACCGATGCGCTGCGGTCGTTCGAGGCGATCCTCATCGGCGGGCAGGCCCTCGCCCCCGCGGTCGCGGAGCGAGCGCACGCCCTGGGAGCGCGGATCGTCCGCACCTACGGATCGAGCGAGACGAGCGGGGGATGCGTGTATGACGGCCTGCCCCTCGACGGCGTCGACGTCACCATCGTCGACGGCGAGGTGCGACTGTCGGGACCGATGCTCGCCGAGGGCTACCTCGGCGACCCCGAGCGCACGGCATCCGTCTTCCCCACCGCCGCCGACGGAACCCGGTGGTACCGCACCGGCGACGGGGGAGAGATCGTCGAGGGCGTGCTGCGGGTGACCGGGCGACTCGACAACGTCATCGTCTCGGGCGGGGTGAACGTCTCGCTCGATCGGGTCGAGGCCGCCGTCCGTGGCGTGGCCGGCCTCGAAGAAGCGGTGGTCGTGCCCGTCCCGGATGCCGAGTGGGGCCAGGGATCCGCGGTCGTCGTGCCGGGCCTCTGGCCCGACGACGAAGGCGCCGTCCTCGAGCGGGTGCGCGCCGTGGTCGGCGCGGCGGTGGGCGCCCCCGCGCGCCCGGCGCGGGTGGTCGCCGTCGCCGAGCTCCCGACGCTGTCGTCGGGCAAGCCCGATCGCGCGGCCCTGCGCGCGGCGCTCGGGCACGACCCGCGGGCATAGGATTGCCCTCCGTGGCAGCACCCTCTCGCAAGCGTTCGCACCCGGCCAAGAAGCGTCGACCCGGCGGCAACCCGCAGAAGGCGAAGGCGGGCGCCCCGCAGGCCGCGGCTCCGGCCACCGCGCGCGACTGGATCGCGGCGGCCCGCCTGCGCACGCTGCCCCTCGCCATCACGCCGGTGCTCATCGGCACGGGGGCGGCGACGCTCGTCGACGAGCAGCTCCATTGGGTGATCGCCCTCGCCTGCCTCGCGGTCGCCTTCGCGCTGCAGATCGGTGTCAACTACGCCAACGACTACTCCGACGGCATACGCGGCACCGACGACGTGCGCGTGGGCCCCGGACGACTGACCGGGGGCAAGAAGGCGAAGCCGCGCACCGTGCTGCTCGTCGCCCTGGCGTTCTTCGCGCTCGCCGCGGTGATCGGCCTCGCCCTGGTCATCCGCACGGGACAGTGGTGGCTCCTCGCCGTCGGCGCGGTCTGCATCGTCGCGGCGTGGTTCTACACCGGCGGCAAGCGCCCGTACGGTTACAACGCCATGGGCGAGCTGTTCGTGTTCGTGTTCTTCGGCCTGGTCGCGACCCTCGGCACGACGTGGCTGCAGGTGCGCTCCCTGCCGCAGGAGGCGTGGTTCGGCGCGGTGGCCGCGGGGCTGCTCGCGTGCGCGGTGCTGCTGGCCAACAACCTGCGCGACATCGACCAGGACCGCCTCGCCGGCAAGCGCACGCTGTCGGTGCTGATCGGTCGGCGCCCCACGCAGGTGCTGTTCACGCTGTTCGTTCTCATCCCCTTCGCGATCGCCGTGTTCCTCGCGTTCGTCTACCCGATCGCGTGGCTCACCCTGATCGCGCTGCTGGGCGGACTGGCCGCGATCCTCATCGTGTGGACGTACCGGACGCCGCGCGAGCTCATCACGGCCCTGCAGGTGACGAGCTTCACCTCGGTGGCCTACGGCGCGCTGCTGTTCTGGGCGTTCGCGGGCTGACGGCCCCGCTGCGCCGGCAGCGTCGCAGCGCGCGCGGATGACGCGGGAGGCCGGGCCTCAGCCCGCCGCGGGGCGGTGATCGCCGCTGTCGTCGGGCCGGGTGGCATCCACCACCGCGTCCTCGGCGTCGGCGTCGGCGTCGGCGCCGGAACGGCGACCCGTCGTCGCGCGCTGGGCACGACGCTCGGCGAGACCGCCCGTGACCTTCTCAAGGGGACGGCGCAGGAACAGCAGCGACAGGCTGAAGCCGATGAGCGCCGCGAAGATCGCGGCGAGCCACGGCAGCTCCCGGAAGACAGGGAAGAGCAGAAGGATGCCGAGGGGCACGAGGAAGGCGAGCAATCGCAGCACCGTGTAGACGAGGGCCGAACGAGCACGCATTGCTTCATTCTACGGCGGCGCCGGCGCGGCCCCTCCGCGGTCGTTCGACGGTGGGCGAAGGCTCGCGGTCTCCGGGCCCCCGTCCAGCCGCCGCACGTAGAATCAGTCCATGGCACGGCTGCTTCTCATCCTGGCGCTCGTGGCGGTCCTGTTCTGGGTCTACACGATCGTCGATTGCGCTGTGCAACCCCCCTCTCGTCACCGCGGGGTGAGCAAGCCGGCGTGGCTGGCCATCGTCATCCTGCTCCCGGTGCTCGGCGGCATCCTGTGGTTCGCGATCGGCCGCGGCCGTGCGAGCCAGACGGTCGTGCGGCGGGCGCCCGATGACGACCCCGAGTTCCTCGGACGCATGACGGCCTCGGCCCGAGCCGAGCAGGACGAGCGCATCCGCCGCCTCGAAGAAGAGCTCGCGCAGCTCGACGCCGATGCCGACGACCCGCCCCGTCCGCCGCGCACCACCGACCCGGGCGACACCCCCGGCAGCGGAAAGCCCGGCGACGACGACACCCGCGGTCAGCGCGGCACCGTCGGCTGAGCCCGTCGTGACCTCGCCGAACGACCGCTCCGCCGCGCCCGCCACCGACGCGGCGGCCGCCCTTCTCGCGGGTCTCGTGGCCCGCGGCGTCCAGCACATCGTGGTCAGCCCGGGTTCCCGCTCGCAGGCGCTCGCCCTCGTCGCGGCCGAGCTCGAGCGCGCCGGGCTCGTGCGCCTGCACGTGCGCATCGACGAGCGCGTCGCGGGGTTCACGGCGCTCGGCATCGGGCGCGAGACCGGGATGCCGGCCGTCGTCGTGTGCACCTCGGGCACCGCCGTGGCCAACCTCCTCCCCGCCGCTCTCGAAGCCCATCACGCGGGGGTCCCGCTCCTGCTCCTCACCGGGGATCGGCCGCCCGAGCTGCGCGGGGTCGGAGCGAATCAGACCACCCGCCAGCCGGGGCTGTTCCGCTCGGCGACGCGCTTCGAGGCGGATCTCGCCGTGCCGGAGGCCGTCGACCACACCGGCGACGACGCGCAGAGCGTCGCCCTCGACCAGGTCGCCGCCGAGGCGATGGGCGCCTCCCTCGGCGAGGGTGCGCGCGCGGCCGGCCCGGTTCACCTCAACGTGCCCTTCCGCGAGCCGCTCGCCGGCGCGGTGCCGTCGTGGCTGCTCGAGCGGGCGGCATCCCGAGACTCCGACACCGCCGCCGCCGAGGCCGTCATCCCCGATGACGGCGACCTCTCCGGGGCGCTGTACCAGGGTGGGGGCGGCATCGGCATCGCCGACGTCGCGCCGGAGACCGGGGCTGCGCACCCCGTCGCGGCCGGCCCCCGCACCATCGTGGTCGCGGGAGCCGACGCGGGACCCGCCGCGGAGCAGTTCGCGCACGAGGGCGGCTTCCCGCTGGTCGCCGAGATCGTCAGCGGCGCGCGCTTCGGCCGGCACGTGGTGCACGGCTACCGGGCCCTGCTGAGCGACCCCGACCTCGGCGGACGGGTGGAGCGCGTCGTCGTCTTCGGCCGGCCCACCCTCAGCCGCGAGGTGACGCGTCTGCTCATGCGCGACGACGTCGAGATCCTCGCGGTACGCGGTCCGGGCGAACCCGTCAACCTGAACGGCGCGACGACGGCCGTCGACGCCGTCCGGGCGACGGGCACGGACGATCGCGCGTGGCTCGGTGAGTGGATGCGCGCGTCGCGCGACGCCGCGGTCGACCTCTCGCCCCCGGCTCCCGACGCCGAGGGACTGGCCTCCGCGGTCCCCGCCGAACGCCTCGGCGCGATCAACGCCGAGGTCGGCGTCATGCGCGCCCCCGTCGACCGGCCCGCTCTCGTCGACGCGCTGTGGCGGGCCACCTGGCCGCACGACCGCCTGGTGTTCGGTTCGTCGCGCATCGTGCGCGTCGCCGACGAGCTGCTCGGCGGCAAGAAGGTCACCGTGCACTCCAACCGCGGGCTCGCCGGGATCGATGGGACCATCGCGACGGCGACCGGGGTCGCCCTCGCCAGCCAGGTCGACGAACGGCCCGGCGTGACCCGCCTCCTGCTAGGAGACCTCGCGTTCCTGCACGACATGGGCGCGCTGCTGCTGCCTCCCGGCGAGCAGGAGCCGCGCCTGCAGGTCGTCGTCGGCAACGACGGCGGCGGCACGATCTTCGACGGTCTCGAGGTGGCATCCGTCGCCGGTGACGACGCGATGACGCGCGTGCAGTACACCCCGCAGACCGCGCGACTCGAACAGCTCGCCCTCGCCTTCGGGTGGGAGTACCACCGCTGCACCACCCGGGTCGCCCTCGACCAGGTGCTCACCGCCCCGAGCGGGGGACGCCAGCTGATCGAGGTGCCGCTCCCGCGCTGAGAGCCGGGTCGGGGTCTCCCGCGCCCGTGCGGATCCCGTCAAGCTCTGGCGTCGATCCCGGATGCCACGGCACCATGTCGGGATGAGCAGAAGCCAGAGATGGTCCACGCCCGCCGCCGACGCCCTGCGCGTCGACCCGGGGTTCCGCCTCGCCGACATCGACACGCGGTCGACACCGGGGTACGACGGAGACAAGGACGACGGCAAGGCCGATCTCGACGCGGGCCGCGAGCCGCTGGAGGATCTGCAGGAGCGACTCTTCGCCGAGAGCGTGGCCGGCACCGCGACCGGTTCGGTGCTGCTGGTGCTGCAGGCGATGGACACCGCGGGCAAGGGCGGCATCGTGCGCCACGTCGTGGGGGCGGTCGACCCTCAGGGCGTCGAGCTCGCGTCGTTCAAGAAGCCGACCAGCGAGGAGCTCGCCCACGACTTCCTGTGGCGCATCGAGAAGCGCCTGCCGAACACCGGTCACATCGGGGTGTTCGACCGCTCGCACTACGAGGACGTGCTCATCGGACGCGTGCGTTCCCTCGCCCCCGCCGACGAGATCGACCGTCGGTACGGCGCCATCGTCGCTTTCGAGGCGCAGGCGGCCGAGATGGGCATCCGAGTGGTCAAGGTGATGCTGCACATCTCGAAGGACGAGCAGCGCGAGCGCCTGGCGAAGCGGCTCGATCGCCCCGACAAGCACTGGAAGTACAACCCCTCCGACGTCGACGAGCGCGAGCTCTGGGACGACTACATGGACGCGTACCAGGTCGCCATCGAGCGCACCTCGACACCGGTCGCCCCGTGGCACGTGGTGCCCGCCGACCGCAAGTGGTACGCCCGC
The DNA here is from genome assembly GCF_004854025.1 of Microbacterium hydrothermale. Taxonomy (GTDB): domain Bacteria; phylum Actinomycetota; class Actinomycetes; order Actinomycetales; family Microbacteriaceae; genus Microbacterium; species Microbacterium hydrothermale. Next base: position 144,455 of record NZ_STGM01000006.1, read on the forward strand.
CTCGCGGTGCAGCAGCTGCTGATCGACGCGCTGGTCGACATCGACCCGCAGTGGCCGGCGGCCGACTACGACGTCGAGGAGGAGCGCCGGCGTCTCGCCGCGTCGTGACTCAGGCCAGGGCCTCGACGATCGGACGGAACTTCACGCGCGTCTCCAGCAGCTCGGACTCCGGCACGCTGTCGGCGACGATCCCCGCGCCGGCATAGGCGGTGATCGGCGCCGTCGGCGACGACGGGGCCGACCGATCGATCTGCGCGCACCGCAGCGCGATCGCCCACTCGCCGTCTCCCGAGGCGCCGGTCCACCCGACGGCCCCGGCGTAGCGCCCGCGGTCGAAGGGCTCGAGGCGGCGGATGACCTCCATCGCCGCGGCCGTGGGCGTCCCCGCGACGGCGGCGGTGGGGTGGAGCACCGAGAGCAGGTCGAGAGAGGAAGCGTCTTCGCTGAGCACGCCCTCGACGTCGGTGGCGAGGTGCCAGACGTTCGGCAGCTTGAGGGTGAAGGGCCGCGACTCGGCCGCGAGCGACGAGGTGTGGGGGGCGAGGGCTTTCAGGACGCTCTGCACGGCGAAGCGGTGCTCGTCCTGGTCCTTGGTGCTCTCGGTGAGGGCGATGGATGCCGCGACGTCGGCGTCGGCGTCCCCGCCGCGCGCCACGGTCCCGGCGAGCACGCGCGCCGTCACCGTGCCGTCCGACACCGTCACCAGCGTCTCGGGGCTCGCCCCGATCAGGCCGTCGACGGCGAACACCCAGCAGTCGGGGTATCCCTCGAGGAGGGAGCGCACCAGGCGCCGCAGGTCGGAGCCGGCCGGAACCGTCCCGGTGATGTCGCGCGCGAGCACGACCTTGGCCACCTCGCGGGCGCCGATGGCCTCGATGGCCTGGCGGACGGCGTCCTGGTACTTCTCGGCCGTCTGCCGACCGGGGCCCAGGGTGGCCGACCAGTGCGGACCGAAGGGGGAGCGCGGGGGCAGCTCGGGCTCGGGCTCGTCGGGGGTGTCGTCGAAGGCCAGGCGCGTGACCCAGGCCCGGCCGCTGTGGCGTCCGACGATCATGCCGGGCACGCGCAGCACGTTCTCGCGCTCGGAGCGGGGGTCGAAGACGAACGAGCCGAAGGCCACGAGACCGGTTCCCGGCAGCTGCACGGGGTCGTCGACGTCGGCGGCCGCGGCGATCGCCCGCCACCGCTCCGAGATGGTCGCGTCACCCGGCTGCGCGCCGACGTACCGCAGCGTGAGCAGGTCGCCGAACGCCGCGAGCGACTCCCCGCGCCGGCTCCAGAAGAGAGGGTCGTACGGCGTCGTGTACGCCAGGACGTCGTCCATCGGGGGGATCTCGCGCGTGATCACGCGCAGGCGCGGCACGACGTCTTCCGCGGGTTCGAGCACGTCAGCCAGCGTAGACCCGCGCCGATCGGTGCGGCGGTGCGCGGCATCCGGATGCTCCAGCGTCGAGCAGACGCGGCGTGCACGACGCAGGAGATCCCGCTCCCGGCGGCGTCGCAGGGCCGCTTTCGCGGCGTCGAGGTCGTTGACTCCTGCGTCGTGTCCGCGAGCGCGCGGAGGCCGGGGTCGGGAGCGTTTTAGACTCCGGAACATGGATACGCGTCCCGCCCCCGGCACCCGCCTGATGTTCGAGTGGCGCAAGTGGGACGGCTCGCCGCACTGGGTGCAGGACAGCGTCTACCTCGGTTCCGACGAGTGGGGCGAGTGGTTCGGCCAGCAGGTGGGGTGGCGCAGCGCGCGGCCCGGAGCGGAGTTCGTCTGCCGTCAGCCGAACGTGACCCTCGTTCCGGCCAGCGGCGACTGGGCGTTCACGCACAACGCCGACCCGCACCCGGTCGCCGTCTACATCGACCTCGCGTGGGACGTGCGCTGGCACGACGACGGCGTGCCCCGCGGCATCGACATGGACCTCGACGTCGTGCGCCGCACCGACGAGCGCGGTACTTGGATCGACGATCGCGACGAGTGGGACGAGCACCGCGTGCGGTACGGCTACCCCCTCGACATCGTCGAGCACCTGGATGCCACGGCCACCGACCTCGAACGACGCGTGCGCGATCGGGAGGCCCCGTTCTCGGACGAGGTGACCGGCCCCTGGTTGGAGCGCCTCGCGGCGCTGGCAACCCCCGGCGACGACGACCCGGCGCCCGCCTAGACTCGACGGGTGAGCAGCGACCCCAACCGCGCCGACCTCGGCAAAGACCCGCAGCGCGTCAGCGGCATGTTCGACCAGGTCGCCGCCGCGTACGACCGCACCAACTCGGTCCTCAGCCTCGGCAACGACCGGCTCTGGCGCACGGCCGTCCTGCGGGCCGTGGCGCCGAAGCGGGGCGAGCGCATCCTCGACCTCGCGGCGGGGACGGGTACCTCGTCGATGGCGTTCGTGCCGAGCGGGGCGCACGTGGTCGCCGCGGACTTCTCGAAGGGCATGATCGCCGAGGGCCGTCGCCGACACGGAGACGTCCCGAACCTCGAGTTCGTGCAGGCGGATGCCACCGACCTGCCGTTCGACGACGGCGAGTTCGACGCGGTGACGATGTCGTTCGGGCTGCGCAACGTCAACGACCCGCGGCGCGCGCTGCGCGAGCTGCGCCGCGTCACCCGCCCCGGCGGGCGCATCGTCGTGTGCGAGTTCTCCCACCCGCCGTCTCGTGCGTTCAACGCGCTCTACCGCTTCTACAACGACCGCGTCCTCCCGGTCGTGGCGAAGGCCGTGAGCAGCAACGCCGAGGCCTACGACTACCTCAACGAGTCGATCCGCGACTGGCCCGACCAGCCGACGCTGGCCCGCTGGATGCGGGACTCGGGATGGGACGAGGTGGCGTACCGCAACCTGTCGTTCGGGATCGTCGCGCTGCACCGCGGCATCCGCCCGGCCTCCTGAGGCCCTGTCAACCGTCGAGATACCCGCGGCGGCCTCCGGCCACGCCAGGATAGGCTGAAATCGTGACCCCGAGACCGTCTGCGGCCAACACCCGCCTGTCGGGAAAGTTGGGCCTGAGCGACCGCATCTTCGCCGGCCTGCGTTCTCGCACCCTCCTCTCCACCGTCGAGGCGGGTCTCGCGCGCGTCGAGACGGAGCTCGAGGGCGAGGTGCGCAGCGCCGACAAGCTCGCCGACGTCACCGCGCGCTACCTCTACGAGGCCGGCGGAAAGCGCGTGCGCCCGATGCTCGCGATCCTCACGGCGCAGCTCGGCCAGGGCACGACGAAAGAGGTCGTCGAGGTCGCCACGGCCCTCGAACTGACCCACCTCGGCTCGCTGTACCACGACGACGTCATGGACGGCGCCGACAAGCGCCGCGGCGTGCCCAGCGCGCAGACGGTGTGGGGCAACAACATCGCCATCCTCACCGGAGACCTGCTCTTCGCCCGGGCGAGCCAGCTCATGGCCCGCCGCGGCGAGCGTGCGATCCAGCTGCAGGCCGACACGTTCGAGCGCCTCGTGCTGGGCCAGATGCACGAGACCGTCGGCCCCCAGGAGGGTGACGAGCCCGTCGACTTCTACCTGCAGGTGCTGGCCGACAAGACCGGCTCGCTCATCGCCGCGGCCGCGCAGTCGGGCGTCATCTACTCGGGAGCCCCCGAGGAGTTCGAGAAGCCCATGGTCGTCTTCGGCGAGAAGGCCGGCGTCGCCTTCCAGCTGCTCGACGACGTGATCGACCTGTCTCCCGACCCGTCCGAGACCGGCAAGGTCCCCGGCACCGACCTGCGCGCGGGCGTGCCGACCATGCCGTACCTGCTGCTCGGCCACCGTTCCGACTCGGCATCCGCCGACCTGCGGGCCCGCATCGACGACGGTCAGGAGCGCATCGCCGCCGGTGCCGACCCGTCGATCCTCGACGGTGCGCTCGCCGAGCTGCGCGACCACGAGACCACGCACGAGACCCTCGCTCTCGCGCACCGCTGGTCGCAGGAGGCCATCGACGCTCTCGCGCCGCTGCCCGACGGCGCCGTGCGCGAAGCGCTGACGCGCTTCGCCCGCGCCGTGGCCGACCGCTCGGCCTGACCTTTTTCCACCACCCCCCGATCGCGATCGAGAGGAACCCATGACGAAGCTGCGCCTCGCCATCGTCGGAGCCGGCCCCGCCGGCATCTACGCCGCCGACATCCTGCTGAAAGCCGAGCGTCAGTTCGACGTCTCCATCGACCTCTTCGAGCAGCTCCCCGCGCCCTACGGCCTGGTCCGCTACGGCGTTGCCCCCGACCACCCGCGCATCAAGGGCGTCATCACGGCCCTGCGCGAGGTGCTCGACCGCGGCGACATCCGCATCTTCGGCAACGTCCGCTTCGGCGAGGACATCACCCTCGACGACCTCAAGAAGCACTACAACGCCGTCATCTTCTCGACCGGCGCGATCCGCGACGCCGATCTCGACATCCCCGGTATCGACGCGGAGGGCTCCTACGGCGCCGCCGACTTCGTCAGCTGGTTCGACGGCCACCCCGATGTGCCGCGCACGTGGCCGCTCGAGGCCGAGTCGGTCGCGGTGATCGGCAACGGCAACGTGGCCCTCGACATCACGCGCATGCTCGCCAAGCACGCCGACGACCTGCTGCCCACCGAGGTTCCCGACAACGTGTACCAGGGCCTGAAGGCCTCGCCCGTCACGGACGTGCACGTCTTCGGCCGCCGCGGCCCCGCGCAGGTGAAGTTCACCCCGCTCGAACTGCGCGAGCTCGGTGAGCTGCGTGACGTCGACATGGTCGTCTACGACGAGGACTTCGACTACGACGAGGCCTCGAAGGCCGCGATCGAGACCAATAAGCAGGTCAAGGTCATCGACCGCGTCCTGCAGCAGTGGCGCACGCGCCCGGGCGTCAACAACGCCGGGGGAGAGGCCTCGCGCCGCCTCCACCTGCACTTCTGGGCCAAGCCGCTCGAGGTCGTGAAGGACGCCGACGGTCGCGTCGCCGCCCTGCGGTACGAGCGCACGAAGCCCGACGCCGAGGGCGGGGTCGTCGGCACCGGCGAGATCCGCGAGGTTCCGATCCAGTCGATCTACCGCGCCGTCGGCTACTTCGGGTCGCCGCTGAAGGACATCCCCTTCGACGAGCTGCGCGGCGTCATCCCCAACCACGAGGGCCAGGTGCTCTCGGCCGAGTCGAACTCCCGGATGCCGGGACTGTACGCCACCGGGTGGATCAAGCGCGGCCCCGTCGGTCTCATCGGACACACCAAGTCGGATGCCATGGAGACGGTGCGCCACGTGATCAACGACCAGGGCGACTGGTGGCAGCCCGAGCACCCCGAGGAGGAGGCCATCCCGGCCCTTCTCGCGGAGCGCGGGGTGCGCTGGACCGACCTCGACGGCTGGCACCGCCTCGACGAGCACGAGATGGCCCTCGGCGCCCCGCACGAGCGCGCCCGCATCAAGGTCGTGCCCCGCGACGAGATGATCGCGATTTCGCGCGGGGAGTGACCCTCGGCCCCGGCGGGGCCGGCGAGAAGATCTCGTGCCCCGCGACGAGATGATCGCGATTTCGCGCGGGGAGTGACCCGCGTCTCGGAGAGCCGCCCCGTCGTGGCGACGTGGGCGGCTCTTCGGCGTCCGGGCTCAGTCGCGCCGGCGCGCCCGCCGGAGCGCGCGAACGCCGTCTCTTCACGTCCCCGAGGCGGCTCCTCGCGAATATCATCCGTCCCTCGCGGGGGCAAGCCTGAGGCTGTGGAATTCCTTTGCTCGGCAGGATGGAGCCACGACGAGGGGGCCGTGAGGTCCCCGCACCGAGGCGAGGGGGCCGGATGCGAAACCTCAGACGGATCGTGGCCGGAGCCTCGGCGCTGGCCCTCGCGGGAACGCTCGGCGCCTGTTCCGCCGGGGACGGGGTGCCGACGCTCACCTGGTACATCAACCCCGACGACGGTGGTCAGGCCGAGATCGCGGCATCCTGCACCGAGGCGGCCGACGGGGCGTACCGCATCGAGACCTCGCTGCTCCCGCGCGACGCGGCCTCGCAGCGCGAGCAGCTCGCCCGGCGTCTCGCGGCGAGCGACCGCTCGCTCGACATCATGAGCCTCGACCCGCCGTTCACCCCCGAGCTCGCCGAACCCGGCTTCCTCGCACCGGTGCCCGACGACCTGCAGAACACCGACGGGGTGGTGCAGGGCGCGGTGCAGTCCGCCAGCTGGAACGGCGAGCTCGTCACGGTGCCCTTCTGGGCGAACACGCAGCTGCTCTGGTATCGCAAGTCGGTCGCCGAGGCTGCGGGCCTCGACATGAGCCAGCCCGTGACGTGGGACCAGATCATGCAGGCCGCCGAGGACCAGAACAAGCAGCTCGGCGTGCAGGGCGCCCTCGCGGAGTCGCTCACCGTGTGGATCAACGCGCTCGTGGCATCCGGGGGCGGGCAGATCCTCGAGAACCCCGACGCCAAGCCCGACGAGATGCAGCTCGGACTCGAGTCGGATGCCGGCAAGAAGGCCGCCGACATCATCGGGCGCATCGGTTCGTCGGGGCTCGGCGGCCCGGGTCTTCCCACCGCCGACGAGAACGCGAGCATGAACCTGTTCCAGGGCGACAACGGTTCGTTCATGGTCAACTGGCCCTTCGTCTACCCGGCGATGCAGGGCTCGGCCCCCGAGGTCGTCGACGACCTCGGCTGGGCGGTCTACCCCCGGGTGGATGCCGGCACCCCGGCCGCGCCTCCCGTCGGCGGCATCAACCTCGGCGTCGGGGCCTACAGCGAGAACGTCGACCTGGCCTGGCAGGCGGTCGCGTGCATCGTCAGCCCCGAGAACCAGGCGCAGTACTTCGTCACCAACGGCAATCCGCCCTCGAACCTCGCCGCATACGACGACGCGGAGGTGATCGAGAAGTTCCCGATGGCCTCCACCATCGCGGAGTCCCTGCAGCTGGGCGCGCCGCGTCCGCAGACGCCGTACTACAACGAGATCTCCATCGGACTGCAGCGCACGTGGCATCCGCCGACCGCGGTGAACCCGGATTCGACGCCGCAGTCCTCGACCGACTTCATCCTCGCGGTGCTCAGAGGGGAGCGACTGCTGTGACCGACACGATCACCCGCGCCACGGGGCGCGCCGAGCCGGCGGCCCCCGCGAAGAAGAAGCGTCGCTCCGACCGCGCCCGCGCCGAGGCGCGCCTGGGCTGGATGCTCGCGGGCCCCGCCTTCGGCATCATGCTGCTGGTCACCCTGTACCCGATCGTGCAGGCGATCTGGGATTCCCTGTTCAGCCTGCGGCTCACCGCGCCCGGCGACCGTGAGTTCATCTGGTTCCGCAACTACCAGGTGATCCTCGGCGACCCGGCGTTCTGGCAGTCGATGGGGGTGACGCTGTTCATCACGGTCGTGACCGTGCTGCTGGAGCTCATCATCGGCTTCGCCTTCGCGCTCGTGATGCACCGCGCGATCAAGAAGCTGCGCGGCTTCGCCCGCACGGCGATCCTGGTGCCGTACGGCATCATCACCGTCGTCTCGGCGTTCGCGTGGTTCTACGCCTTCGACATCAACTCCGGCGGGTACGTCAACAACTGGCTGTCGTGGATCCCCGGGTTCGACGAGAACCTCAACTGGTTCGCGTACCAGGGCACCTCGCTCACCGTCATCATCCTCAGCGAGGTCTGGAAGACGACCCCGTTCATCTCCCTGCTGCTGCTGTCGGGCCTCGCGCAGGTGCCGGGAGACCTCGAGGAGGCCGCCAAGGTCGACGGGGCCACGTCGTGGGAAGTGCTGCGCCGCGTCATCCTGCCCAACATGAAGGCCGCGATCATGGTCGCGGTCCTGTTCCGCACCCTCGAGGCGTTCCGCATCTTCGACAACATCTTCATCATGACCGCGGGGGCCAACGACACCGAGGCGCTGTCGCTGCTGGCCTACAACACCTCGATCGGACGGCTCGAGATCGGCCTCGGGTCCGCCATCTCGGTGCTGCTGTTCCTGAGCGTGCTGATCATCGCGGGCATCTTCATCAAGGGCTTCAAAGTGGATCTGTCGGCGGGGAGAAACTCCTGATGCGCGCAATGACCTGGCCCCAGCGGATCGTGTGGCTCGTGATCATCGCGGCCGTGCTCGTGTGGTCGCTGTTCCCGGTGTTCTCGATCCTCATGACCTCGTTCAAGACGCAGGCGGGGCTCTTCTCGGGCACGCTCCTCCCGCAGGAATGGACACTCGACAACTACGCGACGATCCTCGCTCCGGGCGGCAGCGCGCAGGACCTCTTCCTGCCGGCGCTGCGCAACTCGATCGGCATCTCCCTCATCGCGACCTTCGTCGCGGTGGTGCTCGCGACCCTCTGCGCCTACGCGATCGCGCGCCTCGACTTCCCGGGAAAGCGCATCATCCTCACCACGGCGCTCGCGGTGTCGGTCTTCCCGATCGTGTCGATCGTGACCCCGCTGTTCAACCTGTGGCGCGTCGTCGGGCTGTACGACACGTGGCTCGGCCTGATCATCCCGTACCTCTCGCTCACGCTGCCGATCTCGATCTGGACGCTCGCGGCCTTCTTCCGTCAGATCCCGTGGGAGCTCGAGCAGGCCGCGCAGGTCGATGGAGCGACCCCGTTCGAGGCCTTCCGCAAGACGGTCGTCCCCCTCGCCGCCCCGGGGGTGTTCACCACCGCGATCATCGCGTTCTTCATCGCGTGGAACGACTTCGTCTACGGCATCTCGCTGACGTCGACGGATGCGGCCCGCCCGGTGCCCGCGGCGCTGTCGTTCTTCACCGGGGCCTCGCAGTTCGAAGAACCCACCGGCGCCATCTCGGCCGCCGCCATCGTGGTGACGATCCCCATCGTCATCGTCGTCGTCATCTTCCAGCGCCGGATCGTGTCCGGACTCACGCAGGGCGCCGTCAAGGGATAGAGGAGAGAGTCATGGCATCCATCACCCTCAACAGAATCGTCAAGACCTACGACGACGGTTTCACCGCGGTCAAGGGCGTCGACCTCGACATCGCCGACGGTGAGTTCGTGATCCTCGTCGGGCCCTCGGGCTGCGGCAAGTCGACGCTGCTGCGCATGATCGTGGGCCTCGAGGACATCTCCGACGGCGAGCTGAGGATCGCCGACGAGGTCGTCAACGACAAGGCGCCGAAGGACCGCAACCTCGCGATGGTCTTCCAGAACTACGCGCTGTACCCGCACCTGACGGTGTACGAGAACATCGCGTTCCCGATGCGGCTCAAGTCGAGCGACCTCGACGACAAGGAGATCGACGAGCGCGTGCGCCGGGCGTCGAAACTGCTCGAGCTCGACGAGCACCTCGATCGCAAGCCCGCGAACCTCTCGGGCGGTCAGCGGCAGCGCGTGGCGATGGGCCGCGCGATCGTGCGCAACGCCAGCGCGTTCCTCTTCGACGAACCGCTGTCGAACCTCGACGCGAAGCTGCGCGGACAGATGCGCACCGAGATCGCGCGCCTGCAGCGTTCGCTCGGCATCACGACCGTGTACGTCACGCACGACCAGACCGAGGCCATGACCCTCGGCGACCGCGTCGCGGTGCTGCGCCGCGGCGAGCTGCAGCAGGTCGCGAGCCCGCGCGGGCTCTACGACCAGCCGGTGAACCTCTTCGTCGCCGGGTTCATCGGCTCGCCGCCCATGAACTTCCTCAGCGGAACCGTCGACGGCGACGTGCTGCGCCTGCCGATCGCCGACGTGCCGCTCGACGATCGCCTGCGCGCAGCGGTCGAGGGCCGTGACCTCGTGATCGTCGGGGTGCGCCCCGACGCCTTCGAAGACGCGGATGCCACCGAGCGCGACCTCGAGGGAGGCGTCACCGCCGAGCTCGACATCGAGATGACCGAGTGGCTCGGTGAGGTGCTCTACGCCTATGTGCCCTATGAGACCGACGCCACGGTGAAGGACAAGCTGTCGGAGCTCGATCGCGACCTCGACGGCGAGAGCCTGCGCACCGAACTCGTGGTGGCTCTGGATGCCATGAGCTCGATCCGCGCGGGGGATGCCGCGCGCCTGTGGTTCTCGCCCGACTCGCTGCACCTGTTCGACCCGGAGACGGGCGTGAACCTCACGCGCGACGAGGCGAAGGCCGAGAAGCTCGAGGAGGACGCCCGCGCCGCGCGCAAGCGCGCGCTGGAGCGGGCGAAGGAGCGGGCGTCGCGCGAGGAGGCGTCGGCGGCGCGCGTGCCGAACTCCTGACATTCCGGCGCCCCGGTGCCTTCTGCGGTGCTGCGGACCTGTTCAGCCGTGATTTCTCCGGAGTTTCGCCCGTGCGGGACACGGTAGACGCCCCACCCTAGGCTGAGGCGATGGGGGAGTGGCATCCGGACATCCTCGGCGAGGGCTTCGAGCAGCGGACACTGCCGCTGCGTTCCGACGACGAGGGCGAGGTCGTCGCCACGCTCGTCCGCTCGCGCCCTCACCCGGGCGCACGCCTGTTCGGCGAGTGGCGCGACGCCGATGTGCTCTACGTGCACGGCTGGTCGGACTACTTCTTCCAGACCGGACTGGCCCGCTTCTTCACGGATCGCGGCGCCCGCTTCCACGCCCTCGACCTGCGCAAGTACGGCCGCAGCCTGCGGCCCGGCCAGACGCCCGGATACACGGTGTCGCTCGACGTCTACGACGCCGACATCGCCGCGGCGCTGGATGCGATGGGCACCGCCCGCGAGGGGCGCCGCCTCGTGCTGCTCGGGCACAGCACGGGCGGTCTCACCCTCACGCTGTGGGCGGCGCGGCACCCCGGCGTCGCCGACCTGCTGGTGTTGAACAGCCCCTGGCTCGAACTGCAGCTCGGACCGCTCGGACGTCAGGCGCTCGCGCCGATCGTCAACGTCCGCGCCCGTCTCGACCCGCTCGGGACGCACCCGGTCGTCGACCTGGGGTTCTACACGCGTGCGCAGCGCGAACTTGGGACGCTCCCCGAGGCCCCCGAGGGGTGGCGGCCGGCGCAGGGGTTCCCGACGCATCCCGGCTGGTTGGCCGCGGTCATCGCGGGCCACGCGCGTGTGGCATCCGGGGTCGACGTGGGGAGCCCGGCGCTCGTGCTGCTGTCGAAGCGGTCGACCTCGGCGCTCAGCTGGAGCGACGCGATGCGCGCGAGCGACTCGGTGCTCGTCGTCGACGACATCGCCCGGGCGGCGACGCGCATCGCCGCGACCGTCACCATCGCCCGCATCGACGGGGCCCTGCACGACGTGTTCCTGTCGGCGCCCGAGGCGAGGGATGCCGCGTATGCGGCGCTCGCCGCGGGAATGCGCGGGTGAGGTCGGCGTACACGGTCGACCCCCGGGGGACGGATGCAGGTCCGTCCGTCCCGGGGGTCGTCGTGCGTGCGCCGGTCAGCCGCCGATCAGGCTGACCAGCAGGCGGATCGAAAGAGCCACCACCGCGACCAGCCCGATGCCGCCCGCGAGGTTCTGCCACCACTTGTTGCGAAGCGGCCCCATCAGCTTCCGGTTGTTGGCCATCGCGATGATCAGCGCCGCGAGGATCGGGGCGAAGAGCACGGTCAACGCCTGAGCGATCACGATGAGCTGCACGGGGGAGGTGCCGGCGAACGCGAGGGTCACGCCGATGCCGAACAGCAGGATGAAGGCGCTGCCCAATCGGGCGGTCCGTGTCTCGGCCGATGCGCCGCGCCCGAGCGCGTCCGAGAGCATCGTCCCGCCGGCGATGCAGTTCGGGATCATCGACGAGAACGCGGCGCCGAAGAAGCCGAGCGCGAAGATGAACGCGCCCACGGGACCGGCCACCGGTTCGAAGATCTTCGCGAGCCCCGTGAACGCGCCGGGCGTGTCCGCGCCGGTCTGGCCGAGGACGGATGCCGCCACCACGATGACCAACGCCGTCATGAGACCGGGGGCGACGATGCCCGGGATCGTGTCGACGATCGTGATGTCGCGGTACTCGCTCTCGTCGCGCCGGCGGGCTTTGGTGCCGTAGGACGCGAAGAAGGCGGCGTTGATCGAGAAGTTCGTGCCCACGAGCCCGATGATCAGAAGCCAGGCCCCGCCGGGGACGACGGGGATGAGGCCCGCTCCCGCCGCCGCCCAGTCGGGATTCGATGCGAAGGCCGAGGCGATGAAGCAGAACGCCATGAGGGCGACGATGGCGATGAGGATCTTCTCGACCACGCCGTAGATCTTCTTCAGCAGCAGGATGGTGCCCACGAGCACCGTGCAGATCACCGTCCACATCACCGGGGAGGTGCCGGGGATCAGCATCGACAGGCCCACGCCCGAGCCGACCGCGTTGCCGACCGAGAAGCACAGGGTGATGAGGAAGACGCCGATGCCGGCGACGACTCCCGCCCAGGTGCCGAGGGAGTCTTTGATCGACGAGATGAGAGACACGGGCGTGCGGATGCCGAGGCGCACGCTCATGTCGGTGAGGAAGATCATGAGGATCGTCGAGACGACGATGACCCAGATGAGGGCGTACCCGTAGAGCGCTCCGGCGTTCATCGCCGTGGTGAGGTTGCCGGGTCCGAACTGCCAGGCGCCCGCGACGAACGCGGGGCCGATGAGGGCGAGGCGCCGCCAGAACGTGCGCCTCGTGCGGTGGGATTCGACGATGCTGCGCACCGTCTCTGTCGAGACGCGTCCGTGGCCGGTGCCGGGGGTCGCGGGTGGTCGCTGGGTGGTGCGGTCGCTCATGCTGGTTCCTTCCGTCGTCGTTGACGTGATGGGTTCATGAGGGGCGGCCGGGTGATGGCCGCCCCACGGGGTCACGCCGGGACGACCACGCTGCCGAGCTCGGCCGAGGCGAAGGCCGCGGCGATCTCGGCGTCGGCTCCCGCCGGAAGGGGCAGCAGGGGCTCACGCACGGTGGCGTGATCCAGGATGCCACGGTTGACCAGCCCCCGCTTGAGGGCGACGGTGCCCTCCATGTGCGAACCGCGGTGATACACCGCCTTCGTCACCGGGAGCAGGCGTTCGTGGATGGCGTGCGCGGCGGCGTAGTCGCGCGCCTTGCCCGCTTCGATGAGGTCGACGAGCAACTCGGGCGCGATGTTGCCGTAGCCCACCAGGAGACCGTCGACGTCGAACATCGTCGGCAGCAGGTACTCGTCGTGGCACGACAGCACCTGCAGCTCGGGGTAGGCGGCGCGGAGCGCGGGGATCTCGGTGTACCAGCGCCGCATGTTGCGTACGCCGTTCTTGGTGTGGTTCACGCCCTCCTGCCCGGCGATCTCGAGCTGGGTGTCGAGGTCGTACGACGCCTTCGTGTTGTCGGGGTACTGGAAGAGGATCTCCTCGAGGCCCGACTCCTCCCAGATGGCGCGGTAGCGGGTCTGCGGAGCGCCGGGCTGGAAGCCGAAGCGCAGCCAGCCGTGCGAGGGGTAGACCAGGGCACCCTTCGCGCCGGCGGCGGCGGCATCCTTCGCCTCGAGGGCGGCGGTGAGGTTGCCCTCCTTCGTGATGCCCGCGATGATCGGCAGCCGGTCGTCGACGGAATCGCGGAAGGCGCGGATGACGTCGAGCTGCTCCTTCTCGGTGAGGAAGGTGCCCTCGCCGGCGTGGCCGAGCACGACGAGGCTCTTGACGCCGTCGATTGATCCGAGCCAGGCGCCCAGGCGCTGGATGGCGTCGTAGTCGACGTCGCCGTCGGGGGTGAACGGGGTAACGGGGGCGGGGTTCAGGCCGCGGAGGTCGAGGACCATCGTCGTCTCCTTCTGTCGTCTCTTCGTCGAGTCACCTGCGGAGTGGGAACGTTTGCAGGAACGATTGCAAGTGTGCGCCGCCCGACGTGGCGATGTCAAGGGTTCGGATGAAAACGTTCCCGGGAAGGATCCTCACGCCCGGGTAGGCTGGCCCGAGGAGGCGTCATGGCGGACATCGAGACGGGCGAGCGGCACATCGTCACGCTGAAAGACGTCGCACGCGCCTCGGGCGTCAGCATCTCCACCGTCAGTCGCGTGCTCGACGACCGCATTCCGCGATCCAGCTCCGCCACGGCCGCTCGCGTGCGCGCTGTCGCGGACGACCTCGGGTACCGGCGCAACGTCTCGGCCTCGAGCCTTCGTCGCGGGGCCACCGCCACCATCGGGGTGCTCGTCCCGCGCCTGACGGATGCCGTGATGGCGCTGATGTTCGAGGCGGTGGAGCGCGCCGCCCGTCGACGCGGCTACTTCGCGGTCGTCGCGACGTGCGGAGACGACGCCGACGACGAGCGTCGCGCGACCGAGACGCTGCTGGGACGCGGGGTCGACGGCCTCGTCCTCGCCACGGCCCGCCTCGACGACGCCCTTCCCGCGTCGCTGCGCGACGACGGCGTGCCCCACGTGCTCGCCCTGCGCACCGACGATCTCAGCCCGTCTGTGCTGGGCGACGACGAGACGGGAGGCTATCTCGCGGTGCGGCACCTGCTCGATCTCGGTCACCGCGACATCGGCATCGTCACGGGCCCGTGGTTCACCTCGAGCGGTCGTGATCGCCGAGCGGGTGCAGAGCGTGCTCTGCGCGAGGCCGGAGCGCCGCTCCGCGACGAACGGGTCCTGGCCGTCGGATACGGACTCGATCACGGGATCGATGCCGGCCGCCGACTGCTCGATGCGCCGAGTCCGCCGACCGCCGTCTTCGCCGCCAACGACAATCTCGCTCTGGGGGTGTCGAGCGTGGCGCAGTCGCTGGGGATGGCGGTCGGGCGCGACCTGTCCCTGGTCGGTTACAACGACATCCCCCTCGTCTCGCGGCTGCCGGTGCCGTTGACGTCGGTGCACACGCACTTCGATCGCATCGCCGAGACGGCTTTCGACCTGCTCCTCGCCGCGCCGGGCGGTGCGCGCATCGAGAGGGTCATGCCCACTCTCATCCCGCGCTCCTCGACGGCGAGACCGCCGGGCTGATCGCGGCTCGGGACGACCGCGCACGGCGGTCGGGCGGGCGGGAGAGGTCTAGCGTAGAACGCGATCGAAGGAGCACCATGATCCCCACGTCGTCCGCGTCCGCGACCGAGCGCTACCGCGCCGCCCGAGACGAACTCCTCGCCGCCCGCACCGACGCCGCGCGCGCCGCGTCGTTCGCCTGGCCGCGCTTCGAGGGGCCGTTCAACTGGGCGATCGACTGGTTCGACCCCATGGCGCGCGGCAACGACGCGACGGCGCTGATCGTCGTCGACGACGACGAGACACACCACGAGCGCACTTTCGACGAGCTCGCGCGTCGCTCCGACCAGGTCGCGGCGTGGCTGTCGTCGCAGGGCGTCGCGCGCGGCGACGCCGTGCTCCTCATGCTCAACAACCAGGTCGAGCTGTGGGAGGCGATGCTCGCCATCATGAAGCTCGGCGGGGTCATCGCGCCCACGACCACCGCCCTCGGACGCGTCGACCTCGGCGACCGCATCGCGCGCGCCGACATCCGCCACGTGGTCGTCGGGGCGGCCGACGCCGACAAGTTCGACGACCTCCCCGAGGGACTCGGCCGCATCGTCGTGGGCGGAACCCACCCGGGGTGGGTCTCGTACGACGACGCCTTCGCCCAGGATGCCGAGCCGGCGCGGCATCCGGGGACCACCGCCGACGAGCGGCTGCTGCTCTACTTCACCTCGGGCACGACGTCGAAGCCGAAGCTGGTCGAGCACACCCACGCGTCGTACCCGGTCGGCCACCTCAGCACCATGTACTGGCTGGGGCTGCAGCCGGGCGATGTGCACCTGGCGATCAGTTCGCCGGGGTGGGCGAAGCACGCGTGGAGCCTCTTCTTCGCGCCGTGGATCGCCGGCGCGACCGTGCTGGCGCTGAACTACTCGCGGTTCTCGGCGGAGCGACTGCTGACCGAACTCGAGAACGACCGGGTCACCACGTTCTGCGCGCCGCCGACGGTGTGGCGCATGCTCATCCAAGCCGACCTCACCGGACGCCGCGGGGCGCTGCGCGAGGTCGTGTCGGCGGGCGAGCCGCTCAACCCCGAGGTGATCGCCTCAGTGCAGCGCGCGTGGGGTCTCGACATCCGCGACGGGTATGGGCAGACCGAGATGACCGCGGTCGTGGCGAACACGCCCGGCGCCGATCTCGTGCCCGGGTCGATGGGGCGTCCGCTCCCGGGATGCCCGGTGGTGCTCGTCGACCCCGTCTCGGGGGAGCGCGCCGACGAGGGCGAGATCTGCATCGACCTGTCCGACCGCCCGGTCAATCTCATGACCGGATACGTGGGCGACGCCGAACGCAACGCCGAGGCGTTCGCCGACGGACTCTTCCACACGGGCGACGTCGCCCGCCGCGACGAGACCGGCAGCATCACCTACATCGGGCGCACCGACGACGTCTTCAAGGCGTCGGACTACAAGATCAGTCCGTTCGAGCTCGAGAGCGTGCTCATCGAGCACCCCGCCGTCGTCGAGGCCGCGGTCGTCCCCGCCCCCGACGACCTGCGTCTGGCCGTGCCGAAGGCCTACATCGTGCTGGCGGGTGGGCACGAGGAGGGCGAAGAGGTCGCGCTCGACATCCTGCGTTTCGCCCGCGAGCGGCTCGCCCCCTTCCAGCGCGTGCGCCGTGTGGAGTTCTTCGACCTGCCCAAGACGATCTCGGGGAAGATCCGCCGCGTCGAACTGCGTCAGCGGGAAGAAGCCGTGTTCCGCGGCGAGGTGGTCTGCGTGGAATGGCGCGACGACTCCCTGCGCGGATGACACGGTCCGCAACCCCTCGCCTCACGCCCGTCCGCATGTGAGCATCGGTACATGGATCACGACAAGAAGCAGCCTTTCGAGAACCCCACCGTCGACGACGAGAGCGATATGCCGTCGCTGCAGGAGGAACGCAACGTGGGACGCGACACCGAGCGCGAGATCACCCAGATGATCAACGGCATCGAGGGCTGAGCCCCTCGTTGCGCCCCCGAGCGGCCTGGACGGTCGCGATCAGCGTCGTCGCGGTCGCGGCCGTCGTCGGCGTCGCCGCGGTGATGACCTCCGCGGCACGGGACGCGCCGGAGGCGGCGCCCGCGGCATCCGCGTCGACACGGCCCACCCCCGCGGCGTCGCGCACTCCGTCGCCGACCCCCACCCCGACCGCGACACCCACCCCGACCGCGCGGCCCGGGACGGTGCTCGTCGACCGTAAGAACGACGGCAGCGTCCGCATGCTGGTCGCAGGCGACTCCCTCACCGCCGGATTCTTCGCGACGACGAAGGATCAGGGCTTCATCCGACTCGTCGCGGACGACATCGGATCGGTCGACGTCACGGGCGCCGCGCAGGCGCAGCAGACGCTGTCGACCGTCGCGGCCGTCACCGACGTCCCCTCCGACGTGGGGGTCGCCGTCGTCGAGCTCGGCACGAACGACGTCGGGGTGCCGACACCCCTCGCCGACTTCGAACAGCAGTACGCGAGCCTTCTCGATCGCATCCGATCGACGTCGCCGAAGGCCGGTTTGCTCTGCCTCGGCACCTGGACCGCCGACGGCGCGGCCTACGACGAGGTCATCGCGCGCTCGTGCGCGGCCCGCGCCGGCGTGTACGTCTCGCTCGCCGAGGCCTTCGCGACCGCGGAGTTCCACGGCCCCGCCGGGCGGGAGACGTTCGCCGGTGCCGGAGACGAATTCCACCCGAATGACGCGGGTCACCGGGCGATCGCGGATGCCGTTCTCGCGGCGTTGACGCACTGACGCGCGTCCGCGGCGCCCGGCGTGCGACACTTCCGGGATGGATGACGCACTCGATCCCGGTCCGTTCTTCCACGGCACCCGGGCGGCGCTCCGGGTGGGCGACCTCCTCACCCCCGGATTCCGGTCGAACTACCGCCCCGAGATCGTGATGAACCACGTGTATTTCACGGCGCTGCTCGACGGGGCCGGCATGGCGGCGGAGATCATCCCCGGTGGCGCACCGCCCCGCGTCTACGAGGTCGAACCGCTCGGACCCTTCGAGAACGATCCGAACGTCACCGACAAGAAGTACCCCGGCAATCCGACCCGGTCGTTCCGCACCACGGCATCCCTCCGGATCGTCGCGGAGCGCGACGACTGGACGCGTCTGACGCCGGAGGCTCTGGCGCTCTGGCGCGAGCGTCTGGCGAAGATGCGCGACGAGAACGCCGAGATCATCAACTGACGGACGGCTCGAACGGGCGGCCCGACCCCGCCGCGGGCGGGGTCACACCGGCTCGGTCGTCCGGATGAGACCGCAGTTCACGCACGACCACGCGACGAGGAAGCGCTCGTCGTCGAGGATCTCGAAGCGCAGGGGATCGCCGCACGTCGGGCACGTGAGGGGGTCGAGCGGTCTGCTCATCGCGCGAACGTCACGTGGATCACGCCGCTCTCCGCGACCTCGGAGGTGACGGAGTAGCCGGTGTCGAGACCGGGAAGGTCGTCCCACAGGCGACCGCCGCGGCCGAGGACGACGGGGCGAACAGCGACGTGCAGACGGTCGACGAGGCCGCCGGCCAGGGCGGCGCGGACGGTTGACAGCCCGCCGCCCACGCGCACGTCGGCGCCGCCGGCGAGCTCGCGCGCTCGGGCGACGGCATCCGCGATCCCCTCCGCGGAGAACTCGAAACGCGTGCCGTTGGCGAAGGAGATCGGTGTGCGCGGGCGGTGCGTCAGCACGATGACCGGCACGCGGAAGGGCGGCTCGTCGCCCCACCATCCGCGCCAGTCGGGGTCGTCGGGGAAGGAATGAAGGCCGAACATCGCCGCCCCCATGATCTCCGCGCCGACGCCCTCGAAGTACGCGGCGGCGTAGCGGTCGTCGACGCCGGTTGTACCCGCACCCGAGTTGTCGCCGAACACCCGCGCACGGAACGTGCGCGTCGCCATGTAATCCTCGACGAGCCGTTCCCAGTCGGCACCCATGGGGTTCTCGGGGGTGGGACCAGCGGGCGCGGCGACGCCGTCGAGGGAGATGTTCAGATCGACGCGGACGGCCATGGGCTGATCCTCCTGCGACCGGGTCAGCGGTAGTTCGTAAACTGCAGGTCGACGTCGAGGTCGGCGGCCTTGAGCAGGCGCTGCACCTCCTGCAGGTCGTCGCGGGACTTGGACTGAACGCGCAGTTCGTCACCCTGGATCTGCGACTTCACGCCCTTGGGGCCCTCGTCGCGGATGATCTTGCCGATCTTCTTCGCGTTCTCCTGCGAGATGCCCTCCTTCAGCGTGGAGGTGATGCGGTACTCCTTGCCGCTCTGCACCGGCTCGCCGCTCTCGAGGCTCTTCAGCGAGATGCCGCGCTTGATGAGCTTGGTCTGGAAGACGTCGAGCACGGCGTTCGCGCGCTCTTCGGAGTTCGCCTTGATGACGATCGACTCGCCGCTCCACGCGATGGAGGCGTCGGTGCCCTTGAAGTCGTAGCGCTGCTCGACCTCTTTGTGCGCCTGGTTGAGGGCGTTGTCGGCTTCCTGCCGGTCGATCTTGGAGACGATGTCAAACGATGAGTCAGCCATGACTCAAAGGTACCGGCGTCGAGCGGCGGCGTGCCGGGCTGGACGCCGTGTCCCCGGAACGCGCCGCGCCTCGACACCGCGCGCCGTCGCGCCTAGCGTCGAGTGATGGCCGTGCGTGGAAAGACCCTCGTCGTGACCGTTCTCGCCCTGGTGGCGATGGGTGCCGCGGGCTGCGCCCCCGAGGCGGAGCCGACGACCCCGCCTTCCGCGGTGCCCTCCCCGACGGCGGATCGGCCGACCCCGCTCGCGTACGCCGTGCCGTCCCCGGGCCCCTCCGAGGTCGCCCGCGCCGTATACGAGCTCGTCGAGGGAGTGAACACCACCGACACCGTGGTATCGGACGCGTTCGAGGCGGGCGATGCGCTGACGGTCGAGGGGCAGTGCGAGGGCGGGCAGGCGATGACGTACGCGCTGCGCGACTCGACGCCCGAAGGGGAGGGGGCCGTGCTGACGAGCGGCACCTTCGCGTGCGACTCGCCGGCGCCGCAGGGCAACACCTATGCCGTCGGGCTGTCGGGCACGGTGCAAGTCGTCCTCACGGTCGATTCCGACACGGAGCGCGCCTGGGTGACGGTGACGAAGTGAGGCCGACGGGCGCCACGGTCCCGCGTCGCTCGTAGACTCGGATGCCATGCGAGCACTCACCGAAGACGAGGTCAGGGACGCGTTCGTCAACGCCACCCCCGACGAGCTGCGGATCATCGCCCTTCCCCATGACTTCCTGCTGGCGGACTGGGATCACCTCGACTTCCTCGCCTGGCGCGATCCGCGCACGCGCGGACGCGGCTACGTGCTGACCGAGCACGAGGGGCAGCCGACCGCCGTGGTGCTGCGTGCCGCCGAGGGACAGTCCCGCGCCCGCTCCGCGATGTGCAATCTCTGCCACACGATGCAGCCCGGCGACCAGGTGTCGCTCTTCACCGCTCGCAAGGCCGGAGAGGCGGGGGAGCACGGCGACACCGTCGGCACCTACATTTGCGCCGACCTCTCCTGCCACGAGACGGTGCGCCTGGCCGCCCCGCTCGCCCCGAGCGAGATCCGCGCGAGTGTCGACCGCAAGATCGACGGCACCAAGCGTCGCACCGAGGAGTTCGTCTCGCGCGTGCTCGACGCGGCGGAGGTGACCCGGTGACCGGTCGGGTGGTCGTCATCGGCGACGCCCTCATCGACGAGCTGCGCGACGAGACCGGCGTGCGCGAGTTCGTCGGGGGCGCCGGACTCAACGTGGCCGTGGGTCTCTCGCGGCTCGGGGTGCCGGCATCCCTCATCGCCATGGTCGGCGACGACGAGGCGGGGGAGCAGATCCGCCGCTACCTCGACGAGTACGATGTCGAGCTGCTCGTGAGCCCGTCGGAGCACGGCACCTCGCGCGCGGTCAGCACGCGCTCTGCGGGCGGCGAACCCGAGTACGTGTTCAACGAGGCCGCCCAGAACCGCCGCGTCTCCTACGGAGACGTCGAGCGCGCGGCGATCGCCGCCGCCCCCATGGTCGTCGTCAGCTGCTTCCCGTTCGACGACCGCGAGCAGACCGACCTGCTCATCGACGCCACGGCATCTCCGTCGACGCCCCTCGCGATCGACCCGAACCCGCGCAGCGGCATGCTGCACGACCGGGCCGAGTTCGTCCGCGGCTTCGAGAAGGCGGCATCCGGAGCCCTTCTCGTCAAGGTCGGCGAGGACGACGCGCACCTGCTCTACGACGCTCCGCTCGAGCACCTGCGCGAGAAGCTGATCGGTCTCGGCGTGGGCGCGGTGCTCGCGACCTACGGCGCGGGCGGGGCGGCGATCGACGCCGGCGGCACGTCGGTGTCGCGGGGCATCTCCGACCTTCCGGGCCGGATCGTCGACACGATGGGTGGGGGTGACGCGGTGCTCGCGACGACCGCCGCCCTCGTGCGCGATCGGCTGCCCGAGACGGCGCAGGAGTGGGATGCCGTGCTCTCTCGCGCCATGGACGTGGCGGCGGCGACCTGCCGGCGCGAGGGCGCGCTGCTGCGCACGCCCGCCTGAAGACAACACGCTGCGTGGTTTGAGGCACCCCTCCGGGGATAGTAGAGTGGTTTCTCGCGCCTCTGGTCGACTGTGAAAGCCGGGCGGGTGCGCATCTGGCGAGTTACCCAAGCGGCCAAAGGGATCTGACTGTAAATCAGACTGCATTGCATTCGGGGGTTCGAATCCCTCACTCGCCACCGGAAGAAGGAGGCCCGGTTTCTCACCGAAGAACGAGAAACCGGGCCTCTGGCGTTGTCTGTGTTCATGACCGCTGACCGGCATCGAACGCCGTGACGCCCGCACTCGAGCTCGGGCCGGGCCCGGTTGCGCGCGCGTGCTGACCGAGCGACCGCAGTCTCCGGCGGGGCGGCCGTCATCGTCCGGCGTTCAAGACGACCTCTGCTCGTGTCGACGTGGCGCATCGGGTCGAATGGTCCTCGTAGGGCGGTTCGACTCGATGGCGGCGTCATGAGTGGGCTGGACAGCGAGAAGGCGGTGCGCCGCAACGCGCACCGCCTCGTGATTCTTCGCGTTCATCTCGGCGACGTCGGTCTCGCTGTGTGGGGCGAGCTCCCCTGCGCGCGCTCACGCCGGGCCGTGCGCCAGCGCCGGATCGCATACACGATGCCGGCGACGAGCGCGGCGACGATGATGAGGGAGATGATGAAATTCACCATCGTGAAGTTGTCCATCATGGCTTCCTCCTTAGGACGAGACCTGGAAGGTGCCCGAGGCGGTGCGGAAAGTCGCGTTCGCTGTGATCGTGGAATAGACCACGAAAGCGCTGTAACGCTTGTCGACGCCCATGGACGACGTCGAACCTGAGTTCGTCTGGCAGGGGTCGTCGGAGTAGACGAGGCCCACACCGCTCTGACCGACCGTTCCGTATGCGCGGACGTTGAAGCACGTCGTGATCTCCTCGACGTTCGTC
Organism: Microbacterium hydrothermale; assembly: GCF_004854025.1. Lineage (GTDB taxonomy): Bacteria > Actinomycetota > Actinomycetes > Actinomycetales > Microbacteriaceae > Microbacterium > Microbacterium hydrothermale. Next base: position 166,673 of record NZ_STGM01000006.1, read on the forward strand.
GATCCGGTGGCGTTCAGCTGGCCGTTGTAGCCGTTGTCGACGGAGAACTCCGCGTTGTCCAGATACATCGAGCCGCTGATAGCACCTGTGCCGCCGGCGCCCGATCCGTTCGCGCTGAAATCACCGCCGTGCACGGCCATCGTCGATATCGCACCTTCGACAGGTGCCTTGCTCGCGTAGAGCGTGACGAATTCGGCGTCGGCGGGCGCGAGCTCCACTCCGACTTCGGTGTAGCGAGCGTTCAGCAGCTGAGTGCGCTCTCTCACCTGCTGCGCGTCGAGATTCTGGTTCTCGGCGAACTGCGCATCGCCGGCTGCCGTGATCTCGACGGCGTTGGCGGCCGGCGCGGATACGCCAACGAGCAGCGCTGCTGCACTGGCGGCGAGTACGGTCTTCATCTTCCACTTCGACATGAGGTATCCCTTTCTGCTCCGTTGCCCCGAAGGACCGATGTACTCCACTTCGACCATCCCGTGGCGGGCCCCCGCCCTGTCAAGGGAACGCCTTTCCTGCACACCTGACTGTCAGAAAGCCTCATCCGAGAGAACGCCCGCTCTTGTCGGGGTCGGGCCGGCGTTCACCGGCGTCACGAGGAGCGTGGAAAAATCGCGTGGAGGGGGTCTCCCGTGGAGGGGTTTCCTTTGTCCTCGTCTCTGCACGGCACTCCCGGGAAGGACGCGCTCGCTCCATGGCCGACCACACCTCTCTGCCGCCCGATCTTCCGGTGCCGATCGATGACGGGGCGGCCGCGCACCTGCCCGGGCGACGGATGCCGGGGGTGACGCTGCCGACCTCCGACGGCGGCACGGTCGATCTCGGGGCGTTGCCCGCCGGTCGTACGATCGTCTACCTCTACCCCCTGACGGGGCGTCCCGACGCCGAGCTGCCCGAGGGGTGGGAGGAGATTCCCGGGGCGCGCGGCTGCACCACCGAGGCCTGCGACTTCCGCGACCACCACGAGGATCTTCGCCGCGCCGGGGTCTCGGCCGTCTTCGGGCTCTCGAGCCAGAACGTCGACTATCAGCGCGAGGTGGTTCGGAGGCTGCGTCTGCCCTTCTCGATGATCTCCGACGAGGGGTTCGTCGTGGCCGAGGCGCTGGGGCTGCCGACCTTCGCGGCGGAAGGGCACGCGCGCCTGTACGCGCGGCTGACGCTCGTGGTCGACGACGGTGGCATCACTCACGCGTTCTACCCCGTGTTCCCGCCGAACACCCACGCGCAGCAGGTGCTGCGATGGGTGGGGGAGAACCCGCGGTAGCGGGATCAGCAGGCGGCGAGGAGCGCTTTCGACTTCGTCTCGAGGAACGCCACGAGCGCACCGAGCACGTTGACCTCGTTGCCGAGGGTGACGAGTTCGACGGCGCTCAGCTCGATCACGTCGTCGCGGGCCTCCATCGTCGCCTTCCAGCTGCCGTCGCCGCCGGCGATCGGCTGCAGGTAGGTGATGGTCTTGGCGTTGCTGAGATCCACCACGATGAGGCCGATGTCGGCGTCGGGCTCGGCGTCGTCATCCTGTTCGAGGACACGGATGTCGCTCCCGGTCAGGTATCCCAGGGCGCGGAACTCCGCCAACCACGCCTCGAGCAAGGCCATGTCGAGCAACTTGCGAACCGGCATCCGTCACCTCGATCCATGCGCATGAATGTCATACGCCCCCCACATTATGGGGGGCGTACGGTGAGGCTTCCGTCGCGGGGTCGCGCGTGGTATCAGGCGGCGCGCACCGGCCGGCCGGCCGCCGCGCGAACGGGGTGCGCGGGAGTGCGCGAGGCCTCTTCTGCGGCCTCCCAGGTGCGGGTGTCGACGACGAGGCCGGACGCGGCGTTCGCCTGGTCGGCGAGGGAGCGGAGGTAGTCGCCGACGAGCTGCTCGGGCTCGGGCGACTCGAAGACGAAGCGCAGAGGGATGGCCGGCTGGAGCCAGATGGTGGAGCGGCCGGTCTCATCCGCCGTGCCGGTCCAGGTGAGCGTGAAGGATTCTCCACGGCGCAACTTCGTCGACGCGATCACCTTGATGTATCCCATCAGGCGGTCGGGAAGGGAGATGGGGGCGGTGTCGGAACCGTAGAACAGCGTGGCCATGATGATCTCCTTCGTCGATTGGTCGGGCTGAGTTGATTTCTAAGGTAACACGTATTTCACTCAGTTAATTATCTTCGCGAGATACTCAGGTTTCTCACTAGAGTGAGGATCAGCGACCGGCCGGGTCGCGTCGAGAGGGGGTTCCGTCGTGTCTCTCCCCTCCGCTCTGCTCGCGGCGCTGGACGACTACGTCGCAGCCCGCGACGAGGCCATCGCCCGTGCCCGGAACGAACTCAACGTGAGCGAGCTCGAGGCCTCGGCACTGTCGTGCATCGCCGACGAACCCGGCATCCGCCCCTCCAACCTGCGCGGTCACCTCGGGGTGACGGCGGCCGGGGTCACGACCCTGGTGGACCGTCTCATCGGTCGCGGCCTGCTGCGGCGCGAACTCGACGCCGAGGATCGCCGCGTCAATCACATCTACCTCGAGATCGATCTGGATGCCGAGCCGTGGGTCGCTCTGCGCCGGTTCCCCCGCGAGGTCGAAGAGGCCGTCCGCGAAGAGCCAGCGGAGGTCGCGGCGGCCGCGGCCGAGATGCTGTCGCGCGTCACCGCGCGCGTGCGCGCTCGCGGCTGACGCGCGCCTCCCCGTCGCCGACGACGCGGCCGTCCGCGAGGGCGACGACGCGATCGGCGGTCGCGATCAGCCGCTCGTCGTGACTCACGCACACCACCGTCGCGCCGCGGCGGAGCTCGTCCGCGATCGCCGCGCGATTCAGTGCGGCGCTCGCGGCGTCGAGACCCGTGGTCGGTTCGTCGAGCAGCAGGATGTCGGCCCGGCGGGCGAGCCCCTGCGCGAGCAGGGCCCGCTGTCGCTGCCCTCCCGACAGGATGCCGAAGGGGCGCCGGGCGAGAGCGGCGATGTCGAGGCGGCGCAGGGCCTCGTCGACGGCGGCATGATCGGTGCGGCCCATCGGGCGGAACGGGCCCGTGCGGCCCCAGGTGCCGACCGAGACGACGTCGCGAACGGTCAGGGGGAGGTGCTCGCCCACCGCCGCGCGCTGGGGGACGAAGGAGCGCGAGAGGCCGTGGGCGTCGACGTCGCCCGACGTCGGCGCGCGTGAGCCGGCAAGGGCTTCGAGCAGTGTCGACTTGCCCGCCCCGTTCGCCCCGACGACCACGGTGAGGGCGCCGCGGGGCACGTCGAGGTCGACGGCGTCCAGGGCCACCGTGCCCGAGAAGGTCACGCGCAGGGCGCGAGCGCGGAGGGCAGGGGTGGGGGCGGGTGACGGGGGCACGGCATCCACTATACGAGTTTGAGAATCGTTCTCACTTAACGCTACGGTCGATCACCGTGTCCTGGCTCCTCGATCCGTTCTCGCTCGACTTCGTGCAGCGCGCCCTCTGGGGCGGCGTCCTCGTCGCGGTGCTGTGCGCCGTCGCGGGGACCTGGGTGATCGTGCGGGGCATGGCCTTCCTCGGTGAGGCCCTGGCGCACGGGATGCTGCCCGGCGTCGCACTCGCCACCGTCGCGGGCCTGCCCGTGCTCCTCGGCGCCGCCGCGAGCGCCGTCGTGATGAGCCTGGGCATCGGCGTGCTCCAGCGGCGCGCGAAGCTGTCGTACGACACGAGCATCGGACTGCTGTTCGTCGGCATGCTCGCGCTCGGCGTGATCGTGATCTCGCACGCGGGGAGCTTCGCGACGGATGCCACGGCGATCCTGTTCGGCGACATCCTCGCGGTCGGCGCCGACGACCTCGTCGTGCTCGCGATCGCCGCGGCGATCGGCGTCGTCGCCGCGACGCTGGCGCACCGCGCGCTCGTGGCCGCCGCCGTCGACGAACGCGTCGCGACGGTGCTCGGATTGAAACCCCGTCTCGCGCAGACCGTGCTGGTGGGCCTGGTCACCCTCGCGGTGGTCGCGTCGTATCAGGCCGTCGGTTCCCTGCTGGTGGTGGGGCTGCTCGTGGCCCCCGCCGTGGCGGCCCGGCAGTGGACCGTGCGCATCCCCACGACGATGCTGCTCGCCGCGGTCGTGGGGGCCCTGGCTGTGGCCGTGGGGCTTCTCATCTCCTGGCACGCCGCCACCGCAGCCGGAGCCACCATCGCCGCCACCGCGATCGCCGCGGCCGGGCTGTCGTGGGCGCTGCGGGCCTCATCCGACGCCCTCCGCCGGCGCGCGGCATCCCCCGTTCCCCTTCCCGTCTGACCCGAAAGCCCCCATGCGTCCTTCCTCCCCGACCCGACGGGTCGCGCTGCTCGGCGCGCTCGCCATCTTCACCCTCGCCGGGTGCTCGGCCCCCGCCGCCTCCGCCCCGGAACCCTCCGTCGACACCCACGGCGCCATCGACGGGGCGACCGAGCTCGCCGAGCCCGCCCTCGGGCTGACCTCGGTCGACGCCGACGGTCGCGTGACGCACCTCGACCTCCTCGAGGAGACCACGACCGAGATCGGCGAGGTGCGCGTGCCCACCGCGGCGCACTCCGACGGCCGCTACCTCTTCGTGGCCGACGACGAGGGCGTCTCGATCGTCGACAGCGGCGTGTGGACCTGGGACCACGTGGACCACTTCCACTACTACCGGGCCGAGGCGCGCGTGCTGGGCGACGTCGACGGCGGCGGGACCGCCACCGTCGCGACCTCGAACTCCTCGACGACCGGCGGAACGGGGTTGTTCTTCCCCGCCTCCGGCGAGGCCGTCCTGCTCGACACCGAAGCCCTGTCGAAGGGCGAGATCGTCGAGCGGTTCCGTCTCGACCGTCCGCCCGGGGCGGGTCTCGTCGTCCCGGCCGGGTCGTTCGCCGCGGTCGCCGCGGGCGACGAGGTGTCGCTGCACACCGCCGACGGCGCCGAGGTGGGAACGCGCACCCCCTGCGTCGATCCGGCCGGCACCATCACCACGCGGGTGGGAGCGGTGATCGGATGCCGCGACGGCGCCCTGCTCGTCACCGTCGCCGACACCGGTCCCGCCGTGGAGCGGATCCCCTACCCGGAGGGGACGACGGCGCCGCGCGCCACGGTGTTCGCGAACCGCGAGGGGCGCCCGACCGTCGCCGCCCCCGCCGGGGAGGCCGGGATCTGGATGCTCGACACCCGTGAGCGCACCTGGACGCTCGTGCCGACGGCCGAGCCGGTCGTGCAGGCCACGGCCGTCGACGACAAGGACGCGAATCTGCTCGCCCTGACCCCGGACGGGCGCGTGCTCGTGCTCGACGGGGAGACGGGGGAGCTGCGCGCACGAACCGAGCCCCTGGTCGGCGCGAGCCTCGCCGCCGGTCGTCCCGTCTCGCTCCTCGCCGACCAGCAGCGCGCCTACCTCGGCGGCGCCGAGGAGGGACGCCTCTGGGAGCTCGACTTCGCCGACGGTGCGCGCGTCGCCCGCGAGTTCACCCCCGCGACCTCGCCGCTCTTCACGGCCGAGACGGGGCGATGACGATGACGATGACGATGCCGATGCCCGTGCGCCGGACCCTCGCCCTCGCCGTCACGGCCGCCCTGCTCGTCCTCACCGGATGCGCCGGGTCGGCGGCATCCGATCGTCCCCTCGTGGTGGTGACGACGAACATCCTCGGCGACGTCGTGTCGCACCTCGTCGGCGACGAGGCGGAGGTGCTCACGCTCATGCGGCCGGGCGCCGACCCGCACTCGTTCGAGATCTCGGCCGCCGAGGCCGCCCGCGTGCGCACCGCCGACCTGCTCGTGGCCAACGGTCTGGGGCTGGAGGAGGGACTGCAGCAGCACCTCGACGCCGCCTCCGCCGAGGGGGTGCGCACCTTCGTCGCCGGCGATGCGGTCGACGTGCTGCCCTACACCTCGACCGACGCGGACGGTGCGGACGATCCGCACTTCTGGACGGACCCCGCGCAGATGATCGCCGTGGTCGACGCGCTCTCGCCGCTGCTCGGCGAGATCGCCGGGCCGGCGGTCGCGGATCACGCCGCCGCGTACCGCGCCGAGCTCGAGACGCTGGATGCCGAGATAACCGCCGCCTTCGCCGCGATCCCGAGCGAGCGACGCGCTCTGGTGACCAACCACCACGTGTTCGGCTACCTCGCCGACCGCTTCGGGTTCCGTGTCATCGGCGCGGTCATCCCGGGCGGGACGACCCTCGCCGCACCGAGCGCGAGCGACCTGGCCGACCTCGTCTCGGCGATCGACGAGGCGGGGGTGCCGACGATCTTCGCGGAGTCGTCGTCTCCGGATCGTCTCGTGCGCGCGCTCGCCGACGAGGCCGATCGCGACGTCGAGGTGACCGAGCTGTTCACCGAGTCGCTGACCGACGCCGCGGGCGACGCCCCCGATTACCTGACCATGATGCGCGTCAACACGCAGCGCATCGCCACCGGCCTGTCGCCCTGAGCGTCGGCCACCACCTGAGAAAGAGAAATCACATGCGCAGTTCTTCCTTCCGCCGTGCGGGCCTGCTCGCGCTCGCGGTCGGCGCCACCGTCGGGCTCTCGGCCTGTGCGGGCGGCGCCGGTTCGGCCGCCCCCGCCTCGAGCGCCCCGGCCTCCGGCGAGGCGGCGACCCGGGTCGCCCTGTCGTACCCGGGCGGCATCGTCGTGCTCGACGGCGACACCCTCGAGACGCTCGCCGACGTCTCGAGCGAGGAGTTCACCCGCCTCAATTCGGCGGGCGACGGCCGCCACATCATGGTCACCACGAGCGCCGGCTTCCAGGTTCTGGACGCCGGGACCGCGGGCGACGAGCCCGCGCTCACCGACCTGGTCTTCGCGGCATCCAAGCCCGGCCACGTCGTGACGCACGGGGGCAAGACGGTCCTCTACGCCGACGGCACGAGCGACTCCACGATCTTTGACAGCGACGCCCTCCTGGCATCCACCGATTCGCTCCCCGCGGTCGAGACCGTCCCGGGCGTCGAGGCGCACCACGGCGTCTCGATCGTCCTCGAGGACGGCACCTTCCTCACCACGGTCGGAAACGCCGACGGCCGCAATGGGGCCGTGGCGAAGGATGCCGCGGGCGCGACGATCGCCGAGACCGCCGAATGCCCCGGCATCCACGGTGAGGGCACCGCGAAGGACGAGGTCGTCGTGTTCGGCTGCGAGAACGGCGCGCTCGTGTACGCCGACGGCGCCTTCACGAAGCTCACCGCCCCCGATCAGCCGTACGGACGCATGGGCAACGCCTACGTCAGCGACAGCAGCGCCGTCGTCGTGGGCGATTACAAGGACGACCGGGATGCCGAGGGCTACCTGCTCCACCGCGTCGCGCTGATCGACACCGCGGCGAAGAGCCAGCGCGTCGTCGACATGCCCGCCGGCGCGGAGTACACCTTCCGCGACGTCGCGCGCGGCCCGGGCGACCTGGCCTACGTGCTCGCCTCGGACGGCTCGATCCACGTGCTCGACCCCGTGACGGGTGTCTTCACCGACGCCTTCCCCGTGATCGACCCGTGGGACGGCCCCGTCGAGTGGCAGGACGCGCACCCCGCGATCAAGGTCTCGGGCGACATCGCCTACGTCACCGAGCCCGCGAAGAACGCCGTGCACGCGGTCGACCTCACCACGGGCGAGGTCACGACGAGCGCGACGCTCGACGAGACGCCGAACGAGATCGCGCTGACGAAGTAAGAGGAGGCGTCGCTCCCCTCGCCCCCGATCGGGACCCTCTCGGATCACGAGCGGGACCGCGGGGGGAGCGGCGCTTCACCGGCCGCCCCGGTCGTACGCCACCTGCAGTGCCCCGCGCACCGCGCGGACGCCGGGGCGGTCGGCCGTTCCGCGGCGCACCGCCGTGAACACCTCGCGGCGCGGCTCTCCCGGCAGGCCCACGAGCCGCACGGGCGGCGTCTCGCCGGCGAAGACCAGGTCGGGGATCAGGCCGACGGCATGACCGGATGCCACGAGTCGCACGTGCGCGGTGAGATCGGCCATCTCGAACCGCACGTAGGGCTCGAATCCGGCCGCCCGGCACTGCTGCGTCGCCCACTGCCGGGCGGCGGTGCCGACGGGCTCCATCACCCACGCGCGGTCGCGGAGGTCGTCGAGCCGTGCCGCGCCATCCCCGGGCGCGACGGCGAGGCGGATGGCATCCCGGCCCAGGAGTCCCCGCTCGAGGCCCTCGCGGTGTTCGCGCGTGTGGCCGGGGTACTGCTCGGCGACGGCGAGGTCGAAGCCGCGGGCGGCGACCTCGAACAGCCCCTCCTCAGGGGCGAGCTCGGCGACCTCGACGCGCAACTGCGGTTCGCTCGCGGCGAGGGCGTCGAGCGCGCGGGGGAGCAGACCGTGCGCCGCGGACTGCATCACGGCCAGACGCACGGGGGCGAGGGACGGGCGCATGCGCTCGAGCTCGGCGCGCGCGGCCTCGTCGGCGGCGAGCATGCGGGCCGCGTGCGCGGCGAGGGCGGCGCCCTGCGCCGTCAGACGCACGCGGCGCCCGTCGGGCTCGAGCAGGGCCACCCCGGCCTCCTTCTCGAGCAGGGCGAGCTGCTGCGAGATCGTCGAAGGGCTGTAGGAGAGGGCATCGGCGACGGCGGCGAGCGTGCCGCGCACGCTCAGCTCGTGCAGCAGGCGCAGGCGGCGCAGATCGAACACGGCATCCCTTCGGCTCTATCGAACAGTATGCGTCAGGAATCATCGCTTTTCTCGAACGAATGCGCGCCTCATGCTGAGAGCATCCGAGGAAGGATCGCCATGTCGCTCACCGATGTCCCCGACACCACGTCCGGCCCCACCCCCGCTCCGCGACCTGCTCACGGGCTCGTGTCGCCCCACGAGCTCGCCGACGAGGCGATCGCCCTCGTGCGCCGCTGGCTCGCCGAGAGCCGCGACGAGCCGGTCGACGCCGCCGCCGAGCGCCTGGCCGGCGTGCTGCGCGATCCGCACGGCCTCGACTTCACGGTCGGCTTCGTCGACGGCGTCGTGCGACCCGAAGACGTGCGCGTCGCCGCGCGCAACCTCGCCGCGCTGACCCCGCTCATCCCGGGGTTCCTGCCGCTGCACCTCAAGGCCGCGATCCGCCTGGGCGCGTTCGCCGCCCCGATCCTGCCGCAGGTCGTGGTCCCCGCCGCCCGCACCGCCCTGCGCTCGATGGTGCGCCACCTCATCGTCGACGCCACCGACGGCAAGCTCGGCGGGGCCATCGCCTCGATCCGCGGCCGGGGAGACGGCATCCGCCTCAACGTCAACCTGCTCGGCGAGGCGATCCTCGGCAAGAAGGAAGCCGCGCGACGCCTGGCCGGCACCCGCAAGCTGCTCGCCCGCGACGACGTCGACTACGTCTCGATCAAGGTCTCGTCGACCGTCGCCCCGCACACCCCGTGGGCCTTCGACGCCGCCGTCGACGACGCCGTCGCCGCGCTCCGTCCCCTGTACCGGGTCGCGAAGGAGACGGGGACGTTCCTGAACCTCGACATGGAGGAGTTCAAGGACCTCGACCTCACCCTCGCCGTGTTCGAGACGCTGCTGTCGGAGCCGGAGTTCCACGGCGTCGAGGCGGGGATCGTCCTGCAGGCGTACCTGCCCGATGCGCTCGCCGCGATGATCCGCCTGCAGGAGTGGACGGCCGCGCGGGTGGCATCCGGGGGCGCGCCCATCAAGGTGCGCGTCGTCAAGGGCGCGAACCTGCCGATGGAGCGCGTGGATGCCGACGTGCACGACTGGCCGCTGGCCACCTGGCCGTCGAAGCAGGCGACCGACGCGTCGTACAAGGCCGTGCTCGACTACGCCCTGCGCCCCGAGCACATGAAGAACGTGCGGATCGGCGTCGCCGGACACAACCTCTTCGACGTCGCCCTCGCCTGGCTCCTCGCCGAGCGCCGCGGGGTCACCGGCGGCATCGACGTCGAGATGCTCCTCGGCATGGCCACCGCGCAGCAGGCCGTCGTGCGGCGCACGGTCGGCTCGATCCTGCTTTACACGCCCGTCGTGCACCCGCAGGAGTTCGACGTCGCGATCGCCTACCTCATCCGCCGTCTCGAAGAGGGCGCGTCGAGCGAGAACTTCATGTCGGCCGTGTTCGACCTCGACACCCACGCGGCCCTGTTCGCCCGCGAGCGCGACCGCTTCCTGGCATCCCTCGCCGACATGCCCGAGGGGGTGCCCGCGTCGCACCGCGTGCAGGACCGCACGGCTCCCGCGGCTCCCGCGCCGACGCACGGCTTCCGCAACACCCCCGACTCCGACCCGGCGATCGCCGCGAACCGCGACTGGTCGCGCGCGATCATCGCCGGCATGCCGGAGTCGACCCTGGGCCGCGACATCATCGCCGCCCACACGGTCACCGACGAAGCCGCGCTGAACGCGCTGATCCAGGATGCCGCGGACGCCGCCGCCGCGTGGCGCGCGCTCGGGGCCGCCGGTCGCGCCGAGATCCTGCACCGCGCCGGGGACGCGCTCGAGAAGCGCCGCGCCGACCTGCTCGAGGTCATGGGCGCCGAGTGCGGCAAGGTCATCGAGCAGAGCGACCCCGAGGTGTCGGAGGCGATCGACTTCGCGCACTACTACGCCGAGCAGGCGCGCACGCTCGAGGGCGTCGACGGCGCGACCTTCACCCCCGTCGGGGTGACCGTGGTGACGCCGCCGTGGAACTTCCCCGTCGCGATCCCCGCGGGCTCCACCCTCGCCGCGCTCGCCGCGGGCTCGGCCGTCGTCATCAAGCCCGCGGGCCTCGCCGAGCGGTCGGGTGCCGTGATGGTGGAGGCGCTGTGGGAGGCGGGCGTCCCGCGCGAGGTGCTGAAGCTCGTGCAGGTGTCGGAGAACGACCTCGGGCGCCAGTTGCTCACCCACCCCGCCGTCGAGCGGGTCGTTCTGACCGGCGCGTACGAGACGGCCGAGCTGTTCCGCTCGTTCCGCCCCGATCTGCCGCTGCTCGCCGAGACGAGCGGCAAGAACGCCGTGATCGTCACGCCCAGCGCCGACCTCGACCTCGCGGCCAAGGACGTCGCGATGTCGGCGTTCGGACACGCCGGACAGAAGTGCTCCGCGGCATCCCTCGTCGTGCTCGTCGGCTCGGTCGCGCGCTCGCGGCGCTTCCGCGACCAGCTCGTCGACGCGGTCACCTCCCTCGAGGTCGGGATGCCGTGGGACGAGGCCTCGCGCGTGGGACCCCTCATCGAGCCGGCTCAGGGCAAGCTCCTGCAGGCGCTCACGACCCTCGAGCCCGGCCAGCGCTGGGTGGTCGAGCCGCAGAAGCTCGACGACGACGGCTCGCTGTGGCGTCCCGGCATCCGCGAGGGCGTCCAGCCCGGCAGCGCCTTCCACCGCACCGAGTACTTCGGGCCCGTGCTCGGCATCATGACCGCCGAGACGCTGGAGGAGGCGATCGAGATCGTCAACGCGATCGAGTACGGCCTCACCTCGGGGCTCCACGCCCTCGACGAGGCCGAGATCCAGCAGTGGCTCTCGCGCATCGAGGCGGGAAACGTCTACGTCAACCGCGGCACCACCGGCGCCATCGTGCAGCGTCAGCCCTTCGGTGGCTGGAAGAAGTCGGCGGTCGGCGCGGGCACCAAGGCGGGCGGCCCGCACTACCTCTTCGGGTTCGGCACGTGGGCGGATGCCGCCTCCACGGCACCCCGCACCCCCGACGCCCTCGCCGCCCCGGCGCTGGCCGCCGTACCCGCCGCCGAGCGCGAGTGGCTCGCCGCGGCGCTCGCGAGCGACGCCGCCGCGTGGGCCGAGGAGTTCTCGCTGGCCCGGGACGTGACCGGCCTCGAGTCGGAGCAGAACGTGCTGCGCTATTCGGCGGTGCCGGTGACGGTACGCGTCGAGGACGCTCCGTCGTCGGCCCTCGTTCGCGTCGTGGCCGCGGGGGTGCGTGCGGGCTCGGCCGTGACCGTGAGCTCCGCCGTCGAGCTGTCGCCCGCGGTGCGCGCGTGGCTCGAGGGCGTCGGCGTGCGGGCTTCCGTCGAAGACGCGGCGGACTGGGGCCGCCGCGCGGCTCGCCTCGCCCGGACCGGCGGCCGTGTCCGTCTGCTCGGCGGGTCGCCTGTCGCGGTGGCCGAGGCGACCAACGGCTCGCCCTCGGTCGCCGTGTATGCCGGCGAGGTCACCCGCGCCGGGCACGTCGAACTGCTGCCGTTCCTGCGCGAGCAGGCCGTGTCGATCACCGCGCACCGCTTCGGCACGCCGCGGCGCTACGAGGTTCCGCCGCTGGTCGGCTGAGCGGGACGCCCGTCGAGAGCGCCCGCGGTCCGTCGGAGACGTGGGCACGGCCGAGGGGCGCACAACTCCTGCGGAAAGGCGGTCCCGGGCGCATCGGCGCCCTCTCGCGCGACCGAATGCAGGAGTTGTGCTGCGGGTCGGAGCTCGTTCCGGGGTACCGACGGGGACCGGCGACGCTGCGCGGGCGGAAGTCCTGCGTCAGGGCGCCGGTCGCGCCTCGTCACGGACGTCGGATGCCGGGGATTCGGTCGGGCCGTGCCCGCAGCCGTGGCGCGGCGCCCGGATCGGGCGGCGGCTACGCCGTCCCCGACACCGCGATGCGCGCGGCCGCGCGGCCGATCGAGGCCGGAACGGGAGTCCCCGCCGCCGTCTGCGCCGACGTCACCGGTTCACCGGCGACCACCCGCAGCGGCAGGGTGCCCGCCCACACCGCGCGGTCCTCGCCGTCGTCGTCCTCCTCGACGAGGGAGCCGGCGTTGTCTTTCACACTCGCCTCGGCGAGGGGGATGCGCAGGACCATCGTCGCGGCGAGCTCTCGCGCGGTCATCGGCCGGACGTCGGCGCTGCGTCCCGGCATGAGGTGCTCCGACAGGGCGAGCAGGGCCGCCTCCTTCTCCTCCGGGGGGACGACGGATGCCACGCCGTGCACCACCGCGCAGCGGTACCGCATCGAGCTGTCGAAGAGGGAACGGGCGTACTTCAGGCCGAGCAGGTGCGTCACGGTCACGCAGACCGGCGCGCCGGCGGCGATCCGACGGAAGAAGTCGCTGCCGGTGGAGCCGTGGATGAGCAGGTCGTCGCCGTCGCGTCCGATCCCGACCGGCAGAGCGACAGGGCGGTCGTCGCGCACGATCGCGACCGTCGCCGACAGGGCGTCGTCGATCACCCCGTACAGGGTGGCGCGGTCGGTGCGCTGGTGGTGGGGGAGACGGCGGACGCGCGTGAGGGCGGTCAGGGGCAGATCGGTCATGCCCCGATTCCATCGCGACCACTGGTCTCCCGTGTAGTCCGGTTCCACGACTTCTCGGTGGACCAGTGACAGGATCGAGGCGTGATCGACGTCGGCATCCTGGATCGCGGCGCAGCCGCTCCGCTGCACGAGCAGCTCGCCCACGGCATCCGGGCGGCCGTGCTCGCCGGGCGTGCGCGCGGCGGGGACGTCGTGCCGTCGACGCGCGCGCTCGCGGCCGACCTGGGACTCGCGCGGGGGACCGTCGTCGCGGCGTACGAGATCCTCCTCGGCGAGGGCTATCTCGTCTCCCGACCGGGCGGAGGCACGACGGTCGCCGACATCCCCCGCGCGCCGAGCGTCGCGCCCACCGCCTCCGCGCCGGTCGACGTCGCGGAGGCCGCGCCCGTCGTCGACCTGCGCCCCGGTCGCCCGGGCACCGCGGGCGTCGTCGACGCGGCATGGCGGTCGGCCTGGCGTCGCGCGAGCGCGCTCGAGGCCGCTCCCGACGTGACCGACGTCACGGGCGACCCCGCCCTGCGGGCCGCGATCGCCGCGCATCTCGCGCGCACCCGCGGCCTCGCCGTCGCGCCCGACGAGGTGATCGTGACCGCGGGGACGAGCGACGCGATGCTGCTCACCCTGCTCGCGCTCGCGCCGCGCGGGCCCCGGCTGCGCGTCGGCATCGAGAATCCCGGATACCCGCGGGTGCGCAGCCTGCTCGACCGTCTCGGCGCCCAGGCCGTCCCGATCCCCGTCCGCCTCGCGACGGGCCTCGATCTCGACGCGCTCGAGGCCCACCGCGATCTCGACGCGGTGATCGTGACCCCGCACCACCACTATCCGCTCGGAAGCAGATGGGATGCCGCCGCCCGCTCGCGCGTGCTCGGGTGGGCGGCGCGCAGCGGGACCGTCGTCGTCGAAGACGACTACGACAGCGAGTTCCCGCACGGACGGGTCCCGCTCCCGCCGCTGCACCTGCTCGATCCCGCGGGAGTGGTGTCGATCGGCACCCTGTCAAAGGTGCTGAGTCCCGCGTTGCGGTGCGGCTGGATCGTGGCGACCGGCGTGCTCCGGGACCGGCTCGTCGCGGCGCGGGAGGATCTCGATCCGACCGTGTCGCAGGTGCAGCAGCACGCCCTCGCGCTCTACCTCGCCGAGGGCGCCCTCGCCCGCCACACCGCCCGTCGCCGCCGCGACTACCGCCACCGCCGCCGGCTGCTGCTCGACGCGTTCGCGGGGGTCGACGGGGTGACGCTGACCGCGACCGACGGCGGCCTGCACGCGGTGGTGCTGCTCGACGACGCCCCACCGGCGTCGGAGCGTGCGGTGGTCGACGCGCTCGCCGCCCGCGGCATCCTGGTCTCGCCCCTGTCGGGCTACGCGGTGCCGGGGACCGCGGTGGACCTGCCCGCGGGGATCGTGTTCGGCTACGCGGAGCCGTCGACTCCGGCGCTGATGGAGGCCGTCGGCTGGATCATCGCGGTGGCGCGCAATGCCGCCCGAGTTGACCCTGACACGGTGTGAGGGAGGAGAACGGAAGCATGTTGTCCATCGGAGCGTTCGCGCAGATCGGTCAGGTGACCCACCGGATGCTGCGGCACTGGGACACCGCCGGATTGCTCGTGCCCGCGCACGTGGACGAGCACAGCGGATACCGCTCGTACGATCCGTCGCAGCTCGAGAGGCTGCACCGGATCGTCGCGCTCCGGCAGCTCGGATTCGGTCTCGACGACGTCGCCGCGATCCTGGGTCAGGGGGTGGATGCCGACCGCATCGCCCTCCTGCTCCGCGAGCGCCGCGCCGAGGTCGAGCGCGAGCATCGCATCGCCGCCGCGCGGCTCGTCGACGTGGAGCGGCGCCTCCACCTCATCGAAGGAGAGAAGCACATGCGAGATATCGAGATCGTCCAGAAGTCGCTGCCCGCGGTCCGCCTCGCGGCGCGTCGCCGCCTCGTCGCCGACGGCGCCGAGATGGCGGAGGTCGTCGGCGCGACTTTCGACGCGGTCGCGGCGGTCATCGGCGCCGAGAAGGGGGCGCTCGACACCCCGGTCGCCCAGTACGCTGCCCGGGAGGACGGCACCGAGCTGATCGCCGGGTACGTCTCCGCCGCCGGCGCCGTGGGCGATGGCGTCGAGATCGTCGAGCTCCCCGCGGTCGCGGTGGCCGTGTGCGGCATCCATCTCGGGTCGATGGATCGGATCGGCGAGAGCTGGCAGTCGATCCATGCGCAGATCCTCGACCGCGGGTTCGTTCCGTCGGGCCCGTGCCGCGAGCTGTACGTGCGGGCCGAATCCGACGATCAGGCCGACTGGGTGACCGAACTGCAGCAGCCGGTCATCGCCGCCTGACCCGGCGCGCGGCCGGGGTCGGGGCGCGCCGAACCGCCCCGCCCCTCAGTCGCCCAGGATCTCCAGCGCCGCCATCGCGGCGTTCTGCCCGCCGATCCCGCTGACCGCTCCGCCGCGCTGCGCGCTCGATCCGCACAGCAGCACGCGCGGGTGCGGAGTCGACACCCCCCACCGCGCCGCGGGCGTCGACGCGGGGGCGTCCAGCCAGGGCCACGACAGCGCCCCGTGGAAGATGTCGCCGCCGACCATGTTGAGCGACTCCTCGAGATCGCGGGTCGTCCGGGCCTCGATGCACAGGCGCCCGTCGGGCGCACGCAGGATGCAGTCGCGCAGCGGCTCCGCGATGACCGACTCGAGCGAGGCCTGCGCGGCGGCGAGCAGCTTCGCGCCCGCGGCGACGGGATCCATGTCGGCGATGAGCCGGTGCGGCACCTGGAGCCCGAACATCGTCAGGGTCTGCGCGCCGTCGGCGACGAGGTGGTCGCCGAGGATCGACGGGTCGGTCAGCGAGTGGCAGTAGATCTCGACCGGGAGCGGGTCGGGGATGAGCCCTCCGGATGCCGCCGCGTACGCGGCATCCACCTGGGTCATCGTCTCGTTGACGTGGAAGGTGCCCGAGAAGGCGGCCTCGGGGGTGACCGACTCGTCGCGCAGGCGGGGCAGCCGCGACAGGAGCATGTTCACCTTCACCTGCGCTCCCTCGGGCGTCTCGGCGCCCGTCGTCTCGCTGCCGCCCGCGGCCAGGAGGCGGTCGAGCACGGCGCGGCCCACACCGCTGAGGACGAGCTCGCCGTGGAACACCTCGGAGCGGTCCGTCATGGTGTGCACGTCGCCGTCGGGGGAGATCGAGATCGCCTCGACGCCGGTGAAGATCTCGGCGCCGGACTCGAGGGCGACGCGCTCGAGCTCCTTCGTGACGGTGCCCATTCCGCCGACCGGGACGTCCCAGTCGCCGGTGCCGCCGCCGACCACGTGGTAGAGGAAGCACCGGTTCTGGGCGAGGGAGGGGTCGTCGGACGTGGCGAAGGTGCCGATCAGCCCGTCGGTGAGGGCGATGCCCCGCACGAGATCGCTCTCGAACGACCTGCGCAGCAGATCGCCGAGCGGCCGGGTCGTGAGCGCCTCCCACAGGTCGTCGTCGCCCACGCGCTCGCGCAGCTCGTCCGCCGTCGGCAGGGGGTCGGTCATCGTCGGGAACACCGCTTCGGCCAGCGGTGCCAGGCGCGCGCCGAAGGCCGAGAACCGCTCCGCCTCGGCGGCACCGTCGTCGCCGAGGGTCCGGACGAACGACGCGGTCGTCGCCGCGGCATCCCGGGTGTCGATCAGGATGCCGCGGGAGGGATCGCGCGGATCGGGAGTGTAGGAGGAGTACCGGCGCCGTTCGAGCCTGATGCGCAGCCCGAGGTCGTCGATGATCTTCTGCGGCAGCAGGCTCACCAGGTACGAGTAGCGCGACAGGCGCGCGTCGACGCCGAACCACGGGCGTTCCGACACGGCGGCTCCGCCCACCGCCTCGGCTCTCTCGATCACCGCCACGCGGCGCCCGGCCCGGGCGAGGTAGGCCGCGGCGACCAGGGCGTTGTGCCCGCCCCCCACGATGACGACGTCGTACTGGCGAGAATCCGAAGCGGTCATGGCCCCACGCTACTGAGCCGGGCGCATTCGGCGCAGGGGGTGGCGCAGTAGCGTGGATGCCATGACCCTTGCCGCAGAACTGCTCGACATCGCCGCGCGCATCGCCCGCGAGGCCGGCGAACTCGCCCACCGCCGTCGGCAGGAGGGCGTGACGGTGGCCGCCACCAAATCGGCCGCGGCCGACATCGTCACCGCCGCCGACCGCGAGGTCGAGGCGTTCATCCGCGCCGAGCTCACCCGGGAGCGGCCCGACGACGGCTTCTTCGGTGAGGAGTCGGGCGCCGAGCAGGGCACGAGCGGCATCACGTGGGTCGTCGACCCCATCGACGGCACCGTGAACTACGCCTACGGCATCCCCGCGTGGGCGGTCAGCATCGCCGCCGTCGAGGGGACGGCCGACACCGCCGCGTGGACAGCGCTCGCGGGGGCGGTCTTCAACCCCGTGACGGGTGAGCTGTTCCGCGCGTCCCGCGGTGGGGGAGCGTGGCTCGGCGACCGCCGCCTGTCGGTGAGCGAGGTGGGCCCCGCCGGAGGGCTCGTGGCCACCGGCTTCGGGTACGACCCCGAGACGCACGGCCCCGCCCTGGCGCAGTTGGCGCGCGTGATGCCGATCGCGCGCGACGTGCGTCGTATCGGCGCCGCCTCGCTCGATCTGGCCTCGGTGGCCGCCGGTCGTGTCGACGCCTACTACGAGCGCGGGACGCAGCCCTGGGATCACGCGGCCGGATCCCTGCTCGTGCAGGAGGCCGGCGGAACGGTCGGCGGAGCCCCCGGAGGCCGCCCTGGCAACGGCATGGTGATCGCCGCGGGGCCCGCGTTTTTCGCGCGCCTCGAGCCCCTTCTCGACTACGACAGGTGAAAACGAGGGGCGTTCATGGCATTCCCAGACCTGCCGAGGTAGGGTGTTTACCAGTTCGTTATTTTTCCGTGACCCGAATCCGCGGAAATGGCCAAGCCCCCAAAGCCCGAAGCCGTCGCGCCTGCGACACGACACGAGAGCCCCCGCGCGTTGCCGTCAGAAGCCCCCGAGACTGAGCCCGCCCCCACCCGGCGGTCTCGTCGCCCCCTCACCACGCCTGCCGTTGAGCCCGCCCCGCGATTGACCCGCGCCGAGATGCGCCGTCTCGCGGCGAGCGAGAGCCCGGTCGCCGTCGCCGAGGAGTCCGCTCCGAAGCCAGCCGATCCGGCCCCCGTCGACGCCGAGTCCGCCTCTCAGCCCGAGCTGATCGAGAACGTCGCCGTCGCGGTCATGGAGACCGTCATCGCCGCGACCATCGAGCCGACGCTGCCTCCCCGCGAGGCTGCTCCCGAGGCGCCGGTCGACGATGCGGCCGACGCCCTCGAGGTCACCGTCGTCGAGGAGCCTCGCTCCGACGAGGTCGCCGTCATCCTGCAGAGCGCCGACAGCGATGTCGCGACCACGCCCGTCTCGCTGCCGACGTCGCCGATCACCCTCCCGGTCTCGCGCCGGTCGCGCCGTCGCCCCGCGGCATCCGTCATCCTCGACTCGGCCGTCGACGAGTCCGCCGCCGCCGAGGGCATCGCGGCAGAGCCCGTCGCCGTCGCTCCGGTCGACGAGGCCCCGGATGCCACGATCCCGGCGCCCGCGGCATCCGTCGCTCCGGCCGACGCCGATGCCGACGCCGACGAGTTCGTCGCCGCCGCGCGTCTGTTCTCCTTCACCGGCGAGACCGCCGTGCAGGCCGCGACTCCGGTCGTCGCGCCGCGCGAGCCCGTCGCCGAGGGCCTTCCCGCCGCAGCCGGAGCAGCCCCCCGCACCCGCCGCAACGTCCGTCGCATCGCGGCCACGTCGTTCTCGGTCGGTGTGATGGGCGTCGTCGGCCTCCTCACCGTCGGCATGACCATGCCGGTGAGCGCCCTTGCTTCGGCCAGCGGCACCGACAGCGTCACGGCTCCCGCCGAGGCCGCCACGACCCGCCTCGCGGTCGGTGGCAGCGACGTCGCCGCGGGCGACGGCGAGATCCAGGCCTACGTGGCCCCCGCGCAGGCGCAGTCCGGCGTCGTCGACCGCGCCGACGACGGCTACAGTGCCACGACCTACGCGAAGATGGCCCTCGACTCGGGCATCACGCGTCCGTCCGACTTCTACACCAACAACCCGAACTCGCCGATCCAGTGGCCGTTCGCCGTGGGTGTGTCGATCTCGTACGGCTTCGGCATGCGCGACGGCGGTTTCCACGAGGGCGCCGACTTCGTTCCCGGCGAGGGGTCGCCCGTCCAGGCGATCGCCGACGGCACGGTGCGCATCGCGACCGAGCAGGGCGGCGCCTTCGGCGTGACCGTGCTCATCGACCACGAGATCGACGGACAGCTCGTCTCGAGCCGCTACGGCCACATGCAGTACGGCTCCCTGCCGGTCACGCAGGGCGAGCACGTGAAGGTGGGCCAGTTCCTCGGCCGCACCGGAAACACGGGTCGCTCGTTCGGTGCGCACACGCACGTCGAGATCCTCCAGAACGGCACGACGCCGATCGATCCGATCGCATGGCTGCGCCAGCACGCCGGAGGTTGAGCCTCGATTCGTAAGAGAGTGTCTCGGTCTGATATTCTCTTCTAGTTGCCCGGAGCGATCCGGGTACGCCCCGATAGCTCAGTGGCAGAGCACTTCCATGGTAAGGAAGGGGTCGTCAGTTCAATCCTGACTCGGGGCTCAAGCATCCGGTTTCCGGATGCCACGCGGCGGGGTAGCTCAGTTGGTGAGAGCGCACGACTCATAATCGTGAGGTCGCGGGTTCAAGCCCCGCTCCCGCTACAGGTTCCGCAGATCAGCCCCGGTTTTCACCGGGGCTTCTGTCGTTCCCGGGCGCGAATCCTCCGTGACCGAGGCAGCGCCTTCATCGAGGCGCCGACCGAGCCGGTGGCCTCCCCGCCACGAGCCCGCGCGGGATTATGCTCGCCCCATGCTGATCGCCGCCGAGCACGGTCGCGGGTCTCGTCCCGCGCCGATCTTCGGTGATCACTCCTACCGTTCCGAGCTCTATCAGTGAGCCGGGTGCCGTCCCTCGTCACCTTCTCTCACTGATCGGAACACCCATGACCATCCGCACCTACCCGACCCCTCCCGCGCCCGGAATCGACTGGGCCGCCGCGCACATGCCCCTCACCCGCGAGGCCGTCCGAGAGCTCGGCTCCGTCTTCCGCGGGCTGCGCATCGCGATGTGCCTCCACATCGAACCGAAGACGGCTGTCCTCGTGCGCCTGCTCGCCGAGGCGGGAGCCGAGGTCTCGCTGACCGGTTCGCCCGGCACGACCCGCGAGGACGCGGCCGCCGATCTGCGCGAGCGGGGCGTCGCCGTCCACGCCGCGCGCGACGACGCTGCGCCCCGCGTCGCCGCGGTGCTCGCGAGCGACCCCCATCTCATCCTCGACAACGGGGGAGACTTGTTCCGAGGCGTCCTCGACGGTCATCCCGCCCCGCACCTGCGCGGCGGCACCGAGGAGACGACGACGGGTGGCATCGTCCTGCGTCGACGCGCGGCCGACGTGCGGCATCCGATCGTCGTCATCAACGACAGTCCGCTCAAACTGCTCGTCGAGAACCGCTTCGGGGTCGGGCAGTCGGTGGTCCAGGCGTTCATGAACGCGACGAACCTCATGATCCCCGGCTCCCGCGCCACGGTGGTCGGCTTCGGCCCCTGCGGGCGGGGGACCGCGCATACCCTGCGCCAGCTCGGAGCGGTGGTCACCGTGGCCGACATCGACCCTTACCGCGCTCTCGAGGCCTCGCTCGAGGGGTTCATCGTCGCGGATCTCGACGAGGCGCTGGAGCGCGCGCGTCTGGTGTTCCTGGCGACCGGGGCGCCGAAGGTGCTCGGCGCCGCGCAGATCGACCGGCTCGCGGACGGCGCGATCATCGCCGGCGTCGGCCACCACCCGTGGGAGATGGACCTCGAGGCCCTGGGGCAGCCCACCGCCGCCGAGGGGTTCCACGCCTCGTACGATCTCGCGGGCGGCCGCACGGTGCACGTGATCGCCGACACGAACATGGTCAACCTGGTCGCCGGGTTGGGCAATCCGATCGAGGCGATGGACCTCGGCCTGACGCTGCAGGCGCGTTCGCTGGCCGCCGTCGCGCGCGGCGAGGTCGAGCGCGGGGTGCATCCTGTTCCGGATGCGGTGGACCGCAGCGTCGCGGCGGCCTTCCTGCGTCGGCGGACGGCGGGCTGAGGCGAGCTTCTCCTGGCGGCGTCTTCAATGCGCGGTGCTGACCGGTCGATTGGTCACAGGCGCACCGAGGTGCGACGCGCAACGTGACATGCGCCGAATCGTCAGCTGATTCGGCGCGGGGGATTCCGCCAAGCGATCCGGTCGACGCGCCTCTCGCGAAATGTCCAGCGCCCATTTCATACCCGATCGAACAACGCGCGATGACGCCGTGTCATTTCGAGTGCGGGGTGTGTGTCGGAATCCAGCCAGTCATGTCCGCCCCATTCGCTACAGACGAAGCCGCGATAGCCGTGGCGTCGGAGGGCGTCCTTGACGACGCGCGTCTCATCGGCGGTCCGCCCGCGTTCATCGAGATCCCAATACTTCAGATGGACCGACATGACGTCGTCGAAAAAGTCGTCCCAGTCAACGATGTCCGCGCATCCGAATCGACGGAAAGGCATCTCGAGGCGGCGGATGGCGGCCGGGGGGAGGCTCATCCCCGCGATCGCGTCTTGCGTCCGACGCCATCCGTCACTTGCGTGGCTCTGCCAGAGATCCTCGACCTCGATGAGCAGTGCGTCGGGCACGCCGTCGGCGAGGAGAGCCTCACGCCACGTCGGGGGTACAGCGGACATGATGAGGCTGGTGTCGAACACGAACCCGATGCGGTCCGTGTCGAGCTTGTCCCGCTGTCGGCGGATCTCGTCGATGGCGGGGGAGTCGGGTCTCGCGCCGGCTTGAACCTCGAAGAGAAGTCGCACGCCCCATCTCTCGAGGTCGGGGAGAAGCTGCTCGCGGAGGCCTGCGTGGACGCTTCCGAGGCTGATCCGGATGCCGAAGAACCCCATGACGGATGCAGCATGGGCTTGCCGGGAAAGCATCTCCAGATCGTCATCCATGGAGCGCGGGCCCCGCGCGTCGATGCGCCGATCGAGGTAGGCGCCCATCATCGTCGGCGTCAGGCCGGAAGCGTCGATGCTGCGCCGAAACGCGTCGATCTCTGTGCGCGCGAAAGCGGGAAATGAGGCGAAGTGCTGTGCTGCGTCTACCTCAACGGCGTCAGCAACTGCGGCGCTCGCCACCCCGCGGAGAAGCTCGTCGGCGGTTCGCTCGCGCTCGTGCAGCTCGTTGGTGAAAGAAAACATCGTCACTGCCCACGTCATGTCGGGTGCGGTGGGGGGATCGGAAAGGCGCATGCTGGCAGCATAGGCACGTGCTATTGACTTGGGTAGGTAATACTTCTACTGTGACATCGTGACGATGGCGACGAAGCTGCTGCATAGGGACGCGGTGTCGATGGATGACACCTCCGTCCGGGTCACACTCGGCCTGCCCTGGTATCGATCGATCCCATGGGCGGGTGTCGCGTCTCTGGCGGTCGAGGTCGACGGGCGTGACCTGGGTCCCGTGAGCCGGATTGATGGACGCGACGCGTCGCGCTTGAGTCAGAGGGGCGATTACTGGTCGATCCAAAGGTGGGCGGAGCTGCAGTTCGCGCTCGCTCCCTGGCTGCGTGTGGGAGTCCCTGCCGTCGTTCGCGCGCGGATCGGTTTGCGCATTCCCGGACCGCTTCAGGCGGACGGCAGCCCCCTCCCTGTCGATTTTGAAGCCGAGAGGCTCGTCGTTGTCCTCTCCTCCGTCGATTCCCTCGAGCAGGGCCGCTCATCTCCCCCGCGACGTAATACCCACAGCACAACCCGATGAAAGGTCAAAGATGCCCAAGAATCACCCCGTATCTCGGCGCTCTGTCGTCGTGCCACTGGCGCTGCTCGGTGCCTCCGTCCTCTCCCTCGCGTCCTGCTCGTCGAACGGCGGGGGCGAGGCGGATCCGAACGCTCCGGTCACTCTGCGCCTGTCAGTCGAAGCTGGTGCCGTACGGGCGCCGATCGCCGTGATGGCGGACAAGTATTCCGAAGAGAACCCCAACGTCACCTTCGATGTGGAGGAGGTGCCCAATGAGCAGTATGGAGAGGTGCTGCGCACGCAGCTGCAGGGCGGCAACGCCTCGGACGTCTTCTATGTCACC
This sequence comes from Microbacterium hydrothermale, assembly GCF_004854025.1. Taxonomy (GTDB): domain Bacteria; phylum Actinomycetota; class Actinomycetes; order Actinomycetales; family Microbacteriaceae; genus Microbacterium; species Microbacterium hydrothermale. Next base: position 189,953 of record NZ_STGM01000006.1, read on the forward strand.
GGCGGTAACGGCAATCCGCACTCGGCGCTTCCCCTGGCGGAGGCGGGCTATCTTGAGCCGCTGACCGACACCAGCGCCGCGGAACTCTACAACGATCAAACGCGTTACCTCAGCGAGTGGAACGACCAGCTCTGGACGCAGCCTGTTGACTTCGTGCCCATCACCAATAATTACAACGTTACGGCGGCGGAAGAACTGGGCATCAAGCTCCCCTTCCGAACGGTGGCGGAGGTGAAAGCGGCCTGCAAGACGGCGCAGGCTGGCGGTAAGACGCTGCTGCGACTCGCCGGGTCGACGGTTCCGAACAACGGTTTGACAACTCTGCAGTTCGCCGCCACACGTGTCTACGCAGACGAGCCGGATTGGAACGCCAAGCGCACGAATGGAGAGGTGACCTTCGCTGACACCGCGGGGTGGAAGGAGTCGCTCCAACTGATCCTCGACCTCCGAGACGCCGGGTGCTTCCAGAACGGTGTCGAGGCGGGTGTCGTCGCCGACAACGTGCCGAATGTGGCGGCCGGCAACGCGATCGGTGCATTCGCGCCGGGCGGCGCCGTGGGCGACATGCGACGGATCAATCCGGACGCTTCCTTCATCTCGACGGCGTTCCCCGGGGATGCCGGCGAGGAATACATGTTCGCTTCCCCGAGCAACATGCTGGGCATCAACGCGAAATCGGGGGCGAACGAGAAAGCTGCCGCCAAGGCGTTCCTCGCCTGGCTCGCGGAACCGGAAAACGCCGATGCGCTGGCCGAGACGAGCGGAAACCTCAGCATTCGCGCCGGCGCCGGGTCTGCGTTGCCCGAGCAGTACTCGTCCATCGCGACCTACTTCGAGCAGAACAACTACCAGCCGCTCGCCAACCTGGGCTGGCCGTCGCCCGAGGTGTACAACACGCTCGGCACGGGTGTTCAGGGTCTGCTGACCGGGCAGACGACGATTGATGACGTCCTTGCGTCTATGGACGCCGCCTGGGATGCCGCGAGCTGACGTGAGACGGAGGGTGCCGGCGTCGATCGTCGATCTCGTCGGCACCCCCAAACCGGAAGAGAAGGTCATGGTCACTGTTGCCCCTGTGCCAACGCCCGTTCCCACCGAGGTGGACGAACCACCTCGGCCGCGACGCGTGCGCCGCGCGCTCTTCGCGTCGTGGTGGTGGGCGATACCCGCCCTGGTCGTTGCGTTCGTCGTCCACTACCTTGCCGTCGCCGTCGGTGGGCTCTACGCCTTCACCGACTGGAGGGGGATCGGCGCCTGGAACTGGGTCGGCCTGGAGAACTTCATCCAGATTTTCTCCGGAGAACTCGGGCAGAGGTCGGTGTGGAACACGCTTCTGCTGGCCTTCGGGTTCGTCGTCGGGACGAACATATTCGGACTGCTGCTTGCGCTCGGACTCAATCGCGGTGTGAAGCTCCGGTATGTGTTGCGGGTCGTCATCTTCATGCCGACGGTGCTGAGTCCTCTCGCCGTCAGCTACATATGGCGCTTCATCTATCAGCCCGACGGGGCGCTGAACGGCTTCCTTGGAAATCTAGGCTTGGAATCCCTCCAGCGCACGTGGCTGGCGGATCCCCAGGCGGCCGTGTGGACCATCCTCGTCGTAATGGTCTGGCAGAGCACCGGAATGGTCATGGTCATCTATCTGGCAGGTCTGGCGGGCGTCCCCCAGGAGATCGAGGAAGCGTCACTCATCGACGGGGCGAGTGTGTGGCAGCGCTTCCGGTACGTCACCCTCCCCAGCATCCGTCCGTCGGTCGTGATCGCGTCGACGCTCATGGTCATCCAGGGGCTGCGCGTTTTCGATCAGGTGATGGCGCTCACAGGCGGAGGACCTTTCAACGCGACGGAGACGCTCGCCACTCAGGTCTACAAGCAGACCTTCGCTTATGGGCAGTTCGGCTATGGAGCCGCCCTGTCCCTTGTCCTGACCGTTCTGATTCTGGTGATCTCGCTCGTACAGCTCGCGCTCGTCCGAGGCCGGGGAGAGGCTCGCTGATGCTGACCAAGTACCGTCTGTCCACGCTGATCCGCGAGATCATCCTCGTCCTGATCGGCATCGCCGTCCTGATCCCGTTCTGGATCCTGCTCGTGACAGCCTTCAAAAGCCCCCTGGAGGCCGCCTCGTCGTCGGCTGTCGCACCTCCGACGGTCTTCGACCCGAGCGGATTCGTCCAGGCCGTCTCTGGTTCCGGCAACCGCAACGTGCTCGTTGCGATGCTCAACAGCGCCGTGATCACGGCCGGAAGCGTCATCCTGCTCATCCTCATTGGTTCCATCGCCGCCTACACGATCGCGCGGCGTCCCGGTCGCTTGGGCAATGCGGCCTACATCGGTTTCGTCGTCGGCATCATCCTGCCCTTCCAACTCGCGATGTTGCCGACCTACGTGGCCCTGCGCTCGATCGGCCTGTTGGGCTCCCACGTCGGCATGATCCTCCTGTACACCGGATTGCTCATGCCCCTCGCCGTCTTCCTTTACACGGGGTTCGCCCGTGTAGTCCCGGCTGACTATGAGGAAGCGGCGTCAATAGACGGGGCGAGCAAGTTCCGCATCTTCGTGAACATCGTCTTCCCTCTCCTCGCACCCGCGACGGGCACGGTGGCCATCATGACCGGGCTCATTGTCTGGAACGACTTCTTCACTCCGCTCATCTTCTTGAGCGGCTCCAAGGCAACCACTCTGCCGGTCATGATGTACAGCTTCGTCGGCGAGAACGCGACGCAGTGGAACGTCATCTTCGCCGTCGTGATCCTCTCGATGATTCCGATTCTCACCTTCTATCTCTTCGCCCAGAAAAAGTTCATCCAGGGCTTTGCCGGGGGCATGAAGGGCTGAACGCCGCTCCGGCACCTCTCACGAAAGGAGACCGCATGGCGGTCCACGACATCAAGCGGGGCGTGAGCCTCTACAGCTTTCAGGAAGAGGTCTTCCTGCGGAAGCTGACCCTCGACGACGCGGTCCGCGTGTGCGCCGAGATGGGGGCCCGCGGGATCGAGGTGATTCCGGAGCAGTCGTTCGACAGCTTCCCGAACCTCACCGACGCCGAAATCGGCGGGTGGCACGAGCTGCACGCGAAGTACGGCACGACGCCCACCGCGTACGACATGTTCATCGACTTGAAGCGCCGGAAAGACCGGGTCATGACGTTCGAGGAAGGCGTGGAATCGATCGTCCGCGACATCAAGCTGGCCAACAAGCTCGGCTGCACCTCGATGCGCGTCATCGTGAACACCCCGCCCGAGGTGTTCGAGGCGGCGGCACCTTACGCCGAGGAGTACAACGTCCGGCTCGGAGTCGAGATCCACGCGCCGATGCGCTTCGACCACCGGTGGATCCAGCAGTTCCTAGACATCGTGCATCGCGTCGACAGTCACTACCTCGGCATCGTGCCCGACATGGGCATCTTCGTCCGGGAGTTCCCGCGAGTGGTGGCCGAACGCTTCAAGCGCGATGGCGCTCGCCCCGACCTCGTCGACCACGCGGTGAAGGTGTACAACGACCACCCGGATGACATGGAGACTCTGACGCGCGAGCTCGCGTGGCGCGGGGGCACGGCGATCGACGTGGCGTTCGCGAACAACGTCGTCGGCTACAACTACGTCGCGCCCGAGACCATGGCCCCGCACGTGCCCTACATCGTCCACATTCACGCGAAGTTCTACGAGATGGTCGGGGATGAGCGCGAGTATTCCATCCCCTACGACGAGATCGTGCCGGTGCTCATCGCCGGCGGATACGACGGATACCTGTCGAGCGAGTACGAGGGCAACCGCCACATCCAGGATGTACGGCCGGTCGACAGCGTGCAGGAAGTCGCCCACCAGCAGCGCATGCTCGCGCGTCTGCTCGGCGAGGAAACCACCACCGGAGGGAGCCGCTGATGTTCGACCGATACCTGCTGGAGGACGACACCTTCGCCAATGTCGAGGTCGACGGCGAGGTCGTCGGCTGGAAGATCGGTGCCCGGATCGGCTATTACCGAGGGCTGGGCCTGTCGATGATCGAGCTCTCGCTCGCCGTCGACGGTTCGCCGGTCCCGCCGGAGAGCATCCGCCTTCAGCTCCACGGCGCCGACTACCGCCTCAGCGAGATCGAGGACGTCCTCGACGATCGCTGGGGATTCTCCGAAACCGTCATTCTCTTTGTCGATCAGCCCGGGGGGTTGGCGCCGGGGGAGCATGAGATCGCCTTCGAGCAGAGCCTGCGCATCTCATACCTCGCCGTGCCAAGTGTGAATCGGGTCTCGCGGCGACTGGCGCTGGCATGAGCTGCCGCTCCCGGTCCGGACCTCGACGTCCGGACCCGGGAGCGGTCAGAGGGGCGGGGGCATGAGAGTGATGTTCCGCGCGCTCGCGCACCGGAACTACCGGCTGTGGATCGCCGGACTGTTCATCTCCGGCATCGGAACGTGGATGCAGATGACCGCGCAGGACTGGACGGTTCTGACGGTGCTCACCGATCAGGATGCCGGAGCATTGTCGGTCGTCATCGCCTTGCAGACCGCTCCCCAGTTGCTCCTGTTGCCGATCTCGGGATACGTGTCCGACCGGATTCCCCGGAGGCGACTCCTCATCGGGACGCAGATCGCCATGGGACTGCTCGCCGTCACACTCGGATGCCTCCTCCTCGGCGGCGTCGCCGAGTACTGGCAGGTGTGCGTTCTCGCCGCCGTCACCGGCGTGGTTCAGGCCTTCGACTCTCCGGCGCGCAACACCTTCGGCAACGAGCTGGTCCATCCCGAGATCCTCCCCAACGCGATCGCGCTGGGCGGTGCGACGTTCAACCTCGCCCGTCTCGTCGGCCCGGCCATCGCCGGTCTTCTGATCGGGGTGGTGGGTCCGGGCTGGATCTTCATCGCCAACGCGGTGACCTTCGTGGCGATGCTCACCGGGCTCGGTCTCATGCGCGCGCACGAGTTCCACCCGGTGCAGCGCGACGATGGGCGATCCGGGGGGTGGCTGGGCGGGATCCGCTACGTTCTTCGTGATCGCCGCGTGCTCGCGCTGATCGTGATGGTGTTCCTGGTCGTGGGCTTCGTGGGCAACTCCATCACTCTTCTGATCATCACGGCGGCGACGAAGGAGTTCGATCTCGGAGCGGCCGGCTTCGGTCTGCTGACGTCGTGCATCGCGGCGGGGTCGATCGTCGGTGCATTGTTCGCCGCGGCTCGCCGATCACCTCGCCCTCGCGTGCTGCTCGCCGCCGCACTCGGGTTCGGCATCGCGCTCCTGCTCGCGGCCGTCATGCCGACGGCGGAGACGTTCGCGCTCTCGATGCCGCTCGTCGGGTTCTTCCTGATGGCAGCGATGGCCACGGTCAATGCGCTGGTGCAGACGTGGACTCCGCCCGGTATGCGCGGCAGGGTCATCGGCGTTTACATGCTCGCGTGGATGGGCGGTGCCCCGCTCGGCGCGCTGTCGTTCGGCGCGGTGGTAGAGGCGGCGGGGCCGCGCGTCGCTCTTGCCGTGGCCGGCGGCGTCGCGGCCCTGTGCGCGGTCGGCGTCGGTCTGCGTCTGTGCTCGTTGCGCGCGTCAGGAGCGGCCGCGGCACCCGCCCCGGCGGTATCGGAGGTGGCGCCGTGACCTCATCGACGGCGAGCGGCTGCGATCGCCTCACGGGCCGCCGGCGACGTGAACAGCGTGAACGAGGTCGCGACGAGGTCGGCGCCGTGCGCGTCGATCTCGCGAACGATGCCTGCGGTGAGAAGAGGCTTCGTCGCGGCCATACCCTGCGGATGCGCGGCCCGCAGGGCGGTCAGGGTGGCATCCACGCGGGAGTCCATGTCGGACGCGTCGACCGCTTCGTCGATGAGTCCGATGTGCGCAGCCCGCTGCGCGTCGATGCGCTCGGCCGTCAGAAACAGGCGCGTCGCATCACGCGAACGCAGCCGGGGCAGCACGCACACGGAGATGGCAGCGGGCGCGAGGCCCAGCCGCACCTCGGTGAAAGAGAAGTCCACGTCGGTACGGGCGATCGCGAAGTCGGCGGCGGCGACGAGACCGAGTCCTCCCGCCCGCGCGGGGCCGTCGAGCCGCGCGACCACGGGAACCGGAAGAGTCAGCATCTGCCTCATGACGGCGAGCAGCAGCTCGATCGATCGTCGCAGTCGCTCGGGATGCTCCTCCCGCAGATCGAGACCGGCGCAGAACGCCGGGCCCTCCCCGGACAGGACGACGGCTCGCGCGCCCGCCTGCACCGCGACGTCGAGCTGTGCGCTCACCGACGTGAGCATCTCGACGGTGAGGGCGTTGCGGTTCTCGGCTCGAGCGAGGGCGACGTGAGCGATTCCCGCATCGATCCGCAAGGAGGCGGGTGGGTCGGAATCAATGAGTGGCATATTACCTACCGTAGTAGTTAGGATAATCCTGTGAGAAGACTTGACTTGCACTTCTACCCCGGAACGCCCACGTGGGTGCGTTCGCAGGGACCGTTCGCAAAGGCGCTGGCGGAATACTGGAACAAGCCCTGGGATGGCCGTCCCGAGTCGGACGTCGTCGCCGACGCCCGCGCGGCCGGCCTCCAGGCCGTCCTCGTGGCCTTCGACATCGAGAGCATCCATGGGGCGCCGCCGATGACCAACCAGGAGGTCGCCGCTATGCGCGACCGTCACCCCGACGTCTTCGTCGGCGCGTGGGGCGCGGTCGATCCGTTCAAGGGCGAGGAGGCTCTGCGCGAGGTGGAGCGTGCCGTCCGCGAAGACGGCATCCTGGGCCTGCACTTCCACCCGATCATGGGGCGCTATCGCGTCGACTCGGACGAGCTCAAACCGCTCTTCGCGCTGATGCGCGACCTCGGGCTCGTGGCGATGGTCGACGTGGGGACGACCGGCATGGGTGCCGGGCTCCCCGGGGGCCTGGGCTCGCTCATCGAGAACGCCCACCCCCTCGCCATCGACCGCCTCGCGGCCGAGTTCCCCGAACTTACGATCATCGCGTCGCACCCGGGCTGGCCCTGGGTCGACGAGATGACGGCCGTCGCTCTGCACAAGGGCAACGTGTTCTGGGAGCTGTCCGGTTGGGCGCCGAAGTACTTCTCGCCGCAACTCAAGGTCGACATCCGCGCTCGGTTGCAGGACAAGATCATGTTCGGTTCCGACCACCCCAGCATCCCGTTCGATCGCCTGTTGCGAGAATGGGACGAGCTCGGGTACTCGGAGACGGTCATGAACAAGGTCTTCCACGAGAACGCCGAGCGCGTGCTCGGCATCTGACCCACAGGTCTTTTCGCTCACCATCTTCAAGGAGGAAACATGGATGCTGCTCGCCCCCACGCGCTCGTCACGGGCTCGGCCAGCGGAATCGGACGGGCCAGTGCGCTGCGGCTGGCCGCGGCAGGCTACGACGTGACGATCAATTACTCGCGCTCCCGCGACCGGGCCGACCAGACCCTCGCCGAGCTGCACGAGCTGGGCGGGTCGCACCGTGCGGTGCAGGCGGACGTCAGCGACGACGACGCGGTCCGCGCCCTGGTCGCCGAGGCCGTCGACGCCGACGGGAACCTTACGGCGCTGGTCAACAACGCCGGAACGACGGCCGAGACTGCCCCCGACGACCTCGACGGGATCGACCTCGACGACTGGGACCGCGTCATGCGCGTGAATGTGCGGGGCCTCGTCCAGGTCACCCGCGCGGCGGCCGGGCCGCTCCGGCAGGCGCGGGGCTCGATCGTGAACATCGCGAGCATCGTGGGCCTTCGCCCCGGCGCCCAGCCTCTCGTCTACGCCGCGAGCAAGGCCGCCGTGGTGAGCCTGACCAAGACACTCTCCCGCGTGATGGCCCCGGAGGTGCGGGTCAACGCCGTCGCGCCGGGATGGATCGCGGGGGAGTGGATGGAGCGCACCCTCGGCGACGACTACGACCGGCTCATGGAGCGGCGGGCCAAGCAGACTCCGCTCCGCCGCAACGTCACCCTCGATGACGTCGCCGCATCCGTCGAGGCTCTCGTCACCCTTCACCCGTTCGTCACCGGTGAGATCGTCGTGATCGACGGCGGCTTCACCGCCACCACCTAGGAGACCCATGACTCTCGACGGCATGGTCCGCTTCCCGGCCGAGGACGCCCGGCGCTATCGTGCGGCGGGGTACTGGGACGATCGGTTGCTCATCGACCACTACGAAGACGCGTTCCGCGCGTTCGCCGACCGCGTGGCCATCACCGACGGCGAGGTGACGTTGACCTACGCGGAGCTGGAGGCACGCGCGCTGCGCGTGGCGCGGAACCTTTACGACCTCGGCATCCGACCGCTCGATCGGATCGTCGTGCAGCTGCGCAACACTGCCGCGTTCCCCCCGTTCTATCTGGGACTGCAGTACCTCGGCGCGGTGCCGATCATGGCCCTGCCCGTCCATCGCTACCGGGAGCTGGAGCAATTCGTTCGTCTGTCGGGCGCCATCGGTCTCGCGGCACCCGCCAAGAGCAAGGATGCCGATCACCGCGAGATCTACGCGCGGATCGCCGCCGAGCACCCCTCGCTCCGCCTTCTCTTCGTCGAGCAGGACGAGGGCGGATCCGACGTGGACGCGATCTTGATCTCCGAGCTCATCGAGCGCGAGCCGGTGGCCACCGAGGCCGACGTCCGTGCGCTCCACGAGGGTCTCGACCCGGAGGACCCCGCGGTGTTCCAGCTCTCGGGCGGCACGACGGGGATCCCCAAGCTCATCCCGCGATCGCACAATGACTACGCCTTCAACTCCCATCTCGCGGCGTCCGTCTGCGACATCCGCGATGGTGATGTGCTGTTGGACGTCCTCCCGATCTCGCACAACCTTCCGCTCGCATGCCCGGGAATGCAGGGCTTCCTCTTCCGGGGAGCGACGGTCAGCCTGGTCGCCTCGACGTGGAGTGACGGCATCCTGGACCGCGTGGAATCCGACCGGGCGACCCATATCCACGTCGTTCCCGCGCTCCTGATCAAGCTGACGGAGGCGCTCGCGGCCCGCCCGCGGGACGTTTCCTCGATGCGGGTCATCCAGAGCGGGGGGCAGCGCCTGCAGCCCGAGACACGCACACGTGCGGCGGCGCTCTTTCCCCGCGCCACGGTGCAGGAGAACTTCGGCATGGCGGAGGGGCTGCTGATGTTCGTGCGTCTGGACGACCCCGACGACGTGCGTCTGGAGACGGTGGGGCGCCCGATCTGCGCCGACGACGAGGTGCGGCTCGTCGACGAGGACGGGAACGATGTCGCGGACGGTGAGGTGGGGGAATTCTGGGCGCGAGGGCCGTACACCCTCCGCGGCTACTTCCGTGCGCCGGAGCACAACGCCACGGCGTTCTCGCCCGACGGGTTCTACATGAGCGGTGACCTGATGTACCGGCATCCCTCCGGCAATTACGTCGTGGCCGGGCGCCGTAAAGACCTCATCAACCGCGGCGGGGAGAAGATCTCGGCGGAAGAGATCGAGAACCTCATCCTGGCTCACCCGGCGGTCGTGCTCGCCGCGGCGGTGCCCATGCCCGACCCGGTCCTCGGTGAGCGCACGTGCGCGTGTGTGGTGCTGCGTGAGGGTGCGACCCTCGAGCTCCAGGAGCTCGTGGACTTCCTGCGTGGCTTCGACCTCGCCACCTTCAAACTCCCCGAGGCGTTGCGTGTGTACGACGAGCTGCCGCTGTCGCCGATCGGCAAGGTGTCGAAGAAGGACCTCGTCGCGGAGCTCGCCGCCGATCTGGTGTGACGCCGCGAAGAAGGGGCCGGACGATTCTCGTCCGGCCCCTTCTTCGTTCGGCTGATCAAGCGCCGGCGGCGGCCCGCGCTGCTCGGACGGCGAGCGAGACGCTCAGGAGAGTGGGATTGGATGCCGTCGGCGTGGGGATGACGCCGTTGCCGGCCACGAACAGCCCGGGCACACCCCAGACCCGCCCCCAGGGGTCGCACACGCTGGTGCCGTCGTCGCTCGCGCCCATGCGGACGCTGCCCTGGTAGTGGATGGAGCTTCCGGCAGGGACGAGACGCGGCGCTCCGCCGGGTACAGGCGTTCCCATGCGCTCGACGAGCCCACTCACGATCTCGATGCCGCGGGCGATCGTGGCCCGGTCGCGCTCGGTGAGCGAGTAGTGGATGGTGGGAGCGGGCATGCCGAAGAAGTCCACCTCGTCATCGGAGAACTCCACCCGGTCCTCGAAGCGGATGTCCTTCGTGGCGAAGCAGCCGAGGCCGACGATGGGGTGCTTCTCATCGGAGACGACGTCGCCGACGACCATCGGGGCGGCATCACGCTGCATGATCTGCCCGTGGTACGGGTACTCGGGGCCCCAGAACGGGATCCAGCTCACGCCGGTCATGGCCTCGCGTTCGGAGGCGGCGTGACCGCCGTCCTCCTTCTCCGCGCGCGCGATTTCGGGCTTCAGGTAGACCGAGCACATGATCTGGGGCTGGTCGTTGAGGTAGTGGCCGAGGGCCCGGGGGCGGATACCGGATGCCCACAGGACCTGCGGGGTCCCGAAGGAGTCGGCGGCGACGACGACCTGTCGTGCCGCGATCTCCTGCACCGTTCCGGTGCGACGGTCCTCGATCTCGACTCCGCGGACGTCGCCGTCGTCGGCGCGAAGGACCCGGCGGACGACGGTCTCGGCGCGCAGTTCGAACCCCGCGGGGGCCGCATCATCATCGATGAGCGGTCCGAGGACGACGTTCGTCCCCGACCATCGCGGGCGGCCGGATGCCGTAGGGAATGCCGCGAGCGGCATCGCCTGCACGCGCCGATCGGCGGGGCGGCCGTCGTTGAAGACGGCACCGAGCTCACGTTCCACGGCGGAGCGCACGGCCGTGTCGGCGAAGGCCTCCTGCGTGACGTGCAGCAGTTCACGACCGCGGGCGAGCAGCTCCTCGATCTCGTCCCGCGGCACCTGCGACGGCAGCTCCGCCTCGCCCGGGGTGGGGCAGGCGCAGGTCCAGTGCTGGCCCATGCCGCCCACGGTGGCGGTGGCCAGCGCGCCCGGCATGTCCTGTTGCGGGTCGTCGGTCCGGCCGGGGGCGACCAAGAACGTGCCGGGGCGCGCCGTCGGGCGCTTCTCGCGGTCGTTCGAGACCGCCTGGTGCCCGTCCGCGTTGGGACCCTGGGACCGGCGCTCCGCCTCCCCGCGGACTTCCGCGGGGAGATTGCGCACCGATTCTCCGGGGACCGTCGTCGTCTGCGGGCCGCGCTCGAGCATCAGCACGCGGTCATCGCTCCGGTGCTCGAGATATTCGCGGGCGAACGCCGCGCCCGCTGGTCCGCTGCCGACGACGACGAGATCGAACTCCTCGATCATTCCTGTTTCTCCTGTCGCGCGATCGAGTCGAGGATGGCGCGGGCCCCGCGCAGCGCGATCGCGACGCTGGTAAGGGTCGGGTTCACCACGGTGTTCGTGGGGATGGTGCCGTTGCCGCCGAGATAGAGGTTGTCGAAGCTCCACACGCGACTCCACGGGTCGCACACACTGGTTCCGTCATCGGCCTCGCCGATGCGCATCGTCCCCTTGTAGTGCAGGCTCGCGCCGTACGGGAGGGGAGCGGGCTCTCCACCGGGGATGAAGGACCCGATGGCGCCGGCGACCTGTCGCTGACGTCGACGGGCGCCCTCCAGCTCCGCCTCCTCGCGGTCGGTGAAGTCGTAATGGATTGTCACGTTCGGCATCCCGGCCCAGTCCAGGTCGGTGTCGTCGAACTCGAGCCAGTCCTCGTAGCGCGCGAATTTCCGGATGCCGAATCCGACATTGGCATAGCCCCACGGGTTTCGGGCGAGCGGATGATCGTCGGGGATCGGCAGGGGGGAGTCGTGCATGTACAGCACCTGGCACGAGTACGGGTTGTCGGGCTCGGAGAACGGCAGTCTCAGGACCGCGGTCACCGGGTCGGGGGCGCTCTCGGAGACACGTCGTTCCCGCTCGATCTGCTCGAGGCTGAGACGGCCGCCGAGCTTCTCGGGGTCGATGGCAACGACGCTGAAGATGCCGGGGTGGTCGCTGAGGTAGCGCCCGAGAGCCCGTGGACGGATCCCCGAGGCCCATAGGAGCTGCGGCGTGCGAATGGCGTCCGCGGCGACGACGACGATGTCGGCCGCGACGAACGTCTCTTCGCCGCCCCCCGCCGGGGTGATCTGCACGCCCGTGGTGTGCCCACCTTCGACGACGACGCGGGTCACCGCGGTCTCCGCCTGCAGACTGAACCGCGCAGCCTCCGGCGAAGACGCGTCCAGCAGAGACCCGAACACGACATCCGTACCGGCCCAGCGCATCCGGCCTTCGTCGTCGAGATCGCCCGCGACCGGGAGGGGGCCGACACCGTAGCCCTCGGGGAGCTCCTCGTCGACCTCGGCCGAGATCGCTTCCTGGAGGGCGGCTGCGATGGGGGAGCGGTCGAACGCGCGGTGAGTGGTGTGCAGGAGCCCCTCGGCCTCGACGATCAGGGCGTCCCACTCCTCGCCGGGGATGAAGGGGATCAGTTCCGAGAAGCCGGGCCGGGGCGTGGCGCACGTCCACTGCGCTCCCTGCCCGCCTACCGCGGTCGACACGGCTGCGGCCGGAAACTCCGCCGCGTGCCCACTGCCCTCCCCGCCGAAGTCGATGAGGTGCGTCCCCCCGCGCGCGGTGTAGGTGCCTTCCACGACTTTGGTGATGGGGATGCCGAGGCCCACGGGTGCGCCGTCGCGGGACTGCGGGCCCTGGGCACGCCGCCGGGCTTCCTGCTTGGCGGCCGGGTCGGCGATGTTGCGCACGTTCATGCCCGCCGGTTCGGTGAGCACCGGGCCGCGTTCGAACATGGTCACGCGCACTCGGGCGGAGCCTTCGAGGAGGGTCCTCGCGTAGGCCGCGCCGATGGGACCGCTGCCGACGACGACGACGTGGACGTCCGGCCCGTTCATCTCGGGTCTCCTTCGTTCACTTCAGCCGCGACCGCGGGGGCGAGGACGTGCTGGAGTTGCCAGCCGTTCAGCATCGTGGTGGTCGGCGGGTGGGGGCTGAGCTCGCTCTCGACCACGACCCAGCCGTCGTAGCCGTGCCGCGCGAGATCAGCGACGAACCGGCGGCTGTCGACCAGCGGCGAGGCGGCATCGAGCTCGACGAACCACCTCGGCACGGCGCGGCTGCCGCCGGCGCGACGCACATGGTGCTCGGCGTTCCGCCGCGTGTACTCGGCGATGTCGTCGACGGCTCCCACGTTCTTCAGGTGCACCAGGACCACGCGGTCGGCGTGACGGTCGAGGAAGTCGTGGGGATCCACCCCGGCGATGGTGAGTTCGCCGGTATCGAGCGTGAGGCCCACCCGGTGCGGGTCGGTGGCCGAGATCAGCTTCTCCAGACCGTCGTCGACCCGGAGCGCGGAGAGGAAGTCGAAGTGCAGACCGAGTCGGATGCCAAACTCGGCGATCGCGTCACCGACCGCGTTCCACGTTTCGGCCATGGCGGCGATGTCGTCGTCATCGAGATCCAGCCGCTGCCACGCCGAGACGGCCGGCCGCGCGACGAGGACGTCGCCGCCGAGTTCCGCCAACGCGCGCGCGAACCACTGTGCACGCTCGATCAGGACCGGGCGGCTCGCCGCGTCGGCGGGATCCGAACTGGGGAGAAGGTCTTCGCGGAAGGGCATCATCGGGTCGAAGAACCAGCTGCTGACACCGTCGAGCCCCGCCTTGCGGACGAAGGCGGCGAAGCCATCCAGATCGCCGAAGTTGGCGGCTATTTGCGCGGGGTTGCCGAGCGGTTCCCACCGGCCCGTGCCGGCGGTGAGCTCGAGCCCGGTGAAGCCCGAGATCGACACGATGCGAAGCGCCCGCAGGTGATCGCGGCGCCGAGCGAAGTCGTCGAAGTTCGGCTTGAAATGGTTGATCGCGTGCGCCCAGCGGATCATCGGAACCCCTCCTCGGCGGCGATCTTCTCGAGAACGTTCTTTGCGTACCATCGCGCGATCGCCGTGCTCTCGGCGTGGTTGCCGCCGAGCTTGTTCGCCTTGTCGTGCTCGACCGAGAGCCAACCGTCGTAGCCGTTGCGCACGACCGCGCGGATGAACGCTTCGAAGTCGACCAGGCCGCCCTCATCGCCCATCTCGTGGAACCACTTGGGCGTGGTGTCCGACATGAGCTCGGAGTCCGGACGTCGTCGGTGGTCACCGATCAGGTCCTGGTGGCGGGTGTCCTTGAAGTGGAACCCGGTCACACGGTCGGCATACGCGTCGTAGAACTCCACCGGGTCGACGGTGGCGATGCAGTGCTGAGCGGTGTCGACGAACAGGTTCACGTACTCGGGGTCGGTGTTCGCGTAGAAGGTGTCCAGCTCCCAGCGCGACTGGATGCCGCAGAAGAACTCGTGGTGGCAGGTGAGGTTGACCCCGGCGGCCTTCGTGATCTCACCGACCTTGTTCCACAGCTCGCCGGTGATCTTGATCTTGTCCTCGGTCACCGGCTCCATGTCGTAGTACAGCGCCGCGGGCATGACGATGATGTTGTCGAGCGTGATCTCCGACCATCGGTCGAGCGTGACGCGGAAGTCCTCGAGGATCGTCGGATGCGTCTCCCGGATGTGCGGCGCGTAGACGCGCGGGTCGTAGTTGGCCGCGTGGAACGTGTTGACGATGCGTTCGAGTCCGCGTTCCTGCACGAACTCCTGGTAGTTCCGCACCGAGCCGAACATGTCCATGATCGTGAAGTACCGGTGGTCGAAGCAGTCGATCGCCTGGTACCCCACCGCCGCGACCTGCTTGAGGAACCGGTCCATCGTGCCGATCGTGTTCCACTGGTCGACCGGACCACTGGGCGAGTCGCTCCGCCAGTGGTCCATGTAGCTCCATCTGAGGGTCATCGTCCTCGTCCTCCGGGGAAATCGGCGTTCCCGAGGGAGCGCAGGTACCAGGCGTTCAGCAGCGTCGTCGTCGCCGGCGTCGGCGACTGATCGCTCTCGACGACCACGGTGCCGGTGTATCCGATCGTGCGGAGGGCGTCGATGACGGCGGGGACGTCCACGAGTCCGCCGGGCGTGCCCAGCTCGAAGAACCAGCGCTCGATACCGGGGTCTGCGGCGCCCTGGAGCAGCGCGCTCTCGGCGAAGGGGCGGCGGTACGTTTCGCTCGAGTCGACCGCGCGCGCGTCCTTCAGCTGCACGTGCGCGATGCGCTCGCCGTGGGCGAGAAGCACCTCGACTGGGTCGTGTCCGGCCACGGTGTAGTCGGCCGTGTCCACGGCAAGACCCACCGTCGCCGCGTCGGTCTCGGCCAGCAGCGCCTCCCGGAGCGGGGCTGGGCGGAAGGCCGAGAGGCAGTCGATGTCGATCGCGAGCCGGACGCCGTGGTCGTCGCACAGGCGCCCCAGGGCATTCATGACCGAGGCGACGTCCGCGACGCTCGGGCCATCGGGCAGACGCCACGCGGACTCCGAGGCCCGGACGACGAACGTCTCCGCGCCGATCGCCGCAAGGAACTCCACGAACGCAACGGCGGCCTCGAGGATGGCGGCGTGATCGGCCGCGTTCGACGTCGAGCGGAATGCTCCGCCCTCCTCCTCCGCCGGAGCGGTCGGGTCCCACGTCATGCTGGACACCCGGCGGATTCCCGAGTCGGCGAGGAAGCCACGGAATCCGTCGATCGAGCCGTGGCCGAGAAGAATGTGCTCCGGACGTCCGAGGTTGTTCCACCGCCCCGATCCGCCCTGCAGCTCCACAGCGTCCAGGCCCGTCACGCTGATCGTCTTCAGCGCGCGCGTCTGCAGCTCCGGACGGACGAATGCCGTGGGCGGGGAGTTCCATTGGTTGAGGGCGTAGGCCCATCGCAGCGGGATACTCATCGTCCGGACACCTCGCTCAGCACGTTGTCGATGTACCACTTGGCCACGGCGGTGGCTTCCGCGTAGTCCTGGCCCTCGACCTCGACCTTGTCGTGCTCGACGGTCAGCCAGCCCTCCCACCCGGATGCCGTGATCTCGGCCATGAGGGCGGGGAAGTCGACGATGCCGTCGGGGCGGCCCATCTCGACGAACCACCGGGGAACGCCCGGCGCCAGGAGCTCGGCATCCGGCGGTGTCCTATAGGCCTCGGCGGTGTCGATGGCCCGGGTGTCTTTGAAATGGAAGCCGGCGCACCGGTCCCGGTAGCGACGGAAGACCTCGATGGGGTCCACGCCCGCGATCGTGTGCTGAGCGGTATCGCAGAAGAAGGCCACGTTCTCGGGCGCGGTGTGACCGAGGAAGAAGTCGAGCTCGTCGACCGTGCGGATGGCGCCCCAGAACTCGAAGTGGCAGGCGAGGCGCAGATCCCGCTCGCGGAGCATCGCGCCGGCCCGGTCCCAGAGCTCGGCGGTCGCGAGGGTCTTGTCCGGTGTGACGGGTTCGACGTGGAAGTAGGTGTTCGTGGGCATGACGATGACGTTCTCGACCGCCGTGCCCTCCACCATGTGCGCGAGCGCCTCGATGTCACCGAGGATGCGCTCATGCGTCTCGCGACGGTGCGGCGCCCGATGGTCAGTGGCGTAGGGGTAGGCGGCGAAGACCCCGGTGATCCCGACGAAGCCCTCGGCCTGTAGAAACGCCTCGAACTCATGGACCGAGCCGTAGAGAGCCGCGTACTGCGGGAGGGTGAAGCCGAACGTATCGAAGCCGGTGAAGCCGAGGGCGGCGAGCTGGCGGACGTACGCGTCCATGTGCCGCCTGTTGAAGGACGGATGCCGCAGACCTTGCGGGGTGGGGGTCAGCCAATGGTCCATGTACGACCAGCGATCCCACGGCATAAGCATCTCCTGTCAACGGTGACGGTGTGATACCTACCCTAGTAAGTACTTAAGCGGCGTGTCAATGCGTCACGCGCGTCGACGCGGGGCGGAGTCCGCTCCGGCGTCTTCCGCCGCCGAAGACGCGACCGAGGCTGGGGCGCGGTACGACTCGAGGGCCTGGAGGCCCGGTCCGTACGCCTGGATGAGCTCGGTGCGGAAGTCGGCGTAGATCTGCTGAATGTCGATGTCGTGGCGGATCATGCCCTTCACCGCGGCGATGATCGAGGCGTTGCCGGTCTGGATGCCCTCCCAGGCGGTCCCGTCCACGGCCACGGCATTCACCGCCTGGCTTGAATCGGCCACGAGAGCGAGGTGGCGCGCCTGGTGGTGGCGGAAGAGGGCGCGCTCGGTGCTGGCGTGGCGGAACACGCGCATACCCGCCTCGTCGCCGCGCTCGGGCCCGAAGTCGAGGAGAACGATATCGACCCCGCGCCCTACGGCGGTGCGCAGGGTGGGAAGCAATTCGTCGAGTTCGGCGGGGGAGCAGGAGAGGTAGACGCGGCGTTCCGCGCGCCCGAGGATGTCCTCCGCCGCGCGCAGCACGGCCTCGCGCGACGTGAAGGCCGTGAGCGAGATGGCGGAGGCGCTTTGCCCCTCGCGCTCGATGACCGTCGCCGCCTCGTTGGCCGCCCCGTACCGGCCGCGGAACTCCGCATCCAAGAGCGAAAGCAGCTCGGTGGGGGGAGTCGCCACGAACAGAACGGGGTCGCTGCCGACCTCCTGCGCCGCGCCGCGGCGCACCAGCCGCCGGAGGTTCTCGTACACCTTGGGCTGGGGTACGCCCGTGGCCTTCGATACGCCGTACCCGGTGAGGCCGTTCGTTCCGACCAGCCCCGTGTAGCAGCGCGCCTCGTAGAGGCTGAAGCCCAGCTCCACGAGCGCGTCCCGCAACTGGTCCCGCGCCATGTCGGCGCCGACGATGGGAGTCATGTTGATCGTCCTTCCGCGTTCGTCCCGGTTTACACCCGCTCGACGAGCAGGGCCATCCCCTGTCCACCGCCGACGCACATCGTAGCCAGGCCCAGGGTTCCGTCGATGGTCTCCAGGGTCGTCAGCAGTGTCGCGACCAGTCGGGCTCCGCTCATCCCGAACGGGTGTCCCAGCGCGATCGAGCCGCCGCGGAGGTTGACCTGTCGGTCGATGTCCATGCCCGTCTCTCGGGCGGTGGCCAGGACCTGAGCGGCGAAGGCCTCGTTGAACTCGATGGCGTCGATGTCTTCGATACGCCGGCCCGTGCGTTCGAGAAGGCGCGTCACGGCTTCGATGGGTCCTACCCCCATGATCTCGGGAGCGATCCCTGACACGGCCGTGCCGATGATCCGGGCGCGGATGCCGAGACCCTCGCGGCGGGCGAGATCTTCGCTGGTCACGAGAACGGCGGCGGCGCCGTCGTTGAGAGGGCAGGAGTTTCCGGCGGTGACCGCCCCGCCGACGCGGAAGGCCGGGGGCAGGGAGGCGAGGATCTCGGCGGAGGTCGTCCGTCGCGGCCCGTCGTCGGTGTCGATGACGCGGCCGTCCGGGGTCTGGACGGGGGTGATCTCCCGTGCCGTGGTGCCGTCGTCCTGCGCGGCGATGGCCAGGCGGTGGGAGCGGAGGGCGAAAGCGTCCATGTCGGTGCGCGCGACACCGTATCGATCGGCGACGTTCTCAGCGGTCTCGCCCATCGAGATGTACATGTCAGCGATGCCGCCGGGCATGACGAGATCGGGGTGCTGATCTTCGGCGGCCGTTCCGCGCCCCGTCATGCTGACCGATTCGACGCCGGCGGCGATGAGGGCGTCGGCCTCGCCCGCTCGCACCGCGTGCGCGGCCATGCGGATCGCCTGCAGGCTCGACGCGCAGAATCGGTTGACGGTCGTTCCGGGCACGCTCAGGGGCAGTCCGGCGAGCGGGACGACCCGGCGTCCCATGTTCGATCCGGCTTTCCCTTGCGGGTAGGCGGTGCCCAGGATGACGTCCTCGATGAGGTCTGGGTCGACACCCGAACGGCCCACGACTTCGCGGATGACGCCCGCGGCGAGGTCGTCGGGGCGCACATCGCGCAGCGACCCCCTGCCGGCCCGCCCGATGGGCGTCCGGGTCGAGTCGGCGATCACGGCGGTGGTCACGAATCCCCCAAAGCTGTTATGGTCATCCCATTCTAGTACTTACTACGGTAGTTTGCTACGCGGAGGACACAGCGACGTGGACAGGAATGAGACGGGACCGACCGTGACGCTCGACGTCTCCGGCGGTGTCGCCATCGTGACGCTGAACCGTCCGGGCCGTCGCAACGCCCTGGACGCGCCGATGGTGGACGCGATCGGAGCGGCCTTCGATGCCGCCGAGGCGGACGCTTCGGTGCGGGCGATTGTCGTCGCCGGAGCCGGGGGCGCCTTCTGCGCGGGGGCCGTGCTCGACACGCTGCTGGCCTCCGCCGAGGGCGAGTTCGCCGAGGTCGCCCACGTCTACGACGGGTTCCTCCGGGTGCTTCGCAGCCCGCTTCCCACGATCGCCGCCATCGACGGAGCCGCGGTCGGCGCAGGGCTGAACCTCGCGCTGGCCTGCGACGTCCGGATCGCCTCTCGGCGCGCGCGTTTCGACAGCCGTTTCCCCGCCCTCCGGCTCCACCCCGGCGGTGGCCACACGTGGCTGCTCGGGCGGGCCGTCGGACGACAGCGCGCGACCCTCATGGCTCTGTTCGGTGAGACGTTGGACGCCGACGCCGCGCTCGCCGCGGGGCTGGTCGCCGAGATCCACCCCTCCGAAGACCTCTCCGGAGCCGCCTTCCACCTCGCCGCCCGGCTCGCCGAGATGGACCGTCCGCTCGTGGAACGGATGATCGACTCTCTCCGCGCGGCTGAGCAGACGCTGTCCCACGCCGAGATGCTCGAGCTCGAGACCGAACGGCAGCGGTGGTCGACGCACCAGGAGGACTTCGTTCGACGCACGGTTGAGTTGCGGGACCGCATTTCGCGAGGTCGCTCGTGACGTCTCCCACAGACGCGACGCGTGTCGCCCTCGTCGGATTCGGCGGAAGCGCGCGCGGCATCCACACGCCTTTGATTCGTTCGGTGGACGGTCTCGAGCTGGTCGCCGCCGTGGCTCGCAGCCCACAATCCGCGGCGCGCGCGAAGGATGCCGGCATCCTGTCGGTCGACTCGATCGAGGCGTTGCGCGAGCACGGCGTCGACCTCGCGGTCATCGCGACGCCCGACGGCGCGCACCGCGAGGACGTCGAAGCCGCACTCGAGGTCGGCTATGACGTCGTCGTCGAGAAACCGCTGGCCGGGACGCTCGGGGAGGTCGAACGCCTCGTCACGATGGCCGCGGACGCCGGGCGGCACCTCATCCCCTTCCACAATCGCCGGTGGGACGGGGACTTCCTCACCGTGCGGTTGCTGCTCGCCGAGGACCGCGTGGGCGACCCGTTCCGTTTCGCGTCGCGCCTCACCCGCTGGTCGCCGACCGCGCGGGCGTGGTGGCGGGACACCCCTCGCCCCGGGCAGGTCGACGGCAAGCTCGGCGACATCGGGTCTCACCTCGTCGACCAGGCACTCGTCCTGTTTGGGCCTGTCGACGAGGTCTACGCCGAAGTGCGATCGATTCGAGGCACGGACACCGCCAACGACGACTGCTTCCTCGCTCTGCAGCATCGCGGCGGTGTCCTCACGCACCTGCACCTCTCCGCTGTCTCGGCTGCCCGGCTGCCGCGCTTCGTGCTGCAGGGACGCCGTGCCGCCTTCACCGTCTTCGGCGACGATCCGCAGATGGAGGCGCTGAACACCGGCCGGTCCCCGCGCGACGCCGGATGGGGCCGGAGGAACGTCGACACGCACGGCATCCTGTCCGGCGACGGAGAGGACGAGCGGATCCCCACCCTGGCGGGGGACTGGTCCGACTTCTACCGCGGCGTCCTCGCTCTGCGGCGGGGGGATGCCGCCCCGCCCGTGGCTGTCGAGGACGCCGTCGCGGGTCTCGCCGTCCTCGAGGCGGCTCAGCGCAGCGCGGAAGACCGATGCGTCATCCGCATCGCAGCGGACGAACAACACTGACGAGAGGAACGACGCACATGGGACTTCGCGCGGCCGCCGACATCGGCGGAACCTTCACGGACGTGGTCACGGTGGACGAGGGCGGGACGGTCGCCGTCGGCAAGGCGCTGAGCACTCCGGGAGATCTCCTCCGCGGCATCCTGAACGGCCTGGCCGACGCCGGCGGTGCGCCGAACGATGTCGAACTCCTGCTGCACGGCAGCACGGTGGTCATCAACGCCCTCATCGAGCGGCGCGGTTCTCGTGCGGCTCTGGTCACCACCGAGGGCTTCCGCGATGTGTACGAGATCGGGAGGGTCAACCGGCCGGATGCCTTCAACCTCGCCTTCCGTCGTCCCCGCCCCCTGATCGAGCGGGATCACGTCTACGAGGTTCCTGAGCGGCTCCGCGCGGACGGGAGCGTCGTCACACCCTTGGACGAGGAGGCGGTGCGAGCGCTCGCCGGCGTCCTGCGCGATCGCGGCTACGAAGCGGTCGGTGTCGTCCTGCTGCACTCCTACCGCGACCCGTCCCACGAGATCCGCGTCGGAGAGATCCTCCGCGAGGAACTGCCGGGGGTGTTCATCACCCTGTCCCACGAGCTCAGCCGTGAGTACCGCGAATACGAGCGCACATCGACGGTGGCCGCGAATGCCTTCGTCGGTCCCATCGTGGCGGAGTACCTCGACGATCTCGCCGAGAGCTTCTCGGGCGAGCGCGCCTCGATCGGCATCATGCAATCCAACGGCGGGCTCGCCGGGCTCGACCGGGTGCGCCGGCAGAGTATCCAGATGGTGGAGTCCGGGCCCGCCGGAGGCGTCGTCGGGACGATCCAGATGTGCGAGCGTCTGAGCCTGCGCGACGCCATCGCCTTCGACATGGGCGGTACGACGGCCAAGGCCTCCGTCATCCGCGATCTGTCGTTCCCCCTCGCCGCGGAATACTACGTCGGGGGGTACGCGGAGGGGCTCGCGTTGCGCGTACCCTGCCTCGACATCGTCGAAGTGGGGACGGGCGGCGGCAGCATCGCCGCGGTCGATGCCGGGGGCGAGATCCGCGTGGGCCCGCGCAGCGCCGGGAGCGAGCCCGGTCCCGCCTGCTACGGCCGGGGCGGGACGGATGCCACGGTGACCGATGCCTGCGTCATGCTCGGCATCCTCGATGGAAGCAGCGTGCTCTCCGGTGGGCTGCAGCTCGACGGGGACGCCGCCCGACGTGCCGTTGGTGCCGTCGCCGCCGACCTCGGCATGGATCCGATCGACCTGGCGGCCGGGATTGTCGCGATCGCCGCGGCGTCGATGGCCAACGCGGTGCGCGCGGTAACCACCGAGCGGGGACTCAACCCGCAGGACTTCGCGATGTTCGCGTACGGCGGGAATGGGCCGGTGCACGCCACCCTCGTCGCTCGAGAGCTGGGCGTGCGCCAGGTCGTCATCCCCACGATGCCCTCGGTGTTCTCGGCGGTGGGGATGCTGCTCGCGGACCTCCGCAACGACGTCGTGCAGACCGAGCTTCTGAGGGTGAATGACCTTCCGTCCGGATATCTCGCGGAGAGACTCGAACAGCTCGGGCGCGAGTGCGCGGCGGCCCTGGAAGCGGTCGACGAGGCACCTCGCCATCTGTATGGACTGGACATGCGCTACGTCGGACAGGAGCACGTTCTCACCCTCGAGGTCGAGCCGGACATCGATCGCGAGGCTCTCACGGCGCGCTTCCACACCGAGCATCGGAGCCGGTTCGGGCATTCGGCAGTGGGGGAACCGGTGGAGATCGTGGGGCTGCGCGCGTCCGCCCTCCAGCCTTCCCCGGCCTTCACCGCCGAGACGTTGGAACCCGGCGCCGCCGGCGCACCGGCACCCGAGGCCGTCCGCGGCAGCCGCGGTGTCCGGCTCGCGGCACAGGGGGAGCCGACGGAGTGCACCGTCTACGACCGCACCCGCCTTCGCGCAGGCGATGTCGTGACCGGTCCGGCCGTCATCGAGGAGACCACCACCACCACCCTGCTGCGTGAGGGGGACCGCCTCGTCGTCGACGCGACCGGGTGCCTGCTCATCGAGATCGGAGGACGAGCATGACCACGGGGCCCGATCCCATCACGGCGGAGATCATCCGCGGCAATCTCGTCGGCATCACCGACGAGATGAAGACGAACCTCATGCGCACCGCGTACAACCAGATCATCTACGAAGCGCAGGACTTCACGGTCGGACTCTTCGACGCGCACGGCGAGACAGTCTCCATCGGTCTCGGCCTGCCGATGTTCGTCGGGGGGCTGTCCGAGGCGGTGAAGGCGATCATCGCCCACTACGCCGACGAGGGCATCGGCGCCGAGGACGTCGTGATGACCAACGCTCCCGAGCTCACCGGCAGCCACCTCAACCACATCGTCGTGGTCGCTCCCGTGTACGCGAGCGAACGGATCATCGGCTTCTCCGCGTCGATGGCGCACTGGGCGGACGTCGGCGGAGTGCTGGGGGGCACAACGCACGACATCTACTCGGAAGGCATCCAGATCCCCATCGTCAAGCTCGTCCGCGACGGTGTCGAGAACGCCGAGCTGCTGAGCATCGTCCGGACCAACGTGCGCTTCGCCGATCTCGCGCTGGGCGATCTGCGCGCGCAGATCGCCGCCGTCCGAACGGGGCAGAACCGCCTGGCCGGCCTGGGGGCGCGGTACGGAGCCGACGTGCTGGAGGCGGCCTTTTCGGGGATGTTCGACTCGAGCGAGCGCCGTGCGCGAGCGGCAGTGGCCGCCATCCCGGACGGCGAGTACTGGGCCGAGACCGAGATGGACGACGACGGCGTGCGCCGTGGGGAACGCGTGCGCGTGCGCGTCGGTGTCATCGTCTCGGGCGAGACCTTCACCGTCGACCTCTCGCAGATGAGTCCCCAGGTCGCGGGCTTCTACAACTCCGGAGAGACCGCGGGCCGCTCGGCCGTGCAGGTCGCCTTCAAGGCCCTGACCTCGCCCACGGAGTGGCCGGTCAACGCCGGGTCGTTCCGGCCGGCCGAGGTGATCCTGCCCCCCGGCACCGTCGTCAGCGCCGAGACCCCGGCCGCGATGCGGTGGTGGATGACGTATCCGATGAGCGTGGTCGACTGCATCTTCCGCGCGCTCGCCTCCGCGATCCCGGACGACGCGATCGCCGGTCACCACGCCGACATCGGCGTCGCCAACGTCGTGGGCAACGACCCCGAGTCCGGTCGCCTGTTCGTCTTCGTCCACGCCGCGCAGGGCGGCGGATGGGGCGCTCGTCGTCACGCCGACGGTGAGAACGCCACGATCTGCATCAACGACGGCGACACCCACAACACCCCCATCGAGGCCAATGAGGTGCGCCACGCAGCCCTCCTCGCGCGCAGCTACTCGCTGCGGACCGACTCGGGCGGAGCGGGGCGGATGCGCGGAGGTCTGGGCACGCGATTCGAGTGGACGGTGAGCGCCCCGGCCCGCTTCAACAGCTTCGTCGAGCGGACGGTCGTGCCCGCGTGGGGACTGGACGGCGGGGAGGCGGCCGCGCCGAACGGCGTCGCCCTTCGCGATGCGACGGGGCGAATCGACCGGCTCGCCTCGGGCAAGGCCGACCTCGTGCCGATCGCCGCCGGAGGGGGATTCGTCGTCGAGACCGGCGGGGGAGGCGGGTTCGGCGATCCCGCGGAGAGAGACCCCGAGAGCGTCCGTCATGACGTCGCGCGAGGGTACGTGTCGCTCGAGGCCGCGCGCGAGACGTATCGCGTCGAGCTCGTCCCGGGGCCCCGCGGTCTCGAAGTCGACCACACCGCGACCGCGCGGCTGCGGACGGGGGTGCCCGCATGATCCGCGTACGCCATCAGGCGGTGGACGGGGTCCCGACCGTCGTGGTCGAGCGGGACGGCCGGACGTGGGATGCCGAGACTCTTCTCGGGCACGCCGTCGACATCGGCGAGGTCATCGTCGACATGCCGGGTTTCGTCAGCGCGATCGAGGCCGCGCTCGCGGAGGGGCGCGCGCAACCGGTCGGTCGTGAGGGCGATCCGTTCCTGGTCCCCACCGTCTTCCGCCCGAGCGTGTTCTGCGCGGGTGCCAACTTCTCCGACCACGTGCGCGAGATGGGGGAGAAGCCGATCACCCGCGCGTTCCACTTCGTCTCCCCGCCCACCGTCCTCAGCCCCCACGGGGCGGCCATTCCCCGCCCCGAGGGCGCGGAACGCCTGGACTGGGAGGTCGAGCTCGTCGCCGTCATCGGCCGGGTGACGTCGCGCGTCGACGAGGCGGACGCTCTCGCGTCGGTCGCCGCGTTCACGGTCGGAAACGACGTGTCGGTCCGGGGCGATCCGATGCACCCGATCTTCGGTATGGACTGGGGCGCCGGAAAGAACGCCGACGGGCTCACCGCCGTCGGTCCTGCTCTCGTCCCCGCCGCCGATGTGGCGGACCCCCAGAACCTGCCCATGCGGCTGACGGTGGACGGTGACATCCGGCAGGACTCGTCCTCCGCGCAGATGCTCGTCACCGTCGCGCAGCAGATCGCCGCCATCTCACGCCGAACCACCCTCCACCCGGGTGACCTCGTCCTCACCGGCACCCCCGCGGGAACGGCGCGCGCACACGCGAACGCCTACCTGCGCGACGGGCAGACGATGTCGGCCGAGATCGACGGCGTCGGCGTGCTCGTCAATCGCGTCGAAGGGACCCCCGCTTCGCGCCACTCAGAAGGAGACCAGATATGAACGCCGCAGCGATCAAGCGCGGGGTGAGCCTGTACTCGTTCCAGGAGGAGTACTTCCTGCGGACGATGTCCCTGGAGGACTGCATCGCCGCCTCGGTGGCGATGGGTGCACGGGGGATCGAGACGATCGCCGAACAGATGATGCCGGGGTTCCCCGACCTGTCCGAGGACTTCTACCGGCAGTGGGACGGATGGGTGGAGGCGTACGGTTTCGTCCCGACCGCGCACGACATGTTCGCCGAGCTCAAGCTCTACCCCGACCGCGAGCGTCCCACCGACGAACTCATCGCCGACCTCCGACGCGACATCGACCACACGGCCCGGATCGGGGCGACGGTCATTCGCATCCTCGCGGCGACGCCGCCCGAGGTGGTCGAGGGGGCCGCGCCGTACGCTGCCGACCGTGGCATCCGCCTCCTCACCGAGCTGCACGCTCCGCGTCGCTTCGACAGCGACTGGTTCCGCGGTCACCTCGAGGTGGCTGAGCGTGTCGGGCCCGAGGTCGTGGGCCTTCTTCCCGATCTCGGCATCTTCGTCCGGCGCCTGCCGCGGGTGGTGTGGGAGCGCGCGTTGCGCGACGGCGCCGACCCCGACTTCGTCCACCGCGTGGTCGAGGTCTACGACGGGGGCGAGGACACCGAGATCCTGCTCGAGGACGCGGACCGTCTCAACGTCGGTCCGGTCGAGCGCGACCTCGCGGTGAGCGCGACCCGCTACATCTTCGAGGATCCGCGTCTCCTCCTGGACTACATGCCCTACATCCACCACGTCCACGCGAAGTTCTACGAGATGACCGATGAGGGCGAGGAGTACAGCATCCCGTACGACGAGATCATCGCCGTCCTTCGCGAGGGCGGATTCCGCGGGTACCTCTCGAGCGAATACGAGGGCAACCGCCACATCCAGGATGCGTTCCCCGTCGACAGCATCGACCAGGTCCGCCGCCACCAGCAGATGCTCGCCCGTCTGATCGGCGAGTGAGGAAGGAACCTCATGTTCGATCCGTACATCATCGTCCCCGACTCGCTGCGCAACACCGACCACGAGGGCGTCGACGCCTTCGCGTTCGACGCGCGGTGCGGCTACTACCGGCGACTGATCCTCTCGATGGTCGAAGACCTTCGCGTGAGCGTCGACGGCGAACCGCAGCCGCGCGAGAACATCCGGCTGACCGTCGCCGGTGAGACGTTCACGATGGACGCCCTCGCCGGGGAGTTCCGTCTCGCATGGGAGTTCGGGGAGCCGGCGACCGTCACGGTTCTCGGGCGTCGTCTGTCGCCCGGGACGCACGAGCTCGGACTGTCCGAGACCCTGCGCATCTCCTACCTGCCGACCCCGCACGTCCCCGCGACGGTGCGGAGCATGGAGGTGGCGGCATGACCCGCCCCGAACTGCTGCTCGGCCCCGGTGCGGTCGAGGTGACCGAGAGCGGGCTGCGACTGAGCATCCGCCAGCCCTGGTACCGCAGCCTCCCGCTCTCGAGCGTCGTCGATCTCGAGGTGTCCGTCGACGGTGAGAGCGTGAACCGCGACGCCCTCCGGATGAGGGTGGACGGCGAGGACTACGGCCTCGACGACCTCCCCGCCCGGTGGGACACCGTGTGGTTCATCCAGGATGCCGCTGAGGTCGACGTGCCCGTCGCGCTCGAGCCGGGGCCGGCCCACGTGGAGGTCGCCCTCACCCTCCGGTTCCCGTACATCATCATCGACGGCGTGGGACCGCTGCGCCGGCGGACCACGGCCACCGCCGATGTCCACATCGACAGGAGCACCCGATGACCGCGCCGATGCTGGGTACGACGCTGTATTCGTTCACCAACGAGTGGGTGATCGGCCGCTACACCCTGACGGGCCTCCTCGAAGAGGTGGCCGCCGCCGGGATCGGTCCGGGCGTCGAGGTCGTCGGATTCCAATCCTTCCGTGGATACCCCCACCTCGATCGGGAGACCGTCCGCGTATTCCGCGACGCGGTCGACCGGCTGGGGCTGGTCCCCACGAGCCTGGGGTCCAACATCGACATCGCGATCCGGACCGATCGCGACCTGACCACCGACGAGCGGGTGGAGTACACCGTGCCGCAGCTGGAGGTCGCAGCCGAATTGGGATTCCCCGTCGTGCGAGTCCAGATCGGCGCCGACCCAGCGACGCTGGAGCGTCTCGTGCCGGTGGCCGAACGCCTCGGCCTGCACCTGGGGATGGAGATCCATGCGCCGGAGGGTCCCGCGACGCCGAAAGTGCTGCGCTACCGCGAGCTGTACGACCGGCTCGACTCCGAGGCGCTCGGGTTCATCCCCGACTTCAGTTCGACCATGCACCGCATCACCGACGGGCTGGCCGAGACCTTCGTCGACAGCGGGCTGCCCCGCGACCTCCTGGACGATCTCCAGCGCATCTGGGCCGGAGACGGAGGGCAGGGCGAGCGGCTCTCGGAGTTCCTCACCCTTGCCTCGGACGCCGGCGTGGACGACGCCGCGGCGAACACGGTCGCGGCAGCGTTCACGATGAACGGACACGAGGACCCCGCGGCATGGGCGGAGCTCATGCCGCGCGTCCGGCACATCCACGCCAAGTTCTACGAGATCGACGCCGAGGGCGAAGAACCCTCGATCGACTACGCCGCCAATCTCGGCCCCCTCCTGCGGGCGGGATTCCGCGGCTCCATCTCCAGCGAGTGGGAGGCGCACTCGTGGACGCCGAACGACGAGCTGGCCACCGCCGACATGATCCGCCGTCACCACGACCTCATGCGGCGCACCCTGACAGAAGGAGAATGATGCTCACCCTCGCCCCTAATATCGATCTCGTCTTCACCGAAGCGGGTGCCCCGGAGGATCGCGTGCGCGCGGCCGCCGACGCGGGCTTCGACGCCGTGGAGATGTGGATGCACACCGACAAGGATCTCGACGCCCTCGAGCGGGCGACCCGGGAGACCGGCGTCCGTATCGTCGCGCAGCTGGTGGAGCCGAGGCCGCAGTTCCTCGCCGATTCCGACAACACGCACGCGGCGTTCTTCGACGGGCTGGACCGCTGTCTCGCCGTCGCGGCGCGGCTGGACATCCCGCGCCTCGTCGTCGGCGGAGGACCCGGCGTCTCGCGCATCAAACGAGAGCCCTCCACCGCGGCGTTGATCGACGTCTTCTCGAGGGTCGCCGAGCGGGTCGCGGGATCCGACGTCACCGTGGTCATCGAGGCCGTCAACGAACGTGTCGACCATCCCGGCTCGTTCCTGAGTCACACGGCGGACTCGGCCGCCATTGCGCGGGCGGTCGGCTCCGCGCAGGTCGGGATCTTGTACGACCTCTACCACTCGGTCGCCCAGGGGGAGAACATCGACCGCGTGATCCCCGAGTACGCGGACGTCATCCGGTACGTCCAGTTCGCCGACTCCCCGGGTCGGGGTGAGCCTGGCTCCGGGGAGATCGATTGGGCACACGCTCTCGGGCTGCTCAACGCCGCCGGATATGACGGTCCGGTAGGTCTGGAGTTCTACCCGCAGGCCGAGTCGACGCTCGCCGTCCGTTCCATTCAGGAATGGGCCCGGGCATGAGTTCGCCTCTGCGCGTGGCGATGATCGGCTACGGGTTCATGGGGGCCGCGCACTCGGTGGGGTGGCGCCAGGCGCCGCGGATGTTCGATCTGCCGCGTGCGGTCGAGATGACCGTGGTGGTGGGACGCAACGCGGATGCCGTGGCATCCGCCGCCGAGAAGTGGGGGTGGGCCGAGTCCGCCACCGACTGGCGCGAGGTGATCGCTCGCTCCGACATCGACATCGTCGACATCGTCACCCCCGGCGACTCGCACGCCGAGATCGCCATCGCGGCGCTCGAGGCGGGAAAGCACGTGCTGTGCGAGAAGCCGTTGGCCAACACGGTGGCCGAGGCCGAGGCGATGGCCGAGGCGGCCGAGCGGGCTCGGGCCCGCGGCATCCGC
>NZ_STGM01000007.1 GCF_004854025.1 Microbacterium hydrothermale
CCGTGAGGCAGTTCACTTCTATATTCGATCATCCGAACCTGATGGCTCTCGCAGTG
This sequence comes from Microbacterium hydrothermale, assembly GCF_004854025.1. Taxonomy (GTDB): domain Bacteria; phylum Actinomycetota; class Actinomycetes; order Actinomycetales; family Microbacteriaceae; genus Microbacterium; species Microbacterium hydrothermale. The sequence continues at coordinate 57 of NZ_STGM01000007.1, forward strand.
GGACCTATCGAAGAGATCGACGTCGCAAGAACCGGTCGAAGACCAGAACCAAAACTGTACACCATCCGGTGCAGGTTTTGGGATGTTCTCCGCTTGAGAGGACGCGGGGCCTTCCGGCCGCTCCGCTCTCCCCTGTGGGGCGAACAAGTAATAACTTACGCGGGATCCGACCACCCGTCGAATCGGGGGTGGCGCCCGGGCGTGTCGCTCCCCCGATTCGCGCCGATGACCAGGAAAAACCTCGCCCCCGCGCCGGACGGCGCGGGGGCGAGGGAGAGCGACGGTCTCAGGCGACCAGCCGGAGCGCGCCGGCGAGGGCGGCGGCATCCGAGTGTCCACCGGTGAACTCGATGCCGCCGAAGAACATCGCCCCGATGACCAAGACGAAGACGAACGCGATCGCCAGGAAGAGAACCGCGACGCCGGCGATGGTGATGAGAAGGGGAAGTCGAGATGCCATGGCACTCATCCTGCCCTCCGGTGGCGTCGGGAAGCCAGGGCTTGCGCCCGAGAACGACCGAAGGCCGGCACCCCGAGGGGTACCGGCCTTCGATGCGGGACGGATCAGCGACCGGAGAGCTTCTCGCGAAGCGCAGCCAGCGATTCGTCGTCGGCGAGGGTGCCCTGGGCGGGCGACTCGGACGAGAAGGACCCCCCGAACGAACCGGAGTCCGTCGGGTTGGCCGCCTCGGCCTCGAGGGCCTTGGCGACAGCGGCCTTGTGAGCCTCCCAGCGACCCTGGGCGGCGGCGTACTCCTGCTCCCACTGCTCGCGCTGAGCGTCGAAGCCCTCGAGCCAGGCACCCGACTCGGGGTCGAAGCCCTCGGGGTACTTGTACTCGCCACGCTCGTCGTACTCGGTGGCCATGCCGTACAGAGCCGGGTCGAACTCGGTCCCGTTGGGGTCGACCGACTCGTTGGCCTGCTTGAGCGACAGCGAGATGCGACGACGCTCGAGGTCGATGTCGATGATCTTGACGAAGACCTCTTCGCCGACCGACACGACCTGCTCGGCGAGCTCGACGTGCTTGCCCGACAGCTCGGAGATGTGCACGAGGCCCTCGATGCCGTCGGCGACGCGGACGAACGCACCGAAGGGAACGAGCTTGGTGACCTTGCCCGGAGCGATCTGACCGATCGCGTGGGTACGGGCGAACACCTGCCACGGGTCTTCCTGCGTCGCCTTGAGCGAGAGGGAGACGCGCTCACGGTCGAGGTCGACCTCGAGGATCTCGACGGTGACCTCCTGGCCCACCTCGACGACCTCGGAAGCGTGCTCGATGTGCTTCCACGAGAGCTCGGAGACGTGGACGAGACCGTCGACGCCACCCAGGTCGACGAACGCACCGAAGTTGACGATCGACGAGACCGTGCCCTTGCGGACCTGACCCTTGTGGAGGTTGTTGAGGAACGTGGTGCGCGACTCGGACTGCGTCTGCTCGAGCAGGGCGCGGCGCGAGAGCACGACGTTGTTGCGGTTCTTGTCGAGCTCGAGGATCTTGGCCTCGATCTCCTGGCCGAGGTACGGCGTGAGGTCGCGGACGCGGCGCAGCTCGATGAGCGAGGCCGGCAGGAAGCCGCGGAGGCCGATGTCGACGATGAGGCCACCCTTGACGACCTCGATCACGGAACCGGTGACGACACCGTCGTTCTCCTTGATCTTCTCGACGTCGCCCCACGCACGCTCGTACTGCGCGCGCTTCTTGGACAGGATGAGGCGGCCTTCCTTGTCCTCCTTCTGGAGAACGAGGGCCTCGACGTGGTCGCCGACGTTGACGACCTCGTTGGGGTCGACGTCGTGCTTGATCGAGAGCTCGCGGGAGGGGATGACGCCCTCGGTCTTGTAACCGACGTCGAGGAGGACCTCGTCGCGGTCGATCTTGACCACGGTGCCCTCGATGAGGTCGCCGTCGTTGAAGAACTTGAGCGTCTTCTCGACAGCGGCCAGGAAGTCTTCGGCCGAGCCGATGTCGTTGATCGCGACCTGCTTGGTAGCGGGAGCGGTCGTTGCGGTAGTCATGTAGTGGGTTGTCCTAGTTGGGTGGGTGTCGGGCTCCGACTCCTGCGCCCGTCGGTCCGGCGGACCGGGGCCGTCGGCATCCGCACGCCCGAGGGCGAACGCATGCCACGAGTCGAAGCGAAGCGGATTTGTTCGTGCGATGTCACGGGGCGACCCGGAGAACGGGCAGAGCCCCACGAGTGACACCCCAGTCTAACGCACGCGCTCCACCGCCGGGGGACGGTCGCCGGCACCCGACGTCACAAGCGGACACGTGAGCCGGGCAGCACCCCTCGGACCGCCGAGGGATTCGCCCCGGATCGGCGCTTTCTGCGGCGCCTTCTCGACCGCTCCGCCCAGGTGGCATCCAGACTGGCATGCCAGGCTCCCGGTTTCGTGCCCGCCGAACGCGGGTCGGACGGTGACACCCGCACCGCCCTCCCTCACGTGAAACCGGTTCTATGCGCTCTGATTCGACGTCCCTCACCAACCGTCGCTCCCGTCGCCAAGCCGCCCGCCGCTCCCGTCGTCGCCCCGTGACGACCGCGAGCGCCCTGGTGCTCGGCGTCGTCGCGGCAGCGGCTCTCACCGGCACGGTGCCCGCCGCCACGGCCTCTCCGGCCGACCTGTCGACCGCGACGTTCTCGCTCGCGTCGGCGACCACCCCCACCGCCCTCGCGGCCGCCCGCGGCCCCGAGGTCGACGAAGCCCGCGCCGCCACCACGGCCGCCACCGCCTCGATGCAGGCCGTCACGACGGTCCAGAACGACATCGCCGCGTCGGGCCTGGACATCGGCCAGCCCGCCACCGTCGACACCGCCCCGCTCGAGAAGGCCACCGAGCGTCTCGAGGCGGCATCCGTGCTCCCGGCCACCTTCCTTCCCGGCCTCGCCGACGACGTCACCGCGGCGACCACCGCCGTCGACCAGCGCGTCGCCGAGCTGCGCGGCGGCCTGGACGCCGCCGTGGCGAAGAAAGCCGAGGAAGAGGCCGCCGAGAAGGCGCGCCAGGAAGCCGAGGCGGCAGCCGCCGCCCAGGCCGCGGCCGAGAAGGCGGCGGCCGAGGAGGCAGCGTCCTCTGGAAGCGGCAGCAGCGGAAGCGGCAGCAGTGGGGGTGGCGGCGGATCGTGGACGCCCTCGGGCGGAGGCGGCTCGGGCGACAACAGCCCCGCCGCGGCCCAGGCCGCCGCGCGCGACATGCTCGCCAGCCGCGGCTGGGGCGACGACCAGATGTCGTGCCTCGTGTCGCTGTGGAACAAGGAGTCCGGCTGGAACTACCGCGCCTACAACTCCGGGAGCGGCGCCTACGGCATCCCCCAGGCTCTCCCCGGCAGCAAGATGTCGTCGGCCGGCGCCGACTGGGAGACCAACGCCGCGACGCAGGTCGCCTGGGGCCTCGGTTACATCTCGGGCCGCTACGGCACGCCCTGCGACGCGTGGGGCCACTCGCAGTCGGTCGGCTGGTACTGACCCCCGCGACGAGCGGCTGAGAGTCGCTCAGCGCCAGCGCACCATCGAGCGCGTCGCTCCGGAGAATGCTCCGGAGCGGCGCGCTTCGCTGATGAGGGCGAGGTTCTGCGGGCCGGACACCTCGTGCAGGACGGCGGGTCCGACGTGCACCTGCCACGCGCCGTGGAAGCGCACGGCGTCGTCGCGCCGACGGCCGATCCCCTCGGGGACGGCGAGGAACTGACGCGATCGGCCGCGGCCGGCCCGCTCCAGCACGCGGCGCACCCACCAGGACCCTCCCCCGCGGTTCACCTCGAGCACGAAACGCGGCGACCGGATCGGACCGCACAGCTGCTCGACCGCCTCCGCGAAGACGCGCTGGTCGCGGACATCGGCCCGCGGCATCCGGATGTCGACGCGGATGCCGCTGTCGTCGACGCCCGCGACCTCCACGGTCGGCGCCGCCGGCAGCGCGGCGACCCTGCCGCTCTCGGACAGCGCGGTCCAGACCACGCGCGCGATGCGCTCCATCGTGGCGGGGGCGTCGCGGCTCTGTCGCCGCGTGCGCCGCCACGCCGCGGCGAACGACACCGACAGGACGGTGCCGGTGACGGCGGCGACCGCCGCCAGCGGCACTCCCCCCGCCGCCGGCAGGAAGAACGCCAGCACCACCGCCGCGCCGGCGATCGCGACCGAACCGCCGAGGCCGCGCCCCAGGGCGCGTGCGGCGACGACCGAGGTCGAGAACACGGGCGCGCGCCGCGAGCGCTGCTCCACGCGCACCGACGCCTCCTCGCGGTCGACGTACGGCGTCCCGATGCGCCACGCGGCGCGCGTGTCGGCGCGCGCGGAGACGGCCCCGAGAGCGTCGACCGCGGCGACGGACGCGGCGGGATCCCCCGCCAGGACGGCGTCGAGGGCCGCCCGCCGGTCGCGGTCGAGGGCGGCGTCGAGACCGCGCACGATCTCGCCGGGCCGGTCGGCGTCGAGTCCCCACAGCCGGGCGTGCTTGCGACGCAGGCGGGCGGCATCCGGTTGCGCGGAAAGGGACGACGTCGGCGGCAGGATCGCCGTCACCGTCCAGTTGTGCGCGACCTTCTCGGGCCACCGCGGGTCGAGCCTCAGGCTGCGGCCGCGCAGCTGCTGCGTGGCCGCCGGCGTCGCCACCGCGGTGAGATCGACGAGGGTGTTGACCGCGGGACAGTCCCACCCCTCGCCGAACAGCCCACGGGTGCCCACGACGACCTCGATCTCGCCCGACGTCAGAAGACGCGACACGGCGCCGACGACGCCCCCGCCGGTCGCGCCGCGCACCTCGAGCACGGCGGGATCGTCGGCGCAGGGGGCGGTGTCGAGGGCCGCACCGAGCTCGCGGGCGAGGGCGGGGAGGACGGCGTCGGCGTGGCGGACCGACAGGCGCACCGTCGACGAGGTGACGAGGATCGCCCGCAGCGCCGCGGTGGCGGCATCCGTCGACACCACGGCGAAGGTGCGCACCGCACCGGCGGAGCCGAGCAGACCGCCGTGCACGTTCCCGTGCGTGACGTGATCGGTCACGACGAGGGCGCGCAGACGGTCGCCCAGCTGCGCGCGCTCGACGGCGAGGATGTCGCACGCTCCCCGGTCCTTCGCCAGCGACGACGCGAGCACGGTGTCGACGGGGTCGCGCGTGCGCCGGACACCGCGATCGGTGAGGGCGTACCCGAAGTCGCCGAGGAGGCGGCGCAGGCGCTTCCAGTCGGCCTCGCGATCGGGATCGGGCAGGATCCGCTCGAGGGCGTAGCGGCCGAGCAGGCGGATCGTCTCGTCGGCGGTCGGCGCGCGGCGCGCCACCGCGGGCAGCCTCTCGACGAGAGGGTCGTCGGGGGCGACCTGCGAGAACATGGCCGCGGCGGCCTCGGCCCCCGCGAAGTCCGCCGAGAACGCCTCGGCCAGACCCCGGTCGATCGCGGCGGCGTCGGGCTCGGCGGAGCGGATCTCGCGATCCGGGGGCGGTGGAGCGAGCGGGTCGACCCGAGCCGGGGCCGGGACCGTCGCCGGCGGCTGCAGGGCGTCGCGCAGGTACGCGCGCCCGGCGCCGACCGCGAAGGTCGTGCGCAGCGCCTCGTCGAGGGCCGCCGCGTGCGCGGAGAGGAACGCTCGCTCCTCCTCGGTCGGCTCGACGGCGTGGACGAGCTCCCGGTACGGCGCGAGATCGCCCTCGCGCACCACCGCGGGGACGGGCACCTCCAGATCGACCTCGCCCAGCAGCGAGACGTAGTTGTCGTACTCGTTCGCGTCATCGGGGGACGGCAGCGTCGCGGTGAGACCCACCACGAGCGGCTCGCGGCCTTCCGCGCGGAGGCGCGCGACGAGGGCCGCCACGACGAGGGCCCAGTGGTCGAGGAGGTGGTGGCACTCGTCGAGCACGATCGTCTCGACACCCGCCTCGACCAGGCGGTCCATGAGCTCGCGGGCGCGCGGGTGCAGCGCCGCGGTCAGGGCTGCGGCATCCTGACGGGCGAGAGTGCGCCGCACCGACCTCGATCGAGAGCGGATGCCACGCCGATAGGCCGCGGGGTTGGTCTTGTCCAGCGCGTCGAGCCACGCCGTCGCCGCCTCGAGCGGGCGGTCATCGCCCACGAGCTCGTCGATCCAGCGGGAGCGCGCGAGCGCCGCGAACGGCTCGGCCGCGTCAAGGACGCTCACCGCCTGGTAGGTCAGGGCGGTGAGATCGGCCGGGTGGGACGGGTCGTCCGACACCGCCGCGTCGTCGTGCGCCAGCCCGCGCGCTGCGGCGACCCACTGCGCGCGGATGGCCGTCGTGGGGGCGAACACCACGGTGCGGCGACCGCGACGGACGGCGAGGAGCAGGCCGAGCAGGGTCTTGCCCGCCCCCGGCGGGGCCACCAGATGCACCGGACCACCGGCATCGACATCGACATCGACGCGATCGAGCGCGTCGGCCTGATAGGCGCGCAGCGTCCCGTCGAAGCGCCACGCCGACAGAGGACGGCGCGGTTCGGACGACACCGCGCCAGTCTAGGGAGGTGCCCGCCGCCGGCCGGCGGACCGACACCCCCGGAAGGACGACGCGTGGATCTTCGCTGGCTCGACGCGCCCGCGGCCCGGACCCCTCAGACCGGGATCTGACCCGTCGTGGGAAGGCTCGCGTGGTCCGTCTTCCGCGGCGGACTCTCCCTCGTGCCTCTGGTCTTCGCCTTCGCCGGCTTCACGTCGATCGTCGACGGTCGGTAGCGGCCGGGATCACAGGCCGTTGCGCCGCGCGACGAATCCCGCCAGCACGGCGTGCGAGAGCGGGGCGATCGAGGCGATCATCAGCAGCGTGCCGAACACCGCCTGCTCGACCTGCAGCAGGATGCCGCCGATGAGGAGTCCCGTGAACAGCACCGCCGAGACCACCCGTCGCACCATCCGTTCGAGATCGCGCATGCGACGCTCGATGCGCGGCGTCTGCACCGTCACGGAGCCGTCTTCGAACCGCTTGATGAGATTGTCGATGCGGCGGGGCAGGCGCGCCGTGACCCCCGCGACCGCACCCACCTCGCGCACGAAGGCCTGCGCGGTGTTACCGCTCTCTTCGCGGATGAGTCGCTGGGCGTAGGGCTCGACGGCATCCCAGATGTTGAAGGCCGGATCGAGGGCGCTGCACATTCCGCTGGTCAACGACATCGCGCGCACGATGAGCAGGAAGTTCTCGGGAAGCTGGAACGGCAGCGCGCGCACGACGTCGCCGAACTCGATCGCGAAGGCGCGGAACTCCCGAGGATCGACCTCCTGCAGCTCGGCGAAGCCCATGCCGCCGAAGCGCGAGAAGAGCTGCGTCATCGCCCGCTCCAGCTGCACGGTGTCGGCGGAGGGCAACAGCACGCCGACGTCGCGGATGCCGTCGACCAGGCCCTTGCCGTCGCGCGACGCGGCGGCGATCAGCACACGGCGCAGACCGCGGCGGAGCCCGGGCGGGACCTCGCCCATCATGCCGAAGTCGATGAAGGTGAACCGCCAGGCCGGGGTGCCGGCCGCGGTCGTACCCCCGGTCGGGGTGACGAAGACGTTGCCGGGGTGCGGGTCGGCGTGGAAGAAGCCGTCGTCGAAGAGCTGGTCGAACATGACCGCGGCGAAGCGGGCGGCGACCTCGGCGGGATCGATGCCCGCGGCGCGCAGGGCGTCGACGTCGTTGATCTTGATGGCGGTGACGTCCTGCAGGGTGAGCACGCGGCGCGTCGTGCGCTCCCACACCACCTCGGGGACGGCGACGCCGTCTTCACCGCCGAAGTCGGCGGCGAACCGCTCGGAGTTCGCGGCCTCGTGCAGGTAGTCGATCTCTTCGAGGCTCGTCACGGCGAACTCCTCGACGAGCGAGGGCATGTCGACGCGGTCGCGCACGAGGGCGACCTTGCTCAGCCACACGCCGACCTTGCGCAGTGCGCGGAGGTCGACGTCGACGATGCGGTCGATGCCGGGGCGCTGGATCTTCAGCACCACGGCGCGCATGCCGGTCTCGTCCGCGAGCGCGTCGGACAGGACGGCCCGGTGGGCCTGCCCCAGCGAGGCGGCCGCGAGCGGGCGCTCGTCGACGGAGGCGAAGGCCCGCTCCAGCGGCATCCCGAGTTCCGCCTCGGCGCGGGCGCGCATCTGCGCGAAAGGGACCGCGGGCACCTCGTCCTGCAGGCCCTCGAGCTCCTTCGTGATCTCGGGGGGAAGGACGTCGAGTCGCGACGACATGAACTGCCCGACCTTGATCATCAGGCCGCCGAGATCGACCGCGAGCACGTGGAAGCGCTGCGCGATGCGCTGCAACCGGCGAGTGCGGCCCCGGGCGGAGATCCACCCGAGGCCGAACCGCGGCAGGAACAGCTCGTACCACCACGCCTGCACGAGATAGCGCGCCGCGAAGCGCGTGATGCGGCGATAGCGCGCCTTCATGAGGGCGTCGTCGGTCATCGATCCTCCTGGATGCCGACGTGCGCCCCGCACGCGTCGAGCTCTGGCAAACCTCAGCCCTGGGCGAGGATGGAGTAGAGCTTACGGCGCGCCTCGTCGAGGATCTCGACCGCTTGCGCGACCTGCTCCTTGTCGCCCGTGCGCGCGACCTGGGCCGCGGCCTGGGCGAGCTCGACACCCGCCTTCGGCAGGGCCGTCATGCGGCCGCTGTCGCGCGAGGTGGCGGACTCCCAGGGCGCGGTGCGCTCGGTGGTCTCGTCTCCCGCGGCCGCACGGCCCTCGGGGGTGAGCGAGTAGGTCTTGCGGCCGTTCGACTCCTCGGACTGCACGAGACCCTCGTCGGTGAGCAGCTGCAGGGTCGGGTAGACCGAACCGGGGCTCGGCTTCCACGATCCGCCGCTGCGGTCCTCGATCTCGCGGATGATCTGGTAGCCGTGCATCGGCTGCTCGAGCAGCAGCGACAGCACGGCGGAACGCACGTCGCCCTTGTTCATGCGCGGCGACGAGCCCGCCTTCTGCTCGAACTGCGTGCGCAGCTGCTCCAGCCCCTCGAGGATGTTGGACATCGGCCAGCCGGGGGTGTTGTTGCCGCCGCGTCCGCCGAACGCGTCTCCCAGGAATGAACCACTCATGACGACCTCCTTCGCGCGAACCCGATCTGAGTCAGCGATACATAACGATATATCGCTGAGGATGCCGCGGGGCGGTCGTCGAGGGAATTCTCAGTACCAGTTGGTGGCCTGCGAGTGACCCCAGGCGCTGCACGGCGTGCCGTACCCGCGGGAGATGTAATCCAGTCCCCAGGCGATCTGCGTGGCGGCGTTCGTCGCCCAGTCGTCGCCGAAGCTCGCCATCTTGCTGCCAGGGAGCGACTGGGGGATGCCGGTGGCGCCACTGGAGTTGTACGCCTGGTAGTTCCAGCCCGACTCCTTGGTCCACAGCGACGACAGGCACGAGAACTGGTCGCTCCCCCACCCGTACTTCTCCGCGGCCAGCTGCGCGGCGTAGGCCTTCGCGCCGTCCGGGGTGTTCACGCGGGCGAGGGCCTCGGCGGCCTCCTTCTGGCGCTGCGCCTCGGCGGCGGCGGCGGCCTCGGCCTGGCGCTGCGCCTCGGCGGCCGCGTCGGCGGCGGCCTTCTCGGCCTTGGCCTGATCGAGGCTCGAGCGCACCTCGGCCACGCGCGCACTCACGCGGTCGGCCTCGGTCTTCGCGTTCTGACTCAGCGCGGGGACGAGGAGGACGGGCAGGAGGTCGCGGGAGTCGAGGCGGTCGACGGCGTCGGTCAGCGCGGACGTGTCGATCGAGGCGTCGCCGATCGACAGCGGCAGGCCCGTGGTGGCGACGTCGGCCTGGACCGCGTCGGCGCTCGAGAGGGCGGACTGCGCCTCACCGAGCGCGTCGTCGGCTCCCGTGGTCACGGCGTCGAGGGTCGGCGCGGACGAGACCGGCAGCGCGGTGCCGGGGGCCGCGAACGACGCGGCCGAGGCGTCGGGCAACGACACCGGGGCGGCGATCGCCAGCCCCGTGGTCGCCACCAGACCCAGCGCCAGACCCGCGCAGGTGGCGGCGGTGACGAGGGTGCGGCGGGCGCGGTTGACGTGGACGAGTTTGAGATCGGAACGCAGCAAGGAGAGAACTTTCGTCGGGGGCGCGCTCGTCGGGATCGAGCGCGGTCTCGTGCCGTCGGGTCGACACAAGTCCCCGAGTGTGGGGGCCGGTTCTGAGCGTTATCTCTTCGTTACCTGGATGCTTCGTGGGAGCGCGGCTTTTCTCGGCCGTTCGAGGCGTCGTTCGATCGGGGGTGGCGGCGGGACACGGGGAGGGCACACGTAGGCGAAGCATTTAATGCCTCTGACCGGGGGTTCTCCCGGCATCCGCGAATCACCTCCACCCCGGTCGCGCGACGCGGGGCGCGGACGCCCGTGAGACGCCGAGCGGGTCGCCCCGGAAAGTCATGAGAAAACCTTCCGGAACGACCCGCTCCGACCGTGTGCGCCCGGCGTCAGCTGCGGTGAGCGCGGTAGAAATCGAGCAGCGAGCGCGTCGACGCGTCCTGCGCGGCGAGCGCCTCGTCGTCGCCCTCGAGCGCCGGCGCGATCTGCAGGGCGAGCTGCTTGCCGAGCTCGACGCCCCACTGGTCGAAGGAGTTGATGCCCCAGATCGTGCCTTGCGTGAACACGATGTGCTCGTACAGCGCGATCAGCTGCCCGAGCACCGAGGGCGTCAACGCGGGCGCGAAGATCGACGTCGTGGGACGGTTGCCCGGGAAGGTGCGCGCCGCGACGAGCGCGCCCGTGGTTCCCTCGGCCTCGACCTCCTCCGCCGTCTTGCCGAAAGCCAACGCCTTCGTCTGCGCGAGGAAGTTCGCCAGGAACAGCCCGTGCACGTCGCGTCCGTCGTCGGCGAGGGGGTACGCCGGGTTGACGAAGGCGATGAAGTCGGCGGGGATGAGGCGGGTGCCCTGGTGGATGAGCTGGTAGAAGGCGTGCTGGCCGTTGGTGCCCGGCTCGCCCCAGAACACCTCGCCCGTGTCGGTGGTGACCGGCGAGCCGTCCCAGCGCACCGACTTGCCGTTGGACTCCATGGTGAGCTGCTGGAGGTACGCCGCGAAGCGGTGCAGCTGCTGCGCGTACGGCAGCACGGCGTGCGACTGCGCGCCGAGGAAGTTCGTGTACCAGACGTTGAGCAGGCCCATGAGGACGGGCACGTTCTCGGCGAGGGGCGTGTTCGCGACGTGCTCGTCGACGAGGTGGAAGCCCGCGAGGAGCTCGCGGAACGTGTCGGGACCGAGCGCGATCGCGAGCGAGAGGCCGATCGCGGAGTCGACGGAGTACCGCCCGCCCACCCAGTCCCAGAAGCCGAAGGCGTTCGCGGGGTCGATGCCGAAGGCCGCAACCTTGTCGAGGGCCGTGGACACCGCGACGAAGTGATGGGCCACGGCCTCGGTGCGGGCGTCGTCGGAGTCGTCGAGCACGCCGGCGGCGCCGAGCTTCTCCCACAGCCAGTCGCGCGCGAGGCGCGCGTTGGTGAGGGTCTCGAGCGTCGTGAACGTCTTCGAGGCCACGATGAACAGCGTCGTCTCGGGGTCGAGGTCGGCGGTCTTCTGGGCGATGTCGGTCGGATCGATGTTCGAGACGAAGCGCGCGTGGATGCCCGCGTCGGCGTACGGCAGCAGCGCCTCGTAGATCATGACGGGACCGAGGTCGCTGCCGCCGATGCCGATGTTCACCACGTGCGTGACCTTCTTGCCCGTCACGCCGCGCCACTCGCCCGCGCGGACGCGGTCGGCGAAGGCGCTGAGGCGGTCGAGAACCTCGTGCACGTCGTGGTCGACCTGCTGTCCGTCGACGACGAGGGCGGGCTCGGCCCCGGCCGGGCGACGAAGGGCCGTGTGCAGGACCGCACGGTCCTCGCTGGTGTTCAGGTGGGCACCGCGCAGCATGTCGGCGAAGCGCTTCTGCACCCCGGTCTCGTCGGCCAGCGCGAGGAGGGCGTCGAGCACCTCGGGGGTGACGAGGTTCTTCGACAGGTCGACGTGCAGGTCGCCCATCTCGCGCGACAGGGTGCGGGCGCGGTCGTCGTCGGCGGCGAACCAGCCGCGCAGATCGGGCTGGAATCCGTCGCGCAGAGCGCTCAGACGGGACCAGGCGGCGGTGGAGGTGGGGTCGATAGGCGCAGTCACGGAACCCACGGTAGCGAGCATCGGGCCCGTCCGCGGGGCGGATGACGAAGACCGCCCGGCGCGCTAGGACGTGTCGCTGAACGGATTCGCTTCCCCTGTCATCGCCAGGCGCGGACGTGGTGAATAGTGGCGGACTTGGGGTAGCTACCGGAGCGGGGTCCGATCTCGAACAGGTCGATCATGAGGAAGAGCGGATAGTCGGGAGCCTGTTCGATCCGTCGGAGGACGCGGCCTTCGCATCCGATCACCGTCTCTCCCTGACCCCAGATCACCGTCCAGGTGTGGGGAGAGGATGCGTCGAAGGGGAGGACCACCTCGCCCATGTCGGTGGTCAGTCCCGGATCGTGGTGCGCTTTGACGCCGGTGCGGGCCACGGTGGTTTCACCGATGGCGTCGGCGTCGATCTCGAAGATGCAGATCTCACCGGACTCCGTCGGGGATCGGTGTTCCGTTCCGACGAGCCATGCCGCGAGCATGCAATCGGTTGCGCGGCTCGCGGAGACGGTGATCTCCACCCGCCCGCGTGACGGCGCGAACAGGAGACTTCGTGGTGTCTCGGTGCGGACGTCGAGACCGGCTCGGTGACGATGTGTTCCGAGCGGTGAGCCGACCGGCCCGGAGTACACACCTGTCTGCAGATTGGAGACCCGGAGAGGTGCGTCCTCGAGGCGCCAATCTGGCTGGTCGGAGTCGATCCGCAGTTCGATCCCGGCAGTGACTATCTCGTAGTGCGCGCGCGCCCGCTCGGGGGTGGTCCAGTGCGGCAGGTAGCTCGCGACCCATCGCTTCACGTCCAGCCCGGTGCTGAAGTCGTCATCGATGTCGGGTTCACGACTGGGCGCTGCGGGGAGGTTCCCCGGGGAGGACGGCATGAGAAATGATCGCACGCGAGCCGAACCCGTGACGGGTCGCGGCGAGGGAGAGCTCGGAGGGAGAGCTTTGCACGGTCTTCTCCGAGCGCATCGCGATCCCGCGCCATCACCGGAGCCCGTCGGCGCATCGCTCGACGACTCGGCGCGCGCGGTAGGGATCCGCTGCACCTGACCGCCGTTGATCGGCCTGCCGCACCGCATCCGTCGGTGCGCGATCAGCTCATCACGTTCGAGGGTTGTCGCGGCGATCCACGGGCGCCGACCCGCCGACGTCGCGGACGGGACCAGCAGGCCGATCACGGCCGGCGCGTCGTGGGAGATCACACCACGGGCCCGGCGTTCAAACTCCCTCAGGAGGTGTCCGAAGGCGTCCGGCAACACGTCCTAGACGCGGTCGGTCGACGGCGGGACCGGGAGGGGGATCTCGCACGCGCGGTCCCAGGGCTCGGTCCACCCGAGACGGTCGAACAGACCGTCGAGCAGCATCGCCGTGAAGCCCCAGACGGTCTGCGGCCCGCCGGCGGTCTCGAGCAGGAAGGCCGGTCCGCGCCACTCTCGCCCCTCGCGGCGCACCACCGTCGACCCGCGCCGAGCGGGATCGAGCAGGTCGGCGACGGGGGCGCGGAACACCGCGGCGGACTCGGCGCGATCCACCGCCCGCACGGGCGTCGGACGCGCCCACCAGCCGAGCACGGGGGTCACCTCGTGACGCGAGAAGGCTAGCGGAACCGGTGGCAGCGTCCCCAGGACGTCGACGCCGTCGGGGTCGAGTCCGGTCTCCTCGCGCGCTTCGCGCAGCGCCGCGGCGACGGCGTCGTCGTCGCCGGGATCGACGCGACCACCGGGGAAGGCGACCTGCCCCGGGTGGGCGCGCAGGGTGCTCGCGCGCGCGAGCAGCAGCACGTCGAGGTCGCTCGGCACGTGGGTCGCGCGTCGCGTGCTCGGGATGCCGTCGAGCACGCCGAACAGGATGAGGACCGCAGCCGCGCGGGCGTCGCCGTCGACGGGCAGCGCCCGCAGGGCCGGGGAGATGTCTCCGGCGCCCCGCGCGAGCAGGAGGTCGAGCTGGGCGCGGGGCGAGGGCATGTCTCGAGGCTACGTCGCGAGGGGGATCCGTGCGCTCTCGTCGGGCGCGAGGGCGTCCGGGGCGGGGGCGTCCGCGCCCGCGGGATCCTCGGAGGCGGCGTCGACGGGGACCTCGATCCACCGCGGGTGCGCCGAGGTCCCGACCCGGATGCGGCGCAGGGTCGCGTCCGTCGCCTCAGAGAGGGGGTCCACGGCATCCGGTGCCGTCGGTGCGATCGGGTCGGTCTCGACCTCGGGGACGCCGTGCGGGGCGGATGCCGCGACGGCCGGTGCCGCGAGGGCCTCGGCGATGATGCGGCGCGGGTCGTATCGCCGGGGGTCGAGCGCTCGCCATTCGCTCGCATCGACGGGCACGCCGAGCTCGATCGCGGCACGCTCGCGGCTGGAGTCCACCGCGCGGCGAAGCTGTCGCAGCACCGTCGCGAGGCGTTCGACCACCCCGGGGAGCCGGTGCGGACCGATGATGACGGCGGCGATCAACCCGACCAGCAGAAGCTTCTCGAGACTCAGACCGAACACGATGCCTCCTCGGGGGTCGACCGCGTCGCGGCCCGGGCGTGGGCGCGATCGTGCAGGACCGCTATCGCGAGAGCCGCGGCGAAGAGGGCGGCCATGGGCACCGCCACCACGAACATCGACATCACGTCGGCCGAGGGGGTCGCCAGTGCGCTGAAGAGCACGATGGCGACGACCGCGTACCGCCAGCTGCGGGCGAGGCTCCGGGCGGAGAGCAGACCGGCGAGGTTGAGCACGACGAGGACGACGGGCAGGACGAAGGCGACGCCCGTCGCCACCACGACCTTCAGGATGAAGTCGATGTACGCCCCGGCGTCGAGGATCGTGGAGTCCTCGCTCGCGGCGAACCCCGCGAGCACCGACACCATGTGGGGGAAGAGGAGGAACCCGGTCGCACATCCCGCGGCGAACAGCGGAGTCGCCGCCCCCACCGAGCCGAGGACGTACCGGCGCTCGCGCCGCGTGAGACCGGGCAGCACGAAGGCGAAGAGCTGGTGGAGCCAGACGGGGCTCGACAGCACGAACCCCGCCACCAGGGCGACCCGCAGGTGCAGGTCGAAGGCTCCGGTGACGCTGTCGAAGTTGAGGCTCGCCTGCCGGTCGGCCGCGATCTGCGCGATCGGGGCCCGGACCAGGTCCATCACCGGTTCGTACAGGAACCAGCCGATGACGGCGCAGACCGCCACGGCCACCGCCGCCCGGACCGCGCGCCGCGTCGCCTCGTCGAGGTGCGCCGCGACGGGCATGGGGGCCGACCGCGGGGCCTCGGTCGGGACGGGCGCGGGCGCGGGGGCGAGCACGGTGGCGGTGGTCATGTCGTGCTCGGCGGGGAGGAGACGGGCACCGCCGTCGTCAGCGGAGCGCGCTCGTCGGACCGATCGGTCGGAGCGGCGGGGGCGTCGGCGCGGGAATCGCTCACCTCGGTCTTCAGGATGCGCACCGACTGGCCGAGGCTGCGGGCGAGCGCGGGCAGCTTCGCGGCACCGAAGATGAGGACGATGACGGCGAGCACGATGAGGGCGTGCCAGCCGGTGAGGTTCTGCAGCATGGACGGGGTCCTTCCGGATCAGCGACCGCCGGGCATGGCGCCCGCGGTCGGGATGGTGGTGGTGTCGACGCGGACGCCGAGCGAGACGGTCCAGCCGTTCGCGTTGTCGCCCGAGGTGGCGGCGAGCTCGAGCACTCCCCCGTCGTCACCGAAGACGTTGTCGCTGTCGAGCGAGACCCGGGAGAGATTCGATGCCGAAGACGGGTACAGGCTCGTATCGCCGTAGACGGTCTCGCAGGTGTCCTTCGGCAGGGCGACCTGCGAGGTGGCGATGGCGTTGGACGCATCGGTGATGGCATCCACGCTCGGGTAGACCTCGAAGTGGATGTGGGGCCAGCGACCGTCGTAGCAGCCGGGGAAGATCGAGGTGAAGGACACGACGCCGTCGTCGCCGACGACCTGCACTCCGCGCAGGTACGTCTCGTTCTCGATGTTGGAGGAATACATCGAGTAGTTGCCCTCGGTGTCACAGTGCCAGACGTAGACCGCGGCCCCCGTGAACGGCACGTCGCCGTTGGCGGCGTCGAAGATCGTCAGGTTCAACGTCATCGGCGTTCCCGCCGCCGTCGCTCCGCCGTCGAGGCTCGAACGCAGGTCGCTGCGCACGATGCCCGACTGTTCGAGGATGTCGACGCCGTTCGACCCGTCGCCGGGGTAGGGCCCCGCGGTCTCGTCGGGGATCTCGCCGGCGGGCAGAGCCGCTGCGGAGGTGGTCACGGTCGCCGTCGCCGTCGGCATCGCGGTCGCGGTGGGCGTCGCCGTCGGGGTCGCCGCGGGCGTGGCCGTCGCGGTCGCGCCGGTCGCCGCGGGGGTGCACGCGGCGAGGGTGGCCGCTCCCGCGCCCAGCACGACGAGACCCAGGATGCCGCGGCGCGAGACGAGCGTGCGGATGTCGAACGGGGCGCCCTGGTCGACGACGGGCTCGTCGGCCCGGTCGAGCAGTCTCCCCTCGTACGCGGGGCCGTCGGGGGTCATCTGGGTGTCGGGGATCCTGCTCACGGTCGCCTCCCGGCTCTCGGTGGGTATGTCGTCGGGCCAGGATGTCGGGGCGACCCTGCACCGCCCCTGACCGTTCCTATGAACGCGCTTCGCGTCGACGGCCGCTCCGGCGGCCCCGGGCCCCGGCCCCGCGGAGGCGTGTCAGGATGAAGGCCGGGAGGACCGTGATGACGCAGCAGCTGCACGCCGTGACGCTCGTCGTGAACAGGCCGATCACGAAGATCGACGCCCTCGACGCCATCGCCTTCGCGGCGGACGGGAACGTGGAGGATGCCGGGACCGCGCGCCCCCGCGTGTGGCTCGCCCCGCACGCCTGGGCCGAGGTCGAGATCCCCAAGTTCGCCGATCCGCCGCCCTTCGCGATCGACGTCTATTCCGACGCCTCAGGAGCGGTCGCCTGGGCGCAGGCGCGGCGCCTGCACGCCGCCCTCGAGCGATTCGGGTGGACCGTGCACCCGCCCGTGGCCGGCGCGCGGTGACCTCGGCGACGCCCGCTCCGCGCGCGCGGCTGCTCTACGTCGAGGACGACGCCGAGATCGCCGAGATGACCCTCGAGGTGCTCCGCGAGGTCTACGACGTCACGCACGAGACCGAGGGTCCCGCCGGGCGCGAACGCGCGCTGCGCGAGCGCTTCGACGTCGTGGTGCTCGACCGGCGTCTCCCCGGCTGCGACGGAGCGGAGATCGTCCGCTCCCTGCGGGCCGCGCACATCACGACCCCCGTGCTGATGCTGACCGCCCTCGGCGCTGTGGCCGACCGGGTGGACGGTCTGGACGCCGGGGCGAACGACTACCTGCTCAAGCCCTTCGACTTCGACGAACTGCTCGCGCGCCTTCGCGCGCTGGTGCGGGCCTTCCGCGCCGAGGGACGCCGGCGCGAGGTCGCCGACTGGACCTACCTGCCCGACACCGCGGTGGTCTACGGCCCGAGCGGCTCCCGGGTGTCGCTCACGGCGACCGAGAACGCGGTGCTCGACCTGCTCAGCCGCAGCCCCGACCACGTGTTCTCGCGCGAGGAGATCGCCGGAGCGGTGTTCTCCTCCCCCGAGGCCGTGACCACGGTCGACACCTACGTGCACTACGTGCGCCGCAAGACGGCGACCGAGGTCATCGAGACCGTGCGCGGCCGCGGCTACCGCGCGGGGGCGGCCCGATGAGCACCGCGCAGCACGACCGCCGCATCGTCCGTCGCGCGGCGGTGCGGGTGGGGGCGCTGGTGGCGGGGGCCTCCGCGGTGGCGATCGCGGGGGGTGTCGGCATCCTGGTCGCCGTCCTCGTCTCGGGCGCGCGCCAGGAGGGCGGCGGTCACCAGGGCGGCCCGGGCGTCCCCGGGGGCGATCGCTTCGTCGTCGACCTCGACGACGTGCTGCCGTGGGTCCTCGGCCTGGGGCTCGCGGGCGTGATCGTGCTCGGCGTCGTGGCGTGGGCCGCGGCTCGCTGGTCGGTCGCGCCCCTCGACGACGCCCTCCGGCGGCAGCGCACCTTCGTCTCGGACGCCAGCCACGAGCTGCGCACCCCGCTGACGGCCCTGACCAGTCGCATCCAGATCGTTCAGCGGCGCCTGCAGCGCGGCGAGGGAGCCGACGAACCCGTCGCTCAGCTGCGGCGCGACGCCCAGGTGCTCGACGACGTGCTCACCGACATGCTCCTCACCGCCGAAGGCGCGGCCCAGACCGGAACCGCCTCGATCGCGGAGAGCGCGCGCGCGGCCGTCGCGGGGCTCGACGCCCTCGCGGACGAGGCCGGGGTGCGGCTGCGCGTCGGAGACCTGGACGACGCCGTCGTCGCCGTCCCCCCGGTCACCGTGGTGCGCATGTGCACGGCGCTGCTCGACAACGCCATCGGGCACACGCCCGCCGGCGCGGAGGTCGTCGTCACGGCCCGCCGGAGCGAGGACGCGGTCGTCCTCCGCGTGAGCGACGAAGGACGCGGGATCGCGGATGCCGACCTCCCCCGCATCTTCGAACGCTTCGCGCGCGGCGCCGAGTCGGGGCGGCGCCGCGGCTTCGGGCTCGGACTCGCGCTCGTGCGCGAGGCCGCCGTCCGCGTCGGCGGTCGGATCGAGGTGGAGCGCACCTCCCCCGCCGGCACGGTGTTCGCCCTGCACCTGCCGCTCGCGCGCTGAGAGGGCTCGACCGTCAGCCGGCGAGGGCCGCGCGGAACGGCGTCAGCTCGACACCGCCGCCGAAGCGCCGGACGCGTCCGTGCTCCCACACGATCCCGGATGCCACCGGCACCCCCGTCATCCACTCGAGGTTGTCGACCCCCGCGACCGCCGCGACGGTGGCCCACGCGTCGGCCGTCGCGAGGTCGTCCGCGATCACGGTCGCGCTGACCGGACCGGCCCGGCGCTCGCCGGTGCGCGGATCCACGAGGTGCGCGCCGCGCTCGGCCGTCCCGGAGGTGGCGACGGCCCCCTCGGCGATCTCGACGGTCGCGAGCAGGGCGCCCGTCCGCTCCGGGTGGGCGATGCCGACCCGCCACGAGTGGTCGCTGCCGGGCGCCGTGCGCAGGCGCATGTCCCCGCCGACGTTCAGGCCGACGGCCTCGATCATTCCGGCCGCGAGCAGGGCGTCGAACGCCGCGGTCGCGGCATCCGTCGACCATCCCTTGACGTACCCGGTGGGGTCGAACCATCCCTGCCAGTGGGCGTCGAAGCGGCCCGCCGAGGCCAGGCGCAGGTCGCGGCAGCGCGCCGCCACCTCGGCGACCCGCGGGTCGACCTCGCCGAGTTCGAGACCCTCGTTGCGCAGCCGCGAGACGTCGGAGTCGGCGCGGTACGTGGAGAACACCCGCTCGTCGTCGCGCAGTCGCGCGAAGGCCGAGGCGATCGCGTCGTCGACCGCGGAGGTGCGCGAGCCCTTGACGGTGAGCGAGGCGACCGTGCCCATCACGGGCTCCGCCACCGTGAACGCGGGCGCGCTCACGAGCGGGCCTGGTCGAGGGCGGACTGCAGCGAGGTGCGGTACCCGGTGCTGGTGTAGGTGGCACCCGAGACCATGTCGACCTGGGCGCTCTGCGCCTGGATGGTCTCGTCCATCAGTGTCGGGAGGGCGCGGGAGTTGATCTGCTGGTCGCGGCCGTTCGACGAGGGGTACTCGGGGACCTGCACGTCGGTGATCGATCCGCCCGACACGGTGATCTGCACCTGGACGGGTCCGTACCGGGTGTTCGCGGCCGCGCCGGTGTAGGTCCCGTCGCGCAAACCGCTCGAGGGGGTCTGCCCCGTCGAGCCGGAGGAGGTCGACCCGGACGACGACCCGGATGCCGCCGCGCCCGACGAGCCCGACGAGGCCGATGCGGACGGCGACGCCGTCGCGGTCGACGAGGGGGCCGGGGCGGGCGCCGCCGCCGTCGTCCCCGACGAGACGGGCGCGACGTCCGACAGGGCGCTCGCCGCCTCGGGCGCGACCGAGGTGCGGTAGCTGAACAGCAGGACCAGGCCGGTGACGGTGGCCATGAGGGCGTAGACGATTCTCTTCATCGGGTCCTCCTCAGACGGTGAAGGCTTCGAGATGGATGCGGTCGGACGAGATCCCGGCCCGGCGGAGGTCGGCGCGCACCGCGTCCATCCAGGGGCGGGGCCCGCACAGGAACACGTCGGTGTCGTCGGGGCGCGGTGCGACGTATCGCACGAGATCCGGTCCCGCCCACGCGGCGTGCGACTGCGGCAGCCACGGCGACGCGGTCGCCGCGCGGGGGCCGGGCAGGGCCGCGTGACGCAGGCCCCGCTCGCGCTCGAGACGACGGATCGCGTCGACGCGCAGCGCGTCGCCGGCCGTGTGGTCGCGCACGAGCAGCGTCGCCTCACCGGGGGCCCAGCGCGCCTCCTCGAGGAGCGCGATCAGCGGCGCGACCCCCGCGCCCGCGCCGATCATCAGCAGCTCGCGCCCGCGCCGCTCGTCGGCGGTGAGGGTGCCGTAGGGCCCCTCGATCAGCACGCGCGTGCCGGGACGCATCGCCGCCAGCCGGTGCGTGCCGTCACCGACGAAACGGGCGGAGATCACGAGCTCGCGACCGTCGGGCGCCGCGGCGAGAGAGAAGGGGTGCCCGCGGGTCCACCCCGATCCGTCGAGGAAGCGCCACACGAAGAACTGCCCGCCGCGGGCGTTGAGGGCCGACAGGCGGCGGCCCGTCATGCGCACGGCCACCCCGCGGTCGCCGTCGCGCTCGACCGCGCTCACCCGGATGCCGTGGCGCAGCGACCGGGTCAGCGGCATCCCGAGCCGGAAGACGACCACGGCGGCCGCGGTCACCGCCCACATCGTCCACCAGTAGACGGTGGCGGCCGGCGCGGCGGTGAAGTCGGCGCCGGTCCACAGCATGTGCGGGATCGCGAGACCGACGCCGAGGTAGCCGTACAGGTGCAGCAGGTGCCACGACTCGTACCGCAGACGCCTGCGGGCCGTGCGCACCGAGGTGACCACGACCAGCAGCAGCAGGCCCGTGCCCGCCGTCGCCAGCAGCATGCCCGGGTAGTCCCACACGAACTGCCACGCCTGCTCGAGCGGGTTGATCCCCGCCGAGACCGCGTATCCGAGGATCTGCAGGCCGATGTGCGCGGTGAACAGCGCGAACGACCAGAACCCGACGATGCGGTGCATGCGGGTGATGCCGTCGCGCCCGAATCCGCGCTCGAACAGCGGCACCCGCGCCATCAGCAGCACCTGGTAGAAGAGCAGGTTCGCGGATGCCAGGCCCGCGGCGCGACCGAGGGCGTTGAGCGTGTCGCCGCCTCCCGCGAAGAGCGCCTGCACCTCTCCGCCGGCGACCCACACGGCCACCACGACGAGGCTCGTCGCCCAGATGACGACGATCGCGGCGAGGTTCCACGGCGAGCGGGTGTTCGGCCGTGTTCGCGCGACGTCGTGAGCGCGGCGCACGGAGGCGGCGGGCGGGGCGGCGAGAGCGGGTGCTGCGGTCATGCGCTCAGCGTCCCCGAGCGCTCCCCAGACGGCTCCAAGAATGCGGGGTTCGCGGGTGATGCATAGGAAACGCGTAGATCGCGGCTCTGTAGGCCGGAGGACGAGGGCATCGGTGTGATCGGTGACGATGCGGAGGGATGCGGGTGCCCGTCCGTGTCGGCGGGCACGAGCGGGCCGCACATCGCCCCGACCGGGTCGACTTACAGCGTAAGCTAATCCCGTGGAACACGAGATCCTCTGCCCTTTCCCGCCGGGGAAGTCACGGGAGGGGGACCGAGCAAGCGGGCGCCACACTCCTGAAGAGCCCGCTTCGCCGAACTCGTCGAGGGGAAGGACGACGGATGCCTCAGCATGACGCGCACGAACTCTTGTCGAACATCCTCGACCGCTGCGCCGCGATGGACCGCCCGTTCTGGATGGTCAGTGCCGAGAAGAGAGCCGAGGTGGCGCGTCACTTCGGACCTCCCGAGGTGATGATGCGAGTCGGACACGCATCCGACGAAGATCTGCGCATCGCCGGCGGGGCCGATCTCTTCCTGGGAACGGCGCTGTTGACCGAGATCGCGATCGAGCTCGCGGAGCACGCGCATCCGGGCCGCAGCCGGACGGAGGCCGTGTCCGTCATCCGCGCACGCCTGAGCGCTCTCCTCGGGTCCGCCGCCCGCTCGGAAGACGCACCTGATCCGCACCGCGGATGAGGGCGGACCCGCCGCTACTGGGACAGCTGACGGTCCAGTCGGTCCAGCAGCGCCTCGAGCGACTCCTCGAACTCGTCCTCGGAGCGGTCCCTGCTGAGGAGACCGCGCAGACGCCGCACGTGAGGCGCGTCCGAGAGCTCCTCTCCCGCATCCCCCTGCCCGATCGCGGCTCCGCCCTCGTCGAGGGGTTCCTCGACCGGCGCGGTCTCGGCACCGCGCACGGCTGCTTCGAGGAGCAGATTCCCGAGGAGGAAGCTGCTGAACGAACGGTAGGTCCTCACCGCCTGCTCATCACTGAAGCCGAAACCGATCATCGCCGTGAGGAAATGCTCCACCACCTCCACGCTCCGCAACGGCGGGCGCAGCCAGGGCGCCGCCGGGTGGCGAGTGGCGACGAGGGGGAACGCCTTCGGATGCTCGATCGCGACGCGACGGACTTCGTGGGCGACGACCTGGAGATACCGCTGCCACCCGTTGTCTTCCGCCACGAGCAGTGCATCGGTGAGACCCCGCATGAGCCGATCGACGACTCCTTCGAGAAGATCCTCCCGGCCGTTCACGTACCGGTAGAGCGACATGGCCTCGACCCCGAGCGCTTTTCCGAGATGGCGCATCGACAGCTCGTTGAGACCCCGCTCGTCGATCAACGACAGGGCCTCATCGAGGATCGCGTCCCGACTGAGCCGAGGGGCGGTCGTCCGTTCCGTGTCCACGATGTTCTCGCCCCTGTCCCACTCTCCGTGCGTAGAACACCATCGTGGCCGAAACCGGCTCCGCGCGGCGGCCGCTTGCTCCTCGAGGGAGGCGTGCGCTAGCCCGTCGAGGACGGAGCCGGAACCGCTGATCAGTCGTCGAGGCCGACGAGCAGCGCGCTGCGCTCCCACAGCTGGGTGGCCACGACGGGATCGTCGGCGAGGCGGTTCGTCTTCGCGGGCTTGTTGTTTGCGTAAAAGCCGCCCGGCTCCCAGTCGATCCCCGGCTTGCCCAGGGCGAGCCAGGTCAGTCGCGCGCCGCCCACCGACGTCGAGGTCATCAGGTTCTTCGCAAGAGGGCCGCCGTAGAGGAACTTCCACGGGCCGTCGCTCGACGCTCCGAAATTCGAGGCGATCACGCCGGGGTGGAA
The DNA here is from genome assembly GCF_004854025.1 of Microbacterium hydrothermale. Taxonomy (GTDB): domain Bacteria; phylum Actinomycetota; class Actinomycetes; order Actinomycetales; family Microbacteriaceae; genus Microbacterium; species Microbacterium hydrothermale. The sequence goes on from NZ_STGM01000007.1 coordinate 23,395, forward strand.
CGCGACGGCCGACAGTCCGAACTCACCGAACCGGCGATGCAGCTCTTTCGTGAAGAGCACGTTCGCGAGCTTCGCGTTGCCGTACGCGGCGGTCGACGAGTAGCGCCGAGCCCCCTGCAGGTCGTCGATGTCGAAGCGGGGGAAGAGCTTGGCCGCGGCGCTCGAGGTCTGGATCACCGACGCCTGCGACTGCAGGAGGCGCTCGAGCAGCAGGTTCGTCAGCAGGAACGGCGCGAGGTGGTTGACCTGGAAGGTCGTCTCGTAGCCGTCCGTGGTCAGCGTGCGCTCGCCGAACACGCCGCCGGCGTTGTTGGCGAGCACGTCGATGCGCGGGTACTTCTCGAGGAGGGATGCCGCGAGCTCGCGCACCTGCGCCAGATCGCTGAAGTCGGCGACGAACGAGTCCGCCCCGAGCGAGCGGGCGACGCGCGCGGTCTTCTCCGGGTTGCGCCCCACCACCACGACCTCCTCGCCGAGCTGCGCGAGCTGCTTCGCCGAGGCGGCGCCGATGCCGTCGCTGGCGCCGGTGATGACGATGGTGCGGGTCATGGGAACCTCCGGGGTCGTGGTGGTGAAGCCACGCTAACGGCCCCCTCCGACCTCCCGGCGGGGCTTGCCTGCGGCATCCGGACCCCCCACGCAACTCACAGGTCGCTCCCAGCCCCGCGGGACCAAATCCGACGCGCTCGACGTTCTCTCTCCATGACGGCCGCCACAGGTCGTCATGACGAGAGGACACGAACCGTGAGCACGGAGTACCGGAAGACGTCGGAGGCGCTGAGCCGCCTCACCGACCGCCAGTTCGCCGTCACGCAGGACGACGCCACCGAGCCGCCGTTCCGCAACGAGTACTGGGACAACCACGAGGACGGCATCTACGTCGACGTCGTGTCGGGGCAGCCCCTGTTCAGCTCGACCGACAAATTCGAGAGCGGCTCGGGATGGCCGAGCTTCACCCGGCCGATCGACGACGCCGCCGTCGTCGAGAAGAAGGACCGGACCCTGTGGATGACGCGCACCGAGGTGCGCTCGTCGGGCGCCGACAGCCACCTCGGTCACGTCTTCGACGACGGCCCGCGCCAGGCCGGGGGCCTGCGATACTGCATGAACTCGGCTGCGCTGCGCTTCGTGCCCGTCGCCGAGCTCGAGAAACAGGGCTACGGCGCGTTCCTCGCCCTGTTCCGTGAGAGCAGGGCCTCATGAACCTCTTCCCCTTCCGCAACCGCAAAAGGAGCACCAGCATGACCAGCGGACCTTCCGACACCGGCGAGATCACCCGTCGCCCCGGCACCGAGACCGCCGTCCTCGCGGGCGGCTGCTTCTGGGGCGTCGAAGACCTCATCCGCCGCCAGCCCGGCGTGCTCGACACGCGCGTCGGCTACACCGGCGGGCAGAACGACCACGCGACGTACCGCAACCACCCCGGCCACGCCGAGGCCGTGGAGATCGTCTTCGATCCCACGAAGACGTCGTACCGCGACATTCTGGCGTTCTTCTTCCAGATCCACGACCCGTCGACGCTGAACCGTCAGGGCAACGACATCGGCACGAGCTACCGCTCGGCGATCTTCCCGCTCTCGCCCGAGCAGGAGAAGGTCGCGCGCGACACGATCGCCGACGTCGACGCCTCGGGCATCTGGCCCGCGAAGGTCGTCACCTCGATCGAGCCCGAGGCTCCCTTCTGGGAGGCCGAGCCCGAGCACCAGGATTACCTGATCCGCATCCCCAACGGGTACACGTGCCACTTCGTGCGTCCCGGCTGGGTGCTGCCCAAGCGCGAGGAAGCCTCCGCGTAAGCGAGGGGAGGGTCCGGATGCCACGGCATCCGGGCCCTTCGTCTGTCGGCGTCCGCGCTCCGAACGCCGCCCCGCGCGGGAGCGACCGAGCCCGTCGCGCGCTCACGGGGCAGGAGCCCCGCCCCCGCAACCCCGGCGGTCCGAGGCGTCGTCCTGCCTAGGCTCGCGGGTATGAGCGAGTACGACGTCGTCGTGGTGGGAGCGGGGCTCGCGGGACTCCGCGCCGCGACCCGCCTGGCCGAAGCCGGACGCGATGTCGTGGTGGTCGAGGCGAACGACGCCGTCGGCGGCCGCGAGCGCACCGACGTCGTCGACGGATTCCGGCTCGACCTCGGCTTCCACGTGCTCAACCCGGCGTACCCGGCCGTCCGGCGCTGGGTCGACGTCGACGCCCTCGCCCTGCGGTGCTTCCCCGTCGCGGTCGGGGTGCGACTCGACGATCGCCTCGCGCGACTGGCGCATCCGCTGCGGCATCCGGGATCGATCCCCGCGACGCTGACGAGCGGACTCGTGCGTCCCGCCGATCTCGCCGCGTTGATCCGATGGGCCGCGCCGACGGTGCTCAGCGCCCGAGCGGCCACGCGAGGCCGCGATCTCCCGCTCGACGAGGGCTGGGACCGCGCCGGCCTGCGCGGACCCCTCCGCGAGGCGGTGCTCGAGCCCTTCCTCGCCGGGGTGCTCGCCGACGACCGGCAGGCGACCTCCGACGCCTTCGTGCGCCTGCTCGTCCGCAGCTTCGCGCTCGGGCGTCCGGGCGTCCCCGCCGCGGGGATCGGCGCCCTGCCCGCGCAGCTCGCCGACACCGCGCGGCGCGCGGGTGTCGGCATCCGTCTCGGTCATCGCGTCGTGTCGACCCGTCGGCGCGCGCACGGCTGGCACGTCGGGATCGACGGGCAGGATGCCGTGACCGCACGCTCGGTCATCGTGGCGACGGGCCTCGACCCCGCTCTCGGCGTTCCGCTCCCCCGCCCGCGCGGCCTTCAGACGTGGTGGTTCGCCGCCGAAGAAGCCCCCTCGGGCGATGCCGCACTGCGCGTGGACGGGCGTCGTCGCGGACCGATCGTGAACACCGCGGTCATGACCAATACCGCCCCCACGTACGCTCCGCGCGGGCACCACCTCATCCAGGCCACGTGCGTCATGCCCACCGCCGCCACGGAGGACGAGGTGCGGCGCCAGCTCGGCGAGGTGTGGCAGGCCGATACCCGGCCGTGGCGCCTGCTCCGGCGCGATGACATCGCCCACGCTCTGCCCGCCCAGGACCCGCCCCTGCGGCTGCGCCGCCCCGTGCGCCTCGACGACGGCCGCTACCTCGCGGGAGACCACCGCGACACCGCGTCGATCCAGGGCGCACTGGTGTCGGGGCAGCGCGCCGCCGAGGCGGTGCTGTCCGACCTCGCGCGCTGACCCGGGCCCGGCCTCGGGGCGGATCCCGGCGTTCGGGGCGTGGTTTTCCCGCCCCGTTCGGCGGAACGCGCCCCCAACCCGACGGACCCCGCCGAACCCCCGCTACGCCCGCGCGGCGAGGGCCGTCAGCGCCTCGCCCGTCACGCGCCGCGTCGTCCACTCCTCCATCGCCTCGGCGCCGAGGGCGCGGTAGAAGCCGATCGCGGGCTCGTTCCAGTCGAGCACCGTCCACTCCAGCCGCGAATAGCCCTTCTCGACGCACTCCGCGGCGAGCGCGGCCAGCAGCGCCACGCCGTAGCCGCGGGAGCGGTACTGCTCGTGCACGTACAGGTCTTCGAGCCAGATCCCGTGACGACCGGTCCACGTCGAGTAGGTGAGGAACCAGATCGCGATCGCGCGGATCTCGCCGTCTCCCCCGTCGACGACGAACGCGAACGCGCGGGGGTCCTCGCCGAAGAGCGTGGCCGTGAGCATGTCGACGGTGTTGTCGACGGCATCCGGCTCCTTCTCGTAGTCGGCGAGCGCCTGGATGCATGCGAGGATGCCGGCCTCGTCGCCGGGACGGGCCCGGCGCAGCACGGCGCCGTCGGTGAGTTCGGTCATGGCAGGGGCTCCCAGCTCTCGAGGGCGACGCGGCGGAAGTTCCCGCCGAGCACCGCGGCGATGTCGACGTCGGTCCATCCTCGCGCGGCGAGCGCGGCGCCGAGTCCCACGAACGTCTCGGGCGGCATCCACTCCATCGGACCCCACCGGGTGTAGCTGGCGTCGTAGAGCTCCGGCATCCGCACGATCTCGTCGCGGAAGGTCTCCCAGTCGAACGAGAAGTCGGTGCTCACGCCGACGTAGTCGATGCCGAGCAGCTCGACCGCGTACTCGAGGTGGCGGATCATCGCCTCGAGGGTGGGGGTGTTGGGCCCCAGAAAGATGCCGACGCCGGTGATCCCCACGACTCCCCCGGTGGACGCCGCCGCGCGCGCCTGCTCGTCGGTGATGTTGCGGGGGTGCTCCCACACGGCGCGCATGTTCGAGTGGCTGAAGACCACCGGCCGGGTCGAGGCCGCGCACATGTCGAGGGTCGTGCGCGCGCCGACGTGCGAGCCGTCGGGCACCATGCCGCGGGCGTTCATCTCGGCGACGAGGTCGCGGCCCCACGGCGTGAGGCCGTCGTCGCGGGCGTCGAGGCAGCCGCCGCCGGCGCGGTTGGCGTGGTTGTAGGTCGGGCCGAGCGTGCGCACCCCCTGCGCGACGAGGGTGCCGACGGCGTCGAGGTCGCCGCCGAGGGGGCCGCAGTCCTCGAGGTCGAACGCGACGGCCGTGTCACCCCGGGCCGCGATCCGGTCGATGTCGGCCACCGTCGCGGCCAGCTCGACGCCGTCGATCGCCTCGACCTGCGCGCGGAAGGAGCGCAGGAGGGATGCCGTGAGAGCGGGCGCGTGAGGCGCGTAGCCGACGTTGAGCGAGACGTAACCGCCCCCGGCGCCGCGGTAGCGCCGCAGATCGCGGAGGTCGGCGGTGTCGACGAGCTCGACGCAGGCGTGCTGATCCCAGAGCACGTCAGGACCCGGCCCGCGCCGCGAGAGCGGGGTCGAGCGCTTCGCGCTCGTCGAACACGAAGCAGTCGCCGTCCCAGTGCGCCGCCCCCTGCTCCGCGAACCACCCGAGGATCCCGCCCTCGAGCTGGTAGGCGTCGAGACCCTCGGCGCGCAGGTGCAGCGCGGCCTTCTCGCAGCGGATGCCGCCGGTGCAGAAGCTCACCACGGTCTTGCCCTCGAGCTCGTCGCGGTGGGAGTCCGCGGCATCCGGGAACTGGGTGAAGCGCTCGATGCGCCAGTCCCGCGCCCCGGCGAAGGTGCCGTAGTCGACCTCGAAGGCGTTGCGCGTGTCGACGAGCACGACCTCGCGCCCCTCGTCGTCGGTCCCCCGGTCGAGCCAGCGGCGCAGCGTCGCCGGCGTGACGGCGGGGGCGCGACCGTCCTGGGGGCGCACCTCGGGACGATCCATGCGGATGATCTCGCTCTTCACCTTCACGAGGAGCTTGCCGAACGGCACGGTGTCCGACCAGCTTTCCTTGGTCTGCAGCGCGGCGAAGCGCGCGTCGGCGCGCAGGGCGTCGACGAATCCGCGCACGGCGCCGGCGGGTCCGGCGAGGAAGAGGTTCACGCCCTCCTCGGCGAGGAGGATGGTCCCCTTCAGCCCCGCCTCGCCCGCCCGGGCGCGGAGCACGTCGCGCAGACCCGCGGGGTCGTCGATGCGCGTGAACAGGTACGCCGCGACGTTGAGCACGGCGGCAGGAACGGGCGCGGGCGCAGTCGACATGGCATCCACGATACGAAAGGTCGACGGGTCCGGCCGACGACGCAGGCGTCAAGCCGGGAAACGCGCCACCCGCATCGCCTAGCGTGGAAGCACTCGTCCCCGGGAGGAAGCGTGCCCCAAGGCCCCGCGTCGTCGGCCGTCACCGTCTCCGTCGTCATCCCCTGCCGCGACGACGGCGCCCACCTGCGGCGCTGTTTGCGGGCGCTCGCCGCACAGACCCTCGCGCCCACCGAGATCGTCGTCGTCGACAACGCCTCGACCGACGACAGCGCCGAGATCGCGCGGGCGGCGGGAGCGCGCGTGGTGTTCTGCGGCGAGCGCGGGATCCCCGCGGCGGCCGCGACGGGCTACGACGCCGCGACCGGGGAGCTGATCCTGCGCCTCGACGCCGACAGCATCCCCGCCCCCGGGTGGGTCGAGAGCATGGTGGCCGCTCTCGCGGATCCGGCGGTAGATGCCGTGACCGGCGGCGCCGTGTTCCACGACGGCCCGGCACGGCGGCGCGTGGCCATGGCGCGGTTGTTCCTGGGCACCTACGCCGTCTTCGCGACCCCGGCCCTCGGGCACACTCCGCTGTGGGGGTCGAACATGGCGTTCCGCCGCCGCGCGTGGGAGGACGTGCGCGGCGAGGTGCACCTCGACCCCGAGCTGCACGACGATCTCGACCTCGCCTACCACCTCGGTCGTCGCCACCGCATCGCGCGCGTCGCGGAGGCGCACATGCGCGTGTCGTCCCGCACGGTCGAACCGCGCCGCTTCGCGCGCTGCTTCCGCCGGGGAGCGGGAACGGTGTTCGCGCACTGGCCCGGCGACATCCCCCCGGCCCGCTGGGTGCGTCGCGGGCTGCGGGGGCGCTCGTGAGCGGCATCCTGTTCCCCGATGTCGAGGCGCCCGACCTGCACGTGATGAGCTTCAACATCCGTCGGCGCTTCGATCGCGTGACCTGGCCTCCCGCCGACCGGTGGCCGACCCGCAAGCAGCGGCTGCGTACGTTCCTGAGCGCCACGCGCCCGCACCTGCTCGGCTCTCAGGAGGCCATGCCCGACCAGGCGCGCTGGGTGCGGGACTCGCTGGGCTCCTCGTACGGTTACCTCGGCGCGGGTCGTGGGAAGGACCGCGGGGGCGAGGGGACGCCCCTGTTCTACGACCGCGACCGGATCGCCGTCGACGACTGGCGGCAGGTCGCCCTCTCCGACACCCCCGACGTGCCGGGGTCGACGGGGTGGGGCAACGCGATCCCCCGCATCGCGGTGATCGCCCACCTGCGCGACCGCGCCACCGGGGCGCGCTTCACGTTCGTGAACACGCACTTCGACGCCTTCTCGCGGCGCGCGCGGCGCCGGTCGGCGACGTGGCTGCACGATCTCGTCGCCGCGCAGGACGGACCGCTGCTGTTCACCGCCGACGTCAACGCGCACGTGCGTTCGAGCGAGCTCGCCGCGATGTTCGCCGGCGGCCTGCTCGTGGACACCTGGTCGTACGCCCCCGTGCGACGCACGGCCGAGTGGGGCACGTTCAACAACTACGCGGCCCCGCGCGTCGGCGCGCGGCGCATCGACGCCCTGCTCGCGACCCCCGACGTGGGCGTGCGCGCGGTGGGCATCGACCCCCGTCCGACCGGCACGCAGTGGCCGAGCGATCACCTGCCGGTGCAGGCGGTCGTGCGCATCCCCGGCGCGACGTCGTCTTGAGGGACGGATGCCGATGATCCCCGCCCTGTACGCCAACCTCAAGCGGCCGCCGCGCACGGTGGTGGAGTGGCTCGCCGACGCGGTGCGGGCCGCGGCGATCGTGATCGTGATCGTGTCGCTGTTCACCCTTCCGTTCACGGACTTCGCCGTGCTGTCGATGTCGCTTCCGGCGGTGATGCTCTCGCGCATGATCGGGCTGCGGTCGGGGCTCGATCTCGTGACGTGCGTGACCGTGTTCGTGGCGGCCGGGAGTAACGTCATCGACCTGTACCGCGCCTGGACCGGGTGGGACCTCGTCGTGCACGCCGTGTGCACCGGCGTGCTCGCGGCGATCGCCCTCGTCCTCCTCGACGACGCGCGGGTCGTCGCGCCGAGCGGTCGGCGCCGCACGTCCGTCGTGGTCGCGACGATGGCGGGGCTCGCCCTCAGCGCCGTGTGGGAGATGGTCGAGTGGTTCGGCTATCGCTTCATCACCGACGCGATCTTCGTGACCTACGACGACACGATCGGCGACATGATCGCGGGTGGCGCGGGCGCGCTGGCGATCGGCATCGTGGCATCCCGGTTCCGTCTGACGCGCGCGGATCGCGCCGCGCTCTAGCCGGCGGCGGGCACGGATCGCCCGGCTCCCGCTCGCACGACGGACCGCCGGGGCCTGTCAATCCCCCGCCCGTCCCCCCGTCGCCTCGACAGCATGGCGGGACCGACGAGAGGAACGAGTACATGTCGAAGGATCTGTCGAAGGGCGACCGCGTCAGCTGGGACACCCCGCAGGGCAAGACCCAGGGCGAGGTCGTGGAGAAGAAGACGAAGGACTTCCAGCACGACGGCCAGAAGTTCACGGCCTCCGACGACGACCCCGCCTACATCGTGAAGTCCGAGAAATCGGGCTCGACCGCCGCGCACAAGGGATCGTCGCTGAACAAGCTGAAGAGCTGAGTCCGCGGGCGCGGGCGAAACTCCTGACTTCCGTGCGACGGCGCGCTCTCAGCTGGGCGCACCGCCGCGAGGGAGGGGCTTTTTCAGGAGTTTCGCCCGCGGCGCGGCGGGCACCGGCTGCTACCCGCGCGCGTCGCGCCGCTTGCGCATCTGCGCGAGCGCCAGCCCCAACCGGTGGTTGCCGGCCAGCACGTCCTCGTGGCGCTCGAGGAACTCCCAGTACGCGTCGGTGAAGACCGAGTCCTTGGCCTCTTGCGCCGACGACCACCACGACCCCATCTTCTGCAGGTACGCCCCGCCCGACACGTAGGGCTTGGTGGCGACGAACCCGCCGTCGGCGAACTGGCTCATCCCCATGACGTTGGGCACCATGACCCAGTCGTACGCGTCGACGAACAGCGCGAGGAACCAGTCGTTCACCTGCCGCGGTGCGTACCCCTGCAGCAGGAACCAGTTGCCCAGCACCATCAACCGCTCGATGTGGTGGGCGTACCCCCACCGGTGCACCCTCTCGAGCACCGTGCGCACCGGGATCGGCAGGTCCTTCGGCATCCGCTCGCCCGAGTACCAGTACTTCTGGATCCGCTTCTCGAGGTGCAGCGCGTTGACGTGCTCGAGCTTCGGGTGCGCGCGGTACATGCCGCGCATGTACTCGCGCCAGCCGATCACCTGCCGGATGAACCCCTCGACGGATGCCAGGGGCGCCTCGGTCCGCGTGGCGGCGGCGACCACCTCCTCGACGGTGAGCAGCCCGATGTTCAGCATCGGCGAGATGATCGCGTGGAAGAGGAACGGCTCATCGGCCTTCATCGCGTCCTCGTAGCGACCGAAGTCGTGCAGGCGCTCGGCGACGAACACCTCCAGCCAGTCGCGGGAGTCCTCCGGGGTCACCGGCAGCCAGAAGTCCGTCGCCGTACCGGGGTGCTCGGGGAAGCGCTCGTCGACCTCGGCGATCACGGCGCGCGTGATGTCGTCGTGCTCCGGCTGCGGCAGCGCCGGGATGTCCACGCCTTTCTTCGGCAGCGGTTTGCGGTTGTCGGCGTCGAAGTTCCAGCGCCGCCCCGCGGGCTTCCCCCCGTCCATCAGGATGCCGGTGCGCCGGCGCTGCCAGTGGTAGAAGTCCTCCATGAGCGGCGTCGGATGCTCCGCGAACCAGCCGTTCACCTCCTCCTCGGGGGTGAGGAACAGGCCGTCCGGGAGCACGTCGGTGTCGACGTCGTGAGCGGCGCAGATCCGCGCGATCCGCTCGTCGACGGGACGGTTCGGGTCGCTCATCCAGGTGAGCTCGGTCACGTGATGCGCCGCCAGCAGGCGCTCGAGGCCCGCTTTGAACGTGAGGTCGTCGTCGAGGGTGATGCGCCGCACGACCCTGCCCTCGGCCTCGAGCCGCGCTGCGGTGTGGCGCATCGCCGACACGAGCAGCACGATCTTGTGCCGGTGGTAGGGCAGCTTCGCGAAGCGGGGCGCCGACTCGATGAAGAAGAACTCCTCGACGTCGTCGTCGGCGTACGACGGGTGCTCCGCGAACTGCTGGGTCGCGAGGATCAGCGCGGCCTTCATGCCGGCTCCCCGGGGTGGACGCCCGCTCGGCGCGTCACGACGCGCTCCGGCGCTGCGCCGCAGCCTTCGACCGGCACCCGCGCGAGCAGTACAGCACCTGATCCCACTGGTCGCGTCCGCTCCAGCGCTTGCGGTCGGTGAACGGGCGGCCGCAATACGCGCAGGGCTTGGAACGCACCTCGGGTCGTGACATGCCGTCATCGTCGCAAAAGCGACGTCGGGCGCCCGGGGGCTTGCGCCGGTGTCGCACAGGCCCCCGGATGCCGCGAGCTGTCGCGGATCCTCAGTCGGTGAGGTCGAAGGTCTTCTTCTCGCCGCCGTGCGGGCGATCGCCGGTGACCTTCGAGGTGACCAGGGCGATCGCGGTGGCGAGGCGTCCACCGGCGCTGCCCCAGTACTCGCCGGTCAGCGCCGACACCTTCAGCAGCGTGACGCCCGGCGCCTCGGGCCCGTCGGGGAACCACGCTTCGACGCTCGTCGACCACAGCTCCTTGAGCTTCGCGAGGTCGTCGACCACCTCGGCCTCACCGGCGAGCGAGAGCCAGGTGCCGTCGGTGCTGAACGACAGCCCCACCTGGGGGTCTCGCCGCACGTGCTCGACGGCGGAGGCGTGCGTTCCCACGATGAACCAGAGGTCGCCGTCGGATTCGGTCTCCTGCACGGTCAGCGGGTGCGCGTGCAGCGCTCCGTCCTCGGCGCGGGTGGTGACCATCGCGAAGCGGAACTTCTTCAGCAGCTCGTTCAGCGTTTCGAGCTCGGTGGCGGTGGATGACATGGGACTCCCTTTTCCGTCGGAGATCCCAGCCCAGCGCCTCCCCGCTCAGCGCGCTACGCGTTGACGTCCCGGCCGTCGTCTGCTCTCGGTGGGGCGATGCGGTCCAGTTCGCGAAGCGCCTCGTCCGCGCGCGCCCGCCGCGCGGCCACCTCGTCGTCCCACCACTTCGGGCCCCGTTCGCCGAGCCCGGCCTTGGCGAGTCCCACCCGGTGCCGGGCGTCGGACGTCGCCGCCTCGTCGCCGTCGCGTCTCGCGATGCGCACGGCGGCGCGGGCCCGGCCGAGATGAGAGCGCAAGCGCGCCGCCGTCTCCTCGCCGAGGGCCGGGTCGGTGCGCCGCCAGCGGCGCCCGTCGACGACGAGCCACCTCTCGTCGTCGGAGGCGGGATGAGCGGATGCCATGGGCCCACTGCAGCGCATCGCGAGGGCCCGGGAAAGTTCCCGGGCGATGATCGGGCATCCGTGCTACCGTGAGGCTATTCGTTCTGGGACCTGCTTCATCGACGCCCGCCTCATCGCTGAGATGCCGGGCGCACGGCGCCGAGCCGTTTCCGACAGCAGTCCCTCCCTCAATCATCGCGTGCCTCGCTCGACGGCTTCGGTCCTCGCGTCGCACTCGCGGAAAGTTCTCGTGTCTTTGCTTCACCCCTCGCCACTGTCGTGGCGTCAGGCCGATCTCGACGTCTTCGTCGCGACGGCCGGATCCGACTACGCCGGTTTCGTCGGCGCGGCGACCTCGGGCTACGAAGCCCAGGGTCCGCGCGGCGAGAACCTCGGCGTCCACGCGTCCGTCGAGACGGCTCAGGCCGCCGTCGACGGGCACCGCGTCCGCGTCACCGACTCGGTGCCGCGGCGTCCCCGTCCGCTCCGCGTGCGTCGGGGCGGCACCAACGGTCGCATCTGCGGCCCAACATGAATAAAGGAAGAACACGATGGCCACTGGCACCGTGAAATGGTTCAACTCCGAAAAGGGCTACGGCTTCATCGCTCCCGATGACGGCTCGGCCGACCTGTTCGCGCACTTCAGCGCGATCCAGGGCAACGGCTTCAAGGAGCTCACCGAGGCTCAGAAGGTCGAATTCGACGCCGAGCAGGGCCCCAAGGGCATGCAGGCGGCGAACATCCGCCCCCTCTGAGCTCCGCTCCTGCGCGAAAGCCGGGGTGCCGCATTGCGGCGCCCCGGCTTTCGCCTTTCCCGCCCGGCGCACCGCGAGACGCGGAGGCGAGGCGATGGTCGCGACGCGCCGCGGATGTTTCCGTTTCCCGTGAGGCTCCTGCACATGTGGATGTATTCCGGGCCCTCCATACGGCGACCCGTAGTGTGATCCACGAACCGGGTGCCGCCCCGGTTCTCTCCCCGCTACCCCGCAGCACGCACACCCGAGGAGCAGCAGATCGCTACCCCCGTCGCCGAATCCCGACTCGGCCCCGTACGTCAGACCTACTCCGGTACCAAGGAATTCCCCCCGATCGCCAAGGCCTACACAGAGTTGTCGCAGGTCGTCCGCGAGAGCGGACTCCTCGTCCGCACCCCGCTGTTCTACGCCGGCGTGGCGAGCGCCATCGTCCTCGGCTTCGCCGGGTGCATCACGGCCTTCATCCTGCTGGGCGACAGCTGGTTCCAGCTGATCGTCGCCGCGGTCCTCGGCATCCTGTTCACCCAGGTCGCGTTCCTCGCGCACGAGGCGGCCCACCGTCAGATCTTCGCGTCGGGCCCCGCCAACGACCGTCTGGGCCTGTTCATCGGCAACGGCATCGTCGGCATGAGCCGCTCGTGGTGGGCGTCCAAGCACACCCGTCACCACGCCAACCCCAATCGCGTCGGCAAAGACCCCGACATCGAGATCGACACGATCTCGTTCCTCGACGTCGACGCCGCCAAGGCCCGCGGGGTGCAGCGCTGGATCACCCAGCGACAGGGCTACCTCTTCTTCCCCCTCCTGGCCTTCGAGGGCATCAACCTCTATGTCCTGGCCCTTCGTCACCTGCTCTCGCGCGGCGAGAACAAGGACCGCTGGAAAGAGCTCGGCCTCCTCGCCGTGCGCCACACCCTCTTCATCGCCCCGATCTTCGTGTTCCTGCCCGTGGGTCTCGCCTTCGCGTTCTTCGGCGTCTCGGTCGCCGTGTTCGGCATCTACATGGGCGCGTCCTTCGCCCCCAACCACAAGGGGATGCCGGTCATCGAGCCGGGCGCGAAGCTCGACTTCTTCAGCAAGCAGGTGCGCACCTCGCGCAACGTCTCGGGCGGCTGGTGGGCCACGTGGCTCATGGGCGGGCTGAACTACCAGATCGAGCACCACCTGTTCCCGAACATGCCGCGCCCGCACCTCAGCCGTGCCCGCGTCATCGTGCGCGAGCACTGCGCGACGCTGGGCGTGCCCTACGTCGAGACCACGCTGTTCCAGTCGTACGGCATCGTGATCCAGTACCTCAACCGCGTCGGTCTCGCCGCTCGCGACCCGTTCGAGTGCCCGATGACGTCGGCCGCCCGCCACCTGAACGCGGAGTGACCTGACGCGAACGACGGCGCCGCGCCCTCCGGGGTGCGGCGCCGTCGTCGTCGGACCCGGCGGTCCCGTCGCCCTCAGTCGCGCGACACGTCGTGCCGCTCGACGTCGCGCACCGCGCCGCCCGAGAGGGTCGCCGTCATCAGCGTGCACGCCGGCTGCCGTCGCCGGTCGGTCGGCGAACCGGGGTTGAGCAGACGCAGCCCGGCCGGCGTCACCGTGTCCCAGGGGATGTGGCTGTGGCCGAACACGAGCAGGTCCGTGTCGGGGAAGGCGGCATCCATCCGCTTCTCCCGCCCCGCCGCGGCGCCGGTCTCGTGCACGACCGCGAGACGTACTCCGTCGATCTCGGCCCGTGCGACCTCGGGGAGACGCGCGCGCAGGTCGGCCCCGTCGTTGTTGCCCCACACGCCCAGTACCGGTCCGAGCGCGAGCAGATCGTCGAGCACCTGTTCCTCGACCCAGTCCCCCGCATGCACGATGAGATCGACGGCGGATGCCGCTCGCCGCACCGCCGCGGGCAGGGTCCGGGCCCTCTTCGGCACGTGCGTGTCGGCCAGGAGGAGAAGGCGCGTGGGCATGCGCTCCACGCTATCCGCCCCGCCCCCACCCGGGCCCGTGCGTCTCGATCCTCCCGCCCGCGCGAGAATGGACGGGTGACCCCGCCCCGCTCCCCTGCCCTCGCGCTCGTCGTCGACGTCGTGCTCGTCATCGTCTTCGCCGCCATCGGGCGAGCGACCCACGACGGCGACGTTCTCGGACCGTTCGGCTCGGGTCTCGCGACGACGGCGTGGCCGTTCGTGGCAGCGCTGCTCGTCGGCTGGCTCGTCACCCGCGCCTGGCGCGCTCCGCTCGCGATCGTGCGCACGGCCCTGCCGGTGTGGGCCGTCACGGTGATCCTCGGCATGGCCCTGCGCGCGGTGAGCGGTCAGGGCGTCGCGGTCGCCTTCGTCATCGTGGCCGCGATCACCCTCGCCCTGTTCCTGCTCGGGTGGAGGGGCGTCGCGACGCTGGTCGCGCGCGTACGCCGGGCGCGCGCTCGCTGACCCCGTCGTCGTCCGCGGCCCCGGACGCCCGCCGTCCCGCGGGGATGCGTGTCAGGCGTCGTCGGCGAGGGTGACGTCGACCTGGATCTCCGCCGCGAGCCGCTCGAGCTCGGCGACGAGATCGTCGACGGCGACGTCGGCCGTCAGCGACGCCGTGATCGACGCCTCGAAGAGGCGACCGCCGGCCATCGCGGCATCCGTCGTCTGGGTCGACATCCGCTCGATGCTCGCGCCACGGGCGCCGAGAGCCGACGACAGCTCGCGGACGATGCCCGGGCGGTCGTTGCCGACGACGTCGAACGTGACGGTGCGCGCCCCCGACGCCGGGGCGGCGCCTCCCCCGGCGTGCACCGTGACGGCGAGCGTTCCGGCGAGTCCCTCGAGGGCTGTGCGCAGGGCGTCGGCGCGATCGGCCGAGATCGAGACCTCGACGATGCCCGCGAACGCGCCGGCGAGTTCGGCGAGCTCGCTGTTCTCCCAGTTTCCGTCGTGGGCGTCGACGATGTCGGCGACAGCGGACACGAGCCCCGCGCGGTCGTCTCCGACGATGGTGAGGACGAGGGTGGTCATGGCGACAGCGTAGCGAGGCACCCCTGCTAGCGTGGGAGAACAGCCGTCAGCAGGGGGGGGTGAGCCGTGATCGCATCGATGATCGCCATGCTCAACCTGGTGCTCGCCGCGGCCGAGCTCGCGATGACCCCCGGTCCCGGCACCCCGCTGCTCGCGGTGGTCCTGGCCGCCGCCGTGGTCGTCACGGTCGCGATCGTCCTGATCGTGCTCCCCGCTCTCCTGGCGGCGGTCGCTCCCCCGGATCCCCGGCCCGCCGATCCCTCGGCGCCCCGCGCCCAGAGCGACCCCGACGCCGACGGACACCCGCGCCCGCGTGCTCCGGGCGGCGCCGTGCGCGTCGCCTGACCCGAACGCCTCGCCGCACCCCACGGCATCCCTCCTCCGGCGTTCTCCGCGGACGGGCGACGCCGGTCGCCCGCGCCCGTCCGGCTCCGCCGTCGACCGCGCCCCGCGACCGATCCCCTCCGTGATCGCCGCACCGATTGGACGCCCGTGGACCTCTTCTCCCTCCCTCCCCTCGCTCTCCTGCTCGACCTGACCACCCGCGCGCTGCTCGCGCTCACCGCTGTCCTCGACCCGCTCGCGCCGGGAGCGGCCGCCGCTCTCGCGGTCGTCGTCGTGACCGTCGTGGTGCGACTGCTCCTCATCCCCGTGGGGGTGTCGCAGGCGCGCGCCGAGCAGACGCGCGCGCGCCTCGCCCCGCGGCTGCGGGCCCTGCAGGAGCGGTGGCGCACCCAGCCCGAACGCCTGCAGCGCGAGACGATGCAGCTGTACCGTGACGAGGGCGTCTCGCCCTTCGGCGGGTGCCTGCCCCTGCTCGCGCAGGCGCCCGTGGTGGGGCTGCTCTACGCCGTGTTCCTGCACCCCACCGTGGGCGGACACGCGAACACTCTGCTCGCGCACGACCTGTGGGGCGTCCCCCTCGGACGGAGCCTGGCCTCCGCCCTCTCGACGGGGTCGACGGATGCCGCGACCCTGATCGTCATCGGAGCGATCGTCGCCCTGATCGCCGGGGTGGCCGAGCTCACCCGGCGTCTGCTGCGGCCGAGCGTCGACCCTTCCGCGCCGGCCTGGACGCGGACGATGGTCGGCGTCCTGCCGTTCACGACGGCCGCCGTGGCGCTGTTCGTGCCCGTGGCGGCGGGCCTGTACCTCGCCGTGACCACCGTGTGGACGCTCGCGCAGCGGCTGATCCTGCGGCGACGATTCCCGCTCCCCGCGTGAGACGGCGGCGGACTCAGGCGGTGGACTCAGGCGGTGCGGGCGGCGTCCCACCGGGGGGTCGACGAGGCGTTGACGGCGGCCATGGCGAGCACCAGCAGGGCCGCCGCGGCGGGCAGCAGCATCGCCGTGGCCACCGAGACGTTCTCGGCGATCGCCCCGGTCACCGCCGACGACAGCGCCTGGGCGAGGGTCAGGGCCGAGGCGAGCAGGGTCATCGTCGAGGCGGTGCGCCCGCGGGGCGCGCGATGACCGGCGAGGCTGAACAGCGTCACCAGCGACGGCCCGACGCCGATGCCCATGAGGCACAGCACGACGGTCACCGTCAGCACCGACCCGCCCACCGTGTACGCGCCCGCGGAGGCGAAGAGCACCGAGGCGAACACCACCAGACGCCAGCGCAACGCGAAGCGCTCCGGCAGGGCCGCCACGGCGAGGGCGAGCACGGCCGACCCGACGCCCATGACGCCGTAGAGCAGGGCCCCCGCCTCGGGCGCGCCCTGGGCCTCCATGAACGCGGTGAGCGAGGTGAGCGTCGAGCCGAAGAAGAGGCCCACGCCGAAGACCGCGGCGATCAGGACGAGCATGCGCGGGTGCAGCACGTCGCGGAACGGCGCCATCTCGGCGCGCTCCGCGCGCTCGGGGACCGCGCGACCGGTGGGGTGCAGAGCGAACGCCGTGACGAAGACGAAGCTCAGCACCGCCGCGCCCACGATCGGCGCCCAGGGCGCGACCAGGGCGGCGAGCACGCCGACGATGAACGGACCGATGACGAACGCCGTCTCGTCGGCGGCCGACTCGTACGCCATTGCGCGCGAGAACGTCCGCTCCCGGCGCTCGGGGAGCACCCGGTCGCCGATGAGCGCCATCACGCGGCTGCGCGACATCGCGGCCGTCTGCGGGCCGGTGAGGCCGATGGCCGTCGCCACGACGAGCAGCAGCACCTCACCCGGAGCCGCGGCGACGACGAGCGGGAAGAGCGCGAGAAGGATGCCGTTGGCCAGCCCCACCGGGATGAGCACGCGCCGCTGACCGTAGCGGTCGGCCAGGTCGCCCAGCACGGGACCGGCGACGACCACGCCGAGTCCGACGGCCGCCGAGGTGAGACCACCCAGCGCGACGGAGCCGCGCATCGCCACGACGAGGGCCAGCACTCCGACGGTCATCATCGCGAACGGGAGCCGGGCGACGAACGCGACGGGGAAGTACCACAGGCCCGTGTGGTGGATCAGCGGGCGATGAGCGGTGGCGGCGGGGGCGGGGCGGTGCATGAGGATCTCCGGGGCGTGGGGCGGTGCCGCCTTGCCGGTCCGGTAGGTAGATGCACGAGGTGCGGCGGGCGAACCCGCGCGCCCAGTCTACCGCGAGGCGCCTCGCGAGGTCGGAATCGCCCCGGGATCAGACCACGATCGCGGCGATCGCGGCGATCACCGACGCCAAAGCCAGCACCAGGGCGATCGCGATGAGCACGGTGTGGACGATGAGGAACGCCGTCGGCTTGCCCGCGGCATCTCGGGCCCGGGGGTCCTTGGCGATGCGGGGGTAGAAGCGCGGCCAGACGACGGCGTTGAAGACGGCGTTGGCGAACAGTAGGACGATCAGCAGGGGCTCCACGCTCCGAGCCTACGCGCCGCGGGGGATGGGACCTCCGCGAGCGCGGACAGGCGGGCTACCGCGCGCAGTCGATGCACAGCCGCGCGAACGGCCGCGCTTCGAGCCGCGCATCGGCGATGGGGCGTCCGCAGCGCTCGCAGACGCCGAAGGTCCCGGATGCCACGCGCTCCCGCGCCGCGCGGATCTCGGCGCGCTCGGCCTCGGCCCCGCGCCGCAGGGCGTCGACCTGCGCCCACTCCCCCGACAGGGTCGATCCCTCGGGGTCGTGCTCGTCGTCGGCGGTGGCATCCGCCCGGTCGTGGCGCAGGCTCTGCTCGTCGTCGAGCAGGCGCGAGAGACGGTGGGCGACCTCGCGCTCGCGCTCCTCGAGCATGCGACGGGCGGTTGCGGCATCCATCCTCCGACGCTAGCCCCCTCCACCGACACCGGCTCTGCGGCAGGATCGCGGCATGAGCGACCTCCGACGCCACTGGACCCCCACCGCGATCGCCTACCTCGTGCTGTCCCTCGCCGGGCTGGTCGGCACGTGGACCTTCAACGTGTTCGCGATCGTGCAGATGCGCGATTTCGTGGGCGATCTCGTCACGAGCGGCCCCGCCGTGTCGTCGATCACCGTCGACTTGCTCGTGGTGGCGGTCGCGGGCAGCGTCTTCATCCTCGTCGAGGGACGCCGCCTGGGCATGCGTTTCGCGTGGCTCTACATCGTCCTCTCCGGCGTGACCGCGTTCGCCTTCACGTTCCCGCTGTTCCTGGCGATGCGTCAGCGCCGCCTGACCGCGCTCGCCTCCGCGAAGAGCGCGTGAGTCGCCGGGATTCGTCGCCTCCGACCGAGGGAAGGCGACAATCTCCGGCGACTCACGCGGGAGGGGCGGGGTCAGCGCGCGGACAGACCCTCGCGCAGACCCTCGACCAGCGGGGTGGTCGGACGACCGATCAGCGCCGACAGCGTGCCGTCGGTCTGCGACAGCGCGCCGCGCGCGATCGCGTCGTCGATGCCGGCCACGAACGCGGCCGTCCCCTCGTCCAGGCCCGCCGCGCGAAGGCCGGCCTCGAGCTGCTCCGTCGACACCGCGACGTAGGCGACCGGACGCCCGAGCACCTCGGTCGCGGCCGCGGCGAGCTCGTCGTAGGTCCACGCCACGTCTCCGCCGACCTCGAGCGTGCGCCCCGCGAGATCGTCGGTGGTCAGCGTCCGGGCAGCGGCCTCGGCGTAGTCGCGGCGGCTCGCGCTCGCGACGCGGGCATCGCCCGCCGCGGCCACGATCTCGCCGGTCTGGGCGGCGCGGGCGACGGCGTCCAGGTAGTTCTCGGTGTACCAGTTGTGGCGCAGCACCGTCGCCGACAGGCCGGAGGCGGCGATGGCCTCCTCCGTGGCCTTGTGGTCGGCCCCGAGCGCGTAGTCGATCTCGTCGACGCGCGGCGCGCTGGTGTAGACGAGGCGCTCGACCCCGGCCGCGCGGGCGGCGTCGATGACGTTACGGTGCCCGCTCACGCGGTCGGCGTCGGTGCCCGAGATGAGCAGCACGCGATCGACTCCCGCGAAGGCGGGAGCGATCGTGTCGGGGCGGGAGTAGTCGAGTTCGACGACGCCGACGCCGCGGGCGGCGAGGTCCGCCGCCTTCGACGGGGTCCGGACGCCGGCGACGATGTCGGATGCCGCGACGCCGCGCTCGAGGAGGGCGTCGACGACGAGGCGGCCGAGGTGACCGGAGGCGGCGGTGACGAGGAGGGTCATGGGGGTGTCCTTTCGATCGGTACGACCGGTGCAACCGCCCCGACGACCTCGCATTCCGGAATGCAGGTACCCACTTTCCGGTTAGGTACTCACATGAGCGTCAGTCTTGCCGATCTGCGCGGCCGCAATCCCGAGATCTTCACCGACGGGTGCCCCACGCGCACCGTGCTCGACCACGTGATGGGCAAGTGGGGCGTCCTCGTGCTCCTCGCCCTATCCGACGGGACGCAGCGCTGGGGCGTCCTGCGCCGCAACGTCTCGGGCATCAGCGAGAAGATGCTGGCCAGCACGCTCAAGACGCTGGAGGGCGACGGGCTCGTGCAGCGCACGGCCTACCCCGAGGTGCCGCCGCGCGTCGAATACGCCCTCACTCCGCGCGGGCGCGACCTCATGACCCGCGTGATCCCGCTCATGGAGTGGGTTGCCGACAACGCCGACGACATCGTCGGTCGCCCGGAGTGATCGTGCGCATCCCCGCCCTCCGCACGGTCAGAGACAGCATGACCGTCCGCGCGCCGCGGCGCGTGCCGCTGCTGCAGGTGGGCAAATCCGCGATCGCGATCGTGGCCGCCTGGCTCGTGGCGGGATGGCTCGTGCAGGGCCCGCCACCGATCTTCGCCGCGATCGCGGCCCTGCTGGTGGTCCAGCCGAGCATCAACCAGTCCTTCACCCGCGCCGTCGAGCGCAGCGTGGGCGTCATCGTCGGAGTGGTCATCGCCGCCCTGCTCGGGCTCGCCTTCGGATCGCAGCCGTGGGTCGCGCTCCTGTCCGCCGGGGTCGCGCTGCTGGTCGCGTGGGCCGCGCGCATCTCCGCCGGCGCGACCAACCAGATCGCCATCAGCGCTCTGCTCGTGCTCGCCCTGGGGACCGCCACCCCCAACTACGCCCTCGACCGCGTGCTCGAGACCCTGATCGGCGCGGCGATCGGCATCATCGTCAACGCCGCCCTCGTCCCGCCCGTGCTCGTACCCGCGGCTCGCGGGAAGGTCGACGTGCTGGGGCGCGAGCTGGCGGCCGCGCTCGAGAGACTCGCCGACGCCCTCGAGACGCCGCAGACGGCGGCATCCCTCGAGGGACTCCTCCTCGAGGCCCGACTCCTCCGCCCGGTGCGGGATGCCGCAGCCGACGCCCTCCGCGACGGCGCCGACTCGCTGGCCCTGAACCCGCGCAACAACCGTCACCGCGCCGACCTCGCGCAGATGGGCGCCCTGCTCGACCGCTTCACGCCCGTGGTGACGCAGACGGTGGGTATGACGCGTGCGGTCTACGACGGCTACGAGAGTTCGATCGTCGACGAACCCGCCGTGCGCGCCATCGCGGAGCAGTTGCACCGCGCCGCGCACGACGTGCGTCTCGCCTTCGCCCTCGATGCGGGACCGGAGGAATCCGTCGACGAGGAGCCGGCGCTGACCCGGCCGCTGCAGATCCAGACGCCCTCTCCCCTGCACTGGGTCCTGGTGGGATCGTTGCTGATGGACCTGCATCGCGTGCACGAGACGCTGCGGGAGGCCGACGACTGAGCAGCGCACCGTCGGCCGCGGCTGCGCCGGACGGAATCCCGCCCAATCCGCAAGCCCCCTGGGTATCGGAGCCGGCTCGGCCCCGACGGCATCCGGCGCTGGTTGACTGGGCCCATGGGTACCGCGATGTTCCCCCTCGGAGCCGTCCTCTTCCCGCACACGCCCCTCGCGCTGCGGATCTTCGAGGAGCGCTATCTCGTGATGCTCGGCCGCCTGCTGGATGAGACCGACCCCGCCTTCGGGGTGGTGTTGATCGAACGCGGCTCCGAGACCGGCGGAGGCGATCAACGCTTCGCGCTCGGCACGATGGCGCGGCTCAGCCACGTGGTGCCCCAGGCGGGGCAGATGCAGATCGTCGCGCAGGGCACGGAGCGCTTCGAGATCGTCGAGTGGCTCGACGACTCCCCCTACCCGCGCGCCGATGTGCGCGCTCTGCCCGATCTGGAGTGGAACGAGGCTCTTCTCCCGCTGCTCGAGGAGGCCGAGCGCATCGTGCGACGCGTCCTCGGCCGCGCCACGCAGTTCGGCGGGACCCGCTGGGACCCGGAGGTCGAACTGTCGGAGGAGCCCCTGCCCCGGGCGTGGCAGGTCGCGGCGATCGCGCCGCTGGGAGAACTGGATCAGATGGAGCTGCTGCGGTCCGAGACGCTCGGAGGGCTGCTGCGCGCGACGATCGACCTCACGCTCGCGGCAGAGCCGCTGCTCGGCGATCCCGTCCCCGACGGCGTGATCGTCGTCGACGAGGACGACGACGACAGCTGACGCGAGGCCGGCTGAACACCCTGCTCGCAGGCCGCCGCCGCGGCCCCGCACGCGGACTGACGAGACCGAGCCCGGAGGGTCGCCGACGACGACCTCCGGGCGCGGCCCCACCGTCAGTTGAGTTCGCGCACCGACGAGGGGATGACCCCGGTCCCGTACAGGTCGATCGCGAGGTCCTGCAGCGCCGTCAGCGCGACGCGCTGCGTCTGCGGCCCATACGAGATGCGCGCCACGCCCAGCGACTCGTACTCCGCCGCGGCGAGGTTGCCCGGCACGCCGATGACGCTGAGCGTGCGCTCCCCGAGCCCCTCGACCAGGCGCCGGGTGGTCTCGGCGTCGAGCTTGCCGGGCACGAACACCGAGGTGGCGCCCGCCGCGAGGAAGGCGCGGCCGCGCTCCACGGCATCCGCGATCTTGTCGTCGAGGGGCCGGTCGGCTCCCTTCAGGAACACGTCCGTCCGGGCGTTCAGCACGAACGGCACGCCCTCGGCCTCCCCGGCGGCGATCACCGCTTCGACGGCCGCCACGGCCTCCGCGAGCGGCTTGACCCGGTCCTCGACGTTGGCACCGACCACGCCGACGCCGATGGCGCGACGCGTCGTCTCGCCGGGGTCGCCGAACCCCGCGTCGAGGTCCGCGCTGACCGGCACGTCGACGGCGGCGACGATGCGCCCGACCATGTCGAGCATGAGCTCCACGGGGATGTTCTCCCCGTCCTCGTAGCCGAAGGTCGCCGCGATCGAGTGGCCCGCGGTCGCGAGCGCCGTCGTCTCGGGCAGAGCCGCGACGGCCCGTGCCGACACGACGTCCCACACGTTCACGACACGCAGGATCTCGGGGGCGGCGTGCAGCCGGGCGAGGGTCCGCGCGCGGTCGGCGACGGCGGTCACGCGTCGCCCCCGGCGGTGTGGTCGGCCACGATCGCCTCGGCGATGAGCGTGTCGCCCGCGCCGAAGCGGATGAAGCGTCCGATGGTCGCGGGCTGCACGAGCACGGCCGCGGCGACGGCGGCCACGTCGGCGCGCGAGACCTCGCCCTTGCCCTGCGGGGCCGTGGTGATGCGTCCCGACGGCGGATCGAGCGTGAGGGTGCCGGGACCGAGGATCGTCCAGTCCAGGTCGCTCGCGCGCAGGTGGTCGTCGGCCGCGAGCTTCGCGTCGGCGTAGGCGTAGAAGGAGTCCTCGGGGTCGATGCCGTGGTCGGGCGTCGATCCGATCCACGAGACCATCACGAACCGGCGCACGCCGGCCTGGGCCGCGGCGTCGATCGCCCGCTGAGCGGCGTCGCGGTCGACGGCGTACGTGCGCTCGGCGCTGCCGCCGCCGGCACCCGCCGACCAGACGATCGCGTCGGCCCCCTCGAAGGCCGCGGCCATCTCGTCGGTGTCGGCGTTCTCGACGTCGAGCACAAGGGGCGTCCCGCCCGCCTGCTCGATGTCGCCGGCCTGATCGGGGTTGCGGATGACGGAGGTCGCCTCGTCGCCGCGATCGGCGAGCAGCCGCGCGAGGTGCAGGGCCACCTTCCCGTGTCCTCCGATGATCACGATGCGTTCCATGTCACTGTCCTCCCACTTTGTCGATCGACATCTTCAAGATCACGCGGTCGGCGCGATCGGCCGGCGCGTCCTGCTGCGCGTTGCCGTAGCGCTTCCCGAGGAAGACGTAGAACGCGCCCTCCGGATCGGGTTCGGCCTCGAGGAGGCGACCGCGCACCTCGATGTACCGGTACGGGCGCTCCGGGTCGAAGACCATGAGGCTCATCGACGGATTCCGCTGCAGGTTGCGATACTTCTGCCGCGTCACGGTGTGCGTGAACAGCAGATGCTCTCCGTCGAAGGAGAACCACATCGGGTTCACCTGCACGGTTCCGTCCGGACGGACGGTGCCGAGACTGCCGTAGTTCGGGTTCTCGAGCAGGTCGCGTTGCGCGTCGGGGATCATGCGTGTCCTTTCACCGAGGATCCGCACTCGACCCTACGCAGCACCCCCGACACGCCCCCGCGGGGTTGACGACCCGACCGTGACGCTCACGTCACCTCGCCGTCGACGTACACCCACCGCCCGCCGCGCCGCGCGAAGCGGCTCCGCTCGACCAGCTCTCCGTCCCGGCCGGCCTGCCGCCAGCGCGCGCGGAACGCCACCACCGCGGCATCCCCGTCCTCCACGGCCTCCTCGATGTCGAGACCGGTCCACACCGTACCGTCGTCGACGTCGATGTGCTCGGGCCGGGTCCGCGGATGCCACGACCGGACGAGATGCGCCTCGTCACCCACTGCGAAGGCGGTGTAGCGCGAGCGCATCAGCCGCTCCGCGCTCGGCGCGGGGGCACCGTCGACGATCGGCGCGCAGCAGGCGCCGAACACCCCGCCCCCGCACGGACACGCCGCGTGCGCCGACGGACGGGAGACCGACGGACGAGAGGATGCCGACCCGAAAGACATCCCGCCACTCTAGGTCGCGCCGCCCGTCGTCTCGTCCGAGCGAGCGTGCGCTGCGACCCCGATCGCACCGGCGAATGTCCCGTGCCAGGATCGAGACCGTGACCGACCGCATCATGCTCCTCGACACCGCGTCGCTGTACTTCCGCGCCTTCTACGGCGTGCCCGACAAGGTCAAGGCGGCCGACGGGTCGTCGGTCAACGCGGTGCGGGGTCTGCTCGACATGATCGCGAAGCTCGTGACGACCTACGGCCCCACGCGCCTCGTCGCCTGCTGGGACGACGACTGGCGTCCCGCCTGGCGCGTGGATCTGCTCCCGAGCTACAAGGCGCACCGCGTGGTCGAGGCGGTCGCCGCGGGACCCGACGTCGAAGAGGTCCCCGACCCCCTCGAGGCCCAGATCCCGCTCATCCGCGAGGCGTTGGCGGTCCTCGGCATCCCCGTGGTCGGCGCGGCCGCGCACGAGGCCGACGACGTCATCGGCACCCTCGCCACCCGGGCCGACGCCCCGGTCGACATCGTGACCGGCGACCGCGACCTGTTCCAGCTGGTCGACGACGACCGCGGCATCCGGATCATCTACACGGCACGGGGCATGAGCAACCTCGAGATCGTCGACGACGCCACGGTGATGGGCAAGTACGGCGTGCACGCGGCGCAGTACGCCGACTTCGCGGTGCTGCGGGGCGACCCCTCCGACGGTCTGCCCGGCGTCGCGGGGATCGGCGAGAAGTCCGCCGCGTCACTGCTGGCCGCGCACGGCTCTCTCGACGCCATCCGCGCCGCCGTCGCCGACGGAACAGCGGGCACCCCCGCGCAGCGCGCGAAGATCGCCGCCGCAGGCGCCTATCTCGACGTCGCCCCGACCGTCGTGCGCGTCGCGCGCGATCTGACGCTCGCCCCCTTCGACGACGCGCTGGGCCCCGTCGACGACGCCGCCGCGACCGCCCTGGCCGAGCGCTGGAACCTGGGCTCGTCGATGAGCCGCGCCCTCGCCGCCCTCCCCCACTGACCTCGGCCCACTGACCGCGGACTCAGCGTTCGCGTTCGAGCCACTCCCGCAGGCGGGGCAGCGGCCAGGTCGTGACGATGCGCTCGGTCGGCACCCCGAGGGCCTCGGCGCGCGCCGCGCCGTGATCGAGCAGCGACAGCTGACCCGGAGCGTGCGCGTCGGAGTCGATCGAGAATAGACACCCCGCCGCGACGGCCTGAGCGAGGAGGTCGTCCGGAGGATCCTGGCGCTCCGGACGGGAGTTGATCTCGACCGCGACCCCCGACGCCGCGCAGGCCGCGAAGACCGCCTCCGCGTCGAACTCCGACGGCGGGCGGGTCCCCCGCGCCCCCTCGACGAGCCGACCGGTCACGTGCCCCAGCACGTCGACCCGCGGATCCCGCGCCGCCGCCACGAGACGCGTCGTCATCGCCCGACGCTCCATGCGCAGTTTTGAATGGGCGGATGCCACGACCACGTCGAGAGCGCGGAGCAGATCGTCCTGCTGATCGAGGTCGCCGTCGTCGAGGATATCGACTTCGATCCCGGTCAGCAGGGTGAACCCCTCGCCGCGGTGTCCGCGCACGACCTCCATCTGCGCCCGCAGCCGCTCGGGCGACAGGCCGTTCGCGACCGTCAGACGCGGCGAGTGGTCGGTGAGGGCGAGGTACTCGTGACCCAGGCGGCGGGCCGCGTCCACCATGGCATCGATCGGCGTCGTCCCGTCCGACCAGTCGCTGTGACTGTGCAGATCACCGCGCAACCGCGACCGCAGCTCCCCGCCGCCCACCGGGGCGTTCTCTGCGCGCAGCGCGGCGAGCCGCTCCGGAACCTCGCCCGCGAGCGCCTGCTGGATGACCGCGAAGGTCGAATCGCCGATACCCGGCCGACGACGCAGACCGGGATCGCGCAGTTGCTCATCCGACAGTCCCTCGATCGCCGCGGCGGCCGTGCGGAACGCCTTCGACTTGTAGCGCGACGACCTCTCCCGCTCGAGCAGATACGCGATCTCGGTGAGCGCGTCGAGCGGGTCCATGCGTTACTCCGCCAGATCTTTCGACGTCTGCACCCACGCGTCGAGCTTCGCCGACGCTCGTCCGTCGTCGATCGCCGCGGCGGCATCCGCCATCGCCTCCGCGAGACGCTCCAGGATCGGGCGCTGCACCTGAGCGGCATCCTGGAAGAGCCGGAACGAGACCAGTCCCGCCGCCGCGTTCAGCAGCACGATGTCGCGCACGGGTCCGGTCTCCCCACCGAGAACGCGCCGCACGACCTCGGCATTGTGAGCGGGAGAGCCGCCCAGCAGGTCGTCGATGTCAGCGAGCGGGATGCCGAGATCCCGCGGATCGAGATCGTGCTCGTGCACGTCACCGCGGCTGATCTCCCACACGCGGCTGTGCCCGGTGGTGGTGAGCTCGTCGAGGCCGTCGTCGCCCCGGAACACCAGCGCCGTCGCACCGCGCGTGCGGAACACCCCGGTGATCAGGGGGACGCGGTCGAGGTGGGCGACGCCGACCGCGTTCGCCTCCGCCCGGGCGGGGTTGCAGAGCGGCCCCAAGAAGTTGAAGACCGTGGGGACGCCGAGCTCCGAGCGCGTCGCCGCCGCGTGACGGAACCCGGGGTGGAAGGCCGACGCGAACGCGAAGGTGATGCCCGTGCGATCGAGCGTCTCGGCCACCTTCTCGGGCGACAGCGTCAGGGCGATGCCCAGCGACGACAGGACGTCGCTCGAGCCCGAAGCCGAACTGGCGGCGCGGTT
Organism: Microbacterium hydrothermale; assembly: GCF_004854025.1. GTDB lineage: Bacteria > Actinomycetota > Actinomycetes > Actinomycetales > Microbacteriaceae > Microbacterium > Microbacterium hydrothermale. The sequence goes on from NZ_STGM01000007.1 coordinate 50,041, forward strand.
GCCGTGCTTGACGACGGGGACTCCGGATGCCGCCGCCACGACGGCCGCCATCGTCGACACGTTCACCGTGCCGTAGCGGTCGCCCCCGGTGCCGACGATGTCGAGGACCTCGGCGCGCACGGGCAGCGGGACGGCGGCCTCGAGGATGGCGTCGCGGAACCCGACGATCTCTTCGACGGTCTCGCCCTTGGCTCGCAGGGCCATCAGGAAACCCGCCAGTTGAGAGGGCGTCGCCTCGCCCGCCATCACCTGTCGCATGGCCCACGTCGACTCCGACACGCTGAGGTCGACGCCCCCGAGCAGAGAGGTGAGCAGATCGGGCCAGGTGAAGCGTTCCGCCATGGGACGATCCTTTCACACGCGTGTCGCGCGCCCGCGCGACGGGCCGCGTGAGCGGAACCGCTCCCGTACCGGGGATTCCTTGCGGATTCTGAGGCTTCCCTAAGTCTCGACGATGGAATATCGCAGGGTCGGGATGGGAATATCAGCTCCTGGGATCGCGCATAATGGAACGGTGACGACCTCAGCGACGTATTCCCAGGCCGTGCGTGCCGTGAAGCGACCCGACCCGGTCGCCGTGGGCACCATCGTGTGGCTGGGCAGCGAGGTCATGTTCTTCGCCGGCCTGTTCGCGATCTACTTCACCCTGCGCAGCACCTCCGCGCCCCTCTGGGCCGAAGAGACGCAGCTGCTCAACGTCCCCTTCGCGACCGTCAACACGATCATCCTCGTGCTGTCCTCGGTCACGTGCCAGATGGGCGTGTTCGCCGCGGAGCGGTACCAGCCGTACCGCACGGGCAAGCGCACCGGCTTCCTCAAGTGGGGAATGGTGGAGTGGTTCTACCTCACCTTCATCCTCGGCGCGGTCTTCGTGTCGGGTCAGGTGTGGGAGTACGCGACGCTGGTGGCGGAGGGCATGCCCATCAGTGCCAACCCCTACGCCTCGGCCTTCTACCTCACCACCGGCTTCCACGCCCTGCACGTGACGGGTGGCCTCATCGCCTTCCTTCTCGTGATCGGTCGCGCGTACGCCGTGAAGAACTTCGGTCGGAAAGAGATGACCACCTCGATCGTCGTGTCCTACTACTGGCACTTCGTCGACGTCGTCTGGATCGCCCTGTTCTTCGTCATCTACTTCCTCAAGTAAGAGAGCTGCACCACATGGCACGCGAGAAGAAGACTCGTCGGGCATCCGGGCGCCGGAGCCCCCTGGCCGCCGCCGCGCTCATCGGCATCGGACTCCTCCTCACCGGAGGCGTCTACGCCGGTGCGTCCGCCGCGATGGCCGCCACCTCGACCGTCCCCGAGAGCGAGGTGAACTCCGCGACCGCCGTCGAAGAGGGTCAGAAGCTCTTCCAGGCGAACTGCGCGACCTGCCACGGTCTCGACCTGCAGGGCAGCCAGCAGGGCCCGTCGCTGTTCGGCGTCGGCGAGCTGTCGGTCCACTTCCAGGTCTCGACCGGTCGTATGCCGCTGCAGGCCCAGGGCCCCCAGGCGCCGGTCAAGCCGCCGCAGTTCACGGAGGAGCAGATCAACGCGATCGCCGCCTACGTGCAGTCGGCCGCTCCCGGACCCGAGTACCCCTCCGCCGACCTCGTCGACGGACAGGGCGACCTGTCGCACGGCGCTGAGCTCTTCCGCATCAACTGCGCCATGTGCCACAACGTGGCCGGTGCCGGCGGTGCGCTGACCGAGGGCAAGTGGGCACCGGATCTGCACACCGTCACCCCGGTCAACATGTACGCCGCGATGGTCACGGGCCCGCAGAACATGCCGGTCTTCAACGACCTCAACCTCACCCCCGAAGACAAGCGCGACGTCATCTCCTACCTGATGTACCTCCAGAAGAACGACTCCCCCGGTGGCTACGCCCTCGGCTCGCTCGGTCCGGTCTCTGAGGGTCTCTTCATCTGGATCTTCGGGATCGGGGCGCTCATCGCCCTGACCGTGTGGATCACGGCGAAGTCCAACTGACCGTCGTCTTCGACATTCCGTAAAGCACGAGGAGCACAGCACCATGGCACACGAGGACGACGCACTCGAGCACGAGAGGGCTTCCTGGAAGCCCGGCTCGGGGCTCGCCGTCGCGGTTCCCGACGCCGTACAGAACCCGGGCCTCCCCGGCCACCGTCAGCGCATGACGGACCAGGACCCGGAGGCGATGAAGCGCGCGGTCCGCACGGTCTACACGCTCTTCTACATCTCGGTCGCGGCGAGCATCTGGGCGAGCATCGCCTACATGATCTTCCCGATCGAGTCGGGCGCGCTGATCGACATCCGCTACAACAACCTCTTCATCGGTCTCGGCATCGCGTTCGCGCTGCTGGCGATCGGCATCGGCACCATCCACTGGGGCAAGTCGGTCATGTCCGACAAGGAGTACATCGAGGACCGCCACGCCACGCGTGGTCGCGACCAGGTGCGCGAAGGGGCGGTCAACGTCTTCGCCGAGGCCGACAAGGACTCCGGATTCGGTCGCCGCGAGATCATCCGCAACTCGCTCTTCGCCGCTGTGATCGCCTCGGTCATCCCCGGCATCACGCTGTTCCGCGGTCTCGCTCCGCAGGACCAGGACCCGGTCAAGCTCCTCAGCCACACCATGTGGAAAGAGGGTATGCGCCTCTCGCACGACCCGTCCGGTCGCCCGATCCGCGCCGCCGACGTCACCCTGGGCTCGGCCTTCCACGTCATCCCCGAAGAGCTCGCCGGCCTCGGCCACGACGAGGGCTACCTCGAAGAGAAGGCGAAGGCGATCGTGCTGCTCATGCGCATGCAGCCGGAGCAGCTGAACCCCGAGACCAACAACCTGGACTGGTCGTACGACGGCATCGTCGCGTACTCGAAGGTCTGCACGCACGTCGGCTGCCCCGTCGCGCTGTACGAGCAGCAGACCCACCACCTCCTGTGCCCCTGCCACCAGTCGCAGTTCGACGTCGCCAACGGTGCGGCCGTCATCTTCGGCCCGGCCGCCCGTCCCCTGCCGCAGCTCCCCATCACCGTCGACGCCGAGGGTTACCTCGTCGCGCAGAGTGACTTCCACGAGCCCGTCGGCCCCAGCTTCTGGGAGCGCTCATGAGCATCGGTACACACCCCACCGAGAACGTCACGACCGAGCCGGCCGTCTACTCGGGTCCGCCTCAGGCTCCGGCCGGGCGCGACGGCAAGCCGCTGGGCGGCAAGTTCGTCGGTGCGGCCGCGAACTACCTCGACGAGCGCACGAGCATGTCGGGCATCGTCAAGGAGCTCGGCCGCAAGGTCTTCCCCGACCACTGGTCGTTCATGCTCGGCGAGATCGCCCTGTGGAGCTTCGTCGTCGTCCTGCTCTCGGGCACGTTCCTGACGTTCTTCTTCCAGGCCTCGATGGTCGAGACGCACTACAACGGCGCCTACGAGCCCATGCGCGGCATCGCGATGTCTGCGGCCATGGAGTCCGCGCTGCACATCTCGTTCGACCTGCGCGGCGGTCTCCTCGTCCGTCAGATCCACCACTGGGCCGCTCTCGTGTTCGTCGCCGGTATCGGCGTGCACATGCTGCGCGTGTTCTTCACCGGTGCGTTCCGCAAGCCCCGCGAGCTGAACTGGGTCGTCGGCTTCATCCTCTTCATCCTCGCGATGGCCGAGGGCTTCACCGGCTACTCGCTCCCCGACGACCTGCTGTCGGGTAACGGTCTGCGCATCATCGACGGCATGATCAAGGGTCTGCCGATCATCGGAACCTGGACCTCGTTCCTCCTCTTCGGTGGAGAGTTCCCCGGTACCGCGATCGTCGGACGCCTGTACACGCTGCACATCCTCCTGCTCCCGGCGATCCTCGTCGCTCTGCTGGCCGTGCACCTCATGCTGATGATCATCAACAAGCACACGCAGTTCGCCGGCCCCGCCCGCACGAACAGCAACGTCGTGGGCTACCCGATGCTCCCGGTCTACGCCTCGAAGATGGGCGGCTTCTTCTTCATCACGTTCGGCGTCATCGTCCTGATCGCCGCCCTCGTGACGATCAACCCGATCTGGAACTACGGACCGTACGACCCCTCCCCGGTGTCCGCGGGTACGCAGCCCGACTGGTACATCGGCTTCGCCGACGGCATGCTCCGTCTGATCCCGCCGCACCTCGAGTTCGTCCTCTGGGGTCACACGTTCTCGTGGAACATCATCATCCCCGTCGGTGTCCTGGGTCTGTTCATCGTCCTGGTGCTCGTGTACCCCTTCATCGAGGCGTGGGTGACCGGCGACAAGCGCGAGCACCACATCGCGCAGCGTCCCCGCAACGCGGCCACCCGTACGGCCATCGGCGCGGCCGGAGTGACCTTCTACGCCGTGATGTGGGCGGCCGCCTCGTCCGACATCGTCGCGACCCACTTCCACCTCACGATGGAAGGCGTCATCCACGTCCTGCAGGCTCTGCTCATCCTGGGCCCGATCCTCGCCTACTTCGTCACGAAGCGCATCTGCATCGCGCTCCAGAAGAAGGACCGTGAGATCGCCCTGCACGGCTACGAGTCCGGTCGCATCGTGCGCCTTCCCGGCGGCGAGTACATCGAGGTCCACCAGCCCGTCGACGAGTACGAGCGGTGGAAGCTGGTCGACAACGAGACCTACGAGCCCCTGGTCGTGCGCCCCAACGCGAACGGTCAGATCCCCTGGCACGAGAACTTCCGCGCGTCGATCTCGCGGTGGTTCTTCGAGGACCGCCTCGCTCCCCTCACCCAGGCCGAACTCGACGCCGCGGTCGCCCACCAGCACCACGAGCTCGACCACATCGACCACGAGGAGGCCGACGAGATCGCCGGCGCCAACGCCCGTGCCGATGAGGACGGCCGCCCCCGCAACGCGGTCGGCGAGCGGGTCGAGGTCGAGATCCCGGCTCCCAAGGGTCTCGAGGAGCGCAACCGCTCCTCGGACGACAAGGGCGAGTAACACCTCCCGTACAGAACCCCCGGCGCTTCCGCGCCGGGGGTTCTGTCGTACCGGGAGGAGGAAGGCGCGTGCCAGCACCGGAGGCGTCCCTCCCCGGCCCGCGCGGAGCACGGTCCGTGACGCGGGCGCGGACGTCGATCGGCTCCGACGTCCTCCGCGACCGGCGAGCGGCACGAGGCCGGCGGCTCCGGGCGGCCGCAGCCGCTGTCCGGAACCCGACGATGGATGGCATCCGCTGCCCTCCCCCGCGCGACGCACCGCTCCTACGGTGGAGTCATGACCGAGGCTCTCGACTACTTCCGTACCCGTCTCGCCCACGAAACGGACCCGTCCGACGTGTACGCCGCGCAGAAGTCCGGCGATCGATTCGTCCTCGTCGACGTGCGCGGCGACGAGGCCTGGGCCCAGGGCCGTATCTCCGGGGCCGTCCACATGCCCTACCGCGAGATCGCGGAGCGCGCCCCGCGAGAGATCGACCGCGACGTCGACGTCGTCGTGTACTGCTGGAGCCCGGGCTGCAATGCCGGCCAGAAGGGCGCTCTGGCTTTCGCCGAGCTCGGCTACCGGGTGCGCGAGATGATCGGCGGCTACGAGTACTGGGTGCGCGAAGGCCAGCCCGCCGAGAACGACGAGGGCCCGCTCGACCGCGTGTTCGATCCCACCGTCATGGTCGTCCGCCCCTGAGTGGGCTCAGGGCTCGGCGGCCCATTCTTCCGCCGACGGCGGCCGAGCCCATTCGGCGCTCCCCCGTCGTCCGTTCCGGGTCGCCGTTCCCGGATTGCCTCTCAAGGTCGCCTCGTCCGGTTGCACGGAAGCCCGCGGGCCTGTCGTAGGCTGCGGCCATGCAGCATCCCCCGATCGAACCGTTCGCATCCGGATACCTGGATCGGCCCGATGGCGCCCGGCTGTACTGGGAGACCTCGGGCAACCCCTCCGGCCGCCCCGCCCTCTACCTGCACGGCGGACCCGGGGGCGGACTGGGCAAGGGCGGCTACCGCCGGCGTTTCGACCCGCAGCGGTACCTGATCGTCGGTCTCGACCAGCGCGGCTGCGGGCAGAGCACGCCCTGGGCATCCGACGATCTGGCGGGCCTCGAGAACCAGACCATGGACCAGCTCATCGCCGATCTCGAGGCCCTGCGCGCGCACCTCGGCATCCGGCGGTGGCTCCTGCACGGCGTCTCGTGGGGATCCACTCTCGCCCTGGCGTACGCCCTCGAAGTGCCCGACCGCGTCAGCGAGATCGTCAACCTCGCCGTCACGAGCGGAGGACGCTGGGAGATCGACTGGATCACCGACGGGATCGCCGCGGTCTTCCCGGAGGCCTTCACGACTCTGCGCGAGCCCCTCGCGCCCGCTGAGCGCACGATCGAGGGATACGCGCGTCTGCTGCGCGATCCCGACCCCGCGGTGCGGAGAGACGCCGGCGACCGGTGGGACGCGTGGGAGGCGACGCACCTGTCCCTCGGTCCGATGGCGGGCACGTCACGGTTCCTGCACGAGGAACCGCGCCACCGCCTCAACTTCGCGACCCTCGTGACGCACTACTGGGCGCGGGACTGCTTCCTCCCCGGCGACCGCGCCGTCCTCGCGAGGATCGGCGAGCTCGCCGGCATCCCGGGCGTGCTCGTCCACGGGCGTCGCGACATCAGCGGCCCCGCGCGCACTGCCTGGGAGCTGCACCGCGCGTGGCCCGGCAGCCGCCTCGAGATCGTCGAGGAGGACGGACACGGGGGCCCACGAAGTGCTCAGATCGCACAGGATGCCATCGACGGCTTCGCCCTCGAAGAAGAGCTGCCGAGCAACGACTGACGGTTCTCGCCCGCGGGCGAGGCTCCGCGGGCGCGTATCAGGCGGTCTCGACGTCTTCGGCGAACCACCGCGCCGCGGAGCCGAAGAAGACCGGCTCGCGCCCCTCGGCATCCTCGTCGACGACGTCGCACACGACCACGGTGACGTTGTCGCGCGTCCCCGCCTCGAGCGCGAGCGCCACCGCCGATGCCGCGGCAGAGTGCGCGTCGGGCGCCTCGGCGATCAGACGCGCCACATCGGCTTCGGGAACGTAGTCCGTCAGTCCGTCGCTGCAGAGCATCCATCGATCGCCGACGAGCGGCGGGCGTTCCGCGACGGAGACGACGTCTCCTTCCGCGCCGCCGAGGGATGCCGTGATGATGTTGCGGCGCGGATGCGCCTGCGCCGCCTCCGGCGGGATGATGCCGTGATCGACGAGCGCCTGCACGTAGGAGTCGTCGCGCGTCTCGCGCGTGAACTCCCCGTCTCGCAGCAGGTAAGCCCGCGAATCGCCGGTGTGCGCGAGGAGGAGTTCCCCGCTGACGCTGAGGAAGATCCCCGTGAACGTCGTGGCCATGCCCTCGAGGGCGGGGTCGCGCTCGACGTGGGCGCGGATGTCCCAGTTGGCCTCGCGGATGCGGACGAGCAGGCCGTCCGCGTCGAGCCCCCCGCCGCTCGTCGCGACGAGCCGGTGCACGAGGGCAGCGGATGCCAGGTCTCCGGACGGACCACCGCCGACGCCGTCGGCCACCGCCGCCCCCCAGGATGCCGCGAAGGCGGCATCCTGGTTGGTGGCACGGTGGGCGCCGGCGTCGGAGACGGCAGCCGCTCTCAGACGAACGGGCACGGGATCAGCGCGCGAAGTACCCGCGGTAGTACTCGTAGACCCAGCCGACGATCGCGACGACGAACACCGCGAAGCCGACGGGCACGAGCCAGCTGCCGACGGCGAGGCCGATCACGGCGATCGCCGCGGATGCCGCGAGCACGATGGGCCACCACGACCACGGGCTGAACTCGCCCATCTCGGGGTCGCCGTCATCGATGTCGGCCGTGAGGGTGTCTTCGGGCAGGTCACCGCGCTGCGCCTTGAGGACGCGACCGATGTAGAACGCGATCATCGACGACATGAGACCGAGGAACGCGAGGGCCACGGTTCCCACCCACTCGACACCGCCGTGCTGAAGCAGGCTCCAGACCGTGTAGACGGCCGCGATGCCGAACGAGAACACCGCGATGATCCACCAGAGGTTGACGTTGGTACGCATGTCTTACTTGACCTCTCCGGCTGCGGCATCGACGACGGGGGTGTCGGGCGCATCCTTGACCGGTCCCACACCGACCGGGATACCGGCCTCGGGGTGGTTCAGGTCGAACGCCGGACGCTCGCTGCGGATGCGCGGGATCGAGGTGAAGTTGTGACGCGGCGGCGGGCACGAGGTGGCCCACTCGAGCGACGCACCGTAGCCCCAGGGGTCGTCGACCGTGACGCGCGGCGCCTTGCGGGCGGTGATCCACACGTTCAGAAGGAAGGGGATCATCGAGGCGCCGAGGATCATCGATCCCACGGTGGAGAGCTGGTTCTCCCACGTCCACCCGTCGGCCGCGGCGTAGTCCGCATAGCGGCGGACCATGCCGTCGACGCCCAGCCAGTGCTGAATGAGGAAGGTCATGTGGAAGCCGATAAACAGCATCCAGAAGTGAACCATGCCGAGACGCTCGTTGAGCATCTTGCCCGTCCACTTAGGCCACCAGAAGTAAAAGCCGGCGAACATGGCGAACACGACCGTGCCGAAGACGACGTAGTGGAAGTGCGCGACCACGAAGTACGAGTCGGACAGGTGGAAGTCCAGGGGCGGCGACGCCAGGATGACGCCCGTCAGACCACCGAAGACGAAGGACACGAGGAAGCCCAGGGCGAAGACCATCGGCGTCTCGAACGTGACCGAGCCGCGCCACAGGGTTCCGATCCAGTTGAAGATCTTCACGCCGGTCGGAACGGCGATGAGCATCGTCATCAGGGCGAAGAACGGCAGCAGCACACCGCCGGTGACGTACATGTGGTGCGCCCACACGGCCACCGACAGGGCGGCGATCGCGATGGTCGCGTACACGAGAGTCTTGTACCCGAAGATCGGCTTGCGGCTGAACACCGGGAAGATCTCCGAGACGATGCCGAAGAACGGCAGGGCGATGATGTACACCTCGGGGTGGCCGAAGAACCAGAACAGGTGCTGCCAGAGCAGGACGCCGCCGTTCTCGGGGCTGTAGATGTGCGCACCGAGCACGCGGTCGGCGGCGGCGGCGAAGATCGCCGCGGCGAGCACCGGGAACGCGAGCAGGATCAGGATGCTTGTGATCAGCGTGTTCCACGAGAAGATCGGCATGCGCCACATCGTCATACCGGGCGCACGCATGGTCAGGACCGTCGTGATGAAGTTCACGGCACCGAGGATCGTGCCGAAACCGCTGATGCCGAGACCGAGCATCCAGAGGTTTCCGCCCACGCCGGGCGAGAAGCTGGCGTTGGCGAGCGGCTGATACGCGAACCATCCGAAGCCGGCCGCACCCTGGGGGGTGAGGAAGCCGGAGACGGCGATGGTCGAGCCGAAGAGGAACAGCCAGAAGGCGAAGGCGTTCAGGCGCGGGAACGCCACGTCGGGGGCGCCGATCTGCAGCGGCAGCAGCGCGTTCGCGAAGCCCGCGAACAGCGGGGTCGCGAACATGAGCAGCATGATCGTGCCGTGCATGGTGAACAGCTGGTTGTACTGCTCTTTGGTCGGGATGATCTGCATCCCGGGCTCGAACAGCTCGGCGCGGATGATGAGCGCCATGACACCACCGAGCATGAAGAAGATCACCGAGGCGATCAGGTACATGTATCCGATGGTCTTGTGGTCGGTGGAGGTGATCCACTTGACGACCAGGTTGCCCTTCTGCTCCACACGCGTGGTGCTGAGCAGTGCGGCTTGACGCGGCGGGAGAGTCGTCGGGCGCGAAGGGCCCGTCCCCTGGAGCGGAAGCGTCGTGGCCATGATCACTCGTTCCCTTCGACGCCGGTGGTCAGGTTCTGCAGACGCGACAGGTCGCTGATGTCGCCCACGTCGCCGGCACGGCGGAGGGACTCGAGGTAGTCGTTGTACTCGGTCTCGCTGACGACCTTGACGTTGAAGAGCATCGCGGAGTGGTACTCACCGCAGAGCTCCGCGCACTTGCCTTCGTAGGTGCCCTCACGGGTGGGCGTGAACGACCACTCGTTGTCGCGACCGATGTACATGTCTTTCTTGTAGAGGAAGTCGATGATCCAGAACGAGTGGATGACGTCGCGCGAGCGCAGGTCGATCTTCACCGTCTTGTTCACCGGCAGGTACAGCGTCGGCACGTCCTGGAGGTCGTAGCCGTCGGACGTGGCCTTCGCCTGGACGCCCATCGAGTACACGGCGTCGGAGTTGTCTTCCTTCTGGCCGTTGTACTGGAAGTCCCACGCCCACTGCTTGCCGTAGGCGGTGATCGACACGTCGGGGTTGTCGTACTGCGTCTCGAGCGTGTTCTGGTCGCGCGCCGTGAAGGCGAAGAAACCGACGACGAGGATCAGCGGGACGATCGTGTAGAAGATCTCGACCGGCATGTTGTAGCGCAGCTGGACGGGAAGGCCCGACTGGCCGCGACGGCGGCGGTATGCGATGACCGACCACAGCATCAGTCCCCAGGTGATGACACCCACGGCGAGAAGGACGATCCACGAGTTGACCCACAGACCGGCGACCATGTCGGTGTGGTTCGTGGCAGGCGTACCGTCATCGACGAAGCCGGGCAGGAATCCGTGCAGCTGGGTCGTGGTGCAGCCCGAGAGGAGTGCGACGGACGCGATCCCGAGAGGGAGCGCGGCCCAGCGAAGGCGACGTTTGGAGGGCACAATGCACCTTTCCGGGTCGTGGATGAAGCTTTGACAGTCTACGGCAACCTCTCACCGTTCTCTGGCCATTCGTCCAGTGCCGAGACATCGGAAACCCCCGGGTTCCACGGTGCGATCCGTGGCCCCCGGGGGTCCGTGACGTCGGCGTTCGAGGACGCCGACCGAGCTCAGTGGAAGCTGTCGCCGCAGGCGCAGGAGCCCTGCGCGTTGGGGTTGTCGATCGTGAAGCCCTGCTCCGAGATCGTGTCCTTGAAGTCGATGCTCGCGCCGTCGAGGTACGGCACGCTCATGTCGTCGACGATGACCTCGACGCCGTCGAAATCGACGACCTTGTCGCCGTCGAGGTAGCGCTCGTCGAAGTACAGCTGGTAGATGAGGCCGGAGCAGCCGCCGGGCTGGACGGCGACGCGCAGGCGCAGGTCGTCGCGACCCTCCTGCGACAGCAGGCTCTTCACCTTGTCGGAGGCGGCCGCGGTCAGGCCGACGCCGTGCTCGCGGGTCTCGGCGGATGTCGACAGTGTGGTGTCGGTCATGGCGATGCCCTTCGGGTTGATCGGTCGCGGGGACGAGACGAGTCTACGCCCGTCCCGCCCCGGCGGCCTCGATCAGACGGTGCGTTCGTTCAGCCGCGCCAGCAGCAGCGCCTCGGAGACCAGCGCGTTGCGGAACGTGTCGAGGTGCAGGGACTCGTTCGGGCTGTGCGCGCGCGCGTGGGGGTCTTCGACGCCGGTGACGAGGATCTGCGCGGTCGGGAACTCGCGGACGAGGTCGGAGATGAAGGGGATCGAGCCTCCGATGCCGACGTCGACCGACTCCACGCCGTATCCGTCGGCGAACGCCTGGCGCGCCTCCTCGACGGCCCATCCCCCGGTGTCGACGAGGAAGGAGTCGCCGCAGTCGACGTCGCTGAACTCCAGCTGCGCGCCGAAGGGCGCGTGCGCGCGGAGGTGCGCCTGCACCGCGGCGAAGGCCTCTTCGGCATCCTGGCCCGGGGCGACGCGCGCGCTGATGACGACGCTCGTCTGCGGTGCCAGGGTGTTGGACGCGGCCTCGACCGGGGTGGCATCCCAACCGGTGATGGTGATGGAGGGCTTGTTCCAGATGCGGCTGAGGATCGAGTCGCGCCCGATCGGGCTGACGCCCTCGAGCAGGCCGGACTCCGCGCGCAGCGTCGCCTCGTCGTAGGCCGGCGTCTCGGCGTCGCGCGTGGCGAGGCCCTCGACGGCGACGGCTCCGTCGTCGTCCCACAGGGTCGCGAGCAGCTTGACGGTGGCGAGCATCGCGTCGGGGACCGCGCCGCCCATCATGCCGGAGTGCGAGGCGTGCTCGAGCGTGCGCACGGTGAGCGTGAAGCGCGCGTTCCCGCGCAGCGACACGGTCAGGCCCGGCGTGCGCTCGTCCCAGTTGCCGGAGTCGGCGACGACGATGACGTCGGAGCGAAGGGCGTCGGCGTTGTCGGCGAGGAACTGGCCGAACGAGCGCGATCCGTACTCCTCCTCGCCCTCGATGAAGACGGCGATGCCGAGGTCGAGATCGTCTCCGAGCACCTCGGCGACGGCGCGAATGGCACCCACGTGCGCCATGACCCCGGCCTTGTCGTCGGCGGCGCCACGCCCGTACAGGCGGCCGTCGCGCAGCGTGGGCTCGAAGGGCGGGGAGTCCCACAGCGCCTCGTCGCCCGGGGGCTGCACGTCGTGGTGCGCGTACAGCAGCACGGTGGGACGGCCGTTACGCGCGGCGCGCGAGGCCAGGACGGCGGGCTGCCCCATCTCGTCGGTACCGGGGATCGCCGCGCGCGTGACCGCGACGGAATCGAAGACGCCGGTCTTCTCGAGGAGGGCGGCGACCGCGTCGGCGCTGCGGACGAGAGCCGTCTGGTCGAAGGCCGGCCAGGCGATGGACGGGATGCGGACGAGGGAGCCGAGATCGGCCAGGGCGGCGGGGATGCCGGCGTCGGCTGCTTTTTGCACAGCCTCCTGCCGGGACAGGTCGAGGGTCATGCGGGTAATCTTAAGTCTCCCGACCAGCGAATCACCGAGGTTTCCCGTGGCCAAGTCCCCCGCCCCCGCCCCCAACGACACCCCCGTCGACTCGACGGCGCTCGGATCGGGCAAGGGCCGCGCGACGCCCTCGCGCGCCGAACAGGAGGCCGCACGCAAGCGGCCCCTCGTGCCCGACACCAAGGAGGCGAAGGCCCGCGCCCGCGCCGAGCTCGCCGCCCAGCGCGAGAAGGCCCGCATCGGCATGGCCGCCGGAGAAGAGCGCTACCTGCCGGTGCGCGACCGCGGACCGCAGCGTCGTTTCGCGCGCGACTTCGTCGACGCCGGCTGGCACCTGGGCGAGGGCGTCATGCCCTTCATGGTGCTCGTGATCGTCGCGACGCTCATCCCCGTGCAGTTCTTCCAGTACTGGTCGTTCGTCGCGCTGTGGATCTTCATCCTCTTCGTCGTGGGCGACATGATCATCACCTCGATCCGCGTCAAGCGCGCCGCGAAGGAGAAGTTCGGCGAGAGCCGCCTCGAGAAGGGGCTCGGCTGGTACGCGGCCATGCGCACCGTGCAGATGCGCTTCATGCGCCTGCCGAAGGCGCAGGTCAAGCGCGGTCAGTACCCCGCCTGATCATCGGCTTCACGAGAACGGCGCACCGCCTCACGCGGTGCGCCGTTCTCGTTTCCCCCGGGCGGGGTCGGCGCACGTCCGTGCGCGGCGCCGGGGTGCGGCATCCGCACCGGGGCGAGGCGACCGGGGAGGTCAGCTCGCGCGGGCGAGACCCCGGTTGATCTGACGCGCCCACAGCGGACCGCGGTACAGGAACGCGGTGTACCCCTGCACGAGCGTGGCGCCCGCGGACAGACGCTCGCGCACGTCGTCGGCGGTGTCCACTCCCCCGGCGGAGATCACCACGAACGCGGGCGGGACGACCTCGCGCACCAGACGCAGCACCTCGAGGGCCCGCTTCTTCAGCGGCGCTCCGGAGAGGCCACCCGCGCCCGCGGCCTCGACCGTGGCGGCATCCGTTTCGAGATCCGTCCGGGCGATGGTCGTGTTGGTCGCGATGATGCCGGCGAGTCCCGCATCGACCGCCAGTCGGGCGATGTCGCGCACCTCGTCGTCATCGAGGTCGGGCGCGATCTTGACCAGCAGAGGCGTGCGCCCGGCGGCGTCGCGCACGGCGGTGAGGAGCGGCCGGAGCGTCTCGACGGCCTGCAGACCGCGGAGCCCGGGCGTGTTCGGCGACGAGACGTTGACGACGAGGTAGTCGGCGAGGGGCGCGAGCAGGCGCGCGCTGCGCACGTAGTCGGTGGTGGCGTCCTCGACCGCGACGACGCGGCTCTTGCCGATGTTCACCCCGATGACCGGACGTCGACGGGCACGGCGAAGACGACGCAGGCGTGTTGCGGCGGCGGCCGCCCCGTCGTTGTTGAAGCCCATGCGGTTGATCACGGCGCGATCCGCGATCAGACGGAACAGGCGCGGCTTCGGGTTGCCCGGCTGGGGCAGCGCGGTGACCGTGCCGACCTCGACGTGGCCGAAGCCGAGCGCGCCGAGGCCCCGCCCCATCGTGACGTTCTTGTCGAAGCCCGCGGCGACGCCGAACGGCGACGCGAAGGTCAGTCCGAGAGCGTCGACGCGCTGATCCGCGCGCGGCGCGGTGAATCGACGGACCACGGATGCCACGGGCTCGACACCGGCGCCACGGATGACGAGCGCGCCCAGGTGGTGGGCGAACTCGGGGTCGAGGCGCGAGAGGACCGTGCGGAAGAGAAGGGGATACATCCCCGCCAGGCTACTGGACCGCGTCGCGGTCGTCGTGCGCGGGGCGAGCGGCGTGATCTGCCCGCAGCTGAGCGATCGCGGAGTCGAAGTCGTCGAGGGAGTCGAACGCCTGGTAGACGCTCGCGAAGCGCAGGTAGGCCACCTCGTCGAGCTCGCGCAGCGGCCCGAGGATCGACAGGCCGATCTCGTTCGCCTCGATCTGGGAGGAGCCCGTCTGCCGGATGGCCTCTTCGACCTGCTGCGCGAGCACCGCGAGATCGGCATCGGTCACCGGTCGGCCCTGACAGGCCTTGCGGACGCCCGACATGACCTTCTCGCGGCTGAAGGGCTCCACCACTCCCGACCGCTTGATCACGTTGAGACTCGCGGTCTCGACCGTCGAGAACCGGCCCCCGCACTTCGGGCACTGGCGCCGACGGCGGATGCTGAGTCCGTCGTCGCTCGTGCGCGAGTCGATGACGCGGGAGTCGGGGTTGCGGCAGAACGGGCAGTGCATCGGTTCTCCCTCAGCTGTCGAACCGCGCGGTCACGGCCTCGCCGTGCGCGGGCAGAGCCTCGGCGTCGGCGAGGGTCACGATCGCGTCGCGCACGACCGACAGCGCCGCACGGTCGTACTCGACCACCTGCTGCGGGCGCAGGAACGTCGCGGCGGACAGACCCGCGCTGTACCGCGCCTGTCCCCCGGTCGGCAGGACGTGGTTGCTTCCGGCGAGGTAGTCGCCGAGACTCACCGGGGTGTACGGGCCCACGAACACGGCCCCCGCGTTGACGAAGTCCTCCGGCCGCGGATCGGCCAGGTGCAGCTCGAGGTGCTCGGGGGCGTAGGCGTTGCTGAACGCGGTCGCCTGCGCGATGTCGTCGACGAGCACGACGGCCGATTGCGGCCCGTGGAACGCCGCCGTGACGCGCTCGGTGTGCCGGGTCGCGGCGACGCGCGCCGGGAGCGCATCGCGGACCGCGTCGGCCAGCGCCGGCGAGTCGGTCACGAGCACGGCCGAGGCCTGCTCGTCGTGCTCGGCCTGGCTGACGAGGTCGGCGGCCACGAGGTTCGGCACCGCGGTGTCGTCGGCGACGACGAGGATCTCGGTGGCGCCGGCTTCGGAGTCGGTGCCGACGCGCCCCGCGACCGCGCGCTTGGCGGAGGCGACGAAGTTGTTGCCCGGGCCCGTGACGACGTCGACGGGGTCGAGTCTGATCTCGGCCACCCCGTGAGCGAAGGCCCCGATCGCGCCCGCTCCCCCCATCGCGTAGACCTCGGTCACGCCGAGAAGACGCGCCGCGGCGAGGATCACGGGGTGGACGCGCCCGCCGAACTCGGCCTGCGGGGGCGAGGCGAGGGCGACCTCGCGGACGCCGGCGACCTGAGCCGGCACGGCGTTCATCACGACGCTGGACGGGTAAACGGCCTTGCCGCCGGGAACGTAGAGGCCCACGCGACGCACGGGCTGCCAGCGCTGCGTCACCCGCGCGCCCTCGCCGAGCTCGGTGACGACGGGGGCGGGCACCTGGGCCGCGGATGCCGTGCGCACGCGCGAGATCGCCGCGTCCAGCGCGGCGCGGATCGAGGGATCGAGATCGCGCAGCGCCTCGTCGAGGTGGTCGGCGGGAACGCGGATGGCGTGGTCGGTCACGCGGTCGAAACGGGCCGCCTGCTCGCGGAGCGCCTCTTCGCCCCGATGGGCCACGTCGGCGACCAGTCGGGCGGCGGTGGCGAGGGCCTCGTCGCGCGCGGCGTCGGCGCGCGGGACGACGGCGAGCAGCTCGGCCGGCGAGAGCACGCGGCCGCGGAGATCGATCGTGCGGAGCATGCGTCCAGGCTACCGGCCGCTCAGCGACGCCCCGGCGCGATCTCCCGGGCTCGCAGCCTGTGCTCAGCCGCCGCGGGAGGGGCCGAGGGACGCGCTCGGAGGCGGTGACACGACGGGGCGGGAGCGGGTGCGGCCGGCGATCGACGGCCCGGCGCCCGCGAGCAGACGACGTTGAGGACGGACGGCCCGACTCGCACGCCGGGGTGACGACGACGGGGCGGAAGGCCGTCGGACCTCCCGCCCCGATCGCGCGTCAGCCGCGGGTGACTCCGGAGACGTCGTGCAGATAGCCGATGCGACCGTCGTCGTGGCGCACGACGAAGGTCTCTCCGCGGTCTTCGATCACGAGCGCCCAGGCCGTCGGGCCGATGCGGAAGATCGGCGTGCCGTAGTCGTCGACGATCTCGCGCTCCTCCGGAGCGAGTGCCCAGAACGCCTGCGCGTGGGCGTGATCGTGACGGTCGTGGGCTCCGTGGTCGTGAGCCCCGTGGTCGTGCAGGTCGTCGCCGTGGCGGCCATGGTCGGCGGCGGCGCCGTCACGACCCTCCGTGGAACCCGATCCGAGGTGCGGCTGGGCGCCGGTGTCGGCGTGGAGCGGGGCGAAGATGTCGGTCGCCGTGTCGTCGCCGCGCTGGGCCGGCAGCACCGTGGTCGCGGGAGCGGATCCGTCGTGCGGGAGATCGGTCGAGCCGGTGTAACTGCCCGGGGTGGGCGCGTCGGCGTCGACGGCGCTCGCGTCGGACACCGGGGCGGGGCGGGGTGCGCGAGGGGTGCGCGGACGCGGGACGACCGGACGGATCGGACGCGCGTTGCGGTGGGCGGGGATCTCTTCGCGGTCGCGGAAGTCGGCCGAGAACGGAGGGATGATCGGCGCGAACACCGTGAGGACGACGCCCGCCAGCAGGACGACGGTCTCGACCCAGATCACCCAGGAGCGGGTCCAGATGCCGGTCTGATCGAAGACGGCGACGGTGTCCCACACCCAGGACAGCCACACGAGCGCGGACACCGAGAAGGCCACCGAGGCGAACTGGTCGATCCCGAGCGACCCGACGCGACGGATGCCCTGCGGGGAGAGCCGGCGGAGCACGATCAGGCCCATCGCCGCGGTGGGCAGGGCGACGGCGGGGATCCACCACAGGCCCGAGAGCCAGACGTTCCCTCCGCCGACGAGCACTCCCGACGGGGAGTCGAGGATGTTGGTGCGGAAGAACGAGACGAAGAAGGCGACGATCCAGACGCCGAGGAGGGCGACCTCGCGCACCGAGAAGGGGCCGACGCCGTACGCCGGTCCGGAGGCGCGGCCGGAGGCCGGCGCGACGGCGTGCGCCTCGTGCGGGGCGTCGTGCGGCGCTTCGGCCTCGGGCTTCGGCGGGACGACGGGTGCATCTGCACCGTGCGCCGAGGGGGCGCCGGTCTCGCCGGCGTGCTCCGACGCCGTCTCGTCGTCGCGCGAGGCGGCGGGAGCGGCCGTCGGGGCGATCTGGTCATGGTCGTGGGCGCGGTCGTCGACGTGGGCGCGGTCGGGATCGGCCGCGTCGTGGGGGTACTGATCGTTCACGGGGGTCCTTTCACCCAGGGCGCCGGAGCGCCCGGTCATCGTAACCGGCGGGTCTTCAGCATCCGCTGGGGTTCTCTCAGGGATCGGCGGGGCGTCCGCCGATCGGATCAGCCCAGGCAGTTGGGGCCGAGCAGACCCTTGAGCTCGCCGAACAGGTCGGCCGTCACGCGCACCGGCATCGGCACCTCGAACACCTTGGCCGTTCCCCCCTTGTGGAGCTTCAGCAGCACCTCGGTCGAACCGGAGTGCCGACGGAGCATCTGCGCCAGCTCGCCGACGAGGGCCTCGTTGGCGCGCTGTTCGGGAACGACCAGGGTGAGACCGCCCGACTCGTCGAGCCCCTCGAGATCGGGGGCGAACGCGCTCTGCGCGTGCAGGTTCAGACCGTCGTCGCGACGGGAGACCCGACCGCGCACCACGAGGATCGAATCGGCCTGCAGCACCGGGGCGAACTCGGCGTAGGTCTTGCCCATGAACATCACGGTCACCTCGCCGTTGAAGTCCTCGACGGTGACCATGCCGTACGGGTTTCCGCTCTGCTTCGCCACGCGGTGCTGGACGCTCGTCAGGAGGCCGGCCACCGTCACCTGGTCGCCGTCCTGCACGTCTTCCGACGCCAGGAGGTCGTGGATCGAGGTCGACGCGTGCTTGGCGAGCGGCACCTCGAGACCCGCGAGGGGATGATCGGACACGTAGAGCCCGAGCATCTCGCGCTCGAAGGCGAGCTTGTCCTTCTTCGTCCACTCGGGCCGCTCGGGCACCTTCACGACCTGCTGCGGCTCGTCCCAGAGGGAGTCGAAGTCGAACCCCACCTCGCCGTTCGCCTCGCGCCGCTTGTCGAGCACCGCGCCCTCGCACGCGTCCTCGTGCACCTCGACGAGGGCACGCCTGGTCGAGCCCAGCGAATCGAACGCGCCCGCCTTGATCAGCGACTCGACGGTGCGCTTGTTCGCCACGTGCATCGGCACCTTGGACAGGAAGTCGTGGAACGACGTGTACTTGGCATCCTGACGGGCCGCGACGATGCCGTCGACGACGTTCGTGCCGACGTTGCGGACGGCGCCCAGGCCGAAGCGGATGTCTTCGCCGACGGCGGCGAAGAAGCGGATCGACTCGTTGACATCGGGCGGGAGCACCTTGATGCCCATGCGACGGCACTCGTTGAGGTACACCGCCATCTTGTCTTTCGAGTCGCCGACGCTCGTGAGCAGGGCGGCCATGTACTCGGCGGGATAGTGCGCCTTGAGGTACGCCGTCCAGTACGACACGAGCCCGTAGGCGGCGGTGTGCGCCTTGTTGAAGGCGTAGTCGGCGAACGACTCGAGCACCTTCCACAGCGTCTGCTGCGCGACGTCGCCGAAGCCGCGCTCGGTCATGCCGCCGAAGAAGATCTCTTTCTGCTTGTCGAGCTCGCTCTTCTTCTTCTTTCCCATCGCGCGACGCAGCAGGTCGGCCTGTCCGAGCGTGTACCCGGCGACCCGCTGGGCCACCGCCATCACCTGCTCCTGGTAGACGATGAGGCCATAGGTGGTGTCGAGGATGTCGGCCAGGGGCTCTTCGAGCTCGGGATGGATCGGCTCGATCTCTTGCTGCTTGTTCTTGCGCAGCGCGTAGTTGATGTGCGAGTTCACGCCCATCGGGCCGGGGCGGTACAGCGCGAGCACGGCCGAGATGTCTTCGAAGTTGTCGGGACGCATCAGGCGCAGCAGCGAACGCATGGGACCGCCGTCGAGCTGGAACACGCCGAGCGTGTCGCCACGGGCGAGGAGCTCGTAGGATGCCGCGTCGTCGAGGTCGAGGTCTTCGAGCACGAGCGGGTGGCCGCGGTTGGCCTCGATGTTGTCGAGGGCGTCGTTGATGATCGTGAGGTTGCGCAACCCCAGGAAGTCCATCTTGATCAGGCCGAGCGACTCGCACGCGGGATAGTCGAACTGCGTGACGATCTGGCCGTCCTGCTCACGGCGCATGATCGGGATGATGTCGATGAGCGGCTCGCTCGACATGATCACGCCGGCCGCGTGCACGCCCCACTGGCGCTTGAGGTTCTCGAGGCCCAGGGCCGTGTCGAACACGGTCTTCGCCTCGGCGTCGGTCTCGATGAGCGTGCGGAACTCGCTCGCCTCTTTGTAGCGGGGGTGCTCGGGGTTGAACATGCCGTCGAGCGGCATGTCTTTGCCCATCACCGCCGGCGGCATGGCCTTGGTGAGCTTGTCGCCCATGCTGAAGGGGAAGCCCAGCACGCGCCCGGCGTCTTTGAGCGCCTGCTTCGCCTTGATGGTGCCGTAGGTGACGATCTGCGCCACGCGCTCGTCGCCGTACTTCTCGGTGACGTACTGGATGACCTCGCCGCGGCGCCGGTCGTCGAAGTCGACGTCGAAGTCGGGCATGGAGACGCGGTCGGGATTGAGGAACCGCTCGAAGATGAGCCCGTGCTGGAGCGGATCGAGATCGGTGATCTTCATCGCGTAGGCGACCATCGAGCCGGCACCCGAACCGCGGCCCGGACCGACGCGGATGCCGTTGTTCTTGGCCCAGTTGATGAAGTCGGCGACCACGAGGAAGTACCCCGGGAAGCCCATCTGCAGGATGACGTCGGTCTCGTACTCGGCCTGCTTGCGGACCGCGTCGGGGATGCCGCCGGGATAGCGGTCGTGGAGGCCGTTCTCGACCTCTTTGATCATCCAGCTGCCCTCGGTCTCGCCGTCGGGGACCGGGAAGCGCGGCATGTAGTTGGCCGAGGTGTCGAAGGCGACCTCGCACCGCTCGGCGATGAGCAGGGTGTTGTCGCACGCCTCGGGATTGTCGCGGAACACCTGGCGCATCTCGGCGGCCGACTTGACGTAGTACCCGTCGCCGTCGAACTTGAAGCGCTTGGGATCGTCGAGCGTCGAACCGGACTGCACGCACAACAGCGCCGCGTGGCTCGTCGCGTCGTGCTGGTGGGTGTAGTGCAGGTCGTTCGTACCGACCAGGGGGATGTCGAGCTCTTTGGCGATCTTGAGCAGGTCGCCCATGATGCGCCGCTCGATCGAGAGGCCGTGGTCCATGATCTCGGCGAAATAGTTGTCTTTGCCGAAGATGTCTTGGAACTCCGCCGCCGCGGCCTTCGCCGCGTCGTACTGGCCCAGGCGCAGGCGCGTCTGCACCTCGCCCGAGGGGCAGCCGGTCGTGGCGATGAGTCCCTTGCTGTACGTCTGCAGGAGCTCGCGGTCCATGCGCGGCTTGAAGTAGTAGCCCTCCATGCTCGCGCGAGACGAGAGCCGGAAGAGGTTGTGCATGCCCTCGGTGGTCTCGGAGAGCAGCGTCATGTGCGTGTACGCACCCGAACCGGAGACGTCGTCGCTCTGCTGCTCGGGCGTGCCCCATCGCACGCGGGACTTGTCGGAGCGGTGGGTGCCGGGGGTGACGTAGGCCTCGATGCCGATGATCGGCTTGATGCCGGCATCTTTCGCGGTCTTGTAGAACTCGTACGCCGCGAAGGTGTTGCCGTGGTCGGTCACGGCGATCGCGGGCATGCCCTGTTTGACGGCCTCTTGGACCATCGGGCCGATGCGCGCCGCGCCGTCGAGCATCGAGTACTCGCTGTGCACGTGAAGGTGAACGAAGGAGTCTGCTGCCACGTGTCGAGTCTACGTTCGGCCTCCGACATCGGCCATGGATGTTCGGGGCGGACGCCCAGCCGACCGCTCCCTCCCGGGCGCGTCACCGCGAGCGGGCGTAGCGGTCGTTGCGACCGACCGCCGCGCGGGCGGCGGCCGCATCAGATGCCGTCGCCGAGGATCTCCAGCGCCCGCGCGAGATCGGCCGGATAGGGCGAGGCGAACTCCACCCACTCCCCCGTTCCGGGATGGGTGAACGCCAGACGATGAGCGTGCAGCCACTGCCGCGTGAGCCCCAGACGCGCCGAGAGCGTCGGATCGGCCCCGTAGAGCGGATCACCGGCGCACGGGTGACGGTGGGCCGCCATGTGCACGCGGATCTGATGCGTGCGTCCGGTCTCGAGGTGGATCTCGAGCAGAGACGCCCGGGGGAAGGCCTCGAGGGTCTCGTAGTGGGTGACCGAGTCCTTGCCGTCGGGGGTGACGGCGAACTTCCACGAGTGGTGCGGGTGACGGCCGATGGGCGCGTCGATCGTCCCCGCGAGCGGATCCGGGTGCCCTTGCACGACGGCGTGGTAGATCTTCTCGACCTCGCGCTCCTTGAACGCGCTCTTGAGCAGCGTGTAGGCCCGTTCGGTCTTCGCGACGACCATGAGCCCGCTCGTCCCGGCGTCGAGGCGGTGGACCACACCGCGCCGTTCGGCCGGACCGCTCGTGGAGATGCGGAACCCCGCGGCCGCGAGGGCGCCGAGCACGGTCGGCCCCTCCCATCCGAGCGAGGGGTGCGCGGCGACGCCCGCCGGCTTGTCGACGACGACGATGTCATCGTCGTCGTAGGCGATGCCGAGATCGGGCACGGCGACGGGCACGATCTCGGGCTCGCGCTTGGGCTCCCACTCCACGCTGAGCCACGACCCCGCGCGGAGGCGGTCGGAGCGCCCGACCGTGCGACCGTCGACGCTCACTCCCCCGGCGTCGGCGACCTCGGCGGCGAAGGTGCGGGAGAACCCCAGCATCTTCGCCAGCGCCTGGTCGATGCGCGTTCCGTCGAGCCCGTCGGGGACGGGGAGACTGCGGGACTCCATGTCAGCGGACGCCCGGGTCGCCGGAGGGTTCGACACCGTCACCGGCGTCGCCCTCGGCGCGGACCCGGGTCGAGGCCTCGGCCGACGCAGCGCCGGAGGCCTGCGCCTCGGCCGCCTGCGCGTCGGCCGCCCGGGACGCGCGCGTCTCCCGCGTGCCGTCGAGACGGAGCCCGAACAGCACCAGCAGGGCGACGGAGATCATCATGGAGACGATGAAGACGTCGGCCACGTTGTAGATCGCCGGCATCATCCACGGCGTCGAGATGAAGTCGACGACGTGGCCCACCGGGAAGCCCGGCTCGCGCAGGAGACGGTCGGTGAGGTTGCCGAGCACGCCCCCCAGCAGCAGGCCCAGGACGACGGCCCAGAGCCGCGAACGAACGCGGCGCACGGCGAGGAAGACGATGACGGCCGCGACGACCGCCAGGGCGATCGTGAACAGCCACGTGACCCCCTCGCCGAGCGAGAACGCGGCGCCGGGGTTACGGACGAGATAGAACTGCAGGACGTCGCCGAAGACCGGGACCACGCGCTCCGGGGGAAGGGCGTCGATGGCTGCGGTCTTGGCCAACTGGTCGGCGGCCAGCACCACCACCGCGAGGATCGCGATGACGATGCCGGCCGCCGCCGGTCGCAGAGGATTTCGACTGCGCAAAGAGTCTGTCGACTTACAGACCGATCGCCGACACGGGCGTGGAGCCCGACGACGACGCAGTGGTGTCGAGGTCGCGGAGCTGACCCTCGATGTAGGAACGCAGCTGCGAGCGGTAGTCGCGCTCGAAGTTGCGCAGCTCGGTGATGCGGCCCTCGAGGGTGACACGCTCCTTCTCGAGGCGGGCGCGCTCTTCGCGGCCCTTCTGCTCGGCCTCGGCGACGATGGATGCCGCCTGCGCCTGCGCCTCGCCGATGAGCTGGTCGCGCTGGGCCTTGCCCTCGGCGACGTGCTCGTCGTGCAGACGCTGGGCGAGCTCGATGATGCCGGCGCTCTGGGCGGCGGGCTCGACGTCGGACGATGCCGCGGCGGGAGCCGGAGCGGGGGTCTCGACGGGAGCGGGCTCTTCGGCCTTGGGCTCTTCGGCGACGGGCGCCGCGACCGTGGCGGGAGCGGCCTCGCCGGACTCGAACGCGGCGAGCTTGGACTTCAGCTCCTCGTTCTCGGCGATGGTCTTGCGCCACTCGACGACGATCTCGTCGAGGAAGTCGTCGACCTCGTCGGGGTCGAAGCCCTCCTTGAAGCGCACGTGCTGGAACTGCTTGGTGACGACGTCATCGGGGGTCAGTGCCATGGTGTTTCCTCTTTCGAGAGCTCTGATTCGGAACTGTTGGGGGTGTCGCACCGGGGCGTACCGCTTCGGAACAGCATAGCCGCCGCCCTCCGTCAGTGTCGAAGGGCACTGTCAGGGGGCGGCGGCGGGAGGTTACGCGGCCGCGAGGGACCGCGTCACGCTCAGCAGCAGGAAGCAGACGAACATGACGATCGCGAATCCGAAATCGATCGCGATCCCCCCGATGCGCAGGGGAGGGATGATGCGGCGGACCAGCTTGATGGGCGGGTCCGTCACGGTGTAGACGATCTCAGCCAGCACGAGAGTGGCACCGCGGGGGCGCCATTCGCGGTTGAACATCGGGATGTACTCGAGCACGAGGCGCGCGAGCAGCAGCACGATGTAGATGAACAGCAGCGCGCTGAGGATGGAGCCGACCAGGCTCAGGACGGCCACGATCGCTTACTGGGCGGCGAACGGGGCAGCCTCGGGGTCGGCCTGCGCGATCGCACCGTCGCCGGACACGGCGATGTTCTCGGGCGAGAGCAGGAAGACCTTGCTCGTCACCCGCTCGATGCGGCCGTACAGCCCGAGCGAGAGTCCGCTCGCGAAGTCGATCAGGCGACGCGCGTCGGCGTCGCTCATCTGCGACAGGTTGATGATGACCGGGATGCCCTCGCGGAAGTTCTCCGCGATCGTCTGGGCGTCGCGGTACTGCTTGGGGTGCACCGTGAGGATCTCGCTCACCGGGCCGGCCGAGGGCTGACGCACCACGGCGGGACGGTGCAGCGGGGTCACCGGTGCGGCCTTCTCGACGGGAGCAGCGGCAGGTGCCGTCTGCTTGCGCGCGATGGGCTGCGGCGCCGTCTCCTCATAGGTCTCCTCCTCGTCGGCGAGGCCCAGGTACACCATCGTCTTCTTCAGGGGGTTCGACATCGCATCCTCCGTTCGCTCGTCTGGTCCGAGGCTAGTCGCGCGGGGGCCTCGGGCCCGTGATTGCGGAGCCGATCCGCAGGTGTGTCGCGCCCATCGCGATCGCTTCGGGGAAGTCGCCCGTCATGCCGGCGGAGATCCACTCGGCGTCGGCGACGACGGTGCGCACCGCGTCGGCCGACCGGCGCAGCCTCTCGAACGCGCGGGCGGGCTCCTCGTCGAGCGGGGCGACGGCCATGACCCCGCGCAGCCGCAGGGTCCGAAGCCCCGCCACGTGCGTCGCCAGGGCCTCCACGCCGTCGGGCTCGACGCCGCCGCGACCGGTGTCGTCGGTGAGGTTCACCTGCAGCAGGACGTCGAGCGGCGTGTCGTCGCCGGCCGCGTCGAGGGCGTCGGCGATCCTCTCGCGATCGACCGAGTGCACGGCATCCGCCGCCGCCCGCACGGCGCGGGCCTTGTTGGTCTGCGCCTGCCCGATGAAGTGCCAGCGCAGATCGGGGATGCCGCCGAGTTCGGCCCGCTTGGCGGTGAGCTCCTGCTGGCGGTTCTCCCCCACGTCGCGCACGCCCAGGGCGTGCAGGTCGACGACCAGGGATGCCGGGTGGAATTTCGTGACCACGATGCGCGTGATGCCGGCGGGATCGCGATGCGCGGCGCGGGCGGCATCCTGGATGCGCGCGTCGACGGCGGCGAGCCGGTCGGCGAGGGCGGTGTCCATGCTGCTCCTTCGACGACGCGAGCGGGCCCGGTGGCAACCGGACCCGCTCGCGTTCGGGGACTGTCTCTTACTTCAGGAAGTCGGGGACGTCGAGGTCGTCCTCGGCGTAGCCGTTGTCGTACGAGGTCTCGGGGACGCGCGCGGTGACGGGCGCGGGCTCCGGGCGGCGCTCGGGGGCGCGCTCGGTCGCGGCCTTCTGCTCCTCGGCGGCGTCGAGGTCGCGGGCGACGTCGTCGGCCGGGATGACGGGGACGACGGGGGCCGAGGCCGGGCGCTGGGCGCCGACGGCGTCGATGCGCAGCGAGGGCTCGCCGCCGTCGAAGCCGGCCGCGATGACGGTGACGCGCACCTCGTCGCCGAGGGTGTCGTCGATGACCGTTCCGAAGATGATGTTGGCCTCGGGGTGCGCGGCCTCCTTCACCAGCTGCGCGGCGTCGTTGATCTCGAAGATGCCGAGGTTCGACCCGCCCTGGATCGACAGCAGCACGCCGTGCGCACCCTCGATCGAGGCCTCGAGCAGCGGGGACTCGACGGCGAGTTCGGCGGCCTTGATGGCCCGGTCGGCACCGCGCGAGGAGCCGATGCCCATGAGGGCCGACCCCGCCCCCTGCATCACGCTCTTGACGTCGGCGAAGTCGAGGTTGATCAGACCCGGGGTGGTGATGAGGTCGGTGATGCCCTGGACACCCGCGAGGAGCACCTGATCGGCCGTGGCGAAGGCCTCGATCATGGAGATGCCGCGGTCGCTGATCTCGAGGAGGCGGTCGTTGGGGACGACGATGAGGGTGTCGACCTCTTCTTTCAGGCGCTGGACGCCGCCCTCGGCCTGGCTCTGGCGACGACGCCCCTCGAACGAGAAGGGCTTGGTGACGACACCGATGGTCAGGGCGCCGATCGACTTCGCGATCTTGGCGACGACGGGGGCGCCGCCGGTGCCCGTTCCACCGCCCTCGCCCGCGGTGACGAAGACCATGTCGGCCCCGCGCAGGGCCTCCTCGATCTCTTCGGCGTGGTCCTCGGCGGCGCGTCGGCCGACCTCGGGATCCGCACCGGCGCCCAGGCCGCGCGTGAGCTCGCGGCCCACGTCGAGCTTGACGTCGGCGTCGCTCATGAGCAGCGCCTGCGCGTCGGTGTTGATCGCGATGAACTCCACGCCGCGCAGGCCGAGCTCGATCATGCGGTTGACGGCGTTGACGCCGCCCCCGCCCACACCGACGACCTTGATCACGGCGAGGTAGTTCTGGTTGTGGCTCATGCCGGCCTCCGTTTGTCCCCGAACCCGAAACTCTAAACCTCATGTTGAGGGTTAAAGAATTGCCCGGTATGCAATTCCTTAGCTCGAAGGTAGGTGGCGGATCGGGCGGCGCACGCCCGACACGCGGCGTGTTCTGTTTTCGCCTCGGATATCAGCGGACGACGCCGGCCTCGGGCGAGGTGACGTCGTACTCCTTCGCACGATCCGGGGGGCTCTTCTCCATCAACCGGCCCAGCACGATCGCCTTCTCGGCCGACCTGTCGGCACTTCCCCACACCACACGCGAGCCCGTCGCACCGAGCGTCAAGGTCACGTCGTCGGGGGTGGATGCCGAGACCCCGGTGACCTGCGAGCGCACCGCATCCGGGAGCGCGCGCATGACCCGCCCCGCCGCGTGGAACGCGGCCGAGTCGGTGCCGCCGGTGATCTCCAGCAGGGGTTGACCCGCGGGGGCGTCGGGCGTGGTCGACAGGGCGACGCCCGCGGCATCCACCACCGTGAATCCGGCCGGGGTCTGCAGCACGCCGATCGGCGTGCGTTCGACGATGTTCACGACGAGGTCGTGGGGCGGACGCGCCTCGAGCGTGTACGACTCGACGAGCGGGAACCGCACCAGAGCCGCTTTGACGGCGCTGTCGTCGACCATCGCCAGGGGCGTGCCGATCTGACCGCTGAGCGCCTCGCCCACCGCGGACGCGTCGAGCTGCGACGTGCCCACGACGTCGATGCGCTCCACGGCGAACAGGGGGCTGTAAGCGGCCCCCGCGGTGCCGAGGACCATCACGAGGAACGCCGCGCCGACCCCGATCCACACGCGGCGTCGACGACGCTGGCGCACGGTGAACCGCTTGACCTCGGCGGACAGCGCGCGCCGGCGGGCGCGGGAGGCGCGCCAGACGTCGCGCAGGCTGGGGCCCTCGGCATCCGGCGCCGCATTCTCGTCGCCGCGCGCGAGGTCGTCGGCGGGACGCGCACCCGGCCGCACGAGCGGGAGCACCGGGGCGGTCTCGAGGTCGGCCTGGCGGACGACGGGAACGGGGCGCTCCGAGCGCACGGTCGACGGACCCGCTCCGCCACTCGGCGCCTTCGTCGCGGCGCGCTCGGACTCCGGGGGCGGAGGCAGGGGCGAGGGCCGGCGCACGCTCAGACCGCCGGCTCCGTCGTGGCCGTGCGCGACAGGGCCTCGAGCACCTGCGGGATGATCTGGTACACGTTGCCGCACCCGAGGGTGATGACGTAATCGCCGGGGCGGGCGATCTCGGCGGTGTAATCGGCCGCGGCCTGCCAGTCGGGCACGTAGTGCACGTGGGAGGGATCGGCGAACGCTCCGCTGACGAGCTCGCCCGTCACCCCCGGCACGGGATCCTCGCGCGCGCCGTAGACGTCGAGCATGACCGTGTGGTCGGCGTGCGACTCGAGCACCTCGGCGAACTCGCGGAACATCTCCTGCGTGCGCGAGTACGTGTGCGGCTGCTGGATCGCGATCAGACGCCCGTCCCCCACGACGGTGCGCGCCGCCGACAGGGCGGCCGCGACCTCGGTCGGGTGGTGGGCGTAGTCGTCGTAGACGCTCACGCCCTGCTCGACGCCGTGCAGCTCGAACCGCCGCACCGTGCCGCCGAAGCCCTCGACGGCGCGCGCGGCGTCGGCGAGCGAGTGGCCGAGCACGCGCAGGACGGCGACGGCGCCCGCGGCGTTGACGGCGTTGTGCGCCCCCGGCACGCGCAGCCGCACGTCGACGCTCTCGCCGCCGGCGGTCAGGGTGAAAGCGACGGGACCGTCGGTGCGGATGCCGCTGAGCCGGACGTCGGCGGACGCGTCCTCGCCGAAGGTCACGACGGTGTCGTGCGTGATGCGCTCGCGCACGGCCCGCGCACCGGCGTCGTCGGCCGAGATCACGACGGCCTCGGCCGCGGCATCCGCGAACCGGGCGAACGCGGCGTCGAACGCGTCGCGCGAACCGTAGTGGTCGAGGTGGTCGGGGTCGACGTTGGTGATGAGGGCGACCGAGGTGTCGTAGAGCTCGAAGGTGCCGTCGGACTCGTCGGCCTCGATCACCACGAGGTCGTCTCCCCCCGTGCCGCTGGAGGCGCCGAGGTCGGCGATCACGCCGCCGTTGACGAACGTCGGATCGACGTCGAGGGCGCGCAGGGCCGTGACGATCATGCCCGTCGAGGTGGTCTTGCCGTGCGCGCCGGCGACCGAGACGAGCCGACGCCCGCCGATGAGCCAGTGCAGCGCCTGCGACCGGTGGATCACGTGCAGTCCGCGCTGCTTCGCGGTGACGAACTCGGGGTTCTCGGGCCAGATCGCGCCCGTGTGCACGACCGTGTCGGCGTCGCCGAGGTGCGCGGCGTCGTGCCCGACGTGCACGGTGGCCCCGCGGGCGGCCAGGTCGCGCAGCGCCGCGCTGTCGGCGCGGTCGGAGCCGGACACGCGGATACCGCGGTCGAGGAACATGCGGGCGAGCCCGGACATGCCCGATCCCCCCACGCCGATGAAGTGCGCGGAGGTGATGGTCTCGGGGATGGGGAGGCTCAGGTCGGGTCTGATCATGGCGTGAGCGAGTTTACGTCGCGGATCCTGCGCGCGAGCCCCGGCGCGCGGCATCCCGGTCCGTCCGCCGCCGCGGGGCTGTCGGGCGTCACCGCGAGAGGGCCTCGTCGATCATCGCGATGACGTTCTCGGTGCCCGTGCGGATGCCGGTGCGCGCGGCCGCGTCGCGCATCGCGGTGCGGCGCCCGTCGTCGGTGAGCAGGGGGACGATGTCGGTGCGCACGCGCTCGGGGGTGAACTCCGCGTCGGCGATGAGCAGCGCCGCCCCGGCGCGCACGGAGGCGGCCGCGTTCAGGCTCTGCTCGCCGTTGCCCACGGCGTAGGGGACGTACACGGCCGGGATGCCGAGGGCGTTGATCTCGCTGACCGTCGCCGCCCCCGAGCGCGAGACGACCAGGTCGGCCAGGGCGAAGGCGAGGTCCATGCGGTCGACGTAGCGGACGACGGCGTAGCCGGGGGCGCCGGGGTCGGGCAGGTCGGAGTTCTGCCCCGTGACGTGCAGCAACTGCCAGCCCGCGTCGAGCACGTCCTGCCACGCGCCGCCGAACGCCGTGTTCAGCCGGAGCGCGCCCAGCGATCCGCCGAAGACGAGGAGGGTGGGGCGGGCGGCATCCAGGCCGAAGTGGGTCGCCGCCTCCTCGCGCCGCGCGGCGGCGTCGAGCTCGACGACCTCGCGGCGCAACGGCATCCCGACCTCGCGCGCGCCGCGCAGGGGCGTTCCGGCGAAGGCGACCCCGACCCCGGCCGCGGTGCGGGCGCCCAGGACGTTCGCGAGTCCCGGCTTCGCGTTGGCCTCGTGCACGACGAACGGCACGCGCTCGCGTCGCGCGGCGATGTACGCGGGCGCGGCCGCGTACCCGCCGAAGCCGACGACGGCGTCGACCCCGCGCTCGCGGATGAGGCGGCGCACGTCGGCGACGGCGCGCAGGAAGCGGGCGGGGAAGACCGCGGCCGCCCGGTCGGGTCGGCGGGGGAAGGGCACCTTCGCGATCGTGAGCAGCTCGTAGCCGCGCAGCGGCACGAGCCGCGCCTCGAGGCCCTCGCGGGTGCCGAGCACCAGCACCTCGGCGTCGGCGTCGCGTGCGCGCAGGCCGTCGGCGACCGCGAGCAGGGGGTTCACGTGCCCGGCGGTGCCGCCGCCGGCGAGGAGGTAAGTCGTCACCGTACGACCCTAGCCAGGTCGCGGGGCGCGATCAGCCCCGTCGCCCCGGCCGCGGCGACGCGGAGCGCCGCGGCGGCCGCTGCGCGGTGGCCTCGCGCTGGTCGGGCAGCGTGCGCGCGCACGAGAGCAGCACCCCGCACGCGATGAGCACCGACAGCAGCGAGGTGCCGCCCTGCGACATGAACGGCAGGGGCACGCCCAGCACGGGGAAGATGCGCAGCACGACGCCGATGTTCACCAGCGCCTGACCGACGATCCAGAGGGTGATGGCGCCCGCGACGATGCGCACGAAGCTGTCGTCGGTGCGGCGGATGATGCGGAAGGCGCCGACGGCGAAGACGGCGAAGAGCACGAGCACGACGATGCACCCGATGAGCCCGAGCTCCTCGCCGATGATGGCGAAGATGTAGTCGTTGGCCGCCGCGGGCAGCCAGTCGTACTTCTCTTTCGAGTTGCCCAGTCCCAGCCCCAGCAGACCCCCGCTCGCGAGGCCCCAGATGCCGTGCATCGACTGGTAGCACGTCGTGTAGTAGCACGAGGCGTCGTCAGGCTGGAACAGGCTCATGATGCGGGCCATGCGGTTCTCGCTGCCCACCGCCGACAGCAGCACGACCACGAGCGCGAGCACCGCGGGAACGATGAACATGCGCAGCTTGATCCCGGCGAAGAACAGCGCACCGAGCACGACGAGCACGAGGATCATCACGGTGCCGAGGTCTTTCCCGCCGAGCACGGTGCCGATGACCAGCACCGAGACGGGCACGACGGGGATGAATACGTGCTTCCACGAGCTCAGCAGCCGGCGCTTGCGGTACAGCACCGCGCCCATCCACAGGGCGAGGGTGAGCTTGAGGAACTCGGCGGGCTGGAACTGGAACCCGGCGATCTGCACCCAGTTGCGGTTGCCGTACGAGGCGATGCCGAGGCCCGGCACGTAGACGAGCATCTGGAACATCGTCGCCAGGATGAGCGCCGGCCACGCGACCTTCTTCCAGAAGCTCATGCGCGCGCGACTCAGCACGAACATCAGGGGGATGCCGACGACCGCGAAGATGCCCTGCTTGATCACGTGATCGAAGGGGCTCTGCCCCCCGTCGAGGGCGGAGGTGGCCGAGAGCACCATCACGAGCCCGAAGCCGGTGAGCAGCAGGGCCGCGGAGGCGACGAGGAGGAACTCGCTCGCGACCGGCCGGAAGGCGCGTCCGAGCGAGACCCGGGCGATGAGGCCGCCGCGCTCGGGCTGCTCGTCGGGCGTCTGCCGAGGAGGGGGTGCCGTCGTGGTCACGCGTGATCCCCTCAGTCGGTCGGTCGAGATGCTCCGTCGCCCTGGCCCTCGATCCACGCCCGCACCGCGTCGGCGAAGCGGTCGCCGCGGTCGGAGTAGGACGCGAACTGATCGAAGGATGCCGCTGCGGGAGCCAGGAGAACCGTGTCCCCGTCCTGAGCCGCATCCGCCGCCAGTTCGACGACCCGTGCCATGACGTCTTCAGTCTCGGCGTGGTCGACCTCGAACAGCGGCACCGCGGGGGCGTGTCGCGCGAACGCCGCGACGATGTCGGCGCGCTCCGTGCCGATCACGATGGCGGCGCGGACGCCCGCACCGCGCGCGCGCACGAGGTCGGAGAGGTCGACGCCCTTGAGCAGACCCCCGACCACCCACACCGCGCCGGGGTACGCCGCGAGAGACGACGAGGCCGCGTGCGGGTTGGTCGCCTTCGAGTCGTCCACCCACGTCACGCCCGCGTGCGCGGCAACCACCTGGATGCGGTGCGGGTCGAGGCGGAACCGCTCGAGCGTGTCGAAGATGTGCTCGGGCGTCGCCCCCAGCGAGCGGGCGAGGGCGGAGGCCGCGAGGATGTTGGCGACCATGTGGGGAGCGGCGAGCCCGCGGGCCGCGAGGTCGGCGACGGTGGTCAGCTCCAGGGCCGAGGTCGCGCGCTCCTCGAGGAAGGCCCGGTCGACGAGGATGCCGTCGACGACGCCGAGGTCGCTGGGCCCCGGCACGCCGAGGTCGAAGCCGATCGCGCGGGCGCCCTCGATCACCTCGGCGTCTTCGACCATCTCGCGCGTCGCCGCGTCGGCCTTGTTGTAAACGCACGCGACGCGGGTGCGCGCGTAGACACCCGCCTTGGCATCGCGGTAGGCGTCGGCGCCGCCGTGCCACTCGAGGTGGTCGTCCGCGAGGTTGAGGCACACCGCCGCGTGCGGCGACAGGGCCTCGGGGCCGCTCTGCAGGTTGAGGTACCAGAGCTGGTGGCTGGACAGTTCGACGACGAGGGCGTCGAAGCCGCCGGGGTCGCGCACCGCGTCGAGCACGGGGGTACCGATGTTGCCGACCGGCGCGGCCCGCAGGCCCGCGGTCACGAGCATCTCCGCGGTGAGGCGCGTGGTGGTGGTCTTGCCGTTCGTGCCGGTGATGAGCACCCAGTCGGCCGGTCGCCCGTCCGCCCGCACGACCTTGTCGCGCACGCGCCACGCCAGCTCGACGTCGCCCCAGAGGGCGATCCGCTGCTCCTGCGTCCAGCGGATGAGGGGATGGTGCGGCGGGAAGCCCGGGGAGGCGATGACGACCTCGGGGGCGAACGCGGAGAGCTCCGCCGGGACCGCGTCGAGCGGTCCCTCGTGCAGGCGCACGCCCAGCAACGGCAGGAGGCGACCGTACTCGGCATCCGCCCGCTCGGTGACCACGAGCACCTCGGCGCCCAGCTCCGAGAGCGTGTCGGCGACCGAGAAGCCCGTCACCGACAGGCCCAGCACGGCGACGCGCAGGCCCTTCCAGTCGGCGTGCCAGCTGGTGAGGGTGGAGAGGTCGGTCATACGCGTGAGAGCCATTCGACGTAGAAGAATCCGATGCCCGAGACGGCGAGGAGTCCGGCGATGATCCACATTCGCACGACGATGGTGACCTCGGGCCACCCCCGCATCTCGAGGTGGTGGTGAAGGGGGCTCATGAGGAAGAGCCTCTTGCCCTTGGTGATCTTGAAGTACGCGCGCTGCAGGATCACCGAGCCCGACGCGATCACGTAGACGCCGGCGATGAGCACGAGCAGCAGTTCGGTGCGGGTGAAGATGGCCAGCGCCGCGATGACACCGCCGATGGCCATCGAACCGCAGTCGCCCATGAAGACCTTCGCCTTCGGCGCGTTCCACCACAGGAAGCCGACGAGGGCTCCCACGAACGAGGCCGAGACGATCGCGAGGTCGAACGGGTCGCGCACCGCGTAGCACCCCGCCTGCACGGTGGGGTCGAGCACGTCGGCGCACATCTGCTTGTTCTGCCAGAAGGCCATGAGGCTGTACGCCCCCACGACGAAGATGCCCGAACCGGCGGCGAGGCCGTCGAGACCGTCGGCGACGTTGACGGAGTTGGATGCCGCGGTGCCGATGAGCGAGATCCACGCGAGGTACAGCAGCCAGCCGAGGATCGGCCCGAGGGCGAAGAGCGAGAGCACCTGGATGTCGCGGAAGACGGAGATGTACTCCGAGGCGGCGGTCTGCCCGAAGGCGTTGGGGAAGTTCAGCGCCACGACCGCGAAGGGCACGACGACGAGGACCTGGCCGAGGATCTTGCGCCACCCCGACAGGCCGAGGCTGTTCTGGTGACGCACCTTCATGTAGTCGTCGATGAAGCCGACCACGCCGAAGCCGAGCATGAGCCACAGCACGAGCAGTCCCGACACGGTCGGGGGGTTGTTGCCGGCGTAGGAGCCGATGAAGTACCCGACGATCGTGCCCGCGATGAAGATCGTGCCGCCCATGGTGGGCGTTCCGCGCTTGGCGCCGTGCGAGGGGTTGTGCACGTTCTCGGGCGTGCGGATGACCTGACCCCAGCCCCACTTGCGGAACCACCGCAGGAAGACCGGCGTGAGGAAGAGCGTGAAGGCGAGCGAGATCGCCGCCGACGTCAGAAGAGATCTCACGCGAACAGCTCCCCGAGTCGATCGCCGAGGTGACGCAGCCCCGCCGAGTTGGACGACTTCACCAGCACGCGGTCGCCGTCGCGCAGTTCGGTCGAGAGGTAGTCGTACGCGGCGTCGGCGTCGGCGAAGAACACCGCCTCGCCGTCCCACGAGCCCTGGGCGATCGCCTCGAGGTACATGCGGCGCGCCTCCGGGCCGATCACGACGATGCGCTGGATGCGCAGCCGCACGGCCAGCAGGCCCACGCGGTCGTGCTCCTCGTCGGCGTACTCCCCCAGCTCGCTCATCGCACCGAGCACGGCGACGGTGCGCTCCTCGGGCCCGGTGATCTGCGCGAGGGTGCGCAGCGCGGCGGCCATCGAGTCGGGGCTGGCGTTGTAGGCGTCGTTGATGATGCGCACGCGCTCGGAGCCCATCGGCTGCATCCGCCACCGCTCGGCGATCTCGAGCGTCTCGACGCGGGCGATCGCGTCGGCGGCGGACACGCCCAGAGCGGTCGCCGCGGCGATCGCCGCGAGGGCGTTCATGATGTGGTGCTCGCCCAGCACGCGCAGGGTCAGGGTGTGCGCCTCGCCGTCGACGAGCAGATCGGCGCGGGTGCCGGATGCCGAGACCTCGACGTCGACGGCCCGCACCTCCGCCCGTTCGCCGCGGCCGAACCAGCGCACGTCCTGTCCGCGCTCGCGCGCGATCGGTTCCATCGCGGCGACCCGCGGGTCGTCGGCGTTGAGCACGGCGAGGCCGCCCTCGCGGGTGGCCTTCACCAGCTCGCTCTTCGCGTGGAACGTGGACTCGATGCCGCCGAACCCGCCCGCGTGGGCCATGCCCACCATCAGCACGACCCCGACGTCGGGGGTCACGAGGCCGGCGAGGCGCGCGATCGCACCCGGGGCGCTCGCACCGAACTCGCTCACGAGGAACCGCGTGTCCTCGGCGACGCGCAGCATCGTCAGCGGGGCGCCGACCTCGTTGTTGAACGAGGCGCGCGGCGCGACCGTGGGTCCCTCGCCCTCGAGGATGCGCGCCAGCATGTTCTTCGTCGTCGTCTTGCCGTTCGAGCCGGTGATGCCGACGACCTTCAGTGCCCCCGCCGCCCGGACGCGGGCGACGTTGTCGCGAGCCAGGGCTGCGAGGGCCTCGATCACGTCGGGGACGACGATCTGGCTCACCTCGTCGTCGAGCTCGCGCTCCACGATCGCCAGCGCCGCTCCGCGCTCGACGGCGGTCCCGACGAAGAGGTGGCCGTCGGTGGTCTCGCCGGGCTTGGCGACGAAGACGCCGCCGGGCTCGATGAGGCGCGAGTCGGTGTCGACCAGACCCTCGACCGTGGTGTCGGGGGTGTCGTCGCGACGGACGACGAGGCGCCCGCCGAGCACGGCGGCGATGTGGGAGAGGCTGGTGGAGATCATTGCTGTGCGGACGCCCTTTCCGTGTCGCATTCGTTACCGAGACGAGACCGGCGTCGGCGGTGTCTCAGCCGAACTTGGGCAGTTCGGGGGTCGTGGTCCCGGACGGGATGACGCGGTAGGTCTTGAGAACCTGCGTCATCGCCTTCTGGAACGCGGGGGCGGTGGCCGCGGACGATTTTACCGTCCGCGGTTCGTCCAGGTTGACCGCGACGACGTACTGCGGGTCGTCGGCGGGGGCGAAACCGATCATCGTGGTGAAGTAGGCGTCGGGCTTGTAGGCGCCGGTGTTCTCGTCGACCTTCTCGCCGGTACCGGTCTTGATCGCGA
Source organism: Microbacterium hydrothermale (assembly GCF_004854025.1). Taxonomy (GTDB): domain Bacteria; phylum Actinomycetota; class Actinomycetes; order Actinomycetales; family Microbacteriaceae; genus Microbacterium; species Microbacterium hydrothermale. The sequence continues at coordinate 86,039 of NZ_STGM01000007.1, forward strand.
GGCGGTATCCGGGGATGGCGATCTTGTCGGCGAGCTCGCCCTGGGTGGCGACGTTCTCGAGCATCAGGCCGACCTCGTGGGCGGTGTCGGGCGAGATGACCTGGGTCCCCTCGGTCGACGGGGTGTCGGTGACCGTGCCGTCGGCCGCGGTGCAGCCCTCCACGAGCGAGAGCGGGATCTTCAGTCCGCCGTTCGCGATGGTCTGGTAGGCCCCGACGAGCTGCGGCACGGTGACCGACAGGCCCTGGCCGAAGGCCGTGTTGTAGAAGGTCTGGGTGTCCCAGTCGCCGACGGGATGCAGGATGCCGACGGACTCCCCGGGGAAGTCGATCGCGCTGAGCGAGCCCATGCCGAATTTCTGCAGGTAGTCGTAGCGGGTCTGCTTCGGGATCATCTCGGCGAACTTCGAGATGCCGACGTTCGAGGAGTCGATGAGCACGCCGGTGGGCGTGTAGGTGTTGGGGCCGTGCGAGAAGGCGTCGGACACGCGCGCGTCCCCGCCCAGCACCTCGCGCGATGACGCGGTGACGGTGGTCTCGGGGGTGTACGAACCGCTGTCGAGACCGATCGCCGTGGTCAGCGCCTTGAAGGTCGATCCCGGTTCGAAGGGGCTCGAGAACGCGCGACTGCCCCGATCGTCGGCGGGCGTCGCGGTGGGGTCGTTGGGGTCGACCGAGGGGTACTCGGCCAGGGCCCGGATCTTGCCCGTCTTGGCTTCGACCACGGTGATCGTTCCGCGCAGCGATCCGGTGTTCTGCACCTGCTCGGCGATCAGTTGGCCGAGGTACCACTGCAGGTCGCGGTCGATCGTGAGCTTCAGCGTGCCGCCGTCGACGGCGGGCTGGGTGACGACCTCGGTTCCGGGCAGCACGACGCCGTCGCGGCTCTGCTGGAAGACGACCTTGCCGTTGGTGGAGGCGAGGCAGGCGTTGTCGGCGTTCTCGAGACCCGCGAGCGGCTGCCCGTCGCTGCCGACGAAGCCGAGGAGGTTTCCCCCCACGGCGCCGTCCGGGTACACGCGGCCGGACTGCGGCGGGAAGCTCAGGAACGGCAGCTTCAGGTCGGCGAGGGCCCGGTACTGCTCGGTCGAGACGTTCTTGGCGATCATCGCGTAGCGCGAGTCGGGGTTGTCGGCGACCGCGTCGGTGACGATCCTCTGCACCTCCGCGGCGTCCTGACCGGTGATGGCCGCGATCTGCGCCGCGAGCTCGGGCCAGCCGGTCGTGGTGCCGGAATCGTCGTCGTCGCCGGAGTCGACGGTGGTGATGCCCTTCGCCGCGAGCATCGGGTCGACCTGGACGTCGTAGCGGTTGACGGCGGAGGCGAGGACGACGCCGTTCTCGTCGACGATCGAACCGCGCGAGGCGTACTCGACGCGCGAGTTCTCCAGTCCCATCGCGAGGGAGTCGTCCACGTGGGTCCGCGCGTTGACGACCTGGATGTCGACGAGGCGGACGACGAACGCGATGAGCACGATCAGCACGATCGACAGTGCGACGACGGTGCGACGCCGCGGGGACCGGGAGGAGGTGGTCGTCGTCATGGCTCTCATCGTGTCGCGGGAGTCGGCAGACCGTCGCTGATCGACGGGGGTGTCGTCGATTCGGCGGTTCCGGTCGCCGCGTCCGGCGCGGGAGCCGCGGGCGCGGACGTCGCCGCCGCCCCCGTTTCGGTGGTCGCCGCGGACGGGTCGGTCACCAGGGGGACCCCCGCGATGAGGGCGTTGCGCACGGAGCCGCGGCCCATGGCATCCACCGACGAGGTCGTGTCGGCCGGCTTGCCCGAGCCGATCACGGCCCCGTCGCTCAGCCGCAGGTAGGTGGGCGACTCGTCGATGACCATGCCGAGCGCGGCCGCGTTCGCCGCCAGGTACTGCGGCGAGCTGAGGCCCGCGCTCTCGTCGTTCAGGATCTGCTTCTGGTACGTCAGGTCGCGCTGCTGCTGCGTGAGCGCGGCGATCTCGAAGGAGCTCTGGGTGGTGAGGATGCCGAGCCCCATCTGCACGAGCACGATCGTCAGTGCCCCGGCGACGGCGATGACGCCGAACAGCCGGCGCGGTGCGCGGCGACGGGCCGTCGCGGGCACGGCGGTGAGGCGACGCTCACGCGCGGGCGTCGACCGGTCGGGGGCGGTGATCCGGGGGTCGATGGCCGGGGATGCGCTCATGCGTCCTCCTTGATCCTCTCGGCCGCGCGCAGGCGCACGGGGGTGGCGCGGGGGTTGGCCGCTCGTTCGTCGTCGCTGGCCAGTTCGGCCCCGCGCACGAGCAGTCGGAAGGTCGGGGCGTGCTCGGGCAGTTCGACGGGCAGTCCGCGCGGGGCGGTGGAGGTCGAGGCCTCGGCGAACACGCGCTTGACCAGGCGGTCTTCGAGCGACTGGTACGACAGCACGACGATGCGCCCGCCGACGCCGAGCACGCCGAGGGCGGCCGGGATGGTGCGCTCGAGCACCGACAGTTCGGCGTTGACCTCGATGCGCAGCGCCTGGAACACGCGCTTGGCGGGATGCCGCTCGCGCAGCACCGCGGCCGGGGTCGCGGCCTGCAGCACGTCGACGAGCTGACCGGAGCGCTCGAGGGGCGCGTTCTGGCGTGCCGCGATGATCGCCCGTGCGTAGCGGCCGGCGAGCTTCTCTTCGCCGTACCGCTCGAAGATGCGGCGCAGGTCGCCTTCGCCGTAGGTGGCGAGCACCTCGGCGGCGGTGATCCCGGTCGTCTGATCCATGCGCATGTCGAGGGGTGCGTCCTGGGCGTAGGCGAACCCGCGGTCCGCCACGTCGAGCTGCAGCGACGAGACGCCGAGGTCGAACAGGATGCCGTCGACCGTGTCGACGCCGGCGGAGGCCACGGCCTCGGCGATGCCGTCGTAGACGGTGTGCACGAGGGTGACGCGATCGCCGAAGCGCGCGAGCCGCTCCCCCGCGATGCGCAGGGCGTCGGTGTCGCGGTCGAGACCGATCAGACGGGTATTCGGGAAGCGCTCGAGGAAGGCCTCGGAGTGCCCGCCCATGCCGAGCGTCCCGTCGACGAAGACGGAGCCGGGCTTCTGCAGAGCGGGCCCGAGCAGCTCGGCGCAGCGCTCGAGGAGGACGGGGGTGTGGATGTCGCGGATGTCCATGATGATCGGGGCCGATCCTTCGGCTCTGATCCCCACCCGCATCGACCTGGCACCGGGGAAGTGTGACAGGGCGTGCGGCTGGGCATCACAGCCGGAGGGTCAGAACAGTCCCGGGATCACCTCCTGCTCCATCTCGGCGTACGTCTCTTCGTTGCTCTCTGCGTAGGCGTTCCACGCATCGGCGTCCCAGATCTCCGCGTGGGCTCCCACGCCGGTGACCACGAGCTCCCGGCCGAGACCGGCGTAGGAGCGCAGCGCGGGCGGAACGGTGATGCGGTTCTGGCTGTCGGGCTTCTCGGCGCTGGCCCCCGAGAGGAACATGCGCAGGAAGTCGCGGGCCTGCTTGTTGCTGAGCGGCGCCTCGCGGATCCGCTCGTGCACGCGCTCGAACTCCTCGGTGCTGAACACGTAGAGGCAGCGGTCCTGCCCCCGGGTGATCACCACTCCGGCGCCGAGGTCGTCACGGAACTTCGCGGGCAGGATGACGCGGCCCTTGTCGTCGAGCTTGGGAGTGTGCGTGCCGAGCAGCATTCGGGCGTCCACCCCCTTCGTCCGGCCTGCGAAGTTTTCCCCACTTTACTCCACCACCCTCCACTTCGCTATCGAAAACAGGGGACTTCTGGGCGGGGGCTCCCCCGTGTACTGTGCGCCCGGCAGATTCCGCACCCCCCCGACCACCGCGGAATTCCGGGCCCGCCGGGCGCCGCGACCCCCGAGCGACGCCGTCGGTGGAGGAAAAGGGAGGGATGCCGCCGCGCCCGAGCGGGGCGGAGGGGCGGTGTGGCTCAGATCACCGACCGGGTCGCGGGGGCGTGTCCGAGACAGCGGGACGCGCGGGGTCGGGAACGCGCGGGCCCCGACGCCTCCCGGCCGGTGTCCCCGCCGGTCGGCGGCATCCGGGCACAAAAAAAACACCGGCTCCGAGGAGCCGGTGTTCTGAAGAAGCCGAGTGCGGGTCAGCGCTGGTCGTTGCGGCGATCCCAGCGGTCGTTCATGCGATCCATGAAGGACGAGCCCGAGGCGCGACCGGTGCGGGGCTTGGCCGCGCGCGGCGCCGCGGGAGCGGACCCGCGCGTCGGCGTCACGGCGAAGACGACGCCGCCGACCATGAGGAGGAAGCCGAGCACACCGACCGCGATGCCGAGGACACCCGTGGTGAACCCGATCGACACACCCACCACGAGCGCGCCGAGACCGGCGAGCACGAGGATCGAGCCGAGGACGATGTTGCGGTAGCTGAGGGCGCGACTGGGAGCGGAGACGACATCGGTGTCGTTACTCATGAGATGGCGTTCCATCTCATCAAGCAGGCGCTGCTCCTGTTCGGAGAGTGGCATGCATCCCCCTCTATGGTGTGGTGCGGACGATTCTACGTGCGGCGTGGATCACTAGGCTAGGCCCGTGACGACCTCCCCGGAACCGATCGAAGCTGTTTCCCAGCGACTCGACAAGTTCCTCTCCGAACAGCTATCGTACGCCTCCGCGCTGGGTCCCGAGGCCGAAGAATTCACCCGCGCCGGAGCCTCCGCCCTCCGGGGCGGCAAGCGCCTCCGCGCGCGGTTCTGCCTCACCGGATGGCACGCCGTCGCGGGCGGTGAGACCCGCTTCGACGACGCGGCGCTGACGGTGGCGACGGCGCTCGAGGTCTTCCACGCCGCCGCTCTCGTCCACGACGATCTCGTGGACAATTCCGACACCCGGCGCGGGCAGCCGTCCGCCCACCGGGCGCTGCAGAGCAGCCACCGCGACGCCGGATGGACCGGCGACTCCGACGCGTTCGGACGCTCGGGCGCGATCCTGCTCGGAGACCTGCTCGTCGCCTGGAGCGACGATCTCCTCGAGGAGGGTCTCACCGACTCCCCCACCGCCGCCGCGACGCGACGCGCGTACGCGCAGATGCGTCGCGACGTCACGATCGGGCAGTTCCTCGACGTGGCCGAGGAGTCGGCCTACACCGTCTACCCCGACGAGACGCACGCCGACCGCGCCCTGCGGGTGGCCTCCTACAAGTCGGCGCGCTACAGCATCCAGCAGCCCCTGCAGATCGGCGCGGCTCTCGCGGGAGCGGATGCCGCGCAGCTCGACGCCCTCGGGCGCTTCGGCCACGATGTGGGGATGGCGTTCCAGCTCCGCGACGACGTGCTCGGGGTGTTCGGCGACACCGCCGAGACCGGGAAGCCCGTCGGCGACGACCTGCGCGAGGGCAAGCGCACCGTGCTCGTCGCCTACGCGCGCGAGCAGCTGTCGCCGGAGGACCGTCGACGCGTCGACGAACGACTCGGCGATCCGGCGCTGGACACGGAGCAGATCGGCATCCTGCAGCGCACCATCGTCGACACCGGCGCCCTCCGGCGCACGGAGGAGCTGATCGCGGACTACGCCCGCCGTGCCGACGAGGCGCTCGCGGACGCTCCCCTCGGAGCCTCGGCGGTCGCCGAGCTGCGCGAGCTCGCGCGGGCCGCGACGCAGCGCACCGCCTGAGCGACCGCCCGCCCGGCCTCCCGGTCACGGGAAGCGGCGGTGCGCTGACGCCGCGAGGGCTCAGGCCAGGGTCGCCGCGACGCGGCGCACCTCGCTCTTGCGGCCGGCAAGGAGCGCCTCGATCGGAGCGACGCCGATGGTGTCCTCGGGGGTGAGGAGCCAGTCGATCGTCTCGTCGGGGTCGAAGCCCGCGTCGTGCAGCACGATGATCGTGCCGCGCAGCGCCGGCAGCGGCCGCCCCTCGGCGAGGAAGACCGCGGGGACCTTGAACACGCCGTCGCGGCGCGAGCCCACGAGGTAGTTCTCGTCGATGAGGCGGCGCACGCGCCCGAGGGGCTCGTCGAGGAGCTCCACCAGATCGGGGATCGTCAGCCAGTCGGTCTCGTAACGGGTCGTGTCGGTCACGAAGCCATGATCTCATCCGCCGGCCCGCCGCCCTCGCCGCGGAAGGGTTTCACTCGCGTTTTCACATCCGTCACATCCGCCTCATACGTTGACATCCGTCACCCCGCGTGTCACGGTGTCGGGCAGTCGGAAGAACGGAATCCCCCACCATGAGACGACTCACGCTGTCCCCCCTGCCCGCGCGCCGCTCGAGCGCCTGGCCCGCCGCGGCGGTCTGGCCGGCCGCCGTCGCCGGCACCATCGCCCTGTCGCTGACGGGCGAGAGCGCCGCGCACGCCGCTCCCCCCGCCCCCGCCCTGACGGTGACCCCGCCCGTGCCGCGCACGGTCGGCGCTCCGATCGCGGTCACGAAGGCCGTCGCGACCGCGGTGACCGCCTCGACCTACACCGTGCAGCCGGGAGACACGGTGTGGGCCATCGCCCGCGCGCGCGGGCTCGATCCCGCCGCCGTCGCCGCGGCGAACGGCCTCGGCGCCGACGCGATGATCCGCCCCGGGCAGGTGCTCGCCCTCACCGCCGCGGCCGCCGCCCCGACCGCCCCGGCGCCGGCACCCGCCCCGGCCCCCGCGACGACGACGCACGAGGTGCGACCCGGAGACACCGTCTCGGCGATCGCGCGGGCGAACGGGGTGTCGCTCGACGCGGTGCTCTCGGCCAACGGCCTCACGCGCGCGTCGATCATCTACCCCGGCGACATCCTGCGGATCCCCTCCGGCACCGACTCGGGCGCGCCCGCGCCCGCTGCCCTCCCGGCGCCCACCGCCCCCGGTCTCGATGCCGAGCAGAGCGAGAACGCGCGCCTGATCATCCGCGTCGGACGAGAGCTCGGCGTCTCCGATCGCGGCATCCTGATCGCCCTCGGCACCGCGATGCAGGAATCGTGGCTGCGCAACCTCGACTGGGGCGATCGCGACTCGCTCGGGCTCTTCCAGCAGCGCCCGAGCGCCGGATGGGGCACGCCCGAGCAGATCCGCGACCCCGAACGCTCCACCCGGGTGTTCTACGGCGGAGCGGGCGACCCCAACGGAGCCGCGACCCGCGGCCTGCTCGACATCCCCGGCTGGGAGACGCTGGCCTACGCCGACGCGGCGCAGGCGGTGCAGATCTCCGCCTATCCCGACCGCTACGCGCAGTGGGAGCAGCCGGCGACCACGTGGCTCGCGGTTCTCGGCTGAAGCCCGGTTGGCGGTGAGCCGTTGCCCGGGCTCACAGGGGGCCGTCCGTAGACTCGACACGTGAGCACGAGTCAGCAGGCAGACCCGCTGATCGGCCGTCTCGTCGACGGCCGGTACCGGGTGCGCGCGCGCATCGCGCGCGGCGGCATGGCGACCGTGTACGTCGCGACCGACCTGCGCCTCGAGCGTCGTGTCGCGCTCAAGGTCATGCACGGCCACCTCAGCGACGACACCGTGTTCCAGAGCCGGTTCATCCAGGAGGCCCGCTCGGCCGCCCGTCTGAGCGACCCGCACGTGGTCAACGTGTTCGACCAGGGCCAGGACGGCGAGATGGCCTACCTGGTGATGGAGTACCTCCCCGGGATCACGCTGCGCGAGCTGCTCCGCGAACACCGGCGGCTCACCGTCGACCAGACGCTGACGATCATGGATGCCATCCTCTCGGGCCTCGCCGCGGCCCACCGGGCGGGCATCGTCCACCGCGACGTCAAGCCCGAGAACGTCCTGCTCGCGGAAGACGGCCGCATCAAGATCGGCGACTTCGGCCTCGCCCGCGCGACGACCGCCAACACCGCCAGCGGCGCCCAGCTCATGGGCACCATCGCCTACCTCGCACCCGAGCTGGTCACGCGCGGCACCGCCGATGCCCGCAGCGACATCTACTCGCTCGGCATCATGCTCTACGAGATGCTCGCGGGAGAGCAGCCCTACAAGGGCGAGCAGCCGATGCAGATCGCCTACCAGCACGCCACCGACTCCGTCCCGCGCCCGAGCGCGAAGAACCCGTCGGTCCCCGAGCAGCTCGACGAGCTGGTGCTGTGGGCCACCGAGCGCGAGCCCGATGACCGGCCGGTCGACGCGGCCGCGATGCTCGAGCGCCTCCGCGCCGTCGAGAAGGACCTCGGTCTCGCCCCCCAGGTCGCCCGCGCGGTGTCGGTGGGCACGGCGGGCTCCGCCTCCCCCGCGGAGTCGCGCGAGCTCACGAAGGTCCTCCCGCAGACCGCGGCGGTGCCGTCGGCGACGGTCGACGAACCCGACAACGCCGCGCGCCTGCGCGCCCGCACCCGCCGCCGGACGGCGCGCGGCGCATGGATCCTCGTCATCGTGCTGCTGCTGGCCGGCGGCGCCGGATTCACCGGATGGTATTTCGGATCGGGACCGGGCTCGCTCGTGGCCGTCCCCGACGTCTCGAACCGCAGCTTCGACGAGGCGCAGGCGCTCCTCGTGCAGGAGCAGCTGCAGGCCCAGCGCCAGGACGTCACCGACCGCGACATCCCCGCGGGGACGACGGTGGGTTCCGACCCCGCACCCGGCGAACGCCTCGACAAGAACACGGTGGTGACCGTGCTGGTCTCGGTCGGACCGGCCACCCACGACATCCCGGCCCTCGGCGGGCGCTCCGCCGACGATGTCCGCAACGTCCTGCAGGCCGCGTACGTCGGCGTCGGCGACGACCCCGAGCGGCAGTTCACCGACGCCGCCGACGGCACGGTCCTGGCCGCCTCGATCATCCCGCGCGCGGGCGGCGACGCCTTCGCCTGCACCGACGGGTGCACCGTCTACGAGGGCGATGCGGCGACGCTCGTCGTCTCCCTCGGCCCGATCCCCGACGTCACGGGAGAGTCGCAGTCGGCCGCCGAGCGCGCCCTCGACGGCGCGGGCCTGAAGACCTCCGTGTCCGAGGAGTACAGCAACAGCGTGGCATCCGGTGTCGTGATCGGCATCGGCGACCGCGACGGAGGCGGCAACTGGCGCCCCGGCGACACGGTCCCCCTGCGCGTGTCGATCGGCCCCAAGCCCGTCGAGATCCCCGGCAACATCATCGGCATGTCGATCCGCGACGCGGTCGCGGCCCTCGACGCCCTGGGCTTCGAGGTCAACGCCGGCATCGACGACGGCACGCTGCCCCTCGGCTTCAAGTACTGGGACATCTACAAGGTCCGCGCGACCAACCCCAAGGCCGGGACGACCGCCCCGCAGGGCTCGACGATCACGCTGACGCCGACGCTGTAGACCGGCCGGCGACGTTTGCGACGGGGGCGCGGCCGGCGGCCCACGGAGCCGGCAGCGCCTTGCGGCACCTGTGCCCCCGCTTACGCCGGGGCCGCGGCATCCGCCCCCGTATCCGGCATCCGGAGACGACGATGCCCCCGACCGCACGGGTCGGGGGCATCTCGCAGGCGGGACGCGGGTCAGCGCTTCTCGAGCTCCTCGGCCACGAGGAACGCCAGCTCCAGGCTCTGCCGGTGGTTCAGGCGCGGGTCGCACAGGCTCTCGTAGCGCGTCGCGAGGGTCGCCTCGTCGATCTGCTCCGAGCCGCCCAGGCACTCGGTGACGTCGTCGCCGGTGAGCTCGACGTGGATGCCGCCGGGGTGCGTGCCCACCGAACGGTGAGCCTCGAAGAACCCGCGCACCTCGTCGACCACGTCGTCGAAACGGCGCGTCTTGTACCCCGTGGGCGTGGTGATGCCGTTGCCGTGCATCGGATCGGTGACCCACAGCGGGGTGGCGCCGGAGTCGCGCACGGCCTCGAGCAGCGGCGGCAGGGCGTCGCGGATCTTGCCCGCGCCCATGCGCGTGATGAACGTCAAACGGCCGGGCTCGCGCTCGGGGTCGAGCTTGTCGATGAGCGCGAGAGCCGTCTCGGGCGTCGTCGTGGGACCGAGCTTGACGCCGATGGGGTTGCGGATCTTCGAGAAGTAGTCGACGTGCGCGCCGTCGAGCTCGCGCGTGCGCTCACCGATCCACTGGAAGTGCGACGAGGTGTTGTAGGGCAGACCCGTGCGCGAGTCGATGCGGGTCATGGGGCGCTCGTAGTCCATGAGCAGACCCTCGTGACCGGTGTAGAACTCCACGCGCGTGAGCTCGTCGAAGTCGGCGCCCGCGGCCTCCATGAACTTGATCGCGCGGTCGATCTCGGTCGCCATGCTCTCGTAGGCCTGGTTCGCGGGGGTCGAGGCGAAGCCCTTGTTCCAGCTGTGCACCTCGCGCAGGTCGGCGAAGCCGCCCTGCGTGAACGCGCGGATGAGGTTCAGCGTCGAGGCGGCCGTGTGGTAGCCCTTCAGCAGACGCGCCGGGTCGGCCTTGCGCGACTCCTCGGTGAAGTCGTACCCGTTGACGATGTCGCCGCGGTAGGCGGGAAGCGTCACGTCGCCGCGGGTCTCGGTGTCGCTCGAGCGCGGCTTGGCGAACTGCCCCGCCATGCGGCCCATCTTCACCACCGGCATCGACGCGCCGTAGGTGAGGACGACGGCCATCTGGAGCACGGTCTTGATGCGGTTGCGGATCTGCTCGGCGGTCGCACCGGCGAACGTCTCGGCGCAGTCACCGCCCTGGAGCAGGAACGCCTGGCCGGCGGCGGCACGAGCGAGACGATCGCGCAGGATGTCGACCTCGCCGGCGAAGACCAGCGGCGGGAGGGTCGCCAGCTCTGCGGATGCCGCGGCCACCGCGCCCTCGTCATACCACTGCGGCTGCTGCTTGATGGGCAGGGAACGCCAGTGGTCGAGGTCGTGGAGCTGCTGATTCACCCCTGAAGTCTAGTGGCGCGACGACGGCGCCTTCGCCGCCTGCGCGGTGGCCAGACGGTCCTTCACGGTGGAGGCGTAGACGTCCTCGTAGCGCTGCTCGCCGAGGCGCTGCAGAGCGACCATGATCTCGTCGGTGACCGAGCGCAGGACGTATCGATCGCCCTCCATGCCCTCGAACCGCGAGAAGTCCAGCGGCTCGCCGATGACGATGCCCACCCGACCCACGCGCGGGAGGCGCTGGCCGATCGGCATCACGGCGCCGGTGTCGACCATGACGACGGGGACGACCGGAACACGGGCCTCGAGCGCCATGCGGGCGATGCCGGTGCGCCCGCGGTACAGGGTGCCGTCGGGGCTGCGGGTGCCCTCGGGGTAGATCCCGAGCAGTTCGCCGCGACCGAGCACGCCCAGCCCCGTGTTCAGCGACGCCTCCGAGGCCTTGCCCCCGGAGCGGTCGATCGGCAGCTGGCCGGTCGCCTGGAAGAACATCCGGGTGGCCCAGCCCTTGAGACCCTTGCCGGTGAAGTAGTCGCTCTTGGCGAGGAACGCCATGCGGCGATCGATCATGAGTGGGAGGAAGATCGAGTCCGAGAACGAGAGGTGGTTGCTGGCGAGGATCGCCGCCCCCTCCGCGGGGATGTTGCGCCGGCCCACCATCCACGGGCGGAACACGGCCTTGATGACCGGTCCGATGACCACGTATTTCATGAGCCAGTAGAACATCGTCAGCGCTCCTTCCCGGCGAGGTCGGCGACCCCGATGAGACCGGCGTCGTTGCCCAGGCGCGCGATCGCGAAGTCCGCGACCGGACGTTCACCGTACCCCGGCAGCGAGGTCTCGTACGCGAGCTTCACCGGCTCGAGCAGATCGGCGCCCAGTTGCGCCACTCCCCCGCCGATCACGAAGACCTCGGGGTCGAGCACGGCCTGGAACCCGCCGCACGCCTCGCCGAGAGCAGTCGCGACGCGGCGCAGGGCCTCGATCGCGCCGGGGTCGCCGGCGAGCACGAGCCGCGACACCGCGGGCCCGGGGATGGCGCCCTTCTCGGCGCGCACCGCCGCCAGCGCCGCGCCGATGCCGCCCTCGTCGGCGATCGTGTTCGCCTCGCGCTGCAGCGCGCGTCCCGAGGCGTACTGCTCGAGGCATCCGTTCTGACCGCACCCGCAGGGGTGGCCGCCGCGCACGAAGCGCATGTGCCCGAGCTCGGCGCCGATGCCGTGACCCCCGCGGAACAGCTCGCCGTCGGTGACGACGGCGCCGCCGACGCCGGTGCCCATCGTCAGCATGACCATGTCGCGCACGCCCCGGCCGGCACCGAAGCGGTACTCGCCCCACCCGGCGGCGTTCGCGTCGTTCTCGATCGTGACAGGGGCGTCGAGGCGCTGCTCGAGGCGCGCGCGAAGCGGCTCGTCGCGCCAGTCGATGTTGGGCGCGTAGATCACCGTGCTGCGGTCGCGGCTGATGAAGCCGGCCGCGGCGACGCCGATGGCGTGCACCTCGTGCGCGCGGCGCAGGTGGTCGGCCATGTCGACCACCGCATCCACCAGGGCCGCGGGATCGATGGGGGTGTCGACCCGGAGCTTCTCGATGATGGTGCCGTCGTCGTCGACGACGCCGCCCGCGATCTTCGTTCCCCCGATGTCGATGCCGACGTTGCGCACCGTGCTCCCTTCCGGGCCGACCGAGAGGGTGGCCCGGAGAAGTCTAGCCATGCCGCGCGGCGCGCGAACGACGGGCGGCTCCGAGGCCGCGGGAGCCGTGCCGATAGACTGATGGACCGCTCGACGTTCTTTCCGGTGCCAAAGGAGTTACCGTGATCCAGTTCGACCTCCCCCCTGTCGTCCCCGCCGACCCCGACGCCAACGCGTCCGACCTCCTCGCCGACCGCGTGCGCGCGACGCCCGACCGGCCGCTGTTCGCCGTCCCCGAGGCCGGCGGGTGGCGCGACGTGTCGGCCGCCGAGTTCGAGCGTCAGGTGATCGCCCTCGCGAAGGGCTTCGTCGCCGCCGGCATCCAACCGGGCGAGAAGGTGGGCTTCATCGCCCGCACCACCTACGACTGGACCCTGGTCGACTTCGCGCTCTTCTACGCGGGCGCCGTGATGGTGCCGGTGTACGAGACCAGCTCGCCCTCGCAGATCTCGTGGATCCTGTCGGACTCGGGCGCCATCGCCGTCGTCCTCGAATCCGCCGAGCACGGCGCGCGCCTCGACGAGGTGCGCAGCGACCTCCCCCTCGTCCGCGACGTGTGGGCGATGCACTCCGGCGCCCTCGATGCGCTCGTCGCGAACGGGACGCACATCACCGACGAAGAGATCGAGCGCCGCCGCCACCTGGCGAAGGCCGGCGATGTCGCGACCCTCATCTACACCTCCGGGTCGACGGGCCGCCCCAAGGGCTGCGTCCTCGTGCACAGCAACTTCGTCGAGCTCGCGCGCAACTCCGCCAAAGCCCTGCACGAGGTGGTCGAGACGCCCGGAGCCTCGACGCTGCTGTTCATCACCACCGCGCACGTGTTCGCCCGGTTCATCTCGCTGCTGAACGTGCACGCCGGCGTCAAGACCGGTCATCAGCCCGACACCAAGCAGCTGCTGCCCGCCCTCGGCACCTTCCGCCCCACCTTCCTGCTCGCGGTGCCTCGCGTGTTCGAGAAGGTCTACAACTCGGCCGAGCAGAAGGCCGAGGCGGGCGGCAAGGGCAAGATCTTCCGCGCCGCCGCCGACGCCGCGATCGAGCACTCGCAGCGCCTGCAGGAGGGCAAGAAGATCCCCCTCGGCCTGAAGCTGAAGTTCGCCCTGTTCGACAAGCTCGTCTACTCGAAGCTGCGCGAGGCGATGGGCGGTCGGGTCGTCTACGCCGTGTCGGGTTCGGCCCCGCTCGGCCCGCGCCTGGGTCACTTCTTCCGCAGCCTCGGCGTCGTCATCCTCGAGGGCTACGGGCTGACCGAGACGACGGCGCCGGCCACGGTCAACCTCGCCACGAAGTCGAAGATCGGCACGGTCGGGCCGGTGCTCCCCGGCGTCGGCGTGCGACTGGCCGACGACGGCGAGATCCAGGTGCGCGGCATCAACGTCTTCCGCGAGTACTGGCAGAACCCCGAGGCCACGGCCGAGGCCTTCGACGGCGAGTGGTTCAAGACGGGCGACATCGGCGCCTTCGACAGCGACGGCTTCCTCGCGATCACCGGTCGCAAGAAGGAGATCATCGTCACCGCGGGCGGCAAGAACGTCGCCCCGGCCGCCCTCGAGGACCCCATCCGCGCCAACCCGATCGTCGGACAGGTGGTCGTCGTCGGCGACCACAAGCCGTTCATCGCGGCCCTGGTCACCCTCGACCCGGAGATGCTGCCGACGTGGCTGGCCAACAACGGCCTGCCCGCCGACATGACGCTCGAGCAGGCGAGCACGAACGAGAAGGTGCGCGCCGAGGTGCAGGGGGCGATCGACCGCGCCAACACGCGCGTCTCGCGCGCGGAGTCGATCCGCAAGTTCACGATTCTGGCGACCGAGTGGACCGAGGCGAGCGGCCACCTCACGCCCAAGATGAGCATCAAGCGCAACGTCATCGTGAAGGACTTCGCCGACGCGATCGAGGACATCTACGCGGTCCCGGTGAACACCACCAACGTGTCGCTCCCCTGAGCCGCCGCACGGAACGGCCCGGTTCCCCGCCTTCGGGGGCCGGGCCGTTTCGTCTGCGCGCGCCTTCGCGCCCGCGCGCCGGCCGGCGGCGTCGCGGGGTCGCGGCGCGCCCACGTCGACGCCCGCGCATAACCTCTGCGATTCGCACATCCTCAGCCTGACGCCCTGCCCCGCAACGGAGGTTGTGCAGATCACGGAGCTTGCGCGCACGCCGACGCCCCGCCGGGTACCCCGCGCATAACCTCCGCGATTCGCACACCCTCAGCCCGAACCCCTGCCCCACAACGGAGGTTATGCAGATCACAGAGCTTGCGCACACGCCGACGCCCCGCTCGGCGCGCGAGAACCCGCGCATAACCTCCGCGATTCGCACACCCTCAGCCCGAACCCCCGCCGCACGACGGAGGTCATTCAGATCACAGAGCTTGCGCACACGCCGACGCCCCGCCCGGCGCGCGAGAACCCGCGCACGCGAGCCGTCCGCTCACCCGCGCGGTCGCAGGCCTTCCGCGCGACGCGCGACGGAGGCGCCGGCTCGCGCGACGCGGGTCAGAACCAGTCGCTCTCGCGCACCTGGCGCATCGCCTCGCGACGGGTCTCGGCGGGCAGCCGCGACAGGTACAGCATCCCGTCGAGGTGGTCCGTCTCATGCTGCAGCGCCTGGGCGAGGAGTCCCTCGCCCTCGAGCACGACCTCGCGGCCATCGAGGTCGATGCCCACGACCTTGGCCCACGGGTACCGGATCGCGTCGTGCCACAGACCGGGGACGGACAGGCAGCCCTCCCCCACCGCCTCGGGCTCGCCGCGGGTCTCGACCAACACAGGGTTGAGCACGTACCCGATGTCGCCGTCGATGTTGTAGCTGAAGGCCCGCAGCCCGACGCCGATCTGCGGGGCGGCGACGCCCGCCCGCCCGGGCAGCTCGACGGTGTCGAGCAGGTCGCGGACGAGAGCACGGATGCCGTCGTCGATCGTCTCGATGGGGGCGCTCTTCGCGCGCAGGACGGGGTCGCCGAACAGGCGGATCGGACGCACGCTCATGCGGCGGCCACCGGCGTGCGCAGGCCCTCGACGACCGCGGCTGCGAGCTCGCGCGCCGCCTGCCGGGTGCTGGGCTGCAGGTCGCGGAACGTGATGGCGCTGCCCGCCGCGATGCGCGCGTCGTACGGCATGCGGATGACGGTGCGCACGCGCGAACGGAAGTGCGCCTCCAACTCGCTCTCGCGCACGAGCGGCGTGCCCGGTCGGGAGTTGTTGAGCACCACGACGGCGTCGCGGACGCGTGCCGCGTACCCGTTCGTCTCCAACCACGTGAGGGTCTCGGACGCGAGGCGCGCCTCGTCGACGGACAGTCCCGCCACGATGACCAGGGTGTCGGCGAGCTCGAGGGTGGCACCCATGACCGAGTGGACGATCCCGGTCCCGGTGTCGGTGAGCACGATCGAGTAGTAGTGCGCGGCGACGTCGGCGACCTGGCGGTAGTCGTCGTCGCTGAAGGCCTCGGACACCCGCGGATCGGCATCGGATGCCAGCACGTCGAGGCGGGTGGCATCCCGGGCGACGATCGAGGACACGTCGTTGTAGCCGGCCATCTCGTCGTGCGCGCGCACGAGGTCGCGCACCGTGCGCCCGTTGGGCCGTCCGACGCGGTCGGCGAGCGTGCCGCGGTCGGGGTTCGCATCGACGGCGATGATGCGATCGTCGCGCGCGTCGGCGAGGGCCATGCCCAGCAGCGACGTGACGGTGGTCTTGCCGACGCCGCCCTTGCGCGAGAGCACGGGGACGAAGCGCGCGCCGCCGCTCAGAGGGGCGGCGATGCGGCGATCGAGGTCTTTGCGCTCGCGGGCGCGGCGGCCGTCGCCGAGGTTGATGCGGTGACGCGACACCGAGTAGACGAGCTGCTGGAACAGCCCCTCCGGCTCGGGGCGGGCGATCTGACGCGGATCGAGCAGGCGATCCGCGGTGAGCAGGTCGGAGCTCTCCCGGGTGTCGTCGATCTGCCCGATGCGCTTCGAGGTGAGAGTGACCTCGGGCGCGGGCGTGCGCACGCGCTCCATGGCGTGGGCGCGGTCGACGCGCGCGGCCTCCTCGGTCGCACGAGCGGCGTCCTCGGCCTGGTGCGCGCGGCGGCGGGTCAGGGGGACGGTGCCGATCACGCCGGTCGCGGCGCGCTCGGCCCGTGTGGTGGGCACGCTTCCGGTCGCCGTCGCGGCGGGCTGCGCCGGGGGCGACACGACGGGAGCGTCCCCCTCGGTGTCCGTCGCGGGGCGGGCGTCGTCGGCGGAGGATGCCGCGGGCTCGGCCACCCGCGCGGTGAGCACCATCTCGTCGACGGGCGTGGGCGCGTCGGCCGCGTCCGCTCCGGCCGGCTCGGGGGCGGGCGCGGGGGCGGTGGCACGATGCGCGGCGTGCGCGTCGTCGGCGTCGATGGCCGCCACGACGACCTCGTCGTCAGCGGGTGCGTCGTCAGCGGGTGCGTCGTCAGCGGGTGCGTCGTCAGCGGGGGCGTCGTCAGCGGGTGCGTCGTCAGCGGGGGCGTCGCCGGCGGGCGCGTCGTCAGCGGGCTCGTCGTCCGCGTGCTGGTCATCGGCGTGCTGGTCCGAGGTCGCGGGCGGAACGGCTCCAGCCGTCTCCGCGGGCACCCACGGGGCGTGCGTGAGCGGCTCGGCGGAGGCAGAAGACCCCTCGTCGTCGAGCGGAGCGGCGGCGTCCGCCTCGAACAGCTCGACGTCGTCCACGATCTCGGCGTCGTGCAGATCCTCGGCGACATGGTCGTCGGCCCTGCCGTCGTCGGAAACGTCGCTGTCTGCGACGTCATCCCCCGCCTCCGGAGCGTCGACCGCGGAGGCGGTGACCTCGGGGGCGTCGTCGGCGGCGGCGTGATCATCCGCCGCCCCGTCCCACTCGGAAGCGTCGTGCTCGGCCGAACCGTCCCCCTCGGAATAACCGCCCGCGGACACGTGGCCCGTCGCCGCGCCCTCCTCAGCGGGAGCACCCTCCGAGGAAGCCTCCTCCACCGAGGCACCTTCCGTCGGAGCGTCTTCGACGGGCGCGTGAGGCTCGTCATCGGCGTGCGTGTCGCCGACGGACTGCGGCTCGTCGTCCGCTGCGGGCGCCGGAGCGTCGTGCACGTCCGCGTCTTCACTGCGTGCGGAGTCGACCCCGTCGCTCTCGGCGTCGTCGTGCTCCGGCACGGGCGTCTCGGCGTCCGCATCCGTCTCGAGGTCCGCGTCGGTATGGGCGTCCGCGACACCGGCCTCCGCGACACCCGCGCCGGCGCCGTCGGTCTCGGCGTCGCCGGTATCGGGGTCGCCGGTCTCGGTGTCGTCGAGAACGTCGGCGTCGTGCACCTCGTGGTCGTCGCGGACGTCGGCGGACGGCGCCTCGGGGTGGGGTTCGAGGATGATCTCGTCGGTGTCGAGCACGTCGACCTCGCCGGCCTCGATCTCGGCCGCCTTGACCTCGGCCGGGTCCCGGTGCGGGTACGGAGCGTCGAGGGCGGCGATGTCGGCGTCGTCGAAGGGGATCTCGTCCTCGATCACGTCGTCGTCGAGGTCGTCGTCGTCGGCCACCGGCAGGTCGACACTGACCTGCGCGATGTGTCCGCCGAGGATGGTGATGCTGGCCGTGTCGAGGTTCCCGCTCTCGTCGAGCACGCCGTGCTCGGCGTTCTCGTCGGGGTTCGCGTCGGTGCGGTCGGGGGTCACTGCAGTCTCCAAACGGGAAGAGGGCGCGAAAGCGCCCCCTCCCAGGCTACTGCGCGGGGCGGATCACGAGCAAAAGATCTCCGGCCTCGACCTGCTGCGTGGCCCCGATCGCGACCCGCTCGATCACTCCCTCGACCGGCGTGGTGATGGCGGCCTCCATCTTCATCGCTTCGATCGAGGCCACCGCCTGTCCCGCCTTCACCCGGTCGCCCGGAGCGGCCTTCATGGTCACCACGCCCGAGAAGGGGGCGGCGACCTGACCCGGCTTGGAGGTATCGGCCTTCTCGGCCTGGCGCGCCTCGACGTCGATCGAGCGGTCGCGGACGAACACCGGACGCAGCTGACCGTTCAGCGTCGTCATCACCGTGCGCATGCCCTTGTCGTCGGCGTCGCCCACCGCCTCGAGACCGACGAATAACTGCACGCCGCGCTCGATCTCGACGGTGTGCTCTCCTCCCGGGCGCAGACCGTAGAGGTAGTCGGCCGTGTCGAGCACGCTGAGGTCGCCGAACCGCTCGCGCGTCTCGAGGAACGTGCGCGTCGGAGCGGGGAACAGCAGGTGGTTCAGGCGGGCGCGACGCTCGGCGGACTCGCCCGCCAGCGCCGCGGCGTCCTCCGCGGTCAGCGGGGTGACTCCGGCCTTGGCATCGCGCCCCGCGAGTACCTTCGACCGGAACGGCTCGGGCCAGCCGCCCGGCAGATCGCCCAGCTCCCCGGCCATGAACGACACGACCGAGTCGGGCACGTCGTACTTCTCGGGGTTGCGCTCGAAGTCCGCCGGATCGGCCTTGACCGCGGCGAGGTGCAGGGCCAGATCGCCCACGACCTTCGACGAGGGGGTCACCTTCGGCACGCGTCCGAGGATGCGATCCGCGGCGGCGTACATGTCCTCGATGAGCTCGAAGTCGTCGGCCAGCCCCAGGGCGATCGCCTGCTGGCGCAGGTTGGACAGCTGCCCGCCCGGGATCTCGTGACGGTAGACGCGACCGGTGGGTCCGGCGAGACCCGACTCGAACGGCCGGTACAGGTGTCGCACCGCCTCCCAGTACGGCTCGAGGTCGCTCACGGCCGCGAGGTCGAGTCCCGTGTCGCGCTCGGTGTGGGCGAGGGCGGCGACCAGCGCCGACAGCGACGGCTGGCTCGTCGTGCCCGCCATGGGTGCGGCGGCCGCGTCGACGGCATCCGCCCCCGCCGCCGAGGCGGCGAGCAGCGTGGCGAGCTGCCCGCCCGCGGTGTCGTGGGTGTGCACGTGGACCGGGAGGTCGAAGCGCTCGCGCAGCGCCGTGACGAGCTTCGCCGCGGCGGCCGGACGCAGCAGGCCCGCCATGTCCTTGATGGCGAGGATGTGCGCGCCGGCGTCGACGATCTGCTCCGCGAGGCGCAGGTAGTAGTCGAGCGTGTACAGCCGCTCGGACGGATCGAGCAGGTCTCCGGTGTAGCAGACGGCCACCTCGGCGATCGAGGTCCCGGTCGCGAGCACCGCGTCGATCGCGGGCCGCATCTGCGAGACGTCGTTGAGCGCGTCGAAGATCCGGAAGATGTCGACCCCGGATGCCGCCGCCTCGGCGACGAAGGCATCGGTGACCTCCGTCGGGTAGGGGGTGTAGCCCACCGTGTTGCGGCCGCGCAGCAGCATCTGGATCGCGATGTTCGGCAGGGCCTGGCGGAGGGCGTCGAGGCGCTCCCAGGGGTCTTCGCCGAGGAAGCGCAGCGCGACGTCGTACGTCGCGCCTCCCCAGGCCTCGACCGAGAGCAGACCGGGCGTCAGCCGCGCGACGGAGGGGGCGACGCGAACGAGATCGCGCGTGCGCACGCGGGTGGCGAGGAGCGACTGATGCGCGTCGCGGAACGTCGTCTCGGTGACGGCGAGGGCGGTCTGCGCGCGCAGGGCCGCGGCGAAGCCGGCCGGGCCGAGCTGCTGCAGGCGCTGGCGCGAACCATCGGGGGCCGCCTCGGCCAGGTCGAGCTTCGGCAGCTTCGCGCCCGGGTCGATCGAGAGCGGGTTCTCGCCGTGGGGGCGGTTGACCGTGGTGTCGACGAGCCACGAGAGGATCTTCGTGCCGCGGTCCTTCGACTCGCGGCCCTTCAGCAGCTCGGGGCGCTCGTCGATGAACGACGTGCTGAGGTCGCCGGCGAGGAACGCGGGGTCGTCGAGCACCGCCTGCAGGAAGGGGATGTTCGTCGAGACGCCGCGGATGCGGAACTCCGCGAGGGCGCGGCGGGCGCGCGCCACGGCGGCCGGGAAATCACGGCCCCGGCACGACAGCTTCGACAGCATCGAGTCGAAGTGCGGGCTCACCTGCGAACCCGCGGCGGTCGTGCCGCCGTCGAGGCGGATGCCCGCGCCGCCCGGCGAGCGGTACGTGGTGATCTTGCCGGTGTCGGGGCGGAAGCCCTGCGTGGGGTCCTCCGTCGTGATGCGGCACTGCAGGGCCGCGCCGCGCAGGTGGATGTCGCCCTGCTGCAGGTGCAGGTCGGCGAGGGTCTGTCCCGCGGCGATGCGCATCTGCGACTGCACGAGGTCGACGTCGGTGACCTCCTCGGTCACGGTGTGCTCGACCTGGATGCGGGGGTTCATCTCGATGAAGACGACCTCGCCCGCGCGCGGGCCCGCCGTCTCGAGGAGGAACTCCACGGTGCCGGCGTTCTGGTAGCCGATGGAGCGGGCGAAGGCGACCGCGTAGCGGTGCAGGTCCTGTCGCACCGCGTCGTCGAGGTTCGGCGCGGGCGCGATCTCGATGACCTTCTGGTGCCGACGCTGCACCGAGCAGTCGCGCTCGAAGAGGTGGACGGTCTCGCCCGTGGCATCCGCGAGGATCTGCACCTCGACGTGACGCGGACGCTGCACGGCCTGCTCGAGGAACATGCGCGGGTCGCCGAAGGCGCTCTGCGCTTCGCGCATCGCCTCGGCCAGGGCGGGGGCGAGCTCGCCCTTCGACTCGACGCGGCGCATTCCCCGCCCGCCACCGCCGGCGACGGCCTTGGCGAACACGGGGAACCCGATCTCGTCGGCCTGCGCGAGCAGTTCGTCGATGTCGTCGGATGCCGGCGTGGAGCGCAGGACCGGCACACCGGCCGAGATCGCGTGCTCCTTCGCGGTGACCTTGTTGCCCGCCATCGACAGCACCTCGGCGGGCGGACCGATGAAGGTGATGCCGTGGGCCGCGGCCTTCTCGGCGAGCTCCGGGTTCTCGGAGAGGAAGCCGTAGCCGGGGTAGATGGCATCCGCTCCGCACTCGCGGGCGACGCGGATGATCTCGTCGACGTCGAGGTAGGCGCGTACGGGGTGGCCGCGTTCGCCGATCTGATAGGCCTCGTCGGCCTTCAGCCGATGCAGGGACGCGCGATCCTCGTACGGATAGACCGCGACGGTGCGCGCTCCGACCTCGTAGGCGGCGCGGAACGCACGGATGGCGATCTCGCCACGATTGGCGACCAGGATTTTCGAGAACATGCGCACCTCACGTCAAGCTGGCGGGGCTGAATGTGCTCACAGCCTAGGGGACGGTAACGTGGACTCTCGTGCACGTACTCTCCGTCAGCTCTCTCAAAGGCGGGGTCGGCAAGACGACCGTGACACTCGGGCTGGCTTCGGCCGCCTTCGCACGTGGCGTTCGCACTCTCGTCGTCGACCTCGACCCCCAGTCCGACGTGTCGACCGGGATGGACATCCAGGTCGCCGGTCGGCTCAACATCGCCGATGTCCTGGCGAACCCGAAAGAGAAGGTCGTCCGCCAGGCGATCACCTCGAGCGGGTGGGCGAAGGTGCATCCGGGCACCATCGACGTGCTCATCGGCAGCCCGTCGGCCATCAACTTCGACGGTCCGCACCCGAGCGTGCGCGACGTCTGGAAGCTCGAAGAGGCCCTCGCGACCATCGAGAGCGAGTACGACCTCGTGCTCATCGACTGCGCCCCCTCGCTCAACGCCCTCACGCGCACCGCGTGGGCCGCGAGCGACCGCGTGGTCGTCGTGACCGAGCCGGGACTGTTCTCCGTCGCCGCCGCCGACCGCGCTCTCCGCGCGATCGAGGAGATCCGCCGCGGTCTCTCCCCCCGTCTGCAGCCGCTCGGCGTCGTGGTCAACCGCGTGCGCCCGCAGTCGATCGAGCACCAGTTCCGCATCAAGGAGCTGCGCGACATGTTCGGCCCCCTCGTGCTCAACCCGCAACTGCCCGAGCGCACCTCGCTCCAGCAGGCGCAGGGCGCCGCGAAGCCGCTGCACGTGTGGCCCGGAGACTCGGCGCAGGAGCTGGCGGCCGACTTCGACGCCCTGCTCGACCGGATCGTCCGCACCGGCCGCATCCCCGTCGAGAACGAGGCCCCGCAGGCCTGACCCCGCGCTCGCGACGACGCCGTCCCGCTGCCTCGCAGCCGGGGCGGCGTCTGTCGTCGGGCCGCGCCTCGCGCCTGACTCGCCAAGATCTGTCGCTTCCAGCGGCCACGGAGCGACGAAACCTGGCGACTCGCGCGGGGGGAAGCAGAATTCCGGATGCCATGGCATCCGGGATCAGAGGAGAGTGAGGCCCTTTACGCGGTGCGGGCGGCGCGACGCGCGGCGAGCTCGTCGACCGCGTCGGGGGTCGCTTTCTCGAAGTCGACCAGCGTGGACTCGACCTCGCGCAGGACCTTGCCCACCGCGATGCCGAAGACGCCCTGGCCGCGGCTGACGAGGTCGATGACCTCGTCGTTCGAGGTGCAGAGGTAGACGGAGGCTCCATCGCTCATGAGCGTGGTGCCCGCGAGGTCGCGGATGCCCGCGGCCCGGAGCTGGTCGACGGCCGTGCGGATCTGCTGGAGCGAGATGCCGGTGTCGAGGAGGCGCTTCACGAGCTTGAGCACGAGGATGTCGCGGAAGCCGTAGAGACGCTGCGACCCCGAGCCGCTCGCCCCGCGGACCGTCGGGACGACGAGCTCGGTACGAGCCCAGTAGTCGAGCTGACGGTACGTGATGCCGGCGGCGCGCGCCGCGACGGCGCCGCGGTAGCCCGTGTCGTCGTCCATCTCGGGCAGACCGTCGGTGAAGAGGAGGTCGGTGGCGAACCGGGGTTCGCCGACTGCGTCGCCAGCGTTCATGCTCGCGCCCTCCTTTTCTGCTCGTTTCCTCCACGCTAGATCAGCGAGGGTCCCCCGGCAATGACATCCGCTCCGAGGGCCGCGGCGTGTCGCGGTCAGGACAGCATTCGCTCGATCGCGTCGCGCACGAACAGCGAACGCACCTCTTCGAGACGGCTCGCCAGCTCGGGCGCCAGCTCGCTCGCCCGCGCGCGCGAGGCCGCATCGGGACGGCGCAGGAGCGCCGAGAGGGCGGACTCGACGAGCGCGACCTCGCGCTCCGCGCTCTGGCGGAGGCCTCGCACGTGGCGCGGTTCGATGCCGTGCCGATCAAGGGCGACGAGGGTGCGGAGCAGGGCGACCGTCTGCTCGGAGTAGGTCTCCGCGCCCGCGATCACCCCGGTGCTCACCGCGTCGTTGAGCAGCTGCGGGCCGGCGCCGGCCGCCGCGAGCAGCTCGTCGCGGCGGTAACGGCGCGGAGCGGTCGTCATCGACGGGATCGACGTGGGCGGAGCGGGGTTGCGCCCGGCGTCGAGGTCTTCGAGGTAGTCCCGGATGACGACGAGGGGGAGGTAGTGGTCGCGCTGGAGGGTCAGGGCGAGGCGGAGGCGCTCGAGGTCCGCGGGCGAGAACTTGCGATAGCCCGACTCCGTGCGGGTGGGGGAAACGATCCCCTGCACCTCGAGGAACCGCAGCTTGCTCGAGGTCAGCGCCGGGAAGTCGGGGGTCAGACGCGCGAGCACCTGTCCGATGCTGAGCAGCCCCGCAGCCGTCTGACGACCACGGGAGGGGGCTGCCGCCATCAGTGCTCTGCCGCGGGCAGGTCGACCGGCGAACCGAAGAAGTTGAGGCGGAACTTTCCGATGCGCACCTCGGAGCCGTTGACGAGGGCGGAGCGGTCGACCCGCTCGCCGTTGACGTAGCTGCCGTTGAGCGAGCGCTGGTCGACGATCTCGAACGCCGTTCCGGTGCGGATGATCTCGGCGTGACGACGCGACACCGTCACGTCGTCGAAGAAGAGGTCGGCCTCGGGGTGACGACCGACGGTGGTGACGTCGGTATCGAGCAGGTAGCGGGCACCCGTCGTGGGGCCGGAGCGCACGATGAGCAGAGCGGCTCCCGAGGGGAGGGCGTCGATCGCCTCGAGCTCCGCCTCGGTGAGGTCGGCTCCGAAGGGGACGAACGACAGGTCGGCGTCGTGGGTCTGGGTCGTGTCGTGCGAGCGGTCGCGGGCGGCGGCGTCGGCCGCGCGTCTGATCTCGTCTCGATCGAATCGGCTGGTCTCGTCCACGGCTTCTCCTTCATATTCACCATAACCGATCGGTCCAGAACGAACGGAGGCCGACCGCGCGCGGGCCATGGTGATGCGTGATGTGTCTGATTTCGTCGACACCGGACACCGCGGTTCGGGGCGCGGGGCGGCCGACGAGACACTCGAACCTATCGACCCGGGGTCCGTCGTGTCGAGTCCGGTGACGCCGGAAGGCGCGGGTGAAGCGCGCTCACGAGCCGCGGAACACGATCCGACGGGCGCGGACCGTCTCGGACGCCCACCCGAGGCTCCCTGTCAGCGCCGCTGATTAGGGTCGGAGCATGACGTCCCTCCTGGCGCCGCGCCGGCGCACCCTCCCCGCCGCCCTGGCCGCCGCGCTCCTGGCCGCCGTCGTGCTCCTCGTGCCCGCGGCCCCGGCCTCGGCCCACGACGAACTGGTCGCGACCGACCCGACCGCCGACGCGGTCCTGGAGGCGCTCCCCTCGCAGATCACCCTCACCTTCAGCGCCGACGTGCTCACCGACCCGGGCGCCACCGTCGTCGAGGTCACCGACGCGACCGGGGCGTCGCTGACGAACGGCGCCCCCGAGCCGTCCGGCACCGAGGTCATCCAGGCGCTGGCGGGGCCGGCATCCGGTGCCGTCACCGTGAAGTGGCGCGTGGTCTCCAGCGACGGGCACCCCATCGACGGCTCCTTCGCCTTCACCGTTCCCGAGGCGGCCCCGACGCCGACCTCCGCGCCATCGACGACGTCATCGGCAGCGGCATCCCCCTCCGCGTCCGCCTCCGCGCCGGCGGCACCCGTCGAGACGGCTGCGCCCTCCCCCACCCCCGTCGAGGAGGCGTCGAACGCGTCCCCGCTGCCGTGGATCCTGCTGGCGGTCGCCCTCGTGATCGTGGCCGGGGTGCTCGTCTACGTGTTCGCCGCGCGCGGACGCCGGAACACCGCCGGTGGCGGCACCACCGGGCGATAGGCTGGAACCATGCCTCATTACGATCTGGTCATTCTTGGTGCGGGTCCCGGCGGGTACGTCGCCGCCGTCCGCGGCGCACAGCTCGGACTGTCGGTCGCGATCGTCGAAGAGAAGTACTGGGGCGGTGTCTGCCTCAACGTCGGCTGCATCCCCTCCAAGGCCCTCCTGCGCAACGCCGACCTCGCGCACACCTTCCACGCCAAGGCCGACCTGTTCGGCATCTCCGGTGAGGTCTCCTTCGACTTCGGCAAGGCCTTCGACCGCTCGCGGTCGGTGGCGGCCGGGCACGTCAAGGGCATCCACTACCTGATGAAGAAGAACAAGGTCACCGAGTACGAGGGCCGCGGATACTTCGCCGACGACCACACCATCGAGGTGACCAAGACCGACGGCTCCAAGGAGCAGGTCACCTTCGACAACGTCATCATCGCCACCGGCTCCACCGTGCGCCTGCTCCCCGGGGTCACCCTCAGCGAGAACGTCGTCACCTACGAAGAGCAGATCCTCACCCGCGAACTGCCCTCCTCGATCGTCATCGTCGGCGCCGGCGCGATCGGCATGGAATTCGCGTACGTCATGACCAACTACGGAGTGAAGGTCACGATCATCGAGTTCCTCGACCGGGCGCTGCCCAACGAGGACGCCGAGGTGTCCAAGGAGATCCAGAAGCAGTACAAGGGCTACGGCGTCGACATCCTCACCTCCACCAAGGTCGACTCCGTCACCGACCACGGCGACAAGGTCACCGTCGCCTACACCGCCAAGGACGGCCAGACCGGGTCGATCGACGCCGACCGCGTGCTCATGTCGATCGGCTTCGCCCCCAAGGTCGACGGCTTCGGTCTCGAGAACACCGGTGTGAAGCTCACCGAGCGCGGCGCGATCGACATCGACGACCACATGCGCACCAACGTCCCCCACATCTACGCCATCGGCGACGTCACCGCGAAGCTGCAGCTCGCCCACGTCGCTGAAGCGCAGGGCGTGGTCGCCGCCGAGACCATCGGCAACGCCGAGACCCAGACCCTCGGCGACTACCGCAACATGCCGCGCGCCACCTTCTGCAACCCGCAGGTCGCCTCCTTCGGCCTCACCGAGCAGCAGGCGCGCGACGCCGGCCACGACATCAAGGTCGCGAAGTTCCCCTTCTCCGCCAACGGCAAGGCCAACGGCCTCGGCGAGCCCGTCGGCTTCGTCAAGCTCGTCGCCGACGCCGAAACCCTCGAACTCATCGGCGGCCACCTCATCGGCCCCGACGTCTCCGAACTCCTGCCCGAACTCACCCTCGCGCAGAAGTGGGACCTCACCGCGCTCGAGGCCGCTCGCAACGTGCACACCCACCCGACGCTGTCGGAGGGTCTGCAGGAGGCGTTCCACGGCCTCGCGGGGCACATGATCAACCTCTGATCCCCGCACGACGCAGAAGGCCCGCCCGGTTCGACCGGGCGGGCCTTCTGCATGGTGGGGAGGCAGCGACCTGCGGGGGCGGCGACCCGCGGGGTCAGCGACCTGCGGGGTCAACGACCTGCGGGGTCAGCGACCTGGGAGGCCAGCGACCTGCGGAGTCAGCGACCGAGCGTCCGGGCCAGTTTCGATCCGGATGCCGCGGGGCGGCCTCCCGCGGCGAACACGGCGGCGTCGACCGCGGCGAAGAAGGCCGTGCGACCGGCGTCGTCCTGCGGGGCGGCCGGACCGAGCTCGACCTCCCACTCGCGCCACGACGATTCCTCATCGCGCCGCTCGTCACGCGCGCGCACGCGATCGTCGACGAATTCCGCCACCTCGCGCCCCTCGGCATCCTGAAGGGAGTACGCGGTGCGGTGATTGCGCACGCGGGCGAGAGCGGTGAACGGCGGTCGGGCGATCGACGAGACGGCATCCTGAACGGCGGCGGGGACCACCGGTTCGGCGTCGGGGTCGACGTCGTCCTCAAGGGGCCACTGCGTCTCGGTGCGCCCCCCGCCCTCGGCGGGTCCCTTCACGTGCCACCCGGCGTCGGGGCCGCCCAGGCGCCGCCGCACCGCCACACCCGCGCGAGCCAGCTCGGCCGTGGGGGTGTCGAGGTAACGGGCGTCGAGGTCCCGCGGTTCCGGCTCGCCGATCCGCGTCACTCCCGGGAGGGCCGACCAGTCGGGCAGCGGCGTGTCGTCGTCGACGTCGTACTTCGCCTCTACCTCGACGCTCGACGACCCGCTCGGGCCTGCGCTCAATCGTCGCGTCCGTCGGCGTCGGGGTTGATGTCCTCGGTCTCTTCGGCGAACGCGAAGACGGCCTGGGTGGGGCCGTCGGCGTCTCCGGTGTTCGTGGGCTCGCCCTCGCGGCGGTAGACCAGCTGACCCTCGCTGTAGGGCATGATCAGCGTGTCGTCGGACTCGTTCTCGAGCGGGATCACCTGCCCGTCGAGCGGGCCTCCGGTCAGTCGTGCAATAGCCATGCCGCCAGCGTAGACCGCGCCCCCGACACCGCCCGGTGACTTGACACCGCGCGACGCCTCGCGCCGATCCCCCGCGGCCGCGCCGGCTGCCGGGCCGGGGATCCGCCCGCCTAGACTCGCGGGGTGAGTTCGACGGACCTGCCCGGTGACCGCCCCTTTGTGCTGCTCGCGACGCGCGCCGAAGACGGTCCCGCCGACGAGGAGTACGCGCTCTTCCTGCGCTACACCGGTCTGCCGCCCGAGCGGCTGAGGCGCGTGCGCCTCGAGCGCGAACCGATGCCGGCCATCGACCTCGACGCGGTGTCGGGCGTGCTCGTGGGCGGGAGCCCGTTCAACGCCTCCGATCCGCTCGAGCGCAAGTCCGCCGTGCAGCGACGCGTCGAGGCCGAGATGGCACAGCTCGTCGCCGAGGTGGTCGAGCGCGATGCGCCCTTCCTCGGCGCGTGCTACGGCGTCGGCACCCTCGGCACCCACCTGGACGCCCCGATCGACGGCACCTACGCCGAGCCGATCAGCGTCGTCGAGGTCTCGCTGACGGACGCGGGACGCGACGACCCGCTCACCGCGGGGATGCCCGCGACCTTCTCCGCTTTCGTGGGGCACAAAGAGGCGATCAGCGCGCTGCCGCCCTCGGCCACCCTGCTGGCGTCGTCGCCCACGTGCCCCGTGCAGATGTTCCGTCTCGGTCGCAACGTCTACGCGACCCAGTTCCACCCCGAGCTCGACGTCGACGGGATCGTCACCCGCATCCACGCCTACGCCGGCTACGGCTACTTCGGCGCCGACGAACTCGACCTGACGCTCGCCGCCGTGCGTCGCGCACCGGTGACGGCGCCCTCCCGCCTGCTGCGCACCTTCGTCGAGCGCTACGCGCGCTGACCCGCGTCGACCGCCGCATCCGGCCGGGAGGCGGGTCACCGGCGCGTCGACACGCGCACCCCGGGACCCGTGCCCCGGCACCCGCGCCGCGCACCCCGGCACGGCCCGCGGCCTCAGTGCTCCGTGAGCGCCCCGGGCGAGGGCATCCGCACGACCCCGATCGCGGCGGTCACGGCCGGATGGGCGAGCCGCAGGTACGGCTCCAGGCCGAGGTCGACGAGATGGACGCGCCCCGCGAGGGCGGGCCCGCGACCGCGCACGAGGCCGGCCTTGAGCGCGCCGAACGTGACGGTGACGTCGGCGGGGAGCACCGCGGCATCCGCTGATCCGTCGTCGGGGTCGAGACCGCTGGGCAGGTCGACCGCCACGACCCGCGGGAGCGAGGGGCGGGCCCGCAGGCACTCGACCACGGCGCGCGCGCTGCCACGCAGCCGCCGATCCGCCAGGCGACCGATGCCCAGGATGCCGTCGAGCACGAGCGCGTAGTCGTCGATCGCCCCGCAGACCTCCGAGGTCTGCCGCACGGTCGCCCCCGCGGCGACGGCGGCATCGAGAGCGGCACGGTGCACGCGGTCGCGGACGAGCACGATGTCGACCCTGTCGCCCCCGGCCGCCGCGAGCTCGGCGGCCGCGTAGAGCGCGTCTCCGCCGTTGTCTCCCGCCCCGGCGAGCACCAGCACCGGGCCCGGCGCGTCACGGCGCTCCGCGGCCACAACCTCGGCGAGGGCGTGCGCGGCCCACCGCATGAGCGGTCGCCCCTCGGCGAGCAGGGGCGCCTCGGCCGCACGGACGGCGTCGGCGGTGTACGCCGAGACGCGCGCGGGGCGGGGCGCGGTGTCAGACACGGGAGTCCGCCTCGGCCTGGTCCTCGCGCTGCGCGGCGGCGGGGTCGTTCGCGGCGAGGGTCTCGCGCTCCTTGCGCTCCGCCGCTCGCGCCGCCTCGAGCTCCCCGGTCGCCGCGCGCACGGCCTTCTCGGCCCGGCGGACGCGGAACTGGATCATCGTGGAGGCGCCGTACTTGGCGCGGACGCGATCGTGGTCCTCCTCGGTCGCGACGGTGATCCACGCGCCCGAGATGAGGATGACCTGGCTCGAGAGGTTGAGCCACAGCAGGAGCGCGATGAGGGACGCGAAGGTGGTCAGGAGGGGGTTGTTGCCGGCTCCGCCGACGAAGAGCCCCGACAACTGCTGCAGCACGACCAGGCCGACACCGCCGAGCAGGGCGCCGCGCACGAGCGTGCGGCGACGGGTCTTGACCCCCGACAGCGCCGCGAAGGCCACCGCCACCGCGGCGGTGTCGAGCGCCAGCACGACGACCGTCGACAGCAGCCACGTCAGCACCGCCGTGACCCACGAGTCGGCCGAAATGCCGAGGAGTTCTCGCACGAAGGCGAGACCGGCGGTCGCGAGGAAGGTCACGACCGCGGCTCCCACGAGGGCCACGCCGATCCCCACGGCGACGGCGAGGTTGCGCAGGATGACGAGCACGGGGAGCGTGTCGTCGGTGGTGACCCCCGCGATCTGGCGCAGCGCGGAGCGCAGCGAACCGATCGCGCCGATCGCCGCGCCGATGAGACCGATGGTTCCGATGACGCCGGCGACGGTGAACTCCCGGGGCGCGGTGATCTCGCTGACATCGAGGAGGCCGTCGGATCCGACGAGACCGGGGACGACGTTGTTGACCGAGCGCTCGAGGGCGGCGAAGGCATCGGGATTGCCCGAGAGCCAGACCGCGGCGAACGAGAAGCCGATGAGAACTGCGGCGAACAGGCTGAACAGCGTGCGGTAGGTGACGCTGTCGGCGAGCATGGGGCCGCGTGCCCCCGAGTAGACGAGGAAGGCGCGCACGAGGCGGAGCGACAGGGCCCACGCGGTGACGCGACGGATGAGGTCGGCCATGGGGTCAGGGTATCCGGGCGGGCGGGCGACGCCCGGCGGGGTTGACCGCCCGCGCGTCGCGCGACAGGGCGGGCGTCTCCTAACCGGCCCGCGCCAGGATCTGGGCCCAGGCGCCCCCGAGCAGGAACGGCCCGAGCGGCAGGTCGACTCCGCGCCCCCGCGCGGCCAGCACACCCGCCGCGGCGACCCCCGCGGCCAGGAAGCCGACGCCGATCCCGGATGCCACGGCCTCGAGGCCCCACCAGCCGAGGTGCGCTCCGACGAGCCCGGCGAGTTTGACGTCTCCGCCCCCGAACGCCCCGGGGCGGGCGAGGTGGAGGAGCAGGCACGCCGCGAACGCCCCCGCCGCCCCGAGGGCGACCTCCGTCGCGCGTTCCGGTCGACCGGTCGCCGCCGCGGCGAGCGACAGCAGCACGACCCCCGACACGGTCGCGGGAAGGACCACGGCGTCAGGGAGGCGGTGATGTCGCACGTCGATCACCGCGAGAACGACGCTCACCACGGCGAACAGGGCGTACGCGGCAACGGCCGCCGGCTCCCCGGGCCGCGACCCGGCCGTCAGCACGGACGCGACGGCATGCACCCCCACCGTCGCGGCCTCACGCGTCGAGGACGACGAGCTCGACGACGACCGTCGCGCCCGGATCGATGCCCTCCGCGTCGCGGACCGCGCGCTTGAGAGGGAGGACGTACACCCCACCGGCCTGGGGGAAGATCGAGGTGCGGAAGGCCGTCGCCCCGATGACGGCGTCGACGCGGACTCCGCCGAAGCCGCGGCGGAAGGTCTGGGTCTCACGGATGTCGTCGCTGAGCACGGGCGGCAGGGCGACGAAGTACCAGTCGCTGTCGCTGCGGGCCTCCCACCGGAACACGACGCCCTCGAACTGCACGATCACGCGGATCCTCCCCTTCTCGCCGAACCGTCACGCTACTCCCGAGCGCGCGAGCGGCGCGGCATCCGTCCCCGGGGAGGAGCCGTGCACCGCGGGGGTGTTCCCCCCGACGCCGCGTCGGCCGAGGCGCGCCCGCCGTCACCGCGGCGCGGTGCGTTCCACTCGCCGCCGGGTCCACACCGCGTGATCGATCCCCATCGCGCTCGCCACGGCGAGCACGTACACGACGAGATCGCGCGGGTCGAAGCCCGAGCCGAGCACGAGGGCGGCGAACGGCATCCGTTCTGCGAGGGCGAGCGGGATCCCGGTGAGCTGCAGCAGCTCCACGCCGATGCACCACAGCGCGGCGCCGGCGGCCGGCACCGGCCGCGGCGCGCGCGGGAACAGCAGCACGAGTCCGCTGTACGCCGCGACGGCGTACAGCGCGTCGCCGCCCACGTCGGACGCCACCGACGACGGCAGCAGGCGGTGCACGGCGAGCCCCGCGGCGATCACCGCGGCGAGGGCGACGAGGGCCGCGATCCGCCGCGTCATCCGATCAGCCCGGCGGCGCGCGCGGGGGCCGCGTACGCGGCGGCGAGGGTCGCGACCGTGTCGTGCGCGTTCAGGCCGCTCGGGTTCGGCAGGACCCACGTCTCGCACCCCGCGATCTCCTCGCCCTGCCTCCCCGCGACGGCTTTCGGCCGATCGAACCCCTGACGATAGGCGGTCAGGCCCACCACGGCGACCACGCGCGGGTTCCACGCGGCGACGCGGAGCGCGAGGGCCGAAGCGCCGGCGCGCAGCTCGTCGCGGGACAGCTCGTCGGCACGGGCCGTGGCGCGTGCGACGAGATTGCTCACCCCGATGCCCGCGTCGAACACCAGGCGCCGATCGGCCTCCCCGAGCGGCGCCGAGTAGGCCGGGGCGTGCGGCAGGATCCCCGCCCCCACGAGAGCCGGCCAGAAGCGGTTGCCCGGTCGAGCGAACGGGGTCCCCGTCGCCGCGGTCCACAGCCCGGGGTTGATGCCGACGAACAACAGGCGCACCCCGGGTTCCACGAGGTCGGGCACCGTGGCATCCCGGAAGGACTCGAGTTCGGCGCGCGTGAAACCCATGAGACCACTATGACCACTTCCCGGGGCGGCACCGGGATTCTGCCAGGATCGGAGGAATGGATGCCGTGCCCGCCCTCACCGAGGTCCCTCCCGCGCAGTTCGTCATCGTCGGCGACAACGTGCGCCTCGCCACCTACTCGTGGGGCGACCCCGAGGCCGATCCGGTGCTGTGCGTGCACGGCTTCGGATCGAGCACGCGCGACAACTGGGTCAACACCGGGTGGGTGCGCGACCTGCTGCGCGCCGGCTTCCGCGTGATCGCGGTCGACCAGCGCGGACACGGGGCGAGCGAGAAGCCCCACGACGCCGCGTCGTACACGATGCCGACCCTCGTGTCCGACCTCGTCGCCGTGCTCGACACCTACCTCGTCGACCAGGTGCGCTACCTCGGCTACTCGCTCGGCGGACGCGTGGGCTGGCAGCTCGCCGTCGACGCGCCCGAGCACGTCGAGCGCGCCGTGCTCGGCGGCATCCCCGACGGTCGCCCCCTCGCGCGGTTGAAGGTCGAGCAGGCGCGGGCGTTCCTCGATCACGGCGAGCCGGTTCAGGATGCCACCACCCAGCGCTACGTCTCGCTCGCCGAGCGCGTCCCGGGCAACGACCTGCGCGCCCTCGTCGCGATCGCCGAGGGGATGCGGCTCGGCGAGACCGATCCCGACCCCGAGACTCCCCCGCAGCAGCCCGTGCTGATCGCGACCGGGACCGAGGACCCGATCCACGACCAGTCGGCGCACCTGGCGGGGCTGCTCCCGCGCGGGGAGTTCGCCGACATCCCCGGCCGCCACCACGTGAACGCCCCCGGGGCGCGCGCGTTCCGCGAGGCCGGGCTGGAATTCCTCGGCCGCGGTCGCGGCTGACGCGCACATCCGCGCTCCCCGGCGCATCTTCCCCGCCGAGTGCCCGGGGCGCCCGGGCGGTTTCGCGCTCCCGCGCACTTACCCGCGCTCCGGGTGTCTTGGACACTCGACGCCGCGCGCGCGGGCGCTCGCGGGCGCCGAGACGCGCGCGTGGGTGCACGCGGGGACCGGGCTGGGCACGCGGGCGCACGCGAGTGCCGGACGGGCGCGCGAGCGCACGCGACTGCCCGGACGGGCGCGCGAGCGGGCGAGCCCGGGAGTGCGCGCCGGGACCTCAGCCGCAGGCGTAGACCGTGGAGGGGGCGCTGGTGTCGATCGCGCAGTTCTGCCCGACCCACTCCCGGATCTGCGCCGACGTGGTCGAGGTCGAGCTCGACGTACCCGACGCCCCGAACCCGCCGCCGCCGCGCTCCTGACCCTCGATGACGTAGCGCACGTCTCCTGCCTTCACGAGCGCGATGAACGCGTCGAGGGTGGGCACGGCATCCGTTCCGTTGAATCCGCCGATGGGCAGGAACGATCCTCCGTCGCTCGCGACGATGAGGGATGCCGCGGACTGCGCCCCGAAGGTCGCGGCGAGGTAGGTCGATCCCGCGGCGTTCTGTTCGAGCCAGGCGAGCAGGGCGGTGTCGGCGGTCGAGGCTCCGGCACCGAAGCCCGCACCGGTCCCTCCGCCGCGGCTCGCTCCGCCGTCGCCGGCCGCGCGCCCGGCCCCGTCGCGCGCCGACGACCCGCCGGGCCTCGAGCCCGACCCGAAGCCGCCCTGCGCGCTACCGCCCTGCGCCGACCCGCCCGGCGCGCTGCCGCCCGCCGCCGCACCGCCGCCCGGGAACGCGCCCGAGCCCGCGGCCCCGCGGCCCGCTCCCGGCATCCCTCCCCCGCCGAAACCGCCGCCCGACATCTCCGAGACGCCTCCCGCGACGGGGTTGATCGAATTGGGGTGCGCGACGGTCACCGCCGACCACACGGCCGGGGTCAACAGCAGCCCGACCAGGACGAACGCCGTGGTCACCAACCCCGAACCCCGGCGGAGCAGAAGCAGTGCGATCGCCACGGCGGCCGCCACGGCCTGCACGATCGCGACCGGCACGCTGTAACCGCCCGAGGCGAGCCCGATGCCGAGCGCGGTCGCCCCCGCCACGCCCACGATCGCCACCTGCGGCCAGGCGCGGCCCGCGCGGTGGGCGGCGGCCAGCGCCGTCGCCACGACGAGACCGAGGGGGACGGCCAGCGCCGCGGTGTAGAACTGGTGCATCCCGGCCACGGCCGAGAACATCGCGGCGAACGTCGCGGTCCACACCGTCAGCAGCACCGTCGCGGGGCGGGGGAACCGCAGGATCCACAGCACCGCGATCCCCACGATCGCGGCGGGGATGAGCCACGCCACCTGCCCGGCGAGCTGGGCGTTGAACAACCGCAGCACGCCCGGGTCGCCCGAGAACGGCGGTGTGAACGACTCGTACGCGCTGCTGTCGCTCGTGGCGCTGAAGCGGCCCAGGCCGTTGTAGCCGAAGACCATCTCCCACGGGTCGTTCGACAGCGTGCTGCCGATGTACGGGCGACTGCCGGCGGGGATCAGCGAGACGATCACGACCCACCACAGCGACGTCGCGAGGCTCACGACCCCTGCTACGACGAGGTGCCCGAGCCGCCGGGCCCACGACTGCCGGGTGACGAGGTACGCCGCCGCGAGCGCGGGCCAGACCGCCCACGCCTCGAGCATGTAGAACTGGAACGACAGCCCCACCAGGGCTCCGGCGCCCACCAGCCAACCGAGGCTGCGCTGCTGGACCGCCCTCACCGCGGCGTAGGCGGTGAGCGAGAGACCGAGCACGAAGAAGGTCTCGGGCTGATTCGAGCGGGCGACCGCGACGAGGATCGGGGTCACCGCGACGATCGCCCCGGCGAACAGTCCCGCGCGCACGCCCGCGAGTCGTCTCGCGGTCACGGCCGTGATGAGCGCGGCCCCGACCGCGGCGAGGGCGTTCGGCAGGATCACCGCCCAGGCCGAGTATCCGAAGGCGCGGACGAACAGCGCCGGGATCCAGAACGACCCCGGGATCTTGTCGAGGGTCACGGTGCCGGCGGGGTCCACGGCGCCGAAGAAGAAGTTCGACCACGACCTGCTCATCGACAGCGCGATCGAGGCGTAGTACTCGCTCGGCGCGCCCGCCCACACCTGCCACCCCGTCAGGACCAACGCCGACAGGCCGATCGCGAGGAGGCCGAGGGCCCACGCGCCGGGACGTCGACGCGCGGTCCGAGAGGAGACGGCGGAGGTCGAGGCGGGCATCAGTACGGCAGTCACCCGCGCAGCGTACGCAGCGCTCCCCTCGACGAACCCTCACGCCGCTTATGCGTGAGCGATGGAATTCGCGCCCCGGCGGGCGTCGGGAGACGTCGGGGGCTCAGGATGCCGAGACGGACAGACGCGGGGTCGTCGGGGCGCGCGTGGCCGCGGCCTGCAGACCCACCCGCACGTTCTGCCCGGGGGCGAGGGAGGCCGCCCACTCGGTTCCCCTGCACGTCACGGTGGACCCGCTCAGCGTGCAGGACATCCCCCACGCGTTCGTGACCGCCGTGGTGCCCGGGGCCTCGAACGACACGGACCACGCCTTCACGGCCGCGCCGGCCGTCAGCGAGAGCTCGGCCACGTAGCCCTCTCCCCAGGCGTTCTGCGGCACCCAGGTCGCCGAGAGGCTCGCGGGCGTCGAGGGCTTCGGCGAGGTCGACGCGGTGGGCTTGGGCGAGAGCGACGGGCTCGCGCTCGGTTTGGGCGAGATCGTGGGCTTCGGCGAGGCGGACGGGCTCGCGGTCGGCTTCGGCGACGTGCTGGGCTTCGGAGACGTCGAGGGGCTCGCGCTCGGCTTCGGCGACGTGCTCGGCTTCGGCGACGTGCTCGGCTTCGGCGAGGCCGAGGGGCTGGCGGTCGGCTTCGGCGTGGGCACCGCGACCGGGGCGAGGATCGGTCGCAGCGCCGCGAGCTTGGCCTTCTGCAGCGTCCGCCAGTCGTCGGTGACGAGTCCGCCGGTGTCGCCGCTGTTCGGGTTGAACGACCAGTAGGCGTAACTGATCTTCGTCTTCGCCAGGTAGGCGACGAGCGTCGTCATCCAGGCCTTGTCGCTGTCGGTCTCGAGCTTCGTCCCGAACTCGCCCAGGAGCACCGGGGCGATGTTCTTGCGCACGAGGTATCCCCAGTTGGCATCCCAGACCGACTCGAGGTTCGCGGGGTAGTTCGGCGCGGAGAACCACGGCTGCTGGTGCACCGTCGCCGGGTAGTCGTGCGGGGAGTAGACCACGCGGTTCTTCACCTTCAGGACGACGGGTGCCGCGCCGACATCGCGCAGACCGCCGCCCCACCACGTGCTCGAACCGTCGTTCTGACGCTCGACGCCCTCGACGATGATCAGCAGCTTCGGATTGACCGACAGCACCGCGTCACCGGCCCGCGTCGCGGCAGCGCGCCAGTCGCGCGCCGGGTCGCCGCAGTTCCAGCAGGCGGGCCCGTGGGGCTCGTTGTGCAGGTCGACGCCGATGACGGCGGGTTCGTTCTTGTAGCGCTGGGCGAGCATCTTCCAGTCGTCGATCCAGCGCTTCTCGCTGTAGGCGCCCGTGTACCAGAGCTCGCTCTGCGCGGCGGAGTCGGGGCGGTGACGATCGAGGATCACCGTCAGGCCGTAGCCCTTCGCGCGGGCGATCACGGTGTCCATCAGCCGGAGCGGGCTGAGACCGACGAGATCGGCGTTGACGGAGGTGTTGATCGAGTTCGTCGAGGACGCGGCCAGGCACTCGTTCGAGAAGGGCAGACGGATGGTCGTGAAGCCCATGCCGGCGATGGACCGCAGCCCCTCGTCGAGCGAGATCGACCAGAGTCCGTGCGGGGCGCAGTTGGAGGTCTCCATGCCGAACCAGGCGACGGCCTTGATCGTGTACGGCGTGCCCGCCGAGGTGACGATGCTCGATCCGCGGGTGGAGAGCCAGCCGGGCAGGGCGGTGGCGGCGGTCGCGTTCGGCGCGGCGACGGCTCCGGTGACGGCCCCGGTCACGGCGAGCGCGGCGACGGCGGCCGCGGCGGTCAGACGCCGGACGGTGCGGCGCGCAGACGACCACCGTTCGAGCCACCCCGACATCCGCACCTCCGCGGTCATCGTAGCGGCGCGCGGGACCCGCGCGTGCGCGTTCCGCGCGCCGAAGAGGCGCGGCATCCCCCGTGACGACGGTTTCCGCGCTG
Organism: Microbacterium hydrothermale; assembly: GCF_004854025.1. Classification (GTDB taxonomy): domain Bacteria; phylum Actinomycetota; class Actinomycetes; order Actinomycetales; family Microbacteriaceae; genus Microbacterium; species Microbacterium hydrothermale. The sequence goes on from NZ_STGM01000007.1 coordinate 123,684, forward strand.
TTACGCCTCCGTAAATGTCGAGATCAACATTGATATAGCCGTATATGCGCTGATACCGTCGCCCATCATGAGTCCCCCGGCCGAACGCAGTCCCGCCCTCGATCGCGTCTCCAAGGCGATCGTCGAGCAGCTGCAAGAGGACGGCCGTCGTTCTTATGCCGAGATCGGCAAAGCCGTCGGTCTCAGCGAGACCGCGACGCGCCAGCGGGTGCAGAAGCTTCAGGATGCCGGCATCCTGCAGATCGTCGCGGTCACCGATCCGCTGCAGTTGGGCTTCGCCCGGCAGGCGATGATCGGCGTCCGCGTCTCCGGCGACACCCGCGTCGTCGCCGCGCAGATGACCGAACTGCCGGGCGTGATCTACGTGGTCTCGACGGCGGGCTCGTTCGACCTGCTCGTGGAGGTCGTCTGCGAGAGCGACGACGACCTCATCGACCTGCTCAACGACCGCATCCGGTCTCTTCCCGACGTCGTCTCGACCGAGACGTTCGTCTATCTCAAGCTCCACCGTCAGCTCTACAACTGGGGAACGCGATGACCCTCATCGAAACGAATCAGCACGCCGACCTGCAGACCAAAGCCCGCGATCACCTCTGGATGCACTTCTCCCGCCAGTCGACGATGACCGAGGGCCCCGGAGTGCCCATCATCGTCAAGGGCGAGGGCCACCACATCTTCGACGCGACCGGCAAACGCTACATCGACGGGCTCGCGGGACTGTTCGTCGTCAACGCCGGCCACGGTCGACGCCGCATCGCCCAGGCGGCGGCCAAGCAGGCCGAGGAGCTGGCGTTCTTCCCGCTGTGGTCGTACGCCCACCCCGCGGCGATCGAGCTGGCCGACCGGCTGGCGCACCTCGCCCCCGGCGACCTCAACCACGTCTTCTTCTCCACCGGCGGCGGCGAAGCCGTCGAGACGGCGTTCAAGCTCGCCAAGCAGTACTGGAAGACGCAGGGCAAGCCCACCAAGCACAAGGTCATCTCACGGGCGATCGCCTACCACGGCACCACGCAGGGCGCCCTCGCCATCACCGGCCTGCCGGTGATGAAGCACATGTTCGAACCCGTCACCCCCGGCGGCTTCCGCGTGCCGAACACCAACTACTACCGGGCCGAGGAGAGCGGCTTCGGGGGCGGCACCCCCGAGGAGTTCGGGCTGTGGGCCGCCGACCGGATCGAGCAGATGATCCAGTTCGAGGGTCCCGAGACGGTGGCCGCGGTGTTCCTCGAGCCCGTGCAGAACGCGGGCGGCTGCTTCCCCGCCCCCGCCGGGTACTTCCAGCGCGTGCGGGAGATCTGCGACAAGTACGACGTGCTCCTCGTCTCCGACGAGGTGATCTGCGCGTTCGGTCGCCTGGGCTACTACTTCGGCGCCGAGGCGTACGACTACCAGCCCGACATGATCACCTTCGCCAAGGCCGTCACCAGCGGCTACTCGCCGCTGGGCGGAACGATCGTCAGCGACCGGGTGTACGAACCGTTCGCGCACGGCGATGCGTCGTTCCCGCACGGCTACACCTTCGGCGGGCACCCCGTGTCATCCGCTGTCGCGATGGAGAACCTCGACGTGTTCGAAGAGGAGGGGCTGCTGCAGAACGTCCGCACCCACTCCCCCGTCTTCCGCTCGACGCTGGAGAAGCTGCTCGACCTCCCGATCGTCGGCGACGTGCGCGGTGACGGCTATTTCTTCGGGATCGAGCTCGTCAAGGACAAGGTCACGAAGGAGACCTTCGACGACGACGAGTCGGAGCGCCTGCTGCGCGGATTCCTCTCGAAGGCGCTCTTCGACGCCGGTCTCTACTGCCGCGCCGACGACCGCGGCGACCCCGTCATCCAGCTCGCGCCGCCCCTGACCATCGGACCGTCCGAGTTCACGGAGATCGAGCAGATCCTGCGCGCGACGCTCACCGAGGCCTGGACGCGCCTGTGACGCACGGGATGCCGACCCCACGACGGTCGGCATCCCTCCCCCCTCTCTTCGGCCGACCCGTCGAAGCCCACCCTCCGGCACCACCCCGCCGACCGTTCCGCTCCCACCCCGAGCGGTGCTCCGCACGCTGTACCCCGACATCAGCCCCACGGACGCGACACCCGATCGCGCACCGCACCCTCTAGGAGGAGCCACGAACGACAACATCGGTGCCGCCACGGCACCCGCGAACCCGGGCGCGAAGCTCGCCCGCACCCTCGGTCTCTGGTCGATCGTCGGCCTCGGCCTGGGGTACATGACCCCGACCGTTGTGTTCGACACCTTCGGCCTCGTCGCCGAGAAGACGAACAACGTCGTCCCGGCCGCCTACGCGGTGGCCCTCATCGTGCTCGTCTTCACCGCCGTCAGCTACGGCAAGATGGTCCGCGTCATCCCCAGCGCCGGCTCCGCCTACACGTATGCGCGCGAGGCGATCCACCCGGGCGTCGGTTTCGTGGTCGGCTGGACGGCACTGATCGACTACATGCTCCTGCCGATGGTGAACGCGCTCATCATCCGCAGCTACATGGAGGCGCTCTTCCCCGACATCCCCGGCTGGATCTGGGTCGTCGTCTTCACCGTGGGTGTGACGGGCGTGATCTACCTCACAATGCGGGGAACCTCGAACGTCAACATGATCCTGCTGGTGTTCTCGATCCTCGTCATGACGGTGTTCGTCGTCATGGTCGTCGTGCAGCTGGTCGGCGGAGCGGGAGCCGGCACCGCCGTGTCGCTCGCCCCGTTCGCCCACAGCGACGTGCAGTTCGGGGCGGTCCTGGCCGGTGCCACCGTGGTGTGCTTCTCGTTCATCGGCTTCGACGCGGTGTCGATGTACTCCGAAGAGGCGAAGACCCCGAAGATCATGCCGCGGGCCATCGTGCTGACCCTCATCGTCGGCGGTCTCATCTTCCTCATCGCCTCGTACGTCACGCAGCTGCGCTTCCCCGACTCCACCGCGTTCCCGCAGGAGGCGATCGAAGACAGCACGCTGCCCGAGATCGGCGTGCAGGTCGGCGGTCCCGTGCTGCAGGCCGTGCTCACCGCCGCGGGCTTCGCGGCGACCCTGGCCTCGTGGCTCGCGTCGCACGCCTCGGTCTCGCGCATGCTCATGGTGATGGGCCGCAACAACGTCCTGCCGCGGCGGATCTTCGGCTTCATCAACCCGAAGACCCACACCCCGACGCTGTCGATCATCATCGTCGGTGCCGTCAGCCTGCTGGCGATCGAGTTCACGCTCGAGCAGATCGCGGCGTACATCAACTACGGCGCGCTGGTGGCCTTCTCGTTCGTGAACACCTCGGTCATCGCGTGGTTCGCGATCCGCCGGGGTCTGCACAAGACGCCGGGCGACATCGTCCGCTACATCGTGATGCCCGGCGTCGGTCTGCTGCTGACGGCGCTGCTGTGGGTGAACCTCGACATGCACGCCCTCATCGGCGGTCTGATCTGGACGACGATCGGCGTGATCTACCTGGTCGTGCTCACGCGCGGATTCCGCCGCCCGATCGCCTCGTTCGACGAGAACCAGCCCGTCACCGGGGTGAACAAGGTCGCTCCGGGTCCGCGCTCGGAGATCTGAGCGCACGCCCCCACCGCAGCACCCGAGGCCGCGGCATCCCGACACGGATGCCGCGGCCTCGGTGCATCCGCCGACGGACGGCATCCGCGCGACGGCGCCGGACGCGCCCGCCGATCGCAGTCACAGCGAGCTGATAGGCTGTGCATACGCCGCGCCGTTGCCCCGGGAGCACTCTTCTCGACGTGACCTCTCCCGTCGTCCTCGCGCGCTGGTGGCGCGAACCCAGGTGGGCCCGCGTATCGCTGGCGCTCATCGTCGTCGCGTTCGTCGTGCTCACCTGCTGGAACCTCGCCCGCGGCGGCGACTTCTCCTTTTACGAGGCGTCCGCCCGATCGATGGCGTCGTCCTGGCACGCGCTGCTCTTCGGCGCGTTCGATCCCGCCGCGACCGTGACCCTCGACAAGCTCAGCGGCTTCGCCGTTCCCCAGGCGCTCAGCATCCGCCTCTTCGGCATGTCGATCTCGGCGATCGCGCTTCCGCAGGTGATCGAGGGCGTCGTGACCGTGGTGGCGTGCGCGGTGCTCGGCCTGCGCCTCGGAGGCCGCGGGGTGGGCCTCGTGGCCGCCGCGGCCGCCGCGTCGACGCCGATCTTCGTGTCGATGTTCGCCCACCCGATGGAGGACGGCCTGCTCACGATGGCGCTCGCGGTCGCCGTGGTGTGGTGGCAGCGGGCGGTGCTCACGGCGCGCTGGTGGCCGCTGGTGGTCTGCGCGGTCTTCATCGGCGTCGGTTTCCAGGCGAAGATGATGTCGGCCTGGTTCGTGCTCCCCGCCCTCATCGTGGGAACCCTGCTGGCTAGCGACGGCCTGCGTCGGGGATTCGTGCGCGCGGGGGCGCTGACGGCGTCTGCGGTGGTCGCCTCGGTCGCGTGGATCACCGCGATCGCCCTCGTGCCCGCGGGGTCGCGTCCCTACATCGACGGCTCGACCGACGACGACGTGTTCGCGATGGTCTTCGGCTACAACGGCCTCGATCGCTTCGCCCCGGGCGCCGTTCCCGGCTCGGTGGGATCGTCGACCTCGACGGGGGGCGTCGGGGCGACGCTGAGCGCGATCGTGCACGCCCTCGCGGGTCACGGCGCGGCCTCGGGGGGAGCGTCGTCGTCGGCGACGAAGCTCTTCGAGCTGCCCCTCGTGACCCAGATCGGCTGGCTCTACCCCGCGGCCATCGCGGGTATCGTCCTGGGGCTCTGGCGGTGGTGGCCGCGCGCGTGGCGTGTCGGCACCGGTCCGCGCCCGGACGAGGGCGTGCCCGGCGCGCGCGCTCGGTTCGCGCTGGTGGCGGTCGCGGCGATCTGGCTCGTCACCTCGGCGGCGGTGCTGTCGTTCACCCGGGTTCCGCACACCGCGTACGTCGCGGCCCTGGGCGTGCCGCTCGTGCTCCTGACGGCCGTCGCGTGGGGCGAGGGGGTGCGCCTGCTCCGCTCGGCGTCCCGCGCGCGCCGGCTCGTCCTCCCCGCGATCGCGCTCGCGCAGGGGGCCTGGTGGGCTGTGCTCGTGTCGGAGGCGCGACTTCCCGGCATCCTTCTGATCCCCGCCGTCGCGGTGGGGGCCGCGGGCGCGGTCGTCGGGATCGTCGCGGCGGTGTCGGCCGGCCGGCTCGCCCGCGTCGCCCCCGCCGCCCTCGCCCTGGCGCTGCTGTGCCTGCCGATCGCCACGAGCCTGCAGGTGCTCGACGACGCGCGCGACGGCAGCGGAGGCGACGCCTACGTCGGCGTCACCGCGCAGAAGGGCAACCCCGATGAGACGTTCACCGTCTCGCCCCCGGCCCCCTGGGGCGGCACCGCGGGACTGACCCCGGCGGTGTCGCAGCTGGTCGACACCGCGCGCGCCCACGGCGGCGGCACGGGCGGGCAGGCCCTGATGGTGACCGATTCGTGGGCGATCTCGGCGCAGATCATCGACGCGACGGGGGCGGACGTGCTCACCGACGGCGGCTACTCCGGGCACGTGCCGGTGTTCACCGCCGCCCGGCTGAAGGATCTCGTGCACACCGGTCGGGTCCGCCTGTTCGCGGTGGCCGACGGCGCCCCCGAGTCCGACCCGGTGCGGGAGGTGGCGACCTCATCCGGATGCCGCGAACTCAAGGCCTGGTCGTTCGCGTCCAAGAAGGAGGGCGGTGACGTGAACAAGACCTCGGGAGTGACGCTCTACGGGTGCGGCGTCTGACGGCGGCCGGCCGGCGCGTGCGGAAGGACGCCCCCGGAGGCGCTCGGGAAGGTCTTCCGATCGCAGTCGCCTCGGCACCGCCGGTAGACTTCAGCCAGTGACCCGCACCCGAGCCGAAGCCGCGTATCTGCGCTCGGCGACGGCGTTCAAGAACCCCACTCTCGACCTGCTGCACGGGCGATTCGCCCCCTTCGTCGTGGCGGTGCTGTCGGTGGTGTTCACGCCCGATCGCCCCGCCGTCGCGGTCGCCGACGCCCACGTCGAGGTCGCGGAGGCGATCGAGGAGTTGCGCGCCGCGGGCATCGACTCCGACGACGACCGCCGCATCCCTGCCGGTACCGCCCGCGAGATCTGCCGCGGGTGGGTGCGGGTCGGCTGGCTGGGGCTGCAGATCGAAGACGACGTCGAGGTCTACCGCCTCTCGGCGCACGCGGTGGGAGCGCTCGAGATCGCCGGTCGCGCGGGCGGCGGGCGCGCGCGGGTCTCGCGCTCGCGTGTGCGCACCCTCCTCGACGCGGTCGAGCGCCTGTCGCGCGACGCCGAGAGCGATCCGGTCCGTCGACGCGAGGCGCTCCTCGAGGAACGCGCCGCCCTGGATGCCGAGATCGCGGCGCTCGACGAGGGCATCGTCGAGCCGCTCGACGACGAGCACCTGCTCGAGGAGGCCGAGAACGTCATCCACCTCGCCCGCGAGCTCCCCGCGGACTTCTCCCGCGTGGCGGAGTCGATCGCGGCGATGCAGCGCGACGTGGTGGCCGAGCTGCGCCGGGACGTGCGCCCCACCGGCGACGTGCTGCGCGAGTACCTCGAACGCGGGCGGCAGGTGATGCAGGCCACCCCCGAGGGGCGCGCGTTCCAGGGGGCGCTGCGCCTGATCGGCGATCCCGAGCACATCGACGACCTCACCGAGCAGCTGCACGCGGTGCTCACGCAGCCGTTCTCGCGGCTGATGACGCCCGAGCAGCGTGGCGAGCTCGACGCCATCGCCCGCCGCGTCGAGGCGGGCGTGCAGGAGGTGCTCACCGCCCAGCGCCGCGCGTCGCACGTGATCACCGCGCAGGTGCGCACGCACGACCCGATCCGCGACCGCCAGGTCGACGATCTGCTGCGCGGAGTGATGGCGGGCCTGCACCGCTGGAGTCAGACGCGGGCGCCCGGTCGCGTCGAGCCGGTGCGCACCCTCCCCCTCGCCGACATCGGGCACCTGCGCCGATCGCTCAGCGACGTGCGTCCGCCCGGGGCGCCGGAGCCGTTGGCATCCGCCTCCGAGGTCGACGACGCCGAGTTCGCCGCGGTCGACACGCGCGCGTGGGGCGGTCCGCACTACGCCGAGCTCGAGGCCTACGTCGCGGGTCTCGGGGACTCCTTCGACCTCGCCGCCGCCTTCGCCGGGGCGGATGCCGAGACGCGGCGCCCGGTCGACCTCGTCGGGCTGCTCGAGATCGCGCACCGCGGGGGTCTCGTCGAGACCGACGAGGTCTCGATCGTCGAGGCCGTGCGCCCCGACGGCACGACCCGCCGCTTCGCCTTCGGGGCGGTCACGGCGCGAGGTGGGGCCTGGTCCGAGACGGAGCGCGAGCCGGCACCGCCACCGGGGCCGGCGGCCCCTGCGGAACCGCCCCGGAGCCCCGACCTCCCCCTCGACCGAGACAGGAAAGTGTGATCGATGACTGACGTGGACCTGTCCGTCCCCGACGCCGACTCCCCCGTCTTCATCGCCCCCGTGGCGATGGAGAACGACCCCGACGCGCTCTTCGCCGGCGACCGCGGAGTGCTCGACGCCGAGGTGCGGCGCGTGCTCGTGCGCATCCTGCAGCGTCGCTTCCTGCTCGCCGAGTCGTCCCCCGCGGAGTGGAAGCTGCTGCTGGAGCACCAGCAGATGATCGAGTCGCGCCTGAACGACCTGTTCGTGCGGCTCGTCGTCGACCACGCCCGCGGCGTCGCCTACAAGGAGCAGGTGCGCAGCGACGAGCTCGACGTGCCGATCCTGCTGAAGGACGAGGCCTATTCGCGCGCCGAGACCCTCGTGCTCGTCTACCTGCGCACGGTCTTCCAGCGCGAGACGACCGCGGGCACGGCATCCGCCCGTGTCGACGTCGAAGAGGTCGAGCAGACCGTGCTGACGTACTTCTCCGAGAGCGACGGCACGCGCGCGAGCCAGCAGCGCGCGGTGCGCACCGCGATCGCCCGCCTCGACCGCGAGGGGATCATCGAGGAGGAGTCCGAGGGGCGCTATCGCATCGGCCCGCTCATCGAGGTCGTGCTGAGCGCCGAGATCCTGCGCGAGCTGCAGCGCTGGCTGGACGAGCAGACGAAGGATGCCGCGCCCCCGGCGCGGGAAACGCGCGAGCCCGAAGCGGAATCCGAAGCATCCGGAACGACTGAGGGAGAGCTCTCATGACCATGCTCGAGACCCTCTTCGGACTCATCCCCGCCGCCTCCCGCGGCCAGCAGTGGGTCGCCGAAGACCTGCAGCTGATCAACTGGGGAGGCTACGACGGCACGCACCGCGTGCGCTTCGCCCCGACGGCGACCCTGCTGTGCGGCGGGTCGGGCTCGGGAAAGTCGACGCTCATGGACGCCTACGTCGCGCTCATGATGCCGCACACGACCCCCTTCAACGGCGCGTCCAACGGCGCCGTGGTGGGACGCCCGCGCGGGCAGGAGCAGCGCAACATCCTCTCGTACGGCCGCGGCAAGCTCGACGAGTCGCGCACCGACGAGGGCACGAAGGTGCGCGTGCTGCGCGGCGACGGCGTCGACACCTGGACGGCGATCGCGATGACGTGGGCCGACCACGACGGGGCGCGGTTCACGGCGGTGCGGGCCTGGTACATCCCCGCCGCGGCGCGCACCCTCGACGACGCGGTCAAGGTGCGCGCGACCGTGCACGGCGCGTTCGACCTGCGTCAGCTGGAGCGGGCGGCGCAGAGCCACCTGTCGGACTCCGCGGTGCGGGCCACGGGCCTGGACACCCTCGCGACCGACCGCGAATTCTCGGCGCGCCTGCACGCGGTGCTCGGGATCGGCGCGGCCGGCTCGGGGACGAAGGCGATGAGCCTTCTCGCCCGCATCCAGGCCGGTCAGCAGATCACCACGGTCGACGACCTCTACAAGCGCATGGTGCTCGAGGAGCCCGAGACCCTCGCGGTCGCCGAGGCCGTCGTCTCGCACTTCGACGGACTCGAGGGCACGCGCACGCGCATGCTCGAGGCGCGCCAGCAGGTGCGGGCGCTGCAGCCCATCCGCGCGATGAAGACGCGCATCGACGAGGCCGCCGAGCGCTTGCGGCTCATCGACGCGCTCGGACGCTTCGGCGACCCCGAATCGCGCGCGTCGCTGTGGCGCGCGCAGCGCCGCGTCGACCTCCTCACCGCCGTCGAGACCGAGCTGCGCGAACGCACCCACGCCACCGACGCCCTGGTGCGCGAGCGGCAGGCGCTGGCGGATGCCGCCGAGGCCGAGCGCGAGGGTCTCGGCGACGTACTGCGCGCGGCCGGGGGCGACCAGCTCGACGCCGCGCAGCGCGAGCTCCGCGCCCTCGAGCGGCGACTGGCCGGCATGCAGCGCGACCGCGAGAGGTTCGAGGCCGCTCTGGCGGTGCTCTCGGTCGAGGTGTCGTCGGCCAAGCAGTTCGCCGCGATCGTCGACGACGCACGACGCACACTCGGCGACGCGGACGCGAAGACCGCCGTGCGCGACGCCTTCGTCGCCGCGAGCAGCCGGCACACCGACCTGCGCCAGCAGCTCTCGGCGCTCGAGGCCGAGCACCGGCGCACGCAGACCCGCGACGACAACATCCCGCCGCGCCTGCACGAAGCGCGCGAGGCCCTCGCCGAGGCGGCGGGACTCACCGCCGCCGAACTGCCCTTCGTCGCCGAGCTCGTCGACGTGCGCACCGAGTACGAGCCGTGGCGCGGGGCGTTCACGCTCGCCCTCGGCGGCTTCGCGACGACGCTGCTCGTGGATGCCGCCCACCTGGCATCCTTCCGCTCCGCGATCGACGGGGTACGACTGAGCGAGAGACTGCGCTTCGAGGGCGTGTCGACCGACCTTCCCGAGCGCACGGGCCTCGACCCCGCCACCCTGCCCGGCCGACTCGAGTACCGGCGATCCCCCTTCACCGGGTGGCTGCAGGACCGCCTCGAGCAGCAGTTCTCCTTCGTCTGCGTCGATGCCGCGAGCGACCTTTCGCGCCACCGCCTGGCGCTCACGATCGCCGGACAGACCAGCCAGGGCGCGCGCGGCGCGCACGGCGGGTCGACGCGGCAGAGCATCCTCGGCTTCTCGTCGCGCGTGCGCCTCACCGAGCTCGGCGAGCAGATCGTCACCGCGCGCCGCGACCTCGCGTCCGCGAAGGCCGCGGTCGACGAGGCCGCCGCGGCGCTCGACGCCTTCGACGAACGGCGCAGCGCCCTCGAGAAGATCGTCGACCTGACCTGGGACCAGGTCGACACGGCATCCGTCCAGCGCGAGCTCGACCGCTGGAACGAGACCATCGTCGAGGTCACCGCGGGAAACCCCCGCATCGCCGAACTGCAGGAGCAGATCTCGGGTGCGCGCGCCCGCGTGGCGCGACTGCGCGAGGAGATCGGCGCCGCCAAGACCGAGCAGCAGGCCCTCGCCGCCCGCTGGGCGGAGATCACCGACGAGGTGGACGACGCCAACGCGCGTCTCGAGCGGGCCGAGGATGCCGCCATGACGCTGACCGCAGACGAAGCCGCCTACCTCGACGGGCTCTTCGTCGCCCCCGCCGACGACGCCTCGCCGTCGCAGCTGCTCGCGCGCTTCGACGCCGCCCTCGAGTCCGCGTCGAAGCGACTGCTCGAGGAGCAGCGCGCGGCGCAGGAGACCTGGGGCGATCAGCGGGAGAGCCTGCGGCGCACCCTCACCGCGTTCACCGATCGGTGGCCGAGCCCCAACCTGCTCGCGGACCCCGACGAATCGCTCGGCGACTTCGAGCGCATCCTCGCCGACCTCGAGGCCAGCGGTCTGCACGAGCTCGAGGCCGAGTGGCGCGATTCGCTCCTGCGGCTGTCGGGCAACGACCTGACCAGCCTCGACTCGGCGCTCACGCGCGCCCTGCGCGAGATCCGCGAGCGCATCGCGCCAATCAACGACATCATGCAGGACCTGCCGTTCTACGACGACGAGCACCGCCTGCAGATCGTGCCGCGCGAGAACCAGTCCGAGGTGCGACGCCGGTTCCGGCGCGAGCTGCGCGACGTGCGGGCCGCGATCGACGAGGCCGGATCCGATGACGAGCGCGAGGCGGTGTACGGCCGGATGGCGCGGCTGATCGGCCGCATCCGCCCCACCGCCCCTGACTTCGCCGACCTCGTCGACGTGCGCAACCACGTGCGGGTGAGCGCCGAGCGCTTCCGCGCCGACACGGGCGAGCACGTGGCCCTGTACGACCACATCGGCGAGAAGTCCGGCGGCGAATCGCAGGAGCTGATCGCGTTCATCGTCGGCGCGGCCCTGCGGTACCAGCTCGGGGATGCCGGGTCGGAGCGTCCGCGCTACGCCCCGGTGTTCCTCGACGAGGCGCTCATCAAGGCCGACGCGCACTTCACCAAGCGCGCGATTGGCGCATGGCGCGGGCTCGGATTCCAGCTCGTCATCGGCGCCCCGAACGACAAGTACAGCGCGATCGAGCCGCACGTCGACGTCGAGTACGACATCTTGAAGGACACCCGCGGGCGATCGTGGGCGAAGGCGAAGGTGGGCGTCGCGGACTGAGGTCACCCGCTCGATTGGCCAGGTCGCGGCGCAGACGACCGTGAACGTCACGAGCCTCACCGCGCTCACCGCCCTGCTCCTCCCGGGCATGCTGGAGCGCCGCCGCGGCGCGATCATCAACGTGGCCAGTACCGCGGCGTCCCAGCCCCTCCCCCACATGTCGGTCTATGGGGCGACCAAGGCCTACGTGCTGTCGTTCTCGTGCGCGCTGTGGCACGAGACGCGGGGAACCGGCGTCGATGTCGTCGCGATCTGCCCGGGCGCCACCGCGACGGAGTTCTTCGCCACCGCCGGCGACGACACCTCGGTGGGCCCGCGCCGCACGCCCGAAGGCGTGGTCGACAGCGCCCTGAACGGCCTGCGCCGGGGGCGCCCGACCGTCATCGACGGCTCGGCCAATGCCCTGTCGTTGCGCGTGGCCGCAGTCCTGCCGGAGCGCCTCGTCCTGCGGATCGCCGAACGGGCGATGCGCCCGGCCTCGCGCTGACGCCCACCTCGGCCCCGGCCACCCTGCTGTGCGCGCTCAGCCCTCGCGCGCGCGGAGCGCGTCGTCGACGCCACGCAGCACGACGGGTCCGAGGCCGTGCAGGTCCGCGCGCGCCGAGGGCACGTCGCGGAAGTACCGCACCACCGTGGCGACCTGATTCGGATCGGACCCCAGCGCCAGCATGGGTGCTTCGACGCGGGGGCCGGCTCCGTCGGCGATGAGGTGGAGCTTGGCCACGGGACCCGTGCCGATCCCCACCTCGGCGACCTCGTCCCACCGCCAGTCGACGCGGCCACGACCGCGGATGCCGGTGAGTCCTTCGGTCGTCAGGTGCAGCCCGGCCGGCTCGCGCAGACGCACAGCGCTCATGACGATCACTCCGAGGCCGAGCAGCCCGAGGGCGTAGGGCGCACGCGTGAGCAGGAACGACGGTATGGTCGGCAGGTCCCCCGCATCGACGACGATCTGAGCCACCGCGGGGAGCAGCAGCAAGCCCCCGAGCACGAATGGCACCGCGGTGGCAGCCGGGGCGGGGCGGAACCAGATCCCGGATGCCGACGGGTCGATGCGCAGCAATCGCTCCTGGATCGTCCCGAAGAGGACATGGAGGCAGGCCGCCGCCCCGAGGATGGTGACGGTCAGCGCTCCCATCACGAGGCGCAGACCGATGCGCTCATCGGCGACCGCCATGAGGACGGGCAGCACCGCGAAGAGAACGACGACGACGACGAGCCAGGTGGGGCGCCGGCCGTTCGGGAGGACCGGGATTCGCGGGTCGGTGGACGGAAGCCGGGGAGACATGGTGCTGATGGCCACGGTCAATTCTCTCCTCTGTAGGGCTGCGATCGAGGGGACGGCGGGACATACCCCTCCAGGCGTGGCTGGCGACCGGTGAAGAAATCATCGACGGTTTCGCGCGAATCGAGGGGCACGGCGGCCTCCCACAGCCACCGGGCACCCGCACCGACGGCGAGCCCGCCGATCACGGTTCCACCGATGACCCATCCCACCGGGTTGCTGCCAAGCGCGACGGCCGCAGCCCCACCTGCCGCCGCGCCTCCGGCACCGCCCGCCATCCCCCCGGCGATCTCCGCGACGCCGGAACTGAGCGAACCACCATCTGCGACATCGGCGGCGAGGGACACGACATCGATGACGTTCCCCGCGATCGGGAGCACGCGGGTCACCCTCGACACGCGACCGATGTGCTCCGCCAGCTCCTCCACCCCTGCCCGCATCCCGTGCGGATCCGCGGCCTCAGCGGCCGCACGCAGTGCGGGATTACCGGAGCGCAGTTGGTCGCGGAAGGTCTCGGCCGCGGACTGCAGCGCATCGTGGTCCTTGCGCCACGTGCTCAGCGTCTGGTCGTAGAAGCTCTCGTAACCGTCGAGCACGGAGGTCGCAAGCGACTCGTTCCCCTTCGCGGCGATGGCCGACACCGTCCCGGCGAGCTTCTGCAGGCCCTCCACACGCGAGATGAGCGGAGCCATGTGCTCGCCGACCCAGGCGTCGAGCTCACCGGTCATCGTGCCTACCTGTGCGCCGAGATCGTTGTAGCTGGCGATGAGGGAAACGTACTCGTCGTACACCTCGAGATCGTCCTCCGGCGCGCCGGGGCCCGGGCAGTACGTCAGAGCCGTCGACGGTGGCAGAACGTTCGTGCCGACGACGTCGAGGCCGACCGCCGCAGCTTGGGAGCGAAGCGTCGCGACGTCTTCCTGCGCGCGCTCCAGCCGTCCGGCGTACGCGCGGAACACCTCCACCGCGTCACCGAGGTAGCCGAGCACCTCATCGGCTCGACTGCGGATGTCGCCGACGACCGACCTCCACGCGGTTCCGGCCTCGCCCGTCCAGTAGTTGTTCGAATCGCCCCAGAGGTAGCTCAGTTCGAGATCGGCGCCCGTGTAGGCCCCCTTGACGCGGTCGAGCCAGTCCGCGACCGCGCGCACGCTCGCCGGATCACCGGGAATCCTCGCGTCGATCGGCATCAGTCCGCGAGCCCCTCTTCGAGCCGCGAGATCTCGTCTTCCGTCTGCTGTTCCGTCGCCTCGACGTCATCGAGGACGCTGTCGGTCACCGCCGCGACGAGGCGGACCGCTCCCGCGTATTCATTCGCCGCCTCCGCCGCGGCGCCGGCGATGAAGCCGATGAGCGCCGAGGCGGCTCCGCCATCGGCCGCTCCGGGGATGGAGGCGAGCGCCTCGTCGACGCTGTCGAGCTCGTCGACGACGAGTCCCATCCGCCGCGTCATGTTGACGCGGTCCACGAAGATCGGATCGCTCATCCGAGTCGCCCTCCTCGACGGGAATGAGGGGGCACCTCGAGGTCGAAGGCGACGACGTCGAACGGTTGCGCCTGGCGGATCCGATCGAGCTCCGAGGTCATCAGCAGCATCCAGGGTTGCTCGCGCCCGCATGCGTCGGCGAGCCGGTCGAGCGCCGTGTAGGCGAGCAGCCCGCGGCGACCATCGACCAGCTTCTGCACGACGGCCAATTGGCCACGCCCCTCCGGGTCGTCCACCAGGGGCAGGTAGAGAGCGGGTGGCACGATGACCTCACTCCGCATCGTGTCTCCCCGTGTTCCGCCGAGCGACATCACAGATCCCCCCATCCCCGAACCGTTCCGACAGCCTAGTGCGGTCGAGGTAAGCCCGCCCACCTGTTGTGCGGCCCCGAGCCTCGCGCACGTCACAGACCGGGAATGTCCGAGCCGCTCTCTACGCTGAGTGCTGAGGGGACGGCGAAAGGCGGGACACATGCAGGGACTCGAGATCACGGTTCTGCTGGGGCTCGCGATGCTCGTGGGCACCGTCCTGGCACCGCGACTGCGCGTGGCCACACCGCTCGTGCTGCTCGTCATCGGCCTCGCCCTGGGCTTCATCCCCGAGCTCCGTCAGATCGAGCTCCCGCCCGAGACCGTGCTGCTGCTGTTCCTCCCCGTCATGCTGTTCCGCGAGGCGTGGACGACCTCTCTGAGGTCGGTGCGCCGGTCGCTGCGCTACATCATCCCGATGAGCACGCTTCTCGTCGTGGCATCCGCGTTCGCCGTCGCCGGGGTCGCGACCTGGATGGGAGTGCCGTGGGAGGCGGCCCTCGTGCTCGGTGCCGCGGTCGCTCCGCCCGACGCCACCGCCGTCGCAGCGCTCGGACGTCTGCTGCCCGCCAAGACCTTCATGAAGCTCAAGGCCGAGAGCCTCACCAACGACGGCACCGCGCTCGTTCTCTACGCGATCGCCGTCGCCCTGCTGCTCGGCGATCAGATCACCCCGCTGCAGATCACCGGCATGGTGCTGCTGTCGTACCTCGGTGGAGCGGCCGCGGGCATCGCGGTGGCTGCCGCAGCGTTCTTCGCCCTGCGACGGATGCAGTCGACGCTGACGATCAACCTCACGATGGTGCTGGTGCCGTTCGTGTCGTTCCTCATCGCCGAACTCATCGACGCATCCGGGGTGCTCGCCGTCGTCTTCGCGGGCCTCATCATGGCGTGGGTGTCGCCGCGGATCACAACCGCGATGTCGCGGCGGGCGGCGGATGCCACCTGGCCGTTCGGCGTCTACCTCCTCAACGGCGCGCTCTTCGTGCTGATCGGCCTCGAGGTGCAGCTCGTGCTGCACGAGATCTCGGGGTCGGAGATCGGCATCCTTCTGCTCGTGACCGTGGCCGCCTGGATCGCCCTCTTCGTGGTGCGGTACCTGTTCCAATGGCTGTTCTCGCCCTTCTCGCGTCCCGCCGCGGGATCCTCGCGATCTCTTCGGCATCGGTCGCGGATCGTGAGCACCGTGGCCGGGTTCCGCGGAGCCGTGTCGCTGGCCATCGCCCTGTCGGTGCCGGTCACCACGGCCGCGGGCGACCCGGTGGCGGGCCGCGACGCGATCGTGTTCGTCACGGCGGGTGTCATCGTGCTCACCCTGCTGGTGCAGGGGCCCCTGCTGCCGGCGGTCATCCGGTGGGCGAAACTGCCCAACGACGACGCGGCCACCGAGGAGTTCGAGCTCGCCGAGCGGGCGATCTCGGGTGCGGCCCTGGCGGCCCTCGACGATCTCGCGGTCGAACACGGCATCAGCGACCGGGTGCGCGACCGCGCCCGTCGGGAAGGCTACGAGCGGCTCGAACTCGCGAACGCGCGCGCCGTCGCCCGTCAGCGCGCGATCGAGGAGCGCGACCTCGCCGAACTCGACGCCTCGCTCGACGACGACAGCGCCGCGACCGGACCCGTTCCGCCCGACGCTTCCGACACCGACCGGCGCAGCGGCGACCGCGCCGTCGCCGGTGACGACGCCGAGGGCGCGGCCTTCACCGGCCCCCTTCAGATGATCGCGGTCAGCGACGACATCGACGTCACCCAGCGATCTCCCCTCCTGCGTCACAAAGAGGCGCAGCGCCTGCGGCTCGCGATCCTCGACCGCAAGCGCGAGGTGCTGCTGCGCCTGCGTCGGGAGGGCACGATCGACGACCTCGTCGCGCGGCGTATCCTCGCCGGTCTCGACATCGAGGAGATCCGCGCGCGAGGGCTCGAGAAGTCGGGCGAGTGACGCGACGGGAGGAGTCGCCCCGCCCCGCCAGCCGGCGGCATCCACCCGCTGTTCTCCCGCCAGTCGGCGGGGACGCATCGCGACTGTCGAGCCGCATGATCGAAACGTACGCGACGTTGCGTCCCCGACGAAGGAGTCACCATGACCGTTCCCGGTACCCTGTCCCGCCCGCCCTTCGACCCCGAGCTCGCTCCGATGCTCGAGGTGCTCGGCCAGATGCTCCCGCCCACGCTGACCGCCGAGATGCTGCCCGCCTTGCGCACCGGCTCCATTCCGGGCATGCCGACCACCGCCGAGATCCTCGAGTCCGCGCAGCTTCAGTCGCGCGACGTGACGATCCCGGGGTTCGAAGGGGCCGACATCGTCGTCTCGGTCATCGAGTCGAAGGGGCGCACCGGCATCGGCCCCGGCATCTTCCACACGCACGGCGGCGGGATGATCATGGGTGACCGATTCGCGGGCGTCGCCGGCTTCGCAGAGTGGATCCACCGGTACAACGCCGTACTCGTCAGCGTCGAGTATCGCCTCGCCCCCGAGTTTCCCGACCCGTATCCCGTTGAGGACTGCTACGCGGGCCTTCTCTGGACGGCCGAGAACGCCGAACGGCTCGGCATCGAGAGCGAGCGTCTGATGATCGCCGGGGGCAGCGCCGGCGGGGGCCTCGCCGCGGGCGTCGCACTTCTCGCTCGTGACCGTCGGGGACCTCACCTCGTCGGACAGATGCTGATGTACCCGATGCTCGACGACCGCGATGCGACCATTTCGACGCGTCAGATCGACGGCGTCGGCGTGTGGGACCGCGGAAGCAATCTGCTGGGCTGGAATTCGCTGCTCGGTGAACGCCGGTCCACCGACGACGTGTCGATCTACGCCGCGCCCGCGAGAGCCACCGATCTCTCCAACCTGCCCCCGGCGTTCATCGACTGCGGCAGCGCCGAGGTTTTCCGCGACGAGGACGTGGCCTACGCTTCGGCGATCTGGGCGGCCGGCGGGCAGGCCGAGCTGCACGTCTGGCCGGGAGCGTTCCACGCCTCCGAATCACTCGCGCCTCAAGCCGCCCTTTCGCACGACGCCGTAGACGCGCGCGATCGCTGGATCCGCCGCTTGCTCGGCTGAGCCACGGTCCTATGCTGGGCGCGTTGAAGGAGTGACCCATGCAGGAGTTGGCGGGACGACTGAAGGTGCTCGACCCGGCGGCGAGCGAGTCGGTGAAGATCATCGGTTACTTCGACTCGCTCGTCGCGGGCGGAGCCGGTGCAGAGTCGATCGTGCGCGCCGCAGCAATCCTGAGCGGAGTGCCCGCGGGCGCGCGGGTGGGGAGCCGGCTCATCGGCATCGACGTCGACGGTGGGCGCACCGCGCCGCACGAGCCCGAAGGGGCGGATGCCGTCGACGCGCCCCGTGTATGGCTCGATCGTCGCGATGGCCCAGGTCTGAACGACGCCATGATCGTCGACCGCGCGCAGGTCGCCCTCTCGATCATCGTCGCGCGCGCGGATCCGACGATGAGCGCAGTCGAAACCGTGATCGACGCGGCGGCCTCGCGAGTGGATCGCGAGGCCGCCGCCCATCGTCTGCGCCTGAGCGGCGCGGTGCGCGTCGTCGCGGCCCCTCCCATTTCCCGCCACTCGCACAGAGCCTCAACCGTGCTCGCCTCCAACGAGGGGGCGGTGTGGATCGGTCTCGGCGACGTCATCCCGGCGGACGGCCCCGTCGGAACAAGCGTCGCGCAGGACCTCGACGACCTCCCCCGCGCCTGCGCCGATGCTCGTCTCGCGCTGCGCCTCGCCGACGATCGGCATCGGGTGATCGATGCCCTCGACCTCGGGGTGCTCATCGTGCTGGCGCGATCGTTCGACGCATCCGCGCCGCAACATCCGGATGTCGCGGCACTCGGTGCCCTCGACGCCCGCGCTCTCAACGCTCTGGATGTCGTCGTCGACAGTGAGAGCATCCGCGCGGCCGCCACACGCCTGTCGATGCACCACAGCAGCTTGCAGGCTCGCCACGAGACGTGGACACGCCAGCTCGGCTACGACCCGCTCAGTCCCCGCGGGCGCGCCCGCTTCCTCGCCGCGAGATTGCTCCTGCGGCTGCAGTGATTCCGTGATCGGACGAGGTGAGCACCGAATCGATGATCGAGCGGTCACGCACCACCCGCCGCACCGATTCGCAACCGCTAGCCCTCACGGCGAAAAGTCACCCCGCGGGCGGCGCCTGCGGCTCCCGCTCCGGTGACCCGCACCGGCGACGCATCACCGCGCGGATGGCGCCTGTCGATCCCGCTCCCCCACGGGTGTCAGGGAGCGCGCGGATGCCGAGGCGTCACGGGTCAGGAGCAGATCGGCGTCGCGACCGCTGAGCCCGCGAGGGTCGCCGCCGCGAGACGCCCGCGCCGACAGCCCCGCCTCCTCCAGCCGCCGGCGCAGGCCCGTCGGCAGCGCCGGCAGGGTCGCCGCCATCCCCGCCGGGCGACGCGCCAGACCGAACAGCAGCACGACGCCCGACCCCGCGACCGGCCGCACCTCGACGCGCGTCGGCGCGTCGCGAGCCGCCCACCTCAGCGCCCGCACCTCGCCGAACGCGAGGTCGACGACCCTCGTGGCATCCGTCTTCTCTTCCGTCGTCCGCTCGATGACGAGACGCCCGCGCGTGACGCGGACGAGCACCTCGACCGTGCGTGCCCGCGCGATGAGCAGGATGGCGCCGTAGATCGGCAGGCCGATCAGCCAGCCCAGCACAACGACGATCATCAGCGGGCTCATCCGCATCGCGACGTCGGAGAAGACCACCACGAACACGCTGAGCACGCCCGCCGCAACGGCGAACAGGATGCCGACGACGCCGCGGTACGTCGACAGGCGCAGCGCGACGGCGGGCAGACGCAGTTCCCACACGTCGTTCGTCCGCGTCCAGTCCGGGGACACGAGCCGGGCCGTACGCCGGGCGGAATCGGCCCGGACGAGGCCGGACACCCGCCCGATGAGGGTCAGCCAGATCCACCCGGCCGCCGGAACCGCGGAGAACGAGAGCGCGGCGGTCACCGACGCGTCGACGGCGCCGGGGATCACCCCGCGCGTCAGAAGGAACAGAGCTGCTGCGGCAGCTGCGGCGACGCCGACGTGCAGGCCGAACGACAGGCCGGGAGAGCGCAACGCCATCAGCCCGCGGACGACCGCGTGAGCGACGAGCCAGCCGGCGATCAGGCACAGCAGGAACCCCGCGAAGTCGACATTCGTCCCGAGCAGGCGAAGCGCCGCGAGTCCGCACAGCACGGCCCAGAGCAGCGGATGTCCGAGCAGCGCGCGCATATGGATTCGGCCGTGCCCTGCGGTCATACGATCCCCCCGATCGGTCCGCCGCCATCGGCCCCTCGACGATGACCGGCTCCTCGATCCTATGAGCCGCCGCCGGATTCGACCGGATCGCCCGTCGGCGGACGCCTCCGACGGCACGCACCGACCGGCCCGCGTCTCGTGCCACCCGCCCCATGCAACGCTCGCCCCGGGCCCTGCCGCCACCCCGCGCAGCGTCCGCCCGCGCGCCACCCGGCCCGCTCCGACCCACCGCCGCGACGACCGCTCGCGACCCCGCGGGCCCCGCCGTCACTGGCCGGGAACGAGCAGGCCGCTCTCGTACGCCGCGATGACGAGCTGAGCCCGGTCGTGCGCGCCGAGCTTGAGCATCGTGTTCTTCACGTGCGTCTTCGCGGTGTGCGGAGAGATGAAGAGGGCCGCGGCGATCTCGTCGTTGGACCGCCCGCGTGCGACGTGCTGCAGCACCTCGCGTTCCCGTTCGGTCAGCACCGCCAGGGCGGGCGCGTCACGCGGCGCTGCGGGCTCCGTCCTCCGCACGTACCTCTCGATCATCGCCCGGGTGGCCGCCGGCGACAGCAGCGCCCCTCCCTCGTCGACGGCGAGCACGGCCTGCACGATCTCGTCGGGCTCGGCCCCCTTGCCGATGAAACCGCTGGCCCCCGCGCGAAGAGCCGCCACGACGTAATCATCCTCCTCGAACGTGGTGAGCACGAGCACGCGCGTCTCGGCAAGCGCGGGGTCGTCGCAGATGAGCCGGGTGGCCTCGATGCCGTCCATGCGCGGCATCCGGATGTCGCACACCACCACGTCGGGCCGGAGGCTCGCGGCGAGCGCCACGGCCTCCTCTCCGTCGACGGCTTCGCCGACCACCTCGATCCCGTCGGCGGCGTCGAGAAGGTCGCGCACGGCGGATCGGATGAGGGCCTGGTCGTCGACCACGAGCACGCGGGTCATGGGGTACCTCCGGGGGCGGCGGCGAGCGGAAGGCGGGCGGCGAGCCGATAGCCGCCCGGTGCGAGCCCGGCGTCGAGGTGCCCGCCCACCGACTCGACGCGTTCGCGCAGACCCACGAGACCGAAGCCCGAGGGCGAGGCGGTCGCGGGCGCGTGATCGAGGGGGTTCGTGATCACGATCTCGACCTCGTCGTGGTCGCGGCGCAGGAGCACGTGGGCACGACGAGCCGTTCCGTGCTTGAGGGCGTTGGTGAGCCCCTCCTGCACGACGCGGTAGGCGACGATGTCGACCGAGAGCGGCAGCGCGTCGGCCGGGTCGTCGCGGGCGAGTTCGTCGCGCACGACCACGTCGCAGCCGGCGACGCGCACGGATTCGACGATGTCGTCCAGTCGGGCGAGCCCGGGCTGCTCGCGCGGGGCGGCCTCCTCGGGCGCGCGCAGCACGGCGAGGAGCGACCCGATCTCGCCGAGCACGTCGCGCGATGCGGTGCGGATCGTCGACAGCGCCTCGCGCGCGCGCTCGGGCCGCGTCTCGAGCGTGGATGTCGCCACCCCGGCGTTGAGGCTGATCACCGAGATGCGGTGCGCGACGGCGTCGTGCAGGTCGCGTGCGATGCGCAGGCGCTCCTCGGTGACCCGCCGTCGCGCTTCGGCCTCGCGCGTCTGCTCGGCGCGGCGGGCGCGTTCGATCACGGCCTCGACGTACGCCCGGCGCGAGCGTGCGGCATCCCCCAGGGCACCGGCGAGACTCACCATCAGCCCCACCTGCAGGAAGCGGGTGTCGAGTCCGGCCGTGAGTTCGACGACGATGCTCGCGGCCACCAGACCCACGACCGCCGGGATGGCCACGGGAGCGGCCTCTCGACGCGGCAGCCGGTCGGCCATCGCGTACGCCGCGATGACCATCGACAGCGCCACCCCGGGAAGGAGCACACCGAGCACGAGTGCGGTGACGTACAGCGCGATGCAGGTGAGCAGCACGGTGCGCGGTCGCCGGCGGCGCAGCGGCAGCAGCACGGCGGGCACGATCGCGATCGCGTACTCGAGGGGGTTCGACGCGCGCAGCTCCGGGAAGGGCACGGGGGCGAAGACCGGCACGATCACGAGCACCGCCGCGAGAACGTCGAGCACCCAGGCGCGACCGGCGGGGATCAGACGCGGCGCGGTGTCCGTCGTCGGGTCGGGTCGCATCGTCCCAGTCTGACGCGCGCGCGGGCGTCTCACCATCGCCCGCTCGGAGCAGACGCGATCTCCCCCCACGGGGGTAGGCCCTCACCCCGCCGGAGCGACGCGGATCACCGCCCTCGCGAGCGACAGTGAGGTCATGGCATCCGAACCTCCTCCCCCACTGCTCTCCGTCACCGACCTGCACAAGTCGTACGGCCGCGGATCGGCCCGCTTCGACGCCCTGCGCGGCGTGAGCCTCGACATCCACCGCGGCGAGAGCATCGCGATCGTCGGCAAGAGCGGGTCGGGAAAGTCGACCCTCATGCACCTGCTCGCGCTCATGGATGCCCCCTCGAGCGGCACCGTGCGCCTGGAGGGGAAGGATGCCGCGACCCTGCGCGGACGCCACCTCAACCGCACGCGCAACAAGACGTTCGGCTTCGTGTTCCAGCAGTTCTTCCTCACTCCCAGCGCCTCGGTGCTCGAGAACGTCGTGCTGCCGTTGAAGATCGCCGGTGTGGGACGCGCGGAGCGGCGCCGCCGGGGGCTCGCGGCCCTCGCCGAGCTCGACATGCAAGACAAGGCGAAGAACAAGGCCACGGCCCTCTCGGGCGGGCAGAAGCAGCGCGCCGTCATCGCGCGCGCCCTCGTGAACGACCCCCGCGTGATCTTCGCCGACGAGCCGACGGGCAACCTCGACTCCGCGACGGGGGCGGTCGTGGAAGACATCCTCTTCCGCCTGAACCGCGAGCACGGCATCACCCTGATCGTCGTCACCCACGACGACGACCTCGCCGCCCGCTGCGACCGGCGGGTGCAAATCCGCGACGGCGTGATCGTGGCCGAGGAGAGGAGCGCGGCATGAAGACCGGCGACCTCGTCACCACCGCGGCGGCGAACACGTTCCGCTCGAAGACCCGCACGATCCTCACGGTCCTCGCGATCTTCGTCGGAGCCTTCACCCTGACGCTCACCAACGGTCTCGGCACCGGCATCAACCGCTTCATCGACGACACCGTGTCGGCGATCGGCTCGGCCGACGTGCTCACCGTGACGAAGACGGGCACCGGGGCGGCGGCATCCGGAGAACCGCAGAAATACGACCCCGAGGCGGTGTCGGCGTCGAATACGAATCCGGGTCGCCCCGGGGCGACGGCGACCGTCTCGGCGTTGACGGATGCCGACATCTCCGACCTCCGCGCCCTCCCGGGCGTCGCCGCCGTGACGCCGACCAAGGCCGTGCAGATCGACTACGTGCAGGTCGACGGCGGCGACCGGTACGTGGCGAGCGCGGGCTCGCTCATCGGCGGGCAGACACCGCAGCTCGCGGCGGGCAACGCGCCCGACGGCGCGACCGACGCCCTGCAGGTGGCGATCCCGGAGTCGCTCGTGGGACCCCTCGGCTTCGCCGACGCCGCCGACGCGGTGGGGGCGACCCTCTCGATCGCCGTCTCAGACCCCGTGCGCACGCAGCACGTGATCTCGGCCACCATCACCGGAGTGACCGAGGGCGCCTTCGCCTCCGCCACGGCGCTGACCACCGATCCGGCTCTCGAGGACGCCCTCTTCGCGGCGCAGAACACCGGGGTGCCCGCCGACCAGCTCGACCGCTACGCGAGCGCGAGCGTCACCCTGTCGTCGTCGACGCCGCAGGCAGTCGACGACGCGAAGACCGCGTTGACGGATGCCGGGTTCTCGGGCCAGACCGTCTCGGATCAGCTGGGCACGTTCAAGGCGGTGATCGACGGCATCGTGCTGGTGCTGAACGCGTTCGCGGTGATCGCCCTGCTCGCGGCGAGCTTCGGCATCGTCAACACCCTGCTCATGTCGGTGCAGGAGCGCACGCGCGAGATCGGCCTGATGAAGGCGATGGGCATGGGCAGCGGCCGGGTGTTCTCGCTCTTCAGCCTCGAAGCGGTGATGCTCGGGCTCCTGGGCAGCCTCATCGGCGCGGTCGTCGCGATCGGCGTCGGTACGGCCGTCAGCGCGCAGCTCGGTCAGACCCTGTTCAGCGACCTGCCGGGGCTGCAGCTCATCGCGTTCGATCCCCTGTCGATCCTCGTCACGACCGTGGCGATCATGGCCATCGCGTTCCTGGCGGGGAGTCTGCCGGCCGCTCGGGCGGCGCGCGCCGATCCGGTGGAGTCGCTGCGGTACGAGTGACGGCGGAGCGGGCCCGGGGTCGGTGACCTCGGGCCCGTTCGGCGCCCCGCCCCAGCCGTCAGACGCTCGGTTCGCGACGCTCGGCCCGCACAGGGCGCGGGGCCCCGATCACGCGAGGATGAGCTCGATGTTCGCGTGATCCCGGAACACCCGCACGACGAGGTCGAAGTACGTCTCGCCCCGTCCGGCTTCGAGCTCGTGAAGGGCGCGCTGTGCCGGCGCTGTCGCGTAAACCTCCGGACGGGCGAGCTTCTGCCGCAGATACGCCTTCGTCGTCTCGTTCCCGAGTGCCGTCCTCGCCGTGGCCGCGTCGCGCCACCGCACGCGCACCGGCTCGGACCCGTCGAGCACCCCGAAGCCGCCGTACAGGAGGTCGTCGAGAGCGTCGAGGCTCTCGCCGAGCGTCCACGACTCACCCGGCATGAACACGCGGTTCAGCTCCGCGTAGAGCGACGAGATGCCGTGCACCCGCGATCCGTCGATCTCGATCACGCGTTCGCGCGGCATCCGCCCTCCAATACGGGTTGAGTGAACGACGAAGGACCGGAGCCTGTCGGCATCCGGTCCTGTCGTGAGAGGCCCGGGACGGGCCGCGAGGACGCTCAGTCTCCGCCGTTGATCACCGAGAGGTACGACCCGAAGGGGCGCGCGGGCTCGGAGGCGGAGAAGTCGTCGGCGATGCCCTCGTGGGGCGTGGTGTCGAACTGCATGGATCGAGTGTGCCCGGCGAAAGCCCCCGTCAGAGGATGGTTGACAATTCGCCGGTATCTCGTCTAGCTAACTACTCGCCTTTCTAACTTGCCGTTGCGCTGCCCGAGAAAGACTCCGGATGCCGTCACTCCGGCGCCGGAGCCACGACCGGCGCGAGCACGATGATCCCCGCCCCCACGAGCGCGACGGCGGAACCGACGTAGTCCCACACGGTGGGGCGGAAGCCGTCGACGACGATCCCCCACGCGAGGGAGCCGGCCACGAAGACCCCGCCGTACGCCGCGAGCACTCTCCCGAAGTGCGCATCGGGCTGCAGCGCCGCGACGAAACCGTAGGCCCCCAGCGCGACGATCCCGAGCAGCGCCAGCCACCAACCGCGGTTCTCGCGCACCGCCTGCCAGATCAGCCAGGCGCCGCCGATCTCGGCGACCGCGGCGAGGGCGAACAGCACGACGATGCGGACGGTGGTCATCGGGTCATTATCGCGTCCCGGCCGTTTCGACGCGGCATCCGCGGGCCGCGGAAGACGCCGCGCGGACGCCCCGGTTACGGCTGTTCACGGGCAGATTACGCGGAGGGAAAATCTCGGTCGAGGCGCGGTCCGACGCGTTAGCCTCCCCGGAGGGGGTGATGATGACTCGACCTCGCACCTTGACGCACACCTACACGCTCGCGGGCGGCTGGCAGAAAGCCCCCCACGAGCCCCTCACGCCGGAGCGGGCCGCCGCGCTGCGCGAACAGGGGATCATGCTCGTCCGCGCCCGCCGCGGCCTGTTCGATACGCGAGAGATCTCGCTGCGGGCGTATCCCCCGACCCGCTGACCCCCCGAAGAGGGGACAGACAGCTCCCCCCACGGCGCGTAGCGTCGTAATCCCCCGCTCCAATGGCGCAGCCCCCTCGAAAGCCTGCCTTTTGGAGTGGACATGACTCGCCCCCGCACCGTGACCCACGCATACCGCATGCCCGGCGGATGGGAAGACCTCCCCCACCGCCCCCTCACCCCCGAGAACGCCCGCGCCCTTCGCGACGAGGGCTACACCCTCGTACGCGCGCGTCGCGGATTCGTGAACTCCAAGGAGCTCTCGCTCACGCTGTACACGCAGCAGTCCGCGGGCGCCACGCAGTGGCCCGACTCCGACATCCGCCCGTCCGGGTCGTCGGCCGCCTGATCTGCCTCGGGCGCCGCACCGAACCCGCGCGCCTGCCCGGCAACCGGCGGATCGCCCCACTCGACCCCTCTCTCGGACCTTCCGCGCACGACCCGCCGCGGCCATCGACCGGGAGACCTCCCCTCAGATCGCCCGCACCCTGACGAACGACCCCGGACAATCCCGGTAGTCGGCACGGTCCCCGGCGCTCCCCCGGCGGGTAGTGTCGATGGGATCGGTTGGATGCATTCAAGGGGGCAATGCCGGTGTCAGGATCGCAGACGATCACGCACGCCTATCGACTGCCGGGCGGGTGGGAAGCCGTGCCCAAGCAGCGGTTGAACATTCCGAACGCGCTCGCTCTGCGTGCACAGGGGTACACGATGATCCGCGCCAAGCGCCGATTCCGCAGCCCCTACAACCACTCGATGGTGCAGTTCCTGCAGGCGGCTGGTCACGTCGACGGCTGAGCGCGGTCATCTCGCGCGACGGCGCCTCTGTAGCGCACCCCCCGGTCAGCGCGGGTCCCGCGCGCCGGGCGTATACCCTGGGCGCATGACGTGCACGCGGCCCACCCTCGACGAGATCACGCAGTGGGTCGCCGACTACGAGAAGACCGACCGCGTGGCGCACGCCACGGTCCACGTGCTTCCCCAGGACGACCCCGAGCACACCGAATCGGGCATCGTCGCCGTACACCTCAATCACGGTCCGGCATCGATCTACCTCAACGTCGACTGCGAACGATCGTGGACCGCGACCCTCACCGAGCGGTCCGGCGAGTTCCCCCTCAAGGGTGGCCACCTCATCGCCCTCGGCGAGGAGCTCTTCACCACCGGCAAGCTCTGCGAGTACCTGCAGCAGCGGACGGATGCCGCGGAGGCGGGCGCCTCGAGCCCGGCGTAGGCCGCGTCTCCCCCGCCGCACCGCGGGCGGGGCACGGTGTTACCGTTCGGTGAAATCCGACACACGTGTCGGATTTCACGGGTAGAGTCCCTGGCATGAGCACCTCCGTCAGCGCCGCTCCGAAGCTCCGCGGGAGCTACGCGAAAACCCCCGCGCAACGCGAGCGGATCGTCGATGCCGCCTTCGCGGAGTTCATCGAGGTCGGTTTCGCGGAGGCGACGATCAACGGCATCGCTCGACGCGCCGAGATGAGTCGGGCCGGCATCCTGCATCATTTCGCGACCAAGACCGACGTGCTCGCCGCCGCCCTGGCCCGATGCGACGCCGTCATCGACACGCACATGGAGGGTCGGCGCGGGGTCGACGTCGTCCGTGGCATCCTGTCGCTCTTCGACGGCGATCAGGCGCTCGCCGACGTCATGCGGGTGCAGGGGGCGCTGTCCGCCGAGGCCCTGCGCCCGGACCATCCCGCGCACGCTCACTTCGCCCGCCGCTTCGCCGCGATTGCGGACGCCCTCGACGAGGCGTTCGCCGTGATGTCCGCGGAGGGGCGCGCGACCACCGACGTGCCCACCGCGCAGATCGCACGGGAGAGCCTCGCACTGGCGGAGGGCCTCTTCCTGCAGTGGCTGCGCGGAGACGCCGACGTCGACGTGGCCGCCGCCGTCCGCCGGCACGTGCAGCGGTTCTTCTCCGTCGATGCGTGACGACCTCTCGCGGGCCCGGCAGGAGCGGAGCACGCGCGTCGACTTCAGCCGACTCGGCGACACGGTGTGGCTCGCCCGCCGCGGGGCCGCCGTGCTCGGATACGTCGGCCTCGACGAGCAGGGGTACGTGGCGTTCGATCCCGATCTGACGCCCCTGGCATCCTCGGCGCAGGAAGACGAGGTGCGTGCGGTGTTCACGCGGGCGGCGCCGGCCCCCGTCGCGCCGAAGCCCGTCCGACCACAGGAACTTCTGGCCGAGGTGCGCGAGACCCTCGCCGCGTTCGTGCGCGATCATCGCGGGAGCGGCATGACCGCCGAGCTGACGTTCACCGATCCCGACCTCGGCATCGATCCCGCCGTCGTGCTCCTCCGCTTCGCCGACGGCGGCGTGGTCCTGCTCACCCGCGAGCACCGGGACGCCTGGGAGGCCATCATCGAGCCGCCCGTCGGCGAGATCCAGGCCGACACCGCCCACCTGCAGGGCCTCGCGCGAGACCTCCTGGCCGTCGCCGACCTCAGCGAGCGGCTGAACCGGCGCCCATGACGAGGCGTCGCCCGCGCGCTCACTCCGCGTGGCGCGCCGCCCTGTGGGTTGCGATCGTCGCGAGCGCGGCGGCCGGCGCGGCTCTTCTGACGACGGATGCCGATGCGGGAGCGCTGCTGCTGCTCACCGCGCTCGTGCTCGCGGCGCCCGCGACCGCGGGGCGGCGGTCGCCGTGAGGCCGAGGCGCCCGCGACCTCAGCGCAGCGGTCACCGTGGCGCCCTCGCGATATCACGGCTCGTGGGGCGTCGGTCGCCGTGAGGGTCCTCGTGATTTCGCGGCTCGTGGGGCAGGCTGGAGGGATGACCGGACTCCTCGGCTGGCACGCTCTCATCATCATCGGCGTCCTCGCGGTGATCGCCCTCGCGATCTTCGCCGTCTACGCCCTCGTGCGGCTCGCGGCGCAGCAGGGCGTCGCGGCTGCGGAGCGGCGGGGGCGGCGGGAGTAGGAGGCGCCGTGGAGGCGTCTTTGCGGCGGCCGGGGAAACGGAGGATAGCTGAATCCACGCGGCTCTGCGGAAAGTCGAGCCTCGTCTGTATGGATGACAGGAGGCGGACCGGCTATCCCGCGAGGCGTGTGTTCATGGTCGCATCGACCA
The DNA here is from genome assembly GCF_004854025.1 of Microbacterium hydrothermale. Taxonomy (GTDB): domain Bacteria; phylum Actinomycetota; class Actinomycetes; order Actinomycetales; family Microbacteriaceae; genus Microbacterium; species Microbacterium hydrothermale. Next base: position 152,373 of record NZ_STGM01000007.1, read on the forward strand.
CAGACGATCGAGCTGCACCGCGAAATGCGGGCCGCTTACGTCCCGCCCGCGCCACGGGATCGTCGCGCTCAGGGCATCACCCATCCGAGGTACTGGCCGGAGGGCACGCCCGTGACATCCACGATCTTGGTCCACGAGTGGGAGTTGCGGTCTTCGGTCCGCTTCCCCGGGGCGATGAACACCTTGCCGCTGCCGACGCTGATGCCCTCGAGGCCTTGGAACCCGTTGGTGACGTCGGGGCCGTAGAACACGAGCGCGCCGATCGGGGGGACACCCGAGGTGGTCGCGCTGCCGGAGTAGTGCTGGTTGAAGATGTCGATCGCCTTGCCGGCGCCGGGGATCTCCTTGCCGGTGGCGTGGTAGCCCCAGTAGGGAAGCTTGGGACTGTTTCCCGAGAGGCGGCCGACGAGTGATGCCTTGCCGGAATAGCCCCACTCGGCCTCCGGGAACAGCTCCCGCGCGAGACCCTTGGGCATGGAGTCGCGGTTGACGAACTGCAGGGCGTAGTTGGTGGCGGAGATGTCTTGGCGCGTTGCGTCGCAGCTCGAGAGCTCGTCGTCTCCGTTGGCGACTTGGACGTGGAGGCCGCTGTTGGCGATGCGGGAGGAGTGGGCCCAACCTTTGAGGGAGCCGTAGGCGATGTAGATCCAGTGGTCGGTCCGGTATGCGCCGGTGACGTTTTCGCCCTTTCCCCAGCAGACTGCGTTGACGGTGGCGCCGGAGGGGACGACGGCGTCCTTGCGGGGGTAGCATCGCTCGCCGCTGCCCCAGGAGCACCAGCGGAGTTGGATGTCGGATGTCGCTCGGGGTGCTGCCGCCGAGGCGGAGGTGGTGGTGGTTGCCGCTGACGCGGGTCCCCCGATGAGCGAGAGGGTGACCACTACGATCGCCCCGATTGCCGCCAACGTCTTGCGCATGTGCTCCCCCAAAGCCCGTGAGCGCATGAGGTGCGCCCAGCGGAAGCATAGCTGCCGCTCAGCTTGTGTCGAGGTTGCGGTCGGGGACGATTCGTATCGCCTCGGGGCGCGCCGGTGCTGGTGGGTGTCGTAGCCTCTGCTGCGTCGTACGCGGTGGGGCGTTTCGCGCCGCGTGTGGGTGCGGGGTGGCTGTTCGAGACGCCGGGATGGTTGGCACGCGCGACTAGGCCCCGGGCGACCGTATCGGCGTAGTCGACGGAGCTGAGGCGACCGCTACGGTCAGAAGATGGATCAACCCACAGCCCTCGTCATCATGATCGTCTGCGGAAGTCTGCTCGGCCTGATCATCAGTTGGGTGATCTCGTATTGGATCATCCGCCTCGCGGTCGGAGCCGCGCTCAGCCGTCACCGGGACGCAATGGCTGAACTGCGAAGGGCAGAGTGATGCTCGAGGACTGCTGTTGGAGCGATTCTGGCTGTCATCATCGTCGGCGGATCGCGCAGCGGCAGGCACTTTAAGAGCGGGGCAGCACTCACGCATGAGGCGCCCCGGCGCCTTCGGGGGCGCCTTATTGCAAAGGCGGGGCCCGTTCGTCAGGCAGCGGACTCGCCCCCGCGTCTTGCACGGTGCTGGTCGGCGGTCGAACAATGCTGCGGGTCAGCGAGCCGTACCGGATGAGAAGGTCGCGAAGCAACCGGTGCTTCGAGCGGATGCGCGCACCTAGAGTTCGGTGCATCGACCTCGAAGGGGTGCCATGCGCGCTCGACCCGTCGGCCTATCTGCCGCAGCCCTGCTCTCCGTGACTCTTCTCGCCGCGCCCACCGCCGCTCAGGCGGTGGGGGTACCCGAATGCATCGCCGTGCCGGGAAAAGTGGGCGCGGCTGTAGACGCGAATATCGCGAATTACCCCGTGGAGAAACCAGACGCCTACCGGACTATCAACGGCAAGCGCGAGCCTGTCTATCGAGTCGAGGTCGGTGAAGTGCTGCACATCCCCACACGGATCACCAATACCGGCACCTGCCGGTACTGGACCTACGGTGGGGACTTCACCGCCCGCGGACATGACGCGTTCACCACCCCCGGCAATAGCACCTGGGTGGATGGGAAAGGCAACAAGACCTGGTCCTCAGCCATTGGAGTCCCCACCTGGGATCCCGACCCGGATCGGAACCACCCCTACACGCGCCGCTCCGAGCGCCTATGGGAACAGATCTACCCCGGCGACACATCCAAGCGGCTCTGGGGCCTCACCGTCGACAACCTCGCCCGCCCCGGCACCTATTACTCCGTGAGCTTCCAGTGGGACGCGAACGTCTCCGACCCTCCCGTCAACGACACCGCCGTCAGCGCTCGTATCTGGCTCATCCGCGACTGACGCCGGCCCTCGATGGTTCGCCGCCTGGCGCAACGTCATCACCGTCCGTCGGATGCGAACGACCCCTCGCTCCGCTCGTCGAAGACCAGGACAGCGGAGTCACCCCCGGTAGCACGATCGGCAACAGGGGCTCTGAACGACGCCTTGATTCTGCGTCGTGGTTGAAGACCGATCGCAGGAACGACAAGAGGCCCGAACCCCGCAGTCCTGCGGAAGTTCGGGCCTCATCTGTCGGGATGACAGGATTTGAACCTGCGACCCCTTGACCCCCAGTCAAGTGCGCTACCAAGCTGCGCCACATCCCGTTACCCGCGAGCGGGCAACTCCCCTATATTAGCCCCTCCCCGGCGCCACCGCGAACCACGCCTCCCCCCGGGCGTGTGGCGCTCCCCGATCCCGCGCCCTTGTCGATGTCGGACCCCCTCGCTACGGTCGCGGCATGACGATCGAGATCCTCCCCGCCACCGGTGACCGCTTCGACGACGCCGAGACGGCGCTCGACAGCGGCGACGGGCCCGGCTGCCAGTGCCAGTGGTGGCTGCTCACGAGCGCCGAGTTCCGCGAAGAATCGCGCGCGCAGCTGACGGAGCGCCTCCGCGCCGAGACCCGGGGTGAGAGCGCGCCCGGACTCGTCGCCTACGTCGACGGCGAGCCGGCGGGCTGGGTCCGCGTCGGGCCACGCGTCGCGCAGCCGCGTATCGCGCGGACGCGGGACGTCAAGACCGCGAGCGTCGAGCCCTTCGACGCCGATGACGTGTGGGCGGTGTCGTGCTTCGTCGTCCGACGTCAGCACCGCGGCACCGGCCTCACCCGCGCTCTGCTCGACGCCGCCGTGAGCTACGCCCGTGAGGGCGGTGCGCGGGTCGTCGAGGGCTATCCGCTCGACCCGACCGTGACGAAGCGCTCGGCGAATCAACTGTTCCGCGGCACGGTGGCGGTGTTCCAAGACGCCGGTTTCGACATCGTCTCCCGCCCGCAGCCCGACCGAGCGCTGGTCTCCCTCACCCTCCGCGACTGAGACCCCGACGTACGATGGAGGTTCGCCGACGGAAGACCCGAGATGACGGATGCCACGACCACCGCGCGCGTCGACGCGTGGCTGTGGGCGGTGCGCGTCTACAAGACACGCTCGGCCGCGACCACGGCGTGCCGCGCCGGTCACGTACGCGTCAACGGCGAACGGGCGAAGGCCGCGCAGCCCGTGCGACCCGGCGACGAACTGCGCGTGCGGATCCAGGGATTCGATCGCATTCTGATCGTCAAGAAGACCATCGCGAAGCGCGTCGGCGCCGCGCTCGTCGCGGAGTCGGTCGACGATCGCACTCCCCCGCCGCCGTCGAAGGAGAGCATGCCGTTCGTGCCCGTCCGCGACCGCGGCGCGGGACGACCCACGAAGCGCGACCGCCGCGAGATCGAGAAGCTGCGCGGCCGCGAGCTCGACTGACCCCGGCGAGAGCACGCGCGTCGCACCCCGGGGGCTCGGCGCGACAGCGAAACAAACGGAACCCGGGAGTGGCAGGCGCCCCTCGGCACGGCCGCAAAGCCCGACCGTACTCGGCAGCGACAGGTACATCGCCCCGCGGCTCACCGGGACCGCGAACTAGACGGAACCCGGCGGCCACACTCACGCCGCGCCCCCGGTGCCGGCCCGGCCGGCCGCCTCAGCCCAGCTGGTCCAACAGCCACCGCGTGCCCTGCACGGTCGCGCCGAGCTCCTCGACCCGGGCGGCCAGCCCGCGATCGCTCGTGACGACCACCACGGGGCTCGACGTCGCCGCGAGGTCGCGCACCACCTCGACGATCTCGTCATCGCCCTCGCCCGCGGCGCGGCGCACCTCGATCGCCGGAGCCGCAGGATCCGCGGCCTTCGCCTGCCCCTCGAGCACGGCGACCACGCGAGGGAACCAGCGCGTGGCGGAGAGGTCGAGGCGCTCGGCATCCACTCCCCGTTCCGCGAGGCGCGAGATTCGCGTCGCGAGACGCGTCGCGGAGCCCGCGCGATCCTTCCACCAGCCGTCGGGCACCGACCCCATGACGTTGGCCACGTCCACGACGATCGCCGGGCGCACCTCGAGTGCCGCGCTCAGGGCGGGCCACGCCGCCGCGAACCCCGGATGAAGGGGAAGCTGCGTCACCCGGTCCACCGGCACCCATTCCAGCGCGACGCTCTCCGGGTCGCTGATGACCGGCTCGAACGGCGTGACGACGTCGGCGATCAGGGTGGAATACGACCAGATGCCGAGGTCGAGCACGCTCTCGAAGCGCGCGCGCACGGCATCCGTCGGCACCCCCGCCTCCTCGCCCGACTCGCGCAGGGCACCGTCCCGGGCGGATTCGCCCTCGTGCCGGGCTCCCCCGGGCAGCGCCCAGGTGTCGCCGAAGTGACTCCACGAGACCCGGTGCTGCAGCAGCACTCCGCGCGCGGGGTCGAGAGCGAGCAGCCCGGCGGCGCCGAAGCGCCCCCAGTACCTCTCGCCGGTGGGCGCGACGACCCACGCGTCGCCGGGGTCGCGGGGCCCGTGCGGTCGCCGCGGTTCGCCCGGGGCGGGAGGTTCGATCGTCATCCCGTCCAGCCTGGCACAGCCCGGGGGCGACAGCGCCGGCGCGCGTCACATGCCGCCGCGGAACGCGCGAGACTTCTCTCGTGGAGTACGAATTCGACGACGACCCCGCGCGCATCGACCGCGACGCGGTGTGGCGGTGGCTGAGCACCGAAGCGTATTGGGCCCGCTGGCGCACGCGCGCCGATGTGGAGGCGCAACTCGACAGCGCGTGGCGCCTCGTGGCCGCCTACACCCGCGACACGGGCGAGCTGGTGGGCTTCGCCCGGGCGATCTCCGACGGCGTCGCGTTCGGCTACCTCGCCGACGTGTTCGTCGTCGAGGAACACCGCGGTCGCGGCATCTCGAAGGGCCTCGTGTCGCTGATGATCGATGAGGGGCCGGGGCCGCACTTCCGCTGGACGCTCTTCACGAGCGACGCGCACGGCCTGTACCGGCAGTTCGGCTTCGCCGAGCCCGACCGGACCGCCCTCGTGCGTCCGGCATCCTCCGTCTGACGCGGCGCCCTCCCGACGCGCAGCCGCGTCCCACCCGCGAGACTGCACGCCGCCGACATCTCGGTTGCAGGATGCCGCCGAAACGTCACGCACCTGCAGTCTCGCGAACCCGACGACACCCCACCGCAACAGCGAACGCCCCGGCCGAAACCGGGGCGTTCGCGGGGCGACTCAGCGCTGACGCTTCTCGCGGATGCGCATGTTCAGCACGATCGGCGTTCCCTCGAAGCCGTAGATCTCGCGCAGGCGCCGCTGGATGAACCGGCGGTAGCCCGGGTCGAGGAACCCGGTCGTGAACAGCACGAATGTCGGCGGGCGCGTCGCCGCCTGCGTGCCGAACAGGATGCGGGGCTGCTTGCCGCCGCGCAGCGGGTGCGGGTGCTCGGCGACGAGCTCCGACAGGAACGCATTGAACTTGCCGGTCGGGATGCGGGTGTCCCACGACTCGAGCGCCTGCTCGAGAGCGGGCACGAGCTTGTCGAGGTGACGGCCGGTGCGGGCCGAGATGTTCACGCGCGGGGCCCACGCGACGTGCGCGAGGTCCTGCTCGATCTCGCGCTCGAGGTAGCGGCGACGATCCTGGTTCTCCATGTCGTCGTCATTGAGGCGATCCCACTTGTTGAACGCCAGCACGAGCGCGCGACCCGACTCGAGCACGAGGTCGATGATGTTGAGGTCCTGCACGCTGATCGGCTGCGAGACGTCGAGAACGACGACCGCGACCTCGCTCTTCTCCAGCGCGGTCGAGGTGCGCAGCGACGCGTAGAAGTCGGCGCCCTGCGACAGGTGCACGCGACGACGGATGCCGGCGGTGTCGACGAGCGTCCAGAGCTTGCCGCCGAGCTCGACGACCTCGTCGACGGGGTCGCGCGTGGTGCCCGCGAGCTCGTTGACGACGACGCGCTCCTCGCCCGCCGCCTTGTTCAGCAGCGACGACTTGCCCACGTTCGGGCGACCGAGAATGGCCACGCGACGCGGTCCGCCGATCTCGTACTTCGCCACGGCCGAGACCTGCGGCAGCACCTTCATGATCTCGTCGAGAAGGTCGGCGACACCGCGACCGTGTATCGCCGACACCGGGTGCGGCTCACCGAGTCCGAGGTTCCACAGGGCCGTGGCCTCGGGCTCCTGACGGGCGTCGTCGACCTTGTTCGCGACGAGGAACACCGGCTTGTTGCTCTTGCGCAGCAGCTTCACGACGTGCTCGTCGGTCGAGGTCGCCCCCACCGTGGCATCCACCACGAACAGGACGATGTCGGCGAGGTCGATCGCCACCTCGGCCTGGGCGGCGACCGAACGGTCGATGCCCTTCGCGTCGGGCTCCCACCCGCCGGTGTCGACCAGCGAGAAACGCCGGTCGAGCCACTCGGCCTTGTACGTGACGCGGTCGCGCGTGACACCGGGGGTGTCTTCGACGACCGCCTCGCGGCGACCGAGGATGCGGTTCACCAAGGCCGACTTGCCGACGTTCGGGCGGCCGACGATCGCGACCACCGGCAGCGCCGGCAGGAACTCGATCTCGCCGTCGCCCGAGGCCAGGCCCGCGAGCAGCTCCGCGTCGTCCTCGTCGAGGTCGAAGTCGGCCAGGCCCGCGCGCAGCGCTTCGGCCCGCTGCTCGGCGAGAGCCTCGTCGAGGTTCTGCATCTTCTCGGCGAGCTGGTCGGGCCCGCCTTCGTATTCGTCTTCTTCAACGCCCATCGCGGGCTCCCATCGTGTTCTCGACGACGCTCAACACGGCGTCGACGGTCTGTGCGAAATCGAGGTGGGTCGAGTCGACGACCTCGACGCCTTCGGCGGCGGTGAGGAAGTCGACGACCGTGGAGTCGGCGGCGTCGCGCTTGTGCAGCGCGGCGGCCACCTTGGCGGCATCCTGATCGGTCAGCTCGGCGCTGCGACGCGCGGCGCGCACCTCGGGCGCCGCGGTGAGCAGGATGCGCACGGGCGCGTCGGGGAACACGACCGTGGTGATGTCGCGTCCTTCGACGACGACACCCGGAAGAGCAGCGGATGCCACGAGCCGACGGAACAGCTCGGTCACCGCGTGCCGCACCGGAGCGACGCGGGCGACACCGCTCACCGCATCGGTGACCCGGGGCTCCCGGATCGCGGCGGTGACGTCGACCGAGCCGACGCGCACCCAGCGGTCGGCCGTGTCGAGCGAGATGGAGTAGTCGAAGTCGCCGAAGACCTCGAGCACCGCGGTGGCGTCGGAGGTGTCGACGCCGTGCTCGAGGGCGTGCCACGCGAGGGCGCGGTAGGCCGCTCCGGTGTCGAGGAAGCCGTACCCGAGGCGCTGGGCCGCGGCCTTCGACACGCTCGACTTGCCGCTGCCTGCGGGACCGTCGATCGCGACGACGACGGGCGCACCGACGGAGGAACCCTCGACGGGGGCGCCGAAGGCGGGCTTGAGGAGGGATTCAGTCATGGGTGGTGCTCGCAATCCGCCATCCGCGCTGCTGGAGCCCGTCGACGGCTCGGCGGACCGCGTCGGGGACGACGCTGATCTCGGCGAGGCCGAACGGGGCACCGGGCGAGTGCTCGAGGCGCAGGTCTTCGACGTTGACGTCGAGGTCTCCGAGCTCGCCGAAGAGGCGGCCCAGTTGGCCGGAGGTGTCGTCGACCATGACGACGAACGTATCGAAACGGCGGTTCTGGCCGTGCTTGCCGGGGAGGCGCTCGACGCCCTCGTTGCCGCGGCGGATCGTGTCGGCGACGGCACGACGAGCACCCGGCACGTCGGGGTCGCGCAGCGCCTCGGCCACCTCGGCGAGGTCGGCCGAGAGCCGGTCGAGCACCGACACCACGGGGGCGGCGTTCGCGCCGAGGATCTGCACCCAGAGCTCCGGAGCGGATGCCGCGATGCGCGTCGTGTCGCGCACGCCCTGACCGGCGAGGCGGAGGGAGCCGTCAGGGGCCTCGACGAAGCGTCCGGCGAGCAGGCTCGCGACCAGCTGAGGCACGTGCGACATGAGGGCGACGGACTCGTCGTGCTCCTCGGGTGTCATTTCGATGAGCGTCGCGCCGAGGTCGAGGGCGAGGCCCTCCACGAGCGACAGATCGTGCGCCGAGGTCTCGCCATCGCGGCAGACGACCCACGGTCGGCCGACGAAGATGTCGGCGCGCGCCGAGATCGCTCCCCCGCGCTCGCGCCCGGCCATCGGGTGCGACCCGATGTAGTGGCGCAGATCGACCCCGCGCTCCCGCAGGGTGCGCAGCGGCTCGAGCTTCACGCTCGCGACGTCGGTCACCACGGCATCCGGGAACGCGGCGAGCTCGCGCTGCACCACGTCGGCGGTGACGTCGGGCGGCACGGCCACGACGATCAGCGAGGGCGCGTCGTCGTCGCGTGCGGCACGACCGGCACCGTAGTCGATGGCCAGCCGCAGCTGGGACGGCGACGCGTCGACGAGGACGACGTCGACGCCGCGCGCGGTGAGCGCGTGGCCGATGCTCGCACCGAGCAGGCCCGAGCCGACGACGCGGACCGTGCCGCTCGTGCGGGTCGCCAAAGGCCCCGCCGCGCGCGCGGACGCCTCGTTCGATTCGCTCATCGGGTCTCCTGCTGCCCTGGGCGGTGCCGCACGCACCGCGAGACGCCCGGGAGGCTCACTCCACCGGAGCGTCACCGTCTCGACGAGACAGCGTGAGCAGGGCACCACGTTCTACTGTAGTCAACTCGCGCGCCTTGCCCACCGGGAGTGTTCCCAGGTGAAGGGGTCCGAACTGCCGCCGCACCAGCTCGACGACCGGATGCCCCACCTCGGCCATCATGCGGCGCACGATGCGGTTCTTGCCCGAGTGGAGGGTCAGCTCGACCAGGCTCTCGCCCTTCGACGAGTCCAGCAGACGGGCCTTGTCGGCGGCGATGCGCCCGTCTTCGAGGTCGACGCCCTTGATGAGCCGCTGGATGGTCTGCGGGAGCACCTGCCCCTCGACCTTGGCGATGTACACCTTGGTGACCCCGAACGACGGGTGGGCGAGCACGTGCGCGAGGTCGCCGTCGTTGGTCAGCACGAGCAGACCCGAGGTGTCGGCATCCAGGCGTCCGACGTTGAACAGGCGCTCGTCCCAGTCCTTCGTGTACCGGCGGAGGTCGGGGCGCCCGCGGTCGTCGTTCATCGAGCTGACCACGCCGGTGGGCTTGTTCAGGATGACGTAGCGCTTCGACGAATCCAGCTGGATCGCCGTTCCGTCGACGTCGACGAGGTCGGTCTCGGGGTGGATGCGCGAGCCCAGCTCCGTCACCACGACGCCGTTGACGCGCACGCGCCCCTCGACGATCATCTGCTCGGAGACGCGGCGCGAAGCCACCCCCGCGTTCGCCAGAACCTTCTGCAGGCGTACGCCCTCGGCATCCGCTTCGCTCATTTCAGTACCTCTCCGTCGAATCCGTCCGAGCCGTCGTCGAGCAACGGCGAGATGTGCGGCAGCTCGTCGAGCGAGTTGATGCCGAGGTGGACCAGCAGCTGGTCGGTCGTTCCGTAGTGGATCGCGCCCGTGTCGGGGTCGGTGAAGACCTCGGCGATCAGTCCACGCGCGAGCAGGGTGCGCACGACCGAGTCGACGTTGACGGCGCGGATGGATGCCACCTGCCCGCGCGTCACGGGCTGCTTGTACGCGATGACGGCCAGGGTCTCCAGGGCCGCCTGCGACAGTCGGGCCGGGGCCTGCGTGTTGACGAACTCGCCGACGACGTCGTCGTACTCCTCGCGCACGTACAGGCGCCAGCCGCCTCCGACCTCGCGCAGCTCGAAACCGCGGATAGGTCCCCCGGTCTCGCCGTTGTAGTCGGCGACGAGCGCCTCGACGGCTTGGCGCACGGCCGGGACCGGGGCCGCGACGGCCGCCGCGAGGCTCACGAGGCTCTGCGGCTCGTCGAGCACGAGCAGGATCGCCTCGAGGCGACGGGCGACGGATGCCGGGTCGGACGGCCGCGCGGGGGGCGCCGGCTCGGACGCAGGGTTCGCTGCGGCGACGGCGGGCTCCGCGGCGCGCGGATCGGTCGCCGTCTCGGTGCGGTCAACGGTCATAGTCGGCTCCCAGGGCGGCGAGGTTCTCTTCCGACCACCTCTCGGCGGTCCAGCGCAGGGTCAGCTCCCCCAGCGGTTCGAGCTGCTCGAACGACAGCGCGGCGTGGCGGTACAGCTCGAGGATCGACAGGAACCGCGCGACGACGACCCCCGTCTCGGTGACGCCCGCGACGAGGTCGCGGAAGTTCAGCGTGCCGGCCGAACGCAGCAGCGTGACCACGATCGCGGCCTGCTCGCGGATGCTGACCAGCGGCGCGTGGAGGTGGTCGAGACCGACGGTGGGGATCTGCTTCGGGGCGAAGGCCACGACCGCGAGGGCGGCGAAGTCGTCGACGTTGAGGGTCCACTTCAGCTCGGGGACGGCACTGCGGTACTTCTCGTCGAGGCGCACGGACCGCGTGTGCCGCTTGTCTTCGCGCTGCAGGCAGCGGGCGAACCACGCCGACACCTCTTTGAACGCGCGGTACTGCAGCAGGCGGGCGAACAGCAGGTCGCGCGCTTCGAGCAACGCCACCGACTCGGCATCCACCACCTCACCCTGCGGCAGCAGACCGGCGATCTTCATGTCGAGCAGGGTCGCGGCGACGACGAGGAACTCCGAGGTCTCGTCGAGGTCGGCGTCGGGGCCGAGAGCGCGGAGGTAGGCGATGAACTCGTCGGTCACACGGCTGAGCGCCACCTCGGTGACGTCGAGTTCGGCGCGCGAGATGAGGGTGAGGAGCAGGTCGAACGGCCCGTCGAAGTCGGGCAGGGTGACGCGGAAGCGGGGAGCCTCGGGCCCGGTCCCTTCGACAGGCTCAGCAACCGCGGTGTGCTCGGAGGGCTCGGGGCCGCCGACCGCGAGGTGGCTGAGCCTGTCGAAGCCACCGGGAGCCGCGGAGGGAGACGCCGCGGGCGCGGCATCGGCCAGGGTGTCGTCAGGCGACGGCGCCACGGGCGACCAGCTCCCGCGCCAGCCGCAGGTAGGCCTGTGCGGCGGCGTGCTCGGGGGCGAACTCCGTGATCGGCATTCCCGACACCGAGGCGTCCGGGAACTTCACCGTGCGGCCGATGACCGTCTCGAGCACGTCGTCGCCGAACGCCTCGACCACGCGCTCGAGCACCTCACGGGAGTGCAGCGTGCGGGGGTCGTACATCGTGGCGAGCACGCCGTCGAGCTCGATCGCGGGGTTGAGGCGGTCGCGCACCTTGTCGATCGTCTCGACGAGCAGGGCGACGCCGCGCAGCGCGAAGAACTCGCACTCGAGCGGGATGAGCACACCGTGCGCGGCGGTGAGCGCGTTGACGGTGAGCAGACCGAGCGAGGGCTGGCAGTCGACGAGGATCACGTCGTAGTCGGCCGCGACCTTGCGCAGCACGCGCGCCAGGATCGTCTCGCGCGCGACCTCGTTGACGAGGTGCACCTCGGCCGCCGACAGGTCGATGTTGGCCGGAATGACGTCGAGCCCCTCGACGCGCGTGTGCACGATGACCTCGTGCGGGTCGCGCTTGGTGTCGAGCAGCAGGTCGTAGATGGTGGGCACGTCGTGCGTCTGGATGCCGAGACCCGCCGACAGCGCACCCTGGGGGTCGAAGTCGATCGCGAGGACGCGACGCCCGTAGCCGGCCAGCGAGGCGGCGAGGTTGATGGTCGTCGTCGTCTTGCCGACGCCGCCCTTCTGGTTGCACAGCGCGATGATGCGGGCGGGACCGTGTCCGTCGAGCGGCTTCGGGGTGGGGAACCCCTGGTAGGGGCGCCCGGTGGGGCCGAGGATGACCTCGTCCGCGCCCGACTTCGTGCCCTTCGTGCTCGCCGACACCGATTCTCCCGCCTTCGTCATAACGTCCCGAGTCTAGTCGCCGCCCGCTCCCCCGCCCGGAGTGACCCGCGGGCGGGGGTGAGGTCCGCCCCGCGCCTGCGCCCGCCGCGCTGAACCCGCCGCGCGCTGCGCACACCCTCCGCGATCCGCACAGCCTCAGCCCGAATCGCCGCGACTCAGCCGACTCTGCGCGAATCACTGACGTCGCGCGAGCGCGAGAGCAGGCCCCCCGGAGCCCACCTCGCGCGCACATCCTCCGCGATCCGCACACCCTCAGCCCGAAACCGCGAGGCTCAGCCGACTTTGCGCGAATCACTGACGTCGCGCGAGCGCCGCACCTGCACGAGAACGGCCAGAACGAGCGTCGCGAGACCCCACGCCGCGGCGACCTTCACCAGCACGCCGTAGATCAGGTGGGTCGGGGTGTAGTCCTCACCGAAACCTCCCGCGACCGTCACCGCGACGAGGGATGCCGCGACCAGCGCGATCGGCAACGACAACCACCACGTCACGCGGACGGCATCCGGAAGCACCCGGGTCAGCGGCTGGGGCGAGCGACGCGACAGCCACCACAGGCCGAACGCCGCGAGCCCGGCGAGCCCGAGGGCACCCGAGCCGTACTGCAGCCACTTCACCCCGAGCAGCGGTCCCCACTGCTGCTCGAGAGCGGGGAACAGAGCGTCGCCCGCCCTGCCCTCGTGCGTGAAGAAATCCCACGCCACGTGCGTGACCACCCCGAGCGCGAGGGAGGCGAGGAGCCACAGGATGCCGACGGCTCCCCCGTTCAGGGTCTCGCGCGCCGCCGCACCGGCCCCGGCATCCCACGCCGCCGGCGACCGCTCCGCGACCGCGCGCGGCAGCAGCTCCCGGGTCGCCGGCCGCAGCACGCAGCGCCACACGAGAAGCAGCACGAGAGCGACGACGACCGTCACCGGCAGCCACGCGAGATCGTGCGTCAGCGTGTAATCGGGCCACATGCCCCGCAGGAAGAGCGGCAGGTCGGGGGTCATCGCCCCGATCGCGATCGCCGCCGGCACCAGCGGCGTCCGCACGAACGGGAGCGCGACGACCGCATGGCTGACGGTGAACGGCATGTCAGTCGACGAACAGCCCCGCGAGCGTCTTCTTGCCGCGCCGCAGCACCGAGACCCCGCCGGGGAGGGTGCCCGTCACGGCCGCGTCATCGGCGGTCACCTTCACGCCGTCGAGCGAGACCCCGCCCTGCGCGATGGCACGACGCGCGTCGCTCAGGCTCGACGACAGCCCCGTGGCCGTCAGCGCCTCGACCACCGACGACCCGGCCGGCACCGTGGCGTGCGGGAGCTCCTGCAGCGCGGAACGCAGCACCGTGGCATCCAGGGCGGTCAGGTCTCCCTGACCGAACAGGGCCTCGGTCGCCGCGATCACGCTCTCGGTCGTCTCGGCCCCGTGCACCGTGGTCACGACCTCGCGCGCGAGGCGCTTCTGCGCGGCGCGGCGGAAGGGCTCCTCCTCGACGAGCCGGGCGTACTCCTCGATCTCGGCGCGCGTGAGGAAGGTGAACACCTTCAGGCGCTCGACCACGTCGCGGTCGTCGGTGTTGAGCCAGAACTGGTACATGACCCACGGGCTGCACATCTCGGCATCCAGCCAGATCGCGTTGCCCTCGCTCTTGCCGAACTTCGTGCCGTCGCTGTTGGTGATCAGCGGCGTGCCGATCGCGTGCACCGAGACGCCCTCGACCTTGCGCACCAGATCGGTGCCGCTGGTGAGGTTGCCCCACTGGTCGCTGCCGCCGGTCTGCAGCACGCAGCCGTACTGGCGGTGCAGCTCGAGGTAGTCGAGCCCCTGCAGGATCTGGTAGCTGAACTCGGTGTAGCTGATGCCCGCTTCGGAGTTGAGGCGCGCGCTGACGGCATCCTTCTTCAGCATCGTGCCGACGCGGAAGTGCTTGCCGATCTCGCGGAGGAAGTCGATCGCGCTGAGCGGAGCGGTCCAGTCGAGGTTGTTCACGATGCGCGCGGCGTTGTCGCCATCGAAGCTCAGGAACCGTTCGACCTGCGCACGAAGCTTGCCGACCCACTCCTCGACGGTCTCGCGCGTGTTGAGCGTGCGCTCGGCCGTGGGACGAGGGTCGCCCACGAGTCCGGTCGACCCGCCGACGAGTCCGAGCGGGTGGTGACCGGCGAGCTGCAGACGACGCATCGTGAGCAGCTGCACGAGGTTGCCCAGGTGCAGGCTCGGCGCGGTCGGGTCGAAGCCGCAGTAGAACGTGATCGGGTCCCCGCCGAGCAGCTCGCTCAGCTCGCCCTGGTCGGTGGAGACGTGCACCAGTCCGCGATACACCAGCTCGTCCCAGACGTTGTCGAAGGTCGGGTCGTTGGCGGGTGCGAGGGCGCTCACGGGCGCCGCATCGATGGAGGCAGACACCGGTTCAGGGTACCAGCGGGCTCGGGAGGCTCCGGATGCCGCGACCCGCGGCTGAGTGCACTGGGAGCGGACGGGCCCGCTCAGCCGCGGGTCGAGCCCGTCGGCGCCGACGGCGGCTCGCTCGGGATGAGCAGGACGCGCGTCTGAGAGCGGAACGCCACGACCAGGGCCGCGACGAGAACCCCGAAGGCCACTCCGCCGGCGATCAGCACCCACCCGCCGACGACCGACCCCGGGTCGGATCCTCGAGTGGCGAAGCCCAGCATCACGATCCCCGCGACCACGGCCCCCACCGCCACGACCGCGAGCAGCAGCACGACGATGCGCTGCGTCGCCAGGGCCCGCTCGGCGTGGAAGGTGGGACGCACGCCCCACCGGGTCAGGAGGTACCCGGTCCACCGACTGCCCGTCCACCACCGGCTCGCCGTCCGCGAGACGGGATACCACCCGGCTCCGGACGCCTCGACGGTCCCGGGCAGCGGCCGCACGGCATCCGGGTCGATCGGCTCGCCGCGGGGCGCGGACTCCCGACGCACGAGCGTGGTCTGCGCGGCCATCGCCAGGAACAGCGCCGCCAGCACCACGCTCGACACCGCGGTGAGCGGTTGGGCCCCGAACGTGACGGCGAACGTCGTCTGCAGGGCCGCGAGCGCGACGAACACCCCTCCCATCGCCCACGCGAACGCGGGTGACTCGGTCGCCGCCCCATCGATGCCGACGCGGTCGTTGCGGATGCGGCTGGCCGTCCAGACGCGCCCGTCCCACCACCGCACGACGTCGGGGCGAACCCGATACCATCCCGGCCGAGGCCCGACGGCCTCAGCCGCGGCGGGCTCCGGATGCCGCTCCTCGGGCATCGGAGCCTCGTGGGCCGTCCACTGCGAGCCGTCCCACCAGCGCAGCATCCCCGGCCTGTCGGCCTCGTACCATCCCGGTCCCGCGGTCATCGCGCCCCCTCGCCTCCCTTCGACCCTAGGCGGTCGGATGACGACGACGTCAGCCGGCGTGCACGCCCCACCACACGAGGAACGCGGCCGCGAGCGAGGTCACCCAACTGACCAGGCTGCCGATGAGGAAGTACTCCGCGCGATCCCCGTCGTCGCGGTCGCGCGAGATCTCGGGGAACCGCACGATGCCCTTCGCCGCGAGCACCGCCGCGAGCAGCGTGTACGCACCGGCGAGGGTGAGCACGAACACGAGGATCCGCTCGAGCGGACCGATCAGGCGGCCGCCCTTCAGCGTCGGGCGCGGGGCCGACGCGGCGCCGTCGTCCGCGGTAGCGGGGCCGGCCGTCGCCGCGGCGTCGAGGCGCCCACCCATCTCGGAGCGCAGGGCGATGCGCACGACGGCGTTGCCGGACTCGAGGAGGAACACGACGCACCCGGCCACGAGCACCACGACGTCGATCGACACGGCCTCACCCGGGCGGTAGGCCGCCCAGATCTGACCGAGCGGCCCGGGTCGCGCGCGCCCCGGCGCGACGATCACGCACGCGGCCGCGGCGAGGGCGAGGAGGGCCACCGGCCAGAGCCCGGCCCGTGCCGGGCCGTCTTCGGGCACGACCCACGTCCAGATCGCGGCCACCGCGACGGCCAGGAATCCGGCGATGACCGCGTCGAGACCCGCCGACACGACCACGAGCACCACCGCGGCAACGGTGAAGGCGATCCACCGGCGCGTACGGATCATCTGCCGCAGAAGATCGACCCCGCCGACCGCGAGCAGCAGAAGCCCCGCGGCGATCACGACCGCACCCCCGCCACCAGCACCGCGAACCCCTCGACGACCGCAGCCGACCCGGCCGCCGAGAGAGCCTGCGAGACCGCGGACTGGCTGATGCCCTCCCGGTCGGCGAGTTCGCGCTGGGAACGGCCCAGGCAGCGACCATAGGTGAGGCGACGCGTCCGCTCGCTCATCGCCGAGACCGCCTGATCGCGACTGAGCGCGTAGGCGGTGGCCAGGGCGATGGCTTCGGTCATGTCGGCATCCTCTCCCTCCGCCCGCTCGATCCATGTGCGCACCGCCGGTGCGGCGCGCTGCTGCAGTTTCTCGACCTGCTCGATCGCGGCGCGAGCGGCCCACCAGGCGGGACCCTCGGGGATCTCGCGTTCTCCGACGGAGATCGGGCGCACGTCGCCCACCCCCACGCCGAAACGGCACTCGACCCCCTCGGGGAGGGCCAGCCGCACGAGCAGCAGAGAGGCGAGGGCCGCCGCGAGCGACGGGTACTCCCCCTGCAGTTCGTCGCCGACGACGGCCGTGAGGGGCTGCGTGGCGACGGGCAGCACCCGTTCGACCTCGGCGACGACGTCGG
Organism: Microbacterium hydrothermale; assembly: GCF_004854025.1. Taxonomy (GTDB): domain Bacteria; phylum Actinomycetota; class Actinomycetes; order Actinomycetales; family Microbacteriaceae; genus Microbacterium; species Microbacterium hydrothermale. The sequence goes on from NZ_STGM01000007.1 coordinate 169,279, forward strand.
AGATGGCCTCTTGCGCACCGGCGCGGTCGGCGAGCAGCCGCGAGGCGACGATGTCGGCGATGACGGCGACGGTCATGTCATAAGCATAACGCTTATGAAACGCATTTGATAAGCGAAAAGCTGATACTCAGTCGACCAGGCTTCGGGCCGCGGCCTGCGCCCGCGCGACGAGCTCCTCGCGCTGCTCCCCCACGCGCACCGGCGCGGTGCCGCCGACGCCCGTGCGACTCGCGACGGAACCCTCGATCGTCAGCACCTCGCGCACCGCCGGGGTGAGCGACGGCGACACCGAGGCGAGCAGAGCGTCGTCGGCGTCTTCGAGGCCGATCCCGCGCTGCTCGCACGCCCGGACGAGCGCCCCGGAGATCTCGTGCGCGTCACGGAAGGCGACCCCCTGACGCACGAGCCACTCGGCCACGTCGGTCGCGAGCGAGAACCCCTGCGGGGCGAGCTCGGCCATGCGTTCGGGGTGGAAGCGCAGCGTCGCGATCATGCCCGAGAACGCGGGAAGCACGAGCTCCAGCGTGCGCACGGAGTCGAACACCGGCTCCTTGTCTTCCTGCAGGTCGCGGTTGTAGGCCAGCGGGAGCCCCTTCAGCGTCGCGAGCAGACCCGACAGGTTGCCGATGAGACGCCCCGCCTTGCCGCGCGCGAGCTCGGCGATGTCGGGGTTCTTCTTCTGCGGCATGATGCTCGACCCCGTCGAGTAGGCGTCGTCGAGCGTGACGAACCCGAACTCGCGCGTGTTCCAGAGGATCACGTCTTCGGACAGGCGCGACAGGTCGACGCCGATCATCGCTGTGATGAACGCGAACTCGGCCACCACGTCGCGCGACGCCGTGCCGTCGAGGGAGTTCTCGGACGGACGCGCGAGGCCCAGGCGGTCGGCGACGAGCTGCGGGTCCAGACCGAGGGTGGCCCCGGCGAGCGCTCCCCCGCCGTACGGCGAGACCGAGGCGCGCACCGACCAGTCGCGCAGACGCTCGATGCCGCGGACGAACGCCCAGCCGTAGGCCTGCAGGTGGTGCGCGAGGAGAACGGGCTGAGCGTGCTGGAGGTGCGTGCGCCCGGGCATGATCGCCGACCCGGCGGACTCGGCCTGCGCCACGAGCGCGTCGATCAGACGGAGGAGCTCGCGGGTGATCGTACGCGCGTGGTCGAGCAGGTAGAGCCGCACGAGCGTCGCGATCTGGTCGTTGCGGCTGCGGCCGGCGCGGAGCTTGCCGCCGAGGGCGGGCCCGACGGTCTCGATGAGCACCCGCTCGAGCGCGCCGTGCACGTCTTCGTCACCGGGGGCAGCGACGAGGGAGCCGTCCTTCACGCGCGCGGCGAGGGCGTCGAGGCCCTCGTGCATCGCGCGCGCCTCGTCGGCGTCGAGGTAGCCCGCGGCCTCGAGGGCCGCGGTGTGGGCGTGCGAGCCCTGGATGTCGTAGAGGGCGAGGTCCCAGTCGAAGTGGGTCGAGCGGCTCAGCGCCGCGAGCTCGGGAGAGGGCCCGCCCGAGAAACGGGCGCCCCACAGGGCACCCTCGTTCGTCGCCTGACCGGTCTCGCTGCTCATCCCCCCAGCCTACCGAGGGTCGCCGACGTCGCCGGAGCCCGCCCTCATCACGGTGCCGCGGTCGCGGCATCCCGCCCCACTACCGCCTTCACCACCCGGTCGACGAGCATCTCGAGCGGTCCGCGGCCGATGAGGAGCGTCCACGCGGTGCAGAAGACGATCAGTCCGAGCGTGAGCGGGGTGAACAGACCCGCCTCGCGGATGCCGTACAGGTCGGACGTGTCGCCGAGGAGGGCGAGGGCCACCACGGCCCACACGACGAGCTGGAGGACGTACGCCGTCAGCGGCATCGATCCCACCGCACGGACGGGGATCGCGATCCAGCGAAGCGGGGTCCGGCACAACAGCAGGCACACGCCGATCGCCGCGATCGCGAACCCGCCCGACCCGATGACCTCCCACAGCCCCGACGAGTGGTCTTCGGCGGTCAGCACGGCCGCGAGGTACGCATCGCCGGCCGCGGCGGGCGCCGTCAGCAGCGCCGCCCCGTACCCGGCGAGCGCGAGAGCCGCGCCCGCGGTCACGAGGAGGGCCTGCTCGGGCAGCGCGCGCAGGTCGAGGCGACCGATCCCCATGCCCGCGAGGAGGAAGGCGATCCAGGTCGTGAAGGGATAGTTCCATCCCACCAGGGCCGCGAGCTCCTCGCCGCCGACGCCCGTCCAGACCGGAGCGGCGTCGAGCACGGGCTGGATCCACGGCATCACCAGCGCGAGGGCTCCGGCGGTGAGGAACAGCCCGCGCGCGCGCACGCCGAGAAAGGGCAGGGCCAGCACGAACAGCAGCGCGTAGGCGGGGAGGATGACGTACACCGGCACCCCGGTCATCACGAGCAGCACCCCGATGACCCACAGCAGCGCCCCGCGCATCGCCAACCGCGCGGACGCCCGCGGGCGGCGGGCCGGCTCGAGGGGCCGTGTCCCCCCGGTCACGATCGAGATCGACACCCCGGCGAGGACCGCGAACAGGATCGACGAGCGGCCGTTGACGAGGGTGACCCACGTCGAGGGGTCCGGGGTGAGCACGCGCTCGGTGTCGAGCAGGTGCGCGGCCAGCATCCCCAGCACCGCGAATCCGCGGGCCAGGTCCACGCCGGCCAGCCGGCTCGGCCCGTCGAAGCGGGTCCAGAGCCGGCCGAACCGGGAGGTCAGTCCTGGCGCAGGAGCCACACCAGCAGCGCCTTCTGGGCGTGGAGACGGTTCTCGGCCTCATCCCACACGACGCTCTGCGGGCCGTCGATGACCTCGGCGTCGACCTCGTAGCCGCGGTCGGCGGGGAGGCAGTGGATGAAGATCGCGTCGGAGGCGGCGCGGGTCATCAGCTCGCTGGTGACTTTGAAGCCGCCGAGGTCGCGGATGCGCGCGATCTTCTCCTCCTCCTTGCCCATCGAGACCCAGGTGTCGGTGACGACGACGTCGGCTCCGGATGCCGCGGCCTCGGGGTCGGTGAGCAGCGTCACCGATCCGCCGGTCTCGGCGGCGATGCGCTCGGCATCCGCGATCACGTCGGCACGGGGCGCGTAATCGGCGGGGGCGGCGACGCGCACGTGCATGCCGGCGGTGACGCCCGCGAGTACGTAGGAGTGCGCCATGTTGCTCTGCCCGTCGCCGAAGAACGACAGCGTCAGCCCCTTCAGCTCGCCCTTGTGCTCACGGATCGTGAGCAGATCGGCGAGCAGCTGGCACGGGTGGAAGTCGTCGCTGAGGGCGTTCACGACGGGCACGCGGGTGCCGCGGGCCATCTCTTCCAGGCCCGCCTGCGCGTAGGTGCGCCACACGATCGCGGCCACCTGGCGTTCGAGCACGCGGGCGGTGTCGGAGGGGGTCTCCTTGCCGCCGAGCTGGCTGTTCGCGGTCGAGATGATCAGCGGCGACCCGCCCAGGTCGGCGATGCCGACGGCGAACGACACGCGCGTGCGCGTGGAGGACTTGTCGAAGATCACCGCCACCGTCTGGGGGCCCGCGAGCGGCTTCTGCGCCCAGCGGTCCTTCTTCAGCTCGATCGCGAGGTCGAGGATCTCGGCCTGCTCGGCCGGGGTCAGGTCGTCGTCGCGCAGCAGGTGGCGGGTCACGCGGGGGCTCCTTCGAGGATCAGGGCATCGGAGACGGTGGCGAGCGCGGCGCCGAACAGGCGCAGGAACTCCTCGACCTCGGCGTCGCCGATCGTCAGCGGCGGGGCGATGCGGATGGTGTCGTCGTTGGCGGCGTTGACGATCAGGCCGTGCTCCTGCGCCGCGGCCACGACGGCCTTGGCGACGGGGCTCGACAGCGCGATGCCGAGCAGCAGGCCCTTGCCGCGCACGCCGGCGACCAGCGGCGAGCCGAGCGCGGCGATGCCCTCGCGCAGCTGCGTCTCGCGCCGGGCGGCGTTGGCGACCAGCCCGGCCGACTCGATCTCCTGCAGCACGGCGCCGCCGACCGCGGTGCCGAGGGCGTTGCCGCCGAAGGTGGAGCCGTGGGTGCCGGGGAAGAAGAGCTCGCTCGCCGCCCCGAAGGTGATGAGCGCGCCGATCGGGAAGCCGCCGCCGATGCCCTTGGCCACCGTGATCGCGTCGGGCACGATGCCGGCGTGCTGGAAGCCGAACCAGGCGCCGGTGCGGCCCGCGCCGGTCTGGATCTCGTCGACGATGAGCAGCGCGCCGTGCCGCGCGGTGATCTCGCGCGCCGCGGCGAGGTACCCCTCGGGCAGCTCGACGACGCCGGCCTCGCCCTGGATGGGCTCGACGAGCAGGGCGGCGACACGTTCGTCCATCGCGGCCTCGAGGGCCTCGACGCTCGCGTCGATGTGCTCGACCCCGGGCACCATGGGCAGGAAGTCGGCCTGCAGAGCGGGCTTGCCGGTGAGCGCGAGGGCGCCCATCGTGCGGCCGTGGAAACCGCCCTTGAGCGTCAGGATGCGGGTGCGGTCGCTGCCGCGGCCGTGCAGGCGCGCGAGCTTGAGCGCGGCTTCGTTCGCCTCGGCACCGGAGTTGCCGAAGTACACGCGGCCCGACTCCCCCGTTCCGGCCAGACGCTTCAGGCGCGCGGCCATCGCCAGCTGCGGCGGCGTCGCGAAGTAGTTCGAGACGTGCGCGAGGGTCGCGGCCTGCGCGGTGATGGCCTCGACGAACACCGGGTGCGCGTGGCCCAGGGCGTTCACGGCAATCCCGGCGAGGAAGTCGAGGTACTTCTTGCCGTCGCCGTCCCACACGAAGGCGCCCTCACCGCGCACGAACAGCGCCATGCGGTCGCCGAAGCTGCGTACGAGGTCGCGTCCGGCGTCATCCTGCCAACTCGTGTCCGCGTTCACGCGACCACCTCCGTTCCGATTCCTTTGTTGGTGAAGAGTTCGACGAGCACCGAGTGCGGCACGCGTCCGTCGATGATGGCGGCCGTGGGCACACCCCCGTCGACGGCGTCGAGGCACGCCTGCATCTTCGGGATCATCCCCGACTCGAGCGTCGGCACCATGGCCCGCAGTTCGGTCGAGGTCAGGTGCGACACGAGCGAGTCGCGGTTCGGCCAGTCGGCGTACAGGCCCGGAACGTCGGTGAGCACGACGAGCTTCTTCGCGTTCAGCGCGATCGCGAGGGCCGCCGCGGCCGCATCGGCGTTGACGTTGAGCGAGGTGCCGGGGTGGTCGAGGTCGGGGGCGATGCTCGACACGATCGGCACGCGACCGGCGGCCAGGTGGTCGAGGACCGGCTGGGGGTCCACCGTGACGACGTCGCCCACGCGCCCGAGGTCGTGCTCGACCCCGTCGACGACGACGCCGCGCCGGCGACCGCCGAAGAGCCCGGCATCCTCTCCGCTCAGGCCCGTCGCGAGCGGACCGTGCGCGTTGACCTTGGCCACGAGCTGCGGGTTGATCTGCCCCGTGAGCACCATGCGCACGACCCCGATCGCCTCGGTCGAGGTGACGCGGTAGCCGCCGCGGAACTCGCTCGGGATGTCGAGGCGGTTGAGCATCGACGAGATCTGCGGCCCCCCGCCGTGCACGACGACCGGCTTCACGCCGACGTAGCGCAGGTAGGCGATGTCGGCGGCGAAGGCGTCCTGCAGCTCGTCGCTGACCATCGCGTTGCCGCCGTACTTCACCACCACCACCTGGTCGCGGTACTTGCGCACCCAGGGAAGGGATTCGACGAGCGTCACGGCCCGTTCGCTGGCGGCGGCGGGATCGGTGTCCTGGAGGTCGACGTGGGTCATGAGGAGTAGGCGCTGTTCTCGTGGACGTAATCGTGGGTGAGGTCGTTGGTGCGGATGGTGGCCGCGGCGTCGCCGACGCGGAGGTCGACGACGAGGTCGGTCGCCCGCGGCGTGAGGTCCACGTCGTCGCGCGGACGGTCGGGCCCGCCGGCGGTGCACACGCGCACGCCGTTCATCCACACGTCGACGTCGTAGGGGTCGAAGGCGGCGGCGGTGGTGCCGATCGCGGCGAGAACGCGCCCCCAGTTGGCGTCGTTGCCGAAGATCGCGGCCTTGAACAGGTTGTTGCGGGCGATCGAGCGACCCACCTCGACGGCATCGTCCTCGTTGGCGGCGTTGACGACTCGGATGGTGATGTCGTGGCTCGCCCCCTCGGCGTCGCCCTGCAGCTGGGCGGCGAGGTCGTCGCACACCGCGGCGAGGGCGGCGGCGAACTCCTCGGCATCCACGCGCAGGCCGCTGGCTCCGCTGGCCAGGAGCGTCACCTGGTCGTTCGTCGACATGCAACCGTCCGAGTCGAGCCGGTCGAAGCTCACGCGCGTGGCCGCGCGCAGCGCCGCGTCGGCCTCGGCGGCGTCGAGCACGACGTCGGTCGTCAGCACGACGAGCATGGTCGCGAGTCCCGGGGCCAGCATTCCGGCGCCCTTGGCCATGCCGCCGATGCTCCAGCCGTCGCCCTGGTGCGCGGCGCGCTTCGGCTTCGAATCGGTGGTCATGATCGCGAGGGAGGCGTCCTCGCCGCCGTCGGCCGAGAGCGCGGCGACTCCCTGGTCGACCCCCTCGAGCACCTTTGCGCGGAAGACCTCGTCGCCGGTGCCGATCAGTCCGGTCGAGCACACGACGACATCGCCCGCGCCCACGCCGAGCAGCTCGGCGGCGCGTTCGGCGGTCTGGTGGGTCGTCTGGAACCCGAAGGCACCGGTGAAGCAGTTCGCTCCCCCGGAGTTCAGCACGACGGCTTCGATCACCCCGTCTTTCACGACCTGCTCCGACCAGAGGATCGGGTTGGCCTTGGCGCGATTCGAGGTGAACACCGCCGCCCCGACCTTGAGCGGGCCGCGGTTGACCACGAGTGCGACGTCGCGCGCTCCGGACGACTTGAGTCCGACGGCGACGCCCGCCGCTTCGAAACCTGCGGGGACGGTCACACTCACGGGGCGACTCCGTTCACGGGAAGGGCGGTGGTCTCGGCGAGGCCCAGCGCGATGTTCAGGGACTGCACGGCGGCTCCCGCCGTGCCTTTGACGAGATTGTCGACGGCGGCGACGACGGTCACGCGGTTCGCCGCGCGATCGATCGCGAGGCCCATCGAGGCGATGTTCGCACCGAGCACGTCGGCCGTGCGCGGGAAGACGCCCGGCGGGAGCAGCTCGACGAAGGTCTCGTCGGCGTAGGCGTCCTCCCACGCGGCCCGGATCTCGGCATCCGTCGCCCCCTCGACGATCGGAGCCGACGAGGTGGCCAGGATGCCGCGCGCCATCGGTACCAGCACGGGGGTGAAGGAGAGTCGGATGCCGTCACGCGGCGCCCCCGCGGCGGCCAACGCCTGCCGGATCTCGGGGATGTGGCGGTGTATTCCGCCGACGGCATACGGATTGGCGGTGCCGAGGATCTCGCTCGCGAGGAGGTTCGTCTTCGCCGACTTGCCGGCGCCGCTCGGGCCGACCGCGAGGACCGAGACGATGTCGCCCGGGTCGATGACCCCCGCGGCGACCCCCGGGGCGAGGGAGAGGGCGACGGTCGAGGCGTTGCAGCCGGGGGCGGCGATGCGAGTGGCTCCGCGCAGGTGCTCGCGTTGCTTCACCCCGTCGACGGTCAGCTCGGGAACCCCGTAGGCCCAGGGCTCGGGGTGCTCTCCCCCGTAGAACGCGGCCCAGTCCTCCGCCGAGGTGAGGCGGTGGTCGGCGCCGGCGTCGATCACCAGCGGGGTGTCGGCGAGGGCGTCGGTGTATTGCGCGGACTGCCCGTGCGGCAGGGCGAGCACGACGATGTCGTGACCGGCGAGCACCTCGGGAGTGGTCGGCTGCAGTTCGAGGTGCGCGAGCGAACGCAGGTGGGGCTGGTGGGCGACGAGGCGCTGGCCGGCGCTGGAGTGCGCGGTGACCGTGCGGATCTCGACGTCGGGGTGATCGGCGAGGAGGCGGAGGATCTCGCCGCCCGCGTAGCCGGAAGCGCCGGAAACGGCGACCGAGAGGGTCATGTATCCACCTTACGAGTCGGGGCTGATGCTGCACGCAGCGTGAAGCGGGGCGGCGACGCCCGTATGCCCGACCGGTGGCGGGTTACGAGGTCGCCGAGAATCGGCGCGCGACCCGACGTCGACGCTCGTCACCGGTGCTCACGAAGAGCTCCTCGGTGCGCGCGGTGGTCGACGACATAGAGGCGAGGGTATCGGTCGCGGGGCGGACGGGGCAAATCAAGACCGTATTCCGCGCTCGCGGATATCAGGGGAGACAACGTTGCCACAATCCCCTGTTGTCCCCCATTCGGGGGACAGATTTGGCTTACAGTGGAGGGACTGCCCTCATCGCCGGGCACTTCCGACTGCCCCCCTTTCCGGCGATGAGGGCAGTTCTCTGCGCCCGCGCAGCCGATGACGCCCCGGCCGCTGCTCGCGCGCGATGATGACGACTCCGGATGCCGAAGTCAAGCGCCCGACGTCGTCCATAGGGAGTCCCTACGTTCGTGCCCGTGGTGCTTGGGGGGCCGAGCAACCAGGGGATTCTTGTGCTTCGCACGAACTTTCACGACGATCGCGTTCCTCGCACGATGCAGGTACGCCGAACGATCATCCAGACGACCGCGGTCATCGCGCTGAGCGCCTTGGCGGCGTTCGGTGCACCGCTGAGCGCTTCCGCCGTCGGCGAGGCGGTCACGACTGAGTCGACGACGACGACCACGACGGACGGGCACACCGACGGCACCACCGACGGGCACACCGACGGGCACACCGACGGCGCAACCGACGCGCACACCGACGGCACGACGGACGGGCACACCGACGGGCACACCGACGGCGCAACCGACGCGCACACCGACGGCACGACGGACGGGCACTCCGACGGCACCACCGACAGCAAGGACGCTGCGGATTCTTGGGATGCCACGGACGCGACCGACTCCTGGGACTCCACCGACTCGCACGACGCCTCCGACTCCACGGACTCCTGGGACACCAAGGACGCCACCGACTCCTGGGACTCCAAGGACGCCACCGACTCCTGGGACTCCACCGACTCGAAGGACTCCAAGGACTCGAAGGACTCCACCGACTCCAAGGACATGACCGACTCGAAGGACTCCAAGGACTCGAAGGACTCCACCGACTCCAAGGACATGACCGACTCCACGGACTCCTGGGACACCAAGGACGCCACCGACTCCTGGGACTCCAAGGACGCCACCGACTCCTGGGACTCCAAGGACTCGAAGGACTCCACCGACTCCAAGGACATGACCGACTCGAAGGACTCCAAGGACATGACCGACTCGAAGGACTCCAAGGACTCCACCGACTCCAAGGACTCGAAGGACTCGAAGGACTCCACCGACTCCAAGGACATGACCGACTCGAAGGACTCCACCGACTCCAAGGACATGACCGACTCGAAGGACTCCAAGGACTCGAAGGACTCCACCGACTCGAAGGACTCCATCGACTCGAAGGACTCCACCGACTCCAAGGACATGACCGACTCGAAGGACTCCA
>NZ_STGM01000008.1 GCF_004854025.1 Microbacterium hydrothermale
GGGGGGGGGGGTAGCTCCCGCCCCTGACGCTCCCGGGCTGCAACGGCGGACCGTCCTCGCCGGCGCCGCCTGGAGCATTCCGATCTTGTCGGTCGCGTCGGCGACGCCGGCGTTTGCAAACGCCTCCCAGGCGTCGATCATGACGATCGCGGGTCCCGCGTCGGGCGTGCCGGCGTCAGGCGCCGTGCCCGTGACGGTCACGGTGAAAGACGCGCAGGGTCAGCCGCAGGCGGGCCAGCCGGTGTCGTTCACCGGGCCGGAGGGGTCGACGTTCGACGCCGCCGACGGTGTCACGAACTGCGCGGGGCAGTACACGGCGAACTTCAATCTGAACAAACCGTGGCCGAGGCGGGGTCGTCCAGTACGGTGACGGCTGTGACCGCGAGTGCGAACGCGACCCAGACCTTCGTCGTGCTCGGCTCGAACCTGCTGTCGTGGGGCTCGGGGACCTCCGGGGTCACGGGCCACGGAGACGTCAACAACAGCCCGACGCCTTCGCAGGTGATGCGGGTCTTCCCCTCCCCGGTCGTCCAAGTCGCTCAGGGCGGGGGCTATTTCACGCTGTTCCGTCTGCAGGACGGGAGCGTATGGGGAGTGGGACGCAACAGTCAGGGGCAACTCGCAGATGGCACGACGAAGGTTCGCTAGCCGCCCTGCGGGAAGGGAGCGGCATACGCCGTGCTCTAGACTGATCGGACTGCCCGCCGCGTGACTCTCCGCGGGGGTGGGAGCCGTGATCCGCGGCCGTCGCGTCGCCGCCAAACCCGATAGGTTCCTCCGTGTCCGCCTCGCACTCCGCGCTCGTGCCCGAGTGGCTCACCGCCCCGGCCGAAGCGAACGAGCTCGTCGCCCCCGTCTGGCCCGCCAGCGCACACCGCGTCGACGACGGTTCCGTCGAGATCGGCGGAGTCTCGGTCTTCGACCTGCGCGACCGGTTCGGCACTCCGCTCTACGTCCTCGACGAGGACGAGGTGCGCGCGCACGCCCGCCGCGCTCGCGAGGCCTTCGACGGTGCGGCCGAGCGGCACGGCATCCGGGCTCGCGTCTACTACGCGGGCAAGGCGTTCCTGTCGACCGAGGTCGTCCGCTGGGTCGTCGACGAGGGGCTCTCCGTCGACGTCTGCACGCTCGGCGAACTCGAGGTCGCCCTGGCCGGGGGAGCGGAGCCCGCGCGACTCGGCTTCCACGGGAACAACAAGAGCGTGCGCGAGCTCGAGCGGGCGGTCGAGGTCGGGATCGGCTCGGTCGTCGTCGACAGCCCCATCGAGATTGAACGTCTCGCCGCGGTCGCCGAGCGGCGCGGCGCGGTGCAGTCGGTGCTCGTGCGCGTGCGCACCGGGGTGCACGCCGAGACCCACGCCTTCCTCGCCACGGCCCACGAGGACCAGAAGTTCGGCTTCTCGCTCGAGGGGGCGGCCGAGGCCGTCGCGCGCATCCGCGAGCTGCCGAGCCTGCGCTTCGTCGGCCTGCACGCCCACATCGGCTCGCAGATCTTCGACTCGTCGGGCTTCCGCGAGTCGGCGGCGCGCCTCGTCGACCTCCACGCCGACCTGCTCGCCGGGGGAGAGATCCCCCTGCTCAACGTCGGCGGCGGCTTCGGCATCTCGTACACCTCGGTCGACGACCCGAAGCCGATCGAAGAGATCGCCGACGGCATCCTGGACGCCATCGCCGACGAGTGCGCGGTGCGCGGCATCCCGATGCCCGACGTCGCCACCGAACCCGGCCGCGTGATCGTCGGCCAGGCCGGCGTGACCCTCTACGAGGTGGGCACGGTCAAGACCGTCACCGCGGCGGAGGGACTCGAGCGCACCTACGTCAGCGTCGACGGCGGCATGAGCGACAACGCCCGCCCCGCCCTGTACGGCGCCGACTTCTCGGCGCGCGTCGTCTCGCGCACGAGCTCCGCGACGCCGGCGCTCTCGCGCGTGGTCGGTCACCACTGCGAATCGGGGGACATCGTCGTGGATGCCGAATACCTCCCCGGCGACGTCACGCCCGGCGACCTGCTCGCCGTCCCCGCGACCGGCGCGTACTGCTTCTCGCTCGCGAGCAACTACAACTACACGCCCCGCCCGCCCGTCGTCGCCGTGCGCGGGGGCGAGGCCCGGGTGATCGTCCGCGGCGAGACCGTGGCCGATCTGCTCGCACGCGACGCCGGGATCTCGGCATCCGCTTCCACCGCAACACCCCACGGAGACACCGAATGACCGACTACCGCACGCTCCGCGTGGCGCTCCTCGGCGCCGGCGCCGTCGGCTCGCAGGTCGCCGACCTGCTGCTCAAGCACGGCGACGAGCTCGCCGACCGCGCGGGCGCGAAGCTCGAACTCGCCGGCATCGCCGTGCGCAACCTCGACGGCAAGCGCGACGCCGACCTTCCGCGCGAGCTCTTCACGACCGATGCCGAGACGCTCATCGTCGGCAGCGACATCGTCATCGAGCTGATGGGCGGCATCGAGCCCGCCCGCACCCAGGTGCTGCACGCGATCGCCTCGGGCGCCGACGTCGTCACCGCCAACAAGGCCCTGCTCGCGACCCACGGCTCCGAGGTGTTCGAGGCCGCCGACCAGGTCGGAGCCGAGGTCTACTACGAAGCCGCCGCCGCCGGGGCCATCCCGATCATCCGGCCGCTGCGCGACTCCCTCGCCGGCGACCGCGTCGTGCGCATCATGGGCATCGTCAACGGCACGACGAACTACATCCTCGACCGCATGGACACCGAGGGCGCCGACTTCGCCGACGTGCTCGCGCAGGCGCAGGCGCTCGGCTACGCCGAGGCCGACCCCACCGCCGACGTCGAGGGCTACGACGCCGCGCAGAAGGCCGCGATCCTCGCCAGTCTCGCGTTCCACACCACGGTGCCCCTGGACGCCGTGCACCGCGAGGGCATCACCTCGGTCGACGCCGCGATGATCGAATCCGCGCGTCACGCCGGCTATGTCATCAAGCTGCTCGCCGTGTGCGAGCGCCTCACGGCCGACGACGGCTCGGAGTCCATCTCGGTGCGCGTCTACCCCGCCCTCGTCGAGCGCACGCACCCGCTCGCGAGCGTGCACGGGGCCAACAACGCCGTCTTCGTGCAGGCCGAGGCCGCGGGCGACCTGATGTTCTACGGCGCAGGTGCCGGCGGCGTGCAGACCGCGTCGGCCGTGCTGGGCGACGTCGTCTCGGCCGCGCGCCGCCACATCGCCGGGGGAGTGGGCGTCGGTGAGTCGACCCGCGCGAACCTCCCCGCCGTGCCCATCGGGCACGTCATCACGCGCTACCAGATCACCCTCGAGGTCGACGACCAGCCCGGCGTGCTGGCGACCGTCGCCGGCATCCTGAGCGAGGGCCGCGTGTCGATCGCGACCGTCGAGCAGACCGTCATCGAGGCGGACGAGAACACCCAGACCGGCGGTTCCGCCCGTCTGGTCATCGGAACACACAAGGCCCGCGAGCAGGACCTGAGCGAGACCGTCGAGCGTCTCGCCGCGAGCGGCGTCGTCGAGCGCGTGGTCTCCGTGCTGCGTGTGGAAGGGAACTGACATGGCACACCTCTGGCGCGGAGTCCTCCGCGAATACGCCGACCGTCTCGGTGTCACCGACGCCTCCACCGTCGTCACCCTCGGCGAGGGCGGCACGCCGCTCATCCCGGCTCCGGCGCTGTCGCGGCGCACCGGCGCCGAGGTCTGGGTCAAGTTCGAGGGCATGAACCCCACCGGATCCTTCAAGGACCGCGGAATGACCGTCGCGCTCTCGCGCGCCGTCGAGCACGGTGCCAAGGCGGTCATCTGCGCCTCCACCGGCAACACCTCGGCGTCGGCGGCGGCCTACGCCGCACACGCCGGCATCACCGCCGCGGTGCTCGTGCCCGAGGGCAAGATCGCGATGGGCAAGCTCAGCCAGGCCGTGGCGCACAACGGTCGCCTCATCCAGATCCGCGGCAACTTCGACGACTGCCTCGAGATCGCCCGCGAGCTCGCCGACCACTACCCGGTCCACCTGGTCAACTCGGTCAACCCCGACCGCATCGAGGGGCAGAAGACGGCCGCCTACGAGGTCGTCGCGCAGCTCGGCGACGCCCCCGACTTCCACTTCATCCCGGTCGGCAACGCGGGCAACTACACCGCCTACTCGCGCGGATACCGCGAAGAGGCCGCCCGCGGCGTCGCGACGAAGGTGCCCCGCATGTTCGGCCTGCAGGCGGCCGGGTCCGCGCCGCTGGTGCGCGGCGAGGTCGTGAAGAACCCCGAGACGATCGCCAGCGCGATCCGCATCGGCAACCCCGCCTCGTGGGATCTCGCGCTCGAGGCGCGCGACGCCACCGACGGCTGGTTCGGCGCGATCGACGACGACGGCATCCTCGAGGCCCAGAAGATCCTCGCGGGAGAGGTCGGCGTCTTCGTCGAGCCCGCGTCGGCCATCAGCGTCGCGGGTCTGCTCAGCCGCGCCGAGGCCGGCGTCGTCCCCGCGGGCGCGAAGGTCGTGCTGACCGTCACCGGCCACGGACTCAAGGACCCGCAGTGGGCCCTGCGTCGCGCCGACGGCTCGACCGTCGAGCCCACCGTCGTCGACGCGACCACCTCGGAGGTCGCCTCCGTGCTCGACCTGCAGCCGGTGACCGCGTGAGCTCAGGCCCCGGACGCCGGGTCGCGGTCCGCGTTCCCGCGACGAGCGCGAACCTCGGCCCCGGCTTCGACACCCTGGGCCTCGCCCTCAGCGTCTACGACGAACTGATCGTCGAGCAGCTCGACGGCGACCGCCTCGAGATCGAGGTCGAGGGCGAGGGGACGGCCGACGTCCCCCGCGACGCCTCGCACCTCGTGGTGCGCGCGATGGCGCACACCTACGCCTCGGTCGGTCGCCCCCTGCCCGGATTGCGGCTGACGGCGCACAACGTCATCCCGCACGGGCGCGGCATGGGCTCCTCGGGGGCTGCGGTGGTCGCCGGCATCCTGGCCGCGAAGGGACTGCTCGAGGGAGAGGTCGCCTTCAGCGACGTCGACCTGCTGCGCCTGGCCACCGAGATGGAGGGGCACCCCGACAACGTCGCGCCCGGCCTGTTCGGCGGTCTGACCATCGCGTGGATGGATGCCGAGGGCCCCCAGCACAAGCAGCTCATCGTGCACCGCGGTGTCTCGCCCCTCGTCTTCGTGCCGAGCTTCACGATGTCGACGGCCGTGGCGCGGAGCCTGCAGCCCCTGCAGGTGCCGCGCGAGGACGCGGTGTTCAACGTCTCGCGCTCGGCGCTGCTCATCGCGGCGATGACGCAGAGCCCCGAGCTGCTGATGGCGGCGACGGAAGACAAGCTGCACCAGAACTACCGCGCGCAGGCCATGCCCGAGACCGACCGGCTCGTCCGGGCGCTCCGCGCGGAGGGGTACGCCGCCGTCGTCTCGGGTGCGGGACCGAGCGTGCTCGTGCTCGCCGACGGGCCGGGGCAGCGACTCGCGGCGGCGGATCTTATGGCATCCGTCGTCGACACCCCGTGGCAGGCGCTCATGCTCGCCGTCGACGTCAAGGGTGGTACAGTGAAAAACGCAGAGGGTTCCGCGTAATCTCGCGAATCTGAGCCTCTGCACACCTGCGAAATCCGCAACACATCGCGAACCCGGTATCGGCTGCAGTCTTCCGAACCGCTGGTGTCTCTTCGTCTGCGTTCTGCATGGCGATGCGCGATCTGATCACGTTTCATTTCTGAGGAGCACTCGTGGAGTCCATCTCCGAGACCCAGCCCGTCGACGCGCCCGAGGGCGCCGAGAACATCGAGCAGCCCGTCGCTGCCGACGAGGCGACCGACAACGACACCGCCACCGCCGAGGCGGAGCAGACCGAGGGCACGGAAGCCCCGGATGCCGCGGCCCCGGCCGACGCGGAGGCCGAGGCTGACGCCGACGCGGGCGCCACGGCCGAGCCCGAGGCGCTGTTCACCGACGACGCTCTCGCCGCGAGCGCGCCGGTGGAGGAGGCCCCCGCCGAGGAGGCTGTCGCCGCGGCACCCGCCGCGGAAGAGGCGCCCGCCGAGGAACCCGCCGCCGCTGAGGCGCCTGCCGCCGCCGAAGAGCCCGCGCCCGCCGAGAAGCCGGCCCGCGCGCCGCGCAAGCGCGCCCCGCGCCGTGCGACCACCGCCTCCGCGAAGGAGAAGGCCGCGGCCGAGGCCGCCGCTTCCGAGGCCGCCGCCACCGAGGCCACCGCGGACAAGGCCGACGCCGCCGCCGAGGAGCCGACCACCCCCGCGACCACCGCGGCCGACGTCGCCGCGGATTCCGCCGTCGAGGCCCCGGCCACCGCCGCCGACGCGTCGCCCGACGAGGCGACCGCGACCGAGACCGCGACCGAGACCACCGCTGCCGAGACCACCGCCGCCGGGGATTCCGCTCCGGCCGAGTCGGCGGCATCCGAGGCGCCCGCGGCCGACGCCGCCGAGCAGGCCGACGAGACGCCCGCCCGCGGCCGCGGACGCAGCCGCTCGCGCAACCGCAACCGCAACAAGGGCGAGACCGCCGACAAGAACGACGCGCAGCCCGCCGCCGACGAGACCGAGCAGCAGAGCGCCCCGCAGGCCGCGACCGCCTCGGCGCCGTCGGGGAATCAGCGCGACGCCTCGCAGAACGGCTCGCAGGCGCAGCAGCAGCAGCAGGGCGCGTCGAACAGTCGCAACCGTCAGCGCAACAAGCGCCGCGGCCCGAACACCACGGGTGACGAGTTCGAGACCGAGATCGGCGAGGACGACGTGCTCGTCCCGATCGCCGGTGTGCTCGACGTGCTCGACAACTACGCCTTCGTCCGCACCACCGGCTACCTCCCCGGCCCGAGCGACGTCTACGTCTCGCTCGGTCAGGTCAAGAAGTACAACCTGCGCAAGGGCGACGCCGTCGTCGGTGCGATCAAGCAGCCCCGCGAGGGCGAGCAGCAGGGTCGCCAGAAGTACAACGCGCTCGTGCAGGTCGACTCGATCAACGGTCTGTCGGTCGACGACGCGGCCGCCCGCGTCGAGTTCAACAACCTCACCCCGCTGTACCCCCAGGAGCGTCTGCGTCTGGAGACCGGCCCCGAGAAGCTCACGCAGCGCATCATCGACCTGGTCGCCCCGGTCGGCAAGGGCCAGCGCGGCCTGATCGTCGCGCCCCCGAAGGCCGGCAAGACGATCGTGCTGCAGCAGATCGCCAACGCGATCGCGACGAACAACCCCGAGGTCCACCTCATGGTCGTGCTCGTCGACGAGCGCCCCGAAGAGGTCACCGACATGCAGCGCACCGTGCGCGGTGAGGTCATCGCGTCGACCTTCGACCGTCCCGCCGAAGACCACACCACGGTCGCCGAGCTGGCCATCGAGCGCGCGAAGCGCCTCGTGGAGCTCGGTCGCGACGTCGTCGTGCTGCTGGACTCCATCACCCGCCTCGGCCGCGCCTACAACCTCGCCGCCCCCACCTCGGGTCGCGTCCTGAGCGGCGGCGTCGACGCGTCGGCGCTGTACCCGCCCAAGCGCTTCTTCGGAGCCGCGCGCAACATCGAGAACGGCGGTTCGCTCACGATCCTGGCCACGGCGCTCGTGGAGACCGGGTCGAAGATGGACGACGTGATCTTCGAGGAGTTCAAAGGCACCGGCAACAGCGAACTGCGCCTGAACCGTCAGCTCGCCGACAAGCGCATCTTCCCGGCCGTCGACGTCAACGCCTCCAGCACGCGCCGCGAAGAGATGCTGCTCTCTCCCGACGAGGTCAAGATCACCTGGAAGCTGCGTCGCGCCCTCGCCGGTCTCGAGCCCCAGCAGGCCCTCGAGGTCGTGCTCGGCAAGCTCAAGGAGACGCAGTCCAACGTCGAGTTCCTCGTGCAGATGCAGAAGTCGATCCCGGCGCCCGCGCGCGGCGGTGACGACAACAGCATCCGCTGATCGGCGGCGCTCGCGATGTCGGTCCCGGCGATGTTCGATTCGGTCCGCGGGCTCCTCGATGAGCACGCGGCCGTCGAACTCGAGCTGAACGACCCCGCGGTGCACGCCGACGCGGCGCGCGCCAAGCGGGTGAACCGGCGCTACGCCGAGCTGAGCCGCATCGTGCACGCCTACGAGGCCTGGCGCGCGGCATCCGACGATCTGGATGCCGCGCGCGAACTCGCGCGCGAAGACGAGGCTTTCGCCGACGAGGTCCCG
Source organism: Microbacterium hydrothermale (assembly GCF_004854025.1). Classification (GTDB taxonomy): domain Bacteria; phylum Actinomycetota; class Actinomycetes; order Actinomycetales; family Microbacteriaceae; genus Microbacterium; species Microbacterium hydrothermale. The sequence goes on from NZ_STGM01000008.1 coordinate 8,137, forward strand.
GCGCTCGAAGAACGGGTGGACGAGACGCAGGAGCGTCTGCGGCGCCTGCTCATCCCGCGCGACCCCGACGACGCCCGCGACGTGATCATGGAGATCAAGGGCGGCGAGGGCGGTGCCGAGAGCGCGCTGTTCGCGGCCGACCTGCTGCGCATGTACCTCCAGTACGCGGCATCCATGGGGTGGAAGACCGAGCTGCTCGAGCGCACCGAGAGCGACCTCGGCGGCTACAAGGACGTTCAGGTCGCGATCAAGGGATCGTCGAGCGACCCGGCGCAGGGCGTCTGGGCGCACCTGAAGTACGAGGGCGGCGTGCACCGCGTGCAGCGCGTGCCGGCGACCGAATCGCAGGGGCGCATCCACACCTCCACGACGGGCGTGCTCGTCTTCCCCGAGGTCGACGAGCCCGAAGAGGTCGCGATCGACCCTAACGACCTCAAGATCGACGTGTTCCGTTCATCGGGACCCGGCGGGCAGTCGGTCAACACGACCGACTCGGCCGTGCGCATCACCCACGTGCCCACGGGCATTGTCGTGTCGATGCAGAACGAGAAGTCGCAGCTGCAGAACCGCGAGGCCGGGATGCGCGTGCTGCGCGCCCGCCTGCTCGCGAAGCAGCAGGAGGAGCGCGACGCCGTCGCCGCCGACGCGCGACGCTCGCAGATCCGCGGCATGGACCGTTCGGAGCGCATCCGCACCTACAATTTCCCCGAGAACCGCATCGCCGATCACCGCACCGGATACAAGGCGTACAACCTCGACCAGGTGATGGACGGCGCCCTCGGTCCGATCATCGAGTCGGCGATCGCCGCCGACGAGGAGGCGCGGCTCGCCGCTCTCGCCGACTCCTAGGATCGGGTGATGCCCACCCCCGCCGAGATCGTCGCGTTCGACGACACGCCCCCGCCGCCCGGGATGTCTCCCTGGGTCGGTGCGGCGGAGCAGCCTCGGCGTATCGAGGTGGTGGACCCGGATGCCGCGTGGCCCGAGGTCTTCGACACGCTCTGCGCGCAGATCCGCGGGGCCCTCGGCGAACGCGCCCTCTCGATCGAGCACGTCGGCTCGACGTCGGTGCCCGGTCTCGCCGCCAAACCGGTGATCGACATCGACCTCACCGTCGGCGACACGGACGACGAGGCGGCGTACGTTCCCGCGCTGGAGAACCTCGGCTTCGTGCTGCGGGTGCGCGAGCCCTGGTGGCTTGGACACCGCTGCCTCGTGCGTACCGCGCCCGAAGCGAACCTGCACGTCTGGCCCCCGGACAGCCCCGAAGCGGCGCGACACCGGATCTTCCGGGACTGGCTGCGCGCGGATGCGGCCGACCGCGAGCTCTACGCCGAGACGAAGCGCGCCGTCGCCGCCGACGGCCTGATGAGCGCCTACAACGCCCGCAAGGAGCGCGTCGTCCGCGAGATCTACGCGCGTGCGTTCGCCGCGGCCGGCCTGCTTCCCTGACCGGGCCGTCGCTCGACGTCGAGTCGAGCGGAACGGGGCCACAACGCAGGATCGGCCGACCGTCCGGAACGTCCTGCGTCGTGTCGCTGCGTGCGGTCAGGCGTCCCACACGGGCGGGTGGGGGAGTGGGCCGCGGCGGCGCTCGAGCTGCGCGGCGAGCGAGAGCAGCACGGCTTCGCCGCCGGGCCGACCGACCAGCTGCACCGACACGGGGTGGCCGGAGGGGTCGGCGGTCACCGGCAGCGTGAGGGCGGGCAGACCCGCGACGTTGACGAAGCTCGAGTACGGCGCGTACTCGACCTGCATCGCGAAGGTGCGCTCGGGGCTGTGACCCGCGTAGGCTCCGACGGGCTGCGGCGGCTGCGCGAGAGCGGGCGTCAGGACGGCGTCGAAGCGCGAGAAGTCCGCCACGGTCCGCCTCTCGAAGGCGCGAGCGGCGGCGAGGCCGCCGAGCAGCTCGACCGCCGACAGGCGGCGTCCTTCCTCGACCAACCACGCCGTCAGCGGTTCCACGAGGGCGGCGTCCGCTTCGTCGAGGGGGATGCGCGCCGCGCTCGCGCGCCAGAGCACGTGGAAGAGGTCGGGGTACCCGACCGGATGCCAATCGGCATCCGTCACGTCGTGCCCGGCATCCGCGAACCACGCCGCCGCCGTCGAGAACGCGTCGCGGGCGGCGGCATCCAGGACGATGTCTTCGCTGTCGTCCCAGGGCGACACCGTGGTGGTGCCCAGGCGCAGAGGACCGGGATCGCGTCGGGCGGCGTCGACGAACGGGCCCGCCCCGGGTGCGCCCGTGGCATAGGGGAAGGGCGAAAGGGAGACGAGGGCGTCGAGCAGCAGGCCGGCGTCTTCCACGGTCCGGGCGATCGGCCCGGTCACCGACAGCTGATCGGGGGAGTCCAGCCCCGAACCGATCGGCAGTCGACCCCGCGAGGGCTTGAGTCCGACGACCCCCACGGTGGCCGAGGGGATGCGGATGGATCCGCCGCCGTCCGACCCGACGGCCGCGGGGAGCAGACCCACCGCCACGGCGACCGCCGCGCCGCCGCTGGAGCCGCCCGCACCCGCCGAGGGTCGCCAGGGATCGCGCGCCGGGGCGTGGATGAGGGGCTCGGTGAACCCGGTGAGCCCGAACTCCGACGTGCTCGTCTTGCCCACGTTCACCGCGCCGGCGGCGTCGAGCGCGATCGCCAGCGGATCGGATGCCGCCGGGACGTGGTCCTCCCGCGATCTCGACCCGTACCGCGTCGGCACACCGGCCCGCGCGACGAGATCCTTGTCGGCGAGCGGAACGCCCCACAGCGACCCCCGCGCCGGCCGCTCGAGCCCCGCGGCGCGACGGACCGCGGCATTCGCCGTCACCTCCGCGAACGCACCGAGGTCGTCGAGGCGCTCGATGCGGTCGAGGTAGTGCCCGACCACTTCGACGGGGGAGAGGTCACCGTCGCGCAGTCCCCGTACCTGGGCGGTCAGGGACATGTCGTGCAGGCGGGTCATGGACCGAGCCTACGTCCGTGCTCCGCCGGGCCGCTCGCCGCTCAGATCCAGTACTCCGGCGTCGTGAGCAGCGCGCGCGTGTCTTCGCCGTTGCGGCGCGTGCGCGCCTTGGCCGGGACGCCCACGAGCACGCTGTCGGCCGGGGCGTCGCGCGTGACGACGGCGTTCGCCCCCACGACCGAGCGGGCACCGAGGGTGATCGGCCCGAGGATCTTCGCCCCCGCGCCCACGGCGACGCCGTCGTGCAGCGTGGGGTGCCGCTTCCCGCCCTCGCGCTGTCGACCGCCCAGGGTCACGCCGTGGTAGAGCATGACGTCGTCGCCGACCTCCGCGGTCTCGCCGACGACGACGCCCATGCCGTGGTCGATGAAGAACCGCCGACCGATCGTCGCTCCGGGGTGGATCTCGATGCCGGTGAGCCAGCGGGTCACCTGCGACAGGGCCCGCGCGGGGAAGCGCAGCCCCCGTCGCCACAGGCGGTGGGCGACGCGGTACGCCCACACAGCGTGCAGCCCCGGGTACAGCAGCGCGATCTCGATCCCGCCGCGCGCCGCGGGATCGCGGAGCTTGGCGGAGGCGATGTCTTCTCGGATGCGGGAGAGCACTCCCACGTCAGTCTTCGCGCAGGTGCTCGTAGAGCGCGGTTGAGAGGTACCGCTCGCCGTAGGACGGGATGATCACGACGATGTTCTTGCCCGCGGCCTCGGGGCGACGAGCGACCTCAAGTGCCGCCCAGATGGCGGCACCCGACGACATGCCGACCAGGATGCCGTCCTTCGCGGCCGTCTCGCGGGCCAGGCGGATGGCGTCGTCGAACTCGACGTCGATGACCTCGTCGATGATGTCGCGGTCGAGGATCGCCGGCACGAAGTTGGGTCCGATGCCCTGGATCTTGTGCGGGCCCGGGTGCCCCTTGGTCAGCACGGGGGAGTCCGCGGGCTCGACGGCCACGATCTTGACGTCGGGGTTGCGCTCCTTGAGCACCTGGCCGACGCCGGTGATGGTGCCGCCGGTGCCGATGCCGGCGACGAAGTAGTCGACCTTGCCCTCGGTGTCGCGCAGGATCTCTTCGGCCGTCGTCTTGCGGTGGATCGCCGGGTTGGCCTCGTTCTCGAACTGGCGGGCCCAGACCGCGCCCGGCGTCTCGGCGACGATGCGCTTGGCCTCGTCGACGGCGTGCGACATGCCCTTGGTGGGATCGGTCAGCACGAGTTCGGCGCCGAAGGCCTTGAGCAGGATGCGGCGCTCCTTCGACATCGAGGCCGGCATCGTCAGGATGACCTTGTAGCCGCGCGCCGCGCCGACCATCGCCAGCGCGATGCCCGTGTTGCCGCTCGTCGACTCGACGAGGGTGCCACCGGGCTTGAGCTCGCCCGAGGCTTCGGCGGCGTCGACGATCGCGATGCCGAGGCGGTCCTTCACGCTCGAGGCCGGGTTGTAGAACTCGAGCTTCGCGAGGATCTGCCCCCCGGCGCCCTCGGCCACGCGGTTCAGCCGCACGAGCGGCGTGTCGCCGAATGCAGAGGTGATGTCGGAGTGGATGCCGGGCATGGCTCGCCTTTCGCCGTCGGTCGGGACGCGATCATTTTAGGCGAGCCCTCCGACACGGCGGCTCGTGTGACGCTGCTTGACGCGGCGGGGCGCACCCGTCCCGAGCCCGCGCGGGCCGGAGGCGTCCCGCGGCTAGGCTGGGTGCCCGTCATGTCTGAGCCCGCCTCGCCTCCCCACCCCCCGGTCCCCGCCCCCGAGCGGGTCGCCGACGTGCTCCGCGACATCGCGGAGCGTCTCCGCGCCGCCGGCGTCACCGACCCCCAGGTGGATGCCGAACTCCTCCTCGCCCATGTGCTCGACTCCTCGCGCGGAGGCGTGCAGGCCGCCGCGATCCGCGGGGATCGCCTGCCCGAGGCGGCATCCGTCGCCCTGGCTCCGCTCGTGGACCGCCGCTGCGCGCGCGAGCCCCTGCAGCACCTGACCGGACGCGCCCCCTTCCGCTCCCTCGAGCTGGCCGTCGGACCGGGCGTGTTCGTGCCGCGACCCGAGACCGAGATGGTCGCGCAGCTCGCGATCGACGCGCTGCGGGCCGTCGCCTCCGACGCCCCTGTCGCCGTCGACCTCGGCACCGGCAGCGGCGCGATCGCCCTCGCGATGGCGACCGAGGTGCCGCACGCACGCGTGTACGCCGCGGAGAACAGCGTGGACGCGTTCATCTGGACGAAGCAGAACCACGCCCTCGTGGGCGCCGAGAACCTCACCCTCGCCTTCATCGACCTCGCCGACGCCTTCCCCGAGCTCGACGGCACGGTCTCGGTCGTGGCATCCAACCCTCCTTACGTGCCCGACGACGCGATCCCGCGCGATCCCGAGGTGCGTCTCTACGACCCCCCGGCCGCGCTCTACGGCGGGGCGGACGGATTGGATGCCGTGCGCCGACTGAGTCGTGTGGGGCTGCGCCTCGCGCACCCCGGCGGGACGATCGTCATCGAGCACGGAGAGTGGCAGGGAGAGGCGATCCGGCAGATCCTCACGGCGGACGGCTGGCTCTCGGCATCCACTCATCCCGACCTCACCACGCGCGATCGCGCCACGACCGCCGTCCGTCCCTGACCGGAGCGCTCGAGCGTGAGCGTGCAGCGCGCGCGGCGCGACTAGACTGGCGCGCGTCATGTCACCCGTCTACGACTGCCGAGACGAGTCGCAGCTGCTGTCCGGAATGCGCCATGCGCGTCAGGCGATCGGCCGAGGCGAACTCGTCGTGCTCCCCACCGATACCGTCTACGGAATCGCCGCCGACGCGTTCAACGCGCGCGCCGTCGCCGGGCTCCTCGAAGCGAAGGGGCGCGGTCGTCAGCAGCCGCCGCCGGTCCTGGTCGCGGGCGTCGGCACGCTCCGCGCGCTGGTGGCCGAGATCCCCGCCGCCGTCGAGGACCTCGTCCGCGAGTTCTGGCCCGGAGGCCTCACCATCGTCCTCCCGGCGCAGCCGTCGCTGTCGTGGGACCTGGGCGACACCCACGGAACGGTCGCCGTACGCATGCCGGCGCAGAAGATGACGCTCGAGCTGCTCGAAGAGACCGGGCCGCTCGCGGTGTCGAGTGCGAACCTCACCGGCATGCCCGCCGCCGTCGACATCGACGCCGCGCGCGACATGCTCGGCGACAGCGTCGCGGCCTACCTCGACGCGGGCGTGAGCGAGACCGGGGTCGCCTCGACGATCGTCGACGCCACGCTGCTGGTCGGGGGAGCCGATCCCGTCGTGCGCGTGCTGCGCGAGGGCGCGATCTCGCGGGAGCGGCTGCGCGAGGTGCTCGGCGACCTGCTCGAGCCCGATCCGGCCGACGCGCCCTCCGACGCAGCCCCGGATGCCGAGGCTCCCGGTCCGTGACCCAGTACCTCCTCACCATCCTCTTCACGGCGGCGGTCACACTCGCGCTGTCGTGGGTGGTGTGGAAGCTCGCGCTGCGGTTCAAGCTCTACCCCGGCATCCGTGACCGGGACGTCCACAAGACCCCCACGCCGCGCCTGGGCGGGGTCGCGATGTTCCTCGGCGTGGTCGCCGCCTTCGCGCTGTCGAGCCGCAACCCCTACTTCTCGATCTTCTGGACCGATCCGGTCCCGGTCCTGTCCCTGCTGGGGGCCGTGCTGCTCATCGTCCTCGTCGGCGTCGCCGACGACCTCTGGGACCTCGACTGGATGATCAAGCTCGGGGCGCAGTTCGTCGCCGCGGGCGTCATCGCCTGGTTCGGACAGCTGCAGATCCTCTCCCTGCCCATCGGCGCCCTGACCGTGGGCTCGAGCTGGGTGAGCTTCCTGCTGACCGTCTTCGCCCTCGTCGTCGTCATGAACGCGGTGAACTTCATCGACGGGCTCAACGGTCTGGTCGCGGGGGTGTGCCTGATCGCCAACGGCGTCTTCTTCGCCTACTCGTACCTGCTGGTGCGCGATACCGGAGCGAGCACCTACTTCAACCTCGCGTCGTTCATCGCGGCGGTCCTGGTCGGCGCCTGCTTGGGCTTCCTGCCGATGAACTGGACCCCCGCCAAGCTCTTCATGGGCGACGCGGGCGCCCTCATGCTGGGCCTTCTGATGGCCAGCTCCGCCGTGGCGATCACCGGGCAGCTCGACCCCGCCGTCCTCGACCCCGAGAAGATCGGTCGCTCGCAGCTGCTCGGTGCCTTCATCCCGATCCTGCTGCCGGTGGTCATCGTGCTGCTGCCCCTGCTCGACTTCGGCCTCGCCGTCGCCCGGCGGCAGTGGGCGGGGAAGTCCCCGTTCTCGCCCGACCGCAAGCACCTGCATCATCGGATGCTCGACATGGGGCACTCCGACCGCGACGCCGTGCTGATCTTCTACAGCTGGACGGCGGTGGTCAGCCTCGCGTTCCTGCTGATGTACATCGGCACCCAGCAGAGCTGGCCGGGCGACTACGCCATCGGGATCGCCTTCGGCGTCACCGGGGTGCTCGCGTGCGCCGTCCTGACCCTCCTTCCCTCATCGCACCGTCTGCGACGGCTCTCCCGTCGCGTCCGACCCACCCGACCGGAGTCCCCCTCATGAGCAGCGTCTCTCCCGCCCCCCGTCGTCCTCTCTCCAGCACGCCCGTCCTGCGCACCGCTCTCGTCTGGGGCGGGATCGTCACGGCCGTGCTGCTCGTCGTGGGCGCGGTGGTCGGTTTCGCCGTCGGGGGAGCGGGGGGTCTCGGCAGCGCTCTGGCGGGGGTCGCCGTCAGCGCGATCTTCCTCGCCGTCACGGCGACGAGCATCCTCGTCGCCAACCGATGGTTCGGCGACCCGCTGTACGTGCCCATCTTCTTCGGCATCGTCCTGGGCGGGTGGCTGCTGAAGCTGATCCTCTTCATCGTCGCGATCGTCGTTCTGCGCGGGCAGGGCTGGGTCGACCCGGTCGTCTTCTACGTCGCGCTGGTGGTCAGCGTCATCGCCTCTCTCGCCGTCGACGTCGTGGTGCTGCTGCGCATGCGCATCCCGAGCGTCAGCGACATCACGCTGCCCACCGACCCCGACGCCGGCGACCTTCGCGCCTGACGGATGCCATAACCCACCCGTGCGTCTCGTCGCGCCCTTTAGTCCGCGGACGAGACGATCGGCCCTCGCGGACTCATGGATCCGCCGGGAGTTTGATAGGGTGGCATAAGTACCCGCCCGCGATGGGAAATCTTCTCCAGGTTCGCACTTCGGGTACCATCACCGACCATCGTCGCAACGGTTCACACCGATGCCCCGAAGCTGGAGCCAGCGCTGTCCACTCAAGCTGCGACCCTGATCACGAACTTCGCGTCTGCGGGTGCGGAGTTCCACCCGCCCTCCATCTCTGAGTTCTTCCCCGACGCGGTCCTGTTCGAGGGCACGATCTTCGCGATCACCCGCATCAACCTCACGCAGATGCTGGCGACGCTCGCGCTCGTCCTCTTCCTCGTCCTCGGCACCCGCCGGATGAAGATCGTCCCCGGCCGCTTCCAGAGCATCGCCGAGATGGGCCTCGACTTCGTCCGCGTGAACATCGCCGAAGACATCCTCGGACGCAAGGACGGCAAGCGGTTCCTTCCGATCCTCACCACGATCTTCTTCATGGTGCTGTTCATGAACATCACGGGTGTCATCCCGTTCCTGAACATCGCCGGTACGAGCGTCATCGCCGTGCCGCTGCTGCTCGCGATCGTCGCCTACGTCACGTTCATCTACGCCGGCATCAAGAAGAGCCCCGGAGGCTTCTTCAAGAACGCGCTGCTGCCCTCGGGCGTGCCGTGGCCGCTGTACATCATCATCGTCCCGCTCGAGTTCCTCTCGACCTTCATCATCCGCCCCGTCACGCTGACGCTGCGTCTGCTGATGAACATGGTCGTCGGCCACCTCATGCTGGTGCTGTTCTTCTCGGCCACCCAGTTCTTCGTGGTCGGGCTCAGCGGATGGTGGACGGCGCTCGGCGCCGGCTCCCTCGCCTTCGGCTTCGCCTTCACCCTGTTCGAAATCTTCGTCGCCTTCCTCCAGGCGTACGTCTTCGCGATCCTCACCGCGGTCTACATCCAGCTCGCGGTCGCAGAAGAGCACTGAGCGGCCCGGCGCACGCCGAGCCACCCAACGAAAGGAAAAAACCCGTGGACGCAACTACGGTTCTCGCCCAGGTCACCGGTAACGTCGCCACGATCGGCTACGGCCTCGCCGCCATCGGCCCCGCCATCGGCGTGGGCATCGTCGTCGGCAAGACGATCGAGGGCGTCGCCCGTCAGCCCGAGCTCGCGGGCCGCCTGCAGGTCCTGATGTTCATCGGTATCGCCTTCACCGAGGCGCTCGCCTTCATCGGTATCGCGACCGGCTTCATCTTCACCTGATCCGGCCGCTCTCGACTCACTGTAAGGAGACAGGATGCTGAACGCTCTTGTCACACTCGCCGCGGAGCCCGCGGGAGAGGCGCACAACCCGCTGATCCCGGCGGTGTACGACATCATCTGGTCGGCGGTGTGCTTCGTCGTCATCATCTTCGTGGTGTGGCGTGTGGCCCTGCCGCGGATGGCGAAGCTGCTCGACGAGCGCAGTGCTGCCATCGAGGGCAACATCGCCAAGGCCGACGAGGCTCAGCGCCAGGCCGAGGCCGCCCTCGAGGAGTACACCGCGCAGCTCGCCGAGGCGCGTCGCGAAGCCGGTGAGATCCGCGAGTCCGCGACCCAGGACGGTCGCAAGATCGTCGCCGAGGCCAAGGAGACCGCCGCGTCCGAGGCGGCTCGCATCACCGCCAGCGCTCACGCGCAGATCGAGGCCGAGCGTCAGACGGCCCTCGTGCAGCTCCGCTCCGAGGTCGGGACCCTCGCGGTCGACCTCGCGGGCAACGTGATCGGTGAGACCCTGTCGGACGACGCGCGCGCCAACGCCGTGGTCGACCGCTTCCTCGCCGAGCTCGAGGCCTCCGAGAAGGCGGCCAAGTAATGGGCAGCGCGACCACTCAGGCCCGGACCGCGACGTCGGAGGCCCTGGCCTCAACGTCGGGTGTCGATCTCGACGTCGCACGCGAGCTGTTCGCTGCCGTGGCCGCCGTGAGCGGATCGGCGCAGCTGAGCGGCGCGCTGTCCGACTCGTCGGTCCCGGCCGAGGCCCGCGCGGGCCTCGTGTCGGCCGTGTTCGGTCCGTCGTATCGGCCCGCCACGGTGTCGCTGCTCACGAGCGCCGTCCAGCAGCGCTGGTCGAGCGCGGCGGAGTTCGTCGAGGGTCTCGAGGAGCTCGCCGTCCGCGCGACCTCGGTCGCCGAGGCCGGCGACATCGAGGCGGAACTCTTCTCGTTCTCGCGCACCGTCGCCTCCAACGGCGAGCTCGAGCTCGCCCTGGGCGGACGGTTGGGTGACGCATCGGCGAAGGGGACGCTCGTCTCGACCCTCCTCGACGGACGCGCGAGCGCCGGAACCGCCCTCATCGTGTCCTCGCTCGTCGAGCACGCGCGAGGACGACGGGTGCGTGCCCTGCTCCGTCGCGCGGAGCGCATCGTCGCCGACCAGCGTTCGCGCATCGTCGCCACGGTCTCCGCGGCCGCCCCCCTGAGCGCCGACCAGCAGACCCGTCTGCAGAACGCTCTCAGCGCACGTTACGGCTCAGCTGTCACGCTGAACACCGTGATCGACCCGACCGTGCTCGGAGGCCTGCGCGTGCAGGTGGCCGACGACGTCATCGACGCGAGCGTGTCCGCACGTCTCGCCGACCTCCGCCAGCGGATCGCCGGCTGAAGACTTTCCGCCCGAGCGGGCGTGATCTTGGGGGCCGAGGGCCCCACGAACGAAGGAAGACAATGGCAGATCTCTCTATCAGCCCCGACGTCATTCGTGACGCGCTGAAGGACTTCGTCAACGCCTACGAGCCCACCGGCGCCGCGGCGACCGAGGTCGGCGCCGTCGTCGACGCGGCCGACGGCATCGCTCACGTCGAGGGCCTTCCCGGCGTCATGGCCAACGAGCTCATCCGCTTCGCGGACGGCACGCTCGGCCTCGCCCAGAACCTCGACGAGAACGAGGTCGGTGTCGTCGTGCTCGGCGAGTTCTCCGGCATCGAAGAGGGCCAGAGCGTCACCCGCACGGGCGAGGTCCTCTCCGTCGGCGTCGGCGAGGGCTACCTCGGCCGCGTCGTCGACCCGCTGGGCAACCCCATCGACGGTCTCGGCGAGATCGCGACGACCGGCCGCCGCGCCCTCGAGCTCCAGGCTCCGGGCGTGATGCAGCGCAAGAGCGTCCACGAGCCCCTGCAGACCGGCATCAAGGCGATCGACGCCATGATCCCCGTCGGCCGCGGTCAGCGTCAGCTCATCATCGGCGACCGCCAGACCGGCAAGACGGCCATCGCGATCGACACGATCATCAACCAGAAGGCCAACTGGGAGTCGGGCGACGTCAACAAGCAGGTGCGCTGCATCTACGTCGCCATCGGTCAGAAGGGCTCGACCATCGCTTCGGTGAAGGGCGCGCTCGAGGACGCCGGAGCGATGGAGTACACCACCATCGTCGCCGCCCCCGCCTCCGACCCCGCGGGCTTCAAGTACCTCGCGCCCTACACCGGCTCGGCCATCGGCCAGCACTGGATGTACGAGGGCAAGCACGTCCTGATCATCTTCGACGACCTGTCGAAGCAGGCCGAGGCCTACCGCGCCGTGTCCCTCCTCCTGCGTCGCCCGCCGGGCCGCGAGGCGTACCCCGGCGACGTCTTCTACCTGCACTCGCGTCTGCTCGAGCGTTGCGCGAAGCTGTCCGACGAGCTCGGCGCCGGATCGATGACGGGTCTGCCCATCATCGAGACCAAGGCCAACGACGTCTCGGCGTACATCCCGACCAACGTGATCTCGATCACCGACGGCCAGATCTTCCTGCAGTCCGACCTGTTCAACGCCAACCAGCGTCCCGCGGTCGACGTGGGTATCTCGGTGTCGCGCGTCGGCGGTGACGCCCAGGTCAAGTCGATCAAGAAGGTCTCCGGAACGCTGAAGCTCGAGCTCGCGCAGTACCGCTCGCTCGAAGCCTTCGCGATGTTCGCGAGCGACCTCGACGCGGCTTCGCGTCGTCAGCTCGCCCGCGGTGCACGTCTGACCGAGCTGCTCAAGCAGCCGCAGTACTCGCCGTACCCCGTCGAGGAGCAGGTCGTCTCGATCTGGGCCGGCACCAACGGCAAGCTCGACGCGGTCGAGGTGTCCGACGTGCTGCGCTTCGAGCGCGAGCTGCTGGACTACCTGCGCCGCAACTCGACCGTGCTCGACACGCTGCGCGAGACCAACGTGCTCGGTGACGACACGCTCGCTGAGCTCGAGAAGCACGTCGACGCGTTCTCGAAGGAGTTCCAGCCCGGCAAGGACCAGAGCGTCGTCGGCGCCGAGAAGGTCGACGCCGCGGAGGCCGAAGACGTCAACCAGGAGCGAATCGTCAAGGGCCGTCGCTGAGTAGCGGCGACACGAGGACGTAAATCATGGGCGCACAACTGCGGGTCTACAAGCAGAAGATCTCTTCTGCTCAGACCACCAAGAAGATCACCAAGGCGATGGAGCTCATCGCGGCCTCGCGCATCCAGAAGGCGATGGCGCGTGTGCGCGCGGCATCCCCCTTCGCGCGGGCCGTCACGAGCGCCGTCTCGGCGGTCGCCACGCACTCCTCCGTCGATCACCCGCTGACGACCGAGCGCGAGAACATCCGCCGTTCGGCCGTGGTCATCTTCACCTCCGACCGCGGTCTCGCCGGCGCGTTCAACTCGCAGATCCTCCGCGAGGGTCTCGAGCTGGCCGAGCTGCTCCGTTCGCAGGGCAAGGAGGTCGTCTACTACCTGGTCGGGCGCAAGGCCGTCGGATACTTCCAGTTCCGTCGCATGCCGAGCGTCGCCCAGTGGGTCGGCGACACCGACACCCCGCAGTTCTCCACCGCGGAGGAGATCTCGGATGCCGTGATCGAGGCGTACCGCAAGAGCGGCGAGAACGAGGGCGGCGTCGACGAGATCCACCTCGTCTACAACCGCTTCGTCAGCATGATGACCCAGTCGCCCGAATCCGTGCGTCTGCTCCCGCTCGAGGTGCTCGAGGCCGATGAGGCTCCCGCGCAGTCCGAGGTCTACCCGCTCTACGAGTTCGAGCCGGACGCCGAGACGGTTCTCGACGCGCTCCTCCCGACGTACGTCCAGAGCCGCATCTTCAACGCCCTGCTGCAGTCGTCGGCCGCCAAGCACGCCGCGACGCAGAAGGCCATGAAGTCGGCCAGCGACAACGCCGACAAGCTCATCACCGACTACACCCGCCTGCGCAACAACGCGCGTCAGGCGGAGATCACGCAGCAGATCGCCGAGATCGTCGGCGGCGCCGATGCCCTGGCATCCGGCAAGTAAGTTCCCAAGGAGAGAAGAAGCCATGAGCCTCACCGCCGAGAAGACCGACGCGGCCGTCGTCGGACGCGTCGCGCGCGTCACCGGCCCGGTCGTCGACATCGAGTTCCCGCATGACGCGATCCCCGAGATCTACAACGCGCTGAAGACCACGATCACCATCGGTGACGAGTCGACCGAGATCACGCTCGAGGTCGCTCAGCACCTCGGTGACGACCTCGTCCGCGCCATCGCCCTCAAGCCCACCGACGGCATCGTCCGCGGTCAGGACGTGCGCGACACCGGCGGCCCCATCTCGGTGCCCGTCGGCGACGTCACCAAGGGCAAGGTGTTCGACGTGACCGGCGAGGTGCTCAATGGCGCTCCCGGCGAGACCATCGAGGTCACCGAGCGCTGGGGCATCCACCGCAAGGCGCCCAGCTTCGACCAGCTCGAGTCCAAGACCGAGATGTTCGAGACCGGCATCAAGTCGATCGACCTCCTCACGCCCTACGTGCAGGGTGGAAAGATCGGTCTGTTCGGTGGTGCCGGTGTCGGCAAGACCGTCCTCATCCAGGAGATGATCCAGCGCGTCGCGCAGGACCACGGTGGTGTGTCGGTGTTCGCCGGTGTCGGCGAGCGCACCCGTGAGGGCAACGACCTCATCGGCGAGATGGAAGAGGCGGGGGTCTTCGACAAGACCGCCCTCGTCTTCGGCCAGATGGACGAGCCGCCGGGGACGCGTCTTCGCGTGGCCCTGTCGGCGCTGACGATGGCGGAGTACTTCCGCGACGTGCAGAAGCAGGACGTGCTGCTGTTCATCGACAACATCTTCCGCTTCACGCAGGCCGGTTCCGAGGTCTCCACGCTGCTGGGCCGCATGCCCTCGGCCGTGGGATACCAGCCGAACCTCGCCGACGAGATGGGTGTGCTCCAGGAGCGCATCACCTCGACCCGCGGTCACTCGATCACGTCGCTCCAGGCCATCTACGTGCCCGCCGACGACTACACCGACCCGGCCCCGGCGACCACGTTCGCGCACCTCGACGCCACCACCGAGCTCTCGCGTGAGATCGCGTCGAAGGGTCTGTACCCGGCCATCGACCCGCTGACGTCGACCAGCCGCATCCTCGACCCGCGCTATATCGGTGCGGACCACTACCGCGTGGCCACCGCCGTGAAGCAGATCCTGCAGAAGAACAAGGAACTGCAGGAGATCATCGCGATCCTCGGTGTCGACGAGCTCTCCGAGGAAGACAAGATCGTCGTGTCGCGTGCACGTCGCATCCAGCAGTTCCTCTCGCAGAACACCTACATGGCCAAGAAGTTCACCGGCGTCGAGGGCTCCACGGTCCCGATCAAGGAGACCATCGAGTCGTTCGACGCGATCGTCAAGGGTGACTTCGACCACGTCGCCGAGCAGGCGTTCTTCAACGTCGGTGGCATCTCCGACGTCGAGGCCAAGTGGGCGCAGATCCAGAAGGAGAACGGCTGACATGTCGTTGCGCGTGAGCCTGGTGTCGGCGGACGCCGAGGTGTGGACGGGGGAGGCCTCGCTCGTCGTGGCCAAGACCGTCGAGGGTGAGATCGGCTTCATGCAGGGTCATGAGCCGGTGCTCGCGATCCTCGCCCAGGGCGAGGTGCGCATCACCCGCGCCGACGGCACGAAGATCCTGGCCAACGCCGAGGACGGCTTCCTGTCGATGGCCGACGACGAACTCACGATCGTCGCCGGAAACGCCGCTCTCGTCTCCTGACACCGCTTCATCGCCGACGCGCGTCGCCCGACTCCGGGCGGCGCGCGTCGCTTTTTCCCGGAGGGCCCATGCTCGTCCTGCTTCCGCCGTCCGAGACCAAGACGCCGGGCGGTGATGGCGCGCCGCTGTCGCTCGCGTCGCTGTGGGCTCCCTCGCTCCTGCCGCAGCGGGAGGCCGTGGTCGACGCCCTCGTCGCGCTGAGCGCCGACGAAGACGCGGCGGCGCGCGTTCTCAAGCTCAGCGCGAAGCGCCGGCACGAGATCGCCGACAACGCCGCTCTGCGATCGGCGCCGACGATGCCCGCGGTCGACCGCTACACCGGCGTCCTGTTCGACGCCCTGGATGCCGGCAGCCTCGACGGGCACGCCCGCGGCTGGCTCGCGGAGCACGTCGTCATCCATTCGGCACCGCTCGGTCCGGTGGCGGCGCTCGACGGCATCCCCGCGTACCGTCTGGCGGCGGGGACGTCGATTCCCGGCCTGCCGGCGCTCCGGCGCGTGTGGGCGGACGCCGTGGGCACGGCGCTGGCGGATGCCGGTGTGCCGTTCGTGCTCGACCTGCGCTCCGAGGCGTACGTCGCTCTCGGGCCGGTGCCCGATGAGGTGGCGTCGGCGTACGTGCGCGTGGTCACCGCGGGCGAGGACGGCGCCGTCCGCGCGCTGAACCACTTCAACAAGCACGCGAAGGGCGAGCTCGTGCGCGCGCTGGCGATCAGCGGAGCGCGCATCTCGTCAGCGGATGATTTCACCTGGTGGGCGGACGCGAACGGGTTCACCGTCCGGGCCTCGGGCGAGGGCGAGTTGCACCTCGCAGTCTGAGGCGCGCGAAATCGGGGGATGTCAGCGAACACTCAGGTTCGCTAGCATGTCACGCGCGGGAGACACCCGCCGGCTCGCGTGACCGCGCGAGCCGCTCGAGAGGATCGACGTGAACAACATCAATCTCGCTTACTCCGACTACGGGACGACCAGTGCCGGCGAGGCGGCATTCCTGGCCGTCGCGTACCTCTTCATCTTCCTGTTCTCGATCATCGGCTACGTGATCATCGCCTTCCTTCTGATGAAGGTGTTCGATCGGGCGGGCGTGCAGGGCAAGTGGCGCGCCTGGGTTCCGGTCTACAACGCGATGGTCTTCGCCAAGCTCGGCGACGTCTCGCCGTGGGCCGTGCTCATCACGCTCGTGGCGGCGAGCATCCCGGTGCTCAACTTCATCGCGCTGCCCGCCTACCTGGTCGTCATGATCATGGCCGCGGTGCGCGTCAACGCGAAGTTCGGTCGCACGTGGCCGATCCTGCTGCTGTTCCTTCTGAACGCCATCGGCATCTGGATCTGGCTCGGCATCCTGGGCTTCAGCAGCAACCGTTGGAACCCGGCCGCAGCGTCGCCGTCGCCGTGGGGCTCGTCCTTCATAGCCGACAAGACCTTCTGGAACGGCATCCCCGCGCAGCCCGCGCAGAACGTCCAGGGCCAGAACGGCGGCGGTTACGGCGCCCCGGTCGCTCCGCCGGCGCAGGGCTACGCCCCGCCGGCCGCTCCCGGCACCACGCCCCCGCCGCCGGCGCCTCCCGCCGGACCGCAGGTCTGATCGAGCACGACCCGATCCGCGGGCTCCTCGCGCGCTCCGCGCGGGGAGCCCTTCCTCGTTCCCGGGGATAGCGTGGAGGTATGAGCTCCCACCCCGTTCCCCTCCGTCCCGTCGGCCGATCCGGGCTCCGCGTCTCGGCGGTCGGCCTCGGATGCAACAACTTCGGGCGGGCGGGCACCGCCACCGAGACCCTCGAGGGCACGCGCGACGTGCTCGACGCGGCCATCGAGGCGGGGGTCACGTTCCTCGACACCGCCGACATCTACGGTCGCTCGTTCGGACTCTCCGAGACGCTGATGGGCGAAGCGCTCCAGGGTCGACGCGACAGCGTCGTGCTCGCCACCAAGTTCGGGCACGCCGACCTGGCTCCCGCTTTTCCCGGCGGAGCGAAAGGATCGCGCGCGCACATCCGCCGCGCGGTCGAGGACTCCCTCCGACGTCTGCGCACGGACTGGATCGACCTGTACCAGCTGCACACGCCCGACCCCGAGACGCCGATCGACGAGACGCTCGACGCCCTCGCGGACCTCGTGCGCGAGGGCAAGGTGCGCTACGTCGGGCACTCGAACTTCGCCGGGTGGCAGATCGCCGAGGCGGATGCCGCGGCCTCGGGCGTGCGTTTCGTGTCGGCGCAGAACCAGTACAGCCTGCTGGCCCGGGCGGCGGAGCGGGAGGTGCTGCCCGCCGCGCAGCACTTCGGACTCGGGTTCCTCCCCTTCTTCCCGCTGCACAACGGCCTGCTGACCGGCAAGTTCACGCGCGACGGCGGGCCGGAGGGGAGCCGCATCATGCGCCAGCGTCCGCACCTGTGGCGCGACGCGCCCTGGGACGCGCTGGAGAGCTACCAGGCGTTCTGCGACGCACGCGGGATCTCGATGCTCGAGGCCACTTTCGGGTGGTTCCTCGCCCACCCGGTCGTCTCCAGCGTGATCGCGGGAGCGACCAGCGCCGAGCAGATCCGGTCGAACGCCGCCGCCGCCACCGCATGGTCGCCGAGTCCCGAGGATCTCGCCGAACTCGATGGCATCCTGGCCCTTCCCGCCGACCCGGCCGCGGGGTGATTCCCGACGCGGGGGAGGCGGTGTCGCGCGGCGCGTCCCCGGGCTCGGCGCACGGGTCGACTAGGATGACAGGGCCGCGCGGTTCCGCCGGCGCAGCTGTCGGCCAACCGGAGGATCTTTCGTGCCCGAGGTGACCACCCACACGCGTACCGTCTCCCTCTCCGACGGTTCCCTCGATCTGCGGTGGGCGGCCCTCACCGACACCGGGCGTCGACGTGAGGTCAATCAGGACGCCGTCCTCGCCGACTACCCCCTGTTCGTCGTCGCCGACGGGATGGGCGGTCATCTGGGCGGCGAGATCGCCAGCGCGAGCACCGTCGATCGTCTGCGCGCCGTGGTCGAGACGGGCCCGGTGACGACCAAGAACATCGAGAAGGCCCTCTCGCGCGCGGTGAAAGACATCGTCTCCCACCCCGAGACCACCGACGAGGGGACCGGTACCACGCTCACGGGGCTGTACCTCGAGACGCAGACCGACGAGCCGCACTGGGTGACGCTCAACATCGGCGATTCCCGCGTCTACCTCCTGCGCGACGACGAGATCGTGCAGGTGACGACGGATCACTCGGTGGTGCAGGAACTCATCGCCGCCGGTCGACTGAGCCCCGAAGAGGCCGAGAACCACCCCTACGGCAACGTGATCACGCGCGCCGTCGGCCCGAGCGACAGCGTCAAGCCAGACTACCTGCGCCTCGACGTGCTCGACGGCGACCGGTTCGTCGTCTGCTCCGACGGCCTCACCAAAGAACTCACCGACTTCGGCATCCGTCACTTCCTCGAGGCCAACGCGGATCCCGCCGCGGCCGTCGAGGCGATGATGGCGGCGGCGCTCGAGAACGGCGGGCGCGACAACATCACGATCGTCGTGCTCGACGTGGCCCGCCGCTCCGCCTGAGAATCTCCTCTTGACCGCGGCTGGCCGCGGATTCTACGTTCGGCATATGACCTCCGCACCCGAACGGACGGCCGGCAAAGGCCTGGCCAGTGGAACGCTGGGGCTGTGGGGCTCGACCGTCATCGGTCTGGCATCCACCGCTCCCGTCTACTCCCTCGTGGCCACCCTCGGCTTCGTCGTCCTCGCGGTCGGCGCGCAAGCGCCCATCGCCTTCGTCGTGGCCTTCGTGCCGATGCTGTTCATCGCCTTCGCGTACCGCGAGTTGAACAACGAGATCCCCGACTGCGGAACCACGTTCACGTGGGGCACCAAGGCCTTCGGACCCTGGATCGGCTGGATGGGCGGGTGGGGCGTCGCCGTGGCCGGCATGGTCGTGCTCGCCAACCTGTCGCAGATCGCCGGCATCTACCTGTGGTCGCTCATCGGCGACGGCTCGCTCGCCGAGAACGTGCCCCTGGTCACGGCGACCGGTGTCGCCTTCATCGCCGCGATGACGTACGTCAGCTACCGCGGCGTCGAGATCGGGGAGCGGATCCAGAACATCCTCCTCGCCGTCCAGTACCTCGTCCTCGCCCTTTTCGTCGTGCTCGCGCTGTGGAAGTTCTTCGACGGAACGGCCCCGAACCCCACCCCGTTCGACATCGCCTGGTTCAACCCGCTGGGCTTCACGGACTGGAGCGGGTTCACCGAGGCCGTCCTGCTGGCGCTGTTCATCTACTGGGGATGGGACACCTGCCTCGCGCTCAACGAGGAGACGAAGGACCCCAAGCGCATCCCCGGGCGGGCCGCCCTGCTGACCACCGTCATCCTGCTCGGCACCTACGTCACCGTCACCGTGGCGGCGATGATGTACGCCGGCGTCGGGGAGGACGGGGCCGGCCTGGCCAACCCCGACAACGCGGACGACGTCTTCCTCGCCCTGAAGGACGGCCTCTTCGGTCCGTTCGGGTGGGTGCTGATCGTCGCGGTGCTCATCTCGGCCGTCTCGTCGACGCAGACCACCATCCTCCCGACCGCGCGCGGAACGCTCGCCATGGCCGCGTACAAGGCGCTTCCGGGGCGGTTCCGGTCGGTGCACCCGCGCTACAAGACGCCGTCGTTCTCGACGCTGGTGATGGGGATCGTCGCGAGCGTCTACTACGTCGGGATGACCCTCATCAGCGACAACATCCTGCAGGACTCGATCCTCTCGCTCGGCCTCGCGATCGCGTTCTACTACGCGATGACCGGATACGCGTGCGTCTGGTACTACCGACGCGAGCTGTTCTCCTCCGGCAAGAACCTCGTGTACCGCGGCATCCTGCCCCTGCTGGGTGCGCTCATGCTGACCTACGCATTCGTGCAGTCGGCGATCGACATGTACGACCCGGAGTACGGCAACACCGTCTTGTTGGGCGTCGGCGGGACGTTCGTGGTCGGCATCGGCGCCCTCGCGATCGGCGTCGTGCTGATGGTGGTGTGGTTCGCCTTCCCGGGGTCGAAGCCGTTCTTCCGGGGCGAGAGCCTCAACCGCGACACCGAGGTGCTGGTGCCCGACGAGCCCATCGCCTACCCGCGCTCGGTCGACGGCGGCATCTGAGGGCGCCGCCCGGTCGGACACGGCCGGGCGGCCGTCGGGATCCGCGCGAGTGGGCGCGAGCAGGGGTCCGCGCACGCCGGGATCTGCGCGAGCCGGCGCTTTAGCGAGCAGGCTCAAGCCGGGGTCCGCGCGGGCCGGGGCCTGCGCGAGATGGATCGAGCCGGGGTCCGCGCGAGCGGGCGCCCCGGCCGCGACGGGTCAGACCACGGCGCGGATCGAGCCGACGACGCCCCCGCCGCCGGACACCGTGAGCGGCAGGAGCGCGAGCGTGTCGGCGACGGCCTCGCTCGAGAGGGCTCCCGCGCGCTCGAGCAGGCGCAGGGCCACGGCCCACCCCGCCCGGTTGGAGCCGTCGAGCATCTTCAGGGCGACGGTCGTGCCGTCGGGGGCCGTCATGACCTGGACGCCCTCGGCACCCATCTTGGAGAAGACGCCGAGACGCTCGATGACGATCGTGTCGGGACGGCCCGGACCGTCGATGGTCCAGGGGTGCTCCTTGACGGCGCGCACGAGCGCTCCGGCGCTGCGGTGCAGGGCGAAGGGGGAGCGCTCGGACGAGGTCGCGATGCGCTGGATCGCCCGCGCCAGCCCGACGAGGCTCATCGCGTAGACGGGGGCGCCGCAGCCGTCGATGGCCGTGGTGGTCATGCGCTCGCCCACGAGACGCTCCAGCACCTCGCGGATGTGCACCTGCAGGGGGTGCTGCGGGTCGAGGTAGTCCGCGGTCGACCACCCGTTGGCCACGCAGGTCAGCAGCATCGCGGCGTGCTTGCCCGAGCAGTTCATGCGCAGCGGGGAGGGGGCGCCGTGATCGCGCACGAGCTCGTCGCGCGACGCGGTGTCGGTGGGCCAGGCCGCAGGGCAGCCGAGGTCGTCTTCGGTGAGTCCGGCGGACTGCAGGATGCCGCGCGCGAGCTCCGCGTGGCGGTCGGTGCCGCAGTGGCTCGCCATCGAGATCGCGAGGCGCTCGTCGGCGAGGTCCGCCCCCGCGGACAGGCACGCCAGCGCCTGCAGGGGTTTCATGCTCGAGCGCGGCAGGAACGCCGCCGTCACGTCGCCCAGGGCGAGCTTCTCGGTGCCGTCGGGGGCGAGCACGACGGCGACGCCGACGTGGCGGGATTCGACGAAGCCGTTGCGGTCGACGACGGCGAGTTCGACGGAGGCGGGGGGCGTGGCGGGCATCCCTTCATCGTATCCCGCCGGCCCCCTCCCGACCCTGCCGAGCCACCCGCGCGAGTCGCCAGGATCTGTCGCTTCAGCGGCCCTCGAAGCGACGAATCCTGGCGCCTCGCGCGGGGGAAGAGGGCAGACTGGAGGGCATGAACGGAGAGCACCACTACCGCCTGCGCTCGACCTGGACCGGCGATCGGGGGACGGGCACGAGCGGGTACCGCGACTACGACCGGGCGGTGACGCTGACGGTCGACGGCAAGCCCGAGATCGCGGCATCCGCCGACAAGCCCTTCCGGGGCGACCCGGCCAAGTGGAACCCGGAGGAACTGCTGCTCGCCGCGCTCAGCGAGTGCCACCTGCTGTCGTACCTGCACGCGTGCGTCACGACGGGAGTGGTCGTCACCTCGTACGAGGACGACGCCTCGGGAACGATGCTGGAGGACGGCAACAGCGGGGGAGCGTTCACCGAGGTGGTGCTGCGTCCGCGCGTCACGGTCGCCGAGCAGTCGATGGTGGAGGCGGCCACCGCCGCCCACCGTCAGGCGCGGGAGTGGTGCTTCATCGCGAACTCGGTCAACTTCCCGGTCCGGCACGAGCCGGTGATCACCGTCGGCTGAGGCGCGCCCACCGCTCGGACCGCCCGCACGGACCCGCCGGCCGGACGATGCGACGCGTCCGTGCGTCGTACAGTGAGCGCATGCAGATCGAACCCGCTTTGCGTCGACTCGACCGCGTCGCCGGAGGCCGACAGGCCGACCACCGGGTGCAGGTGTCCGACGACCCGAAGGTGCGGCGCGCGTTCCGCGCGATGACGCTGCTGCTCGCCCTCGGTTTCGTGCTCGGCGTCGCGACGGTCGTGATCGCCCTCGTGATGACGCTCAACGGCGACGACGTGGGCTTCGCCGTCTGGATGCGCTGCCTCGTGGTGCTGGCGATCACCACGACCCTGTTCTACTTCCTCTGGCGCGCGCACGCCGGCTGGTACTGGGCCTTCCGCCGCCTGCAGCTGTTCAGCCGCATCTTCCCGGTCGTGGCGCTCGTGCTCGCGGCCATCCCCGGGCTGTACCCGTTCTGGGTGGTCACCGAGCAGATCCTCTTCGCCATCCTGCTCATCGGCGTCTCGGACTACCTGCAGTCCGACGCCGTACGGGCGGCGTACCCCAAGCCGCAGCGCTGAGGCGGCGGCATCCGGATGCCGCGTGGCCGGCGCCCCGCGACCTCTTCGGCGGGCGCGGGGGAGCCGCGGTGGCGAGGCTCGCGAACGCAGGGGCGACGGCGCGCGACGCGACGCCGCGGGCGCCCCGGAGAGACGACGGAACCCCGCCGGCCTGAGGCCGACGGGGTTCCGGAAGGGGGCGTGCGGGTCAGCGCACGTCGTCGTCGATCCAGTCCATCGACTTGGTGACGGCCTTCTTCCACAGGCGCAGCTCGCGCTCGCGCTCGCTGTCGTCCATGTTGGGCTCCCAGCGCTTGTCTTCCTGCCAGTTGGCGCGCAGGTCGTCGAGGTTGTCCCAGAAACCGGTCGCCAGACCCGCGGCGTACGCGGCACCGAGCGCGGTGGTCTCGGCGACGACCGGGCGCACGACCGGGACGCCGAGGATGTCGGCCTGGAACTGCATGAGCGCGTCGTTGGCGGTCATGCCGCCGTCGACCTTGAGCTCGGCGAGGTCGACACCGGAGTCGGCGTTGACCGCGTCGAGGACCTCGCGCGACTGGAAGGCGGTGGCCTCCAGTGCGGCGCGGGCGATGTGGCCCTTGTTGACGTAGCGCGTCATGCCCACGATCGCGCCGCGGGCGTCGGGACGCCAGTACGGAGCGAACAGACCCGAGAACGCCGGCACGAAGTACACGCCGCCGTTGTCGTCGACGCTCGAGGCGAGCGCCTCGACCTCGGGGGCCGAGGAGATGATGCCGAGTTGGTCGCGCAGCCACTGGATGAGCGAGCCGGTCACGGCGATCGAACCCTCGAGCGCGTAGCGCGCCGGCTGGTCGCCCAGCTTGTAACCGAGCGTGGTCAGCAGGCCGTTCTTCGAGTGGACGATCTCTTCGCCCGTCTGGAAGATGAGGAAGTTGCCCGTGCCGTAGGTGTTCTTGCTCTCGCCCGGATCGAACGCCGCCTGGCCGAAGGTCGCGGCCTGCTGGTCGCCCAGGATGCCGGCGATCGGGGTCTCGCGCAGCAGCGACGAGGACTCGACGGTGCCGTACACCTCGGAGGAGGAGCGGATCTCGGGCATCATCGAGCGCGGCACGCCGAAGTCGGACAGGATGTCGTCGCGCCACTCGAGGGTCTCGAGGTCCATGAAGAGGGTGCGGCTGGCGTTGGTGACGTCGGTCGCGTGCACGCCACCGTCGATGCCGCCGGTGAGGTTCCACAGCACCCAGGTGTCGGTGGTGCCGAAGATCAGGTCGCCGGCCTCGGCCTTCTCGCGGGCCCCGTCGACGTTCTCGAGGATCCACACGATCTTGGTGCCCGAGAAGTAGGTGGCCAGGGGCAGGCCGACGATGCTCTTGTAACGCTCCGGGTCGCCGTCCGCGAGGCGGTCGACGATCGACTGCGTGCGGGTGTCCTGCCAGACGATGGCGTTGTAGACGGGCTTACCGGTGTTCTTGTCCCAGACCACCGCGGTCTCGCGCTGGTTGGTGATGCCGACGGCGGCGACGTCGTGGCGGGTGATGTCGGCGCGGCTGAGGGCCAGGCCGATCACCTCCTGGGTGTTGCGCCAGATCTCGAGCGGGTCGTGCTCGACCCATCCCGCGCGCGGGAAGATCTGCTCGTGCTCCTTCTGTCCGACGGAGATGACACTCCCGGACTTGTCGAAGATCATCGCGCGGGTCGAGGTCGTGCCCTGGTCGATGGCGAGGACGTAGTCGGCCATGGATGGACTCCTTTGTCTTGTTCGGTGAACGGTGTTGCGGGAAGGAAGTAGGCGGGGGCGCCGGGCGACGCCCCCGCGGAAGTGTTACTTGCCGAGGCTCAGGAGCACCGGGGCGAGCAGACCCGCGAGCAGACCGCCCACGAGCGGGCCCGCCACGGGGACCCAGGCGTAGCCCCAGTCGCTGGAACCCTTGCCCTTGATCGGGAGGATCGCGTGGGCGATGCGGGGGCCGAGGTCACGGGCGGGGTTGATGGCGTATCCCGTGGGGCCACCGAGCGAGGCGCCGATACCGACGACGAGCAGGGCCACGGGCACGGCCGCGAGACCGCCGATGCCGCCGGGGACGCCGATGTCGGCCACGCCGTAGTCGCTGAAGCCGAAGATCACGAAGACCAGCACGAAGGTCGCGATGACCTCGGTGAGGAAGTTGAAGCCGTAGGAACGGATCGCGGGGCCCGTCGAGAAGACGCCGAGCTTCGAGGCGGGGTCGGGCTCGTCGTCGAAGTGCTGCTTGTAGGACGCCCACGCGAGGACGGCACCGATGATCGCGCCGACGAGCTGGGCGGCCACGGCCACGAGGAACTGGACGAAGCCGATCTTGCCGGCCACGAGGAGGCCGATCGACACGGCGGGGTTGAGCTGTGCGCCGGAGTAGGCGGACACGATGACACCGGCGAAGACCGCCAGGCCCCATCCCCAGTTGACCATCAGGGTGCCGCCGGCGTTGCCCTTGGTCTTGGCCAGGGCCACGTTGGCGACCACGCCACAGCCCAACAGGATGAGCATCGCGGTGCCGACCACCTCCGAGAGGAAGTACAGCCCCAGGTTCACTTCTTGCATGTCGTCATCGACCTTTCTTTTCTCACCCGGACACCTTCGGCACGGGTGGTGATGCGGCTCGGTGTTCCGAACCTATGCGCGACGTGCGGGCGCGCAACAGACGGCGCGCCCGCACGTTCTCTCAGATTCGCGCGACTCCGGCCTGGGCCAGGTCGACCCGGTGCGCCGAGCGCAGGATCTCGGTGGTCCGGCCGATCTCCTCGTCGACGCGGTCCGCGTCCCAGCCGAGGGGGCCGGAGACGGCCTCCGCGACCTCGCGCAGCGTGCGCTCGGTCATCCCGCCGACGAAGGCGAGGTGCGTGCGGCGCAGCAGCACGTCGATCAGGTGCACGACCTGCTCGTTCGCGGCGATCCACTCGAGCTCTTCGCGGTAGTAGCCGTCTGCGTCGGCGACGGGGGTCGGCTCGGCCGGGAGTGCGTCGAGGATGGTGTCGGCGCGGGTGCCGTAGCGCTCGAGCATGGCCTCCACGAGCTCGGCGGAGTGCGCATTCGTGCGAGCGGCGACCCAGCGGCGACGCTGCTCGGGCGTGGCCGGGAAGCCGGCGCCGCCACCGATCGACAGTCCCTGCGTGCTCACGCGGTGGGGACGGCGGAGCTTCTGCAGCGTCTTCATGCTGAGGTGCTCCGCGAGCGCGCGGAACGTGGTCCACTTCCCGCCGACGAGGCTCATCGCGGGGGTGCCGGCGATTTCATCCTCGACGATGCGATAGTCGCGCGAGACGAATCCGGGGGCGGTGTCGTCGTGACGCGGGAGGGGGCGGATGCCGCTGAAGGTGTAGACGATCTGCGAGCGGTCGACGCCGATGGTCGGGAAGACGTGCCCGATGAGGTCGAAGAAGTACTCGATCTCGTCGTCGGTGCACACGACGGGCTTCGATGGGTCGGCGTCGATGTCGGTGGTGCCGACCAGGACGCGGTCCTTGAGCGGGTAGATCAGCACGATGCGCCCGTCCGAGTGCTCGAAGAAGATCTCGCGGCCGCCGGTCGCGGCGAGGAGCTCGGGGTTGTCGAGCACGATGTGCGAGCCCTTGGTCCCGCCCATGAACTGGGTCTTCAGACCCATGGCCTCGTTGGCGAGGTCGGTCCAGGGGCCGGCGGTGTTGAGGATGACCTTGGCCTTGACGCTGAACTCCTCGCCGGAGACCTCGTCGCGCACCCGCACGCCGTTCGCGTCGGCGCCGACGGCGGAGACGTAGTTGACGGCCTGCGTGCGACCGGCGCCGGCCTCGATGCCGTCGCGCAGCACGTCGAGGGCGATGCGCTCGGGGTCGTGCATCGACGCGTCGAAGTACGTGGCCGTGTAGGCGAGGTCGTGGTTGAGCTTCGGCAGTTCGGCGAGCGACTTCTTCTTGCCGAGGAATTTGTGGCGGGGCACCGAGCCGCCGTCGCGCGAGAAGGTGTCGTACATGATGAGGCCGACCTTGATCAGCAGCGCGCCGCGCTCGTTCGGCTTGCCGCGGCCGTGCGTCACCAGCAGGCGGAACGGGGCGGACAGGATGCCGGAGAACGTCTTATAAATCGGGATGGTCGTCTCGAGCGGCTTGACGTAGTGGGGGGCCGTCTTGAGCAGGTCGTTGCGCTCGGTCACGGCTTCCTTCACGAGGCGGAACTCGCCGTTCTCGAGGTAGCGGATGCCGCCGTGCACCATGTGGCTGGAGGCCGACGAGGCGCCCGACACGAAGTCGCCGCGCTCGACGAGGGCGACGCTGACACCCTGAAGGGCCAGATCGCGCAGGGTGGCGAGGCCGTTGATGCCCCCACCGATGATCAGGACGTCGAGGTCTTCGGCGTCACGGAGCGCCTGGACGTCGGCGCGGAGCGAAGAAGTAGGGGACGACATGTCGACTGCGACCTTTCGTTGTTGGTACGACGATCAGGATGCGCCCCCCTGCACGTTGTTGCAAGCCCCTTGAACAAACGTGCAGAATGGTGTCCATGAAGGTGGCAGGACGGTGACGACGCAGGCCGAGGAGCGCTCCCGCGACGCGTTGCGCGCAGCGCAGCTGTACTACATGCAGGACCTGACGATGGATGCCATCGCGCACGAGATGCGCGTCTCGCGCTCGTCCGTCTCGCGTCTGCTGCAGCACGCCCGCGACGTGGGCCTGGTGACGATCTCGATCAGTCCCCCCGACGACGCGCGGGGGCAGATGGCGCAGCGCATCGCCGACCGGTTCGGGATCACCGCGCACATCGTGCCCACCCCGGCCCGCACCTCGGAGGCCGAGCGCCTCGAACGCACCGCCCTCACGGCCGCGCGCATCCTCGCCGAGCGCGTCGAGTCGTCGATGACCGTGGGCGTCGCCTGGGGATCCACGCTCTCGGCCATGGCGCGACACGTACCGCAGAAAGACGTCCACGACACCCACATCGTGCAGATGAACGGCGCGGCCAACGTCCGCACCTCCGGCATCCCGTACGCGGGGGAGATCCTGTCGAAGTTCGGGGCGGCGTGGTCCTCGTCGGTGCACCAATTCCCGGTGCCGGCCCTCTTCGACGACCCGCGCACGAAGCAGGCGATGTGGCGGGAGCGCTCGGTGCGGTCGGTGCTGGAGATCCAGCAACGCGTGGGCCTGTTCGTCTTCGGACTCGGATCGCCCCACGCCGACGTGCCCTCGCACGTCTACAGCGGCGACTACTTCGACGAACGCGATCGCGCGGTGATCGAGCGCGAGGGCGTCGTGGGCGATTGCGCCACGGTCTTCTACCGCGCCGACGGCTCGAGCGACATCCCCGAGCTCAACGCGCGCTCCAGCGGACCCGACCTCGACACCGTGCGTCGCATCCCGCGGCGCTTCTGCGTCGTGTCGAGCCTGTCGAAGCTCGACGGCCTGCGCGGCGCGCTCGCCGCGGGCCTGGTGACCGAGCTCGTCGTGGAGGAGTCGCTCGCGCGTCGGCTGTTGAGCGTCACCCGCTGACCCCGCCTCCTCGGGGTGGGCTCAGCGCTCGCCGAACCCGTCGTCGATGAGGGAGCGCAGTTCGTCGAGGGCCTGCCGCGCCTGCGGCCCGGTCGCGCTGACCCGCACCCGGGACCCCTGCCGGACGCCGAGAGCCATGAGCGCGAGCAGGCTGCGGCCCGAGACCTCGTCGCCGCCGGCCTCCAGATCGGCGATGCGCACGTCGGCGTCGTAACGCGACGCGGCCTTGACGAACGTCGCCGCCGGACGCGCGTGCAGGCCCGACGGGTTGACGACCACCGCCTCGAAGGACGGCGCATCGGCGGTGCCCTCGTCGGCGGTGTCCTCGTCGACGGATGCCGCGGGCGAGGGGCTCGTGACCTCGTCGCCCGCCGCGCCGAGCTGCCGTCTCTTCGCGTCACCGGCACCCGCCACCTCGGCGGCCACCTCGTCGAGACCGGCGCCGCCGGCCGCGGTCACGACCGCCGCCACGAGACCCTCCACGAAGGGCGCGGGGCTCAGCCGGACCCGCTCGGGGGCGCCAACGAACTCCAGAGCCGTCTCGGCGCTGAGGATCGCGGACCCCAGGTCCATCAGGACGAGCACGCCGTCGCCCGAATCCGCCTCGTCGATCGCGGCGGCGATGGCCACGGCATCCGTACCGAGATCGCCGTCGGGGCCCCCCGCCGCCACGCGAACGGCGGGAGGCTCGGCGCCGCCCATCTGCAGCGAGAGGTGCACCGCGGCGTCGGCGAGGGCGCGGCTGTGCGAGACCGCGACGATCCCGATCACTCCGCGGCCGCCAGCGTGTCGGCCAACGCCTCGAGGAGCAGCGTCGAGGAGGCCGCCCCCGGGTCGATGTGTCCGGCGCTGCGCCCGCCGAGGTAGCTCGCGCGCCCCTTGCGGGCGACGAGCGGTTCCGTCGCGTCGCGGCCCCGGGCGGCGGCCTCGGCGGCGGCGCGCGCGGCCGCGGCGGGGCCGTCGTCGGCTGCCGCGTCCCACGCGTCGATCGCGGGGGAGAGGGCGTCGATCATCGTCTTGTCGCCCGGCTCGGCCTTGCCGCGGGCGATGACGCCCTCGACACCGGCGCGGAGCGCCGCGCCCAGGGCAGCGGTATCCACCCCGTCCGGGGATGGCAGCGCGGGCCCCATGCGCAGGAAGAGCGTTCCGTAGAGCGGGCCGCTCGCCCCGCCGACCGTCGAGACGAGCGTCATCCCCACGGTCTTGAACAGCTCGGCGGGGCTCGCCGGCGCCGGGTCGAGCTTGGCGACCACCGCATCGAGACCGCGGGCCATGTTCGAGCCGTGGTCGGCGTCGCCGATCTCGGAGTCCAGGCGCGTCAACTCGTCTTTGTGGTCGGTCACGGCGTCGCGGAACGCGCGGATCCAGGCGACGAGATCGTCGGTCGACACCGCGGCGCTCACGCGCCCCACCGGAGACCGGGGGTGACCACGGGCGCGTCCCACAGCCGCAGCATCTCGTCGTCGGCCTTCACGACCGTGAGCGATGCGCCCGCCATGTCGAGGCTGGTGATGTAGTCGCCGATCAGCACCCGCTGCACGTCGACCCCGGCCTCCGCGAGGAGAGGGGCGATCTCGCCGTAGAGCAGGTACTGCTCGATGAGGGGAGTGCCGCCGAGCCCCGACAGCAGGACGATCGCCGGTCCCGCCGCGTCGCCGAAATCGTGCACGATCGGGTCGACCATCAGCTTCGCGATCTCGCGGGCGGAGGCGAGCTTCACGCGCGAGCGTCCGGGCTCGCCGTGGATGCCGACACCGACCTCCATCTCGTCGTCGGGGAGCTCGAACGTGGGCCGGCCGGCCGCGGGCACGGTGCAGCTGGTGAGGGCGACGCCCATCGAGCGACCGGCCTCCGACACGCGGCGCGCGAGGGCGGCGACGGCGGCGAGGTCGGCTCCCTCTTCGGCGAGGGCGCCGACGATCTTCTCCAGGATGACGGTGGTCCCCGTGCCGCGCCGACCGGCGGTCCACGTGGAGTCCTGCACGGCCACGTCGTCGGCGACGACGACCGACTCGACCTGCACGCCCTCGGCGGCGGCGAGCTCGGCGGCCATCTCGAAGTTGAGCACGTCGCCGGTGTAGTTCTTCACGATGTGCAGCACGCCCGCGCCGGAGTCGGCGGCCTGCGTGGCGGCGAGCACCTGATCGGGCGTGGGAGAGGTGAACACCTCGCCCGCCGCGGCCGCGTCGAGCATGCCGCGCCCGACGAAGCCGCCGTGCATCGGCTCGTGTCCGGAGCCTCCACCCGAGACGAGAGCCACTTTGCCCGCGCGGGTCGGTTCCGCGCGCAGGATGACGCGGTTCTCGGCATCCACGCGGAGATCGGTGTGAGCAGCCTGGATCCCCCGCAGGGCTTCGGCCAGCACATCAGCCGGGTCGTTGACGAACTTCTTCACGATGCCTCCTCGTTGTGGCTTCGACGGTTCGGGCCGTCGGTTTCGACCCTGGTCGTCGGATGCCGTCGCGTCAAGGGCGAGGAGGCGCGTGTCAGAGTCGCTCGTGCGGGAGGACCTGCTTGATGCGTTCGATCGGATTCTGCGCGGGGGCCTCGTTGTACGCGTTCGCCAGTTCCTGCCCGCTGAGGGCGTGGATCGCGGCCATGATCTCGTCGGTCGCGCCGCGACGCGCCCGGCCCGAGGTCGCCGGACCGTGCGGCGAGAGGTCGAGCGGCTCTCCGAAGCGCACCGTGATGCGCTCGCTCGTGCTGGGGAACTTCGCGCCGACGGGCATCGCCTTGTCGGTGCCGATGAGACCGACCGGGACCACGGGGGCGCCGGTCTGCAGCGCGAGGAAGGCGACACCCGTGCGGCCCTTGTAGAGCCGGCCGTCGAGGGAGCGCGTGCCCTCGGGGTACAGCGCGACCGCGCGACCGTCCTCGAGCAGAACGCGCTGCTGGTCGAGGGCGTCGAGGGCCTTCTGGCCGGCACCGCGCTCGACGGCGATCGCGCCGATCGCGGTGAAGAACTGCCGCGACGCCCACTTCTCGAAGTACGCCGACTTCGCGAGGAAGTGCACGGGCCGGGGAGCGGCGACCGGGATCGCGATCGAGTCGATGAACGACAGGTGGTTGCTCGCGAAGATCACCGGTCCGGTGCGGGGGACGTTCTCGCGCCCCTCGACGTGCGGCCGGTACACGGCGCGGGCGAGCGGGGCGATGAGGAACCGTCCGAGGCCGTAAGCGGCGCCCATCTGCTGCGGCGGTGCGGCGGCGGGGGTCTCGGCGGGCAGGTCGGAACTCACCCGACGAGGCTACTAGCCGCCGCATGCCGAGGTGCGCATGGGGCGCGGCGCGCGACGGACGTCCGCACCGACCGCTCTCCCAGCCGCGCCAAAGCCGGATGCGCGAGGATGGGTGCTTCCCGTCTTCTTCCGAGAGGTCTCCCGTGCGCTTCCGCCCGATCGCTTCCCTGTCCGTCGCCGCCGTCGCGGTGCTGCTGCTGGCCGGATGCTCCGGCTCGTCCACCGACGCGCAGACGCCGGATGCCACGGCCACCCCGGATGCCGGCGCGTGCCAGACCCCCTTCACCGGCGACGTCCCCGCGGGACTCGAGGTGTCGGGCGACTTCCAGGGCCCCGTCACGGTGACCCGTCCCGACGGCTTCGCCCCCAGCGACATCCAGCGCAGCACGCTCATCGAGGGCACCGGGCAGGAGATCCAGTCCGGTGACATCGTGAAGGCCAACTACACGGTCCTCGACGCCGCCACGGGCGAGGTGGTCCTGGACTCGCTGACGTCCGACCCCTCCGGCATGGACATGATCGTCAACTCCCAGCAGATCTTCGGTGCCGCGGTGTCGTGCGTCCCGGTCGGCTCGCGCACCGTGTCGACCTTCCCCGCCGGCATCCTGGGTGAAGGCTCGCCCGCGTACGTCCTCGTGGCCGACGCGATCGCGGAGCTGCCGACGCGCGCCGACGGCGCCGAGGTCGCCCCGGTCGACGGCATGCCGACCGTGACCTTCGCCGACAACGGCGCCCCCACCATCACCGTCCCGAGCACCCCCGCGCCCACCGAGACGCGCATCGAGAACCTGCGCCAGGGCACGGGCGACGTGGTCAACCCCGGCGACACCGTGATCGTGCAGTACACCGGCGTGCTCTACGACGGCGGTACCGTCTTCGACTCGAGCTGGGACAAGGGCGCTCCGACGCAGTTCGCCACCACGGCCGTCGTGCCCGGCTTCAAGAAGGCCCTCGAGGGGCAGACCGTCGGGTCGCAGGTGCTCGCGGTGATCCCGCCGGCCGACGGCTACGGCGACCAGGCGCAGGGCTCGATCCCGGCGGGCGCCACGCTCGTCTTCGTCGTCGACATCCTCGGCGTGCAGCACGCCCCCGCCGCGCAGTAAGCCCCCGCACCGCGGCGTCCCCGTGGCCCCGCGGCATGCGGGGTGCGGTCCGGCCCGCACGACTCGGGCGGGCACGGGTCGCGTCGCGGCTCAGTAGGCTGACGGCATGCGCCGCGTCCTCATCCTCGGTTCCACCGGTTCGATCGGCACCCAGGCGCTCGACGTCATCCGGGCCCACACCGACCGCTTCGAGGTGGTCGGCCTGGCGGCGGGGTCGGACCGCGCCGGCGTCGAGGCGCAGGCGCGGGAATTCGGCGTCGAGCACCTCGCCCTCGGGGCGATCGAGGCCGAGCAGCTGGTGCGCGACGTCGAGGCCGACGTCGTGCTCAACGGCATCACCGGGTCCGTGGGACTCGGCCCGACGCTCGCGGCCCTCGAGGAGGGACGCACCCTCGCCCTGGCGAACAAGGAGTCGCTGATCGTCGGGGGAGAGCTGGTCACCGCCCTCGCCGCCCCCGGCCAGATCGTCCCGGTCGACTCGGAGCACTCCGCGATCGCCCAGGCCCTGCGCTCCGGGGCGGCCCACGAGGTGCGACGGCTCGTGCTCACGGCATCCGGAGGTCCCTTCCGCGGGCGCTCGCGCGACGAGCTCGGAGACGTCACGCCCGCACAGGCGCTCGCCCACCCCACGTGGGACATGGGACGCGTCGTGACGACGAACTCCGCGACGCTGGTCAACAAGGGCCTCGAGGTGATCGAGGCGCACCTGCTGTTCGACGTCGCCTACGACCGCATCGCCGTCACCGTCCACCCGCAGTCGATCGTGCACTCGATGGTCGAGTTCGTCGACGGCTCGACCATCGCCCAAGCATCGCCGCCCGACATGCGACTGCCCATCTCGCTCGGCCTCGACTGGCCGCACCGCGTCGGCGGGGTGGGGACACCCCTGGACTGGACCACCGCCTCGCAGTGGACGTTCGAGCCCCTCGACGAGGAAGCCTTCGGCTCCGTGGCGCTCGCAAAGCGCGTGGGACGCGCGGGGGCGACCTTCCCCGCCGTGTTCAACGCCGCGAACGAGCAGGCCGTCGACGCCTTCCACGAGGGGCGTCTGAGCTTCCTCGGGATCGTCGACCTCATCGAACGCGTGGTCGACCGGCACGAGCCGCCCGCGACCCTCACGCGGGAGTCGCTCGCCGAGGCGGAGGCCTGGGCGCGGCGGACGGCCGACGAGATCATCGCCGCGCGCTGACGCCTGCACAACTCCTGCACGAAGGTCTCTGACCGCCGTTTCGGCGGCTCGCGGTGCGGATCTGCAGGAGGTGTGCGGCTCGGGCGGCGGCGTCGGCGCTCGGCCTGAGTAGGGTCGTTGCGGTTGCCGCGGTTGCGGCTGCGGGGCGGGGCCTGCACAACTCCTGCACGAACGTCGTTGACGGCGGTTTTCGCGGCTCTCAGTGCGAATATGCCGGAGGTGTGCAGCGGAGGCGACGGGAACCAGCTGAGCGGCGCCGGCCTCGCCCGCAGGCGTCAGGCGGGGAAGTCGACCGGGCGCTCGGGGTCAGACGACGGGGTGCTGTCGGCCGGGTAGGGCACCGGCCACTGCGGGTCCGGCACGGCCCACCCCGCGGCGCGCAGGGCCCGACGCGACAGTTCGCGCGCCGAGTACGGGGTGCGCACGCCGCGGATGTCGCGGTAGTCCTGGTGTCCGGGGCCGGCCCACAGGATCGCATCGCCCTCGCCGACCAGCTTCACGGCCTCGAGGATCGCGCGCTCGGGCGGCGTGAACTCGAGGATCTCGGCGTCGGGACGCGCGAGGCGTGCACCCTCGACGAGCACCGTGCGGATGGCATCCGGGTTCTCGTGACGGGGGTGGTGGTCGGTGACGATGAGGATGTCGCTGCCCTCGACCGCCGTGCGGCCCATGTCGTGACGCTTCGTGGCGTCGCGGTCGCCGTCGGCGCCGAAGAGCATGACGACCGTGCCGGGGGTCACGCGGCGGACCGCGGCGAGGGTCTTCTCGAACGCGTCGGGGGAGTGCCCGAAGTCGACGTACACCGCGGGGCCTTCGGCGCCGGACACGAGCTGCGTGCGTCCCGGGAGGGACGCGTCGATGCGCTCGCCGTCGAGGGTGCTGAACAGGTGCTCCCAGGTGTAGCCCGCCTCGAGCAGCATGACGATGGCGAGTCCGGCGTTGGCGGCCATGTGCCGACCGATCACCGGCACCACCGTCGTCAGCGAGCGGCCCTTGCCGTCGGAGAGGGTGAACTCGGTGCCCTCCTGGCGCTCGTCGACGATGTCGACGGTCCAGTCGGCACCGGCACCGGCACCGACACCGGCATCGTGCGCGATCGCGGGGGTCGCGATGGTGACGACCGGGATCTCGGCGCGCGCGGCGATCTCGGCGCCCGCGGGGGAGTCCAGGCAGACCACGCCGCGGCGGGCGCGGTCGGGGCGGAAGAGCGGGAGCTTCGCCTCGAAGTACTCGCGCATGTCGGCGTAATCGTCGAGGTGGTCGTGCGTGAGGTTGGTGAAGCCGGCGACGTCGAACACGAGGCCGTCGACGCGGTGACGCGTGAGGGCCTGGGCGCTGACCTCGACGGCGACGGCCTCGACGCCGCGCTCGCGCATGAGGGCGAGGAGGGCGTGGAACTCGGATGCCTCGGGCGTGGTCAGACGCGAGACGATGACTTCGCCCGCGATGTGGCGTTCGGCGGTCGACGACAGGCCCGTGACGACCCCGAGCTGGCCGAGGATCCCCTCGAGCAGGTGCGACACGCTCGTCTTGCCGTTGGTGCCCGTGGTCGCGAGCAGACGCGGCAGGTCGTCGTCGGGTCCGGTGCCGTAGACCCACGCCGACAGGTCTCCCAGCAGCGCGCGGGGGTCGTCGACCACGACGATCGGAAGACCCGCGGATGCCGCGATGGCGGCGCCCGCCTCATCGGTGACGACGGCGACCGCGCCGCGCTCGGCGGCGGTGGTCGCGAACTCCGCTCCGTGCCGGTTCACGCCCTGGATGGCCACGAAGGCCTCGCCGGCGCGGAGGTCGGCCGTGGCGAGGGTGATCCCCGACAGGACGGTCGCGTCGATGTCGCCGACCGTGCGCACTCCCCACCGGCGGGCCAGTTCCGCGAGGTCGCGACGGGGCGGATGCTCCGGTCGGAGGACGGGGGGCAGGTTCGAGGGGGCGTCGCTGGGCATCGCGTCCATTGTCTCATCCGGTGTCGCACAGACACCGCATCGCGGCCGCACGGGCCGTTCAAAGGCTGTCGGCGGTATCGTCGCCGGGTGACCGCGATCGCCTTCCTCATCGGCGTGCTCGTGCTCGTGATCGGTCTCGCGATCTCGATCGCCCTGCACGAGATCGGGCATCTCCTGCCCGCCAAGCTCTTCGGCGTGCGCGTCGGCCAGTACATGATCGGCTTCGGTCCGACGCTGTGGTCCAAGCGGATCGGCGAGACCGAGTACGGGTTCAAGGTGCTGCCGCTCGGCGGGTTCATCTCGATGGCCGGCATGTACCCGCCCGCCCCCGACGACGCCGAACCCGGGACGAAGCGCTCGCGGTTCTTCGCGACCATGGTGCAGGACGCCCGGGATGCCAACGCTGAGACGCTCATCGCCGCCGACGACCGCGTGTTCTACAAGCTCCCGGTCTACAAGCGCATCATCGTGATGCTCGGCGGGCCGATCATGAACCTCCTGCTGGCCTTCGTCCTGTCGGCGATCGCGGTCAGCGGCATCGGCATCGCGCAGGGGACGACCACGGTCGCCTCCGTGTCGCAGTGCGTGATCCCCGCCGGTGCCGACAGGTCCGACTGCGCCGCGGGCGATCCGGTCGCGCCCGCCGCCGCCGCCGGCATCCTGCCCGGAGACACCATCGTCTCGATCGACGGCACCGCGGTGTCGACCTTCGACGAGGCCGCCGCCGTCATCCAGCGTTCGCCGGGTCAGGCGCTCGCCGTGGTCGTCGAGCGGGACGGTGCGCAGCAGACCCTCACGCTCACCCCTGTCCAGGCCGACCGTGCCGTCACCGGTGCGGACGGACGGGCGGTGCGGGATGCCTCCGGTCAGCCCGAGTACCGCAGCGTCGGCTTCGCCGGGCTCAGCCCGCAGTCGGCCCTCGTTCCGCAGCCGATCTGGGTGGGTCCTGAGGCGACCATCCAGCAGGTCGGGGCCGTGGCGCAGATCATGACCCAGCTTCCGGTGCGCGTTTACGACACGGCCGTCGACCTCGTGACGGGTCAGCCGCGCGACCCGAACGGACCGCTCAGCGTGGTGGGTGCCGGCCGGCTCGCGGGGGAGTACGCCGCGGTCGACGCTCCGATCCTCGCCCGCGTGCAGTCGATCATCGGGCTGCTCGCGGCGCTGAACATCGCCCTGTTCGTGTTCAACCTCATCCCCCTGCTGCCCTTGGACGGCGGGCACGTCGTGGTCGCGCTGTGGGACGGGATCAAGCGGTGGTTCGCCCGCATGCGCGGAAAGGTCGCGCGGCCGGTGGATGCCACGAAGCTCGTCCCGCTGACCTTCGTCGTTGTCGTGCTGCTGGTCGGTATGGGCGGCGTGCTGTTCCTCGCCGACGTCTTCAACCCGGTGCAGCTGCTGTAGTCCGCGGCGCACAGGGGCTTCGACGGGCTCAGCCACCTGTGCCGTGTGGACCGGGGGCTTCGACGGGCTCAGCCGCCCCGGGGTGGTCCCTGAGCCCGTCGAAGGGACAGTGCGTCAGAGCACGTGCGAGATCAGCCGCTCGAGCGTCCGCATGCCGTCGCGCGACAGGATCGACTCGAGGTGCCCCTGCACGCTCGCGAACCCGGGGCCGCGGAGGGCGTACACGTCGCCGGTCTCGGCATCCGCCGCGACCTCGGTGATGATCTCGGTCGTCACCGATCCGCGGCCTGTCGTGAGCCCCCGCTGCGAGGTGCCGGGCGCGACGCGCGCCGTGAACGTGTTGTAGAACCCGATCGACGCCGGTTCGCCGAACACGTCGACGCTCTTCTGCAGGCCCTGGTGCGGCTTCGCGAGGGGGGCGAGGTCGATCCCCAGCTGGTCGGCGAGGATCTGGTGGCTCAGGCACACCGCCAGCAGTGGAGCGGAGCCGCTCAGCCGCCGCGCGACGACCCCGTGCATGGAGGCGATGCGGGCGCTGTCGGCGTCGCGCGGGTCGCCCGGTCCCGGGCCCGAGACGACGAGGTCGGCGGCATCCACCTCCGCATCGGTCACCTCGGCCCAGTGCACGATGCGGGTGTCGAGCCCGAGGTGGCGCAGCTGGTGGGCGAGCATCGTGGTGAAGCGGTCCTCGGCATCCACGACGAGGGCCGTGCGGCCGGCGAACGGCCCCGAACCGTCGGGGTCCTGCGGGTTCATCCAGAACGGGGCGAGACGCTCGTTGCGAGAGGTCAGGAGCTCGGCGATCGCGGGATCCTCGGCGAGCGGTCGGCCCTCGGCGACGGGGGCGTCGGGGTCCGCCTCGGCGGGGGCGACGGGCACGTCGCGCGGGATCGCGCCGATCGCGCCGAGCACGCCCGCGGCCTTGCCGTGCGTCTCGCCGACCTCGCCGTACGGGTCGGAGTGACGCACGAGCGTCGCTCCCACCGGTACGCGCAGGCGCCCGTCGACGAGGTAGGCGGTGCGGATGAGGATCGGCGCGTCGAGATCGTGGGACGGACCGGTGGCGTCGCTGTTCGGCGTGAACAGCGCCGCGACGCCGGAGTAGTAGCCGCGCGGGGTCGTCTCGTGACGGGCGATGACCGTGCACGCGTTCTGCATGGGCGAGCCCGTGACGGTGGGGGCGAACATCGTCTCGCGCAGGATGTCGCGGGGATCGAGGTCGCTGTGCCCGCGGAGCATGTACTCGGTGTGGGTCAGCCGCGACATCTCCTTCAGGTGCGGGCCCGTGATGCGGCCGCCGTCGCTGCAGACGGCGCTCATCATCTTCAGCTCCTCGTCGACGACCATGAAGAGCTCCTCGGTCTCCTTGGTCGAGCGCAGGAACTCCGCGAGGGTCTCGGCCGTCGACCCGCCCGCCGGGTGGCGGAACGTGCCCGAGATCGGGTTCATCGTGACCACGCCGTCGCGGGCGCTGACGTGCGCCTCGGGGCTGGCGCCGACCGCGACATGCCCGTCGGTGACGACGGCGAAGGTCCAGTACGCGCCCTTCTCGTGTTCGAGCAGCGCGCGGAACCACGTCAGCGCCGCCACGCGCGGGTCGGCGTCGACGTCGGCCACGAAGTCGCGGCGGATGACGAAGTTCGCGCCCTCGCCCCGACCGATCTCGTCGGCGATCACGCGGCGCACGATGTCGGCGTAGTCCTCGTCGGCGATGTCGAAGCCCGCTCCCTCGAGGTGAACGGGGGAGGAGGGCAGGGATGCCATGACCTCCGCGCGCGACAGGACCGTCCGCTCCCCGATGACCAGGCAGCGCAGCGGCGCACCGTCGTCGTGGCACACGAACCCGCGCTCGCGCACCTGGCGGAAGGGGACGAGCGCGAGGACCTCCCGAGCGGTCCCGTCGTCGTCGATCAGGGGGATGTCCGCGAGGAGCTCGACGTCGACGACGTCGCCCGTGAGCACCTCGACGGTGTCGGGGTCGCGCGCGATGAGCGCGAACGGCGCGTCGCCGGCGAGGAGGCTGTGGAGCGGAGAGGAGGGGTCGGGCCCGGTCATCGAAGTACTTCCGTCTGTGAGCGAGGGTCCTACGCGGCCGCCGAAAACACGAAGACCGCCCGGATCCCGAGGGAGGGCGGTCTGTCGCACGCGAACTCACCGCCTAGACGGTGGGCCACCAGCTGAAATGCGCGCGCATGGCGCCGAACCTACCACAGGGAGCATTTGCAGCCTGTTCCGACTCCGTCCAGCGAGGGCGGCGTAGGCTGAGCCCGTGCCTGCTGTGAATCTCGGAATGCCCCGCGTGCCGGAGACCCTCGCTCCCCGTCGCAAGACCCGTCAGATCCGGGTCGGCAAGGTGCTCGTCGGGGGCGACGCCCCCGTGAGCGTGCAGTCGATGACGACGACGCCGACGACGAACATCAACGCCACCCTGCAGCAGATCGCCGAGCTCACGGCATCCGGCTGCGAGATCGTGCGCGTGGCCGTGCCGTCGCAGGACGACGCCGACGTGCTGCACATCATCGCCAAGAAGAGCCAGATCCCGGTCATCGCCGACATCCACTTCCAGCCGAAGTACGTCTTCCAGGCGATCGACGCCGGCTGCGGCGCCGTGCGCGTGAACCCCGGCAACATCCGCAAGTTCGACGACCAGGTCGGCGCGATCGCGAAGGCGGCCAAGGACGCCGGAGTGTCGCTGCGCATCGGCGTGAACGCCGGTTCGCTCGACCGCCGCCTGCTCGAGAAGTACGGCAAGGCCACGCCCGAGGCGCTCGTCGAGAGCGCCGTCTGGGAGGCCTCGCTGTTCGAGGAGCACGACTTCCACGACTTC
This sequence comes from Microbacterium hydrothermale, assembly GCF_004854025.1. Taxonomy (GTDB): domain Bacteria; phylum Actinomycetota; class Actinomycetes; order Actinomycetales; family Microbacteriaceae; genus Microbacterium; species Microbacterium hydrothermale. Next base: position 47,796 of record NZ_STGM01000008.1, read on the forward strand.
AAGATCTCGGTCAAGCACAACGACCCGATCGTCATGGTCAAGGCGTACCGCCTCCTCGCCGAGCGGGGCGACTGGCCCCTGCACCTCGGCGTGACCGAGGCCGGCCCCGCGTTCCAGGGCACGATCAAGAGCGCCACGGCCTTCGGCATCCTGCTCTCCGAGGGCATCGGCGACACGATCCGCGTCTCGCTGTCGGCCCCGCCCGCCGAAGAGGTCAAGGTCGGCCACCAGATCCTGCAGTCGCTCAACCTGCGCGAGCGCAAGCTCGAGATCGTCTCGTGCCCCTCGTGCGGTCGCGCGCAGGTCGACGTCTACACCCTCGCCGACGACGTCACCGAGGGCCTGAAAGACATGACCGTGCCGCTGCGCGTGGCCGTCATGGGCTGCGTCGTGAACGGTCCCGGAGAGGCGCGCGACGCCGACCTCGGCGTGGCGTCGGGCAACGGCAAGGGCCAGATCTTCGTCAAGGGCCAGGTCATCAAGACCGTGCCCGAGGCTGAGATCGTGCAGACCCTCATCGAGGAGGCCAACCGCCTCGCCGATGAGATGGGCCCGGATGCCGCGCCCGGGACCGCGCAGGTCATCACGGCCTGAGCCGCCCGTCGCGGGGCGGCGCCCGGTCTTCCGATAGCGTCGGGAGTCCCATGACCGTGACTCCCGCGCCCTCTCTCGCCCGTCCGCTCGTCGCCGGGGTCGTGACCGCCCTCGTCGGTTTCACCAGCACCTTCGCCGTCGTGCTGACCGGTCTTCGTACGGTCGGGGCCTCTCCGGCCCAGGCCGCGAGCGGGCTGCTCGCGATCTCGATCGTCGTCGGCATCGGATGCATCGTGCTGGCGGGACGCTTCCGCATCCCCATCACCGTCGCGTGGTCGACCCCGGGCGTCGCCCTGCTCGCGGCGACCGGCGCGGTCGACGGCGGGTGGCCGGCGGTCGTGGGCGGCTTCTTCGTCTGCGCCGCGCTCATCCTCTGCACGGCCCTGTTCCCCCCGCTCGGCGCCCTCATCGCGCGGATTCCGCCCTCGATCGCGCAGGCGATGCTCGCGGGCGTCCTCCTGCCGCTGTGCATCGCCCCGTTCGTCGGCCTGGTCGACGACCCGTGGGGCGTCGCACCCGTGCTGATCGTGTGGCTCGTGGCATCCCGCCTGCTCCCGCGGTGGGCGGTTCCGCTCGCCTTCGTCGCGGCGATCGTCGTCGTCGCGGTCGAGCTGACCCGCACCGGCGTCGACACGGATGCCGCTTCGCTGCTGCCGCGGCTCGAGTTCACCGTCCCGACCCTCACCGTCGGCGCCGTGGTGGGGATCGCCCTGCCCCTGTTCGTCGTCACGATGGCCTCGCAGAACGTGCCCGGCGTCGCGGTGATGAAGAGCCTCGGCTACACGATCCCGTGGCGTCCGGCGATGCTCGTCACCGGGCTCGGTTCGGCGGCGGCCGCCGGGTTCGGCGGTCACGTGATGAACCTCGGTGCCATCAGCGCGGCGATCGCGGCGGGCCCCGACGCGCACCCCGACCCGCGTCGCCGCTGGGTCGCGGGCGTGTCGGCCGGGGGCACCTACCTCGTGCTCGGCGCCCTGTCCGCGGCCTTCGCGGCGATCGTGCTGCTCGCTCCGGCGGGGGTCATCCCCGCGGTCGCCGGCGTCGCCCTGTTCGGGGCCTTCGGGTCCGCGGTGCAGCAGGCGATCGACGACCCCGGCGAGCGGGTGCCCGCGGTGGTAACGTTCCTCGTCGCGGCATCCGGGATCGCGGTGTTGGGCGTGAGCGCCGCGTTCTGGGCGCTGCTGGCGGGGCTCGTCACGCGCGCGGTGCTGCACGTGGGGCGGCGGGCCGGCTGACCACCGTCACCGTTTCGTTATCCGTGGCCTCGTCCGCGTGGGAACCGAACGGGGATTCGCGGACACTTCAGAGTGTGGATGACGACGACACCGGGCTGTGGGACCGGGTACGCCAGGGGGACGAACTTGCGCTCGCCGCGCTGTTCGACCGGCACGAGGGGCGGCTGTTCCGGCACGCCTCGAGACTGCTGACCCATCGGGAGGACGCGAAGGATGCCGTGACGGTCGCCTTCTTCGAGCTATGGCGCAAGCGGGCGACGGTGCGACTGGTCGACGGATCGCCGCTGCCGTGGCTGCTGACGACGGTGGCGCACTGCGCACGCAATCTCGAGCGCTCGAGCCGGCGGTACCGAGCGCTCCTGGACCGAGCGCCGGTGGCCGAGCCGCGGGCGGTGCACGGGCGCGACGACAGCGGCGTGATGGAGGCGTTGAAGCGGCTGCCGGAGCGAGAGCAGGCGGTGGTGGTGCTGTCGGTGCTGGAGGGGTACGCCGAACGCGAGGTGGCCCAGGCCCTCGGCATCCCGCCGGGGACGGTGAAGTCGCGGCTGGCCCGCGCGAGGGCGAAATTGCGCAGCGAGATCGCGATGGGAGGGGCACGGGCATGAACGACGAACTGACGCCCGAGGAGCGTGCGGCCCTGCGCGCACGAATCATGGGAGGCGCTCGTGACATCATGCCCGTCGGCGGGCACCGGGCAGCCTGGATCGCCGGATCGATCGCCGCGGTGCTGGTGGTCGGCATCGCGGGGGGCGTGGCGGTGACCTCGACGCTGGGCGCGCCGCAGGTCGCGACCTCGCCGAGTCCGACGGCCGCGGTGATCGAGCCCGAGCCCACGACGACCCCCACCCCTACTCCCACCCCCACCCCGAGTGCGACGTCGACCGCACCGACGCCGGACGCGTTCGGCGGCGATTGCGCGAACGTCTTGAGCGATGAGGAGGCCTCGGCGATCGTCGGGGTCGAGATGGTGCTCGCGAACGGTCTGGCCCCGGACGACCCCGGGGTCCTCGGCGGAATCTCCTGCCAGTGGCGCGCCTCCGGCGAGGGGTACGAAGCGGTGGGCGTCTCCGTGTTCCCCTCCGATGTGGTGCCCGAAACGCTGCGCGGTTCGCTCGGCGTTCCGTCGAACTGCTCCCTGGATGCACTCGGTTGCCGATCCGACGCGCGGTTCGGCGACGCCGTCGTCTCGGCGTGGGGTTCGACGGACGCGCAGGTGGCGGCGCTTCTCGCGGAAGTCGGGCCGCGAGCGGAGGAGAGACCCGGTGTGGGAAGTGCCGTTCCTCCGGGAGCCTGGGCCGTGCCGGACTGCGAAACCGTCCTGCGTCTCGCTCAGGACGCGCGCGGTGAAGGTGATCTGACACCCCACCGAGGCGATTACTTCCCCTTCGGGCTCGCCTGGGACGTTATGAGCGCGAACGGGGCCGCGGGGTACTGCGCGCTCGACAACGGGTCGAGCGTCGACAGTGCGGCGGTGATCGACATCCTCTTCGGTCCGGGCTCGGAGCCGGACGCCGCGGCCATCGAGAAGATGTCGGGTGTCGCCGTCTCGGTCGAGGGAGCGGACGCCGCGTGGCATTTCCCGGAATTCACGCCGGCCTTCGAACTCCTCCTCGTGCAGTCCGGCCGCAACATGCTCTCGATCGGGACGGGCAATCTCACCGAGGCGGAGATGGCGCGGATCGCCGAGGGGCTGATCGGCGGTCTCGAGTGACGCGCCGCCGACCGCTGGCCCTCATCCGCGCGGCCTAGACTCGACTCTCGTGGTCACCCGTCTGTCGAACTACTTCCTCCGCACGCTCCGCGAAGACCCCTCGGATGCCGAGGTCACGAGCCACCGCCTGCTCGTGCGCGCCGGCTACATCCGCCGCAACGCCCCGGGCATCTTCGCGTGGCTGCCTCTCGGCCTGAAGGTCAAGGCCAAGATCGAGGCCGTCGTGCGCGAGGAGATGGCGAACGCCGGTGCGTTCGAGGTGCACTTCCCGGCTCTGCTGCCGCGTGAGCCCTACGAGGTCACCGGCCGCTGGGAGGAGTACGGCGACGCGCTGTTCCGCCTGCAGGACCGCAAGGGAGCCGACTACCTGCTCGCGCCCACGCACGAGGAGATGTTCACCCTGCTGGTGAAGGACCTCTACTCGTCGTACAAGGACCTGCCGCTGACGATCTATCAGATCCAGGACAAGTACCGCGACGAGGCTCGCCCGCGCGCCGGTCTCCTGCGCGGTCGCGAGTTCACGATGAAGGACGCGTACTCGTTCGACGCGACCGACGCCGGTCTCGACGCCTCGTACCAGGCGCAGCGCGACGCCTACGAGCGCATCTTCACGCGCCTCGGCCTCGAGTACGTCATCGTCGCCGCCGACGCCGGCGCCATGGGCGGGTCGAAGTCCGAGGAGTTCCTGCACCCGACCCCCATCGGCGAAGACACCTTCGTGCGCTCCGCGGGCGGCTACGCCGCGAACGTCGAGGCCTTCACGACCGTCGTGCCCGACGCCCTCCCGATCGAGGGACAGCCGGATGCCGTGATCTTCGACTCCCCGAACACGCCCACGATCGCGACTCTCGTCGACCACGCCAACGCGCACCTCGACGCCCCCGCCCCCGGCATCGCCGGACCCGCGACCGCCGAGGCCACCGCGTGGACCGCCGCGCACACGCTCAAGAACGTCGTCCTCGCCCTCACCCACCTCGACGGCACGCGCGAACTCGTCGTCGTGGGCCTGCCCGGCGACCGCGACGTCGACGACAAGCGCGTCGAGGTGGCCTTCGCCCCGGCCGAGGTCGAGGCCGCGACCGAGAAGGACTTCGCTGAGAACCCGCTCCTGGTCAAGGGCTACATCGGCCCCTGGTCGCCCACCGGTCCCGTTCTGGGCGAGGAGTCGGCGACGAAGATCCGCTACGTGCTCGACCCCCGCGTGGTCGACGGAACCGCGTGGATCACCGGCGCCAACATCGACCAGAAGCACGTGCAGTCGCTCGTCGCCGGTCGCGACTTCGTCGGCGACGGCTTCGTCGAGGTCTCGACCGTGCGCGCCGGCGATCCGGCCCCCGACGGCTCGGGCCCCGTGGAGCTCGCGCGCGGCATGGAGGTCGGCCACGTCTTCCAGCTCGGCCGCAAGTACGCCGAGGCCCTGGGTTTGAAGGTCCTCGACGAGAACGGCAAGCTCGCCACGGTCACGATGGGCTCGTACGGCATCGGCGTGACCCGCATCCTCGCGATCATCGCCGAGCTCAACAACGACGACAAGGGGCTGATCTGGCCGGAGTCGGTCGCTCCGTTCGACGTGCACGTGGTGGCCACCGGCCGCGACGCGGCGGCGTTCGAGCTCGCGGCATCCGTCTCCGACCGGCTCGAGACCGCGGGACTCGACGTGCTCTACGACGACCGCCCCAAGGTCTCGCCCGGTGTGAAGTTCGGCGACGCCGAGCTCGTCGGCATCCCGCGCATCCTCATCGTGGGCCGCGGCGCGGCCGACGGCCAGGTCGAGCTGTGGGACCGCCGCACGGGCGAGCGCGAGACGGTGTCGGTCGATGACGCCGTGGCGGCTCTGACCCGCTGACGTCGCCGCTCCGGCGCCTCTTCACCGCGAGACGGCATCTCGCTGACGAAACCGTTGCAGGCTGCAACCGACTCGTCGGTGAGATGCCGTCTCGCGGTCGTCGAGGGGGCTACCGGGGAGGGGGCTACCGGGGAGGGAGCAGACCGGGAGGGGGAAGCATCGGTACCGTGGATGCCATGATCTCCGCTCCCCGCCTGTCGCTGAGCGACGGCTCCACGATCCCGCAGCTCGGCGTCGGCACGTACAAGGTGCCGGCCGAGGTCACCGTCGATCTCGTGGAGGGCGCGCTCGCCGCGGGCTACCGCCACGTCGACACCGCGGCCCTCTACGGCAACGAGGCGGAGGTCGGCGCGGGACTGCGCGCGTCGGGCCTGGACCGCGACGAGGTCTTCGTCACGACGAAGGTCTGGAACGACGATCAGGGCTTCGACCGCACGCTGCGGGCGTTCGACGAGAGCGCCGTGAAGCTCGGCCTCGACCGGGTCGACCTGTACCTGATCCACTGGCCCATCCCGAGCGCCGACCGGTACGTCGACACGTGGAAGGCGCTGCTGCGCCTGCAGCAGGAGGGGCGCGCCACCTCGATCGGCGTGAGCAACTTCTCGATCCCGCACCTGGAGCGCCTGCGCGACGAGACGGGCGTGCTGCCGGCGGTCAACCAGGTCGAGCTGCACCCGCGCTTCCCGCAGGACGAGCTCGTCGCCTGGCACGCGGCGCACGGCATCGTGACCGAGTCGTGGGCCCCGCTCGCGCGCGGTGGTCTGCTCGACGAGCCGGTGCTGTCGCAGATCGCCGCGAAGTACGGCAAGACCCCCGCTCAGGTCGTCATCCGCTGGCACCTCGACCGCGACCTCGTGGTGTTCCCCAAATCGGTGTCGCTGGACCGCATCCGCGAGAACGGGGATGTGTTCGACTTCACGCTCGACGCCGACGATCGCGCGCGGATCGCCGGGCTCGAGACGGGCGAGCGGACGGGGCGCAACCCCGACCTGGACTGACCGCCCGGGTCGTGCTTCCCGCGACGCCGTGCACGACGCAGGAGATCCGGCGAACGTCGGGCGGTCACGGGCGTGGCCACCGGCCCGCCGTCGTCGGCCGGCCGCCGATCTCCTGCGTTGTGCTCGGGCCCGGACGGCCGTTGTGCTCGGGCCCGGACGGCCGTTGTGCTCGGGCCCGCTCGACGCGGGCCGCCGCTCACGCGTCGAGGCGGGCGTACCGTGCGCGGAAGACCGTGAACACGCCGTAGGCGAGGAAGCCGAGCCCGACGAGGCAGGCGAGCAGCGGACCCGCGGGCACCGCGAGCACCGCCGACACGGCCCCGTCGAGACCGCCCGCCGTGTCGGGCTCGACCGTGACGGCCGCGACGACGACGAGCGTGCCGACGATCAGCAGCGCGATGCCCTTCGTCACGAATCCGATCACCCCGAGGGTCGTGAGGGCGAAGCCCGCCGGTCCGTCGGGCGTGCGCACCTTCGTGCGGAACGACCGGCGCACCCCCATCCACACGAACCCGACGCCCACCGCGGCCACCGCGACGCCGACCGTCCCGAGCACGAACCCGCCGACCGACCACGTCAGCACGCCCTCGCTGAGGTCTTCCGCGGCTTGTTCGGCGCGCGGGCGCGCACCGAGGGCGACGGATGCCGAGACGAGACCGATCGCGACGAAGACCACGCCCTGCGGCGCCTCGGTGAGGATCCGGCCGATCCGGCGCCACACGGTGAGGTGGCGGGGAGCGAACGCCTGCAGCAGATGCCAGCCCCCGAGGGCGACGAGGCCGACCGCGAGGGCCCACAACGCCGCCGACCCGAGAGGGACGGCCGCGAGGGCGCGGAACGCGCCCGTCTGATCGCTGTCCTCCTGCGCGCCGAAGCCGACGGCGATCACCAGCCCGCCGATCAGCAGGTGCAGGACGCCGTTCGCGGCGTACCCGGCGCGCGCGGCGACGCGGAACGCGGGGTTGGCCTCCGCGTCACGGGCGGCGGCGCGGGCGGGGGTCGACATCACGCCACCGTAGGCGCCGAGGCGGTGCCCGCGCGAGGGGCGTCGGGCCCGCCGACGTGATGCCTATCATGGCCTGATGCCCGCCACCCGCCGACCGCAGCTGCGCCGGTGGAACGCCCTCCCCGCCCTCGTGCGCGACGCGCCCCCGCGGGTGCTCCTGATCGTCGGCGTCGTCGTGGTGGTGCTCGGTGCGCTGATCCTCTCGCGCCCGCTCACGTCCCTCGTGCTCCTGGGCGTGTACGTGGGCGCGAGCGCCGTGGTCATGGGCATCCTCGAGCTCGTCGGTCGCCCCGCGAGCTGGTGGGCCCGCTCGGTGTCGGCGGCGTGGATCATCGCGGGCATCGCCGTGCTCGTCTGGCTGGGCCGCAGCCTCGAGCTGCTGCCGCCGGTGCTCGCCGTGCTGCTCGTGATCGGCGGTCTCGCGTCGATCGGGCGCGCGGTCAGTCGCGGAGGGGTCAGCGCTCGCGTGCTCGCCCTCTCGTGGGGCGTGGCCCAGGTGGCGTTCGGCGTGCTCTCCTTCACCTGGCCGGATGTCACGGTGCTCGTGCTGGCCGTCGTCTTCGGTGTGCGCACGATCGTGTTCGGTCTCGGGGTGCTCGGGCGCGGGGTCGCCGGCATCCGTCGTCCGCGGCCGCGAACGGAGCCCTTCGACGCGCAGCGCGCGGTGCGGCGGCGGCGCGTGCGCGCGGGGTGGGCGGCCGCCGGTCGCTACGCCCTCTCGCTCGTGCTGGTGGCCACCGCGGCGGGCGGATGGTGGCTCAACGACTGGCTCGACGCGGGCGCGCCCGTCGTGGATGCGTTCTACGACCCGCCGGCGCAGGTGCCCAGCGGGCACGGCCGGCTCATCCGCTCCGACGCCTACCTCGGACGCCTCCCCGAGAACGGCGACGTCTCGCGCATTCTCTACACCACACGGGATGCCGAGAACCGACCGGCCGTGGCCAGCGCGCTCGTGATCGTGCCGAAGGATCCCCCCGCGGGTCCGCGCCCGGTCATCGTCTGGAACCACGGCACGACCGGCGTCGCCCAGGGGTGCGCGCCGAGCCTGCGCGACGCCTCCGCGACCAAGTGGTCGATCCCCGCGCTCGAGCAGGCGCTCAAGGCCGGGTGGGTCGTCGTCGCCTCGGACTTCTCGGGACAGGGCGCCCCCGGCGCCTACCCGTACCTCATCGGGGAGGGCGAGGCCCGATCGTCCCTCGACGCCGTGCTGGCCACGAGCGAGCTGCGCACCGACCTCACGCTCTCGCCCGACACCGTCGTGTGGGGGCACTCGCAGGGCGGCCACGCGGCGCTGTGGACCACGGCGATCGCGAAGGACTACGCCCCGGGCCTCGACGTGCTCGGCACCGCGGTGGTCGCCCCGGTCGCCGATCCGCCCGCTCTCGCCCGCGAACTGCTCTCGGGACCGCCGAACGCGATGCTGTCGGTGATCACGTCGTGGGTGCTCGTGCCGTACTCCGAGACCTACGCCGACGTGCACCTCGACGACTACATCGCCGAGGGGTCGCGCTCGATCGTGCTCGAGATGACCCAGCGGTGCCCGAGCGAACCGGGCGTCGTGGTCTCGGTGCTCACCGCGCTGGGCGTGTCGGAGGACCGGCCGCTGTACAGCGCCGATCTGACGTCGGGAGCGCTCGGCCGCCGTCTCGCCGAGAACGCCATGACCGCGCCGCTGGGCACGCCCATGCTCGTCGCGTGGGGCGCCGACGACGAGGTCATCCCGCCGACGCTGCAGCGCGACTACGTGCAGAAGCTGTGCGCGGAGGGGCAGCCGGTGCGCTGGGCCACCTACGCCGGTTACGACCACCTGCGCCCGATCCTGCCGAAGTCGCGCTTCCTCCCCGTGCTCTACACGTGGACGAAGAACCTGATCGACCGCACGGACCAGGTCGTGAACGGCTGCGGGCTGCGCTGACGCGTCGGGGAGCGTCCGAGGCGGTTCCGCCCGTGCGGCGAACGGGTGAAGATCATGTGTCGGCCCGGATGCCGTCTTGGCAGGCGGAGGGGGTTCTGATTACGGTCGGAGGGTGCCCGAGAACACCCCTGAGCTGCGCCCCACTCACCCCCTGGCTCTCGCGCCCGTCGTCGCCCCCGCGGCATCCGTCGACGGCTTCGCGAAGCAGTTCCTGCAGAACCTGAACTTCGACCAGGGGGTGACGCTGTCGAACTCCGACGTCAACGACCAGTACCTGGCCCTGGCGTACACGGTCCGCGACTACCTCATGGCGCGCTGGTTCGACGATCGCGCCCAGCAGAAGGCCCAGCAGAACAAGACCGTCTGCTACCTCTCGGCCGAGTACCTGCTCGGTCGTCAGCTCGACAACAACCTCCTCGCCGCGCGCCTGACCGACATCGCCACCGAGGCGCTCGCGCAGTGCGGCATCGACATCGACGACCTCCGCGCGGTCGAGATCGAGCCGGGCCTGGGCAACGGCGGCCTCGGACGCCTGGCCGCCTGCTTCGTCGACTCGCTCGCGACCATGAGCATCCCGGCGATCGGCTACGGCATCCGCTACGAGTACGGCATCTTCCGTCAGGCCTTCGCCGACGGACAGCAGGTCGAGCAGCCCGACGCGTGGCTGCGCATGGGCTCGCCCTGGGATTTCGCCCACCCCGAGGCCGCGCAGACGATCTCGTTCGCCGGAACCACCGAGACCTACGACGACGAGGGCGTCGAGCGCACCCGCTGGGTCCCCGAGTGGAACGTGCTCGCGGTGCCGTACAACATGATGGTCCCCGGCTACCACAACGGCCGCGTGAACACCCTGCGCCTGTGGCGCGCGGTGGCCACCAACGCCTTCGACCTGCACACCTTCAACTCCGGCGACTACGTCGAGTCGGTGCGCGCGCAGACCTTCGCCGAGAACATCTCCAAGGTGCTCTACCCCGAGGACTCCACCCCCCAGGGCAAGGAGCTGCGCCTGCAGCAGCAGTACTTCTTCGTCGCGGCATCCATCGCCGACTTCATCGAGAACGTCCTGCCCGACGACTTCGACCTCGAGAAGCTCCCCGAGCGCGTGATCTTCCAGCTCAACGACACGCACCCCGTCATCGGCGTGCCGGAGCTCATGCGCGTGCTCGTCGACGAGAAGAAGCTCGAGTGGGATGCCGCGTGGGCCATCACCCAGAAGTGCTTCGCGTACACGTGCCACACGCTGCTGCCCGAGGCGCTCGAGGTCTGGTCGGTCGACCTGCTCGGTCGGCTCCTTCCGCGTCACCTCGAGATCATCTACCGCATCAACGACGAGTTCCTGCTCGAGGTGCGCGAGCGCTTCGGCGACGACGAGATGCTCATCCGCAACATGTCGATCATCGGGGAGCACCCGTTCCGTTCGGTGCGCATGGCGTATCTCGCGACCGTCGCCGGCTCCAAGGTCAACGGCGTCGCGGAGCTGCACTCGCAGCTGCTGCGCGACAACGTGCTGAAGGACTTCGCCACGATGTGGCCCGACAAGTTCACCAACGTCACGAACGGCGTCACGCCGCGCCGCTTCCTGCGCTTGGCGAACCCCGACCTCTCCGCCCTCATCACCGAAGCCCTCGGTGCGGGCTGGACCGTCGACCTCGAGCGCCTGCGCGGCCTGGAGGCCCTCGCCGACGACAGCGACTTCCGCGAGCGGTTCGCCGCGGTCAAGGCCGCCAACAAGCGCCGCTTCGCCCGCGTGCTCGAGGCGCGCGGAGACCAGCCGCTCGACGACGGCCACATGCTCGACGTGATGATCAAGCGCCTCCACGAGTACAAGCGGCAGACGCTGAAGGTGCTGCACATCGTCAGCACCTACGAGGGCATCGTCTCGGGTCGCCTCGACGTCGACACCGTGCAGCCGCGCACGTTCCTCTTCGGCGCCAAGGCCGCCCCCGGTTACGGCATGGCCAAGCGCATCATCCACCTCATCAACGCCGTCGGCGAGGTCGTGAGCGCCGACGAGCGCGTCAAGGGCAAGCTGAAGGTGCTGTACCCGGCGAACTACAACGTGACCCTCGCCGAGAGCATCATCCCCGCCGCCGACCTGTCGGAGCAGATCTCGCTCGCCGGCAAGGAGGCCTCCGGAACCGGCAACATGAAGCTCGCCCTCAACGGCGCCCTCACCATCGGCACCGACGACGGGGCGAACGTCGAGATCCGTCAGCTCGTCGGCGACGACAACTTCTTCCTCTTCGGCATGAGCGAGCCCGAGGTCGAGGCGCTGTGGGCCGAGGGCTACCGCCCCGCCGACTTCTACCAGGCCGACGACGAGTTGCGCCGCGCGATCGACCTGATCGCGTCGGGGGCGTTCTCGGGCGGCGACCGCACGGTGTTCGAGCCCCTCGTGTCGAACCTGCTGTACGACGACCGCTTCATGGCGCTCGCCGACTTCCGCTCGTACCTCGACGCGCAGGACCGCGTTGACGCCGCCTACGCCGACCAGGACGCGTGGGTGCGCTCGGCGATCCTCAACGTGGCCCGCAGCGGATACTTCTCCTCCGACCGCGCGATGCGCGACTACCTCGACCGCATCTGGCACGCCACCCCGGTGAGCTGACGCGGCCTGCGGATGCCGCGACCCGGGCGCTCGCCCGAGGTCGCGGCATCCGTCGTTCCGCCGGTGGGGGCGGGGCGGGCGCGGGATGCGGGGCGGTGGCGCGCGTTGCGGGTGCATAACGCAGGAGATCCGGATGCCGCGCGGCCCGCGCCCCGCGGAACCGCGCGGTCGTCGTGGCGTTCGGTGCCCGGATCTCCTGCGTCCTGCCCGCGCGCTGGCGGGAAGGCTGCGAAGGGTGGCCGCCGTGCGTCTGGTCGACGAGCGCGGGTTCCGCGAGAGTGGGGGTCCACCCGATCCCGGAGGCCCCGTGCGCATCAGCGACTTCCCCGTGCCCGACACCCTCGCCGCCCGCGGCGCCCTCGCGCTGGCGCAGCAGTACCAGTCGCCCGCGATCACGGCGCACGTGCTGCGGTCGTGGCTGTGGGCCGAGGCGTTCGCGGTGGTCGACGGCATCCGGGGCATCGACCACGAGCTGCTGTACGTCGCGGCGGTGCTGCACGACATCGGCACGGTGACGGAGTTCGACAACCACACGATCTCGTACGAGCACGCCGGCGGTCACGTCGGCGTCGCGCTGACCGCGGGCGCGGGCTGGGAGCAGCCCCGGCGCGAACGCGTGCTCGAGGTGGTCGTGCGGCACAACTGGCCGGGCGTGGATCCGAGAGAGGATGCCGAGGGGTACCTGCTCGAGATCGCGACGGGCCTCGACATCTCGGGGTCCCGCCCCGACGCGCTGCCCGAGGACTTCCGCCGCGAGGTGCTTGCCGTCCACCCGCGCGGCGCCCTCGCCGAGGAGTTCGGCGCGTGCGTGCGCGATCAGGCCGCCCGCAAGCCCGACACCGCCGCGCGGCGCCTGGTCGACGGGGGAGTGGTGGCCAAGCTCGCCGCGAATCCGCTCGAGCGTCTCTGAGGGCGGTGGAGCCGGATCGACACAGCGCAGGAGATCCGGCGTCCGAGGCCTCCGGTTCTCGTGCGATGCGCCATTTCGCCCGGATCCTCCTGCGTCGTGTTGCCGTACGCGAGGGGTCCGACGTTCCACGGGTCGCGAGCCGGGTGGCATCCCGGGTATCGTAGGAGGGTTGTCGGCGCCGGTCGCGCCGACGAAAGCTGAACAACGGAGGGCCTTGTGGACATCGATCTCGCACTTCTGAAGACGATCGAACGCGAGAAGGAGATCCCCTTCGACGAACTCGCGCGCATCATCGAGCAGGCGATCCTGACCGCCTACGCCAAGCACATCTCGTCCGAGGGCGAGATCCCGGCGGGCGCCCGCGCCTCGCTCGATCGCAAGACCGGTCACGTGGGCATCTTCACCCCCGTCACCGACGACGAGGGCGCCGTCATCGGCGAAGAGGAGCAGGCTCCCGACGACTTCGGCCGCATCGCCGCCTTCGCGGCCAAGCAGGTCATCAGCCAGCGTCTGCGCGATATCGCTGACGACGCGGTGCTGGGCGAGTTCCGCGGCAAGGAGGGCGACATCGTCGCCGGCGTCGTGCAGCAGGGACCCAACCCCCGCATGGTGCACGTCGACCTCGGCACGGTCGAGGCGATCCTCCCGCCCGAGGAGCAGGTGCCGGGCGAGACCTACCCGCACGGCTCCCGCCTGCGCGTGTACGTCACCAGCGTGGCCAAGGGCAACAAGGGTCCGCAGATCACCGTGTCGCGCACGCACCCGGGCCTGGTCCGCAAGCTCTTCGCCCTCGAGGTGCCCGAGATCGCCGCGGGTCTCGTCGAGATCGTCTCGCTCGCCCGCGAGGCCGGGCACCGCTCCAAGATCGCCGTCAAGGCCAACGACCCGACGGTGAACGCCAAGGGCGCCTGCATCGGAGAGCTCGGCCGCCGCGTGCGCGCGGTCACCGAGGAGCTCGCCGGCGAGAAGATCGACATCATCGACTACGACGCCGAGCTGCCCCGTTTCGTGGCGAACGCCCTGTCGCCGGCGAAGGTGACGTCGTCGTTCGTGCTCGACGCGTCGACCAAGGCCGTGCGCGCCCTGGTGCCCGACTACCAGCTGTCGCTCGCGATCGGCAAGGAGGGTCAGAACGCCCGCCTCGCCGCCAAGCTGACCGGCGCCAAGATCGACATCCAGCCCGACAGCATCCTCGAAGACAACTGACCGTCAGATCGTCCGGGCGATCGCGAGGTGTAGGATGGAACCCGTACGAACGTGCGTCGGATGCCGCGCACGCGCCCCCCGATCCTCGCTTCTGCGTGTGGTCGCCGACGGATCGGTCCTCGTCGCAGACGAGCGAGCGGTGCTGCCGGGCCGGGGAGCGTGGGTGCACGAGACGGACGCGTGCGTGAGCAAAGCGCTCGCGCGTCGCGCCTTCGTACGAGCATTGCGTGTGTCAGGCCCGCTTGACACGCAGACCTTCGAATCAACCCTCCAGCGAAAAGGCTGAACGGCTATGGACACGAAGTGAACGGCTCGAAATGAGACCCGTCCGCAACTAGCGGTCTGCCCTGTCCGGGGTAGGCCCTCAGACAGGAGAATTGTGGCAAAACCACGCGTGCACGAGATCGCTTCCGAGCTCGGCGTCGACAGCAAGGTCGCGCTTGCGAAGCTGAAGGAGCTCGGCGAGTTCGTCAAGAGCCCCTCATCCACCATCGAGCCCCCCGTGGCTCGCAAGCTCCGCGCCGCCCTCGCGGCCGAGGGCTCCTCCGGATCGTCGGATGCCAAGCCCGCCGCCCCCGCGGCGCGCCCCGGTTCCGGCGCCCGTCCGGGCCCCGCCCGTCCGGCGGCCACCCCCGGCGCCCGTCCCTCGGGCCCGACCCCCGGACCCGCCAAGCCCGCCGCGCCGGCGGCTCCCGCCGCAGCGCCCGCGCCCGCGGCATCCGCCCCGGCCGCCTCGGCTCCCGCGGCGTCGACCCCCGCTCCCTCCGCCCCGGCCAAGCCCGGCGCGAAGCCCGCGGCTCCGTCGGCGGCGCCGACCCCCGGTGCCGGTGCGCCCAAGCCCGGCCCCAGCTCGCCTCCGCGTCCCGGTGGCGCGCGTCCGGGCAACAACCCGTTCGCCTCGTCGCAGGGCATGGGCCAGCGTCCCGCCGGCCCCCGTCCGGGTAACAACCCGTTCGCGTCGGCGCAGGGCATGGGCCAGCGCCCGACCCCCGGCAACATCCCGCGTCCCCAGGCTCCGCGTCCCGGTTCGCCGCGCCCCGGCGCGCCGCGCCCCGGCGGTGCCGGTCGTCCCGGCGGCGGCGGTCGTCCCGGCGCCCCGTTCCAGCAGCGTCCCGGCGGTCCCGGTCGTCCCGGCGGTGCCGGTGGCGGCTTCCAGCGCCCCGGTGGCGGCGCTCCCGGCGGCGGTTTCGCCGGTCGTCCCGGTGGCGGCGGTGGCCGCGGCCGTGGTCCCGGCGGTGGCACCGCGGGTGCCTTCGGCAAGGGCGGCGGCAAGTCCAAGCAGCGTAAGTCGCGTCGGGCGAAGCGGCAGGAATTCGAGATGCGGTCGGCGCCGGTCGTCGGCGGCGTCAACGTCTCGAAGGGCAACGGCGAGATCATCCGACTGCGCCGCGGTGCCTCCATCGCCGACTTCGCGGACAAGCTCGAGGCGCTGCGCGGCTACACCGTGCAGCCCGGCACGCTCGTGACCATCCTGTTCAACCTGGGCGAGATGGCCACCGCGACCGAGTCTCTCGACGAGGCCACCTTCGAGGTGCTCGGTGCCGAGCTCGGCTACAAGATCCAGATGGTCTCGCCCGAGGACGAAGACAAGGAGCTCCTCGAGGGCTTCGGTCTCGACCTCGACGCCGAACTCGAGGCCGAGAGCGAGGACGATCTCGAGATCCGTCCTCCCGTGGTCACCGTCATGGGCCACGTCGACCACGGTAAGACGCGACTGCTCGACGCTATCCGCCAGACCAACGTGGTCGCGGGCGAGGCCGGCGGCATCACGCAGCACATCGGTGCGTACCAGATCTGGACCGAGCACGAGGGCATCGAGCGCGCGATCACCTTCATCGACACCCCGGGTCACGAGGCGTTCACCGCCATGCGTGCCCGTGGTGCGCAGGTGACCGACATCGCGATCCTCGTGGTCGCGGCCGACGACGGCATCATGCCCCAGACGGTCGAGGCGCTGAACCACGCCCAGGCGGCGAACGTGCCGATCGTGGTCGCGGTGAACAAGGTCGACAAGCCCGACGCCAACCCGGCCAAGGTGCGCCAGCAGCTCACCGAGTACGGTCTGGTCGCCGAGGAGTACGGCGGAGACGTCATGTTCGTCGACGTCTCGGCCCGACAGAACCTCAACATCCAGGCTCTCCTGGATGCGGTCCTGCTCACCGCCGACGCCGGTCTCGACCTCACGGCCAACCCGAACAAGGCGGCCCGCGGTGTCGCGATCGAAGCGAAGCTCGACAAGGGCCGCGGTTCGGTCGCCACGGTGCTCATCCAGTCCGGAACCCTGCGCGTCGGTGACGCGATCGTCGCCGGAACGGCGTACGGCCGCGTCCGCGCGATGATGGACGAGAACGGCGAAGCGGTCGAAGAGGCCTACCCGTCGCGTCCCGTGCAGGTGCAGGGTCTCAACTCGGTTCCCCGCGCCGGCGACGTCTTCATCGTCACCGAAGAAGACCGCACCGCGCGTCAGATCGCCGAGAAGCGCGAAGCCGCCGAGCGCAACGCCCAGCTGGCCAAGGCCCGCAAGCGCATCTCGCTTGAGGACTTCACCCGCGCTCTCGAAGAGGGCAAGGTCGAGTCGCTCAACCTCATCATCAAGGGCGACGTGTCGGGTGCCGTCGAGGCGCTCGAGGAGTCGCTGCTCAAGATCGAGGTCGACGACAGCGTCCAGCTGCGCATCATCCACCGCGGTGTGGGTGCGATCACCGAGTCGGACATCAACCTGGCCACGATCGACAACGCGATCGTGATCGGCTTCAACGTCCGCCCCGACACGAAGGCCCGTGAGCGTGCCGCCCGCGAGGGTGTGGACGTGCGGTTCTACTCGGTCATCTACAACGCGATCGACGACGTCGAGCAGTCGCTCAAGGGCCTGCTCAAGCCGGAGTTCGAAGAGGTGCAGTCGGGTGTCGCCGAGATCCGCGAGGTGTTCCGCTCCTCGAAGTTCGGCAACATCGCCGGTGTCATCGTGCGATCGGGAACGATCACGCGAAACGCCAAGGCCCGCGTCATCCGCGACGGTGTCGTGCTGGCCGACGGCCTGGCCATCGAGTCGCTGCGCCGCTTCAAGGACGACGTCACCGAGGTCCGCACGGACTTCGAGTGCGGTATCGGCCTGGGCAAGTTCAACGACATCCAGGTCGGCGACGAGATCGAGACCACGGAGATGGTCGAGAAGCCGCGAGGCTGATCACACCTGGCGGGAGTCGCGTCTTCGGGCGCGGCTCCCGCTTCGGCCTGCGGGGGTGTGCATTCCCCCGAGCAGAGCGGGGCCCCTACCCCGATGCTCGGAGGAATGCACACCCCCTCCGGCCTACGCTGGGTGCAGCGTCGCCCAGCGCGGCCCTCACCCGGCGATGAGCCACGGGGGCACTCGTACTCGCGGCGGTATGAAGAACAGAAGGAGAAGGCTGTGGCAGGGGAACGACAGGCACGCGTGGCGGACCGCATTCGCGTGGTGCTCGCGGAGCGCCTCGAGAAGGGGTTGCGCGACCCGCGGCTCGGATTCGTCACGATCACCGACGTACGGGTCACGGGCGACCTGCAGCGCGCCTCGGTGTTCTACACCGTGATGGGCGACGAGGCGCACCGCGCCGACACCGCCGCGGCGCTGAAGTCCGCGACCGGGATGCTGCGCAGCGAGGTCGGCAAGCACCTCAACACGCGGCTCACTCCGTCGCTGGAGTTCATCCTCGACGGCATCCCCGAGAACGCCGATCACATCTCGGCGCTGCTGCGCGAGGCGCGCGAACGCGACGAGTCGGTCGCGGGTCTGGCCGCCTCGGCCGCGTACGCCGGCGAGGCCGATCCCTACGTGAAGCCCCGCGCGGACGAGGACGACGACCTCGACGACGATGAGGACGACGACGAAGACGACGAGGCCGCGCGCATCTGAGCGTGCGGACCGTGAGGCCGGATGCCACCCCGAGCGGGCGGCATCCGGCCTTCTTCGCGTTCTGGCGGTGTCCGCGGGCCGGGGCGGGCGGAACTCCTGAGGTTCCGCGTTCGGGGCGGCCGGGAAGGGGCTCGCGGGGGTCGCGGCGCGCGATTCTCCGGAGTTTCGCACGGGGCCGTCGCGGGGCTCGGGCCGAAGCGGGTCAGGATGCCGGGTGGCCCGGCAGGCGCAGGTGCTCGTCGATCGCCTCGACGAGGCCGTCGGCCACGAGCGAGTCGATCGCGCGATCGCGTTGCGCGGCATCCGGCCAGTCGGGCAGCACCGCGAAGAGGGGGACGGCGGCGGGAGCCGCGCCGCGGAGGGTCTTGAGCACTGCACCGCGGGCCTGTCGATCGCTTCCCTCGTAGGCGGCCTGCTTGCGCCGACGGTCTTCGGACTCGGGGTATCCGGCCGCGCGCCAGGCGCATTGCTTCGTCAGCGGGCACGCCTCGCACTTGGGGGCCCGCGCCGTGCACACGATCGCGCCGAGCTCCATCGCCGCGGCGTTCACGATCGCCGCTGCGGCGACGTCGGCCGGGAGTTCGGCTTCCATGCGCTCGAGGTCGCGGCGGTGCGGCGGGCCGGGCTGGGCGCGACCCTCGACCGCGCGGGCGAGCACGCGCCGGGTATTCGTGTCGACGACGGGATGCCGATCGCCGTAGGCGAAGACCGCCACCGCGCGCGCGGTGTAGTCGCCGATGCCGGTGAGGGCGAGCAGGGCGTCCACGTCGTGCGGGACCACACCGTCGTGCCGATCGCGGATCTCGACCGCGGCGCGGTGCAGCCACAGGGCGCGGCGCGGGTAGCCGAGGTTGGCCCACTGGGTCACCGCGTCGCCCGGGGGAGAGGCGGCGAGATCGGTCGGCGTCGGCCAGCGCGCGAGCCACGCCTCGAGGTGCGGGATGACGCGGGCGACCGGGGTCTGCTGCAGCATGAACTCGCTCACGAGGGTGCCCCACGCCCCGAAGCCCTCGCGGCGCCACGGCAGGTCGCGCGCGGCCCCGCGGTACCAGTCGATGAGCGGGGCGGCGAGTCCTGGCATCCGTCCAGCCTACGAGGCCTGGGGCGGGCGGGCCCTCGCCGATGAGCACCGATCGCGTTCATCGGTGGAGGGGGATGCCGCGCCCGGGCCGTCGCGGGGCGGCCGGAGCGGTCCGGTGTCGGCGGTCGATCGTAGGCTGGAGGCATGTCGAGTGAGAACGCCGTCGAGACCCTGCAGAGAAGTCTGCGCGACCTGATGCGGCAGAACAACCGCGCGGGGCGCGTGGTCGTCGCGGTCGACGCCCTCGATCTCGGCGCGGCGATGAAGTTCGCCGGTGATTTCGAGAAGGCGATCGCCGAGGAGGGAACGGCGGTGTTCCACGTCTCCGTCGCCGACGGGGCCCCGCAGGTGCGTGAATGGTTGATCGGACCCTTCCGTGCGGGCGACCCCTTCGGTCCCGACTACGTCGCCCCGGCGGACGCGGTCCTCGTCGTCTCCGGACGCTTCCTGCACGACGCCGCCGTGCGGGGGCTCTGGAACTTCTCGATCTGGCTCGAGAGCAATCCGCCGATCGGCGCCCCCCGCCCCGAGCTCCCGGACGCCGAGAAGCACTACCTCGCCACCGCGCGGCCGAAGGCGGCGGCATCCGTCATCGTCGAGAACTCCGACCCCGCCCACCCCGTGCAGGTCTTCGGGGACTTCTGCTGATGGTGCGCCCCGGCATCCTCCTGGTCGACAAGCCCGGAGGCATCACCAGCCATGACGTCGTGTCGCGCGCTCGGCGGGCGCTCGGCACCCGCAAGATCGGCCACGCCGGCACGCTCGACCCGATGGCGACGGGCCTCCTCGTGCTCGGCGTCGAGGGGGCGACGCGCCTGCTGACCTACATCGTCGGCGCCGACAAGACGTACGAGGCGACCATCCTGCTGGGGGTGTCGACCGACAGCGACGACGCCGACGGGGTCGAGACCGCGCGGGCGGATGCCGACACCGTCGCCGCCGTCACCGAGACCGCGATCCGCGACGGCATCGCCGCGCTGACGGGTGAGATCGATCAGGTGCCGAGCACGGTGTCGGCGATCAAGGTCGACGGGCGCCGCGCCTACGACCTCGCCCGAGCGGGGGAGCAGGTCGAATTGAAGTCGCGGCGGGTCACCGTCTCGCGTTTCGACGTGCGCGCCACCCGCCGTGGACAGGGGACGATCGAGCTCGACGTCGTCGTCGACTGCACGAGCGGCACGTACATCCGCGCCCTCGCGCGCGACCTCGGGCGCGCCCTCGGCGTGGGCGGGCACCTGACCGCCCTGCGCCGGACGCGCATCGGCGCGTTCGACGTCGCTGCGGCGGCATCCGTCGACGAGATCTCCGAAGACGCCCTCATCGCGCCCGCCACCGCCGCGGCGGTCGTGATGGGCGCCCTCGCGGTCGGACCCGACGAAGCCCGCGACCTGCGCCACGGCAAGCGCATCGACGGCGGCGGCCGCCTCACCGGCCCCGTGGCCGCGGCGATCGACCCCGACGGCCTTCTGGTCGGCGTCGTCGAGAAGCGCGGCACGCAGCTCAAGAGCGTCATGAACATGCCCGAGGAGGTCGCGCGATGATCCTGTGGTTCACCCTCGTGCAGGTGGGTCTCGCGGTGCTCGCCGGACTCGTCGCGGTCGGCGCGGGCCTGATCGGACGGCGTCCGGGAGACGTCACCGTCGGGTCGCTCGCCCTCATCGAGCTGCTGCTCATCGTGCAGATCGTCGTGGCGATCATCGCTCCGTTCGCGGGCAACCCTCCCTCGGGCAGTCTGCTCGAGTTCTGGACCTACCTCGTGTCCGCGGCCCTCGTGCCGATCGCGGGCGTCGCGTGGGCGCTTCTCGAGCGCAGCCGCTGGAGCACCGTCGTCATGGGCGTCGCGGCCCTCGCGGTGGCCGTGATGGTCTGGCGCATGCACGTCATCTGGACCGTGCAGATCGCGTGAGCGTGCTCCGCCGCTCGGCGGTGGCCCGGGCGAACTAGAATCGTCAGGTCATGGCATCCACCACTCCCACCCGTTCCCGGGGGATGACCGGCATCGGCCGTGTCCTCGTCGTCGTCTACGGCATCATGGCGCTCGCCGCCACGGGCCGCTCCTTCGTGCAGATCGTGCGCGAGTTCGACGACGCCCCGGTGGCGTATTCGCTGTCCGCTCTCGCCGCCGTCGTGTACATACTCGCGACGCTCGCCCTCGTGTTCTCCGCGCGACCGGCGTGGTACCGCGTGGCGTGGGTGGCGATCGGCTTCGAGCTCGTCGGGGTGCTGGTCGTCGGTACGCTGAGCCTCGTCCTGCCGGAGCTGTTCCAGCACCCGACCGTCTGGTCGGTGTACGGCTACGGGTACCTCTTCATCCCCCTCGTGCTGCCGTTCCTCGGGCTGTGGTGGCTCGTGCGGCACCGCCGGGCGACGTCGTGATCGTCTTCCGCGATCCCGCGGAGGTCCCCGCCGGTTTCGGTCCGACGGTCGTCGCGATCGGCAAGTTCGACGGCGTGCACACCGGCCACCGCGCGGTGATCGACCGGGCCCGCGTCGACGCGTCCGACGGTGCCCGCGTGGTCGCCGTGACCTTCGACCGCAACCCGCTGAGCGTCCTGCGCCCGGAGAAGTGCCCCGCCGACGTCATCGGTCCGCACCAGAAGCTCGACCTGCTCGAGCGTGCCGGGGTGGATGCCACCCTGCTGCTGACCTTCGACGCGGCGCTGGCGGCGATCCCGGCGGAGGACTTCGTGCGCGGCATCCTGGTCGACGCCCTCGAGGCGCGCACGGTGCTCGTGGGGCGCGACTTCCGCTTCGGAGCCGGGGGAGCGGGAGACCCCGCACTTCTCGAGCGCATGGGTGAGGAGTTCGGCTTCCGTGTCGACGTCGTCGACGACGTCCGCGCCGTGCACGCCGATCGGCGCGTGTCGTCCACGTGGATCCGCGAAGCGCTGTCGGCCGGCGACATCGCCACGGCGGCCCGACTGCTCGGGCGCGCCCCCTCGGTGTGGGGCGAGGTCGTGCACGGGCTCAAGCGCGGGCGCGAGCTGGGGTACCCGACCGCGAACCTCTCCGCCGACCTCGAGGGCTTCGTCCCCGCCGACGGCGTCTACGCCGGGTGGCTCGTCGACGTGGACGGGACTCGGCGCACGAGCTATCCCGCGGCGATCAGCGTCGGCACGAACCCCACGTTCGACGACGTGCACGCGCGCCAGGTCGAGGCGTACGTGATCGACGAGACCGGCCTCGACCTCTACGGCCACCACGTCGAGGTGCGGTTCGTGGAGCGCGTGCGCGAGATGACGGCCTTCGACGGCATCGACGCGCTGCTCGTTCAGATGGCCGACGACGTGGACCGCGCGCGGGCGATCCTGCGCTGAGCGACGCGGCGGGCCGGGGGTCGTTCGTGGGCAGGCTGCGGTCCCGATGCGCGTGCGCTTCGAGCGTCCGAAACACCCGGAACGTTTCCTGATTCGTCCGGGTGCCCTGGACAGTCGATGGGTTGTTCGGGCGGGGTCCGCCGCCGGACCGCCGCCGCGCGCTCAGTCCTGACGCGACAGATGATTGCGGATGCCGAGGAACGACGCCGCCGCCCCGAGGAGCATCAGTGCGGCGGTGAAGACGGCCGCGCGGTGGAAGCCCCCGAGATCGAGTGAGCCGCCCACGACCGCCGACACCGCCGCGATCGCCAGAAGACCCGCGACGCGCGAGACGGCGTTGTTGACGGCCGAGGCGATGCCCGAGCGCTCGGTGTCGATCGCGCCGAGCACGGCCGCGGTGAGCGGTGAGACGGTGGCGGTCAGACCCAGGCCCCACACGACGACGCCGGGCAGGACCTGCGTCCAATAGTCGAAGTCGTCGTCGACGTTCAGCAGCAGGAGCGCACCCGCCGCCATCACGAGAGGCCCGAGCGTCATGAACAGCCGCGGACCGAAGCGCCCCGCGAGAGCGCCCATGCGCGAGCTGAGCAGGATCATCAGCACCGTGCTCGGCAGTGACGCGAGCCCGGCGAGGGTGGCCGTCAATCCCGCGCCCTGCTGCAGGTAGACGCTGACGACGAACCCGTTGAGGGACAGAGCCGCGTAGACGAAGACGGTCGCGAGGTTGCCGGCCCAGAAGTTGCGTGCGCGGAAGAGGTCGAGCGGCATCATCGGGTCGCGGGCGGTGCGCTGGCGCACCAGGAAGCCCGCGAACGACAGGATGCCGACGACACCGGGTACCCAGATGACGGGCGAGGCCCACCCCAGGTTCGGCTGCTCGATGAGGGCGAACACGATGCCGCCCAGACCCGCCGCGCACAGGACGGCGCCGAGGATGTCGACGCGCGCTCCGGGGCGCCGGTGATCGCGGTGTCCGAGCCGGGCGAGCAGCCACATCGTGACCGCGATGGGCAGGACGTTGACGAGGAAGACCAGACGCCACGAGAGGGTGTCGACGAAGATGCCGCCGATCAGCGGCCCCGCGATCATGGCCACGGTCGTCGCCCCGGTCCAGATGCCGATCGCGCGCGCCTGCGCCGCGCCCCGGAACGTGGAGGTGATGAGGGCGAGCGAACTCGGCACGAGGAGGGCGCCGGACACGCCCTGCAGGGCGCGCGCGACGATGAGGAACTCGGCCGTGGGTGCTGCGGCGATCGCGAGCGAGGTGACGCCGAACCCGATCAGACCGATCCGCAGGACCACGACGCGCCCCAGGACGTCGCTGAGCGAGCCCGCGACGAGGATGAACGCGCCGAGGGTGACGAGATATGCATCGACCACCCACTGCTGCGTCGACAGGCCGCCGCCGAGGTCGCCCGCGATGGCGGGAAGGGCGACATTGACCACGGTGCCGTCGAGGAACGACACGAAGGATGCCAGGACGGCGATCGTCAGCACCACGCGCTGCTCGCGTCTCATCGGCTCGGCCACGTGCCCAGCGTAGGGTCGACCGCCGACATCGGGGCCGGGGTGGACAGAAGCGATCACTGCCCCGGGAATACCCCCTGGGGGTATCCTGTTATCGCGGGTGAGCGAGGGAGGCGTCATGACCGACGACACCGACAGGACGGCGACCGCCGAGGCGGTCCTCGACATCGAGGGGATGACCTGCGCGAGCTGCGTCGCCCGCGTCGAGAAGAAGCTCCATCGCGTCGACGGCGTGGATGCCGCTGTGAACCTCGCGACCGAGACCGCGCGCGTGCGCTACCCGGCCGACCTCGACCCCGCGTCTCTCGTCCAGGCGGTCCGCGCGGCGGGCTACGACGCGCGGGTGCGCCCGCTCACCTCGTCGGCATCGCCGCGGCCGGTCCCGGTGGCGATCCCCGGGGGAGAGCTCGACGCCGTGACCGGGGGCGACGTCGTCCCCGGCGGCGACGGCAGGACGGCGTCGTCGCAGCCCGAGCCCTCGCACCCCTCCAGCCACGTGCACGACACGGCCGACGCGCCGGGCGCGGCGCCGCTGCGCACCCGCCTGACGATCTCGCTCGCCCTCGCGATCCCGGTCGTCGCGCTGGGGATGATCCCGGCCTGGCAGTTCCCGGGATGGCAGTGGGTCTCGCTCGTGCTCGTGACGCCCGTCGTCCTGTGGGGCGGATGGCCCTTCCACCGCGCCACCCTGCGCAACGCCCGCCACGGCGCGGCCACCATGGACACCCTCATCACCCTGGGCACCTTCGCCGCCTACCTGTGGAGCATGTGGGCCCTCGTCTTCGGGACGGCCGGGCGCATCGGCATCCGTCACGAAGTCACGCTGTTCGGCCCCGTGCACGACGCCTCCTCGGTCGTCTACTTCGAGGTCGCGGCCGCGGTGACCGTGTTCCTGCTGCTCGGCCGGGTGATCGAGCAACGCTCGACGCGCACGGCCGGAGCGGCGCTGCGCTCCCTGCTCGACCTGGGGGCGCGCGAGGCCGAACTCGTCGACGGACGACGCATCGACGTCGACGACCTGACCGTCGGCGACGTCTTCGTCGTGCGCCCCGGGGCGACCGTCGCCACCGACGGCGAGGTGCAGGAGGGGCGCGCCTCGGTCGACGAGAGCATGCTCACGGGGGAGTCGCTCCCGGTCGACGTCGGCCCCGGCTCGAGAGTGACCGGCGGAACGATCGCCTCGGGCGGCCGTCTGGTCGTCCGCGCGACGAGTGTCGGCGCGCAGACCCGCCTCGCCCGCATCGCGCGGCTGGTCGAGGACGCCCAGCTCGGCAAGAGCCGCGTCCAACGTCTGGCCGATCGCATCTCGGGCGTCTTCGTCCCGGTCGTGATCGCCCTCGCCGTGCTGACCCTCGTCGGGTGGCTCGTGGCCGGGCAGCCCCTGTCGGCGGGGTTCACCGCCGCCGTCGCCGTGCTCATCATCGCCTGCCCGTGCGCGCTGGGACTGGCGACCCCCATCGCGATCCTCGTCGGAACCGGACGCGCCGCCCAGCTCGGCATCCTGGTCACGGGCCCCGCGGCCCTCGAGTCGGCCGAGCGCATCGACACGATCGTCCTCGACAAGACCGGCACCCTGACGACGGGGCGTATGAGCGTCGCGCGGGTCACCACCGACGGATCCGCGGATGCCGCTGACGCCCTGCGCCGCGTGGCCGCTGTCGAGCGCGGGTCGGAGCACCCGATCGCCCGCGCGATCGTCGCCGTCGCGGGGGAGGGGCCGGTGGCCGCGGATCTCGAGGCGCTGCCCGGTCGCGGCGTCCTCGGCACGGTCGACGGTGCGCGCGTGTTCGCGGGGCGGCCGGCCCTCGCCGCCGCGCTCGGCGCCGAACTGCCCGCCGCGCTCGCCGCGGCCGTGGAGGCCGGCGAGCGGCGCGGAACCGTCGTCGTGGCCGGCTGGGCGGGTCCCGCCGGCGGGATGGAGGCCCGGATCGTCGTCGAGATCGCCGACACCGTGCGCTCCGAGAGCGCCGACGCTGTCGGGCGGCTGAGGGCGATGGGTCTTGAGCCCGTGCTCCTCACCGGCGACAACGAGCACGTCGCCCGGGCCGTGGCCGCCGAGCTCGGCATCGAGAGGGTGCGCGCCGGCGTCCTGCCCGAGGGGAAGGTCGACGAGATCGCGGCCCTGCGCGCGGACGGCCGCACCGTCGCGATGGTCGGTGACGGTGTCAACGACGCCGCGGCCCTGGCATCCGCCGATCTGGGCATCGCCATGGGCGGAGGGACGGATGCCGCCCTCCACGCCAGCGACGTCGCCCTCATGCGCGACGATCCGCGGGGCATCGTCACGGCGGTGGCGCTGAGCCGGCGCACGATGCGCGTCATCCGCGGCAACCTCTTCTGGGCGTTCGCGTACAACGTGGCCGCGCTGCCCCTGGCCGCGCTGGGGCTGCTCAACCCCATGCTCGCGGGGGCGGCGATGGCGTTCTCGAGCGTCTTCGTGGTGCTCAACAGCCTGCGGTTGCGGCGCGCGGCCTGAGGACCGCGCGTCTTGGCGGTCTGTTCGGTGGCGCTTCGCGCTAGAATGGGCTCGATCCCGCCATCCGCCCCTGTCGCGAACCGTTCCGGTTCCGGCGCACTCGGGCCGCAGGCACCGCCGCTCCGGTGGCGTGCCGGGTGATGTTCCCCGGGGTCACTGATCCACCGGCCTCGCGCCGGAACGTTCCGGACTCTTTCCGGACGACACGCTCAGGAGGAGCATGCCGACCACGGCAACCGCCGCCCGAAGCTCGAGCCAGCGGCGCAGGAAGACCACGTCATCCCGACGCGACGACGAAGCCCCCGTCATCCCGATCCTCGCCCGCAAGGTGCGCGAGGTCGAGGCGAAGGCTCAGCGCGGAAAGCTCGGGCCCACCAACCGCGTCAAGTTCCAGGTGATCGCGTTCCTCGTGCGCGAGGAGCGCGCCCGGGTGAAGGCCGACACCGAGATCACCGACGCCGCCCGCGCCGAGCTGCTCAAGCGTCTCGACGGCGTGGCGACGATCCTGGCGAAGACCGCCGCGCGCGACACCTCGCTGATCCAGCTGCTCGAGGTCGACCAGGCCACCTCGCCCGTCGCCCGCCGCATGCGCCGCGACTGGCTGCTGGAATCCGGCGCCGAACTGCCGCCCGACGAGCTGATCATCACCGACAACACGCCGAAGATCACCCCGGTCGTCTCGGCCGCCCTCGCCGAGAAGCAGGTCGTCCCGGCCTCGATCGAGGCGCGTCAGATGGCGAACCCGTTCCGCGCCCCCGACCTCACGCCGCGTCCGAGCGGAGACGCCCCGCGCCGCCGCCTCGACGGCTGGGAGCTCATGGGCCCGCTGTACAAGGCGTTCGAGACCGGCGCCGGCGGATCCGCCGCGAGCATGGAGCTGCCGCCCGTGCCCGAGTTCGACCGGCTCTCGCCGCGCGGGCTCGAGGTCATGCCGCACCAGTCGCGCTTCCTCGAAGCGGTGCGCCTCGGCCACCGCGAGTTCCTCCTCGCCGACGAGCCGGGCCTGGGCAAGACCGCGGAGTCGGTGCTCGCGGCATCCGTCGCCGACGCCTACCCCCTGCTGGTCGTCGTCCCCAACGTGGTGAAGATGAACTGGGCGCGCGAGGTGCAGCGCTGGACGCCGCAGCGCCGCGCGACCGTCATCTCCGGAGGCGGAGCCGACATCGACGCCTTCGCCGACGTCTTCATCGTCAACTACGAGATCCTCGACCGGCACCTGTCGTGGCTGTCGTCGATCGGGCTCAAGGGCGTCGTCGTCGACGAGGCGCACTTCATCAAGAACCTCACGTCGCAGCGTTCGCAGAACGTGCTGGCCCTGGCATCCCGGGTGCGCGAGCAGACGCGCGACCCCCTGATGCTCGCCCTCACCGGAACGCCGCTGATCAACGACGTCGAGGACTTCGACGCGATCTGGCGCTTCCTCGGCTGGACCAACGGCGAGAAGCCGGGCCCCGAGCTCATGCAGAAGCTGGATGCCACGGGCCTGACCCCCGCCGACAAGGCGTTCTATCCCGAGGCGCGCGAGGCCGTGATCTCGATGGGCATCGTGCGGCGCAAGAAGAAGGACGTCGCCGCCGACCTCCCCGACAAGCTCGTGGCAGACCTCCCCGTCGAGCTCGACGACGAGTACGGCCGCTCGATCCGCCAGGCCGAGCGCGAGCTGGGTGCGCGGCTGGCCGCGAAGTACCGGCGCATCATCGAGGCGCGCGGCGACCGCGGCCTCGCCCCGGGCGAGATCGACGACGACATCGTGCGTCTGGTGGCCCACGGCGAGCTCGAGGAGTCCAAGGCCGCCGGCTCGGGCAGCGAGAACGTCTTCACGATGGTCCGGCGCATCGGTCAGGCCAAGGCGCACCTCGCCGCCGACTACGCCGTGCAGCTGCAGCGCTCGGTGGGCAAGGTCGTCTTCTTCGCCAAGCACATCGACGTCATGGATGCCGCGGAGGCCCACTTCAAGGCCTCCGGCCTCAAGGCCGTCTCGGTGCGCGGCGAGCAGACCTCGACCGCCCGTCAGGCCGCGATCGACGCGTTCAACAGCGACCCCGACGTGGGCATCGCGGTGTGTTCGCTCACCGCCGCCGGCGTCGGCCTGAACATGCAGGCCGCGTCGAACGTGGTGCTCGCGGAGCTGTCGTGGACCGCCGCCGAGCAGACGCAGGCGATCGACCGTGTGCACCGCATCGGCCAGGAGGAGCCCGTGACCGCGTGGCGCATCATCGCCGCGCACACGATCGACACGAAGATCGCCGAGCTCATCGACTCCAAGGAGGGCCTCGCGCAGCGCGCCCTCGACGGCCAGGCCGTCGAGCCCGGGTCGAGCGACTCGGTGCAGCTCTCGGCGCTCATGCACCTGCTGTGTCAGGCGCTCGGCACGGCCTGATCGCCCGTCGCGAACGCCCCGGTCGCTTCGGCGCCGGGGCGTTCGTGCGTGCGCAGGCGGCGGGGCGTTCGTGCGCTGAGGCTTTCGTGCGCGGGCCGGTTCGGGCTGCGGGGCGCCGGCGTTCCGGGACAGGGGATCGTCCGAGAACAGGTCGGGCGGGTGCCCGCGCGGCCTGTGCCGGTGCGATCGCCTGTTCTCGCGGGGCGCGGTCGGACCGGCCGCGGGGCCGGGAAGACGGCATCCTGCTCCGGCGGCATCGTGCCGTGTGGCAGCGTTCCCGCCCGCGGCGATAGGGTCGAAGACGGCAACGGCGCCGACCCTCCACCCGAATCACAGCACCAGAGGATTCTGCCCATGAAGATCGGCATCCTGACCAGCGGCGGCGACTGCCCCGGTCTCAACGCGGTCATCCGTGGCGTCGTGCTCAAGGGCACGACCAACTACGACATCGAGTTCGTCGGCATCCGCGACGGCTGGCGGGGAGTCGTCGACGGCGACTTCTTCCCCCTGACGCGTCATGAGGTGAAGGGTCTGTCCAAGGTGGGCGGCACCATCCTCGGCACCAGCCGCACCAACCCCTACGAGGGGACGCGCGGCGGCGCCGAGAACATCTCCAAGACCATGTACGGTCACCGTCTCGATGGCATCCTGGCCATCGGCGGCGAGGGGACCCTCGCCGCGGCCGATCGCCTGTCGAAGGACGGCATCAACGTGCTCGGCGTGCCGAAGACCATCGACAACGACCTGCGCGCGACCGACTACTCCTTCGGCTTCGACACCGCCGTCAACATCGCGACGGATGCCATGGACCGCCTCCGCACCACGGGCGACTCGCACCAGCGGTGCATGGTGGCCGAGGTCATGGGTCGCCACGTCGGCTGGATCGCGCTGCACGCCGGTATCGCGGCGGGTGCCCACGTGATCTGCATCCCCGAGGTTCCGATGTCGATCGAGGAGATCACCGAGCAGGTCACGCGCGCCCACGACCGCGGTCGTGCGCCCCTCGTCGTCGTGTCGGAGGGCTTCAAGCTCAAGGGCATGGACGAGGCTTTCAGCGACAAGGGCCTCGACGCCTTCAACCGCCCCCGCCTCGGCGGCATCGGCGAGCTCCTCGCCCCCGAGATCGAGCGCCTGACCGGCATCGAGACCCGTTCCACCGTGCTCGGCCACATCCAGCGCGGCGGCTCGCCCTCGGCCTTCGACCGCGTTCTCGCGACGCGCCTCGGCCTGCACGCCGCCGACGCCCTCAACGAAGGGGCGTGGGGCCAGATGGTCGCGATGCGCGGCACCGACATCGTGCGCGTGCCGTTCGCCGACGCCCTCGGCGAGCTCAACAGCGTCCCGCTGTACCGCTACGAGGAGGCCGCCGCGCTGTTCGGCTGAACCTGACGCTCCGACGCCCCGTCCCGCACTGGTCCGTGCGGGGCGGGGCGTCGCGCTCGTTCCGACGCAGGAAATCGTTCGAGAACAGGACTGGTTCTGAGTGCGCCGTCCTGTTCTCACGCGATGTCCTGTTGTGAATGAGACCTGCCGGGGCGATGCGGTCCGAGATGCAGGCCTTGTGCCATCGCTGTTCGGATGCGATCGACCACCGTTTCGGGTTCGAACATGACCTGCGCATAGTCGAATCGCAGCACGGTGTACCCGCGGAGGGCGAGTCGAGCGTCCTGATCCAGGTCACGACGGCGGTCGGTGGGACTGCTGTGGAAGGCGAAGCCATCGAGCTGGACGATGAGTCGCTCCCCGATCAGCCCGTCGACGGCATGTCCATCGATGCGCACCTGCTGCCGCACCGAGATGCCGGCGGCGAACATGAGCGAGCGGAAGTGGCTCTCCAGTCCGGAATCCGACAGGGTGCCAGCGACGTGGGCGATCTCCGACGCACGCGGAGATCGCCAGATCACACGTGCCAGCACGTCGGGGTCGACGGCCCGGCGCCGCAGGGCGGACTCCCAGACGGCGAGAGCATCCGCGGCCGGGAGGCAGGTCGCCACGTGGAAGAGCACGTTGATGATGTGCTCGTCCGGGTCGGTGTTCGCCAGGGGCACGGGGCCGACCCCACGGTGCAGCCTGACGCCGGTGGCATCCAGCCGCGACGCCGTCGGCGGCACCCAGATGTGGGGATGCGCGGTTGCCGGCGCCCAGAGTCCCCTTTCCGCGGCTGCGGTGAGGCAGGTGACTCGACCTCCGCGTGCGGCGGCGGCACGGCGGGGATGGGAGCACGCCGGGTGGACCAACCACGACCGGCGGATGCGTTCGATCCGTCCCTCGCTCACCGCCGTGATCATCGTGTGCGGGGTGAACCCGGCGGCACGCGCGGTGCGGGTGTGAACGGCGCCGCCTCGACGGCGGACGTATTCGACGAAGGCGTCACTCATCCTCCGATGCTGCCCGCCGACGTCGGGCGGACGGGGACTCCACGTGCCCCACGGTGGAGTGATCAGGATGCCGTGAGGGTGAGGAGGAGTCGTGCTCCCGCGAGCGAGGACAGGCGATCATTCGAGAACAGGACGCGGGGGCTGAGCCGAGTCCTGTTCTCGAACGATCTCCGGCAGCCGCCCCCTACTCCGCGAGCCCCAGCACGTCGAGCAGCCACGCCAGCTCGAACGCGCGCTCGCGCCACGCGTTGTAGCGACCGCTCACGCCGCCGTGACCGGCGACCATCTCGCACTTGAGCATCGCGTCGGCGCCGACCTCGCGCAGGCGCTGCACCCACTTGGCCGGCTCGACGTAGAGCACGCGGGTGTCGTTGAGCGAGGTGACGGCGAGGATCCGCGGGTACTCGACGCCGTCGCGCACGTTCTCGTACGGCGAGTACGACTTCATGTACGCGTAGACGTCGGCGTCGTGGAGGGGATCGCCCCACTCGTCCCACTCGATCACCGTGAGCGGCAGCGAGGGGTCGAGGATCGTGGTCAGCGCGTCGACGAACGGCACGTCGGCCAGGATGCCGGCGAACATCTCGGGAGCGAGATTTGCCACCGCCCCCATGAGCAGACCTCCGGCGCTGCCGCCCTCGGCGACGATGCGGTCGGGGGTCGTGTATCCCTCGGCGACGAGGTGCCGTGCCGCCGCGACGAAGTCGGTGAAGGTGTTGCGCTTGGCCGTGAGCTTGCCGTCCTCGTACCACTGCCGGCCCATCTCGCCGCCACCGCGCACGTGCGCCACGGCGAAGACGACCCCGCGATCGAGCAGGGACAGGCGCGGCACCGAGAACCCGGGCTCGATCGAGTGCTCGTACGAGCCGTAGCCGTACAGGTGCACGGGGCGGGGCGCGTCGCCGGGCTCGCCGAACGAGCGTTTCCAGACGAGCGACACCGGCACCCGGGTCCCGTCGTCGGCGGGTGCCCACACGCGCGCCTGCGCGTAATCGTCGGGGTCGAAGCCCCCGAGCACCGGCTGGCGCTTGCGCAGCAGCAGTTCGCCGCTGTCGATGACGTAGTCGAAGACGGTGCCCGGCGTGACGAACGAGCCGTAGCCGACCCGCAGCACCGGTGGCGCCCACTCGGGGTTGCCGCCCGTGCCGACGCTGTACAGGGGCTCGTCGAAGTCGATCTCGGTTACCGCGCCGTCGGTGTACGAGAGCATGCCCAGGCGCGCGAGGCCCTCGCGGCGGTAGGCGACGACGCCCCAGTCGCGGAACGTGTCGACCGCCAGCAGACGCTGGCCGGGGCGGTGGGCGATCACGGTCTCGCGCGGTCCCTGGGGCTCGGATGCCGCGACCCGGACGAGCTCGAAATCGAGGGCGTCGTCGTTGTGGAGGATGTACAGCACGTCTTCGCCGTCGACGACCGCGTGGTCGACCGAGTACTCCACGCCCTCCCGCCGGGGCCAGACGACGCGGGCCTCGCCGCGCAGATCGTCGGCGTCGATCAGGCGTTCCTCCGAGGTGATCGAGGAGCCCACGCCGATGACGAGGTACTTGTCGCTGCGGGTGAAGTCGGCACCGACCCAGTAACGGTCGTCGCTCTCGTGGAACAGCTGGACGTCGGCATCCACCCCCGTGCCGATCTCGTGCAGCCAGACGGTGTCGGGACGCCAGGCGTCGTCGACGGTGGTGTAGACGATGAAACGGCCGTCGGGGGAGAAGGTCGCTCCCGAGAACGTGCCGGGGATCTCGTCGGCGAGCGTCTCTCCGGTGATCAGGTCGCGCACGCGCACGGTGTAGCGCTCGTCTCCCGCGACGTCGATGCCGTAGAGCATGCGCGTGCCGTCGTTCGAGATCTCGAAGCTGCCGAGCGAGAAGAAGTCGGTGCCCTCGGCCTCGACGTTGCCGTCGAAGAGCACCTGCTCGCCCGGAACGGGTCGGTCGGGGGAGAGGGTCGGCGGCGTCCAGTCGTCGGGGGAGTCCAGCGGTGCGCGGCACTGGATGCCGTACTGCGCTCCCGCGACGGTGCGTCCGTAGTACCACCACTCGCCGCGGCGGGCGGGGACCGAGAGGTCGGTCTCGAGCGTGCGGCCCTTGATCTCGCCGAAGATGGTGTCGCGCAGGCGCGAGAGGTGCGCGGTGCGGGAGGTCGTGTAGGCGTTCTCGGCCTCGAGGTGGGCCACCACCTCGGCGTCGTCTTTCGCGCGCAGCCATTCGTACGGGTCGTCGAAGGTGTCGCCGTGGTGCGTTCGGGCGACGGGGCGGCGGTCGGCGACGGGAGGCGTGGGCTGCGGATCGAGGTCGGTCACCGTTCCACGGTAGTGCGCCCCTGCGACATCGGCCCGGGAGGACGCACCGGATGCCACCCGCCCCGTCGTCCGCGCGTTTGACCCTCACAGGTCGGGGTGAAAGGATGTCGTCGCGTCTTCCGGTGAACGGAAGGACAACGCCAGGTGAACTCTTCGTTCGTCACGCCGATCCCGTCGGCATCCCCCCTCCTTCTCACGGAAAGCGAACGGTGGAGAGCGCAGCCCTCATCATCGTGCTGGTCATCGCGCTGGCACTGTTCTTCGATTTCACCAACGGATTCCACGACACCGCGAACGCGATGGCCACCCCCATCGCGACGGGTGCGCTGAAGCCGAAGGTCGCGGTCCTCCTCGCGGCGAGTCTGAACCTGGTCGGCGCGTTCCTGTCGACCGAGGTCGCCAAGACCATCTCGGGCGGGATGATCCGCGAGGAGCAGCTGAGTCCCGACATCTTCCCGCCGATCATCTTCGCGGGGCTCATCGGCGCGATCACGTGGAACATGCTCACGTGGCTGCTCGGCCTCCCCTCCAGTTCGTCGCACGCGCTGTTCGGCGGTCTCATCGGCGCGACGCTCGTGGGCGTCGGCGCCTCGGCGATCGACACGGGCGTGGTGCTGAGCAAGGTGATCCTGCCGGCCCTGATCGCTCCGCTCACGGCCGGCGTGATCGCGTTCGTCGTGACGAAGATCGCCTACGGCGTCACGCGTCGCTACGACGCGAAGGCCGACGGTCGCGACGGCTTCCGCTGGGGGCAGATCTTCACCTCGTCGCTCGTGGCCCTCGCCCACGGCACCAACGACGCGCAGAAGACCATGGGTGTCATCACCCTCGCCCTGATCACCGTCGGGTGGCAGTCCACGGCGAACCCCGACCCGCAGCTGTGGGTCGTCTTCGCCTGCGCGATCACGATCGCCCTGGGCACCTACATGGGCGGGTGGCGCATCATCCGCACGCTCGGCAAGGGCCTCACCGACGTCAAGCCCGCGCAGGGCTTCTCGGCCGAGACCTCGACCGCGGCGACGATCCTCGCCTCCAGCGCACTCGGTTTCGCGCTGTCGACGACGCAGGTGGCATCCGGTTCGGTCATCGGCTCGGGCCTGGGCCGCCGCGGATCGACCGTGCGCTGGAACACCGTCGGACGCATCATGATCGGCTGGGTGCTGACGCTGCCCGCCGCCGGGGCGGTGGGCGCGGCTGCCGCGCTCATCGTCGTGTGGCTGGGCGGGTGGGGCGTCGCCGTCGATGCCGTGATCGCCGTGGCGATCGTGCTCGGTCTGTTCCTGCGCTCGCGGCGCGACTCGGTCACCTCCGCGAACGCGATGAGCGAGGTCGCCGACTCGGGCGCGGCCGTGAAGGTGCCGCGCAAGCCCGGACCGACCCGCCGTCAGCGTCGCCTCGAGCGCGAGAAGGCCGGGAAGGACGCCTGATGCTCATCAACTGGGAAGCCTTCCTGCAGGTCTTCGTCGCCGCCCTCCTGGGCGCCTCGATCGTCGTCACCTTCTACGCCCTCGGTCTGCGCCTGCTGGTGCGCGGGGGCCGCCCGCCGCTGGTCGCCCCGGCGGAGTTCACCGACGCCATCACGGTGCTCAGCGACAAGCAGCGCCGTCGCGCCGAGAAGGCCGTGGCGAAGGCCGCCAAGAAGAACCCGCTCAGCGAGGGGCAGAAGCGCCTGTCGCTCGTCGGCGCCTACGCGTGCTTCGCGGTGTGCGGCGCGGCCGTGCTGGGCGCCCTGCTGCTGATCCTCTTCAACCACTGACCTCGCGTCGTCGTCGGCGGGGCGCGGGCGGATGCCACGGCGCCGGGCCGCGTGGGATGGTCGCTGCCGCGCGACGCGGCGAGGGACGCCCGGGAGCGGATTCCGGAGCGCCGGGCCGGCGCGGGCGATCGCCGCCGCGTGAGGCGCCGCCCGGACTCCCGGTGTCGGAGCCCCCTCGTAGGCTGAGGTCATGGCATCCGTGCAGTTCGGTCAGCACGCGCCCGCCGCGCGCGTGATCCTCCACCTCAGCGACACCCACCTGCTCGGCGGCGGTCGGCTGCTCGGCGACCGGTACGACACGGCCGTGCACCTGCGCCGCACCCTCGCCGCGGCCGAGGCGACCGGGGTGCGACCGGATGCCGTGGTCTTCACTGGCGACCTCACCGACCTCGGCGAGCCCGAGGCCTACCGCGCCCTGCGCGCGGAGGTCGAGCCCTGGGCCGAGCGCCTCGGCGCGCCGGTCGTCTGGGTCGCCGGCAATCACGACGAACGCCCCGCGCTGCGGGCGGAGCTGCTCGACGCCGAGGCCACCGAAGAACCGGTGACGAGCGTGCACGATCTCGGCGGTCTGCGGCTGATCGCCCTCGACTCCACGGTGCCCGGCTGGCATCACGGCGACCTCGACCCGGCCCAGCTCGATTGGTTGCGCGCGGAGCTGTCGACCCCCGCACCGCGGGGCACCATCCTCGCCCTGCACCACCCGCCGCTGCCCACGCACATCCCGTTCTTCGACATCCTCGAACTGCGCGACCAGCCCGGTCTCGCGGCGGCGATCGCCGGCAGCGACGTGCGCGCGATCCTCGCCGGGCACCTGCACTACTCCACCTCGGGAACCTTCGCCGGGGTGCCGGTGAGCGTCGCCGCGGCCTCGTGCTACACGATGGACCTCGCGCGTCCCGCCGACGCGGTCAACGGCATGGACGGCGGGCGCTCGTTCCACCTCGTCCACGTGTGGGATGACACGATCACCCACGCCGTGGTGCCGGTGGTCGACGCCGAGACGACGGGGTACTTCACCCCCGCGTGGGTGGAGCGGATGGCGGCGCTCACCCCCGACGAACGCCTCGAGGCCTTCTCGCGCAAACCGGCGGTGCAATAGACGCGCGGGACAGTGACGATGTCGGCACGTGCCGCCGTGTCCAACGACCGTGTCGGCCGTGGTGGTTAGGCTCGTGGCATCCCTGCTCGCCGTGACACCCACGAGGACACCCACATGGCTTTGGACGCAATGACGCGCACCCGTATTGAGACCGACTCCCTCGGATCCCTGGAGATCCCCGCCGACGCGTACTGGGGGATCCACACGGCTCGTGCCCTCGAGAACTTCCCGATCGCCAAGCGGCCCATCTCGGTCTACCCGGATCTCGTGCGTGCCCTCGCGATGGTCAAGCAGGCCTCGGCGCGCGCCAACCGCGAGATCGGCGTGCTCGACCCGGCGAAGGCCGACCTGATCGACCGCGCCGCGCAGCGCGTCATCGACGGGGAGTTCCACGACGAGTTCACCGTCGGCGTCATCCAGGGCGGCGCGGGGACCTCGACCAACATGAACGCCAACGAGGTCATCACCAACATCGCCCTCGAGATGGCCGGTCGAGAGAAGGGCGATTACGCCTTCCTGTCGCCCATCGACGACACCAACCGCAGCCAGTCGACGAACGACGTCTACCCGACGGCCATCAAGATCGGCCTGTCGCTCACGCTGCAGAGCCTGCTCGAGGAGCTCGCGCTGCTGCGCCAGTCGTTCCTGTCGAAGTCCGAGGAGTTCCACGACGTCCTCAAGGTCGGTCGCACCCAGCTCCAGGATGCCGTGCCCATGACGCTCGGCCAGGAGTTCCACGGCTTCGCGACGACGCTCGGCGAGGACTACAACCGTCTGACCGAGAACGCGTACCTGCTCTTCGAGATCAACATGGGCGCGACCGCGATCGGAACGGGCATCACCGCGCACGCCGGCTACGCCGGATCGGTGCTGCGGCACCTGCGCGAGATCACGGGGCTCGACCTCGAGACCGCGACCGACCTCGTGGAGTCGACCAGCGACACCGGCGCGTTCATGTCGTTCTCGTCGTCGCTCAAGCGCAACGCCGTCAAGCTGTCGAAGATCTGCAACGACCTGCGGCTGCTGTCGTCGGGACCGCAGGCCGGCCTCGGCGAGATCAACCTGCCCCCGCGGCAGGCGGGCTCGAGCATCATGCCGGGCAAGGTCAACCCGGTCATCCCCGAGGTCGTGAACCAGGTCGCCTTCTCGGTGGTCGGCGCCGACATGACCGTCACGATGGCGGTCGAGGGCGGTCAGCTCCAGCTCAACGCCTTCGAGCCCGTGATCGCGCACTCGGTCTTCCAGTCGATCACCTGGATGCGCCAGGCGATGTGGACCCTGAGGGTCAACTGCGTCGACGGCATCACGGCGAACCGCGAGCGACTCGGGGCGATGGTCGGCTCGTCGGTCGGCGTCGTCACCGCCCTCACCCCCTTCATCGGGTACGCGGCCGCCGCGGCCCTGGCGAAGACCGCGCTGCTGACGCACCGCAACGTCGCCGACCTCGTCGTGGAGGCGGGCCTGATGACCCGCGAAGAGGTCACGAAGCAGATCTCCCCGGCGCGGCTGTCGGGCCTGCAGGCGGTGACCGCGGCGATCCCGATCGTGCGCGCCGCCGACAGCGTCGTCGAGGACTGACCCGCCGTCCGGCATGAGCGCCGCGAAGGGCCGGGACGCATCGTCCCGGCCCTTCGTTGTGGATGCCGCGTCAGTCGAGGATGCGGCAGTGCGTCGTCAGCTCGCCGATGCCGTCGATCCCGACGGTGACGGTCGAGCGATCGCGCAGGAAGATCTGCGGGTCGCGGGAGTAGCCGGCGCCGCCGGGGCTCCCCGTGGAGATGAGGGTGCCCGGCAGCAGGGTCACCGACTCGGACAGTTTGTTGATGAGCGTCTTCACCGAGCGCACCATCTGGCCGGTGCTGGCATCCTGCACCGTGTGTCCGTCGACGACGGTCCAGATGTGCAGGTCCTGCGGGTCGGGGATCTCGTCGGCCGTGACAACGAACGGGCCCGTCGGGGTGAAGCCGTCGAACGACTTGCAGCGCGACCACTGCGCCTCGGAGAACTGGATGTTGCGCGCGGTGATGTCGTTGACGACCGTGTAGCCCCAAACGTGATCGAGGGCGTCGGCCTCCGCGATGTCGCGGCCGGGGCGGCCGATGATGACCCCGAGCTCCGCCTCGTAGTCGACGGCCTCGCTGAGCGCCCGCGGCCACGACGTGGTCGCCTCGTGGGCGGTGAGCGAGTTGGGCCACAGCACGAAGACGGTCGGGCCCGCGTCGGTCTTCAGACCGAGCTCGCCGGAGTGCGCCGCATAGTTCAGGCCCACCGCGAGGATCGACGGGGGAGCGAGGACGGCGGAGGCGAACCGGATGCCGCTGAGCGGTGCGCGCGGGGCGGTCGTGGCGGCGTCGCGGACGCGGTCGAGCAGGGTGTCGCCGCCGGCGATCAGCTGCTCGAGCGTGGCGGGAGCGCCGTCGAAGAGCGCGTCGACGAAGGAGAACTCCTCGCCGTGGACGCTGACGAGACGGGGGGCTTCCGCCCCTTCCTGAGACCGGACGTGGGCGAAACGCATGTCTCCACGCTACCGGGCCGTCCCCGGGCGCGCGTTCGCAAGCCTCGACAGCGTGGCGATCGCCGACCCTAGGCTGTGCCCATGAGCTCCCCGTCGCCGCTTTCGCGACCCGATTCGATCGAACCCGACCGCATCTCCACCGCTCCGCAGGTGGCGGTCTCCGCCGCGCCGCCGCGGCCGCGGCGAGGGGGAGTGGCGCTGTGGGTCGTGGCGGTGCTCCTCGTGCCCCTGCTGGCGCTCCTCGTGCGCTACTTCACCGGGTTCCTCGGGACGGCGGCGACGTTCCTCGGTCTGGTCCTGGCCGCGATCCCGTTCGTGATCGTGTGGTTCGCGGTGCGCTACATCGACCGGTGGGAACCCGAGCCGCGGCGCCTGCTCGTGTTCGCCGTCGCGTGGGGAGCGATCGCCGCGGTCGTCATCGCGCTCGGGGTCGACCTGCTGCTCACCCTCGCTCTCGGCAGACTGCCGGAGGCGTTCAGCGCCGTGGTGCAGGCGCCCATCGTCGAGGAGATCGCGAAGGGTCTCGGCGTCCTGCTCATCTTCGCGTTCGCGCGTCGCGCCTTCGATGGCCCCGTCGACGGCAT
This sequence comes from Microbacterium hydrothermale, assembly GCF_004854025.1. Lineage (GTDB taxonomy): Bacteria > Actinomycetota > Actinomycetes > Actinomycetales > Microbacteriaceae > Microbacterium > Microbacterium hydrothermale. The sequence continues at coordinate 87,129 of NZ_STGM01000008.1, forward strand.
CGTGTACGGCGCGCTCATCGGCGCGGGCTTCGCCCTCACCGAGAACGTGCAATACTTCGCGATCAGCTACCTCGAGGGCGGTCCCGCGCAGGTGGCGAGCACGTTCTTCCTGCGCGCGGTGCTGTCGCCGTTCGCGCACGTCATGTTCACCAGCCTGACGGGGTTCGCGTTCGGTCTCGCCGCGCGGCGCGGCCTGCGGACCGGAGCGGCCCTGGCCTACGGCATCCCGGGTCTGATCGGGGCGATCCTGCTGCACGGTCTGTGGAACGGATCGGCCACCTTCGCGAGCTTCTTCGAGGTCTACGCGGCGCTGCAGGTGCCGCTGTTCGTGCTCTTCATCCTGGGGATCCTCGCCCTGCGCCGCGAGGAGGCGCGACTGACGCGCGCGCGCCTCGGCGAGTACGCGGCGGCCGGATGGTTCACCCCGCAGGAGGTCGACATGCTCGCGACCGGGCCCGGGCGTCGTTCCGCTCTCGCGTGGGCGCGCACCCTGCCGGGGGACCGCTCGCCGGTCATGAAGACGTTCATCGCGGATGCCACGGCGCTCGCCGCCGCGCGTCAGCGCACTCTGTCGGGGCGCGATCCGCAGGCCCCGGCGACCGAGCGGTACCTGCTCGAGCGCACGACGGCGGCGAGGGCGGCCCTGCTGTCACGGTGACGCGTCTCGCGCCGTCGTCGAAACGCGTGAGGATGCCGGCACAGCGCGCGTCCCGGTCGTGCCCTGTGCGGTCTCGGTGATCGCGTGCGGTCTCGCCGACCGGGGTCTTGACACCGGCGCGAGGCGGGGGGACCATCGAGGTAGGCCAACTCAGCGCCCGGGAGACACGCAGGCATCGCCGCGGCACCGGGCGCTGAGTCTTTGTCCAGGGGCTTCGCCGATCGGGTCGGCGTGCTTGGATGGATGCATGACTGATCGCACCAAGCCGGAGTTCGACGCTCCCAGCGGCCCCGCCCCCTCCGACCTCGTCATCCGCGACATCATCGTCGGCGACGGCGACGAGGCCAAGCCCGGTGACACCGTCACCGTGCACTACGCCGGTGTCGAGTACGAGTCGGGCGAAGAGTTCGACTCGTCGTGGGGCCGGGGCGAGAGCATCCAGTTCCCCCTCCGCGGCCTGATCCAGGGCTGGCAGGACGGCATCCCGGGCATGAAGGTCGGCGGACGCCGCGAGCTCGTGATCCCCCCGCACCTCGCCTACGGTCCCGCCGGCGGCCACTTCCTCGGCGGAAAGACCCTCATCTTCATCATCGACCTGCTCAAGGTCGGCTGAGAAGAAACCCGATGTTCACGAACCCGAGGGGGCTGCGGCACCCTCGGGTTCGTCTTTTTCCACGATCGTGGAATACATTCGTGTGAATGGGAGTTGGGCTCGTCAGGACGCCGACACGGCTCCCCAGACCTCTAGGAGTGACATGACCGACGCAACCACCCTCGACATCCCCGGCTACAAGACCGGAACCTGGGTCCTCGACCCCGCGCACAGCGAGGTCACCTTCTCGGTGCGCCACATGATGATCTCGAAGGTGCGCGGCACCTTCGGCGTCAAGAGCGCCACCATCGTCGCCCCCGAGAACCCGCTCGAGGCCACTGTCGAGGCATCCGTCGACGTCACCTCGGTCGACACCAAGGACGAGGGTCGCGACCAGCACCTGCGTTCGGCCGAGTTCTTCGACGCCGAGACCTACCCGACGCTCGACTTCCGCTCGACCGGTGTGCGCGTCGAGGACGGCGACTTCCTCGTCGATGGCGACCTCACCATCCGCGGCATCACCAAGCCCGCCACCTTCTCGCTCGACTTCGGCGGCTTCGGCACCGACCCGTGGGGCAACTACAAGGCCGGCGCGACCGCCAAGACGGTCGTCAACCGCGAGGACTTCGGCCTCACCTGGAACGCCGCCCTCGAGACCGGCGGCGTCCTCGTCGGCAAGGACGTCACGATCGAGCTCGACCTGCAGCTCTCGCTCCAGGCGTGATCCGACCGCAGCGCACGCTGCGGTGACCATGCAGTGCGAAGGACCCGGATGCCACGGCATCCGGGTCCTTCGTCGTCTTCGAACTCAGGCGGCGACGCGACGGGGGAGGCGCAGGCGCTGCTGCACGAGCAGGATGCCGAGGAACACCACGGCCGCGCCGACGGGCTCGTTCCACGAGATGCGCTCGCCGAGCACCAGGATGCCGAGAGCCACCCCGACGACGGGGGTGATGTACGTGACGGTCGAGGCGCGCGTGGGGCCCCAGGCGCGGAGGGTGTTCTGGTTCCAGACGTACGCAACCCCGGTCCCGAGGACGCCGAGGGCGACGATGCTGCCCACGACGGGGAGGTCGAGCCGCATCGGCTCGGCCAGGATGACGGGCGACAGCAGCACCATGAACGCCGCGGCCGGACCGATGTACCCGAACGCGAACGCGATCCCCGACAGGCCGGTGTCGCCGAGGAAACGGCGCATGTAGGCGAGGCTGAAGCCGTAGCACGCGGTCGCGCCGAGCAGCGCGAGCTGGGCGACCGTGCTGCCGCCGACGTCGGCCACCGCTCCGGGCGCGATGATCACCACGACGCCGACGATGCCCACCGCGATCCCCACGAGCTGACCGGGCCGGAGGCGTTCGACGCGGAAGACCGCCCACGCCATGATCGCCGTCATGATCGGGGTCGTGGCGTTGAAGATGCTGGCCAGGCCCGACGACACGTGCTGCTCGGCCCATGCGAACAGCAGGAACGGCACGACGCAGAAACTGAACCCCAGAACGACCAGGTGGGCCCAGACGCGTCGGCTGCGGGGCAGGCGCTCGCGCCGGACGGCGACGATCGCCCCGAGCGCGAGAGCGCCGAACAGCAGGCGCCCGCCGGCCACCTGCGCCGGCGTCATGCCGGTCAGCGCGACCGCGATGAAGAGGAAGCTCGACCCCCACACGACGCCGGTGAGCACGAACTGCACCGCGATCGACGCGGGGGAGGGGGAAGGACCGGATGCCACGATCCCGACGATAGGGCGTCCCTCCGACACCGGCGGGGGCGGGCGGATGCGACGTCCGGAATCCGCCGGGGTTCGGCAGTCACGAGGCGTCCGTTCGTCGAGCGGCGCGGCGTCCCACCGCTCCGTCCGGCGCCGCAAGACGCGGTGCAGTGCAGTGCGGTGCGCCGTGGGACCGCTCGGGCGTGGTCAGGGCTGCGGATTCAGCGCGTCGTAGTCGCGGAAGCGCGGCGAGAACCGCACGAGCGTGCCCACGAGGGCCAGGATGACGATCCCGCCCAACAGGGGCGGAACCCACAGGGCGGCGAGGGTGGCCAGGGTTCCGGCGTAAAGCGCCCCGACGCGGGGGCCGCCGGCCACCACGACGATGAAGATGCCCTGGAGTCGTCCGCGCATGGCATCCGGGACCGCGGCCTGCATCATCGTGGAGCGGTAGATGGCGCTGACGTTGTCGGCGGCGCCCGAGACGGCCAACGCGACCGCCGCGAGGACGATCAGCGCGACGGCGGCGTGCGTCTCGTCGACCAGATCGGGGCGGAGCCAGCCCAGGCTCCCCGCGAGCAGCACGAGACCGAACGCGCCGATCGAGAGGCCGTAGACCTGGATGGCCCGCTCGATTCCGAGGCCCTGGCGCCGGACCCGGCCGACGGGTCCGGAGAACAGGCTCGACAGGAACGCCCCCGCGGCCACGGCGGCGGTGAGCACGCCGGTGGTGATGGCTCCACCGCCGAGCAGGACCGCGCCGATCGCGGGGAACAGCGCCACCGGCTGACCGAAGGTCATGGCGATGATGTCGAGGATGTATTGAAGACGGATGTTGGGGGCGCGGCGCAGGAAGCGCGCGCCGTCGCGCAGCGACTCGAGGCCGGGGCGCACGACCTCGCCCTCGGGCCGCAGTCGCGGCAACGACCACAGGCCGAGGAACAGCGAGGTCATCAGCAGCACGTCGAGCGAGTACGTCCACGCGTAGCCCGCGAAGGCCACGAGCACGCCGGCGAGGGCGGGACCGGCCATGACCATGATCCCGACGGTGACCCCCTGCAGGGCGGCGGCAGCGGGGAGGAGGTCGCGGGGGAGCAGGCGGGGCGTGATGGCCGATTTGGTGGCCATCACGATCGAGTTCGCCGCCGAGTTCACGACGCTGAGCACGAAGAGCCACCCGACCGTCTCGAGCCCCGTCCACGCGAGGGTTGCGAGCAGGGCGGTCGAGGCGAAGGTGACGACCGCGGAGAGCAGGGCGACGGTGCGCCGATCGAAGGCGTCGGCGAGCATGCCGCCGTAAAGCCCCGCGGCCACCATCGGGAGCAGGCCGGCGACCGCGATCATCGACACCGCGAACGTGCTCTGCGTCAGCTCGAACACGTGCAGCATGACCGCCACGACCGTGAGCTGTCCGCCCAGGCCCGCGAGGGTCGACCCGATCCACAGGCGCGCGAACGCCGGCGAGGTCGTCAGCGGACGCAGATCGATGAGGGCGCTCTGGCGGGTCGTCACGCGTCGACCTCGACCCGCTTCGTGCGGGAGGTGTGCCCGCGCACGATCTCGACGTCGCGCGGTGCCACGCCGAAGTGGGCGGCGAGGGCCTTCACCACTCCGCGGTTGGCGGCGCCGTCCACAGCCCGCTCGCGCACGTGCACGACGAGCCCGTCGGCGTCGTCCTCGACGAGAGGGCCGCGGGAGCTGCCGGGCTTGACGCGAACGGTGAGCTGCACGGATCGAGGCTACGCCAGGCCTCCGACACGACGGCACGCGGGCGACCCCGGCGGGCGGACGGTCGGCCTGTCCACGGCGGGTCGTTCGCGGCATCCCGATGCTGGTAGACTCATGCGGTTGCCGTTCGATCGGCCGCGGATAAAGAGAGCTCGCACATCAGGTGCCGGGCGCCGCGCAACAAGAGGAAGGGGATCCCATCTATGGCACTCGAAGCAGACGTCAAGAAGGCGATCATCGAAGAGTACGCGACGCACCCCGGTGACACCGGATCCCCCGAGGTGCAGGTCGCGATGATGACGCAGCGCATCAAGGACCTCACCGAGCACCTCAAGCTCCACAAGCACGACCACCACTCGCGCCGTGGGCTGTTCCTGCTCGTCGGTCAGCGCCGCCGCCTGCTGGGTTACCTGCAGGACGTCGACATCAACCGTTACCGCTCGCTCATCGAGCGTCTCGGTCTGCGTCGCTAATCGCACCAGCGTTCTATCGCGCAAAACATTCTTGGAAGGCCGCCCCACGGTGTGGGGCGGCCTTCGGCGTTCCCGGGCGCTCGCCGCTCCCGCTCCGCCGTGCCTCCACGCGATAAACGCCGTCGCTGTCGAGACACGCGGTGACGCGGCGGGTCTCGGCAGGATCGGCGTTTATCGAGAGGGTTCCCCGGGGCTCAGGATGCCGCGCGCGCGGCCAGCAGATCCGCGTGCCAGCGCTCGGCCACGTCGGGGTGGGCGCGTAGGCGCGACTTGAGGGCGTTCTCGCCGTAGGTCGCGTGGATGGGGTTGGTCGGGTCGTCGGTGACGCCGCGGACCTCGGATGCCAACTCCTCGGGCAGTTCGATGATCGGCAGGCGCGCGTCGAGGGCGGGGTTGAAGAAGAACGGCACCGAGATGCGCTCGTCGGGGAACGTCGGCGAGATGACGCGGTGGTTCGTCGCCGTCAGGTACCCCTGCGTGGCGTATTCGAGAAGTTCACCGATGTTGACCACGAAGGCGCCGGGCACCGGGGGAGCGTCGACCCACTCGCCGTCCCGCTCGACCTGCAGGCCGCCCTTGCCGGGCTCGACCCACAGCAGGGTGAGCACGCCCGAGTCCTTGTGGGCGCCGACGCCCTGCTGGGGAGTCGGGTCGTCCTTGCCGGGGTAGCGGACGATCTTGATGAGGGTCTGCGGGTCGCCGAAGTGGCGGTCGAAGTACTGCTCCTCCGCTCCCAGGGCGAGAGCCCACGCGCGCAGCAGCTTGCGAGCGACGCCGGTGAGGTGGTCGTGCCACTCGGTGACGACGTCCTTGAGCTCGGGCTGGGCCGCGGGCCACAGGTTCGGCCCGACGAGGCGGTTGTAGCCGGGGCCGTCGGCATCCGGGATCGCCTCGCGCTCGGGGCCGATGTCGATCTGCTCGCGCCAATCGACACGACCCTGCGTGCGCTCGCCGCCGACGCGGGTGTAGCCGCGGAAGTGCGGGCTCGTGACGTTCTCGATCGCGAGCTTGTCGGCCTCGGGGAGGGCGAAGAAGTCGTGGGCGGCCTGCAGCAGACGCGCCTCGAGATCGGGGGTCACACCCGTGCCGGTGAGGTAGAAGAAGCCGACGTCGTGGGTCGCGGCGCGCAGCTCGTCGCGGAAGCGGGACGCGGCCTCGGGTCCCTGGTCGAGGAGCGAGAGGTCGAGGATCGGGAGGTTCAACGCGGACATGGATCGAGGCTAGGTCGGGGCGGGGAGCGGCGCGCGATTGTTGCCGAGCGTTACCGCCGCCGGGGGTGGCGAACGAGGCGTCGAGGAATCGGGGATGCGCGATCCGGCGAAAGTGCGTAATCTGTCACAGTCAGGTGAGGCTGTCCTTACCTGATCCGCAGCGTCGCGGTCCTTCCTCCTCGTGAAAGTCGGAATACCCGCCCGTGCTTGCCAGCTTCTTCGCCACCTTCCTCATCGGCCTCCGTGAAGGCCTCGAGGCCGCGCTCGTCGTCGGCATCCTCGTCGCCTACCTGACGCGCCTCGACCGCCGCGACGCGCTGCCCAAGCTGTGGACGGGCGTCGGCCTCGCGGTCGCCCTCGCGCTCGGGGTGGGAGCGATCTTCACCTTCGGCGCGTACATGCTGACCTTCGAGGCGCAGGAGCTCCTGGGCGGCGGACTGTCGCTGCTCGCCGTGGCCATGGTCACCTGGATGATCTTCTGGATGCAGAAGGCCGGCCGCACGCTCAAGGCGGGCCTCGAGGGCGGGATCGACAAGGCCCTGCGCGGCGGGGTGTGGGCGCTCGTCGCGATCGGATTCGTCTCGGTGGCCCGGGAGGGCGTCGAGACGACCCTGCTGCTGTGGTCGATGGTGCAGTCGTTCGGGGAATCCCCGATCGCCCTGCTCGGCGCCCTCCTGGGACTCGCCACCGCGGTCGTGCTCGGATGGTTCATCGCGCGCGGGATGCTGCGGCTCAACCTCGGCCGGTTCTTCACCTGGACCGGCGGCGTCCTCGTCATCGTCGCCGCCGGCGTGCTCGCCTACGCCTTCCACGACCTGCAGGAGGCGGGGGCGCTCCCCGGCCCGTTCGGGGCCGGCGCGCCCGTCGACCCGACGACGGGGCTGGTCGCCGTCGGCTGGGCGGGTTTCCCCTTCGGCTGGGCGTTCGACGTCTCGACCTCGATCGCCCCCGACAGCGCCCTGGCCGTGCTGCTGCAGGCCACCGTGGGCTTCATGCCGCAGATGACGTGGCTGCAGGTGCTCGCGTGGGTGGTGTACGTCGCCGTCGTCGCCCCGCTGTTCATCCGGGGCGTGCGCGCGGGCCGTCGTCCTCGCCCCGCCGTCTCGGCCCCGGCCGTCCCCGTCCCCGCCGGACAGGCGCCCTCCGAGGCGCCGCACCCCGCGCGCGCGGCGACCGCACGCCCCGCGGCGGCGGTCGGCACGCCCACGGCCCCGTAGCCCCCGCTTCTCCCGCGCGCGCCCGACGCCGCGGCATCCTTCTTCCTTCATCGAACGGAGCATCATGAACTCGACACGCCTCCTCGCGGCCTCGGCTGCGGCCGGCGCGGCCGTCCTCGTCCTCTCGGGCTGCGTGGCCAAGACCGACGCCGCCGCCTCCGGCGCGCTCACGGTCACCTCGACCGCCGACGGCTGCGCCGTCTCGGCGGGCAGCGCGCCCAGCGGCACCGTCGCCTTCACCGTCGACAACAAGAGCGAGCAGACGACGGAGTTCTACCTGTTGGCATCCGACGGCCTCCGCATCGTCGGCGAGGTCGAGAACATCGCCCCGGGCGCCTCGCGCAACCTCACCGTGGTCGCCCAGCCGGGTGACTACTACACCCTGTGCAAGCCGGGGATGGTCGGCGACGGAGTCGGCAAGGCCGCGTTCACCGTCACCGGCGACGCGGTGGCCGTGGAGGGACCGGATGCCGAGCAGAAGCAGCAGGCCGTCGACCTCTACGCCGCGTTCGTGAAGGACCAGGTCGGCCAGCTCATCCCCGCGGTGCAGACCCTCGCCGCCGCCTACGAGGGCGGGGACGACGCCGCGGCCCGCGAGCAGTTCCCCCGCGTGCGCGCCTTCTACGAGCGCATCGAGCCCATCGCCGAGGCGCTCGGCGACCTCGACCCCCGCATCGATTACCGCGAGGTCGACGCCGTGGCCGAGGGCCTGGACTGGACCGGGTTCCACCGCCTCGAGAAAGACCTGTGGGTCCCCGCGCAGGACGCCCTGAACGCCGACGGCGAGACCCCGGCCTGGAACAACTGGGCGCCGTCCACCCCCGCCGAGCGCGCCACCTACGGCGACAAGCTCATCGCCGACACGCAGGAGCTGTACGACTACGTGCACTCCGACGCCTTCACCCAAGCGCTCGACGCGCAGGGCGTCGCCGGCATCTCGAACGGCGCGATCGCGCTGCTCGACGAGGTCGCCACCGGCAAGATCAGCGGCGAGGAGGACTGGTGGTCGAGCACCGACCTGTACGACTTCGCCGCGAACGTCGAGGGGTCGAAGATGGCGTTCTCGCTCGTGCGCGACTTCGCCGACTCGAAGGGCGACAAGGGCACCGAGCTCGTCTCGCGCATCGACAAGGGATACGCCGACCTCGAGGCGGCCCTCGCCGCGCACGGCTCCGCAGACGCCGGGTTCGTGCCGTACTCGCAGCTCACCGAGGCCGACAAGCGGCAGCTCACCGACCTCATCAACGCCCTCGCCGAGCCGCTGTCGCAGCTGACGGTGACGATCCTGGAGTGAGCGTGCACGACGACCGCACCGACGCCGCCTCCCCGGTTTCCGAGCCGGCGGCAGAGCCGGCCGCCCCGAGTCAGGGGCTGTCCCGCCGCGGCCTGATGGGCCTGGCCCTCGGCGCCGGCGCCACGGGGCTCGTCGTGGGCAGTGGCGTCGGGCTCGTGGGCGGAGCGGCGTACGGCCGCGAGCAGGAGCGGGCGGCGACGGATGCCATCGCCCCGGCCGCGGGCGTGCACCAGCCCGGGATCACCACCCCGGTGCAGGACCACCTGCACTTCGCGTCGTACGACATGATGGCCCGCACCACCCGCGACGACCTCGCGGAGCTGCTCGCGGACTGGACCTACGCCGCGACGCGGATGATGCAGGGACTCGACGTCAGCGCGACGGGCGCGGTCGGCGGCTCTCCCGAGGCTCCGCCGGACGACACCGGTGAGGCGCTGGGCCTTCCCGCGAGCAACCTCACGATCACGTTCGGCTTCGGCCCGTCGCTGTTCGACGACCGTTTCGGGCTCGCGGACCAGAAGCCCGCGGGGCTCGAGCGCCTGCCGGCGTTCCTCGGCGACGACCTCGATCCGCTGCGCTCCGACGGCGACCTCTGCATCCAGGCCTGCGCCGACGACCCGCAGGTGGCCGTGCACGCGATCCGCAACCTCAGCCGCATCGCGTTCGGCCGGGCGACGATCCGCTGGTCGCAGCTCGGCTTCGGCCGCACGTCCAAGACCACGGCCTCGCAGGCGACGCCCCGCAACCTCTTCGGCTACAAGGACGGCACGGCGAACATCCTCGCCGACGACACCGCCGCCCTCGACGAGAACGTCTGGGTCCCGGCATCCGAGGGGCCGGCGTGGCTCGCGGGCGGGTCGTACCTGGTCGCCCGGCGCATCGCGATGCTCATCGAGACATGGGACCGCACCCGCCTCGCGGAGCAGGACCGCGTCGTCGGTCGCGACAAGGCGAACGGTGCGCCGCTCTCGGGCGGCGACGAGTTCGCGACCCCCGATTTCGCGGCCGTGGGGGCGAGCGGCGCGCCCGCGATCGATCCGCGCAGTCACGTGCGTCTCGCGCATCCCGACATGAACGGCGGCATCCGGCTGCTGCGGCGGGGCTACAACTTCGTCGACGGCACGACCGACCTCGGTCGGCTCAACGCGGGGCTGTTCTTCCTGTCGTTCCAGAAGAGCCCGGAGCGCTACATCACCGTGCAGAAGGCCCTGGCGACGGATGCCATGGGCGAGTACCTCCGCCACGTCGGGTCGGGACTGTGGGCCGTGCCGCCCGCGGCTCCCGCCGGAACCTCGATCGGCGCGGGCCTGCTCGGCGCGTAGCGACCGCGCGCCGCCGGGCCGCGCCGCTGCGGCGTCGCGCCGCGCCGCGCCGCTGCCGCGTCGCTCTGCGCCGCGCCGCTGCCGCGGTCGAGATCACACGTTCGGCGCGAGGTCACACGGAAGCGGTGCTGCCGAGGCTGTGCTCTCGCGCCGATCGTGTGATCTCGCGGGGCGGGGGTGCGCGGGGCGGGGGTGCGCGGGGCGCGGGGCGCGCCGGCTAGAGCGAGCCGCGGCCCGCGCCGAGCTCGCGGTCGCGGAAGAGCCACGGCATCCGGGGCTCCACCAGGGGGCGCGTGAGGCGCCGCACCGGGCGGCTCGACAGGACCACGGCGATGACGACGCTCGCGACCACGACCACGGGGATCCACAGCCACACGGGTTCGAGGCCGCGCAGCATCCCCGACTGCCGGAACGGATAGAGCACGAACGTGTGCAGCAGGTAGACGTACATCGTGTACCGGCCCAGAGGGGTCCAGCGGGTCTCGCGGCGGGGGATCAGCGCCAGGAACGCCGTCATCAGCACGAGCGCGAGCGCGATGATCGCGAGGCGGACGGCCCCGGCCCACCACTGCGGGGCGTCGAGGTCGACGTAGGCGTCGACGAAGAAGAACCACGTGCCGAGGCGCATCGCGCTCCAGGCGTCGACGAAGACGTACGCGAGCACGCCGGCTCCCGCGAGCACCCCCGCCGCGATCAGACGCAGCCACACGGGTCGGGCGGCGAGGAGGCCCGCTCGAGCGACGACGTCGTGCTCGCGCAGCCACCACCCCAGGGTGAAGAACGGCAGCAGTCCCAGGAACCGCGACACCGAGAACGTCGAGTCGATGCTGGGGAGATACCCGGCGACCACCGAGATCGCGAGGGCCCAGACGAGGGGGCCCCGCAGCAGGGCGAGGTACGGCAGCACAAGGCGGAACAGGGCGAGGGCGAGGAGGAACCACAGTGTCCACGACGGTTGCGCGGGGTCGAGGTTGGTCCTCCCCGTGACGAGGAACTGCGTGATCGTCCACAGGGTCTCGAAGATGACGTACGGCGCGACGAGATCCGTGAACAGGCGGGCCATGCGACGCCGCGTCGGCTCGGCCGCCGACGAGAAGTAGCCCGAGACGAGGGCGAACAGCGGCATGTGGAACGCGTACACGAGCAGGTAGACGGCCTCCGCGGCATCCGAGTCGTAGGTCAGCCGCTGGATCGCGTGCCCGAGGACCACCAGCACGATGGCGGCGAAGCGCGCGTTGTCCCAGAAAGGTACGCGGGTCGGCGGGGAGGGGGTGGCATCCGTCATCCCCGGCGACGATAACCGCGGCGTGCCGCGCGGTCCACGGGGTCGGATCCCGGATGACGATGGGGTAGGGCGGAATAAAGTCGGGCGTCGTGCGTTCTTCCATGTATATTCAGATGCATACAAAACGGAGGCGCATCATGAGCGAGAACACCACCTGGCCGGGCATGCAGTTCGGTGTCATGACGGTGAGCGACATCACCCAGGACCCGACCACGGGGAAGACCCCGAGCGAAGCCCAGCGCATCAAGGACACGCTCACCATCGCCAAGCACACCGAAGAGGTCGGCCTCGACGTCTTCGCCCTCGGCGAGCACCACAACCCGCCGTTCTGGTCGTCGTCGCCCACGACGACGCTCGCGTACATCGCCGCGCAGACCGAGCGCCTCATCCTCACGACGTCGACGACGCTCATCACCACGAACGACCCGGTGAAGATCGCCGAGGACTTCGCGATGCTGCAGCACGTCTCGGGCGGTCGCGCCGACCTCATGCTCGGCCGCGGCAACACCGGCCCGGTCTACCCCTGGTTCGGCAAGGACATCCGACAGGGCCTGCCGCTCACGATCGAGAACTACGACCTGCTGCACAAGCTGTGGCGCGAGGACGTCGTCGACTGGGAGGGGAAGTTCCGCACGCCCCTGCAGGGCTTCACCTCGACCCCGCGTCCCCTCGACGGCGTTCCCCCGTTCGTGTGGCACGGATCGATCCGTACGCCCGAGATCGCCGAGCAGGCCGCCTACTACGGCAACGGTTTCTTCGCGAACAACATCTTCTGGCCCAAGGAGCACTACCAGCGCCTCATCACGCTGTACCGCGAGCGCTTCGCGCACTACGGACACGGCACGCCCCAGCAGGCGATCGTCGGCCTCGGCGGACAGGTGTTCATGCGCGCCAACTCGCAGGACGCCGTGCGGGAGTTCCGTCCGTACTTCGACAACGCCCCCGTGTACGGCCACGGCCCGAGCCTCGAGGACTTCAGCGAGATGACCCCGCTGACCGTCGGTTCGCCGCAGCAGATCATCGACCGCTACGCCGCGATGCGCGAGACTTTCGGCGACTACCAGCGCCAGCTCTTCCTCATCGACCACGCGGGTCTTCCCACCAAGACGGTGCTCGAGCAGCTCGACATCCTCGGTGGCGAGGTCGTGCCGGTCCTGCGCAAGGAGCTGCAGAAGAACCGCCCGACCGAGGTGCCCGACGCTCCCACGCACGCCAACCAGGTCGAGAAGATCTACGCCGGCGCGGCCCCGCGTCAGGCCGTTCCCGGCGCGAACCGCGGCGACAACATGGTCTCGGGAAGCCCCTACCAGGATGCCGCGCCCCGCTCCGGCAGCGCGTTCGGCGCCGCCGCGACGAAGGTGGGTGCCTGAGATGGCCGCCCGCCGCATCGCGGTCGTGACCGCGGGCCTGTCGACACCCTCGTCGACGCGCATGCTCGGCGACCGTCTCGCTCACGCCGCGCTCGCCGAGCTGCGCGAGCGCGGCATCGAGGCCACGGCCGACGTGTTCGAGCTCCGCGACTTCGCACACGACCTGACCGATAACCTGCTCACCGGCTTCGCTCCCGCGGCTCTCGAGCAGATGATCAACACGGTCGTCTCGGCCGACGGCATCATCGCTGTCACGCCGATCTTCTCCACGAGCTACTCGGGACTGTTCAAGTCGTTCATCGACGTGCTCGACCCGCAGGCGCTCACGGGTACCCCGGTGCTGATCGGCGCGAACGCCGGCACCGCCCGGCACTCGCTCGCGATCGACTACGCCATCCGGCCCCTGTTCACCTACCTGCACGCCAACCCGGTGCCGACGGGCGTGTTCGCGGCATCCAGCGACTGGGGTGCCAACGCCGACGAGGTCGCCCCCCTCGGTTCGCGCGTCGACCGCGGCGCCCGGGAGTTCGCGGATGCCATCGCGGCCCGCGAACCCGTGCAGGACGCCGATCCGTTCGACCCTTCGTCGTACCTCGGCGAGGGCCGGTCGTTCGGTCACCTGCTCGGCGGCCTCTCGGGGGAGTGAGCCCGATCCGACGCCCCGTCGCCCGTGTGGGCGGCGGGGCGTCGTCGTTGTAGGGGCGGAGGAGTGTGTGGGGTTCGGGATTCGCGCGGTTTTCGGGGTTTCGGGCTGAGATTGTGCGGATCGCGGAGGTTGTGCGCGAGCGGGGCGCGGAGGGCAGGATGCCGGCGCGGGTGGGCGCAAGCTCAGTGATCTGCATAACCTCCGGGGGTTCTCGGGGTTGCGGGCTGAGGTTGTGCGGATCGCGGAGGTTGTGCGCGAGCGGGGCGCAGAGGGCAGGATGCCGGCGCGGGGGGGCCCAAGCTCAGTGATCTGCGTAACCTCCGTGGGGTTTCGGGGTTGCGGGCTGAGGTTGTGCGGATCGCGGAGGTTGTGCGCGAGCGGGGCGCAGAGGGCAGGATGCCGGCCCGGGGGGCCCAAGCTCAGTGATCTGCGTAACCTCCGTGGGGTTTCGGGGTTGCGGGCTGAGGTTGTGCGGATCGCGGAGGTTGTGCGCAAGCGGGGGCGCGTGCGCGGGCGCCGGCGTGAGGGCGCAAGCTCAGTGATCTGCATAACCTCCGGGGGTTCTCGGGGTTGCGGGCTGAGGTTGTGCGGATCACGGAGGTTGTGCGCGGGCGACGAAGCGGCGGGCCGATCTAGGGTGGGGGCGAGCAGAAGGAGTCCGGAATGGATGCCACGCAGTGGGACGAGCGATACCGCGCCTCGGCCGGAGGGGTGTGGGCCACGCAGCCGCCCGCGGTCGTGCGGGAGATCGTCTCCCCCCTCGCGCCGGGACGGGCGATCGACGTCGCCACCGGTGACGGACGCACCGCGCTCTGGCTCGCCGAGCGGGGATGGTCCGCGGTTGGCGTGGACTTCTCGAGCGCGGGTCTCGCGCTGGCCGCGGCGCGCCCCGGCGGCGACGCCGTCGCGTGGGTCGAGGGCGATGTGCACGAGTGGGAGCCGGCGGCATCCGCCGATCTCGTCGTCTCGTGCTACCTGCACCTGCCCGACAGTGCGACCGTGATCACGCGGATCGCGCGATGGGTGGCACCCGGGGGCACGCTGGTGGTCGTCGGTCATGACGTGCAGAACATCGCGGCCGGAGGTCACGGGCCCACCGACCCGGCGATCCTCTACACGCCCGAACTGCTGAGGGGGGCCCTGGACGAGGGGTTCCGCATCGAGAGGTGCGAACGGGTCGTGCGCACGAGTGCCGACGCCGAACTGCGCGACGGCCACCCCGCCGCGGCGGTGGACACCGTGCTGCACGCGGTGCGCGTGAGCTGACGCACGCATCGCGCGGCCGTCGGCTCAGGCTGCCTCGGGGTCGCCCCTGGACGCGCACGTGCGGGGAGGGCTCGGTCATGCCCGTCGAGGCCCCACGCCCGGCCCCGGCGACCCGGCCCGTGTGCCCGACGCCCGCGACCCGGCCGTACGCCGGCCCCCGGCCCCGGGCCTCCGCTGCCGCGACACGGCCCGTGTGCCCGGCGCCCGGCACACGGGCGCGCGCCCGCCACCCGGCCCGGCCCCCGGCCCGTGCGCCAGGCCCCCGCGACCTGGCCCGGCCCCGGGCCCCCGCTCCCGCGACACGGCCCGTGTGCCCGGCGCCGGCCGCCCGGCCCGTGCGCCCGGCTCCCGCCACCCGGCCCGCGCGCCCGGCGCACCCGGCCCGCGCGCCCGGCGCACCCGGCCCGCGCGCCCGGCCTGACACACGCGCCCCCGCCCCTCAGAGCACGATGTCGTCGCGACGGCGCAGCTCGCGGGCGGTGGCGGGGCGCAGCCCGCGGCGCACGAACGTGTCGGCGGCGGCGAGCGGACCCACTTCGACGCCCGCCTCGGCGGCGATCTCGGCGATCGGCATCTGAAAGGTGCGGAACGCCCCGAGCGGACCCACGACGAGACCCTGGCGCGTGTCGACGAGGTCGCTCTGATCGAGCACGAACCCGGCCGCCGCGAGCGCGTCGCCGTCGCGCCACGCGGCGATCTTCCAGAAGCGAAGGGGCACCCGGATGCCGCGGTACGGGGGATCGTCGTCGCCGAGCACGGGCGCCGTGAAGACGGCGAGTCGCCGATCGGTGCTCTCGGCGTAGGTCAGCACGTGGTCTTCGAGCCCGAGCCAGAGCTCTTTCGACTGGTTGAACCCCGCGGCCTGCGGGGCCGCGTTCGTGTAGAAGAAGGTGGCCTCGGTGGCATCCTGCGCCTGCGCGGGCGTGCCCCAACCGGGGTCGCGCCGGCGCACGAGATGCCCGCGATCGAGATCGTTGCGGCTGTACACCTCGGGTCCCGCCTGCGCGTCGGCGGTCACCCGCGGGTCGAGGCGCCACTCGCCGGTGCGGGGGAGGTCGCGCAGCGTCGCCCCGTCGATCACCACCCCGGTGACCGCCGCGAAACGGCGTCGCTCGTCGAGCAGCACCGAGAAGCGGGGGTAGTCGAGGCGCGTCATGGCTCGCGCGGGGGAGGGGAGGGGCAGGGGGATGCCGAGGAAGTCCGGGTCGTAACCGTCGCTCATGCCCCCATCGTGCCCGGGGCCTCCGACATCGCGACAGACTGGGCCGATGGAACAGCACGTGAAGAGCAGGTCCGACGCGCCCGCGGGGTTCTTCGCCGCGGAGGCCGCGGGGCTGCGCTGGCTGGCCGCAGCCGACGGCGTGCGCATCGTCCGCGTCGTCGACGCCGGGGAGGAGCGCATCGTCCTCGAGCGCGTCGTCGAGACCGGGCCGACCCCCGAGGCCGCGGAGGCGTTCGGTGCCGCGCTCGCCGCGACCCACGACGCCGGCGCCCCGGCCTTCGGCTCCCCGCCGCCCGGGTGGGAGGGCGACATCTTCATCGGTCGTCGCTCGCAGCCCGCGCGCGCCACCGTCACGTGGGGCGCGTTCTACGCCGCGCAGCGCGTCGAGCCGTTCCTCCCCGTCGCTCTCGCGGCGGGCTCGCTCTCGGCATCCGGGGCGGAGGTGGTCGCCCGCGCCTGCGCGCTGATCGCCGCGGGGGCCTTCGACGACGACGAGCCTCCCGCGCGCCTGCACGGCGACCTGTGGACCGGGAACGTGCTGTGGGCCTCCGATGGCGCGGTGCTCATCGACCCGGCCGCGCACGGCGGCCACCGCGAGACCGACCTCGCGATGCTCGCCCTCTTCGGCTGTCCCTTCCTCGATCGCGTCGTCGCGGGGTACGACCGCGCCCATCCGCTGCGCGCGGGCTGGCGCGACCGCCTGCCCGTGCACCAGTTGCACCCGCTCGCCGTGCACGCCGCGGGCCACGGGCCGTCGTACGGCCGCGCCCTCGTGGACGCCGCCGAACGGACGCTCGCGCTGGTCTGAGGCGCCGGCGTCGCGGCCTCCGGGGCTCAGGGGAGTGGTGGCTGCTCGCGGGATCCCGGGGTGGTGGATGCGAGGACGTGGGGTTCTGCGCTCGCGCCGGCGTGAGGCGCCGGGGGAGCGGCATCCGGGGCTCGGGGATGCCGCGGCTGCTCGCCGGACTCCGGGCAGGGATGCGAGGATGCGCCCGCGTCAGCCCTGCGCCGCCGCCCGCCGCTTCGCCCGACGCGCCAGCACGAGGTCGATGCCGACGCCGATCCCCACGGCGACGAGGATCGACACGACCACCGCCACCACCGGACCTCCCGGCACGAGCGCGGCCACGACCGCGCCGATCACCGCCTGATACGCGGCCCAGGCCAGCGCGGCCAGGGCGGCGACGCCGAGGTACCGGCCGGGATTCACCCGCGCGGCACCCGCCGCGAGGTTCACCGCGAGCCGCGCGAACGGCACGAAGCGCGCGGTGAACAACACGACCGCGGCATTGCGCTCGAGACGCCGACGCGCCCACTCCAGGGCCGCCGACACCCGCGGCCCGCGCATCCAGGCCCAGCGCTCCACGCCCACGGCGCGTCCGACGAGGTAGCAGCCCAGGTCTCCCGCGAAGGCCGCCGCCCCCGCGACGAGGATCACCGCGGCGAGCGAGGGCGTCCCGTGCGCCACGGCCAGAGCGCCGAACGCCGTCACGGCCGCTTCGCCCGGGACGACGACGAGGAACGCGTCGGCGAACACCAGCACCGCCATCGCGGGGAGAGCCCACGGGCTCGCCGCGATCGCCTGCAGCCAGGCGTCGACACCGTCCATCCCGTCACTCTCCGCCGCCGATCGAGACGCCCCGCCCACGGGCCGGTGACCGCCCGCGGAGCATCCGGTGAACATCGCGAACGTCCGGCCCCTGCGCGCCCCGCGGCGGGCGCGGAGGTCGCACCCTGGAGGCGTGAGAGTCGCGCTGCTGGCCGAGTCCTTCCTCCCGCACATGAACGGGGTCACCGGTTCCGTTCTGCACGTCCTGCGCCATCTCGCCGAGATGGGGCACGAGACCCTGGTGATCGCCCCCAAGGCGGGCGATGTCACCGCCGATCTGCACGGCGCGCGCACCGAGCTGCTGCGCTCGGTGCCCCTTCCCTCGTACCCCGAGGTCCGCGTCGTGTTCGCGCGCGCCGCCCGCCTGGGCGCGCTGCTGCGCGACTTCGACCCCGACGTCGTGCACCTGGCATCCCCGTTCGTGCTCGGATGGCAGGGGCTCGCCGCCGCCGACGCCCTGAAGATCCCCTCGGTCGCGGTGTATCAGACCGACGTCGTGGCGTACTCGCAGAAGTACGGCCTGCCCCACGCCACCGCCCTCGTCGCCGCGCACGTCGCGCGCCTGCACCGCCGCGCGACGCTGACCCTCGCTCCCTCGTCGGCGTCGACCGGGCAGCTCGAGGGCCTGGGCGTCGACCGCATCCGCCGGTGGGGACGGGGAGTGGATGCCGTGCGCTTCGCCCCCGCGCACCGCGACGAGGCGTGGCGCGCCGAGGTGGCGCCGGAGGGCCAGCGCATCGTCGGATACGTCGGCCGGCTCGCCCCCGAGAAGCAGGTCGACGATCTGCGCGCGCTCGCGGGTCTGCCCGGCACGCGGCTGGTCATCGTGGGCGACGGACCCTCGCGCGCCGCGCTCGAGAGGGCGATCCCGGATGCCGTCTTCACCGGCCACCTGTCCGGAGCGGCCCTGTCGTCGGTCATGGCGGGCTTCGACGTGTTCGTGCACCCGGGTGAGAGCGAGACTTTCGGGCAGACCATCCAGGAGGCTCTCGCGAGCGGGGTGCCGGTGGTCGCCACGGGCGTCGGCGGGCCCCTCGACCTCGTGCGTTCGAGCGTCGACGGCTGGCTCTACCGGCCCGGCGACCTCGACGACCTCCGTGCGCGCGTGTCCGACCTCGTGGGCGACGACGCGAAGCGGCGGGCGTTCGCGCGGGCCGCCCGCGACGCGGTGCAGGGGCGCACGTGGGAGGCGCTGACGCGCGACCTCGTCGGACACTACGCGGATGCCGTGGCCCTGCGCCGCATCGACGACGGCCTGCTGCTGCGCGGCGGACCGCGCCCGGCCGCACCCGAGGCGACGCGCACGCGGGGGCGGTGGAGCCGGTTCGTCGCTCTCGGCGACTCGCTGACGGAGGGGCTCTGCGACCGGTCGCGCATGCCGTCGGGGCAGTTCCGCGGCTGGGCGGACCGTCTCGCGGAGCTGCTCGCGCACACGAGCGACGAGGGGCCGTTCCGCTACGCCAATCTCGCGGTGCGCAGTCGGCGGGTGCGGCACCTCATCGACGAGCAGATCCCCGCGGCCCTCGCCCTGCGTCCCGACCTCGTGTCGATCCTCATCGGCGCGAACCACCTGGTGGGTCCCGCTCCGGTGCTGCCCGCGCTCGTGGCCGAGGTCGAGTCGGCCGTGCGGGCCGTGCGTCGCACGGGAGCCGACGTGCTGCTCGTGACGACCTTCCTCCCGCGGCGCCCCGCGGCGCGCATCTTCGCCCGCCGTTTCGCCGCCTACAACGTGCACCTGCGCCGCATCGCCGCCGAGCAGGGGGCGATCCTGCTCGACCTCGAGGCGGTCGCCGAGATCGGCGAGCTGCCCCTGTGGGCCGACGATCTGGTGCACCTTCGCTCCTCGGGACACCGCCTGGTCGCCTACCGGGCGGCCGAGGCTCTCGGCGTCCCCGATGCCCGCGCCCTGCTCGGTCTCGACGAGGCGCTGCACGCCGACGACGACGCCCCGCGGGGCGGGTGGCTCACGCGCGACGCCCTGCCGTGGGTCTGGCGCCGCGTGCGCGGACGCACCGCCGGAGACGGCATCCACGCGAAGCACGAGGGCTACGTCGACCTGCCCACCCGTGGCGATCGGGAGCGCACGCGCACCGCCTGATCCGCCGGGGAACTCGTGCCCGGCGCGGCGTCCTCACGAGCAGGAGCGTGGTCGGGTCGCACGGCTCAGGGCCTCGCGGTCAGTACCAGCCGGTCTGCTCCGAGTGCGCCCACGCGCCGCATGGGCTGCCGTAACGCGCGCTGATGTACGACAGTCCCCACGAGATCTGCGTCGCGGCGTTGGTGCGCCAGTCCAGACCCGCGGATGCCATCTTCTCGCCCGGGAGCGCCTGCGGGATCCCGTAAGCGCCGCTCCACGGGTTCAGCGCGTCGGCGCGCCAGCCCGACTCGCGGTTCCACAGCGACACCAGGCACGAGAACTGGTCGTCGCCCCAGCCGTAGCCCCGGATCGCGCCGCGCGCGTGGTCGCGCGCCTCGCTCGGGCTCATGACGGGTCCGGCCGGCGCCGTGGACCCGCCTCCGCCGGAGCCGCCGCCGTTCGAGCCGCCGCCGGAACCGGACCCGCCGCCGTTCGAGCCTCCGCCGGAGCCGCCACCGTTCGAGCCGCCGCCGTTCGAGCCGCCGCCGGAGCCGCTGCCGCCGCCGGAACCGCCCCCGGACCCGGAGCCGCCGCCGGACCCGGACCCGCCGGAACCGCTTCCGCCGCCGGACCCGCCCGAGCCGCTCCCGCCGCCCGATCCGCCCGAGCCGCCGCCGGTGGAGCCGCCTGACCCCGATCCGCCCCCGGTCGCGCCCCCCTCGTCGGCGGCGTCGCGCGCCGCCTTCTCGCGTTCGCGCGCCGCGCGCTCCTCAGCGGCGGTCGTCTCCCGCAGGGCCGCGAGCCGGGCGTAGAGGTCGTCCAGACGCGCTTGCGCCGACGACACGGCCGCCGTCTCGGCATCCGCTTCGGCCGACGCCGTCGCGGCACTGGTCTGCGCCTCGGCCGACAGGCGCGTCGCCTCGTCGCGCGCGGTCTCCGCCTGGGCGCGCAGCGAGGTCGCCACATCCGCCGCGCTGCGGGCCTCGCCCGCCGTGCGCGCGCTGACCGCCGTGACGTGGTCGAGCAGACCGAGGCGCTGCAGCAGCGAGTCGGGGTCGGCCTCGGTCAGCAGCTGCGCGACGAGGGGACCGGCTCCGACCGTGCGGTAGAGGCGGGCGGCACTCGCCCCGGCCCGAGAGCTCGCCTGCGAAAGCGCGGCGTCGGCCGCGGCGCTCTGCCGCGTCAGCGTCTCGGCGCGCTCGGTCGTCGTGGCCGCGAGTTCGCGGGCGCGCTCGGCGGCCGCCGACGCATCCAGCGCGCGTCGTGATGCGGACGCCGCGGTCGCCTCCGCGGCATCCAGCTCCTGCTTCACGGCGGCGACAGCTGCCTCGTCGACGGCCGCGGGGCGCGGAACCGACGAGGAGGAAGTGAGGGGCGGCGCGGGTGTCGCCGAGGCGGGCAGCGGCGTGAAGACGGCGCCGAGCACCAGGCACGCGGTGAGCGTGTGACAGGTGAGACGCGTGAGACCCATGAGGTCACGCTAGAGCACGCAGGTGCGGCGCGACCACCCCGGCGGAGTCGACGCTGGTAGGGTGGTGCGCGAATGCCGTCTTGGCATCCGCTCAACTGCATATGAGCTCACGGAGCAGGCCGGCAGACGCTGGTCCCCTGTGGTGGACTCCCCGTCGGATCGCCGGGTGGTCGTCTACTGGTGGCCAGTCGCCGGGATTTCCGGGTCGATTCGTCGGCGCGCCCTTTCTGCCTGTTCCTGCTCCTTCGCATGTCAGCTCGTCGCCCACACGGGGCGGCGAGCCTAAACAAAGAAGGAGGGACCTCTTGGAAGGTCCAGAAATCACCGCCGCCGAGGCCGTTCTCGACAACGGCCGCTTCGGTACCCGCACGATCCGTTTCGAGACCGGACGCCTCGCCCAGCAGGCGCAGGGCGCCGTCGCCGCCTACCTCGACGAAGAGACGATGCTCCTGTCGGCCACCAGCGCCGGCAAGCACCCCCGTGAGGGCTTCGACTTCTTCCCGCTGACCGTCGACGTCGAAGAGCGCTCGTACGCCGCGGGCAAGATCCCCGGCTCGTTCTTCCGCCGCGAGGGTCGCCCCTCCACCGAGGCCATCCTCGTGTGCCGCCTCATCGACCGCCCGCTGCGCCCGTCGTTCGTCGACGGCCTGCGCAACGAGGTCCAGATCGTCGTCACCGTGCTCTCGATCGCCCCGGGCGAGTTCTACGACGCGCTCGCGATCAACGCCGCCTCGATGTCGACCCAGATCTCGGGCCTGCCGTTCTCGGGTCCCATCGCCGGTGTGCGCCTCGCGCTCATCCCCGGCCAGGGCGAGCACGCCGACCAGTGGGTCGCTTTCCCGACCGTCACGCAGCTCGAGGATGCCGTCTTCGACCTGATCGTCGCGGGCCGCGTGCTCGACGACGGCGACGTCGCCATCATGATGGTGGAGGCCGAGGCCACCGAGGGCAGCTGGAACATGATCAAGGGCGGTGCGACCAAGCCCAACGAGCAGGTCGTCGCCGAGGGCCTCGAGGCCGCCAAGCCGTTCCTGCGTCAGCTCGTCGACGCGCAGAACGAGGTCGCGCGCACCGCGGCCAAGGAGATCCAGCCCTACCCGGTCTTCCCCGCGTACAGCTCCGAGGTCTACGACTTCGTCGCCGGCCGCTCGTACGACGACCTCGTGGGCGTCTACCAGATCGCCGACAAGCAGGAGCGTCAGAACGCCGACGACGCCGTCAAGGACCGCGTCAAGGGCGAGCTCATCGCCGCCGTCGAGGCGGGCGAGCTGCCCGCGGGCGCGCCGCTGGAGTTCTCGGCCGCGTACAAGTCGGTCACCAAGAAGATCGTTCGCGGTCGCATCCTCAGCGACGGCGTCCGCATCGACGGCCGCGGTGTCGCCGACATCCGCCCGCTCGACGCCGAGGTGCAGGTCATCCCGCGCGTCCACGGCTCGGCGATCTTCCAGCGCGGCGAGACCCAGATCCTGGGTGTCACCACGCTGAACATGCTCAAGATGGAGCAGCAGATCGACTCGCTCTCGCCCATCACGAGCAAGCGCTACCTGCACCACTACAACTTCCCGCCCTACTCGACCGGTGAGACCGGCCGCGTGGGTTCGCCGAAGCGTCGCGAGATCGGCCACGGCTTCCTCGCCGAGCGCGCGCTCGTGCCGGTGCTGCCCAGCCGCGAGGAGTTCCCCTACGCGATCCGTCAGGTGTCCGAGGCACTCGGCTCCAACGGTTCGACGTCGATGGGCTCAGTCTGCGCTTCGACCCTGTCGCTGCTGAACGCGGGTGTGCCCCTTCGCGCTCCCGTCGCCGGTATCGCGATGGGTCTGGTCACCGACGAGGTCGACGGACAGACGCGCTACGCCGCGTTGACCGACATCCTCGGCGCCGAAGACGCGCTCGGCGACATGGACTTCAAGGTCGCCGGTACCTCCGAGTTCATCACCGCGATCCAGCTCGACACCAAGCTCGACGGCATCCCGTCGTCGGTGCTGGCCGCGGCCCTGACCCAGGCCAAGGAGGCTCGTCTGACAATCCTCAACGTCCTGAACGCCGCGATCGACGCGCCCGACGAGATGGCGCCCACCGCGCCTCGCGTCATCAGCGTGCAGATCCCGGTCGACAAGATCGGTGAGCTCATCGGCCCCAAGGGGAAGACGATCAACGCCATCCAGGACGAGACCGGCGCGCAGATCTCCATCGAGGAGGACGGCACCGTCTACATCGGCGCGACCGACGGCCCCTCGGCCGAGGCCGCCCGCGCCCAGGTCAACGCGATCGCCAACCCGACCAACCCCGAGGTGGGCGAGCAGTTCCTCGGAACCGTCGTCAAGATCGCGACCTTCGGTGCGTTCGTCTCGCTCCTCCCCGGCAAGGACGGCCTGCTGCACGTCAGCGAAGTCCGCAAGCTCGCCGGCGGCAAGCGCGTCGAGAACGTCGAGGACGTGCTCTCGGTCGGTCGTAAGATCCTCGTGCGCATCACGAAGATCGACGACCGCGGCAAGCTCTCGCTCGAGCCCGTGCTCGACGAGGAGGCCACCACGCCCGAGCCGGCCGACACGCAGAGCTCGGCCGCCGCGAGCGAGGGCCCCGAGGCTCCCGCCGAAGGCTGATCCCGCGATCACCGGATGCCCGTCCCGCACTGCACTGTGCGGGGCGGGCATTCGTCGTGTGACGGAAGTGAACAGAGGGGCCCGTGCGACGGCGCCGCGCGCAAGCGTTACGCAATGTTTATCGCCGAGCCGGGTGAAAATGCGGCCCCGTCCGGGCGAGCGAATACCGTTGAAGTACGTCGGGGGGCGAGGGGGTGCGGCATTTCCGCACCGGTTCCCGGCGCGAGAGGGGAGCCCACCATGAGCGGCTCGGGCGTCGACGAGACGGCCTCGCCGCGCCTGCGTCGGGATCGCGCCCCTCATCCGTCCGCCCCTATCACCCTGCAGGGCCCCGGTCTCGGTTCGCACGTGCGCGTCCCGCTCGGCGAGACGGGGTTCGAGGTGTTCCCCCTGTTCCTCGGCGGCGGCGAGTTCGGCTGGAACGTCGACGCCGCCGCCAGCCACGACATCCTCGACGCGTACGCCGAACTCGGCGGCAACGCGCTGCACACCGCCGACAGCTACGCCGCGGGACGCAGCGAGTACATCATCGGCGAGTGGATGCGCTCGCGGCGCATGCGCGACGACACTGTGCTGACGGTGCGCGTGGGCCGCCATCCCGACAACCCCGGGCTCGACTCCGTCAACCTCGTGCGGGCGGTCGAGGCGTCGCTGACGCGTCTGGGCACCGACCGCATCGACGTGCTCTCCCTCGACGCGGCGCGCGGCGACACGGCGATGCTCGAGGACACCCTCGCGACGAGCGAGTGGTTGGTCGAGGCCGGCAAGGTCCGCGCGATCGGCGCCCACGGCTACACCGCCGCGCAGCTCGTCGAGGCGCGCATCCTGTCGTCGGCCGGCTACCCGCGCATCACCGTGCTCGACGTGCCCTACAACGTGCTGCGCCGCTCCGAGTTCGACGGCGACGTGCGCCTGATCGCGTCGGCGCAGAACATGGCGGTGACCCCGTCGCATCCGCTCGCCCACGGCTTCCTCGCCGGAGAGACGCGCACGCGCGGGCAGTCGACGCAGTCCGTGCGCGGCTCGCAGGTCGCCGCTCACCTGAACCGCCGCGGGTCGCGCGTGCTCCGCGCGCTCGACGCCGTCGGCAGCGAGCTCGGCATCCCGGATGCCGCGGTGGCCGTCGCCTGGCTGCTCGCGCAGAAGATCGTCACCGCCCCCATCGTGAACGCCTTCGCCCCGCGCCACGTCGTCGAGTGCATGCGCGCCGTGGGGGTGCGTCTCAGTCGCGCCCAGCTCTCCGACATCGCACGCGCCGCCGAGTGACGACCGCCCCCGCCGACGTGTGACGTAGGCTGGAGGGACCGGCCGGGGGACGGCAGATCGACAACGGGGTGAGCTGACGTGACGCACTACATCTACCTGGTGCGCCACGGCGAACACCAGGATGCCGAGCACGGGCTCGCTGACGGACCCCTGTCTCCGCGCGGCCAGCGTCAGGCGGCGCTTCTCGCCGATCGGCTGTCGGGACTCCCGCTCGACGCGGTCTGGCACTCGCCCCTCGAGCGCGCGGCGCAGACCGCCCGCGCCGTGGCCGACCGGCTCCCCTCGGTCTCGCCGGAGTCGTCGGCGCTCCTGTTCGACTGCGTCCCGACGGGGATGACCCCAGAGACGCCCGCCGCGTACGAGCCTTTCTTCGGGGCGGTGACCGAGGCCGAGATCGATGCGGGTCGCGCCCAGATGGCCGATGCGACCGCGGAGTTTCTCGCCCGCAAGGCCGGCGAGGTGCACGAGCTGCTGATCACCCACAACTTCGTCATCTCGTGGTTCGTGCGCGAGGTGCTGCAGGCGCCCGAGTGGCGCTGGATGACCATCAACCAGGCCAACTGCGGGCTCACGGTCATCGCGCAGAAGAAGGGCCGCCCCTGGACGCTGCTGTCGCACAACGACCTGGCCCACCTGCCGGTCGAGCTGCGCACCGGGCTCGTCGACCCCCTTCCCGTCTGATCCCCGGATGCCGCCCGCGCGGCGCGTCTGTGGACGACGCCCGACCCGCGGGGGCGCCGCCGCCTAGGCTGGGGGCATGACCACACGCGTAGCCATCGTGGGCGGAACCGGAAAACTGGGCGGGGTGATCCGCGAGGTCGTCGAGGCCGAGGACGGGTACGAGGTCGCCGCCGTGCTCGGCTCGCAGTCCGACCTCGCCGAGCTCGACGGAGCCGACCTCGTCGTCGACGCCTCGACTCCCGCGGTGTCCATCGACGTGGTGCGGGCCGCGATCGATCGCGGCATCAACGTGCTCGTCGGCACGTCGGGCTGGTCGAATGAGCGCATCGCCCTCGTGCGCCCCCTGGCCGAGGCCGCGGGCACGGGCGTCGTGTTCATCCCCAACTTCTCGCTGGGGTCGGTGATCGGCAGCGCCCTCGCCGCCGCGGCCGCCCCGTTCTTCCCGTCGATCGAGATCGTCGAGGCGCACCGCGACACCAAGGTCGACTCGCCGAGCGGCACCGCCGTGCGCACGGCGGAGCTCATCGCGGCGGCCCGGGCCGAGGTCGGTCCGGTCGAGTCCCCCCACGTCGACCAGCGCGCGCGGGGTCAGCGCGTGGCATCCGTCCCCATCCACTCCCTGCGGCGTCCGGGCGTCATCGCCCGGCAGGAGACCGTGCTCTCGGGCGCGGGGGAGTCGCTCACCCTCGTGCACGACACGGTCGATCCGGCCACCGCCTACGCGCCCGGCATACGCATCGCCCTCGCGGCGGCGCGCGAGGCGCGCGGAGTGACGATCGGTCTCGACAGCTGCATCGACATCGGCGTGCGCACGCGGCCGGTCGAAGCCGGAGCGCCCGTCGCCGACGGCGACGTGTCGGGGCAGGTCGCGAGCGCCACCAGCGCATGAGGGTCCGCATCGCCGTCGCCGTCATGACGGTCCTGCTGCTGCTCTACGTCGTTCTGGCGGGTCAGCGCGCCCTCGTGCTGCTCTCCAGCGGAGAGACGGTCGGGGTCGTCATGGGCCTCGCGCTCATCGTCCTCCCGCTGCTGGCGCTCTGGGCCATCGGACGCGAGCTGTGGTTCGGGGTGCGCGCGCAGCAGATCGGCGAGCGACTCGACGCCGAGGGTGGTCTGCCCGACGAAGACCTCCCGGTGCGTCCCAGCGGCCGCATCGAACGCGCCGACGGTGACGCCCTCTTCCCGCGTTATCGCGCCGAGGTCGAAGCCGATCCCTCCGACTGGCGCGCCCGGTACCGGCTGGCGCTCGCGTACGACGCCGCGGGAGACCGTCGTCGGGCGCGCGAATCCGTTCGCACCGCGATCCGCCTCGAGGCGGCGGAACGGCGCGCGCGCTGACCCCGACCGTTCCGCCGCGGAGGGGTCAGGTCGCCGCGGGCACGGCGGCGGCGATCGCGTCCTCCACCGTGGAGTGGCGGAAGGCGAAGCCGCCGTCGCTGAGCACGGCGGGCCGCACGTCGGCGTCGGAGGTGAGGAGGGCCTCGGTGGCATCCGTTCCGAGCGCCAGCTTGACGCCCCAGATCGGCGCCCGCAGCACGTAGGGACGGTTCATGCGGCGCGCCAGGGCGAACCCGAGGTCGTTCGCGGTCGCCCGCGTCGGCCCGGTGAGGTTGACCGGTCCCTCGATGTCGGAGTCGATCACGTGACGGATGGCGCGCACCTCGTCGTCGAGCGAGATCCAGGGCCAGACCTGCGTTCCGCGTCCGATGGGACCCGAGATCCCGAGCTTGGTCAGCAGCAGCAGCGGCTTGAGCACGCCCTGCTCGTGCACGACCGGGGCCGTGCGCAGCAGGGCCACCCGGGCGTTCTCGCCCGCGTCACGCGCGGCGGACTCCCACTCCACGCAGATGTCGGCGAGAAGGCCCGTGCCGCGGCCCGAGGACTCGGTGAGCTCGACGCCCGGCTGCGAGCCGTAGAAGCCCGTCGCGCTCGCGTTCACGAGGGCGGGGGCGTCGCGCCCGAGGGCGCGGACGGCGGCGGCGAGCGTGCGCGTCGGGGTGACGCGCGACCACAGCAGCGT
Source organism: Microbacterium hydrothermale (assembly GCF_004854025.1). Classification (GTDB taxonomy): domain Bacteria; phylum Actinomycetota; class Actinomycetes; order Actinomycetales; family Microbacteriaceae; genus Microbacterium; species Microbacterium hydrothermale. The sequence continues at coordinate 114,845 of NZ_STGM01000008.1, forward strand.
GCTCTTGTACGACGGCGTCCACGGGAACCTGCCGATCGACGCGCCGTTCAGGCACACCACGGCGTCGGCTCCGGCGATCACCTCGGGGTCGAGCGGGGTGGCGTCCTGCAGCCACTGCCGCTCGTGCGGCGCCGAGGGCGCGTGACGCACGAGTGAGACGACGTCGACGCCGTCGCCGCGGAGGGAGTCGATGAGGGCCGAGCCGATGAGGCCCGACGCGCCGGCGATGACGACGCGTCGGGCGGGAGTCTCAGCCAAGCGTGGCCTCGAGGGTGATGTCGATGCCCGCGAGCGCCTGCGACACCGGGCAGTTCGCCTTGGCGTCGGCGGCGATCTTCTGGAACGTCTCGTCGTCGAGACCGGGGACGACCGCGTTGACGTTCAGGTGGCTGCCCGAGATGCCGGTGCCCGGCTTGAAGGTGATGGATGCCGTGGTGTCGACCGAGGTGGGCGGGGTGCCGTTGTCGGCGAGGGCGTTCGACAGCGCCATGCTGAAGCACGCCGAGTGCGCTCCGGCGAGGAGCTCCTCGGGCGTGGTGACCGAGTCCGAGCCTTCGCTGCGGGCCTTCCAGTTGACGTCGAACGTGCCGATGCCCGAAGAGGTGAAGGTGACCTCACCCGATCCTTCGAACAGGCTGCCCTTCCAGGCGGTGGTGGCTTCGCTCGTGACGGCCATGGGGAACCTCCGTTAGTGTCGGCGCGGTCAGGGGCGACCGCGACGCGGCCAGCCTAACGAGGGGGTCCGACGTGGTGCGGGACTTGACAGCCCCGGCGCAGCGGATGCGTCAGGCGGCGGCGGGACCGCGACGCCCGATGACCCCGGCGCGCTGCAGGACGAGGTACAGCTGGCATCCGAGGCACAGTCCGAACACGGCGTTGAGGAAAGCGGCGACGAAGGCCATCGCGGCGGCGATCGGCAGCGCCCACGGCACGCCCGCGAGGTGCAGCACGAGACCGACCGCGGTGACGAACAGGCCGACTCCCTGCGCGAAGCGCGGAGGACGCGGGTCTTCGAAGTCGGTGGGCGCCGACAGGCGCGGCTGCACGACTCGCCGGTAGAGCACGCCCCAGGGGGCGGTCCGCGGAGACGCGACGCCCCACACGAACAGCAGGGCGATCACGAGCACGAGCAGGAAGCCGGGGTCGGCGAGCCGGTCGGTGAACGAGGCGGTCGCGAGGACCCACGCGCCGGTCGCGTCGTCGCGGCCCGTCGAGATCCCCACCAGGCTCAGCAAGGTCGCCACCAGCAGCAGCGCCGCGGTGACGGATGCCGCGAAGCGCGGGCCGCGGGCGTCGATGCGCGTGATGTCAGGCACGGGTGGTCTCCTTCTGCAGGGTGTCCAGCTCGAGTTCGACGACCGCGCGACCGGGGGTGCCGCCGAAGCGCGTGCGCACGACGCCGTGGCGGTCCAGGACGAGGGTCGTGGGGGTCTGGAGCACACGGAAGTGCTGAGCGATGTCGGGGCGGTGCGTGAGGTCCACGTCGAGGTGGCGCACGCCCTCGCGGGCGTCGGCGACCTCGGACAGCATCCGGTGCACGCCCGGACAGCGCGCGCACATCTCGGTGCTGAACTGCAGGAGGGTCGCCTCCTCGCCGAGGGAGTCGGCCCCGAGACGACGGGGGTCGACGATCTCGGCCGAATCGACCCCGCGGGCGCGGCCGTCGCGACGGCGCAGCAGCAGGCCCGCAGCCGTCGTCACGACGACGAGGGCCACGACGGCGATCACGGCGAAGGTCAGGTCCACGACAGGAAAGGCTAATGCGCGCGAGGGGAAGAGGGGCCGATGAGTCGCTGCATGACGGTGACGCCCAGTGATCTCACGGGCCGGACCCCGCGGCATCCGCGCGCGTCCCTCCTCCCCAGGCGCGGATGATCCACGGGTGGTGCCGGCCGCCCCCTCCGTCCGGGTGCCCCGGGTATCGTGAACCCCGTGACCGCCGAGATCCCGACGCCCTACGAAGACCTCCTCCGCGACGTGCTCGCCACGGGCGTGCACAAGTCCGACCGCACCGGCACCGGCACCACGAGTGTCTTCGGGCGGCAGATCCGCTTCGACCTCTCTGCGGGCTTCCCCCTCATCACCACCAAGCGCGTGCACCTGAAGTCGATCGTGTACGAACTGCTGTGGTTCCTGCGCGGCGAGTCGAACGTCGCGTGGCTCCAGCAGAACGGCGTCACCATCTGGGACGAGTGGGCCGACGCCGACGGCGAGCTCGGGCCCGTCTACGGCGTGCAGTGGCGGTCGTGGCCGACCGCCGACGGCGGCACGATCGACCAGATCACCCAGGTGATCGAGCAGATCCGTCGCGACCCCGACTCGCGTCGCCTCATCGTCTCGGCGTGGAACCCCGCCGACATCCCCGACATGGCGCTCGCGCCCTGTCACGCGCTCTTCCAGTTCTACGTCGCCGACGGCAAGCTCTCGTGCCAGCTGTACCAGCGCAGCGCCGACATGTTCCTCGGCGTGCCCTTCAACATCGCCTCGTACGCGCTGCTGACGCTCATGGTGGCCCAGCAGACGGGGCTCGAGCCCGGCGAGTTCGTCTGGACCGGCGGCGACTGCCACGTCTACGACAACCACCGCGAGCAGGTCGCCGAGCAGCTCTCGCGCGAGCCGTTCCCGTACCCGACGCTCCGCTTCGCGCGCACGCCGGAGTCGATCCTCGACTACACCTTCGACGACATCGTCGTGGAGGGCTACCAGCACCACCCCGCGATCCGCGCGGCCGTCGCGGTATGACCTCGGTCGGTCTCGTCTGGGCCGAGGCGCACGACGGCGTCATCGGGGCCGACGGGGGGATGCCGTGGCACGTCCCCGAAGACATGGCGCACTTCCGCGCGGTCACGGCCTCGCACGACGTCATCATGGGGCGGCGCACGTGGGAGTCGCTCCCGCCCCGATTCCGGCCCCTGCCGGGGCGGCGCAACATCGTGGTTTCGCGATCGACGGAGTGGGCGGCCGAGGGCGCCGATCGGGCCGCGTCCCTCGATGACGCCCTGCGGCTGGCCGCGGGCGACGAGGTCTGGATCATCGGGGGTGGGATGCTCTACGCCGAGGCCATCGGCATCGCCGACGTCCTCGAGGTCACGCGCCTCGACCTCGCCGTGGACGGCGACACGCGCGCCCCCTCGACCGACGGCTGGCGCCGGGTCTCGACCGACCCCGTCGAGGGCTGGCACACCTCGCGCAGCGGCATCCGCTACCGCTTCGAGACGTACCGGCGAGAGGGCTGACATGGCACGCACCGCGGTGATCACGGGGGCGAGCTCCGGCCTCGGGGCCGAATTCGCCCGACAGCTCGCCGCGCGCGGGGCCGACCTCGTGCTCGTCGCGCGAGACGAGGCCGCACTCGCCGCCGTCGCCGCCGAGATCGAGGAGCGGTACCCGGTCGCCGTCGAGGTGCTCCCGGCCGACCTTCTCGATCCCGGCGCGCTCGCGGCCGTCGAGGCGCGCCTGGCGGGTGGCGTCGACGTGCTCGTCAACAACGCCGGATTCGGCCTCGACCTCGCCTTCGAGCGCAACGACGTCGAGGCCGAGGTGCGCCACCTGCGCCTGCACGTCGAGGCGGCGATGCGGCTCGCGCACGCGGCCCTGCCGTCGATGCTCGCGCGGGGGAGCGGTCGCATCGTCAACGTCGCCTCGGTCGCGGGCTTCGTGCCGCGCGGAACCTACGGCGCCGCCAAGGGCTGGCTCATCTCCTTCAGCCGGTGGGCCAACGTCGCGTACCGCCCGCGCGGTGTGACCGTGACGGCGGTGTGCCCCGGCTTCGTCCACACGAATTTCCACGAGCGCCTCGGACTGCCGCCCGGCCAGGAGGGCGTCCCCGATCGCATGTGGCTCGACGCCGCGACGGTCGTGCGCGAGGGCCTCCGCGACGCCGCACGCGGACGTTCCGTCTCGGTTCCGTCGTGGCGCTACAAGGCCCTCGTCGCCGCCTCGCGCCTCCTGCCCGACGCGCTGGTCGTCCGCGCCGCCTCGCGCGGCCGCTGACGACCGCCGCGCGGCCCACGATCCCGGGAGCCGCTCGGGCCGCTCAGCGGAACCGGCCGAGCCGGATCCCGGCGAACGCGAGCGCGCCGATCGTCTCGCCGTCGGTGATGCCGCCGTCGGCGATAAGCGCGAGGGCGTCGGGGAACGGGATCCACCGCACCGCGTCGATCCCCTCCTCGTGCTGGGAGCGGGTGGCATCCGTGATCGACAGCCCACGGGCGAGGAAGACGTGCTCGGGGGCGTCGGCGATGCCGTTGAGGGCGTTCATGCGTCCCAGATCCTGCCACTCGGATGCCGTCACCCCGGCCTCCTCGAGCAGTTCGCGCTGCGCCGCGACGAGGGGGTCCTCGCCGTCCGAGCCTCCCGCGGGGATCTCCAGCGACCGGCCGGTCGTGTAGCGCTCGAGCTCGACGAAGCAGATGCACTCGTCGGCATCGAGAGCCACCACGAAGACCGCGGGATTCTGCATCCGCACGACGCCGTAGATGCCGTCCCCGTGCGGTCCGGTCACCTCGTCCTCGCGGACGTGGATCCAGGGGTTCTCGTACACGGTGCGCGTCGCGCGCGTCGTCCAGCTCACCTCGCCACCCTACGGCGCGGCCGTCGTCACGCATTGTTCACACCGAGACCGACGCGGGCCGGGGGAGGGGCCCGGTGAACCGATAACCTGGGAGCATGACGCACTCCGGCAATCCCTTCGGTCAGGTGCTCGTCGCGCTCATCACCCCGATGACCGCCGACGGCGAGGTCGACTGGCCCGCCACCGAGAAGCACATCGACGACGTCATCACCGCGGGAGCCGACGGCATCGTCGTCACCGGGACCACGGGCGAGACCTCGACCCTCACCGACCCCGAGAAGCTCCGCCTCGTCGAGGTCGGCAAGAGCGTCTCGGCCGGTCGCGCCAAGATCATCACCGGCGGCGGCTCGAACGAGACCGCCCACGCGATCGAGCTGTACAAGGCCAGCGAGAAGGCCGGCGCCGACGGCATCATGATCGTCACGCCGTACTACAACAAGCCCACGCAGGCCGGCATCCTGACGCACTTCCGTCTCGTCGCCGACGCGACCGACCTCCCGGTGATCCTCTACGACATCCCCGGTCGCACCGGTGTGCCGATCAAATACGAGACGATCCTGCGCCTGGCCAAGCACCCCAACATCCTCGCGATCAAAGACGCCAAGGGCGACTTCAGCGAGGTCAGTCGCGTGCTCAACCAGACCGACCTGATGTACTTCTCCGGCGACGACGCCAACGTGCTGCCGCACCTGTCGATCGGGGCGTCCGGCCTCATCGGCGTCACCGCGAACATCGCCGCCGCGCCCTATCGGACGATCGTGGATGCCGTGAACGCCGGCGATCTGGCATCCGCCACGGCCGCGCACAAGGGCCTCGAGCCCCTCGTGCGCGCCGTCATGACGCACGTGCCCGGCACGGTCGCGGCGAAGTACATCCTGCACGGCCTCGGCCGCATCGGCAGCCCGCGCGTCCGCCTTCCCCTCGTGGGTCCGGAGGAGTGGGAGGCCGCCGTCATCGAAGACGAACTGGCTCTCGTGAAGAACGTGGCCGGTGCCGACTTCTCCAACTTCCGCCCCGACCGCAACGCGGCCGCCGGCGGCGCGCTGCCGAAGGTGCACGGCACGACGAGATAAGCATCGGCGTCCGCCGATCCGCGGCCAGGGACGCCACGAGAAGGATGCCGCGAGACGGCATCCGAAACGAAGAGGGATGCCGCGAGGCGGTATCCGAGGAGGCTCACATGCCCACGACCGTCTACGACCCGCCGGAGCTCGCGCCCGGCACCCTCCGCGTCATCCCGCTCGGCGGCCTCGGCGAGGTCGGCCGCAACATGACCGTGTTCGAATACGAGGGCAAGCTCCTCGTCGTCGACTGCGGCGTGCTGTTCCCCGAGGAGCACCAGCCCGGCGTCGACCTGATCCTGCCCGACTTCGAGCCGATCAGGCACCGCCTCGACGACATCGTCGGCGTCGTGCTCACCCACGGGCACGAAGACCACATCGGCGCCGTGCCGTACCTGCTCAAACTCAAGGGCGACATCCCCCTCATCGGCTCGGGTCTGACCCTCGCCCTCATCGAGGCGAAGCTCAAAGAGCACCGCATCCGTCCCTACACGCTCACCGTGCAGGAAGGGCAGCGCGAGCAGGTCGGCCCCTTCGACCTCGAGTTCGTGGCCGTCAACCACTCCATCCCCGACGCCCTCGCGGTCGCGATCCGCACGCCCGCGGGTCTCGTGCTGGCCACGGGCGACTTCAAGATGGACCAGCTGCCCCTCGACGGTCGCATCACCGACCTGCGGGCGTTCGCGCGCCTCGGTGAAGAGGGCGTCGACCTCTTCCTCGTCGACTCCACGAACGCCGACGTCCCCGGCTTCACGCCGACCGAGCGCGGCATCGGCCCCGTGCTCGACCAGGTGATCGCCAAGGCGCCCCGCCGCGTCGTGGTCGCGAGCTTCTCGAGCCACGTGCACCGCGTGCAGCAGGTGCTCGACGCCGCGCACGCGAACGGGCGTCGCGTCGCGCTCCTCGGGCGCAGCATGGTGCGCAACATGGGCATCGCCGCCGACCTCGGCTACCTGAACGTGCCCGACGGCGTGCTCATCGACTACAAGAAGGCGCGCGACCTCCCCGACGACAAGATCGTCTACATGTCGACCGGTTCGCAGGGCGAGCCGATGGCCGTGCTCAGTCGCATGGCCAACCTCGACCACGCGATCGAACCGGGCGAGGGTGACACGATCATCCTGGCATCCAGCCAGATCCCCGGGAACGAGAACGCGATCTACCGCGTCATCGACGGGCTGACGAAGCTCGGCGCGACGGTCGTGCACAAGGGCAACGCGAAGGTGCACGTCTCGGGTCACGCCGCGGCCGGCGAACTGCTCTACTGCTACAACATCCTCAAGCCCAAGAACGTGCTCCCCGTGCACGGCGAGTACCGCCACCTGATGGCCAACGCCAAGCTCGCGCGCGAGACCGGCATCCCCGAGAAGAACACGATCCTCGGCGAGAACGGCACGGTCGTCGACCTGCGCGACGGCGTCGCCGAGGTCGTGGGACAGGTCGACATCGGGTTCGTCTACGTCGACGGGTCGTCGGTGGGCGAGATCACGGATGCCGACCTGAAGGACCGCCGCATCCTGGGCGAGGAGGGCTTCATCTCGGTCATCGTCGTCGTCGATTCCGCGACCGGCAAGATCGTGTCCGGCCCCGAGATCCACGCGCGCGGTGTCGCGGAGGACGACAAGGTCTTCGACAGCGTGAAGCCCAAGATCGCGGCGGCCCTGGCCGAGGCGGCGAAGTCGGGAGTCCGCGACAACCACGCGCTCTCGCAGGTCGTGCGTCGAACGATCGGGCGCTGGGTGAACCAGTCGCTGCGTCGTCGCCCGATGATCGTGCCGATGGTCATCGAGGCCTAAGCGTCGGGGAAGCGTCGGGGAAGCGCCGCGGGGACATCTCGCGGCGCTTCGTCGTTCCGGCGGATGATCGCGCGGGCGAAGCCGGGCGCGGTCCGCGGGGAATGGCCGGTTGCGCGCGGGCGGCGCGTGCCGGCCGGGGGCGCGCGGGCAGGTGCGGTGGTGTCGCGTGCCGGCCGGCTGCGTGCGGGCAGGCGCGGTGCGGGCCTGCGCGGTGATGTCGTTTGCCGGCCTGCTGCGGGAGGGCGGCCGCGGGGGCGTCCGGTCGCGGCCGGGGGAGCGCGGGCCTGCGCGGGGGCGTCGCGTGCTCGCTATCATGCGGGCATGCCCGGTCTCCCGATCCGTGCGGCGCTCCGTTCCGACGGCGCCTTCCTCGCTGACATGACCGTCGAGGCCGCCAACTGGCGCGCCGGCGGCGCCCGCCCCCGCCACGAAGTGCTCAGCAGCCCCGAGCACCGGCGCTACATCGCCGGCTGGCTGCGCCCCGGCGACGCGGGGTTCGTCGCGGAGTCGCCGACGGGGGAACCCATCGGTGCGGCCTGGTATCGGATGCTGCCGCGCGACGAGCCCGGGTTCGGCTGGGTCGGCACGGGGGTGCCCGAGCTCATCATCGGCGTGCGGCCCGTCTGGCGCGCCCACGGCACCGGGCGCGCGTTGCTGCAGCGCCTCGTCGACCACGCCCGCGGCGAGGGCTACGCGCGCATCAGTCTGAGCGTCGAGCGCGACAATTTCGCGGTGTCGCTGTACCGGTCCGAGGGCTTCGCCGTGGTCCGGAAGGGGATGGGGCGCGACGTGATGGTCAAGCGCCTGCGCTGAGGCGGGTCGAGCGGGTCTCGGCGGCCGTCGGGCTGGGCGCAACCCCGCGTCGGTCCGTGCGAATGTCGCAGGTCGCGCCTACCGTGGAGGAATGGCTCGTACCTCGTCCCCGTCCGGCGGTCGCGCCCCCGCGAAGGGGTCGTCGCGATCGAAAGCCTCGGCCCCGGCGCCGAAGCGCTACGTCGACGAGCCCGAGAAGCCCCCCGTCGCCGCCCGCGCCTGGATGGCGGTAGCCCACGGCGTCGGCGGCATGTTCCGCGCCTTCGGACCCGAGAACCTCGAGCGCGATCAGCGCCGTGACGGGTTCCCCTTCTTCCTCGTCGTGCTCGCCGTCATCGGTGCCGTCGTGGAATGGTTCTTCATCGGCACCGAGGCGGCCGCGCTCATCAGCGCCTACAGCTTCGGTGCGCTGTTCGGTCGCGTGGCCTTCGTGCTGCCCGTCCTCCTCCTGCTCCTGGCCGGCTGGCTCTTCCGCCACCCGGCCTCGGTGCACGACAACGGTCGCGTGGGCATCGGCTTCGGTCTATTCGTCGTGGCCCTCGCCGGGTTCTGTCACGTCGCCGGCGGACGCCCGGTGCCCAACGCCGGCGGTCTGCCGGCGCTGAGCCCGGCCGGCGGCATCTCGGGGTGGATCGTGGGCGAGCCGCTCGCCTTCGCCCTCACCGACATCGGCGCCTACATCGCGCTGTCGCTTCTCGCGATCCTCAGCGTGCTGATCCTCACCAAGACGCCGCCGAACCGCATCGGACGTCGGCTCGGCGACCTCTACGCCTGGATGTTCGGAGTCGATCGCGCCGAGCGCCCCGACCCGGCGACGAAGGTGCTCCCCGTCGACACGACCGACAGCGACGCCGACGACGAGCGCGGTGAGAAGTCGCTGCCCTGGTGGCGTCGCAACAAGTCGGGTCGCGAAGAAGACGTCGACGGCTCCCTCGGCTCCAACGACCTCACGACGCTGCTCTCGCCGGGAACGACGCAGGGCGGGTTCGAGTCCGCGATGGTCGAGCCCGAACCCGTCGCGCCGCGCGCGAAGGCGCCCACGCCTCCTCCGCTGCCGCCCGCGCCCGACGCTCTCACCGAGGTGTTCGATGCGAGCGCCCTCGCGGGGGCCGCGTCCGGACGCGGCCTGCACGACGACTCGCCCCTCGACATCGGCGGCGACGACGACCTCCCGGGCATCTCCGGGCTCGGTGGCGACAGCGCGGGCGCACCGCCCGCCGCCAGCTACCGTCTGCCCGCCGTGACGGCGCTGGCCACGGGAACGCCGCCGAAGGCCCGCTCGGCCGCCAACGACGCGGTCGTGGCCGCCATCGAGAGCGTGATGGAGCAGTTCAAGGTCGACGCGCGCGTGACCGGGTTCTCGCGCGGGCCGACGGTCACGCAGTACGAGATCGAGGTCGGTCCCGGGGTCAAGGTCGAGCGCATCACCGCGCTGACCAACAACATCGCCTACGCCGTCGCCTCCAACGAGGTGCGCATCCTCGCGCCCATCCCCGGTAAGAGCGCGATCGGCGTCGAGATCCCCAACGCCGACCGAGAGATCGTGACGCTCGGCGACATCCTCCGATCGGATGCCGCCACCTCGTCGACGCACCCCATGACCATCGGCGTCGGCAAAGACGTGGGCGGCGGGTTCGTCGTGGCCAACCTCGCCAAGATGCCCCACCTCCTGGTGGCCGGCTCCACGGGCTCGGGGAAGTCGAGCTTCGTCAACTCGATGATCACGAGCCTGCTCATGCGCGCGAAGCCGTCCGACGTGCGCATGGTGCTGATCGACCCCAAGCGCGTGGAGCTGACCTCGTACGCGGGCGTCCCGCACCTCATCACGCCCATCATCACGAACCCGAAGAAGGCCGCAGAGGCGCTGCAGTGGGTCGTGAAAGAGATGGACATGCGCTACGACGACCTCGCGTCGTTCGGCTTCCGTCACATCGACGACTTCAACAAGGCCGTCGTGGCGGGCGAGATCCAGCTCCCGGCCGGCAGCGAGAGGGTGCTCAAGCCCTATCCGTACCTCCTGGTCGTGGTCGACGAGCTCGCCGATCTCATGATGGTCGCGCCGCGCGACGTGGAGGACTCGATCGTCCGCATCACCCAGCTCGCCCGGGCGAGCGGCATCCATCTGGTGCTCGCGACGCAGCGCCCCTCCGTCGACGTCGTCACCGGTCTCATCAAGGCCAACGTGCCGTCGCGTCTGGCCTTCGCGGTGACGAGCGTCACCGACTCCCGCGTCATCCTCGATCAGCCCGGAGCCGACCGTCTCATCGGTCAGGGCGACGGTCTGTTCCTGCCCATGGGCGCGTCCAAGGCGGTCCGCGTGCAGGGCGCCTGGGTGAGCGAGCAGGAGATCGAGAAGGTCGTCGCCCACGTCACGCAGCAGGCGCGCCCCGAATACCGCGCCGACGTGCAGGCCGCGGCGGAGAAGAAGGAGATCGACGCCGACATCGGAGACGATCTCGAGCTGCTGCTCGCGGCCGCGGAACTCGTGGTCTCGACCCAGTTCGGCTCGACGTCGATGCTGCAGCGCAAGCTGCGCGTCGGCTTCGCGAAGGCGGGTCGCCTGATGGACCTGCTCGAGTCGCGCGAGATCGTCGGGCCCTCCGAGGGGTCGAAGGCGCGCGACGTGCTCGTGACCAACGAGCAGCTGCCCGCGGTCATGGCACGTCTGCGCGGCGACGAAGCCCCACCCGCTCCGGCGGCCGCCGGGGATGACGACCGCTACGGCGACGACCCCATCGAGGCGCAGTTCGAGGGCCTGCCCGTCGTCGAAGACGACGAGGGCTCCGAAGACGCCTGGCAGCTGACGGGGCGCGACTGATGGCCGTTCACCCGCAGCTGCCCAACGCGATCACGATCGCGCGCATCCTGTGCGCGCCGGTGTTCCTCGTGCTCCTCCTCGTCGACGCCGGCAGCGGCGGCGCGCTGCGCTGGGCGGCGGCGATCCTGTTCATCGTGGCCATCGCGACCGACGGCGTCGACGGCTACATCGCCCGCCGCTACGACATCGTCAGCGACCTGGGAAAGCTCCTCGACCCGATCGCCGACAAGGCGCTCACGGGGGTCGCGTTCGTCGGTCTGTCCCTCCTCGGCGAGTTGCCCTGGTGGGTGACGATCGTCGTCCTGGTCCGAGAGATCGGCATCACCGTCTACCGCTTCATCGTCGTCAGCGACCACGTCCTCGCGGCGGCCTGGATGGGCAAGCTCAAAACCGTCTTCCAGGCGATCGCGCTCTCGATCGCCCTGATCCCGTTCGCAGGTCTCTCCGACGCGGCCGTCTGGCGCGACACCGTGTGGTGGGTCTCGGTCATCACCATGACGATCGCCGTGGTCCTCACGATCGCCTCGGGCCTCGACTACGTCGTGACCGAGGTGCGCGCCGCCCGCAGGACGCGGGGCGCCCGATGATCGACGGCGTCCCCGACGACCTCGACGAGACCCTCGTCCGCGATCCGCGCGAGAGCGCCGCGGTGCTGCTCGACCGCCTCGCCGAGCTCGGGTGGACGATCGCGGTCGCCGAGTCCCTCACCGGTGGGCTCGTCGTGTCGTCCCTGGTCGACGTCCCGGGAGCGTCCCGCGTCGTGCGCGGGGGAGTGGTCGCCTACGCGACCGACCTCAAGCACAGCGTGCTCGGCGTCGACCAGGCGTTGCTCGACGCCCACGGTGCCGTGCACCCCCGCGTGGCCCGGCAGATGGCGCGCGGGGTGCGAGACGCCCTCGGCGCCGACGGCTCCCCGGCCGACGTCGGGGTGGCGACGACCGGGGTGGCGGGTCCTGACGAACAGGACGGTCAGCCAGTGGGAACCGTGCACATCGCGGTGTCGACGCCGCTGGGCACGCGGGTGGATTCCCTCGTGATCGCCGGCGATCGCGATCGCATCCGCCGCGAGACGGCCCATCTGGCCATCCGTCGGGTGCTCGCCGCCCTGTGATTCCTCGCCGGTGAGGTATCGACGGCGGATGCGGGAACAAATGATCGCACACTCCGGTTTCGTCCAGCGATTCCCATCCGGTGCACAGCGCGCGGCATTAGGGTGACCACAGATGGTGTTTTACAGTTGTCCATCCGGGCAGCGACGGAATCAGCAGTGAGGAGGGCCCCCAAATGATCCTGGTTCGTCAAGAGATCGGCGAAGTCCTGCGTGACCTCCGCCAGCAGAAGGGGCGCACCCTCCGTCAGGTCGCCAGCCGCGCGAGCGTCGCCCTCGGATACCTCAGCGAGGTCGAGCGCGGTCAGAAAGAGGCGTCGAGCGAGATCCTCGCGTCCGTCGCCGAGGCGCTCGATGTGCCCATCTCCACGATCATGCGTCAGGTGGGCGACCGGCTCTCTGTGCTGGAGGGCCTGCAGACCTTCCCCGACGTGGTGCCCGACGAGCTCGTCGCCGCGGTCGAGCCCGAGCTCTCGCTTCGTTGACGCCGACACCGACGCGTTCGCCCCATGCGTCGTAGCGAATTCGATCGCGCTGTCGCCGATGAGTTCGGCGCGCGCGGAGGGTCGCTGTTGACCGACCTCGTTCTGTCCGCCGTCGGCGGACGGACGAGCGTTGACGCCCTCGCCGCCGGTGTCGACCCTCGAGACGTGTGGCTGGCGCTCTGCGCAGAGACGGACGTCCCCGAGAACCGCCGCTACGGTGTCGGTCGGATCGAGCCCCGGCGCGGCTGACCTCGCTGTCGCTGTCGGGGGGGAGCCTTCGGGACTCGGGCCTCTGTTTCCGGCGTGTCGTCGAATGTACGTTCGATTGAGGCGTAGGCTCCTCCACAACGGGGTTCGTGAGCCGTTCGTCCCCAGAAGGGTCGTCCTCCGACATCAATGTCGGAGGTCCTCCCTAACGTGGATCACGTCGAACGACACCCTGAACGCCTTGTCGGGTGCCCCCATCGTCGATGGGGGGCGCGACAGCCTACAGGCGACCGGAACGCGAGCAGAAAGAAGACGTCATGCCCTCACCCGCAGAGCGCGAAAAGGCCCTCGAATCGGCCCTGGCGCAGATCGACCGGCAGTTCGGAAAGGGCTCGGTCATGCGACTGGGCAGCGACGACCGCGCCCCGATCGAGACCATCCCCACCGGGTCCGTCGCCCTCGACGTGGCCCTCGGCATCGGCGGTCTGCCGCGCGGCCGCATCATCGAGATCTACGGTCCCGAGTCGTCGGGAAAGACGACCCTGACCCTCCACGCGATCGCCAATGCCCAGCGGGCCGGCGGCATCGCCGCCTTCATCGACGCGGAGCACGCCCTTGACCCCGAGTACGCCAAGAAGCTCGGCGTCGACATCGACGCCCTGCTCGTGTCGCAGCCCGACACGGGTGAGCAGGCCCTCGAGATCGCCGACATGCTGATCCGCTCCGGCGCCATCGACCTGGTCGTCATCGACTCCGTCGCCGCCCTCGTCCCCGAGGCCGAGATCAAGGGCGAGATGGGTGACTCGCACGTCGGCCTTCAGGCCCGCCTGATGTCGCAGGCACTGCGAAAGCTCACTGGTGGGTTGAACACCACCAAGACCACGGCCATCTTCATCAACCAGCTCCGCGAGAAGATCGGCGTGTTCTTCGGATCGCCCGAGACGACGGCCGGTGGAAAGGCGCTGAAGTTCTACGCCTCCGTCCGCCTCGACATCCGTCGTATCGAGACGCTCAAAGACGGTACCGAAGCCGTCGGAAACCGCACCCGCGTCAAGGTCGTCAAGAACAAGATGGCGCCGCCCTTCAAGCAGGCGGAGTTCGACATCCTCTACGGCGTGGGCATCTCCCGCGAGGGCAGTCTGATCGACTTCGGCGTCGAGCACGCGATCGTGAAGAAGTCCGGTGCCTGGTACACGTACGAGGGCGAGCAGCTCGGGCAGGGCAAAGAGAACGCCCGCAACTTCCTCATCAAGAACCCCGACATCGCCGCCGAGATCGAGTCCAAGATCAAGGCGAAGCTCGGAATCGGTGGAGCCCCGGCTGTCGTGGCGCCCGCCGACGACGAGCTGGCTGCCCGCCGCCCGGCCTGATGATCGACGACACGCGGGGCTCCGGTCGCCCGCCCGCCGACGGCGGCGAGGGCGACCGGAGTTCCTCCGCACCGGGAGACCGCGCCGGTGATGTCTCCCGGACCGACGCGTCGCACCCCGGCTCGAGCGACGAGCGCGCGCCCCGCACCGGGGCGCTGCGTGCCGTCGACGCGGATCTCGCCCCCGTCATCCCGCTGTTCGGCCGGTCCGACACGGCGCGATCCGATCGCGTCGCGGAGACCTCGCATCCGTCTCGACGGCGGACGGCCACCGAGGCCGCGGGCGCTGAGCCCGCGGCGGACCCACCCGCGGGGCGACCGCGGCTGAGGGCGCTGAGGACGGACCCCGTCGCGGACGAGACGTCGGCAGCGGAGTGGACCGTTCCGGGCGCCGACCTGTCGCGGGGTCGCGCCGCCAGAGCCCGCCGTGGGGCGGGCGCCGGACGCTTCGGGGGCGGCTCCCTCACCCGTGCGGGCGACAGAGCGGCCTCCTCGGGACCCGACCTCGAGTCCGACGACGCTGACACCGACACCGCCACCGATGTCGAAGCTGCCGCCGAGCGCGCCGAGGCCGTGCTGTTGCGCAAGCTCCGGTCGCGATCGCTGTCCCTGTCCGAGGCTCGCACGGTGGTCAGGGGCGTCGAGGGCGTCGACGAGACCGTCGTCGAAGATCTGATCGCCCGATTTATCGATCTGGGTTACCTCGATGACGCGGCCTTCGCCGAGCAGCTCGCGATGTCGGCGGTGGAGCGTCGCGGAGACGGTCGACGTGCCGTGGCCGAGACGCTGCGCAAGCGCGGGATTCCGCGCGAGATCGTGGACGCCACCCTCGACGAGCTTCCCGACGACGACGCCGAGCGCGCGCTCGACTTCGCCCGGTCCAAGGTCCGCGGTGTCGAGGGCAAAGATTACGAAGCGTCGCTGCGGCGCCTGGCGGGGCAACTGGCGCGACGCGGATACCCCTCGTCGGTCGCCCTGACAGCCGCGCGGACCGCGCTCTCGGAGGCCGGCCTCGGCCGCTCGCGATCGTTCTCCCGCCCCGCCTCGGGCGTACGTTTCACGCCCGACGACTGATCGGCGGCATACGGCGTCCCCGACCGATCGACGGTCGAGAGGATGCCGGGCGTCTGCGCGCGAGAAGGCTCGCCGCACTCCTCGGCAGCCGTTCCGGGGCGCGTCCGAGCATCGACCGTCCGCGCGGACGAGGGCGGGGGCTCATCACGCCGCTTCGGATCACGGAGCGGACCTGCTGCGGTCAGGCCGGCGGAGACGGCTCCTCCGATGCGGTGTCCGCCGCGACGATCCGCGCGAGCTCGCGGCGAGACGCCGCGCCCACCTTCAACCGCGCCTGATAGACGTGGGATTCCACCGTGCGCACGGAAAGGAACAGACGCGTCGCGATCTCGCGATTCGTCAGGCCCTGGTGGGCGAGGAGAGCGATCTCACGCTCGCGTGCGGTCAGGTCCTCGGGAGTCGCTGCGAGGACCGCCGCGTCCGCCGCTGGTTCCGGAGCGGGCTCGACCACGGGGAGCGGATCGTCCGGCGACCAGAGCGCGTGCAGACGCAGCTCGTCGACGGGTGCGACGTCGTCCCGGTTCGCCGACCACGCGGAGGCGCGGCGCACGGCGTCCGCCGCGAGGGGCAGGTCGGTGGTGGCCGCCAGCTGGACCAGCTCGTCGATCTCGTCCGCCTGCGCGATGTCGAGGCTCACGAGGCGGTACAGATCGCGGATGCGCAGAGCCGCGGCGCTGCTTCCCCGGCTCGACGTGGCGGCCGCGCGAGCCGAGGCCCGGGCCTCCGTCACCCTGCCCTCGCCGACGAGGACGGTGGTCTCGACGTAGAGACGACTGCGACGCACGAGCAGCGGACCGTCGCCGTCGACGCGGGAGAGGAGCTCCCGCGCCTCGGCGAGACGCCCCGCGAGCGCCAGTTCCTCTGCGACGCTGAGCCGCATCATCGCGGTGTCGGGATCGGTCAGCGCGGAGGGATCCCGCCTCATCGCGGAGACGAGCTCGCGATGAGATCGATCCGGACGACCCGATCCCGCGAACGCGACGGCGGCTGCGATCCCGGCGACGGTGAGTTCGGGAACCCCACCTTCGCGTGCCGCGGGGCCCAGCTCGCGCTCGAGACGGTGCTGGGCGTCGAGACCGTCGGCCCCGGCGATCTGATGGCCGGCGAGGAGGAACAGCAGCGCTGAGAGGCGGTCGCGGGTGGAGATCCCCCGCGGGCGCGGGTGGGTGTCGAGGATCCGTTCCGCGTCGCGATAGAAGGCTCGGGCGACCGCCCACCGCCCTCGCACCGCCTCGTTGGTCCCCGCCGCGACGAGGGCCCGCAGCCGCTCCAGCGGAGAGGCCGCGGTGATCGTGACCGCGAGCGTGGCGATCTCGCAGGCTTTCGCCGCATCGAGTTCATTGCCGGCACGGCTCGCCTCCGTCAGCAGCCGCTCCACCTGCGCGTCCGCCTCGGCCTGTTCGACCGACCCTCGAACGGGATCGGCGGACGGGGACACACCCGCGGCGGCCCGGTGGGCCTGAAGACGCGCGACGCGTCGCCGAGCGACGCCATCGGTGAGACCGTCCGCGTCGTCGTGATCGGCGTCGCTGCGATGCGCCAGATCGGCCTCGACCTGGAGCGCGGCGTCGTCCATCGCCGCGAGTCCGCGCCGGGCGTGGGCGGCGGCATGGGCGTGGTCACCGCGGTCGTTGGCGTCGCGCGCGGCCTCCAGGGCGATGCGCGCGCGGAGCGGGGGAGCGTACCCCGCTTCTCCGGATGCATCGATCCCGAGGCGGTGCCACCGCTCCGAGACGGAGACGGCGATGGGGGGACTCCACCATTGCTCGGCTTCGGCGAGCATCCGCGCCCCCGCGCGTTCGACGAGGGCCTCGACGGCGGCATCGCCGAGTTGGCGGTGCGCTTCGAGCGCGAAGAGGTCGTTGGCCGTGAGCCTCCGCTCGGGCGTCGAATCGGCGTGCAGCAGGCCGCTCGCGAGCAGGGCGTCGACGGCCTCGGGGTCGAAGAGTCGGGTGGCCACGGCGAGTTCGAGGTGGGCGAGGCGGCGGACACCGGCCAGACACTCGAGATCCGCACGGACGAAGCCGGCGACGTGACGCTCGAGGGCCACGGCCAGCCTGCTGTCGCGCGCCACCGACCGCAGGGCCCGCAGCGGATCGCGTCCCGCGCGAGCCGCTCGAAGGGCTTCCAGCACCAGTTGCCGCAGGAGCGTGCGGGATCCGTCCGCGCGCCAGACGATTCCCGCACGCGTCGGGACGTCGAGAAGCTCGACATCGGGGAACAGATCGATCATGCGTCGGGCGTCGTCGTCGCTGAGCTCGCTCATGTCGAGTCGGCGGATGAGCCCGTCCATCCACAGGTCGAGGATCGTCCGCCGGACCTCATCCGCGTCATCCGGACGGTGGACCGACCGCGAGCGGGCGGTGCGGAGACCGATGACGGCCCGGAGGCGTCGTGTCGCGATCGCGTGGGCGATGACGCGGGCCGAGGAGAGGTCGATGCCGTCGACATCGTCGAGAAGGAGGACCCCGTCCACGGCGTGGGCGGAGTCCTCAGCCAGTTTCCGCAGTTCATCGTGGCCGCTGGCCGTCAGGGCGGCCAAGGGGACGGACGTCAGGGCGGCGGACGGGCGGACCACCAGGGCCGAGGCGCCCCGCGTCTCCAGTTCCGCCCCGATCGCTCTCAGGACGAAGCTGCGGCCGCTGCCCCTCGGGCCGGCGATCAGCAGCGAGGCGCCGTCCTCCACTCGCCGTGCGAGGTCAGCGGCATCCCTGTCCGAGCCGATGAGTGCGTGCGACCACATCGTCGCCTGCTCTGTCCGCATAGTTCTCCCCCCGGATCACCCCGCAGGCGGACGGGTCAGCGTGGGGGACACACTATCGATCTGCTATGAAGCCCGCTAGGACGTGTAGCGAAAGGGGATGAGCGTTTTGCGAAACGCGTCCCGCGGCGGGCGGAGCGGCCGCTGGAGGGTGCGGGCTTTAGAATTGCTCGCATCATGACCACCCCCGTCTCCACACCGACGCTCATCGCGCCCTCCGCCGCCGCACAGGGAGAGGCGGGAGCGCGCACCTACGAGGTCCGCACCTTCGGGTGCCAGATGAACGTGCACGATTCCGAGCGTCTGAGCGGCTCGCTCGAGAGCGCCGGCTATGTGCGCGCCGAGGCGGGCGTCGAAGCAGACGTCGTCGTCATCAACACCTGCGCGGTTCGCGACAACGCCGCCGGGAAGCTCTACGGCACGCTCGGCCACCTCAAGTCGCGTAAGGACGCGCACGCCGGCATGCAGATCGCCGTCGGCGGTTGCCTCGCGCAGATGGACAAAGACGCCGTCCAGCAGAAGGCGCCGTGGGTCGACGTCGTCTTCGGCACGCACAACATGGGGTCCCTGCCCGGCATGCTCGAGCGCGCTCGTCACAACGGCGAGGCGGAGCTCGAGATCCTCGAGTCGCTCGAGATCTTCCCCTCGACCCTTCCCACGAAGCGCGATTCGGTCCACAGCGGGTGGGTGTCGATCTCGGTCGGCTGCAACAACACCTGCACGTTCTGCATCGTGCCGAGCCTGCGCGGCAAGGAGAAGGACCGCCGACCCGGCGACATCCTCAACGAGATCCGTCTGCTCGTCGACGACGGCGCGATCGAGGTCACCCTCCTCGGCCAGAACGTGAACTCCTACGGCGTCGAGTTCGGCGACCGTCTGGCCTTCGGGAAGCTGCTGCGCGCCGCGGGCGAGATCGAGGGTCTCGAGCGCATCCGCTTCACCAGCCCCCATCCGGCCGCCTTCACCGACGACGTCATCGCCGCGATGGCCGAGACCCCCGCGGTCATGCCGCAGCTGCACATGCCGCTGCAGTCCGGCTCCGACCGCATCCTCAAGGCGATGCGCCGGTCGTACCGGAGCGAGAAGTTCCTCGGCATCCTCGATCGGGTGCGCGAGCGGATCCCGAACGCGGCGATCACGACCGACATCATCGTCGGCTTCCCCGGTGAGACCGAGGAGGACTTCGCCGAGACCATGCGCGTGGTCGAGGCGTCGCGCTTCTCGAGCGCCTTCACGTTCCAGTACTCGATCCGCGAGGGCACACCCGCGGCCACCATGGCCGATCAGGTTCCGAAGGCCGTTGTGCAGGAGCGCTTCGAGCGCCTCATCGCCCTCCAGGACCGCATCTCGGCCGAGGAGAATCAGAAGCAGCTCGGCCGCACGCTCGAGGTGCTCGTCTCGACGGGCGAGGGCAAGAAGGATGCCGAGACCCACCGCCTCACCGGCCGCGCCGAAGACAACCGCCTCGTGCACTTCGAGCTACCCGCCGGCTCGGCCGTGCCCCGCCCGGGAGACGTGGTGTCGGTGACCGTGACGCACGCCGCACCCTTCCACCTCCTCGCCGACGCCGTCGACGGGGCGCCGCTGCGCATCCGCCGGACGCGTGCCGGCGACGCGTGGGACCGCTCGCAGGCCGAGTCGTGCGGCGTGCCGACGCCCGCGGGCGACGCCGGCGCTCCCCGCGCCGTCTCGCTCGGTCTGCCCACGCTCCGCGTCGGCGTGTGAAGGGCCCCACCCTCTGGGCCGTCGTCGGGGCCACCGGCACCGGTAAGACGAATCTCTCGCTCGACCTCGCCGAGGCGCTCGCCGCCGAGGGGCGGTCCGCCGAGATCGTCAACGCCGACGCGATGCAGCTGTACCGCGGGATGGACATCGGCACCGCCAAGCTCCCGATCGACCAACGGCGCGGCATCCCGCACCACCTGTTCGACGCCCTCGAGGTGACCGACGAGGCCGCGGTGGCCTGGTATCAGGATGCCGCCCGCGCAGCGATCGCCGAGATCCACGCCCGGGGCGCCGACGCGATCCTGGTCGGGGGATCGGGACTGTACGTCTCGGGTGTGCTGTGGGATTTCCGCTTCCCCCCGAGGAACGAGGAACTGCGCGCACGGCTCGAGGTCGAGCTCGAGAGCGAGGGCGCGGGCGCGCTCTTCCAACGGCTCCGGGCAGCGGATCCCGTGGCGGCGGCGAACATCGACCCGCGCAACGGGCGGCGCGTGGTCCGCGCCCTCGAGGTGCTGGCCCAGGGCGGCGAGACCCACGGCGGTGCCCTTCCCGAGGCGCCCGCGTTCTGGCATCCGGCGACGCGCATCCTCTCGACGCAGGTCGAGCGCGCCCAGCTGGTCGAGATGCTGGACGCACGCGTCGAGGACATGTGGGCGGCGGGACTGGTCGACGAGGTCGAGCGCCTGCGCGGCGAGGGCCTCGAGAGAGGAGTCACGGCTTCGCGCGCGATCGGCTACGCCCAGGCGCTCGCCCAGCTGGAGGGCGAGATCACGCGCGACGACGCCGTGGCGCAGACGCAGGCGCTCACGCGGCGCTACGCGCGGCGACAGGTGTCGTGGTTCCGGCGCTACGCCGACGCGCGCGCGATCGATGTCCGGGCGACGGATGCCGCGCAGCTCGTGCGCGCGATGGAGGGTGAGGACGCATGACCATCGGCATCCGGGCGTTCGCGCCGGCCGACGAGGACGCCGTCGTGGCGCTGTGGGAGCAGGCCGGTCTGACGCGCCCCTGGAACGATCCGCGTGCCGACATCCGTCGCAAGCTGACCGTGCAGCCCGAGCTCTTCCTCGTCGCGGTGGACGACGACACCGTTGTCGGCAGCGTCATGGCCGGGTACGACGGCCACCGCGGGTGGCTGTACTACCTCGCCTCGGCGGCGTCGCACCGGGGGCGGGGAGTGGGGCGCGCGCTCGTGACCGAGGCCGAGAGGCTGCTCGAGCAGATGGGCTGCCCCAAGGTGCAGCTCATGGTGCGCCCCGACAACGCCGGGGCCCGCGGCTTCTACGACGCGCTCGCGTACGAGCCGTTCGAGACGTGGGCGACCGGCAAGCGCCTGATCGTCGACGGACCCGGCCGACCCGCCTGAGGCTCCTCGGGCGGGTGCCGGGCGTGCGCGCCGGCACGGCGGGTGCCGTCGTGCGGAGTTCGGCGCCGACAGGCCGGTTCCGGATGCCGTGGCCCGGCGTGTCGGGCGGGGACTCCGCGTGACGGCGGGGTGGGCGGGGCGAGGGTCGGAGCCCGGGCAGGGAGAGTCGACCGCGGGTCCTCCGTAGACTGACGGCATGTCCTCTCTCGCGTTCACCAAGGGTCACGGCACCGGCAACGACTTCGTGGTGGTGGCCGACCCCGACGGCGAGCTCGACCTCTCCGACGCCCAGGTCGCCGCGCTGTGCGACCGGCACTTCGGCATCGGCGCCGACGGACTGCTGCGCGTGGTGCGCTCGGCCGCGATCCGCGAGGGCGCTGAGGCTGCGGCATCCGGGGCCGAGTGGTTCATGGACTACCGCAACGCCGACGGATCCGCGGCCGAGATGTGCGGCAACGGCACGCGCGTCTTCGCGCGCTACCTCACCGACACGGGCCTCGCGTCGATCGACGAGGGGCTGCGCATCGGCACGCGGGCGGGCGTGAAGACCCTCACGCGCAGCGAGCGCGGCTTCGAGGTCGACCTGGGTGCGTTCGCCGTCGAGGCCGACGAGACGCTCGTGCGGGCGAAGGGTCTCAGCGTCGCGCGTCCGGGCGTGGGCATCGACGTGGGCAACCCGCACGTGGTCGTCGCCCTGTCGTCGGATGCCGAGCTCGAGGGGCTCGACCTGACCTTCCAGCCCGTGCTCGACCCCGCGCCCCGCCACGGCGCGAACGTCGAGTTCGTCGTCCCGGCCGATCCGCTCGTGCGCGACGGCGTCGGGGCGATCCGCCTGCGCGTGTTCGAGCGCGGCGTCGGCGAGACCCTCAGCTGCGGCACGGGCGTGGCCGCGGCGGCGCTCGCCGTGCGGCACTGGGCGGGTGCGGCCGCTCCCGACCACTGGATCGTCGACACCCCGGGCGGGACCCTGGGCGTGCGTGTCGCCGAGGGCCGCGTCTTCCTGTCGGGTCCGGCGTCGCTGGTGTTCACGGGCGAGGTCGCCCTGGCCTGAGCGGATGCCGCCGGCTCGCGGTCTCCGTACGTTCGCGCGGTCCGGGGGAAGGTCGCGCCCGGAGCATGCCCCCGTTCTGCACGCGGAGCGGATGCCGCCGCCTCAGCCGACGACGTCGATGAGCTCGCTCGGAGGAGACCCGTGCCGTCGCACGCGCAGCACGCGGTACCCGCGGCCGGTGGCGGCGCGCTGCACGCCGTAGCCCTCGGGGAACGTCGCCGCGAGCCAGCGCTGCAGGGAGTCGGAGCCGAGGTTGCGCTGCACGACGAACCATCCGTCGCTGCGCTCCTGCAGGCGGGGGATCCAGTGCTGCAGCATGCCGTGCAGCTCGTTCTTGCCGACCCGGATGGGCGGGTTCGAGCGGATGGTGCGGAAGGTCACGTCGTCGGGAACATCCTCGGGGCGCACCGCGTTGATGTTGGTGAGGCCGAGGGATTCGGCATTGCGCCTCAAGAGATCGAGAGCACGCTCGTTGACGTCGACCGCCCATACGGTCGCGTGCGGTGACGCGAGCGCCAGCGACAGCGAGATCGGACCCCACCCGCACCCCAGGTCGAGGAAGTTCCCACCGGCGGGCGGGGGAGGCGTGTTGGCGAAGAGCACCGAGGTCCCGGCATCCACGTGATCGGGACTGAAGACGCCGCCCGCCGTGACCACCTCGAGTTCACGACCGGCCAGCGTGACGCGGATGCGGCGGAGCTGCTCGGGACTCGACGGCGACGCGCTGAAGTAGTGCTCGCTCCCCATCTGCACAGGATATCCGACCGGGGCTCCGGCCGCCGGGGCGGATAAAGTGCCAGAACACGCGCGTTCACGCGCACGAGAGGAACCCATGACCGAACAGACCACACCCCCGAGCACCGACGCGTCTGCCGTGGATCCGGTCGACCGTGTGCTCGCGCGCGCCGATGCGCACCGCGGGGTCCGGGTCTTCGGTGCCGCTCAGGCCCTTCAAGACAGCACCACCGCGTACGGCGGCGACAGCGACGGCGACCAGTGGGATCGCGAGGAACGCGCGGCCCTGCGCCGCGTCGTCGGCCTCTCGACCGAGCTCGAAGACGTCACCGAGGTCGAGTACCGCCAGCTGCGCCTCGAGAATGTCGTGCTCGTCGGCGTCCACCCGCAGGGCGAGCAGACGGATGCCGAGAACTCGCTCCGGGAGCTCTCCGCCCTCGCCGAGACGGCCGGCGCGGTCGTGCTCGACGGCGTCCTGCAGCGGCGCCCCCACCCCGATCCGGCGACCTATGTCGGACGCGGAAAGGCCGCCGAGCTGCGCGACATCGTCGCCGCCGTGGGAGCCGACACCGTGATCGCCGACACCGAGCTCGCCCCGAGCCAGCGGCGCGCGCTCGAAGACGTCGTGAAGGTGAAGGTGATCGACCGCACCACCGTGATCCTCGACATCTTCAGCCAGCACGCGAAGAGCCGGGAGGGCAAGGCCCAGGTCGAGCTCGCTCAGCTCGAGTACCTCCTCCCGCGTCTGCGCGGATGGGGTGACTCGATGTCGCGTCAGGCGGGTGGACAGGTCGGCGCCGGCGGCGCGGGCATGGGCTCGCGCGGACCGGGTGAGACGAAGATCGAGCTCGACCGTCGTCGCATCCGCACGCGCATGGCGCAGTTGCGCAAGCAGCTGCGCGACTTCGCGCCCGCCCGCGAGGCGAAGCGTGCCGAGCGCAAGCGCCACACGATCCCCTCGGTCGCGATCGCCGGGTACACCAACGCCGGCAAGTCGAGCCTGCTCAACCGCCTGACCAGCGCCGGGGTGCTCGTCGAGAACGCCCTCTTCGCGACCCTGGATGCCACGGTGCGCCGCTCCGAGACGACCGACGGGCGCGTGTACACGCTCACCGACACGGTCGGTTTCGTGCGCAACCTCCCGCACCAGCTGGTCGAAGCGTTCCGCTCGACGCTCGAGGAGGTCGGCGACGCCGACGTCATCCTGCACGTGGTGGACGCCTCGCACCCCGACCCGGCCGCGCAGCTGATGACGGTGCGCGACGTGATGGGCGACGTGGACGCGAACTTCGGGCAGGAGATCGTCGTCTTCAACAAGGCCGATCTGGTGAGCGAAGACGACCGGCTCGTGCTGCGGGGTCTCGCCCCCAACGCGAAGTTCGTGTCGTCGCGCACCGGCGAGGGCATCGACGAGCTGCGCGCCGCGATCGAGGAGGCGCTGCCCCTGCCCGCCGTCGAGGTGCAGGCGGTCGTTCCGTACGACCGGGGAGACCTCGTCTCGGCCGTGCACGAGAGCGGACTCATCGTGGCGCAGGAGCACCGCGAGAGCGGAACCTTCCTGCACGCCCACGTCGGCGCGCGTCTCGCGGCTGAATTGGCGGCGTTCGAGGCCTGAGCCTCGTATGGATGACGGGCCCCACGCCTCGGCGTGGGGCCCGTCGCTTCACCCGTAGGTGGCGCGACTTCGCCGATTCTCGTGGCCGGCGGCGCGGGGGCGAGCCGCCCGCGCCTTCCGCGCCGCGCGCCTCAGTCGAGCGCGAGGGGCGGGACGCCCGGGGTCTCGAAGCCGAACACGGCACCGAGGAAGCCCAGCTCGCGTTCGAGGGAATCGATCACCGTCTCCGACCGGCGGAACCCGTGCCCCTCGCCCTCGTAAAGGACGTATGCGTGCGGCACCCCGTGCGCGGTCAGGGCGTCGCGGATCGCCTCGGCCTGCGACAGGGGGACGACGCGGTCCTCCGAGCCCTGCAGGATCAACAGCGGGACGCGGAACAGCTCCGGACGCCCCAGGGGCGAGCGTTCGACGTACACGGCCTCGGCCTCGGGCAAGGGCCCGATGAGCCCGTCGAGGTAGCGCGCCTCGAAGTCGTGGGTGTCTTCCGCGAGGGCGCGGGCGTCGCCCACGCCGTAGCGGGAGATGCCGGCCGAGAACACGTCGGTCCGCGTCACGGCGGCGAGAACCGTCCAGCCGCCGGCCGAGCCGCCCGCGATGGCGAGGCGGTCGGGGTCGGCGAGACCCGCCTCGGCGAGAGCGGATGCCGCGGCCGCGACGTCGTCGACGTCGACCACGCCCCACTGGCCCTTGAGGCGATCCCGGTAGGCCCGCCCGTATCCGGTGGAGCCGCCGTAGTTGACGTCGAGCACGCCGATGCCGCGGCTGGTGAAGAAGGCCGTCTTCGCCGAGGGCGCGGGACCCACGTGCGAGGTGGGTCCGCCGTGGACGAGAACGACGTAGGGCGGGCGCTCGCCCGCGACGGGGATGACGTGCGGATTGGTGGGGGCGTAGGCGAAGGCGTGCACGGGCCCGTGGGGCCCGTCGGTGGTCAGGGCGCGGGCGGGCGGCATCCACTCGTCGCCCCATGCGCCGGACCCTCCCGTGACCACTTCGACGGTTGCGGCGTCGAGGTCGACCAGCCAGAGGCCCGATCGCCCGCCGGCGTCGGATCCGGACACGAGGGCGCGCGCTCCGCGGACGTCGTCGATCGCGGCCCCGGCGACGGCGGGGACGTCGAGGGGGCGCACGCCGCTCGGTGCGATCTCGACGATCTCGTCGGCCCCGTCGGTGCGGACGGCGACCACGCGGCCCTCGGAGGCGGCTCCGAACCACCGGGTGCCGAGCACCCAGAGACCGCCGCCGGTGTCGGCGTCGGCGGGGGCCAGCGCCTGGGCTTCGCCGTCGAGCGGACGACGGAAGAGGTTCCAGCGTCCGTCGGGGTCGTCGGCGTAGAGCAGCTCGTCGTCGGCGATCCACACGGGCTGGAGGGGAGAGCGGCGCTCACCCCCGGACAGGTCGCGGACGACGCGAGTCCCGAGGTCGACGACACGGAGGGTCGTCGCATCCCAGGGCATGTCGGGGTGGTCCCACGCCACCCAGGCCAGGCGGCGGCCGTCGGGCGAGAGGGCGGGCTGCGCGAGGAAATCGCTCCCTTCGGCGAGCACCTCGACCTCGCCGTCGAGGGGGATGCGCACGATCGCGCGGAGCGGGACGCGGGACGAGCCGTGGGTCTCGCGGACGGCGAGCAACGCGCCGTGCTCCCAGCGCAGCCCGCCGTGGCGCACGGCGTCATCGGCCGGGGTCAGCGGGCGGGCGGTCTCGCCGGGGCGCAGCGCGTACACGCGCTGATCGGTCTTCTCGACGTAGTACAGCTCCCCGTCGTCGGACGCCGTCCACGCACCCCCGCCGTACTCGTGCACGCTCGAGCGCGCGTTCGCGGGCGCGGGGAGCACGGTCTCGACGGAGCCGTCGGCCCGGCGACGCTTCACCGCGACCCGACCGGCCTCGTGCGGGACGGACTCACCCCACCACACCTCGTCGCCGACGAGGCGGGCGCCGTCGACCCGCGGTGACGCCTGCGCGACGGACTCGGGGGTGAGGGGCGAGGGCCAGGAACCGTACGGGAGGGTGTCAGCCATGACTCCAGCCTAGGCAGGGCCGCCGACATCCACCCCGGGGCATCCGGACGCACGAGAGGCCGGATGCCGCCGCGCGGCGGACATCCGGCCTCTCGTGTCGCGGATCAGACCGCGCGCAGGACGGCGACGACGCGGCCGAGCACCACGGCCTCGTCGCCGAGGATCGGTTCGAACGCGCTGTTGCGGGGGAGCAGCCACGTGTGACCGTCGCGGCGGCGGAACGTCTTGACCGTCGCCTCTCCGTCGAGCATCGCGGCGACGATCTCGCCGTTCTCGGCGGTGGCCTGGGAGCGCACGACCACCCAGTCGCCGTCGCAGATCGCCGCATCGATCATGGAGTCGCCGGACACCTTGAGCATGAACAGCTCGCCCTTGCCCACGAGCTGGCGGGGGAGGGGGAAGATCTCCTCCACCTGCTGGTCGGCGGTGATGGGCACGCCGGCGGCGATGCGACCGACGAGGGGAACGAGAGCGGCGTCGCCCAGAGCGGGGGCCGTGTCGGCGGGGTTCTCGGCGGCGGCGCCGGGCAGGTCGATCAGCACCTCCATGGCCCGCGTCTTGCCGGGATCGCGTCGCAGGTAGCCGCTCAGCTCGAGCTGGTTGAGCTGGTGCGTCACGCTCGAGAGGGACTTCAGTCCGACGGCGTCGCCGATCTCGCGCATGCTCGGCGGATAGCCGTGCCGCGCGATCGACCGCTGGATGACCTCGAGGATCGCGAGCTGCTTGTCGCTGAGGTTCTTGCGTCGCCGGGTCTGCGGCCGTTCGCGGCCGGCGGCGGTCGTCGCGTCGGTCATCTGTGCTCCCCTCGCGCCGCGGAAGGGCGGCGGAAATTCGAATGTCGGAGGTTGGTGATGAGGTCTCCGTGTCGAAACCGTATCCGGTGGACGGCCTCGAAGACACGGAACCTCTCGCGTGTCGCGTTCGATTCGTCTCCGATACAGCCGGTCTTGACACATCGAAAGTATCGAAGATAGATTCGGAATACAGATTCGCACCACCGCCCTCCCGGCCGAGGGTGGGGTGCGAATCTCTCCCCACCGAGGAGCACATCATGAGCAGCATCGCCGTCACCGCCCCGACCACCCGCCTGCGCATCACCGCGCGCGGACGCCGCGTCGTCGCGTTCCTGGTCTCCCTTCCCCTCGTCATCGCGCTCGGAGTCGCCATCGTCGGGGGCGGAGCCGCGCTCGCCTCGAACGAAGAGGGAGCCGCCGCAGGCTCCTTCGCCGAGATCACCGTGATGAGCGGAGACACGCTGTGGTCCATCGCCGAAGATCTCGCTCCCGCGGCCGACCCTCGCGACGTCGTCGCGCAGATCACGCGCCTGAACGCCCTCTCGGGTGGATCCGTCACCGCGGGTCAGCGCATCGCCATCCCCGCCGAGTACGCCCCCGCCGACTGATCTCCCGCCGACGCGAACCCGCCGACGCGAAGGCACCGAGAGCGTGTCGTTCGGGCCAGCGGGCGCGTGAGCCGCACATGTCGCCGCCGCCTACGATGGGTGAGGTGAACGTACGCCTCGACGACCTCCCGCTTCGCGACGATCTCCGGGGCATGACGCCCTACGGAGCACCGCAGGCCGCGCTCCCCGTGGCGCTGAACGTGAACGAGAACACGCATCCCGTTCCGTCCGAGGTCGCCGACGACATCCTGGATGCCGTGGCACGCGCACTGCGCGACGTGAACCGCTATCCCGACCGCGAGTTCACGACGCTTCGCGAGGCCTTCGCGCAGTATCTGGGGCACGGACTGAACCCCGACCAGATCTGGGCGGCCAACGGCTCGAACGAGGTGCTGCAGCACATCCTGCAGGCCTTCGGCGGGCCCGGGCGCACCGCCATGGGTTTCGCTCCCACGTACTCGATGTACCCGATCCTCACGCGCGCCACCGGTGCCCGATGGATCGCGGGGGAGCGGGAGCACGACTTCACGCTCACGCCCGCGTCGGCGGCGGCCCAGGTGCGCGAACAGCGCCCCGACATCGTCTTCCTGTGCGCCCCGAACAACCCGACGGGGACGCCCCTCCGCCTCGACGTGGTCGAGGCCGTCTACGACGCGTTCGACGGTGTGGTCATCGTCGACGAGGCCTACGAAGAATTCGCACCGCGCGACGAGCCGTCCGCGGTGTCGCTGCTGCCGGGGCGTCCGCGCCTGGTCGTCTCGCGCACGATGAGCAAGGCCTTCGCCTTCGCCGGCGCCCGCGTGGGCTACCTCGCGGCCGATCCGGTCTTCGTCGACGCCCTGCGCCTCGTCCGCCTGCCGTACCACCTGAGCGCGCTCACGCAGGCCGCCGCGACCGCGGCGCTCGGGCACGCCGACACCATGCTCGCGATGGTCGACGAGATCGTCGCGCAGCGCGACCGCATCTCCGCGACCGTCTCCGCTCTCGGGTACACCGCGCACGAGTCGTGGACCAACTTCGTGCTCTTCGGCGGGGTCGACGACCCCGCGGCGACGTGGAAGGCGCTGTACGACCGCGGCGTCCTCATCCGCGACGTCGGCATCCCCCACCACCTCCGCGTCTCGGCCGGAACGGCCGACGAGACCACCGCGTTCCTCGACGCCCTCGCCTCGATAGGATCCCGAGCATGACCGGCCCCTCCACGCCCCGCACCGCCTCGATCACCCGGGAGACGAGCGAGTCGCGCGTCGAGCTCGAGCTCGATCTCGACGGGCGCGGTGCCAGCGACATCTCGACGAGCGTGCCGTTCTTCGACCACATGCTCACCGCGTTCGCGAAGCACTCGCTGACCGACCTGCGCGTGCGCGCCACCGGTGACACCCACATCGACGCCCACCACACCGTCGAAGACACCTCGATCGTCCTCGGCCAGGCCATCCAGCAGGCGCTCGGCGACAAGTCCGGCATCGCCCGATACGGCGACGCCCTCGTGCCGCTCGACGAGGCGCTCGCGCAGGCCGTCGTCGACATCAGCGGTCGGCCCTACCTCGTGCACACCGGAGAGCCGGTCGGGTTCGAGCACCACCTCATCGGCGGCCACTTCACGGGCTCTCTCGTGCGTCACTCGTTCGAGGCGATCTCCATCCACGCGGGCCTGACCGTCCACGTGCGCGTGGTCGGGGGACGCGATCCCCACCACATCGCCGAGGCCGAGTACAAGGCCCTCGCGCGCGCGTTCCGCCAGGCGAAGGCCCTCGACCCCCTCGTCGACGGCATCCCCAGCACCAAGGGCGCGCTGTGACGGCCAAGCCGGTCGTCGCCGTCCTCGATTACGGCTCGGGCAACGTCCACTCGGCGGTCAAGGCGCTCGTCGAGGCCGGTGCCGACGCCCGGTTGACCTCCGATCGATCGTTGCTGATGGATGCCGACGGGCTCCTCGTTCCCGGCGTGGGGGCGTTCAGCGCGGTCATGGAGGCCCTGAACGCCAGTCGCGGTGGCGAGATCATCGACCGTCGACTGGCCGGCGGCCGCCCGGTGCTGGGCATCTGCGTGGGCATGCAGGTCATGTTCGAACGGGGGATCGAGCGCGGGACCGACACGCCCGGACTGGGGGAGTGGCCCGGCACGGTCGACGAGCTCGCCGCCCCGGTCCTGCCGCACATGGGCTGGAACACCGTCACCGCCGGCGAAGGGTCTCGACTGTTCGAGGGGATCGAACGCGAGCGCTTCTACTTCGTGCACTCCTACGCCGCGCAGGAGTGGTCGCTCGAGGTGACCCCGCCCTTCCCGCAGCCCGCCGTGACGTGGTGCACATACGGCTCGCCGTTCATCGCGGCGGTGGAGAACGGTCCCCTCGCGGCGACGCAGTTCCACCCCGAGAAGTCGGGGGAGGCCGGCATCCGGCTGCTCGCCAATTGGATCGACGGGCTGCGCACGACTACTGTGTGACCTCGTGCCCGGGGCTGGCGAGAGGCGCCTGCCGGCACGAGGAGCCATGAACGATTTCGCGTCCACGCCCGAGCTTGTCCTTCTTCCCGCGGTCGATGTGGCCGACGGCAAGGCCGTCCGTCTGACCCAGGGGGAGGCGGGCACCGAGACCAGCTACGGCGACCCCGTCGACGCCGCCGCGGACTTCGCCCGCCAGGGCGCGCAGTGGATCCACCTCGTCGACCTCGACGCCGCTTTCGGACGCGGGAGCAACGCGAACGTCATGCGCAAGGTCATCAAGCAGGTCAAGGGCGTGCAGGTCGAGCTGTCGGGCGGCATCCGCGACGACCGTTCGCTCGAGGCGGCCCTCGAGAGCGGCGCGAGCCGCATCAACCTCGGCACCGCCGCGCTGGAGAACCCCGAGTGGGCCGCCGACGTCATCAACCGCTACGGCGAGGCGATCGCGGTCGGGCTCGACGTGCGCGGCACGACGCTCGCCGCCCGCGGCTGGACCCGTGACGGCGGCGACCTGTGGACCGTGCTCGAGCGCCTCGAAGACGCCGGCTGCAGCCGCTACGTCGTCACCGACGTGACGAAGGACGGCACGCTGCGCGGCCCCAACATCGAGCTCCTGCGCGAAATGACCCAGCGCACGCCCAAGCCGATCGTCGCCTCGGGCGGCGTGTCGAGCCTGGACGACATCGCCGCGCTGCGCGAGCTCGTGCCGCTCGGCGTCGAGGGCGCGATCGTCGGCAAGGCTCTGTACGCGGGGCAGTTCACCCTCGCTGAGGCGCTGGATGTCGCCGGACACTGACGGTCCCCACGCCGGCGGCCCGCACGCCGGCGGTCCCCACGATCACGGCCACCACGCCGATTCGGCGGGTGTCCCGTGGGAGGGGCGCCGGTTCGAGTCGAACCCGCACTCCGGTGACGACGGGTCGGCCGACCCGTCCCTCCTGGCCGCCCTCGTCGCCTTTCGAACCGGTGAGAGTGACGCCCGTGCCGTCGTCGACGCCTACCGCGACGCGCGCCTGCTGATCCCGCTCGTCGCCGAGAAGGGCGACCACGGCGTCGGCGCCCACGGCCTCGAGGTCGACAAGACGCAGGAGCTGTCGATCGTGACCGTCGCCGCCCCCGATGGCCGCAAGGTGCTTCCCGTCTTCACCTCGGTCACGGCGTTGCAGACTTGGGATGCCAAGGCCCGCCCCGTCCCCGCGGACGGTCGCCGCACCGCTCTCGCCGCGGCGTCCGAAGACACCGAGCTCATCGTGATCGATCCCGCCTCCGAGACCGAGTTCGTCATCCGTCGTCCCGCCGTGTGGGCCATCGCGCAGGGGGAGGCGTGGGAACCCGCGCACACTTCGCCGACGATCTTCAGGGGGCTGCAGGAGAGCATCTCGGGCGAGCTCGCGGTGCTCGACCTCGCCGTCGAGTCGGGGGATCCCACCGGTCGCCTGCGCGGCCCCGAGCTCGTCGTGCACCTGCAGCTGATGTCGGGGCTGGAGCAGGAGGAGCTCGACGCCGTCCTCGCCCGCATCGCCCGCCGGTGGTCGGCCGACGACCGCATCGCCGTGCTCGTCGACTCGCTGACGGTCAAGCTCCACCGCGGCACCGCGGCCTGACCGCGCCGCGATCGGAGCGCGGCCGCGTCGGGACAGGCGATCGTCCGAGCACAGGACGGTGCCGCGCTGCGCGTCCTGTTCTCGTGGCATCCCCTGTTCCTGCGCGCCGCTCACGGGCCGGATGCCGCGGCACCGCGGTCCGCACCGGCTCGCGCGACGCGTGTGCCGGTGTCACGGACGAGCCACCCCGTAGCCGGTACCCCGGCCCGAACGACTTACGTGACGGGACCCGTCCACTTCTCGCCCGGCCCCTTGCCGATCGGGTCGGGGATGGTCGAGGCCTCGCGGAACGCGAGCTGCAGGGAGCGCAGTCCGTCGCGCAGCGACCGGGCGTGCATGTCGCTGATCTCGGGCGCGCCGGCGGTGATGAGGCCCGCGAGGGCGTTGATGAGCTTGCGGGCCTCGTCGAGGTCGAGCTGCTGCGCGGGGTCGTCGGCGAGTCCCGTCTTGACGGCCGCGGCGCTCATGAGGTGCACGGCGGCGGTGGTGATGACCTCCACCGCGGGAACGTCGGCGATGTCGCGGGTGGCGGAGGATGCCGCGCGCTCCTGCTCCTCCCAGCGGGCGAGACGCTCGTCTTCGCCTCCGTGACGGTGTGCGGCGTGGTCGTCGGCGGGCTGGTCGGAGGGGATCGTGTCCACGTGAATCTCTCTGCTAGACTATGGCGGGCTTCGGAGTGTTTCACTCCGTACGAAAGAGGATCACATCCCACCCGCGCTTGCCGCTCCAGGCTACCGGGTTCCCGCACTCCGCTCCGTTTCGCACGGGGTCGTCTGGGTGCAGAAGCCGGTGCTGACAGCACCGTGCCGGGTGGCGTGTGTACTCCTCTTCGCCCGTGGTCCGATCGGATCGCGGCGGCCACCACCCGCACACAAGAGGAGTTCCGCATCAGCGATCCCCGCACCAACGAGCGCATCCGAGTCCCGGAGGTCCGTCTCGTCGGACCCAACGGCGAGCAGGTCGGCATCGTCCGAATCGAAGCTGCGCTGCGCCTGGCCCAGGAAGCGGACCTCGACCTGGTCGAGGTTGCGCCGAGCTCGAAGCCGCCCGTGGTCAAGATCATGGATTACGGCAAGTTCAAGTACGAGGCCGCGCAGAAGGCCAAGGAAACGCGTCGTAACCAGGCGAACACGGTCCTCAAGGAGGTCCGATTCCGCCTGAAGATCGAGGCCCACGACTACATCACCAAGCTCAAGCGCGCCGAGGGCTTCCTCCAGGCGGGCGACAAGGTGAAGGCCATGATCCTGTTCCGTGGTCGTGAGCAGTCGCGTCCCGAGCAGGGTGTGCGCCTGCTCCGCAAGTTCGCCGAAGACGTCGCCGAGTTTGGCACCGTCGAGTCGAACCCCACGATCGACGGCCGCAACATGGTGATGGTGGTCGCTCCTCATAAGAACAAGTCCGAGGTCAAGACCGAGCAGAACGCGCAGCGCGCGGCGAACCGCGAGGCGGCGCGCAGCGCGGCCCGCGGCGAGGCGGCCCCGGAAGCAACGCCCACCTCGGCCCCCGCCGAGTAAAGCTCCCCAGACTCCCGCTTCGCCGGGAAGACCAACGAAGGAAGACAGATGCCGAAGCAGAAGACCCACTCGGGTGCCAAGAAGCGCTTCAAGCTGACCGGTAGCGGCAAGCTCATGAAGCAGCAGGCCGGTATGCGCCACAACCTCGAAGGCAAGGCCTCGAAGCGCACCCGCCGCCTGAACCAGGAGCAGGTCCTGGCCAAGGGTGACTCGAAGGTCGCCAAGAAGCTCCTCGGTCTCTGAGCGCCGACGCACGTTAGGAAGAAACAGAAATGGCTAGAGTCAAGCGGGCAGTAAACGCCCACAAGAAGCGTCGCGTCATCCTCGAGCGCGCCTCCGGTTACCGCGGTCAGCGTTCGCGCCTGTACCGCAAGGCCAAGGAGCAGGTCACCCACTCGCTCGTCTACGCGTACCGTGACCGTCGCAAGCGCAAGGGCGACTTCCGTCGTCTGTGGATCCAGCGCATCAACGCGGCATCCCGTCAGAACGGCCTCACGTACAACCGCTTCATCCAGGGCCTCGGCCTCGCGGGTGTGCAGGTCGACCGTCGCATGCTCGCCGAGCTCGCCGTGAACGAGCCGGCCGTGTTCGCCTCGCTCGTGCAGACCGCCAAGGCGGCCCTGCCCAGCGACGTCAACGCTCCGAAGTCCGCGTAAGTCGCGACTTCTCCCGGAACGGGCGTCCTCTTCGGAGGGCGCCCGTTCCGTCGTTCGTGCGCGGCATCCCCGGCTCCATGCCCTCAGCGCCATACACTGGTCACGTGCTGGAGAACCCCCGTTCGCCGCGGGTGCGCGCCGTGGCCAAGCTCAGCAAACGCGCCGCCCGGCAAGAGACCGGTCTGTTCCTCCTCGAGGGTCCGCAGGCCGCGCGCGAGGCCCTCGCGTGGGCCCCCGACACCGTCCTCGAGCTGTACGCGACCCCCTCGGCGATGGAGCGGCACACCGACGTGCGCGACGCGGCCGAACGCGCTGAGGTGGATCTGCAGTACACGACCGAGGCGGTGCTCGACGCGATGGCCGACACGGTCACCCCGCAGGGCATCGTCGCCGTGGCGCGGCAGTCGCCGACCGCGCTGAAGGACATCCTCGCGGCCGGACCCCGCCTCGTCGCGATCTGCGAAGAGGTGCGCGATCCCGGCAACCTCGGCACCATCATCCGCGCCGCCGACGCGGCCGGGGCGGATGCCGTCATCCTCACCGGGCGCACCGTCGATCCCTACAACCCCAAGGTCGTCCGCTCCACGACGGGCTCGCTCTTCCACGTGCCGGTGGCCGTGGACCTCGAGCTCGCGGACGTCGTCGCCCGTATGCACGAGACGGGTCTGCGCGTCGTCGCCGCCGACGTCGAGGGCGAGGACTTCCTCGCATCCCGCGACCGTCTCGCGGAGCCCACCGCGTGGCTCTTCGGAAACGAGGCGCGCGGTCTCGACGACGACGCCCTCGCGCACGCCGACCTCTCGCTGCGCCTGCCGATCTACGGCCGCGCGGAGTCGCTCAACCTCGCCACCGCGGCGAGCGTCTGCCTCTACGAGACCGCTTTCGCCCAGCGCGCCCGCTGACCCGCGGGAGTGCCCGAGCGCGTTCCCCGCTGTTACAGAACGGTTAAGGCCTGCGCGGGAATGTGGTCGCCCGCACAACATCCTCATAGGGTGAACACATGGCATCCGTTCCCCCGGCGGGCTCTGCGCCCCTCGTCGTCGTCTCCGATGTGCAGAAGCACTACGGCCAGTTCCAGGCGCTGAAAGACATCGATCTCACCGTCGACCGCGGTGAGGTGGTCGTCGTGATCGGCCCGTCCGGGTCGGGCAAGTCGACGCTGTGCCGCACGATCAACCGCCTCGAGACCATCACGAGCGGGTCGATCACGATCGACGGCAAGGAGCTTCCCAAAGAGGGGAAGGGCCTGGCCGAACTGCGTGCCGATGTCGGCATGGTCTTCCAGTCTTTCAACCTCTTCGCGCACCTGACGATCCTCGAGAACGTCACGCTCGGTCCGATCAAGGTGCGCAAGATGAAGAAGGCGGATGCCGAGAAGGAGGCGCGGGCGCTGCTCGAGCGCGTGGGCGTCGGGCATCAGGCCGACAAGCTCCCCGCGCAGCTCTCCGGCGGCCAGCAGCAGCGCGTCGCGATCGCCCGCGCTCTCGCGATGAAGCCAAAGGTCATGCTCTTCGACGAGCCGACTTCGGCCCTCGACCCCGAGATGATCAACGAGGTGCTCGACGTGATGGTCGGTCTCGCCAAGGACGGCATGACCATGATCGTCGTCACGCACGAGATGGGCTTCGCGCGCAAGGCGGCGAACCGCGTGGTGTTCATGGCCGACGGCCAGATCGTCGAGCAGGCCGCGCCCGAGCAGTTCTTCACCCGTCCCGAGTCCGACCGCGCCAAGGACTTCCTCTCGAAGCTCATCACGCACTGACAGCGCGAACCCCGACGGCGACGAACGAGGAGGTTCCCCGCCGACACGATCGCATCGCACCGCATCGCACCGCCGCACCCGCAGGGCGATGCCGCGCGCCGTCACCGAAGACCCTTTCCCGCACAGCACAGCACACGTAACCAAGGAGACATCACATGCGTAAGACTCGTTTTCTCGCCGGCGCGAGCATCATCGCCGCCGGCCTGCTGGCCCTGACGGCCTGCAACAGCGGCACCCCCGGTGCGGCCCCCGGAGCCGAGGGCGACTCGGCCGACACCACGCAGCTGTGGGAGGTCGCCTCCGACGTCTCGCTCGACGGCAGCCCCACCTTCGAGCGCATGGTCGCGGCCGACAAGGTCGTCGTCGGCGTCAAGGAGGACCAGCCGGGCCTCGGTTTCAAGGACCCGATCAGCGACGAGCGCGGCGGCTTCGACGTCGAGATCGCGCAGTGGATCGCGGCCTCGCTCGGCTTCGACGCCGACAAGATCGAGTACAAGACCATCCCCTCCGCGAACCGCGAGCAGGAGCTGGTCAACGGCAACATCGACTACTACGTCGGCACCTACTCGATCACCGACAAGCGCAAGGCGCAGATCGACTTCGCCGGTCCTTACCTCATCACCGGTCAGGGCCTGCTGGTCGCCGCCGACAACGAGGACATCACGGGCCCGAACGACCTCGCCGGCAAGATCGTCTGCTCGGTGACCGGTTCGACGCCGCTGCAGCGCATCCGCGACGAGTACAACCCCGGCGACACCGTCGAGTACGACACCTACACGCAGTGCCTCGAGCAGCTGCGCGCGGGTTCGGTCGACGCCGTCACGACCGACCAGGCGATCCTCGCCGGTTACGTGGCGCAGGAGCCCGAGACCTTCAAGATCGCGGGAGACACCTTCAGCGAGGAGCGCTACGGCGTGGGCCTGCCCAAGGGCGACACCGTCCTGAAGGACCACATCAACACCCTCTTCAACGACGGTGGCGACGTCTGGACCGCGCTGTTCGACAAGAACCTCGCACCGGCCGGCATCAAGGGCGAGCAGCCCACCGCCGACGAGTGATCCGTCCGGGGGCGGCGCGTCCCGGCGCGTCGCCCCCGCCCCTCCTCCTTCGAGATAAGGACCACGCATGGGTGTCATCACCGACAACCTCGACATCTGGAGCCAAGCGCTCGTCGGCACGCTCGTGCTGTTCTTCGCCGGCGGCGCTCTCGCGCTCGTGCTCGGCATCATCGTCGGCGCGATGCGCGTCTCGCCCGTGCCGATCGCGCGCGGCGTCGGCACGTTCTACGTCAGCGCCATCCGCAACACCCCGCTCACGCTGGTGTTCTTCGCCTTCGTGTTCGCGCTCCCGCCCCTGCTCGGACTTCGTCTGACCGGCGATGTCTCGCTGACATTGGGCATCTGCGCCCTCGGCATCTACACGGCGACCTACGTCGCCGAGGCGATCCGCTCAGGTGTGAACACCGTTCCCGTCGGGCAGGCCGAGGCCGCCCGCGCCCTCGGCCTGAGCTTCGGTCAGGTGATGTCGCTCGTGGTGCTGCCGCAGGCGTTCCGCTCGGTCATCCCGCCGATGATGAGCGTCTTCATCGCCCTGCTGAAGAACACCACCGTCGCCGCCGGCTTCTCGATCGTCAACCTCGGGTCGGTGCGCAACTACCTCAGCGAACGCGGTGAGAACGCGTTCGTCGTCATCCTCTGGGTGATGGTCATCTTCGTCGCGCTGGTGCTCCTGCTCTCGTGGGTGCAGCGGACGCTCGAGAACCGATGGAGGGTCGCGCGATGAGCAGCGTCCTGTACGACGTCCCCGGTCCCAAGGCCATCCTGCGCAACCGCCTCCTGGGCGTGCTCACGATCGTCGTCGTGGTCGGCATCCTGGGTTTCCTCGTCTGGCGGCTCGCCGAGACGGGGCAGTTCACCGCCAAGAAGTGGTCGGCGTTCACCTACACCAACGTGTGGACGAGCATCCTGGATGCCACGCTGGCCACGCTCGCGGCCTTCGGCGCCGCGGCCCTCGGGGCGCTGCTGCTCGGCTTCGTCCTCGCGATCGGGCGTCTGTCGGACCACCGGTGGGTGCGTTGGCCCTTCACCGCCGTGATCGAGGTCTTCCGCGCGATCCCGGTGCTGGTGTTCATGTTCCTGCTCTACTACGGCTTCCCCGTCATCGGGATCCGCATGGAGCCGTACTGGGCCGTGGTCATCGCTCTCGTCTGCTACAACGGGTCGGTCCTCGCCGAGGTCATCCGCGCGGGCGTCGAGTCGCTGCCGCGCGGTCAGGCCGAGGCCGGGTACGCGATCGGCCTGCGCAAGGCCGGCGTGATGCGCCTCGTGCTGCTGCCGCAGGCGATCCGCGCGATGATGCCGGTCATCATCGCGCAGCTCGTGGTGACGCTGAAGGACACCGCGCTCGGCTTCATCATCACGTACCCCGAGCTGCTGTTCTACGCGAAGTACATCGGTGCGCAGCCGACGGTCGGTTCTCCCATCGTGCCCGCGACCATCGTGGTGGGGGCGATCTACATCACGCTGTGCCTGATCCTGTCGTTCGTCGCGACGGTCGTGGAGAAGCGCCTGCGGCGTTCGTCGCGCGGTGACGTCGCCGTGCCCGTGCAGCCCCTTCAGCAGGGCGCGACCGACACGTCGCTGATCGTCGCCCAGCGCGGCGGATCGGCGCTCTGAGTCGCCCCGACGGGCGGGGGAGTGTCCCCGCCCGTCGGTAGACTCTCATCTCGTGTCCGACGCACCCGAGATCACCCCCGAGGCCGTCGCCTCCGCGGTCGATGAGGCGCTCGCCGCCATCGCCGCCGCCGCGACCACGGCCGAACTGAAGTCCGCCCGTTCCGCCCACACGGGGGAGCAGTCCTCCCTCGCCCGGCTGAACGCCCAGATGCGCCACGTCGCCCCCGACCAGAAGGCCGCGTTCGGCAAGCTGGTCGGCCAGGCGCGAGGGCAGGTCAATCAGGCGCTCGCCGCTCGCGAGGCCGAGCTCGCCGAGGCCGAGACCGCCGCGCAGCTCGAGGCCGAACGCATCGACGTCACGGCGCTGCCGCAGCGCGCGCGCGTCGGGGCGCGGCATCCCATCTCCCTCCTGCAGGAGCAGGTGTCCGACATCTTCGTGGGCATGGGGTGGGAGATCGCCGAGGGACCCGAGCTCGAGCACGAGTGGTTCAACTTCGACGCGCTGAACTTCGACGTCGATCACCCGGCGCGCCAGATGCAGGACACCTTCTTCGTCGACCCGGTCGCGCGTCACCTCGTGCTGCGCACCCACACGAGCCCGGTGCAGGTGCGCTCGATGCTCGAGCGCGACCTTCCCATCTACGTGCTGTGCCCGGGGCGGGTGTACCGCACCGACGAGTTCGACGCGACGCACCTTCCGGTGTTCACGCAGTTCGAGGGCCTCGTCGTCGACAAGGGCATCACCATGGCGCACCTCAAGGGCACCCTCGACCACGCCGCGCGCGTGCTGTTCGGACCCGAGGCCAAGACGCGGTTCCGCGCCAACTACTTCCCCTTCACCGAGCCGAGCGCCGAGCTCGACCTGTGGCACCCGACCTTCAAGGGCGGGGCGCGATGGATCGAGTGGGGCGGCTGCGGCATGGTGAACCCCAACGTCCTGCGCGCCGCCGGCATCGACCCCGAGGAGTACTCGGGCTTCGCCTTCGGCATGGGCATCGAGCGCACGCTCATGTTCCGCAGCGACGTCCAAGACATGCGCGACATGGCCGAGGGCGATGTGCGCTTCAGCGAGCAGTTCGGAATGGTGGTCTGATGCGGGTTCCGCTGTCGTGGCTGCGTGAGTACGTCGACCTCCCGACGCACGTCACGCCCGAAGAGGTGCTCGCCGATCTCGTGCGGGTCGGCTTCGAAGAGGAGGACGTGCACCGTTTCGACCTCGAAGGGCCGATCGTCGTCGGACAGGTCGTCTCGTTCGAGGCCGAGCCGCAGTCCAACGGCAAGACCATCCGCTGGTGCCAGGTCGACGTCGGTGCCGAGCACGGGGGAGTGCGCGGCATCGTCTGCGGCGCGGGCAACTTCTTCCCCGGCGACAAGGTCGTCGTGACCCTCCCGGGTGCGGTGCTGCCGGGACCGTTCCCGATCGCCGCGCGCAAGACCTACGGTCACGTCTCCGACGGCATGATCGCCTCCGCGCGCGAGCTGGGCCTCGGCGACGAGCACAACGGCATCCTGCGTCTCGTCGAGCTCGGACTCGATGCGCCCGTCGGCACCGACGCGATCGCGCTCCTCGGGCTCGACGACGTCGCCGTCGAGATCAACGTCACCCCCGACCGCGGCTACGCCCTGTCGCTGCGCGGCGTGGCCCGCGAGTACTCGCACGCCACCGGCGCCGCCTTCCGCGACCCCGCCGAGCGCGCGTGGGGCGACCTCGACCCCGGGACCGGGTTCCCGGTCGCGGTCGACGATCAGGCGCCCATCCGCGGTCGCGTCGGCGCGACGGAGTTCGTCGCGCGCATCGTGCGGGGCGTGGACCCGACCAAGCCGACGCCGGCGTGGATGATCGCGCGGCTCACGCTGGCCGGCATCCGCTCCCTCGGCGTGCTGATCGACATCACCAACTACGTGATGCTCGAGCTCGGCGAGCCCATCCACGGCTACGACCTCGATCGCCTGCAGGGCGGCATCACCGTCCGCCGCGCGCACGCCGGCGAGAGTCTCGAGACCCTCGACGGCAAGGTGCGCACCCTCGATCCCGAAGACCTCTTGATCACCGACGAGTCCGGGCCCATCGGCCTGGCGGGTGTCATGGGTGGCGGGACGACCGAGATGACCGACGCGACGCGCAACGTACTCATCGAGGCCGCCGTCTTCGACACGGTGACGATCGCGCGCACCGCCCGCCGGCACAAGCTGCCCTCCGAGGCGTCGCGCCGTTTCGAGCGCGGTGTCGACCCCAACGTCCCGTTCGCCGCCGCGCGCCGCGTCGCCGACCTCATGGTCGAGTACGCCGGCGGCACGCTCGACACGACCGTGGGCGGTGCGCTGCGCACCGAGGTGCACATCGACGGCATCGTGCTGCCCGACGGGTTCGTCTCCGGCCTGATCGGCGTCGACTACCCCGACGACGAGGTCGTCGCCTCGCTCGAGAAGATCGGATGCCGCGTGCTCGACGAGGGCGCGCAGCGCCTGGTCGTCCCGCCGTCGTGGCGCCCCGACCTGACGGACCGGTGGACGCTCGCCGAAGAGGTCGCGCGCATCGGCGGGTACGACCGGATCCCCTCGATCCTGCCGACGCCGCCGTCCGGACGCGGCCTGACCTCCGCGCAGCAGGGCCGCCGCCGCGTCGCCAACGCCCTCGCGGCCGCCGGTTTCGTCGAGACGCCGTCGTTCCCCTTCACCACCGAGGAGCAGAACGCGCTGCACGGCTCCCCCTCGGGGGAGAAGCTGCCCAGCGTCAAGCTCGCGAACCCGCTCGACGGTCTCGCGCCGTTCCTGCGCCGCTCGCTGATCCCGGCGCTGCTGCAGGTGGCGCACCGCAACGTCTCGCGCGGCATCGTCGACCTGGCGCTCTTCGAAGCGGGGACGGTCTTCCTGCCCAAGCCGGGCGTGCAGTACGGAACCGCGTCGGTGCCGCCGCTCGCCGTGCGCCCGGACGCCGCCACCCTCGCCGCGCTCGACGCGTCGATCCCGCCGCAGCGGCGTCACGTCGCGATCCTGCTGGCCGGGCACTCCGTCGCCAAGCAGCCCGGGCAGCCCGCCCTGGCCGCCGACCTCGCGGATGCCGTCGATGCGGTGCGCGTGCTGACGGCGGCGGCCGGGCTCGAGATCGAGCTCGTGCAGGCCCAGCGCGCCGCGCTCCACCCGGGCCGCACCGCCCGGGTCCTCGCGTCGGGCCAGGACGTCGGCTACGTCGGCGAACTGCTCCCCGCGGTGTCGGCCGCGGCCGACCTGCCGGGTCGCGTGCTCGTCGCCGAGCTCGACC
This sequence comes from Microbacterium hydrothermale, assembly GCF_004854025.1. Taxonomy (GTDB): domain Bacteria; phylum Actinomycetota; class Actinomycetes; order Actinomycetales; family Microbacteriaceae; genus Microbacterium; species Microbacterium hydrothermale. The sequence goes on from NZ_STGM01000008.1 coordinate 156,740, forward strand.
TCGACGCGATGCTCGAGCTGGCCCAGTCGCGCGTGGTCGCGGCATCCCTGTCGGGATTCCCGGCGGCGACGCAGGACGTGTCGCTGACCGTTCCGCTCGAGGTGGCCGCGGGCGATGTGCGCGCCGCCCTCATCGCCGGGGGAGCGCCTCTGCTCGAGGGTGCGCGTCTCGTCGACGACTACCGCGGTCAGGGTCTCGCCGAGGGCGCGAAGAGCCTCACCTTCGCCCTGCGTTTCCGCGCGGACGACCGCACGCTCACCGCGGCGGAGGCGACCGAGGCGAAGCTCGCCGGGGTCGCGGTCGCCGCGGAGCGGTTCGGCGCGGCCATCCGCGACTGATCAGCCGGACGTTCCGGAGCGCCGCGCGGCTCAGGCTGCGCGGCGCTCCGGCGTTTCGGGAGACACGTCGTCGCGTCCTTCGCGAACACTCGCGCGGGCCGCGGCGACCGCTCGCCGAACGCGGGACGACGTCATACCGACGACCGCGCGCACGCGCAGCCACGACGCGTCGCGCACCAGCAGCAGATCGAGAGCGATCATCGCGAGCGAGAACGGCCAGAGCCCGAGCAGCAGCGCGATTCCGAAGTGCGTGAGCGAGAGTCCGGCGACCGCGACGTAGCGCGACGGCTTCCACAGCAGGGCGACCGGGAACGTCAGCTGCACCGCGAGGGCGAACCACGTACCGACCATGATGAACGGCGTCACCTGCCAGACCGTCTCGCTGAGGGCGGGGAGCACCTGGAACTCGGTGAGCGACAGGGCGTAGTAGAGCGCCGTGCCCGCGATCCATTCCTCTCCCTGCAGCTTCAGGATCGACGACACCAGGTAGACGAGCAGGATCTGGTAGCAGCAGAGGATCAGGGCCGTGTTGTGCAGCAACGGTGAGAGCCACTCCGGAACACGCCGCTGCAGGACGGCGAAGCGCCCCGCCCGCTCGCCCCGCCGGCGCCGCAGCCACGCGTCGACCGAGAAGTGCCGACTCAGGTCGGCGAAGAGGGCGAAGACGAGCACGATGCGCATGAGCGTGTCGCCGCCATTGGTGAGCAGCGTCGTGTTGGTCGACAACCCGACCCAGAACAACAGCAGCGCGGGAGTGACCCACCGCGTCTTGAAACCGACGAGGAACAGCAGCACCAGGGCGATGAGGGCGAAGTAGGCCAGGTCGAACAGCAGCGGGTCGTCTTTCGAGAAGATGAGCCGGAACGGCTCCCACCACCCGCGGCGGCGTGCCTCGGGCTCCACCCACCACGACCCGGCCCCCCACAGGTAGTGCCGGTCGGCGAAGCTCGGCAGAAGCACCAGAAGCATCCCGACCGCGAAGATGATCCTCAGGAGCGAGAATCCGATGGTGGCGTGCTTCGTTGACGTCAACCACTCCTGGAACGCACTCCACAACCGGAGGGGGGAGAGGCGGTCGCGCCACCCCTGACGACGCGTGAAGTGAATGGTCATGGCCTCTCCTCGCCGGTGTAGCGGGTCTGCACGTCGGCGAAGATGCCGCGCACGGACGGATCGTCGGCCTGCTCGGCCTCCCGCCAGCCGAAGGTCAACTCGTTGAGGGCGAACTGCCGCTCGTCGTCGAAACGGTGCAGGAAGTCATTGGGGCGGTCGAACTGCGCCCGCCAGCGCACGCGCTCCACCTCACGACCGAAATACGCCTCGGTGAAAGCCGTCGAGAAGCGGTTCAGCATGTAGTCGTACCGCACGAACGGCACTGACGAATTCTCGCCGCCGTCGCCGAGGGCATCGAGCTCCGCGCGCAGGTCGGCATCCGGGATCGCGGCGAAGCCGCCGTCCGACGAGCGTTCGATGAAGGTGTCCTGCACGCGATCCTGCTGGGCGGAAGTGAGCTCGTCGTAGCGCTCGAGGTAGGTGCTGAGCGCGTTGATGCTGTTCTTCGAGATACGGGACGGAGTCGGTATGCCGCGCACCGCGGCGAGCTCCATGTCGGTGACATCGACCCAATCGCTTGCCTGCAGGTCGCCGTCCTCGTCCCGCCATTGCGCCTGCACCTGCAGGGCGCTGTTGACGCGGAGGATGTTCGGGGCGAACACATCCCACCGCTGCGAGAAGTACGGAGCGAAGCCGTCGCTGACCATCTCCTTCGCGGGGGAGGGGGGTGCCGTGAACGTCGCGCTCACGAACACGTAAGCGCCGACGACCGCGACCGCGGCTGCCGTTCCGATCGCGGGCGCGAGACGCCCTCGCGCCGACGGAGCGGGACGGGGGGCGGGGGCCGGCCGCGTGATGCGACCGGCCCCTGTCTTCTTCGTGGTCATCTCAGCCGCTCAGCGAGCCGTCCGCGGGACCGTCCGTGCCGGCTGCCCCGGGCGAACCGTCTGGGCGCGGCGAACGAGGTCGCGAGGTGCTCTCGCGGTTCCCGCGCGGGGCGGACGCATTGCCGGTGCGGTCGAGGCCTGCGGCTGCGGTGCTCCTCATGGTCGCGTTCGCGACGCCGGGGCTCCGCGTGCTTGTTCCCGTGGCGACGGGACGGTCGTCGGTCGAGGGGCGGCTCGAGACCGGCGGAGCCGTCCGGGCGGTGGATGCCGCGGATGCCGAGGCGACGGCGGGACGCGCCTGACGGCGACGGGCGGCGATCAGCGCGAATCCGACCAGCAGCATCGCGGCGGCGAGGAGCGAGAAGGTGCTTGCGCTGCTCGCACTGTCCGAACCCGTCACGGCCAGCTGCGAGCCGGTGTCGGAAGCGGCGGCTCCCGCCGGGCTGCCCGCGTGGTTCGAGGAGTCGGTCGAGTCGGTGGCGTCACGGGAGTCGGTCGAGTCGGTGGCGTCGGCGGAGTCCTTGGAGTCGGTGGAGTCCTTCGAGTCGGTCATGTCCTTGGAGTCGGTGGAGTCCTTGGAGTCGGTGGAGTCCTTGGAGTCGGTGGAGTCCTTCGAGTCGGTCATGTCCTTGGAGTCGGTGGAGTCCTTCGAGTCGGTCATGTCCTTGGAGTCGGTGGAGTCCTTCGAGTCGGTCATGTCCTTGGAGTCGGTGGAGTCCTTCGAGTCCTTGGAGTCGG
>NZ_STGM01000009.1 GCF_004854025.1 Microbacterium hydrothermale
GTTCGTGCGCAAGCTCGGCGAGATCACCCCGCCGCACCAGCTCTTCGACGCCGCGTTCTCGAACAAGGGCTGATCCGGTGATCGACGTCCTGATCCTCTCGGGGCACATGACCATCGAGCACGACAACGCCCACCGCAGCTTCCGCCAGCACAACCAGTGGATCACGACGCTGTTGGAGGACACCGGGCGCTTCAGGGTCCGCGTCGTCGAGGATCCGCGGGGACTGCCGGCATCCGTCATCGACAGGTACGACGTGCTCATCGTCATCTTCGAGGGCCGCGACGGCTACCACGACATGGCGACCGGGTTCGGGGCCGAGACGGATGCCGCGATCCTGCGCTTCGTGCACGACGAGGGCAAGGGCATCGTGTGGTTCCACGGCTCCGCGGCGCAAGAGGACCGCTGGGGCTACCCCGAGGAGTACAACGTCATGCGCGGAGCCAAGCTCAGCGCGTGGGAGACGGGCCTGCGCCCCCGCCCGTGGGGCGAGGCGCAGCTGCACACGGCCGAGCCGCGGCATCCGATCACCGAGGGCATCAACGCCACCTGGACCGTCACCGGCGACGACATCCTCGTCGGGGTGCAGATGTACGACGGCGCCCAGGTGCTGCTCACGACGTTCGACGACCTCGAGGCCTACGAGAAGGCGCCGGTCTGGCCGATGTCGCACTACCCGGTCGACATCCCGCCCGAGGGGATCGCGGCCCTGCCGGGGATCAACACCGAGCAGCCGCTCGCGTGGATCAACGAGTACGGCGCGGGACGGTCGTTCACGATCACGATCGGCCACGACATCGACACGTTCCGCCGCATCGAGTTCATCCGCATGTTCCCGCGCGGGGTGGAGTGGGCGGCGACGGGCGAGGTGACGCTCACTGGCCCCGACCGCCGCGGCGACCGCCGCATCAACCCGTGGCCGTATTACAACGGCGAGGGGTGACGCGCGCCGGCGGTCGGGCGGCGTAGCCGGGCGGCTCAGCCGGGCGAGCGGGCCGACCGTGCGCCGGGGAGGGCGAGTGGCGTGCCCGGGTGCGCGCCAGTGCGTAACCCCGCGATAAACGCTTTCCGGTGCGAGAAACGCGGTGCCGCGGCGTTCATGCGCACGAACAGCGTTTATCAGTGAGGGTGGGGCGGGCATGATCGGGATCGGGATACTCGGGGCGGGCGGGATCGCGGAGCGCGCGATGGTGGAGCCCGCGCGCGACGTCGACGGCGTCGAGGTCGTGGCGATCGGGGCGCGCGACCCCGAGCGGGCGCGGGCGTTCGCCGACCGCCTCGACCTGCCGGCGTGGGGCGACTACGACGCAGTGCTCTCCGACCCGCGGGTCGACCTCGTCTACCTCGCGCTCCCGCCGATCGTGCACGCCGAGTGGGCGCAGCGCGCGCTCGCCGCCGGCAAGCACGTGCTGTGTGAGAAGCCCCTGTCAGCGAACGGCACGACCGCGCAGAAGATCGCGGATGCCGCGGATGCCGCCGGGCGGCGCGCGTTCGTCGGATTCCACTTCCTCCTGCACGGCTTCATCCGCGACCTGCTCGACACGATCGGCTCCGGCGTGCTCGGCGAGGTGAAGCTGGTCGAGATCGACTTCAGCATCCCGCACTTCGTCGTGCAGCCGGGCAACATCCGTCTCGACGGTGACCTCGCGGGTGGGGCCGTGATGGACGTCGGATGCTACGCCGTCGATCTCCTCCGCGCGGCGTTCGGCGAAGTCGAGGTGATTACGGCCACGGCGCAGACGTACGACGCGGATCCCCGGATCGACCTGCAGACCGATGCCGAGCTGCGTCTGCCCGGCGGCATCCCGGCTCTCCTGCGGGCCTCGTTCCTCGGCGACGATCAGGGCGCGATGTGGGTGCGCGTCGACGGGAGTGACGCGTCGTTGCTCGCGACGAGCGTGATCGTTCCGCAGTGGGGAGCGACGCTCACCGTGACGTCGTCCGACGGCGAGGTGCTCCGCTCCGTCGCGGCGGAGCCGGGGGAGAACAGCTATGCGCGACAGCTCGAGCACCTGCGCGATGTGCTCGCCGACGGCTCGCCGAGCGTCCTCGACGCCCGTCGGGGCGCGGGGACGATGCGGGTGGTCGATGCGATCTACCGCGTGGCGGGACTTCAGCCGCGCTGAGTCGCGGCATCCGGTCTCCCCAGAACAGGGAATCGTGCGAGAACAGGACGGCGCGCCAGCGGCTCGTCCTGTCGCCGAACGATCGCCTGTCGTCGCGTGCGCCCGCAGGCGACGAAGGGGCGGCAGCCGCGCGGCCACCGCCCCTCGTCGCGTGCGTCAGGCCGAGACCCGCGCCCCCTCGATGATCGGGCGCAGCACCTTCTGCACGTACCAACCGGCGACCATCGTGCTCTCGGCGGGGTGCGGGCTCTGGTCGGACTCCACGACGATCCAGCCGCGGTAGCCGTGCTCGGCCAGGGCCTCGACGAAGCCCTCGAAGTCGACGAGCGCGCGCTCGTCGCTCGGCTCGAAGAACCAGCGCAGGATCTTGCGCGCCCCGCCCTCGGTGCGGATGAACTGCTCGGCGTGGGGCGTCGACGCCTCGGCGTCGTCGACCGTCTCGCGCGCGTCCTTCAACTGCACGTGCACGACGCGGTCGGCGTACCGTCGATACAGCTCGACGGGGTCGATCTCGGCGATCGCGAGCTCGGCAGTGTCGATCGCGAGTCCCACGGTGTCGGCATCCGTCGCCGCCAACAGACGATGGATGCCGTCGCCAAGACGCAGCGCGGAGAGGAAGTCGACGTGCAGGCCCAGGGCGATGCCTTCCTCGGCGATGGCGGAGCCGACGGCGTTCCACAGCGTCGCCAGCACCCCGATCTGCTCGTCGGAGAGCGCGCCGGTCTGCCACGCCGACGGCGCCGCGCGCACGACCAGCACGCTCCCGCCGAGGCGGCGCAGGGCATCGGCGAACCACCGCGCGGTGCGCACGATCTGCTCGACCGACGCGGGGTCGAGGGGATCCGGCCCGCGCCCCATCTCGACCTCGAAGCCGACGGAGGGGTCGTAGACGTAGCTGCTCACGGCGTCGATCGCGCACGAGGAGAGGAACTCCCCGAACGCCTCGACCGAGCCGTACAGGTCGGCGAGCTGCTGCGGAGTGCCGAGCGGCTCCCACGCGCCGAAGCTCTCGGCGGTCAGTTCGACCCCCGAGAAGCCGCTGATGGATGCCGTCTTGAACGCCCGCTCGTGCTCGCGCTTCCGCACGAACGAGTCGATGTTGGTGTCCCACTGGTTGATGGCGTAGGCCCAGCGCACGTCGCTCATCGCGCGACCTCCTCGTTGTAGATGCCGTCCAGCACGTTCTTGGCGTACCACCGCGAGATCGCGGTGCTCTCGGCGTAGTCGCCGCCGAGCTTGTCGGCCTTGTCGTGCTCGACGCTGATCCAGCCGGTGTAGCGGTGGTCGCGCACCGAGCGCATCATCGCCTCGAAGTCGACGAGGCCCTCGTCGGTGCCCATCTCGTAGAACCACTTCTCTGTCGTCTTCGCCGAGACCTCGGCATCCGGGAACATCCGGTAGTCGTCGTTGACGTCTTTGTGGCGGGTGTCCTTGAAGTGGAAGCCCGTCACGCGCTCGTGGTGCTTCTCGTAGACATCGACGGGGTCGACGTCGGCGATGCAGTGCTGCGCGGTGTCGACGAAGAACTTCACGTAGCGCGGGTCGGCGTACGAGTAGAAGCGGTCGATCTGGTCGCGCGTGCGGATGCCGGCGTAGAACTCGTGATGGCAGGTGAGGTTGACGCCGTACTGCTGCGTGAGTTCGCCGACCTTGCCCCAGATGTCGGCGGCGTGCTTGAGGCCGTCGTCGGGCACGCCGGCCTCGTCGAAGTAGCGCGATCCGGGCATGACGATGATGTTGTCGAGCTGGATGCCCGACCACATGTCGAGCGTGCGCTGGAAGTCCTCGAGGATCGTGCCGTGGGTCGCGGGGACCTCGGGCGCGTAGCGGTCGGGGGAGTAGTAGACGCCGTGGAACGTGTTGACGATGCGCTCGAGGCCCTGCTCCTGCACGAACTCCTGGTAGTTCGCGACCGAGCCGTACTGCTCGAAGATCTGCCAGATGCGGAAGTCGAAGGTGTCGATCGCGTCGAAGCCGACGGCGGCGACCTGCTGCAGGAAGCGCTTCATGGCCAGCTTGGACTGCCACTGGTCGTAGGGGCCGGCGGGGCCGTTGGCCCGCCAGTGGTCCATGTAGCTCCATTTGATGGGTCGGTCGGTCATCACGTGCTCCTTCTTTCGATGTGCGAGCGCGTGAGGTGCCAGTTCTTGTCGCTTCGAGCGTGCGCGAAGCGACACATTCTGGCGACTCACGCGGGAGGGGTCGAGCGGTCGGAGAGGGCGACGGCGGCCAACGACAGATGACGCGAGGTCATCTCCCACGGGTCGTCGTCGAGCCACTCCTGGCCGCCCCACTCGCTGCAGAGCGTGCCGGTGAAGCCCGTCGCGGCGAGGGCGGCGCCCACGTCGCGAAGGGGGTCGGAAAGTCGGTTGTCGGCGTCGTCGAGGTCCCAGAACTTCAGGTGCACCGCACCGAGGAGGGGGAGGACGGATGCCAGGTCGGCGACCTGCGCGCGCCCGAAGCGCACGAGCAGGTTCATGTACAGGGTGTGCACGGGTCCGGGGACGCCTCCGCTGTGCAGGAGATCGAGCACCGCGCCGTGGGTCGCCGGGTCGCGCCACTCGTCGCGCAGACGGCGCACGAGATCGGTCGGGATGCCGCCCCGCTCGAGCCGCTCGAGGTAGGTGACCGGGAGCGCCGGCATGAGCATGCTGATGTCGAGCAGCAGGCGCACGTGCGGGGTGTCGAGGGCCGCGATGCGCCCGTACGCGTCGGGGCGGAGGGCGGGCGTCTCGTGTCCCTGGGCCTCCTCGAACAGCACGAGGTCGAGCTCCTCGAGCAGGGGGACGAGATCGTCGAGCAGGCCCCCGGCCTGGCCGATGGGCAGGCGCACGCCCGCGGCGCCGACGGCGGCGGCCGCGCGCAGTTGCGGTTCGAGGAAGGCCCGGCGCTCGGCATCCGTCCGGCATCGGGCGCGATCGAACTCGTCGATGCTGACGCCGACGATGCTCACACGTCCCCCGGCCGCGGCGAGCCGATCGCGGAAGGCCTCGGCGTCGGCGCGGTCGGGGGCGGGGAAGCCGCGCCACATCTGCCCCAGCTCGATCTCGATCGCCCGCGCGATGCCGCTCTCGACGAGCGTGAGGGCGAGGTCGGGGGCGGTGCGCTCGGCGCGGATGACCTCGGGGGTGAGGTTGAAGGCGCTGGCTGAGAGGGTCCAGGTGGCGGGGAGGGTCATGCGGCGCTCCCCACGTCGATCGAGACGCTCGCGACGGCGGCATCCGCGACCAGGTCACGGGTGAACGAGAACGGCAGGCGCAGCGGTTCCGCGGGTCCGCCGGGCAGATAGGGGATCTCGAGGCGGAACGACACCGACACCTCGTGGATGCCGGGGGTGACGGCATCCGGGATCTCCAGCACCACGCGATCCTGGAGGTACCACCACGCGTCCTCGGCGGACAGCTGGGCCGGGGAGATCCGGCGGGCGCCCAGCGCGACCGCGGGGTCGCACTTCGCGCCGTCGATGCGGAGGGCGACGTCGAGCAGGCTCGCCAGCGGCAGCGAGCGGATCCACGGCAGCGACACCCGCACCTCGGTGCGCTCGGCGCGCACCCGGAGGGCGTCGTCGCGCAGGGCGGAAAGGGTCATGGCGGGCACGTCCTCGTGTCACGCACGCCGACGGCGTGCTTCCGCGCATAATCTAACGACTAAAGTCGAAAAAAGCCAGAAGTCAGCCGTGGGCTCCGTGCACGGCCGCCACCGTGGGGCGACCCTCCGCGAACCACCGGGGCAGGCTCAGCTCGAACAGCTGCTCCTTCGCGAGGTCCACGCCCCCGCGGAGCGGCTCGCGGGAGTCGTTCTCGCTCGTCTTGATCGCGAGGTCGCGCGTCGCGAGCGGGAGCGACAGCTCGTAGACGCGCTGCCGTACCTCGGCGAGGAAGAGTTCACCCGTCGACGCGACGGCCCCGCCCACCACGATCACCCCGGGGTTGAACATGTTCACCAGAGCGGCCACGGCCTCGCCGACCTGACGGGCCGAGGCCTGCACGAGAGAAATGGCCAGGGCGTCGCCGCGACCCGCCGCGAGCGTGATCTTCTCCAGCGTGAGGGTCTCGCCGGATGCCACGGCCTCGGCGAGCGGACCCGTGGCGCCGTCCGCGATCGCGGCGCCGGCGTCGCGCACGAGGGCCCACCCGCCGGCGACGGCTTCGAGGCACCCGACCTTGCCGCAGCGGCACACCTGCTCGGCGCCCGGGACGCGGACGTGGCCCATGTCGCCCGCCGCGCCGTTCGCGCCGCGGTGCAGGCGCCCGTGCGAGACCAAGCCCGCGCCGATGCCGGTCCCGACCTTGCAGTAGATGAGGTCGACGGCCTCGTCGCGGCGGCGCGAGCGCTCGGCGGCGGCGAGGAGATTGACGTCGTTGTCGACCCAGACGGGGGCGTCGTAGCGCTGCTCGAAGACCGTGCGCACGTCGTAATCGTTCCAGCCGGGCATGATCGGCGGTGCGACGGGCCGGCCGGTCTCGAAGTCGACGGGGCCGGGCAGGCCGACCACCAGGCCCCACACCGGGGTGCCGTCGCCCCGCGCGAGCAGATCGTCGACCATCGACGTCGCCGTGCGGAGGGTCTCGTCGGGTCCGCGGGAGATGTCCCACGCCTGGTGCGCCTCGTCGAGGATCGCGCCGTCGAGGTCGGTCACGCCGACGTGGATGTGCAGGCCCCCGAGGGCGCACACGACGATGCGGCCGCGCTCGGCGCGGAAGCGCAGCGTGCGCGGCGCCCGCCCTCCCGAGGAGGGGGCGTACTCGGCATCCTCGAGGAAGCCCATCTCGACGGCGCGGTCGACGCGCTGGGCGACGACGCCGCGTCCGAGGCCGGTGATGCGGCCGATCTCGGGGCGCGTGACGGCGTCGCCGACGCGGACCATGTTGACGATGCGCAGCAGGCTCGTGACCTCGTCGGTCTGCGCGCCGAAGCGGAGGGTGGACACGTTCGCCATGCGTTGATCCTCACACAGGACGGGCCCGACCCTGCCGGATTTCGCGCATCTATGGTTCATTAGTCTCCGACTTCAGTATTTTTCAGGCTGAAGTGGCGAAGGGGCCGGCATGACGTGGGGTGTGGGGATCATCGGGTCGGGTCCGGGCGTCGCGGCGCTGCACGCGCCGACTCTCGCCCGTGTGAGCGAGGACTTCCGGCTCGTGCACGTCAGCGACGCGGGGAGCGGCCGCGCGGCCGTCATCGCCGATCGGTTCGGGGTGCGCGCGTCGACGGGGGTGGACGTGCTGCTCGCCGACCCCGAGGTCGACGTCGTGGCGATCTGCAGCCCGCCCGCGCGGCACGCGGAGCACGTGCGCGCCGCCCTGGCCGCGGACCGCCGCGCGATCTTCGTCGAGAAGCCCCTGGCCGACACCGCCGACGACGCCGACCGTCTGGTCGAGGAGTGCGCCGCGGTGGGGGCGCTGCTCGTCGTCGGGACGAACCACCTCTTCGATCCGGCCTGGGCCAAGGCGACCCACCACCTGCACGCCATCGACGGGCGCATCTCGTCGGTGACGGTGACGCTCTGCCTCTCGCCGAACGACCGCTATCACGCCCTCACGATGGGAGAGCCCCTGCCGGCCGGGCCCGCGGCGCCGCGCCCGCCGCTCGACCTCGACGATCCCGAGCGCAGCGCCGCGATCGTGCGTCAGCTCATCGCGGGCTTGGGCGTGCACGACCTGCCCCTCGTCCGCGATCTCGTGCCCGCGACGCCCGAGCTGGTGTGGGCGCGGCCCGTGGCGCCGATCGGCTTCGACCTCGCCCTCCGCGCCGACGGGGCCCTCGTGCGGTTCACGGCCGTGATGCTGCCGGAGGGCGCCGACTCGCTGTGGACGGTGAGCGTGGCCACCGCGGGAGCCCGCGTCGACGTGGAGTTCCCCCCGCCGTTCGTTCACGTCGGGGGAGCGCGCACCACCGTGCGCGACGCGCAGGGCGTGCAGACGGTGTACCCGGTGGACCGGCGGGACGGATACGAGGTGGAGTGGCGCGCGCTCGCCGCTCTGCTGCGGGGGGAGGCGGCCATGGAGTACGACGAGCTGCGCGCCGACGCGGCGTTCGTGATGGCGATCGCCGACCAGGCGGCCGTGGCGGTGCGGGCGGGAGGCACGCGGTGAGCGCCGTGCGCACCGACCTCGCCGCCTATCGCGCGGCGGTGGCCGAGCTCGCCCCGCGCGTGCGGCCGGGTGGCGGGGCTGCAGCGATCCGGGTGGTCGAGGGGCGGGGCGCCTGGTGGGAGCGGCTCGAGGGGGCGGCGGCGTTCATCGTCGACGAGCCCGATCCCGCTCCCGCGGAGGTGCATGAGCGTCTCGCCGCGCTCCGGGTTCCGGTCGTGGTCGTGCGCCGGCGCCTGCGCCCCGACGTCGTCGCCGACGCGATCGGCGCCGTCGAGACGACGCGGCACGTGGTCGTGGACGCGTGGAGCGGACGGACGGACGCCGCGACGGTGCTGCGTGACGCGGTCGGCTGGGCGCGCGTGCTCGCCGGCGGCCCCGTGCGCGCCCTCTCGAGAGCCGACACCGAACGCGCGACGACCCTCGCCGTGCGGAGCGAGGCCGGGGTGGGGGCGAGCATCACCCGCGCGATCGGGGGCGGCGTGGGTGGGGCCCTCACCGCGACCGCGCTCGGACCGCGGCGCGTCGAGGTGCGCGTCGACAGCGCCTCTCCGCCGCACGAGGTCGCGTTCGACGACGCGGAGGGCCGCCGCACGGCCCGCGTCCGTCGCGAGTCCCCCGAGCGTCTCGCCCTGCGCCGCATCCTGGACGCCGGGGAGGGGGCGGTACTCAGCGACCTGTTCGATCTCGCCGCGGATGACGCCGCCGCCGCTCTCTCCTGACGTCGCCCGGGCTATGCAATGTCCCACTTTTGGTGGGTTGGATGCCGCCCAGGTGACCACTTCTGGGACATGCACCGCCAGAAAGGGGACGAGGTCCCTCGCCGAGCCGGGCACAGCGCCGCGGTATCGATCACGCCGATGCGCGGCATCCACGGGATCGGCTTCCCTGATACGTACTTCGGTCGGATAGTGGAAGAAGAGCCGGAACGACCCGTCTCACCCGAAAGGATCGAAGATGATCAAGCTTCTCTCTCATCTGTCGTTCGTCGCGATCACGACTCCGGATGTCGAGGCGTCGGTGGACTTCTACGTCAACCAGGTCGGTCTGACCGAGGTCGCCCGCGAGGACGGCCGCGTCTACCTCCGCTGCTGGGGCGACTACTACGCCTACTCCGTCGTCGTCGCGCACGGCGACGAGCCCTCGCTCGAGACCATGGCCTGGCGCACCTCGTCGGCCGAGGCGCTGGAGGAAGCCGCGAAGCGCGTGCAGGCCGCCGGCATCGAGGGCGAGTGGTTCGAGGGCCGCGGCATCGGCCGGGCGTTCCGCTTCACCGGCCCGTTCGGCCACAACATGACCCTGCACTGGGACGTCGAGCGCCACCGCGCCGAGCCGCACACCGCGTCGATCTTCCCCGACCGTCCCGAGAAGCGCAGCCCCGTCGCGGGCGCCCCGCGCCAGCTCGACCACGTCACGGTCGCCACGCAGGACGTCGACGCGTTCGTGCAGTGGTACGTCGACACGCTCGGCTTCCGCTTCATGGCGCGCACCGTGCTCGACGAGGCGCCGATCTCGGTGTTCTCCGTGCTCACCACGAACGAGAAGTCGCACGACCTCGGCGTCGTGCTCGACGGCTCGAGCCGCGCCGGCCGCATCAACCACTACGCCTTCTGGGTCGACACCCGCGAAGAGCTCCTCATCGCCGCCGACACCCTCATGGAGAACGGCGTCCCGATCGAGTACGGCCCCAACATCCACGGCATCGGCGAGCAGACGTTCCTCTACTACCGCGAGCCCTCGACGCTGCGCATCGAGCTCAACACCGGCGGGTACCGCAACTACGTGCCCGACTGGGAGGCCAACACCTGGAAGCCCTCGCAGGGATCGAACAACTTCTACCGCAACGGCCGCATGCCGATGTCGATGACCGAGTCGTTCCCGCCCGCCGACGGCCCCAGCGCCACCGAAGAGGGCGTGCCCGACGAGATCAAGGACGCCCTGCTGAACCCCTACGCCGTCGAGGGCCGGGGCTGAGCGAAGATCCCGGTCGGGGAAAGTGAGCACCACCATGACGACTGCACCCTTCGCGCTCGCGCGCTTCCGTGAGGCGGATGCCGTGCGCATCGGTCTCGTCACCGGAGACCGCATCCGCGCGCTCACCGCCGACGAACTGGGTGGGGGTCTGAACGCCTTCCTCGCCGACCCCGACTGGGATCGCCTCGAAGCCCTCGCCTCCGGGCGAGAAGAGGCGTCGGGGGAGTGGCATCCGCTCTCGGATGTCACCCTCACGGCGCCCGTCGAGCCCCGCCAGGTGCTGCAGACCGGCGCCAACTACCGCGAGCACGTCATCCAGCTCGTGGCGGCGGGACTGACGCAGAACACCGATCGCACGCCCGAGGAGGCGCACGCCTTCGCCGCCGAGATGATGGACGAGCGCGCGCGCAGCGGTGAGCCGTACTTCTTCATCGGGCTCGCCGCGTGCGTCGTCGGCGACGACGTGCCGCTCGTGCTCCCCGCCTCCAGCGAAGTGCACGACTGGGAGCTCGAGCTCGCCGTCGTGATCGGCAAGGAGGCCTTCCGGGTCTCGCGCGAAGACGCCCTCGACCACGTCGCCGGATACACGATCGTCAACGACATCACGACGCGCGACCTCGTCTTCCGCAAGGACATGAAGGAGATCGGCACCGACTGGTACCGGGCGAAGAACGCCCCCGGGTTCCTGCCGACCGGACCCCTCCTCGTCCCCGCGCGCTTCGTCGACCCCGCCGACACCGCGGTGCGTCTCGAGCTGAACGGGCAGGTGATGCAGGATGCCAACACCTCCGACCTCCTCTTCGACGTTCCCGCCCTCGTCTCGGCGGCGTCGCAGACCCACCCCCTGCTGCCCGGCGACCTGCTGCTGACCGGCAGCCCCGCCGGCAACGGGCAGCACTGGAAGAGGTTCCTGCGCGACGGCGACGTCATGACCGGGACCATCGGGGCGCTCGGCACGCAGGTCGTGCGGTGCGTGGGGGAGGCGGGGTCGTGACCCTTCGACAGGCTCAGGGGCCCGACGCTGCGGCTCAGGGGCTCGACGCTCCGGCGCAGCTCCCGTCGGAGAACCCGGCCGACCTCGACCGGCAGAACCCCGAGGCCGAGATCGCGCTGCGCGCCGAGGCCTACCGCAATTGGGGGCGGTGGGGCGACGACGACGTGCTCGGCACGCTCAACTTCATCGACGACGACATCCGCCGGGCGGCCGCGGCCCTCGTGCGCGAGGGGCGCTCGATCTCGCTGTCGCAGCCGTTCGACACCGACGGCCCGCAGAAGGGCTGGCGCCGCCGCACCAACCCCGTGCACACGATGACCGACACGGGCACCGACGCCGAGCGCGGCAACCAGGGCTTCCCGCACGGCATCGGCGGGGCCGACGACGTCATCGCGATGCCCCTGCAGTGCTCGACGCAGTGGGACGGTCTCGGCCACATCTTCGACCACGGCTTCGCGTGGAACGGCCGCCGGGCGGGCGACGTCGTCACCAGCGACGGCGATCTGGTCACGGGCATCGAGCACGCGGCATCCGTCATCGTCTCGCGCGGGGTGCTCCTCGACGTGGGACGGCACCTGTCGCCCGAGACGGGGGAGCTCGCCGACGGCCACGCGATCACCGTCGCCGACCTCGAGGCGTGCGCCACCGCCGAGGGCGTCGAGGTGCGCCGCGGCGACATCGTGCTCGTGCGCACCGGCCACTACACCCGAGCCCGCCGCGAGGGGTGGGGCGACTACGCCGGAGGCCCCGCGCCCGGCCTCTCGCTCACCACCGCCGGGTGGCTGCACCGCACCGAGATCGCGGCGATCGCCACCGACACGTGGGGGTTCGAGGTGCGGCCGAACGAGTTCGACGTGCCGGCGTTCCAGCCCCTGCACCAGGTCGTCATCCCGAACCTGGGACTGACGATCGGCGAGATGTGGAACCTCGACGAGCTCGCGTCGGCGTGCACCGAGGCGTCACGCTGGGAATTCCTGCTGGCGGCTCCCCCGCTGCCGATCACCGGGGCCGTCGGGTCGCCGGTGAACCCGCTGGCCCTCCTCTAACACCCCCGTCCCAGAACAGAGAGGTTCTGACATGACCGCCGTTCAGAAAGTCGCGATCGCCGGAGCCGGCGTCGCGGGCCTGGCCACCGCCATCTTCCTCGCGAAGGCCGGTGTCGAGGTCGACCTCTACGACGCCCAGCCCGCGCTGTCCACGCGCGGATCGGGCATCACCCTGCAGGGCAACGCCCTGCGCGTCTTCGACGAGCTCGGCGTCTGGGACGAGGTCTCGGCCGCGGGCAACGCCTTCGAGGGACTCAACCTGCGCGCCCCCGGACCCGGCGCACCCGTGGTCGCGGCCCTTCCCGACCTGAAGACCGGCGGCCCCGACTACCCCTCCACGATGGGGATGTCGCGCCCCGACCTGGCCCGCATCCTCCTCGCCGCCGCCGAGCGCCACGGGGCGCGCGTGCACTTCGGCACGCGCGTCACCGGCGTCTCGCAGACCGACGACGCGGTCGCCGTGGAGGTCGACGGCGAACCCGCGGGTGCGTTCGACCTGCTGGTCGGCGCCGACGGCCTGCACTCCGCGGTGCGCGAGCTGATCGGCATCCACGTCTCCCCCGAGCAGACGGGCATGGGCATCTGGCGCACCTTCGTGTCGCTGCCGCCCGACGTCGACCGCAGCGAGCTCTACTACGGCGGCCCGATGTACATCGCCGGCTACACGCCCACCGGAGACGACACGATGTACGCCTTCCTCGTCGAGGCCGCGCAGGACCGCTCGCAGGCCACGCCCGAGGAGGCGCGGCGCATCATGGTGGAGCAGTCCCGCGCGTACGACGGGCCGTGGAACCACGTCCGCGCCGACATCGAGGCCGGGGCTGACGCCAACTACACGTGGTTCACCCGCCACCTCGTCGACGCGCCGTGGAACCGCGGGCGCGTCGTGATCATCGGCGACGCCGCCCACAGCTGCCCGCCGACGATCGCGCAGGGCGCGGCCCAGGGGCTGGAGGACGCCGCCGTGCTCAGCGAGCTCCTCGTGCAGCGGGATGCCGTCGACCAGGCGCTCTGGGACGCCTTCCACGAGCGCCGCGTGGCGCGGGCGAAGGCGATCGTCGAGGCCTCGGTGCAGCTCGGCCAATGGCAGCTCGACGGCGTCCGCGACGCCGACATGGGCGGTCTGCTGTTCGGTGTCGCGCAGCTGACGGCGGCCCGCGCATGAGCGCGGTCGAGGGGCGGGGCGTCACCGACGTCCACGCGCACCTGCTCATGCCGGGGCTGCACGCCGAGGTCGAACGCCGCGTGCCCGACGAGGTGCAGGCCGCGGCCGACCTCGAACTGCGCCGCAACGGCCTGTCGAGCATCCAGGCCTCGGGGCGCATGATCGGCGAGCGCTTCCCGCGCCTGACCTCGGTCGACGCGCGCCTGGCCGCGATGGACGCGCAGGGGGTCGAGCGGCAGTGGGTGAGCCCCTCGCCGAACCACTTCTACCCGTGGGCGAACGAGGGGCTGGCGACCTGGACGACCGGCGAGGCCAACCGCCTCATCGCCGAGCACGTCGCGCAGGCGCCCGACCGGCTCGTGGGCCTGGGCACCGTGCCGCTGCAGCACCCGCACCTCGTCGTCGACGCCCTCGACGACGCCGTGCTCGGTCGCGGGCTCGCGGGCGTGGAGATCTCGTCGTTCGCGGGAGACGTCGAGCTCAGCGACGACCGCCTCGAGGCGTTCTGGGCGCGCGCCGCCGAGCTGCGCGCGGTCGTCTTCCTCCACCCCTTCGGATGCTCGCTCGACGAGCGCCTCGACCGCTTCTACCTCTCGAACACGGTCGGCCAGCCCACCGAGAACGCCGTGGCGCTGTCGCACCTCATCTTCGCGGGCGTGCTGGATCGGCATCCGGGACTCCGTCTCGTCGCCGCGCACGGCGGGGGATACCTCCCCACCGCGATCGGTCGCTCCGACCGCGCGTGGAAGGTGCGCCCCGAGGCGCACGGCTGCGCGCACGCCCCCTCGACGTACCTGTCGAAGCTGTGGTTCGACACCGTCGTGCACGACGAGCGGGCGCTGCGCTGGCTCGTCGAGGCGGCCGGGGCCGACCGGGTGCTGCTGGGCAGCGACTTCCCGTTCGACATGGGGCTCGACGATCCCGTCGGCTTCGTGCGGGGCGCGGGATTGGCCGCGGCGGAGGTCGACGGCATCCTGGGCCGCAACGCCGACGAGCTGCTGCGCACGCGGGTGCACGCATGAGGATAGCGCGGTGGGCCGATGGCGCCGACGTCGGTGAGGGCTTCGTCGACGGTGACGCGGTCGTGCCGTTCCCCGACGGGCTGCGGGTGGCCGAGGTGCTCGCGCAGGGTCTCGAGGCGGCGCTCGCGCTGTTCGCGCGTCGTGACAGCGCGCTCGCGCGGCCCCTCACCGAGGTGCGTCTGCTCGCGCCGCTCGTGCCCGCGTCGATCCGCGACTTCGTCGCCTTCGAGGAGCACGTCGAGGGCGTGAGCGCCTCGGTCGACGGCAAGAGCGAGGTCGTGCCCGAGTGGTACGAGGCGCCGACGTTCTACTTCACCAACCCGCACACCGTGCGGGCGACGGGCGAGGTCGTCGCGATCCCCGAGACGCAGCGCCTCGACGTCGAGCTCGAGCTCGCGGCGGTCATCGGCGCCGCGCCCGGCTCGGACGGGGAGAACGTGGATGCCGCGACCGCGGCGCGGCACATCTTCGGCTACACCGTGATGAACGACTGGTCGGCCCGCGACCTGCAGTCGCGCGAGATGAAGGTGCGGCTGGGTCCGGCCAAGGGCAAGGACTTCGCGATGACCCTCGGCCCGTGGATCGTCACGGCCGACGAGCTCGAGCCGTTTCTCGACGCGGAGGGATTCCTCGCGGTGCGGGCCGAGCTGTTCGTCAACGGCGAGCTGATCGGCCACGACCTCGTGTCGAACATGGGCTGGCCGTTCGCCGAGCTGGTGATGTACGCCGCGCGGAACTCCGTCGTCGTGCCCGGCGACGTGCTCGGCTCGGGCACGGTCGGAAACGGCGGCTGCCTCGGCGAGCTGTGGGGCCGCCGGGGCGGTCTCGACCCGCGCCCGCTCGAACCCGGCGACGAGGTGCGCCTGGTCATCGAGGGCGTCGGCGAGATCGTCAACGTGGTCGGCGAGCGGGTGCCGGCGCCGCCCGTGCCGCGCGCGCGGTCGCGGTCGCGGGCGCGCGAGCGGGCCGAAGCGACGGGCGTCACGGCCGGGCGATGAGCGCGCCGGGCCTGCCGGGCCTCGCGAGGCAGCTGTTCGTCGTGACCGGCGCCGCCGGGGGACAGGGCGCCGAGGAGGCGCTCACCCTCGCCCGCGCGGGCGCGGAGGTGATCGCGGTCGACGTGGCCGACGAGGCCCCCGAACTCGCCGCCGCCGGCGTCACGTACCACCGCGTCGACGTATCGAGCGAGGACGACTGGGCCGCGCTCGCCGCATCCCTCGGCGGTCGGCGGGTGCGGGGCCTGGTCAACAACGCCGGCATCACCGACCGCGCGCGCATCGGCGACCTCGCGCGAGAGGACTGGGATCGCGTGTTCGCCGTCAACGTCACGGGGGCGATGCTCGGCATCCAGGCTCTGCTGCCGCTGATGGATGCCGGGTCGTCGATCGTCAACATCGGTTCGGTCGCGGGGCTCACGGGGCACTACACGGCGGCGTACACCGCGAGCAAGTGGGCGCTGCGCGGGCTCACGCACGCGAGCGTCACCGAGCTCGGGCCCCGCGGCATCCGGGTCAACCTCGTGCACCCGGGGTTCATCCGCACGCCGATGACGGCGTCGGCGCCGGACGCGTTCGCGCGGGCGAACACCGGGATCATCCCGCTGCACCGCGTGGGCGAGGTCGACGAGGTCGCGGGCATCGTGGCTTTTCTGCTGTCGGATGCCGCGGCCTTCATCACCGGCGCCGAGATCGCTGTCGACGGCGGACAGGCGCTGTCGGGCGCGGCGACCGTCCTCGCGGATGCGCTCCGCTAATGTTGAAAATCGACATAAGTCGGGTATGCTGGACGTGACGTCGGGGCCCCAGGGGTCCGTTCGCCCGGTGAGGGAGCCGGAGCGGCACACACGGTCGCGTCGATCGCCCGGTCGTACGGGCGCCCCACGCATGACTCTCTCCCCCGCGCGCCTGCGCGTGCTCGTCGCCGCCCTGCTGGCGGTCTCGTTCCTCGGCGCCCTCGACCACACGATCGTCTCGACCTCGCTCGCCACGATCGCCGGCGACCTCGGTGCCCTCGCCCACATGAGCTGGATCATGGTCGGCTACACCCTCGCCGCCACCGTGATGCTGCCCGTCCTCGGCAAGCTCGGCGACGTCGTCGGTCCCCGCCGGGTGTTCCTCGTCTCGCTCGTGCTTTTCCTCGCCGCCTCGCTCGCGTGCGGATTCGCGCCCGACCTCGGATGGCTCATCGCCGCCCGCGTCGTGCAGGGGCTCGGCTCGGCCGGACTCCAGCTGATGTCGCAGACGATCATCGCCCGCGTGACCAGCCCGCGTCAGCGCCCGCGCTACATGGCGGTCATCGGCGCGGCCTTCCCCGTCGCGATCGTCGTCGGGCCGGTCGTCGGCGGCGTCATCACCGACTACGCGAGCTGGCCCTGGGTGTTCTGGATCAACCTGCCGGTGGGCCTCGTCGCCCTCGTGCTCGTCGTCGCGGCGGTGCCGAAGCTCCCCGGCGGAGCGCACCCGCGGTTCGACGTGCCGGGCTCGCTCGTCTTCACCGGCTCGCTGCTGGCGCTCATCCTCGCGGTCACGTGGGCGGGCGACGACGCGCTGCGCCCCGCGGCGATCGCGTGCGCCGCGACGGCGGTCGTCGGCATCCTGGCCCTCGTCGCGATCGAACGTCGCGCGGCCGCCCCGATCCTTCCCCCGCGGATCCTACGTGACCGCACGATCCTCGTCTGCCTCGGGCTCTCGCTCGTCGTGGGAGCGGGACTGTTCTCGGTGGTCGCCTACGTTCCGACCTACGTGCAGATGGCGTACCGCACCACCGCGACGGTCTCGGGCCTCGTGCCGATCGCGACCGTGCTCGGCATGCTCGTCAGCAGCCTGCTGACCGGGTGGCTCGTCAGCCGCTCGGGTCGCTACCGCCTGTACCCCGTGGCGGGCACCGCGCTCGCCGCCCTGGGGCTGACCGCGATGGGCCTGCTGCCGGCGGGGATGCCGCTGTGGGTGCCGATGATCGTGATGGCCGCGGTCGGCATCGGCACGGGGGCCTTCACGAACCTCATCTTCGCGGTCGTGCAGAGCGCCGCCTCGCGCGACGACCTCGGGGCGGTTACCGCGACGACCAACCTCGTCCGGCAGATCGGGGCCGCCGTCGGCACCGCGGTGGTCGGCGGGATCATCGGCGTCGCGGTGGCCGCGGGTCTTCCCGCGGGAGTGGATGCCGCGACCCTCACGCCCGGCGCGGCCCGAGCGGCGGCGCCGGCCGTGCAGGAGCAGATCGGCACGGTCTACCACGACGCCTTCGCGCCCGTCTTCCTCGGCCTCGCCGTCGTGTACGCCTGTGGCGTCGCGATCGCGCTGCTGCTGCCCGCCGCGCGTCTCTCCGACGAGACGCCCGCGCCCGCGGCATCCGTCCCCGCTCGCCAGAGCGCCTGAACGCCCCTCGAAGGAGAGACCATGACCGTCGCCCCCACCATCGCCGTCGTCGGCAGCGGACCCATCGGCTCGACCTACGCTCGGCTGCTGCTCGAGGCGCTGCCCGAGGCCCGCGTGATCATGTTCGAGGCCGGCCCCCAGGTGACCCCGCGTCCGGGCGAGAGCGTGCGCAATCTCACCGACCCCGACGAGAAGGCGCGCGCCCGCGAGATGTCGCAGGGGCCCCAGGCCGGGCAGTACCGCGACTCCCTCGGCATCCTGGCCGGGGCGGTCGTCGAGGGCATGTTCACCGCGCGCGGGGGCACGCACCTGCTCGACTTCGGCGGCGAGGGCTCCGCGCACGCGGCGGACTTCCCCGCCGCCGCGGCCGCGACGAACGTCGGCGGGCAGGGAGCGCACTGGACCTGCGCGATCCCCCGACCGGCGTTCAGCGAGAAGCTCGACTTCATCGGCGACGACGAGTGGGAAGACCTCGTCTCGACCGCCGAGGGCCTGCTGCACAAGCAGAGCGCGGCGTTCTCGGACTCGCCCGTCGGGGCGGCCATCCGCACCCTGCTCGACCGGGAGTTCGCCGATGAACTGCCTGAGGGCTACGGCGTGAGCACGCTGCCGGTGGCGGGTGACCCGCAGCCCGACGGCACCATGCGCTGGGCCGGGGCCGACACCGTGCTCGGACCCCTCATCGAGCCGGGCACGGACACCGCCGCGCGCTTCGAGCTGCGCGATCTCACCCTCGTCCGCCGCATCGAGCACGACGGCGCGCGCGTGCGGGGCGTGGTCGTCGAAGACCTGCGCACCCGCGAGGAGGCGTTCGTCGAGGCGGATGCCGTCGTGGTCGCCGCCGACGCCTTCCGTTCTCCGCAGCTGCTCTGGGCCTCCGGCATCCGTCCCGCTCCCCTCGGTCGGTACCTGACCGAGCATCACGTCGTCATCAGCACGGTCGCGCTGGATGCCGATCGCATGAGCGCGCTCGTCTCGGAGGACGAGCTCGAGGCCGAGCTCGCCCGCCGCGCCACGAACCCGGCCGACCCGGTCGCCGCGGTCAACCGCATCCCGTTCTCCGAGCCCGACCACCCGTACTCGGCGCAGATCATGTACGCCGAGACGCCGCCGTTCCCCCTCCCGGTCGATCACCCCGCTTCCGACAACCGGTGGGGGTACGTGAACATGGGCTTCGGAACGCGCAAGTTCCCCCGCGTCGAGGACGGCGCCGTCTTCAGCGACGACGAGCTCGACTACCGCGGCATGCCGAACTTCACGATCGAGTACGCCCTCACCGAGCGCGAGAACGCCGAGATCGCCGAGGCCACCGCGCGTCTGCGCCGCGCCGGCCAGGCCCTCGGCACCTTCATCGCCGAGCCCCGGCTTCTGCCCAACGGCTCGAGCCTGCACTTCATGGGGACGATGCGCGCGGGCACCGACCCCGCGACGTCGGTCGCCGATCCCTTCTCGCGCGTGTGGGGGTTTGACAACCTCGTGGTGGGCGGGAACGCGCTCATCCCCACTGCCAACACGATGAACCCGACGCTCACGAGCGTCGCGATCGCGGTGCGCGGCGCGCGGCGGCTGGCCGACGATCTCCGCACCGGCGTCGCCGACGCGTGACTCGCCGGTTCTCGTCGCCTTCCGGCCCGCCGGAGCGACAAGAACCGGCGAGTCACGCACAGTGCCGGAGTCGCACGCGCTGGCGATAATGGACCGATGGAGCCGTGGGAGATGCGGGAGTGGTTCGCCGACTTCCTCGAGGCGCTCAACCGTCACGACGTCGAGAGGGTGCGCGGCTTCCTGCACCCGGCCGTGCGGCGGGCGCACCTGCCCGCGGGCGCGGAGGCCTGGATCGCCGACTACGCCGAGCTGCTGCACGGCTTCCCCGACTGGCAGGTCAAGCGCATCCAGATCCTCGTCGAAGACGACCGTCTCGCCGTCCACCTGCGTGCCGGCGGGGCGCACACCGGCCCCTTCGCCCACGTCGCGCCCACCCGGCGACGCGTCAACATCGCGTCGTTCGCGATGTACCGCGTCGAGCGCGGCCTCATCACGGAGGCGGTCGGAACCGACGACGCCGCGCAGATCCGCGCCGCGATCGCCTGATCTCCCGCTCGCGCCGACGGGATGCGGGATGCCGGGAGAAAGCCCCGGCAGGCCTCCGAATCGGGCAGATCGCTGCGTACACATGGGTCTGCGTGCGCGATCTGTCAAGGGCGGCCCGGTGTCGGACCCCGCGGGTACGGTCACTCGTGCCCGTGTTCCATCCGGGTGAAAGGAACGGTGAGCATGATGTCTCCCGACCGGCCCGGCGCCGGAGTCGTATGGGCCCGCGTCGAAGAGGGCTTCCACGTCGGCAGCCGCAAGGGCGTCTTCCTCGGCTACATCGACCGGCAGCCCGACGGCGGCTACGTCGCATTCGACGGGACCTCGCGCGTCGTGGGGAGTTTCCGCACCCTCACCGCGGCCATGGCGGCCGTGACCAACGGTCAGCCCCCGCACGACGAGGTCATCACGCTCGAGCAGGTGCGGGTGCCGGCGCCGCGCCGCATCGATGGAGGTGCCGCATGAGCGAGCCGCTCACCGCCGTCTCGTACGTCAGCCGCGCGGTCGAACCCTTCGACGACGAACGCCTCGCCGCGCTCCTCGCGCAGAGCCGCCGCGCGAACCACGAGCACGATCTGTCGGGAATGCTGCTGTACCGTCGCGGCCGCTTCTTCCAGGTGCTCGAGGGGCCGGCCGATGCCGTGGACGCGCTCATGGCGAAGATCCGCCGCGACCCGCGGCACGACGAGGTGCGCGTGCTGCTGCGCGAGCAGATCGATGAGCGCCGCTTCGAGGAGTGGACGATGGGCTACGAACCCATCGGCGTGCCCGCGACACCGGCGCCCGAGGGGTTCCGCGACACGTTCGACGACCTCGAGTCCGACGACGACGACGCGAGCATCCGCGCCGTACGCGAGCTGACCGTGTGGTTCCGCGCGCGCACGGCGACCCCCGCCTGACCTTCGGTGGGAGCCGCCCCGGGACGCTGATTCGGGGCGTCTTCCGGCCTGCGGCGCGGGTGACCCTGGCCGTGGCGCCTTCTTGCCCCCGGTGCGGGTGCGCGGGGCCGACGACGTCGGATCGAGGCGCATCCCGGCGCGCGGGGCGTGGCTCTCGCGCCCCGACCTCCGCGGCTCAGAGCGGCGGGTCGAGGGCGCGGAGCGCGGCATCCATCCGCTCCGCCATGTACGCGTAGCCGGTGTCGTTCGGGTGCAGCCCGTCGGCCGCCATCCAGCTGTCGGGGGAGTCAGCGTAATGCCCGTCGAGCCAGTGGCTCGCGCCCTCGATGTGGTCGGCGCCGATGCGCTCCGCGGCGTCCTCGACCCATCCGGCGATGACGTCGACCGAGGCGGGACGCTCGTCGGTGTACCAGAACGGTTCGACGACCACGATCCGCGCCTCCGGCAGGCCCGCGCGCAGGCGGTCGAGGTCGCTGTCGATCGTGCGGTGGATCGCATCGGCGCGGTCGTCGTAGCTGAAGTTGTCGTTCAAGCCCATCGTGACGAACACGATGTCTGGATCGTCGGCGATCACGAGGGCGGGGATGTCGTCGAGGCCGTCGCGCATGCTCGCGCGCCGATTGACGAAGCCGAGGCCGTCGGCGCTGCGGTTGAACTCGTTCCACCCGCGCTCGACCGAGATGATCGTCGACCACCGTGCGTCGATCGAACTCGCACCCGTGCCGCGCGTGTACGAGTCGCCGTAGAACGACACGACCGGGCGGTCGTCGGTCGCACCCGCACCGGCGCTCCCGGGGGAGGGGGATGCCGGGGCGGCGGGCGCGCAGCCGGCGAGGGCGGTGACGGATGCCGCGACGACGGCGGCCAGGATCGTCCGGGGGCGCATCCGCCCATTGTCGCCCGGCGCGGAGGGCCCCGGGGTCGTCGTCATCGGGGCGGGCCGCTGCTGTCTTCTCCTGCCAGTCGCGCGACGTGGCGGGCGATCCGCGCCGCCCGCGCGGCGGGGGTGCTCGCCGTGACCACCGGGTGCAGCACGGAGTAGCGGTCGGTCTTCGACAGCGCGGCGAACGCGCGGGCCGCCGCCGGAGCGGCATCCAACGCCTCCTGCAGGTCGGGCGGGACGTCGATCGTGGCCGACCCCGCGTAGGCCCGGTCCCACCGGCCGTCGGCCTGCGCCCGAGCGATCTCGTCCGCGCCGCGAGGACGCATGCGGCCCTCCGCCGTCAGGCGCGCGACGATGTCGACGTTGCGGGCCGACCACATCGACCTCGCCCGACGCGGGGTGAAGTGCTGGCGGAAGGTCGCGGCATCCCTCGACTGCTTCCTGCCGTCGATCCATCCGCTGCAGAGCGCCTCGTCGAGGGCTTCGGCGTATGTGAGCGTGGTGGGAGCCGTCGTGCCCTTCTTCGCCAGCACCAGCCAGACCCCGTCGCTGCCGTCTTCGTGGGCGTCGAGCCAGGCGCGCCACGCGGCGACGTCGGCGACGGTCAGTTCGGGTGCCTCGGCCATGCGTCGACGCTAGCGCCGACCGCCGACATCGCACAGGCGACGCCCTATCCGATCGGGAGGCCTCGGGGCAAGCGGGCCCTCCGCGACCGCGCCTCCCTCCACGATGAGGGAATGCGATGTGTGACGTACGCCGGCGAGACCGTGACCACGACCGATGACGTGGCGGAGGCGCTCGTCCAGCTCACCGCGTCGATCGCCGCCGACGGCCAGGCCGAGGCGGTCAGCATCCCCATCGTCACCGCGTCCGGGAGCACCGACGAGGCCGAACTGGTGATCGGCGTCGGCAACGACGTGCTCAGCGCACCCGCGCACGACTGGACCGGCGATGAGCCCGACTTCTCGTGGGCGGCCGAGGAGCTGCGGCAGCACAAGCGCTTCCCGCAGGCCCCCGCGATCGCGCACGAGCAGACGATCGACACCGACAACCCCGACGCGTTCTGGGACCCCGACCTCGACGGTTTCACCCGCGCCTGAGCATCGGCATCCTTCCGCGTGCGGACCCCCCCGCACTCGCGGGGGGAGCTCGTCAAGCCCACCTCGGCCCACCCGCGCGGTCGTAGCGTGGGCCCTCCACACCGGATGCGACCGGTCATCGTCCCGGTGTGCGAGCCCCGGACAGTCCGGGCGACACCGCCGTTTCGCGCGTGGCGCCCGGACGCTCGGCATCCTCCAGGATGGAAGGCATGCTGCACTCCCTCGTGACCGGAGCCTCCCGCGGAATCGGCCGGGCCATCGCCGTGGCCCTCAGCGAGCGGGGCGACCGCGTCGCCGTGCACTACGGATCCGATCAGGATGCCGCCGCGCACACCCTCTCCCTCCTGCACGGTGAGGGGCACGTCCTCGTCGGCGGCGACCTGTCCGACCCGGCGGTCGCGGAGCGCGTCGTCGGCGACGTGCTGGAGGAGTTCGGGCGGATCGACGTGCTCGTGAACAACGCCGCGATCGCCCCGAACCCCGAGACCTCGCATCCCGTCGCCACCGTGGACTACGACACCTGGCAGCGCATCTGGGAGCGCATGGTCGACGTCGACCTGCGCGCTCCCGCGAACATGACCTTCCTCGTCGCGCGTTCGCTGATCGATCGCGGTCTGCCCGGGGCGATCGTGAACGTGGGCTCGCGCGGCGCGTTCCGCGGCGAGCCGGAGTTCCCCGCCTACGGCGCGGCGAAGGCGGGACTGCACGCGATGGGGCAATCCCTCGCGGTCGCCCTCGCCCCGCACGGGATCGCCGTCGCGAGTGTCGCGCCGGGCTTCGTGGGCACCGACCGGCAGCAGCAGAAGCTGTCGGGAGCGGAGGGCGATGGCATCCGCGACCAGAGTCCGTTCGGTCGCGTCGCGACCGTCGAAGAGGTGGCGGATGCCGTGGTGTACCTCAGCTCGCCGCGCTCGCAGTGGGCGTCGGGCGCCATCCTCGATCTGAACGGGGCGTCGCACCTGCGCAGCTGAGCGTCCCCGCGATCCGCGTCACGCGATCGGAGCAACCCCTCGCCGCCCCCGCCGCCGCGGGGCGATACTCGGGTCATGCCTCCCGTGCTCGTGATCATCGACATCCAACGCGACTACTTCCCCGGCGGCCGCCATCCGCTGGTGGGCCCGGATGCCGCGGCCGACGCCGCCGCGCGCGTGCTGGCGCGCCAGCGGGAGCAGGGGGCTCCCGTCATCCACGTGCGGCACGAGAGCCCGGCCGGCGGCGGCTTCCTCGAGGTCGACACGGACGGCGCCGAGATCGACGCGCGCGTCGCCCCCGAGGCGGGGGAGAGCGTGATCGTGAAGCACGCTCCTAACGCGTTCGTCGGCACCGACCTGCACGAGCGTCTCCGCGCCCTCGGCGCCGAGAACCTGCTGGTGGTCGGCATGATGACGAGCATGTGCGTGGATGCCACCGTCCGCGCCGCCCTCGATCTCGGCTATGCCGTGACGGTGGTCGACGACGCCTGCGCCGCTCCCGACCTCTCCCACGGCGGCGTCGAGGTGGCCGGCGAGGCCGTGCACGCCGCGTTCCTCGCCGCGCTGGGCGGGGCGGGCGCGGAGGTCGTGACGAGCGCCGAGGTGACGGGCGCCTCGTGACGCGGGGCGCGGGCCGCCCTCAGGACCGATCCCGCAGCTCGTAGAGACGCACGCTCTCCGACAGCTGACGCGTGTCGAACCGGCTGGGGAGGATGTCGTTCATCTTCGCCGAGGACGGTTCGCCGATCACGACCCACGTGTTCGGATCCACCTGCGCGGTGACGTCGAACGCGCCGCACTGGGCCGTCGCGGCGTCGGCCACGCTCGAGAACACGACGGCGAGGCAGACCTCGTCGGGGACGTTGCGCTGGCGTCCCACGTAGATGAGGCCGTTGTCGGTGCTGGCGATGAAGCGCACCGACGCGGGATCGAGCAGGCCGGCGTCGTCGGGGAACGGCAGCCTGTCCTCGCCCGTCGCCGCATACGACAGCTCGGGGATGTCGCCGCCCGCGGTCGGAGGGGTGAAGGTCGCCCCGAGGAGCGCCCCGCCGACCAAGCCCACGACCGCGGCGATGACCGGGAGAACGGCGGTGCGGCGGGGACCGTCGAGCGCGAGCCGGCGACGCCACGTCGGTCTCGCGTCGGGGTCGTCGTCCGGCGGGCCGTCGATCTCCTGTCCGCCGCTCCCTCCGTTCGGGACCGGGGTCGCCGCGGGCGGAGCAGAGCCGGCTTCCGGCTCCGGCGATCGCCCCGCCTTCGGCTCCGGCTCGGGTCGCGCCGGGGGCGTCCGCGCTCGCTCCTCGAGCTCGCGCAGCCGCCGCACGAGGGCGTCGTCGGGGAGGGCGCCCGGGCCGTAGACGCGCCCGTACAGGAGCGTCCGTTCCTCCTGCTCGGCGTCGGTCAGCATGGTCCCACCCTGCCGCATCAGGGGCGGGGCACGGTGGCCGGCTCCGTGGGGCCGGGGTTCTCACGGCGGCGAGTCGGGGCTCCGAGACGAGCGATGCCGAAGGTCATCCGAGCAGAACGCACGAGCACAATCTGCGTCCGCAGGTCGAGCCGCGTGGAACGTGGCGAACCGGCTGAGCCCGGCGCCCTACCCATCGAAAGTCGACGGCTTCATGTAGACCGCCCCCGATGGCATCCGGTCCGTCAGGGGAGCGGGGCAGGGGACGTTACGATCTCGCCCGACGCTGGGCGCGCCGGACGAGGGGAACGACACCTCCACGTCGTAGCACGTGAAGAATGCCTCCGGCTCCCCGGGCCAGCGGAACCCTTCTCCGGATGGGGCCACCCGGGTACCCGACGAAATGAAGACGCGGAAAGAGACGGTTTCCGGGGTTTCCTCGACGTCGTGAACGACCAGCGTCGGATGTGACAGGTCGATGGCATCAGCGCCGTCGGGAGTCCCATCCCATCGCACTCCGTTCAGCGCATCGACGTAGGCCGGGATGCTCGGGGCGTCGGTCCGGTAGAGGGAAGCATCCAATGGATCCTCCACCGATGCCACCTGACGCCAGAGCACGCCGTCCACCTCCGGATACGGGTTCTGATACTGGTGTCGAGCCCACAGGTACACGCCGCCGATCAGGACGGGAAGCAGGACGAGGATGCCGCAGGTCAGCGCGATCGTCGCCGCGCGCGACGGTGTGCTCACCCTCGCCACGTCGTCCACGTCCGCGGGCCCGGCACTCGCCGCGTGGCGCACACGCCGGGCTGACCCGCTGCGATCCCCATGGTCCTCACCGTAGCGGCAGCCGGCCGAGGCCCGTCGGGCAGCTGCTGCGCAGCGCGCGGAGCCTCCAGCGGCGAGGGCTTCGCTTCACGGCAACACGAATGCCCTCCCGCGCGGCCTGCGGCCGCCCGTGAGGGCATTGGAGGGGCTGACGGGAATCGAACCCGCGCTGTCTGCTTGGGAAGCAGAAGTTCTGCCATTGAACTACAGCCCCGTGCGCCTCGCGGCGACCCGGCCAGCATAACAGCGTCTTCGGTGGCATCCGCTCGGGTCGGGACGTGTGCGATCGCCGAGGACGTATCTGTCCGCGAGGTATCGCCTGCGTCGTGTGGAAAACCGAGCGGGCTCGATGCCGTCGGGCACTCCGCCGACGGCCCGGCCGCGGCGACGCCCACGCTCTAGGCTGATCCCGTGCTGCTCTCCGATCGCGACATCCGGGCCCACCTCGACGACGGCCGCCTCGGCCTCGATCCCTACGACCCCGCGATGGTGCAGCCCTCGAGCGTCGACGTGCGTCTCGACCGGTACTTCCGTCTGTTCGACAATCACAAGTACCCGTTCATCGATCCCGCCGAGGATCAGCCCGAGCTCACGCGCCTCATCGAGGTCGAGCCCGACGAGCCGTTCATTCTCCACCCGGGCGAATTCGCGCTCGGATCGACGTTCGAGCGCGTCACCCTCCCCGACGACGTCGCCGCGCGTCTCGAGGGCAAGTCGTCGCTGGGGCGCCTCGGTCTGCTGACCCACTCCACCGCGGGGTTCATCGACCCCGGTTTCTCGGGCCACGTGACCCTCGAGCTCTCGAACGTCGCCACCCTGCCGATCAAACTGTGGCCGGGCATGAAGATCGGACAGGTCTGCTACTTCCGCCTGACCTCGCCCGCCGAGAGCCCCTACGGCTCCGGTCCCTACGGCAACCGCTACCAGGGCCAGCGCGGCCCGACCGCGTCCCGCTCGGCGCTCAACTTCCACCGCACCGACGTCGGCACGACCGACGCCGGCTCGGCCGGTCGCTGACGCGAACAGCCCCGTCGAGAGGACCTCGGCGGGGCTGTTCGTTCGTCGGCTCGGAGGGTGCCTGCGGCGTCGAGTGCGCCGAGGAACGCGATCCCTGCTCGGAAACGCGGTGAGCACGCGTTCCTCGACACAGGGAGCGTTTCTCGATGATCACTCGGTGGCAGACGCCTCGCCGGCTGCGGGCGTCTCAGCGGATGCCGCTGACGCGCGCCCGCGACTGAAACCGGCGTCGAAGCCGCGTTCGTAGGCGCGCTGCGCCGCGTGGCGGTCGCCGGGGCGGTGTCCGCGGTGGTGGCCGCGCTCTTGTCCGGCGCCGTCCTGGGCCGGGGCGCACCCGCGGCCCGCGCGATCGCGAGGGTCGTGGGCCGGAGCATCTCCGCGCCCCGCCTCGCCGCGCGCGAAGCCGCGCTCGTGGCCGACGCCGTGGCCGTGCTCGCCGCCCCGCTCGCCCGGTCCGAACGCGTGCGCCTCGGCGCCGAAGCGAGGACCGAAGCCGCGCCTGCCCGGTCCGAAGCCGCGTCCGAAGGGCCCGAAGCCGTGACCGGCGCCGCGTGCCGCGGGGCCGAAGGCGCCACGGGGATCGCCGTCGGTCTCGTCGAGGCCGAGCGCCGCCGAGACGGCGTCCAGCGCGGCGGTCAGACGTTCGAGCTCCTCGGCCGGAACGTCCGCGAGGAGCGCCGCGCGGGCGGCATCCGCTCGATCGAGGACCGCGCGGCCCTCGTCGGTGAGCGTCCAGCCGTCGTCGGTGGAGGTGATCCATCCGCGGTCGGCCAGGGCGGAGACCCGCTTCCCGCCGCGGGCGAGGCGCGCGGCGACCCAAGGGGCGTCGACGCGGCCGTCGATGGCGCGCAGCAGGAAGACGGTCTTGGGGTGCAGGTCGCCGTCGCGCAGCTGCGCGAACAGGCGGTGGTGCAGCGCGTGGCCGACCGTCGTGAGGCGTTGGGCGAGGCTGCGGGGGTCCAGAGGTGTGGAGGTGTTCATTGCGAAGTCCTTTCGTCGGCGGACGTTCCGCCATTACATGTCATGTGACAACGGATGTACTGTGACATGTATTCCGAATGCTTGTCAAGAGACATGTAAAGTCGGGGCATGGCCTCCGACCCCGCCGACGAGATCGCCGCGGCCCTCGCACGGATCCGGGGTCGTCGCCCGCGACCGCCGTTCCCGCCCGACGCGCACCACCACCCGCACGGACGCGGCGGAGGACCCTGGGGGCGCGGCGCTCCGCCGTGGGCCGATCCCGGGCAGGGGCGCTTCGGAGGTCCCGCGCGCCTGCGTCTGCTCGATGCTCTGGTCGCTGCATCCGGCCCGATGTCGGTCAGCGAGATCGCCGAGGCCGTCGGCGTGGATCAGCCCCGCGCCTCGCGCCTGGTGCAGCAGGCCGAGCAGATGGGACTCGTCGCGCGCGAGACCGATCCCGACGACGCCCGCCGCACGCGCGTGCGCTTGACGCCCGCGGGGGAGGGGCTCGTCTCGGGATTCCGGGGGCGCCGACGGGATGCCGTGCGCTCCGCCCTCGAGGGATTCACCGACGCCGAGCGCGCCGAGTTCTCCCGCCTGCTGGCGAAGTTCGCCGACGCCTGGCCGAGCGACTGATCCGACGCAGCGCCGACGGCAGCGCCCCGGCGACTCAGTGGATCACGGCCGCCTTCGTCTTGACCGGCAGCATGAGCAGCAGGCCCGCGGCCAGGATCAGCACGATCCCGAGGATCCCCAGGCGCGTGTCGCCCGTCACCCCGACGAACAGGGCGAACAGCCCCGGCGCGAGGAACGACACCGCACGACCGGTCGTCGCATAGAGGCCGAAGATCTCGCCCTCGCGTCCCTCCGGCGCCACGCGCGCGAGGAACGAGCGGCTCGCCGACTGCACGGGCCCGACGAAGGCGCAGAGCCCGAGGCCCACGATCCAGAAGCCCGTCTGCGAGGTGCCGATGAACAGCATCGCCGTGCCGAGGACGATCAGGCAGATGAGGGATGCCAGGATCACGCGCTTCGGGCCGAACAGATCGTCGAAGCGCCCGGCGACGAACGTGCTGATGCCGGCGACGACGTTCGCCGCGACCGCGAAGTAGAGCACGGCGGTCGCGCTGAACCCGAACACCTGAGCCGCGATGATCGCCCCGAACGTGAACACGCCGGTGAGGCCGTCGCGGAAGACGGCGCTCGCGACGAGGAACAGCAGCACCTGCCGGCTGTCGCGCCAGAGCGCGCGGAGCGTCCCCCACAGCACCACGTACGAGCGGAAGAACCCCACCCGCACCTGACGCCGCTGCGCCGGGATCTCGGGCACGCGCACCAGCACCGGGATCGCGAACACCGCGTACCAGAGGGCGGATGCCAGGATCGCGAGCCGGATGTTCAGACCGCCGTCCTTGCTCACGGCGAGCAGGCCCCCGGCATCCGGATCCGAGAAGCTCTGGATGAAGAGCACCAGCAGGAGCATCAGCAGCACGATCCCGCCGACGTACCCCATGCCCCAGCCGAAGCCCGAGACGCGGCCGATGTTCTCGCGCGTGGAGACCTGCGTGAGCATCGCGTAGTAGTTGACGCTCGCGAACTCGAAGAACACGTTGCCGACGGCCAGGAGTGTCGCCCCCAGGATCAGGTAGGCCGGGGTCCCCTCGACGAAGAACATCGCGGCCATGGCGAGCACCACGACCCCGGTGTTGATGCCCAGCCAGAGTTTGCGGCGACCGGTTCCGTCGGAACGCTGGCCGAGCACGGGGGCCACGAGCGCCACGACGATGCCCGCGACCATGAGCGCGACGCCCACGAGGCTCGCGTTGTCGGCGAGCGCGCGGACGAGCGCGGGATTCTTGTCGTCCCCTCCCGCGGCGGCGACGATCGCGGGGTCGACGAACAGCGAGCTCGCCAGGTAGGTGCTGAAGACGAAGGTCGTGACGACGGCGTTGAAGGCCGCCGAGCCCCAGTCCCAGAGCGCCCACGCCAGCACGGGACGTCGGCCGACGGCGGGGGCGGGAGCGGTGCCGGGGGCGGACATGTCGGTCACGGTAGGGCCTCTCGGTGAACGCCGGGTGCCCCGGCACGACGCGGCGACGGCGACGTCGCGCGGGTTCAGGCTAGACCCCGGCCCACGGCGGAGCGCGCAGGAGACTACCGTGGAGTCATGGCATCCGAAACCCCCGTCGACTCCGCTGAGGCTGAGACCACCCCCGAAAAGCTCACCTTCGCCGACCTGGGACTGGATGCCGCCGTGCTCAAGGCCCTGAAGGACGTGGGCTACGAGACTCCGTCCGCCATCCAGGCGGCCACCATCCCCGTGCTGCTGCAGGGGCGCGACGTCGTGGGCCTGGCCCAGACCGGAACCGGCAAGACCGCCGCGTTCGCGCTGCCCGTGCTGTCGCAGATGGAGACCGGCCACAAGAACCCGCAGGCGCTCGTGCTCGCCCCCACCCGCGAGCTCGCGCTGCAGGTGTGCGAGGCGTTCGAGAAGTACGCCGCCCACATCAAGGGCGTCTCGGTGCTGCCCGTCTACGGCGGCCAGGGCTACGGCCAGCAGCTGTCGGCCCTGCGCCGCGGCGTCGACGTGATCGTCGGCACGCCCGGTCGCATCATGGACCACCTCGACAAGGGCACCCTCGACCTCAGCGAGCTGAAGTTCCTCGTGCTCGACGAAGCCGACGAGATGCTCAAGATGGGCTTCGCCGAAGACGTCGAGACCATCCTCGCCGACACGCCCTCGACCAAGCAGGTCGCCCTGTTCTCGGCCACCATGCCCGCGCAGATCCGTCGCATCTCGGCGCAATACCTCAACGATCCCGAAGAGATCACGGTCAAGACGAAGACCACGACCTCCGCGAACATCACTCAGCGCTACCTCGTGGTGTCGTACCAGCAGAAGATCGACGCGCTCACGCGCATCCTCGAGGTCGAGAACTTCGAGGGCATGATCGTCTTCACCCGCACGAAGAACGAGACCGAGACCGTCGCCGAGAAGCTGCGCGCCCGCGGCTACACCGCCGCCGCGATCAACGGCGACATCGCCCAGGTGCAGCGCGAGCGCACGGTCAACCAGCTCAAGTCGGGAAAGCTCGACATCCTCGTCGCGACTGACGTCGCGGCGCGCGGTCTCGACGTCGAGCGCATCAGCCACGTCGTCAACTACGACCTTCCGATCGACACCGAGTCGTACGTGCACCGCATCGGTCGCACCGGCCGCGCCGGCCGGACGGGAGACGCGATCAGCTTCGTGACCCCGCGGGAGCGCCGCATGCTCACCGCGATCGAGAAGGCCACGCGCCAGCCGCTCACCGAGATGTCGCTGCCGAGCGTCGACGACGTCAATGCCACGCGCCTCACCCGCTTCGACGACGCGATCACCACCGCCCTCGAGGACACCGCCGCGATCGCGACGTTCCGCGACGTCGTCGCCCACTACGTCGCGCACCACGACGTGCCCGAGGCCGACGTGGCCGCGGCGCTCGCCGTGGTGGCCCAGGGCGACACGCCGCTGCTGCTCGAGGAGGAGACGATCCGGCAGCCGCGCTTCGACCGCGATCGCGACCGCGACGGCTCCGCGCGCGAACCGCGCGAGGGTGGCGACCGCGGCGATCGTCGCAACAGCGGGGGCCGCTTCGCCACGTACCGCATCGCGGTGGGTCGCCGGCAGCGCGTCGAGCCGCGACAGATCGTCGGTGCGCTCGCGAACGAGGGCGGTCTGCGCCGCAACGACTTCGGCGCGATCCAGATCCGCCAGGACTTCTCGCTCGTCGAGCTGCCCGCCGACCTCTCGCGCGACACGATCGACCGCCTCGCCGACACCCGCATCTCGGGCCAGCTCATCGACCTGCGCCTCGACCAGGGCGGGCGTTCGGCCAAGCGCAGCGAGCGTCCGCAGCGCCGCTCCTTCGACCGCGACCGCGACCGCGACTGAGCCGTCACCCGGCCGTCGCGCCGGGTCCGCGGCATCCGTTCGACTCCCCCGTGCCCCGTTGAGGGTGCGGGGGCGTCGTCGTGTGCGGCGGGGATGCGGGGATGCCGGGTGCTGCAGCTCCGGAACGGGGCGGGCTGCGTGCACCGGGGTGTTCGGCGGCCGCCCCGGTGCATGCGCGGCGCCCCGGTGCGGGCGCCGTGGCGGGGCGGTGGGTCTCGTCGGCGGCGGCGCCCCGGTGCGATCGCGTCACGGGATGCACCCGCGGCGGCGTCGGGTGCAGAAGTTGAGCCAATTCATATCAAGTCGCCTTGACCTCCCGACGGGGGTTCGATAACCTTGAGTCATCGCGGCTCAACCCGCGCAGAGACTTTCATCAGAACCCCGAGCGCGGCAAGGGCCGCGCTCACAAGCAAGGAGACACATATGCCCCGTGCAGTGGGAATCGACCTCGGTACGACCAACTCCGTCGTGAGCGTGCTCGAGGGTGGCGAGCCCAAGGTCATCGCCAACGCCGAGGGTTTCCGCACGACCCCCTCGGTCGTCGCCTACACGAAGGACGGCGAGGTGCTCGTCGGCGAGACCGCCAAGCGCCAGGCCGTCACCAACGTCGACCGCACCATCTCGAGCGTCAAGCGCCACATGGGCACCACGTGGAGCTTCGACGTCGACGGCAAGAAGTGGACGCCGCAGGAGATCTCGGCCCGCATCCTGCAGAAGCTCAAGCGCGACGCCGAGGAGTACCTGGGCGACAGCGTGACCGACGCGGTCATCACGGTCCCCGCCTACTTCAACGACGCCGAGCGTCAGGCCACCAAGGAGGCCGGTGAGATCGCGGGCCTCAACGTGCTCCGCATCATCAACGAGCCCACCGCCGCCGCTCTCGCGTACGGCCTCGACAAGGGCAAGGAAGACGAGCTCATCCTGGTCTTCGACCTCGGTGGCGGAACCTTCGACGTCTCGCTGCTCGAGGTGGGCAAGGACGACGACTTCTCGACCATCCAGGTGCGCGCCACCTCCGGTGACAACCGCCTCGGTGGAGACGACTGGGACCAGCGCGTCGTCGACTACCTCATCAAGCAGTTCAAGGACACGACCGGTGTCGACGTCTCGGGCGACAAGATCGCCCTGCAGCGTCTGAAGGAAGCGGCCGAGCAGGCCAAGAAGGAGCTGTCGAGCTCGACCTCGACCTCCGTCAACCTGCCCTACCTTTCGCTCACCGACTCGGGCCCCGTCTCGCTCAGCGAGACCCTCACCCGCGCCAAGTTCGAGGACCTCACCAAGGACCTCCTCGACCGCACCCGCAAGCCCTTCTCCGACGTCATCCGCGAGGCCGGCGTCAAGGTCGACGACATCGCGCACGTGGTGCTCGTCGGCGGCTCGACCCGCATGCCCGCGGTCGCCGAGCTGGTCAAGAAGGAGACCGGTAAGGACGCCAACAAGGGCGTGAACCCCGACGAGGTCGTGGCCGTGGGCGCAGCCCTCCAGGCCGGTGTCCTCAAGGGCGAGCGCAAGGACGTCCTGCTCATCGACGTCACCCCCCTGAGCCTCGGTATCGAGACCAAGGGCGGCATCATGACCAAGCTCATCGAGCGCAACACGGCCATCCCGACCAAGCGCAGCGAGACCTTCACCACCGCCGACGACAACCAGCCGTCGGTCGCGATCCAGGTCTTCCAGGGCGAGCGCGAGTTCACCCGCGACAACAAGCCGCTCGGCACCTTCGAGCTCACCGGCATCGCCCCGGCCCCCCGTGGCATCCCGCAGGTCGAGGTCACCTTCGACATCGACGCCAACGGCATCGTGCACGTGTCCGCCAAGGACAAGGGCACCGGCAAGGAGCAGTCGATGACCATCACAGGCGGCTCGTCGCTGCCCAAGGAAGACATCGAGCGCATGGTGCGCGAGGCCGAGGAGAATGCGGCCGAAGACAAGAAGCGCCGCGAGTCCGCCGAGACCCGCAACCAGGCCGAGACCCTGTCGTACTCGATCGAGAAGCTGATCAAGGAGAACGACGACAAGCTGCCCGAGGACGTCAAGACCGAGGTGCAGGGCGACGTCGACGCGCTCAAGACGGCTCTCGCCGGCGACGACGACGACGCGGTCAAGACGGCGTTCGACAAGCTGAACGCCAGCCAGGGCAAGCTCGGTGAGGCGATCTACGCCTCGTCGCAGGCTGCGGGCGAGCCCGCCGACCCGAACGTGGGTCAGCCGGGCAACGGCGAGACGCCGAACCCCGAGGAAGACGTCATCGACGCCGAGGTCGTCGACGACGAGAACCCCGACGAGAAGAAGTAAGCAGAGAACATGGCACACAAGGACGACGAACAGCCCACGGGCTCGGGCGCCGGTCCTGACGAGACGGGGCCGGAGGAGAACACCTCCGGCCCCGCGCCGTCGGGAGAGCAGGCCCCGGATGCCGATGGCCTGACCATCGACGACATCCTCGGCGCGGAGCAGACGCCCGAGGCCGCAGCCGAAGACGCCGGCTCCGACCGCGAAGCCTCGCTGCTGATCGACCTCAAGCGTCTGCAGGCCGAGTACGCCAACTACCGTCGGCGCACCGAGGAGCAGCGCGAGCGCGAGATCGAGCGGGCGAAGGGCGAGGCCGTGAAGGGCCTGCTCCCCGTCATGGACGACCTCGACCGCGCGGCCAAGCACGGCGACCTCGTCGAGGGCAGCCCCCTCGCCGCGATCGGCGACAAGGTGCGGGCCGTGGCCGAGCGTCTCGGCGTGGTGTCGTACGGCGCCGTCGGCGACGCGTTCGACCCGCAGCAGCACGAGGCGATCTTCCAGGCCCCGACCCCGGGCGTGACCGAGACGACGATCCTCGAGGTCGTCGAGGTCGGCTACCGCCTCGGATCGGTCGAGCTGCGACCGGCCAAGGTCGTCGTGGCCGTGCCGGCCGAATAGGAGGACGCATGGCGAGTCAGGACTGGTTCGACAAGGACTTCTACAAGGTCCTCGGTGTCGACAAGAGCGTCAGCGCTGCCGATCTGAAGAAGACGTACCGCAAGCTCGCGCGCCAGTACCACCCCGACTCGAACCCGGGCGACGCGAAGGCCGAAGCGAAGTTCAAAGAGATCAGCGAGGCCTACTCGGTCCTCAACGATCCGGAGCAGCGCGAGGAGTACGACCAGATCCGGGCCATGGGCTCGGGGGCGCGCTTCTCCGCGCCGGGAGCGGGAGGCGGCGGCGGTTTCGACGACGTCTTCAGTCGCTTCGGTCAGGGTCGCGGCCAGCCGCAGGGCGGCTTCGACGACTTCTTCTCGATGTTCGATCAGCAGGGCGGAGGGGGCTTCGGCTCCGGCCGCTTCGGTCAGACGACGGGCGGATTCCGCGGCTTCGGCGGCCCCCAGCGCGGGGCCGACGTCACCGCGCGCACGACGATCGACTTCGTCACCGCGGCCAAGGGCGAGACCATCACCCTGCAGGGGGAGGACAACGTCCCCTTCAAGGTGAAGATCCCCGCCGGCGTCTCGGACGGGCAGAAGATCCGTCTGCGGGGTCGGGGACGCAAGTCCCCCGACGGCGGCGAGAGCGGCGACATCGTCGTGACGGTCGCCGTGCGTCCCCACCCGGTGTTCAGCCGCGACGGACTCAACCTGCGGGTCACGGTCCCCGTGACCTTCACCGAGGCCGCCCTCGGCGCCACGATCGAGGTGCCCACGCTGGGCGGTGAGTCGGTGCGACTGCGCGTCGCTCCCGGCACGCCGTCGGGTCGCGTGCTGCGCGTCAAGGGTCGCGGGATCTCGACCGCCAAGGGCACCGGCGATCTGCTCGCCGAGGTGCAGGTGGCCGTTCCCGCCCACCTCGACGACGCCGCTCGCGAAGCCCTCGAGCGCTTCCAGGCGCTCGAACCGAAAGAGAACCCCCGCGCCGACCTCATGGCCAAAGCGCGCTAAAGACACGCGCGTCGCCGCGGTTCTCGGCATCCGATGAGACAGGATGCCGAGAACCCGGCGCCGCACGACCGGCACGACGGAAGAGGTGAAGACGTGTCCGAGAGAGAGATCGACGAAGACGCCCCGATCTTCGCCATCGCCGCCGCGGCGGAACTGTCGAACATGCACCCGCAGACGCTGCGGCAGTACGACCGTCTCGGTCTCGTGGTCCCCGCGCGCACGCAGGGCGGATCGCGACGCTACTCGAGTCGGCACGTGCAGCAACTGCGCGAGGTGGCGCGCCTGTCGGGCGAGGGCATGAGCCTGCCCGCGATCGCGCGCCTGCTCGCTCTCGAGGAGCGCGTGCACGAGCTCGCCCGCCGGGTCAACGACCTCGAGCGTCAGCTCTCGGCCGAGCGGCAATCGCGTCCCGGTGCGCGCGTCTTCGCGGCCGGCGCGACCGGTTCGGTCGTGACGCTGCGCCACGGCGCGCGCGTGCGCCGGGCCACCGACGTCGTCCTGTGGCGTCCGCTCGGTCCGTTCGAGCACGACGACTGAGACGGGCGCTCGCCCGCGCATCGCCGCGATTCCTGGGGCCTGTCGGAGGGATCGGATGCCGCGCAGCGCTCGTATCGTCGAGGTCCCCGAGCTCGTCGGCGGACCGGATGCCGCGCGGCGCCCGTGTCGCCGAGGTCCCTGAGCCCGTCGAAGGGACCGGATGCCGCGGACGCTCGGTGGCTTCGACGGGCTCAGCCACCTCTGACGTGGGCCGGTGCGCGATCAGGCCGGATCGATCCGCAGCACGGTCGGCGACTCGCCCACCTGCAGGTCGTCGACCACGCGGAGCGTGCGAGCGACGTCGTCCACCGCGCCGATCACCGTTCCGAAGCGCTCGCGATCCGAGCACACGGCGGTCACCGTGACGAAGTGCGAGCCGGTGTCCCAGGTGTAGGTGGCGAACGGCGGGGTCTTGGCGTCGCTCGGCAGCGGCATCGCCAGCTTCTCGCCCACGCCGAGGTGGGGGTTCCGGAACGACTCGGTGTCGTCGTACTCCATCGGCATCATGGCGCGGGCGGTGCGCGCCTGCGGAGTCGCCTCCTGCAGCTGCGCCATCACGACGAGCAGCTCGGGGTCGCTCTTCCACACCCACACGAGCACGCGTCCGGCGGCCCGCCTCATCAGCAGCGGGGCCGCCTGGCTGAGGATCCACGCGAACGCGCCGCCACCGGGGCGCGGGGCGGCTCCGGTCGCCTGATTCGCCTGGCTCAGCAGCATGCCGATCGCCGCCTTGCGGTGGCGTCGGCCGCGGAATCCGAGGGAGCCGGTCACCGGCACCCAGAGGTCGGCGGGGGCGTCGGCCTGCAGTCGGGACATGCCCCACAGCCTACGAGCCGCGTTCGTCATCAGGATGCCGCCCGCCCGCGTTCGCGAGCAGAGAACGCTCCCACGCGCGAAAGGGTCGCCGATGTCGGAGGTCGGTGCCAGGCTGAGATCTGCGGTCATCGCGACCGCGCTCGAACCTCCGGAGGGTCCCGTGCTCGGCAAACTCCTCATCCGCTACCTGTCGAGGTATCGCTGGCTGCTGGTCGCCATCCTGGTGTTCCAGGCCGCCTCGGCCATGGCGACGCTGTACCTCCCGCGTCTGAACGCCGACATCATCAACCTCGGCGTCGCGCGGGGCGACACCGGGTTCATCTGGTCGCGCGGCGGGTTCATGCTCGCGATCTCGCTCGGGCAGATCGTGGCATCCGTGATCGCCACCTACTTCGCCGCGCGCGCCGCGATGGCCGCCGGCCGCGACATCCGCCGTGACGTCTTCGAACGCGTGAGCGGCTTCTCCGAGCGCGAGCTGTCGCAGTTCGGGGCCGGCTCCCTCATCACCCGCAACACCAACGACGTGCAGCAGGTGCAGATGCTCGCGATGATGGGCGCCACCATGCTGGTGAGCGCTCCGCTGCTCGCGATCGGCGGCGTCATCATGGCGCTGCAGCAAGACGTCGGGCTCAGCTGGCTGATCGCCGTCGCGGTGCCGGTGCTGCTGATCGCCGCCGGTCTCATCATCGCCCGGATGGTGCCGCTCTTCCGCAGCTACCAGTCGAAGCTCGACGGCGTGAACCGGGTCATGCGCGAGCAGCTGACGGGAGTCCGCGTGGTGCGGGCGTTCGTGCGCGAGCGCATCGAAGAGAAGCGCTTCCGTCGCGCGAACACCGACATCCTCGTCGTCGGTCGCAAGGTCGGCTCGCTCTTCGTGCTCCTCTTCCCGCTCGCCATGCTCGTGCTGAACGTCACGGTCGTGGGCGTCATCTGGTTCGGCGGCATCCAGGTCGACGCCGGCGGGGTCGAGATCGGCACCCTCTTCGCCTTCATCCAGTACGTCGCGCAGATCCTCGGCGGGGTGCTCATGGCGAGCTTCATGACGGTGATGATCCCGCGCGCCGCGGTCTCCGCCGAGCGCATCGGCGAGGTGCTCGACAGCCGCTCGACGCTCACGCGCCCCGACGCTCCCGTCCGCTCGTTCCCCGAGCCCGGCGCCGTGGAGTTCGACGACGTGTCGTTCGCGTACCCGGGGGCCGAGTCCCCGGTGGTCGCGGGCGTCTCCTTCCGCGCGGAGCCCGGCGAGACGGTCGCGATCGTCGGCTCCACCGGTTCGGGCAAGACGACCCTCGTCTCCCTCCTCCCGCGTCTGTTCGACGTGACCGGCGGCGCGGTACGCGTGGGCGGGGTCGACGTGCGCGAGGCCGATCTCGACGAACTGTGGAAGGGCATCGGACTCGTTCCGCAGCGGCCGTTCCTGTTCAGCGGCACCGTGGCCTCCAACCTCCGGTTCGGGCGCGAAGACGCCACCGACGACGAACTGTGGCGCGCGCTTGAGATCGCGCAGGGGCGCGACTTCGTCGAGGCCATGGACGGCAAGCTCGAGGGGCGCATCGCGCAGGGCGGAACGAACGTCTCGGGCGGGCAGCGTCAGCGTCTCGCGATCGCCCGGGCCATCGTGCACCGGCCGCGCGTTCTCGTCTTCGACGACTCCTTCTCGGCCCTCGACCTGACCACCGACGCGCGACTGCGGGCGGCGCTGTGGGAGGAGCTGCCGGAGGTGACGAAGATCGTGGTCGCGCAGCGCGTCTCGACCATCACGGGGGCCGACCGCATCGTCGTGCTCGAAGACGGGCGGATGGCCGGACTCGGCACGCACGACGAGTTGTTGCGCACGAGTCCCACCTACAGAGAGATCG
This sequence comes from Microbacterium hydrothermale, assembly GCF_004854025.1. GTDB lineage: Bacteria > Actinomycetota > Actinomycetes > Actinomycetales > Microbacteriaceae > Microbacterium > Microbacterium hydrothermale. Next base: position 38,997 of record NZ_STGM01000009.1, read on the forward strand.
TCGAATCGCAGCTGGGAGTGGAAGCATGAGCGCGCCCGACGCCCTCACCGACGAAGACCGCGCCGAGCTCGAGCTCGCCGAGCAGGCGCGGCAGAACTCGGGCGACTGGAACAGCGTCGCCCCGGGCAAAGCGGCGGCGTTCGGGCCGAGCTTCCGGCGCATGATCGGCCTGCTGCGGCCCTACGCCTGGGCCTTCGCCCTGGTGTCCGCCCTCGGCGCGCTCGGCGTCGTGCTCGCCGTGCTCGCGCCCCGCGTGCTGGGCGATGCGACCAACATCATCTTCGAGGGCGTGGTGTCGCGCGGGCTGGGCGAGGCCTTCCCCGCCGGCACCTCGAAAGAGACCGTCGTCGAGGCGCTGCGCGCCTCGGGGCAGACCGACATCGCCAACATCGTCTCGGCGATGAACACCTTCCAGGTCGGCGCCGGCGTCGACTTCGACGCGCTGCGCGTCGTGATCGTCACCGTGCTGGCGATCTACGTCGGATCGTCGCTGCTCTCGTGGATCCAGGGCTACGTCATCAACGTCATCATGGTGCGCACGATGTGGCGGCTGCGCGAAGACGTCGAGGCGAAGATCAACCGTCTGCCCCTGTCGTACTTCGACAAGGTGCAGCGCGGAGAGCTGATCTCGCGCGTGACGAACGACATCGACAACATCACGCAGACCATGCAGCAGTCGCTCTCGAGCGCCCTGACCTCGGTGCTGACGGTCGTCGGCGTGCTCATCATGATGTTCACGATCTCGTGGCAGCTCGCGCTCGTCGCGCTGGTGTCGCTCCCGCTCATGGCCGTGATCTTCGGCGTCATCGGCCCGAAGTCGCAGAAGGCGTTCGGCGAGCAGTGGAAGAAGGTCGGCCGTCTCAACGCCCGCGTCGAGGAGTCGTTCTCGGGGCACGCGCTGGTCAAGGTCTACGGGCGCGAGAAGGACGCGCGCGAGAAGTTCGAGATCGAGAACGAGGAGCTCTACCAGGCGAGCTTCACGGCCCAGTTCCTCTCCGGCATGATCATGCCGGGCATGATGTTCGTCGGGAACCTCACCTACGTCGGCATCGCCGTCCTCGGCGGACTGATGGTGGCGGGCGGACAGATCCGTCTCGGTGACGTGCAGGCCTTCATCCAGTACTCCCAGCAGTTCACGCAGCCGCTGTCGCAGCTGGGCGGCATGGCCGCCGTCGTGCAGTCGGGCACCGCCTCGGCGGAGCGCGTCTTCGCCCTCCTCGACGCCGACGAGCAGGAGGCGGACGCGGCCGACGCACCCGCCGCGCCCGAGGGTCGCGGCGTCATCGAGTTCGAGAACGTGCGCTTCTCGTACACGCCGGAGCGACCCCTCATCACCGACCTGTCGTTCCGGGTCGAACCCGGGCAGACCGTCGCGATCGTCGGACCCACCGGGGCCGGCAAGACGACCCTCGTCAACCTCATCATGCGGTTCTACGAACTCGACGGCGGGCGCATCCTGCTCGACGGCCAAGACATCGCCGAACTGCGGCGCGACGATGTGCGCTCACGCACGGGCATGGTGCTGCAGGATCCGTGGCTGTTCGCGGGATCCATCCGCGACAACATCCGCTACGGCCGCGAGAGCGCCACCGACGACGAGATCGTCGAGGCCGCGGTGGCCACCCGCGTCGACCAGTTCGTGCACTCCCTGCCGGAGGGCTACGACACCGTCCTCGACGAAGACGCCGCGAACGTCTCGGCGGGAGAGAAGCAGCTCATCACGATCGCCCGGGCCTTCGTCGCCCGGCCGTCGGTGCTGATCCTCGACGAGGCGACGTCGTCCGTCGACACGCGCACCGAGCTCCTCCTGCAGCAGGCCATGGCCGCGCTGCGCGAGGGCCGCACGTCCTTCGTCATCGCCCACCGGCTCTCCACGATTCGCGACGCCGACCTCATCCTCGTGATGGAGCACGGCGACATCGTCGAGAAGGGCACGCACGACGAGCTCATCGCCGCGCAGGGCGCGTACTACCGGCTCTACCGGTCGCAGTTCGAGCAGGCTGCGGCCGACCTCGACGCGGCCGAGTCGACAGCGCAGCACCCCGACGAGCGGCGCGCGCCCGTCAGCGGCGACAGTGAAGCGGTCTCGGCGATGGCGGCGGCGGCATCCGAGGTGGTCGTCCCCGCGGGGGTCGACGGTCCACCGCGTCCGGCGAACGGTTCCCCGTCGACGGAGGGGCGCTGACGGGGCCGGGTTGCGCTGTCGAGTCGGGGTCGCGCCCGCGGCGCGGCCACGCTCCCGAGTCGGGGTCGCGCCCGCAGCGCGGCGCCGCTCGCCCGAGCCGCTGCCCGCTCGCCCGAGCCGCTGCCCGCTCGATGAGGGGGCGGACACGGTTCACCTCCCCGCGCCTGTGAGCGGCTCTCGGGAGGGCAAAACCCGCCCGGGTACAGTGGACGGACGCATGCACCGCATCATGCGAACCGCCCGCCGCACAGAATAGGCCTCACCACTCGTGACCACTCCTGCGACGCCCGCCGACGATCCCGCGCCCTCCGCCGCGTCCCCCGCCTCCGACGCGACCGCCTCCTCCGGCGCGACCGCCGACCGTCCGCTCAAGATCCTCATCGGCGCCGACACGTTCCTGCCCCACGTCAACGGCGCCGCGCGCTTCGCCGAGCGCCTCGCGGCGGGCCTCGTCGCCCGGGGACATGACGTCCACGTCGCCGCGCCGAGCGTCGGTCACCGCAACGCCGGCACCGCGATCGAGACGATCGAGGGGCAGCCGATGATGATGCACCGGCTGCCGGCGTTCCGCTTCCTGCCGCACGACTGGATCACCTACGTGCTGCCGTGGCGCTCCAAGCACTACGCCCGCATCGTCCTCGACGAGATCAAGCCCGACGTCGTGCACATCCAGTCGCACATCGTGATCGGGCGCGGTCTCGCCCGCGAGGCGCGCAAGCGCGGCATCCCGGTCGTCGCCACCAACCACGTCATGGCCGAGAACATCCTCGACTTCACGACGCTGCCCGACTGGCTCGACCGCATCTTCGTCAAGCTCGCGTGGGCCGACGCCGAGCGCACCTTCAAGATGACGCGCGCCGTGACCACGCCGACGCGTAAAGCGGCCGACTTCCTCGAGTCGACCATCGACATCGACGGGGTCATCCCGATCTCGTGCGGCATCGACCGCTCGAACTACCGGCCCGACCTCACGCCGCGCGACGCGAACCGCATCCTCTTCGTCGGCCGACTCACCACCGAGAAACACATCGACGTGGTGCTGGCCGCCCTCGCGAAGCTCGACCCCGCGCTCGACGTCACCTTCGACATCGTCGGCGGCGGCGACCAGCGCGCCAAGCTCGAGGCCCTCGCGCAGCAGCTCGGCGTCGCCGCCCGCGTGACCTTCCACGGACACGCCTCCGACGACGACCTCCGCGACCTGTACTCGCGCGCGAGCGTCTTCGCAATCGCCTCGATCGCGGAGCTGCAGTCGATCGCGACGATGGAGGCCATGGCATCCGGTCTGCCGATCGTGGCCGCGAACGCCGTCGCCCTGCCGCACCTCGTGCACGAGAGCGAGAACGGCTACCTCTTCACCCCGGGCGATGCCGACGAGCTCGCCGCGCGCCTGACCGACGTGCTCACCGCGGCCCCCGAGGAGCGCCGTCGCATGCAGCAGGCGTCGCTCGACGCCGTCGCCGTGCACGACATCACCCGCACCCTCGACACGTTCGAAGCGCTGTATCGCGGTCGCCCGCTGCCGGAGTGACCGCGTGCACGTGGTGATGTTCGCCGACCAGCACCTCGAGTCGCTCGGCGGTGCGCAGGTGTCGATGCGCCTGCAGAAGCGGTTCCTCGAACGCGCCGGGCACGTGGTCACCGTCGTCGCTCCGCGCCTGCACCGCCCGGCATCCGACGATCCGGCCTACCTCGACCTCCCCTCGATCGCCATCACCCCCGACCGCGAGTACGCGCTCACGTGGCCGGGCGCGCGCACGGATCGCTTCCTGGATGCCGAGATGGGGGCGCGCCTCCCGGTCGACGTCGTGCACGTGCAGGCGGACTTCTGGGGCGCGTTCATCGGCCACCGGTACGCGGCCCGGCACGGGCTGCCCGTGGTGCACACGATGCACAACCGCGTCGACGTCGGGATCGAGGCGACCGCGCCGTTCCCCGGCCTGGTGCTCCGCGCGCTCAACGCGTGGGCCCGCCGCGCACTGCCCGCCGCGGGATCGCGGTCCGGGGCTCAGCCATCGGCCCGCCGTGATCCCGGTTCCGCGCCGGCGCGCGGTGAGGACGGGGCTGATCCGCGCGATCCCGCGAGCTCACCGTCGGCCGCTCCGTCGTCGCGCGTCGACGGGTGGGCCTTCCTGCATCGGCTGGCCCGTCTCTCGCGCGCGGTCACGGCGCCGTCCGGGCATTTCGCGCGCCGCCTGGAACAGCACGGGGTGGCCTCGGCGGTCGACGTCATCTGGAACGGCATCGACGACGACGTGCTCGACGCCGCCCTCGCCTTCGGTCCCTCCGCGCGCCGCTCCGGCCGTCCGCGCTTCGTCTGGCTCGGGCGCATGAGCCCCGAGAAGCGCCTGCTGCCCTTCCTCGAGGCCGTCGCGGCATCCGGGATCGATGCCGAGATCGAGGTCATCGGCGGGGGCGCGCAGCTCGCCGCCGCGCGGCGGTTCGTCGGGCGGGCCCAGCCGACGGCGGCGGTCACCTTCGCCGGACGACTGCCCTACGCCGAGACCCTCGCGCGCCTCGCCGACGCCGACGCGGTGGTGCAGACGTCGATCGGCTTCGAGACGCAGGGCATGACGGTCTTCGAGGCGGCGTCGCTCGGGACCCCCGCCGTCGTGAGCGATCCCGACATCGCGGCCGAGCTCGGCGGCGGGGTCTGGGCCGTGACGGATGCCACGGTGCCGGCGCTCGCGGAGGCCCTGCGTCGCGCCGCCGCCGACATCGCCGCGGGATCGCCCGTGCGACCGCATCCCTCGATCGCGGAGCGGTTCCGCCAGTCGTCCCGCACCGCGGCGATGGTCGGGGTGTACGAGCGGGCCGTCCGCGCCGGTCGCTGAGACCCGAATCCCGCCCGCCCGGAGCAGCGCACTCGTCGGACGGGAGGCGTGGCCACCGCGTCTTCGGGGCGGAGCTAGTGTGCTCCGGCCGGACGCGCGGGTCGAGCCGCGCGAGAGGTCTCGGCCGCGGGGGAGGGGAGCGGTTTCGCCTCGTCGCGGCTCGCGGTCGACGCGGATGCCGCGCTCTCGCGGCGTGCGGCGGCGGGGATCCGGGTCGGATCGGTGGGGATGCGGCCGTACCCATCGGTGCGCATCAGCCACACCGTGCCGATGATTCCGGCGAGGGACAGGAGGCCGAGAGCGATGAAATATGCCATGGCAGAAAAGCTACGGGTAGAGGAATCATGCCGACGAGTGGCATGATGGACGCACTTCGAAAGATTCCTGCCACACCGGAGGTGCGCATGCGCTCGGTCGCCGTCGTCGTCCAGCCGGGATTCGCCCCGTTCGAATTCGGGCTCGCGTGCGAGGCCTTCGGTCTCGATCGCAGCGACGACGGCATCCCGAACTTCGACTTCCGCATCGTCGCCCCCGACCCGGGCGTCGTCCCCGCGAACATCGGCTTCTCGCTGAACGTCGAGCACGGTCTGGAGGCCGCGCGCGACGTCGACATCCTCGTGCTCGCACCGATCCCCCGCGCGCAATGGGATCACGTCGACGAGCGCGTCGTCGAGGTCGTCCGGGCCGCGCACGCCCGCGGCGCGTGGCTGCTCAGCGTGTGCAGCGGGGCGTTCGTGATCGCGGCAGCCGGGGTGCTCGACGGCAAGCGCGCGACCACCCACTGGCGCTACGCCGACACGATGGCGCGCATGTATCCGCGGATCGACGTCGATCCCGACGTGCTCTACGTGCAGTCCGACAACATCATCACCAGCGCCGGCACGGCCGCGGGACTGGACGCCTGCCTGCACCTGCTCCGCCAGGAGCTCGGTTCCGAGCTCGCCAATCGCATCGCCCGGCGGATGGTCGTCGCCCCGCAGCGCGACGGCGGTCAGGCGCAGTTCATCGCCTCGCCGATACCGATCGACACCTCGCTCTCCTTGGCCCCGGTCACCGAGTGGATGCTGCAGAACCTGGGCGCGGAGCTGTCGGTCGATCGTCTCGCCGCTCGCGCCCACATGTCGCCGCGCACCTTCGCGCGTCGCTTCAAGGCCGATCTCGGCGCGACGCCCGCGGCGTGGCTGGCGCGCCAGCGCCTGCTGCACGCGCAACGACTGCTGGAGGAGACCGACCTCGGTCTCGACCGCATCGCCGCGGAGTGCGGATTCGGATCGGCCGCTGTGCTGCGGCAGAACTTCGCGCGCACGATGGGGCTGACGCCGACGGCGTACCGGGCGAGGTTCTCGTGCGCCGCGGACGCGGCATCCGGTTCCGTCCCCGCCGTCGGGGAGGCGATCCCGGCCTGAGCGTCGACCGCGCGCAACGGCCCCGCCCGGAGAAGGGGCGGGGCCGTTGCGGGATGCGTCAGGACGCGGGGGTGAAGAACGGATTCGACGGTGCGGTGCGCGCGGCGAGAACGTCCTCGGTCGCGGGCAGCGAACGGGCGCCGTTGCGGATCGCCTCACGCGCCGCCTGGCGGTTGTTGCGGTAGATCTGCTCCGCATCGGTGGCGGCCGGGTTGACCCACACCGCCGCGATCACCGCGTGGGTGTCGGCCCACTCGGCGGGGATCTCTCCGTCGGCGACGGCATCGGCGATCCCGGATGCCACCCCGGCTTGCGCCGGCCCCCAGATCAGCAGCCCGTGGGCGTCGCTTTCGGGCGCCGACTTGGTGACGAAGAGGGTCAGCGGCTTGACGGGCAGGGACGGACGCAGCACCGCCACGAAGGGGACGTGCCCCGCGCTCGGCGTCGCGAGAGCCGTGGCCCAGGCGGTGCCGGCGGGGCCGTCGCGATGCCCGAGCACCGTGTTGATGTGCGCGGCGTGCGCCCCTTCGCCGACGAAGCTCTCGCCGATCTGCACGTCGAGGCTCATCCGACGAGTCCCTGCTCCTTGAGCCAGTCGGTGGCGACGTCCTCGGGGTCTTCGCCGTCGACGTCGACGAGGGCGTTGAGCTTCTGCATCTCCTCGGTGGTCAGCAGCGGCGAGATCTCGGCGATCACGTCGGCGATCGCCGGGTACTGCTCGAGCGTCGACTGCTTGAGGGTGAAGGCGCCCTGGTAGACGGGGAAGAACTCCTTGTCGTCCTGCAGCACGACGAGATCGAGCGCGGGGATGCGACCGTCGGTCTGGAAGACCTCGCCGAAGTTGCAGTCGTCGCCCTTCTGCGTCGCGGTGTAGATCACGCCGGTGTCGAGCAGCGCGACGTTGGAGTCGGGCACGTTCAAGCCGTACGCGGTCTTCAGGCCCGGCCAGCCGTCGTCACGGGTGGAGAACTCGCTCTCGATGCAGAAGGTCTGCTCGTTCGCGGGGAGCTTCGCGACGTCGGAGAGGGTCTTCACGCCCAACTCCTCGGCCTTGTCGGCGCGGATCGCGAAGGCGTAGGTGTTGTTGAGCGGAGCCGGGTCGAGCCACGCGATGCCCTTCGCCGCGTCGGCTTCCTTGGTGGCGGTGAACTGCGCCTCGGCCCCGGGCACGGGCGCGGTGTTGCCGTTGTAGGTGATCCACGAGGTGCCGGTGTACTCCCAGTACCCGAGGAACTCGTCGTTCTCGAGAGCCTGACGGACGTTGGCCGAGCCGACGAGCTTGGTGTTGGCCTCGACATCGGCCCCGCGGGCGTTGAGCAGCTGCGTGGTGATGTGGGCCAGGATGTACTGCTCGGAGAAGTCCTTCGAGCCGATCTGCCCGGTGAGCCCGGCGAGTTCGTCGCTGCCGCCGGCGGCGGAGCCGGAGCCGGACGAGCCGCCCGAACAGGCGGTGAGGGCCAAGACGCCGAGGGCCGCGACGGCGGTCAGCGAGAGAAGCGGACGACGCTTCATTGTGTCTCCTAAGGGTGGTGAGTGCGGTGGGTGATGCAGGGACGGTGGGGGCTCAGATGCCCTTGGGGGTCAGCAGGTTTTCGGCGACGCCGGCGATCCAGTCGATGAGCAGAGCGATGCAGGCCACGAGCACGGCGCCGGTGACGAGCACGGGGTAGCGCTGGAGCTTGAGACCGTTGACGATCATGTCGCCGAGCCCGCCGGCGTTGATGAAGGTGGCGATGGTGGCCACGCCGACGCAGAACACCAGCGCGGTGCGAAGCCCCGCCAGGATCACGGGCACGGCGAGGGGGAGTTCGATCCGGGCGAGCACTTGCACGGGGGTCATCCCCATGCCCCGCGCCGACTCGCGGATCGCGCCGTCGACCTGCTCGATGCCGATCATGGTGTTGCGCAGCACGGGCAGGAACGCGTAGATCACGAGGGCGACGAGGGCGGTGGTGTACCCGGTCTGCCAGATGATCGCGAGCAGGATCACGACACCGACTGCCGGTGTCGCCTGGCCGATGTTCGCCAGCGCGAGCACGATCGCCTTGATCGTGCGGGACGGGGTCTTCGCGAGCAGGATGCCGACCGGGATGGCGAGCACCGCCACCAGGGCCGACGCCGCCACGGTGAGGCTGAGGTGCTCGCCGATGCGCAGGAACAGGTAGTCGGCGTTGAGGGTGCGCTGTTCGATCGAGTCGAGCGGCAGCGACGACACCCACAGGTACAGCGCGAGGAGCAGGACCACGACCACCGCGGGGGTGACGAAGCGCTTCCAGAGGCGGCGTCCGCCGCGCTGACGGCGCGAGGCCGCCAGGCGTGCGGCGCCGATGCTCTGGGTCTCGGTGGTGACGGTGGTCATCGCACGCCGCCCGGGCGGGAGATGTCGGCGACCTCGACGCCGAGGGCGGCCGAGATGCGCTCCATCGTCAGGGAGCCCACGGCCCGACCCTCGCGGTCGACGACGGCGACCGATGGGGAACCGGTGATCACGAGCAGGTCCAGGGCGTCGCGCAAATTGTCGGCGACCGAGACGCGGGCGGTTCCGGCATCCGTCACCGGACCCAGGGGGGCCTCGCCGACGGGGATGAGTGCGAGGCGCTTGAGGGCCGCGCCGTGCCCGATGAACGAGCGTACGTAGTCGTTGGCCGGAGCGGCCAGGATCGCGGCGGGGGTGTCGAACTGCTCGATGCGGCTGCGTTCGGACAGCACGGCGATGCGGTCGCCCAGGCGGATGGCCTCGTCGAAGTCGTGGGTGACGAAGATGATCGTCTTGCCGATCGACTCCTGCAGGCGAAGGAACTCGGCCTGCAGCCGCTCGCGGGTGATGGGGTCGGTCGCGCCGAAGGGCTCGTCCATCAGCATGACGGGCGGATCGGCGGCGAGGGCGCGCGCGACGCCGACGCGCTGCTGCTGGCCTCCCGAGAGCTGCCGCGGGTAGCGCTGGGCGAAGTCGCCGCTGAGCTGAACGGTCTCGAGCAGCTCTTCGACGCGGTCGGCGGTGCGCTTCTTCGACCAGCCGAGGAGCTTCGGGACGACGGCGATGTTCTCGCCGATCGTCATGTGCGGGAAGAGGCCGATCTGCTGGATGACGTAGCCGATGTGCCGACGCAGCTCGTTCGGATCGAGCGAGAGCACGTCGCGGCCGTCGATCGAGATGGTGCCCGAGGTGGGCTCGATGATGCGGTTGATCATCTTCATGGTCGTCGTCTTGCCGCAGCCCGAGGGCCCGACGAACATGATGAGCTCGCCCGGCTCGACGGTCATCGAGAACGCGTCGACCGCGGGGGTGGGCTGACCGGGGTAGACCTTGGTCACGCTGTCGAGGCGGATGCCGACCCCCGAGGAGTCGCTCGCGGCGGCCGGTCGGGAAGTGGTGGTGGTGTCAGACACGGAGCCCCCTTGAGGTGGTGACGCGGGTGATGAAGACGAAGGCGGCATCCAGGAGCAGCGCCAGGACGATGACGCCGAGCGTTCCGGTGAGCGCGAAGTTGAGGGCGTTGCGCGAACCGAGCGACGACAGGCCCATGAAGATGAACTGGCCCAGGCCCGGCCCGGCCACGTAGGCCGCAATGGCGGCGATGCCGACGGTCAGCTGCGCGGCGACGCGGACGCCGGTGAGGATGATGGGCCAGGCGATCGGCAGCTGAACCGAGAGCAGGATCCGCGCGGGCGACATGCCCATGCCCTTGGCGGATTCCATGATCGCGGGCGGGACCTCGCGCAGCCCCACGACGGTGTTCCGCACGATCGGCAGCAGCGAGTAGAACACGAGCGAGAACACCGTGGGCGTCCACCCGAGTCCGAGCACCGGGGTCAGCAGGGCCAGCAGTGCCAGCGACGGAATGGTCAGGGCGACGCCGGCGGCGGCGATCGTGACCGAGCGCGAGACCGGGCGGTTCCACACGGCGATGCCGATCGCGATGCCGATGACGGCGGCGATGGCGATGCTCAGCACGACGACGGCGACGTGCTGGAGCACGAGTTCGGCGATGTCGTCGCTGCGGCGGCCCCAGAAGGTGAAGAGTCCGCCGAGGTCGAAGTCGGACATGCGTCGCACTCCTCTCCTCATCGAGATGGGCCGCGGTTCACGGCTGCGGCTGACTGTACGGCTGGGGGGTTCTTATCCTCAACCGGTGTTGCGCATATGGCAATTAGCGCGATCCGGAGGTGATCGCGTCGAAGCCCACTGCCCGCGAGAGGTCCTTCGCGCTGGATGCCACGAACCGGGCGAGAGCGTCGAGACGGTCGCCGATGCGGGTCTTGGGGGCGCTGACGTTCAGGGCGGCGACGATGCGCCCCGTGAAATCGCGCACGGGGGCGCTCGCGCCGACGACGCCGAGCTCGAGCTCCTCGTCGAGCAGGGCGTACCCGTTCGCCCGGATGCGGGCGAGCTCGGCGCGGAGGCTCTCGAGGTCGGAGACCACCTGCCGGTCGGCGGGTGGGCTCGGCAGCACCGAGAACCCCGCCGCGTGCGGGGGCACCGGCCCGACGATCGCCTGGTCCTGGCCGTGCTCGGCGTACCAGCGGGTGAGGGAGTCGTCGTCCCAGTCGCTCAGCAGGACGCGCCCCGAGGGCGTGCGCCAGGCGGCGGTCGTGATTCCCTCCCATCCGGTCGTGCGGAACTCGTGCGGGCTCAGCTCGCTGGCGATGGTGAGCACGTTGCCGCCGCGCAGCACGCACAGGTGCGTCGTCTCGCGGGCGCGCTGAGCGACCCGGCGCAGGATCGGCTGCGACTCGCGGGTGAGGGTGCTCTCGACCGTGAGGGCGGCGAGGGCGTACAGGCGCGCCCCCAGTCGGTACGCGAGGGTGTTGTCGTCGCGGTCGACGAGACCCGCGTCGCCGAGGGTCGCGAGCGTGCGGGAGACGACGGCCTTGTCGCGACCCGTGATCTGCGCGACCCTCGACACACCGAGCCCGCCGGCGGCGACCGCTTCGGCGGATCCGAGGATCTCGAGGATCTCGACGTCGCGGGCCAGGCCCGAGGAATTGCGACGCGGGGTCGCCGTGGCATCTGTCATGGACCGGAACCCTAGCCCGTTGCCATATTCACATCAAGGGATGCTCACAAGGCATCCTGCCTCTATCGTGGCCCTGCGGTCGCCACTGGCGGGCTCGAAGACGAGAGCCGCAGGAGCGCACCGCCCCCGATCCACGATCTCAAGGACTGGTCCCGTGACGAAGCGCACACTCACCGTCGGATTCATCGGCCTGGGCAGCATGGGCAGCGGGATGACCCGCAACCTCCAGGCATCCGGCTTCCCCCTCGTCGTCACCGACGTCCGCCCCGAAGCGGCGGCCGACGCCGTCGCGCGCGGCGCCGTCTGGGTCGACACCGCCGCCGAGGTGGCATCCCGCTCCGACCTGGTCATCACGATGCTGCCCACCCCGCGGCACGTCGACCAGGTGCTGCGCGGGCCCGACGGACTGCTCGGCGCTCTCCCGCAGGGCGGCACCTGGGTCGACATGTCGACCTCGGTGCCCGAGGTGGCCGAGCGCGCCCGCGCTGACCGCCCCGACCTCCACGTGCTCGACGCCCCCGTCAGCGGGATGTCGGTCGGCGCGGCCAACGGCACCCTGCAGATCTTCATTGGCGGCGAGGCCGACGACGTCGAGCGCCTGCGCGAGGTGTTCGAGGCGATGGGCGAGCCCGAGCGCATCCTGCACGTCGGCGGCCACGGCGCCGGCTACGCGGTCAAGCTCATGATCAACCAGCTGTGGTTCTCGCACCTGATCGCCACCGCCGAGGTGCTCTCGGTCGGCGTCAAGGCCGGGGTCGACCTCGAGGTGCTGCGCCGCGCCCTGGTCGCCAGTCCCGCCAACAGCAACTTCGTCGAGCACGACGTGCTGTCGATCCTCGACCACGGCGACTACGACGAGGGCTTCGCCCTGGCCCTCGCCTGCAAGGACCTCGGGCTGTCGAGCGACCTGGCCCGCTCGGTCGGGATGCCGTACGAGCTCTCGGGCCTCGTCGACCAGCAGTTCCGCCGCGCCAAGGCCATGTACGGCGAGCGCGCGGGCGAGATGGCGCCCTTCCGCCTGTACGAGGACCTGCTCGGCGAGCCCCTGCGCCGCGCCCAGGCGACCGCGGGGGTCGCACGATGACCGACGAGCGCGCCTTCGTCGCCGGGCTTCCCACCGACCTCTTCATCGACGGCGCCTGGCGACCGGCATCCACCGGGGACCGCTTCGACGTCATCGACCCGTCCACGGGCGACGTGCTCGCCACGGTCGCCGACGCGAGCGTCGCCGACGGCGACGCCGCCCTGGCCGCCGCCCACCGCGCGCAGGAGTCGTGGGGGCGTACCGCCCCGCGCGAGCGCGCCGAGATCCTGCGCCGGGCGTTCGACCTCGTCACCGCCCGCGCCGAAGATTTCGCTCTCGCCATGACCCTCGAGATGGGAAAGCCCCTCGCCGAGGCGCGGGGCGAGGTCGCCTACGGTGCGGAGTTCCTGCGCTGGTTCAGCGAAGAGGCCCCGCGCATCTCGGGTCGGTACTCCGTCGCCCCCGACGGTCGCAACCGTCTTCTCGTGGTGCAACGCCCCGTGGGGCCGTGCCTGTTCATCACGCCGTGGAACTTCCCCCTCGCGATGGCCACGCGCAAGATCGCCCCCGCGATCGCGGCGGGCTGCACGATGGTGCTCAAGCCCGCCGCCCTCACCCCCCTCACGGCGCTGCTGCTCACCGAGGTGCTGCGCGAGGCGGGGCTGCCGGACGGAGTGCTCAACGTCATCCCCACCACGCATGCCGGAGCCGTCACCGGCCCGCTCGTGCAGGACCCCCGCTTGCGCAAGCTCTCGTTCACCGGCTCGACCGGTGTCGGCCAGCGCCTCATCGCCGACTCGGCCGCCCAGGTGCTGCGCGTGTCGATGGAGCTCGGCGGGAACGCGCCCTTCCTCGTCTTCGAGGACGCGGACCTGGATGCCGCGGTCGACGGCGCCGTGCTGGCGAAGATGCGCAACGGCGGCGAGGCGTGCGTCGCCGCGAATCGCTTCCTCGTGCACGAGTCCGTGGCCGAGGAGTTCACCGAGCGCTTCGCGGCCCGCATCGGCGCATTCGTTCCCGCGCGCGGCACCGATCCCTCCTCGACGGTGGGGCCGCTCGTCGACGCCGCCACGCGCGACAAAGTCGCCTCACTCGTCGAGGGAGCGGTCGCGCAGGGCGCGCGCGTTGCCGTCGGCGGGAGCGCGATCCCCGGGCCCGGCTACTTCTACCAGCCGACCGTCCTGATCGACGTGCCCGCCGACGCCGACATCCTGCGCGAGGAGATCTTCGGACCCGTCGCCCCGATCCTCACGTTCCGCGACGAGGACGAGGCGGTCCGCCTCGCCAACGACACGGAGTTCGGCCTGGTCTGCTTCGCCTACACGCGCGACCTCGATCGGGGCCTGCGCCTGGCGGAGCGCCTCGAGACGGGGATGCTCGGTCTGAACGCCGGCGTCGTGTCGAACCCCGCCGCGCCCTTCGGTGGCGTCAAGCAGTCGGGCCTCGGCCGCGAGGGCGGAGCCGAGGGCATCCACGAATACCTCGAGACCGTCTACGTCGGCATCGCCGACCCCTTCGCCTCCCGGAGCGCCTGATCGCATGGACATCACCGATTTCTCCACCGACTTCTTCTCGCTCGCCGGTCGCACCGCGATCGTCACGGGCGGCAACGGGGGCCTCGGGCGCGCGTTCTCGGTCGCGCTCGCCGCGGCCGGAGCGAACGTCTTCGTCCCCTCGCTCGTCGACGACGACGGCGAGACGGCGAGGCTCATCGAGGCGCACGGGCGCGAGTACGCGTTCGTGCAGTCCGACATCACGGCCGCCGGCGAGCCCGAGCGGGTCGTGAAGGCCTGCGTCGACCGCTTCGGCGGGGTCGACGTGCTCGTCAACTCGGCCGGCATCAACCTCCTCAGCGAAGACGTCGTCGCCTTCGACCGCGCCAAGTGGGACCCGATGATCGCCGTCAACCTCACGGCGGCCTTCGACTTCGCCCGCGCCTCGGCCGAGGTCATGATCCCGAATCGCCGCGGCAAGATCATCAACATCGCCTCCCTCTTCTCGTTCCTCGGCGGGCGTCAGTCGCCCGCGTACGCGGCATCCAAGGCCGGCATCGTCGGGTTCACGAAGGCCTACGCCGACGAGCTGGGCGGTTTCGGCATCCAGGTCAACGCGGTCGCTCCGGGATACTTCGCGACCGCCCTCACCGAGAAGACCCGATCGGATGCCGCGGCCAACGCCCGCATCGTCGACCACGTCCCCGCGGGCCGGTGGGGTGACCCCGCCGATCTGATGGGCGCGGTCGTGTTCCTCGCCAGCCGCGCCAGCGACTACGTCACCGGGCACACGCTCGTCGTCGACGGCGGCTACCTGCTGCGCTGACCCGATACCCCTCGATCAAGGAAGACCGACATGGCCGATTCCCGTTCCCCGCTGACCCGTTCCGACATCGCCGCGCGTCTCACGGACCTGCTCGGCGCCGAGGCCGTCGACACCCGTGAGGCCGAGCTGCGCGAAGCCAGCGTCGACCGCTTCAAGAAGTACTCCGCCGTCCACGGCATCTTCGACGGGCCGTTCCCCGCCGCGATCGTGTATCCGCGTTCGACCGAGGATGTCGCCTCCGTGCTGCGCTTCGCGGACGAGAATCGGATCGCGATCGTCCCGCGCACCGGTCGCACGGCGACCGAGGGAGGACTCGAGACGGTGATCGCCGACACGATCGTGCTCGACGGATCGCGGATGGACGGCATCCTGAACATCGACACCGTCGACATGATGGTCACCGTCCAGTGCGGCGCCGGGCTGCAGCGCGTCGAGGACGAGCTGCGCGCACAGGGGTACACGACCGGCCACTCGCCGCAGTCCAAGCCCCTCGCGCAGTACGGCGGTCTGGTCGCGACGCGCTCGATCGGGCAGTTCTCGACGCTCTACGGAGGGATCGAGGACATGGTCGTGGGGCTCGAGGCCGTGCTGGCCGACGGCACGGTCACGCGCATCAAGAACGTGCCGCGTCGCGCGGCGGGTCCCGACATCCGCCACCTCATCATCGGCAACGAGGGCGCGATGGCGTTCGTGACCGAGGTGACGGTCAAGATCTGGCCCTACACGCCCGAGAACAACCGGTTCTTCGGCTTCCTCACCGAGGACTTCGGCGCGGGCATCGAGCTGCTGCGCGAACTCGTCACGCAGGGCTACCGCCCGTCGGTCGCGCGCGTGTACTCGCCCGAGGACGCCCGCCAGCACTTCGCCCACTTCCACGAGGGCAAGAGCGTCGTCGTGCTGGTCGCCGAGGGGCCGCGCCGTCTCGCCGACGCGACCGCTGAGGCCATCGCCGAGGCGGCCGAGGGCAAGCCCCTCGCGCGCGTCGACGACGCCCTGATCGCGTCGTGGTTCGACAACCTGAACTGGGGCCAGGACAAGATCGACCGCGAGAAGCGCGAGATGCTCGAGAAGGCCCACCTCGGGTACACGACCGAGGTGTCGGTCGACTGGTCGCGCGTGGTCGAGCTGTACGAATCCGTCATGCAGCGCGTGCGCCGCGAGTTCCCCCGCGCCGCCGATCTGACCATGCTCGGCGCGCACTCCTCGCACAGCTACCAGACCGGCACGAACCTCTACTTCGTGTACGACTACGACATCCACTGCGACCCGCGCGACGAGATCACCGAGTACCACGAGCCCCTCAACGCGATCGTCGTCGAAGAGGCGCTGCGCCTGGGCGGGTCGATGGTGCACCACCACGGCATCGGCAAGTACCGCACCGCCTGGACCGACGAGGAGCACGGCAGCGCCGTGGTGCTGCTCGAGCGCATGAAGGCCGCTCTCGACCCGAACGGCATCATGAACCCCGGCACGATCTTCGCCCTGGGGCGCTGATGCCCGTCGTCGTCGCGATCGACAACGGCTCGCAGTCGACGAAGGTGCTCGTCGTCGACGAGACGGGACGCGTGCGGGCGCAGGCGCGCGTGGGGCTCCGACCCTACGCGACGCCCGCGCCCGGGCGCAGCGTCCATCCCAACGACGACGTGTGGGACTCGATCGTGCGCGCCTGCCGCCTGGCGATGGACCGCTTCGACGGCGACCCCGCCGAGGTGGTCGGCATCGGTCTGTGCACGATCCGTTTCTGCCGCGCGCTGATGCGCCCCGACGGCTCGCTCGCCGAACCGCTGTTGAGCTGGATGGACGAGCGCGTCTCGCGTCCGCACGTCGCCGCGCCCGACGTGGCGCGCGTGACGACCTCGTCGGGATACATCGCGCACCGCCTCACGGGCGCATTCCGCGACGCCGCCGGCAACTATCAGGGGGTGTGGCCGATCGACCAGCGCTCGTGGCGGTGGTCGTCGGACCCGGATGCCGTGACGCAGACCGGCATGGACCCCTCGCTGCTCAGCGAGCTCGTGGATCCCGGTGCCGAACTCGGCCGCGTCAGCGCCGAGGCGTCGGCGGCGACCGGCCTGCCCGCGGGCGTGCCGGTGTTCGCGACGTCGAACGACAAGGCCGTCGAGGCGCTCGGTGCGGGCCTGGCCTCGTCCGACGACGTGCTGCTGTCGTTCGGCACCTACATCGCGGCGATGACCGTGGCCGATGCCCCCGGTGGGGGAGCGGCGCACTGGGTGAACTTCGGCTCCCGCCCGGGCCAGTACCTCGCGGAGTCCACCGGCATCCGTCGCGGCATGTGGACCGTGAGCTGGTTGCGCGACCTGCTGCACCCCGTCGCCCCCGACGACGACATCTACGCGTTCGACCGCAGCCTCGGCGCTGAGGCGGAAGCGGTCGCTCCCGGATGCGACGGGGTCGCCGCCGTGCTGGACTGGCTCGCGCCCGGCGACGAACCGAATCGGCGCGGCGCCTTCGTCGGGTTCTCGGGCGCGCAGGGGCGCGGTCATCTCTACCGCGCCGTGCTGGAGGCCATCGCGTTCACGATGGCGGACCACATCGACGACATGGAGCGTGAACGCGGGGCCGTCGCGAGCGGCGTCATCGTGACCGGTGGCGGGGCGCAGTCGTCCCTGCTCGTGCAGATCGTCGCCGACGTGCTCGGGCGTCCCGTGCGCCGCGCGCTCGTCGACGACGCCGCGGGTATCGGCGCCGCGATCTGCGCCGCCGTCGGCGCGGGTCTTCATCCGGACTGGGATGCCGCGGTCGCGGCGATGTCCGGTACCGGCGAGCCGGTGCGACCAGGGGTGCACGCCGACGCCTATCGGGCTCTCCGCCCCTGGCACCGCGGCATCCGTTCGCGTGTCGCCGACCTGTCGGACTGGATGGTCACGGCGCGCGCCTGACGCGTCGTCCGGACAACGGCCGCGGCTCTGCCGCGGCCGTTCGTCGTGCGCCCGGAGAACGCCCCGCCCCGGCATCCATTGCCCCCGCCGACGTCCGCTGCTAAACTTGAGTCAATGCAACTCAAGTTTGCGACAGACTTCCAGGAGAACACATGAACGCCACTCAACAGCCGGGGCAGGAGGACGCGCGCAGCGCCCTCGAGCAATTCGGCATCAACCTCACCGACCGGGCCCGCCAGGGCAAGCTCGACCCCGTGATCGGCCGCGACGGCGAGATCCGCCGCGTCAGCCAGGTGCTCACCCGGCGCACCAAGAACAACCCCGTGCTCATCGGCGAACCCGGCGTCGGCAAGACCGCCGTCGTCGAGGGACTCGCCCAGCGCATCGTCGCGGGCGACGTCGCCGAGAGCCTGAAGAACAAAGAGCTCGTCTCGCTCGACATCTCGGCCCTGGTCGCCGGGGCGATGTATCGCGGCCAGTTCGAGGAACGCCTGAAGAGCGTCCTCAAGGAGATCACCGAGTCCGACGGACGCATCATCACGTTCATCGACGAGCTGCACGTGCTCATGG
Source organism: Microbacterium hydrothermale (assembly GCF_004854025.1). Lineage (GTDB taxonomy): Bacteria > Actinomycetota > Actinomycetes > Actinomycetales > Microbacteriaceae > Microbacterium > Microbacterium hydrothermale. Next base: position 57,250 of record NZ_STGM01000009.1, read on the forward strand.
GTGCCGGCGGCGGTGAGGGGTCGGTCGCGGCGTCCAACATGCTCAAGCCGATGCTCGCGCGCGGCGAGCTGCGCCTGATCGGCGCGACCACGCTCGACGAGTACCGCGAGTTCATCGAGAAGGACGCCGCCCTCGAGCGCCGCTTCCAGCAGGTCTACGTCGGCGAGCCCACGGTCGAAGACACCGTGGCGATCCTCCGCGGCCTGAAGGAGCGCTACGAGGCGCACCACAAGGTCGCGATCGCGGATGCCGCGCTGGTCGCCGCCGCGGCCCTGTCGAACCGCTACATCCCCTCGCGTCAGCTGCCCGACAAGGCGATCGACCTGATCGACGAGGCCGCGTCGCGCCTGCGCATGGAGATCGACTCGGCCCCGCTCGAGATCGACGAGCTGCGCCGGCACGTCGACCGGCTGAAGCTCGAAGAGCTCGCGCTGAAGAAGGAGAAGGACGCCGCCTCGAAGGAGCGCCTCGCGACGCTGCGCGACACCCTGGCCGGCGAGCAGGCCAAGCTCGACGAGCTGCAGGCCCGGTGGGAGCGCGAGCGCGCCTCGCTCAACCGCGTCGGCGACCTCAAGACCCGCCTCGACGCGGCCCGCGTGGATGCCGAGCGCGCCCAGCGCGAGGGAAACCTCGAGCGCGCGTCGCGCCTGCTGTACGCCGAGATCCCGGCCCTCGAGCGCGAGCTCATGGTGGCCGAGCGCGAAGAGCCCGCGGGCGACCGCATGGTCAACGACCAGGTCACCGACGAAGACATCGCCGCGGTCATCGCCGCGTGGACCGGCATCCCCGTCGGCCGTCTGCTGCAGGGCGAGACCGAGAAGCTGCTGCACCTCGAGCGCGAACTCGGCAAGCGACTGATCGGACAGAAGGATGCCGTCAAGGCCGTCTCCGACGCGGTTCGTCGTTCGCGCGCCGGGATCAGCGACCCGAACCGCCCCGTCGGCTCGTTCCTGTTCCTCGGCCCCACGGGTGTCGGGAAGACCGAGCTGGCGAAGTCGCTCGCCGACTTCCTTTTCGACGACGAGCACGCCATGGTGCGCATCGACATGTCGGAGTACGGCGAGAAGCACTCCGTCTCGCGCCTGGTCGGTGCCCCTCCGGGCTACATCGGGTACGAGGCCGGTGGTCAGCTCACCGAGGCCGTCCGCCGTCGGCCGTACTCGGTGGTGCTGCTCGACGAGGTCGAGAAGGCGCACCCCGAGGTGTTCGACATCCTGCTGCAGGTGATGGACGACGGCCGGCTGACCGACGGTCAGGGCCGCACGGTCGACTTCACCAATGTCATCCTGATCCTGACGTCGAACCTCGGGTCACCGATCCTCATCGATCCGACGATGTCGATGGATGCCAAGAGGGAGCAGGTGCAGGCGCTGGTGCGCCAGGCCTTCAAGCCCGAGTTCGTGAACCGTCTCGACGACATCGTGATCTTCCAGGCCCTCAGCCAGGACGATCTCGCGCAGATCGTCGAGCTCGCCGTGGACGCGCTCCACAAGCGCCTGCGGGAGCGTCGGCTGACCCTCGCGGTCACCCCCGACGCGCGGTCGTGGCTCGCCGAGCGCGGCTACGACCCGGTGTACGGAGCCCGGCCTCTGCGCCGGCTCATCCAGTCGGAGATCCAGGACCGCCTCGCGATGGCGATCCTCGCCGGCACCGTGCACGACGGCGACGTGGTCCGCGTCGACGTGGCCAGCGACGGCGACGCGCTCCTGCTCGAGAGCACGGGGCCGGCGGCCGAGGAGTCCGGCGACGACCCCGACGACGACGTCATCGAGGCGGAGATCGTCGACTGAGGAAGCCGACATGGAGGGGAGGCCATGCTCCGGGGGAGTGGCCTCCCCTTCGCGCGTCCGTCACGTCGAGGCGGGAGCGCTCACGGACACGGTGTGATCCAGGCCTTCACGAACGCCGCGGTCTGGTACGCGTACTGGAACGCCCAGTCGGCGGGCGTCATGGGCGTGTCGACCCCGACGACCGTCACGTCCCCCGGGTAGCACTTCGCGAAGATGTACCGCGTACGGGCGACGTGCGGCGTGTAGGTGATGACCACCGTCTCGGCTGCCGGCTGCCGCGCGATGTACGCCGTCAGCAGCCGCGCTTCCCCGGCCGTCGTGAAAGGCTCCGGGGTCGTGCAGGTCGCCCCCGCCTGGCGGCACTCGTCGACGGCGTCGGCGTCGAACGACGAATCCCCCCGGCCGGCGCGGGAGTCGGAGACGGAGATCAGCAGGGGGACGTGCCCGTCGGTGTCGCGGATCGCGGCCGCCAGCTCGAGGCGTTGGGGCTGCGGCGGGCCGATGACGTAGACGAGGTCGGCTCCCGTCGGGTCGCCCTGGGGCGGGAAGACGTACACCGGCAGTCCCGCGATGACGATCGCCACCACTGCGATGACGAGCGCGAGGAGCGTCCTCCGGATGGCCCGACCGAGGCGCACGAGCCGCCGGTGCGTCGGCAGGGCGCCGGTTGCGGGAGAAGTCGTCACCTCCGTGAGCGTAGGGGCCTCGCGTGAACGCCGTGTTGCGTCGCAGCGGCGCGAGGGCATCGGCGGGCCGGGTGAGAACGGCCGCCGCAGCGGCATCCGCGGGCACTCCCTACCCGCGTCGCGACGACGTCCGCCCCCGTCCCGCGAGGGCGGTGACGGGGGCGGACGGATGCCGGTGACCCGGCGGGAGATCAGGCGTCGAGCAGCAGCGACTCGGCGAGGGGACGACGCTCGCGCGGTGCCGACTCGCGCGCACGCACGGCCTCGTCGGCGGCATCCAGGTCGCCGAAGGCGCCGACCGCGATGACGGTCACGGGCGTGAAGCGCTCATCGATAGAGAACGCGGTGCGCAGGTCGTCGGGGGAGAAGCCGCCCATGGTGTGGGTGGCCAGGCCGCGGGCGTGCGCCTCGACGGTGAAGAAGGCCGCCGCCTGACCCGCGTCGTAGGTCGCCCACGGGCGGGCGTTGCCCTCGTCGTCGACGGTCTCGGCCAGCACCACCAGGAGCGCGCCGGCGGCCGGCGCCCACCCCTGGTTGAAGCCGATGAGCGAGGCGACGATCTTCTCGTGGGCCTCGGTGCCGCGACGGGCGAGGACGAAGCGCCAGGGCTGGGTGTTGCTGGCGGACGGCGACCAGCGCGCGGCCTCCAGCGCGGCGCGCAGCGCCTCCTCGTCGATGGGGGTCTCCGCGTCGAAGACGCGGGTGCTCCAGCGCTCGGCGAGGACGTCGAGGATCGGGACGTCGGTCTGCGCGGTGCGGTCGAGAACGTGAGACATGGAAATACTCCTGAGGGTGAGGACGAAGCCGGGACGCCGTTGACCCGCATCCATCCAACGCCGTGATGCCGTGTCGTGTTCCCGCGTGACCTTATGCGTCCGTGACGAGATGCGTCCGCGCTGAGCTGGGCCCGCCGCGGTTGCGCGGACGCGCGGACGCGCGGGGGCGATCAGGCGTTCCAGGTGGCCGGTCCGGCCGTTCCCGCCGGGTACTCGTCGAGCGGCACCTTGTTCTCGCGCCACGCGTCGATCACCGGCTGAACGATGCGCCAGCACTGCTCGGCGGCGTCGCCGCGCACGGCGAGCATCGCGTCTCCGTCGAGGATGCCGGAGAGCACTTCGCCGTAGGCCTTGAGCGCACCGTCGCCGAGGTCGGCGGCGAGCGTCACCCGCTCGAGCTCGAGGGGGTCGTCGGCGCCGTTGACGTTGAGCCCGAGGCTCATCGTGTCGGGGCCGAGCGAGAACACCAGCACCGACGGCTCGCTGTCGCCCACGAAGCCGCCGGGGAGGTGGCGCACGGGCTTGAACGTCACGGTCACCGCGGGGTCGCCCGCGCCGAGCGCCTTGCCCGAGCGCAGCAGGATCGGCACGCCCTGCCAGCGGGAGGTGCGCACCTCGACCGTCATCTCGGCGAGCGTCTCGGTGCCGCGCTCCGCGTCGACGCCCGGCTCGTCGACGTACGACGAGAAGTGGCGCTCGCCGACGTCGCCGGCCGTGTAGCGGGCGCGACGCGAGTTCGCGACGGGATCGTCGTCGAGCACGTGCGTCGCGCGCAGCACCGCAGAGGTCGCGTCACGCAGGTCGAGCTGGTCGAGCGACGCGGGCGGCTCCATGGTGACGAAGGCCATGACCTGCAGCAGGTGGCTCTGGATCATGTCGACGAGGGCGCCGGCGCGGTCGTAGTAGCCCGCCCGCCCCTCGAGCCCGAGGGCCTCGGGGAAGTCGATGCGGATCGACGCGATGTCGTCGGCCGACCACACGCTCTCGATGAGCCGGTTCGCGAACCGGACGCCGAGGAGGTTGAGCACGGTCGAGCGGCCGAGGAAGTGGTCGATGCGGAAGACCTGGTCTTCGGGCACGAGCGTGGCCAGCTGCTGGTTGAGCGTGTGCGCGCTGGCCTCGTCGGTGCCGAAGGGCTTCTCGAGCGCGAGGATCGTGCCCTTGGGAAGGGTGACGTCGCTCAGGGCGAGGCACGCCTTCTCGGTCACCGCGGGCGGGACGGCGAAGTACAGCGCGGGGCGCCCCTCGGCGTCGTCGAGGAGCTTCTGCAGATCGGCGGCCTTCGTGATGTCGGCCTGCGAGTACGTCGTCTCCGCGACCGCGGCGAAGGCGGTCTCGGCATCCGTCGTCTGGAAGGACTTCTTCACCACCTCGCGCCAGTGCTCGTCGGTCCAGTCGTCCATCCCCGCGCCGTGAAGGCGCACCGAGCGCCCGGGCTCGCGCGTGAGCAGCTGGCCGAGGGCCGGCAGGAGCAGTCGAGAGGTGAGGTCGCCCGAGGCGCCCAGGATGATCAGGGTGGTGTCCGCGGCCATGCGGCCACCGTAGCGCTCCCCATCGACACGCCGTCGGTGCTTGCAGCCGACGCAGGGGAGCCACTAGCGGGATGCTCTGCCGCGATGTCGGCCGCACCTGTCATGATCCGAGGGTGACGACTCCGATCGAGGATTACGCCGTCCTCAGCAATTGCCGCTCCGCCGCCCTCGTCTCCGCCGCCGGGAGCGTCGACTGGTTGTGTCTGCCGCGCTACGACAGCGCCTCGATGTTCGGCGCCCTGCTGGGCGACGAGTCGCACGGATCGTGGTCATTGCGACCCGCCGACCCCGAGGCGCGCGCCACGCGCCGCTACGACGGAGACACCTTCGTGCTCGTCACCCGGTGGGAGACCTCCACGGGCATCGCCGACGTCTACGACGCCATGCCCGTCGACGAGGGGGTCGACGCCGTCATCCGCCGGGTCGTGGGGGTGTCGGGCGCCGTCGATTTCGTCAGCGAGGTGCGCTTGCGCTTCGACTACGCCCGTGCGGTGCCGTGGGTGCGGCAGGTGGGCACCGGCGGCGCGCACGCCATCCTCGCCGTGGCGGGCCCGGATGCCGTCATCCTGCGCGGTCCGCACCTGATCGCCGTCGACACCGCCCACCGGGGGCTGTGGACCACGGCCGCGGGGCGGAGCGTCGACTCGGTGCTGGCCTGGGGGCCGTCGTGGCAGGATCCTCCGGAGCCGTTCGACGTCGAGGCCGCGCTCGAGCGCACCCGCGAGTGGTGGGCGGCGTGGGCCGATCGCGTGCAGGCCGTCGGCGAGCACGCGGCGCTCGTCACGCGATCGCTCATGGTGCTGCGCGCGCTCACGCACTCCGAGACGGGCGGCATCGTGGCGGCGGCGACCACCTCGCTCCCCGAGGCTTTCGGGGGCTCGCGCAACTGGGACTACCGCTACGTCTGGTTGCGCGACGCCGCCCTCACCCTCAGCGCGTACATCGAGCACGGCTACCTCGACGCCGCCCACCGCTGGCGCAACTGGCTGCTCCGGGCAATCGCGGGGGACCCCGCCGACGTGCAGATCATGTACGGCATCGCGGGCGAGCGCGACCTGCCCGAGCGCGAGATCACGAGCCTGCCCGGATACGGCGGAGCCTCGCCCGTGCGCCTCGGCAACGGCGCGGTCGATCAGTACCAGGCCGACGTGATCGGCGAGGTCATGGTCGCTCTCGAGGCCGCGCGCGACGCCGGCGTCGAAGAGACCACGTTCTCGTGGTCCCTGCAGCGCGCGCTGCTCGATCAGCTCGTGCACTGGGTCGATCGGCCCGACCTCGGCATCTGGGAGATGCGGGGCGATCCGCACTTCTTCACCCACTCGCGTGCGATGGTCTGGGCGGCGTTCGATCGCGGCATCCGGGCTGTCGAAGAGGGCGGGCGCGAGGGCGAGGTCGACACGTGGAGGCGGCTGCGCGACGGGGTGCGGGCCGAGATCGACGCGCGCGGGGTGCACGCGGGCGGATGGTTCACCCAGCACTTCGAGACCGACGAGGTCGACGCCTCGCTGCTCGTGCTGCCGCAGGTCGGGTTCTGCGCCTACGACGACCCGCGCATGCTCGCCACCGTGGCCCGCATGGAGCAGACGCTCATGCCCGACGGCTGGCTGCTGCGGTACCGCACGACCGGCGTCGACGGGCTGAGCGGAGACGAGCACCCGTTCCTCGCGTGCTCGTTCTGGCTGGTCGGACAGTACGCCCACAGCGGGCGCCGCGACGACGCCGTCGCCCTGATGCGCCGCCTCAGCGCTGTCGCCAACGACCTCGGCCTGCTCTCGGAGGAGTACGACCCGACCTCGGGCCGTCAGGCCGGCAACACCCCGCAGGCGCTGTCGCACCTCGCCCTCGTGGGCGCGGCCGATGCCCTCGAGAAGACGCGGCCGCATCCGGCGGGCTGACCGACCCGGGGGCCCTGACGCGGTCATAGAGTCGTCGCATGGACGACGACGTCGAGCTGCGGGCGCTGCGCGAGCGCGTCTACGGCGTCGACGGCGCGTCGGCGACGCCCGAGATGCTCGCGCGCCTCGCGCAGCTCGAGGACCGGCACCGCGGAGAGCCGTCAACGGCCCCCGAGCGCGCCGTCGACGGAACGGATGCCGAGCCCGCGGCCGATCCGCACCCGGCAGCGCACGAGCCGGAGACCGTCGACCCCGCACCGACGTCCGTGCGACGGCGACCCGCGCTGTGGGCCGCGCTCGCCGCGGTCGGTGCGGTGGTGTGCCTCGGCCTCGGCGCCGCTATCGGGGCCGGCGTCGTCGCGCCCGCCGCCGGCGGCCCGGTCGACCCCCAGGCCGCGGCCGCGGCCTACCCGGAGCTGACCTTCCCGCAGACCGTCGAGGACGTCATCTCGGCCGACATCCTCCGCGACAGCGGGATCGATCCGTCCAGCACGCGGTACATCGCGACCGTCAGCGACTTCCGCATCTACCTCGCCCAGCCCGACGACGGCGACGGCATCTGCATCGCGACGTTCACGTCATCCGACAATCGCCCGTGGTCGGTGGGCTGCGCCTCCGGGGGCTCCGGCCCCTCCGCGGCTTTCGGCGTCGACGCCGATCTCACGGTCGCGGTCGGCGACCCCGATCCGTCGGCCCTCGACGGCATCCCCATCCGCCTGTCCGACAGCGTCACGGCGTTCGTGGCGCGCTGAACCGAGGAGACCCCCATGTTCCACACCGACGGCGCCTTCAGCGGCTTCGCGGTCGACGACCTCGACGCCGCCCGACGCTTCTACGGCGACACGCTCGGCCTCGAGGTCGAGGTGCTCGACGACTCCGGGTTCCTGGCCCTGCACCTCGCCTCCGGCGGGCGCGTGCTCGTCTACGGAAAGCCGCACCACGAGCCGGCGTCGTTCACGGTGCTCAATTTCCCCGTCGACGACGTCGAGGCCGCCGTCGACGACCTGCGCGCGCGGGGTGTGGAGACGAAGATCTACGACGACGCCGACTTCCCCACCGATTCGCGCGGAATCATGCGCGAGGGGGGTCCGCTCATCGCGTGGTTCCGTGACCCGGCCGGCAACGTGCTCGCCGTGCTGGAGGGATGATCGCGCCCCTGCGGAGGTCGCGAACGTCGCCGTTCAGCCCGCTGGATCGAGTCGGACGCCCTGCGCCGACAGGCGGAAGAAGGCGTCGCGGTAGTCGTCGCTCAGGCTGAACGTCATCTCGGGCGGACCGACGGCGCGGATGAAGGTCTCGCTCTGCACGTCGGTGTCGGTCGACCGCACGACGCGCGCGACGGCGTCGCCCACCGGCAGGCCGCTCTCGTCCGCCGCGGAGCGCATCGCGGGCCACAGCCGCTCGAGCGAGACGTCGTCCCACGAGAACTGCTCCGCCGCGAGCTCCGGCTGCGGACGCGCGGGACCGTCGTGGTCCACGCGGCCGCCGCGGTAGGTCCACTCGTCGGTCTCCACCGCGCCGACGCTGATCGGGGCGTCGACGACGACGGCATCCGGCAGCACGGTGATCGCCACCACGCGGTCGTGTCCGATCGCCTCGCGGAGCGCCCGCCCGGCCGTCTCGATCTCGTCGGGCTGACGCAGGTCGACGCTCGCCCGGCCGTCGGCCCACGCCTCGAGGGTGGGCACGACCGCCGCGCGGAAGGGCAGGACGACGACGGATGCCGCCCCCACCGCGACGAGAGCGAACAGGGTGAGGCGCAGAGGCCGTCCGCGGCGGCCGACGCCGATCAGCGGACCACGCCGGCGTCCCCCGCCGATCCGCGTCCCGGGTGGGACCGGCCGCAGCGGCACGTCGGAGCGCGGCGGCACCACGAGGCGCTCGATCTCGGCCGGCGAGAGCTCGCCGTCGGCGAAGGCGATCTCCGGCCCGCCGTCGATCAGGATCGCGACGTCGCGCTCGCACCCGGTTCGGTACGCCGGCAGCTCGGTCAGGGGCACGATCCTGCGCACGGTCGTCGCCCACGCCTCGCCCGTGAGGGCGACGACGGTGACGTCGATGTCGCACACGGGCTGTTCGTTCAGAAAGGTGCCGGTCTGCCGCACCGCGTCGACGCGCGCGCGTCCGAGACGTCGGCCGTCGCGGGCTTCCCGCACCGCGGCGGGGGAGGGCGTCGCGACCGCGAGCCCCCCGGCCAGGCGGATCACGGTGGTCGTGGCGAGGAAGACGCCGAGGGCGATGCCGAGGATGAGCATTCCGGGGTCGGGGCGACCGAGCAGAGAGACGATCAGCCCCCCGATCGCCGCCCCCAGCGCGGCGGAGGCGAGCAGACGGAGCACCGCAAAAGCCTAGGGGAGGGATGCCGAAGCCCTGGCATCCCTCCCCCTGCTCCCGCCCCACCCGGGGTCGCGGGGCGCCGCCTCAGCCCTTCAGCGCCTCCGCGAGCTTGACCCGCGCCCCCATCCGCAGCAGCGAGTTCTGGTAGATGCGCGAGGCGAGGCCGATCGCCGCGACGCACGACGCGAGCAGGACGAGCAGCGACAGCACCGGCTCCCACCACTGGGCGTCGCCGAGGTACATGCGCAGCGGCATGCCGACCGGAGCCGAGAACGGCACGTACGACATCACCGTGAGCACGACGGGGTTGTCGTTGAAGAAGATCACGAGGAAGTACGGCGCCATGATCAGCATCGTGATCGGTGTCGTGGTCGCCCCGATGTCCTCCTGACGGGACACCATCGCGGCCGCCGCGGCGAAGAGCGAGGCCAGCAGCACGAAGCCGAAGAGGAAGAAGATCGCGAACCAGGCGATGGGGGCGCCCAGGGCGGTGAGGACTCCGGCCTGATCGGTCACGGCGAGCCCGATGACCGCGACCGCCGCGAGCAGCACGATCTGCGCCATGGCGAGGATCGTGTTGCCCAGCACCTTGCCCGCCAGCAGAGCCCGCACGGGGATCGCCGAGATGAGGATCTCGACCACGCGCGTCTGCTTCTCCTCGACGACGCTCTGGGCGATCGTCCCGCCGAAGGTCGTCGCGGCGATGAGGAACACGATGCCGAACGCCAGCGCGATGAAGTAGCGCAGCACGTCGGCCGCGTTCGACCCGGGATCGATCCGGTCGACCGGCGGCGTCTCGCTCAGCATCTGCAGGAGCGTCGAGGGGACGCTGTCCTTCACCACGACGGTGAAGTCGAACGACGAGTCCGACGAGCCGGCCACCAGGGCGGCATCCACCGTCCCGTCGGCGACGAGGGCGCGCGCGGCGTCGTCACTGTCGGCGACGGTCACCTCGAGGCCGTCGAGACCCGAGACGTCGCTCTGGGTCTGCGCGGTGACGGCGACGGGGATGCCGCTGGACGCGGCGGTTCCCGCGGTGAACCCGCCCCACAGCACCGAGGCGAGGGCCGCGACGATGAGCACGGCGGTCGAGATGACGAAGGCCTTGCTGCGCAGCTTCGAGCCGATCTCGCGCTCGGCGACGAGCCAGATGCTGTGCAGTTCGCCCGGGCGGGACGGGACGGCGGTCGAGGTGCTCACTGGATGACCTCCTTGAAGATCTCGGCGAGGGTCGGGCGGAGAGGAGCGAAGCTGGCGACGTCGCCGCGCGCCACGGCTCCCTGCAGCACGCGCTGCGCGGTGGCGTCGTCGGCCGCGTCGAAGAGCGCGTACCCGCCGTCGAAGTCGAGCACGTTCACCCCGGGCTCCTCGCGCAGCCAACCGGCGTCGCCGCGCGAGACCAGTTCGTACCGGTGCGTGGCGTGCTGGGCCCGCAGCTCGTCGCGGGTGCCCGCGGCGCGGATGGTGCCGCTCGCGATGATCACGAGGTCGTCGCACAGCCGCTCGACCACGTCGAGCTGGTGCGACGAGAAGAGCACCGCCGTACCAGCCGCGGCCTTCTCCTGCAGGACCCCCGCGACGACGTCGACGGCGAGCGGGTCGAGCCCCGAGAAGGGCTCGTCGAGGATGAGCACCTCGGGCTCGTGCACGAGCGACGCCGCGATCTGCGCCCGCTGCTGATTGCCGAGCGACAGCGTCTCGACGAGGTCGCCGAGGCGCTCGCCGAGTCCGAGCCGTTCCAGCAGCGCGGTGGCCTTGCGGGTGGCATCCGCCTTCGAGAACCCGTGCAGCCGCGCGAGGTAGGCGATGTGCTCGGCGGCCTTCATCTTGGGGTACAGGCCGCGCTCCTCGGGCATGTACCCGAAGCGGCGGCGATCGGCCGTCGTCACGGGGGAGCCGTTCAGCGCGACGGAGCCGGCGTCCTTCCCGAGCACGCCGAGGGCGATGCGCATGGTGGTGGTCTTGCCGGCGCCGTTCCCGCCGACGAAGCCCGTCAGGCGGCCGGGGGCGACGGTGAAGCCCACGTCGTCGAGCACGCGGCGACCGCCGTAGCTCTTGGTGATGCCGTCCAGTTCGAGCACGGTGCATCCCTTCTTCTCGTTGATGACCACGCTAGGCAGGCGGATGCCGCGGCACCTCCGCCCGCGGTGGGGTTGTCGCCCTCCACCCTGAGGGGGAGACCCCGAGGTTCCTGAGCCTGTCTGAGGGACCGGTCGCGTGGTTCCGGCGGCTTCGACGGGCTCAGCCGCCTCGAGTGGAGGTTCCTGAGCCTGTCGAAGGGACCGGTCGCGCCGTCAGGCGAGCCCGTGGCGGTGCGCGAGCACGACGGCCTGCACGCGGTCGCGCGCGCCGAGCTTCTGCAGCACGTTCGACACGTGCGTCTTGACCGTCGCCTCGCCGATGTACAGGCGCGCGGCGATCTCGGCGTTGCTGAGGGCCTCGGCCACGAGGGCGAGCACCTCGCTCTCGCGGTCGGTCAACGGCTCGGTCAGCACCAGCGGTTCGACCGCGCGAGCGCGCGCGGGGGTGATGGCGGTGGCGTCGGGCGTCGTCGGGACCCCGGATGCCGCGCCCCCGGCCGCCTGCGCGGTGAAGCGCTCGATGACGCGGCGCGTGACCTCAGGGGCGAGCAGCGCGTCGCCCGCGCCCACGATCCGCACCGCGGAGACGAGTTCTTCGGGCCCGGCGTTCTTCAGCAGGAAACCGCTCGCTCCCGCCGACAGCGCCGCGAAGAGGTAGTCGTCGCGGTCGAAGGTCGTGACGATGAGGATCGCCGCCTCCGAACGGGGGTCGGCGGTGAGCAGGCGCGTCGCCTCGAGGCCGTCCATGTCGGGCATCTGCACGTCCATGCAGATCACGTCGGGGCGCAGCCGTTCCGCGGCGGTCACCGCCTCGGCTCCGGTCGCGGCTTCGCCCACCACGGTGATGTCGGGCTCGAGCGACAGGATTGTGCGGAATCCGGCACGCATCATGGCGTGGTCGTCGACGAGGAGGACGCGCAGCTCAGACATGCGACACCTGCGCCGGGGTCAGGGGCACGCGCACGCGCACGAGCCATCCGCCGCGTGAACGGGGACCGATCTCGATCGTGCCGCCCGACACGGCCGCGCGTTCGCGCATGCCCCGCTGGCCGAGGCCGGGCGTCGACGAACCGGACCGTCCCGTGTTCGACACCTCGAGTTCGACGGCCTCCGCGGAGAAGCGCAGGCGCACGTCGGCCGTCGCCCCGGGCCCGGCGTGCCGGCGGGCGTTGGTGAGGGCCTCTTGGGCGATGCGGTACAGGTTGACCTGCACGAGCGCGGGCGGATCGCTCTCGGGCTCGCCGACGACGGTGAAGGTGGTCGGCAGGCCCGCGGCATCCGCCTCGTCGACGAGGGCGCGGATGGAGGTCAGCCCGTGCGTGGTGGGAGCCGTGTCGGGGGAGGAGTCCGCATCGGGGGAGCGCAGGGTCTCGAGCAGTTGGCGCAGCTCGTGCAGGGACTCCCGCGCCGAGCCCTCGATGCTCGCGAGCGTGTCGCGGGCGGCATCCGGATCGCGCGAGAGGAGGGAGCGGGCCACGCCCGCCTGCACGCCCATGAGCGAGACGTGGTGGGCGACGACGTCGTGCAGCTCGCGGGCGATGCGCACGCGATCGAGGGCCACGGCCTGCGCCGCGGTGACCTCGCGCTCGGACTCGAGCTCGGCGGTGCGCTCCTCGAGGGCGGCGCGCTCGCGCATCTGCTGGCGGGAGCGGTCGCCGAAGTAGTACGCCCCGCCGAAGAACAGCGCGTTCACGCCGATCATGAGCAGCTGGTAAGCCACGAAGGGCGAGAAGGCGCCGGCGCGCGAGAAGGCGCCCTCGACGGACGGGTCGACGGGCTGCGTCGCATCTTGGAACATCACGATGAACAACCACGCGAACATGCCGACGATGATCGCGACGCGGACGATCGTGGCGCGTCGGCGGCTCGGCTCCCACGCGCCGACGGTGTAGAGGGCGATGAACATCGCGATGTTGCCCGCGTAGAGCTCGGGGATGCGGAAGGTGACCGCGAAGAAGTACGCGGTCGACACGACCACCGCGGTGACCGACGGCCAGCGGCGCCGCACCGCGATCGGGATCGCCAGCACGGCGACGTAGACCACCGCGATCGCGAGGGATCCCTGCTCGTCTCCGTAGAGGCCCGAGACCGACGACAGCACGGCACTCAGCAGGCCGCCGAGGAACAGCACGGTCGCGAGGACGAGGTCGCCGCGCTGCTGGGTGCGGGTGAGCCGTGGCATCCCTCCACGCTAGGGGGGACCTCCGACACCCGCATCCCCCGTGCGGCGGAGTCAAGCCCGCGGGGAATAGCGACGACGCCGTCATGCTTTCGTTTGAATGCATTCGGGCGCGCCGCGCCCCCGTCTTCCCCGAGAGGATCATCGTGACCGAGTACACGATCGGCTACATCGTCGGCAGCATCTCCAGCACCTCCATCAACCGGCGCCTCGCCAAGGCGCTCGAGAAGGTCGCGCCCGAGGGTGTGACGCTGAAGGAGATCCCCATCGCGGATCTCCCCTTCTACTCGCCCGACTACGACGGCGACTTCCCCGCGGTCGCCACGGACTTCAAGAAGGCCATCGAGGATGCCGACGGCATGATCGTCGTGACCCCCGAGTACAGCCGTTCGATCCCGGGCGTCCTCAAGAACGCGCTCGACTGGTCGGCGCGCCCGTACGGTGAGGCGTCGTTCAACGACAAGCCCACCGCGGTCGTCGGCACCTCGCAGGGCGGCATCGCCACCGCGGCCGGTCAGCAGCACCTGCGCGCCGTGCTCCTGCACTACAACGCCCTGGTCCTGGGACAGCCCGAGGGCTATATCCAGTCGACGCCCGGCCTCTTCGAAGACGACGGCACGGTGACCGACGAGGGCACCGCCGCGTTCCTGCGCTCGATCATCGAGGCGCTCGTGACGCTGGTGAAGCGGACCGCGCCCGCCGAGGTCCCCTCGGTCTGACGGTTCGGCGCGGCGGGGTCGGGGCGCGCTGCGCTGCTCCTCGGCCCCGCGGTCGTTCCTCCCCGTGAGCGGAGCCGCCTGCGTCGCTCGCGGAGGGTCGTGCCCTCACCCACCGCACCCGGCATAGGGTGCGGTCATGGCATCCACCGACGACCTCGCCCGGGCGCTCGTCGCCCGCGCGCGGGACCGCGGCCAGGCGGTCGTGCGGTGCGACGCGACGATCCCCGTCGACGAGGTGCGGGCGAGGGTGCGGTCGCTGGCGAGGGATGCCGGGATGCCGGTGCGCACGGCGATGATCGATGACGTGCTGGCCGTGGCCCGCGTCGACGCCGAGCTGTGGTCGGACGACACGCCCACGATGCGCGCGAAGCTGGCGGCGCCCGGGGCGGTCGGCGAGGTGGGCTAGAGCGGCAGTGCGTCGGCCTTCCTCCGCAACAGTGCTGCTTCGCGTTCGTTGCGGGTGAGCCCCGCCGCCGCGCGCAGCTCGGATCGGGCCTCGTCGTGGCGCCCCAGCCGCGACAGCAGCTCGCCGCGCACCGAGGGGATCAGGTGCGAGCTCCGCAGCGCCCCGGCGGCGGCGAGGGCGTCGACGATCACGAGCCCCTCCCGGGGTCCGGATGCCATCGACACGGCGACCGCGCGATTGAGCTCCACCACGGGGCTCGGCGCCACGCGGCCGAGCACCTCGTAGAGAAGCGCGATGCGGTCCCAGTCGGTCGTGTCGACCCCTGCCGCCTCCGCGTGACAGAGCGCGATCGCCGCCTGCAGCTGGTACGGCCCGCGGCCTCTGCCGCGCGCGTCGGCGCGGTCGAGCAGCGCCCGCCCGCGCGAGATCGCCGAGCGATCCCAGCGCCGCCGGTCCTGGTCGGCGAGGAGCACGGCATCCCCGTTCGCATCCACCCGGGACGCGAAGCGCGACGCCTGCAGCTCCACGAGGGCGCCGAGGCCCAGCACCTCGGGTTCGCGGGGGAGGAGCCGTGCCAGAACGCGCCCCAGCCTGATCGCCTCATGGGCGAGCTCCGTCCTCAGCACGGCATCGCCGGACGTGGCCGCGTAGCCCTCCGTGAAGACGAGGTAGATCACGCTCAGCACGGCACCGAGCCGCGCCGGCCACTCCGCCGGATCCGGCGCCTCGAAGGGGACCCGAGCCGCGCTCAACGCCTTCTTCGCCCGCACGATCCGCTGCTGCATCGTCGGCACCGGCACGAGGAAGAGCCGGGCGATCGCCGCGGCGTCGAGGCCGCCGACGACCTTCAGCGTCAGGGCCACCTGCGCCTCGCGCGCGAGCACCGGATGGCACGCCGCGAACACCAGGCGCAGCACGTCGTCGTCGATCGGCTGCCACGCGGCATCCGTCACCTCGTCGAGATCCGCCCCGATGAGCCCGTACTTCTCGTCTCTCACCCGCTCCCTGCGCCACCCGTCGATCGCGCGTCTCTTCGCGACCGCGGTCAGCCAGGCGCCGGGGTTCGCCGGCACGCCGTCGCGCGGCCACTGCGCGAGGGCCTCGGCGACGGCATCCTGGGCCAGATCCTCCGCGGTGGGGAGGTCGCCGACCACGCGCGCGAGCGTCGCGACGATGCGGGCGCCCTCGATGCGCCAGATCGCCGCGACGCGCCGCGCGATGTCAGTGCCGGTATCGGTGCCGGTGTCGCCGGCGGGAGCGGGGCTCACCGCGAGGACTGCTCCTCGCGCCAGCCCTCCTCCTTCTGGATGTACTCGTTGTCGGCGAACGCCGCGAAGTCGGTCACGCGGCGCACCTCGAGCGTGTTGCCCGCGATGAGCGGCGCCCGGCGCGCCCACTCGACGGCCTCCTCCTTGGTCGAGACCTCGATGATCCAGAACCCGTTGAACAGCTCGTGCGTCTCGCCGTAGGGGCCGTCGGTGACGACGGGCTCCTCGCCGCCGAAGGTCACGAGGAAGTTCTGGCTCATGTCCTCGGCCAGGCCGTCGCCCGCGACCAGCACTCCCGCGCTCATCATCGACTCGTTGTAGGCGCCCATCTCGTTGATGATCTGCTCGAACGGGATCTGCTTGTACGCCGCGTACGCCTCGTCGGTGCCGCGCATGATCAGCATGAACTTCATCGTTGACTCTTCTCGTCGGTGCTCTCTCGAGCGATCTGAGGGGAGCGAATGCCTCCCCCTACTATCGCGTCGAACGGCGACGAGCGGAATCGACAGGGCGCGCGAGATTCTCGTCGATCCGGGCCGTGGCGGGGCGCAGCGCGGTTCATGAACGCCCCGGCGCGGCATCCGGATGCCGTGCCCCCGGCGCTCAGCCGAAGATCATCGGCAGGTCGTCCTCGTCGTCGGCATCCGACAGGTCGAGGTCGGCGACGACGGGCACGTGGTCGCTGGGGACCTCGCCCTTGCGCTCGTCGCGGTGGATCTCGGCAGCGTGCACGGCGTCCGCGAACGCCCGCGAGCCGAGGATGAAGTCGATGCGCAGGCCCTCGTTACGGGGGAAGCGCAGCTGCTTGTAGTCCCAGTACGTGTATCCGGTGGGGATGAGGGGGCGGACGACGTCGGTCAGCCCCGCCGCCTCGAACGCGCGGAACGCCTCGCGCTCGGGAGGGGAGACGTGGGTGGTCGCGCCCTCGACGACGGTGGGGTCGCCGTTGTCGTCGTCGGTGGGGGCGATGTTGAAGTCGCCCGTGAGGGCGAGCGGCAGGTCGGGGTGCGCGGCCAGCGTGTCGGAGGTGTACTGGCGCAGCTTGTCGAGCCAGTCGAGCTTGTAGACGTAGTGCGGGTCGTCGAGGCCGCGACCGTTGGGGACGTAGAGGCTCCAGACGCGGACGCCGTTCACGGTCGCGCCGATCGCGCGCGCCTCCTGCGGCTGGTCGGGGCCTTCTTTGCCCTTCTCGAAGCCGGGCATGCCGGGGAAGCCGATCTCGACGTCGTCGAGGGGCTCACGGCTCGCGATCGCGACACCGTTCCACTGGTTCAGGCCGTGCGCGGCGACGTGGTACCCGGCCTCCTCGAAGGCGGCGTACGGGAACTGCTCCGTCTTGCACTTGATCTCCTGCATCGCCAGCACGTCGATGTGCTCGCGCACGCAGAACTCGACGGTGCGGGTGACGCGGGCGCGGATGGAGTTGACGTTCCAGGTGGCCAGGCGCATGGCATCCAGCCTACTTTCGGCCGACGACATCGACGGTCAGGGTGACCCCGGCGTGATCCGTGTGGACCACTAAACTCGACGCCGTGACCGCCGCCTCCACGCCCGAGCTCGAAGCCGACCGCCAGGCCCTCATCGGCCTCATCAACGCGGAGGCGGTGTTCCACGGCGACTTCACCCTCTCGAGCGGCAAGAAGGCGACGTACTACGTCGACATGCGCAAGCTCACGCTCGACCACCGGGCCGCTCCCGCGATCGGCCGTCTCGTGCTCGACCTCGTGAAAGACCTCGACGGCGTCGTCGCCGTGGGCGGTCTGACCCTCGGGGCCGACCCGATCGCCAACGCCGTCATGCACGAGTCGGTGCACGCCGGTCGCCCCCTCGACGCGTTCGTCGTCCGCAAGGAGCCCAAGGACCACGGCCGCGGACGCCAGATCGAGGGCGCGGACGTGAAGGGCAAGCGCGTCGTCGTCGTCGAAGACACCTCCACCACCGGTCAGTCGGCGCTCAAGGCCGTCGAGGCCCTGCGCCGCGAGGGCGCCGAGGTCGTCGCCGTCGCCGTCATCGTCGACCGCAAGACCGGCGCGGAGGCCGCGATCGAGGCCGAGGGTCTGCAGTGGCTGGCCTCCATCGACCTCGACGACCTGGGGCTCGCGCCGCAGTAATCGGGACACGTGCGGCTCGGCGCCTGCTCGGCGCGACGCCCGCTCAGGGCTGTTTCCGCTCAGCGCCGGGCCTGCAGAGCACGGCCCGCTCGCTTGCCGTCCGTCATCGCCCGCGCGGGTCCACGCGCGTCAGCGGTTCCGATCGGTGCGCTCAGCGCCCCTCGTCGTCGGGACCGGGACCGGGACCGTCGAACGGATCGCGCCGCCCGCCCCCGCGGCGCGAACGCCGCCACTGCACGAGGAAGGCCACGAGCGTTCCCGCGGTGATGAAGAAGGCCGTGATCAGCCAGAGCGTGCGATCGTCCATGCCGAATGCCTCTCGCGGGTCAGAGCCCGGCGTCGAGTCCGTCTTCGCCGTCGGCCAGCTCGGACTCGAGCGGTTCGTCGCGCACGAGCTCGGCGACGGAGCCGAGGATCTCGTCGGGGCGGAACGGATACCGCTCGATCTCGCGCTGATCGCTGATGCCGGTCATCACGAGCACGGTGTGCAGGCCGGCTTCGATGCCCGCGACGATGTCGGTGTCCATGCGGTCGCCGATCATGCCGGTGTTCTCGCTGTGCGCGCCGATGCGGTTGAGAGCCGAGCGGAACATCATCGGGTTCGGCTTGCCCACGATGTAGGGCTCCTTGCCGGTGGCCTTCGTGATGAGGGCCGCGATCGCGCCCGTCGCGGGCAGCACGCCCTCGGTCGAGGGGCCCGTGGCATCCGGATTGGTCGCGATGAAGCGCGCGCCCCCGCGGATGAAGCGGATGGCCTTCGTGATGGCCTCGAACGAGTAGTTGCGGGTCTCGCCGACCACGACGTAGTCGGGAGTGGTCTCGGTCATGATGAACCCCGCCTCGTGCAGCGCGGTGGTCAGACCCGCCTCGCCGATGACGAAGGCGGAGCCCCCGGGCATCTGCGACTTGAGGAAGTCGGCGGTCGCCAGCGCCGAGGTCCAGATCGACGACTCGGGCACGACGAGGCCGGACGCCCGCAGCCGTGCGCTGAGGTCGCGCGGGGTGAAGATCGAGTTGTTCGTCAACACGAGGAACGGCGTGCCCTCGGACCGCCACTGGGCGAGCAGCTCGGAGGCGCCCGCGATGGGGGTGTTCTCATGGACGAGGACGCCGTCCATGTCGGTCAGCCAGCACTCGATGTCGCCACGGGTCCGCATGCGGCCAGCCTAGACCCGACCTCCGACACGCCCCCGGAAACCGGCGAGGGCGGGCCCGATCCGAAGACCGCGACCCGCCCGTCGGCGCGAGGACTGCTTACTTGAAGGTGTCCTTCACGTTCTCGCCCGCCTTCTTGGCATCCGCCTTCACCTGGTCGGCCTTGCCCTCGGCGGCGAGCTTGTCGTTGTCGGTCGCGTTGCCGATCGCTTCCTTCGCCTTGCCCACGATGTCCTGAGCGGCGTTCTTGATCTTGTCGTCCAGACCCATGATCTGACTCCTTCTCGTTTCGACGACGTCGGCGGCGGGGTGTCTCGTCGCGACGGAGCGGGTGCTCACAGGGGAGACGTGTCCCGCGCGCGATTCGTCACGCACATCTGTGGAAAAAGTTTCCGGATGCCGGTATGCCCCGAACGGAATGGACCCGTGACGCGGGAGCTCGATCTCGTTAGGGTCGAAGGGTGACGCGCGCCGAGTGGGACCCCGAGAACCTCCCCGACCTCTCCGGGCGCTCATACCTGGTCACCGGCGCGACCCGTGGACTCGGGTACTTCGCGTGCGAACAGCTCGCCGCCGCGGGCGCCCACGTGCTGCTGACGGGGCGCAACCCGCACAGCCTCTCCGCGGCCAAGGCGGCCGTGAAGCGGTCGACTCCGGATGCCGCGATCGAGACCCTGCTGCTCGACACCAGCAACATGGGCTCGGTGCGTGCCGCCGCGGCGACCGCGCGCGCCCGCGGTCGCCTCGACGGACTGCTGCTGAACGCCGGGGTCGTGCACCCGCCGAAGCAGCGGGAGACCGTGGGCGGTCACGAGCTCGTGTTCGCGACCAACGTGCTCGGGCACTTCGCCCTCGCCGGAGAGCTGCTCAAGCCGCTCGCGGCGGCGCGCGGCCGCATGGTGTGGGTGGGCAGCATGTCGACCTCGCTCTGGCGGCACCTGCCGACCGACCCCGAGCTGCGCGAGGGCTACACGCCCTGGAAGGCCTACGTGCAGTCGAAGGCGGCGACCACCGCGCTCGCCCTCGAGGCCGACAAGATGCTGCGCGCGCACGGGGTGCCCGTCGAGAGCCTCGTCGCGCACCCGGGCTACTCCACGAGCGGTCGCACGCGGGGCGTGCGGGGCGTCAACGAACCCAGCCGTCTCACGCGCTTCCTCGACAACCTCCAGGCCCCCATCACGCAGTCGAAGGAGCAGGGCGCGTGGGCGCTCGTGCGCGCGCTCGTCGACCCGTACGCCGAGGGCGGCTCGATGTACGGACCCGCCCTCGTCGCGCGCGGTGCGCCGCGGCGGGCCACGCCGGCGCGCGGTACGCGATCGGGCGACCTCGGCACCGAGCTGTGGCGCGCGTGCGAGACCGCGACGCACGTGAAGTGGCCCTTCGAGAGGGCCCGGCGCGCGGCATCTTGAACCCGCCCCCGCGATGTCGGCGGGGGGCTCTACAGTGAGCGCATGGAGCAGAGCTGGTGAGCGGCGACCCCGGCGCAGACCTCGACATCGCCGGTCTGAGCGCGGCCGACGTCGCCGAACGGGTGGCGTCGGGGCAGACCAACGCCTTCACCGCCGACACCAGCCGCAGCGCGTGGAACATCGTGCGCGCCAACGTCTTCACGCTCTTCAACGGCATCGTCGGGGCCTGCTTCGTCGTGCTGCTGCTCCTGGGCCGCTGGCAAGACGCCCTGTTCGGGGTCGCCGCGCTCTCGAACGCGGTGATCGGGTGCGTGCAGGAGTTCCGCGCCAAGGCCGCACTCGACCGCCTCGCCCTGCTGAACGCGCCGCGCGCCCGGGTTCGGCGCGACGGAGCGGATGCCGAGATCGCTCCGCCGGAGGTGGTGCGCGACGACGTCCTCGTCCTGCGCGCGGGCGACCAGATCGCGGCCGATGCGGTGGTCGTCGCGACCCGCGCCCTGCAGGTCGACGAATCGATGCTCACCGGCGAATCGGATGCCGTCGACAAACGCGTCGACGACGAGGTGCTGTCGGGGTCGATCGTGGTGGCCGGAGAGGGCGCCGCGCGCGTCGTGCGGGTGGGCGCCGAGTCGTACGCGAACACCTTCGCGGCCGAGGCGAAGCGCTTCCAGCTCGTCTCGAGCGAACTGCGCACCTCGATCGACCGCGTGCTGCGATGGGTCGGCTGGGGCATCGGGCCGATCGGCCTGCTGGTGCTCAACGCGCAGATGATGGTCGCGGGCGGCTGGGTGCAGGCCTGGCAGCAGGGGACGTGGTCGCAGGCCGTGGTGAACACGATCGCCGCGCTGACGGCGATGATCCCGCTCGGTCTCGTGCTCATGACCTCGATCGCCTTCGCGGTCGGCGCGGCGCGACTCGCGGGGCAGAAGGTGCTCGTCAACGAACTGCCCGCGGTCGAGGGACTCGCGCGCGTCGACGTCATCTGCCTCGACAAGACGGGCACGCTCACCGCGGGCGAGATCCGCTTCGACGACGCCCTCGCCCTCGCCGAGGCGCCCGGCTGGACCGACGTGCTCGCCTGGTACGGCGCGGCCCCCGACGCCAACGCGACGGCGCAGTGCCTGCGCGAGCCGTTCCCCGTGGGCGTCGTCCTCTCGGTCGCCCGCCGCATCCCGTTCTCGTCGGCGCGCAAGTGGAGCGCGGTGTCGTTCGCCGACGGCGCTGCCGGCACGTGGGTGCTCGGTGCACCCGAGATGGTGTTCGGCGACGCCGCGACCGACCCGGGCGGTGAGCTGGGCGCCGCGGTCACGCGGCTGGCATCGTCCGGCCGACGCACCCTCGTGCTCGGCCACGCCGATGCGCCGCTCACCGACGCCGACGTCGACGCGGAGCGGTTGCCGGAGGGGGTCGTGGCCACCGCCGTGCTGACCTTCGTCGAGGCGGTGCGTCCGGATGCCGCCGAGGCGCTCGCCTACTTTCGCGATCAGGGCGTCGGGGTGCGCGTCATCTCGGGCGACAACCCCCGCACCGTCGCGGCGATCGCCCGCGAGGTCGGCCTCGACGTCGACGAGGGATACGACGCTCGACGTCTGCCCGACGACGACACCGAGCTGGGTGCGGTGCTCGAGGAGCACACGGTGTTCGGCCGCGTCACGCCCGACCAGAAGAAGCGCATGGTCACCGCGCTGCAGGCGCGCGGGCACGTCGTGGCGATGACCGGCGACGGGGTCAACGACGCCCTCGCCATCAAGACCGCCGACATCGGGATCGCGATGAACTCCGGCGCCGCGGCGACGAAAGCCGTGGCCCGTCTCGTGCTTCTCGACGGTCGATTCTCCCACCTGCCCTCGGTGGTGGCCGAGGGCCGCCGGGTGATCGCCAACATCGAGCGGGTCTCGATGCTGTTCCTCACCAAGACCGTCTACGCGACGGGACTGGCGGTGCTGTTCGGCGCCCTCGTGATGGAATTCCCGTTCCTTCCGCGTCAGCTCTCGATCACCGACGGGCTGACCATCGGCATCCCGGCGTTCTTCCTCGCCCTGCTGCCGAACGCGCAGCGCTACGTACCGGGGTTCCTGCGACGGTCGCTGAGTTTCGCGATCCCCGCCGGGCTGGTGATCGCCGTCTCGCTGACCCTGTACACGCGCTCCGCGATGAACCTCGGGCTGTCGACCGAGCAGCTGCGCACGGGAGCGACGATCATCCTCGCGATCGTCGCGATCTGGGTGCTCACCGTGCTGTCGCGTCCGGTCACCCGCGTGAAGGTCCTGGTCATCGGGGCGATGTTCATCGCCCTCACCGGCATCTTCACCCTCCCTCCGCTGGGACAGTTCTTCCAGCTGCAAGATCCGGGTGACGACGGCGCCGTGCTGGTGACCGTCGTCGTCATCCTGGCCGTCGGGGCGATCGAGGTGGTGCGGTTCGGGCATCGTCGGTTCGTGCGGCGTTCCCTCGCCGTCGTCTCCGGCGACGAGCGCGGCGTCGCCGGGCGGCCGCGCCGACGGCCCACCGTCGTCACCGCGGCCATCGTGCTCGTCTACCTCGGCGGGCTGCTGAACACCGCCCTCGGCATCGTCGTCCTGCTGGCGCGCTACGCGGTGACGCCCGATCTGGTGCTCCCGGTGTCGCTCGTCGGCGCGGCGACCGTGCTGCTCGGCCTGCTCACGGTCGCCGGCGGATCGGCGCTGTCGCGCGGCAGCTCCCTCGCGCGCACCCTGCTGACGGTCTACCTCTCGGTGCTCGTCGTCCTGCAGGCGACCGCGATGATCTTGACCGAGCTCGACCCGGTCCTCGCCGTAGCCCTGGTCGCCGCTCTCGCGGTCATCGCGGCGATGTGGATCCCCGGGCGCGCCCGTCGATGGTTCCACGCCGATGCGACCCCGTCCGCGGTGGCGCGATCGGACGCCGACCCGGTCGACGCGACCGCAACCCGCGAGGGGGATGCCGAAGCCGCCCCCGCCTACCCGCCCCTCACGCGGACAGCGCGCGCCGGCGAGGCCCGGGACGACCGGTCTCCGACCGCGTAGCGATCGCGCGAGCCCACCTCAGCGCGTGAGCCAGACCGACCCGCCCGCGCCGGCCGGCAGCGACATCTCCACGCCGTCCGCGCGGACGACCTCGTCGGAGACGACCTCGAGTTCGTGCCCCACGTCGATCCCCCTCTCGACGAGCGCACGCAGCAGCTCGGGATCGCGGTCGCTCACCCGCAGCACGCGGCCCGAGTGACCGACCGGCGCCTCGGCGAGCAGCACGAAAGGCTCGCGGTGCACCGCACCCTCGGCATCCGGGATCGCATCCCCGTGCGGGTCGAAGCGCGGACGTCCCAGCCGCGCGTCGATCCCCTCGAGCAGGCGGTCGCTGAGAGCGTGCTCGAGCACCTCGGCCTCGTCGTGCACCTCGTCCCACGCGTAGGCGAACTCCCGCACGAGCCACGTCTCGATGAGCCGGTGCCGGCGGATCACCGCGGCGGCGCGACGGTGTCCCGCCGTGGTCAGCGACACCGGACCGTACGGGCGGTGCGTCACCAAGCCCTGCGCGGCGAGCTTTTTGACCATCTCGGTCACGCTCGACGGAGCGAGCCCCAGCACGCCCGCGAGCTGCGACGGCGTGATCGGGGAGTCCTGCCACTCGGTGTGGTGGTAGATCGCCTTGAGATAGTCGTCGGACACGGGCGATTCCACGCCGTCAGCCTATCCGCCGGTGACCACCAGCCACACGAGCACGACGTTCAAGGTGATGAGGAAGACGGATGCCGCCACCCCGGCCGCCGTGGTCGCGCGGCGGTTGCGGTAGCGGCCGAGCACCTCCCCGCGCGCGGTCAACGCGACGAGCGGCACCAGGGCGAAGGGGATGCCGAACGACAGCACCACCTGGCTCAGCACGAGGGCGAGCGTCGGGTCGACGCCGAGTCCGAGGATCACCAGGGCCGGGACGAGAGTGACCAACCGCCGGGTGAGGAGGGGCACCCGCGCCCGCAGCAGGCCGTGCATGATCTCGGCGCCCGCGTACGCGCCGACCGAGGTCGAGGCGAGACCGCTCGCGAGCAGGCCGACGGCGAAGAGCGTGGCGACCAGCGGCCCGAGACCGTCGCGGAGGGCCGCGTAGGCGCCCTCGAGGCTGTCGGTCCCGTCGACCCCGGCGAGGTTCGCGGCGGCGAGGAGCAGGATCGCGAGGTTGACGGTTCCGGCGACGGCGAGGGCGATCGTCACGTCCCAGCGGGTGGCTCTCAGCAGCCGGGGTGTGGAGATGCCGCGCGCCTGCTCGAGCGCCGCGCGCGCCGCGGAGGCGGTGGCGCCGATGTCGGAGCGGGTGGCGGTGGCGGATGCCGCGGGACCGGCGTCCGACCCGGGCGCACTCCGCGCGGCTGAGGCGGTCGCCCGTCCGTCCGTCGCCGACCCCGCGCCGCCGGGCGCGAAGCGGTCGCGGGCGAGCGCCGAGTGCGCGTAGATCGCGTGCGGCATGATCGTCGCCCCGAGGATCGACGCGGCCAGCAGCACCGAGTTCGTCCCCTCGAAGCGCGGCAGCAGTCCTCCCACGACACCCGCGGGGTCGGGCGGGGCGAACAGCACTCCCGCGGAGAAACCGATCGCGATGATGACGAGCAGGCCGATCAGCACGGTCTCGAACGCCCGCGCCCCCCTCCGCGTCTGCAGGAGCAGCAGGCCCATCGACACCACTCCCGTGACGGCTCCGCCCCACACCAGGGGGATGCCGAACAGCAGGTGCAGCGCCACCGCACCGCCGATCACCTCGGCGACGTCGGTGGCCATCGCGACCGCCTCGGCCTGGAGCCAGTAGAGGCGTCGCGCCCACGGGTGGCGGATGCGGCGACCGAGGATCTGCGGCAGGCTCTCGCCGGTCACGATGCCGAGCTTCGCCGAGAGGTACTGGATCAGCCAGGCCATGACGTTGCCGAGCACCACGACCCACACCAGCAGATACCCGAACGCCGCGCCCGCGGTCATGTTGCTCGCGACGTTGCCGGGGTCGAGGTATGCCACGCCCGCGACCATCGCCGGCCCCAGCAGCCAGAGCGCGCGCCCGGGCGCGTGGCGGCGGTCCACGGCATCCTGAGTTTTCGGCATGCCGAAACCTTAGCTATTTTTCGGTCGACCGAAAAGTTGTTGAGCGCACCGAGGACACACGTTCGGCGCGAGATCACACGTCGGCGGGTGTGATCTCGCGCCGAACGTGTGATCTCGTGCGGGACGGGGGCGCGGCGGGCGCACGCGCGGCGGGGGTGCGGCGGGCGCACGCGCGGCGGGGGCAGGGCGGGCGCGCGGATAGCCTGGGACGGTGACGGATGCCGAGGACCCGACGGGGGCACCGACCGGGCGGGGCCCGGAGCCCGAGGCGCCGACGCACGGCGTCGGACCCTGGCCCGGCGGTCCGGACGAGTGGCCCGACGACCCGCGATACGACCCGGAGCTGCTCGCGGAGGGCGACCGGCGCAACGTCGTCGACGGCTACCGCTACTGGAGCATGGACGCGATCGTCGCCGATCTGGATGCCAAGCGGCATCCGTTCCACGTCGCGATCGAGAACTGGCAGCACGACCTCAACATCGGCACCATCGTGCGCAGCGCGAACGCGTTCCTCGCGGCCGAGGTGCACATCGTCGGCAAGCGTCGGTGGAACCGCCGCGGGGCGATGGTCACCGACCGCTACCAGCACGTGCGTCACCACGAGGACGTCGCGGCGTTCGCCGCCTGGGCGCGCGGAGCGGGCCTGCCCGTGATCGCCGTCGACAACATCGAGGGATCCGTGCCGATCGACCGCGCGGAACTGCCCCGTGACTGCGTGCTCCTCTTCGGTCAGGAGGGGCCGGGCCTCTCGCCCGAGGCGCTCGAGGCGGCGACCGGCGTGGTCGAGATCACGCAGTACGGGTCGACGCGGTCGATCAACGCCGCCTCCGCCGCCGCGGTGATCATGTACGAGTGGTGCCGCCGCTGGGCCTAGCGGCATGCCAGGGTGGACGGATGCCGAAGGCCGTGACCCTCATTCGCTCCGCGTCGCTGTCGAGCATCGCGGAGTACGCCTACGCCGCGACGGCCCCCGCCGAGGCCCGCCTCATCTTCCTCGCCGGTTCGTGCCCCCTGGATGCCGACGGGGTCACGGTCGGCGTCGGCGACGTCGCCGTGCAGGCGGCGCGCTGCGTCGAGAACCTCCGGACCGCGCTCGCCGACGCGGGAGCCGAGCTCACCGACGTGATCAGCACGCGCGTGCTCGTGGCATCCGATCGTCAGGCCGACCTCGTCTCGGCCTGGGAGGTCGTCCGAGATGCGTTCGGGGCGCACGACGTGCCGAGCACGCTGATGGGCGTGACGGTGCTCGGCTACGACGACCAGCTGGTCGAGCTCGAAGCCGTCGCCGCGGTGATCGACGACTGACGGGGCGAGGGCGCCCGGGTCCGAGCGGGGTGCACCCGGGGCCCGGGCGAGGATGCGCCGGCGTCGACGGGTCAGTCGCCCGCCGTCATCCACGCCCGCCCGCGCACGCGCAGGCCGAGGGTGATCGCGCGGGCGAGCATGTAGACGCCGAAGAACGCGGCGGCGAGCCACGCCAGTCCTCCTCCGCCTCCGCCCGCGAACAGGGCGACGAGCGCCAGGGCGGGCGCGTAGGGCACGAGGTTGAGCAGCCCCGCGAGGGCGAGGTAGCGGGCGTCGCCCGCGCCGATGAGTACGCCGTCGAGCACGAAGACGAGCCCCGCGAGAGGCTGCGCGACGGCGAGTACGAGCAGGGCCGGCTGGATGAGGGCCGCGATCTCGGCGTCACCGGTGAAGACGAGTCCGATCACGCCCGACGCCGCCGCGAGCACGGCGCCGACGGCGACGCCGAACCAGATGCCCCACGCGCTCGTGCGCGCCAGCACGCGCCGCACCGTGTCGGTCTCGCGCGCGCCGAGGGCGTGGCCGATGAGGGCTTGGGCCGCGATCGCGAGGGCGTCGAGCGCGAACGCCGCGGTGGAGAAGATCGTGAACGCGATCTGCCAACCGGCGAGCTCCGCGGAGCCGAGGCCCGTGGCGACGGCGACGGTGGCGAGGAACGCCGCGCGCAGGCTCAGGGTGCGCAGGAACAGCCAGCCGCCCGAGCGCGCGGTGCCTCCCCATCCCTCGCGCTGCGGTCGCAGTGACGCCGCGTGCCGCCGCGCCAGTCGCCGGACCACCACGACATACGCGCCCACCATTCCCCACTGGGCGGCGACCGTGCCCACCGCCGACCCCGCGATGCCCCAGCCGAATCCGTAGATGAAGAGCGCGTTCAGGGCCGCGTTCGCGGCGAACCCGATGCCCGCGATCCACAGCGGGGTGACGGTGTCCTGCAGGCCGCGCAGGAGGCCGGTCGCCGCGAACACCACGAGCATCGCCGGCAGGCCCCACATCGAGATCGACAGGTAGACGCGGGCGCTCTCGGCGACGTCGGGCGCGGCGCCGAACACGTCGATCACGAGGGGCGTGAACAGCGAGCCCACCGCCGCGAGCACGGCGCCGAGGGCCAGGGCGAGCCACATTCCGTCGATGCCGACCGACACCGCGCGCCCCGGTTCGCCCGCGCCGAAGCGCCGCGCGACGGCGGGGGTGGTGGAGTAGGCGAGGAAGACCATGAGCCCGACGATCGTCTGCAGCACCGCGCTCGCGATGCCGAGACCCGCCAGGGGAGCGACGCCGAGATGGCCCACCATCGCGGCATCCACGATGAGGAAGAGGGGCTCGGCGATCAGGGCGCCCAGAGCCGGCACCGCGAGCCGCAGGATCGAGCGGTTCAACGTCACGGGCGGGAGGGTGCTCACGCGTCGAGCCTAGGGTGGGCCCCCGACATCGCCGGGCGCGGGCCGCGTGCGGCGCGGGCCCGAAGCCGCGCACGCTCAGTGATTCGCGCAACCTCCGTCGGATGCGGGCGGATGCGGCTGAGGGTGTGCGGATCGCGGAGGGTGTGCGGATCGCGGAGGTTGTGTTCGGCGCGGGTGAGTGGTCGCGCACGTTCAGTGATTCGCGCAACCTCCGTGGGGTGGGGGCGGATGCCGCTGAGGGTGTGCGGAACGCGGAGGGTGTGCGGGATGCCGGCGGGTGGTCGCGCACGCTCAGCGATTCGCGCAACCTCGGTCGGGTGGGGGCGGATGCCGCTGAGGATGTGCGGATCGCGGAGGTCATGCAAGGCGCGGGGGCGGGGTCCGCCCGCCCACACGACGCCGCCGCGCACGACGCCGGGGCTGCGCGGAACGGGGAGGCGATGCGTTCCGCGTCCGGGCGTGGCGCGCCCGCGTTCCGAGCCCGCACGGATGTGGGGCACTTATCCTGTCTGCATGACCGACACCCCCCGCTCCGGTCTCGCGCTCGACGAGCTCAGCGACGAGATCCGCCCGCAGGACGACCTGTTCCGCTACGTGAACGGCCGCTGGCTGGAGCGCACCGAGATCCCCGACGACAAGGCCCGCTGGGGCTCGTTCCATCTCATCGCCGAGCAGGCGGAGGCGGACGTGCGCACCATCGTCCAGGAGTCGCAGGACGCCGAGCCGGGCAGTGAAGCCCGCAAGATCGGCGACCTGTTCGCGAGCTTCATGGACACCGACCGCATCGAGGCGCTCGGCGGGGAGCCCCTGGCCCCCCAGCTCACCGCCGTCGACACCGTCACCGACATCCCCTCCCTGCTCCGGCTCATCGGCGAGCTCGAGCGCGACGGCATCAGCGGCCTGCTGACGCTCTTCGTCGAGCCCGACCCGGGCGATCCCACGCGCTACGTGCCGGTGGTCTACCAGGGCGGCATCTCGCTGCCCGACGAGAGCTACTACCGGCTCGACAACTTCGACGAGACCCGCACGGCGTACCGCACGCACATCGCGCGCGTGCTCGAGCTCGCCGGTGTCGCCGAGGCCGCGGCATCCGCCGATCGGGTGTTCGCGCTCGAGACCGACCTCGCCGCGCACCACTGGTCGCGCGAAGACAGCCGCGACGCGGTGAAGACCTACAACCTGAAGACCTGGGACGACACGCTCGCCCTCGCCGGAGTCGACCTCGAGCCGTGGCGTGCGGGGGTCGCCCCGGGTCACGAGGACGCGCTCGCCGAGGTCGTCGTGTACCAGCCGAGCTTCATCGAGGCGCTCGGCGGCCTACTGGTGGCCGAGCGGCTCGAGGACTGGAAGGCGTGGCTGCGGTTCAAGATCGTGCACGCCGCGGCGGCCTTCCTGTCCGACGAGTTCGTGGCCGAGAACTTCGCCTTCTACGGAACGCAGCTCACCGGCGTTCCCGTCAACCGCGAGAGATGGAAGCGCGGCGTCAGCCTCGTCGAGGCCGCCCTGGGCGAGGCGGTCGGCAAGGTGTACGTCGAACGGCACTTCCCGCCGGCGGCGAAGGATGCGATGGACGGCCTCGTCGCCCACCTGATCGAGGCGTACCGCCGGTCCATCCGCACGCTCGACTGGATGACCGAGGAGACGCGCGAGCGGGCCCTGGCCAAGCTCGACGCCTTCACGCCCAAGATCGGTTACCCGGTGCGGTGGAAGGACTACTCCGACCTCGAGATCGAGGCCGGCGACTTGGTCGGCAACGTCCGTCGCGCCCACGTGTGGGAGCACGACCGCCAGCTCGCCAAGGTCGGCCAGCCGATCGACCGCGACGAGTGGTACATGACCCCGCAGACGGTCAACGCGTACTACAACCCGCTCATGAACGAGATCGTGTTCCCCGCGGCGATCCTGCAGTACCCGTTCTTCGACGCCGAGCGTGACGCGGCGGCGAACTACGGCGGCATCGGCGCGGTGATCGGTCACGAGATCGGCCACGGCTTCGACGACCAGGGATCCCGCTTCGACGGCGACGGGTCGCTGCGCGACTGGTGGACGGATGCCGACCGCGCGGCGTTCGAGGAGCGCACCAAGGCGCTCATCGCCCAGTACGAGGAGCTCGTGCCGCAGGGCCTGAGCGCGGAGCACCACGTCAACGGCGCCCTCACCATCGGCGAGAACATCGGCGACCTGGGCGGGCTCGGCATCGCGATCGCGGCCTACCGGCTCTTCCTCGAGGAGCAGGGCGACGCCGAGGGCGAGGGTCCTGTCGTCGACGGGTTCACCGGCATCCAGCGTCTGCTGCTCAGCTGGGCCCAGATCTGGCAGCAGAAGGGTCGGGATGCCGAGACCATCCGTCTGCTCACCATCGACCCGCACTCGCCGAACGAGTTCCGCTGCAATCAGATCGTGCGTAACATCGACGCGTTCTACGAGGCGTTCGAGGTCGGCGAGGGCGACGCCCTCTGGCTCGACGCCGACCAGCGCGTCACCATTTGGTGAGACGGCGTTTGTTGTCCTGCTGACCCGGAAGGAGCAACGCTCGTGGGCATGCCCCCGCTTCCCGAGCCCGCCCTGCCCGAACCCGCCGGAGGGCCGGTGGAGTCGTCGCGACGCGACGCCCCGGCCCTTCGCGGCGCGGGCCGCAAGGGACCGAAGCGACTGCCCCGGCGGGCGGCGGCCGGCCGCCGCTCCTTCACCGCGACGCTGCGTTCGCTCGACGAGCTCGCCGCCTCGGGCGCCAAGGTGTCGGTGCGCATCGACGACCTCGACGGCGGGACGGCGGTGCTCTCGGGCGACGACTTCCTGACCCTGCCCGTCGGCGGGCTGGGTGTCGTGCCGCTGCTCATCGAGACGGCCGCGGCGTTCGAGTCGGGGCGACTCGACGCGCTCGAGATCGTCGACCGGGCGAGTGTGGCGGGGGCGGCGCACGGGGGCACCTGGCAGCACCTCAAGGCTCCCGCTCTGCCGCTGACCGACTTGGCCCTGCTGGCGGCCTCGACGGGCGACGCCCTCGCGGCCAACGCGCTGCTGCACCGCGTCGGTCTGCAATCGGTGCGCGCCCGCCTCGAGCACCTCGGGCTGCGTCGTACGGCGCTGCTCGACCGGTTCCGCGACGACCGCGGCCCCGACGACGCCCCGCACGTCGCGCTGTCGACCGCGCGCGAGATGGCCCAGGTGTTCGCGGGCCTGGTCAACTCCACGATCGTCTCGCCCGGCGTCAGCGCGCAGGTCGCCGAGTGGCTGAGTCTGAACTACGACCTCTCGCTCGTGGCATCCGCGACGGGGCTCGACCCCTTCGCGCACGAGAACGACCAGCACGGTCTGCTCTTCGTGAACAAGACCGGTCGCGCCCCCGGCGTGCGCGCCGAGGCGGGAGTGCTCGGGGGCCCGCGGGCGGGCGTCTCCTACGCCCTGCTGGTCAACTTCGACGACCTGTCGATCGCGCATCGCCTGCGCGCGCACGACGCCTTCCGGGTGCTGGGCGTCGAGCTGATGGAGTACGTGTACTGACACTCAGGCGGCGCGGATGCTCCACACGCTCCGCGAGCACGACGCCGCCAGGGTCGCCACGACGATGACCGCGGCGCAGCCCAGCAGCACCGGGGGCACACCCACGGACTCGGCGATCGGACCGACGGCGACCTCTCCGAGGGGCACCGCGATGAACGAGCCGACCATGTCGTACGAGTACACGCGCGACAGGGCCGCCCGGGGGATATGCGTCTGCAGCGACTGATCCCACGCGATCGCGAAGAGCTCGATCGCGACACCGCCGATCGCGAAGGCGACGACGAGCACCGGAACGACCGGGGTCAATCCCAGCGCCGCCGCCGGCAGGGCCGCGAGCGCCATCGCCGCCACCCCGATGCCGAGCGCCCGTCGGGGGTGCCAGCGCAGCGCGATGACGGCGCCCAGGGCGAGCCCTGCCGTCTGCGCCGCGATGACCAGCCCCCAGGCCCCGCGGCCGAACCCCTCATCGGCGACCAGCGGGCCCAGCACGGTGCTCGCCCCGATGAATGCGGCGTTGAGGACGGCGAACTGCAGAACGACGATCCACACCCACCGGCGGCTCGCGAACTCACGCCAGCCTTCGCGCAGGTCGTCCCAGACGGAGAGATGCCCGCCCGGCGCGGCATCCGTCGGCGCCTTCACCGGCAGGCGCAGGCGCGAGAAGAGCACCGCGGCGACCGCGAAGGCGGCCGCGTCGATCGCGAGCCCCCACCCCGGACCGACGGCGGCGACCACGACGGCTCCGGCCGACGCGCCGACGATGCTGCCGCCGTTGAGGCCGAGCCGCAGCAGCGCGTTGGCGGGGCGGAGCAGGGACGCGGGCACGGTCTCGGGTACGAGGGCGGCGGCTGCGGGAAGGCTCACGGCCGCGACCGCGCCGTTGACGACGCCGAGGAGGACGAGGATCGGGATGCCGGCGGTCGAGGTCAGCACCAGGGCGGCGATCGCCCCCTGCGTCAGCGCGGCCGCGACGGAGGAGCCGACCAGCACCGCTCCGCGCGGCAGGCGGTCGGCGACCACGCCGCCGAAGAGCAGCATCGCGACATTGGCGATCGAACGGGCGGCGACGACCAGGCTCAGATCGGCCGCCGACCCCGTGAGGTCGAGCACGGCGAACGCCAAGGCCAGGGGAGCGACGGCGTTGCCCACGATGGCCGTCGTGCGGGCGGCGAGCAGCCACCGGAACGGGGCGAGGGAGAGAGGGCCCCTCACGCCGGGCCGCCCGGGCGCGGCGCCGGACGCGGCGGCGGGGTCCGCACGGGGAACAGCGCCGCGGTCATCGACACCGGGCGCGTCCCCGGGGTGCGCGGGGGTCGGGCGGCGGCGTGCAGCAGAGCCGAGGCCTCGCCGATGTGCTGCACGACACGTCGCCACACGGCGGGGTCGACCCATAGCTCGGCGTCGGTCGAGATCGACGGTCCGTCGACGCGCAGGGCGGTGCGTCGACGCAGCTCGTCGACGATGGCCTCGACGTACTCCGCCTCCCCCTCGCGCGAGCGCTCGCCGGGGCGCGCGTCGGGGTCGTACCGCCGCGACGAGGACTCGTGCCGGTAGCGCTTGGCATCCCCGCCGCGCAGGCGGACGACCTCGACGACCCGCACGAGTCCCGCGCGCTCGAGCACGCGCAGGTGGTAGCTCGCGGACGCCTGCGAGACGTCCAGCTCGCGCCCCGCCTCGGCCGCGCTCAGGGCCGCACCGGTGAGCAGCGACAGCAGGCGCAGTCGCAGGGGGTGGGCGGTGGCGCGGAGTTCGTTCAGTCGCGACATCACGCCATGCTCGCGTGCCCGACCTCGACCGTCAAATACTCCTTTGGGGGTGGGGGAAATGGTGCCCCAACACGCGCCCCAATGCAATCCCTCCTCGGGCGCCCGGGGCCGCTGGGACGCTTGTGGCCTCGAATTGAAAGGAAGGACCGAAGCCATGTCCGAGACTCCTGCCACCACCGACCCGTTCGCCGACTCCTCCGGGCCCCAGGGCCACTCGATCACCGACTGGACCGACCTCGGCCGCGAGATGTGGTCGTACCTCACCGGCCGCGGCGCCGCCGTGAACTACTCCTTCGTCGACATGACCGTCGAGGTGCCGCGCGACATCGGCCCCGACGCTCCCCGCGCGACGTGGAAGCTCAACGGCACCCTGCGCGTCACCACGAGCGACGACACCGCGGCCGGGTCCGACCCGTACCGCGGCAACTGAGGGGCGGCGCCGTCATGGTGCGCCTCGACATCGACCTCGCCTTCTCGGAGCACGAGGAGGGGCAGGATGCCGACGTCCCGCCGTTCGAGGGGACGATCACGGCCGCGGGTACCGAGGTGCGCATCGTCGTGAGCGATCCCTCGCGCCTGCCGGGGAACGGCCGGCGCACGCTCGCCGAGCTCTCCACGGTGGCCGAGGCCCTGGCATCCCGGGGCATCTCCGTGAAGCTCGAGGGGCCGGACGGGCCGATCCTGCAGCTCGGCGACGTCAAGAGCGGTGCGCTGCAGCGCGTCATCACGGGGTCTAAGCACATCCGGCTCGGCTCGGTCGCGGCCGTGGCCCCGCTGCTGGTGCGTCGCAACGGCGACCGGACGCTGACGTTCCCGGTCCCGCCCGAGACGCCGCTGCCGCTGGTGCCCACCATCAACCGCACCGTGCGTCGCCGGGTCACGACCACGCACTACACCCCGGGGTCGGGGCGCCCGCGCCTCATCTTCGCGGTGGGCGACTCGTCGTGGGACGGCTCGCGTCCGCGCGAGTTCGACCTGCTGCCCACCAAAACGGTGATCGGATCGGGCGACGAAGCCGA
This sequence comes from Microbacterium hydrothermale, assembly GCF_004854025.1. Classification (GTDB taxonomy): domain Bacteria; phylum Actinomycetota; class Actinomycetes; order Actinomycetales; family Microbacteriaceae; genus Microbacterium; species Microbacterium hydrothermale. The sequence goes on from NZ_STGM01000009.1 coordinate 91,672, forward strand.
TCTGCGCCTGCCGGGACTCGCCCCCGTCCACGCCGAGATCCGGCACGAGGGCGACGACGAGTACGTGCTGTACGGCTTCGACGTCGTCGGCGGCGGGGGTGCGCGCGATCAGGGTCCCGGACGCGACGGCGGGGGCCGCATCCTGCGCACCGGTGCCCGCATCGAGCTGGGCGACTGGCGGCTGGCGTACTTCCGTGCCGAGTTCGCCGACCACGGTCGTCCGTACGGCGGGCGGCAGGGCGGGGAACTCGCGCGTCAGCGCAAGCAGCCCCCGCGCGGGGGCTCGGGTCCCCTCAGCCGCGCGAGCGACCCCGACTAAGCCGCACGCGCCGCTCCCTCCGGCGCCGAGACTGCATCTCCTCGACGAGACGGTTGCGTCCCGCAGCCGACGTGTCGGCGAGATGCAGTCTCGCGGTGCCCGGCGGCGGGCCGGGCCGCGGCATCCGGGGGTTAGAAGACGATCGTGTGGTTGCCGTGGCGGATGATGCGGTCTTCGGCGTGCCAGAGGACCGCGCGCGAGAGCACTTGACGCTCGACGTCGGCGCCCCGGCGGGCGAGCTCCGCGGCGGAGTCGGCGTGCGTGACGCGCACCGTGTCCTGCTCGATGATCGGACCCTCGTCGAGGTCGCTCGTGACGTAGTGCGAGGTCGCCCCGATGAGCTTCACTCCGCGCTGCTTCGCCTTCTTGTACGGCTCGGCGCCGATGAAGGCGGGCAGGAACGAGTGGTGGATGTTGATCACCGGCACCCCGATCTTCTCGAGGAAGTCGGGGGAGAGGATCTGCATGTAGCGCGCGAGCACGACGAAGTCGACGTTTCCGACGAGCAGTTCGAGGATGCGGGCCTCGGATGCCGACTTGTCCGGCCCGGGCGTCGACGGGACGTGGAAGAAGGGAACGCCGAACGAGCGCACGTCCTCGGCGGCCGTGGTGTGGTTCGACACGACCATCGGGATGCTCACCGGAAGGTCTCCGCGACGGTGACGCCACAGCAGATCGAGCAGGCAGTGGTCCTGCTTCGAGGCGAGGATCGCCATGCGCTTGGGGGTGGAGAGGTCGGTGAGGGTCCACTCCAGGTCGAAGCCCTCGCCGAGGGTCGTGGCGATGTCGGCCTCGATCTCGGGCAGCGCGACCGCGAGGTTGGGGCGGTGGAACACCACGCGCTGGAAGTACGCGCCGCCGCGCGGGTCGTCGGAGTACTGGTCGAAGGCGACGATGTTGCCGCCCTGGCGCGCGATGAGGGCGGAGACCGCGGCGATGATGCCGGGGGTGTCGCTGCCGTGCACGATGAGGCAGGCGTGATCGGGCTGCAGGTGGGGGCTCGCGGAGACCATCGGACCATTCTGCCGTGCGCAGGTGGCTTCGGCTGACCACGTGCGGCGCGGTTTCGGGGCGTCGTTCGTGGCCCCGGGGTCATGTCGGCCGCGCCGCCGCGGCCCGACCTCGGCCGGACTCAGACGCGCACGACGATCTTCTGCGCCGAGACGCCCGCGCGCTGCCGGTCCAGGGCGCCCTGCAGAGCGTCGAGGCCGTCGCCGACGACGAGCGGGTCGGGCGCGGGGCGCAGGGAGCCCTCGGCGAGCAGGCGCGGAACGACCTCGCCCCACAGGCGCGGGCCCATCTCGTCGTCGCGCAGGCTGCTGCCCCAGACGAATGCGGCGCGGATGCCACGGCGTCGGGCGCGCAGCGTCGAGCGCAGCGTCGCGAGCCCGATGCGCGTGAAGACCGGCAGCATCGCCGGGAACAGTCGGCGGCGTCCGACAAGTGCGTCGAGAGAGAGGGGTGTACTCGCCATGGCCAGTCGACCCCCGCCGGTGCGGGCGAGGACGTCGATGCACGCGTCCGTCGAGCCGGCTCCGAGCGCCACGGCGCCGACCACGGGTCGCCCGCCGATGGCCGTGACGAGCTCCGCGACGGCGGAGGGCGAGCGGTGGTCGACGACGGCGTCCGCTCCGAGGTCGCGCACGATCGCCGCATTTCGAGCGGATGCCGTGGTCACGACGTCGTAACCGGCGGCGCGCGCCAGTTGGACGGCGTTCATGCCGACGCTGGTGGACCCGCCCCAGATCACGACGACACCGCGGTCGGGGGTGGGCGCCGGGTCGCCTGGCATCCGCAGTCCGAGGTGCTGCGGTTGGAACAGCGCGCACGCCGCGGTGGACAGTCCCAGCGGGAAGACGGCGGCCTGCTCGTCGGAGAGATCGTCGGGTGTGGGAGCGGTGAGGCGCTCGAGCAGGGTCGTGTACTCCTGGAACGCCCCCTCGCGCAGCGGGTTCCTGCCACGGTCGGTGCCGGTCGCGAGGCCGAACACGCGCTGACCCACGCGGAACCGCGTGACGTCCGACCCGATTGCGACGACCTCGCCCGACACGTCGGATCCCAGCACGGCGGGGGTCCGCAGCCAGCGGTAGGTGATGCGGCTGGTGCCCTGGATCACCCAGTCGACCGGATTGACAGCCACGGCGCGCACGCGCACGAGAACCTCGTCGGTGGCGGGTACGGGGGTGTCGACCGTGCCGCGGGTGAGTGCGGCTCGAGGCGCGGGGAGAAGGGCGGCGGCGTGCGCGGACATGACGGACCTTTCGCGTGATGACACGGAGTGTCTTCACTATAGACGCGATGACACGTGGTGTCGTCACCTAGGATCTCGACATGGCCAGATGGGCACCCGATACCAAGGAGCGCTTGCGCGAAGCCGCGATGCAGCTGTTCACCGAGCGCGGGTTCGAGGCGACGACCGTCCCCGACATCGTCGAGAGGGCCGGGGTCACGCGTCGCACGTTCTTCCGGCACTTCGCCGACAAGCGCGAGGTGTTCTTCTCCGGAGACGAGATCCCGCGGCTCGCTGCGCGCATGCTCGCGGACGCCCCGGCTGACATGTCGCCCTTCTCGATCGCCTGGACCGGACTGCAGGCCCTCGCCGCCGACCGGTTCGAGCCCCGACGCGACGAGATCGCGGCGGCGCGACGCGTCATCGACGCCGAGCCCGCTCTGCGCGAACGGGACCTGCAGAAGCAGGCCGACCTGCGAGCGGTGCTCGTCGAGGGCTACCTCGCGCGCGGCGTCGAGTCCCTGCACGCGCGCGTCGTCGCCGGGGTCGCGGTGGAGTTGTTGCAGACGGCCCTCGAGCGCTGGGCGGCCGATGGGTCAGGCACGCCCCTGCGGGAGCATCTCGAGAGGGTCCGCCGCGAGATGGCGGCTGTCCTGGGCTGACGGGCTGCCCGCCGTTCGCCCCGTACGCCGGTGCGCCGGCCCTGCGCCGCACACACCACAGCCCCACCCGCGCCACCCCGCCGCCGGTGTCGGCGGTCGGGGATAGCCTGGAACGCGTGACCAGCACCCTCCGCCTCGACCGGCCGGGCTGGCGCACCTGGACGCTGTGGATCGTCGGCGTCCTCGCGTACGTCGTGTCGATCGTCAACCGCACCTCGCTGTCCGCGGTGGGAGTGGATGCCGCCGTGCGCTTCGGCGCCGACGCGTCGGCGCTGTCGATGTTCGCCGTCATCCAGCTCTTCGTCTACGGCGCGATGCAGATCCCCGTCGGCCTCCTCCTCGACCGGTTCGGCGCGCGCCCGATGATCGCGATCGGCATGGTGCTGATGGCGGTGGGCCAGCTCGTGATGGCCTTCGCGGATGCTGTGGGGATCGGCATCCTGGCCCGCGTGCTCATCGGCGCGGGAGACGCCGCCATCTTCCCGAGCGTGCTGCGCGTGATCGCGACGTGGTTCCCGGCGCAGCGGGCGCCGCTGCTCGTTCAGCTCACGGGCATCATCGGCCAGATGGGCCAGATCGTCGCCGTGGTCCCCCTCGCGGCCCTCCTGCACGCGACGAGCTGGAGCGTCGCCTTCGGCAGCGTCGCCGGGCTCGGCGTGCTCTTCGCGGTGCTGACCTTCGCGATCATCCGCAACCGCCCGCCCGAACGCCGAGACGATCCGGTCGACACCTCCGTCGACACGCAGACGGGCGCCATCCGGGTGGTGCGTTCGGCGCCGGATCGGCGGCAGGGGTTCCGCGAGTCGTGGGCGCATCCCGGCACGCGGCTCGGATTCTGGTCGCACTTCGCCACCCCGTTCGCGGGGACCGCGTTCATGCTGCTGTGGGGCTTCCCGTTCCTCACCGCGGGCGAGGGACTCGAGCCGGCGGCCGCGTCGGGGATCATGACGCTGTTCGTGCTGTTCGGTATCGTCAGCGGCCCGGTGATCGGTGCGCTGTCGAGTCGGCATCCGCGTCGACGCTCGCGGTGGCTCGTGCTGCCGACCGTCGTCTTCCAGGCGCTCGTGTGGATCGTCGTCGCCGCCTGGCCGGGGCCCGCCCCGCTGTGGCTGCTCATCGTGCTGATGTTCGCCCTGGCCACCGGGGGCCCGGCGTCGATGATCGCGTTCGACCACGCGCGCACCTTCACGCCCAGCCACCGCCTGAGCACCGCGACCGGCATCGTCAACGGCGGGGGATTCCTCGCCGCCCTGCTGGCCATCCTCTTCATCGGCATCGCGATGGACGTGCAGGGGGCGGGCAGCCCCGAAACCTACTCGCTCGACGCCTTCCGTCTCGCCTTCCTCACGCAGGTGCCGCTGTGGCTGGTGGGCGGGATCGCGATCGCGGTGGAGCGCGGGCGCACCATCCGCCACGTCGGCGGGGTGCTGCCGCGCTGACGGCGTCGGCCCGCGGTGCGAGGATCGAGGGCATGAGCGACATCGACATCCGCCCCCTCGACACCGTCGACGCGATCCACGTGGCCGCGGGGGTGCTCGACCGGGTGTGGGGCGAGAAGGGCACCATGCCGGCGAACATCCTCCGCGCTCTCGAGCACGCCGGCAACTACGTCGTCGGCCTCTACGACGGCGAGGCGATGATCGGGGCATCGGCGGCGTTCTTCGGCCCTCCCGCCGCGCGGTCGATGCACTCGCACATCACCGGTGTCCTGCCCGGTCACCAGGGTCGCGGCCTCGGTCGGCAGCTCAAGAACCACCAGCGCGACTGGGCGCTCGAGCGCGGAGTCGGGCACATCACGTGGACCTTCGACCCGCTCATCCCGCGCAACGCGCACTTCAACCTCGCCGTGCTGGGCGCCCGCGTCACCGACTACCTCGTGAATCAGTACGGCGAGATGGACGACGACGTCAACCGCGGCGACGAGTCCGACCGGCTCCTGGTGTCGTGGGCGCTCGCCGAGCCGCCCGCACCCACCCCGACGGATGCCGCGATCTCGGCCGTCGTGGCCGTGCCCGACGACATCGAGAGTCTGCGCCGCACCGACCCGGCGGCCGCCGCCGACTGGCGCGTGCGCGTGCGGGAGGAGCTGCGGGGGCACCTGGCATCCGGTCGCCGGATCGGCGGGTTCGACCGACGCGGATACCTGATCGTGGAGTGAGCGCATCGCCGTGCGGGCCGCCGAGCCGGCACGACGACGCGACGACTCACTGCTCGGTGACCGGCTGGTCCTTCTCCGCAGCCGGGTCGCCCTGTCCCGGCCCCGGACGCACCGCCGCATCGTCGCGCACGTCGATGCGCGTGACGCCGTCGTGCTCGGTCACGTCGAAGCGCGGAGCCGCGTCCTCTTCGGTGGCCTTCGGCGCGCTCGTGAGCTGGTCGTGACGGTTCTCTTCGAAGCTGTTCTCGTCGCTCATGGCGCTGTACTCACTCCTCGCCGGCCGAGCGCCAGGCGTCGCTGTCCATGTGCGAGCCCGCCTGGGGGCCCATCTGCAGCATCCCGCCGTCGACGACCCAGCTCGCGCCGGTGACGTACGAGCCCGAGGGCGAGGCGAGGAAGCGGATGACGTCGGCGATCTCCTCCGGCTTGCCCGGGCGACCGAGGGGGATGCCGGGGCGGTGGATGCGATCGGCGTCCTCGGCCGACATGTCGTTGATGGGAGTCGCGATCTCCCCCGGGGCGACGGCGTTCGCGGTGATGCCGTACTGGCCGAGCTCGAGGGCCATCGTCTTGATGAGACCGCCGACGCCGTGCTTCGCGGCGACGTAGGGGGCCGAACCGACGCGGGGCTGGTGCTCGTGCACGCTCGAGACGACGATGAGGCGCCCGCCGTTGCCGGCCGCCACCATCCGCTTCGCCGCGGTGTGCAGAGCGAGAAAGGCTCCGTCGAGGTTGAGGGAGATGTCGGTGCGCCACGTGTCGAAGTCGAGGTCGAGGAACGAGCCCCCGATCCCGCCGCCGGCGTTGTTGACGAAGACGTCGAGGCCGCCGAGCTCGTCGGCCATGGCGTTCACGGCATCCGGGACCGCGTCGAAGTCGGTCGCGTCGAACTGCGCGACGATCGCGCGCACGCCGCGCTCGCGCACGGCGGCGGCGGTCTCCTCGGCGCCGTCCTGGTCGGAGTGGTAGGTGACCGCGACGTCCATTCCGGCGTCGGCGAGGGCGAGGGCGGTGGCCGCGCCGATGCCCGAGTCGGAGCCGGTGACGATCGCGTGGCGGGGGGTGAAGTCGTCGCTCATGCGGGTGACGCTACGCGCGCGGGGCGGCGGCCTCGGCGGCCTTGCCACGGCCGGGCGCGGGCGTTACGGTCGCGGGCCGGCCGGCTGCGGCGCGGGCCGGACCCGCCGGGCGCGGCCGGAGCCGCCGGGCGCGGGCGGGAGCCGCCGCGCGCGGGCCGGACCCGCCGGCCGACCGACTCCGGCTCGGCGGGTCGGGGCGGGGCGGGCCGGCGTGCACAACTCCTGCAATTTCCCGTGGCCGGGCGCGGGTCCTCCCGCTCCGCGCCCGTTCTGCAGGAGTTGTGCCGGGGCGCCGCGACACGACGCAGGAGATCCGTTCGGTCGCCCGGGCTGCGGGGCCGTGTGCCGGGGCCCGACGACCGCGTCTCCTGCGTGGTGTCCGCCGCTCCCGATACCCTCCCCCCATGCCTCTCCTGCAGCCCGCCCCTGTCGTGACCCTGGATGCCGTCGAACTGCGCGTGCTGCACCTGCCGCTCGTGTCGCCCTTCACCACGTCGTTCGGCACCGAGACCGTGCGCGAGGTCATCGTCGTCGCCGCCGAGACGAGCGACGGCCGCGGGTGGGGGGAGGTCGTGACCTCGGCCGAGCCCTTCTACTCCAGCGAGTACACGCAGGGAGCGTGGGACGTGCTCACGCGGTTCCTCGCCCCGGCCCTGCTCGAGCGCCGCACGCTCGCGCCCGAGGAGGTCGGCGGCATCCTGGGTCGCGTCGTCGGTCACCGCATGGCCAAGGCGGGGCTCGAGCTCGCGGTGCTCGACGCGGCCCTGCGATCCGAGGGGCGCAGTCTCGGTCAGTACCTCGGCGCCGCGACGGACCGTGTGCCGTCCGGGGTCTCGGTCGGCATCCAGCGCGACCCGGCGGCCCTCGTCGACGCCGTCGGCGCTTACCTCGGCGAGGGCTACGTGCGCATCAAGATCAAGATCAAGCCGGGGCGCGACATCGACGACACGGCCGCCGTCCGCGACGCCTTCGGAGCGATCCCGCTGCAGGTCGACGCGAATTCGGCCTACACGCTCCAGGATGCCGATACCCTGGCCGAACTGGACCGCTTCGACCTCCTGCTCATCGAGCAGCCGCTGCAGGAAGACGACCTCGTCGATCATGCGACGCTCGCGACGCGCCTTCGCACGCCGGTGTGCCTCGACGAGTCGATCGTCTCGGACAAGGCCGCCGCCGACGCGCTCGCCCTCGGCTCCGCGGCGATCATCAACATCAAGGCCGGCCGGGTCGGCGGCTACCTCGAGGCCGTCGCGATCCACGACCGCGCCGTCGCCGCGGGCGTCCCGGTGTGGTGCGGGGGCATGCTCGAGACCGGGATCGGTCGGGCCGCCAACGCAGCTCTCGCCGCGCTCCCCGGGTTCACGCTGCCGGGCGACATCTCGGCATCCGCACGCTTCTACACCCGCGACATCGTCACCGAGCCCGCCGTGATCGAGGACGGACACGTGCGCGTGCCCACCGGGCCCGGCCTCGGCGTCGAGATCGACGCGGCGGCGCTCGAGGATTTCACCGTGCGCCGCGAGCGGATCACGCGATGAGCGGCGGGCGTGCGGGGCTGTCCGAGACCGACGGCGACGACGTCCCCTGGGGGCGGCCGAGCGTCGACGGCATCCCGGTCCCCCCGTTCGCGGATGCCGCGGCGCACCGCACCTACCTGCGTACGCTGCAGACCTTCCTGCTGCTCCTCGACCGCGACGAGCCGTCGGCCGCGACGATCGCGCTGGCCGCCGCGCTCGAGGCGGAGCTCACCCAGGCTCCGCGCGAGGCGCCGACGCGCCTGTCGCCGCTGGCGCTGCGGGTCAGCCTGTCGACCTTCTTCCCGGCCCCGTGGACGCCCGAGGCGCTCGCTGCGGCGCTGAACGGCTTCGGCTACGGCACGCCCGTCCGCGGTCGGGGCGGGTGGTCCTGGGGCGGGGACCCCGACTACGCCGCGCGCCCCACCCGGCAGGGCTGGGAGATCGAGCGGCACGAGCGCGGCTCGTTCAGTCACGCGACGCTCGCGCACGAGGACGACCTCGTGCTGCTGTGGATGGACATGTTCCGCAACCGCTTCCCGTATCCGATCGCGCACGTCGCCGACCCCGCGGCGCCGGCCCCCGGCTCCCTCGCGGACGCCGCCCGCGCCACCCTGGCCGCCCACGCCACGAACGTCGCGATGCCGTATCTGCAGAACTGGATCCGCGAGCGCGATGAGGCGCGAGACGGAGAGCCGGGCGAGGCGGGGCCGCTTCGATAAACTGGATGCCGCGCCCTCGCGCTCGATCCCCACAGCTTTCCCGACCATTGGAGCCACCGTGGCCGAACAGTCCCGCCTCGACAAGGTCATCGCCCTCGCCCGCCATCGCGGTTTCGTGTTCCAGGCCGGTGAGATCTACGGCGGCTCGCGTTCCGCCTGGGACTACGGCCCCCTCGGCACCGAGCTGAAGGAGAACATCCGACGCCAGTGGTGGCAGACCTTCGTCCGCGGCCGCGGCGACATGGTCGGCCTCGACTCGAGCATCATCCTCCCCAAGCGCGTGTGGGAGGCCTCGGGTCACGTCGCCACCTTCACCGACCCGCTCGTGGAGTGCCTCAGCTGCCACAAGCGCTTCCGCGCCGACACCCTCATCGAGGACTTCGAGGCCCGCAAGAACCGCAAGGCCGAGAACGGTCTCGCCGACATCCCCTGCCCCAACTGCGGCACGAAGGGGCAGTACACCGAGCCGAAGTCGTTCTCGGGCTTGGTCAAGACCTACCTCGGCGTCGTCGACGACGAATCGGGCCTGTACTTCCTGCGTCCCGAGACCGCGCAGGGCATCTTCGTGAACTTCTCGAACGTGCTCACGGCATCCCGTCGCAAGCCCCCGTTCGGCGTCGGCCAGGTCGGCAAGGCGTTCCGCAACGAGATCACGCCCGGAAACTTCATCTTCCGCACGCGCGAGTTCGAGCAGATGGAGATCGAGTACTTCACCCCGCCGGCCGAGGCGAACGAGTGGTTCGAGCACTGGGTCGAGGCGTGCTGGAACTGGTTCATCGAGCTCGGCATCGACCCCGAGAACATGAAGCGCTTCGACGTCCCCGAAGACGACCGGGCGCACTACTCCGCCGGCACGATCGACGTCGAGTACCGCTTCGGGTTCCCGGGCAAGGAGTGGGGCGAGCTCATGGGCGTCGCCAACCGCACCGACTACGACCTCAAGAGCCACTCCGAGGCGTCGGGCCAGTCGCTCACGTTCTTCGACCAGGCGTCGGGCGAGAAGTACACGCCGTACGTGATCGAGCCGTCGTTCGGTCTGACCCGCGCGATGATGGCGTTCCTCGTCGACGCGTACCGCGAAGAAGAGGTGCCCAACGCCAAGGGCGGCACCGACACCCGCACGGTGCTCAAGCTCGACCCGCGCCTCGCGCCCGTCAAGGTCGCCGTGCTGCCGCTGTCGCGCAACGAGCGCCTCTCGCCGCTGGCCCGCGAGACCGCCGACACGCTGCGCGCCGCCGGCTGGAACATCGACTTCGACGACGCCGGCGCGATCGGTCGCCGTTACCGCCGGCAGGACGAGATCGGCACGCCGTTCTGCGTCACGGTCGACTTCGACTCGCTCGACGACAACGCCGTGACCGTGCGCGACCGCGACACCATGGGCCAGGAGCGCATCGGCCTCGACGCGCTCCACGGCTACCTCGCGGAGCGCCTGCGCGGCGCCTGATATCCGGTCTCCGTCATTCCCGGGCGTCGCCCGCCGTTCTCGGCGTCCCCGCCCCGTCGCGCTCCCCGTCTGTGCGCGAGACCGCATGCGGCTGACGAATCGGCGACATTCTGCAACCGACTCGTCAGCCGGATGCCGTCTCGCGGTCCGAAACGGCCCGGAGCGACCCCGGCGGCGACCCGCGGCAGCGCCGTGACAGCGCCGTGACAGCGCCCCACCCGGCGTGACAGCGCCGCGACAGGGCACGCGGCGCATCCTGGCGTCATGACCACCTCATCCACCCGCTCTCCCGCGGTCCGAGCCGAAGGGCTCGTCAAGACGTTCGGCTCCAACCGGGCCGTCGACGGCGTCGATCTCGTCGTCGAAGCCGGCACGGTCTACGGCGTGCTCGGCCCCAACGGCGCCGGCAAGACCACCACCATCAGCATGCTCACGACGCTCCTGCGTCCCGATGGCGGCAGGGCCGAGATCTTCGGCCACGACGTCGCCCGCGAGCCGCACGTCGTGCGCCAGCTCATCGGCCTGACCGGGCAGTTCGCCTCGGTCGACGAGAAGCTCTCGGCCACCGAGAACCTCCTCATCTTCGGTCGCCTGCTGGGCCTCTCGCGCGGCGACGCCCGCCGCAAGGCGACGGAGCTCCTCGAGGAGTTCGGCCTCACCGAGGCGGCATCCCGTCCCCTCGCGAAGTTCTCCGGCGGCATGCGGCGACGTCTCGACCTCGCGGCCTCCCTCATCGCGCAGCCGCCGCTCATCTTCCTCGACGAGCCGACCACGGGTCTGGACCCCCGCACCCGCGGACAGATGTGGGACACGATCCGCCGGCTCGTGGCATCCGGATCCACCGTCGTGCTCACCACGCAATACCTCGACGAGGCCGACCAGCTCGCCGACCGCATCGCCGTGATCGACCGCGGGCGCGTCGTCGCCGAGGGCACGGCGCTCGCGCTCAAGGCCTCGGTCGGTCAGGCCTCGCTCGTCCTCCGCCTACAGCCCGGCTCCGACCTCGACGTCGCCCGCGCCACGGTGGGACGGGTGCTGGATGCCGCGGCCATCGTGTCTCCGGAGGCGGCGCGCCTCACCGTGCCGATGTCCGACCCCGACCGGGTCACCGACCTGCTCGTGGCCTTCCGCGAGGCGGGCGTGCACCTGAGCGAGTTCAGCGTGCAGCAGCCCACCCTCGACGAGGTCTTCCTCACCCTCACCGGCTCGGGTGTCCCGAGCGACGACAGCACGAACGACACACCCGCGCAAGAGAGCGCCGGCGCCCTGGAAGGAGCCCGCTCATGAGCGCCCTCACCCTCGAGCGCGATCTGCCCCGCACCGCGGGCCTCGCGCAGACCCTGCAGAACACGATCACGATGGCCGGTCGCGGCCTGCTGAAGATCCGCCGCACGCCCGAGCAGCTGATCGACGTCACCGTGCAGCCGATCCTGTTCACCCTGATGTTCACGTACATCTTCGGCGGGGCGATCGCGGGAGACGTGCAGAGCTACCTGCCGATCATCATCCCGGGCATCCTCGTGCAGACCGTCATCACGACCTCGGTCGTCACCGGCACGCAGCTGCGCGAAGACATGGACAAGGGCGTGTTCGACCGCTTCCGGTCGCTGCCGATCGCGCGCATCGCCCCGCTCTCGGGCGCGCTGCTCGCCGATACGGTGCGCTACGCGATCGCGACGACGCTCACCTTCACGATGGGCTGGATCATGGGCTTCCGGCCCGAGGGCGGCCTCTGGGCCGTCGTCGCCGCGGGGCTGCTCGTCATCGCGTGCTCGTGGGCGATCAGCTGGATCTTCGCCTTCTTCGGCGTCATCGCCCGCAGCGCGTCGAGCGTGCAGGGGATCTCGATGATCGTCCTGTTCCCCCTGACGTTCCTCTCCAACGCTTTCGTCCCGGCGAACACGATGCCGTCGTGGCTGCAGTGGTTCGTCGACGTCAACCCGGTCTCGCACCTCGTCACCGCGGTGCGCGACCTCGTCAACTCCGGCACCCTCGGCTCCGACGCGGTCGTCTCGCTCATCGGGGCGGCGGTCATCGTGGCGGTCTTCGCCCCGCTCACGGTGCGCGCCTACATGCGCAAGGCCTAGTCGAGCAGAGCGAGCAGGGTCGCGGCATGCACGTCCGCAAGGGCGGAACGGATGCCGCGAGCGGGCGCCGGGGTCACCTCGGCGCCCGTTCGCGCCATGCGCGCGCGCACCCACACGGCGAACGGATCGCGCTCGTCGGCCGCCCCGCGCACCGCGTGAGCGCGGGAGAGCGCCTCGGCGGCGCGCTCGGACCGTCCCTCGGCGGCGTTCCATCCGGCCACGGTCACCAGGACGGTCGCGATGATCGGGTGGTCGCGCGACTCCACGGCGCGGGCGAGGCCGCGGCGCAGCGACGCTCGGGCGTCGTCGGGTCGGTCCTGCAGCAGCAGGGCCTGCGCGCGCAGGGCATCGACCCACGCGAGGAACTGATCCGGGATGCCGGGCTGCCCCTCGAGCCCCACCCGGTCGATCTCGCTCAGGGCGGCGGCTCCGTCGCCGTCGGCGATCTCGACGTGGGTCGCCGTCATACGCGCCTGCGCGAGCGCCCGCACGGAGCCGTCCGCCGCGGCGGCGCGGTCGATCGCGGCCGCGCGCTCCCGGGCCGCAGCCAGCCGGCCGAGTCGGAGCAGGATGCCGACGGCCTGCGCCTCCTGCTGCAGGAGGTCGGGCACCGAGGTCAGCCCGCGGATCGCCGCGCCGGAACGGTCGATCACCGCGAGGGCCTCGTCGAGCCGGTCGGCCAGCACGAGCCACTCCGAGCGCAGCTGGCTGGCGAAGCCGGTGCCCCACGCGTCGCCGAGACGCTCGAACATCTCCAGCGCCCGGGCGCTCTCGACGCCGAGCGCGTCCATGTCCCCCGCGTTCTGGGCGGCGCCGGCCCGCAGGGCGTGCAGGATCGCCCGGGTCCACGGGGGCGCCTCGGCGAGTTCCGCGTCGGTCACGTCGACGTGCCAGGTGCGCACGGCCTCGCCCTCGTCGCTGTGCAGGACCGTCTCCGCCAGGCGGAGCAGGGGAGCGACCAGGGCGGTGATCTCGGACGGATGCCGCGTGGCGGCGTCCTCGAGCCGGGCGCGCCGCGCAGCGAAGGATGCCGCGGGGAGGGTCGAGGTGCGCCCGGGCTCGGGGAACGCGGCGGCGAAGAGCGCCACCGCCTCGAGCACGACGCTCGGCTCGTCATCGAGGGGAGCGTCCGGGTCGGCGAACGTCGTGATCCCGCGGCGGAGGTCGTCGCTGCGCTCGCGCACGGCCCAGGGCCAGAAGAGGGTGCGGAGCAGGCGCACCCCGCCGGGGCGGTCGGCGGCATCCGCGCGCGTACGCAGGGCGGCGGCGAGGTTCTCGTCGTTCGCGTCGAACCACGCGAGGGCGTCGCGCAGGCCCGGGCCACGCGAGTGGGTCTCGCGCGCGGAGGCGAGATCGGTGAGCACGTCGGCCGCACGAGCGCGGAAGGCCTGCTCCGTCCCCTCGCCGCGGAGGCGGTCGAGACCGTACTCGCGCACCGTCTCGAGCATGCGGAAGCGCCCCTCGCGCCGGGTGAGGAGCGAGCGATCGACCAGGGCGTCGAAGGCGTCGGCATCCGCGTCGAACGCCGCCGCGACGGCCGGAGCGTCCGCGGTGCCGATGCCGTCGGGGAAGACCGCGGCGACCCTCAGGGCGATGCGCTCCCCCTCGGTGAGGGTGTCCCAGCTCCAGTCGATGAGCGCCCGCAGTGTGCGGTGCCGCTCGGAGCTGAGCCGCGGACCGTTCGACAGCAGGGCGAAGCGGTCGTCGAGCCCCGCATCGATCTCGGCGAGCGTCAGCGTGCGCGCTCGCGCGGCGGCGAGCTCGATCGCGAGCGGCAGCCCGTCGAGACGACGCACGATGCGCTCGGCTGTCGCGCGCTCGTCGTCGTCCGGAACGCGCCCGCGCGCGGAGCGCACCCGCGTGGCGAACAGCGTCTCGGCGTCAGTGGTGGGGAGCGGGCCGAGGTCGACGAAGGCTTCGCCCGAAATGCCGAGCGGCTCGCGACTCGTGGCGAGCACGCGCACTCCGGGGCTCATGCCGAGCAGGTGCAGGGCGGCCTCGGCGGCCTCGCGGATGACGTGCTCGCAGTTGTCGAGCACGATCACCACGCGCCGTCCCGTCACGGCCTCCGCGACGCGATCGGCGGCGGAGACGGTGGCCCCGCCGGTGTCGGGGAGGCGGATGCGCCGGCCCACGGCGCCCGCGATGGCCGTCCACACGTCCGCGGCGGCGGCCGGCGCCAGCTCGACCACGATGGAGTCGGCGACCGCGCGGGCGGTCTCGACCGCGAGGGTGGTCTTGCCCGCGCCGCCGGCGCCCAGCACGGTGACCAGGCGGTCGGTCTCGAGGCGCTCGCGGATCGCGTGGAGTTCGTCGGTGCGACCGATCAGCGCGCCGAGGGAGACGACGGGCGTCGGCGCGTTTGCTGCGGGGGCGGGCGGTGCGGGGGCGGGCGCGGTGGGGGCGGGCGTCGGCTCGGTGGGCATCGCGGCGAGTTTCTCCGCGTGACCTCGGTCTTCGAGCAGGTCGCGCACGAGCCAGTCGAAGCCGTCCGAGGGCGTCCAGACCTCGCCGGTCCACAGTGCGAGTGCCTCTCGGGCGAGCGCGGGATCGGCGGTTGAGCGCGCCCGCGCGACGAGGTCCTGGAAGCGGGTGATGTCGACGTCGTCGCGCGACAGCGCGAGCCGGTACCCGCCGGGATCGGATGCGACGACGCCGGGCGGGAGCGACCGGCGCAGGCGCGACACGAGGGACTGCAGCGCCGCACGGGGGTCGTCGGGCCCGTCGAGACCCCACACGTCCTCGGCGAGCGCGCGATAACCGACGGTGGTGCCTGCATCGACGGCGAGACGCAGGAGCAGCGCCTGCTGCCCGCGCCCGGGCACGACATGGACGTCACCGGCCCCACCGCCGGCACCGTCACCGCCCGACGACACGGCCAGGCCGCCGAAGAACCTCACCCGCACGGTGTCCACCCTAGGTCGCGGCGCGTTCGGGGGCCGCGCGTCGGGGGTGGGGGGGAGGGGTCTGTGGACATTCCGCGGCGCTGTCGGCGGGTTTCGCTAGCCTGGGGCGACGACCGACGCCGAGGGGGCACGATGACGGACGCGGCGAACGGGGCACTCCGAGCGGGGATGGCGTGGCCGGCGCAGCCGGGCATCCTGACCGACACCACCCGGTGCCCGTCGTGCTTCACGACGATCTCCGCCACGCCATGCACGGCGTGCGGCCTCGACCTCACCGACGTGCGCACCGCGCGCGTGCTGGAGCTGTCCCACCGCATCGTGGAACTGAGCGACCAGCGCGCCGACGTGCTGCTGCGCATCCATTCGGATGCCGCCCCTGCCCCTGCCCCTGCCCCTGCCCCTGCCCCTGCGCCCGCCGCCGGCCGCGCGCCTGCCGGCGATCCCGCGTTCACCGTCGATCCCGCGTCTGCCGCCGATTCCGCGTTCGCCGCGGATCCCGCGCCTGCCGCCGATCCCGTGTTCGCCGCGGATCCCGCGCCTGCCGCCGATCCCGTGTTCGCCGCCGACCCCGCGCCGGTGACGACACCCGGCTGGGCGCCGCCGAGCCCGTCGCTCGTCGCCGACGGTGGGGGAGTGCACCTCGCGGACGCACCCGTCGCGCAGAGCCCGGCGGGCGGCGTTGCTTCCGTCCCGGTCGCCCCGGTCGCCCCGGTCGTCCCGGGTGCTCCGGGTGCTCCGGACGAGGGGACGTCCGGGGGCGTTCCCCTGTCAGGGGCTGTCGCTGCGGAGCCCGCGGCGCCGGCCGGTGCGGTTCCCCCGTTCGGGGCCGGGGCGCCGGTCGGTCCGGGAGCGCCCGCTGCCGACGCGGCCGGTCCCGCCAAGCCGCGACGGTCGGGCGTGCAGGTGTTCCTGCTCTCGGCGGGCGTCGTGCTGCTCGCGGTGGCGGCGGCGTTCTTCCTGACCGTGGCGTGGGTGGCCGGAGGACTCGTTCTCCGTTCGGTCGTGGTCGCGGTGGCCACCGCGGGTGTCGTCGTCACGGCATCCGTTCTCCGTCGTCGCGGTCTCGCCGCCACGGCCGAGGGCATCGCCCTGCTCGGGATCGCGCTCATCGCGCTCGACGTCTGGGCCGTGCGCGCCAACGACCTCGCCGGGGCCGCCGGGGTGGGCGCGCGTGTCTACTGGGGCCTCGCGGCCCTCGTCGCCGGGCTCGCGTTCGTGGGATGGGCCCGACTCTCGCGACTGCGCTCGCCGCTGTCGGTCGGCGTGGTCGCGCTCGTGCTCGGTCCGGCGTCGGTGGCCGCCGGGATCGCCGGCGACGATGCCGCAGCCGCCTGGTGCGCCGCGGCGGTGACCACTCTCGCCGTGGCGCTCGCCGCGCCGCTCCTGCCCCGACTGGCCCGACCGGACGTGGGCTCCCTGCGCGTCGAGACGGCGGTCGTCCGCGGTCTCGCCGCGGTCGGCGCCGTCGTCGGGCTCACCGCCGCCCTCGTGCGCGACCCGGGCGCCGCCTGGGCGCCCGTCGCCGCCGCCCTTCCCCTCGCGATCCTCGTCGCCGCGCACGCCGCGATCGCCGCGCGCCGGGGCGAGAGCGCGACGGCGAGCGTGGCCGCCCCTCTCGCGGTCGTTCTGCTGGGAGCCGGGGTCGCGGCGACCGCGACACGAATGACGGATCCGACCGTCGCCGTCACGGTTCCGCTGCTCGTGGCGACCGTGGTCGCCCTGGGCCTCGACGTCGCCCGGTCCCGGGCGCGCGCGGGATCCGGGCGCACCGCGCTGTCCGCTGCCGCGCTCGCGGCGGGGGTCGCGGCGGCGCTCGCTGCTCTCCCTCCCCTCGGGTGGGCCCTGCTCGCCTGGGTCGCCCCATTCGGCGGCATCGGTCGCGTGTTCGGGAGATCGGCGTTCGCGGTCGACGTTCCGGATGCCACCAGCTCCGCATCCGTCCTGGCTCTCGCGGCCGCGGTCGTCCTCGCCGCGTTTGCCTGGCGGTGGGGCGGGCGATGGGTGGCACGTCGCCCCGCCCTGCTCTGGGCCGTCGCCGTCGCGGCCCTGCTGGCGGGGCCGCAGCTGCGCGTGATCGGCGCGGTCGTGCTGTGGAACCTGGCTCTCGCCGTCGCCGCCCTGTGGCTGCTCCGCCGCCGGCGTGGGCTCGTCGCCGTCGCCATCGCCACTGCCGGCGGCCTCGTCGCCGTGACGGTCGGCTGGGTGCTGTCGTTCAGTTCGCCGCTGACCTGGGCGGTGGCGACGGTGGTCGTCGCGGCGCTGCTGTGGGCTGCGGCACCCCTCGCCGCGGCGACCCGCGTCCCCGCCGTCGTGGCCTTCGCGCTCTTCCTGCCGCTCAGCGCCGTGCTCGTGCCCTCCGCGGTGCAGAGCGGTCTCGGGGTATGGCTTGACGACCCGCACCCCCTCACGGCGGGGGCGGCCGTGGCGACGGTGCTGCTCGCCGTCGCGGTGCTGCTCGCGCGCTCGACGACGCGCCTGATCCCCGCGCAGCGGGGGGCCATGGCGCTGACGGGGCTCCTCCTCGTCGTCTGCCTCGGCTTCCCCGCGCTCGTCTGGGCGCGCGGCGGCGTCGCGGCGACGGGCTGGCTCGTGGCCATCGGTGTCGTCACCGTCGTCTCGGCCGGGGCGATCGTGACCCGTCGGACGTCGGCCGATGCGGGGATCGTCCGCCCGGTCGCCGCGGTCCTCGTGCCGATCATCGTGGCCGCGACGGTGCTCACCGGGGTGCGCGAGCTCGACCCGACCCCCTTCACCCGCAGCGTGCTCCTGGCATCGGTCGGCGTGGTGTGCGCCGCCATCGCGCTGTGGCGGCTGCGCACCGACCGCCTCACACGCGGACTCTTCGACGCGGGAGCCGTCGCCGTCGGGGCGGCGGCGGTGGTCTCCGCCGTCTTCACCGCGGGCGTGGCCCTGCCGTTGCTCCTGCTCGCCGTCATCGTGCTCATCCAGGCGGTCGAGGCCGACGGGCTCTTCTCCTCGCGGGGTGCACGCCGCCACCTCGTCTGGCCGGCTCTCGCGGTCGCGGCGATCGCGCTGTGGACGCAGCTGACCACGCAGAGGGTCGAGACGGTCGAGGCCTTCACCGTCCCGGTCGCGGTGGCGCTGCTCGCGATCGCCGCCGCCGAAGAACGAGCGCGTCGCCGTCTCCCCGCGCGTCCGGCCGCGGCGCCCGCTGTCATCGCGTTCGCCGGGGTCGCGCTGGCGGTGATCCCCACGGCCACGGCCGCGGGCGATGACGCCGTGCGGGCCGTGGTGTCGATCGCCGTCGGCGCGACGCTCGCGGTCGTCGGCGCCTGGGTGAGGCCGCCTCGCACGCCCGATGCGCTGCCGCTCGCCGTCGCGGCGGCGGGGGCCGCGGGACTCGTCGTCGCGCTCGGGGCGTGTCTGATCGGGGCGTCCGTGCGCGGTGACGCCGCCGGAGGCGTGCTCGACGCGACCGTGGGGATCGTGACGGTGAGCCTGCTCGCCGCAGCGGCCGGTGTCTCCCGGCGGGAGCCGACGTGGTCGCGAGCGGTCGCCGGCGGCGTGGTCATCGCGGGCGTCGTGGTGTTCGCCCTCGGGGAGACGGTGCTCATCGGCCTCGGCGAGGGGCCCGTCGCGCGCGCCGTCGTAGCGATGCTGCTGCTCGGAGGGGCGGGCGCGGTGGCGCTTCGCAGCGAGGGACTCGCGCGCATCGTGCCGGGAGCCGAACCCGCCGTGACGGGATTCACAGCGTTGGGAGGCACGGCTCTGCTGGCCGTGGTCGGAGTCGGCGCGGGCGTGCGTCCGATCGAGGCGGTGACGCTGCCTCTCGCCCTCGCCCTCCTGGCGACCGGCGTGCCCGGCCGGGCCGACGCGGTGATCCTCCCGCACCGCGTCCTCGTCGCGGCGGGTCTGGCCGTCGGCCTGCTCCCCTCCGCACTGCTCGTCTCCGACGACCTCGGTCGCACGTTCGCCGTGCTGGTCGTCACCGGAGCGTTGACGATCGTCTCGGCGCTGCGGTCGCCGTCACGCCTCGCACCCCTCGTGACCCCGGTCTTCGCCGTCTCGGCCGCTGCACTCGTGCTGGCGGGCGTCCTCCGATCCTTCGCCGACCTCGACCGCCCGATCTTCGACCTGTGGGTGCCGCTGGTCATGCTGCCGCTGTCGGTGGCGGCGGTGCTGCGTCGCCAGGGCAGAACGGCACCGGTGTGGCTCGCCACCGTCGCGGCATCCGTCGCCCTCGCCGTCTTCGCGCTGACGACGGTCGCGCGCGTCATCGTGACGCCCGACGAGGGCACCATCCGGGCATCGATCACCGTGGCGGTGGTGGTGGGCGTCGGTGCCGCGTGGCGCGGGGTCGGTGAACGCTCCCTCGCGGCCGTGGGCCTCGGACTCGGCGCGATCGTCGCGCTGGGCGGAGCGGCCCTCGGCGTGGTCGACCCGATCGAGTCGGTCACGGTGCCGCTCGCGATCGGCGCGCTGATCGTCGGGTCGCGCGCGATGCGCGTCCGCGAGACGCTGGGCAGCTGGCTCGCACTGGGCGCGCCGCTCGTCCTCCTGCTCGTGCCCTCGCTGCTCTTCGACTTCGGCGGCGCCAACGCGCTGTGGCGGATCATCGCCCTCGGGGTCGTCGCCCTGGCCACCCTGCTGCTCGGCGTCCGCTTCCGCCTGCAGGCGCCGGTGCTCCTCGGCGGCGTCGTGCTGATCGTGCACGCGGTCGCGCAACTGTGGCCCTGGATCGCCTCGATCTACGAGAGCGTCTCGGGGCTGTGGTGGCTGTGGATCGGCGTCGCCGGTGCGCTCCTCGTCACGATCGCGGCGACCTATGAGCGCCGGCTGCGCGAACTGAAGGCCGTGGGGCTCGCAATCCGCGCCCTGCGGTGACCTCGTACGTGATGAGCCGCGACGGATGCCGGCGGTCACCGTCCCGCCGGGCCGGGCGCCGTCAGCGGGAACCCTTCGCGGGCAGCGACGCGACGCTCGGTCGGACTTCAGCTCCGAGACTCCTTCGCCGCAGCCTTCGCGGCGCGCTTGTGTTCGCGCACCTTCGCCAGCGACTCGGGGCTGACGATGTCGGCGACCGAGCGGAACGAGCCCTCCTCGCCGTACGGAGCGGAGGCCTCGCGCCACCCGGCTCCGTCGAAGCCGCACTGTTTGCCGAGCAGCGCGAGGAAGATCTTCGCCTTCTGCTCGCCGAACCCGGGCAGCGCCTTCAGGCGCGTGAGCACGGTCTTTCCGTCGGGGTCGTCGCTCGTCCACAGGCGCTCGGCCTCGCCGTCCCAATCCTTCTCGATCGCCGCGCAGAGCGCCTGCACGCGCCCCGCCATCGATCCCGGGTAGCGGTGCACGGCGGGCGACTGCGAGAACGCGGCGGCGAACTCCTCGGGGTCCGCGTGCGCGATCGCGGCGGCATCCATCGATCCGGTGCGCTCCCGGATCTTCAGCGGACCCGCGAAAGCCGTCTCCATCGCGACCTGCTGGTCGAGCAGCATGCCGATCAGCAGGGCGAGCGGGTTGCTCGACAGCAGCTCGTCGGCGGCGGGGTCGTCGGTGATGCGCAGGCTCATGCCCTCATTCTTCCGCGAACGCCGACGAGCGGGGCGAATGCCCGGGCATCGCCGCGCGGCCCCCGCCCCGACTCGCCCCGGCCCGCCTCGGCTGACCGAGACGGCATCTCACTGACAGATCGGCGGCGCCGCGCAGCGGGGATTGCCAGGGAGATGCAGTCTCGCGTTCCGCGAGGCCCGGCACCCCGCGAGCCCCACGCCCCGCGAGCCCCGACCCCCAAGGCCCGACGGCGCCGCAGCGCACCCGCCGTCAGGCGGGGTCGGCGATCCACTTGCGGGCGAAGGGCACGGCATCCATCTCACGCAGATCCTCGGTGGCCTCGCTGATCTGCACCTCGAAGTGGGCGACGCTTCCGGGCTTCAGCCTCTTCACGAGGGAGCCGTCGACGCGACGGATCACGGTCTGCGTCACCGAGGGAGCGTCGTCTTCGATGTGCAGCAGGCCCAACGCGAAGGTCGCCACCCAGCGCAGTGCATTGCCTTGGCGGGGTTCCCCCGCGACCACGTAGACCTCGGATGCCGGTGTGCTCACGGCCCCATCCTGCCCGAGCCGCGGCGCGCGCTCCGTCGTACGCGACGCGATCGCCCGCGGGGTCTCAGCCGGCGTCGGCGATGTCGCGACGCACGGCGGATGCCGCCGGGTCGGTGACCTCGATGCCGAAGAGCGCCGACAGGGCGTCGATGTACTCGTCGGCGCGGCCGGTCTCGGCCAGCTCGTGCGCCCGCGTGGTCGGGGTGTGCAGCAGCACGCCGACGAGGTGGCGCAGGGCCTGCTCGGTCTGACCGCCCTCGTCACCGCGGGCGCGCACGCGGGCGACCTCGGCGTCGAGCACGCCGAAGACGTGGGCGCGCAGGGCGACGACGGCGGGGGTGATGTTCTTGCGCTCGCCCACGGAGGCGAAGCGGCGGGCGGCGTCGCGCACGAGGTCGCGCGCCGCGTCGGTGGCCTGCAGCTCCTCGAGCGGGGCGTGCAGGCGGATGGTCTCGAGGTCGAGCAGGTCGACGCCCGGGACGGTCGCGACGTCGGGGTCGACGTTGCGGGGGAGGCCGAGGTCGATCACGAGGCGGCGGCCGGCGTGGTCGACCGGGCATCCGGAGGCGGTGGCCTCGGCGCCCGTACGGCCCGCGGCGAAGGTGGCGGCGCTGACGACGTGGTGCTCGCTGGTCGTGCAGGTGATGACGAGATCGGCGTGGGCCACGGCGCTCGGGAACGTCTCGGCCGAGACGGCGCGCAGGCCGTGCTTCGCCGCGAACTTCGCCGCGCGACCCGAGGGGGAGTGCACCGAGATGTCTTCGGCTCCCTGGTCGCGGAGGGCGGCGACCGTGGCGGCGGCGTAGGCCCCGGTGCCCACGAGCAGCACGCGCTGGGTCGACCAGTCGGCGATTCGGCTGTCGGCGAGCTCGAGCCCGAGGCGCACGAGCGAGCGGCCCGCGCGACCGATCGCCGTGGAGTTCTTCACGCCGCGCTGCGCCTCGGACGCGCGCTGGAAGAGGCGCTCGAGTTCGGCGGAGGTGGTGCCGAGCTGACGCGACTCGGTGAGGGCGCGGCGCACCTGGCCGGCGATCTCGCCCTCGCCCACGACCACGGACTCGAGGCCCGACGCGACCGAGAACAGGTGTTCGGCGACGTCGTCTCCGCCGAGGACGGTGTACGACCCCTCCAGCTCGGCGGCCGGCACGCCCGTGGCGGCCTCGATGGCGCTGAGGGTCGCGTCGACGCCCAGGGCGACGGCGGCGGTGACGGGTTCGTCCATGTCGACGTACGCCTCGAAGCGGTTACACGTGGCGACGACCACAGCGCCCTGGACCAGCTCGGCGTTCGCGGCGATCAAGGGAGCGACGGGGGTGCGGGGTACGCTGAGGCGCTCGAGGAGCTCGAAGGACGCGGTCTTGTGACTCGCGCTGACGCACAGCAACACGCTCCTATTCTACGCCCGGGTCCCTCGGGGTATTCCGGGTGGCCTCTCGACGTCAAGGCATCCCCCTCTCGCACAGGGGGCGGATGGGAGGATGGATGCCATGGCATCCGCATCCCCCGACGCTCCCCTCCTCAGCGCCCTCCGTGGCGACCGTCCCGAGCGTCAGCCGGTGTGGTTCATGCGGCAGGCGGGGCGTTCGCTCCCCGAGTACCGGGAGCTGCGGGTGGGGACCCGCATGCTCGACGCCTGCCTCACCCCCCATCTGGCGGCCGAGATCACGCTGCAGCCGATCCGTCGTCATGACGTGGATGCCGCCATCTTCTTCAGCGACATCGTGGTGCCCCTGCGGTTGGCCGGCGTCGACGTCGTGATCGAACCGGGCCGCGGTCCCGTCTTCGCCGACCCCGTGCGCACCGCCGACGACGTCGCGCGCGTCACCGCGATCGACCCCGCCGACGTCGCCGCGGCCGCCGAGCCCGTGCGCGAAGCCGCCCGTCTCGTCACCGCCGAGCTCAGCGACCAGGTTCCCCTGATCGGTTTCGCGGGGGCGCCGTTCACGCTCGCCGCGTACCTCGTGGAGGGCGGCCCGTCGAAGGAGCACCTCCGGGCGCGCGGCATGATGCACGCCGATCCCGCGTCGTGGCACCGCCTCGCCGGGTGGCTCGCGAAGGTGTCGCGCGCGTTCCTCGACGCGCAGATCGAGGGCGGCGCGCAGGCCGTGCAGCTCTTCGACTCGTGGGCGGGCTCGCTGTCGCCCGCGACGTTCCGCGAGTTCATCGCCCCGCACTCGACCGAGGCGCTGCGGGGCATCGACGTCCCCCGCATCCACTTCGGTGTCGGTACGGGCGCGTTCCTCGACGACATGCGCCTCGGCGGGCTCGCCGACGCGGTGGGCGTCGACTGGCGGATGCCGCTCGACGAGGCCGCCGCCCTCGTCGGCCCCGACGTCACCCTGCAGGGCAACCTCGACCCGGCCCTGCTCGGCGCCCCCTGGCCCGTGCTGTCCGCCCACGTCGACGACGTGCTCGCCCGTGGCCGAGCGGCGCGCGCGCACATCCTCAACCTCGGACACGGCGTGCCGCCCGACACCGACCCCGACGTGCTGACCCGCATCGTCGCGCACGCGCACGACTCGTCCGCGCGGGAGGCGTCGGCGCAGGACGCGCCCGCGCACGAGGTCTCCGCGCGGGGGGAGCAGGCGTGAGCGAGCCCCTCGACCGTCTCGTGCGGCACGCGCACGAGACGCGCGTGATCGTGGTCGGCGGGGGGATCGCGGGCCTGGTCGCCGCGCGCGAGTGCGCGAAGGTCGGTCTTCGTGTCACCGTCCTCGAGGCGACGGACGTCGTGGGCGGCGTGGTGCGCTCCGCCGAGGTCGGCGGCTTGACGCTCGACGTCGGCGCCGAGAGCTTCGCGACGCGCGGGGGCGTCGTCCGCGACCTGCTCGACGAACTCGGCCTGGGCGGCGACGTGGTGTCGCCGAATCCGGCGGGTGCCTGGGTGGCGGGCGTTCCCGGCGTGGGCGCCGCGCCCCTCCCGAAGGGCGGGGTCCTCGGCATCCCCGACAATCCCTTCGCCCCCGACGTGCGCCGCGTCATCGGCTGGTCGGGAGCCTGGCGGGCCTACCTCGACCGGGTGCGCCCCCCGCTGACGATCGGTCACGCCCACAGCCTCGGCAAGCTCGTGCGCTCGCGCCTGGGCGAGCGCGTGCTCGACCGCCTCGTCGCCCCCGTCACGAGCGGGGTGTACTCCGCGCGTCCCGACGACATCGACGTCGACCTCGCCGCTCCCGGTCTCAACGCCGCGCTCACCCGCACCGGCTCGCTCACGGGAGCCGTCGCCGAGGTGCGCGCCCGGCGCCCGCAGACCCGTCCCGCCGACGCCCCGGCCTCGGATGCGCCCGTCACCGAGGCCGCGAAGGCCCCGGCTCCGGGAGGGGCCGTGCAGGGGATCCGCGGGGGCATGTCGCGTCTGGTCGACGCCCTCGTCGCGGGCCTTCGCGACGCCGAGGTCGAGGTGCGCACCGGCGTGCGCGCCGAACGGCTCTCCCGCACCGCCGACGGCTGGGCGGTGTCGACGTCGGTCAATGACGAGGCCCTGAGCGCCCGCGCGGTGATCGTCGCCCTGCCCGAGGGGCCGGCCCGCGCGCTGCTCGCCCCGGTCGTCGAGGGGCTCGAGGCGGCGGAACCGATCGCCCCGGTCGTCGAGGTCGTCACCCTCGTCCTCGAGGCCCCCGCGCTCGACGCCGCCCCGCGCGGCACCGGTGTGCTCACCGTTCCCGGCAGTCACGTGGCGAAGGCCCTCACCCACTCGAGTGCGAAGTGGGACTGGGTGCGGGATGCCGCCGAGCCCGGCGTCCACGTCGTGCGCGTCTCGTTCGGGGCTCAGGGCGAGGAGCCGGCCACCGCCGCCCTCGACGACGACGCCGCGGCCGACCTCGCCCGGTCGGAGGCCGCCGCGATGCTCGGCGTCGAGCTGCCGGCATCCGCTCTCCGCGCCGCCCACCGGGTGCGCTACGTGCAGTCGCAGCCCGCGGCGACCATCGGCCGGGCCGCCGTGACGCAGGCGGCGCGTGAGGCCGTGCGCGCCGTGACCGGGCTCGGCGCCACGGGGGCATGGCTCTCGGGCACCGGGCTGGCGCAGGTGATCCCCGACGCGCGCGACGAGGCCGACCGGGTACGCAGCGTCGCGCTGTGGACGAGCTGACCGGGGCCGCCGTCGTCGATGCGACGCCGCCTGTCAAGGGTGGATGCCGGATGCGGCATACATGACTACTGTGAGACTCGACCAGCACTCGATCGAGCGTGAGGAGACCCCATGAGGGGCAAAGCAGCACTCGTCGTCGGACTCGTGGCGGGCTACGTGCTCGGAGCACGCGCCGGCCGCCAGCGGTACGAGCAGATCAAGGCGCAGGCCGAGAAGGTCTGGGAGCAGCCCGTCGTCCAGGGACAGGTCGAGAAGGTGAAGGCGCTCGGCGTCTCGGCCCTCAAGTCCGTCCCCGGAGTGGTGTGGAAGGGCGCGAAGTCCGTCACCCAGGCCGCATCGGGTTCGGGCACCGTGCAGGAGCGCGCCGAGCGCGCCGGCCGCGCCGCGAAGCGCTCCGCCGACGAGGTGGCCGACGTGGTCGAAGACGCCGTCGACGACGGCAAGCAGGCCGAGAAGTCGGCGACGAGCCGTGCCCGCGCGGCCAAGAGCGGCTCCGCCACGTCCGGGAGCTGAGGCATGACCACTCCGCGCGGATTCCGCGATCGTTCCGACGACAGCCTGTTCACGCTGCTCGGGGACATCCCCGAGCTGGTGCGCAACCTCGTCATCGCCGAGATCAACGGTGCCAAGGCCTGGGCGCAGCGCACGGCGAAAGACGCCGGGATCGGCGCCGGCTGGTTCGTCGGCGCGCTCATCGTGCTGTTCTGGGCCGTGCCGGTGTTCTTCGCGTTCGTCATCGCGGGGCTGTCGTCGTGGTGGCCCGTGTGGCTGTCGGCCCTCGTCGTGTTCGGCGTGATGGTCGTGATCACCGCGATCCTCGCCCTGCTGGGGTGGCTGCGGTTCAAGAAGCTGTCGAACCGCGAGAACCCGGGCGAGGCCATCGCCGAAGACGTCCGCATCGTCAAGGAGGCCCGCGATGAGTATTGAGCGTCCCGTCCCCGTGCCCCGCACCGCGGTGCCGCTGGGCATCACCGACCCGGTCGAGTCGGCCCGCGCCGAGCTCAAGGCCGCGTTGGCCGCGATCGAGGTCAAGGCCAACCTGCCGCGCCGCGCGAGCGACGCGGTCGACCAGGCCGTGCACGACGTCCGGCAGAAGGCGCAGCGCAACCCCGGGGCCGCCGCCGCGGCCGTCGCGGGCGTCGCCGCCCTCGTCGGTTTCGCCGTCTGGGGCCTGGTGCGCGCCTACACGCGCTGAGACCTCTCGAAGCGACCCGCTCCCTCGCCGGAGCGGGTCGCTTCGTCGTTCCCGGTCCGTGTCGGTGCGCGGGGCGTGACGTCGTTCGGGGGCCGGCGTGCCGTCGTGCGGACCGGCGTGCGGCGGGGTTCGTTCCGGGCGTCGGGGGCGGCGACGAGACGGGCGGGTGGTTCACCGGTGAGTCAACCGGTTTGGCCCGCCGCCCGGGCGAGACGAGACTAGGAGGCATGTCCCACGACAGCTCCTCCTCCGTGTACACGCTGTGGGCGGTCCTGCGCCGCGATCCCGAGAACCCGGTGACCGCCGCCGAGTCCACCGAACTGGCCGACCTCGTGTCGCTGATCGAGGCCGACGGCGTCACCGTCCGCGGCTTCTACGACGTCAGCGGCCTGCGCGCCGACGCCGACCTCATGGTCTGGCTGCACGGCGAAGACCCGCAGGCGCTTCAGCGCGACCTGCGTCGCCTGCGCCGCACCGACCTGCTGAAGAACCTGCTGCCCACGTGGAACGCCATGGGCGTGCACCGCGACGCCGAGTTCAACCGGTCGCACGTGCCCGGCTTCCTTCGCGGCATCGACGCGAAGCAGTGGCTGTGCCTGTACCCCTTCGTGCGCAGCTACGAGTGGTACCTCCTGCCCGAGGCCGAGCGTCGCGACATGCTCATCGAGCACGGCAAGAAGGGCTCCGAGTACCGCGGCGTGATCGCGAACACGGTGGCCTCCTTCGCCCTCGGCGACTACGAGTGGCTGCTGCCGATGGAGTCCGACGTGCTCACCGACCTCGTCGACATGATGCGCGACCTGCGGTACACCGAGGCTCGTCGCCACGTGCGCGAGGAGGTGCCGTTCTACACCGGCCGTCTCGTCACGCTCGACGAGATCCCCGAGATCCTCCAGTGACGGCGGCCCTGCGGCTCGGCACGCGTCGCAGCACCCTGGCGATGGCGCAGTCGCAGATGGTCGCCGACGCCGTGGCCGCGGCATCCGGTCGTCCGGTCGAGCTCGTCCCGATCGTGTCCGAGGGCGACGTCAACCGGGCGTCGCTGTCGCAGCTGGGCGGGCGCGGCGTGTTCGCGAACGGCCTGCGCGAGGCGCTCGCCGCCGACCGCTGCGACTTCCTCGTGCACTCGCTCAAGGATCTGCCGACCGTGCAGCCCGAGGGGCTGGTGATCGCCGCGACCCCGCCGCGCGAGGACGCGCGCGACGTCGTCGTCACGCGCGACGGCGTCGCCCTCGGCTCGCTCGCCCCGGGGTCGCGCGTCGGCACGGGGTCGCCGCGCCGCATCGCGCAGGCGCTGCGCCACAATCCCCGGCTCGACATCCGCGACATCCGCGGCAACGTCGATTCCCGGCTCGCGCGCGTGCGCGACGGAGAACTGGATGCCGTGATCCTCGCCGCCGCGGGGATCTCGCGCCTCGGCGGAGATCTCGGCGGTCTGCAGGCCGAGGCGCTCGGCTTGGCCGAGTGGCCGACCGCCCCCGGGCAGGGATCGCTCGCGATCGAGACGCGCAGCGACATCGACCCCGAGATCCTCGCCGCGCTCGCCGCTCTCGACGACGAGGACACGCGCGTCGCCATCACCGCCGAACGCGTCGTGCTAAACGCCCTCGACGCCGGCTGCAGCGCCCCCGTGGGCACCCATGCGTCACTGGCGGAGGGCGACCTGCGGCTGCGCGCCGTGGTCTACGCGCTCGACGGTACGCAACGGATCGGCATCGACCGGACCGTGCGCCTCGCCGCGGGGTATGGTGGGGAAACGGGCAGTGGCAATGGAGCGGATGCTGCCGACGACGGGGGGCCGATCGCACGCGCTGTGCGAGCGGGCCGAGAAGCCGCGCGTCGGTTGCTCGAACGTGGGGCGGCCGACCTGGTACCACGAGAGTCGACCACATGAATGAAGGCCACTGGCACACGCCGAACCCGACCACGGGCAGCGTGCCCAAGCCGCTCGCCGGCCGGCGCGTCCTCGTGCCGCGCGGGGGCCCCTGGGGCGACGGTGTGGCAGCGAGCCTGCGGCAGCTGGGTGCCGTTCCGGTCATCGCCCCGCTGATCAACTTCGCACCGACGAACGATCAGGCGACCCTCGACGAGGCGCTCGCCGACCTCGCCGCCGGAGCTTTCGACTGGCTCACGCTGACGAGCGCGACCACCGTCGACGTGCTGTACGCCTACAAGGCGGTCATCCCCGCCGAGACCCGCGTCGCCGTCGTCGGCGAGACCACGGCCGCGGCGATGCAGGCCGTCGGCTACCGCGTCGACCTCGTGCCCGAGCGCGACAACTCGGCGCAGGGGATGGCGGAGCAGATGATCGCCATCGAGACCGAGCCCCGCAAGGTGCTCACGCTGCGCAGCGAGATCGCCAAGCCCGTGCTCACGCGCCTGCTCATCGAAGCCGGTCACGACGTGCGCAGCGTCGTGGCGTACCGCACGGTCGGCGTCCCGGTGACCGAGAAGATCGCCACCGACGTCCACTCGGGGCGCATCAACGCCATCCTCGTGACCAGTGGTTCGGTGGCGGAGCAGGTCGTCGAGCAGTTCCCCGACATCCCGGCATCCACCGTCATCGCGGCGATCGGCCCGCGCACCGCCAAAGACGCCAAGCGCGCCGGTCTCAGCGTCGACGTCGTCGCCGAACGGCAGACCGTCGACTCCCTCATCGAGGCGGTCGCCCGCTTCCCCCTCCCCATCGACGAATCGACCCCATGAGCTTCCCCGAGCACCGCCCGCGGCGCCTGCGCCGCACTCCCGCCGTCCGTCGTCTCGCTCGAGAGACGCACCTCGTCCCCTCGCAGCTCGTGCTGCCGATGTTCGTGCGCGAGGGCATCACCGAGCCGAGCCCGATCGGCTCGATGCCCGGGATCGTGCAGCACTCGATGGACTCGCTGCGTCGCGCCGTCGCCGAGGCGGCCGAGCAGCGCGTCGGCGGGGTCATGCTCTTCGGCGTGCCCGAGGTGCGCGATGCGGTGGGTTCCGGGGCCGACGACCCGAGCGGCATCCTGAATCGCGCGACCGAGGCCGTCGTCGCCGAGGTCGGCGATGCGGTGGTCGTGCAGACCGACCTCTGTCTCGACGAGTTCACCGACCACGGCCACTGCGGCGTGCTCCGCGAAGACGGCGCTGTCGACAACGACGCGACCCTCGAGCGCTACACCGCGATGGGGCTCGCGCAGGCCCGCGCGGGCTCGGCGATGCTGGGACTGTCGGGGATGATGGACGGCCAGGTCGGCGCGGTGCGCGAAGCCCTGGATGCCGAGGGTTTCACCGACACGCTGATCCTCGCGTACTCCGCGAAGTACGCCGGGGCCTTCTACGGTCCGTTCCGCGAGGCCGTCGACTCGCAGCTGAAGGGCGACCGCCGCTCGTACCAGCTCGATCCCGGCAACGGCCGCGAGGGCGTGCGCGAAGCGCTGCTCGACGTCGAAGAGGGCGCCGACGTGGTCATGGTCAAGCCGGCGCTGCCGTACCTCGATGTCCTCGCCGACGTGAAGGCGTCGGTCGACGTCCCCGTGTGGGCGTACCAGGTCTCGGGGGAGTACGCGATGGTCGAGGCGGCCGCGGCCCACGGCTGGATCGATCGCCGCGGCGCGATCATGGAGAGCCTGCTCGGCATCCGTCGCGCCGGAGCGGACGCGATCCTGACGTACTGGGCGCTCGAGGCCGCCCGCTGGCTCCGAGAAGATCTCTGAGCCCCTTTCCGTCCGCGTGAGTCGCCACGTTTCGTCGCTTCGCTGTCCGCGGAAGCGACAGATCTTGGCGACTCGCGCTTGCGCACTTGGGAGAATTAAGCCATGACCGATCTCAACGACCAGTGGTTCGCCCGCGCGAAGGATGTCATCCCGGGCGGCGTGAACTCCCCCGTGCGCGCGTACGGCTCCGTCGGCGGCACCCCGCGGTTCGTGCAGTCGGCCTCGGGTCCGCGGATCACCGACGCCGCGGGTCGCGAGTACGTCGACCTCGTCGCGTCGTGGGGTCCGGCGCTCCTCGGCCACGCGCACCCCGAGGTGGTCGGTGCGGTGCAGTCCGCGGCATCCCGGGGTCTGTCGTTCGGCGCGCCCACGGGAGCCGAGGTCGAGCTCGCCGACCTCGTCGCGCAGCGCGTGCAGGTCGGCGATCTGAAGCCGATCGAGAAGGTGCGTCTGGTCTCGACCGGCACCGAGGCGACGATGACGGCGATCCGTCTCGCGCGCGGCGTGACCGGTCGCGACCTGCTGATTAAGTTCGCGGGCCACTACCACGGGCACTCCGACGGACTGTTGGCCGCAGCGGGCTCGGGCGTGGCGACCCTCGCCCTGCCCGGCTCGGCCGGGGTTCCCGCGCCCATCGCGGCGCAGACGCTCGTGCTGCCCTACAACGACCTCGACGCGGTGCGCGAGGTGTTCTCCGTCCACGGCGAGAACATCGCCGCGATCATCGTCGAGGCGGCCTCGGCGAACATGGGCGTCGTCCCGCCGCTGCCCGGCTTCAACGCCGCCCTCGCCGACATCGCGCACAGTCACGGCGCGCTGCTCATCATGGACGAGGTGCTCACCGGCTTCCGCGTGCACCCCGCGGGCTTCTGGGGCCTGCAGGCCTCGCAGGGCGAGCGCTACCTGCCCGACATCCTCACGTACGGCAAGGTCATCGGCGGAGGGATGCCGCTGGCCGCCCTCGCCGGCCGCGCCGAGGTCATGGACCACCTCGCTCCGCTGGGCCCGGTGTACCAGGCCGGCACGCTGTCGGGGAACCCGCTGTCGGTCGCCGCGGGGCTCGCGACGCTGCGGCTGGCGACGCCCGAGGTCTACGCCGCGGTCGACGCCTCGGCATCTCGCATCGCCGACGCGCTCGACGAAGCCCTGACCGCCGAGGGCGTCGTGCACGCGGTGCCGCGCGCGGGGTCGCTGTTCGGCGTCGCCTTCCTGCCCGAGGTCCC
This sequence comes from Microbacterium hydrothermale, assembly GCF_004854025.1. GTDB lineage: Bacteria > Actinomycetota > Actinomycetes > Actinomycetales > Microbacteriaceae > Microbacterium > Microbacterium hydrothermale. The sequence continues at coordinate 123,050 of NZ_STGM01000009.1, forward strand.
CCGCGACTACGCCACCGCGCTGACGCAGCAGTCGTACCGCTACGCCCCGTTCTTCCACGCGATGCTGGATGCCGGGGTCTCGCTGCCGCCGAGCGTGTTCGAGGCGTGGTTCCTCACCGCCGCCCACGACGACGTCGCCCTCGAGCGCGTGCTCGAGGCGCTCCCGGTCGCGGCGAAGGCGGCGGCGGAGGCACTGGATCCGACGCTGCTGGCGCAGTAGTCCCTGCCGGGCCGTCGACGCAGCCGCTCGCGATACGGCCCGGCCGGCCGGGGTGGCCGTGTCGGGCGCGCACACCTCCTGAAGATCGGTCGCAGACCCGGTCCCGGACCGCCGGAATCCGCCGGTGGGTGCGTCGTGAACGGTCGAAAGTCAGGAGTTGTGCGCGGGGAGTCGGCCCGCGCAGTGCCGTTCGTCGGTCGATGGTGACGGGCGCCGCGCCCCGCCCGGCGCAGTGGAAGACTAGACGGATGGAGTCCCCCTCGCCCCGTGTCGTCGTCGTCGCCGGTGGAGTCGGGGGGTCGAAGTTCACGCTCGGCGTGCGCGCGGCGCTGCGCCGGCTCGGCGCTCCCGAGGCGACCGTCGTCGTCAACACGGGCGACGACCTGTGGCTCTCGGGCGTCCGTCTCCAGCCCGACGTCGACTCGATCACCTATGCCCTCGCCGGGGTGAACGACACCGTGCGCGGGTGGGGCCGCGCGGGCGACACCGAACGCGTCAACGAGGAACTGCAGGCGTGGGGCGCCGGCTGGCCCTGGTTCACGCTCGGCGACCTCGACCTCGGCACGCACCTCGCGCGCACCGGCTGGCTCCGCGAAGGCCTGACCCCGACGCAGGTGCTCGGTCGGATGGCGCAGCGGTGGCCGCTCGGCATCCGTCTGCTGCCCATGACCGACAGCGAGATCGACACGCACGTGCTGCTCGAGGACGGGCGGCGCCTGCACTTCCAGGAGTGGTGGACGCGGCACCGCGCGCAGCTGCCCCCGCGCGCCTTCGAGAACCCCGGGATCGCGGATGCCGTGCCCGCACCCGGAGTGACGGATGCCATCGCGGAGGCCGACGTGGTGCTGCTGGCGCCGTCGAATCCCGTCGTGTCGATCGGTCCGATCCTCGCGGTGCCCGGCCTGCGGGAGGCCCTGCGCGCCACCTCCGCGCGGGTGGTCGGCGTCTCGCCCATCATCGGCGGGCGGGTCGTGCGCGGAATGGCCGACGTCTGTCTGACGGCGATCGGGGTCGAGACGTCGGCCGCGGCCGTCGCACGGCACTACGGCGCGCGGTCGGCGGACGGCGTGCTGGATGCCTGGCTGCTGGCGGAGGAGGACGCCGCGTCGGCTGCGGACGTCGAGGCGGCGGGCATCCGCGCGGTCGTGCGACCGCTGTGGATGAGCGACGAGGATGCGTCGGCGGCGATCGCGGAGGCGGCGCTGCGGGCCTGAGGCGACCTGCCGGACGCCGCGGCGTGCGCGCTCGCGGTCGAGGAGCACGTCAGGCCGCGGCCGCCGCGAGCACCGCGGCGGTGCGTGGGCCGACGCCCGCGGCGACGGCTTGAGCGAGCTGTGCGGCGGTGTCGACGTCGCGGCGCAGCGTCGAGTCGCGGGGGACGCCCAGGTCGGCGCACCCGAGCAGACGGTGCCGTGCGGCGGAGTCGGCGCCGAACGCGGAGACCCACACCGCCCCCGGCCGGGCCGTGACGAGGGTGGAGCCGGTGCCCTCGGCATCCGGGACCAGGCCCCGCTCCACGCGGCCGGCGAGGGCGAGGGCGGCGTCGAGGTCGTGCGGGGTGAGCGCGGGCACATCGCCCAGCAGAGCGGCCCGGGGGACCCCCTGGCCGGCCTCCTCGGCGCCGAGCGCGATCGCGGCGTCGAGGCCGCGCACATCGCCCTCGGCCACGACGTCGACCGCGGGCCACTGCTCCACCAGCCGCGAGATCTCGGCGTCGTCGGTGACCACGATCACGCGCGCGACGCGCGGGGTCGCCGCGGCTGCCGCGATCGTGTCGAGCGCGAGGGCGCGGGCGAGCGCCTCGCGGTCGGAGACACCGGTCAGGCGCGTCTTGCCGAGGGCGGCGGGCTTCACCGGGACGACGATCGACCAGCCGTCGCGGATCTCAGGAATGCTCATCGGCTCCATTGTGCGTCGAACCACCGACAGCGGCGGACGGGGGTGGCGCTGAGCGGGTGAACGTGCTGCGGTCCCGATTCGGGTGACGCACCCCGCCCCGCCTCACCCGAAGCGCTTGCGCAGCCGCGGCAGGATCTCCTCTCCGTACATGCGCAGGAACTGCTCCTGGTCGTGGCCGGGGTCGTGGAAGACGAGGTGCCGGAAGCCGAGGTCGACGTACCGGGCGATGCGTTCGACGTGCTCGTCGGGATCGGTCGAGACGATGAAGCGGGATGCCGCGCGCTCGATCGGCAGCTCGTTCGCGAGGCGCTGCATCTCGACGGGGTCGTGGACGCTCATCTTCTCTTCGGCCGTGAGGGCCAGGGGAGCCCAGAAGCGCGTCTTCTCGAGAGCGGTGTCGTGGTCGGGGTGGTACGACACCTTCACCTCCATGAGCGTGTCGACGTCGTCGCGGGTTCGCCCGGCCTTGCCGAGGCCGTCGTCGAGCGCCGGCAGCAGCTTCTCGGTGTACAGCTCGGGGTCCTTGCCGCTGGTGGTGATGTAGCCCTCAGCGATGCGGCCCGCGAGGCGCGTGGCGGCGGGCCCCGAGGCGCCGATGTAGATCGGCACCTTCTGCTCGGGGCGGTCGTAGATGGTGGCATCCTTCACGGAGTAGTAGGTGCCCTCGTAGGTGACCCGCTCGCCCGCCCACAGCTCGTTGATGATGGTGATCGCCTCTTTCAGGCGCTGGAACCGCTCGGGGGGCTCGGGCCAGTCGAGACCCAGGGTGACCTCGTTGAGCGCCTCTCCGGTGCCGACGCCGAGCACGACGCGACCCGGGTACATGACGCCGAGGGTGGCGAACACCTGGGCGATGACGCCGGGGTGGTAGCGGAACGTGGGGGTGAGCACGCTCGTGCCGATGATGACGCGCGAGGTGCGGGCGCCGAGCGCGCCGAGCCAGGGGAGGGCGTTGGGGGCGTGCCCGCCGTCGTGCATCCAGGGCTGCAGGTGATCGGAGAGGAAGACGGAATCGAAGCCCATCTCCTCGGCGAGCACGCCGAACTCCAGCAGCTCGTTCGGGCCGAACTGCTCGCTCGAGGCCTTGTAACCGAAACGCAAGGGAATGGTCATCGCTGTCTCCTAGCCGTGCGGGTGGGTGGGGAGGGAACCGGTGACGGGCGCGCGGGCGGGCTCGAACTCCGACCCGTCGGCACCGGTGAGTCTTTCGTGGAATGCCTGCACCGTGCCGGGCCAGAGCAGGGTCAGGCGGCCCGAGCGGTCGTCGACGTACCAGTTGCGGCATCCGCCGGTGAGCCAGGGGGTGGATGCCGCGGCCGCGGCGATCTCGTCGGTATAGGCCGCCTCGGCCTCGGGGCGGACGCGCAGCACCCGGTCGGACCGCCGATCGCGCTCGCACAGCGCGCGGACGACGTACGCGGCCTGCTCCTCGGCCATGAGCACGGCGGAATTGTGTCCGAGGCTCGCGTTAGGACCGTTCAGCACGAAGAGATTGGGGAAGCCGGCGACGACCGTCGAGCCGAACGAGGTCATTCCGGCGGACCAGTGGGCCGCGAGCGTGTCGTCCTCGCCCTGCACGAGTTCGGCGTAGGGCTGCTGCGCCGCGGCGAAGCCGGTCGCGAGCACGAGCACGTCGGCGTGATGACGCTCCCCGCTCGCGGCGGTCAGCACCGAGCCCTCGACCGAGGCCAGGGCCGTGGGCTCGAGGGTGACGGCATCCGAGGCCACCGCGGGGTAGAACGCGTCGGACAGCAGGACGCGCTTGCAGCCGAAGGCGTAGTCGGGGGTGAGGGCCTCGCGCAGGGCGGGGTCGGCGACCTGGGCGTGCAGGTGCGCGAGCGCGACGTCGCGGGCGGCGGCGGATGCCACGGCGTCGCCCGAGCGGGAGGCGAAGCGCTCCTCGCCCTCGGCGTACAGCGCGGCGCGGAGACGGGCGAGATCGCCCGGGTGCGCGGCGAGACGCTCGCGCTCGGCGCGCGGGATGTCGACGCCCCCGCGCGGGACGATCCACGCGGGCGTCCGCTGGAAGAGCGTGACGTGGGCGGCGCGTCGGGCGAGCTCGGGGACGAGCTGCACGGCGCTCGCGCCGGTGCCCACGACCGCGACGCGCTGACCGGCGAGGTCGACGTCGTGGTCCCATCGCGCGGAGTGGAAAAGGGGACCCGCGAACGATTCGAGCCCCTCGATCGCGGGGACGTGCGGCTCGGTCAGACGCCCGCAGGCGAGCACGAGGGAGCGGGCCGTCACGGGCTCCGCGCCGGTGTCGAGGTGCCACACGGCGCCCTCGGCATCCCACCGCGCGCCCAGGAGGGGGGTGCGCCGTCGCAGGCGATCGCCGAGCCCCTCGCGGTCGGCGACATCGCGCAGGTACTGCTGGATCTCGCCGCCCGCGGCGAACGTGCGCGACCAGTGCGGGTTGGGGTGCGCGGCGAGGCTGTAGAGGTGGGCGGGCACGTCGCACGCGACGCCCGGGTAGGTGTTGTCGCGCCAGGTGCCACCCACCTCGGCGGCGCGCTCCAGCACGACGAAGTCGTCGCGGCCGGCCCGCCGCAGGGCGCCCGCCATGGCGAGCCCGGCGAAGCCCGCGCCGACGATGGCGACGTCGACGGTCCTCACGAGCGCGCTCCGTCGGGCGTGCGGGATGCGTCGGACGGAAGGGGGAAGCGCGTGCCCCCGCTCGTCACGATGGACGGCGCCGCAGCGTCGGTCACCCGGTAATCAGTCGTGCGCAGTCGGAACGGGCGCATGAGGCTCCGCGCGAGACGCTCGGCGGCGGCGACGGGCAGCTCGAGGCACTGCTCGATCCCGGTGTCGGGGAGCACCCGCCCGTCGAAGAGCGTGCCGCCGAGGTCGTCGCCGCCCGATCGCAGCAGCACCGCCGCGGTCTCGCGGCCGACGCGGGTCCACGGGACCTGCACGTGCGCGATGCTGCCCGACAGCAGCAGCCGCGACACCGCGACCATTGCACGGTGCTCGTCGACCGGTGCGCGTCCCGCGACCAGCGGCACGTCACCGCCGGGCAGGGGGATCGGAACGAACTCGGCGAAGCCGCGCGTGCGGTCTTGGATCTCGCGCAGTCGGCGCAGGTGGGCGACGCGCTCCTCGGCGGTCTCGACGTGCCCGTAGAAGAGCACCGAGGTCGACCGGAAGCCGGTGAGGTGCGCGGCGGTGATGGTCTCGATCCACGCGTCGATCTCGAGATCGCCCGGGGCGACGAGACCGCGCACCCGCTCGCTGAGCACCTTCACGCCCGTTCCGGGCACGGTGTCGACCCCGGCCGCGTGCATCGCGGCGAGGGCCCCACCGAGGCCGAGGCCCCCGCGGTCGGCGAGGTCGCGCACGTCGAGGGGACGGTAGGCGTGCACGTGGAGGCCGGGCGCGGCGCTCTTCACGGCGCGCACGAGGTCGAGATACCCGCCGGGGTTCTCGTCGCCGGGGAGCGCGCCCTGGATGCAGATCTCGGTCGCCCCGAGGTCCACGGCATCCGTCGCGATGGCCGCGGCGTCGTCGAGACCGAACTCCCCCGGTGCCGCGCGACCGGCACGGCGGAACCCGCTCGAGGTGAGGTTGCGGTTGCGCACCAGGGTGATCGGCTCGCCCACGGTGTAGCGGCGGGCGTCGTCGGCGACGGCGGTGAGGTCGTCGAGCTCGTCACCCGTGGCGTGCAGCAGGCGCGTCCAGTCGGCGTCGTCGAGGGACAGGGGATCGGATGCCGCCCGCTCGGCCAGCCGACGCACCCCGGGGTCGGCGGCGACGCCGCTCGCAGCGGATCGCTCCCGGTCCCGCTCCGTCGGGCGCGGGGAGCTCTCGTCGCGCGCGGAACCGTCGGTGAGGTCGGAGCCCTCGGCGCCCCGACGACCGCGCGGGATGACGTCGGCGGCGAGCCCCGCGGCATCCGCGAGGGCGCGGACGGGCGCGTGCAGGGCCGGATCGATCCAGGTCTCGGCGGCGTTCACGAACTCGGGGTGCGCGGTCAGGCGCTCGCGCAGCGCGTAGCCGTGGGCCGCGGTCGAGGCGGCGAGGTCGTCGATCTGCGGCCAAGGGCGTTCGGGATTGACGTGGTCGGCGGTGAGGGGCGAGACCCCGCCCCAGTCGTCGATGCCCGCCGCGATCAGCAGTCCGAGCTCGCGGGGGTCGGAGAGGTTGGGCGGAACCTGCACGCGCATGTCGGGGCCGAGGACGAGCCGCGCCACGGCCACGGCCGCGAGGTACTCGCGCATGTCGGCGTCGGGGGCGCCCTGCATGGCGGTGCGGGGCTTCGCGCGGAAGTTCTGCACGATGACCTCTTGCACGTGCCCGTGGCGCTCGGCGCTCTCGCGCAGGGCGACGAGAGACTCCGCGCGGTCGCGGACCGCCTCGCCGATGCCGACCAGGATGCCGGTCGTGAACGGGACGCCGGCGGCGCCGGCGTCGTCGATGACCTTCAGGCGCAGGGCGGGGTCTTTGTCGGGCGAGCCGAAGTGCACGTGGCCGGGCTCTTCGTAGAGGCGCCGGGAGGTGGTCTCGAGCATCATGCCCATCGACGGCGACACCGGGCGCAGCGCCGCCAGCTCGTCGGGATGGAGGACGCCGGGGTTGGCGTGGACGAGCATGCCCGTCTCGGAGGTGATCAGGCGGGCGATGTGGGCGACGTAGTCGATCGTGGAGGAGAAGCCGTGCTCGTCGAGCCACGCGCGGGCCTCGGGCCAGCGCTCCTCCGGCCGGTCGCCGAGGGTGAGCAGCGCCTCTTTGCAGCCGAGGGCCTGCCCCTGGCGCACCACCGTGAGCACCTGTTCGGGGGTCATGTAGGCGGGCTTGCGCAGCAGCGCGAGCTGCCCGGGGGTGTCGACGAAGATGCAGTAATGGCAGCGGTCGCGGCAGAGGGTCGTCAACGGCACGAAGACCTTGCGCGAGTAGGTGATCACGCTGGAGCGTCCCGCCCGCTCCAGGCCTTCGTCGCGCAGCGCCGCGGCCACCGGGAGGAGGGCGTCGAGGTCGGCGTGCAGGAGCGACGCGGTCTCGTCGACATCGGGCCGGTGCCCGGCGCGCACGCGCGCGAGCAGATCGTCGATCGACGTGCCTCGGGCCGGTGCGACTCGCGGCGCAGCGCTGCCCGTGCTCATCGCTCCAGGCTATCCCCCACCTCCGACATGCGGGCCGCTGCGGGGGTCGGGGCGGCGGGTATGCGCGCGGGCGGCTGGGCGCGGTGCGCCTCGCGCGACCGGATCGTTGCGCTCCCGTGAGGTGGGAGGCGGATCGGCCCGCGGCGACGCTGGCAGGATGGAAGGCATGGTGACCCTGCTGCTCGATTCGACGCAGCTCGAGGTCGTGCTCTCGCCGACCGAGCGGGCTCTGTCGTTCCGCAAGACCAACATCGTCGTGCCCCGCGAGCACATCGACCGGGTGCAGTTGACCGACGACGCGTGGACCTGGATCCGCGGAGTGCCGAACCCCGGCATCAACCTGCCCGTGGCGGTCGGCGCGGGCACCTGGAAGTCCGCCGGGGGCAACGACTTCGTCATCATCCGCGGGCGCAAGCCCAGCGTGGTCGTCGACCTCGCCGGTCACGACGAGTTCGAGCGGCTCGTGCTCACCACCAAGCACGGCGTGGCCCTGGTCAAGGCGCTGCGTCTCGACGTGGCATCCGAGCCCGAAGACGTCGCCGACATCGTCGCCTGAGAGACCTCGGCGGGTGTCGCGCGGTGCGCGCTGGCCCGCGCTCGCCCCGGCCCGCGGTTGCGCCGACCCGCGCTCGCGCTTTCGCGCCCCGCACGCCTCGGCGATCGAGTGTCCGCGACCGCCGCTCCGCTCAGCCCGCGAACTGCGCCACGGTGTCCCACGCGAGCTTGACGATCAGGATCGACAGGGTCACGAGGAACACGATCCGCACGAAACCGCTGCCGCGACGCGTGGCCATGTGCGCCCCGATGAACCCGCCGGTGATGTTCATCACCGCCATCGCGAGGCCCAGCGCGAGGAGGATCTCGCCGTGGACGCCGTAGACCACGAGGGCCGCGAGGTTGGTGGTGAGGTTCGCGATCTTGGCGTTCACGCTGGCCTGCAGGAAGCCGTAGCCCAGCACGCCCACGATGAGGATCACGAAGAACGACCCCGTGCCGGGGCCCAGGATGCCGTCGTAGAACCCGACCAGCAGACCGATCGCTCCCGCCCGCCAGGCGACGGCGGCGCGGGAGTCGTGGCGCGGCGCGTGCTCGAGGCCCATCTTCGGCTTGAACAGGGTGTACAGGGCCACGGCCACGACGGCCACCAGCACGATCGGGGTGAGCACCTCGCGCGGGACGAACCGCGACAGGGCTGCTCCGGCGGTCGAACCCCCGTACGCTCCCGCCACCAGGGGGATCAGCAGCACGAGCTGCACGCGGATGCGGCGGAGGTACACCCCGCTGGCCGAGAGGGTCCCGAAGAACGACGACAGCTTGTTGGTGCCGAGGATGAACGGCGTCGCGACGTCTTTCGGCACGCCGATCACGAGCGCGGGGAGCTGGATCAGCCCGCCCCCGCCGACCACGGCGTCGACCCAGCCGGCGACGCCCGCGGCGACCAGCAGCAAGACGAGGGCGCCCACCGAGACGGGGAGCCACTCGGCGATCACCGGTCCATCGAGCACGATTGATTCTCGCCGCTGCGGGCGACGGCGGCAAAAACCGCCGGGTCAGTCGATGTCGCGTCGCCAGGTGGTGAGCAGGCCGATCGCGAGCAGCACCACCGCGTAGCCGAGCAGCACGAGGCCGCCCGCCCACCACTCGAGGGTGCCGCCGCCGGCCGTTCCCATCGCGCCGAAGATCGTCTGCCCGACGAGGGCGTCGCTCGCGGCGCTCGGGAACCACTTCACGACCTCGCCGAAGCCCTCGACGACCCCGCCCAGGGTGCGGATGATCGGCTCGATGAACAGCGTCACGGCGAGGACGATGACGATCGCGGCGACCTGGTTGCGCACGACCGTGCCGACGCCGATGCCGACCACCGCCCACAGCGCGAAGGCCAGCAGCATCCGGCCTACGAGCACCCAGGTGTCGGATGAGGTCAGCGCGGCGTCGATGCCGAAGATGCTCAGCACCCCCGCTCCGGTCGCGATCGCGGCGAGGGAGCCCAGGATGCCGTAGAGCACGCCGACCAGGATGCCGACGGCGAACTTGCCCAGCAGCACGACGCCGCGCCGCGGCGTCGACAGGAAGGTCGGGGTCAGCGTCTTGTGGCGGAACTCGGTGGTGACCATGAGGGTTCCCACGAGGAGGGGGAAGACGTATCCCACCGCCGACGCCGAGCTGTAGATGAGCGGGGGCACTCCCTCGGCCGCCAGGGCCGGACCCGACGCTCCGGTGAGCCGGCCCGAGGCGACGCCGCCGAAGACGAAGGCGAGCACGCCCGCGGTGAAGGCGACGTAGACGACGAGGACGATGCCCAGCACCCACCACCCGGCGGTGGTGAACTGCTTCGTGTACTCGGAGCGCGTGGCGGCGAGCAGCGTCATCGCGAGACCTCCTGCTCGGCGCGGACGTGGTGGTCGGGGCGAGCCTCGTCGCGCTGTTCCTCGTCGGGCGCGGCGTCCCCGGGAACGGCGCCCCCGGGAACGATGTCGATGACACCCGTGGAGGCCACGGCGTACGAGGGGCGCGGGCCGGCGTCGCGTGCGTCGGGCGCGGGCGACGACTCCCGTGCGGCCGGGGCGCCCCGGGTCGCGGCGGGGGTGATCACGGCGACGAGGGCCGTCGAGGGGCGGTGCTCGTCGACCACGCGATCCGCGGTGACGGGCGGGGCCATCGGCGCGGCGGTCGACGCCGGCTCCTCGTCGGACGCCGTCGGTGAGGGTGTCGGCGGGGTCGCGGCATCCGTCGTCTGCTCGTCCGCCGGGGCCACGGCGGCGGCCGCTTCCGGTGCCGCTCCTCCCGCGCTCGCGTGCACGCGCACGCCGCTGACGAGTTCGAGGAAGATGTCTTCGAGGCTCGCGCCCTTGCTCTGCAGGTTCGACAGCGCGATGCCGGAGCCGGCGGCCAGGGCGCCGATCTCGACCGGCTCGTGGTGACGGATCGTGAAGCCGTTGCGCAGCAGCTGATAGTCGATGCCGCGCTCGTCGAGCAGCCGCGACAGCGCTGCGCGGTCGGGGGAGTCGACCACGGTCGCATATTCGTCGGGGTCGGCGAGGTCTTCGATCCCGCCCTGGAACACCAGGCGGCCGCGCGAGATGATCAGCAGCGCGTCGACGGTCTGCTGCACCTCGGCGAGCAGGTGCGAGGAGATGAGCACCGTGCGTCCCTCTTCGGCGAGGTGGCGCAGGAGCGAGCGCATCCAGCGGATGCCCTCCGGGTCGAGGCCGTTCGACGGTTCGTCGAGCACGAGGACGCCCGGGTCGCCCAGCAGGGCCGTGGCGAGACCGAGGCGCTGGCGCATGCCGAGCGAGAAGCCGCCGACGCGGCGTCCGGCCACGTCGGCCAGGCCGACGAGCCCCAGCACGTGATCGATGCGGGACGTGGGCAGGCCCGCCGCGCGCGCGTAGACCTTGAGGTGGTTCGCGGCGGAACGGCCGGGGTGGAAGCTCGACGCCTCGAGCGCCGCGCCCACCGTCTGCAGCGGGGAGTCGAGCTCGGCGAAGGACCGGCCCCCGATGGTCGCCCTGCCCGACGTGGGGCGGACGAGGCCGAGGAGCATGCGCAGCGAGGTCGTCTTGCCGGCCCCGTTGGGACCGAGGAAGCCCGTGACCTGACCCGGCTCGATGCGGGCCGAGAGATCGTCGACCGCCGAAACCGCTCCGAAGCGTTTGGTGAGTCCGGCGAACTCCAGCACCTGTCCGTCGGGCATCCGACACCTCTCGTTCGGCGGGCGTTTGCGTCCATCCTCCCCGATCCGAGGCCGAAAACGCATCTCGGCGCGTGTGTAACGTGGCACCGTGCACGCACAACGAACCGAGAACGACAGCGTCCTCGTGGGCGGCCGACGCGGCCTGGGCCACCTCACCCTCAACCGGCCCCGGGCGATCAACGCCCTCGACCTCGACATGATCCGTGCGCTGAACATCACGCTCGACCGCTGGGAGCGCGACACCGACGTCGACGTCATCCTGCTCGACGGCGCCGGGGAGCGCGGGTTCTGCGCGGGCGGCGACGTGCGGGCCCTGCACGAGATGGTCACGGGCGGCCGCGTCGACGAGGTGCACGCCTTCTTCCGCGAGGAGTACGCCCTCGACCACCGCATCGCCACCTCGCGCAAGCCCGTCATCGCCATCGCCGACGGCGTCTGCATGGGCGGGGGCATCGGTCTCGCCGGTCACGCCGCGATCCGCATCGTCACCGAGCGCTCGCGCCTGGCCATGCCCGAGACGCGCATCGGCTTCACCCCCGACGTGGGCGGTTCGTGGCTGCTCGCCCGGGCCCCGGGTCGACTCGGCGAGTACCTGGCCCTGACGGCGGGGACGATGGATGCCGCTGACGCGCTGTACGCGGGATTCGCCGACCACATGGTGCCCACCGCCCACCTCGAGGCGCTGTACGAAGCGCTCGAGAACCGCGCCGACCCCTCGAGCCCGACCGAGCTGGTGCTGCTGTTCGACGAGAGTCCGGAGCCCTCGCGGCTCGAGGCGGCGCGGGAGTGGGTCGACGACGCCTTCGCCGCCGACGACGTCCCGGCGATCATCGACCGCCTGCGGGCTCGGCCCGAGCCCGAGGCGCGCGAGACCGCCGACCTTCTCGCCGCGTCGGCGCCCACCGCGCTCGCGGTGACGCTCGAGGCCGTGCGCCGGGCGCGCGCGCTGCCGTCGCTGCGGGCGGCGCTCGCCCAGGAGTACGGTCTCGTGCTCTGGTTCGCCTTCACACAGCCCGACCTCGTCGAGGGCATCCGCGCGCAGGTCGTCGACAAGGACCGTTCGCCGCGCTGGTCGCCCGCCCGATGGGACGAGCTGCCCGCCGATCGCGTGGCCGCGGCCTTCGCCTACGAGCCGGAGCCGGCGCTGTGGTGACCGGTCCGGGGTCGACGGCGGGAGCGATCCGGCCATGACCCCGCCGCGGCGCCGCTGGTCGTTCGGTCGAGCCCTCGACGGGTTCTTCTTCGTCTTCGCCGGTCTCGCCGCGATCTGGCTCGCGTACCTGAGCTTCACGCAGTCGTTCTCGCTCGGATGGGGCGGAGTGGTCATGGCGGTCGCCTTCTGGCTGCTGCTCGCCTACCTCGTACTACCCCGCCTGCATCGCATCCTCACCGCGATCTACGTCCCCGATTATTTCATGGGCCGCACGCGCACCTCCGACGGGCTGCTGGGCGATCCGGTCAACCTCGCCTTCCTGGGCGAGCGGGAGCAGGTCGAGGCGGTGATGGCGGGGGCGGGGTGGATCCCCGCCGATCCGGTCACGCTGCGCTCGTCGTGGCGGATCGTCACCTCGACGCTGCGACGCCGCAGCTACCCGCGCGCTCCGGTGAGCCCCCTGCTGCTCTTCGGTCACGTGCAGGACCTCGCCTACCAGCAGGAGGTCGCCGGTTCGCCCGCGCAGCGCCATCACGTGCGCCTGTGGAGGTGCCCCGACGGGTGGCTGCTGCCCGGCGGGCGTCGTGTCGACTGGCTCGCCGCGGGGACCTTCGACCGCGCGGTGGGGCTGTCGCTGTTCACCCTGCAGGTGACGCATCGCATCGACGCCGACACCGACATCGAACGCGACCACATCGTCTCGACCCTCGAGCCGCTGCCCGGGGTCGCGGTCGACGTGATCCGCGACTTCTCCACGGGCTATCACGCCCGCAACGGCGGCGGCGACAGCATCTCGACCGACGGTGACCTGCCGATCATCGACGTGCGCGGGGTGGATGTGCGCGCGGTGGATGTGCGCGCGGTGGCCGCGCGCGGCGACGACGTGCGGGGCGTCGACCTCCGGGAGTCGGGGGAGACGGCGGATGCCGCGCCCCGCCCGCGCCGGAACCGGGAGGGCGCGTGAGCCCGCGGCATCCGGACGAACGGCACCCGGACAAGAGGGCGGCGTTCGAACCCCTCGCCGCGCCGATCGCGGCGGATCCCGCGATGCCGCGGCCCGTCACCACGGTCGCGGGTGGGGTGCTCGTGCTCCTGCGCGCGGTCACGGCGCTCGCGTGGGGCCTCACGGTCGTGATCGACGTGCCGCCGTGGGTGCATTCCCTCGCGGCGCTCGCGACCGGCGAGCTCGACGTGCCCTCGTCGGCCGCTGCCTACGACGTGAGCGATGCGGTCTTCTTCGCGCTCGTCGCGACCGTCGCGGTGGTGCAGCTCGTGTTCGGCATCCTGGTGCTCCGGGGGAGCAACGCGGCCCGCGTGATCGTGATGATCTCGTCGACCCTGACGATCCTCGCGTCGTTCGCGGCGTGGTGGGACGGGTCGTCCGACATCACGATCCGCACGACGCTCATCACCCTGGCGCTCGACATCCTCGTGCTGCTGGCGCTGTCGAGCCGCAGCGCCGCCGCGTGGGCCCGCCGCGGCGATCGACGGCGACGGCGACGGCGGCCGTGACGGCGTCGGCGAGGGCGGCTCGGGGGCTGTGCGCCCTCAGCGAAGGCACGGCGGATTCCGGTCGGCGTACAGATACCGGCGGCTAGCCTGGAATCGCCGCGCCCCGCGGCGGAACGGAAGACGCACGTGTTCGACAGTCCCATGTCGTCCTCGGCATACGAGGTGCTCCGCGTCGCGGCCGACATCGATGACGACGGCCTGCGCCGCGCCTACCGGGTGCGCCTGCGCGAGACCCATCCCGACACCGGCGGCGACGCCGCCCTGTTCGTGCAGGTGCAGCGGGCGTGGGAGCTGGTCGGAACGCCCGAGGCGCGCAGCGCCTACGACCGCGGCCACGGTACGGCGTCGGCGTCCCACGATTGGGGCGGGGTGCCGTCGGCATCCGCCCCCTCCCGTCCGGCCGACACGCGCCCGCGCGCCCGCTCGCACGGGCAGCCCGGGGGCTGGCGTCGTGAGCGGTACCTCGGCCTCATCCGCGAGTGGGTGGGCCGCGGTGTCGACGTCGCCGACCCGTACGACCCGGCGCTCGTGCGCTCGGCGCCGCCCGAGATCCGGCACATCCTCGCCGACGCGCTCGCCGAGGAGGAGACCGCGCGTCTGGTGTCCGAACTGGGCATGGGGTACACCGTGTGGCACGACGTGTTCGCCGACCGCGACGGCATCGACCCGGAGCAGAAGATCGACCATCTCGTGCTCGGCCCGAGCGGCCTCTACGCGATGCTGAGCGAGGACTTCGGCGGTCCCGTGGGCGTGCGCCGCGGCGAGATCACCGGCCCGAACGTGATCGGAGCGCCCGTGACCGAGCTCGTCTCGCGCGCCCGGGTGGTGGCTCGCGCCGCCGGAGTGCGGTTCAGCGGCGCGATCGTCGTGCTTCCCGACGACGACGTCTTCGACGCGATCACCGAGCTCGGCAAGGTGCGCGGCACCCCCGTCGCCCTGGTCACGCGCAGCGCGCTGACCACTCTGCTGCGCCGCGGCATCACGGGCGCGCGCGAGGTCGGCGGCACCGAGCTGTTCGACATCCGGACGCGCCTGCAGCAGCGCGTGCGGCACGTCTGAGCGCTGGCCGTCGTCCGTCGGCGTGCCTAGGGTGGGGGCATGAGTTCCGACGAGACCTCGGATGCCACGGCATCCGACGAGATGAAGCGCAAGTTCAAAGAGGCTCTCGCGAAGAAGAACGGTCAGCAGCGGTCCGGTCAGGCGCACCTCGACGGTCACTCCGCGGTGCAGGGCACGCACGCCGCCGTGACGAAGCGCGAGTTCCGCCGCAAGAGCGGCTGATCCTCCACCCCGCGCGAGTCGCCGGAAATCGTCGCCTCCGGCCCGTCCGAAGCGACCGATCATGGCGACTCGCGCGCGGTGCGGTCAGCGCAGCGGCGCCTCGAAGAACGCCAGTTCCAGGGCCATCGACCGGTCGTAGGCGGTGGCCATCGCGGCGTGCTCGGCGGGGGATGCCGCCCGGGCTGCCGCATCGGCGATCGTCGAGGCCTCTCGTGACGACGCCGCGAACGCCTCGTCCGCGTAGGCGGTGAGCCAATCGGCGTAGGCGTGGTCGGCGTCGAACGTGCCGCGCAGTCGTGCGCCGATGTCGGTGTACAGCACGAAGCACGGGAGGATCGCCGCCACGAGCACCGCGTACGATCCCGCGGCCGACGCGGCGAGCAGGTGGGCGGTGTAGTCGAGGGTGGATGCCGCGGGTGTCAGCCCCGTGGGATCGACGTGCGACTCGTGCAGAGCCGCCTCCTCGGCGAGGCACGACACCGACGCCGCGGCCCAGAACCGCTGCTCCGCGACCGTGGGCGCGAGGGCCGCGGCCCGCGCGAGCACCCGGGCGTACTCGCGCAGGTACAGCAGGTCCTGACCGAGGTACCAGGTGAACGCGGCGCGCGGGAGGGTGCCGGATGCCAGGCCCCGCACGAACGCGCAGGCGTCCACCTGCGCGCGGGTCGGTGCCGCGGCATCCCATCGGGCGGCGCTCCACGACGGGGTGAGGTCGATGTGCGGTCGCAGCTCGTGCAGGTGGTCGATGGGGCCGTTGCCGCGGCCCACGTGCAGGGCCTCGGCGTGCTCGAGGGCGCCCGTCAGCCAGGCCTTGGCGCGCTCGAGGGCCTCGGACCAGGTCAGTCCGTGGGCGGCGAGGGTCGCCATCGCCGACGACAGCGAGCAGCCAGTGCCGTGCGTGTGGCGCGTGTCGACGCGGCGGCCGGCGACCGCGTGCACCCCGCTCGTATCGACGACGGCATCCGGGCTGTGCGCGCCGTCGAGGTGGCCGCCCTTGAGCAGGACGGTCGTGTCGGCGCGCGCGGCGAGGAGCTGCGCCTGGGCGACGGCGGCGTCCCAGGTCGTCGCCCGGGGCTGCGCCACCAGCACGGCGAGCTCGGGGAGGTTCGGGGTGACGAGATCCGCGCGGTGGCAGAGGGCGCGCACGGCCTCCTCGGCCTCGGGATCGAGCAGGCGGTCGCCGCTCGTGGCGACCATCACCGGGTCGAGCACGACGATCGGCGGCTGCACCTCGACGAGCCACGCCTCGACGTGCGCCACGACCTGCGCGGAGCCCAGCATCCCGATCTTCACGGCGTCGATCTCGACGTCGTCGCTGACCGCGCGTAGTTGCGCGTCGAGGAACGCCGTCGGCGGCACGTGCACCTCGCGTACGCCGAGGGTGTTCTGGGCGACGAGGGCCGTGACGACCGCCATGCCGTACCCGCCGAACGCGGCGATCGCCTTGAGGTCGGCCTGTACGCCGGCGCCGCCGGTGGGGTCGGTGCCGGCGATGCTCAACACGCGCGGGCTGACGCCTCTGCTGCCCGTGTCCTGGCTGCTCGTGTCTCGGCTGCTCGTTACCTGGCTGTCCGTGTCTCGGCTGCTCGTGACCTGGCTGCTCGTGACCTGGCTGCCCGTGCCCTGGCTGTCCGTGCCCGGACCGCTCATGCCCCGGCCGCCCAGGCGGAGCGGATGTCACGGACGACGGCGCCGGGATCGTCGGCACCGCACACGGCGGACACGACCGCGACTCCGGCCGCCCCCGCCTTTCGCAGAGCGGCGACGTCGTCGACACCGATCCCGCCGATCGCGACGCAGGGCAGGGGCGTGGAGGTCGCGAGGGCCGCGAATCCGTCGACGCCGAGCGGTTGCGGGTGGTCGGGCTTGGTGGCGGTGGCGCGGATCACGCCGACCCCGAGGTAGTCGACGGTGCCGGCGGGCAGCGACGCGGCCGCCGCGAGGTGGGCGGGCGTGTTCGCCGTCCACCCGACGAGCGCGTCCGGCCCGAGGAGCGCGCGGGCGACGTCGACCGGCAGGTCGCTCTGACCCAGATGGATGCCGTCGACCCTGGCTCCGCGGTCGCGGGCGGCGAGCACGACGTCGAGGCGGTCGTCGACGACGAACGCGCACCGTCCGGCGACGACATCGGCCAGGTCGAGGGCACGGGCGAAGAGTTCGCCACCCGTGGCGACCTTGTCGCGCAGCTGCACGACGGTCACACCCGCGGCGACGGCGTCGTCGACGGTGTCGCGCAGTCGCGCGAAGGGCACGCGGTGGTCGGTGACGAGGTGCAGCGCGAGGTCCCGGCTCATCGCGCGGTCCCCGCGCCCTCGGCACCGGTTCGTTCCGTCCGAATGTCGACCGACCGGAGATCGGTCGGTTCGAGCGCGGCCAGCTCGTCGAGGAAGGCGACGGCGAACGACCCCGGACCGCGCGAGACGGATGCCGCCCGCTCCGACGCGATCGCCCAGACCGCGCTCGCGGTGATCGCGGCATCGAACGGCGTGGTCACCGCGGAAAGGGCCGCCATCGCCGCTCCGAGCGCGCATCCGCCGCCGGTGACCCGGGTGAGCAGGACGCTGCCGCCGGTGACGCGCGCGGTGCGGTCGGCATCCACGATGAGGTCGACCTCGCCCGACACGGCGACGGTGGCACCCGTCGCGCGGGCCAGGGTGCGGGCCGCCTCGAGAGCGTCGTCGGGAGAGTCGGTGGCATCGACTCCGCGGCCACCGGAACCCGCTCCGGCGAGGGCCAGGATCTCGGAGGCGTTGCCGCGGATGATCGACGGACGTGCGGCGAGCAGGTCCCTCGCGAGCGCGGTGCGGACCGGCAGGGCGCCGACGGCGACCGGATCGAGCACCCACGGCGTACCCGCGCCCACAGCCTCGCGGGCGGCATCCCGCTGCTCGGCGGTGGGGGTGCCCAGGTTCACCAGCACTCCGCCCGCGATGCCCGCGAACAGGCCGGCCTCGCCGGGGATGTCGCACATCGCGGGGGCGGCGCCGAGGGCGAGCAGCGCGTTGGCGGTGAAGTTCGTCACCACCGCGTTCGTGATGCACTGCGTGAGCGGCGCGGCTCGGCGCAGGGCCTCGAGGCTCTCGGCGGGGGTGGACGGAGACGACGACGTGCGAACGACCATTCGCGACATCCCTTCGCTAGTACGAACTAGATCAGGTTCGACGGGTGTGTTCTCAGCCCCGGTGGGCACCCCGTGTCACTGCGGGCGACGCTAGCACAGCGGTGTGCGGGGCTGTGTCGGCAGGGCCCCGCGGCATGGCAGCGTGCGGGTAAGGGGTGCAGCTGTGCACCGGGGGTGCGTCAGGTGGCCAGGCTCACGGCGGGGCGAGGAGGCGGGGTGCGGGCGGGAACGCGTGCGGTTGCGGTCCGGATTCCGGCTCAGAAGCGGGCGGAGAACCCGCCGTCGGTGTGCAGCAGCTGGCCGCTGATCCACCGGCCCGCGTCGGAGAGGAGGAACGCCGTCACCCCGGCGATGTCGCGGGGCGTGCCGAAGCGGCCGAGCGGGTGGTATCCGGCGAGGCCGTCGCGGGTGTCGTCGTCCATCCAACCGGTGTCGATGGGTCCGGGGTTCACGACGTTGGCGGAGATGCCCCGCGGCCCGAGCTCGCGGGCGGCCGAGATGACGATGCGGTCGAGCGCGCCCTTCGATGCGCCGTACGGGAGGTTCCCGGTGGTGTGATCGCTGGTGAAGGCGACGACCGCTCCTCCCGTCTGGTCGACCTGTCGGGCGAAGGCGGCGATCATCAGGAGGGTCGCGCGGGCGTTGACGGCGATGTGGCGGTCGAAGCTCTCCGCCGTCGTGTCGAGGATGCCGGACTCGACGCCGTGCGCGTGACTGAGCACGAGGGCGTGGATCGGCCCGCGTTCGTCCGACACGCGCTCGATCAGGCGCGTGGGTGCCGTCGGGTCGGCGAGGTCGCACGGGAAGTCACCGGAGTCGAGTTCGCTGGTGACGACGTCCCACCCGTCGGATCGCAGGCGGGGGACGATCCCGGCGGCGATGCTGTTCGCGCGTGCGGAGCCGGTGACGAGGACGAGGGGCATGGATGGAGGCTACGCCGTGGATGTGACGGCGGTGGGGCATCGGGCGGGAGGGCGTGGAGACGCCGAATCGAATGAGTGAAGTCGACCGTCAGCCAGCCAGCCCGCGAGTCGGGGTTCGTCGTGGCGATCATCTTCGACTCACCCGGCGCCACGCGGTTCAGTGTCCTCTTGCGCCTCCCGGCGTCCGCCGCCGCGCATTCTGTATCCGGCGCCCGTGTTCCTCTTGCGGCGTCCAGTCATGTACACCGCGGACGCACGGCCATAGATTTCGACTTGTGAAGCGCCTCTTGCAGTCCGAACCGTTTTGGTGGTGCGTGCTGCCGCTGCTCGCTCTCTGGTGGGTCGCTAGTTCAGTTGCGCTGGTCTTCAACGCGGGCAGAGGGATCGAGTGGTTCTATCTGACGCTATCGACCATCCTCATTGCGAACGGAATCCAGCAGCTCAGCACTATCCGTCGGGCGAAGCGAGCTAAGACGCTGGAGTGACGCCCCGCCCGGGGCGATCCCGGGGGATCGGTCCTGTGCGTCATCACTCAGCTGACGCTGGTGCAGGTTGAGTGGACGGACGCGGCTCCTTGAGGGGGGCCGCGGGGCTCCCGGCCGGGTCCGCGACGGTCGGGGCGCGCGAGCGCATCCCC